>NZ_JBPIYZ010000001.1:0-2881610 GCF_051172415.1 Serratia sp. H402Y
ATTTGCCTGGCGGCAATAGCGCGGTGGTCCCACCTGACCCCATGCCGAACTCAGAAGTGAAACGCCGTAGCGCCGATGGTAGTGTGGGGTCTCCCCATGCGAGAGTAGGACACTGCCAGGCATCAAATAAACGTTATCAGTGTGACGACTGGTAATGCGCAAGTCGCAGAGCGCGATATTGCCGGTATCGAAAGATACAACGTAAAAGAATCGGTGGAGCGGTAGTTCAGTTGGTTAGAATACCTGCCTGTCACGCAGGGGGTCGCGGGTTCGAGCCCCGTCCGTTCCGCCACTTAATTGATAAGCCCTGAGTCTCTGACTCAGGGCTTTTTCATATCTATATTTTGCGCTTTTCAGGCCGGAATTGTTCTTCCTTACAGCCTTATCTTCCAATATTGTTGCCTTTAGATCAAAAGTCTTATGCCGAACCAGGCGTTTTTGATCAATAAAAAAGTTGCCATAATCTTCCTCATACCACATTTACCCGTTAATGAGAGAAAACATTATGAGCATCCCTGCATTTGGTTTAGGTACTTTCCGCCTTCAGGATCAGGTTGTTATCGATTCTGTCAGCACCGCACTTGAGCTGGGCTACCGTACTATCGATACCGCACAGATCTATGAAAACGAAGCGGCTGTTGGCCAGGCTATCGCTGCCAGCGGCGTGAAACGTGAAGATCTGTTCATCACCACCAAGATTTGGATCGCGAACCTGGCGAAAGGCGCGCTGATCCCAAGCCTGCAAGAAAGCCTGAAAAAACTGCAAACGTCCTACGTTGATCTGACGTTGATCCACTGGCCGTCACCCCACGACGAAGTGCCGGTTGCCGAATTTATGGCTGAGCTGCTGGAAGCGAAAAAGCTGGGGCTGACCCGTCAAATTGGCGTATCTAACTTCACCATCGATTTGATGCAGCAAGCGATTGACGCGATTGGCGCCGATGAAATCGCCACCAACCAAATCGAGCTGTCACCGTTCTTGCAGAACCGCAAGGTGGTCGAATTTGCACAGCAGCACGGCATCGCCATCACCTCTTACATGACGTTGGCCTACGGCAAAGCGCTGCAGGATGAAACGATCAAAAGCATCGCTGCTCGTCACAATGCGACCCCAGCACAGGTGGTTCTGGCTTGGGCATTGAAGCTGGGTTATGCGGTGATCCCTTCCTCGACCAAGCGTGAAAATCTGGCGAGCAACCTATTGGCGCAGCAACTGACGCTGACCGACGAAGATATGGCGCAGATCGCCGCACTGGAGTGCAACGGCCGTCTGGTTAGTCCGGAAGGCCTGGCGCCAAACTGGGATTAATCATTCCTCGCCGTAGTCAGCATAAGGCGTCCATCGGGGCGCCTTTTTTATCGTTTCAGGTATTCACTCACAAAATCAATAAAGCTGCGCAGACGGTTGCTGACGGCGCTGTCGCTGTAGTAAACCGCGTTGATCGGCATGGCGACCGGCAGTGTCGCTTCCACCAGAATCGGGACCAAATCTCCACGTTTGATATCTTCGTCGCTCATAAAGTCCGACAGGCAGGCGATACCGTTGCCATGCAGACAGAGATGGCGCTGGGTTTCTCCACTATTGGTGGTCAAACCGGGGGTGATTTCCAACTGGCTGCCATCTGAACAAGCCAGTGGCCAGCGGTTCAAGCTGGGCAGGTCGTTGAAACCGATACAGCAGTGATGTGCAAGATCTTCTACCGTTAGCGGCGTGCCGTGCTGAGCCAGATAAGCGGGGGAGGCGAGCACATGTCGGTAGCTGGTCATCAATTTGCGTGCTTTCAGCGTAGAATCGGTCAGCTCGCCTACGCGGATCGCGATATCCACTTTTCGCTCGATCAGATTGATAAAGTTTTCCGAAGACACCAGCGATAACGACATTTCTGGATAACGTTCGCGGAACTCGGCCACTAAAGGCGTCAGCATATGCAGCACCACCGGCGTTGCCGCATCGACGCGCAGCAGGCCTTGCGGGCGCTGGCGGCTTTCCATCAGCGCATTTTCCGCCGCGGCCATGTCGTTCAGTACCTTCTGCACCTGGCGAAAGTAATTCTCTCCTTCCTGAGTCAGGCTGATTTGGCGCGTGGTGCGGTTGAGCAACGTTACGCCCAGTTTGCTTTCCAGTTTTTTCACCGTTCGGCTGACTACGGAGTTCGCTTGTTCCAGGCGTTCGGCCGCCCGGCTGAAGCTGCCGCTTTCTACGACGGTGACAAAGGTGATCAGCTCGTCAGAGTTTGCTTTCATTTTTGCTCCGATAGCAAAGTTAATTTGAAATTTTGAGCATTTTTATCATTTAAGCATAGGCCGATAATAGCCGTCATCAACTTGAATGCTATTTCGGAGTAAAAAATGCCACTCGCATTACTTGCCTTAACCATCAGCGCTTTTGCTATCGGCACGACCGAGTTCGTGATTGTCGGGTTGATCCCGACTATCGCGGAGCAGCTTGGGGTGACCGTACCGTCCGCTGGATTGCTGGTGACTATCTATGCCCTCGGCGTAGCCATTGGCGCGCCGGTGCTGACGGCCCTGACCAGCCGCATACCGCGCAAACTGCTGCTGGTTGGCCTGATGGTGCTGTTCACTCTCGGCAACCTGCTGGCCTGGCAGTCACCCAGCTATGAATCGCTGGTAGTGGCTCGGTTGTTGACCGGCCTGGCGCACGGCGTGTTCTTCTCTATCGGCTCCACTATCGCCACTAGCCTGGTGGCGAAAGAGAAAGCGGCCTCCGCCATCGCCATCATGTTTGGTGGCCTGACGGTGGCGTTGGTGACCGGCGTACCGCTGGGGACGTTCATCGGCCAGCAGTTTGGCTGGCGTGAGACCTTCCTGGCCGTTTCTCTGATTGGCGCTGTCGCCACGCTGGCCAGCGTTATTCTGGTACCGAGCAATATCAAGAACCAGGGCAGCGCCGGCGTGCGGGAACAGCTGAAAGTGCTGACTCATCCTCGTCTGCTGCTGATTTACGCGATTACCGCATTGGGGTACGGCGGGGTCTTCACGACCTTTACCTTCCTTGCGCCGATGATGCAGGAACTGGCCGGCTTCTCTGCTCCGACCGTGAGCTGGATACTGTTGGCTTATGGCGTCGCGGTGGCGGTGGGTAACATCTGGGGAGGCAAGCTGGCCGATCGTCATGGGGCCGTGCGTGCGCTGAGCTTTATCTTTGCCGCGTTGGCCGTTTTGTTGCTGGTGTTCCAGTTTACCGCCAGCCACAGTATTGCCGCGTTGCTGACGGTGATTGTGATGGGCGTGTTCGCTTTCGGCAACGTGCCGGGGCTGCAGGTGTATGTGGTGCAGAAAGCCGCGCAATACACACCAAATGCGGTGGATGTGGCGTCCGGTCTCAACATCGCGGCGTTCAACATCGGCATTGCGCTCGGCTCGGTGATTGGCGGCCAGACCGTTGCCTCACTGGGGCTGGCGCAGACCCCCTGGATTGGCGCGTTGATCGTGGTGGTTGCATTGTTACTGGTTAGCTTCAGCGGTCGCCTGGATAAAAAGTCTCAGCTGCAAACGGCTTAATACCTAAAACCCCTGCTGCCTGGCCCGCATTTTGCGGGCATTTTCGCATTTTTCACCTATTACCCCTCACCTTTACACAGCTATACCGTCAGAAGATTGAAATCGCTGCAGGCGGCCCCTATAACTGAAAAGGTGATGCCCGCAAAAGCCATGCCCTCTATGCAGGGTAGGCGTATAATCAATTCATCGTTGGCGAGTGTTCATCGCCAGTTTTCATGTTAATGGGTAATAGGCGAATCGCGTGCCGAAACGAACTTATGCAATGAGGTATGTTGCAGGTCAGCCAGTTGAGCGAATCTTTCCTGGTGCCGTTAACCAGCCGTTGCCGCCAGGGGCGGCGCTGCCGACGACCGGCGCCCTGCGCGTCATGGTATGGAATATTTTCAAACAGCAGCGAGCCGACTGGCTTTCGGTGCTGAAGAACCATGGCAAAGACGCGCAGCTGGTATTGTTGCAAGAGGCGCAAACCACGCCAGAGTTGGTGAGCTACGCTACCGCCAACTATCTGGCGGCCGATCAGGTGCCGGCCTTTGTGCTGCCGCAGCACCCTTCCGGCGTGATGACGCTGGCTGCCGCTCATCCTGTTTACTGTTGCCCGCTGCGCGAGCGAGAGCCGCTGCTGCGGCTTTCCAAGTCGGCCCTGATCACCGTTTATCCGCTGTACAACGGCGAGCTGTTGATGGTGGTGAATATCCATGCGGTGAACTTTAGCCTGGGTGTCGACGTCTACAGCAAGCAGTTGGGGCCGATAGGCGAACAGATCGCCAGTCACCGGGGGCCGGTGATTATGGCGGGGGATTTCAACGCCTGGAGCCGCAAGCGCATCAATGCGCTGTATGACTTTGCCGGAGAGATGGCGCTGCGCGAGGTGAGTTTCACCGACGACCATCGCCGCAAGGCCTTCGGTCGTCCACTGGATTTCGTATTTTATCGCAATCTGGGAGTGGTGGAGGCGTCGGTGCTGGTGACCAGCGCGTCGGATCACAACCCGCTGTTGGTGGAGTTTCATCCGGAGAAAGACTCGCCGGTATGGTGAATCGCAGCTAATAAAAAAGCACCCCGAAGGGTGCTTTTTTTGTGCCGAACATTTAAGTATCCGGCGTCATCTTGTTGCCGACAAACAGGGTCAGCTTCAGACCTGGCTGCAGGTTGCCTTTGGCGAGCGTTGAATTCCAACGCATCACGTCGTTAATATCGACGCCGTGACGACGTGCGATACTGGCGAGCGAATCACCTTTACGAACCTGGTAGGTGATACTGCTGTTACTGCCAGTATTGCTGGCCACTTGCAGGGTTTGCCCAACTTTTAAGGCGCTCTTGGCGCGTAAGTTGTTCCAACTCTGCAAATCGCTGGTCTTAACGTTCAGCCGCTTGGCTATGGCCGATAAGGTGTCGCCGGAGCGCACTTTATACGAACTGCCACCGGACAAACCGCTGTTCTTCGCCAACTGCGTCGTTGGCTGAGTCACGGCGATCTGGCCATCGGCCAGCGAGTCTTTCAGCTGATCGGCATGCCCTTTGGGAACCATGATGTAATGGGGCCCGTTGGGTGCCGTAACGCCTTTTTTGTAGCCTGGGTTATACGCTTTCATCTTGGTGACTGAAAGCCCAGCCATCTCAGCCGCCTGAGTCAGCTGGATCTGCTGCCCGACATCGATACGAGCCAGCGCACGGGTTTCATCCGTTTTCGGGAGTTTCACGCCGTACTTCTTGCTGTTCTTGATGATGTCGCTCAGCGCCAGCATTTTCGGGACATAGATTGACGTTTCACGCGGAAGCGACAATGCCCAGAAATTGGTTGGCTTACCCTGGCGTTTGTTTGCCTTCACCGCTTGCATCACGCGGCCTTCACCACTGTTATAGGCGGCTACGGTCAGTAACCAGTCGCCGTTAAACATGCGGTTCAAGCGCTGCATCATGTTAAGCGCAGCGGTTGTCGAGGCGACGACATCGCGTCGACCGTCATACCACTGATTGTTTTTCAAACCATAATTGCGACCCGTTTGCGGCACGATTTGCCATAGCCCTGCGGCGTTGGCACTTGACGTGGCGTGTGGGTCAAAAGCGCTCTCCACTATGGGTAGCAGTACCAGTTCCATCGGCATATTACGTTTCTTAATCTGCCCGACTATCCAGTACATGTACGGCTCTGCCCGTAATGTTACATCGTGGAGATAGCTCTTACTTTTTAAGTACTTTCTTTTCTGATCACGGATCCGGGAATTTTCCGGAACCTCCATCTTCAGCTCGTCGCTAATGAAGTTCCACAGGTCCTGTTGCGCGGCGGGACTGTTGTTATCCAACCACCGCGCCGAGCTCGCTCGGCCATTACCTGTGTACTCTCCTGCTTCACCATCTTGACCAGCCGAAGACAAACTCTGTGCATGCTGTTCTGGCGCCGGTGCGTCCTGCCTGGACGACTGGCAACCCACTAGCAAGACCGAGGCGAGAAATATCGCTTTAGCCTTCATGTGTGTGTCAATGTAGTTGCTTAAAAGACGAGCAATAATACTTTGCTTCGCCAAATAACACAACTAAAAGCTTAGAAGTTATCTTTCCGCAGGCGTAATTCGGAAAAAACTGAATGAAGGCTTTCCGGTGGTGAATTAAAGCCTAATTTATTTTGTAAATCAGTGTCATAGCAACGTAAAAACAGGTTAATTTTGCGCTCTAATTGCAATGTGGTCGGCACGCTAGCTTGGCCTTTTGCCCTTAACGCTTCAACATGTTGTTGATATGTTTCAATCTCTCGATCTTCCGGCAAAATAGCCCGCGCAAACTTAAGATTTGAAAGAGTATATTCATGCGCGCAGCAAATTAAGGTGTTATCGGGAAGTTGCGCGAGTTGTTGAAATGAGTCGTACATTTGTTTTGCGGTGCCTTCAAACAGCCTGCCGCAGCCGGCGGAGAAAATGGTGTCGCCGCAGAACAGATAAGGGGCACTATAGAATGCCACATGGCCCAGCGTATGGCCGGGAACGGCGATAGTCCTGTATTGGCGGCCATCGATATCAAAGGTGTCGCCGTCGTGGACGACGTGGTTGGCGCCTTTGCCAGCGGTTTCCTGCGGCCCGTAGACCGCCAGGCCCGGGTATTGTGAGACAATCTGCGCCACGCCACCGACGTGATCGTGGTGGTGGTGGGTCAGCAGGATCGCCGACGGCGCCAGCTGCAGGCGCTGCAGCGCCTCGAGCACCGGCCGCGCTTCACCCGGATCGACGATAATGCAGCGCCCCTGCCGGTCATCCAATAACCAAATGTAATTGTCCTGGAAGGCGGGAATGCTGATAAGATTCATGGTGTACCTCTCGTTGGCAACGGCTTGAAAGAAGATAATAAATCATGAAACCAGCCCATACTCTACAAAAGCTCACCGGCCCGCAGTCCTGGGCTGAGCTGCCGTGGGGGGAGTACTATCGTGAAGCGCTCGAGCGGCAGTTGCAACCCTGGTGGCCCAAGCTGTTCGGTTTCCATCTGCTGAAGATGGGCATGCTCAGCGCCGAGCTGGCCACGGATAAATGCGCAATCTCCCACCAGGTCAACGTAGGGCTGGAGGGGGAAGGGCTGCAGGTGATCGCCGACGCCTATCAACTGCCGTTCGCCGCCAAATCGGTGGATGCCTGCCTGTTGGCGCATACGCTGTCCTACGCGGACGATCCGCATCGGATGCTGCGTGAGGTGGATAGGGTGTTGATCGACGACGGCTGGCTGGTTGTCAGCAGCTTCAATCCGTTCAGCCTGCTGGGATTGTGCAAACTGGTGCCCGGATTGCGCCATCGTCAGCCCTATGTCAGCCGCATGTTTACCCAGATGCGGTTGTTGGATTGGCTCAGCCTGCTGAATTACGAGGTGTTGCACCAGGCGCGTTTTCACGTGCTGCCGTGGCACCGCAAGGGCGGCAAGTTTTTATGCACCCATTTGCCGGCGCTGGGCTGCATGAGCGTGATTGTGGCGCGCAAGCGCACCTTGCCGCTGACGCCCACGCCGATGAAACTGGGGGCGAGAAAGCCGTCTCTCAGCCGCGCGGTGGGCGCGACCAAGAGTTATCGCAAGCTGCCTTAGGCTTCCGGTTGGTAGCCGACGTCATCCTGCGTCGGTTTACCCGCCGCCTCGCGCGCCAGCTCGTCGCAGCGTTCGTTCTCCGGGTGGCCGGCGTGGCCCTTGACCCACTCCCATTTTACGGTGTGGCGCTGAATGGCCTGATCCAGCCGCTGCCACAGATCGACATTCTTGACCGGTTTTTTGTCGGCGGTTTTCCAACCGCGTTTCTTCCAGTTATGGATCCAGCTGGTAATGCCCTGGCGCACGTACTGGCTGTCGGTGCTGAGCGTCACGGCGCAAGGCACCGTCAGCGCTTCCAGCGCCACGATCGCCGCCATCATTTCCATGCGGTTATTGGTGGTCAGACGAAATCCTTCGCTGAAGGTTTTTTCCGTCTGCTTATAGCGCAGTATCGCGCCGTAGCCACCGGGGCCAGGGTTGCCAAGGCAGGAGCCGTCGGTGAAAATTTCTACCTGTTTGAGCATCTCTGGTAGACTCTTCCTATCAGTTTTATAAAAGCCAAGTCTGACATAAACGAGCGCTGTGAGCACTGCAATATGATCTCTACAACCACCAGACAGATTGTCCTCGATACCGAAACCACCGGTATGAACAAGCTTGGGGTGCACTACGAAGGGCACCGCATCATCGAAATCGGTGCGGTGGAAGTGATTAACCGCCGCCTGACCGGGCGCAACTTCCACGTATACATCAAGCCGGATCGGCTGGTGGATCCGGAAGCGTACGGCGTACACGGCATCAGCGACGACTTCCTGGCCGACAAACCGACCTTCGATCAGGTTGCCGACGAATTCCTCGACTTTATCCGCGGCGGCGAGCTGGTGATCCATAACGCGGCGTTCGATATCGGCTTTATGGATCACGAATTCCGCATGCTGCAGCAGGGGATCCCGAAGACCGAGACCTTCTGCACCATCACCGACAGCCTGATGATGGCGCGCCGCCTGTTCCCGGGCAAGCGCAACAACCTCGATGCCTTGTGCAGCCGCTATGAGATAGACAACAGCAAGCGTACGCTGCACGGCGCATTGCTCGATGCCGAGATCCTGGCGGAAGTCTATCTGGCGATGACCGGCGGTCAGACGTCGATAGCGTTCCAAATGGAAGGCGACACCCAGCAAAACGATGCCGCGCAAGAAATACAGCGTATCGTCCGCCCGGCTACGGCGATGAAAGTGGTCTACGCCAGCGACGAAGAAATAAAGGCGCACGAGGCGCGTCTGGATCTGGTGGCGAAGAAGGGCGGCAGCTGCCTGTGGCGCGGGGCGCCGGCGGAATAACGGCGTTTTTGCACGAAAAAAACGCACCGGGCGACCCTTCGTTGAAAAACTGTGCAAACGGTTCATTTGCGGAGAAAAAGGCGTTGACGGAACCGAGAGGCGTCCGTAATATGCGCCTCGTTCCCCCGCAAGAGGGAATGGCGCGGAGCGGTAGTTCAGTTGGTTAGAATACCTGCCTGTCACGCAGGGGGTCGCGGGTTCGAGCCCCGTCCGTTCCGCCACTATTCAGAAGCCCTGAGTTAGCGATAACTCAGGGCTTCGTCGTTTCCGCTCTCGGCAAAACGGTGCGGCCCAGGGAACGGGGCCGGCAGACCGGCCCCTTATCCTCAGAACAACACCGAGTAATTCAAACCGAAGGTGCGTCCGCGGCCTTTATAGCTGTACAGCTCAGGTGAGCCGTAGGTCGGGCTGTACAGGATCGGCGCGCGTTGGCCCCAAACGGTGGTGTACTCCTTATCCAACAGGTTTTCCACGCTGAAGCTGATTTTCCCCACCGGCAGGGCATAGCTGCCGAGGAAATCGAGGGTGTTGTAGCCATCTATTTTGCGGCCTTGGGGGGAGTTGGCCTTGGTATAATCGCCGTCGTCCGACACGTCGAAGGTTTGCTGCGACTGCAAGCGCAGATTCCAGTCGCCCGGCGCCCAGCCGACGTAAGCGGTGACTTTCGATGGGCTGGCGGTATCGACCACCAGCTTCTTCCATTCGCCGTTGACCTTGGTTTCAGAACGGATGAAGTTGAAGTTGGTGCCGGCGCTCCAGTCGCTGTCTTCGAAGAAGTAGTCCACCGCACCTTCCAGCCCATAGATGCGCCGCTTGTCCGCATTGACGTTAATGGTCATGTCGGTTTTGTTGATGGCGATGCTCTTGTCGGACAACGAGTAGTAGGCGGCGATTTGCGTGCGCAGGTTATCGCCGGTAAAGCGCCAGCCCAGCTCGTAGGCGTTGACCTTGATGCCTTCCAGCTTGGAATCGCCGACGTTGACGCTCTTCAGCAACTGGTAATGGCCGCCGTTCAACGCGTAGGTGCCGTTGCCGTAATACTTGCCCGGATCCGGGATCTCGAAGCCCTGAGAGAAGTTGAACCAGGTTTGCTGACGCTCGGTCAAGTGCGCCAACAGACCGGCGTTGAACAGCGCATTGTTGTAGTCGGTTTTCCCTCCCGGGATGGCGTCGGCGGAGGCGGCGGCGCCGGTGGCGATCGCCTGCTGCTGGTTATAGCCGACGAAGTCGTCGATCTTGTTTTCGGTGTACTGGTAACGCACGCCGCCGCTCAGGGTGAAGATGGGATTGATGTCGTAACTGGCCTGCAGGAACGACGCCAGGTTGCTGGTGGTATAGCTCGGGTAGCGGCCGGTGCCGTAAGCGTTCTCCAGCGTCATGCCGCCGGACTGTTGGGCCTTCGCCAGGTTGAAGAACTGCTGGTTGGCGTTGAAGCTTTCATGCTCGGCGTCGATGCCGTAAGTCAGCGTCAGCGCGTCGACAGGTTTGCTGTTTAACGTCAGTTTGCCGCCGTAAAAATCGGTTTTTTGCTGCGAAGCGCCAATGCTGCTGACGTAATAGTTCGGCGCTTTGCCCGCCAGCGTTGGGAAGGGGTAGAAGGTCAACGTTTCGTCGCGATAGTAGACCTGCGCCACCAGATCCTGGCCGAGGAAATCGGTGTTGGAATATTGCAGGTTGATCAGGTGGCGCTCGGTGCCGGGGATGCGATCGGAGTTTAAGTTACCGCTGTTGTACGCCTTGGCGTTGCCGGTCACCGCCGCGAAGTTTTCCCCCAGAAACAGGCCGTGATCGCCGTCGGACTGGCTTTTGTAGTATTGGGTGGTCAGCTGCAGCTGTTGATGATCGTCGATGTTGAGGGTGCCGGTGCCCATCACATCGAGGCGATTGGAATACTGCAGGCCGGTTTGAGTATTGTCGATCAGCACCTCGTTGCCTTTGCCGTCGTACCAGCCGCCGTAACGCTGGTAAGAAACGGACAGCCGCCCCGAGGCGTTGTCGTTGCCACCGCTGACCGCCGCCGCCACGTTCTCGTCGTGATCGTTATGGCCGCCGAAGCCGGTTTTGCCGCCGACCTGCAATTCGACCTGCTGCTCTTTCTGTCCTTTCTTGGTCACGATATTGATCAGGCCGCCGGTGCTGCCGCCGCCGTACAGTGCGGTCGCGCCGGAAATCACCTCAATATGGTCGATATTGAACGGGTCGATCGAATCCAACTGGCGGCTGTCGCTGCGCGACGAGTTCAGGCGTACGCCGTCGATCATCACCATCATCGAACGGCCGCGCATATTCATGCCGTAGTTGGTGCGGCCCTGGCCGCTGACGTCCATGCCGGGGATCAGCTGCGCCAACATGTCCTTGATCTCTTTGCCGCCCTGGACCTGCTGTTCGATCTCCTGACTTTCGATCACCCATGTCGTCTGCGCCATTTCCGCCGCGCTGCGGTGTGAACGGCTGGCGGAGACCACCACCTGCTCTTCGCTGCCGTTTTTCTGATCTTCTGCCCAGGCCGCCGGCGCAAGCAACGCCAGCAGACATGGGTTTAATACCCAAAGAGGTTTGCGTTTCATCGTTATTTCCCAGGTGATATTGTCGTTACGTTTTTTTGAGAATGCTTCTTTTATCAATAACGTTTCTTGTTATCAATAAAATCATGATATGATTTTTTGCGATGCATTAACGTAATTAATTAGTTTTATTAACATTTATCCGCTGCGCGATCGCGCGGCCACGCCGCCAACACGGCAGCCGATCGGTCATACGTAAAAGCGACAGCCGTTGCCGGAGAGTCGAGAACATGTCCGCCAGCTACAGAATTTTTGATATCACCCTGAAAAGCAAAACGCTGATTTCGCCCTCGCTGCTGCGCTGCGTGTTTGAAGGTGCGGATGTTCATCGCATGAAGCTGGAAGCGCCTGACCAGCGCATCAAACTGCTGTTCCCGGCGGCGGACGGCAAGATCACGCCGTTGGCCAACGGCCCGGACTGGTACGGCGATTACATGGCGCTCCCCAAAGAACAGCGTCCGGTAATGCGCACCTATACGCTGCGTGCGCTGCGCCGCGAGCAGAATCAGATGGACGTCGAGTTCGTGCTGCATGGCGTGAACGGCCCGGCTTCAGCCTGGGCGACCCATGCCGAACCCGGAGACACGATTCAAACGGTCGCCCCCAACGGTGACTTCGACGGCGACAGCGGCGGTTACGAATGGGCGCCGCCGGCGCAGTTGCAACAGGCGTTGCTGATCGCCGATGAGACGGCGGTGCCGGCGGCGATGGCGATTCTGGAACAGCTGGCGCAGCAGGCCAATCCGCCGCGGGTGCAGGCGTTTTTCGAGGTGCCGGTGGCGGCGGATTGCCTGGATTTGGCGCATTTCCCGTTCGCCGACGTTTATTGGCTGCCGCGCGACGTCGGCCGCCAGCTGGCGCACGGCACGCTGCTGGTGGAAGCGGTGCGCCAGCGGGTGGATATCCCCGCATCGGCCTGTGCGCAAGCGCAGTCCCTGGCGGAAAGCAGCCTGAGCGATGAGGTGTTGTGGGAGCGGGCGGCCGGCAGCAACGCTTTCTATGCCTGGGTGGCGGCCGAGTCTTCCGCGGTGAAAACGCTGCGGCGTTACCTGATTGGCGAACGCGATCTGGATCGCTCCACCGTTAACTTCATGGCCTATTGGTGCTGAGTCGGCCGCCGCCGTGCGCCTTCATCATGGGCTCTACCGCCTGGAGGCCTAAGGCGCGTCGAGCAGGCTGACGTGCGCCGCTACGATGCGCCAGCCACAGGGCAGCTTGACCCAGGTTTGCATTTGCCGCCCCCTGCGGTTGCTGCCCGGCCGATGAAATTCCGTGCTGGCCACCGCCATATCCTCACCAAAAGTCGTGATTTGGGTGTTTTCCAACAGCCGCTGCAGTCCGTTGGCCGGGCGCCGTTGACGAAAATCGCGGATCTCGTCGATACCGTAGAGGCTTTCGGTGGCGCCATAGCGCACCGTGCGCGCGTCGTGCCAGAACAACTCGTCCAGCACATCGATGTCATTGCTGATTAACGCCTGCTCATAGCGGTAAAAGGCGGCGTTGACCTCCGCCAGCACCGCCGGCCGATCGATATGTTCACTGTTCATTGATTACTCCTGTTTGCAGACGCAAGTGGCGATGCCGGCGCATTCCAGCGCATAGGCGGCGCGCAGCGCCAAATCTTCGCGCCACGGTGGGGCGATCAGTTGCAGGCCGATCGGCAGACCGGATGCGCTTTTCAAAGGAACCGTCACGACCGGCAGGCCAAGGAAGGAAATCGGCTGCGTCAGCATGCCCATACTGGCGCGGATCGGCAGATCGACGCCGTTGATGCGCATCGTTTCCTGGCCGATCGGCGTGGCGCTGCATGGCGTCGCCGGGGCGATCAAAATGTCCCAGTGCTTGAACAGCGGCGCGGCTTGCCGGCGAAACGCGTGACGAAAGCGTTGTGCCTGCAAATACCAGGTGGCGGGGAGCATGGCGCCGGCCAGCAGTCGTTCTCGCGACAGTGGCTCGAAGCGTTCGGGTTGGCTGCGCAACTGCGGCAGATAGCGATGGCCGCCCTCTGAGGCGCTGAGGATAAAGGCCGCCGATCGGGCCAGCTCGGCCTGCGGCAGCTCGACTTCGGCGCTGGCTGCCAGCGCTTGCGCCACCTGGTTGACTGCGGCTTTGGCGTCATCATTGCACCATTGCAGGAAATAGCCGCCTAACACGGCGCAGCGCAGGTTCTGGCTGCCCTGCGCCAGCAACGCTTCGGTGCGGGAAATCGGCCGATCGCTCTGGAACGGATCCTCGGTGTCGATGCCCTGCATCGCATCATACACCGTCGCGAGATCGTGCACCCGGCGGGCGAACGGGCCGATGTGATCCAGGCTGTCGACAAACGGCTGGCTGCCGCTGCGCGAAAGACGGCCGAAGGTCGGTTTCAGACCATAAATGCCGCACAGCGAGGCGGGCACGCGTATTGAGCCATTGGTGTCGCTGCCGAGCGAAAAGGTCACCAGGCCGGCCGCCACCGCTGCGGCCGAGCCGCCCGAAGAGCCGCCGGCGATGCGCCCGAGGTCATGCGGGTTTCGGGTGGCGCCGTAATGGCTGTTCTCGGTGGTGAAACCGTAGGCGTAGGCGTCCATGTTCAACATGCCGCAAAGCAACGCGCCTTGATCCGCCAGCCGGGAGACGCCCCAGGCGTCGCGGCCGGCCGGTGGCCGATCGCTGAACAGGCGGGCGCCGGCCAGCGTGGTTTCACCGGCGACGTCGAACAGATTTTTTACCGCATAGGGAATGCCGGCCAAAGCGGGCAGCGTTTGCCCAAGCGCGCGCGAACGGTCAAGGCGATCGGCTTCTTTTTGCATGCGTTCCCGGGTGATGTGCGTAAAGGCGTTCAGCGCGGGATTCTGACGGTCGATGTGATCGAGCGTATGCCGGACGATCTCGCGCGCCGAGAGCGCGCCGCGTTCAAGGGCCGTACGGATCTCGGCGAGCGACAGGGCGCTTAAGGGATTCATGGGCGATATACCCCCGCGATTTCCTGGCGCGGATCCAGCGGGAAGGCCATCAGCGGTTCGGCCAGCGCGGCGATGCGTTCGATCTGTTTCAACAGTTCCCGGCGGCGGACATCGTCCAGTTCCACGGCCAGCACGGTTTCCATCTGGTGGATATAGGCCGCCCAATCGGCGGCGTGTTGATTGTTCATAAACGATCCCGATAAATAAGAGAGTCAGAAGCCGGCGGCGCTGCCGTTGCTTCGCGGATCGAAAGCGCCTTCGAACATGCCGTTGGTGTGGCGTACGATGGCGCCGGCATGGCCGACCGTTTCGCTGAACGCCGGCAGCAGTTCAACGGCGTGGCCGCGCTGTCGCAGATAGTCGAGGGTCGCCGCGTTAAAGCGCCCCTCAAGCTTCAACGAGTCCGAACTTTCGCCCCAGGTTCGCCCCAGCAGCCAGCGCGGCGCGCTGATCGCCTGCTGCAGCGGCAACCCTTGCACCACATGCCGCACGAATAACGCCGCTTGAGTCTGCGGCTGGCCGTCACCGCCCATCGAGCCGTAGATCAGCGTGCGTCCGTCATACAGCCGGGCGGCGGCCGGGTTCAGCGTATGGAACGGCTGCTTGCCCGGCGCCAGCGCCAGCAGATGATCGGCGTCCAGGCTGAAAGAGGCGCCGCGGTTTTGCCACAGGACGCCGCTGTTCGGCAGTACCATGCCGCTGCCGAATTCGTGGTAGATGCTCTGAATGAAGGAGACCGCCAGCCCGCTGCTGTCCATCACCCCCATCCAGACCGTATCGCCGGGTCCTTTGCCCTGGCCCCAGTCGGCCGCTTTTTGGCCGTCGATGCGCCCGGCCAGCCTATCCAAATGGTCGGCCGCCAGCAGCGCCTGCGGATCCTGCGTCATGTGGCGCGGATCGGTGATGAAACGGTCGCGCAGATCGAACGCCAGCTTGGTGGCCTCGACCACGGCGTGCACCACGGCGCCTTCGCTCTGTCCGACCAGCGGCAGACGGTCGGTCAGCCCGAGGATGGCAAGCGACACCAGCCCTTGGGTCGGGGGAGCCAGATTGAATATTTCACCTTTTTGGTGTTCCAGGCGCAGCGGAGGACGGCGGCATGGCCGATAACTCGCCAGATCATGAGCGGTGAGCGGCATGCCCAACATCGCCATGTCCGCCGCCATGCTCTCAGCCAGCGGCCCGCGATAAAAACTGTCGAGCCCGTCCTCACTCAGTGCGATCAGCGTATCGGCCAGCTGCGGTTGGCAGAATCGTTGGCCGGCAAGCGGGATCTTTCCCTGCGGCAGGTAAATGCGGGCGAAGGGGGCGAACTCCTCCAGCTCGTGGCGTTTGCTGCGCGTCGCCGCCTCTTGGGAGGCGGTGACCGGAATGCCGTCGGCGGCGTAGCGTATGGCGTCGGCGAGCAACCGCGACAGCGGCAGCGGCGTTTCGCCCAGTTCGGCCGAATAGGCCAACGCCTCCTGCCAGCCGCCGACGGTGCCGGCCACGGTCAACGCCGCTTTTGGGCCGCGCTGCGGGATGCGGCTTTCTCCGGCGTACAGCGCCGGCGTCGCCAGCGAGCCGGCGGCGCCGCTGGCGTCGATGGTCAGCGGCTCGCCCTGCGGCGGCACGATCAGCCAGAAACCGTCACCGCCGATGCCGTTCATGTGCGGATAGACCACGGCGATGGTCGCGGCGGCGGCCACCATCGCCTCAATGGCGTTGCCGCCTTCGCGCAGCACCGCCAGCGCGCTTTCGCTGGCGAGATGGTGTGGCGTGACCGCCATGCCCTGTGGCGCGGTATTGCTGTTAATCATGTTTCTGCCCTTGTCTGAGGTGAGCGTTCGGGTAACAGAAGCAAGAGGCGTTCCACTTTTAATCAGGACGATTAATTGCTTGTCAGAGAGGGGCCGGGGCGTGCTATGTTCCGGTGAAACAAAAGTTACAGCGAGAGTGATGATGCAGCCCTTCGATGAACGCCTGCGCAACGAATATCCGCAATTGGCGCCGCAGGAACAGCGCGTCGCCGACTTTATCCTCGATCATTTCGATGACCTGATCAGTTACAACAGCGCCGAGCTGGCGCGCTTGAGCGGGGTTTCTAAAGCCACGGTCAGCAGGCTGTTCAAGCGGTTGGGGTATCGCAGCTACAAGGACATGCGCGCTGAGCTGCGCACCCTGCGCCAGAGCGGCATGCCGGTGACCGACGAGAGGCATGCGGTGCAGGGCAATACGCTGCTGGCGCGGCATTACAAGCAGGAAATGGCTAACCTCTCGCACTGGGTGAGCCATCTCGATGTGGAGCAATTCGGCGCGGTGATCGCCGCGTTGGCGCGGGCGCGGCGGGTCGCGCTGCTGGGATTTCGCAACAGCTATCCGATAGCCATGCATCTGCGTCAGCAGCTGATGCAGGTGCGGGAGCGGGTGCTGCTGATGCCGCAGCCCGGCCAGACGCTGGCGGAGGAGCTGGTGGATCTCGCGCCGCAGGATATGGCGGTGGTGGTGGCGTTTCGGCGCCGGCCGCATCAGCTCAAGGCGATACTGACGCAACTGCAAACTCGCCGGGTGCCGACGCTGTTGATCTGCGAACCGCAGGCGCAGTCGCTGATCCCGCTGGCGGACTGGCATTTGGCCGCTTCGCTGGACAGCGTCTCCGCCTTCGACAGCTATTCAGCCGCCATGAGCTTATGTAACCTGCTCAGTAACGCCCTGCTGCATGAGATGTTGGAGCAGGGGCGATCGCGTATTCATCATATTGCCGGTCTGTATCAGGATTTGGACGAACTGGAACCGCGCTAACCGGCGCTTTTTTGGTGCTGATGCACATTTTTAGTGCATCTCTGGCCTGCCTGCTTTCCCTTTCTCCGTCGCCGGCCCGCTGAGGCCGGCAGGTTTTTTCTCGTTAATCAGCGCCAGTTAAGGCATGGGTTCGACGTATCTTCGATTGGCACATTAGTTGCAGAGCCTGCGGTGTAAGAATCTTTTGTTTCATCTTTTCACCATCGGGGATACGCTATGAACATCAAAAAAACGCTGTGGACGGTTTTCACTGGGATCGCCTTGCTGGCGCAGGCCGCGCCGACCATGGCGGATCAATTGCAAGAGATCCGGCAGCGCGGCGTCCTGCGCGTGGCGGTGCCGCAGGATTTCCCGCCATTCGGCTCGGTGGGCACCGATCTGCAGCCCCAGGGTTATGACATCGATATGGCGCGTTATCTGGCCGATAAGATGAAACTTAAATTGCAGTTGGTGCCGGTCACCAGCGCCAACCGGGTGCCTTATCTGCAGACCAATAAAGTGGATCTGGTGATCTCCAGCCTGGGCAAAAATCCGGAGCGTGAAAAGACCATCGCCTTCAGCCGCGCCTATGCGCCGTTCTTCCTGGGGGTCTTTGGTCCTAAAGACGGCGCGTTGGCGGACATGGCGCAGCTCGATGGCAAGACCGTCGGCGTCACGCGCGGTGCGGTGGAGGATATGGTTCTGAGCGACGGCGCGCCTAAAGGGGCGCAGATCAAGCGTTATGAGGATAACAACACGACGCTGTCGGCCTATCTCTCCGGGCAGGTGCAGTACATCGCCACCGGTAACATGGTGGTGAGCGCCCTGACGCGCCAGAATCCGGACAAGGCGCCGGCCGCCAAGTTCATGTTGAAAGATTCGCCGTGCTTCGTGGGGTTGCGCCAGGGAGAACCGGCCTTGAAAGCGGCGGTGGATGCGCTGATTGGACAGGCGCTGGCGGACACGACGCTGAATGGCCTGTCGGAGAAATGGTTGAAGGCGCCGCTGCCCGATGGTTTTGGCGCATAACGGGAGCGGCGGATGACCTATCAGCTGAATTTCTCCGCGCTCTGGCCCTACATGCCTGAGCTGTTGGCGGGGTTACTGACGACGATGGCGCTGACGGCGCTGGCGACGTTGATGGGGGTTGCGCTGGGCATTTGCGGCGCGGCGATCCGCAGCGGCCGGGCCGGCGCGCTGAGCCGCCTCTGGGGCGTTTACGTCGAAGTGGTGCGCAACACGCCGTTCGTCGTGCAGTTGTTCTTCATCGTGTTCGGCCTGCCGAGCCTGGGCTGGAAACTGACGGCCGGGCAGGCGGCGCTGCTGGCGATGGTGATTAACCTTGGCGCCTACAGCACCGAAATTATTCGCGCCAGCATTCAGGTCACGCCGAAGGGGCAGTGGGAAGCGGGGCGCGTGTTGGGGCTCAGCCGCAGCCAGACCTTTTTACGCATCGTACTGCCGCCGTCGCTGCAGCGTATTTATCCGGCGTTGGTGAGCCAGTGCATCATCGTGATGCTGGGATCCTCGGTGGTGTCGCAGGTCTCGTTCGAAGAGCTGACCTTCGCCGCCAACCTGATCCAGTCGCGCACCTTCCTCAGCTTTGAAGTCTATCTGGTGACGGCGCTGCTTTATCTGTTGTTGTCGCTGTTGATGCGTCAACTGTTGCTGGCCGCCGGGCGGCGTTTTTTAGGGAGCCGGAACTGATGCTGACGTTTACCGATTGGGACATCGTGCGCAATCTGCTGTTGGCGGCTCGCTGGACGCTGCTGCTGTCGTTGACGGCATTTTTCGGCGGCACGCTGGTGGCGCTGCCGCTGGTGTTGATGCGCCTGAGCAAGCGCCGCTGGGCAATGCGTTTTGTCCGCGTTTACGCTGAACTGTTTCAGGGCACGCCGCTGCTGATGCAGCTGTTTTTGGCGTTTTTCGGTCTGGCGCTGTTCGGCGTCGACGTCAGCCCATGGACCGCGGCCGCGCTGGCGCTGACGCTATTCACCAGCGCTTTTCTGGTGGATATCTGGTCCGGCAGCATCGCCGCCTTGCCGAAAGGTCAGTGGGAGGCAGCCCGTTGTCTCGGGCTGAGTTTCACGCAGACACTGATGCGCGTCATCACGCCGCAGGCGGTGCGTATCGCCATTGCGCCGACCGTCGGTTTCTCGGTTCAGGTGATCAAGGGCACCGCCTTGGCGTCGATCATTGGCTTCGTCGAGCTGACCAAGGCCGGCACCATGCTGAACAATGTGACTTATCAGCCCTTCAAGGTATTTGGTCTGGTCGCGTTGGGCTATTTCCTGATGTGCTATCCCTTGTCGCGTTACAGCCATTATCTGGAGAAGAAATGCCATGCCGATCATCACCATTAATCAGGTTCAAAAATATTACGGTCAGAATCATGTGTTGAAGGGCGTGGATCTGGATATCGACATGGGGCAGGTGGTCTCGATCATCGGCCGCAGCGGGTCTGGTAAAAGCACGCTATTGCGCTGCATCAACGGGCTGGAAGGGTATCAGGAAGGGAGCATCAAACTGGGCGGCATGACCATCACCGATCGCGATTCGCAGGCGCGTGAAATCAGCCGCTCGATTGGCATGGTGTTTCAGAACTTTAACCTGTTCCCGCATATGACGGCGCTGGAAAACGTGATGCTGGCGCCGCGCCGGGTGCTGAAAAAAAACGCTGCCGAGTGCCGCGAGTTGGCCGAACAGATGCTGAACAAGGTGGGGTTGGGTGAGCGCATGCATTACGCGCCGGCCAACCTTTCCGGCGGGCAACAGCAGCGGGTGGCGATCGCCCGGGCGCTGGCGATGAAACCGAAGGTGTTGCTGTGCGATGAGATCACCTCGGCACTGGATCCCGAGCTGGTGGGTGAAGTCCTGAAGGTGCTGGAACAGTTGGCGCGAGAGGGCATGACGCTGATTCTGGTCACTCATGAAATGAGCTTCGCCCGCGAGGTGGGCGACCGGGTGGTATTTATGCACCAGGGCAAGGTGTGGGAGCAGGGAAATAGCCGCACGCTGTTCGCCAATCCGCAAACGCAGGAATTGAAACAGTTTATCGCTTCTGTGCGCGGGTTGTCAGAAGCCTGATTTCGGCAAATAAAATGACAAGTTATTAAGCTGGTAAGGAAATAACATGCTAACTACTCCGCAGTTCGAACAGATTAACCCGCCGGCGCGCCTGCTGATGGGGCCGGGGCCGATCAACGCCGATCCGCGCGTGCTGCGCGCCATGTCGAGCCAACTGATCGGCCAGTACGATCCGGCAATGACCGGTTACATGAATCAGGTCATGGCGCTGTATCGCGCGCTGTTCCGCACCGAAAACCGCTGGACGATGCTGGTGGACGGCACCTCGCGCGCCGGCATCGAGGCGCTGCTGGTTTCCGCCATTCGTCCGGGCGATAAGGTGCTGGTGCCGGTATTCGGCCGCTTCGGACATCTGCTGTGCGAAATTGCCCGCCGTTGTCGCGCCGAGGTACACACGATCGACGCGCCGTGGGGCGAGGTGTTCAGCGCCGATCGCATCGAAGACGCGATTAAGCGGGTGCGCCCGCGCCTGCTGCTGACGGTGCAGGGCGACACGTCCACCACCATGCTGCAGCCGCTGCATGAGCTGGGCGATATCTGCCGCCGCCACGGCGTGCTGTTCTATACCGATGCGACGGCGTCCTTTGGCGGCAACCCGCTGGAGACCGACGCCTGGGGGCTGGATGCGGTCTCCGCCGGGCTGCAGAAGTGCCTGGGCGGCCCTTCCGGCAGTTCGCCGGTCACCCTCAGCCCGCAGTTTGAAGAGATCGTGCGCCGTCGCAAATGCGTGGAGGAGGGGATCCGCACCGCCGAACATGCCGACGGCGACGACGAGATGATCTACTCCAACTATTTCGACCTCGGCATGATCATGGATTATTGGGGGCCGGAACGCCTGAATCACCATACCGAAGCCACCAGCATGTTGTTCGCGGCACGAGAATGCGCGCGGGTGATCCTCGAGGAAGGGCTGGATCAGGCCATTGCCCGCCACCGGCTGCACGGCGCGGCGATGCTGGCGGGCATCCAAGGCATGGGGCTGGCGGTGTTCGGCGATCTCGATCACCGTATGAATAACGTGCTCGGCGTGATGATCCCGCCGCAGGTGCACGGCGAGCAGGTGCGGCAGATGATGCTGAACGATTTCGCCATCGAAATCGGCACCTCTTTCGGCCCGCTGCAGGGCAAGATCTGGCGCATCGGCACCATGGGCTACAACGCGCGCAAAGATTGCGTGCTGCAAACGCTGGCGGCGCTGGAGGCGGTGTTGAACCGGTTGGGCTTCGCCACGCAACAGGGGGAGGCCCTCCAGGCGGCCTGGAACCTGTACGATGCAGGACGGCCAGAATGACGCCGCAGGAGGCGCAGCAGGCCGCCGCGCGGGTGATGGCGCGCTGTGACGAGCTGGCGGCGATCAGCGCGGAGCCCGGTAAACTGACGCGTCTTTATCTGTCTGTGGAACATCGGCGCGCCAACGTTCTGGTGGGCGAATGGATGCGCGAGAGCGGCATGCGGGTGTGGCAAGACAGCGTCGGCAATATCTGTGGCCGTTATGAAGGGCTAACGCCCGGCGCCCCCGCGCTGCTGCTCGGTTCGCATCTGGACACGGTGCGCAACGCCGGGCGTTATGACGGCATGCTCGGCGTGCTCACGGCGCTGGAAACGGTGGCGCAATACCACCGCCAGGGGCGTCGTTTGCCGCTGGCGCTGGAGGTGATCGGCTTTGCCGACGAAGAGGGCGCTCGCTTCGGCGTGACGTTGCTGGGCAGCCGCGGCTTGACCGGCCAATGGCCGCAGGAATGGCTGGCGCAGACTGACGCGGACGGAGTGAGCATCGCGCAGGCCATGCGCGACTTTGGGCTGGAGCCGACGGCGATCGCGCAGGCGCGCCGCGCGCCGCAGGAAATCCGCGCTTATCTGGAATTGCATATCGAACAGGGCCCATGTCTGGAGGCGGCCGACCTGGCGCTGGGGGTGGTGACGGCGATCAACGGCGCGCGTCGGCTTAACTGCGTCTTTAGCGGGGAGGCGGGCCATGCCGGTACGGTGCCGATGGGGCAGCGCAAAGACGCGCTGGCGGCCGCGGCGGAATGGATAGCGGCGGTTGAAACGTTGACCCGCGCCGCCGATCCGCATCTGGTGGCCACCGTCGGCTGCATCGAGAGCCTGCCGGGCGCGGCCAACGTGATCCCGGGCGAAGTGCGATTGACGCTCGACGTGCGCGGCCCGCAGGATGCGCCGCTGGCGGCGCTGTTGGCGACGTTGCTGGCGCAGGCGCAGACGATCTGCGCACGCCGCGGAGCGCGCTTCGCCAGCGAGGAATTCTACCGCATTGACGCCACCGCCTGCGATAGCGATCTGCAGCGCCGCTGGCAGGCGGCCGTCGAGCAGGTACAGGGGCAGAGTCTGGCGCTGCCGAGCGGCGCCGGTCATGACGCCATCGCCGTGGCGGCGCAATGGCCGGTCGGCATGCTGTTCGTGCGTTGCGCCGGCGGCGTCAGCCATCATCCGGCTGAAGCGGTGCGGCAGGCGGACGTAGCGCTGGCGATCCAGGCCTATTGCCTGACGATCGCCGGCTGGGACCGTGTTTAATCAATCAAGACGCAGAAAGCTGTCGGCATCGCGCCAGGCCGGGAAGGCGCTGCGGTAACTCTGCAGGGTTTCCAGCGACAGCTCGGCGTCCAGCCGCGCGGCTGCGCCGGGCTCGGCATCCGCCAGGATCTCGCCCTGCGGGCTGATGATCAGGCTGTCTCCGCTGTAGTTCAGGCCGTTCGGATCGTCGCCCACCCGGTTGCAGCCCGCCACATACACCTGATTTTCAATCGCCCGCGCCGCCAGCAGCGTTTGCCAATGGCGGCTGCGCGGCGCCGGCCAGTTGGCGACGTACAGCGCAAGATCGTAATCCTGCTGATAGCGCGCCCAGACCGGGAAACGCAGGTCGTAGCAGATCTGCGGCAGGATGCGCCAGCCGCGCCACTCGACGATTTCGCGCCGGTTGCCGGCCTGATAGTGCAGGTGTTCGCCGGCCATGCGGAACAGATGGCGTTTATCATAGGCATGCACCTGGCCGCCCGGCTCCACCAGCAGGAAGCGATTGACCGCGCCTTCGGTGGTTTTCAGCGCCACGCTGCCGCCGATCAACGCGTGGATTTTCACCGCCCAACCGTGCAGCCAATCGATCACCTGCTGTTCGGGCAGGGCGCTCTCGCCGGCATCCATGGCAAAACCGGTGGTGAACATTTCCGGCAAGACGATGAGATCGCGCCCGACGATCGGCGCCAGCAACGCGTCGAAGGCGGCCAGGTTAGCGAGGCCGTCGCGCCAGACCAGAGGTTGCTGCAACAGGGTAATTTTTAAAGTCGACATAACCGCTCCGCAGCTGCATCCAGCGTGGCGTCCTGTTTAGCGAAGCACAGCCGGATCAATTTATGGGGGAAAGGATCGGCACAGAAGACCGACAGCGGAATGGCCGCCACGCCCACGTGCTCGGTTAACCAATGGCAGAACGCCACATCGTCCAGATCGGAGATGGCGCTGTAGTCCGCCAGCAAGAAGTATGTACCGGCGCAGGGTAATATTTCCAGTCGGCTGTTCGCCAGCGCTTGCACGAAGCGGTCGCGCTTGGCGCGGTAGAATGCCGGCAGCTGTCGCCAGTGCTCCGGCTCGGCGCGCAGGCTATCCGCCAGCGCCAGCTGCGCCGGGGTGTTGACCGAGAAGGTCAGGTATTGATGCACCTTGCGCACCTCGGCGCTCAGCGCAGCGGGCGCCACGCAGTAACCCACTTTCCAGCCGGTCATGTGGAAGGTTTTACCGAAGGAGGACACCGCGATCGCCCGTTGGCGCAATTGTGGGTGGGCCAATACGCTGGCGTGCCCGCCTTTGGCGAAGCAGATATGTTCGTAGACTTCGTCGCTGAGCACGTAGATCTCGCGTTCGGCGATGGCGTGCCACAGCTGCTGCATGTCTTCCGCCTGCCAGGCGGTGGCGGACGGGTTGTGCGGCGTATTGACGATCACCAGGCGGGTGCGCGGCGACAGCGCGGCGGCGAACCGTTGCCAATCCACGGCAAATGCGGGCGGCTGCAGGGCGAGGCGTTTGAATACGCCGCCGGCCAGCGTCACCGCCGGCGCGTAGCTGTCGTAGCTCGGATCGAAACAGACCACCTCATCGCCGGAGCGCACCAGCGCGGTGATGGCGGCGAACAGCGCTTCGGTAGCGCCGGCGGTGACGGTCACTTCGCTGCCGGCATCCGGCTGCCAGCCATACAGCTCGGCGGTTTTGTCGGCGATGGCTTCGCGCAGCGCCGCCACGCCGGTCATTGGCGCATATTGGTTGGCGCCCTGGGCGACGTGCCAGGCCAGGCGTGCTTTCAGGTAGTCCGGCCCGTCAAAATCAGGGAAGCCCTGCGACAGGTTGATCGCCTGATGCTGCTGCGCCAGCGCGCTCATTTGGGTGAAGATGGTGGTGCCCAGGGCAGGCAGTTTACTGTCGGGAATCAATGCGGAAGTGCTCATAGCAGGTGAATACTCCAGGCGCTTATATTGCCGTCAATATAACACGATGCTAGTATTTGGCAATCAAGACGCTTAGATGGCTAAATGCGAAAAAGTGCTTAGCCTGTCGCGCAGCCGGCTAAGCCTCACCTGCTGACCGCTATACCGAACGGGAAACGATAACAATGACGGAGAATCCGCAACTTAACGCATTACTGGCGGCCTGCCACTGGATTGGCGACAAAGGCTGGTGTCCGGCGACCGGCGGCAACATGTCGCTGCGCCTCGACGAACGCCAGTGCCTGGTCACCGAGTCCGGCAAAGACAAAGGGAGTCTGAGCGCCGCCGATTTTCTGCGGGTGGATATCGCTGACAATCACGTGCCGAGCGGCCGTACGCCGTCGGCGGAAACCGGGCTGCATACGCTGCTCTATCGTTTGTACCCGCACCTTGGCGCGGTGTTGCATACCCATTCCGTCAACGCCACCGTGTTGTCGCGGGTGGAACGCGGCGATGCGTTGGTGCTGCAGGGGTACGAAATGCAAAAGTCGCTCGCCGGTCAGCGCAGCCACCTGGACAGCGTGGCGATCCCTATTTTCGATAACGATCAGGACATTCCCCGGCTGGCGTCGCGCGTCGCGGCCTATGCCGAGGTCACGCCGCTGCAGTACGGTTTTCTGGTGCGCGGCCACGGTCTCTATTGCTGGGGAAGCCAGGTGGCGGAAGCCCGCCGCCATCTCGAAGGGCTGGAATTCCTGTTCCAGTGTGAACTGCAACGTCGCTTGCTGGAGGCGAAATGATCCGCGCTATCGTGACCGATATTGAAGGCACCACCAGCGATATTCGCTTCGTGCATCAGGTGCTGTTTCCCTATGCCCGCGAGCGGCTGGCGGATTTTGTACGCCGTCACGCCACGGAGAGCGAAGTCGCCGCGCCGTTGGCGGCGCTGCGCGCTGAAATTGACCAGCCGCAGGCGGATCTCGATGCGCTGATCGCCGCGCTGTATCGCTTTATGGATGAAGATCGCAAATCCACCGCGCTCAAGGCGCTGCAGGGCATCATCTGGCGCAGCGGCTATCGCGAGGGCGACTTCCGCGGACATCTTTATCCGGAGGTCGCCGGGCAGTTGGCCGCCTGGCAGCGCCAGGGGCTGAAGCTTTACGTTTATTCCTCCGGTTCGGTGGAGGCGCAGAAGCTGCTGTTCGGCCACAGCGACGCCGGCGATCTGCAGCCGCTGTTCAGCGGCTATTTCGACACCCGCGTCGGCGCCAAGCGTGAAACCGCGTCGTACCGCAACATCGCGCAGGCTATCGGCATCGCGCCCGACGAACTGCTGTTCCTGTCCGATATTCACCAGGAGCTGGACGCCGCGCAGGCCGCCGGCTGGCATACCTGCCAGCTGATCCGCGATGAGGCGGACGCACAGAGCCGGCATCCGCAGGTCAGCCGTTTTGATCACATCGATTTAGGGGAGTTTGTCTCATGAGTGGATTGACCATTTTCAGTGATACAGCACCGCAGCAGCCGCTGTGGCAGAGCCGCGACGCGCAGGAAATCCAGCGCCAGCTGGCGCAGATCGGCGTGCGCTTTGAGCGTTGGCAGGCGGATCGCGAGTTGGGCGACAACCCGCAGCCGGAGGCGGTGATCGCCGCCTACCAGCATGAGATCGACCGGCTGGTGGCGGAAAAGGGCTACCAAAGCTGGGACGTGATCAGCATGCGGCCGGACCACGAGCAGCGTCAGGCGCTGCGCGAAAAATTCCTGTCCGAACATACGCACGGCGAGGATGAAGTGCGCTTTTTCGTTGAAGGGGCGGGGCTGTTTTGCCTGCATCTGGACGGCAAGATCTTCCAGATCCTGTGCGAAAAGAACGATCTGATCTCGGTGCCGGCCAACACCCGTCACTGGTTCGATATGGGCTCGGCGCCGCACTTTACCGCGATCCGGGTATTTGACAACCCGGAAGGCTGGGTGGCGCATTTCACCGGCGACACGATCGCCGATGCCTATCCGCGTCTGGACTGATCGTCAACCGGCGGGCGTTAACCCAGCGCCCGCTGGAAAATCCCCGCTTCAACCTGCTGCGGCGTGATCACGCCGCTGTCGAACACCCACCCGCTGATAAGCTTGGCCGGCGTGACGTCGAACGCCGGATTGCAGACCGGCGCATCGGCCGGCGCCCACTGGCAGGCGCCGAAACTGCCTGAAACGCCGGTGACTTCGGCCGTCGCGCGTTGCTCGATCGGGATGGCGGCGCCGTCCGGACAGTGCGGATCGTGGGTGGTATGCGGGGCAGCCACATAGAATGGAATGCCATGGTAGTGCGCCAGCACCGCCAGGCTGTAGGTGCCAATCTTGTTGGCGACGTCGCCGTTGGCGGCGATGCGATCCGCGCCGACCCACACCGCATCGACCTGGCCCTGCGCCATCAGGCTGGCGGCCATCGAATCGCAGATCAGACGATAGGGAATGCCCAGCTCGCCCAGTTCCCAGGCGGTCAGACGGCCGCCCTGCAGCAGCGGCCGGGTTTCATCAACCCATACCTGTTGCACTTTGCCCTGCTGGTGGGCGCGCAGCAGCACGCCGATGGCGGTGCCGACGCCGGCGGTGGCCAACCCGCCGGTATTGCAGTGGGTCAGCAGGCGGCTGCCGGGCTTGACCAGCCCAGCGCCGTGATCGGCGATGCGATCGCACAGCCGGCGATCTTCCTCCACCAGCCGCAGCGCTTCGTTCACCATCGCCGGCGCCCAGTCCGGCTCCGCCAGCGCCAGCTTCATGCGATCCAGATTGTTCATCAGGTTAACCGCCGTCGGGCGGGCGGCGCGTAGCGTGTGCAGCGCCTGTTCCAGCTCGGCGCGTGGCACACCGCGTTCCGCCAGCAGCGCCAACAGCAGGCTGGCGGACAGCCCGATCAGCGGCGCGCCGCGCACCCGCAGGCTGTGAATGTGCCCGACCAACTCCTCCACGCTGTCGCAGGCGCACCACCGCTTTTCCTGCGGCAGGGCTTGCTGATCGAGGATCCAAAGGCGGTTGTCCCGCAGGGACAAACTGGTGGTGTTAAGCGCTTGCATCGTCGGTTAATTCCTTGTTGCGAGGTTATTGCATCTGAAACGCTATTCTGCCAACATGACTTCCAGATGTATAGACGTCCAAATGCTTTTACGTCTAAATAAACAGAATCGCTGGGGGCAGCGAGAGAGAACAGAGGGGTTGGGGAATGTCGCTTTATCGTACGTTTACGGCTGCCGATGCCGTTGAATACGCCCGCCAATACGGGCAGGTGGCCGATCCGCAGGCGCTGGTCAGCGCCGACGAGATCGGCGACGGCAACCTGAACCTGGTGTTCAAGATCCGCGATCGCGAAGGCGTGAGCCGGGTGATCGTCAAACAGGCGTTGCCGTACGTGCGCTGCGTGGGCGAATCCTGGCCGCTGACGCTGGATCGGGCGCGCATCGAAGCGGAAACGCTGTTGATCCACGGCGGTTTCTGCCCGCGACATACGGTAAAAGTCCTGCACCACGATCCCGAGTTGGCGGTGATGGTGCAGGAAGATCTCTCCGATCATCGCATTTGGCGCAGCGAACTGGTGCAGGGGAACTATCATCCGCTGGCGGCCGGTCAGCTGGCGGAATACCTGGCGCAGACGCTGTTCCACACCTCCGATTTTTATCAGTCGGCGCAGCAGAAAAAAGCGGAAGTCAGCCGCTTCACCAACCCCGAGCTGTGCCAGATCACCGAAGATCTGTTCTTTACCGATCCCTATATCGACCATGAGCGCAATCAGTTCGAGGCGGCGCTGTTGCCGCAGGTGCAGGCGCTGCGTGAGGATGCGCCGCTGAAGCTGGCGGTCGCCGGCCTGAAACACCGCTTTCTCAGCAAGGCGGAGGCGTTGTTGCACGGGGATATCCACAGCGGTTCAATTTTCGTGGCGGAAGGGCGATTGAAAGCGATCGACGCTGAATTCGGTTTCTACGGCCCGATCGGTTTCGATGTCGGCACTGCGTTAGGCAATCTGCTGCTCAACTATTGCGGCCAGCCTGGGCTGTTCGGGCCGCGCGACGCCGCCGCCGGGCGCGAGCAGCGTCTGCAGGATGTGCGCGAGCTGTGGCTGATCTTTGCCGATCGTTTCCTGGCGCTGTGCCATCAGCAAAGCCGTGATGCGGCGCTGGCGACGCCGGGTTACGCCGAGCAGTTCCTGCAGCAGGTCTGGATTGATGCGGTAGGGTACTGCGGCACCGAGCTGATTCGGCGCACTATCGGCCTGGCGCACGTCGCCGATCTGGACAGCATCGCCGACGCCGACATGCGCCTCGACTGTCAGCGTCATGCGCTGGGTTTGGGGCGCACGCTGATCGTCAATGCGCCGCAGATCGAGCATATCGACGCGCTGTTGGCGCG
Source organism: Serratia sp. H402Y (assembly GCF_051172415.1). Taxonomy (NCBI): domain Bacteria; kingdom Pseudomonadati; phylum Pseudomonadota; class Gammaproteobacteria; order Enterobacterales; family Yersiniaceae; genus Serratia; species Serratia sp. H402Y. The sequence goes on from NZ_JBPIYZ010000001.1 coordinate 29,055, forward strand.
CATTCGTCAGCAAGGCTGAAGAGCCCGACAGTAATGAGGCAAACCCGGCTGCGGCCGGTTTTTTTTTTAATAACTTATTGGCATCAGTAACAGAATAGATAAATTGTTTTTAACTAAAAAGGTATTTTTACTCGCGTCTTATTTGTAAATTTAATTATATTTTCTGACCGTTGGTTACATGTCTTTAATATTAATGCCATCCATAAGGATAGTGCTTATTTATCTGACTTTCATGACGGTAATTAAAATAAAAAAAAGCCATCCGTTCTTTTTTTGATCGTTTTATTGTGGGAGTGGGAAGATGAAAAAAGACTTTTTATCGATAAAAACTATCACGTCGCCGTTACTTTTTTAGGAAATGGGATAGCTCATGCTCGGGTTTGAATAAAGCAGCGGGTTGATTATCTCAATATTACCCCCTAGATTATTCGAGTGTCGGACAATCGTAAATAAATAACGCAAGGTTATTAACTATAAGTAACCTTTGGCCTCACTTTGTCTGATTATTTCTATCGAGATCGGAGTGCTCCATGCAATTAACGCCAAGAGAAATCGAAAAGCTGATGGTCTATACCCTGGCTGACGTCGCATTAAAACGAAAATCCAGAGGGATAAAGCTTAATTATCCCGAGGCGGTGGCCATTATTACCACCGCGGCGCTGGAGGGCGCCCGCGAGGGAAAAACGCTGGAAGAAGTCATGAACGACACGCGGCAGGTTTTGAGCCGCGATGACGTCATGGACGGCGTGGCGGACTTGATCCCGCATGTGCAGGTCGAGGCGATATTCAGCGACGGCAGCCGCCTGGTGACGGTGCACGATCCTATTCAATAAGCGCCGATGGCCTTCCTGAATCCCATGGACGAATCTTATCAGCACAGGTATTCCGATGAAAAAGCATGACAAAGAAAAGCACGTGCCGCCAGGCGGCTATATCCTGTCCGAAAGTCCCATCACCTTCAATGAAGATCGCGAGACGGTTATTTTAACGGTGCGCAATACCGGCGACAGGCCTATTCAGGTCGGCTCACACTTTCATTTCTTCGAAGCCAACAAAGCGCTGCAGTTCGATCGCGCCGCCGCCTTTGGCAAACGGTTAAATATCACCGCCACGACGGCGATCCGTTTTGAACCCGGCGATGAAATCGAGGTGGCGCTTATTGCCATCGGCGGCAAGCAAACGGTTTATGGTTTTAATAATCTGGTGGACGGTTGGGCGGGCGACAGCCCGGTAGCCGCCGGTGAAAGAGTAAAGAAAACTATAGATGTAAAGCGAGCTATTGAGCTGGGTTATAAAAACCGCGATCAGGCGCCCATCAAGACGGACGAGGAATAAAGCATGCCAACGATCTCCAGGCAGGAATATGCCGGGCTGTTTGGCCCGACCACCGGCGATAAAATTCGCTTGGGCGATACGCAACTGTTTATTGAAATAGAAAAAGATCTGCGCGGTTACGGTGAGGAATCGGTCTACGGCGGCGGTAAGTCGCTGCGCGACGGCATGGGCGCCGATAACCGATTAACCAGCGACAATGTGTTGGATCTGGTCATTACCAATGTGACCATTCTGGACGCCCGGCAAGGGGTGATCAAGGCGGACGTCGGCATTAAAAACGGCCTGATCGCCGGCATTGGCAAAAGCGGCAACCCGGCGATGATGAACGGCGTCACGCCCGGCATGGTGGTGGGGGTCAGCACCGACGCCATCTCGGGCGAACACCTGATCCTGACCGCCGCCGGCATCGATACGCACATTCATTTCATTTCGCCGCAGCAGGCCGCACATGCGCTCTCCAACGGCGTGACGACCTTCTTCGGCGGCGGCGTCGGGCCGACCGACGGTTCCAACGGCACCACGGTGACCGCCGGGCCCTGGCATATCCACCGCATGCTGCGCGCCTTCGAGAACATGCCGGTCAACGTGGGAATGCTCGGCAAGGGGCACGCTTCGCACGCTGCGCCGCTGGTCGAACAAATCGCCGCCGGCGTGGCCGGGCTGAAGGTGCATGAGGACTGGGGCGCCACCAACTCCGCGCTGCGCCACGCGCTGCGGGTGGCCGACGACATGGATATTCAGGTGGCGGTGCATACCGACAGCCTGAACGAGGGCGGCTACGTCGAGGACACCATCGACGCCTTCGAAGGGCGCACTATCCACACCTTCCACACCGAAGGCGCCGGCGGCGGGCACTCGCCGGATATCATCAAGGTCGCCGCGCAGATGAACGTCTTGCCGAGCTCCACCAACCCCACGCTGCCGTTCGGCATCAACAGTCAGGCCGAACTGTTCGATATGATCATGGTGTGCCACAACCTCAACCCCAATGTGCCGGCCGACGTGGCGTTTTCCGAAAGCCGGGTGCGGCCGGAAACCATCGCCGCGGAAAACGTGCTGCACGACATGGGCGTGCTGTCGATGTTTTCCAGCGACTCCCAGGCGATGGGGCGGGTTGGCGAAAACTGGCTGCGGGTGATGCAGACGGCGCACGCGATGAAAGCCGCGCGCGGCAAGCTGCCGGAAGATGCGGCGGAACACGATAACTTCCGCGTGCTGCGCTACGTGGCGAAGATCACCATCAACCCGGCGATCGCGCAGGGCATCAGCCACGTGCTGGGTTCGGTCGAGGTCGGCAAGATGGCCGATCTGGTGTTGTGGGAGCCGCGCTTCTTCGGCGCCAAGCCGAAGCTGGTGATCAAGGGCGGGATGATTAACTGGGCGGTGATGGGCGATCCCAACGCGTCGTTGCCGACGCCGCAGCCCACGTTCTACCGACCGATGTTCGGCGCCATGGGCAAATCGCTGCAGGAAACCTGCGTCACCTTCGTCTCCGGCGCGGCGTTGCATGACGGCATCAAAGAGAAACTGGGGCTGGAGCGGCAGGTGATGGCAGTGCATAACTGCCGCGCGATCTCCAAGCAGGACATGGTGCGCAACGCGGAAACGCCGCATATCGAGGTGGACCCCGAAACCTTCGCCGTCAAGGTCAACGGCGAACACGCCACGGTGAAACCGATCGCCACCGCCGTGCTTAATCAACGCTACTTTTTCAGCTAGGAACCGCCGCTCATGATCGTGATTGAAAAGATACTCGGCAATATCAAACGGGATGCCGACTGGCGTGAGCGCTTGCAACACGCCTCGCTGGACGTGCTGGCGCTCTCGCAGTGGGAGGCGCAGAAAAGCCGCTGCCGCAAAACCACCCGCGACGGCCAGGACCTCGGTATTTCCCTCGATCGTCACCAGGTGCTGGCCGACGGCGACGTGTTGCTCTGGGACGAAGCGAACCGTAGCGCGGTGGTGGTGCAGATGAACCTGCGCGATGTGATGGTAATCCATCTTGAGTCGCTGCTGGCGACCGATATAGCGACGGTGCTGAAGACCGCGTTCGAACTGGGGCATGCCCTGGGCAATCAGCACTGGAAATCGGTCATCAAAGGGAATCGCATCTTTATTCCGCTGACGGTGGCGACCAAGGTGATGGATTCGGTGATGAAAACCCACGGCTTTCATGCGCTGCCTTATTCGTTCGTGAAGGGCGAAAGCATTTTGCCGCATCTGACCCAGCCCGAAGCGCGCCTGCTGTTCGGCGGCGCGGAGGATTCCGCGACCCATGTGCATGTTGACAGCCCATTCCTCGGTCAGCATGTGATCAAATTGAAATGAACGCTGTTCAGCTGATTCGCATCCTGCAGTTTGCCGACTCGGTGCTGCCGGTGGGGGCGTTTGCCTTTTCCAATGGCGTCGAGTCGGCGATCCAGGCCGGCATCGTGCGCGATGTCGACACGCTGAAATCGTTCACCCGCACCGCTTTGCAACAGGCGGCGGGCGGCGACGGCCGGGCGGTCGCGGCGGCCTGCCGGGCGCTGCAGGGGGGCGATCGCGAGGCGGTTATCGGGCACGACTGGGCGCTGTTCAACCGCAAGCTGAATGAAGAAGGCCGCAGCATGGTGGTGAGGATGGGAAAGAAGCTGGCGGAAATGACGGCGGCCATCTGTGATGAGCCCCAGGTGGTCTGGTGGCTTGAGCAGATCAAAACCGGCCGCGCCGCCGGCACCTATCCGGTGACGCAGGCGGTAGTGATGACGGCGCTGGGCGCGGGGCCGCGCGAGGTGGCGGTGATGCATCAGTACGGCGTGGCGATGACCATTCTCAGCGCCGCCATGCGCCTGATGCGCGTCACCCATATCGACACCCAACGCATCCTGTTTCAACTCAACCGGGACATCGACGTTTTTTGTGACGAAGCCGAACGCGGCGGCGTTGAACAAATGGCCTCTTACGCGCCGGTGACCGACGTCCTGGCCGCGCTGCACGTCGGCGCATTTACCCGACTGTTCAGCAACTAATGATAAAGGAACGAGCAGAGTGAAGAAAATTACCCGCATTGGCATCGGCGGCCCGGTAGGCTCGGGCAAGACCGCGATTATCGAAGTCATTACGCCGCGTCTGATCGAACGGGGCATCAGCCCGTTAATCATCACCAACGACATCGTCACTACCGAAGACGCCAAACAGGTCAAGCGCACGCTCAAGGGGATCCTCGACGAGGAGAAAATTCTGGGCGTGGAAACCGGCGCCTGCCCGCATACCGCGGTGCGCGAGGATCCGAGCATGAATATCGCCGCGGTGGAGGAGATGGAGGCCCGTTTCCCGGACAGCGACGTGGTGATGATCGAGAGCGGCGGCGATAACCTGACGTTGACCTTCAGCCCGGCGCTGGCGGACTTTTACATCTACGTTATCGACGTCGCCGAAGGGGAAAAGATCCCGCGCAAAAACGGCCCGGGCCTGGTTCAGGCCGACATCCTGGTGATCAACAAAATCGATTTGGCGCCGTACGTCGGCGCCAGCCTGGCGGTGATGGAACACGATACGCGCGTGGTGCGCGGCGAGCGGCCTTATATCCTCACCAACTGCAAAACCGGCGAAGGCATCGACGAACTGGTGGATATGATCATGCGTGATTTCCTGTTCACCCACGCGCCGTCGGCGGCGGTATGACGGCCGTCAGCGAAGCGGCGAGGCGCGTGGCGCAACTCGGCGCCGACGCGCCGGAGTTGGCCGCCTACCAGGACGAACCGCCGCAGATGGCCAGCGGCGGCGTGGGCAAAACCGGCTATCTGCGGCTGGGGTTCGCGCTGAACGGGCATCGCAGCGTGCTGCGGCAAATGGAGCGGCGCGTGCCGTTTCTGGTGCAGCGGGCGCTGTATTGGGACGAGGCGCTGCCGCAGATGCCGTGCGTATTCGTCATCTCCACCTCGGGCTGCATCTTGCAGGGCGATCGCCTGACGCTCGAGGTGCAGGTCGCCCCCCGGGCCTGCGGGCATGTCACCACTCAATCGGCGACCAAGATCCACGCCATGGAAAATAACTACGCGGCGCAGATGCAGACGCTGACGCTCGAAGAGGGCAGCTATCTGGAGATGATGCCCGATCCGGTGATCCCTCACTGCGGCTCGCGCTTCATTACCGATACCCGCATTACGCTGCACCCCACGGCGACGCTGCTCTATGGCGAGATCCTGATGTCGGGACGCAAACACCATCAGGCGGATCGCGGTTTCAGATTCGACGTTTACTCTTCGCGCATCAGCGCCTGTCGCCCCGAGGGCAACACGCTGTTTGTCGAGCGCTATGTGCTGGAACCGCATAAACACCCGCTGAATGGGGTCGGCGTGATGGGGCCGTTCGATGTGTTCGGCAATGTGATCCTGCTGACGCCGCCCGAGCATCATCAGCGGATCCTCGATCGCATCGCGCCCCGCTATGACGAGGCTGAGGGGATCGCCAGCGGCGTCAGCCGGTTGCCCAATGAGTGCGGGCTGATCTTTAAGGCTTTGGGCAAAGAGGCGCGCCAGGTGAAGGCGGCGATTCGCGCTTTCTGGCGCATCGCCCGGGAGGAAATCCTGGGCGTGACGCTGCCCGAGCCTTTTATCTGGCGCTAGTCTGCAGCGGGAAGCGGTCATGACCACAAAGTGGAGTTGGGCGGCGTTGTGCGCCCGCAGCCGAATAGCGGCGGTGACGGATGCGGTGCTGCGCGGCTGTTCGCAGGTGATGTTTCAAAATAACCCGTTGACCGGATTATTTTTTTTCATCGCCATTTTCGTGGGCGCCTGGGAAGAGGGGCTGCCGCAGGTGGCCTTCGGCTGCCTGCTGGGCACGGTGGCGGCGACGCTCAGCGCGGCGTGGTTGGTGGACGATCGCACAGCGTTGCGCACCGGTCTCTATGGCTACAACGGCTGCCTGGTCGGCGCCGCGCTGCCGACCTTTTTGCTGCCCTCAGTCTGGCTGTGGATCGGCGTGATCTTCAGCAGCGCGATCTCGGTGATCGTCACCGTCGGCCTCAATCGGCTGCTGCGTACCTGGAAGATCGCGGCGCTGACCGCGCCTTTCGTGCTGACCACCTGGACGGTGCTGCTGGCCAGCTACCCGTTCAGCCATCTGCGGCATGTGCGGTTGCCGCCGGCGGCCATCCCGGCCGACGGCGCGGTGTTCAACCCGCATCCCGACCTGGCGGAGGTGTTGAGCGGTGCGTTGCACGGCGTCTCCCAGGTCTTTTTGTGCAGCAGCGTGAGCGGCGGCGTGCTGCTGTTGCTCGGGCTGGCGGTTTCGTCGCCGCGCGCGATGGCGCTGGGTTTTTTCGGCGCCTTGCTGGCGGTGATCACCGCGCTGGCGATCGGCGCCGATCCGCAGGCGGTCTTCGCCGGGCTGTATGCTTTCAGCGCGGTGCTGACGGCGGTGGCGCTGGGTTCCGTCTTCAACCCGCCCGGCCGGCGGGTGCTTATCTATACGCTGCTCGGCGTGATTTTCACGGTGCTGGTGCAGGGGGCTTTCAATACCTTGCTGGCTCCGCTGGGGATGCCGTCGTTGACCATGCCGTTCGTGATCGCGTCCTGGCTGTTTTTGAGCGCCAATCCGGCGGTGATCGCGGCGCGGCGCTAATCCATTGATTTCAACATAACGAGAAAACGGGAGTGTGGGTATGGCGGTAATTTCCGAAGGATTGCATGGCGCAGCCCGGCGGCGGGCGGTATCCCTGCTGCTGGGGCTGGTGGCGGTCAACGTCGTTGTCTGGCTGCTGGCGCTGGCGGTGTTCAAAGACAATGCGGCGCTGATGGGCACCGCATTGCTGGCCTACAGTTTTGGTCTGCGCCATGCGGTGGATGCCGATCACATCGCCGCGATCGACAACGTGACCCGCAAGCTGATGCAACAGGGCAAAACGCCGGTGGCGGTCGGCACCTTCTTCTCGCTCGGCCACTCGACCATCGTGGTGCTGGCCTCGGCCGCCATTGCCGCCACGGCGATGATGTTCAGCCGACAGATGGGCTGGTTTCACGAAACCGGCGGTTTGATCGGCACGCTGGTGTCCGCGCTGTTTCTGCTGACGGTGGCCTTTATCAACCTGCTGGTGCTGATCTCCGTGTGGCGCGCTTTCCGGCAGGTGAAGGCGGGCGAGCTGCCTGCGCATCAATCGCTGGATCTGTTGATGAGCGGCGGCGGTGCGCTGGCGCGCTGCTTCCGCCCGCTGTTCAGGCTGGTGAATCAGAGCTGGCACATGTACCTGGTGGGCTTCTTGTTTGGCCTGGGCTTCGACACCGCCACCGAGGTCGGGTTGTTGGGGATTTCGGCTGCCGGCGCCGGCCACGGCATGAACCTGTGGAGCATCATGCTGTTCCCGGCGCTGTTCGCCGCCGGCATGGCGCTGATCGACTCCATCGACAACTTCGTGATGATTGGCGCTTACGGCTGGGCGTTCTCCAAACCGATCCGCAAACTGTACTACAACATGACCATCACGGCGGCGTCGGTGATCATCGCGGTGTTTATCGGCGGCATCGAAGCGCTCGGACTTATCGCCGACAAGCTGGCGCTGTCCGGCCCGCTGTGGGACGCCGTCGCGCGGCTCAACGATCATCTGGGGGAGATGGGCTATTGGGTGATCGCCGTGTTCATTTTCTGCTGGCTGGTGTCGGTGGTGAATTACCGCCTGCGCGGTTATGACAAGCTGACGGTCAGCGGCTGAAAAGGCGGGTGCTCGTGGATCCTGCCTGACACCATCAGCCAACGGGCGGGGCGAACCCCGCCGTTGGGTTGCCTTACCGTTCGGATTCGTAAGCCAAAGTGGCCGCAACCTCCGAGTCTCCCAACCTGATGCGCAGTTCGCACAGCGAACCGCGGGTTAGCCAGATGAACGCTATCAGCGTCATACAGACGATCACCAGCTCAAGCACGACCCGTTTTTGCTGCATTTTTGACCTCCCTATCCTTGCCTTGCGGCGGGTAAGAGGCTAACCTGATGTTGCTAGGCATCAGAGTGGCCTCGGGTTGATAATATCGACTCGGGGCCTTTCTCTTTCTCTCCTTTGCCAAGGCGCCGGACAGAAAGATCCAGAGCACCCGCTGCGCAGTCTACCCGAACTTCCTTCCCGTGAAATTCGCCGTTGCGCCAACCTGCGGCGCGGTGCGCAGTTCGTGATGCAAGAAAAGAAAAAGGGGCGATGATGATCGCCCCTTGGATGCGTGGAGTAGGAATTGGCGTTAAGCCGCTTCGGTCTGCTGTTGGCGCTTAGACTGCGCCGCCGGCTTTTCCTGCTTGGCGGCCGCCAGCGCATCCGGCGCAAAGTCGTCCACGTTGATGGAGCGCAGACGGCTCTCTTCGGCTTTCACCAGGATCTTCGCTTCGTCGGCGCTGATCTTGCCTTCTTCCAGCGCGCGTTCCGCCAAACGATCCAGACGGGTGAACGGCAGGTTTTTGCCGGCCGCCTTGCACAGACGTTCGTGAATCGGCTCGGCGGCCATCACGTCGGCCAGCGCCGCTTCCAGCAGGCCGATTGGGTTATGCTCGCTCGGCGTCAGGTACTGGCCGCGCCCCAGACGGCTGCGGGTGGCGGAAGGCACCTGCAGGATCTTGGCCAGCTGATGATCCAGGCGATCGGACGGTGCGGTATGCACGCGTCCGAACGGGAAGACCACGAAGCGCAGCGCGCCGGCGATAAAGCGGTTCGGGAAGTTGCGCAGCAGATCATCCAGCGCCTGTTCGGCTTTATGCAGGCTGTCTTGCACGCCCCAATGCACCAGCGGCAGATCTTCTTTCTGACGGCCTTCGTCGTCAAAGCGTTTCAGCACGGCGGAAGCCAGGTACATCTGGCTGAGGATATCCCCCAGGCGAGCGGAGATGCGCTCGCGGCGCTTCAGGCTGCCGCCCAGCACGCCCATGGAAACGTCCGACAGCAACGCCAGGTTGGCGCTCAGGCGGTTCAACTGCTGATAGTAACGACGGGTCGCGTCCTTGGTCGGCGTGGCGCTGGTGCGGCCGTTGGTCAGGCCCAGCCAGAAGCTGCGTACCTTGTTGCTGCCGACGTGGCCCAGGTGGCCGAACAGCGATTTATCGAAGGCGTTCAGATCGTTGTTCTGCGCCGCCGCCATTTCATCCAGCACATAAGGATGGCAGCGGATCGCGCCCTGACCGAAGATCATCATGGTGCGGGTCAGGATGTTCGCGCCTTCCACCGTGATGGCGATCGGTGCGCCCTGATAAGCGCGAGCCAGGAAGTTGGATTCGCCCAGCATAATGCCTTTACCGCCGGCGATGTCCATGGCGTCAACGATCGACTGCTGGCCGCGGTGCGTACAGTGGTATTTGACGATGGCCGACAGCACGGCCGGTTTCTCGCCCTGCACCAGCGCGTAGGTGATCAGCGAAGCGGCGGCGTCCATCACATAGGTGTTGCCGGCGATGCGCGCCAACGGCTCTTCGATCCCTTCCATCTTACCGATGGAGATCTTGAACTGACGGCGAATGTGCGCGTAGGCGCCGGTCGCCAGGGCGATGGATTTCAGGCTGCCGGTGGAGTTGGACGGCAGGGTGATGCCGCGACCGACCGACAGGCATTCAACCAGCATGCGCCAGCCCTGGCCGGCCATTTTCGGGCCGCCGATGATGTAATCGATCGGCACGAACACGTCGGTGCCGCGGGTCGGGCCGTTCTGGAACGGCACGTTCAGCGGGAAGTGGCGGTTGCCGATTTCCACGCCCGGCGTGCTGGTCGGGATCAGCGCGCAGGTGATGCCCGGGGATTCGTTGTCGCTCAGCAGGCGGTTAGGGTCATGCAGTTTGAATGCTAAACCCAGTACGGTGGCGACCGGCGCCAGCGTGATGTAGCGCTTGTTCCAGGTCAGGCGCATGCCCAGCACCTGCTTGCCTTGCCATTCGCCCATGCACACGGTGCCGACGTCTGGAATGGCACCGGCATCGGAGCCCGCTTCCGGGCTGGTCAGCGCGAAGCAAGGAATTTCGTCGCCGCGCGCCAGGCCCGGCAGATAGTGGTTTTTCTGTTCTTCGGTACCGTAGTGCTGCAGCAGTTCGCCTGGGCCGAGGGAGTTCGGCACGCCGACGGTGATCGCCAGGATGCCGGAAACGCCGGCCAGTTTTTGCAGCACCATCGCCTGAGCGTAAGGTGAGAATTCCAGACCGCCGTACTCTTTCTTGATGATCATCGCGAAGAAACGGTGTTCTTTCAGGTACGCCCAGAGTTCAGGCGGCAGATCGGCCAGTTCGTGGGTGATCTGGAAGTCGTTGGCCATGCGGCAGGCTTCTTCCACCGGGCCGTCGATAAACGCTTGCTCTTCTTCCGTCAGGCGCGGTTTCGGGTAGCTGTGCAGCTTGTTCCAGTCCGGCGCGCCGCGGAACAGATCGCCTTCCCACCAGGTGGTGCCCGCGTCGATCGCTTCCTTCTCGGTGGTGGACATCGGCGGCATCACCTTGCGGAAGGCGCGCAGCGCCGGCGCGGAGAGCAGAGAGCGACGCACAGAGGAAAGGTTCAGCGGCAGCAGCACGATCGCCAGCGGCAGCAACAGCCAGAAGCTCCACAGGCCGATCGCGCCCATGGCGGCGGTGTACGCCACCAGGATCAGGCTGCTGAGGGTAAGGTTCACTCGGTGGTAGAACACCACGCCGAGGAGAGCCAGTAAAACGACAATACTAAGAACCATCATAAGAAGCTCCGAAGTAGTAAGAGGTCTGACCTGTTGTGTGTATGTAATAGGTTTTAGTACAAGGCAGAATTTTTATCAATGCGTTTACAGTTTAATTACAACTCAGGTCACAAACTGACAGCACCAATCATCAAAAACCTCTCCGCTTCCTTAACCGGCGCGCTGTTTGGCTGAGAATGCTTCTCGCTGTTTCCGCGATCCGGTACACTGCGGAGCGGAAGATTTGACGATAACAAGAGGTTCCTCATGTACCACGACCTTATTCGCAGTGAACTGAACGAAGCGGCTGATACCCTGGCGAAATTTATCAATGACGACGCCAACATCGACGCCATCCAACGCGCGGCGGTGCTGCTGGCGGACTCCTTCAAAGCCGGCGGTAAAGTGATCTCCTGCGGCAACGGCGGTTCCCATTGCGACGCGATGCACTTCGCCGAAGAGCTGACCGGCCGCTACCGTGAAAACCGCCCGGGCTACCCGGCGATTGCCATCTCGGACGTGAGCCATCTGTCCTGCGTCAGCAACGACTTCGGCTATGAGTATGTGTTCTCCCGCTATGTGGAAGCGGTGGGCCGCGAAGGCGACGTGCTGCTGGGCATTTCCACCTCCGGCAACTCCGGCAACATCATCAAGGCCATCGACGCGGCGCGCGCCAAGGGGATGAAAGTGATCACCCTGACCGGCAAGGACGGCGGCAAAATGGCGGGTTCCGCCGATGTGGAAATCCGTGTGCCGCACTTCGGCTACGCCGATCGCATTCAGGAAATCCACATCAAAGCGATTCACATCTTGATTCAGCTGATCGAAAAAGAGATGGTTAAGGCTTGATAGCCTTCGGGGGGGCTCCGGCTCCCCCAGGAATAAGACAGCGGGCGCCGCATGCATGCCGCGCCCGCACAGCGTATGTCAGTGTGGTTAAGGAGTGCTGGCGATGTGTGAACTGCTCGGGATGAGCGCAAACGTACCGACCGATATCTGCTTCAGCTTTACCGGCCTGGTACAGCGCGGCGGCCGCACCGGGCCGCATAAGGATGGCTGGGGCATTACCTTCTATGAAGGGAACGGCTGCCGCACATTCAAGGATCCGCAGCCGAGCTTCAACTCGCCGATCGCCCGCCTGGTGCAGGACTATCCGATCAAGTCTTGCGCGGTGGTGTCCCATATTCGCCAGGCCAACCGCGGCGAAGTGGCGCTGGAAAACACCCATCCGTTCACCCGCGAACTGTGGGGCCGCAACTGGACCTACGCGCACAACGGCCAATTGAAAGGCTATCGCCAGCTGGATACCGGCACGTTTCGCCCGGTCGGCCAGACCGACAGCGAATACGCGTTTTGCTGGCTGCTGCATCAGCTGGCGTTGAAATACCCGCGCACGCCGAGCCAGTGGCCGGCGGTGTTCCGCTATATCGGCCTGTTGGCGAGCCAGCTGCGCAAGAAAGGGGTATTTAACATGCTGTTGTCGGACGGGCGCTTCGTGATGGCCTATTGCTCCACCAACCTGTATTGGATCACGCGCCGCGCGCCGTTCGGCAAGGCGACGCTACTGGATCAGGACGTGGAGATCGATTTTCAGCAGCAGACCACACCGAACGATGTGGTCACGGTGATCGCCACCCAACCGCTGACCGCCAACGAAACCTGGCACAAGATTGAGCCAGGCGAGTTCGCGTTATTTCACTTCGGTGAGCGGCTTGTTCTGAGCGAAGGGATTGGTGTTGGGCGTCGGGCTGGTTGACGCGTACTGCGTCATCTGGCCGCTGCTCATCAACGGTTGACCCAGCACATACTGGCCGTTGTCCACGGTCATCATCGGCGGCTGGTGGTTCTTCGCGAAGTAGTCATAGCCCGGCTTCAGCTGGCGCCAGAAGGCGATATAGCTGGATGACGCATGGCGCTTCAGGTTCTGTTCGGTCATGCGGAACGGGTAGATGCTGATGTCGACGCGGCTTTGGCCATAGGCGAAGGCGGCTTCGACGTAGCGATAGATCTCATCCATATAGGTGTTGGTCATCGCGTAACAGCCGATCGATTTACATTCGCCGTGGATCATCAGATAAGCGCCGGAATAGCCCTGCGACTTATCGTACTCATTAGGGAAACCGATATTGATCGCCCGATAATACTTGCTGTCGGGTTTCAGATGGCGCGCGTCAACGCTATAAAAGCCTTCCGGACTTTTAAAGTCGCCTTCACGACGTTTAGGACCCAGCCCGCCGGAGAAATTACAGATCGGGAACGTATTGACCAAGCGGAATTCATTGCCCATTTTGGCATACAATTCCAGCTTGCGTTCCTCTTTGAAGATCTGAATATAGACCGGCGACCCCAATAATTGCTGTTTAACTACCGGCGCTTCGGGTACCTGCTCGCTGGCGCTGCAGGCCGTGATCATCGGCATAGAAACAAGCATCGCAAACAACAGCGCGATTTTGCTCATTATTATTCCTGCTTATATTTATCTGCCGGCGCAATGAGATTGGCCAGCGTGCCACTGATTATTGTTTTTACTGCTGCAAAACACCGCCAGATTACCAGCGCGTTTATTTTTAGCAATACGTGATATGTATAAAAAAACGACAAAGCTCGATAAAAGTGAAATGACCGGCAGATTTTAACGATAAGTAGTGAAAAACAGGCGAAATTTAATTGCGTTTGCTTGACACAAGTCACGACGGAACGCAGAACAATGTTGCGAACAATGTTAATATTCTCTCTTCAATTTAACGCGCTGTGGCGATTGAAGCGGCAAGAGTTATGGCATATAACCCGGCCGTTTTGATGGTTATTTGGCTACATGCCGTTAACACATCGACTGTCGCGCAAACAACGGAAGGGGGATTCAAGGGAATGCGCGTTACCCCAGTTTTTCACTGCGAGAAAGTTCATGTTGGGCGTGCCGTTGTGCGCACTGCCCGGCAATCCTGGCATCGTCAGCACCCGCCTCTGGGGCCGGTCAGACGTGTAAACCAAACTACATCGTATAAATCCTATGATTAAGATCAGAAAAGGGTTAGATCTGCCGATAGCCGGAGCCCCGGTTCAGGCGATCCAAGATGGCCCGAACATTCAGCATGTCGCCCTGCTTGGGGAAGAGTATGTCGGAATGCGTCCCTCCATGCTGGTGCAGGAAGGCGATACCGTTAAGAAAGGCCAGGCGTTGTTCGAAGATAAGAAAAACCCCGGGGTTTTCTTCACGGCTCCCGCCAGCGGCCGCATCGTCGCGATTAACCGCGGCGAGCGGCGCGTCTTGCAATCGGTGGTGATTGCGCTGGAAAACGGCGGCGACGATCAGCTCGAGTTTGCGCATTATCCGTTGGGTGAACTCAGCCAACTGCCGCGCGAACAGGTCGAAAGCGAACTGATCGCCAGCGGCCTGTGGACCGCGCTGCGCACCCGCCCGTTCAGCAAAACGCCAAGCCCCGGCAGCGAACCGCGCGCCATTTTCGTCACCGCGATGGATACCCAACCGTTGGCCGCCGATCCGCAAGTGATCATCGCCGAACAGCAGGCGGCGTTCAACGCCGGGCTGGTGGTCTTGGCGCGTCTGACGGCGGGCAAGGTGCACGTATGCCACGCCGCCGGCGCCTCGGTTGGCCAGCAGAGCGGCCCGCAGATCGCCTACAGCGAATTTGCCGGCCCGCATCCCGCCGGGCTGGCGGGCACCCACATTCACTTCCTTGAACCGGTCAGCCTGAAGAAAACCGTTTGGCACATCGGTTACCAGGACGCGATCGCCATCGGCACCCTGTTCACCACCGGTAAGCTCGATACCCAACGGGTCGTGGCGCTGGCCGGGCCGCAGGTGGCGCAGCCGACGCTGCTGCGCACCCGCCTGGGAGCCAGCCTCGATGAACTGACCGCCGGCCGCCTGAAAGAGGGCGAGAACCGGGTGATCTCCGGTTCGGTGCTGAACGGTATGCAGGCCGCCGGGCCGAACGCCTGGCTGGGCCGTTTCCACTCGCAGGTGTCGGTGCTGGAAGAAGGGCGCGACAAAGAGCTGTTCGGCTGGATCGTGCCGTCGCCGAACAAGTTCTCCATTACCCGCACCACGCTGGGCCACTTCCTGAAAAACAAACTGTTCGCCTTCTCGACCACCACTAACGGCGGCGAACGCGCCATGGTGCCGATCGGCAACTATGAGCGGGTGATGCCGCTGGATATTTTGCCGACGCTGCTGCTGCGCGATTTGCTGGCGGGCGACAGCGACAGTGCGCAGGCGCTGGGCTGCCTGGAGCTGGACGAGGAAGATCTGGCGTTGTGCACCTTCGTTTGCCCCGGCAAGTATGAGTACGCGCCGGTGCTGCGCGAGGTGCTGACCAAGATTGAGCAGGAAGGATAACCGATGGGCCTGAAGAATTATTTTGAGAAGATAGAGCATCACTTCACGCCGGGCGGCAAACTGGAAAAGTGGTACCCGCTGTATGAAGCGACCACCACGGTGTTTTATACCCCCGGCACGGTGACGCGCGGCGCTTCGCACGTGCGCGACGCCATCGATTTGAAACGCATGATGATCCTGGTGTGGCTGGCGGTGTTCCCGGCGATGTTCTGGGGCATGTACAACGTCGGCCAGCAGGCGATCCCGGCGCTGCACCATCTGTACAGCGGCGACGCGCTGCAACAGGTGCTGGCGGGCGACTGGCATTATCGCCTGGCGCAGTGGCTCGGCGCCTCGCTGGCGGCCGACGCCGGCTGGGTCAGCAAGATGGTGCTGGGCGCCTGTTACTTCCTGCCGATCTACGCCGTGGTGTTCGTCGTCGGCGGCTTCTGGGAAGTGCTGTTCGCCATTATCCGCAAGCATGAGGTCAACGAAGGCTTCTTCGTCACTTCTATTCTGTTCGCGCTGATCGTGCCGCCGACCCTGCCGCTGTGGCAGGCCGCGCTGGGCATCACCTTCGGCGTGGTGGTGGCCAAAGAGATCTTCGGCGGCACCGGGCGCAACTTCCTCAACCCGGCGCTGGCCGGCCGCGCCTTCCTGTTCTTCGCCTATCCGGCGCAGATCTCCGGTGACTTGGTGTGGACCTCCGCGGACGGTTTCTCCGGCGCGACGCCGCTGGCGCAGTGGAGCGCTGGCGGGGCGCACAGCCTGAGCAACGTGGCCACCGGCCAGTCCATCAGTTGGCTGGACGCCTTCCTCGGCAACATTCCCGGCTCCATCGGTGAAGTCTCCACGCTGATGATCCTGATCGGCGGGGCGATTATCCTGTTCGGCCGCGTGGCCTCCTGGCGCATCGTCGCCGGCGTGATGCTCGGCATGGTGGCTTCCGCCCTGTTGTTCAACGCCATCGGTTCGGACACCAACCCGATGTTTGCCATGCCGTGGTACTGGCATCTGGTGCTGGGCGGCTTCGCCTTCGGCATGATCTTTATGGCGACCGACCCGGTTTCCGCCTCCTTCACCAACAAGGGGAAATGGTGGTACGGCATTCTGATCGGCGTGATGTGCGTGCTGATCCGGGTGGTCAACCCCGCCTATCCGGAAGGCATGATGCTGGCGATCCTGTTCGCCAACCTGTTCGCGCCGCTGTTCGATTATCTGGTGGTGCAGGCCAACATCAAGCGGAGAAAAGCCCGTGGCGAATGAAGCGAAAAACGACGGCATCGGTAAAACGCTGCTGGTAGTGCTGCTGCTGTGTCTGGTGTGTTCAGTGGTGGTGGCGGGCTCCGCCGTCGGCCTGAAGTCCAAACAGCAGGAGCAAAAGCTGCTCGACAAGCAGCGCAATATTCTCGACGTAGCCGGCCTGTTGCAGCCGAAAATGGAGAGCGAGCAGGTCAAGCGCCTGTATAGCGAGCGCATCGAACCGCGCCTGGTGGATCTGAACAGCGGCGAATTTGTCGCCGGCAAGGCGGCGGCGTTCGATCTGGGCGCCGCGCTGCGCGACGACGCCAAAAGCGTGGCGTTGCCCGCGGGCGACGATCCGGCCGGCATCAAGCGCCGCAGCAACCAGGCGGAAATCTACCTGGTGCGCGATGAAAGCGGCCAGGTGAACAAGATTGTGTTGCCGGTATACGGCACCGGTCTGTGGTCGATGATGTACGCCTTCGTGGCATTGGATAACGACGGCAACACGGTCAAGGGCATCACCTACTACGACCAGGGGGAAACGCCGGGGCTGGGCGGTGAGGTCGAGAACCCGTCCTGGCGCCAGCAGTGGGTCGGCAAGCAGCTGTTCGATGACAACGGCCAGCCGGCGATCCGCGTGGTGAAAGGCGGCGCGCGTCAGGGGGACGTACACGGGGTGGACGGCCTGTCCGGCGCCACGCTGACCTCCAACGGCGTACAGCATACGTTTGATTTCTGGTTGGGCGAGCACGGCTTCGGCCCGTTCCTGAAAAAAGTTCGTGAAGGAGCGCTGAAAAATGGCTGATTCCAAAGAGATAAAGCGGGTCCTGCTGGGGCCGCTGTTCGACAATAACCCGATCGCCCTGCAGGTGCTGGGCGTCTGTTCGGCGCTGGCGGTGACCACCAAGCTGGAGACGGCGGTGGTGATGACCATTGCGGTGACGCTGGTGACCGCGTTCTCCAGCTTCTTCATCTCGCTGATCCGTCATCATATTCCCAACAGCGTGCGCATCATCGTGCAAATGGCGATCATCGCCTCGCTGGTGATCGTGGTCGATCAGCTGTTGCGCGCCTATGCGTTCGAGATCTCCAAGCAGCTGTCGGTGTTCGTCGGCCTTATCATCACCAACTGCATCGTGATGGGGCGCGCCGAGGCCTACGCCATGAAGTCGCCGCCGATCGAGAGCTTTATGGACGGCATCGGCAACGGGCTGGGTTACGGGGTGATCCTGGTGCTGGTCGGTTTCCTGCGCGAGCTGATCGGCTCCGGCAAGCTGTTCGGCGTTCCGGTGCTGGAAACGGTGCAGAACGGCGGCTGGTATCAGCCGAACGGCCTGTTCCTGCTGGCGCCGAGCGCGTTCTTCATCATCGGCCTGCTGATCTGGGTGCTGCGCACCCTGAAGCCGGCGCAGATCGAAAAGGAGTAAAGGCCGATGGAACACTATATCAGCCTGTTTGTGCGCGCGGTGTTCGTCGAGAACATGGCGCTGGCGTTCTTCCTCGGGATGTGTACTTTCCTGGCGGTGTCGAAGAAGGTCTCGACCGCCTTTGGCCTGGGCATCGCGGTGACCATCGTGCTCGGCATTTCGGTGCCGGTGAACAACCTGGTCTACAACCTGATCCTGCGCGACGGCGCGCTGGTGGAAGGCGTCGATCTGAGCTTCCTCAACTTCATCACCTTCATCGGCGTGATCGCAGCGCTGGTGCAGATTCTGGAGATGATCCTCGATCGCTTCTTCCCGTCGCTGTATAACGCGCTCGGTATCTTCCTGCCGCTCATCACCGTGAACTGCGCCATCTTCGGTGGCGTGTCCTTCATGGTGCAGCGCGACTACAACTTCGCCGAATCGGTGGTGTACGGCTTTGGTTCCGGCACCGGCTGGATGCTGGCGATCGTCGCCATGGCGGGGATCCGCGAAAAACTCAAGTATGCCAACGTGCCGGCAGGGCTGCGCGGTCTGGGCATTACCTTTATCACCACCGGACTGATGGCGCTGGGCTTCATGTCCTTCTCCGGTGTTCAGTTGTAAAGGCGGGAAGAATTTATGGAAATTATTTTAGGCGTAGCGATGTTCACCGCCATCGTGATGGTGCTGGTGTTGCTGATCCTGTTCGCCAAATCGAAGCTGGTGAACACCGGCGACATCGCGGTGGAAATCAACGGCGATCTGGATAAGAGCTTCCATGCGCCGGCGGGCGACAAGCTGCTCAACGTGCTCTCCAGCCAGGGGATCTTCGTCTCCTCGGCCTGCGGCGGCGGCGGCTCCTGCGGCCAGTGCCGGGTGGTGATCAAAGAGGGCGGCGGCGATATCCTGCCGACCGAGCTCTCGCACATCAACAAGCGCGAAGCGAAAGAAGGGTGCCGCCTGGCGTGTCAGGTGAACGTGAAGCAGAACCTGAAGATCGAGCTGCCGGAAGAGATCTTCGGCGTGAAGAAATGGGAGTGCGAGGTTATCTCCAACGATAACAAAGCCACCTTTATCAAAGAGTTGAAGCTGAAGATCCCCGATGGCGAAGACGTGCCGTTCCGCGCGGGCGGTTTCATCCAGATCGAAGCGCCGGCGCACGACATCAGTTACGCCGACTTCGACGTGCCGCAGGAGTATCGCGGCGACTGGGACAAGTTCAACCTGTTCCGCTACCGTTCGAAGGTGAACGACACCACGGTGCGCGCCTACTCGATGGCCAACTACCCGGAAGAGAAGGGCATCATCATGCTCAACGTGCGTATCGCCACGCCGCCGCCGAACAATCCGGACGTGCCGCCGGGCATCATGTCTTCCTATATCTGGTCGCTGAAGCCGGGCGACAAGGTGACCATCTCCGGGCCGTTCGGCGAGTTCTTCGCCAAGGACACCGACGCCGAAATGATCTTTATCGGCGGCGGCGCGGGCATGGCGCCGATGCGTTCACACATCTTCGATCAGCTCAAGCGTTTGAACTCGAAACGCAAGATCACCTTCTGGTACGGCGCGCGTTCGCTGCGCGAGATGTTCTATGAAGACGACTTCAACCAGCTGCAGGCGGAGAACGAAAACTTCACCTGGCACGTGGCGCTGTCGGATCCGCAGCCGGAAGATAACTGGACCGGCTACACCGGCTTTATCCATAATGTTCTGCTGGAGAACTACCTGAAGAACCACCCGGCGCCGGAGGACTGCGAGTTTTACATGTGCGGGCCGCCGATGATGAACGCCGCGGTGATCAAGATGCTCAAAGATCTGGGCGTCGAAGACGAAAACATCATGCTGGATGACTTTGGTGGCTAAATGCGCGCATTGGCGATGAAGAACTGGCTGACGGGCGTGGCGCTGAGCGCCACCCTGCTGCTGACCGGCTGCGGGCCGGAACAGGTGGACCTGACGGGTAAAACCATGGGCACCTCGTATTCGATCCGTTACGTGACCGGCGAAGATACGCCGTCGGCGCGCGAGATGCAGGCGGAGATCGACAAACGGCTGGAGCAGGTGAACGATCAGATGTCCACCTACCGGCCGGATTCCGAGCTGAGCCGCTTCAACGCCAGCCGCGACATTGACCGGCCGTTCCCGGTTTCGCCGGCCACCGCCGAAGTGGTGCGCGAAGCGCTGCGCATCAACCGCGTCACCGATGGCGCGCTGGACGTGACCGTCGGGCCGCTGGTCAACCTGTGGGGCTTCGGCCCGGAAGGGCGGCCGGACAAAGTGCCGAGCGAGGCGGAGCTGGAGCATCGCCGCGCCTGGACCGGCGCCGACAAACTTTCGGTGCAGGGCAGCGCGCTGGTGAAAAGCATCCCTGAGCTGTACGTCGATCTGTCGTCGATCGCCAAAGGGTATGGCGTGGACGTGGTGGCGGAATATCTGCAGTCCCGGCATGTGAAGAACTACATGGTGGATATCGGCGGCGAGGTGCGCACGCGCGGGCATAACGGCGAACAAAAGCCGTGGCGCATCGCCATCGAGCGCCCGACCGCCGGTACGCAGCAGCAGGCGCAGCTGGTGATCCAACCCGGAGAGATGTCGATCGCCACCTCGGGTGACTATCGCAACTACTTCGAGCAAGACGGGGTGCGCTATTCGCACACCATCGATCCGGTCACCGGGCGCCCAATCCATCATCGGTTGGTGTCGATCACCGTGCTGAGCACGACCTGCATGACCGCCGACGGCCTGTCCACCGGCCTGAACGTGATGGGGCCGGAGCGCGGCATGGCGCTGGCCAACCTGCTCGGCATCCCGGTGTTCATGATCGTGAAAACCGCCGACGGCTTTGAGGAGCGTTATTCAGACGCGTTCAAGCCCTATCTGAAAAAGCGTTCGTGAGGTTGCTATGTTGACGGTATTCGCCGCTACCTTCGTGTTGTTTCTGCTGATCGTCGGCGGCATGTCGCTGGGCTATGTGTTCAAACGCAAAAGCCTGCAGGGCAGCTGCGGCGGGATCACCGCGCTGGGCATGGAGAAAGTCTGCGACTGCCCGGAGCCGTGCGATGCGCGCAAAAAACGCGAAGCCAAAGCGGCGCAGCGGCGCGAGCAGTTGGAAAAGCACCGCATTCTGTAGCTGTAGCGAAAACCCGGCCTTGACCGGGTTTTTTATTTGAGGCCTTGCCGAAAGGCGCATGAACGTTTGGCTGGGTGCGATTAACAATGGCGTGAATTTTCAGGGCGTAACGGATAAAACGATCGCCAGAAAATACGAATATACGCTTTCTCAGTTTCTTAAGCAGAGGTAACAGGATGAACCGCATTATTTTGGTTGGAACGCTAACTTTGCTGCTCGCCGGCTGCATGCACATGAACGATCCGAGGCCAAAAAACTACGCGGCCAACGTCACTGTCGTTGATAACCACGTTTGTGTGCGGGTTCAACCTGAAGGGGACGAGCGGTTGGCCGGCGTTATTATCGAAGAAATCGGCAACGCCAACGCTATCTTCGGCAAGCACTTCACGGATAACGAGATGCCTGCGGTCACCGCGGCTACGTGCATTCCCGGCGATAATTATAAATTCGAAGACGGGAAGTCTTACGGGGTATCGGTGACGCTGTTGTCGCCGGATAAACGAAATAAAGGCCTTGAGCCTGCCGCCCGGCTATTCGGCGTTGGGTTTAGTGTTCGCAATGAAAATGGCTTCATCCAGGTAGTTCCTGCTCGCTAACGGATGTTGAAAGCCATACGGGCATAAGGTGGGATGTCGAACCGCCTTATGCCGTAGCCGGTTACTTATTTCGCCTTGCGGAAGCTTTTCGTATCGATGTAAGGCATCAGCGTTCAACGCATTCATTTATGAGGGGTTATTTACTTTTGGAATAGGCCAGGTTGCCGAGTGAACCTCCCACGAAACAGCACAACACCAGGCCAATCGCCAGCAACTCGAAGTTAGCCGACATCTGATCCTCGCCCTCAACGTGGCCAATAATCCAGTCTGAGAGAAAGGGAAAAGCCAGGAGCATGAGGCCGATACCTATTATCGCACCGGCAATAATTGCTGCTATCCGTTTCATATCACCTGCCAGAACCAGACTTCTTTTGATTTAAAAAAATCGCTAAAACGCCCATCCCAAGAAAGCCCCCATTGAATACGAAAATAGCTCGATAGTGTGGTTAAACGAGAACCGTTCCACAGATCTATATGATCTCCCGAGCGATTGCGAAAGTTTTCTTTCCCTCGCTGCCAGTAATCTTTAAAAAAGATAATGCCGGTTTTGCCTTTCAGCACCCGCTCAAACTGGTTGGGTGTGACTTTTACCATGCGTCCTAGCCCCGGTATCGGTGTTCGTGCTAAAGCATTTGCCAGTTCTTCAGCACGCAAAATATGGCCCTCACTTTTCTTGTGTAACCAACAAAAGTTCACGCCTGATAATTTACTGACATCATACCCACAATGAACCAAAGCTGCACCGATGCGTATAGCACACTGATCATCAAAGGCTTTATCACCATGGACAGTGCGGCATGGATACTCATCCCCATTGATTTGAGGATGTTTTTCCCAAAGTTTGTTAAAAGTTATCGACATATAATTCCTTTTAAATCATTCCATTATTCTCTAGCCCTCCGATGCCATAGCATATGTTGATACCCGTAGAGCTATTTAGATGAGTGGAGGTGCTATTTAGAAAAGTCTAAGAAAGACTGATTGTTGGCGTCTTTCCAAAGATGGCCAGATCCTAGAGTATTGCCGTCACTAATGGTGATGTTTTGTTCGAAAAATAGACGTTGATCGCATTATGAGAAGAGGATATTTATGCACCGAATATTATGTGGCTATACGTTTTATTTTTAATATATTTAATTGATAATAAATAAAATATTAATATTGATTGATTGTGAAATCCCGGAGAAATTCCCTTCATTGGGGAGCATGAGTATCCCCATTTCCTCAGATTTTCTCCGGTGTTCTATTGTTATTTCGCCTTGCGGAAGCTTTTCGCCTCGGCCGGGGAGTTAACCATCACGCCGTCGGCGCCCAGCGCCAGCGCCTGCTGATATTCCTGCGGCGAGTTGACCCCGAACAGGATGATGTGCGCCGGGCCCTGCGAGCGGAAACAGTCCATCGACTCTTTATCCCAGGTCAGAAACGCCTTCGAACGCCCTTCGCCGAGGGTATATTTCTCTACCACTTCCACCTCGCGTTTCAGCTCCAGCCCGTACCAGCGCGGCTGCCGGTTGTCCGGTTTGACGTCGCACTGGTGCGCCATGGTGACGTTGGCCAGCAGCGTGCGGGTCTCGTCGCGGCTTTCAAAGCGCGGGATGGCCGGCGGCAGCGCCTGCAGGTATTTGGCGTCGGTAGAGTAGACGCGGGTGCGGTTCAGGCTGTCGGTGCTTTGCAACGTCGCCAGCAGCGCCTGGCCAAACTGCGCCGGATCGGCGTCCGGGGATTTGATGTCCAGATAAAAGGTGACGTGCGGAAACGCCTTCAGCACGTCGTCGAGCCGCGGAATGCCGATGCCCTGGCCGCGGAACGGGTGGGCGTCACCCTTGGCGAAGGCCCAGCCGGCGTCGGTCTCGGCCAGCTGCGCGGCGGTATAGGCAGAGACCGGGCCCTGCCGGTTGGTCAACGCTTTCAGATCCGAGGGGCGATACAGCACGATGACGCCGTCTTTGGATTCTTGCAGGGTGATCCAAATGGCGTCGGCGCCGTTTTTCAATGCCGTTTCGATAGCGATGCGGGTGTTTTCCGGCGCATCGGCGGTGCCGCCGCGGTGGGCGACGATCGCCGGCGCATGACCGGCGGCGGCGCTGGCCGCCAGCGCGCTCAGCGACAGCGCGGAAGCCAGCAGCAAATGAGAAAATCTGATCATGTAGGATACCTTGTCGTTATCGTTGTGGAGAGCCGCACGGGATGGCGGAAATCATACTATTGAAAAATTAAGCTTTTTTAACAACGCGGAAATATCTGGCGGAAACGCCGCTTTCCTCGAGCTCCGCGGCCTTGAGCTTTCGGTATCTAACTGTATACTTATACAGTGTTACTGGAGGGTGCGATGCGTAAAATCATTCATGTCGATATGGACTGCTTCTTCGCGGCGGTGGAAATGCGCGACGATCCCAGCCTGCGCGATATTCCGCTGGCGATTGGCGGCAGCGCCGATCGGCGCGGGGTGATCAGCACCGCCAACTACCCGGCGCGGCGCTATGGCGTACACAGCGCCATGTCCACGGCGATGGCGCTCAAGCTGTGTCCGCATCTCACCCTGCTGCCGGGGCGCATGGCGGCCTATAAAGAGGCTTCGCTGCACATCCGCGAAATCTTCGCTCGCTATACCCCGCTGATCGAGCCGCTGTCGCTCGATGAAGCCTATCTCGACGTGACCGACAGCCCGCAATGCAACGGCTCGGCGACGCTGATCGCCCAGGAAATCCGTCAGGCGATCGCCGACGAGCTGAACCTGACCGCGTCGGCCGGCGTCGCGCCGATCAAGTTTCTCGCCAAAATCGCCTCCGAGATGAATAAGCCGAACGGGCAATACGTGATCACGCCGGCGCAGGTGCCGGCGTTTTTGCAGCAGCTGCCGCTCAGCAAGATCCCCGGCGTCGGCAAAGTGACCGCCAAACGGCTGGAGGAAGTGGGGCTCATCACCTGCGCCGACGTGCAGCAATACGATTTGGCGCAGCTGCTCAAGCGCTTCGGCAAGTTTGGCCGGGTGTTGTGGGAGCGGTGTCAGGGCATCGATCGGCGCGAAATCTTAGCGGAGCGGCTGCGCAAATCGGTGGGGGTGGAGCGCACGCTGGCGGAAGACATTCACGACTGGGAAGACTGCGAAACGCTGATTATCGACAAACTCTATCCCGAGCTGGAGATGCGCCTGCGCAAGG
The DNA here is from genome assembly GCF_051172415.1 of Serratia sp. H402Y. Classification (NCBI taxonomy): domain Bacteria; kingdom Pseudomonadati; phylum Pseudomonadota; class Gammaproteobacteria; order Enterobacterales; family Yersiniaceae; genus Serratia; species Serratia sp. H402Y. The sequence goes on from NZ_JBPIYZ010000001.1 coordinate 53,909, forward strand.
TAAAGCCGGATCTGCACATCGCCCGGCAGGGCGTGAAGCTGAAGTTTCAGGATTTTCAGCAAACCACCCAGGAGCACGTCTTCCCGGTGTTGAACCGGCAGGATTTGCTGGAGGTGGCGCGACAGGCGTGGCGCGAGCGGCGCGAAGGGCGCGGCGTGCGGCTGGTGGGGTTGCATGTGACGCTGCTCGATCCGCAGCTGGAGCGGCAGCTGGCGCTGCCTTGGGAATAAAAAAGCCGGCGAGTCGCCGGCTTTTTGCGTTAAGCGCGCAGATTACGCGCGCTCAGGGATCGCTTTCAGCAGCGAGGTCAGCAGCTTCCAGTACAGACCGACGCTTTCGATATGCACTTGCTCATCCGGCGAGTGCGGGCCGGTGATGGTTGGCCCGATCGATACCATATCCATGTTTGGATACGGCTTTTTGAACAGACCGCATTCCAGACCGGCGTGGATCACCATGATGTTCGGCGTCTTGTTGAACAGCTCCTGATACAGCTCGCGCACCAGGTGCATCACCGGTGAGTCGGCGTCCGGCTGCCAGCCCGGGTAGCCCCCCTTCGGCGCCACTTTGGCGCCGGCCAGTTGGCCCAGCGCGGTCAGCATCTCGACAACGTAATCTTTGCCGCTGTCGATCAGGGAGCGGATCAGGCAGATGATTTCCGCTTCGTTTTCGCTGGTGGTGACTACGCCGACGTTCAGAGAGGTTTCCACCACGCCTTTGACCGCGTCGCTCATGCGGATCACGCCGTTCGGCGTGCCGTTCAGGAGCGCCAGGAAGCGTTGCTGGCTGTCGGCGCTCAGCGCCTGCGAAGCGCTGGTGGTCGGCTCCAGCAGCACGGTGATGTTCTTCTCTTTGGCGGAGAGTTCGTTCTGCAGCACGGCCAGGAACTCTTGGCTCAGCGCTTTCAGCGCGTCGGCTTTTTCTGCCGGCACCGCTACCACCGCGGAGGCTTCACGCGGGATGGCGTTGCGCAGGGTGCCGCCGTTCAGGTCCAGCACGCGCAGGTTCAGCGCCTCCGCATGGGCGAACAGGAAGCGCGCCAGCAGTTTGTTGGCGTTGCCCAGCCCGACGTGGATCTCGGCGCCGGAATGGCCGCCTTTCAGGCCCTTGAGGGTCAGCTTCAGGGTTTGGTAACCGGCCGGCACCGCTTCGCGCTGCAGCGGCAGGGTAGTGATGAAGTCGATACCGCCGGCGCAACCCATGTAGATTTCGCCTTCTTCTTCGGAATCGGTATTGATCAGGATGTCCGCCTGCAGCCAGTTCGGCTGCAGCCCGAAGGCGCCGTCCATCCCCGCTTCTTCGGTCATGGTCAGCAGGACTTCCAGCGGGCCGTGCTCAACGCTGTCGTCGGCCAGCACCGCCAGGGCGGAGGCCATGCCGATGCCGTTGTCGGCGCCCAGCGTGGTGCCGCGCGCTTTCACCCACTCGCCGGCGATATAAGGCTGGATCGGATCCTTGGCGAAGTCGTGCACGGTGTCGTTATTCTTTTGCGGCACCATGTCCAGGTGCGCTTGCAGCGCCACCGGCTTGCGATTTTCCATGCCTTTGGTGGCCGGTTTGCGCAGCAGGATATTGCCGACCTGATCGCGCTCGGCGTGCAGGTTCTTTTCTTTGGCCCAGGTGAGGATGTGCTGCGCCAGCGCTTCTTCATGATAAGAAGGGTGCGGGATAGAACAGATCTTGGCGAAAATATCCCACAGCGGCTGTGGCGAAAGCTGAGACAATTCAGACACTATAAGTCTCCTGTGACGGCAAGCTCCGACAGGACGGGCGTGCCGCGCGGTTAAGGTGAGCGGGTATCTGTGCGTCGTGGCACGATCGTCAGAGAATATCACTTTATTTCCGGCGGTGCGCGCCCCGTATTGTGCGGTTTAAGCGCTTGATCACACGGCTTCGCTGCGGGAACGCTCGTTTTTTCAGCATCAATCACCGAAAAGCCGCCCGGCGGAAATCGCGAGGTTTTCCTCGGTACAGCTGGAATTCAACGCGGCCAGTCTCTATAATCTCGCGCAACCTTTTTTCCCCTGAACTATAAAGTAAGCCGCTTCACCAGCCGGCTGGGACACGATTCTATGAGCGAAAAATACGTTGTTACCTGGGATATGCTGCAAATACACGCACGCAAGCTGGCGCACCGCCTGCTGCCTGCCGACAAATGGACGGGCATCATTGCCGTCAGCCGCGGCGGCCTGGTGCCGGCGGGCCTGCTGGCGCGCGAGCTGGGCATCCGCTATGTGGATACCGTCTGCATTTCCAGCTATGACCATGACAACCAGCGCGAAATGAAAGTGCTCAAGCGCGCCGAAGGCGACGGTGAAGGCTTCATCGTGGTGGACGATCTGGTGGATACCGGCGGCACCGCGAAAGCGATCCGCGACATGTACCCGAAAGCGCATTTCGTCACCATCTTCGCCAAGCCGGCGGGCCGTCCGCTGGTGGACGACTACGAAGTCGACATCCCGCAGGATACCTGGATCGAACAGCCGTGGGACATGGGCGTCAGCTTCGTTCCCCCTATCGGCGGTCGCTAAGCCCAGCCAGTTCCAAGTCAACGCCCGGTTATGCCGGGCGTTTGTTTAATGATAAACGTGATGGCGTTGTCAGGCTTACCGAAGGCAAGATATAAAAAATAAGGAAAATCAATTTATTGCTTTTCGGCCGTTGACGACAAAGGAGGAAAAACCACGCTTTTTCCTCCTTTGTCAGCCGCCTGACGCCCGGTTATGCCGGGCGTTTGCGTTATCTTGGTTTATCCCGCCAGAGTTAGGTACACTACCTCCAGTTAAGTAGGCCTTTTGCGGCCTATCGCCAGATTTACGGAGGCTGTTGTTACCATGGCACAGGCCAACCTTTCTGAAATTCTTTTCAAGCCCAAATTCAAACACCCTGAAACCTCGACGCTGGTGCTGCGCGCGCGCAACAAAGTGAGCGCCGCCATGCATTCCGCATTGGAAGGCGACACCACCGGCAGCTGGTACCGCATGCTGAATCCGCTGCTGTGGGCCTGGCGCGGCGTCAGCCCGATCGAAATCCACGAAGTGTTGGCGCGTATCGCCGCCTCGGACGCCGAGCGCAGCAACCCGCAGCGGCTGGATACCGTGGTGGGCTACCGCAACGGCAACTGGATCTACGAGTGGATCCATCAGGGCATGCAGTGGCAGCAGCGGGCGACGGAGCAGCAGGATCCGCTGGTCGGCGGCGAGTACTGGCTGAAGGCCGCGAGCCTGTACAGCATCGCCGGTTACCCGCACCTGAAGGGCGACGAGCTGGCTGAACAGGCGGAGATGCTCGCCAACCGCGCTTACGAAGAGGCGGCGCTGCTGTTGCCGTATCAGCTGAAAGAGCTGGAGTTCCGCATCGAAGGCGGCGGCTGTGTCACCGGTTTCCTGCACATGCCCGAGAAGGGCGAAGCGCCGTTCCCGACGGTGCTGATGTGCGGCAGCCTCGATACGCTGCAGACCGACTATCACCGTCTGTTCCGCGACTACCTGGCGCCGCACGGCATCGCCATGCTGACGCTCGACATGCCGTCGATCGGCTCCTCCTGCAAGTGGAAGCTGACGCAGGACTCCAGCTACCTGCACCAACAGGTGCTGATCCAGCTGGCCTCGGTGCCGTGGGTGGATCATCAGCGGGTGAGCGCCTTCGGCTTCCGTTTCGGCGCCAACGTGGCGGTGCGATTGGCCTATCTGGAGCCGCAGCGGCTGCGCGGCGTGGCCTGCCTGGGGCCGGTGGTGCATCGCCTGCTGTGCGACAGCAGCACCCAGCTGAACGTGCCGGACATGTATATGGACGTGCTGGCCAGCCGCATGGGCATGGCCAATGCCTCAGACAACGTGCTGAAAGTGGAGCTGAACAGCTACTCGCTGAAAATGCAGGGGTTGCTGGGGCGCCGTTGCCCGACGCCGATGATCTCCGGCTACTGGGAGCGCGATACGCTCAGCCCGAAAGAAGAGTCGCAGCTGATCGTCACCTCTTCGGTGAGCGGCAAGCTGATCGCCATCCCGCGCACCCCGGTTTACGATAGCTTCCACCGGGCGTTGCTGCAGATGTCCGGTTGGCTGAAGGGTAAAATGCGTTAATTAGTTGCTAAATTTTAACAGTTTGTTAAAAAGAGTGGTCTACATTGAGGAGGTTAGAGAATGACGTTACCGAGTGGTCACCCTAAAAGCCGACTAATGAAACGTTTTGCCAGCTTGGGGCCGTATCTGCGTGAAGGGCAATGTGAAAACGACCGGTTTTTCTTTGATTGTTTGGCCGTCTGCGTCAATGTAAAGCCCGCTCCGGAGAAGCGTGAGTTCTGGGGCTGGTGGATGGAGCTGCAGGCGGAAGAGGCGCGCTTCACCTATTCGTACCAATTCGGCCTGTTCGACAAAGAAGGCGACTGGACGGCGCAAAACATTAAGGATGATGAAGTGAGCGCCAAACTGGAAGACACCCTGCGCGACTTCCATCGCCGCCTGGGCGAGCTGCTGGCGACCATGGAACTGGGGCTGGAACCCGCCGACGATTTCAAAGAAAAACTGATCAAACTCTCCGCCTGACCCCGTTTGACCACGTATTGTGCTGATTTCGCGTTGTGCCTGTTGGCATAACGCGTCTCTCCTGTTACAAAGACCTTTGCACTCTTCTTCTCATCATTACACACGGCAGAAATACTATGAACGGCAGCCAGACATTGGTTGTGAAATTGGGCACCAGCGTGTTGACCGGCGGATCGCTGCGTCTGAACCGCGCCCACATCGTCGAATTGGTGCGCCAGTGCGCGCAGCAACACGCCGCGGGCCACCGCATCGTCATCGTCACCTCCGGCGCCATCGCCGCCGGGCGCGAGCACCTGGGCTATCCCGAGCTGCCCGCCACCATCGCCTCCAAGCAGCTGCTGGCGGCGGTGGGGCAGAGCCGGCTGATCCAGCTGTGGGAACAGCTGTTCTCCATTTACGGCATCCACGTCGGGCAGATGCTGCTGACGCGCGCCGATCTGGAAGACCGCGAGCGCTTCCTCAACGCGCGCGACACTATGACGGCACTGCTGGACAACCGCATCGTGCCGGTAATCAATGAGAACGACGCCGTCGCCACCGCCGAAATCAAGGTGGGCGACAACGATAACCTGTCGGCGCTGGCGGCCATTCTGGCCGGGGCCGACAAACTGCTGCTGCTGACCGATCAGCAGGGCCTCTACACCGCCGATCCGCGCAACAACCCGCAGGCCGAACTGATCCGTGAAGTGCACGGCATCGACGACGCGCTGCGCGCCATCGCCGGCGACAGCGTCTCCGGTCTGGGCACCGGCGGCATGGGCACCAAGCTGCAGGCGGCCGATGTGGCCTGCCGCGCCGGCATCGACGTGGTGATCGCCGCGGGCAGCAAGCCGGGCGTGGTGGCGGACGTGATTGAAGGCAAACCGGTGGGCACCCGTTTCCACGCGCTGGAAACCCCGCTGGAAAACCGCAAGCGCTGGATCTTCGGCGCGCCGCCGGCCGGTGAGATCACCGTCGACGACGGTGCGGTGGAAGCGATGATGGCGCGCGGCAGCTCGCTGCTGCCGAAAGGCATCCGCGAAGTGAAGGGCGACTTCTCGCGCGGCGAAGTGATCCGCATCCGCAACCAGGCGGGGCGCGATCTGGCGCACGGCGTCAGCCGCTACAACAGCGACGCGATGCGCATGATCGCCGGGCACCACTCGCAGGAAATCAGCGAAATCCTCGGTTATGAATACGGTCCGGTGGCAGTGCACCGCGACGATATGATTGTCAGTTAAGGAGTGAGCATGCTGGAGCAGATGGGGAAGGCCGCCAAGCAGGCCTCCTGGCAGCTGGCGGTGCTGAGCACGGCGAAGAAGAATCAGGTGCTGTCGGTGATGGCCGACAGGTTGGAAGCCAACAGTGAAGCGATCCTGCTGGCGAACGAACAAGACATGGCGCAGGCGCGCGCCACCGGCATGAGCGATGCGCTGCTCGATCGCCTGTTGCTGACCCCGGCGCGGCTGGCGGCGATCGCCAACGACGTGCGCCAGGTATGCCGCCTGAACGATCCGGTCGGCCACGTGCTGGACGGCAACCTGCTGGACAGCGGGCTGAAGCTGGAGCGCCGGCGGGTGCCGCTCGGCGTGATCGGCGTGATTTACGAGGCGCGGCCGAACGTCACCATCGACGTCGCCAGCCTGTGCCTGAAAACCGGCAACGCAGTGATCCTGCGCGGCGGTAAAGAGACGCACAACACCAACCAGGCGACGGTGAAAGTGATCCAGCAGGCGTTGGAACAGTGTGGCCTGCCGGCGGCGGCGGTGCAGGCGATCGACAGCCCGGATCGCGCGCTGGTGAACGAACTGCTGCGCCTGGATCGCTACGTCGACATGCTGATCCCGCGCGGCGGCGCCGGCCTGCACAAGCTGTGTCGCGAGCAATCGACCATCCCGGTGATCACCGGCGGCATCGGCGTGTGCCACACCTACGTGGATGCCGACGTTGATTTCGACAAGGCGCTGACGGTGATTGAAAACGCCAAGATCCAGCGCCCGAGCGCCTGTAACTCGCTGGAGACGCTGCTGGTGAACCGCAGCATCGCCGCCGAGTTCCTGCCGGCGCTGAGCGCCAAAATGGCGGCGGCGGGCGTGACGCTGCACGCGGCGGAAAACGCGCTGCCGCTGCTGCAGGGCGGCCCTGCGACGGTGGTGCCGGTGAACGCGGAGGATTACGACGACGAATGGCTGTCGCTGGATCTGAACGTATTGCTGGTGGACGATATCGATCAGGCCATCGACCACATCCGCACTCACGGCACCAACCACTCCGACGCGATCCTCACCCGCTCGCTGAGCAGCGCCGAGCACTTCGTGCGCGCGGTGGACTCCTCGGCGGTGTACGTCAACGCCAGCACCCGCTTCACCGACGGCGGCCAGTTCGGCCTGGGCGCGGAAGTGGCGGTGAGCACCCAGAAACTGCACGCCCGCGGCCCGATGGGCCTGGACGCGCTGACCACCTACAAGTGGATTGGCTACGGCGACGATCTGGTGCGCAGCTAAGGCCGCATTGCGGTCATAAAGAGGTCAGGGCGCACCATGCTGCGCCCTGATTGTTTTTGGAAAAGGGGGACTGCACGACAGTCTGGTTGCTTGCAAAACAACCAAACGCCCCGGCGGGCTATTGACTCATTTCGCGCGCAGGTCTACCTTGTTCAACGCACTTCCGGCTTGCCCCGCAGGCCCGGCTCGATGCCGATATAGCTCAGTTGGTAGAGCAGCGCATTCGTAATGCGAAGGTCGTAGGTTCGACTCCTATTATCGGCACCATTTCAAGTTTCACTGCCTTCCTTGTAAAAATACGCAGCACTGGCGTCTGCAACGCTTGCGGTTGATATTTCTGCTTATCGCGACGTGGCAATGCGCTGCAAGGTATAATAAAAACGTGTTTGTTTAATCATTCACACAACCAGCAAGCGTCGTAAGCAGAATAATACGTTGCTACGGTTGAACCTCACCGTCTTTTCTTATCTGGGAAAAGACATTATCGCCAATGTTAAATCACTGGCTTATTTATAAAGTGAGGTTGTTATGTGTGGATGTTTGATTTCAAGAACGAAGGACTTTAACTTTAATGGTCAACGTTATAGGGTTTTTATTGCTCATGACAAGCAAGCGCATGGCGATTTAAAAGCGCTTTACTTTCTCGATGCCAATACTCAATTCTCCAAGCTGACCGAACGCCATCAGAGTAGAAACAACGACAATATTCTTTATGTGGGCATCGGCTATCAGGATGGAGTGGATATACTAAAAGCAAGAACCCGCGACTATACGGTTCCCTCTGATGATAAAGAGTTTATTGACGGTGGCGGAGCGCCGGCATTTTATCAGTTTATCACCGCATGCGTTAAGCCCTGGGTTGAGTCACGCTACTCAATCAATACAGACAAACAAACGCTGGCAGGTCATTCACATGGCGGGCATTTTGTACTTTATACGCTGTTGAACCATCCTGACGCGTTTCAAAATTATCTGGCGGCCAGTCCATCGATCTGGTGGGGGAATGGGGCGTTGCTTCCTGATGGCAAGTTAACAATCGCTGAAAGCGTTAATAAAATAACCCTGATGATTGGCGAGTATGAAGAAAAGGTTCATCCGCAAAGTAATGAAACTGAAAGAGGGCGGGTGACCAGAATTAATGCAACACCCAAATTGCGAGTCAGGCATCTGGCAAAAAAACTGATCGAAGATGAGCAACGCTGTGATTTTATTTTCTGCTCAGGGCGTCGTCACCAAGGGGTCATCAAGGATTATGCACTGATGGCGAATGCGATTGCGGCGCATAATACTCAACGTGATGGGCTTTAGCGTTGTGATATAGTCATTTTTTGAACACCTGCAAGTGAGCTGCTTTTAATCGTCTGCAGGCATTCACCAGGGAAACTAAAAATTATAACGATATGCCGATATCAGGCAATGAAAATCTGTTTTAACCTTATCTCTTACAATGACGGCTGCGGGATAATTTTCGCTCATCTATTATGCCGACGAGCTCCTGCGAGCGAGCGTGTTTTTTTGAGCCGAAACCGAGTATCTGTAGCCTCACTTTCCATGCATCCCCCTGCTTATCCTTTCGCCGGTTAAACAACCGTTTAATTAATCGCTGTTATAATTACCCCTGTTGAGCCTTGATGGATGAATGTTTTCCTCCTCAAGCATTGCGATGCGGCGCTCTGTGGAGCGGCATCCGTTTTTAGGCATGCCGGTGGTTCGGTGAGAAGTTAGGAGAAGTGAACTATGAGCAGAAAAGACAAGCTCGCGGCGGCCCTGTTGGCCATCTTCCTGGGCGGACTGGGCATTCACAAGTTTTACCTGGGGATGAAGTGGTGGGGGCTGTTCTACCTGCTGTTCTGCTGGACGGGGATCCCATCGATTGTCGGCTTTATCGAAGGCATTATTTATCTGTTCCAATCGGAAGAGAAATTCAACCAGAAATACAATCCTGGTCTGATTTAAGGCTTTTCTGACGGCGCTTCCTGCTAAGGGAAGCGCCGTTTTTTATTCCGTTACTGTTTCTTCATCATCATCTTGCCGCGCATCTCTTTGCTCATCATTTTATTCGAGCTGGAGATCACGCAGTTATATTGCTTGCCTTGGTTAATGATCATAAAGGTGCTGACCGGATTTTTAAAATCCTTGTCGATGGTGAAATAAATATAGGCCTGCGGCAATGCGGCCGGTTTAAAGGCGCCGAAGGCATACACATCCGCCAGGCCCAGCGCGGAGAGATCGACCGTCAGCTCCATGGGTTTCATGGAATCCGGCGATGGGAACATCGACTTGGCCGACATCATCATGGTGCTGCTGTTGATGGTGTAATCGGTTTTGACCTTCATGCCGATATATTTCGATTCCGGCATGGAAAGTTCTTTTTGGCAGGCGGCGTCGTGCTGCGGCGCCGGGCTGCCGTTTTCCATCACGGCGTGCACGTGTTCCAGCATCACTTCCGCGTTGCCGGTGGTAGGTTGTGCATCGGCCGCGTAAGCCGCGCCGCTGAAGGCGGCCACAGAGGTAAGGATAATGCCCGTAACGATTTTCATTGTCGGTCTCCGGAATGCTAATAATGATATTAATTGCGGTGTGTAGCCTATTGGCCTGATAAAACGCAAAGTGACCCGTTCCGTGGAGATAAAATATCCTCGGAATATTGCTGGAAAAGAGTTTTTCTTCCTCGCGGTAAGCAAGGTTGTGTTAATTTTTTAAGCGCCTTTCTGATTTTTTATTCGGTATTTTTTCCTGCATATAAATAGTATGTCTAAACATAGTCAATGTTTAGAATATGTACAAATTATTGCGATTTTTTCTCTTTACGCTTTCTGTTTTTTTAATCGAGCAATAAATATTTATTGAGATACAGAGAGTTATGTTTTTACGCTGGGACCACTCGGTGAAGCGTTATTTATGTGAACTTCATAGTCACAGAAATAACGCTGAAATTATTACCTTTCTATTTAACGGCTAATTATTCATGGCATAGGCTTCAACCCCACTAACCGCCTGAGCTAGAATCAGGCGGTTTTCTCTTCGAAAAGGATATCGCCATGGCCGCCTGGGCGCTTTTGATCGTCGGTTGGTTATTGATTTGGCAGGATCACCCGGTTTGGGGTGTGCTGTGCATCGCGCTGTTTGCCGCGCTGCAATGGGCGAAGTACGCCGCTAAAAGCGGGCAAGAACCCGAAGAAGCGGCAGAGTGGCGCAAGACCGACTGGCGTTCGCAGCCGATTGAGATGGCGCACGCCGGCGACAGCGACCGGCAGATTGGCGGCGTGGGGGAACTGGGCATGGGCGGCCCCAGCTTTTGGACGCTGCTGCTGCGCGACGGGGCGATTGTGCATGGCGCCTGTGCCGCGCCGCAGGACGTGGACGATGGCAAGCTGCGCCTGATACCGACCCGCAGCCGCGAGGGAGAGGAGCTGACGGTATACGAGCCCGCCGCCCGGGCGATGTATGCGCTGCCTGCGTTGACCGATCGCGAGCTGGGAGCCTTGGCCGCCGGTTCCGTTGAGGCGTTGGTGCGGCTGCGGGCGACGTGTCGGCAGGTGGAAGCCACGCCGTTGCACCTTGTGCGCGGTCTGTGGGTGCCGCAGTGGGTAGCGGATCCGGCGGATCGGCTGGAGATCACGTTGCCCAGCGGCCGCGTGCTGGCGGCGCGCGCGATGTTGCCGGCGGATCTGCGCCAGGCGGACGATCCTGCCGCGCTGCTGCACACGCCGCCTTATGAACTGTTGTTGGATAACAGGCCGACCGATCGCTTCGTGCGCGATCTCGAACGCGTGGCGGAATCCCCGTCGGGTGACGGTTTGAGCGTCGGCGGCTGCCAGTTCCGCGGCGAGCATATCGTCGATGGCCTATACCATCTCTACTTCGCCGGCGAGTGGTTCAGCCTGCTCTCTTATGCGCATAAACCGGCGGGCGGGCGCGGTTCGGACACCACCTTTTTCGTCGAGCGGGTCGAGCCGCAAGACGGCGGGGTGTTTGTGATTGAATGGGATGCCTACAGCGTGGGGCCAGGCGGGCGTGAGCCGCGCGTGCCGGCCCCGCCGGTATTGGTTATCGCGGTAAGTTGGCAGGAAACGCCGCTGCAGTTGCCAACGGCCAACAACCGCGTGACCGTGCGTTTGCCCAACGCCACGGCGTAAGGCGTAAGGCTTAAGGCAGCACCCTGACTTCGCCGTTGTGCAAGGTCAGCACCGCGATCGGGCTGCCGGAGAAGCACTCCCTAAAGATCCAGTCGCTGGGCCGAAACGCCGCCGCAGGCAGCCCGGCCTGCCACTCCTCCCACTGCGGGGTCGGCTTATCCGGCGGTAAAGAGAAAGAGACCAGCCAACCGGCTTCGCAGTGCACCGTTTGGCCGGTTGGACGGGTGAAGGTATGCGCACCTGCCAGCTCAATCACCGGCGGTAAAACCTCGAAGGCGATGATCGGCACGCCGGCCACGCTCTGCGGCTGAGGAAAACGCACGGCAGTCACGCCGTTCATCGTGATGGGGCTGTCTTCGGTGCCGGGCTGGCGCGGCTCCTGCCGGTTTACCCAGCTGCCTTTCGGCAGGGTGATTTCACCGAACGATTTTGCCGCCTCGAGCGTCAGGTAACTGCGCCGATTCCAGCGTTCTTCCGCCCGCTGGCTCTTGAGATCCTGAAGGGCAATGTCGATCAGCATCAGCGCGAACGCCACCGGGTAGATCGCCAGCGCCGAGGCCAACAGATAGCCGCCCCAGGAAAGCGGCGGGCGCGGGCGGCCGCAGCGGGCGGCGGCGTATCGCCAGCCCCACCAGGCGAGCAGGATGCCGGCGAGCAGCAGGGCCAATAACAGCGCCAGCAGGCCGGCGGCGCCGGCGCCATAACCTAACAGCATGGCAGGTTCCTTATGTTCACGGCGTGGTGGAGCGATAGCGAACGAAGTAGGGCAGCGCGGGGGTCTCCCCGTCATCGCCATAGTGGCTTTCCGGTTCGATCACGGTTTGGCGTGCGTCGTCGCGCCCGTTGTAGCGATACTCCAACGGCTGTCGGTAGCGCACTTCGGATGAACGCAGATCGAAAATCAGCGAAAGGCGCGCATCGCCGTTATCCGTTTGGGCGACCAGCTTGTCGTTGCCCGCCCACAGCTGATACAGCGATTTATCGCCGTTTTCCAACAGCACCGCCAACTGCCCGTCGGATTGATACCGCAGAAGCTGATACAGCCCTCTGTCCAGAGTTTGGGCGATCAGGTAGATGCCGCCATCCGGAGCCTGCGCGTTTTCCTTGACGCGCACCGTTAGCCAATGCAGTTCGGCCACCTCGCCGGTTTTGCCGTTAACGGCAATGTGCAAGGCGCCGGAACCGAGCACCGGGTTCATCCAAAACAGCACGCGATCGCCATCAACGGCGGTAAAGATCTCGGGCATGGATTTGCGCTTACCGGAGGCGTAAGCCGTCGGTGACTCCTCCTCGCCGCGCTCAAAGCCCAGCAGCTGTCGCTCATCCAACAGCGCCGGCAGATCCAGCGTCTGCCGCCAATGGGCGCCAAAGTCCGGGCTGTAGAATACGCCTTCGGTGCTGATGAAATACAGCGCGCGCTTTCCCGACAGCGCCACCAGTTTGCCGCCGATAAAGGAAGGCAGATTGTCGTCGCCCTCCGGCCAGGGGATCAGCGCCCCGATGGTGCCCCGTTGCACATCGACCAGCCGGCGCCCTTTGGACAGAAAAAGCATGCACTCCTGCTCGACGCAAACCGCATCGTAGATTGATTCGTCGAGTTGCCCCAGCATCTGCAACCCCTTCGGGCCGGTGAATAACACCTGGCTGAGGTAGTTGGCCGCCCAGCCGTAGAAGCTGTTGTAGGCGCTGGTCTCACTTCTTTTGCTGATGAGCAGCAGAGCGCCGTTCTGCGCCGGGTAGCTGTGGATGAGATCGTAACGGGCTATTGTCGGCAACGCCTCGTCGCTCTGGGTCCATTGCCACTGCGCATAGCGTTGTTCAGGGGCGAGGAAATAGACGCCCAGCGCGTTGGCCAAAAACAGCGTCAGGATAATAAGGGGTCTTTTATAAAGCGCTAGCGTCATCATTTCAGCTCCGTCACCTGTTCCTGCCGCCATAGCCTGCGGCGCAGATTGCGCAGGTATTTGAACGTCTTAAACGTGCGGTGCTGCTCAAAAGCGTAGAGGCGGCAGATCTGGGCGAAGCCCTCGATCAGCAGCGCCAGGCCGCTGACCATCAGCATCATCAGCAGCAGAATCGGCGGCAACTCACTGCCGAGGCGCTTCAGGGTCCAGGCATCCAGGTAAAAGCCCGCTGGGGTATCGGCGTTATCCCACACGATCAGACCGAGCATCAAACACATCATGATCGCGCCCAGGATGAAAACGACACGCGCGCTCAGGTTAAGGCCGGCTTCGGTGAAGTAGCGATTGCCGCCGATGAGATAGGTCTGGCGGTCGCGATGATTGATGATCCCGCGCACCGTAGGCAACTCGGGGACGGTGTCGTTCTCGCAGTACAACACCTGCAGCGGATCGCCCTTAGCGATGAAAAGCGGATGCTGCCGACGAAATACCGGATGCAGTTTGGTCGTGGGGACGTTGAGCGCACGGGTCGTCACCGCGAAGTGCGTCTCGTTCTGACGCCACGCGTAAGTGTCCAAATACTGCACCTGCCGCGGGATCTCATAGTGGCGAAGTTCGTAGCTCAGGGCGTTGACCGTCTCGATGCCGGAGGCCTCGACGCCGTCAGGAAGGGGAAGTGCGGTCTGCAGCGGTGCGGTCGTCGGCACGGCGTCTTTGCGGACGGCCCGGTATCTGATGCCGGGGATTTTCAGGCTGAGCGAATCGGGCGGCGTGACGTCTTGCCCCAGCAGCACGCGATCCAGCGCCCTGAGCAGGCGCCTGCGGCCGCGATGCCCGATCAGCAAGAGCTCTGAACCGACGAACAGCACCATGCCGATGCCGATGAGGCCGGCGATGATGGCGATAAAGAACAGGACAATGGTCAGCCAGGAATCTTCCCGGTCCATGATGAAAAAGGCGGCCGGGAAGCCACCGGCCAACGCGGCGCCCAGCACCAGCAGGGCGAAGTATTTCAGCTTGTATTTCAGCGTTCTGTCGGGTTCCAGCCGGCCTTTCGTGCCGTGCAGCAGCCAGTGCAGCCAGTAGCTGCCGTCACGCAGGCGGTGAGCGCCGATCTTCACCCGATCGCCGGCGGCGAGCGTGGCCAGCAGATTTTCGCTGTCGCTGAAGTCGTCACGGTAAAAAAAGAACGTCTGGCCGGAGGCGATGATCCTCACCAGGTTGTCGGGCGCCGTCTGCTGGCAGGCGCATTGTTCGACGGTCACATTAAAAAATTGGGTTTGCATGTCATTCCCTGTCAGCGGGCGTGGCCCGAAACGTCATCCCTGGTGCCGGGTATTCAGCGTTTTTTCATCGATGGCAGCATGCGCACCAGCGCATTGTCCTTGACGATGTAGTGATGGAACAGCGCGGCGGCGGCATGCAGGCCGATCAGCCAGTAGCCGAATAAGGCCAGCGTTTTATGCCAGCCGATAATCATCCGCGCCTGCGGCCGATCGGCCACGTCGGTGAACGGCATCGACAGGCCGAACAGATACCACTCCTTGCCGCCCAGATAGCGCGAATACACCCCCAGCACTGGCAGCGTCAGCAGCAGCAGATAAATCAGGGTATGCGTCAGGTGCGCCATGCCGGTTTGCCACTTCGGCGGTTTGGGCGCGATGGCGGGCGAGGGGCGGCGCCGGCGCAGGAACAGGCGGGCGATCATCAGCGCAAACACCGTCACGCCGCTGCTGAAGTGGGTGACAACCAGCGCGTACCACGGTGCGCTGCCCGGTTCGGCAAAGCCCCGCAGCTCGATGGTGACGCAGGTGATGACCAGCAGGATCGCCACCAGCCAGTGCAGGCGAATTTGCCACGGCATGTAGGTGTTCTGCACCGGGTTACCTTTTGATGTTAAAGGGTCTGTGCGCCGATGGTAACGAAATGTTACATCGGAGGAAAGCGCGTGCGCGCAATTTAGGCAAAACGCCAGGCTCAACTCACTTATTAAGCGATTGGTTTAGTGGGTTATGCGCCTGACGGCAGGGGAGGCCGTGAGCGTCGTAAGGTATGAAGTTAACAGGCGGTAGATTCCGAGGCCGGTAGCTTATTAAGCGATGACGCGGGTTGCGCCGCAGCCCTCGCTGCGGCGCCTGGGATCAGTTCAATTTGGCCTTGGCGAAATCGCTGCCGTTCACGTCCACCACGTAGCCGCTCAGGTTGCTGCGGGTGGCGTAGAACACTTTGCCGGTGGCCAGCGGCAGCCACGGCGCCTGTTTGGCGAAGATCACCTGCGCCTGTTGGTACAGCTTGGCGCGCGCCTGCGGCTGGTTCTCCTGGATCGCCTGCTGGATCAGCCGGTCGTAATCCTTATCGCACCAGCGCGCCACGTTGGCGCCGCTCTGCACCCCGGCGCAGCCGAGCAGGGTGGCGAAGTTGTCCGGATCGCCGTTGTCCGATACCCAGCCGTACAGCGCGCTCTGCTGCTCGCCTTTGCGCAGCCCGGCCAGATACTGGCCCCACTCCCAGGTGACGATCTTGGCCTTCACGCCCACCTTCGCCCAGTCGCTCTGGATCATCTCGGCGATGCGCTTCGAGTTCGGGTTGTAAGGGCGCTGTACCGGCATCGACCAGATGTCGGTCTCAAAACCCTGCTCCAGCCCGGCTTGCTTCAGCAGCTCGCGCGCCTTCTGCGGATCGTAGGCGTATTCCGGCAGCTTGTCGTTGTAACCCAGCATGCCCGGCGGCAGCAGCGAATTGGCCGGTGTGCCGCTGTCTTTGAACACCGCGGCGATGATCGCTTTCTTGTCCACCGCGTAGCTCAGCGCCTGACGCACCAGCAGGTTGTCGAACGGTTTTTTCTGGGTGTTGAACGCCAGATAGCCGACGTTCAGCCCGGTAATGTCGTGCAGCTGCAGGTTGCCGTCGGCCTTGATGGCGGCGAACTGTTCCGGCAGCGGCGCGGGGATGATCTGGCATTCGTTGGTTTTCAGCTTGGCCAGCCGGGTCTGCGGATCCGGCGTGATGGAGAAGATGAGGTGCTTGCTGGCCACTTCACCCTGCCAGTAGTGCGGGTTGGCGATGTAGCGGATCAGCGAATCCTGCTTGTACTGCTGCAGCGCAAACGGCCCGGTGCCGATCGGCCAGTTGTCGACGTATTCCGGCGTGCCCTTTTTCAGCATCGCGTCGGCGTACTCGGCGGACAGGATCGAGGCGAAATCCATCGCCCAGTCGGCGACGAAGGCGGCGTTGGGCTGGCTCAGCGTGAAGCGCACGTGGTGTTCGTCCACCGCTTCCACCTTGGTGATCAGCTTATCCAGACCCATGTCGGTGAAGTATTCATAGTTGCCGCCGGAGACCTTGTGATACGGGTTGGCGGGATCCTTCTGCCGCATCACGGTGAACACCACGTCTTCGGCGTTAAAGTCGCGCGTTGGGGTGAAGTATTTGTTGCTGTTGAATTTCACGCCCTGGCGCAGGGTAAAGGTGTAGGTCTTGCCGTCCGGGCTGACGCTCCACTCGGTGGCCAGCGACGGGGCGGGCGTTTTATCGCTTTCGCGCAGCGTCACCAAGCGGTTGTACAGCACCTGCGAGGTGGCGATAAAGGTTGGCCCGGAGCTGGAGAGCTGCGGGTTGAACGATTCCGGCGAGGCAACGGTGCAGTACACCAGCGCATCGGAAGCGGCCAGCGCGCCGCCCGCCGACAGCAGGCCGCAGCCGGCCAGCACCAGCGCGGCGATTGGGTGTTTTAAAAACGTCAAGGCAAGATCCTCAGGTGGAGTGGGCCGTTACCGGCGAATTGAATTAACTATAGATAACGGATGGCGAGACCGGGAACAAGCGTCTCACCTGCGCATTCTGTGCGCCGCGCGTTGCTTGCCAAACCGCTTTACTCGGTCTCGCGCTTGCGGTCGGCATCATAGCGCTCGCGGGCGGCGTCCAGCTCGGGGAAATGGTATTCCGCCCAGCGGTCCAGCGCCGTCAGCGTCTCGACCAGCGAGCAGGCGACGGCGCTGAGCCGATATTCCACATGCGCCTGATTCTTTTCACTTAAATCCAGCCGTTCAAGCAGCCCGTTGCGTTCCAGCTGGCGCAGCGTTTGCGTCAGCACCTTCTGCGAAATGCCGTCGATGCGGCGCAGCAGTTCGCCGTTGCGCATCGGGCGCTGCGCCAGCGCAGGCAGGATCAACATCACCCACTTGCCGGAGATCAGCGCCAGCGCATCGCGCGCGGAGCACTTGCTCGAATAGACGTCGCCGGGATAAGCCATTGGGGGTTACCTTCAGGTGCGTAATTGCCAAGGGTGCGATAAAGCCACAGCATAGCAGCACCACCTTACAACGGGAGAAACAGGATGAACGTGCTGATTGTGCTGGCTCACCCCGAGCCGCATTCCTTCAATGCTCATTTGGCCGAACAGGCGCGGCAGGCCTGCCTGGCGCAGGGGCATCAGGTGAAGACGGTCGATCTGTATCAGGAGGGATTTGATCCGCGCGAGGGCGCCGGCCATTACCCCAGCAGAAAGCAGGCGGACAGATTTGATGCGATGCAGGAGCAGCGCCATCACTGGACGACTCAGGCGCTGCCGGCGGAGATCCGGCGGCATATCGAGCTGCTGCACTGGGCGGATACGCTGGTGCTGCAGTTTCCTTTCTGGTGGTTCGGCGCGCCGGCCATCATCAAAGGCTGGATGGATCGGGTGTTCGTTTACGGCGGGATCTACGACAGCCGCCATCGCCATGAGAACGGCGTAATGCGCGGCAAACGGGCGCTGCTGACCGTCACCGCCGGCGCTTCCGCACAGGCCTGCGCGCCGAACGGGCGCGACGGCGATATGCGGCTGATGCTGTGGCCCATCATGCATGCGTTGCACTATATCGGCTTTAGCGTGCTGGAGCCGTTCCTGGTCTATGGCGTGCGCGGCGGGTTGGCGGGCGAGGCTCTGCAGGCGCAAAACGCCGCGTTGGCGCAGGTGACGCAGGCGTACCGGGACGGTTTGAACGCGTTTTCCGCCTGGCCGGCGGTGCCGTTCAACCGCAATGAAGATTTTGACGCCGATCTGGCGCTGAAGCCCGGCGCGCCGGTGTACAGCCCGTTCGTGCGGCATTGCGATCCGGATTAGAATCCGGCCTTCAGCAGTTCCTCGCGCAAATCGTCGATAATCGCCGGTTCGATGTCGGGGAACTGCTGCTGAATATCGGCGATGGCTTCGGCCACGCTCGGGCCGGCGAAGGTGCCGGAGAAGGGCAGCAGCGGCAGGTTCGCGTCGCTGTCCGGCAGTTCGCCGCGGATGGTGCCGGTGATCATGCCCGCTTTTTTTTCCGCCGTGAGGTCGTACTCCCCCACGCTTTTGTCGATCGGTTTCATTGGCCGCCTCGCTGTCGGTGAGTGTTTACCCTGTCTGTTAAAGCATAGTGTTTCAGGCAATGAATACCAATCAATGTATATAATATTAATATAAAACAAGGCGATGCGTGTTTTTGTCGTTTGACGTTCGCCGGGGGCTGGCGCTATGCTCTTGGCGCTAAAGGAACCTTCCTCACTGACAGGGACAGACGACATGAAAAGACTGAAAAGCGCGGCGCTGTTGTTGCCGCTGTTGGCGCTCAGCGCCTGCACCCATCACCTCAGCAGCGCCGAGCTGCATGCCAAGCACTACATTTATCAAACCCGCGACGATTTCGATCCGCAATTCCGCACCGATGTGAACGGCAGTATTAAGAACGCCGTGCCGATGTTCGAACAGTTCTACCAGCTGGGGAAAAAGGATCGCGCGGCAGGCGTGGCGCGCAGCGAGGCGCAGAAAAAGGCCGACTATCTGGCCAGCCCGGAATTCCAGCAGAACATGGAACACAAAACCATTTTCATCAACCGCACTTACAGCGGCTCCGACAACCCTAAACGCCGCCAGGTGTTCTCGCAGGAAGCGGTAGGCGCTTATTGGGACGGTTACGAAGGGCGCTGAACATAATCCCTCACAAATATACCCGTCATACTTGAAGCTGCATCTGTGTTGACTGCGAGCGCTCACCCCAGTCACTTACTTGAGTAAGCTCCTGGGGACTCCCGCTCTTGCCGCCGTGGTGCAACTCCAATTATTTAGGGTATAGAAGGTAATAAAAACTGGTCTTCTGGCGGTTATTTGATTATAAAAACCGCCGCTAAGGACGATGTTCATAGATGAAACCAGGAGTGTTTATGTTGGCAAAAGTTAAGCGTTCGTTCGCCGCCGCCGTCGTATTGATGTTGGCGCTGCCCGCGGTTCAGGCCGCGGATTACCGCGCGGGCGAGCAATACACCCGGCTGGATAAGCCGGTGGCCGCCGCGCCGGCGGTGGTGGAGTTCTTCTCCTTCTACTGCGGCCCTTGTTATCAGTTCGCCGAAACTTACCGTGTGGGCAGCACCGTGGCGCAGGCGCTGCCCGCGGGCGAGAAGGTCACCAAATATCACGTCAGCCTGATGGGCAAACTGGGCAATGCGCTGACCGAAGCCTGGGCGGTGGCGACGGTGCTGGGCGTGGAAGACAAGATTGAAGGGGCGATGTTCGACGCGGTGCAAAAACAGCGCGCCGTCAACAGCGCCGACGATATTCAGCGGGTGTTCACGGCGGCCGGCATCGATGCCGCCACCTATGAAAACGCGCGCCACAGCCTGCTGGTCAAAGGGTTGATCGCCAAGCAGAATGAAGCGGTGAAAGCGTTTGACGTGCGCGGCACCCCGTCGTTCTACGTGGCCGGCCAATACAAGATAGACAATGCCGGCATGGCCGCCACCAGTGTTGAAGGCTACGCCAAAGAGTACGCGGCGGTGGTGCGTTACCTGTTGGACAAACAGCCTTAAGGTGGTTCTCCCTTCGGCACCCGATGATCTGTGATCGCGGTGCCAAATCCCCCGCTCGCCATTGATTGTGTGTTAACGGATTGTTATGGTGATTTTCTGTTCAACGGCGCAGCGACGCCGGCGTTTGAAGGGAGAGATCATGACGGCATTGGCAACGCTCCGCGACGCCGGCTTCGAAGAGTGGCTGGGCAAAATCAACACCGCCTGCGGCAGGTTCTGCGCGAAAACGCTGGGGCCGGGTTTCAGCGGGGCGATGCAGGAGTTCCGCGCCCATGCGCTGCGTCTGAGCGTGGTCGACGTGGCCCAGGCCCGGCTGTATCGCACGCCGCGTGACATCGCCCGCAGCGACGGCGCACACTTTTTTACCGTCTTCCAGCTGCGCGGCAGTGCGTTGATGGAGCAGGGAGATCGCCAAACGATGCTCTCTCCCGGCGACATGACGCTGATCGACGCCTCACAGCCCAGCAGCTTCACCTTCCAGCGCGATTCGCGCCAAATCTCTTTGCTACTGCCGCGCGGCTGCCTGCCGCTGCTGCCGCCTTGCGCGCAGCGTCTGGGGGCGGAGCTGAGCGCGGTGCGCCTCAGCCGCCAGCTGGTGCTGAGCAGCATGCAGGATCCTCAGCTCGCCGCGGCGGAAAGCGAGGCGGTGCTGAATGCGCTGGCGGCGCTGCTGCGCCCGGCTCTGGCGCTCGAACAGGCGCGGCCGGAAGGGCAGCACCCGGTCTTTGACAAGGCGCTGGCGTTGATCGACAGGCATATTCAGTCGGCGCAACTGCGTCCTGAGTGGGTAGCGGCCGAGCTGGGGGTATCGTTACGCAGCCTGTATCGGCTGTTCGCCCGTCAGGGGCTGGTGGTGGCGCAGTACATCAGGAACCGCAGGTTGGATCTGTGCGCGCAGGCGCTGCGCAGCGCCGCCGGGCAGGAAAAGCTGGCCGGCATTGGCCTTGACTGGGGCTTCGCCGATCACAGCCATTTCTCGACCGCTTTCAAGCAGCGTTTCGGCATGTCGCCGAGCGAGTACCGTCGACAGTATCAATAAGTCAGGGCGCGGGCCAGGCCCGCGCCGCTGCACTCAATAGCGGATGCAGACCGATTTCGACTCGGTGTAGGCATCCAGCCAATCCGGGCCGAAATCACGGCCGCTGCCCGACTGTTTGAACCCGCCGAACGGCATGTTCGGGTCGATCAACGTATGGGTGTTGACCCACACGGTGCCGGCCTGAATGCGCGGCGTAAACGCCATCGCCTTTTGCAAGCTGGTGGTCCACAGGCTGGCGGTCAACCCGAAGTCGGTGTCGTTGGCTTTGCTCAGCGCCTCTTCGGCGCTCGCCACCCGGATCAGGTTGACCACCGGGCCGAACACTTCCTCGCGCGTCAGGTTCAGCCGGTCATCCGGGTTGATCACCAGCGTCGGCGGAATGTAGAAGCCGTTGGCGTCCGGGCCGGCCGCGCCGCCGATAAGCTCAGCGTTTTTCGCCCGGGCGTCGTCCAGGTAGGCCGCCACCTTGTTGCGGTGCGCGAGCGACACCAGCGGGTTGATTTGTGCCCCGGTATCCATCCCCGGCCCGACTGACAGCGATTTCACCGCCTGTTCGAATCCGGCCACCAACCGATCGTAAATCGGCGCTTCGATATAAATTCGCGAGCTGGCGGCACACACCTGCCCCTGGTTGAGGAAGCTGCCGAGCATCAGGCCTTCGATCACCTGCTGCGGATCGGCATCTTGCAGCACGATGGCCGGGTTTTTACCGCCCAGCTCGAGCGTCACGCGGGTCAGGCGATCCGCCGCCGCGCGCGCGATGCTTTTGCCCACCGGCGTGGAGCCGGTAAAGCTGACTTTGGCGATCAGCGGATGTTCGGTCAGTGCCTTGCCGCACACGGTGCCGCGGCCGGTGACCACGTTGAACACGCCCGGCGGCACGCCGGCTTCGCTCGCCAGTTCGGCGATGCGCAGCAGGGTGAGCGGGGTGGTTTCCGACGGCTTGATGACGATGGAGCAGCCCGCCGCCAGCGCCGGCATGACTTTCCACATGCCGATCATCAGCGGGAAGTTCCAGGGCACGATGCCGGCGACGACGCCGATCGGTTCTTTGCGGGTATAAACCTGATATTTGGCGCCCGGCGGCATCGGAATGGACACGTCCAGCGTCTGGCCGGTGATTTTGGTCGCCAGCCCGGCGGTGTAACGCATCCAGTTCAGGGTGCTGCCGACTTCGAAAGCGCGGGCGATGTTGATGGATTTGCCCTGCTCCAGGGTTTCGAGCTGCGCCAGCTCTTCGGCGTGCTGCTCCACCAGATCGGCGAAGCGCAGCAGGATGCGTTCGCGCTCGACCGGCAGACGCTGCGCCCAGACGCCTTCGCTGAAGGCTTTGTGAGCGGACTGCACCGCCTGCGCCACGTCGTGTTCGTTGGCGTCGGCAGTGGTGGCGATTTGCTGCCCATTGGCGGGGTTATACACCGCCAGGCGGCCTTCCGCGGCGGACGCGCGCCACTGGCCGTCGATATACAGCCCATGCTGACGATCGAGAAAACGCGACACGCTATCCAGCACGGCTACGGTATTGTCAGACATACATCCTCCGATCAGATTCATCAGGTTATCGTTAACCCTGAGAGTCTAGATCAGCGGTAAAGCGGCGGCTTTGCTCTGCCTGACATTCGATTTGTCCTGCGTGTCATTTTGCCGTGACGGAACAGTAAACCGCGGCCGGCGGGTGCCGGCCGGGAAGGATTACGAACTCAGGGTCGCCAGACGGGTGGCGAAACCGAGGAACAGCAGGCCGATCAGGCCGTTGCCGAGCTTCGCCAGGCCTTTCTTGTGGTTGAAGAAATGCGCCAGCATCGCGCCGGAGAAGATCAGCGTGCTCATGTAGATAAAGCTGACGGCTTCGAGGATCAGCGCCAGAATGGTGAACGACAGCCCGGTGTGCGCGTAGTTGAAATCGATGAACTGTACGAAGAACGACACGTAAAACAGAATAGCTTTCGGGTTGGTCAGGCTCAGCGTCAGCGATTTGCGCAGAATGCTGTTGCCGCCCTCAATCTGTTGCTGTTGCGCCTGCGCCTTCTGCACGAAGGTGGCGTAGAGGATTTTTGCGCCAAGGAACAGCAGGTAAATCGCGCCGAGAAAACGCACCAGGGTAAACAGGAACGGCGTGGTGCGGATCAGCGAAGCCACGCCGATATAGGCGCAAAAGATCAGGATCGCATCGCCGATAAACACGCCCAGCGCCGCGGTATAGCCGGCGCGCACGCCGCGCGATATGCCGGTTTTCAGCACGTACAGCGTATTCGGCCCCGGCAGAATGATGATGAAGACCACCCCGGCCAAATAGGTCCATAAATTCAGGACGCCAAAACTCTCTAACACAATAACCTCTCCATGCGCGCAACTAACAGGCAGAAACACTGGCCACGCCCGTGGCCGGCCGCGATCCTAACGCCGTGCAACCGGGTTGGCAACGTAATAAACTTCATGTTGTTGGTTAAAAATTGTCGAAAGATTGTTGAAAACGTCGGCGCCGAATTAAAAAGCAAGAGTCGGCGTGTTTCGCCAACGGCCCGTCACTATGCTGGTTAACATCGAAACCGCAGTGAGGAACGGATGATGAAAAACGTAATCGACAGCGCCGATCCGCGCTGGCTGGCGATTGTCAGCCGCGACAAGCACGCCGACGGCCGCTTTATCTACGCGGTGAAAACCACCGGCGTGTATTGCTCGCCTTCCTGCCCGTCACGCCAACCGAATCGGCAAAACGTGGAGCTGTTTGACGACGCGGAGCAGGCGGAGGCGGCCGGCTATCGGCCCTGTAAACGCTGCCGGCAGAGGCTGACGCCGCTGACGGAACAGCATGCGCGGCAGATAGCTGAGGCCTGCCGCTATATCGAGCAGGCGGAAAAAGCGCCGTCGCTGCAGACGCTGGCGCGCCACGTCGGGTTGAGCCAATACCATTTCCACCGGCTGTTCAAAGCGATCACCGGCCTGACGCCGAAAGGCTACGCCGACGCGCAGCGCAGCCAACGCTTACGCGCCGGTCTTACGCAGCGGGAAACGGTGACCGACGCGATCTTCGACGCCGGTTATGGCGCCAATGGCCGCTTCTACCAGCAGGCCAACGCTGCGTTGGGCATGACGCCGAAGGCCTATCGGGCGGGCGGCAAAGGCATGCGCATCCATTTCGCCGTCGGGCGCTGTTCGCTGGGCGAGATCCTGGCGGCCCAGAGCGAGGTGGGCATCTGCGCCATTCTGCTGGGGGACGATGCGCAGCAGCTGGTGCAGGATCTGCAGGACAAATTCCCCAACGCTGAGCTGATCGGCGGCGACGCGCAGTATGAAGCGCTGATGGCGCAGGTGGTGGGCCTGATTGAAGCGCCGGAGAACGGGTTGGCGCTGCCGCTGGATATTCGCGGCACCGCGTTTCAACAGCGGGTCTGGCGGGCGCTGCAGGCGATACCGGTCGGCGAAACCGTCAGCTATGCCGATATCGCTCGGCGCATTGGGGCGCCCAAAGCGGTGCGCGCGGTAGCCGGCGCCTGCGCCGCCAACATGCTGGCGGTGGCGATCCCCTGCCACCGGGTGGTGCGCAACGACGGCACGTTGTCCGGCTACCGCTGGGGCGTCGATCGCAAGAAAGCGTTGCTGGAAAAAGAGGCGCAGCGATGAGCGGCGCGCTGGCGACCCGGCTGGCCGAATTGGACTGGGCGGCAATTGAACGTGAACTCGATGCGCAGGGCTGCGCGCGTCTGCCGGGCGTGCTCAGCCAAGAGCTGTGCCGCGAGCTTTCGGCGCTTTACCCGCAGGATGCGCATTTTCGCAGCCGCATCGTGATGGCGAAGCACGGTTTTGGCCGCGGCGAGTACCGCTATTTCGCCTATCCGCTGCCGCCGCCGGTGGCCGAAGCGCGCAGCCTGATGTATGCGCGGCTGGCGCCGGTGGCCAACCGCTGGAACGCCTTGTTGGGGCTGGAGACGCGTTATCCCGTCGCACATGAAACCTACCTGGCGGAATGCCACCGGGCCGGCCAGCGGCGGCCGACGCCGCTGCTGTTGCGTTACGAAACGGGGGATTACAACTGTCTGCATCAGGACCTGTACGGCGAGCGAGTGTTTCCGCTGCAGGTGGCGTTTCTGCTCTCCGCCCCCGAGCAGGACTTCACCGGCGGCGAGTTCGTGCTGACCGAACAGCGGCCGCGGATGCAGAGCCGGGCAGAGGTGGTGCCGCTGCAACAGGGCGACGCGGTGGTGTTCGCCGTGCATCACCGGCCGGTGGCGGGGGCGAAAGGCTGTTATCGGGTCAATCTGCGCCACGGCGTCAGCCGAATACGCGCCGGCCAACGCCACTCGCTGGGGATTATCTTTCACGACGCGCTATAGCTTGCGCGCCAGCAGGGTGGCGAAGCGCAGCGAGATGCGGTTGCCGGCGGCGTCGGTCTTGTGCAGTTGCCCGACGTCTTCGTTGTATTTGAGGATCTCCCAGTCGCGATAATAATGCTTCAGCTCACCCGGCCGGAAGGTAAACGGGAACGGCAGCGGGCAGGGATAATCCTCGGTATCCATCGCCGCCACGATCAGGTTATGGCCGCCGCGCACGGTGCTGTCCTGCATGTCTTGCACGATATGCGGGATCTGTTGCCGCTCGAGGAACATCAAGACCACGGTGGACAGGATAAAGTCGTATTCGCCGCTGAAGCGGTGGGTGTTGAGATCCTGCACCCTGGCGCTCAGGCGGGTTAATTGCTCGGCGTCGACGATCTGATTGAGGCGGGCTATCGACGGCGCATGCTTGTCCCAGGCGGTGACATCGAAACCTTTCAGATTGAGATAGAGCGAATTGCGCCCGCCGCCGCAGCCCAGATCCAGCGCCTTGCCCGGCGCGATGCGCGCCGCCGCCTCAACCACTTCCGAGTGAGTGCGCGTCAGTTCGTATTTCTTGTGGTAGTAATCTTCCGGCGTGCAGTAAAACGCCAGCCGGCAGGTCATGTCGTCCGAAAAGGAAACGATGCGATGCCACTGCTGCGGCTCGATCAACGGCGGCTGGCTTTCAGGGCTAAACTGCCAGGTCTCGGTGGTGGCGCCGTCTTCGGTCATCATGGCGAACGTCAGGTTGCCGCTCAGCACGGTGAGCTTCGCCCAGGTGCCGCTCTGGGTGTTGTGGCGCTGACGAAAGGCTTCCGGCAGCGTGTCGCTGTTCCATTCCGGCAGGGTTTTATAGCAAAGCAACTGCTGCTCCATAGGGGGCTCCTCTGGCTGGGCAAGCAAAGTGATTTATATGATGTATATAAAATACATCTTTATGGTTCGTTTGAACATAGCAGCCTGAAGGAAAGGCGCGGGGAGATCTTTATACTGGATTGTGCGCGGCGGCTGGGCTAATTTCAGTGCTGTTTATGTCATCACGTTCAGGGAAAAGATGCCGATACGCCGTTTATGCCACCCGAAGCCCCTCCGTTTGCTGAGCCTGGCCGCGCTGCTGGCGCTGGCGGGCTGTACCAGCAAAACCACCACCACCTCGCCGGCGGCGCGCCCCGCCGACGTCAAAGCGCGACTGATGACGCTGATCCCGGCCAATGCCGGCGATCGTCAGGGTTGGGCCACCGATATCACCGCCGCGTTCGCCGCGCAGGGCATTGAGCCGAGCGATGAGAACCTGTGCTCGGTGCTGGCGGTGACCGAACAAGAGTCGACGTTCCAGGCTAACCCGCAGGTGCCGGGGCTGCCGAAGATCGCCTGGAAGGAGATCGACCGCCGCGCCGATCAGATGCACATCCCGAACTTTTTGGTGCATACCGCGTTGAAGATCTCGTCGTCGAACGGCCAGAGCTACAGCGAGCGCCTGGATAAGGTGCGCACCGAAAAGGATCTGAGCGATATCTTCGATGACATGATCGACCGCGTGCCGATGGGGCAGAAGCTGTTCGGTCATTTGAACCCGGTTCATACCGGCGGCCCGATGCAGGTGAGCGTCGCCTTCGCCGAGGCGCATGCCAAAGGGTATCCTTATCCGGTTGACGGTTCGATTCGGCGCGAAGTCTTCAGCCGACGCGGCGGCATGTACTTCGGCATTATGCATTTGCTGGGGTACCCGGCCGACTATAGCCGGCCAATTTACCGCTTTGCCGACTTCAACGCCGGCTGGTACGCCAGCCGCAACGCGGCGTTCCAAAACGCGGTCAGCCGGGCGAGCGCCATTCCGCTGGCGCTGGACGGCGATCTGATCGACTTTGGCAGCGACAAGCCCGGCTCCACCGAGCTGGCGGTGCGCACGCTCGGCAAGCGCCTGAACATGAGCGACAGCGCCATTCGCCGGGCGCTGGAGAAAGGCGACACGGCCGACTTTGCCGATACCGACCTGTATAAGAAGGTCTATGCGCTGGCGGGCGGCAAGCTGCCGCGCGAGATGCTGCCGGGCATCCAACTGGAAAGCCCGAAAATCACCCGCAAGCTGACCACCGCCTGGTTCGCCAAGCGGGTGGATGAACGCCGCCAGCGCTGCATGGCGCGCGCCGGCGGTTAACCCTAAAGAAAACGCCGCCGGCGGCCTGAGTCACCGGCGGCGCGATCGCGCATCAGGCGCTGCGGCGCGGGTTGGTCAGGCCGAAGTTAAAGCTGTTGCAACGGTTGCAGAACTCTTTCATCACCGGCGGCGTGTCCATCATCGGCACTTTCACCTCGATAAACGCCAGCCTATCCTGCCGCGAGGCGTGTTCCAGGGCCATTTCCAGCTGTTGCGTGGTTTCCACCGCCACGCTGAACGGCTGCGATCGAGTATTCAGCACCGCCGGCAGTTTGGCGTAGTCCCACGGGCTGATGTCGTTGTAGGACGAGCTTTCGCCGAGGATATAGCGTTCGATGGTGTAGCCGTCGTTATTGATCAGGAAGATGATCGGCTTTTGCTCGCAGCGCAGCAGGGTGGACACTTCCTGCGCGGTCAACTGGAAAGAGCCGTCGCCGATGAACAGCAGGTGGCGGCGTTCAGGGGCCGCCATCAGGGTGCCGAGCAGCGCCGGCAGGGTATAGCCGATCGAGCCCCAAATCGGTTGGTTGACCACCTTGACGCCGTCCGGCATGCGCATGCCGCCGATGGCCGCGCCGGAGGTGCCGTTTTCCACCACCACCACGTCATCCGCCCGGATGAAGCGTTGGATGCGCCGCCACAGATAGGCCTGGTCGATAGGCGCGTCGCTCGGCGTCGCCAGCTTCTCATGTGGGCTGGCCAACGGCGCCAGGGGCTGCGCCGGCGCGTCTTCGCTCAGATCCAACAGCGCCTGCAGCAGATCCGCCGTCGACACCGCCGGGTAGGAGGTGTTGTCCAGCTTCATTGAGAACGGTTGGATGTCCACCTGAGCGGCGGCGGGAATGTGCTGGGAGAAATAGCCGGTGGTGGAATCCACCAAACGCACGCCGAAGCTCAGCACGCAGTCCGAGTGGGCCATGTGTTCATACAGTTCGGGGCGCGACAGATTGCCGCTGTAGCCGCCCATCCAACCGGCGGTGTTTTCCGGGATAATGCATTTGGCGGTGGGCATATTGGTCAGCGGAATGGCGAAGCGGTGAGCGACCGCGATGACCAACTGCTGCAACTGGTAGCGATCCACCATTTGATCGACCAACATGATTGGGCGCTGTGCGCGTTTGATTTTGGTTAACAGCGCCATCGCCGCTAATTGCACATTGTATTTATCGCTGGCAGGTAATTGCGGTGCCGTCGCCGCCGCGGCGATTTCAATTTCCACATCGCAAATATCAGACGGCAGCTGTAAATACACCGGTTTCTTCTCTATCCAGGCGCGGGAAATAACGCGTGGGATTTCTTGTGCGGCATTTTCCGGCGTAATCAAGGCTTGCGCAACGGTGAATTGTTTAAAGCAGTTCATGACGTTGTCGAAATTGCCATCGCCCAGGGTATGGTGCAAGAGCTGGTGATTTTTCATCGCATGCAGCGGCGGCGTGCCGGCGATGCAGATAACCGGCGAAGATTCGGCATAGGCCCCGGCGATGCCGGACAGCGCGGCCAGATCGCCGACGCCGTAGGTGACGATCAGCGCGCCGGCGCCTTTCATGCGGGCGTAACCGTCGGCGGCGTAGGAGGCGTTCAATTCATTGCAGTTACCGACAAACGCCAGCCGCTCGTCGTTTTCCAGCAGCTCCAGCAGGCTGAGGTTATAGTCGCCGGGCACGCCATAAATACGATCGACGTTCAGGGCGTGAAGCTGTTGCAGAATGAATGACCCGATAGTTATTTTCATTGATTGCTCCGAATTATTTATCTTTATTTTGTCAGGCGAAAATCAGCAAAAATAAATTGCTGGCGATGTTGTGTCGTTAGCATTAACAGTTATTTAAAGTGTCGGCTTGTTCAAGACAGGCGTGGCAGCCGATGAATAGGCGGTTTGTATTCGGCGCTTTACGCGATTGAATAATGTATAAAGAGTGTGGTTATTATGCAGGAGGACAGTGCGGTATTTTTCCCTGGCGGTATATCGACAGAAAAATGGCGGCGTATTGGCATTTATCATGATGCAGGGCGAATCATCCGGTACTTTTGACGCCGCGTTAAATCCCATCGGGTGGCGTAACGCTACTTTGCTGGTAAATAAAGGCAGAAGCCGGCGCAAAGAGGCATTTTGGTGATCCGCCGCACGCTTATTTCATGAAACCATCGCGCAACCAATCAAAAACAAAAAATTAACAATGTCGCTTTTTTATTCGCGTCGTGTTGTCAGTTTTACTTTACGGGGCTGCAATGCGCGCCGCCTCGGGCCGGCGTAAAAAAGCGTCATTACGGGCGCTAATATAACGTGGCGACCATCACATTCCGTGGGGCCTATACGTAAACTTTTCTCTACGTGCGCCTGGATGGCGTATACCTACCAAAGGGCCTGCGTCCCAGCGGGGGTCGTCTGAGGGGGAAATAGCCATGAAAAGCTATCGACATGTGCTGGTGCTGATCCACGACGAGCGTGATGGGTTGCCGTTGCTGCGCGTCACCCTTCGGCGTTTTAAAATCGACTGTTCGGCCTTATTCTCTGGCGTTCGTGAACCGCCTCGATGTCGATGTGTTGGTCAAGCACCTGGCCCGCGAGTAGCGAACGACAAAGCGGACTTTTCCCACGGTTTTGCCGTCCGAAAGGCGCTAACATGCAGATGTCGGTGCAACCCGTTATAAACCAATGCGAATTTTCCGATGCTAAGCTTAACCAAGGCGAAACGGGCGTTGGATAAATTGGATACAGCTTGATCTTGCCTGGGCTATCGGTAAAAATCTTCGGCCGTATTTTTACAGGAGCTTTACCATGTTTCTCAAACGGACTCTGTTGGCATGTTCTCTGGCGTTGATATTTCCTGCACTGCCTTCTTACGCTGAGGTTAGTACAGAAAGTGGCAATACCGCGCAGGCCGAAAAACCGGGTCTATGGCAGCGCTTTACCCATAACGTGTCGGAGACCTGGAACAATTCGCCGAACCACGATCTCTATATTCCGGCCATCACCTGGCATAACCGTTGGACTTACGATGACGAACATATCGATAAGTACAACGAGCGCCCGTGGGGCGCCGGTTACGGCATCTCCCGCTACGACAGCGACGGTGACTGGCACGGCATCTACATCATGGCGTTCAAGGACTCCTTCAACAAGTGGGAGCCGATCGGCGGCTACGCCTACGAGAAGATCTGGCGTCCGTTGGATGACAAGGATTTCCGCCTGGGGCTGGGTTTCACCGCCAGCGTCACCGCGCGCGATAACTGGAAATATATTCCTATCCCGGCGCCGCTGCCGCTGGCTTCTATCGGCTATCAGCGGCTGACGTTCCAGGCGACCTACATTCCCGGCACCTATAACAACGGCAACGTGTTCTTCGCCTGGCTGCGCTGGCAGTTCTAAACTTCCTGAATTCCGAAAAACGGCGCGGCGGCGAGATAAAAGGAACTTGTCGCCGCAGGCGGCGTCGGAGAGGTATCCCGGCGCGCTGCGCCGATTGCATGCCGTTCTTACAGGAGTTTTATCACTATGATCACCAAACATCGTTTACTGCTGGCTTTGGCGCTGTCCGCGACCCTGGCCAGCGGCGCCACCCAGGCCGCCGGTCTGATGGATTCTCTCAGCAGCGCGGCGGGCGAACTGAGCAAGTCTGGCGGCGAAAGCGGCGGCGGCATGTCGCTCTCCTCGTTGACCGGCCTGCTGAACGGCGGCGACAAGGCGTTAAGCTCCAGCAGCATGACCAACGCCGCCGGCATCCTGCAGTACTGTGTGAAGAACAACGTGCTGTCGGCTAACGGCGCCGAAGGGGTGAAAGATCAGTTGCTCAGCAAACTGGGCATCACCAGCACTGAAAACGCCAAGAGCCAGGATTATCAGCAGGGCCTGGGTGGCTTGCTGCAGACCGGTGAAGGCAAGAGCCTGGATCTCAACAGCCTGGGCACCTCGCAGATCACCGAGAAGGTGAAACAAAAAGCCTGCGATCTGGTGCTGAAACAGGGCAAATCCTTTATTTCATGATCAACCCACGGCGGAGCGCTCCGCCGTGGGTATTTTGCATAAGCAGGAAAAATGAAAAAAACGTTGATGCTTTCCCTGCTGGCAGGGATGACGATGTTGCAGGGGTGTTCCGTGAAATCCAACGATGCGCCGCCACCGCCGCAGGTGAAACCGATCGGCATGGCGAACCCGGCCGACGTGTATTGCACCAAAATCGGCGGCAAGCTGAACGCCAAAGAAAACGCGGCGGGCCAGTATTCGACCTGTACGCTGCCGAATGGGCAGGAAATTGAAAGTTGGGAGCTGTTCCGCCGCGATCACCCGGTGAAAAAGTAACCTCTGCGGCGCCGGCGACTCTGCCCGGCGCCCGATCAGAATTGCCGATCGCCTATCGACTGCAGCTGCAGGCTGCCGTCCTTTTGCAGCGATAACGGTATGCGCCAATCGCTCCGTTTATCCAGGTTGAACGGCCGGGAGCGGAACATGCAGCCGGTCTTGATGTTCTTGATTTTCATCACGTGTTCCGCATCCGCATTCATTTTAACCTCGAAGCTGCCGGCGGCCGGAATAAAGACTTCCGCCAGCTGCTGCGGCGCGGCGGGCGTTTCCATTTTGACCAACACCGCGAAGTCGTTGCCTTGATTGTCCAGCGTCAGCCGATGCAGGCCGGTTGCGGGCAGGCCGGTCGGCTGATGCAGATAGCCGGCTGACGCGGGCCAGGGTTGCCCGGCATTATCGTGCAGCGGCCCGCCGCATTGCTCACGCGCTTCGCGCTGCGGCATTTCACGCTTGATGGCGCGGTTGTAATCGGTGGGGGCGGCGAGGCTGAATTCGTCGTCATACTGGTGGGTGAGCAGATAGCGCTTGACGCCGAGCACCCCGAGGGCGACCAGCATGAAGAACAGAAATACCCTCAGGCGATTTTTAAAAATCAGCCCAAACAGCTTCCCGGGTAATTGAAACAGCCATCTTGCGATCGTCAATAACATCGTTTTCCCTTTACGCCCAAGCCGTTACGTCTGCGGTAACTTCGCTTGCCTCAGTATAGCCAAAGCGTTGCCACCGGGCGGCATGCGCCATGAAATTCCTGTTTTTTTATCCTAAACCTTCTTCCAACAGCAACAGCAGCAAGAAGCCGGCAAAGAACATCGCGGCGGCGAACGGGGTTTCCTTTCCGCCTTCATGCGCTTCGACCAGCAGCTCTTCGGTCACCAGGTAGAGCAGGGCGATCAGGCCAAAGGCCAGAAAGGCGGTCAGCCAAAATGCGCCCAGCATGGCCACCGGCGCCCCCAGCAGGCCGCCGATGGGCAACAGCAGCGCCAGGCCAACTATCGCCGCCATGACGCGCAGCCGCCTGCCGAGAAAGTCTTGCAAATCGCCGACGATCGACAATCCCAGGAACAGCACTTCCAGCGTTAACGCCAGCGTCAACAGCAGGCCGGCTTTGGCGCCGGCCGCGAAGGCAATGCCCAGCACCAGCCCATCGATAAAGATATCGACGCCGACCGCGGCGATAAAACCGACCGGCCCCTGCGCTTTTTCGCCCAGCCGCCGAACCAGCAACATTAACAGCACCCCCACAGCGCCGCCCAGCAACACCGCCAAAGGCGACTGCTGTTTGAGATCGGGCAAGATTTCGGTGGCGGCGGCGGCGAACACGATGCCGGCGGTAAAGTGATGGATGACGCGCATGGCGGCGTCGCCGGGGCGGCGATAGAGCGCCACCGCTGCGCCGACGACGGTGGCTGCGGCGGGAAACAGCGTATAAAGCACGGCGGAGGTCATCGCGTCATAATCCCTTATCTGTGATGTCACTTTCAGTCTAGACGAGCGCCGCCGCTTGAGTGTTGCCAAAAAAGTGTTTGTTCGATTGTGTACGTTTGTGTACATTCATGATCACTTTAGCATCGCCGGATTGATATGATGTCCAAACTGTTACCGAATGAGCGCCATCAGGCCATTCTCGACACGCTCCGCCAACAGGGGCGAGTGCTGGCTCTGGAGATGGCGCAGCGGCTGAATACCACCGAAGCGACCATCCGCCGCGACCTGCGTCAGCTGGCGGCACAGAATCTGTGCAAACGCATCTATGGCGGTGCGCTGGCGCCGACGCCGGCCGAAGGCCCCGTTGCGGCACGCATTGCCCTCAGCGGTGATGAGAAGCTGGCGCTGGCACAGACCGCGCTGGGGGTGATCGGCGAAGAACAGCTGATCTTCCTTGATGCCGGCAGCACCCACCTGTATTTGGCGGATCTGTTGCCGCGCGATCGGCGTTTGACGGTGGTAACCAATGCGTTGAGCATCGCCGGCAAAATGCTGGAACGGCCGGGGATCCGCACCATCCTGATCGGCGGCGAACTGGATGCGCAGGTCGGCGGCTGCGTGGACGCCAAGGCGGCGGAAGAGATCGACGGATTTCATTTCGATCTGGTGTTCACCGGCATTTGCGCCTACGACCCGGCCGGCGGCTTCTCCGCGTTGAGTTACCAGGACGCCACGTTCAAAAAGCGGTTGCTGACGCGCGCCGGCAGCGTGGCGGTGCTGTGCACCCGCGATAAACTCAATACCTACGCCCCTTATCCCTTCCTGCCCGCCGGGCGGGTGGATCATCTGGTGACGGCGCGCGGCGCGCACCCGCAGCTTGAGCAGCAGGTGGCGCAGGGCGGCGGCCAGATCTGGCACAGCGATTTATCGACCGGAGAATGATGATGAAAATAGCCCATGTTGCCCTGTGGACCCGTGACATCGACGCGCAGCTGGCGTTCTGGCAGCGCTATTTCAACGGTGAAGCGGGGGAGGAGTACGTCAGCCGCAATCGGCCGGGGTTCGTTTCCCGCTTCGTCAGCCTGGCGGCCGGGCCAACGCTGGAGATCATGCGCGTGCCGACGTTGCTGCCGGCGCAGGCGCAGGAGGAGCGGGTGGGCTGGGCGCACATCGCGCTGTCGCTGGGGGATGAGCGGCAGGTCGATCGGTTGGCGCAGCGCGCACGGCAGGAGGGCATCTTGCTGTCCGCGCCACGCTGGACCGGCGACGGCTTCTACGAGGCGGTCATTCGCGATCCGGACGGCAACGCGATCGAAATCACCGCCTGATTACTCTTCTTCAATGCTGGCGAACTGCTCACCCAGATAGTCGAGCAGCAGCCGCACCGCCGGCAGCAGGCCGCGGCGCGACGGGTAGACCGCGTGCACCACGCCGCCCTGCGGCTGCCAGCCAGGCAATAGTTGCACCAGCTCGCCGCGCAGCATGTCGTCGCGCATCATCATCGCCGGCAGTTGTACGATGCCGGCGCCGGCGATGGCGGCGGTGCGCAGCATCAGCATGTCGTCGGTGACCAGCCGCGGCGTGTGCTCCCACTCCACCCGTTCACCCTGTGGGCCGGTCAGCCGCCATTGGTGCTGAGCGCGCGCCGGGCCGAGATCGAGCGTCGGGTATTTACGCAGGTCTTCCGGCGTTTGCGCCGGCCCGAGGGTGCGCACCAGCGCCGGGCTGGCGGCGACGCACCAGGTGCGCTGCGCGAGGATCTTCAGCACCAGATCGCTGTCCTCCAGCGGCGGCGGCCGCACGCGGATCGCCAGATCCAACCCTTCCCCCACCACGTCCACCCGGCGGTTGGTGGCCTCCAGATGCACCGTCACCTTGGGATAATCGGCCATAAAGGCCGCCACCATGCTGCCGACGCGAGTGTGCAGGATCGCCACCGGGCAGGACATGCGCACCGTGCCGCAGGGCTCGGCGCGGGTCTGCTCGATCGCCTGCTGCGCGGCTTCCGCTTCCACCAGCATCGCCTTGCAGTGCGCGTAATAGGTTTGGCCGACCTCGGTCACCGAGAAGCGCCGCGTCGAGCGCTGGATCAGGCGCACGCCCAACCGCTCTTCCAGCAGCGCCACGCGGCGGCTGAGTTTGGATTTGGGAATGCCCAGCGCCCGGCCGGCGGGGGCGAATCCCTGGTGATCGACCACGCTGGCGAAGAAAAACAGGTCGTTCAGATCGGTCAGCATCGCATCCCTTATCGTTCTACCAGTAGAACGCTGAGTGTACATCTTGCCTACTACTGCAGCAAACCCCGGCGGATTAAACTTCTGACATCAACTTAAGGCCGTGAGGTCTGAAACGGGAGTTCAAGATGAAAAAAATCCTCGGTATTCACAACAGCCCGGAAGCACATTGGGTCGGTAACGGTTTCCTGGTGAATTCGCTGTTCTCTTATAACGATTTGGGAGCGGAAATGAGCCCGTTCCTGCTGCTGGATCACGCAGCGCCAACCAAATTCCGCTCCGCCTCCGGCACCCGTGGCGTGGGTCAGCACCCGCATCGCGGGTTTGAAACGGTGACCATCGTCTATCAGGGCGAAGTGGAACACCGCGACTCGACCGGCAGCGGCGGGGTGATTGGCCCCGGCGACGTCCAGTGGATGACCGCCGCCTCCGGCATTCTGCACGAAGAGTTCCATTCGCGGGACTTCTCGCGCAAGGGCGGCACCATGGAAATGGTACAGCTGTGGGTCAACCTGCCGGCCAAGGACAAAATGGCCGAGCCGGGCTATCAGACGCTGCTGAACGCCGATATTCCGGTGGTTCCTCTGGCGGACGGCGCAGGGCAGGTGCGGGTGATCGCCGGTGACTTTGGCGGCCACGCCGGCCCGGCGCGCACCTTCAGCCCGCTTAACGTGTGGGACATGAAGCTGAATGCCGGCCATACCACCACGCTGACGGTGAAAGAAGGCCATACGCTGGCGCTGGTGATGCTGCACGGCGCGATCCTGGTTAACGGTGAAGACGTGGTGCGCGAAACCCAAATGGTGCGTTTCGACCGGGCGGGGGATTCGATCACCATCGAAGCCAACAACGACGTCGCGTTGTTGGTGCTGAGCGGCGAACCGATCGATGAGCCTATCGTCGGCTACGGCCCGTTCGTCATGAACAGCGACGCGGAAATCCAGCAGGCGTTCCGCGATTTCAACAGCGGCAAGTTCGGCAGCATGAACGCCGAAGCGAGCGCCGGTTGAACCTTGGCGCCTGGGGCGGACAGTGTTCCCCGGCTCAGGCGCTACACTTAAACCTCAACGCCCCGCCCTGCGGCGGGGCGTTTCATCCGCAACATCAACCCCACAGGAGTAAAACCATGACTGCAAATTACAAGCGCCTCGACAAAGACCAGGCCGCCGTATTGCTGGTGGATCATCAGGCAGGGCTGCTTTCGCTGGTGCGTGATATCGATCCCGATCGGTTTAAAAACAACGTGCTGGCGCTGGGTGATTTAGCGAAGTACTTCAACCTGCCGACCATTCTCACCACCAGTTTCGAAAACGGCCCCAATGGCCCGCTGGTGCCGGAACTGAAAGCCCAATTCCCCGATGCTCCCTTCATTCCTCGCCCTGGCCAGATCAACGCCTGGGACAACGACGACTTCGTCAAGGCGGTGAAAGCCACCGGCCGCAAGCAGCTGATCATCGCCGGCGTAGTGACCGAAGTGTGCGTGGCATTCCCGGCGCTGTCGGCGCTCAATGAAGGTTTCGAGGTCTTTGTGGTGACCGACGCCTCCGGCACCTTCAATGAGCTGACGCGTCAGTCGGCCTGGAGCCGCATGGAGGCCGCCGGCGCGCAGCTGATGACCTGGTTCGGCGTCGCCTGCGAGCTGCACCGCGACTGGCGCAACGACATCGAAGGCCTGGGCACGCTGTTCTCCAACCATATCCCGGACTACCGCAATCTGATGACCAGCTACAACACGCTGACGAACGGCAAGTAACGCAACGGCCCTTTACCCAACCTTTTGCCTCTCATCACGTTAAGTGCGTGTAAGCAAAGCGCAGCGGGGCGAAAAGGTAGCGAAAAGCGGCTTTCTCATGGGCCGGGGACGGGGTAGCGTAATCCCGAACCCGGCAAATGAGGCTAATTCAATGAAACAAGCAATCAAGATCCTGGCGCTGCCCTGCATGGGCATGGCGCTGTTGTTCAGCGCGAGCGCGATGTCTGCCCCCGAGGCGCCTGCGGCCAAAGCGTTGCCGCCTGTGGCGGATGAACCGATGCGCATGCCGCCTTTCCCGGGCGGGCACCCGCCCAAGCCGGGGTTCTGCCGCGGCGGTGAGCTGTTCTGCGCCACCTCGGCCAGCGACAATCCGGTGGAAACCATCAACAAACTGACGGCGGTGATCCCGGCGGGCAGCGCCAAACATTACGAAGTGCGCGTCGCGGTGGTGGCGGTGCCTGACGCACCGCCCGGGCCTTAACACGCCCCGTCATCCCGCTCTGGCCTGGGCGCACCAGGCGCGTTAGGCTAAGGCGAGCATTTTTCGGGAGGCGGGATGACCCCTTTATCACAGCTGCCTTATCTGCAGCCCGGCGATCGCGCGTTGTTGTTCGACGGCGAATGCAACCTGTGTCATGGGCTGGTGAGATACCTTGTTCGCGCCGATCGGCAGCGGCGCATTCTGTTGGCGACGGTGCAATCCGTCGAAGGACAGGCGATCCTACAGGCGCTGGGATTGCCGACCGACCGTTTCGATTCCGTGGTCTATGTGGAACAGGAGCGCTGTTGGCTGCGTTCGGCGGCGTTGTTTCGGGCGCTGCGCCAAGTGGGATGGCCGTACCGCGCGCTGGCGCTGGCGCGTTGCTTGCCGCCGCGACTGGCGGACAAGATCTACGATGCGGTCGCCGGCAATCGCTACCGGCTGTTTGGCCGCAACGACGGCAGCGGCCTGCCGGGTGCCGACCAGCCCGGGCGCTATCTGCCTCGGCGGCGGGAGCCGCCGGCCTGAGCTTTACGCTTCTTTACCATCCAACCGCTTGAAATATCAGCACTCCAGCTCCATATAATGGGTCATTCAGCCAACAAGGAGCGCGTATGGGAATCAGTGAAGAAGAGCACATCCGCCGTTTGACCCAAGAGAAAAACGACATGGGCAATACGGCGAAATGGGTGGCGATCGTTTCCGCCGTCTACTTTGCCTTGATGGTGTTTTATGGCCATCCAACCGGCGTATTGGCGATGTCGGGCGCGGTATTCATTGTCTCTACCGCCACCTGGTTGAAAAAGCGTCAGAAGGTCAAATCTTACCGCATGGCGTTGGCCAAAATCAGCGACGATCAGCCCTGATAGTCGCAGCGCTTTAGCGTATACACCAGGCTCGGCGCCGCGCCGGGCACGTCATCCAGCGTATCCACCCGCTGCATGCCGATCTTTTCCAGCACTCGCCACGAAGCCTGATTCTCCGCACGCACAATGGCGGAAATCTCCTCCAGCGCCAATCCGGCAAAACCGTATTGCAGCGATGCCCGCGCCATCTCGGTGGCCAATCCCATGCCCCAGACGCGAGTATCGAAGCGATAGCCGAGGTTCACGGTGCGCTGCGCCCCGAGCGGTTTCCGGGACAATCCGCCAAAGCCGATAATCCAATCCGGCCGTTCGCGCAGAGCGATCGCCCAGGAACCGTAACCCTGTTGTTGCCACCCGGAAATCCTCTCTTGCAGCGCCGATGCGGCCTGCGCTTCGCTGGTGAGTGGGCCGGCGGGATTGAAACGCTGCGT
Organism: Serratia sp. H402Y; assembly: GCF_051172415.1. Classification (NCBI taxonomy): domain Bacteria; kingdom Pseudomonadati; phylum Pseudomonadota; class Gammaproteobacteria; order Enterobacterales; family Yersiniaceae; genus Serratia; species Serratia sp. H402Y. The sequence goes on from NZ_JBPIYZ010000001.1 coordinate 92,807, forward strand.
TTGCGGATCGCCGAAGATGGCGTAGAAACGCGCGAGATCCGCCATCACCGGTGGGCGCATCTGCAGGCGTTCGCTGAAGAAAGGAGTGGAAGGATTAAAGCTTGTCATCGTTTCTCTCTGCTGGATAAATGAACAGTGTTCACTGTAGACCAGAATGGCGAAACGGGAAATCCCCCTCTGCGGGTGAGAGGGGGCGAAGGGAATTACAGGAAGGAGTCGTCGTCGTCGCTGTAATCGTCGTCGGCGTAGTCCGTGTCGTCCTGATAGTTGGCGTTCTGGAAGCCGTTGTCCTGGTTGAGGAAGCTACCGCCATCGCCGTTGTTGAAGGTATCCAGGTTGTTGGAGGCGTCGAAATTGCGCATTGCGCTGTCGTCCAGCGGCGCCGGGGTTTCCTCGATAATATTTACGATTTCCTGTGGTTGCGAATGGCGGAACATGCCGGTCAGCATGTCGGCCAATACCACGCCACCGGCGACGCCCGCCGCCGTTTGCAAGGCGCCTCCCAGGAAGCCGCCGGCGCGTGAAGGCGCCGCCTGCTGCGGTGGGGCATAGGCCGGTTGCTGCGGCTGCTGTGGCTGCTGCGCGTTGTTCCAGGCCGCCGTATTTTGCTGCTGCGCCTGATACTGTTCGCGCGGGCTTGGCGTACTGCGGCTGCCGCCGCCGAACAGGCCGGCCAGGAAGCCGCCGCTGCTCTGCTGGCCGTTGGCGGTTTGCTGCAGCTGCGCCACCTGGGCCTCCAGCTCTTTGACCCGCTGATCCATCTGCTTGAGCGCCGCTTCCTGAATAATCATCGCCTGCGCCATGTAATAAGGGGCGGAAGGCTGCTCGCGAATATGCTGGTTGATTTGCTGCTCTGCCTGGAGATCCCGTGGGCCCGTCTTGGTCTCGGCTTCTTTCAGGCGGCCAAACAGACCATCGATAAGGCGTTGTTCTTCGGATTGCATAGGAGTACCTCAGGAGATAAATAACGGTGCTGGATGATCACTATCATCGGTATCAATTACCCTAGCGCGTTTACATGAACCAATAAATAAATGGCGGGTAAACCTGCCTATGAATTTGTTACCAATTGCGGCAGCGGGATCAGCATCACCAGCTTCAGACCGGCGTGCTCCGCAGGATGGAAGGTGAGTTGGCGATAGCGCAGCGCGCCTCGCTGAGGATGCTCGAACGCTCTTTCGCCGCCTTCGCGCGCCATGACGTCATGTTGCTTCCACCAGTGATTAAAGTCCGCGCTGTTGTGCGTCATGTTGCGCACGAAGGCGCGCATCTCTTCGGTATTTTGATGATGGCTGGTCTCGGCGCGAAACTCGGCCACCACGCGGCGCGCGCGCTCTTCCCAATCGCTGACCAGCGTTTTCGCCAACGGGTGGAAGAACATGAAGTGCAGCAGGTTGGGGCTGTTGGCCACATCCAGCCAGCCGCTGAACAGCGCCGCCGCCTGCGGATTCCAGGCGACGACGTTCCATCTCACGTCCAGCAGATAGCAGGGCACCGTCATCTGATGCACGCTTTGCAGCACCGCGTCATTGGCGGTTTCTCGGTGCGCTTCCTGCTCGGGGTCGGCGATACGCGCCAGGGTAAACAGGTAGTGGCGTTCGGCCGGGCCGAGCCGCAGCGCTTTGGCGATGCGCGCCAGTGTGAAAGGGGAAATGGACACCTCGCGGCCCTGTTCGATCCAGGTATACCAGGTGGCGCTGATGCCGCTGATTTGCGCCAACTCTTCGCGGCGCAGGCCGCTGGTGCGGCGGCGCGAAGAGCTGGGCAGGCCGATCATTTCCGGCGTGATGCGTTCGCGGTGCGCGCGCAGAAACGCGCCGAGGGCTTTTGGCCCGGATAAGGCTTCTGATGACATAGCATGGTACCTATTTATACCAGGATAACTGCTCATATTGTACCCGTATAGTAGCCTGATTATAGTAGCCGAAAGCCTTCAGGCACAGGCGCAAGCCGGATAATAACAGGAGCAAACATGAGCAACAGCAACAGCCATAACAATGCGGTAGACCGGCAGTTCGGCGAGCAGGCCAACGCCTATTTAACCAGCGCGGTGCATGCGCAGGGCAAGGATTTGCAACGTCTGGCGCAGTTACTGGCGCCGCACGCCGAAGCGCGCCTGCTCGATCTGGGCTGCGGCGCCGGGCATGCCAGCTTCACCGCGGCGGCCAGCGTAGCGCAGGTGGTGGCCTACGATCTGTCGGCGCAAATGTTGGCGGTGGTGAGGCAGGCGGCGGCGGAAAAAGGCCTGAACAATATTCAGCAGCAGCAGGGCGTGGCGGAGTCTTTGCCGTTTGAGGACGCCAGCTTCGATCTGGTCATCAGCCGCTATTCGGCGCACCACTGGCGCGATGTCGGCCAGGCGCTGCGCGAGGTCAGGCGGGTACTCAAACCGGGCGGCAGCGCGATCTTTATGGACGTGGTCTCGCCGGGGCACCCGCTGCTGGATATCTACCTGCAAACCGTGGAAGTGCTGCGCGACACCTCGCACGTGCGCAACTATGCGCCGGGCGAGTGGCTGACGTTGCTGACCGAGGCCGGGCTGGTGGTACGCGAGGTGACGGCGGATCGATTGACGCTGGAGTTCGGCAGTTGGGTGGCGCGTATGCGCACGCCGGCGCATTTCGTCACCGCGATCCGCGCGCTGCAGCAAAGCGTGTCGCAGGAGGTGGCGGAGCATTTCGCCATCCAGCCGGACGGCTCCTTCACCAGTGATATCATGATGTTTGAAGTGACGAAGGGCTGAAAGCAACGGGGCAGCCGATGAAGGCTGCCCCGTGAAACGCGATCGACTGCGATACGCTTATTTTTTGTCTTCCAGCAGGCAGCGGTAGATCAGGCCGCCGATAATGCCGCCGACCAGCGGCACCAGCCAGAACACCCACAGCTGCTGCAGCGCCCAGGTGCCCTGGAAGATCGCTACGCCGGTGCTGCGCGCCGGGTTGACGGAGGTGTTGGTCACCGGGATGCTGATCAGGTGGATCAGCGTCAGCGTCAGGCCGATAGCCAGCGGGGCAAAGCCTGCCGGCGCGCGCTTGTCGGTCACGCCATGAATAACGATCAGGAAGAAGGCGGTCAGCACCAGCTCAATCACGATTGCGGCTTGCAGAGAGTAACCGCCCGGTGAGTGTTCGCCGTAACCGTTGGAGGCGAAACCGCCTGCCGTGGCGTCGAAACCGGCTTTGCCGCTGGCGATCAAATACAGCACCGACGCTGCGGCGATACCGCCGATCACCTGTGCGATAACGTAAGGGATCACGTCTTTCGCCGCGAAACGGCCGCCGGCGAATAAGCCGACGGTGACCGCCGGGTTAAAATGCCCGCCGGAAATATGGCCGACGGCATAGGCCATCGTCACTACGGTCAGACCGAAAGCGAGCGCGACGCCGAGGAAACCAATACCCAGCTGTGGGAATGCCGCTGCCAATACTGCGCTACCACAACCACCAAACACCAACCAAAATGTGCCAAAAAATTCAGCAAAAAGTCGCTTTGACATAGATTCCATCCTGCGGAATAGACTAACGGGCGTTAGCACTAAAAACTATAGAACAGCTTTTTAAGTTCATGCAGATATTCTATAGAATTTTCTTAATGCACCTTGAATAACGGCGGTATTAAATCCCTGACATTTTATTTTGTCTATGAGAAAAACACCGTTTTTCGCCGTGTTGACGCGCGTTTGCCGATTTTTTTATCTTTGTTATAAGAATTTACCCTAAGCAAAACGACGGGCTATTTTCGGGCGGTTTTTTCCAGCGGTTTTCTCCATTCAATACGCTCAGGTTAATTGCTCATTTCTATTTGCCAGCCAACCTTATTGCCTGATGTGCATTTGACGAATTGCCTATTGTCATCTAAGTGTCATGCTAAATTAATATCGTCTTCTGCCTGACAACGCTTCATTTAACCTCGGGTAAAAAATATGAAAATAAAATCGCTCTCCCTGCTGTTGGCTTCACTGTTTCCGGTATTGGCTCACGCTGCCGACATTGAGGTGGCGCGTTATGTGGTCGGCTTCCCCGGCGGGGAACGCGTCGCCTATCAGGGGGCGTCCGCCAAGCATTTCCCGCAGGGATTGCCGGTAGGGATCGGCTCCGGGTTGATGTTCAACAAGAAGCAGGGCGACGATTTGGTGCTGACGACGCTGACCGATCGCGGTCCTAATGCCGATGCCCCGGCGGTAGGCAAGCAAGAGGCCAAGATTTTCGCCAATCCGCAATTCACGCCTCTGTTGATGGACATTCGTATCGGCGGCGGCAAGGCCGTAGCCGAGAATGCGCGGCCCTTGCACGACGAAAAAGGGCCGATCGGCGGGCTGCCGTTGCCGGGCGAGCTGATTGGTTCTACAAACGAAGTGGCGTTGAACGACGCGTTGCAGCCGCTGTCCGGCGATCGCCGCGGGTTGGATACCGAAGGGGTGACCGGTGACGGCAACGGCGGCTATTGGCTGTGTGATGAGTACGGCCCGTTTCTGATCCATATCGACGGCAAAGGTAAAATCCTCGCCAAATATGGCCCAACGCCGCAGGCCGGCGAACAGGCGGTGGCGGGCGGTTTGCCGAACATCCTGAAATGGCGTCAGCCCAACCGCGGTTTTGAAGGATTGACCCGGATGCCGGACGGGCGAATTCTGGCGGCGGTGCAGAGCACGCTGGATGTCGATGGCAAAAGCAAAAACAAGGCGCAGTTTACCCGGCTGGTGAGCTTCGATCCGCGCAGTGGCAAAACCGCCATGTACGGCTATCCCATCGATATCGACAGCTATAAAAAAGCCAAAGACGCCAAAATTGGCGATGTCGTGGCGTTGGACAACCAGCGCATCCTGTTGATTGAACAGGGAACCGGTAAAGATAAGTCGATGATCAACAAGATCTATCTGGTGGATCTCGCGCAGGCCAGCGATCTGAGCGCGTTTGACGGCCAGGGTAAAGCGCTGGAGTTCGACGATGCGAAAGATCTGGCTAAACGCGGCGTGAAGCTGGCGCAGAAACGGGAAGTGGCGGATCTGCGTCAGTTGGGCTGGCGCCAGGAGAAAGCGGAAGGGTTGGCGCTGATCGACGATCGCACGCTGGCGGTGATCAATGACAACGATTTCGGCTTGCAGGCCACGCTGGTGGAGGCGTCGCCAAAGAGCAAGAAAATCGGCGACTATCAGCTGGAGAAAGGAGGGCGGTTGAGCCTCGACGGTGACAAAACCGACGCCCGCATCGAATTGCGCCCTCTGGAGCAGCCGGAATCGCTGAGTGAGCTCTGGGTGCTCACCTTGCCGCAATCCTTGAAGTGACCGACATCGGGGGCGATTGCGCCCCCGTCAGACCGCTGACAAAGGAGGAAAAAACATGGGTTTTTCCTCCTTTGTGGCCATCAGCCGAAAATCAATAAATTGATTTTCCTTGTTTTTTATCCACTGCTCTCTGCAAACCCGGTAATGGCATGAGGTTTGTCATCAATCTCACAGCGGGGGCGATTGCGCCCCCGTTTGATTCAGGCTTGCGCGTGCCGCTGTGGCGCTTTGCCGCGCGAGATGCTCTCCCACGCCGCCACCACGACCATGATCAGCGTCGTCAGGCCATTGACCATCAGCAGGTCGGTTAAATAGGCGATCGGGGCCAATACCCCCAGCGCCAGCAGCCCGACCAGATGCGACAGCGGGAAGCGGCGATACACCAGCCGTTTGTACAGCGCGTTGGCGAACAGGTAAATTGCCGGGCCGAGCAGCAGCACCGCCGCCGTGGCGTGTTGGATGCGGCCGTCGGGATGGGCGATCACCAGCTCGTTGGCCACGGCGCAGACGATGATCGCCCCCACCAGCGCGACGTGCACATAATGGAAATAAGCGCCCAGCTGGCCGGGATTTTCCGCCTGGCTGATGGCGTGGCTGCCGGCTTTGCTGCTGGTGTCGAAGTAAACCCACCACATCGCCAGGCTGCCGAGAAAGGCCACCAGCGAAGCGATGAGCACCGGCAGGCTCCAGCTTTCCATTTCGCTCAGGGTGGCGCCGGTGATCAGAATGGTTTCCCCCAGCGCCACGATCACGAACAGCTGGCAGCGCTCCGCCAGATGGTGGCCTTCGATGCTCCATTCGCTGCTGCTGTCCGAGCGCCCCAGCACCGGCAGGCGAAAACCGAACATCGGCGAGACGTATTCGCACAAGACGGCGATCGCCCACAGCGCCAGGCGAACATGGCCTTCCGCCAGCCCGCCGGCGATCCAGAAGACGGCGGAGATGCACAGCCAGCCGAGAATGCGGCGAAAGTTTTGTTTTAACGGATGATCGGGCGCCAGCAGGCGCAATACCGTGGCGGAGCGCCCGACCTGAATGGCGACGTAGAACAGGGCGAAGATCAGACCGCGTTCGCCAAACGCCTGCGGCAACGCGGCGGCGGCGAACAGCCCCAGCAGCATGATCGCGAACAGCAACAGGCGGATCTGGCGGGTATCCGGATTGAACCAGTTGGTGACCCAGGCGGTGTATTGCCAGGCCAGCCAGACGGCGAACCACAGCAGCAGGGTTTCCAGCGCGCCGGTCAGCGTCAGGTGATGCAACAGATAGTGGGAAAGTTGGGTCACGGCGAAAACGTAGATCAGATCGAACAGCAGCTCGGAAAATGAGACCGACGCGCCCTGACCGTCACGCACGCGCAGCAGGTTTTGCGACATAAGCGTTCTTCCTTAAAAGGGTAAGCCACAAAATTCAGCGTAGCTCAGCGCGCTCCGGCGGGTAAAAAATCTTAAATAGACGCGGCGCGCATTCTTTATCACGCGCCGTCTTTAATTGTTCATCAAATAGGGGTAAGGTGAAGCCTATAAAGTCATTCTCGCCTGAAAATACACACCCGCTCTCACTTCCTCCTTATTCTCCTCACAATGATTGATGTTCTTTACGTTGCATGACGTCCGTTTTCATTGGCTAGCGGATAATTAACATCACTGACAACGAGCGAATAAACAAGAACACCTGGAGTCAATCATGAAACTTATCCCAAGCATCGCAGCCGTATTGATCGCCGCCGCTTCATTTTCCACTTTCGCCGCGCCGCTGTCGTCGGTAAAACAGGTCAACAGCGAGCAGGCCGCCAATCTGCAAAGCCTCGGCGTCGTGTCGGTTTCCGGCGTTAGCGGCTCACCGCATGACGCCATCACCGCCCTGAAAGAAAAAGCCGCGGCGGACGGCGCCAGTCATTATCGCATTATCGGTCTGGACACCCCCGGGGACTCCAGCAACTGGCGCGGCAATGCGGAAATTTATCGCTAAGCGTTAGCTTTTTACCCTCTGGCCGCGGCAACGCGGCCAAAAAAATAAACGGTCGCAATAATTATCTGAACGGTCGGCGCATAAACCGCTTATTCTCAGATCATTATTGCGACCGTTTTTCTTTGCGCGCCGCTGACAAGGTTGCATTTTATTACAACTGTGTCCGCCGCTTTCGGAATCATGTTAATGATTACTTAAGAAATTCGGCTCACATTGAGGGCTTAACCCAAGGAGGCCTCAATGTTAAATGCGACCCGACTGCAACTGATGAATCACTTCGCTTACCTGCAGCAATTTATGGCTTCACCGCGCACCGTCGGTACGCTGGCGCCTTCTTCCCCGTGGCTGTGTCAGGCGATGCTGAATCAGGTTGAATGGACCCGGGCGCTGTCGATCGCGGAACTGGGCGCGGCGGACGGCGTGCTGACCAAACGCATTCTGGGGCGGATGCGCGCCGATGCGGCGCTGGAGGCCTTCGAGATCCAACCCCATTTCGTGCATCGGCTGCGCGGGATTGACGATCGGCGGCTGCAGGTGATGGGCCATTCGGCGACCCGGATGGCCACGGATTACGACGTGGTGTTTTCCTGCCTGCCGCTGCTGTCGATCCCGGTCAGGATCAGCGTGCGCATTCTTCAGCAGGCCCGGCAGCGGCTGCTGGCGCGCAACGGCACGCTGGTGCTGTTCCAATACAGCCACCTGTCGGAAAAATTGCTGTCGCGCTATTTTCACTGGAAGCGCCTGCGGGTGGTGCGCAACTTCCCGCCGGCGCTGGTGTATGTCTGTACGCCGCGTTAGCTACAGTTTTTTCTCCATCACCACCACCTCTTCGTCATGCTGCCGCCGGCGCTCCAGAGGTTGCCAACCCCAGCCGGCGTACAGCGCTTCCGATTTGTCGGTAATGAGATGCAGAACCGAGTGATGGCGCTGCCGCGCCGCCTCGACGATGGCCATTTCAAGACGGCGGGCGATGCCCTTGCGGCGGTGATCGGGATGCACGAAGACGCCGGCCAGCCACGGGGTGAGATCCTGGCGCTGATGGTCGTCGCTGGGCCATAGGCTGGCCATGCCCACCGGACGATCGCCGTCGATCATCATCAGCGTCAGGTGGTCGTCGCCCGGTCGGCTGCATTGGGCGAAACGCAGCTGGGTGCGCTCCAGCGAGCCGCCGCGCTGTGAACCCCACTGGCCGAATGCCCAGGCGGCGCATACATCGGCAAACTGCGGGCAATCCGACAGCGGAATGATGCGTTGAGTCATGGAGGTCTCCCGGTTTTTAGCTGTTTCCCCGTTCTATTTAACCGATTTCCCCGCCATTTTTTTAACTTTTTAAAGCCGTTATTTTAGCGGTTTCGCCGTGTTTGCCGCACGCCCGGCGCCGTTTCCCGGATTTCTTTTGGCAATGGCGGCGCGGGATTGCAAGTGCTAATGAGAGTGATTATCATGCGCACATTATTTCCCCCTTTCGGCTCAATCATGCGCAATTTCCTCATTTTACTGCTGCTTTCTCTGTGGTTCGGCGTGTTCTCCGCCCAGGCGAAGACGGTGACCGATATCACCGGCCGTCAGGTTGTGGTGCCGGACAATCCGCAGCGCATCGTGGTGGGGGAGAGCCGCATGTTGTATACGCTGGCGCTGCTGGAGCCGGGCAACCCGGCGCAGCGCATCGTCGGCTGGCCGGCGGATCTGGCGCGTTTCGATGCGCAAAGCTGGCAGCTTTATACGCAGCAGTTTCCGCAGATAGCCCAGATCCCCGTCATCAGCGGCAATAACTTTCGCCAGGTCAATGTCGAAAGCCTGCTGCAGCTGAAACCGGATCTGGTGATCCTGGCGCGCTATGCGCGTGAAGACGGCGACAACGATCGGTTGGTTTCTGCGTTGAACAAGGCCGGCGTGGCGGTGATCTACGTCGATCTGCGCATCGATCTGCTGAACAACACCGTGCCGAGCGTGCGGCTGCTGGGCGACGTGCTCAATCGCCGGCAGCGCGCCGAGCAGTTCATCCAGTTTTATCAGCAGCACATGGCGGTGATTCAGCAACGCCTGGCGGGCTATCAGGGGCCGAAGCCCAAAGTGATGCTGCACCTGCATCTGGGGCGGCGCGAGACCTGTTGCACCACCGCCGCGCACGGCAACCTCGGCGATCTGCTGACCTTCGCCGGCGGCGACAACATCGCCAACGCCAGCGTCAAAGGGGTGTATGGCGAGCTGAACCCGGAAACCATTCTGAGCGCCAATCCCGACGTGTACCTCGCCACCGGCATGGCCGGGCCGCAGGGCAAACGGCTGTCCGATCTGCGCCTCGGGCCGCAGGTCAGCCGCCAAGAGGCCGCCGACAGCTTCCGCCGGCTGATCGCCAAACAGCCGATGCTGACCAACCTGCAGGCGGTGAAAAACCACCGCGCCTGGAGCGTCTGGCACAACTTTTACCTCAGCCCGTACCACGTGGTGCTGGTCGAGGTGTTCGCCAAAGCGTTTTACCCGGATCTGTTCGCCGACATCAACCCGCAGCAGACCTTCCAACAGCTTTATCAGCAGTTTTTGCCGTTACCTTTTTCAGGGACCTATTGGAGTCAGTTAGATAATGAATAACAACAAACGCGGCTGGTGGTGCGCATTGCCGTTGGCGGCCTGCGCGACATCGCCGACGTGGGCGGCGGAAAAAACCGCGTCGCAGGAAGAAAACCTGGTTGTGATCGGCCGCAAAGACGCCGACGGCGTGCAGAGCTATCAGCCGTTGACCAGCGTCACCGGTACCCGCAGCGAAACCAACCTGCTGAACGTGCCGCAGGCGATCGACGTGGTGCCGCAACAGGTGATTACCGATCAGGCGGTCAGCAGCCTGGACGAAGCGCTGTACAACGTCAGCGGCATAACCCAGGCCAACACGCTCGGGGGCACCCAGGACGCGGTAATGAAACGCGGCTTCGGCGACAACCGCGACGGCTCCATTCTGCGCGACGGCGTGCGCTCGGTGCAGGCGCGCAACTTTACGCCGACCACCGAGCGGGTGGAGGTGCTCAAGGGGCCGGCTTCGATGCTGTACGGCATGGGGGAACCGGGCGGCATGATCAACATGATCACCAAAAAACCCCAGCTGCAGCAGCGCACTCATGTGGAAGGCTGGGGCAGCAGCTTCAACGGCGGCGGCGGCCAGCTCGACGTCACCGGGCCGCTCGGCACGTCGGGATTCGCCTATCGCATGATCGTCGATCACGATGAAACCGACTACTGGCGCAATTTCGGCCGCAACCGCCAGACGGTGATCGCGCCCTCGTTGATGTGGTATGGCGAGAACACCACCGTGCGGCTGGCCTATGAACATATGGAATATCGGGTGCCGTTCGATCGCGGCACCATTATCGATTCGCGCACCGGCAAACCGGTGAATACGCCGCGCGATCGCCGTTTCGACGAAGCCTATAACGCCACCCGCGGCGATCAGGACAGCATTACCCTGCAGATCGATCAAACGCTCAACGAACGCTGGAAAAGCTCGCTGACCTACGCCTACAGCCGCAACAGCTACAGCGACAACCAGGCGCGCGCCACGGCGCTGAATCCGGTGACCGGCGTGTTGACTCGCCAGGCCGACTCGACCGCCCATGCCGTCAGCCACGCCAACGCGGTGCAGTTGACGCTCAATGGCGACGTGGACTGGGGGCGTATCAACCACCAGATGCTGTTCGGCTTCGATTTTGAAGATAACCGCACCTACCGCGGCGACATGATCCGCGGCAAAAAGAACAGCGATTTCAATATCTACCATCCGGTATACGGCCTGATGCCGCCCTCGACCGCGGTCAGCGCCAAAGACAGCGATCAGCGGGAAAATCTCACCAGCTACGGCTGGTTTATGCAGGATTCCATCCAACTGACCGATAAATGGCTGGTGATGGGTGGGCTGCGCTACGACGCTTTCGACGTCTATGCCGGCAAGGGGCGGCCGTTCCAGACCAATACCGACAGCTCGGACGGCAAGCTGGTGCCGCGCGCCGGGGTGGTGTACAAGCTGACGCCTTACGTGTCGCTGTACAGCAGCTATACCGAGTCGTTCAAGCCCAACTCCTCCATCGCCACCCAAATTGGTTCGCTGCCGCCGGAGCAGGGCAAGTCGTGGGAAGTCGGCGGCAAGCTGGCGCTGCCGAACGGCGTCACCGGCACGTTGGCGCTGTTCGACATCACCAAGCGCAACGTCATGGTCAATGAGCTGGTGGAGGGCGAAACCGTAACGCGCACCGCCGGGCGCGTACGTTCGCAGGGCGTGGAGCTGGACGTGGCCGGCAATCTCACCGACTCGCTGAGCCTGATCGGTTCCTATGCGTATACCGACGCGCGCGTGGTGGACGATCCGGACAACAAGGGCAAAGAGATGACCAACGTGGCGCGCCATACCGCCTCGCTGTTCCTGACCCAGAACCTGGGCAGCCCCGGCCTGTACAGCGGTGATGAGATGCGTATCGGCGCCGGCGCGCGCTACGTGGGCCGCCGCCCGGGCGATGCCGCCAACAGCTTCAATCTGGATAATTACACCGTTGCCGATGCGTTCGCCGCTTACACCATGCCGATCAACGGCTATCGGGTGAAATGGCAGCTGAACGTGAAGAACCTGTTCGATAAAACCTATTACCCGTCCAGCGGCGGCAATTTGCGCGTGGCGGTGGGGGAACCGCGTGAGGTGGTGCTGCGCGGCAGTATCGATTTCTGAGCCGCGGGCGGTGAAATTTGCTTAAATAACCGCCCCAACGTTAAGGAGAACCCATGAGCCTGCAAATTCGTTTGGCGCAGCAGCGGGATATCGCGCATCTGATGGCGGTTGAACGCTCGGCGGCGCAGCTGTTTCGCCAGCAGCCGGCGTGGCGCTTTATCGCCGAAGGCGAGGTGATGAGCCCGCAACAGCACGCCGCGTTTATCGTCGAACGCCGTGAATGGCTGGCCGAAAGCGACAACGGCGAGTGCGCCGGTTTTATCGCCGTGCAGGCTCAGGGGAAAGACTGGCATATCGCCGAATTGTCGGTCGCCGGCGCCTGGCAACGGCAGGGCGTCGGCCGCCGCCTGATCGGGGCGGTGGCGGAAGAAGCCAAACGCCAGGGCGCCGCTCGCCTGACGCTCACCACCTTCATTGACGTGCCGTGGAATGCGCCTTATTACCGGCGGCTGGGGTTCCGGCCGCTCGACGACGCGCGGCTCACGGCCGCCTTGCGGCGGCATCTGGATGAGGATCTGGCGCACGGCTTTGCCGCTGGCAGTCGCTGTGCCATGGAATTTACACTATCGTAAATATTGAAATACAGAGCGGGCGGGGTATGATGCTGCCACCACGCCATCGCACCCGCTCGGTATTTTGGTATGCAATGCACTCAAGTCACCGCATAAGGGACAACCCGTAATGACACAAACCCTGTTCATGATAGGCGCTCGCGGAGCCGGCAAGACCACGGTAGGCAGCGCATTGGCGCTGGCGTTGGGCTATCAGTTCGTCGATACCGATCTGTTTATGCAGCAGGCGGCGCAGATGAGCGTGGCGGAAATGGTCGAGCGCGAGGGCTGGCTGGGGTTTCGTCGCCGCGAGACCATCGCGTTGCAAACCGTGACTAAGCCGTCAACTATAGTTGCCACCGGCGGCGGGGCGATCCTGGCGGAGGAAAACCGCCAGTTTATGCGCCAGCATGGCACCGTTATCTACCTGCGCGCGCCGGCCAGCGTGTTGGCGCAGCGGTTGGAAGAGTACCCGGAAGATGCGCAGCGCCCGACGCTCACCGGCAGGCCGATCGCCGAAGAGATGCTCGAGGTGCTGGCCGCGCGTGAAGCGCTGTATCAGGATGCCGCGCATTACGTGATGGACGGCGCCGCCGATCCTCAGCGGGTGGTGGAACAAATCCTCGCGGTGCTGCCGCGCGAGACGGTGAAATAACCTTTTCTTCTCTTCGGGCGCTGGGCGCCCGTTTTCTTATTCCCTTTGCCGAGCGGCCGCAAAGTACGCGCCGGGCGTGACGCCGAAGCGGCGGCGAAAGGCGGCGATGTAGGCGCTGACGTTGTCGTAGCCGCAGGCGTCGGCCACCTCGCCGACCGCTTCGCCGCGTGATAATCCCTCCAGTGAACGCAATACCCGCGCCTGTTGGCGCCACAGCGCGAAGCTGATGCCGGTTTCCTGCAGAAAGCGGCGGCTCAGGGTGCGTGGGCTGAGCCCGGCCCAGGCGGCCCAGTCGCGCTGGCTTTGCTGGCTGGCGGGATCGTTCAGCAGCGCCCGGGCGATGTTCAGCAACCGGGCGTCCTGCGGCAGCGGCAATTGCAACGGCGCGCGGCTTGCCGTGTGCATTTCATCCAGCAGCACCTGCAGCAGCCGCCGTTGCGGCGCGCTCATCGGGCCGGCGGAGAACTGCGCGATGCGTTCCACCAGGGCCTGCAACAGCGCGGAGGCGGTGAACAGCTGCGGCTGCGGCGGCATCTCCGGCGCGCTTTCCACCGGCAGATACAGACTCCAGCCCGCCACATCGCCACAGGCCAGCGCCTGATGGGGGCACCCCGGCGGCAGCCAGCCCAGCGCACCGCCGGTGATCGCCCATTGCCGGCCAGGCAGTTCCAGCGCCAGCATGCCGCGCGTCAAGAGATAGATCTGGCCGCCGTCGTGCCGGTGCCAGGGCGTCAGGTGCTTTCTTTCATGTTGAAGGCGTTGGCTGCGGATCTGCGTCATGTTGGCCGTTTAACGTTATTGAAAGTCTTAATGCGGTTATTATGCCATCGCCTGGCCGGGATAGGATCGCCATTCCCCCCATTTCGGAGAAACGTGATGACTCAACTTACCCCGCTGAACCTGGTGCTCGATACGCTGCAGCAGGTGGTCGCCAGCCCGGAGCATCGGCCGACGCAGCTCGCCGCCCGTTTCAGCGCAGGCTACCGCCAGCAGGTGGATGGCAAGGTGCTGAACTTCGAGCAGTTTGAGCAACATATGGCGATGCTGAAACGGCAAACCCGCCGCATGACGCTGAAGGTGCTCGCGGCGGCGGCGCAGGATGAGTCGGTGCTGACCCACCATCTGGTCGAGGTGGAAAAGCGTGACGGCACCTGCAGCCGCGTGCGGGTGCTGGCGCACTTCACCGTGCGTGAAGGCCGCATTTGCGCCTGCGATGAACTGACCGAGCTGTTGACGGGCGCCCCCGGCGATCGCGATCTCGGCTCGCGCGTGCCGGAATGAGGGCGGCTGCTATACTTGCTACTGTGTGAAACACACGGGAGAACGGCATGCGCGAAAATGATCAACCTGCTTATCCACGGAGCGCCCGCGTCGTAGAGGTGTTTCGAGGCGACCCGAACCTGCATCTGCGCCGTTTTGAGGTGCGCACCGACGACATTGAGCCGAATACGTTGCTCAGTGAACATGAAACCGAGCAGGAAGCGCTCGACGCCAAGCACCGCTATGAGGACGAGGCGTTAGAGCATTGACCTGCAGCCCAGCGGAAACCGGCGTCAGGCCGGTTTCCTGTTTATGGTTTGGAAATCGACGCCCTTGCTCTCTTTCCCGCGCGGATCGCACCGCTTGTCCCGCCAGACGCTGCGCACCGACTCTATTATGCTGTCCGCCCATTTGCCGGTAAGCGTCCCGGCAGCAGTTTGCTCTGCGCCGCGATCGCATTTCGCGTGAAAAACCAGTGACAGATCAACCGCAATCCCCCAATATGGATTTTCCATACAAGATGATGACGCGGGTGCCAGTCTATGCTGAAAGTGAATGAGTATTTTGCCGGAAAAGTGAAGTCTATCGGTTTTGACAGTAGCAGCATCGGTCTTACCAGCGTGGGTGTGATGGAAGAGGGCGAATACACCTTCTCCACCGCGCAGCCGGAAGAAATGACGGTGATCACCGGGGCGCTGAAAGTGCTGCTGCCGGGCGCGCCGGACTGGCAGGTGTTTACGCCGGGCGAGAAATTCTTCGTGCCGGGGCACAGCGAGTTCAACCTGCAGGTGGCTGACGCAACCGCCTATCTGTGCCGCTACCTGAGCAAATAAAGGTTGCTCGTTAGGGGAACGCAGGGCTCAGCGAACGCTGGGCCCTGGTCGTTTCTGAGGCGGGATTAACGCTGGGCTTCGCCGCCGAGCGCTTCGATGGTGTTTTTGATCAACGCCGCCAGCTCACTCGTCATCAGGATAAAGTCGGCGTCAAAGCGCTGGGCGAAGTCGTCGCGATCGATGTCGTCGTTCTGCTCGCGCAGCGTGTCGGCAAACTTCAGACGTTTTAATGAACCGTCGTCCGACAGCATCAGCTGAATGCGCTCCTGCCAATCCACCGCCAGCTTGGTCACCAGTTTGCCGGCTTCGATGTGCACCGCGATTTCGTCGCTGATCAGATTCTGTTTTTTGCAGCGGATCACGCCGCCTTCTTCCAGAATCGCTTTCAATTCCGCTTCATCCTGAATGGCGAAGCCGGCCGGCATCTCGCCGGAACGCACCCATTCGGTCAGCGTCAGTTCGATCGGGCTTTCCATCGTCAGCGGCACCACCGGCAGCGAACCGAGGCTTTTGCGCAGCAGCGCCAGCGTATCTTCGGCGCGTTTGGCGCTGGCGGCATCGACCATGATCAGATCGTTGACGGTGTCGATCCACATGAAAGTCTGGTTGAAGCGGCTGAATGCGCGCGGCAGCAGGCTGTGCAGCACTTCATCCTTCAACGCGTCCTTCTCGGTTTTCTTCAGTTTGCGGTGTTGTTCCGCCTCCAGGCGCTCAATCTTGGCCTGCAGCTCTTGCTTGATGACCGGCGACGGCAGGATTTTCTCTTCCTTGCGCGCGCAGATGACGATTTGGCCGTTGACCGCGTGCGTCAATGCATCGCTGTGCGAACCCATCGGGGAGACCCAGCCGGTCTTCGCCATGTCCTGGCTGCCGCACGGCGTGAAGGCGAACGCGCTGAGTTGTTTTTCCATTTCATCCGCGTTTAGCGCCACTTCGCGGCTCAAACGGTAAACCATCAAATTCTTAAACCACAGCATAATGTTATCCCAGGCTGGGCGTGCGTTCGGCACGCTGATTCGTCAAAAGCAGGGCGGCATGATAACGAATTGACGCTGAAAAATCGCCCCATTCTCTCTGAATTGCGTCGCTTTACGCAGCGAGAAAGGACGCGACGGAGGGTGGGAAACAGGTGATTCATTCGCGCGCTTACATTAGGCTGTGGCAACGCTGCGCGGCATCGAGGAGAAAAATACGTGCGCATTGGCATCGATTTGGGTGGAACGAAAATTGAAGTGATTGCGTTGGCGGACGACGGGCGGGAGCTGTTTCGCCATCGTATCGCCACGCCGCGCCATGACTACCGGCAAACTCTGGCGGCGATCGCCGGGCTGGTGAAACTGGCCGAGGATCATACCGGCGAACGGGGATCGGTCGGGATCGGCATTCCCGGCACGCTGTCGCCGTTTACCGGGCGGGTGAAAAACGCCAACTCGGTGTGGCTCAACGGCCAACCGCTGGACGAGGATCTGTCTGCGCTGCTGACGCGAGAGGTGCGCATCGCCAACGACGCCAACTGTCTGGCGGTGTCGGAAGCCACCGATGGCGCCGGCGCCGGCGCGAAAACCGTGTTTGCGGTCATCATCGGCACCGGCTGCGGCGCCGGCGTGGCGCTGAACGGCCAGGCGCATGCCGGCGGCAACGGCATCGCCGGTGAATGGGGGCACAATCCGCTGCCGTGGCAGGATGACGATGAGCTGCGTTACGCCCGCGAAGTGCCGTGTTACTGCGGCAAGCCGGGTTGCATCGAAACCTTTGTTTCCGGCACCGGTTTTGCCACCGACTATGCGCGCCTGAGCGGTAATGCGCTGCAAGGGCATGAGATCATGGCGCTGAGCGAGCGGGGCGATGCGTTGGCGGAGCAGGCGATTGGCCGCTACGAAATGCGGCTGGCGAAATCGCTGGCGCACGTGATCAACATGCTGGATCCGGATGTGGTGGTGCTCGGCGGCGGTATGAGCAACGTGGATCGTCTGTATCGCACGGTGCCGCAACTGGTGAAAGGCTGGGTGTTCGGCGGCGAGTGTGAAACGCCGATCCGCCAGGCCGTTCACGGCGATTCCAGCGGCGTGCGCGGTGCGGCCTGGCTGTGGCCGCAACAGCAGCGCTAAGCGTTGCAACAAAGCGCGAGGCTGCTCGCGCTTTAAACCCTTCACTGTACAAAAACTGGACGGCGCTTTATGCTTTAGCTAACTTAGCTAAGGAGGACACGTATGCCGATTCAGGCCAATATGCACGAAGCCAAATCCAATCTGAGCCAGTTGGCGGACAGAGCCGCGGAGGGAGAAACCGTGATTATTGCAAAAGCAGGGAAGCCGTACGTACAGCTGGTCGCCATCAAGGGGGAAGCGCGCCGCCCTGGCGCCGCCAAGGGCAGGTTCACCGTGCCGGCGGATTTCAACGCCGGGGATGCGGCCATTGCGGCGTTGTTTGAGGGCGATGAATGAAGCGCCTGTTGCTGGATACCCACGCGCTGCTGTGGTGGCTGATCGACGACGCCTGCCTGGGCGTGAACGCCAAAAGGCAGATCGCCGATCCGGGCAATGCGGTGTACGTCAGCGCGGCCAGCATTTGGGAGATCTCGATCAAGCAGGCGCTGGGCAAACTGGCGCTGCCGGAAGACATCTTTGCGATCATCGAGGCCGAGGATTTTCTGTCGTTGCCGATGGACGCCTTTCACTGCCAACAGGCCGGGCAGCTGCCGCCCCATCATCAAGATCCTTTCGATCGCATGCTGATCGCACAGGCGCAGGCCGAGGGGCTGACGCTGATCTCCGCCGACGCGGTGTTTCCGCAGTACGGCGTGCGGGTGGCGGACGCCCGCCGTTAAGCCGGCTTTTCCTCGCTTTCGCTGCGCACCCGTTCGATATGAATGGTCAGAAACATCATCTCTTCCGTGGTGAGCTGATGCTGATAGTGTTTTTCGATGTGGCGGTTGATCTTACCGGCGCAGGCGAATGACTCGCGGTACTTCTCTTTCACCACCTGATACAGCGAATCATCGTCGCTGTCGACGTAGTTTTTCCCCAGCAGGCGCTGGGCGAAGAACTTCAAATGGGTGACGAAGCGGTGGTAGCTCAGGGATTCCTCGTTGTAATCAAAGCGGAAATGGTATTTGACCAGGTTGAGGATCTCTTGCATCACGCGGGTAATGTGCAGCGTGTTGTGCATCTCGTCGTTAAGCTGGGCGTTGACCAGATGCAGGGCGATAAATCCGGCTTCGTCCTCCGGCAACGCGGTATCCAGCCGCTGTGCGATCAGGGCCAGCGCCTCCAGCCCGACGGCGAATTCGGCCGGATAGAGTTTTTTAATCTCCCACAGCAGCGCATTTTTGATATCCAGCCCTTGCGCATGGCGCTGCAGGGCGAAGTGGATGTGATCGGTCAGCGTGATGTAGACGATGTTATGCAACTTGCCCGGCAGGCGTTCGCGGGCGAGGGTGATGATTCTGTCGGCGGTGGTGACGCAGGCCAATGGGATCTCGGCGAGCAGCTCTTTATAGCGCTCGGCGATTTCTCCGCCGTTATGGGTGAAGACCTTTTCGATCAGGCTTTCGTCCAGCGTATCGCCGGGTTTCTTTTTAAAGCCGATTCCTTTTCCCATCACCACCGTCTCTGCCTGACGGTCGTCCAGCGTAATCACCACGTTATTATTGAGTATTTTAGCGATTTTCATGGTTTTTCCCGGTGTTTCAGCATCCTGAAAACGAAAAAACCTGACGCCCGGAAGCGATCCCGGGCGTCAGGTTTTGCCTGTATTTTATCTTTCTGCCCTGCGGCCTGAGCGGCGGAGGGGATACAGTAACAATCCTGTTATGCTGGCATAATAACCCGTGCCCGCCGCGGCTCAACGCTTTTCACCGCGGAGTGCCGCCGCGGTCACACTTCTGCGCCGCGAGCCGCGGGATCATTCCAGCCTGAAGTGCGCCTCCAGCCGGCTGACGCCGAGCCCGTTGACCTTTTTCACCTTGATCTGCACCGGAATGCGTTCTTTCATCGCCTCGACGTGGCTGATCACGCCGATGGTTTTGCCGGAGGCGTTCAGGCTGTCCAGCGCATCCAGCGCGGTGTCGAGGGTTTCGGCGTCCAGCGTGCCGAAGCCTTCGTCGAGGAACAGCGAGTCGATGCTGGTTTTATGGCTGACCAGATCGGACAACGCCAGCGCCAACGCCAGGCTGACCAGGAAGCTCTCGCCGCCGGACAGGGTGCGGGTATCGCGCAGCGCGTCCGCCTGCCAGGTGTCCACCACCTGCAGCTCCAGCGCATCGCTGGTCTTGCGCTGCAGCAGGTAGCGCCCGTGCAGCCGGCCGAGCTGCCGGTTGGCCAGATAGACCAGATGATCGAGCGTCAGCCCCTGAGCGAAGCGGCGGAACTTGTCGCCTTCTTTCGAGCCGATCAGCTGGTTGAGGTAGCTCCAGTCGTCGTAGTCTTGCTGGCTGCGGGCGATTTGCTCGAACAGCGCCTGCTGATTGAGGCGACGAGCGGCATCGCTTTCCAGCTGATTGCGCAGTTCGCCCTGACGCAGCTGCAACGTTTTCAACTGCTGTGCCAGCTCGGCCAGCGATTGGGTGAGCGCATCGATATCCGCATTGGCTTCATCCAGCCCTTCAGGGCGGCACTGCCGATGCTGCTCCAGCGTTTGCGTCGCCTGTGTCAGCAGGGCGGCGGCCTCCACCTGTCGCTGTTGCAGCCGCTCTTTGCGCTGCTGCAATTCGCGACGCAGGGCGTCGTCCAGCAGCGCGGCGGCGAAGGCGGTTTCATCGGCGAACTCGCTGTCGGCCAGCGCCTGCTGCCACTGCTGCTGCGCCTGCTGCAGCCGCTCCTGCATCTGGGTGAGCTGTTGTTGCAGCCCGGCCTGCTGGCCGGCCAGGCGTTCGCGCAGTTCCTGCGCCTTTTGCCACTGCTCGGCGGCCTGAATGCTGGCCTGTTCGCAGGCGATTTGTTTGGCGCGCAGCTGTTCGCGCACCAGGGCCACCTGCTGTTCGCCGAACAGCGCCAGCCGTTGCGCACGTCGTTCAGCGAGGGTTTTCTCGCCTTCTTGCCAGCGTTGTTGCAGCTCTTGCTGCTGTTGCAGGCTGTCGGCGTGGGCTTTCTGCAGCAGCGTAAAGCGTTCTTCGAGCAACGCCAGCTGTTGCTGCGTCTGCTGCTGCTGCGTTTGCAGAGCGATGAGCGCGTCTTTCGCCTGCTGTACCGCCTGCGCCGCCTGTTCATGCTGCTGCAGCGCCTGTTGCCCGCGCCGTTCTTCGTCGTCGCAGCCGTTCAGCCAGGCGCTGAGCTGCTCGCCATCCGCCAACGTAAAGTCGAACGCCAGCGGTGCGCTGAGCTGCCGCCACTGCTGCTGTTGGGCAGCCAGCTGCTGTTCATCCTGCGCGATGGTTTGCTGTTGGCGCTGTTGTTGTTCCTGCAGGCCTTCGCAGCGGGTACGCAGCTCGGTGCCCTGGGTTTGCAGTTTCTCGGCGAGGGTACGCATCTCGACCAAACGCTGTTCCGTGGCCGAAGGCTGCACCGCCTGATACTGCTCTACCGCCGGATGGCTGGTGGAACCGCACAGTGGGCAGGGGGCACCGCTTTGCAGCAGGGCGCGCTCCGCTTCCAGACTGACGATGCGTTTTTCCAGTTCGTGGATCCGCTCCACTTCCTGCAGCTGCGCCTTGTGCTGTTTGAATTGCTGACGCGCGCTCTCCAGCTGTTGTTGCAACCCGGCGAGCTGCGTTTGCCGCTCGGCATGCTCCGCCTGTTGCCGGGCCAGACGCTCGCGAGTCTGACGGTGAAGGGACGTCAGAGTAAATAGCTGCTGGCGCGTTGGGCGCAGGTCTGCCAGGGCGCTCAGGCGCTGGCGCAGCGGGGCCAGCGGCGTTTTCGCCTCCAGTGCCTGCTGCTGTTGCTGTTGAGCGGCCAGCGCATCACTCAGCGCATTCAACTGCTGCTGAAACTGTGCGGCCTGCGTCGTCAGCTGGCTGCGCTGAGCGGTGAGCTGCTCCAGCGTAGTTTGCTGCTGGGCGCACTGCTGCGCGGCGGCATCGCCGGCCTGTCGCCGCTCGGCCTGGGTCGATAGCAGTTGGGCTATCTGGTGATCGAGCGGGGCGACCTGCTCGTCGATCAGCTGTTGCTGTTGCCGCATATGCTCGGCATGGGTTTGCTGCGCCTGGCGGGTTTTCTCCACCGCCTGCTGCAGCGGGGTCAACTGCGCTGACTGCTGTTCCTGCTGCTGCGCCAACAGAGCCGCTTGCTGCTGTATCGTCTGCAGCTCGGCGCGGCAGCGATCGCGTTCACCGCGCAGCGGCCGCAATTTCTCGGCCGGCTCGCTGAGCGTCAGCCGCTGCAGCTGTGGGGCGGCCTCTGCCTGCTCGCGCTGGGCGGTGTCCAGCCGCAATTGCCCCTCGTTTTGCTGTTGCCGGAGGCGTTGCCATTGTTGCAGCCAGCTCAGCGCCTGTTGCTGCCGCTGGGTTTGCTCGCCGAGGGCGCTTTCCTGCGTGCTCAGCGCCGCCAGCTGTTCGGTCAGAGACTGGCGCTGCTCGTCGTTCAGCAGTTCGATGCCGCTGGCGCGTTGGTGCAACGCATCCAGGTCAGTTTTGGCCTGCTTGTGCGACTCGAACACCTGCTCGGACAGCCGCCCATAGATTTCGGTGCCGGTCAGCTCTTCCAACAGCTCGGCGCGATCGTTGGCGTCGGCGTTGAGGAAGGCGGCGAACTGCCCCTGAGACAGCATCATCGATTTGGTGAAGCGGCCGAAGTCCAGCCCGGTGATGGCGGCGGTGAGCTCCAGCTTGTCGCGCACTTTGTCCGCCAGGATCTTGCCGTCCTCGCGGCGCGCCAGTTCGACCTTCGGCGCCTGCAGGTTGCCGTCCGGCGCATTTTTGGCGCGGCGCTGGCTCCAGAAGGCGCGATAGCCGACGCCCTTGACCTCAAACTCGACCTCCGCCAGCGACTCGGCGGTGTGGCGGGTCATCAGCTCATTCTGGCTCGGGGTGACGTTAAGGCGCGGCGTTTGGTGGTACAGCGCCAGGCAAATGGCGTCCAGCAGGGTGGTTTTGCCCGCGCCGGTCGGGCCGGTAATGGCGAACAGGCCGTTGCTGGCGAAAGGCTCGGCGGTGAAGTCAATTTTCCATTCGCCCTGCAGCGAGTTGAGGTTTTTTAACCGCAGGCTGAGGATCTTCATGAATTCGTCTCCTCGGCGTTGTGCTGCACCGCCTCGACCACCTGGCGGAACATCTGGCGCATCCGCTGTTGGCGCGTTTCGGGCATCTCAGCCTCCTGCGCCAACCTGCGCTCGAACACCTCGTTGACGCTCAGTTCGTTCAGCGTTTCCTTATCCTGCTGCGCAATCGCCTGGCGGCGCTGCTCTTTGCTGCGCCGCAACAGCACTACTTCCACCGGCAGCTCATCCGCCAGCAGCTGGATGCGGCGCTGGATGTCGCTGAGGTAGTCCTGCGTCGCCACTTCGATATCCAGCCACACCGGCCGCTCGCCGGCATAGTCGGCAAATTGCCGCAGCTGCCGTTCGATCTCGGCCAGATCGCCTTTGATCAGCTGCATGGGCTGGAACTGTGGGATCGTTAACGCGTCAACCCGCTGCAGGGCGCCGTCGGCGAAATCCACCAGGAAGACGCTTTTGGCTTTGCCCAGCTCATCGAAGCTGAGCGGGATCGGCGAACCGCTATAGCGAATATGCTCCGATTTGGCTACGTTCTGCGCGCGGTGAATGTGGCCCAGCGCGATATAGTCGGCGGGCGGGAAGGCCTGCGCCGGGAAGGCGTCGAGGGTGCCGATATAGATGTCGCGCACCGAGTCGGAGGTGGTGACGCCGACGGTGGTCAGGTGGCCGGTGGCGACGATCGGCAGCGGCAAGCCCAGCTGGTCGCGGCGCTCGCAGGCCGCCTGATACAGCGTCTGATAATGTTCGGCGATGGCTTCCTGCAGCGCCTGCTGTTTCTGTGCGCCGGATTCGCCGGCGCGGCTGGTGAGCAGATCGCGCGGCCGCAGGAACGGAATGGCGCACAGCACCGCGCCCGGCTGGCCGTCGCGCCGGTTCAGCACTACGATTTGCTGTTCCGGAGCGCCCTGCGCGCTGGCGATCACCGTGGTGTTCAGGCAGGAGAGCAGCTCCCGCGATTCGTTCAGCGTCGCCACCGAGTCGTGGTTGCCGCCCAGCACCACCAACTGGCAGCCGGTGCGCTGCAGTTCCACCACGAAGCGGTTGTACAGTTCGCGGGCATAGCTGGGCGGTGAGCCGGTATCGAACAGATCCCCGGCGACGATCAGCGCATCCACCTGCTGCTGTTCGACCTGTTCGATCAGCCAGTTCAGAAAAGCCTGGTGCTCGGCGGCGCGGCTTTTGGTGAAAAAGTACTGGCCAAGGTGCCAGTCAGAGGTGTGGATCAGTCGCATGACACTCTCGGATGCAAAGATAATGGCGATGATTATAAAGGCCGCGGCGGCGGCTGTCCCGGCGCAATGATGATGACAACCGGATGATTTTTCTTTACTGCAGGAAATAATCGCTATGCTTACTGCCTATAACAGCCGGTTTTTTTCATAAAAGTGTCACAAAACTGACGCATAATGGCGCCCGAAAAGTCGCTAACACATTGGCAGGATTGACGATGGCAAGACGCATACTGGTGGTGGAAGACGAAGCGCCGATCCGTGAGATGGTGTGCTTTGTGTTGGAACAAAATGGTTACCAACCGTTGGAAGCCGAGGATTATGACAGCGCCGTGACGCGTCTGTCTGAGCCGTTCCCTGATTTGGTGTTGCTTGACTGGATGTTGCCCGGGGGTTCCGGCATTCAGTTTATCAAACATATGAAGCGCGAAGCGCTGACCCGCGATATCCCGGTGATGATGTTGACCGCGCGCGGCGAAGAAGAAGACCGGGTGCGCGGCCTGGAAGTGGGGGCGGATGATTACATCACCAAGCCGTTCTCGCCCAAGGAGCTGGTGGCGCGCATCAAGGCGGTCATGCGACGCATTTCACCGATGGCGGTGGAGGAGGTGATTGAAATGCAAGGGCTGAGCCTGGACCCGTCCTCCCACCGCGTGATGGCGAACGATCAGGCGCTGGACATGGGGCCGACCGAGTTCAAGCTGCTGCACTTCTTTATGACCCACCCGGAGCGGGTTTATAGCCGTGAGCAGTTGCTTAATCACGTCTGGGGCACTAACGTTTATGTGGAAGACCGTACCGTTGACGTGCATATCCGTCGGCTCCGCAAGGCGTTAGAAACCAGTGGGCATGATAAAATGGTTCAAACCGTTCGGGGCACCGGCTACCGGTTCTCAACGCGCTACTGATCGCGCCGCGCTGGAGAATATGCCGTGTTAGAACGTCTGTCGTGGAAGAGGCTGGCTCTGGAGCTGGCTCTTTTTTGTTTGCCCGCCTTACTGCTGGGGCTGATTTTCGGTTATCTGCCCTGGTTCCTGCTGGCCTCCGCGCTGGCTGCGCTGGTGTGGAATTTCTACAACCAGCTCAAACTCTCCCATTGGCTGTGGATCGACCGCAGCATGACGCCGCCGCCCGGCCGCTGGAGCTGGGAGCCGCTGTTTTATGGCCTGTATCAGATGCAGCAGCGCAACCGCCGCCGCCGGCGCGAGCTGGCGCTGCTTATCAAGCGTTTTCGCAGCGGGGCCGAATCGCTGCCTGACGCGGTGGTGATGACCACCGTCGAGGGCAACATCTTCTGGTGCAACGGGCTGGCGCAGCATCTGCTCGGCTTCCGCTGGCCGGAAGACAACGGCCAGCACATCCTTAACCTGCTGCGTTATCCGGAATTCAGCCACTATCTGCAACAGCAGGAGTTTTCGCGTCCGCTGACGCTGCAGTTGAACAACGAACACTACGTCGAATTCCGCGTGATGCCGTATTCCGAAGGGCAGTTGCTGATGGTGGCGCGCGACGTCACCCAGATGCGCCAGCTGGAGGGCGCGCGGCGCAACTTCTTCGCCAACGTCAGCCATGAGCTGCGCACGCCGCTGACGGTGCTGCAGGGCTACCTGGAGATGATGGGCGACGAAGAGCAGGACGGTTCGCTGCGCAGCAAGGCGCTCAGCACCATGCAAGAGCAGACCCGCCGGATGGACGGGCTGGTCAAGCAACTGCTGACGCTGTCGCGCATCGAGGCGGCGCCCAATGTCGACATGAACGAGCGGGTGGATATCCCGCTGATGCTGCGGGTGTTGCAGCGCGAGGCGCAATCGCTGAGCGGCGGCAATCATGAGATCACCTTCCGGGTTAACGAGCAGCTCAACGTGTTCGGCAATGAAGACCAGTTGCGCAGCGCGGTGTCTAACCTGGTGTACAACGCGGTCAACCACACGCCGAAGGGCACCCATATCGAAGTGAGCTGGCAACAGACGGCGCACGGCGCGCAGTTCCAGGTCAGCGACAACGGGCCGGGCATCGCCGCCGAACACCTGCCGCGCCTGACCGAGCGTTTTTACCGCGTCGACAAGGCCCGCTCGCGCCAGACCGGCGGCAGCGGGCTGGGGCTGGCGATCGTCAAGCACGCGCTCAGCCATCACGACGCGCGGCTGGAGATCCTCAGCGAACCGGGGATCGGCACCCGCTTTATCTTTACCTTGCCCAATCGGTTGATTGTTCCCGCCGCTTTATCAGAGAATGCGGTGAAAAATTAACGCGAGACACCGGTATGACCCGAATAACCCGAGGGCTGTTGCTTTGCCTGGCGCTGCTGGCCGGACGCGGCGCGCTGGCGCAGCCTGACGGCATGTTGGCGGGCAACCTGTCCAGCGTCGGTTCCGACACGCTGGCGAATCTGATGGCGCTGTGGGCGCAGGATTTCAGCCAGCATTATCCCAACGTCAACCTGCAGATCCAGGCCTCCGGCTCCTCGACCGCGCCGACCGCCTTGGCCGCGGGCGCCGCGCAGCTCGGCCCGATGAGCCGGCCGATGAAGGCGGCCGAGATCTCGGCATTCGAACACCGTTACGGCTATGCGCCGCTGGCGGTGCCGGTAGCGGTGGATGCGCTGGTGGTATTGGTGCATCAGGATAATCCGCTGCGCGGCCTCAACCTGCAGCAGCTCGACCGCATTTTCTCCGCCACCCGGCGCTGCGGCGAAAGCCAGCCGCTGACGCGCTGGGGCGAGCTGGGTCTGCGCGGCGACTGGGCGTCGCGTTCGCTGCAGCGCTTTGGCCGCAACTCGGCGTCCGGCACCTATGGCTACTTCAAACTGCGCGCGCTGTGCGGCGGCGATTTCATGCCGCGCGTCAATGAGCTGCCCGGCTCGGCCTCGGTGGTGCAGGCGGTGGCCGGTTCGCTCAACGGCATCGGCTACGCCAGCATTGGCTTTCGCGCCAGCGGCGTGCGGCTGCTGCCATTGGCGGAGTCGGGAGAGGACTATGTCGCGCCTACCGCCGCCAACGTGCGCAACGATCGCTACCCGCTGTCGCGCTATCTGTATATCTACATCAACAAAGCCCCCCATCAACCGCTGGAGCCGCGGACCGCCGCGTTTCTCGATCGCGTGCTGTCGACACCAGGCCAAAGCCTGGTCAACCACGACGGCTATCTGCCGCTGCCGCCGGCCACCCTGCAGAAGACCCGTCAGGCGCTGGGGTTGCCACCGCTCGCGCCGGCCATGGCGCAATAAACGACAAAAAACGGCGTAATTTTCACCTTTTTTTATGGCGAAACGAAGCTCATACCACGCGAAAATCGGCTTTTTATTGGCGATTTCGAGCGGTAAAGCGATATATGCTTCACGTTTTGTGAATTCATTGTTCAAAAATGATACAAATCATGTAGTGTATATTTATTGATAGCCAATATGATCGACTGGTGGCTAAAGTTTATATGGTCGATAGCTCTGCTTTTCGCCGTGCGTCTTGCCTTGAAGCGCTATAAACGTTTACCTTAGCCTTCGTTGTCGGATTAAACCTCCATTTTTATAACTCCTAAAATTTTGCCCATCTTTTATGAGCGGCCACTTTCGAATAGGGACATAAACGCCGGATCGACTGCGTTTAGGGTGCTTATTTGGCGCGGCGACGATCGGGCATGCCGGCAACCGGGTGGGGCGTCACGCCACCACGCTATCGGACCCTTTTTTTCATTTGAACAGGCAACACGACATCGTATGAGTCATCGTTTAACGTCAAAAGATATCCTGGCACTGGGCTTTATGACCTTTGCCTTATTCGTCGGGGCCGGGAACATCATCTTCCCGCCGATGGTCGGTTTGCAGTCCGGTGAACACGTCTGGACTGCGGCGCTGGGCTTCCTGATCACCGCCGTGGGCCTGCCGGTCATCACCGTCATCGCGCTGGCGCGCGTCGGCGGTGGCATCGACGCCCTCAGTTCGCCAATCGGCCGCGGCGCCGGCTTGCTGCTGGCGACAGTCTGCTACCTGGCCGTCGGCCCGCTGTTCGCGACGCCGCGTACCGCCACCGTGTCCTTCGAAGTGGGCATCGCCCCGCTGACCGGCGACGGCGCCATGCCGCTGTTCATCTACAGCCTGGTGTACTTCGCGCTGGTGATCGGCATCTCTCTGTATCCGGGCCGCCTGCTCGATACCGTCGGCCATGTGCTGGCGCCGCTGAAGATTGTCGCGCTGGCCGTACTGGGCATCGCCGCGCTGCTGTGGCCTGCCGGTGCGCCGATTCCGGCGACGACGGCTTATCAGAGCGTGCCTTTCTCCTCCGGCTTCGTTAACGGCTATCTGACCATGGATACGCTGGGCGCGCTGGTGTTCGGCATCGTTATCGTCAACGCGGCGCGTTCGCGCGGCGTGAAAGACGCCGGTTTGTTGACCCGCTACACCATTCTGGCCGGTTTGATCGCCGGCGTGGGCCTGACGCTGGTGTACCTGAGCCTGTTCAAACTGGGTTCCGGCAGCGGCGCGCTGGTGCCGAACGCCACCAACGGCGCGGTGATCCTGCACGCTTACGTTCAGAACACCTTTGGCGGCCTCGGCAGCTTCTTCCTGGCGGCGCTGATCTTCATCGCATGTATGGTGACCGCAGTGGGCCTGACCTGCGCCTGCGCCGAGTTCTTCGCGCAATACCTGCCGTTCTCTTACAAGACGCTGGTGTTTATTCTGGGCCTGTTCTCGATGGTGGTGTCCAACCTCGGCCTGAGCCACCTGATCCAGATCTCCATTCCGGTGCTGACCGCGATTTACCCGCCGTGCATCGTGCTGGTGGTGCTGAGCTTCACCCTGCGTTGGTGGCACAGCGCGCCGCGCATCATCGCGCCGGTGATGCTTGTCAGCCTGTTGTTTGGTATCCTTGACGCGGTGAAAGCGTCCAGCTTCCAGCAGCTGCTGCCGGCCTGGACCACTCACCTGCCGCTGGCGGAGCAGGGGTTGGCATGGTTGCCGCCTTCGCTGCTGATGCTGGCGCTGGTCGCGATTTATGATCGGGTGTGCACGCGTTCCCAAGTGACCGCGCACTGATAATCCCCCGGCTTAATCTAGGGCCACGGACATGTCCGTGGCTTTTTTACGTTTAAAACTATGGGTCATTTTCATGCAACAACAGTCACCCACCACTGTCCCCGACAATAAGCTGAAACGCGGCCTCAGCACGCGTCATATCCGCTTTATGGCGTTGGGGTCGGCCATCGGCACCGGCTTGTTCTACGGCTCGGCGGACGCCATCAAAATGGCCGGCCCGAGCGTGCTGCTGGCTTACCTGATCGGCGGCATTGTGGCCTTCATCATCATGCGCGCGCTGGGGGAGATGTCGGTCAACAACCCGCAGGCCAGCTCGTTTTCCCGCTACGCGCAGGACTACCTCGGCCCGATGGCGGGTTACATCACCGGCTGGACCTACTGCTTTGAGATCCTGATCGTCGCCATTGCCGACGTGACCGCCTTCGGCATTTATATGGGGGTCTGGTTCCCGGAAGTGCCGCACTGGATCTGGGTGCTGAGCGTGGTGTTGATCATCGGCGCCATCAACCTGATGAGCGTCAAGGTGTTCGGCGAGCTCGAGTTCTGGTTCTCGTTCTTCAAGGTCGCCACCATCATCATCATGATCGCGGCCGGCATCGGCATCATCATCTGGGGCATCGGCAACGGCGGGCAACCGACCGGCATTCATAACCTGTGGTCGAACGGCGGCTTCTTCAGCAACGGCTTTATCGGCATGATCCTGTCGCTGCAGCTGGTGATGTTCGCTTACGGCGGCATTGAAATCATCGGCATCACCGCCGGCGAAGCCAAGGATCCGAAAAAATCGATTCCGAAAGCCATCAACTCGGTGCCGTGGCGCATTCTGGTGTTCTACGTCGGCACGCTGTTCGTCATCATGTCTATCTACCCGTGGAACCAGGTGGGCACCAACGGCAGCCCGTTCGTGCTGACTTTCCAGCATATGGGCATCACCGTGGCGGCGGGTATCCTCAACTTCGTGGTGATCACCGCTTCGCTGTCGGCGATCAACAGCGACGTGTTCGGCGTCGGCCGCATGCTGCACGGCATGGCCGAGCAGGGCCATGCGCCGAAGATGTTCAGTAAGGTGTCGAAACGCGGCATTCCCTGGGTGACGGTGGTCGTGATGATGCTGGCGCTGCTGCTGGCGGTATACCTCAACTACATCATGCCGGAGAGCGTGTTCCTGGTGATCGCCTCCCTGGCGACCTTCGCCACCGTGTGGGTGTGGATCATGATCCTGTTCTCGCAAATCGCCTTCCGCCGCAGCCTGAGCAAAGAGCAGGTGAAGCAGTTGGCGTTCCCGCTGCGCGGCGGGGTGTTCACCTCGGTGGTGGCGATCGTGTTCCTGGTATTCATCATCGGTCTTATCGGCTACTTCCCGACCACGCGCGTCTCGCTGTACGCCGGCCTGGTCTGGGTAGTGTTGCTGTTGGCGGGGTACTGGTTCAAGGTCAACCGCCAGAAAAAACGCGCGCTGCTGGCGACGTCGCAAGACTAAATGGAAAAACACCGGCTGAGGCCGGTGTTTTTTTAGGGGCAGGCGTCAAGCAAAGTCCAGCTTGCGTAGTTTGGAAACGTCTATGGACTGCCTGGCCTGCCACAGATCGTAAGCATCTTGCATTCCCATCCAGACCTGTTCGGAACTGCCTATTACGATGGACAGGCGGATGGCCATTTCCGGCGAGATATCGGATTTACCGCTGATCAGGCGTTGAACCGTAGACGGCGCGACGTCCAATGCTTTGGCCAGCGCGCGCGCGCTGAGATTCAGCGTTTCCATGGTTTCTTTGATCAACTCACCAGGATGAGGAGGATTATGCATGCGGTTCATTAGTGATAGTCCTCATAATTCACGATATAAACATCACCCTCGACCAGTTCAAACGTGATGCGCCAGTTACCGGTCACGGTGACGGACCATTGCCCATTGCGAGCGCCCGTTAGCGGATGCAAGAAGAAGCCGGGTAAATCCACGTCATCAATCACTTTCGCTAAATCCAGCACGCTCAGCCGCAGCGCGATTTTTTTCGCCTGTTTGGCGTCGATACCTGCTGTTGAACCGGTTTCGAAAAACTTTTTGAGTCCCTTATGCTTGAAGCTTCTTATCATCCTGATGGCTCCATGAGTGTTGCGCTATACGCATCATAGTAGGGCGTTGCGTATCACGCAACAAATTGGGGCGTTTTTTAACCCACTATGTCTGGCGTTTGTCCTCCGCTTCCTCATCCCCGGCGGCGCGGGCTTCGATGCGTATGCCGCCGTCGTTCAGGCGTTCCTCCTCTTCCTCGCCGGCGCAGCGCGCCAGCACTTCGCGAATGTCCTGCAGGTTGCTGCTGAGGGCGCTCAGCGAAGGTTGCAGATTGCGGGGCATGCGGCTTTCATCCAGCAAAGCGTTGTGCAGGCAGCCGATAAACAACAGGGTGGCCATCAGGGTAAACAGCCGATGACGTATCCGTTTCAGCAAGGGCTTTCCCTCTCGGTGGTGAAGGTGAGGGCGCATTAACGCCGTTTTCGCCGGGGAAAAGAAGGGGATGGAGATATCTGCTGGCAATTGAAAGCGAATAATTACCAGCAGACACAGTTACGTCAGCCGACGTCAGGAAGCGTTCGCGCTTTGTCGCAGCATGCCGCGCAGGTCGTTGCCGGTCGGCGTCTGATGCACGCGCAGGCCGAACTCGTCGATCACCGCCAGGATATGGTCGAAAATATCCGCCTGAATGCTTTCGTACTCCGCCCAGACCGTGGTGTTGGTGAAGGCGTAGATTTCCAGCGGCAGGCCTTCCGGCGTCGGTGCCAGCTGGCGCACCATCAGGGTCATGTTCTGGTGAATGCGCGGGTGAGCGCGCAGGTAGGCTTCCAGATAGGCGCGCAGCGTGCCGAGGTTGGTCAGGCGGCGGCCGTTGAGCGGCGAGGCCAGATCGACGGCGATCTCCTGGTTGTGCTGGCTCAGTTCCTGGGTCTTGACGTTCAGGTAGCTGTGCAGCAGCGGGTTGCGCTGCAGGCGGCGCTGTTCCTCTTCCGACAGGAAGTGCACGCTGCCGGTGTCGATATTCAAACTGCGCTTGATGCGGCGCCCGCCGGATTCCGACATCGAACGCCAGTTTTTGAACGAGTCGGAGATCAGCGCGTAGGTCGGTATGGTGGTGACGGTGTTGTCCCAGTTACGCACTTTGACCGTGGTCAGGCCGATGTCAGTGACCGCGCCGTCGGCGCCGTATTTCGGCATTTCCAGCCAGTCGCCGATCTTCAGCATGTCGTTGGCGGAGAGCTGAATGCCGGCCACCAGCCCGAGGATCGGATCCTTGAACACCAACATCAAGACCGCCGTCATGGCGCCCAGGCCGCTGAGCAGCAACAGCGGCGATTTGCCCATCAGCAGCGAGACGATCATGATGCCGATCAGGATCGCCGCCACCAGTTTCAGGCCCTGGAAAATGCCGCGCAGCGGCAGCTGATTGGAAATCGGGCTTTGGCGCAGCAGCGCCAGCAGCGTATCCAGCAGCGAGAACAGCGACAGCAGGGTGAAGGCGAGTATCCACACCTGCGCGGCGGTGACGATCACCGCCTGGGTCTGGCTGCCGCTCTGCAGCCACAGCGTCGCCTGGATGCTGATGATCACCCCTTGCAGCAGCAGCGCCACGCGCTGGAACAGTTTGTATTGGGTGATGGCCTGTTGCCAGACACGCTGCGACTGCTGGCCGCGGCGCTGAAGAGCAGCCAACACCACCCGATGGAGCACCAGGTGGATCGCTACCGAGATCAGAACAATCAACCCCAATACCATCAACAGCGACATCACTCCGCCGAATTCCAAACCAAACTGTTCCAGCCAGCGCGTTATCTGTTGTTGCATTACCGCTCCTTAAAAAATGCGCAAAAAATATCCTGTAAACTTAAAACACGTTAGCCTAAGGGGTAACGTGCAGGATTTGTGCCTGTTTACCTTTTTTTACATCAAGTTAGCGCTATTTTTCGGTCTCCGCCCCCCGGCTCATCCCCGGGTTTTGCGGCCAGAGAGGAGGGGGAGTTGCACTTAACGTGGCATTGTTCGTTTCTTGAAGAACGCCGTCGATTTCGTTTGGTACAGCAGGAGAACAGTATGCTTAACGCCTGGCATCAACCGGTCCCGCCTTTTGTGGTGAAGCAAGGGCAACGTTTGGATATCACGCTGTGGTTACAAGGGGATGAACTGCCGGAACGGGTGTTTTTGCGCGCCGAACCGGACAACGAAGAGTGGCTGCTGGTGATGAAAGCGCAGCGCCACGAGGGGATGCGGCGCTACCAGGCCAGCCTGACGCTGAATGAGGGCGAGCCGACGCGGCGATACTGCTTCAAGCTGCTGTGGGCCGATCGCCAACAGTGGTTCGGCCCGCAGGGCTGGTCGCCAACGCCGCCGGGCCAGCTGGCGCAGTTCGCCGTCGACGATCCTGACAATGGCCCCGAGTGGGTGGCGGATCAGCTGTTCTACCAGATTTTCCCCGATCGCTTCGCCAGCAGCGGTGGCGAGCACGGCATCCAGAGCGGCAGCTATCGCCATCATGCGGCCGGCGCCGAGGTGATTCGGCGCGACTGGCAGCACCCGTTGGAGGATCGCCACGCCGCCTCGACCTTTTACGGCGGCGATCTGGACGGCATCAGCGGCAAACTGCCGTACCTGCAGCAGCTGGGCGTGACGGCGTTGTACCTGAACCCGATTTTTACCGCGCCGAGCGTGCATAAGTACGATACCGAGGACTATTACCAGGTCGATCCGCACTTCGGCGGCAACGCGGCGCTGCAGCGTTTGCGAGTAAGCACTCACAAGGTAGGCATGAAACTGGTGCTGGATGGGGTATTCAACCACACCGGCGATTCGCACCCGTGGTTTGACCGCCATCGTCAGGGCGAAAACGGCGCCTGTCACCACCCCGATTCGCCGTATCGCGGCTGGTTCAACTTCTACCCGGACGGCCGCGCGCTCGACTGGAAGGGTAACGCCAGCCTGCCGAAGCTCAACTTCGCCGAGCCGCAGGTGGCGGAAGCGATCTATCGCGGGGAAGGCAGCGTGGTGCGCCACTGGCTGCGCCCGCCGTACAGCATCGACGGTTGGCGGCTGGATGTGGTGCATATGCTGGGGGAGAACGGCGGCGCTGCCGGCAACCTGCGTCACCTGGCGGGCATCTATCAGGCGGTGAAGCAGGAGAATCCTCAGGCCTACGTAGTGGGCGAGCACTTTGGCGACGCGCGTCGCTGGCTGCACGCCGGCGTGGAGGATGCGGCGATGAACTACATGGGGTTCGCGCTGCCGGTGCGGGCGTTTTTGGCGGGGCTGGACGTGGCCTATCACCCGGTGCGGCTGGACGCCGCCGGATGCGTGCAGTGGATGGACGGCTACCGCGCCGGGTTGCCGCACGGCCGCCAGCTGATCCAGTTCAACCAGCTGGACAGCCACGATACCGCGCGTTTCCTCACGCTGTTGCAGGGGAACGCGGCGCGCATGCAGATGGCGGCGGTGTGGTTGCTGAGCTGGATCGGCGTGCCTTGCCTCTATTACGGCGATGAGATTGGTCTGGACGGCGGCAACGATCCGTTCTGCCGCAAGCCGTTCCCGTGGGACGTCGGCGACTGGGATCGGCCGCTGCTGGCGCTGTTCCAGCGCATGGCGGCGCTGCGTAAACAGAGCCTGGCGCTGCGTCGCGGCGGCTGTCAGGTGCTGTACGCCAGCGGAGAAACGCTGGTGTTCGTGCGCCTGTATCAGCAGGAGCAGGTGCTGGTGGCGCTGCAGCGTGACGGCAGCGGCCAGGCGCAGCTGCCGCACAACCCGCTGTTGGCCCGAGGCCCGTGGCGGCGCGTGGAAGGGCGGGGAGAGTTGAGCGAAACGGCCGGCGGGCTGCGCCTGCAGCTGGCGGAAGAATCGGCCACCGTGTGGCGCTGTGAAGGCTAAGGGAACTGCGGGGGCCGAAGGGCCCCCGCGATTAAGGTGAGTGGGCGTTTACATCAGTAACCGACCGCGGAGCCTGCCGGGCGACGCACGTCGTTGGCGCCGTACAGGTAACCTTCGCGCACTTTGCCGGAAACCGCCGAATCGTTGCCGGAGTTGGCCGGGCTGACGCCCGCCGCGCCAGGCAAACCGACCAGAATCAGTTCGGCGGCGCCCCACGGCGTTTGTTCGACCATCTTATAGCCCATGCCGCTCAGCAGTTTTAGCGTATCGGCGGAAACGCCGCGCTGTTCGTAGTACACCTCATCCGGCAGCCATTGGTGATGGATGCGCGGCGCGTCCACCGCTTCCTGTGGCGCCATGCCGTGGTCGATCACGTTCAACGCGGTCTGCAGGGTGATGGTGATGATGCGCGAACCACCCGGCGAGCCCAGCACCATAAAGATCTTGTTGTCCTTGGTTACCAGCGTCGGGCTCATTGACGATAGTGGGCGCTTACCGGGGGCAATGCTGTTGGCGGTGCCCTGCACCAGCCCGTACAAGTTTTTCTCGCCCACTTTGACCGTAAAATCGTCCATCTCATCGTTGAGGAAGAAGCCGGTGCCCGGTGCGATCACCACGGCGCCGAAGCGGCCGTTGACGGTATAGGTGGTGGAGACCGCGTTGCCGTCATGGTCGACGATCGAATAGTGGGTGGTTTCCGGCTTCTCATGCGGTTCCATGCCGGGCTGCACATTTTCCGACGGCGTGGCCTTGTCCGCGACGATTTTCTTGCGGATCTGCTCGGCGTAGCTCTTGCTCACCAGCCGGTCGATCGGGTTCTTGATGAATTCCGGGTCGCCGAGGTAGGTGTTGCGGTCCATGTAGGCATGGCGCATCGCCTCGGTCATGGTGTGAATGGCCGCTGCCGAGTTGAAGCCCATGCTTTTCAGGTCATAGCCTTCCACCACGTTGAGGATTTCGCACAGCGTCACGCCGCCGGAGCTGGGAGGCGGCGCCGACACGAACTTGTAGCCGCGATAGCTGCAGGTGATCGGTGGGGTTTCGGTGACTTTATAGTTGGCGAAGTCGGCCGCCGTTAAAATGCCGCCGCCCTGTTTGGCCGCCGCCTCTACCGCCTGCGGGATCTTGCCTTTGTAGAAGGCGTCGGTTCCCCCTTTGGCGATGGCTTCCAGCGTATTGGCCAGATCGGTTTGCACCAGTTTGTCTCCCGGCTGCAGCGGGCTGCCGTCCGGGCGCAGGAAGATTTTGGCCGACTCGGGATCCTGTTTGAAACGTGCAACGGTGGTGTCGAGAATATCGGTATCAGCGCGGGTCAGCACAAAGCCTTCGCGCGCCAGCTTGATCGCCGGCGCCAGCACCTGTTCGCGGCTCAGTTTGCCGTACTTCTCACGCGCGGTTTCCATTCCCAGCACGGTGCCCGGCACGCCCGCCGCCAGATAGCCGTACAGGCTGGCGTCTTTCTTCACCTTGCCGTCGGCGTCCAGATACATGTTGGCGCTGGCCGCCGCCGGCGCGGTTTCGCGGAAGTTGATGAAGGTGTCGGTGCCGTCCGCCAGGTGGACGGTCATAAAGCCACCGCCGCCGATGTTGCCGCAGCAGGGATTCACCACCGCCTGCGCGTAGCCGACCGCCACGGCGGCGTCGATGGCGTTGCCGCCCATTTTCAGGATATCCACCCCGACCTGCGAAGCCAGATGCTGCGAGGTGACCACCATGCCGTTTTTGGCCTCCACCGCCGGATTGGACGCCGCATGCAGGCTGCCGCTGACCAGCAGCGCCGCCATGGTCAGGGGTTTGCTCCATTTCTGTAAAAACATAGTTATTCCTACCCTGTCAGTTTTTTATTGTGTTGTGTTTGCTTGGCTGTTGTTCACTTGCAAAGCGCGAGCCAGCGTTATTGATAGTAGCCGCAGATGGGCGCACGCGCGGCGAGCAGGGTGGGAAATGTGAGCGGAAACAGGGAAATAAAGCACTGAAGGCGGGCGTGTTGCCCCAAAAAGGGGCATAAAAAAACCGGCCGCGGAGGCCGGTTGATTCACTATCAGGCTGAAATTACAGCTTGGCAGCGTTTTCAGACAGGTATTTTGCCACGCCGTCTGGGGAAGCGCCCATACCTGCTTTGCCTTTTTCCCACTGAGCCGGGCACACTTCACCGTGCTCTTCGTGGAATTGCAGCGCGTCAACGGTACGGATCATTTCGTCGATGTTACGGCCGATTGGCAGGTCGTTAACAACCTGAGCACGCACGATGCCGTCTTTGTCGATCAGGAAGGAGCCGCGCAGCGCAACGCCGGCTTCCGGGTGTTCGATGCCGTAAGCTTTCTGGATTTCACGCTTAACGTCAGCAACCATTGCGTATTTCACTTCACCGATGCCGCCTTTGTCGACAGGGGTTTTACGCCATGCGTTGTGGACGAACTCTGAGTCGAAGGAAACGCCAACCACTTCAACGCCACGCTTCTGGAACTCTTCATAGCGGTGATCGAAAGCGATCAGCTCGGAAGGGCATACGAAGGTGAAGTCCATTGGCCAGAAGAACAGGACGGCCGGTTTGCCGTTCAGGTGCTTCTTCAGGTTGAAGTTTTCAACGATTTCGCCGCTACCCAGTACGGCAGCTGCAGTGAAGTCAGGGGCTTGACGAGTTACCAGGACCATAATTACTCCTGTAATAGGTGTTAAAGGGTGGATGTAAAAACAAGGGCCAGTATAGGGGCCGCGACGTGGTGAATAAAGGGCAAAAGACCAATCGCTGAGATAGCTTTTACCTATTAAATTCACTAATTAAATTTGACAGGCTTTAAAAATAACCTTTTCCCACAAAAGGGCAAGCGGCAAAACGTAAATTCTTGCAAGGCGCTGCAATTTCAAACGCTTGGGCTTGACCTCACAGCGTTTTTTCCTTCGCCTGCTGCATCATTTGCGGATAAAACTGCCAGAATTGTGTTTCAAGCTGATGATAATGCCGCTCGACGTCGGCGAACGAGCCGGCCAGGGCATCGAGGCGCGGACGGCGGCTGGCCATGCCCTGCAATACCCGGGCGATGAACGGCAATTCGGCGTAGCGTTCCAGCCAGCGTTCCGGCCACAGATAGCCGTTCAGGTTCTGAAAACGCGGCGGCGTGAGCGGCAGGTAAGGTTCGATCTGGCTGCGGGCTTCCTGGGTAAACTGGTGCAGGTCGCGTGAAGGCTCCAGCTGCTGCCAGTGGCGCGCCAGAAAATGGTCCCACACCACGTCGAGGGTGATCGGCGCTACGCGGCGGTAGGGGGCGCTGAAATAGTCGCGGCAGGCTTTCACCTGCGGCAGGCTGTCGGTCAGCACGTCGACGCGGCGGTGCATCATGATGCCGGCTACGACCTCGGGCTGATAGTCGGCGGCGGGGTTGCCGCGCACGAAATCGGCCAGCAGGTTGCCCAGCAGCGAGCTGTCCGCCAGCATGGCCAGGTGAAGATGAGCGAGAAAATTCATCCCTCAACTATACCCGAAGTCAGGCAAATCCTCCTTATTTCTTGCCGCTGACCGCCCCCGGCTTTAGACTAGGCCGCCTGTTTTTTACCAACCAGCCTTAAATTGAAGAAGTGAATACCCATGCGCGTCGCTGATTTTTCGTTTGAACTTCCCGAATCCCTGATTGCCCACTATCCCCAGGCCGAGCGCAGCGCATGCCGCCTGCTGCAGCTGGACGGGCCGAGCGGGGCGCTGACGCACGGCGTATTCACCGATCTGCTGGACAAGCTGGAAGCCGGCGACCTGCTGGTGTTCAACAATACCCGCGTGATCCCGGCGCGCATGTTCGGCCGCAAGGTCAGCGGCGGCAAGATTGAAGTGCTGGTGGAGCGCGTGCTGGACGACCATCGCGTGCTGGCGCACGTGCGCGCGTCGAAAGCGCCCAAGCCGGGCGCCGAGCTGCTGCTGGGGGATGACGAGAGCATCGCCGCCACCATGGTGGCGCGCCACGAGACGCTGTTCGAGCTGCGCTTCAACGACGAACGCGATGTCTTCACCCTTCTCAACGCGGCCGGCCATATGCCGCTGCCGCCTTATATCGCTCGCCCGGATGAGGACGCCGACCGCGAACTGTATCAGACGGTCTACAGCGAGAAGCCGGGCGCGGTCGCCGCGCCGACCGCCGGTCTGCACTTCGACGAACCGCTGCTGGCGGCGCTGCGCGCCAAGGGCGTTGAAATGGCGTTCGTAACGCTGCACGTCGGCGCCGGCACCTTCCAGCCGGTGCGCGTGGAAACCATCGAAGATCACGTGATGCACGCCGAATACGCCGAAGTGCCGCAGGAGGTCGTGGATGCGGTGCTGGCCTGTAAAGCGCGCGGCAAGCGCGTGGTGGCGGTGGGCACCACCTCGGTGCGTTCGCTGGAAAGCGCCGCGGCGGCCAGCAAAGAGGCGCTGATTGCGCCGTTCTTCGGCGACACCAGCATCTTTATCTATCCGGGTTACCACTATCAGGTGATCGACGCGCTGGTGACCAACTTCCACCTGCCGGAGTCCACCCTGATCATGCTGGTGTCGGCTTTCGCCGGCTACAAAAATACCATGAACGCCTATCAGCAGGCGGTGGCCGAGCAGTATCGCTTTTTCAGCTACGGCGATGCGATGTTCATCAGCCGTAATCCGCAGGCGGAAAACGAGTCCGTCGGCGGTTAATTTCCCGGGCTGCGCCCACGGCGCGGCCCCGTTTCAACGACATCAGACTGTTTCTCTGATGCTGGAGGCTTTGTGAAGTACGAACTACAAACTACCGATGGCCGCGCACGCCGCGGCCGCCTGATTTTTGACCGCGGCGTAGTGGAAACCCCGGCCTTTATGCCGGTCGGTACCTACGGCACGGTCAAGGGCATGACGCCGGAAGAAGTGAAAGAGACCGGCGCGCAGATCCTGCTGGGCAACACCTTCCACCTGTGGCTGCGCCCTGGCCAGGAGATCATGAAGCTGCACGGCGATCTGCACGATTTCATGCAGTGGCCGGGCCCGATCCTCACCGACTCCGGCGGTTTCCAGGTGTTCAGCCTGGGGGCGATGCGCAAGATCAAAGAGGAAGGCGTGTACTTCCGCAACCCGATCAACGGCGACAAGGTGTTCCTGAGCCCGGAAAAATCGATGGAAATCCAGTATGACCTGGGTTCCGACATCGT
Organism: Serratia sp. H402Y; assembly: GCF_051172415.1. NCBI lineage: Bacteria > Pseudomonadati > Pseudomonadota > Gammaproteobacteria > Enterobacterales > Yersiniaceae > Serratia > Serratia sp. H402Y. The sequence goes on from NZ_JBPIYZ010000001.1 coordinate 132,529, forward strand.
GATGATCTTCGATGAATGTACGCCGTACCCGGCCGACTGGGACTACGCCAAGCGTTCGATGGAAATGTCGCTGCGTTGGGCGCAGCGCAGCCGCCAGCGTTTCGACGAGCTGGAAAATAAAAATGCGCTGTTCGGCATCATTCAGGGCGGCGTTTACGAAGATTTACGTGATGTTTCAGTAAAAGGGCTGGTGGATATCGGCTTTGATGGGTACGCTGTGGGCGGCTTGGCTGTAGGCGAGCCGAAAGAGGATATGCATCGCATTCTTGAACACGTTTGCCCGCAAATTCCGGAAGATAAGCCACGCTATTTGATGGGCGTCGGCAAGCCGGAAGATTTGGTGGAAGGCGTGCGCCGCGGCATCGACATGTTCGACTGCGTCATGCCGACCCGCAACGCCCGCAACGGCCATTTGTTCGTGACTGACGGTGTGGTAAAAATCCGTAATGCCAAGCACAAGGATGATACTTCTCCGCTGGATAAAGACTGTGATTGCTACACGTGTCGCCATTACAGCCGCGCCTACTTGCACCATCTCGACCGTTGCAACGAAATATTGGGTGCTCGACTGAACACAATTCATAACCTGCGTCACTACCAGCGCCTGATGGCGGGTTTACGCCAGGCTATCGAAGAGGGTAAATTAGAGCAGTTTGTTGCGGATTTCTATGGTCGGATCGGCAAGCCGATTCCGCCTTTAAACGCTTGATCTAATAATTGATAACTTAATGAGGGAATTTCAATGAGCTTTTTCATTTCTGACGCCGTCGCATCCGCAGGGGCTCCGGCTCAGGGAAGCCCGTACTCTCTGATCATTATGCTGGTGGTGTTCGGCCTGATCTTCTACTTCATGATCCTGCGCCCACAGCAGAAACGCGCGAAAGATCACAAGAAGCTGATGGACTCCATCGGTAAAGGCGACGAAGTGCTGACCACCGGCGGCCTGATCGGTCGCGTGACCAAAGTGGCCGACACCGGCATCATCGCCATCGCGCTGAACGACACCACGGAAGTGATGATCAAGCGTGACTTCGTGGCGGCCGTTCTGCCGAAAGGTACCATGAAGGCCCTGTAATCTTTTTTCCCGAAGGGAATTGCCGTGCTAAACCGTTATCCTTTGTGGAAGTATCTGATGTTGATCGTCGTGATCCTCGTCGGTTTGCTTTATGCGCTTCCCAACATCTACGGTGAGGATCCGGCCGTACAAATCACTGGCGCGCGCGGCGTCGCCGCCAGTGAAACTACGCTGGACCAGGTCCGTACCGTATTAGAAAAAGACAACATCGCGAGCAAGTCGATTGCGCTGGAAAATGGCGCCATCCTGGCTCGCTTTAAAGATCCTGACGTTCAGCTGCGCGCCCGCGAAGCGCTGGTGACCGAGTTGGGTGACAAATTCGTCGTGGCGCTGAACCTGGCGCCGGCCACGCCGAACTGGCTGGCCATGCTGGGCGCAGAGCCGATGAAACTCGGTCTGGACCTGCGCGGCGGCGTGCACTTCCTGATGGAAGTGGACATGGACACCGCGTTGAGCAAGCTGCAGGAACAGACCATGGATACCCTGCGCAGCGAGCTGCGCGAGAAGGGCATTCCTTACGCGTCTATCCGCAAGCTGGACAACAACGGCGTGGAAGTTCGCTTCCGCGACGATGCGGCCCGTGACCAGGCCATCAGCTACATCGGCCCGCGTCAGCGCGATCTGGTGCTGTCCGCCAATGGCGCCAACACCATGAAAGCCAGCCTGACGGACGCCCGTCTGAGCGAAGCGCGCGAATACGCCGTACAGCAGAACATCACTATCCTGCGTAACCGCGTCAACCAGCTCGGCGTCGCCGAACCGCTGGTGCAGCGCCAGGGATCCGACCGCATCGTGGTTGAGCTGCCGGGCATTCAGGACACCGCGCGCGCCAAAGAAATTCTGGGCGCCACCGCGACGCTGGAATTCCGTCTGGTGAACACCAATGCGGACGCCACCGCGGCGGCCAACGGCCGCGTGCCGGGCGATTCCGAGGTGAAATACACCCGCGACGGCCAGCCGATCGTGCTGTACAAGCGCGTGATCCTGACCGGTGACCACATCACCGACTCCACCTCGAGCACCGATGAATACAACCAGCCACAGGTTAACATCTCGCTGGACAGCGCCGGCGGCACGTCGATGTCCAACTTCACCAAGGACAACATCGGCAAACCGATGGCGACCCTGTTCGTGGAGTACAAGGACAGCGGCAAGAAAGACGCCAACGGCCGTGCGGTGCTGGTGAAACAGGAAGAAGTGATCAACGTGGCGAACATTCAGTCGCGTCTGGGTAACAGCTTCCGCATCACCGGCATCGGCAACCCGAACGAAGCGCGTCAGCTTTCGCTGCTGCTGCGTGCGGGTGCGCTGATTGCGCCGATTCAGATCGTTGAAGAGCGCACCATCGGTCCAACCCTGGGTCAGCAGAACATCACCCAAGGTCTGGAAGCCTGTCTGTGGGGCCTGGTGGCGTCCATCGTCTTCATGGTGGTCTGGTACCGTAAGTTCGGCGTGATCGCCACCACGGCGCTGGTCGCCAACCTGGTGTTGATCGTCGGCGTGATGTCCCTGTTGCCGGGGGCGACGCTGACCATGCCGGGCATTGCCGGGATCGTGTTGACGCTGGCGGTGGCGGTCGACGCCAACGTACTGATTAACGAACGTATCAAGGAAGAGCTGAAGAACGGCCGGTCCGTTCAGCAGGCGATCCATGAGGGCTATAAAGGCGCGTTCTCCAGTATCGTCGACGCCAACATCACCACCCTGATCACCGCGGTCATCCTGTACGCAGTCGGCACCGGTTCGATCAAGGGCTTTGCGATCACCACCGCTATCGGTGTGGCGACGTCCATGTTCACCGCGATTGTCGGTACCCGTGCCATCGTCAACCTGCTTTACGGCGGCAAACGCATTAACAAGCTGTCTATCTGAGGAGTGCGTTGTGGCACAGGATTATACTGTTGAGCAACTCAACTACGGCCGTAAAGTCTACGACTTTATGCGCTGGGACTACGTGGCTTTCGGCATCTCGTTGGTGCTGTTGGTCGCGTCGATCGCCACCATGTCGGTGCGCGGCTTTAACTGGGGTCTGGATTTCACCGGTGGTACGGTGATTGAAATCAACCTGGAGAAGCCGGCTAACCTCGACCTGATGCGCGACACGCTGGAGAAGGCCGGGTTCCAGGATCCGATTATCCAGAACTTCGGCAGCAGCCGCGACGTGATGGTGCGCATGCCACCGGCGACCGGCACCGCAGGCCAGGAACTGGGCAATAAGGTGATCGGCGTGATCAACGACTCGGTGGATAAAAACGCCACCGTGAAGCGCATTGAGTTCGTCGGCCCGAGCGTGGGCAGCGAGCTGGCGCAAACCGGCGGCATGGCGCTGCTGGTGGCGTTGATCTGTATCCTGATCTACGTCGGCTTCCGCTTCGAATGGCGCCTGGCGCTGGGGGCGGTTATCGCGCTGGCGCACGACGTGATCATCACGCTGGGCGTGCTGTCGCTGTTCCACATCGAGATTGACCTGACCATCGTCGCGTCCCTGATGTCGGTTATCGGTTACTCGCTGAACGACAGCATCGTGGTCTCCGACCGTATTCGTGAGAACTTCCGCAAGATCCGCCGCGGCACGCCTTACGAGATCATGAACGTGTCGTTGACCCAGACGCTGAGCCGTACGCTGATGACTTCCGGGACCACCCTGATGGTGGTGCTGATGCTGTACATCTTCGGTGGCGCGATGCTGCAAGGCTTCTCGCTGGCGATGCTGATCGGCGTGTCGATCGGTACCGTTTCCTCTATCTACGTCGCGTCCGCGCTGGCGTTGAAGCTGGGGATGAAACGCGAACACATGCTGCAGCAAAAAGTGGAAAAAGAGGGCGCGGATCAGCCTTCGATTCTGCCTTAACCGCCGCAGTATTCAGCGAAATGAGAAGGAGCGCCTATCGGCGCTCCTTTTTTTTTGCCTCGGATTTCAGTGTTGCTGCACCACCGCCGGCTGGGCGGTGGCCACCAGGCTGTGCAGACGGATATAGCCCAGCTGTTCCGGCGTCAGGCCGCTGAAGCGCAGCTCGAAGTCCTGCCCGGGTTTCGGCAGCAGCGAGTCGGCGCTGGCGATCGGTTGCGACAGCGCCTCGGCGGTCAGCGGCCGGCCGGTGGCCGCGTCCAGTTGGCCCCATTCCACCACCGCTTTAAACGGCGGCAGCGTGGCCTGTGAGAGGATGCGCATATGCAGCTGCGCCTGGGCACCGTTGGCTTCGCTCTTGATGTGGCTCAGCGAAACGCTCAGTTCGCCGATGCCGCTTTGCAAACGGGCGGCGCTCCGCGCCGCCGGCAGCAGGTAGACGCCGTTGTCGGAGTGCTGATTGAGCTGGTTTTGCCGCTCCAGCGCGGTGGCCTGATCGGTCAATACGCTCACTTTTTGGTTCAGTGCGGCGACCTGATGGCGCAGCTGAGGCACGGCGGCGTTGTGCGCGCAGCCAGTGAGCAACACGGCGGCGGCGAGCAGGGTGATTTTGGGGTAACGGGTTGTCATGACGGCGATTTCCTATGCTGAATCTCCTGCTATCAAGCTTAGCCCGCATGGCGGTGAAAGTCATATCGGCGCCGCCTGCCCGCCGCTTATCGCAACAAATGGCTGACGCCCTTTGTTGTGGCTTCACTTCGGGTTAAACTGCATTTATCTATAAAAAACGTTTATCAGGACGTGTTATGCATTGCCCTTTCTGCGCCGCCGTTGATACCAAAGTCATTGATTCCCGCCTGGTGGGGGACGGTTCGCAAGTACGCCGTCGTCGCCAGTGTCTGGTATGCAATGAACGCTTCACCACCTTCGAGGTGGCCGAGCTGGTGATGCCGCGAGTGATTAAAAGCGATGAGGTGCGCGAGCCGTTCAACGAAGACAAACTGCGTCGCGGCATGCTGAAAGCGCTGGAGAAGCGCCCGGTCAGCTCGGACGACGTGGAAAACGCCCTTAACCATATCAAATCCCAACTGCGCGCCACCGGCGAACGCGAAGTGCCGACCAAGTTAGTCGGCAATCTGGTGATGGACGCGCTGAAAAAGCTGGATAAGGTCGCCTACATTCGCTTCGCGTCGGTGTACCGCAGCTTCGAAGACGTGCGCGAGTTCGGCGAAGAGATTGCCCGCCTGCAAGACTAAAGGATCTTTCATGCATCACGACGAATTTTACATGGCGCGCGCCTTCGAGCTGGCGCGGCTGGGGCGTTTCACCACCGCGCCCAATCCGAACGTCGGCTGCGTTATCGTGCGCGACGGCGAAATTGTCGGTGAAGGCTATCATCTGCGCGCCGGCGAGCCGCACGCGGAAGTGCACGCGCTGCGCATGGCGGGCGACAAGGCGCGCGGCGCCACCGCCTATGTGACGCTCGAGCCGTGCAGCCATCACGGCCGCACGCCGCCCTGCGCCGATGCGCTGGTGGCCGCCGGCGTGACGCGGGTGGTCGCGGCGATGCAAGATCCCAATCCTCAGGTGGCGGGGCGCGGCTTGTACAAGCTGCAGCAAGCCGGCGTCGAAGTACGTCATGGCCTGATGCTGGCCGAGGCCGAAGCGGTCAACCTGGGCTTCCTCAAACGCATGCGCACCGGTTTTCCCTATGTGCAACTGAAGCTGGGCGCGTCGCTGGACGGCCGCACGGCGATGGCCTCCGGCGAAAGCCAGTGGATCACCTCACCCGAAGCGCGTCAGGACGTGCAGCGACTGCGTGCGCAGAGCGCCGCCATTCTCAGCACCAGCGCCACCGTGCTGGCGGACGATCCGTCGCTGACGGTGCGTTGGGATGAGCTGGATGCCGAGACCCAGCGCCTCTATCCGCGCGAAAATCTGCGTCAGCCGCTGCGCATCCTGCTCGACAGCCAAAATCGCATTACCCCACAGCACCGCGTGGTGCAGCAGCCGGGCGCCACCTGGCTGGCGCGGCTGCAGGCGGATGAACAGGCCTGGCCGCAAGACGTTGAGCAGTTTATCTGCCCGGCGCACGGCGGCGGCGTCGATCTGGTGGTGATGATGATGCTGTTGGCCAAGCGCCAGGTGAATTCAATCTGGGTGGAGGCGGGGGCGACGCTGGCCGGCGCGCTGCTGCAGGCCGGCCTGGTGGATGAGCTCATTTTGTACATCGCGCCAAAACTGTTGGGCGATAATGGCCGCGGCCTGTGTCATTTGCCGGGCCTTGAGCGTCTGGCCGACGCACCGGAATTCGTCTTTAGCGACGTGCGCCAGGTTGGCCCCGATCTGCGTTTGCGCCTGCGGGCGAAACACTGAATCTCGCGCCCGCGCGCCGGTTTTACAAAAGCGCCGCGCAGGCGATGAAAGAATATGATAGAATCCGCCCCCCTGCGGGGTATTGAACCCATTTTTAAGGAAAGCCCATGAAAGTTATCGAAGGTGTTGTTGCTACTCCAAATGCCCGTGTGGCGATCGCAATTGCACGTTTTAACAATTTCATCAACGACAGCCTGCTGGAAGGCGCCATCGACGCGCTGAAACGCATTGGTCAGGTTGCTGACGACAACATCACCGTTGTCTGGGTCCCGGGCGCTTACGAGCTGCCGCTGACGGCGAGCGTATTGGCCAAAACCGGCAAATACGACGCGGTTATCGCGCTGGGCACCGTTATCCGTGGGGGCACCGCGCACTTCGAATATGTGGCGGGCGAAGCCAGCTCCGGCATCGGCAACGTTGCGATGAATGCCGAAATCCCGGTTGCCTTTGGCGTGCTGACTACCGAAAGCATCGAACAAGCGATCGAACGCGCCGGCACCAAAGCGGGCAACAAGGGCGCTGAAGCCGCGTTGACCGCACTTGAAATGATTAATGTTATCAAAGCTATTAAAGCCTGAATTTAGTTAAGGGGAATTCCGTGAAACCTGCTGCTCGTCGCCGCGCTCGTGAGTGCGCTGTTCAAGCGCTTTACTCTTGGCAGTTGTCTAAAAACGACCTTGCCGATGTTGAACACCAGTTCCTGACGGAGCAGGATGTCAAAGATGTTGACGTCGCCTATTTTCGCGAGTTGCTGTCCGGCGCGGCAGTGAATGCAGGTATGCTGGACGAACTGATGGCGCCTTACCTGTCGCGTCAGCTCGAAGAGCTGGGCCAGGTGGAACGCGCGGTGCTGCGCGTCGCGCTGTTTGAACTGAAAATGCGCGAGGATGTCCCTTACAAGGTGGCGATCAACGAAGCGATCGAGCTGGCGAAAACCTTCGGCGCGGAAGACAGCCACAAGTTTGTGAACGGGGTGCTGGATAAAGTGGCGCCAACCCTTCGCAAGAAAAAGTAAAAACATTAAGGCCGGCATTCCCGGCCTTAATTTCTTCTAGTGGAATATCGATATGGCATGCGGCGAATTTGACCTCATTGCCCGCTATTTTGACCGGTTTAAGCGCGTGCGCCGGGATGTACAGTTGGGCATTGGAGATGACTGCGCACTGCTGGCAGTGCCGGAAAAACAGCTGGTGGCCGTCAGTACCGATACGTTGGTCGCGGGCATTCACTTCCTGCCGGACATCGATCCGGCCGATCTCGGGTATAAAGCGCTGGCGGTCAATCTGAGCGATCTGGCGGCGATGGGCGCCGATCCGGCGTGGCTCTCGCTGGCCCTGACGCTGCCGGAGGTGAACGAACCCTGGCTGAAGGCGTTCAGCGACAGCCTGTTCGATCAACTCAATTATTACGGCATGCAGCTGATCGGCGGCGATACCACGCGCGGCCCGCTGAGCATGACCTTGACCATTCAGGGGCTGATCCCGGCCGGCCGGGCGTTGAGCCGCAGCGGCGCGCGCATCGGCGACTGGATCTATGTGACCGGCACGCTGGGCGACAGCGCCGCCGGTTTGGCGATCCTGCAGGATCGCCTGGCGGTGACGGATAGCGCGGCGCGCGATTATCTGGTCGCTCGCCATCTGCGTCCGCAGCCGCGGGTGCTGCAGGGGCAGGCGCTGCGCGATCTGGCCAGCTCGGCAATCGATCTTTCCGACGGCCTGATTTCCGATCTGAAGCACATCCTGAAGGCCAGCGACTGCGGCGCGCGCATCGTGCTGGACGAGCTGCCGATGTCGCAGGCGCTGAGCAGCCATGCCGATGCCGAACAGGCGCTGCGTTGGGCGCTGGCGGGCGGCGAAGACTACGAGCTGTGCTTCACCGTGCCGGAGATCAACCGCGGCGCGCTGGACGTGGCGCTGAGCCACCTCGGGGCCGATTACACCTGTATCGGCCAGATTGGCCCGCTGTCTGAAGGCATTCGCTATTACCGCAACGACGAGGCGGTGGTGCTGGACTGGGCCGGGTTCGATCATTTCAACGCGGAGCCGGGCACCCATGGATGAAGCCAAGCGTCGGCTGCGGATGAGCAATCCGTGGCACCTGCTGGCCACCGGTTTTGGCAGCGGTTTGTCGCCGGTGATGCCGGGCACCATGGGATCGCTGGCGGCGATCCCGTTCTGGCTGCTGCTGATCCAACTGCCGTGGCAGCTCTACTCGCTGACGGTGATGTTCAGCATTTGCATCGGCGTCTATATTTGCCACCGCACGGCAAAAGACATGAAGGTGCACGATCACGGCAGCATCGTCTGGGATGAGTTCGTCGGCATGTGGATCACGCTGATGGCGCTGCCGGTCAACGATTGGCGCTGGGTCGCCGCCGGTTTCGTCATCTTTCGCATTCTGGATATGTGGAAGCCGTGGCCGATCCGCTGGTTTGACCGCAACGTGCATGGCGGCATGGGCATCATGGTCGACGATATCATCGCCGGCGTGCTGTCTGCGGGCATCATCTACCTGATTGGGCACCACTGGCCGATCGGGCTGTTCTGACAGCCGGGCGCGGTTCTTCGCGCCCGCTTTTCTTATTCAAATCCCGTCACCCGATGCGGCACGTAAGCCGTTTCCAACTCCGCCACCTCTTGCGGCGACAAACTCAAATCGACCGCGGCAATGGCGTCGTCCAACTGCTCGCTGCGTGACGCGCCAACGATCGGCGCGCTGACCGCCGGCTTGTTCAGCAGCCAGGCCAGCGCGATCTGCGCGCGTGGCACGCCGCGTTCCTCCGCCAGGCTGGCGACGCGCTCGGCGATAATGGCGTCGATGCCTTCGGTTTCATCGTACAGGCTCTTGCCGAACTGGTCCGAGACCAGGCGGGCGGTGGTTTCGCCCCAGGGGCGGGTCAGGCGGCCGCGCGCCAGCGGGCTCCACGGCAGTACGGCGATGCCTTCGGCGGCGCACAGCGGGTGCATCTCGCGCTCTTCTTCGCGCTGGATCAGGTTGTATTGATCCTGCATGCTGACGAAGCGCGTCCAGCCGTGCAGATCGGCGGTATACAGCGCCTTGGCGAACTGCCAGGCGTACATGGAAGAGGCGCCGATGTAACGTGCCTTACCGGCTTTCACCACGTCGTGCAGCGCTTCCAGCGTCTCTTCCAGCGGCGTTTCGTAATCCCAGCGATGGATTTGCAGCAAATCGACATAGTCGGTGCCGAGACGGCGCAGGCTGTCGTCGATGGACTGCATGATCTTGGCGCGCGACAAACCGCGCTCCAGGTTGCTCAGCGGGAAATAAACCTTGGTGGCGATCACCACCTCCTCGCGGCGTGCATAGTCGCGCAGCGCCCGGCCGAGGATCTCCTCGCTGCTGCCGTCGGAATAGCTGTTGGCGGTGTCGAAAAAGTTGATGCCGGCTTCCAGCGCCTGTTTCAACAGTGGGCGGCTGCTTTCTTCCGGCAGCGTCCAGGCGTGATTGCCGCGGCTCGGTTCGCCGTAGGTCATGCAACCCAGGCAGATGCGCGAGACGTTCAGAGCGGTGTTGCCCAGTTTGAGATATTTCATGCTTGCCTCCCATTCACAGCTCAGACAGTAACTGTAGCGCGGATCCCGGAGGGCGGAAATGAAAACGCCCCCGAAGGCGGAGGCGTTTTATCAGGCGCGAGTGGCGAATTACTGCGCCAGCCAGGTTTCGATTTGACGCTGAATGCCGGCGGCGTCCAGTCCCAGATCGGCGCGCAGTTCTTCCTGGGTGCCCTGTGAGACGAAGCTGTCCGGCAGGCCGAGGTTCAGCACCGGCACCGGACGGCGTTTGGCCATCAGCAGTTCGTTGACGCCGCTGCCGGCGCCGCCCATGATGGCGTTCTCTTCCAGCGTGACCAGCGTTTCATGGCTGGCGGCCAGTTCGAGCACCAGCTGCTCGTCCAGCGGTTTGACGAAGCGCATGTCGACCAGCGTGGCGTTGAGCGCTTCCGCCGCCGCAGCGGCCTCCGGCAGCAGGGTGCCGAAGTTGAGAATGGCGATCTTTTCCCCCTGGCGGCGCACCACGCCTTTGCCGATCGGCAGCAGGCTGAGCGGCTCCAGCACAGCGCCGGTGCCGGTGCCGCGCGGATAGCGCACGGCGCTCGGGCCGTCGTTGTAGTGATAGCCGGTATACAGCATCTGGCGGCATTCGTTTTCGTCGCTTGGCGTCATGATCACCATGGTCGGGATGCAGCGCATGAACGACAGATCGAACGCCCCCTGGTGGGTCTGGCCGTCGGCGCCGACGATGCCGCCGCGATCGATGGCGAACATCACCGGCAGGTTTTGGATCGCCACGTCATGGATCAGCTGATCGTAGGCGCGTTGCAGGAAGGTGGAATAGATCGCCACCACCGGCTTGTAGCCGCCGATCGCCAGCCCGGCGGCGAAGGTGACCGCGTGCTGCTCGGCGATCGCCACATCGAAATATTGCTGCGGATAGTCGCGCGAGAACTGCACCATGCCGGAACCTTCGCGCATCGCCGGCGTGATCGCCATCAGTGAGCTGTCTTTGGCGGCGGTTTCACACAGCCAGTCGCCGAAGATTTTCGAATAGGTCGGCAGACCGCCGGCGCTTTTCGGCAGCGTGCCGCTGGCGGGATCGAACTTCGGCACCGCGTGGAAGCTGATCGGATCCTTCTCCGCCGGCGCGTAACCGCGGCCTTTCTTGGTCATGATGTGCAACAGCTGCGGGCCTTTCAGATCGCGCATGTTTTTCAACGTGGCGACCAGGCCCTGTACGTCGTGCCCGTCTACTGGGCCGATGTAGTTGAAGCCCAGCTCTTCGAACAGCGTACCCGGCACCACCATGCCTTTCAGGTGCTCTTCGGTGCGTTTCACCAGCTCCTTGATCGGCGGCACGCCGGCCAGCACTTTCTTGCCGCCTTCGCGCAGGGTGGAGTAAAGCTTGCCGGACAGCAGCTGTGCCAGATGGTTGTTCAGCGCGCCGACGTTTTCCGAGATCGACATCTCGTTGTCGTTCAGCACCACCAGCATGTCCGGATTGATGTCGCCGGCGTGGTTCATCGCTTCGAACGCCATGCCGGCGGTGATGGCGCCATCGCCGATCACGCACACCGTGCGGCGGCCTTTGCCTTCACGCTCTGCCGCCACCGCCATGCCGAGGCCGGCGCTGATCGAGGTTGACGAATGGCCGACCGACAGCACGTCGTATTCGCTTTCGGCGCGCCACGGGAAGGGGTGCAACCCGTTCTTTTGCCGGATAGTGGCGATCCGGTCGCGGCGGCCGGTCAGGATTTTGTGCGGGTAGGCCTGGTGACCGACGTCCCACACCAGATGATCGAACGGCGTGTTGTAGACGAAATGCAACGCCACCGTCAGTTCGACGGTACCCAGCCCGGAGGCAAAGTGGCCGCTGGAGCGACTGACGCTGTTCAGCAGATATTGCCGCAGCTCATCGCACAGCTTCGGCAAGCTCTCTTTGGGCAGTGAGCGGAGTTCCTCGGGGTTTTCCGCTAGCGCCAGGGTTGGGTATTTGGCTATATCAAGACTCATTCGATACTCATATCAGAGGAGTTAACGTCACACGTTAATTGTCGCGTTCAATAATGAAGCTGGCTAACGCTCGCAATGGCGCTGTGTTATAAGATTGCGCTGCCAAAGTGTCTAATGCAGCTAATGCTTCCTGATAGAGATCCCACGCTTTTGCTTTCGCGCTGTCAAGCCCGAGTAACGCCGGGTAGGTACTCTTTCCGTGTTGTTGGTCCGCTCCCTGGCGCTTGCCGATCTTTTCAGTCTCGCCGACAACGTCCAAAATGTCATCCTGCACCTGGAACGCCAGGCCGACCGCAGCGGCGTAACGATCCAACTGCGGCAGCGCCGCTCGTCCTGCTTCGCCGGCGCTCAGCGCGCCCAGACGCACCGCGGCACGGATCAGCGCACCGGTTTTGTGGCGGTGGATCTGCTCCAGCGCCTGCAGATCGACGCGCTTGCCTTCGGCCTCCAGATCCAGAGATTGGCCGCCGCACATGCCGGCGACGCCGCTGGCTGCCGCCAGTTCGGAGACCATCGCCAGCCGATCGCGCAGCGCCACGTCGGGCATTTCGGCATCGGCCAGGATCGAAAACGCCAGCGTTTGCAGCGCATCGCCGGCCAGGATCGCGTTGGCTTCGCCGAATTTAATGTGGCAGGTCGGCTGGCCGCGGCGCAGATCGTCGTCGTCCATCGCCGGCAGATCGTCGTGGATCAGCGAGTAGGCGTGAATGCATTCTACCGCCGCCGCCGGCGCGTCCAGGTTGGTCAGCGATACGCCGAACATCTGGCCGGTGGTGTACACCAGGAACGGGCGCAGGCGCTTGCCGCCCAGTAAGGCGCCATGACGCATCGCCGCCACCATGTTGCCGTCGTTGAACGGCAGCGGGGCGATGAAATCCAGCAGCGCGCGATCGGCGCGCCGGCGGAAAATCTGCAGTTGATCGGCAAAAGCGGCCGATGGGACGATCTCAGACATGTCGGTTACTCGGTATCCGGTGTGAAAGGCGCCAACGCCGCGTCGTCGGCGCTGTCGTTAAGGAGGATCTGCACACGCTGTTCCGCCTGTTGCAGTTTCTGCTGGCCTTGACGCGCCAGCTGCACGCCGCGTTCGAATTCGTTCAGCGCGTCTTCCAGCGGCAGTTCGCCCGACTCCAGACGCGTCACGATGCTTTCCAGCTCGCCGAGGGCGCTTTCAAAGCTGGCTGTTTGCTCTGTACTGGCTGATTGTGCTGGTTTTTTCGGCATAATTTTCTTTTTACGTCATCATGTGAACCGTGGCGCCAGAGCCTATCCTAGCGGATCTTGATTAGCAAATCATGGCGCTCATGTGTGGTTTTGTGCGCAGAGCACGGCGATATGGTGATATACTCCGCGCCGTAATTCTTATCTGACAACAAAGACCGCCATGAAGTTTATCATTAAATTGTTCCCGGAAATCACCATCAAGAGCCAATCTGTGCGCTTGCGCTTTATCAAGATTCTCTCGACCAATATTCGCAACGTCCTGAAGCAGTATGATGAAACGCTGGCGGTCGTCCGTCACTGGGATCATATCGAAGTTCGCGCCAAAGATGAAAACCAGCGGCCGGTCATCGCCGACGCGCTGACGCGGATCCCCGGCATCCACCATATTCTGGAAGTGGAAGATCGCGCTTATACCGATATCCACCACATCTTCGAGCAGACGCTGGAAGCCTACCGCGCCCAGCTGGAAGGCAAAACCTTCTGCGTGCGCGTCAAGCGCCGCGGCAAACAGGCGTTCAACTCGCAGGACGTGGAGCGCTACGTCGGCGGCGGTCTGAACCAGCATATCGACAGCGCGCGCGTTAACCTGACCCGCCCGCAGGTCACGGTAAACCTTGAGATCGAAGACGACAAGCTGATGCTGGTTAAACGCCGCCTCGAAGGCATCGGCGGTTACCCGGTCGGCACTCAGGAAGATGTGATGTCGCTGATTTCCGGCGGTTTCGACTCGGGCGTGTCCAGCTATATGCTGATGCGTCGCGGCTGCCGCGTGCACTTCTGCTTCTTTAACCTGGGCGGCGCCGCGCATGAGATTGGCGTGAAGCAGGTGGCGCACTATCTGTGGAACCGTTTCGCCAGTTCGCACAAGGTGCGCTTCGTCGCCATCGACTTCGAGCCGGTGGTGGGCGAGATCCTGGAGAAAGTCGACGACGGCCAGATGGGCGTGGTGCTCAAGCGCATGATGGTGCGCGCCGCTTCGCAAGTGGCCGAACGCTACGGCGTGCAGGCGCTGGTAACCGGTGAAGCGCTGGGGCAGGTGTCCAGCCAGACGCTGACCAACCTGCGCTTGATCGACAATGCGTCCGATACGCTGATCCTGCGTCCGCTGATCTCGCACGATAAAGAGCACATCATCAAACTGGCGCGTGAAATCGGCACCGAAGACTTCGCCAAAACCATGCCGGAATACTGCGGCGTGATTTCGAAGAGCCCGACGGTAAAAGCCGTCAAGGCCAAGATTGAAGAGGAAGAAAGCCACTTCGATTTCAGCATTCTCGATCGGGTGGTGAGCGAGGCGAAGAACGTCGATATTCGCTCCATCGCCGAGCAGGCGCAGGAGCAGGTGACCGAAGTGGAAACCGTCGCGGCCTTCGGCGCCGACGAGGTGATCCTGGATATCCGTTCCAACGACGAGCAGGAAGAGAAGCCGTTGCAGCTGGAACAGGTTGAAGTGAAAGCGCTGCCGTTCTATAAGCTGAGCACCCAGTTCGGCGATCTGGATCAGAGCAAAACCTATCTGCTGTACTGCGAGCGCGGCGTAATGAGCCGCCTGCAGGCGCTGTACCTGCTGGAGCAGGGCTTCAGCAACGTGAAGGTTTATCGCCCGTAACGCGGGCAGCGGCGTAAATGAGAGGGGCTGAACCGGTGTTCAGCCCTTTTTTTATCGGCAAGCCGCTCAGTCGCGGAAATCGTACATCCCAGGGATCAGCACCAGCTGCGCGGCGATCTCCGCCGCTTTGGCCTTGCCGAGCAGCAGGTCTATCAGCTTCAGTGCAAACTCCATCGCGGTGCCCGGCCCCTGGCTGGTGAGCAGGTTGACGCGCGCGTCGTACACCACGCGGCGCTCCATCCATTTATCCGCCGGTATCCGATCTTTCAAACCCGGGAAACCGGTCATGTTGCCGATCGGGAACAGATCGTGGTGCTGCAACACCAGCGCCGGGGCCGCGCAGATGGCGGCGACGATGTGGCCCTGCAGATGCATCTGCCGCACTTTTTCCACCAGCAGCGGACTGTCGCGGAAGCATTCCGCCCCCTGCAGGCCGCCGGGCAGCACGATGGCGTCGAAAGGCTCATCGACGATCGCCACCAGCGGCGCGTCGGCCAGCAGCTTGACGCCGCGTGAACAAACGATAGTCAGCTCGCCGTCGCCGGCGACGCTGGCGGTAGTGACTTTAACGCCCGCCCGCACCAGCAGATCGATGGTGGTGACGGCTTCGGTTTCTTCGCTACCAGGTGCCAGGCAGACCAGCGCCGATACGCTCATATTCATTTTCCTTTCGTTTAATCAATTCAAACAGCCGCGCATTCTCCGGCAGCGTGAGGCCGTGGCTGCGCGCGCGGCGCAGCAGGTAGCCGGTGATGTAGTCGATCTCGGTATGCCGCTGGCTGCGGATATCCTGCAGCATCGACGAAACGTTGTCGGCGGTGCTGTGGATCACGTCCATCACGTATTGCATCAGGCCTTCGCAGGAGGTGTGGTAACCCTCCATGGCCATCACGCTGGCGACTTCACGACACAGCGCTTCGATCTGCTCCGGGTAGCGCTGCAGATCGCCGTTGCGGCAGCCGTACAGCGCCGTCAGCGGGTTGATCACGCAGTTGACCGCCAGCTTGCGCCAGTTGGCCGAGGCGATGTTGTTGTGCCAGGCGACGTCGGGCAGCGCCTGATGCAGCACTTCCGCCAGGTGGCTGAGGTGCTGGGCGGCCGGTGAGGTGGGGCCGATGTGGGTGATGCCGGTGGCGACGTGGATAATGGTGCTGCCTTCGTGGCGCGCGGCGTGGGTGGTGGTGCCCTGCAGGATGGGCTGGCCATTCGGCGGCAGCTCCTCCTGAGTGCCCATGCCGTTGTGCAGCAGCAAGATGGCGCAGCGGGGGCTCAGCTTCGGCAACAGCGCGCTGACCGCGCTGGATACCTGCCAGGCTTTCAGCGTCACCAGCAGCAGCTCGCTTTGCGCGAGGTGCTCCGGATCGTTGGTGGGCAAATTGCGATTAAACGAGACGCCTTCCGGCTCTATCACGTTCACGGCGCAAAAAGGCTGCGGCACTCTTAGCCATCCCTGTACATCGTGGCCCTGCTGATACAGCCGGGAGAGCCACAGTTGTCCGAGCGCGCCGCAACCAAGAATGGTTATTTTCATTCAGTCTCCTTGGAAACACGGGAATACCGCTCAATTACCGTGATCTAACTATAGGCTTTATGGCAGCCTGAAGCGCTATCCCTGCGTGCGTTCAGCAGATTTTGTCTGAGGCGGCAAAGCGGTTATCATGCTCGGCATCAAAATCGCCTAAGCTATTAGGCACTCATTCAGGAGGAAGAAGTATGCCATCTTTCGACATCGTTTCCGAAATTGATATGCAGGAAGTGCGTAACGCCGTTGAGAACGCCACCCGCGATCTCGGCACCCGCTGGGATTTTCGCAACGTGCCGGCCAGCTTTGAGCTAAACGAGAAGAATCAAAGCATCAAGGTTGCCACCGAGTCTGATTTCCAGGTGCAGCAGCTGCTCGACATTCTGCGCGAAAAGCTGAGCAAGCGCAGCATCGACGGCGCTGCGCTGGAGATCCCGGAAGAGTTTACCCACAGCGGTAAAACCTACAGCGTGGAAGCCAAGCTGAAGCAGGGGATTGAAACCAGCGTGGCGAAGAAAATCGTCAAGCTGATCAAAGACAGCAAGCTGAAGGTGCAGGCGCAGATCCAGGGCGAAGAAGTGCGGGTGACCGGCAAGTCACGCGACGATTTGCAGAGCGTGATGGCGCTGGTGCGCGGCGGCGATCTGGGGCAGCCATTCCAGTTCAAGAATTTCCGCGATTAATCTCGACGGGGCCGGCATTGCCGGCCCCGTTTCTTTACAGCGAATTGACCAGCGCTTCCAGCTGACCGCGGTTGGTCTGCTTGGTATCCACCTTGACGTAGGCGCTGCGCTCTTCCGGCACGACGATCGCCTCGGCCACGCCGGGCTGCGCCTTCAGGCGGCTTTCCAGCGCTGAATCCTTCACCGCCAGTTCCGACAGCGTAATGCGCAGGCTGCTGACATACGGCGGCTCTTTCATGGTGCTGCTGACCAGGAACCAGACGGCGGCCAATACCGCGCCGGCGATAAACACCAAGCCTGCCCCCTGCAAACCGTACAGCCAGCCGCCGAGGCTGCCGCCGATCGCCACGCCGATAAACTGGCTGGTGGAGTACACCCCCATCGCGGTGCCTTTGTAGCCGGCCGGCGATTCTTTGCTGATCAGCGAAGGCAGGATGGCTTCCATCACGTTGAAGGCCATAAAGAACAGCTGCACGCCGGCGATGATGCCCCATAGATGAGCGCCGGAGAGCCACAGCAGCACTTCGGCGCAGAACAGCACCGCCACGCAGCCCATAAACACCTGCTTCATACGGCGATATTTCTCGGCATAGATAATGAACGGCACCACGGCGGCGAACGACACCAGCATGGTCACCAGGTAGACGATCCAGTGTTCGCTGGCCGCCAGCCCGGCTTTTTCCATCGCCAGCGGCAGCGCCACGAAGCTCGACATCAGCAGAATGTGCAGACACATGATGCCGAAGTTGAGTTTCAACAGGCGCGAGTTGCTCAGCACTTTGCGGAAGCTGCCGCGCACGATGCTGGACTCGCGGTTCAGCAGATGGGTGTCGGCGGAAGGCACCACCGCCAGGGTGATGACGATGCCGGCCAGTGCCAGCACGGCGATCATCCAGAACAGCGCGTGCAGGCCCAAGGCGTGAGTGATGATAGGGCCCAGAACCATGGCGATGGCGAAGGTGATGCCGAAGCTGACGCCGATAAACGCCATCGCTTTGGTGCGGTTCTGCTCGCGGGTCAGATCGGAGAGCAGCGCCATTACCGCGGCGGCGATGGCGCCGGAGCCTTGCAACGCGCGGCCGAGGATCACGCCCCAGATAGAGTCAGTGACGGCGGCGATCACGCTGCCGAGGGCAAAGATCAGCAGGCCGCCGACGATCAGCGGCTTGCGGCCGATGCGATCGGACACCAGGCCGAACGGGATCTGAAACACCGCCTGCGCCAGGCCGTAAATGCCGATGGCGATGCCGATCAGCGCTTCGCTGGCGCCGTTGAGCGCCATGCCGTAGGTGGTCAACACCGGCAATACCATAAACATGCCGAGCATGCGCAGGGAGAATACGGTGCCCAATCCCCAGGTGGCGCGGCGCTCCTGCGGGGTCATTGAATTATCGTTCACATCAAACCTCGGTAAAAACCATGCCATCAGACGTTGAGACAGCGCCTGATGGCATGATTTCTGTAAAGCTGCGTCATTTTAGTGTGCAGGGCAGGGGGGGTAAATCGAATGTTGTTTAACAGATATTACAGTTTGGCCGCTTTTCGGCGTGACAAATAAAATGGGCCGCATACGCGGCCCATTGACAGATGATTTGGCTTACCAAACGTAGGTCACCAGCGCTTCAGGCGCCGCCGTGGCGCTGAAGTCGATCGACATCATCACGCTCAGCGAGGTGATGGCGACGATGGAGAACACGAACAGTTTACGCGCCCAGACGCTGTCGTTTTCGGTTTTGTAACCGCGCAGCGCCATGCCCAGCCACCATACGCTCACCGCCGCAGCGACGATCAGGTATTTGTAGCCGGCGTAGCCCACCAGGGTCAGCATCAGCGTGGCGATCATAAACGCCAGGATGTAGACCGTGATGTGGTTCTTGGCGACGGAAATGCCTTTCACCACCGGCAGCACCGGAATGTTGGCCGCCTGGTAATCTTTAAAGCGGAAGATAGCGATCGCATAAGAATGCGGCATCTGCCACAGGCTAAAGATAGCCAGCAGGATCAACGCGCCGGCGTCGAACTCGTTGGTGACCGCGCAGTAACCGATAACCGGCGGCGCGGCACCCGACAAGCTGCCGATCAGCGTGCCGTAGACCGAGTGGCGCTTCATGTACAGGCTATAAACGCCGACATAAACCACGAAGCCCATCACCGCCAGCCACATGGCCAGCGGGTTGGCCGCGATATACAGCAACGCGAAGCCCACAATACCCAACGCGGTCGCATAAACCAGGGTGACACTCGGCGCGATCAGGCCTTTTACCAGCACCCGATTCTTCGTTCTCTCCATCTTCTTGTCGATGTCGCGGTCGATGTAGTTGTTAAACACACAGCCCGACGCGACCACCAACGAGACACCCACCAGGGTGGCGAGAAACAGGGGATAGTCGATGCTCCCTTTGGAAGCGAGCAGGAATCCCCCAACGACAGAAATTAAATTGCCGAAAATAATTCCTGGTTTAGTGACTTGCAGGTATTGCTTAATCATCACGTGCAGCTCAGCTCTTAATCGACCATCATATTGATGTTGAGGTTGTACATAATCCAGAGTGAACCTACAACAACGATACCGATGATCATAGCGGTGAACAGCAATGCCACCAGGTTCCAGCGCTCTTCCGATGAGGTGTTCATGTGCAGGAAGTAAACCAGGTGAACAATCACCTGGATAACCGCCATACCGACAACAACCGCCAGGATGGTGGAGTGGGAGATGCTGCCATCGTTCCCGTACATTACCATCGCAAATGGAATTACCGTCAGGATGATCGACAGGATAAAGCCGATCAGGTATGATTTCACGCTGCCGTGGCTTGCGCCGCCGTGAGAGGTTTCATGGGATGAATGACTCATGACATAGCCCCCAGCAGGTAGACAACGGTAAATACGCAGATCCAGACCACGTCCAGGAAGTGCCAGAACAGGCTCAGGCACATCAGGCGGGTTTTGTTGGTCGCGGTCAGGCCGAACTTGCTCACCTGAATCATCATCACGATGATCCAAATCAGGCCGGAAGTCACGTGCAGACCGTGGGTGCCGACCAGCGCGAAGAAGCTGGACAGGAACGCGCTGCGATCCGGACCGTAGCCTTCGGTGATCAGTTTGTGGAATTCAAAAACTTCCATTCCAACAAAGCCCAGACCAAACAGGAAGGTCAGGAACAGCCAGAGATTGACGCCCGCCACTTTCCCCTTGTTCATGGCGATCATCGCCATGCCGTAGGTGATGGAGCTGAACAGCAGCAGGAAGGTTTCAACCAGGACGAAGTCCAGGTCAAAAATGTTTTTGCCTGCAGGGCCGCCGGCGGTCCCGTTCACCAGGACTGCATAAGTCGCGAACAAGCTCGCAAACAAAATACAGTCGCTCATCAGGTAGATCCAGAATCCGAAGACCTTGGTCCCACCCGCGTCGTGGTGCCCATGCTCTGCATGGGCTGCGTTATGATTGGTCAGAGTATCAGTTGACATGGTTCACGCCTGCTTTACGGATTTGTTCGTAGTGTTGGTTCTCAATGCGCTCGATTTCATCAACCTGCACATAGTAGTCAACATCGTTATCGAAGCTCTTGCCGATCCAGACAACGATCATACCGATGAAGCCGGCCAGAGCCATCCACCAGATTTCCCAAATCATTGCGAAACCGAATACCAGGCTGAAGAAGGCGATGATAACGCCGGCGCCGGTGTTCTTAGGCATATGAATCGGTTCGTACTTAGCCGGTTTCTTATAGGCTTCGCCTTTTTCTTTCATGTCCCAGAACTCGTCACGGTCATGAATCTGCGGCACTACGGCAAAGTTATAGAACGGCGGTGGAGAAGACGTTGACCACTCCAGAGTACGAGCGCCCCATGGGTCACCGGTCAGATCGCGGTTCTGTTCGCGGTCACGGATACTGACGAAGATCTGGGTCAGCTGGCACAGGATGCCGCAGGCGATCAGCGCCGCACCGCCGGCTGCAACCAGCAGCAGAGGGTGGAACTCAGGGTTGATGTTCTGGCTGATACGACGGGTCATGCCCATAAAGCCCAATGCGTACAGCGGCATGAAGGCGGTGAAGAAGCCGATGATCCAGAACCAGAACGCGCGGATGCCCCATTTTTCGTTCAGCGTGAAGCCGAAGGATTTCGGGAACCAGTAGGTCAGGCCCGCGAAGCAACCGAACACCACGCCGCCGATGATGACGTTGTGGAAGTGCGCGATCAGGAACAGGCTGTTGTGCAGCACGAAGTTCGCGCCCGGCACCGCCAGCAGAACGCCGGTCATACCACCCACGGAGAAGGTGATGATGAAGCCAACGGTCCACAGCATTGCGGAGTTGAGCTTGATGCGGCCCTGATACATGGTGAACAGCCAGTTGAAGATTTTCACCCCGGTCGGGATGGAAATGATCATGGTGGCGATACCGAAGAAGGCGTTAACGTTCGCGCCGGACCCCATGGTGAAGAAGTGGTGCAGCCAGACGATGAACGACAGAACGGTGATCGCGATGGTTGCCCATACCAGTGAGGTATAGCCGAACAGGCGTTTTCTGGAGAAGGTCGCGGTGACTTCGGAGAACACGCCGAACACCGGCAGAACCAGAATGTACACCTCTGGGTGACCCCAGGCCCAAATCAGGTTGATGTACATCATCATGTTGCCGCCCATATCATTGGTGAAGAAATGGGTGCCCAGATAGCGATCCAGGGTCAGCAGCGCGATGGTGACGGTCAGAATTGGGAAAGAAACGATGATCAGGACGTTGGTACACAGCGCCGCCCAGGTGAACACCGGCATCTTCATCATAGGCATGCCAGGGGCACGCATCTTCAGAATGGTGGCGAAGAAGTTCACGCCGGTCAGCAGGGTACCCAGACCGGAAATCTGCAGACTCCAAATCCAGTAATCGACCCCGACGCCAGGACTGTACTCTTTACCCGACAGCGGCGGATACGCCAGCCAACCGGTCTGAGCGAATTCACCGACCCCCAGGGAGATGTTGATCAGCACAACGCCCACCACGAAGAACCAGAAGCTCAGGGAGTTCAGGAACGGGAAGGCGACGTCGCGCGCGCCGATTTGCAGCGGCACCACGACGTTCATCAGGCCGACCACGAAAGGCATCGCCATGAAGAAGATCATGATGACGCCGTGCGCGGTGAAGATCTGGTCGTAGTGGTGCGGCGGCAGGAATCCGGCTTCGCCGGCGGACGCCAACGCCTGCTGGCTACGCATCATGATGGCGTCGGCGAAGCCGCGCAGCAGCATGACCATCGCCACGACGATATACATGATACCAATTTTTTTATGGTCGACCGAAGTCAGCCATTCGCTCCACAGCCACTTCCATTTGCCGAAATAGGTCAGCAGCGCCAGCACTGCCAGGCCCCCGACGATAATTGCGGCTACGGTGACCATGATGATCGGTTCGTGGTACGGAACCGCATCAAGTGTTAATTTTCCCAACATCAGTTATTCCTCGGCTCCGGCGTGAGCAGCATGTTCACCCATGTCCATACCTTGGCTCATGTCCATGCCTTCGTGCGCGCCAGCGCCCTTGTGCATATCCATGTCGCCCATGAATTTGGCAATTGTTTCTTTGAACAAATTCGGTTTGACAACGGCAAAGTACTCGACCGGGTTGTTTTCACTCGGCTCTGCCAGTTTGTTAAAGTCGTCGGTGGTGTTCAGGTTTTTAGGCGATGCCTTCACCTTGGCCACCCACTGATCGAAGTCGCCTTCGGTCGGGGTAACGATCGCGGTGAATTTCATACCGGAGAAGCCTGCGCCGCTGTAGCTGCTGGAGATGCCCTTGTAGGCACCGGCTTCGTTGCCGATCAGGTGCAGTTTGGTCTGCATGCCGGCCATCGCATAAATCTGTCCACCCAACTGCGGGATAAAGAACGAGTTCATTACCGAGTTAGAGGTGATCTTGAATTCGACTGGAACATCTTTCGGGAAAGCCAGCTCATTAACGGTCGCAATGCCTTGTTCCGGATAGATGAACAGCCATTTCCAGTCGAGCGACACCACTTCGATCGTCATCGGCTTCTTGTCGGTGACAATCGGCTTGAACGGGTCGAGTTCGTGGGTAGTCTTCCAGGTAATGGTGCCAAGGATGGCGATGATAATGATAGGAATGGTCCAGACGACCGCTTCGATCTTGTTGGAGTGGGCCCAGTTCGGACTGTACTTGGCGTCTTTGTTGGAAGCGCGATACTTCCAGGCAAAGGCGAACGCCATGAAGATAACTGGCACCACCACGATCAACATCAACGCGATTGCAGTGATAATCAGTGTCCGTTGCTCAACACCAATTGCTCCTTTGGGATTCATCAAAACCATATCGCAGCCACTGAGCAATACAGTGCCTGCAATTAATGACAGCATCCCAATACTTTTATTGTATTTCTTAAGTCTCATCTAACGACCTCAATAACAAAGGCTCAATTGTCGTTTCATGTGTGCGGGCATTTTACGGGAAGGTTGCAGTACTGTAAACATGCTTAAGGGAGTGTCAGCGGCTTGTTGACACTTTCTGTTAAGGGGGTCACAGATGTAACCCTGCGTGACAATTTACCAATGACAACAACGCGTTGGCACGCTGAATCGTGACGAGCAGTCCGTATGTTAAGGAAAACTAAAGGTATGATGAATCTGGCGAAGAAATGCGCGGCGGGGAAATACGCAGAAAAGGTTTATTTAATGTAAAATAATTGTGTCTTAAAGGTGAATTTAATTTTATTTCCGAGCGCCGCAGTCGGATAAAAAAATAATTTTCTCGCTGATTATCTTTTTTTAACGAAATAAATACACCCCCGGATCGCTTTTTTTTCGGCCGACAAAATCGCCGGCCGGTCGGGTTACGCCAAACGAGCGCGGCGCAGCGCCAGATAATCCAGCATGCTGCCCATCGCGACGCCGAGCAGGCTCAATGCGGCGCCGATCTGCAGCAGCCGGTCGGCCAACAGCGGCGCCTGCGTCCAGTCGAGCGCATTGGCGATCAGCAGCAGCAACCACAGCCCCAGCAGCGAGCAGCCCAGCGTCAGCAGGCGCAGCGCCCAGCGGTAAGCCTGGGTAAACGCGGTGCGCGGCATAAAATCGCCATGCTGCTGGGTGTGTTCCAGCGTCTGGCGGCAGACGCCGAGCAACAGCAAGCCCGGCAGCGCGGCGGCGATCGAGAACAGATAGAACAGCGGCCAACCATGGGCTTCGACGAACCAGCCGGCGATCGGCCCGACATAAACGCGACCCACGGCGGACAGCGCCGACAGCAGCGCGAACTGGGTGGCGGAGAACGAACGGTTGCACAGCGTCATCAGCAGCGCGACGAAGGCCGCGGTGCCCATGCCGCCGCACAGGTTTTCAAGGAAGATGGCGCTGCCCATGGTGAGCAGGTTCTTGTCGGTCACCGCCAGAATCCAATAGCCGAGATTGGATACCGCCTGCAGGACGCCGAACAGCATCAGGGCGCGGAACAGGGTGAGACGCTGCATCAGCACGCCGCCGAACAGAGCGCCGACGATGGTGGCGAACAGCCCGAGGGTTTTGTTCACCAGCCCCACTTCGCCGGCGTCGAATCCCACGCCGCGGATCAGGAAGGTGGTGCTCAGGCTGCCGGCGAAGGCGTCGCCCATTTTGTACATCACGATCAGCAGCAGGATCAGCCAGGCGTTGTTGCGGCCGAAGAAATCGCGCAGCGGCGCGACGACCGCCTGTTCCATGGTGCGCGGCGCCGGGATGCTTTCATCCGGTTCCGGCGCCATCAGCGTGGCAGCCACGCCGATCAGCATCAATCCGGCCATCAGCCAGTAGGTGGCTTGCCAGCCGAAATAGCGATCCGCCAGCCACAGCGCCAGGCCGCCGGAAACCAGCATCGCCAGCCGATAACCCAGCACCGATATCGCCGCGCCCGCGCCGCGTTCTTCGGCTTTCAGCAGGTCGGTTTTATAGGCGTCGAACACGATATCTTGCGAGGCGGAGCAGAACGCCACCAGCACCGCCAACGCCGCCAGCCACCACAGGTGCTGCGCGGGTTGCATAAAGCCCATCGCCACGATCGCCGCCACCAGCAGCAGTTGGCTGATCAGCAGCCAACCGCGCCGCCGCCCGAGGAACGGCGGGGTATAGCGATCCATGAAGGGCGACCAGAGGAATTTGAAGACGTAGGCCTGGCCCACCAGCGAGAAGATGCCGATGGTTTTCAGATCGATGTTTTCGACGGTCATCCAGGCTTGCAGCGTGCCGGAGGTCAGTGCCAGCGGCAGACCCGACGCGAAGCCCAGCAGCAGCAGAATGGCGGAGTTACGCTGGGTGAAGATGTTAAGATAGTGTTTCGACATGAGTTCCCTGTCTGCGCCGCCCGATCCGCCGGGCGGCGCCAGGCGCGCCGATTAGCGCGCGTTTTGCTTGATAAAGTCGTTGACGCTGGTGTCCTGCGCCATGTCGGCGATCACGTCGCCCAGCACGGAGTTGACGGCGTCGGTGATCTTGTCGTTGGTCGCCGTGAAGGCGCCCTGCACGTTATAGGTCGAGCGGTAGTTTTTCACCTGCTTGTTGCCGTTCTTCGCCTGGGCGATGATCGAGATGTCGGCTTTGGTGGTGATGTTGTAGCGCAGGTTGCCTTCGGATACGTCCGCGTACAGATTATTGACGACCACCTGCAGCGCGACCGGGCCGTCGGCGCCAATCATGTAACCGCGGGCGCCCATTTGTTTCTCCAGCACTTC
This sequence comes from Serratia sp. H402Y, assembly GCF_051172415.1. Classification (NCBI taxonomy): domain Bacteria; kingdom Pseudomonadati; phylum Pseudomonadota; class Gammaproteobacteria; order Enterobacterales; family Yersiniaceae; genus Serratia; species Serratia sp. H402Y. Next base: position 158,102 of record NZ_JBPIYZ010000001.1, read on the forward strand.
CTGCAGCAGGAAACGCAGATCGCGCGACGGCGTCAGCGTGACCAGTTGGCCGTCGCGGTTCACCTTGGCCAGCGCCTGATCGGTGCGCTGATCCGCGCCGTTGATGCTGATGGTGATGCCCTGCAGGGTCGGATCCTGCTGCGGCAGAACGATTTTCGGCGTGACGTTCAGGGTGTTGCTGCTGGTCGCGCAGCCGGCCAGCAGCAGGGCGGTCAGCAAAGGAAGACAAAGTTTCTTTAACATGTTTTCTGTCTCATTCTCGATGGATTTAGCAATAATCAGAGCGGGATAGCCGACAACGAATTGCCGACATCATAGCATCGCCGCCGTGCGGTGGAAGCGCGGAAGGCGCCTGAGTGACAAATTTTTACCTGCCGTTGATAAAAACACGCTTTTTTGGCCCGCTCAATCGGATAATCCCCCAAGCGGCGGGGATGACGCTCATCCTCTGACCGCAGAAAAGAGAAATTTGTCCAGGCGATGGTCTAAACGGGGGAAAACCGGCTAATATTGAACTAGATGGGCACGGTCCTCTGCCGGTGTTGTAAGGAGATCCTATGATTCGCGAGCAAATAGAAGCAAAGTTAAGGGCGGCGTTTGAGCCCGCGTATCTGGAAGTCGTTGATGAAAGCTATCGTCATAACGTTCCGGCGGGTTCAGAAAGTCATTTCAAAGTGGTATTGGTCAGCGATCGCTTCGTCGGCGAACGGTTTTTGACGCGTCACCGCTCCATCTACGGGGTATTGTCGGAAGAGTTGGCCGATGGCGTACACGCGCTGGCGCTGCACACCTATACGCTCAAAGAGTGGGAAGGGTTGCAGGATACCGTGCCGGCCTCGCCGCCGTGCCGCGGCGCCGGGACGCTGGCCTGAGGGGGAAATTTTCAGGTATCAGTGGAACTTTGCCCTCGAATTAGGGTATTACTACTGACGAATTTTGAAACGGCCTGCGGGCCGTTTCTGTTTTTGACGACGACACGGCCGATGCGCAATATGGTCAACGTTCGGTCTGTTTTGGCGGCCTTTTGGCGATCGAATCGACAAAAGTGTGATTTTTAGCGCGCCTGCGCCGCCTAGCTTTCCTCGACTCGCCATGCATGCGCCGCTATAATGTCGCGTCTTATTTTTCCGGAATGGTTTCGGGACGCTTCTGTCATCAGGGAACTCGGTTCTTATTTGTAGCCGTCCTGGTTCTTGGAACGGAGTTGACCGAGCACTGTGATTTTTTTGAGGTAACAAGATGCAAGTTTCAGTAGAAACCACTCAAGGCCTTGGGCGCCGTCTCTCTATTACTGTACCGGCTGATACTATCAAGCAGGCGGTGAAGAAAGAGCTGATCAACGCAGCGAAAAGCGTGCGTATCGACGGCTTCCGCAAAGGCAAAGTGCCGATGAACATCGTGGAACAGCGTTACGGCGCCTCTGTTCGTCAGGACGTGCTGGGCGAAGCGATGCAGCGCAGCTTCGTTGACGCGATCATCAAAGAAAAGATTAATCCGGCCGGCGCACCAAACTACGTGCCGGGCGAGTACAAAGAAGGCGAAGACTTCACTTTCGCCGTTGAATTCGAAGTGTATCCAGAAGTTGAGCTGAAAGGCCTGGAAAACATCGAAGTTGAAAAACCAGTAGTGGAAGTGAACGACGAAGACGTCGACGCGATGCTGGACACTCTGCGCAAGCAGCAGGCGACCTGGAAAGAAACCGATCGCGCGGCGGAAGCTGAAGATCGCGTGACCGTTGACTTCACCGGTTCTATCGACGGTGAAGAGTTCGAAGGCGGCAAAGCGTCCGACTTCGTGCTGGCAATGGGCCAGGGCCGCATGATCCCAGGCTTCGAAGAAGGTCTGGTCGGTCACAAAGCGGGCGAAGAGTTCTCCATCGACGTGAACTTCCCGGAAGACTACCACGCGGAAAACCTGAAGGGCAAAGCGGCCAAATTCGCTATCGTGCTGAAGAAAGTTGAAGAGCGCGAGCTGCCGGAACTGACCGAAGAGTTCATCAAGCGTTTCGGCGTGGCGGACGGTTCCGTTGCCGGTCTGCGCACCGAAGTTCGCAAGAACATGGAGCGCGAGCTGAAAGGCGCCGTGCGTAACCGCATCAAGTCTCAGGCGATCGAAGGCCTGGTGAGCGCGAACGAAATCGACGTGCCTGCTGCGCTGATCGACGGCGAAATCGACGTGCTGCGTCGTCAGGCTGCACAGCGTTTCGGCGGCAACGAGAAGCAAGCGCTGGAACTGCCACGCGAGCTGTTCGAAGAGCAAGCCAAACGCCGCGTAGTGGTTGGCCTGCTGCTGGGCGAAGTGATCAGCACCAACGACCTGAAAGCTGACGAAGACCGCGTGAAGACGCTGATCGAAGAAATGGCCTCCGCCTACGAAGATCCGAGCGAAGTCATTGAGTTCTACAGCAAAAACAAAGAGCTGATGAACAACATGCGCAACGTGGCTCTGGAAGAGCAAGCGGTTGAAGCCCTGCTGGCAAAAGCGAAAGTGACTGAAAAAGCCACTACCTTCAGCGAGCTGATGAACCAAACTCAACAGGCGTAATGCCTGCGTGCCGGGCGCGATGAACGGCGTCCCCGGTTTCGCCTGGCGAACCGGCGCACGATGAAAAAGCCCGCAACCTCAGGTTGCGGGCTTTTCTTTTTGCCACGTTGCTGATTAATCTCAGGTTAAGCGGGGCAATATGCACTATATTTACCCTGTTGCCTGGGGAACTGGCTGGCATGATAACGGTCAGAATAACGGCATCGTTTCCGGCGCGCGGAGAAAATCGGCCTCTGGGCTTGAAATCGCGCCGGGCTCCCCCAATCTGTAAAGAATAATTCTGGGGCTGTTTGCCAAAGTGCGCGGGATGAAATAACCGTCGGGTACGTGTGGCGCGGGTCGAATGCTTGAGCATAGTCATCATGGCCGTTCTCAAGTAGAATCGGCGTATTAGGGTGACACCCTGGCCGCCAAGGCAATTTCTATTAGGAGACGGTAATGTCATACAGTGGCGAACGAGATCAATTTGCACCGAACATGGCGCTGGTGCCGATGGTGGTAGAGCAGACTTCACGCGGGGAGCGTTCTTACGACATCTATTCCCGCCTGCTGAAAGAGCGCATCATTTTCCTGACCGGCCAGGTGGAAGATCACATGGCCAACCTGATCGTGGCGCAAATGCTGTTCCTCGAAGCGGAAAGCCCGGAAAAAGACATTTTCCTCTACATCAACTCGCCGGGCGGGGTGATCACCGCGGGCATGTCGATTTACGACACCATGAAGTTCATCAAGCCGGACGTCAGCACCATCTGTATGGGGCAGGCGTGCTCGATGGGCTCCTTCCTGCTGACCGCGGGCGCCAAAGGCAAACGTTTCTGCCTGCCGAACTCGCGCGTGATGATTCACCAGCCGCTGGGCGGCTACCAGGGCCAGGCGACGGACATCGAAATCCACGCGCGTGAAATCCTCAAGGTGAAAGCGCGCATGAATGAACTGATGGCCGAGCATACCGGCCAGCCGCTGGAGCAGATCGAGCGCGATACCGAGCGCGATCGCTTTATGACCGCGGAAGAAGCCGTGGAATACGGCCTGGTTGACGGCATTCTGACACACCGCAGCTAGAACCACGCGGCGCCGATGGACTATAGTAATCAGAGTGGGCAGGGGCTCGCTCTGTTGTAGCCTCCCGGCGTTCCCGATATGAGTTTGGGCGCACTGCCGCCGTGATTTTCCTGCGGGACAAGACTAAAGAAGAGGTTTGACTGATGACAGATAAGCGCAAAGACGGTTCAGGAAAGCTGCTGTACTGCTCTTTTTGCGGCAAAAGCCAGCATGAAGTGCGTAAGCTGATTGCCGGGCCGTCAGTGTATATCTGCGATGAATGTGTCGATCTGTGTAACGACATTATTCGCGAAGAGATTAAAGAAGTTGCCCCGCATCGTGAGCGCAGTGCGCTGCCGACGCCGCACGAAATCCGCCACCACCTGGATGACTACGTCATCGGTCAGGAGCAGGCGAAGAAAGTGCTGGCGGTTGCGGTGTACAACCACTACAAACGCCTGCGCAACGGCGATACCAGCAACGGTATCGAGTTGGGCAAGAGCAACATCTTGCTGATTGGCCCAACCGGCAGCGGCAAGACTCTGCTGGCGGAAACGCTGGCGCGCTTCCTGGACGTGCCGTTCACCATGGCCGACGCCACCACGCTGACCGAAGCCGGTTACGTGGGCGAGGACGTGGAAAATATTATCCAGAAGCTGTTGCAAAAATGTGACTATGACGTGCAGAAAGCGCAGCGCGGCATCGTTTATATCGATGAAATCGATAAGATTTCCCGCAAGTCCGACAACCCGTCTATCACGCGTGACGTTTCGGGTGAAGGCGTGCAGCAGGCGCTGCTGAAGCTGATTGAAGGCACCATCGCCGCGGTTCCGCCGCAGGGTGGGCGCAAGCATCCGCAGCAGGAGTTCCTGCAGGTCGATACCTCCAAGATCCTGTTTATCTGCGGCGGCGCATTTGCCGGCCTGGATAAGGTGATCGGTCAGCGCGTCAACACCGGCTCCGGCATCGGCTTCGGCGCGACCGTCAAGGGCGAGTCCGAGAAGGCCACTGAAGGCGAACTGTTGCTGCAGGCCGAACCGGAAGACCTGATCAAGTTCGGTCTGATCCCTGAGTTCATCGGCCGTCTGCCGGTGGTGGCGACCCTGAGCGAGCTGAGCGAAGACGCGCTGATTCAGATCCTGAAAGAGCCGAAGAACGCTCTGACCAAGCAGTATCAGGCGCTGTTCAACCTGGAAGGCGTGGAGCTGGAGTTCCGTGACGAAGCGCTGAACGCCATCGCCAAGAAAGCCATGGCGCGCAAAACCGGCGCCCGCGGCCTGCGTTCCATCGTGGAAGGCGCGCTGCTCGATACCATGTACGATCTGCCGTCGATGGACAGCGTGGACAAAGTGGTGATAGACGAGTCGGTGATCGCCGGTCAATCCAAACCGCTGCTGATTTACGGCAAGCCGGAAGCCCAGGCATCTGGCGAATAATTAGCCAGTTAAACCAGCGCGTTATCAGCAAAATGGGGGATTTCATCCCCCATTTCTTTTTCCTGCATTCTTGCCGTTGAATGTAAGAGATTCATCCCCATATACTCATTAACCAGATTTTATGAAACGTTAGATGCTTGCGTCTCATGAGATTCCCCCTCAACCTGGCGGAAATTAAACTAAGAGAGAGCTCTATGAACCCTGAGCGTTCCGAACGCATTGAAATCCCCGTTTTGCCATTGCGCGACGTGGTGGTTTATCCGCACATGGTGATCCCGTTATTTGTTGGCCGGGAAAAATCGATTCGGTGCCTCGAAGCCGCAATGGATCACGATAAGAAGATCATGCTGGTGGCACAGAAAGAGGCCTCAACGGATGAACCTGGCATTAACGACTTGTTCTCGGTTGGCACCGTAGCGTCGATCCTGCAGATGCTGAAGCTGCCGGACGGCACGGTAAAAGTGCTGGTCGAGGGGCTGCAGCGCGCACGCATCACTACGCTGTCCGACAGCGGTGAGCATTTTGCCGCGCAGGCGGAATACCTTGAATCGCCGGCTATCGACGAGCGCGAACAAGAAGTGCTGGTGCGCACCGCGATCAATCAGTTTGAAGGCTATATCAAACTGAACAAAAAAATCCCGCCGGAGGTGCTGACGTCACTGAACAGCATCGACGACGCCGCGCGCCTGGCGGACACCATCGCCGCCCACATGCCGCTGAAACTCAGCGACAAACAGTCGGTGCTCGAGATGTCCGACATCACCGAGCGTCTGGAATACCTGATGGCGATGATGGAGTCGGAGATCGACCTGCTGCAGGTTGAGAAACGCATCCGCAACCGCGTTAAGAAGCAGATGGAGAAGAGCCAGCGCGAGTACTATCTGAATGAGCAGATGAAGGCGATTCAGAAAGAACTGGGCGAGATGGACGACGCGCCGGACGAGCACGAAGCGCTGAAGCGCAAGATCGATGCGGCGAAAATGCCGAAAGAGGCGCGCGAGAAAACCGAAGCGGAACTGCAAAAGCTGAAGATGATGTCGCCGATGTCGGCGGAAGCGACCGTGGTACGCGGCTACATCGACTGGATGCTTCAGGTGCCGTGGAACGCGCGCAGCAAGGTGAAAAAAGACCTGGTCAAGGCGCAGGAAGTGCTCGATACCGATCACTACGGCCTGGAGCGCGTCAAGGATCGCATCCTCGAGTACCTCGCGGTGCAGAGCCGCGTCAGCAAAATCAAAGGGCCTATCCTGTGTCTGGTTGGGCCGCCGGGCGTGGGTAAAACCTCGCTGGGGCAGTCGATCGCCAAAGCGACCGGGCGCCAGTACGTGCGCATGGCGTTAGGCGGCGTGCGTGACGAAGCGGAAATCCGCGGTCACCGCCGTACCTACATCGGATCGATGCCGGGCAAACTGATCCAGAAAATGGCCAAGGTTGGGGTGAAGAACCCGCTGTTCCTGCTGGATGAGATCGACAAGATGTCTTCCGACATGCGCGGCGATCCGGCTTCCGCTCTGCTGGAGGTGCTGGATCCGGAACAGAACGTGGCGTTCAACGACCACTACCTGGAAGTGGATTACGATCTGTCCGACGTGATGTTCGTCGCCACCTCCAACTCGATGAACATCCCTGCGCCGCTGCTGGACCGTATGGAAGTGATCCGTCTGTCGGGTTATACCGAGGACGAAAAGCTCAACATCGCCAAACAGCACCTGCTGCCGAAGCAGCTTGAGCGCAACGCGCTGAAAAAAGGCGAGCTGACGGTCGACGACAGCGCCATCATCGGCATCATTCGCTTCTACACCCGCGAAGCCGGGGTGCGCAGCCTGGAGCGTGAAATCTCCAAACTGTGCCGTAAAGCGGTGAAAACGCTGCTGATGGACAAGAAGCGCAAGCACATCGAGATCAACGGCGACAACCTGAAGGACTACCTGGGCGTGCAGCGCGTCGATTACGGCCGTGCGGATACCGAAAACCGCGTGGGCGAAGTCACCGGGCTGGCGTGGACGGAAGTGGGCGGCGATCTACTGACCATCGAAACCGCCTGCGTGCCGGGCAAAGGCAAGCTGACTTACACCGGCTCTCTGGGTGAAGTGATGCAGGAATCGATTCAGGCGGCGCTGACCGTGGTGCGCGCGCGCGCGGAGAAATTGGGCATCAACGCCGATTTCTACGAGAAGCGCGACATCCACGTGCACGTGCCGGAAGGGGCGACGCCGAAAGACGGCCCAAGCGCCGGTATCGCGATGTGCACCGCGCTGGTCTCCTGCCTGACCGGCAACCCGGTACGCGCCGATGTGGCGATGACCGGCGAGATCACGCTGCGCGGCCAGGTATTGCCGATCGGCGGCCTGAAAGAGAAACTGTTGGCGGCGCATCGCGGCGGCATCAAAACCGTGCTGATCCCTTACGAGAACAAGCGCGATCTGGAAGAGATCCCGGACAATGTAATCGCCGATCTGGAGATTCATCCGGTGCAGCGAATCGATGAAGTTTTGAACATTGCGTTGCAAAACCCGGCCTTCGGCGCACTGCCGGTAGCGGCAAAATAGTGACGAATCGCAAAAACCATTGATAAAACTTATACTGGCAAGCCATTTCGGACTTGCCAGTATTTTTTTGTACCGCTAAGTTAGATCTCTGTCGGCCCACGTTTTGCCACGCAGTCGGTGGCTTGCCAAGGTTCGATGGGATTGATATAACAGCTGCGCTGTCGCAACCGTAGGGATTTTTCGGTGCGACGATAGAATTCTAGAGGGGATGATAGAGTGAATAAGTCACAACTGATCGACAAGATTGCCGCAGGTGCTGATATTTCCAAAGCGGCAGCTGGACGTGCTTTAGACGCAGTAATCGCTTCCGTTACCGACTCTCTGAAAGCTGGGGATGACGTGGCTCTGGTTGGTTTCGGTTCCTTCACCGTGCGTGAACGTTCGGCTCGTACCGGCCGTAACCCGCAAACCGGTAAAGAAATCAAGATCGCGGCAGCCAAAGTGCCGGCCTTCCGTGCAGGGAAAGCGCTGAAAGACGCTGTAAACTGATTTGGCGTCTAACCGTTTAGCGTAACAGGGTTTTGTAATAAACAATCACCTGACGCAGCGGTGCTGGTAAGGTAAGATACAAGGCGCATCGGACTGATGCGCTTTTTTTATTTTTGTCGCAGGGAACGCGCCTGCACAAGGGTTGTTAATCCACATCACAGCGGAGTGTTGTCACACTATGATGGACAATTTACGCGCGGCTGCCAATCACGTCGTGCTCAAAATCATCCTGGCCCTGATCATCCTGTCATTCGTCCTGACCGGGGTGGGTAACTACCTGATCGGCGGCTCCGGCGATTATGCTGCGAAAGTAAATGGTCAGACGATCGAACGCGCTCAGCTGGAACAGGCTTTCCAAAGCGAGCGTAGCCGCATGCAGCAGCAGCTGGGTGACCAGTTCTCTGCGCTGGCCGGCAACGAAGGCTACATGCAGCAGATGCGCCGTCAGGTGTTGTCCCAGTTGATCGACAACATGCTGCTCGACCAATACGCCAAGAAGCTGGGCCTGGCGGTCAGCGACGATCAGATCAAGGACGCCATCCGCAAGGCGCCTTATTTCCAAACCAACGGCCAGTTCGATAACGCCAAGTACCTCGACCTGATCGGCCGTATGGGCTACACCGCCGACAACTTCGCGCAGTCGATGCGTCAGCAGCTGGTCAATCAGCAGCTGATCCAGGCCTTCGGCGAATCCGGCTTCGTGCTGCCGTCCGAATCGCAAGCCATGGCGGCGTTGGTGCTGCAGGAGCGCGACGTGCGTCTGGCGACTATCGATCTGAAGGCGCTGCAGGCGAAACAGAGCGCCGGCGACGACGAACTGAAGGCGTATTACGATCAGAACAAGAACAGCTTCATCGCCCCGGAGCAGGTGAAGGTGAGCTATATCCCGCTGGACGCCGCGTCCATGCAGGATAAGGTGAAAGTGAGCGAAGAGGACATCAGCGCTTACTACGACCAGCACAAGAGCAGCTACGGCCAGCCGGAGCGTAAAAACTACAGCGTGATCCAGCTGAAAACCGAGGCGGAAGCCAATGCGGTGCTGGACGAGCTGAAGAAGGGCGCCGATTTCGCCACGCTGGCGAAAGAAAAATCCACCGACATCATCTCACGCCGTACCGGCGGTGAACTGGGTTGGCTGGAGCCGGAAACCACCGCCGACGAGCTGAAGCAGGCTAACCTGACTGAAAAAGGGCAGCTGTCCGGCGTGGTGAAATCTTCCGTCGGCTACCTGATCGTGCGTTTGAACGACATCGAACCAGAGAAACTGAAGCCGCTGAGCGAAGTGCATGACGCTATCGCCAAGCAGGTGAAGCAGGAGAAAGCGGTAGATGCGTATTACGCGCTGCAGCAGAAGGTGAGCGAAGCGGCGACCAGCGACAACGAATCCCTGGCCTCGGCTGAAGAAGCGGCCGGCGTGAAAGCGGCGCAAACCGACTGGTTCACCCGCGACAACATCCCTGCGGCGCTGAACTTCAAGCCGGTGGTGCAGGCGATCTTCGACGGTTCGCTGATCGGCGAGAACGGCGCGCCGGGCAGTAACTCCGACGTGATCACCGTAGACGGCGACCGCGCCTTCGTGGTGCGCGTGAGCGGCCACAAGCCGGAAGGCATCGAGCCGTTCGACCAGGTAAAAGACCGCGTGGCGGATCTGGTGAAGCGCAACAAGGCGGTGCAGGAAGCGAAACTGCAGGGCGAGAAGCTGTTGGTTGAGCTGAAGCAGGGCAAGGGCGACGAGGCGATGAAAGCCGCCGGCCTGAGCTTTGGCGCCGTGCAGAAGATGGCGCGCGCGCCGGAAGACAGCCAGCTGGTGGAGAGCGTGTTCGCGCTGCCGCACCCGCAGGACGGCAAACCGGTGTACGGCATGTCGCAGGATCGCCAGGACAACGTGGTGCTGATCGCACTCGATGCGGTGAAGCCTGGCACGCTGCCGGAAGACGAAATGAAAACCTTCGTCGGCAAGATGGAAGAGGGCGCGACCGGCGTTTCCTTCGATTCGTTGCTGGCGAGCCTGCGTAAAGAAGCCAAAATTAAAATGGGCGCCGCTGAGCAACAGCCGCAGTAATCGCCGCATTTTTCTGCAACGCAGTGCAACAAACAAAGGCCGCTTTCGCGGCCTTTTCCACATCTGATATCCGCCGATTGCTGAATATCTGCCGCCGCGGCAAGGTAGCCGTGCTGTCACACACAAGGAGGATACAGCATGCAACATACAGAGAAAAAAACGTTATCAGGTTACCGTCATCACGTTAAAGCCGCGCTGGCCGCGCTGTTGTTATGCCTGGCGGTGCCGGCCGCCGCGGCGGATAAAGCCGATGCGCCGGCGCCGATGCTCTCAACCCCGACGAGCAATGGCGGGCAACAGGCGATGACCAAGGCGGCCGAAGAGACGGCGGTCAGCATCAATCAGGCCACCGCCGAACAGCTCGCAGCGGCTTTGAGCGGTGTCGGTCTGAAGAAGGCGGAAGGCATTGTGCGCTATCGCGAACAGAACGGGCCATTCACCCAGGTTGAGCAACTGCAGGAGGTGCCGGGCATCGGGCCGGCGCTGTTCGAGAAGAACCGCACTCGGCTGAAAATGTGATCCCGGTCGCGGCTGCGCGGCAAAATGCCGCTGAGGCAATGGCGACTCTGCTACATTTTACAGGTCTTACCAGTTTGGCGCGTTGACCAAACGGGCGAGGGAGCCCACGCGGCTCCCTCTTTCTGTAATCACCAGGCAGGAGCGATCGTTCCCTATGCAAACCTTTATCAAAGTTCGCGGTTATCACCTTGATGTTTACCAGCACGTTAACAACGCCCGCTATCTGGAGTTTCTGGAAGAGGCGCGTTGGGAGTGGTTGGAGAACGAAGCCGGGTTCCGCTGGATGACGGAAAACAACATCGCTTTCATCGTGGTGAACATCAACATCAATTACCGCAGCCCGGCGGTATTGGGGGATAAACTGCGCATCGACAGCCAGATGGTGCAGCTCAACGGCAAAAGCGGGGTGCTGAGCCAGAAGGTGACGCAGGATCCGGCGGGGACGCCGGTGGCCGACGCGCTGCTGACTTTCGTGTGCGTCGATCTGAAAACGCAGCGGGCGCTGCCGATTGAAGGGGAATTGCGCGAGCACCTGGAAGCGCTCACGCCCAAATAACATTCGCAGTCAGCTCACCGGCGGCGGAGGCTGCCGCCGTCGCTGCCTCAGGCCAGACTGGCCTTCTGTTTCAACGCCGCCATCACTTCCGCCTGGTTGGCGCGATATTGCGTCAGGCCATTGGCGCGCAGGTTGCAGGCGGCGCATTCGCCGCAGCCGTCACCCTTGATGCCGTTGTAGCAGGTCAGCGTATCCTGACGCACCCGATCCAGCTGCTGGTAATAGTCCGCCAGTGCCCAGGTTTCGGCCTTGTTCAGCCACATCAACGGCGTTTCGAAGCGGATATCGCGGGCGATGCCCAACACCACCGCCTGGTTCAGCGCTTTGACGAACTCGTCGCGGCAATCCGGGTAGCCGGAGAAGTCGGTTTCACACACGCCGGTGATCACCGCCTCCGCTTCCACCTGGTAGGCGTAGATCGCCGCCAGCGTCAGGAACAGGATGTTGCGGCCCGGCACGAAGGTGCTCGGCAGCGCGTTTTTCTGGTTGGGATCGTAGGCGGGAACCGGAATATTGTCGCGAGTCAGGCTGCTGATGGCCAGCTCATTGAGCAACGTCACGTCCAGCACCTTGTGCGCCTTGGCGCCGAGGGCCTCCGACAGCTCCTGAGCCACTTCAATTTCGGCGCGATGGCGCTGGCCGTAATCGAACGTGACGCAGTGAACTTCGTCATACTGTTGCAATGCCTGGATCAAGCAGGTCGTGGAGTCTTGTCCACCGCTGAAAACGACAACCGCGCGTTTCATAAAATCACCTTTTTGGGCTTTGGCCATTCCCGATACACATTCGGGCGGCAGGATAAAAATTGCGTTGCGGCGACAATAGTAGCAGAAAGGGCCGTCAGGCGCAGGGCGGTTCGGCTCCGGTCGGTGCCTCATCCACCGGCGGCGGCAGCCACGCCTGGCAAAAATCGAACCAGCCATGGGCGGTCAGCGTCACGCCATGCATACGCGGCGGCGCGCTGATCTGATACTGGTAGTGGAACAGCGGCGTGATGATGGCGGCGGCCATCAGCTGTTGATAATAGGCCTGCAGCCGTTCGAAGCGCAGTGGCTGCGCCTGCAGCTGCTGGATCTCCCGCAGCGTCTCCTGCTGCTGCTGCCAGCGGCTTGCCGTCAGGATACCGCGCCACAGCGAATCCTGCCGCAGCCAGCTCTCCAGCGTCGCCTCAGGCGCCTCGCCGATCAGGTTGTCTGCCAGCAGCAGGTCGGCCTGGGCGATTTGCGCCTCGCTTTGCCAGCGCTTGCCGGCGTAGTAACGCACTTCCAGCTCGCAGCCGTGCTGCGCGAGCAGCCGCTGTAGCGCGACCGTCACCGTTTCCAGCTCGACCGGCGGCCGATACAGCAATGTTAGCCGAGCGGGCAGCGGGACATTTTCTTCAATCCGTTGGCTGGGGATGCGCCAGCCGGGCAGCATTTCATGGCTGGGGGTGATCACGCTGTTGGGGATCGGCAGATGGCTGAGCAGGCCGGACTGCTGGATCAGCATCAGCAGCTTTTGCCCCTGGGCTTCGCTCAGCACGCCGTGGCGCAGGTTCAGCGCCAGATAACACCAGCCCAGGCTCATGCTGCGCTGCACCGGCCGGGCCTGCGCCAAATCGTCTTGCTGACCGATGGTGATGCGCACCGGATGCCGGCAGCTGGCGTCGGCGCCGGTGATGGGCAGATCGGGCGTGATCCAGTATTCGATGGTGTCCAGATACGGATGCTGCAGATGGTAACCGGCATGCTGTTCCAGCCTCACCAACTGCGGTTCATTCAACGCCAGTTTAAATGGGCCGGCGCCGATGGCCGGCAGTTCGGGGTGCGTCATCAGACAAGGCAGCTCCGCCAGCCGGTGTGCCAGCCAATAGTCCGGCAGGTGCAGGTCGAACTGAATGCACAGCGGATGCGGCAGGCTGACGTTCGCGACGCTGCTCAGGCTGGGTTGGCTGCGCGGATGGCCCAGCAGTTTTTCCAGCGTTTGCAGCAGTTGCTGGCCGGTCAACGGTTCGCCGTTGTGCCAGCGCAGCTGGCTACGTAAAAAGAATCGCCAGCGCAGGCCGCCATCGCTTATCTGCCAGTGGTGCGCCAGATCGGGCTGCGGCTCCGGGTTACCGGTCATCAGGCGCGTCAGCCCGGCGTGCAGGGTCGACACCAGATGTTGCTCGGCGCGGCCGGTCAGCGTGAGCGGATCGAGCGCCTCCAGCGTACGGTAATAGGGAATGCGCAGCGTCGGGCTGCCGGCCTGCCATTGCCCGCCGAGGTGCGGGCTGAGCAGATCCTGCAGGTGTTGCGGATCGAGCTGCGCCATCTCCAGCGCCCCCTGATGATTGCCCTGTTGCAACAGCTGCTGCAACAGCTGCGCGCGCAGCTCATCCGGGGTTTTCAGGCAATGCAGGCTGGCGCGTTTGCCGCGGCCGGGCTGAGAATGCCAGCTCAGCCAGCCCTGATCCTGCAGCTGCTGCACCAGCGTGCGGGCATGGCGTTCGCTGCAGTAGAACATTGCCGCCAGCTCGCCGATGGTCACGGCGACCGGCGCGTTGCCGAGCTGTTGATACAGGCGTTGATATTGGCTGAGACGGTGAACCAGGCGCATGAGCAGAAATCCGGAACAGTTTTCCCAAATTGTTCACTATTACTTCCGCAAATACCATCCCATACTGCACTGATTGTAATCGCGTTCACATTCATGAGGTCTTTATGTATCGCCTGGCGGCTTTCGATATGGACGGTACGCTGTTGATGCCGGATCACCGGGTTGGCCCGGAAACGCTGGCGGTGCTGAACCAGCTGGTGGAGCGGGAGATGGTGGTGACGTTCGCCACCGGGCGGCACTACCTCGATGCGCAACCGATCATGGCGCAGCTGGGGCTGCAGGGCTATCTGATCACCGGCAACGGCACGCGGGTGTATGACAACCGTGGCCAACAGCTGCACGCCGCCGATCTGCCGGCGGAGATCGCCGAAGAGGTGCTGCATCATCATTGGCGCACCCGCGCCAGCATGCACGTGTTCCGCGACGAAGGTTGGCTGACCGAGTTCCCCGCGCCGGAAGAGATGCTGCAGGCGCACCACCTGAGCGGCTTTCGTTTCCAACTGGCTGACGTGCGCCGCTTACCGGCGTTCGGCAACAGCAAGGTGTGCTTTGTCGCACCGCATGAGGAGTTGCTGGAATTGCAGGTGCAGCTGCGGGCGCAGCTGGGCGGCGAGGCCGATCTGTGTTTCTCCGCTTACGATTGCCTGGAGGTGCTGCCACTCGGTTGCAACAAGGGCGCGGCGCTGGATCGGCTGAGCCGTCACCTGGGATTGACGATGGCCGACTGCATGGCGTTCGGCGATGCGATGAACGACAAAGAGATGCTGGGCGCGGTGGGACACGGCGTGGTGATGGGGAACGCCCTGCCGCAGCTGAAATCCCTGCTGCCGCAGCTGCCGGTTATCGGCCACTGCCAACAACAGGCGGTAGCTCATTATTTACAACATTGGCTGCGTTCACCTTGCCTCACCTATTCCCCCGAATAATGAGGTTCTCCTTACAGCCGGCCGGGTATGACTACCCGGCTTTTTTTTACGTTGCGCCCGGCGTTACAAATCCGCCAGCTGCGCCAGATACGGTTGCAGATCGCCAATGTTGTTGCTGACCCACTCCGGGTTGTAATAGGTATCGAGGTAGCGCTCGCCGCTGTCGCACAGCAGGGTAACGATCGCCCCTTGCTCGCCGTTTTCCCGCATCTGCTTCGCCAATTGCAGCGCGCCCCAGACGTTGGTGCCGGTGGAGGCGCCGACCTTGCGGCCGAGCACGGCCTCCAGCCAGTGAATGGTGGCGACGCTGGCGGCGTCCGGCACCCGCAACATGTTATCGACCACCGAAGGGATGAACGACGGCTCGGCGCGTGGGCGGCCGATGCCTTCGATACGGCTGCCGCAGCTGCCGATCAGGGTGCGATCACCGTGGTGGAAGCAGTCATAGAACACCGAGTTTTCCGGATCGACCACCGTCAACCGGGTGTCGTGCCCCTGATAACGGATATAGCGCCCCAGCGTGGCGGAGGTGCCGCCGGTGCCGGCGCTCATCACGATGTGTTTCGGCACCGGGAAAGGTTCGCGCGCCATCTGGCGGAAGATGCTGTCGGCGATATTGTTGTTGCCGCGCCAGTCGGTGGCGCGCTCGGCGTAGGTGAACTGATCCATATAGTGGCCGTTCAGCTCTTTCGCCAGCTGTTCGGAAGCGGCGTAGATCTGGGCGGCGTGATCGACGAAGTGACAGCGGCCGCCGTAAAAGGCGATCTGTTCTACCTTGCGGCGTGCGGTGCAGGACGGCATCACCGCGATGAACGGCAGACCGATCAGCCGCGCGAAGTAGGCTTCGGACACCGCCGTGCTGCCGGAAGAGGCCTCGATGATGGTGGTGTTCTCGGTGATCCAGCCGTTGCACAGGCCGTAAAGGAACAGCGAGCGCGCCAGGCGGTGTTTCAGGCTGCCGGTCGGGTGGGTGCTCTCATCTTTCAGGTACAGGCAGATGCCGGGAAACGCCGGCAGGTTCAGGCGAATCAGGTGCGTATCGGCGGAGCGTTGAAAATCCGCTTCTATTTCACCGATAGCATATTTTACCCAAGAGTTTGTCATGATTTGGCCTCAGAATAGGGGGCTGATTTATGGCGTAGCATAGCCTGTCGGCAGGAAAAAAGGATTGCCATTTTCCCTGTTTAATCGCCTAATGGGAGAAAATTTTTCTCCAGGTGGCCGCTATGTTAGATAAAACAGACCGTAAGCTGCTGTGCATGCTGCAGCAAGATTGCACCCAGTCGCTGCAGGCGCTGGCCGATGCGGTTAATTTGACCTCTACGCCGTGCTGGAAGCGCCTGAAGCGTCTGGAAGACGAAGGCTATATCCGCGGCCGGGTGGCCTTGTTGGATAACGAAAAGCTTGGCCTGGGGCTGACGGCGTTCGTGCTGATCAAGACCCAGCAGCACAGCAGCGAGTGGTATCAGGCGTTTGTGCAGCTGACCAGCCAGATGCCCGAGGTGCTGGCGTTCTACCGTATGGCGGGAGAGTACGACTACCTGATGCAGGTCGAAGTGGCGGACATGAAAAGTTACGACGGTTTTTACAAGCGCCTGGTGAACGGCGTGCCGGGCCTTATCGACGTCACCTCGAGCTTTGCCATGGAAAAAATCAAATACACCACCGCGCTGCCGGTGCCGGAGTGAAAAGTTCACCGGACGAGCGGCTCAACGGTGGTATCCTGCTCCGTTGAAGCGGAAAAAGAGACAAACCTCATAAAACCCTGGAATCAAACTGCGTGAGATTATTTGCACAAATCGGCTGGTACTTCCGCCGGGAGTGGCGCCGCTACCTGGGCGCGGTGGTATTGCTGATCGTCATCGCCATCCTGCAACTGCTGCCGCCTAAACTGGTCGGCATCATCGTGGACGGCGTCACCGAAAAACAGATGTCTACCGGCGTGCTGTTGGCCTGGCTTGGGCTGATGATCGGCACCGCGATCGTCGTTTACCTGCTGCGCTATGTGTGGCGGGTGCTGCTGTTCGGCGCTTCCTACCAGCTGGCGGTCGAGCTGCGCGAAAACTTTTACCGTCAGCTCAGTCGGCAGAACCCGGCGTTCTACCTGCGCCACCGCACCGGCGATCTGATGGCGCGCGCCACCAACGACGTGGATCGCGTGGTGTTCGCCGCCGGTGAAGGCGTGCTGACGCTGGTGGATTCGCTGGTGATGGGGTTGGTGGTGCTGGTGGTGATGAGCACCCAAATCAGCTGGCAGCTGACGGTGTTGGCGTTAATCCCGATGCCGCTGATGGCGATCGCCATCAAATATTACGGCGATCAGCTGCACCAGCGCTTTAAATCGGCGCAGGCGGCGTTTTCCAGCCTCAACGATCAGGCGCAGGAAAGCATGACCAGCATCCGCATGATCAAGGCCTTCGGGCTGGAAGATCACCAATCCAACCGCTTCGCCGACGTCGCGGCGCAGACCGGCGCCAAGAACATGCACGTGGCGCGGGTGGATGCGCGCTTCGATCCGACCATTTATATCGCCATCGGCGCCTCTAACCTGCTGGCCATCGGCGGCGGCAGCTGGATGGTGGTGAACGGTTCGCTGACGCTCGGGCAACTGACCAGCTTTGTGATGTACCTCGGCCTGATGATCTGGCCGATGCTGGCGCTGGCCTGGATGTTCAACATCGTCGAGCGCGGCAGCGCGGCCTACAGCCGTATCCGCAGCCTGCTCGACGAGGCGCCGGCGGTGCAGGACGGCCCGCAGGCGTTGCCGGCCGGGCGCGGCGTGCTGGAGGTGGATATCCGCGCGTTCCACTACCCGGAAAACCCGCACCCGGCGCTGCATGACGTGGCGCTGACGTTGAAGCCGGGGCAGATGCTGGGGCTGTGCGGGCCGACCGGGGCCGGTAAGTCGACATTACTGTCGCTGATCCAGCGTCAGTTCGACGTCGACCAAGGGCAGATCCGCTATCACGGCCTGCCGCTTCCGCAGGTCAGGCTCGACGACTGGCGTTCGCGCCTGTCGGTGGTGAGCCAGACGCCGTTCCTGTTCTCCGATACCGTGGCGAACAACATCGCGCTGGGCCAGCCGGGGGCGACGCAGGCGCAGATTGAACAGGCGGCGCGGTTGGCCAGCGTCCATGAGGACATTCTGCGGCTGCCGCAGGGCTATGACACCGAAGTGGGCGAACGCGGCGTGATGCTGTCGGGCGGCCAGAAACAGCGCATCTCCATCGCGCGCGCGTTGCTGCTGGATGCGGAGATCCTGATCCTCGACGATGCGTTGTCGGCGGTGGACGGCCGTACCGAGCACCAGATCCTGCACAACCTGCGCAGCTGGGGGCAAGATCGCACGGTGATCATCAGCGCGCACCGGCTGTCGGCATTGACCGAAGCCAGCGAAATCCTGGTGATGCAGCACGGCGGCGTGGCGCAGCGCGGCGATCCGGCGGCGCTGGCGGCGCAGCCGGGCTGGTATCGCGATATGTACCGTTATCAGCAGCTGGAAGCGGCGCTGGACGAAGCGCCGGAAAACGGCGAGGAGGCGTTGGCCGATGAATAAAGTGCAAAAGCTGTGGCCGACGCTGAAGCGGCTGCTGGCCTACGGCTCGCCGTACCGCAAACCGCTGGGGGTGGCGGTGCTGATGCTGTGGGTGGCGGCGGCGGCGGAAGTCGCCGGGCCGATCCTGGTCAGCTATTTTATCGATAATTACGTCGCCAAAGGGCAACTGCCGCTGATGATTGTCGGCGGGCTGGCGGCGGCCTACATTCTGCTGGAGCTGCTGGCGGCGGCGCTGCACTACTTCCAGGCGCTGCTGTTCAACCAGGCGGCGGTAGGCGTGGTGCAGCGGCTGCGTACCGACGTGATGGACGCCGCGCTGCGCCAGCCGCTCAGCGCCTTCGACACGCAACCGGTCGGGCAATTGATCTCGCGCGTCACCAACGACACCGAAGTGATCAAGGACCTGTACGTGATGGTGGTCTCCACGGTGCTGAAAAGCGCCGCGCTGATCGGCGCCATGCTGGTGGCGATGTTCAGCCTCGACTGGCGCATGGCGTTAGTGGCTATCTGTATCTTCCCGGCGGTGTTCGTGGTGATGGGCATCTATCAATATTACAGCACGCCGATTGTGCGCCGGGTGCGCAGTTATCTGGCGGACATCAACGACGGTTTCAACGAAGTGATCAACGGCATGGGCGTGATCCAGCAATTCCGCCAGCAGGTGAGGTTCGGCGAGCGCATGAGCGCCGCCAGCCAATCGCACTATCTCGCGCGCATGCAGACGCTGCGGCTCGACGGTTTTCTGCTGCGGCCGCTGCTCAGTCTGTTTTCGGCGCTGGTGCTGTGCGGTTTGCTGATGTTGTTCGGCTTCAGCGGCGAAGGCGTGATTGGCGTCGGCGTGCTCTATGCCTTCATCAACTACCTGGGGCGTTTGAACGAACCGCTGATCGAGTTGACGTCACAACAGTCGATCCTGCAGCAGGCGGTGGTGGCCGGCGAACGTATTTTCGAACTGATGGATCGCAGCCAGCAAAGCTACGGCGCAGACGATCGTCCGTTGGCCGGCGGCAGCATCGACATCACCGATCTGAGCTTCGCCTACCGTGCGGATAAAAAGGTGCTGCAGCATATTTCGCTGGCGGTGCCCTCACGCGGCTTCGTGGCGCTGGTCGGCCATACCGGCAGCGGCAAGAGCACGCTGGCTAACCTGCTGATGGGCTATTACCCGGTCAGCGAAGGGGAAGTGCGTCTCGACGGCCGTCCGCTCTCCAGCCTGTCGCACCGCACGCTGCGCCAGGGCGTGGCGATGGTGCAACAGGATCCGGTGGTGATCGCCGATTCGGTGCTGGCCAACGTGACGCTGGGGCGCAACATCGATGAAGAAGCCGTCTGGCGGGCGCTGGAAACGGTGCAGCTGGCGAGTCTGGTGCGCGGCTTCCCGCAGGGTATCCATACCCGGCTGGGGGAGCAGGGCAATAACCTGTCGGTCGGACAGAAACAGCTGCTGGCGATGGCGCGGGTATTGGTGCAGGCGCCGCAGATCCTGATCCTCGACGAGGCGACCGCCAACATCGACTCGGGCACCGAGCAGGCTATCCAGCGGGCGCTGCGCGTGATCCGCGAGCACACCACGCTGGTGGTGATCGCTCACCGCCTCTCGACGATCGTCGATGCCGATTCCATTCTGGTGCTGCATCGCGGCCAGGCGGTGGAGCAGGGCAACCATCAACAGCTGCTGGCGCAGCAGGGGCGCTACTACCAGATGTATCAGCTGCAGCTGGCGGGCGAGCAGTTGGCGGAAGCGGTGCGCGACGAGAGCCAACCCGCCTGATCCCACGGGCCGCGATCGCGGCCCTTATTTTTCCCAACGCACCACAAGCAGGCAACTCCGCCAGGCTACGCCCCCTTTCTGCACTTTTTCGACGCGACGCGCACCAAATCAGTGCGCATTATTTAACCCATTCAAGGTATCGGTACTGCACCGCGCCGCGGCGGCGCCCGCGTGCCCGCTAATCCGCTGAATCGCCATGCAAAATAAAATTTGGCACAGCCCTTGCTACATATGAGGCGTACCGGGGTGAGTTTGGGCTTAATTCGTGGAGAGGCAATATGAAGCTGGTGACCGTGGTAATCAAACCGTTCAAGCTGGAGGACGTGCGCGAGGCCTTGTCCTCCGTGGGCATTCAGGGGTTGACCGTAACCGAAGTGAAGGGCTTTGGCCGCCAGAAAGGGCACGCCGAGCTGTATCGCGGCGCCGAATATAACGTCAACTTCCTGCCCAAGGTCAAAATCGATATCGCCATCGCCGACGATCAGTTGGATGAAGTGGTTGATGTCATTAGCAAAGCCGCCTACACCGGCAAAATCGGCGACGGCAAAATTTTCGTTGCCGAATTGCAACGCGTGATCCGTATTCGCACCGGCGAAACCGACGAATCGGCACTGTAACCGCGAACTCAGTTAAGTGATGGGGATGATTGATAATGAAAAGACTGTTATCCATGTTGGGCCTGAGTTCGGTAACAATGGTTCCTTCTTTGGCCCTGGCCGCCCCGGCGGTCGCCGATAAGGCCGACAACGCCTTTATGATGATCTGCACCGCGTTGGTGCTGTTCATGACGCTGCCCGGCATTGCGCTGTTTTACGGCGGCCTGTTGCGCGGCAAAAACGTGCTGTCGATGCTGACGCAGGTCACCGTCACCTTCGCGCTGGTCTGCGTGCTGTGGGTGCTGTATGGCTACAGCCTGGCGTTCAGCGAAGGCAATGCGGTGTTCGGCGGATTCCAGACGGCGATGCTGAAAGGCATCGGCATCGACAGCGTCACCGGCAGCATCAGCCAGATGATCCACGTCGCTTTCCAGGCCTCCTTCGCCTGCATTACCGTGGCGCTGGTGGTGGGGGGCTTCGCCGAACGCATTCGCTTCTCGGCGGTGCTGATCTTCGCGATCCTGTGGTTCACCCTGTCTTACCTGCCGATCGCGCACATGGTGTGGGGCGGTGGCTATCTGGCTACCGACGGCGCGCTGGACTTCGCCGGCGGCACCGTGGTGCACATCAACGCCGCCAGCGCCGGGCTGATCGGCGCCTATCTGCTCGGCAAACGCGCCGGCTTCGGTAAAGAGGCGTTCAAACCGCATAACCTGCCGATGGTGTTTACCGGCGCCTCCATCTTGTATATCGGCTGGTTCGGCTTTAACGCCGGTTCCGCCAGCGCGGCTAACGGCATTGCGGCCTTGGCATTCCTGAACACTGTGGTGGCTACTGCGGGCGCCATTCTGTCCTGGACCTTTGCCGAGTGGGTGCTGCGCGGCAAGCCTTCGTTGCTGGGCGCCTGCTCCGGCATGATCGCCGGGCTGGTTGCCGTTACGCCGGCGGCGGGCACCGTGGGCGTGGGCGGCGCGTTGATCATCGGCCTGGTGGGGGGCGTCGCCGGCCTGTGGGGCGTAGTGACGTTGAAGAAATGGCTGAAAGTGGACGACACCTGCGACGTGTTCGGCGTGCACGGCGTGTGCGGCATCGTCGGCTGTCTGCTGACCGGCGTGTTCACCGCTTCTTCCCTCGGCGGCACCGGCTATGCCGAAGGGGTGACGATGGGGCATCAGGTGTGGATCCAGCTGCTGAGCGTCGTGATTACGCTGGTGTGGTCAAGCGTCGCCGCCTTTATCGCCTTCAAGATCGCGGGCGCGATGGTGGGGCTGAGAGTGCCGGAAGAGCAGGAGCGCGAAGGGTTGGACGTCAACAGCCACGGCGAGAGCGCCTACAACCAGTAAGACTCGAAGCAGGGCAGTGCGCTAAATACGAAAATAATGATGAAGCAAAAAGGGGCGATGGAAACATCGCCCCTTTCTTTATGCCGCAAATCAGGCGTCGCGTTGGCGAATCACCCCTTCCTGTACGGTGGTGGCGACCAGCACGCCGTCGCGGGTGTAGATCTGGCCGCGCACAAAGCCGCGTGCGCCGGAGGCGGAGGAGCTTTCCACCGCGTACAGCAGCCAATCATCCATGCGGAACGGGCGGTGGAACCACATCGAATGGTCGATGGTGGCCACCTGCATGCCCGGCTCGAGGAAGCCGACGCCGTGCGGCTGTAGCGCCGTCGGCAGGAAGTTAAAGTCCGATGCGTAGCCCAGCAGATATTGGTGGATGCGCGCATCGTCCGGCATGCTGCCGTTGGCGCGGAACCACACGTAGCGATGCGGTTCTTCCACGCTGCCCTTCAACGGGTTGTGGAATTTCACCGGGCGCATTTCGATCGGCTTCTGACCGATAAATTTTTCGCGTACTTTGGTCGGCAACATCGGCGCCAGCTTCTGAGCAATCTCTGATTCGGACAGCAGCCCTTCCGGCGGCGGCACGTCCGGCATCTGGTTCTGGTGCTCGAAACCTTCTTCCGAGCTCTGGAAGGAGGCGGTCATATAGAAGATAGGTTTGCCGTGCTGGATGGCGCTGACGCGACGGGCGCTGAAGCTGTTGCCGTCGCGCAGGGTTTCTACGTCGTAGACGATCGGCTTGCTGCTGTCGCCCGGACGCAGGAAGTAGCTGTGGAACGAGTGCACGCTGCGCTCGTCCGGCACCGTCTGTTTGGCGGCGTACAGCGCCTGGCCGACCACTTGCCCGCCGAACACCTGACGCAGCCCCAGATCTTCGCTTTGGCCGCGGAACAGCCCTTCTTCGATTTTCTCCAGATCCAACAGATCGAGGAGGTTTTGCAATGCCTGGCTCATAAAATTGTTACCTTTCTAATAATCATTTTGCGCAGTGTGCGGAATATCACGGCGCGGCGTCAATATCTTGCGTTAAAGGGCCGATGAGAATGCTCTTAATAGTGAGCGCATTGGGCTGGCTAAGTGATTAATAGGCGGGGCAAAGTGGATTTATCAGTGTTTTGTGCTAAGTTTAATGAGTGAGGTGGTGAAAGCCACCAACGTGTTGATAATAAAAAAGGAGACCGATCCATGAAACTCTGGCAAATCGTAGGCGGTGCCGCAGCACTGACGATCACGCTGGCAGGATGCGCG
This sequence comes from Serratia sp. H402Y, assembly GCF_051172415.1. NCBI lineage: Bacteria > Pseudomonadati > Pseudomonadota > Gammaproteobacteria > Enterobacterales > Yersiniaceae > Serratia > Serratia sp. H402Y. The sequence goes on from NZ_JBPIYZ010000001.1 coordinate 181,315, forward strand.
CAAAAGAGTGCTGATGTGCCTACACCGGCGGCCGGCAACCCGGCGGCTGCGCAAACGCAGATTCAGGGGCCGGCGGTGACAGGTTCGGTTAATATACGTCAGCGCATTGCGCTGCCGCCGGACGCCGTACTGACTGTCACCCTCTCTGATGCCTCGCTGGCGGATGCGCCGTCCAAAGTGATTGCACAGCGCGCGATACGTACCGAAGGGCAACAAGCGCCGTTCAACTTTACGCTGCCGTACAACCCGTCTGATATCCAACCGAATGCGCGCATCATTCTGAGCGCGGCGGTGACGGTCAACGGGCGACTGATGTTCATTACCGACACGATCCAGGAAGTGGTTAACCGCAACGGCACCCGCGCCGATCTGCTGCTGGTTCCGGTGCAGGGCGTGCCGATGCAGGCTGCGCCAAGCGCGATGCAGTAATTCTGCTGCGGTACGGCAAGACCCAATCAACAGCCTTTGCGCTTCGGCCAAAGGCTGTTTTGTTTTACCAGCGCCAGCCGTAGCGATCGAAATCGACCGTGCTGTGCGGGCCGAAAATAATCCCCTCCGCCAGCAATGCCTGCCGTTGCCGTTGAAAATCCTCCCCCTGTTGCGAGATTTGCCCGTGCCGGTTGATTACGCGGTGCCACGGCAGCGTGCTGCCTTCCGGCAAACGCCGCAGCACGCCGCCGACCTGACGCGCGGCGCGCGGCGAACCGGCCAGACGGGCGACTTCACCGTAGGTGGTGACTTTGCCGTACGGAATAGCGGCCACGATATGGAATACCCGCTGGCTGAAAGAGGCGTCTTCTGGTTGCATGTTGCAGTTCCTGCGCGAGTCAAAACCCAGGCGGAGAGTGTGCCACAATGCAGGTGGGCAAGAAAACAGCGGTTGGCCCGGGTTGGCTTGCTATTTGATGGGGCATCGCCGATAATGCCCACCGCTTCGGAGTACAGAAGCCGTCAATGGGGGCCCTGTTGGTTCTCCCGCAACACTAACTTGTGAACTCGGTCAGGTCCGGAAGGAAGCAGCCGCAGCAGGTGACGTGTGTGCCGGGATGTAGCTGGCAGGGTCCCCACCCATTTGCGTCCCGCAAAACGCTCTTCCCCATTATTCATCAAGTCGATACGCTGAACAGGCGTTACTTGCGCACCTCGCGATCGCGAAGCGTGTCCTCTGCACCGTTTTAGCCTTTATCCCCCTGATAGAAATGTATTGTTGCCAACAGATCCGATGACGGCGAAAAAATAACGCGTATACCGCCATTTGTGGGACAAATAAGGATGGAGAGATGGGGAAAATTCTTAAAGTTGCGCACCTGTTGGGATGACGTTAGTATTGTTTTTTCTCTGTGCAAAAAAACTATCCGCGCTTAGCGGCGGTCGTCGAACTGGCTCAATAAGTTTAAATAATAACCCGTGTGCGCTGTCAGGCTAAACATGATTTATATCATTGATAAAGATATTACATTTAATACTGAAAACGGTTCATTGAAAAGTTTAAAGAAGGGGCGGGAAGTTTTCTTATCCAGCGTCAATGCCAGAGTATTCAAATGCTTGCTTGAACACGGCCATGAGACGGTGAGCCGCGAGACGCTGTTGCAGCAGGTTTGGACCGATCACGGCTTGAGCGCCTCTTCCGCGACGTTAAATCAATATATCAGCCTGACCCGACGCGCATTGACGTCTGTCGGTTTCAACGAGCGCCTCATCGTTACCCTATCCAAAAAGGGGTATAGACTTAATCGAATAATACCTGTCGACCGACTGCGGATTGATTTACCCGAGCCCCCTCAGCTTGCCGATGCCACGGTGACGTTGGCGTCACCTGCCGCAACGACAAAAAACACCTATCATTATTTTTTTATTCTGCTGCGCAGTTTATCGATCGTCGTACCCTTATCTTTTCTGGCGCTGTGCTTCATCTATTACAAGCACCATCGCGACAGTGAAAAGAAGCAGGTATTGTCCTACGTCGGCACGGTGAACGGTTGCCCGATCTACTATGCCGGCCATTTTTTGGCGAATCACCAGGACGGTTACTTGCAGTTTCTGGTCAGGAAAGATTTGTATGGCCGACATTGTCGATCCGGCGAGGTCGTCATTACCAAGGTTAACCGTTCTCAAAATGCCAATGAAGACAGCGGACGCCAGTTTATCGCCAAATGCACGAAGGACAGTGCGGCTGTTTTGCATAACTGTGAGAGCGAGTACATTCGGGCATGGAAAAAAAGTTAAATATTCTGTCAGCCACGCTGGTCGGCCTGTGCGTGTTGACCGGCAGCGTGATGTATTCCCTGATACGCAGCCATCATGACTTCAGTGATTTTTCCTGTGAAGCGAACGCCACGTTCAATTATTTCAATTCACTGGACGCGCAGGCGGCTCATAACGACATTCAGCTGTCGCTGAAAATAAACTACATCTTTTTGTCCGGCGATAAGGGCGTGATGGTCCTGTCGGGGTTAGCCAACGACGGTGAAAAGAAATACTTCGTCAATCGGCGGGTTAACTTCAGCTATGTTTCGCAGGGGAGTTTTTATCGCTTTCAGTATGGCGAGGTCAACTATTCGCCGCGTGATACCTTGCCGGAAGAGATTTATACCTACTTTTTCAGCAATGAGTCGACGTTTTATCATGTTCGCAGCATTGATAAAAACACGTTGATGTTTAGCAATGCCTATTCGCCGATGTTCTTATGCAATATTGAATCCTGACGTTTACTTTATTGCCCCTCCGATAAAGATGTATTTTATTTGCCGTTTATAGCGTTCCGCCGTCTTTTTAGCGCACAACTAATAACATGAGTTATTATCGGTCATTGTCTATTTTTCGCATCACTAATCGAATTTAATGGCGGTTCACTTATTTTATAAATTCTTCTATCACCATGTTTTTAAATGACTTAATGGCTTTAGGCTTGTGTTGTTTTGTTAGATTAATTTTATATTGTTTATTTTAAATAAATAAGTTGCATGAATATTTTTAACATGATTAATTGAGCCGGCTCTTAACACGGCGAATCACTTATTTGCGTTGAAAATGCATCTGCCGCATGCGTGCAAAGGTAATGGCACAGGGAGCCTTTGGACTTCATTAAACTGATAGGCGAGAGATGGACATACATAGCATTGCCCTGAACGAGACTCTGTTGGAAAATGAGTTGGTGATCTTAAACAACAATGAAAAGACGCTGTTATTTAAAAAAGAGAATGTGCTCATCGAAATGACCGAATTGCAGCGGCGTTTCATGCTGTGCCTGTTGAGTGGCATCTATAAGAAAAATGACATTATTCGCGCAGTCTGGTTCTGCAACCATGAGACCATCAGCGACAATAACTATTATCAAATGATATTCCAATGCCGCGCTTTGCTCTCCCGCCACGGTATTCCGGGCGAGGTGATCAAAACCATTCCCCGATTTGGCGTGATGCTGAGTTTCCAGGCCTGCGAACGCGCGAATACGCGGGAGCAATGCTTGGCGCCGGCGGCTAATAAACAGCGGCGAACGTGGCTGGACGCCGTGAATTATAAAGTGGCGCTGGCCATCACGCTGCTGTTTTCCGTGGCGATGGTGTTGGGCATTTCCGCTTAGCGTTGGCGCCGTTGAATAACCGGGGGGCCAGTGAGCAAGCGGTTGATAGACTTTTTTATTCTACTTTTCTTCCTGGCTAATTTGACGTTCATGCTTTCTCAGGTGTGGCGAATGATAACCGTGAATAACGAACCCGTTGAGCCGCACCTTGAAAGTGGGCGTGAGCAAGTGCGCCATGGCGTCTTTCCCCAGGAAGATGACATCGAGAAAATTAACGACGCAAACTGGTTTGGCCGCTATCAGGCGGCGAAAAGCGGCGAAAAGGCGCGCGGGTATAAGGTCGGGGAGTGGGCGATCGGCGCCGAGCTGCTGGCTAACGCGCCGGAGGCCGCTGCGCTCGGCAAGATAACCGGTCTGCTGTTCAGTGATAACGCCGAAAAAAGCCTGGTTATCGTGGAACATGGCGGTAAGCAAACCGGGTATGGCGTTGGCGATCGGCTGGTCGGCAGCAATGCCGTTATCGTGCGGATATTAAAAAACAAAATACTGCTCGATGAAAACGGTTATTACGCCGCGCTGACGTTTAAAGAGTAGCCGGCGCGCCGCTTCGGCGTGGGGTGTTTTACAGCATAAGGCAACACTGTGATGACGCATTTTATTTTTCGTTCCCGCGCAGGCTGGAGCGCCGGTTTATGGCGCGCGTTAGCGGCGGTGGCCGTCATGATTGCCCTGGGGGGCCTGGCGCGTGCGGAGCAATTCTCCGCCAATTTCAAAGGCACGGACATTCAGGAATTTATCAATACGGTCAGTAAAAACCTGAGCAAGACCATCATTATCGATCCGGCGGTGAAAGGTAAGGTTACGGTGCGCAGCTACGAACAGCTCGACGAGAAGCAATATTACCAGTTCTTTCTCAATGTGCTGGACGTCTACGGCTATACGGTCATCGGCATGCCCAACAATGTCCTGAAGGTGATCGCCGCCAAAGAGGGAAAAAGAGCCGCGCTGTCGCAAAGCGGCGGCGAGGCGATCGCCGAAGGGGATGAAGTGGTGATGCGCGTGGTGCCGCTGCGCAATATCGCGGCCAAAGACGTTTCGCCGATCTTGCGCCAGCTTAACGACAGCATCGGCGTGGGCAGCGTGGCGCATTACGAGCAGGGCAATGCGCTGTTGATCACCGGCCGAGCCGGGGTAGTCAACGGCCTGCTCGACCTTGTGAGGGAGATGGATCAGGACGACGGCAATCAGGTTGAGACCTTCGCGCTGAAGCATGCGGCGGCGCCGGAGATCGCGCGGATGGTGAACGAACTGTTTCGCGAAGAGGGCAAACGGCGTATGGCCGGGGCAGGCTCGCTGCGGCTGGTGGCGGATGAGCGCACCAACAGCGTGATGATCGCCGGGGACGATCGGGCCCGCGAACACGCCAAAGAACTGATTGAGCAGTTGGATAACAAGAGTGTCACCCAAGGCAATACCCAGGTCATTCCGCTCAAATACGCCAAGGCGCAGAGCCTGGTCGAGGTGCTGACCGGCGTGAGCGCGGGCCTGCAAAACGAGAAAGAGAGCGCCGCCGCCAACGTGGCGCTGTTGAAAAATGTGGTGATCAAGGCCGATGAGCAGACCAATGCGCTGATCATCACCGCCGCGCCGGACGTGATGCGCGATCTGGAGGCGGTGGTCGCCAAGCTGGATGTACGGCGCGCGCAGGTGCTGGTCGAAGCGGTGATCGTCGAGGTGCAGGATGGGCAGGGGCTGAACATCGGCGTGCAGTGGGCCAACAAATACGGCGGCGGCACGCAGTTCGCCGGCCAGGCGCCCGGCATCTCGGCGGGGTTCGAAAACGGCATGAGCGATGTGTTCGGCAAGGCCAACGGCCTGATGACCGGTTTCTACAGCGGCAACTGGGGCGTATTGCTGTCCGCCATCGCCAGCAACAATCAAAACAATATCCTGGCTACGCCGAGCATCGTTACGCTCGATAACGCCGAGGCGGAGTTCAGCGTCGGGCAGGATGTGCCGATCCTCACCGGTTCGCAAACCACCAACAGCGATAACGTCTTCAATACCGTGTCGCGCAAAACGGTGGGCATCAAGCTCAAGGTCAAACCGCAGATCAATCAGGGCCAGTCCGTGCTGATGCAGATCGAGCAGGAGGTCTCCAGCGTTGCCGACAGCGCCGGCGCCACGCCGGATTCGCTGGGGGCGACCTTCAATATCCGCACGGTCAACAATACGGTACTGGTGGACAGCGGTGAGACCGTGGTGGTGGGCGGACTGCTGGACAAGTCCAACTCGGAGCTGGAGAGCAGCGTGCCGATCCTGGGCAAGATCCCGCTGGTGGGGGCGCTGTTTCGCTCGAACGCCTCCAAAGCGAGCAAGCGTAATTTGATGCTGTTTATCCGCCCGACCATCATTCGCAGCTCCGAGGGGTATGCCCGGCAGAGCCAACGCAAGTTAGGCAAGTTCGACGCCGAGCAGCAGGACGATCGTGAGCTGAATAACGCACTGCGCAGCGAGATCGCCGGCGATAAGAAGGCGATCGACAATCGGGCGTTCCTCGCCACCGTCGCGCGTATCGAGGCGTTTTATTCGCGCGGAGCGCGCCCGTGAAGCCCCGTTCTGCGGGGCCGCGGCTGCCTTTTGGCTGGGCGCGGCAGCATGGCGTGCTGGCCGTCGACGGGCAGAGCGGCATTCAACTGTATTGTCATCCCGAGACCCGCCACGCCGCGTTGATGGAGGCGTACCGCTGCCTGCCCGGTGAGCCGACGCTGGCCCGGCTGGACACGGAGGCCTTTGAACAACGGTTGGTGGCGCACTATCAGCGGGAAAGCGGTCAGGCGCAGAAAATGATCGACGATCTGGGCGGCGAACTGGATTTCTATGCGTTGGCGGAAGAGCTGCCGCAGCAGCAAGACCTGTTGGACGAACAGGACGATGCGCCGATTATCCGCCTGATTAACGCCTTGCTGAGTGAGGCGATCAAAGAGCGCGCCTCCGATATTCACATCGAAACCTACGAGAGTGAGCTGGTGATCCGTTTTCGCATCGACGGCGCGCTGCGCCGCATTCTGGCGCCGCAGCGCAAGCTGGCGGCGCTGCTGGTGTCGCGCATCAAGGTCATGTCGAAGCTGGATATCGCCGAGAAGCGCGTGCCGCAGGATGGGCGCATGGCGCTGAAGGTTGGCGGACGGGCGATCGACGTGCGGGTGTCGGTGATGCCGGCCAGCCACGGCGAGCGCGTGGTCATGCGCCTGTTGGATAAACAGGGCGTGCGGCTCGAACTGCCCAGCCTGGGCATGGCGGCGGCGCATCAACAGGCGTTGCTGCGCCTGATCCGCCAGCCGCACGGCATTATTCTGGTCACCGGCCCGACCGGTTCGGGCAAGAGCACCACGCTCTATACCTTGCTGAACCAGATCAATGACGAACAGCGCAACATCATGACGATCGAAGATCCCGTCGAGTATGAACTGGCCGGCATCGCGCAGACGCAGGTGAACCCCAAGGTGGACATGACCTTCGCGCGCGGGCTGCGCGCGCTGCTGCGTCAGGATCCCGATGTGGTGTTGATCGGCGAGATCCGCGACGGTGAAACGGCGCAGATCGCGGTGCAGGCCTCATTGACCGGGCATCTGGTGCTGTCGACCCTGCATACCAACACGGCGATCGGCGCCGTGACCCGGCTGCGGGACATGGGCGTTGAACCGTTTTTGCTTTCCAGCTCGCTGAGCGGCGTGTTGGCGCAGCGCCTGGTGCGCCGGCTTTGCCCGCACTGTCGCGAGCCTTATGCGCTGCCTGACGCGCAGCGGCGCCAACTGGGGCTGGCGTCGACGCAGGCGCTGACCTGTTGGCGCCCGATAGGATGCGAGGCCTGCGGCGGGCAGGGCTATCGCGGCCGAATCGGTTTGCATGAACTGTTGGTGCTGGATGAACCGATGCGCAGGGCAATCCACCGTAGCGACGGTGAGCTGGACATCGCCAGGCTGGCCGGGGAGCGCTATCAGCCGCTGTGCCAGGATGGGATCGCCAAAATGTGCGCCGGAGAGACCAGCCTGGAAGAAGTGTTGCGGGTGACGCGCGAAGGGGATGGCGATGAAGTTTGATTATCGCGCCTGCGATCGTGAGGGGCGCGCCCGGCGTGGCGTGTTGGAGGCGGATTCTCTGCGCCAGGCCCGAGATCGGTTGCGTGAGAAGGGGTGGCAGGTGCTGGCGGTGCAGGCGCGCAGGCGATCCGCTCTTGCCGGCCTGCTCGCCGGCCGTTGGATGGGCGGCGTGAGCAGCGGCGATCTGGCGCTGCTCACCCGGCAACTGGCGACGCTGCTGTCTGCCGCGCTGCCGCTGGAAGAGGCGCTGATGGCGGTGGCGCGGCAAACGGAGAAAAAAGGCCTGCAGGCGGCGTTGACTCAGGTGAGGCAGCGCATTCTGGAGGGTTTCCCGCTGGCGCAGGCGCTGGGGCAGTATCCGCAGATTTTTGACCGTCTCTATTGCGCCATGGTGGCGGCCGGTGAGATTGCCGGCCATCTGGGGCCGGTGCTGGAACGGCTGGCTGACTATGTCGAACAGCGCCAGCACATGAAGAACAAGATCGTGCAGGCGTTGGTGTACCCGATGGTGCTGACGGCGGTGGCGATTGGCGTGGTGGCTATCTTGCTGACGGCAGTGGTGCCGAAGGTGATCGAACAGTTTGTGCATATGAAGCAGACCTTGCCGCTGTCGACCCGGATGCTGCTCGGCGCCAGCGACGGATTGCGCCAATGGGGGGCGGCGGTGTTGATGGCGGCGCTGGCGGGCCTTGGCGCTTTCCGTTATCGCCTGCGGGATCCGGCGCGGCGCGCACGCTGGCATGCGTTCATCCTGCGGCTGCCGGTGGTCGGCAAGCTGTCGCTGGCGGTGAATACCGCGCGCTACGCCAAAACGCTGAGCATTTTGAACGCCAGCGCCGTGCCGTTGCTGGAGGCGATGCGCATCAGCGCCGGCGTGTTGGGTAACGAGGCCGCCCGTGAGCGCCTGCTGGCGGCGATGGAGCGAGTGCGAGAGGGGGAAGGATTGTCGCCGTCGCTTGAAGGCACCGCGCTGTTCTCGCCGATGATGCGACACATGATCATGTCCGGCGAGCGCAGCGGCGAACTGGACATGATGCTCGAACGGGCGGCGGCGATGCAGCAGGAGGCCTTCAGCCGGCAAATCACGCTGGCGCTGGGGCTGTTTGAGCCTTTATTGGTGATCGCGATGGCCGGTTCGGTGCTGTTTATCATTCTGGCCATCCTGCAGCCGATATTGCAGCTCAATAATATGGTCGGCTAATCATGCCGTTAATGGAGAGTAAAGTGAGTCATATCAGCAATATGCGCAGGTCCCGGCAGCGTGGGTTCACGCTGCTGGAAATCATGGTGGTGATCGTCATTCTGGGGCTGTTGGCCAGCCTGACCATCCCAAGCCTGATGGGTAACAAGGAGAAGGCCGATCGGCAAAAGGCCGCCAGCGATATCGTCGCGCTGGAGAACGCGCTGGATATGTACAAGCTGGATAACGGCCGTTATCCCAGCGCGGAGCAGGGGCTGGCGGCGTTGGTGACCCGGCCGACGCTGGCGCCGATCCCAAGGAATTATCCCGAAGACGGTTATATCCGCCGCTTGCCGCAAGACCCCTGGGGGCAAGCGTATCGTCTGCGCAACCCGGGGCGCCATGGCAAGCTGGATGTGTTCACGCTGGGGCCGGACGGCGTCGCTGATACCGATGATGACATCGGTAACTGGGTGGCCGACGCGCCATGAGGCGCATACGCGGTTTTACGCTGCTGGAGACCATGTTGGTATTGCTGCTGCTGGGGGTGACCAGCGGCCTGGTGATGCTGAGTTTTCCGGCGGATGAGAAGCCGTTGGCGCAGCAGGGAGAGCGATTGAGCCATTGGCTGAATGCCCTCGCCGAGCGGGCCGAGCGCGAAGGGGTGAGGTATGGCGTGGCGTTCGATGATGGCGGTTGGCGCAGCGTCGCCGAAGCGGGGCGGGAGAGCCGGGAGCAGTACGCTCTGCCGGACGGCGTCGCGCTGCGGCTGAGCGTTGAAGGGCAAACCGTCGCGCTCGCCGCAGAGGCGGCGCTGCCGCAGGTGTGGCTGTATCCGGGGGGCGATACCACGGCATTCAGCGTGGAGCTATCCCAGGGCAAGTGTCTGTGGCGATTGCAGGCGCCCGGTTACTTTGTATTTGAAACGACGGACATTCGTTGCGATGACGCGGAAAATGAGACGCCAGCAGGGCATGACGCTGCTGGAAGTGATGGTGGCCATGATGATCTTCGCCATCGGCTGTCTGGCGCTGATCAACAGCACCGGCGGCCAGGTGCGTAGCCTGAGCGCGATCGAAGCCAAGACCGTGGCGCTGTGGGTGGCGGACAACCAGCTGACGCTGCTGCAGCTCGATCCCCGCCCACCGACGCTGGCCTGGCATTCGGGCACCACGGTGATGGCCGGTGAAACCTGGCACTGGCGCTATCGCGGGCGGGAGACCAGCGACGCCGGGATGCGGGCGATCGCGATTGAAGTCAGGCGCGACCCGCAGGATCGCAATGCGCTGGTGGAGATGCTCGCCTACAGGGCGTTGCCGTGAAGCGCGCTTTGCAACGGGGTTTTACGCTGGTGGAAATGCTGTTGGCCATTGCCCTGTTCGCCATGCTGTCGCTCACCGCATTGACGGTCTTCAGAGGCGTGCTGAAAAACGACGAAATCACCCAGCGCAAATCGACGCAGTTGACCCAGCTGCAACGGGCGCTGGCGATCGTCGAGCGCGATTTGACGCAGGCGCAGGCGCGCGTGCCGACCGGCGATAAACGCTGGCCGGCGGCGCCGGAGTTTGCGGTGCTGCAGACGGCGGGAGAGGAAGGCGGCGATTTTCAGCTGCTGCTGATCCGAAACGGCTGGCCGAATCCCCAGGCCCGATTGCCGCGCGCCACGCAGGAGCGGGTGGCGTATCGCTACCGGCAGGGGCGGCTCGAACGCCTCAGTTACCCGAATTTGAGCAGCCCGCAGGCGGCGGCGCGCAGCGTGCTGCTGCTGTCTGAGGTGACGCGGTTCCAACTGCGTTTTTACCGGCAGGGCGAATGGTTGACGGCCTGGCGCGCCGGCGGGCTGCTGCCGCAGGCGGTGGAGATCGTCATCGACACCCCCGCGCTGGGGGAAGTCCGGCGCATCGTCACGTTGCCTGCCGCGAGGCCATTATGAATAAACAACGCGGTATGGCGCTGTTGATGGTGTTGCTGATGATGTCGCTGATGGCGATCGTGGCGGTCAATATCAACGATAACTGGCAGCGTTCGCTGGCGCGCACCCAGTCTCAGCAGGATCGGTTGCGGGCGAAATGGTTGCTGCTGGGCGGCGAGAGCTACGCCCGGCAGCGGCTGCAGCAGGCGGGAGAGCAGCGGAAGGCGTGGGGGGCATCAGGGGTGACCTTCAGCATGCGCACCGAAGAGGGGGAAGTGGCGATACGTCTGCGCCGCGTTGACGCCTGTTTCAACCTCAACGCCCTGATCCGCGCCGCCGGCCCGGCGGATGTCGGCGATAGCGAGGGGGGAACCCCCAATAAGGAGAGGCGAATATTCATGCTGCTATTGAACAATCAGGGGATCGCCGCTGCCCAGGCGGGCGCGATTGCCGATGCGATCGTCGCCAGAGCCTATGGCGAAGGGTATCTGATGGGGGATGTCAGCGAGCTGCGGGAGCTGGCCGGCATCGACCGCGAGCTTTATCTGCGTCTTGCGCCGCTGCTTTGTGCGGCGCCGGATGCCGAGCTGCGCCTCAATCCGGACGCCGTGAACGAAGCTCAGCTGCCGCTGCTGCGGGCGATGTTGATGAACGCGCTGAGCGATGAGCGGATGCGGGGGCTGCTGGCGGCCCGCCCGCCGCAGGGCTGGCAGACGCTGGCGTTTTTGTCGCAGGAAAAAGCGCTGCAGGCGCTGGGCGAGGATGACCTTGGCGAGCGACTGATTTTCGACGATAACCGCTGGATTGCGCAGCTGCAGCTTAGGCTGAACGACGGGCGCTATCGGCTGGTCAGCGCGTTGCAGCCGGGCCCGTCAGGTGTCACGGTCAGCGGACGTCGGTTCGACAGAGGGGAAGGGTAAACGATGGCGAACACCATCCTGCTTATCGCGCTGGACGATGATGCGATGGCCGATGTGCGCTGGGGCCGCGTCGGCGAGACGCGCTGCCGCTTTGCCGCCCGCCTCGATCTGGCCGAAGGCGGTAGTGAGTTGGCGGCTATGGCGCAGGGTAGCCGGGTCGTGGTGCTGGTGCCTGCCCGTCATGTGGTGCTGAGACAAACGACATTCCAGGGCAAGGCCCGGCAGGCGACGCCGCTGGCGCTGGCGTACTCCCATGAGACCGGATTGTTGACCGATGTCGAGCAGATGCATTGGGCGGTGCTGGGCAAGGTGCAGCGCGATTTCACTATCGCCGGCGTTGCGCTGGCGCAGATGCAAGGGTGGGTTGATAGCCTCAACGCCTGCGGCATTCGCGTCGATGCCCTGCTGCCCGACGTGCTGGCGTTGCCGTTGCCGAACCAATGCAGCGCACTGCGCTGGCGCGGACACTGGCTGCTCCGAACGGGGGGCATGCAGGGCATGCAGTTGCCCGATGCCTGGGGGGACAGCGTCCCGTGGCCGACGCCGGATTGGTGTCTGCACAGTGGCGGAGAGGTGCCGGCGGGCTGGGAAACGGCGCGTATCGATGAGGATCCGCTGTGGCGATTGGCGGAAGAGGCCTGGAACAGCACATCCACGCTGTTGCAGGGGCGTTTCAAACCGGGCGTGCGCTGGCCGCGCCGTCTGCCCGATAAGACCGCCTGCGCGATGCTGTTGCTCAGCGGTTCGCTGCTGGTGGGGGGCTTGCATCACCAATTAATGGCCAGACAGAGCGAAAGCCAGATAACGGCGCTGACTCAGCGCCTGCTGCCGAGTGGCGAGACCGCGCCGGCGTTCGCCGAACGGGCGGCGCAAGCGTGGGCACGGCGTATGCAAGACACCCTGAATGCGCCGCAGCTGTTCAGGCTGTTGCCCTACGCGGCCGAGGCGCTTGCTGTCTGGGAACCTCCGCAGTTGCAGGCGCTGGCTTTCGACGCCGCCGACGATCGTTTGGTGGTGACGGTAAACAGAAACGACGCGCCGCTGCCGGCGCCGGTCAACGACGGTGGCGTCAGCATGACGTTCAGCGAGGGAAGCGCGCCTAACCAGGCGATCCTGACGGTGAGAGGTGAGCGATGAACATCGGTTGGCGCGATAAGGCGCTGCGGCGGGCAGTGCTGTTAAGCCTGTTGATGCTGATGGCCTGCGGCTACTGCCTGTATCAATTTTCACAGGCGCAAAAAAACGCACAACGGCTGGCGGCGCTGCGGGAGCAGGCGCGCGTCATCCAACAATTGCAGGCGCGTTTGCCGCAGAGCGCCGCCGCGCGCGAGCAACTGCCGGAGCGACTGCGACAGAGTGCGCTGGCATATCGCATCGCCATCGCCGAACTGACGGAAAGTGAAGCGGATGTGCGGGTCACGCTGCCGCCCGTGCCGTTTGAACGCCTGTTGCCGTGGCTGGCCGCCCTGCAACGCGAGCACGGGATCCGCGTGCTCGCGCTCGCCGCAGAACGTGCGGGGCAGGCGCCGGGCGTGGTGCAAATCAGCCAACTGCGGGTAACGGCGCAACCGGCGATGTCATCCACGCGACGACAATGAGGATCCAGAGAACCATGCTATCCGCAATAAACGCAGTAGCCGATGAACACTGGCTGCTATTTAGCGCCGTGTTGAGCCTGTGCATCGGCAGTTTTATCAATGTGGTCGTTTATCGGCTGCCTGTCATGCTTGAGCGCGAAATGGAAATGGCGCAGGCCGAACGATTTAATCTCTTTTTGCCGCGTTCATTCTGCCCGTGTTGCACAATGAAAATATCGGCGCTCGATAATATTCCTTTATTAAGTTGGCTGCTGTTGCGCGGTCGCTGTCGTTATTGTCGCACGCCTATTTCCATCCGTTATCCACTGGTGGAGCTATTGCTGATGCTAATGGGAATAACGCTGGCCTGGCGCGTCGGCATCGGTGTGGATTGGTTTTTCATGTTGGCGTTTGCTGCATTGCTGCTGGCCTTGGCGGCGATCGACAGCGAGCGTCAGCTGTTGCCGGATTGCCTGACGCTGTCGCTGCTGTGGGCCGGGCTGTTGTGGCATTGCCTGGCGCACCCGGCATTTTTGCCGACGGCGGTCATCGGCGCGCTGGCGGGGTATTTGACGCTGTGGCTGCTGTATTGGGGATTTCGTCTCGCGACCGGCCGCGAGGGGCTGGGATACGGCGATTTTAAACTGCTGGCGGCGCTCGGCGCCTGGGGCGGCTATGCCGTTTTGCCGTCGATTCTGCTGTTTGCCGCCACCGGCAGCCTGCTGTGGCTACTGCTGCGGGTGTGGCGCGGCGGCGATGGGGCACAGCCCCTGCCTTTCGGCCCGGGGTTGGCGGCGGCGGGCGCCGGCGCGGTAGCCTGCCAGTGGCTTGCGCTACCGCTGGCGGGTTAACGGAGCAGGGCTAAAAACGGCGCCAGCGTTCGGTTGAGTCCGCTGCACTTCTCTTGCAACGGCGTGGCGTCGGCCTCCAGCTGCGCGGCGACGTTTTTGCCTGCATCAAGTAACTGGGTGCGATTAAGCGCCGGCGCCCAGCCTTTTCTCTCCGCCGCCTGCAACGCCGCCGCCGCGAGTGGGTCGTTGGTCGGGATATCGGCGCGGTTGCAGCGTTCTCTCAGAAACTGGCCGGCGCCGACCAGCGATGACAGCTGGTCGCGCTGGATGGCGGCGTCAGGGGCCGATTTGGCGGCGTGCTGACAGCCGGATAACAGCAGGCATGCCATGAACGCCGTGGCGATGTTTTTCAATGTCACGTTATTTTCCCTGTGGAATTAATTGGCGCGGTGTCGGTATTTTCTTGCGCCGCATGGCGGCGCTTTACGAGGTCAGGAATATTTTAACCCTTTATCATGCGGTTTAATATTCTGACGGCATTAGGTTTTATTATTTTAATGCATTCTAAGTGCCGGGCGTTCAGGGCTTCTACTTATTATTCCTCTCGCGGTATCGCCGCATCTCTTTGAGTTTCTTCTCACTCAGTTGGAATCCAATAAATTTAACTGGAGTCGTAATGAAATTATCCAAAATCGCCCTGATGATGGCAGCGCTCACTGCCTCCTCGGCCGCCTGGTCGCACGGTTATATCGAAGTGCCCGAGAGCCGCGCCTACAAGTGCAAGCTGGGCAGCAACACCGACTGCGGCCGAGCGCAGTGGGAACCGCAGAGCGTCGAGCAGGTTTCCGGCTTCCCTGGCGGCGCGACGCCGCGCGACGGCCAGCTGGCCAGCGGCGGGGTGGGCGGTTTCGAGCCGCTGGATCGTCAGGGCGTCAACGTCTGGGCGTTGAACACCATGAAACCGGGACCGCAGACGTTCACCTGGTACCACACCGCCAAGCACAAAACCAATAACTGGCGTTATTACATCACCAAACAAGACTGGGACGTGAATAAGCCGCTGTCGCGCGAGGCTTTCGAAAAAGAGCCGTTCTGTGAAGTCGATGGCCATGCTCAGGCGCCAAAAGATCGCGAAGTGCACCAGTGCGTGGTACCGGAGAGAACCGGCTATCAGGTGATTTATGGCGTGTGGGAAATCAATGACACGGTGAACAGCTTCTATCAGGTGGTTGACGTCAACTTCGAGGACGACGGCGTCGTGTCCGAATGGCGCAAGCAGCTGCAAGGCTCTCTCTCCGGCAAAAACCTGCAGGTTGGCGACAAGGTGATCGCCCGCTTCTTCGATGCGGACGGTGAAGTGCTGACGATGAAAACCGAGCTGGCGATCGACAGTGAGGCGCTGACCGACAAAAACCGCTGGAGCCACGCGTTGGCCAGCAAGATCAACGCCGAACAGAAAGCGGTGCGTGCCGGGGTGAAAGACGGTAAAGGCAACGTCAATCCGGTGTTTGGCAATAATGCGGTCTTCGCCAAACAAGGCAGCACGATGAAGAGCGTGGTGATCTCCTATGAGGAAGAAACGCCGGCTATCACCGAAGAGATCCGCATCGGCAACCTGTCCAGCACCAAGATCAAGGACGGTAAAGCTCAGCTGACCTTCAATGCCGAGGTTAAAGGCAAATTGACCGTTGAAGCGCGCGTTTACGATCACGGCCAGACGGAAAAAGGCTACGTGAAAGAGACGCTGGAAGACGCCAGCCAGCCGCTGACCGTCGCGCTGAACAACGTCAGCGAGGGCCATCACATGCTGAAAGTGATCGCCAGCAACGACAATGGGCAGAGCATTCAGCCGGATATCGAAAACTTCAATCTGGAAGCTGAATCCACCGGCGGTGGCGGCAATGGCGACTACAACTTCGTCTTCCCGAACGCGCTGAGTAAATACACCGCCGGCACCACGGTGCTGCAACCGAAAGACGGCAAGGTTTATCAGTGCAAACCTTTCCCTTACAGCGGTTACTGCATGCAGTGGAACAGCGGCGCGACTCAGTTTGAGCCGGGCGTGGGATCCAACTGGCAGGACGCCTGGGTCGTGAAAAAGTAAGTGCGAATCGGATAGTCAAGCGGCCAATGATGGCCGCTTTTAAAGGAGCTTTATGTCACACGAACCTGCCCGTTACGATCTTTTCAGTCGGTTACTGCATTGGGGCATTGCCGCCGTGATGATCTACGTCATGATCGTGGGTTATTCACTGCATTTTATGACGGATGCGCGCATCTTCGCCTTTTTCTCCGTGACCAATATGTCGTTGGCCTTGGTGCTGACACCGCTGATGGCGGCGCGCTTTATCTGGCGTTTTTTCCGGCCTAAAGTGCCTTATGGCGATATGCTGCAAGGGCGCGAGAAGGGGTTGGTGCATTTGCTGCACGAAATATTCTACCTGCTGATTTTCGTGGTGTTGCTGAGCGGCTTTCTTATGCTGGAGCACGGCTTTGCGGTTTTCGGCGCGATCGATTTTCCCCGTCCGATTGCGAATCTTGAGGTTAATCGTTTCTTTTTCGCCGTGCACCGTTATTCATGCATCGCGCTGTCGGCCATGATTGTGCTGCACATCGCGGCGGTGATTAAGCATCACTGTTTCGCCCGGCGGGCGATTTTGCGCCGTATGCTCTGAGCCTGGCGGTGATGGTTCACGCCGCCCGGCGCGGCGGCGTGGCAGCGATGGCCTCAGGGATATTCGCCGCGATGTGCACCACACAGGCAATGTGAGGCGAGCGTCTTCACGCGTGAATAGCGTTAAGGCGTAATACCCCGGGCATTAACCGAGAATTGTTGCTATTTATTATTAACGGCAAAGATGAGTGTAATTAACATTTCGTTGTCAATAGGAAAATGACCTATTCAACTTGAACATTGAAGCCGATAAAAGCATCGGCTCAACGCGTTGGGGGCTGATTATCTGACATATTTCCAAACGGAGGTGGGGATTTTGTCATACAGCTTGTTCATGGTCAGCTCCGCCAAACGATGATCGGCGGCTGAGTAAAACAGCTCCAGTTCATCATCGGAAAGCTCGTACTTATTTTTTTCAATAACACGTTCGAGAGTATCAATCGTGGTGCATTTACGTAAACGCATCAGATAGTCGGTTTTAGTCATGGTGGCCTTTTAGTTTAATAACCGTAAAATAGCTCGGGAATAATTATCCCCTAAGTTTTCATTGTCGTACAGATGTCCTCTCCTGAGAACATTCTGAATAATCTCGCCTTGGTTTTTTGCCAGCGGCGCAGGTCGGAATCATTGATACCGTAGCTGCTGAACAGCGTATAGGTATCGTCGAGATATTCCTCGACTAACTCCGACAAATCGGATTCGTCCATGTATTTAATTTTATAACTCATCACAAACGAAGCGATATGTTCGATCAACTCATTAAGCTGAAGGTTGACGGAGGATGTCGGATCGTTGACCCACCCGTGGTGGCTGTCTCCCAGGGTGGCGATACCTTCATCATACAAATTTTCGCACAAGAATTTGAGTTGAGCAATGTCGTGTCGCTTAGGCGAATACTCATCCATATCATCCCCTCCGTAAGTCTTAATGGCGGTGTTGATAACACTATGTGAGTAAGCTGATTTACATCATGAACGGAGGCAGCTTAACGGTGGTTAAATAAACTTCCCGTAAAATGAATATAAATCATTTTTTCGCGTTTGGCCTGCAGTTATTACGTAAACTTACAATTCATCCGCGGTTGATGGGCGTGAGTTATCAATGATGTCGAAGATTAAACCCCGTTGCGCCACACGGAACCGGACGCTATCGCTGATCGTGTCTTCGCTGTTGATATCCAGGCAAGCATTAAAAATGCCCCACTTATAGCGATAACTCATTGAATAATCGCTGTCACCTTGTTGCACTATATCAAGTATTTCTAATGAATCTTCGGCATAGCGTGCGCTTTCAGAATAAAAACTGAGTCCGCTGGTCAGCGACGGCACTAACTCCGCAATATTGTCATTAATCACTTTCTTTAATTTTTTAACAGAAAGTGCGTTGACGTCCTGGTTACAGGCAAGGGTAACAAGCATTAATCTCGGCCAACAACAATGTTATCTGCTCATCTTACTCCTTTTCCACTCGCGCCGGTAAATTTTTCGATTTACCGCTGTTTTTTTACCTTCCGCCAACATTTGCGTCGAACGGGAATATCCCTGAGTTTGATAAGGGGGCGAGGGGGGGACCTGCTGCGCGACGAGCTGTTACGTTCCGTTGCATTAATGAGTCCGGCAACGCTTGAGACATACCATTAATTGTGATGTTATATTGTAACTATAAATCTGCTGCTTTGGTTATTCCCTTGATTCCCACTTCGCAAAATGACGCCGCGTCGTCACTGAATTCGTTGTTCACCACCTCCGCGGCCGTGCGCTGTGTGGGCGCTATCGTTTTGTTGACTCTGCTGTGGCTCGGCATTTTTTGGGCGGTGTCGCTGCCATGATTTCATTACGTCAGCTGGCGATAGGCTATGGCGCCACGCCGCTTTTCCCGCCGCTGAGCGGGCAGTTTAGCGCCGGTTCGTTAACCGCGGTGGTGGGCGTCAACGGGGCAGGGAAATCGACGTTGCTGAAAACGCTCGCCGGTTTGTTGCCGCCCTTGGCGGGTCGCCTGGACTTTAGCGGTGAAAAGCCGCCGCGCAAGGCTTATTTACCGCAGCAGGCGGAGCTGGATCGGCAATTCCCGATCGCGGTGAGCGATCTGGTGGCGATGGGATGTTGGCCGCAAAGCGGCATGTTCGGCGGTATGAATCAGCGTGCGGCGAGCCAGGTTAATGAGGCGCTGGCGAGCGTCGGCATGAGCGCGCTGGCGCACAGTCCGGTGGGCGAGCTCTCCGGCGGCCAGCTGCAGCGGGTGCTGTTTGCGCGCCTGCTGGTCCAACAGGCGCCGTTGATCCTGCTGGATGAACCCTTCACCGGCATCGACAGCGCCACTACGCAGATCCTGCTGCAGGTGATCGCGCAGCTGCACCAGCAGGGGAGAACGGTGATCGCCGTCCTGCATGACATGTCGATGGTCGCCGAGCATTTTCCGCAGGTGCTGTTGCTGACCCCGCAGGCGTGTCATTGGGGCGCGGCCGAGCGCGTGCTGGAACAGGTGCCGCGGTATCTCGCCGCCGAACGGCAGCTGGGCCTACGGGTGGTGGCGCCATGATGCTGTTGCATGGGCTTATCGACCCTTTTCTCTCTTTCGGTTTTATGCGACGCGCATTGATGGCGTGTCTGGCGCTGTCGCTCAGCGCCGCCCCGCTGGGGGTGTTTCTGTTGCTGCGCCGCATGAGCCTGGTGGGGGATGCATTGTCCCACGCGGTGTTGCCCGGCGCGGCAATCGGTTATCTGATTTCCGGCATGTCGCTGGTGGCCATGGGCGTGGGCGGCTTTATCGCCGGGCTGGCGGTGGCGATGTTGTCCGGCCTGGTGAGCCGCCGCACGCCGCTGAAAGAGGACGCCAGCTTCGCCGGATTCTATCTGGGGTCGCTGGCGCTCGGGGTCACGTTGGTCTCGCTGCGCGGTTCCAGCGTGGATCTGCTGCACGTGCTGTTCGGTTCGATTCTGGCGGTGGATGCGCAGGCGATGCTGATGGTCGGTGCGATCGCTACGGTGTCGCTGCTGGCGCTGGCGGCGCTGTACCGCGCGTTAGTGATCGAATCTTTCGACGTCACTTTCCTGCGCGTTAACGCGCCGCGCCGGTTGGCGCTGATCCACGGCCTGTTTTTGGCGCTGGTGGTGGTCAATCTGGTGGCGGGGTTCCAGATCCTCGGCACCCTGATGTCGGTGGGGCTGATGATGCTGCCCGCCGCCAGCGCACGCTTCTGGGCGCGCAATCTGCCGCAGACGCTGGCGGTGGCGATGGGCATCGGCGCGCTGTCCAGCCTGATTGGGCTGGTGTGGTCCTATTATGCGTCATTGCCTGCCGGCCCGGCGATCGTGCTCAGCGCCAGCGTCATCTTTTTCGTCTCGATCCTGTTTGGAACGCGCGGAGGCATTTGCGCCTTCGCGCGCCGTTGAGAAGTGCCCTTTGCAAGGAGAAAGTATGAAACGTTTACCTATATCGCTGGCGGTTGCTGCTCTGCTGGCCAGCCCATTGGCGATGGCGAAGACCGTCGACGCCGTCGCCAGCTTTTCCATTCTGGGCGATATCGTCAAACAGGTGGGAGGCGATCACGTCAAGGTCAGCACGCTGGTGGGGCCGGATGGCGATCCGCACAGTTTCGAGCCTTCGCCGCAGGACGGCAAGAAGCTGGCTCAGGCTGATGTGGTGTTCGTCAGCGGCCTGGGGCTGGAAGGGTGGATCGATCGCCTGGTCAGCGCTTCGGGTTATAAAGGGCAGGTGATCACCGCTTCACAGGGGATCAACACCCGCCAGATGGAGGAGGACGGCAAACCGATTACCGATCCCCACGCCTGGAACAGCATGAAAAACGGCGTGCAGTACGCCACCAACGTGATGAACGCCCTGATCGCCGCCGATCCCGAGGATGCCAACTATTTTCGCCAGCGCGGCGCCGAATACATTCAGCAGTTGCAAAAGCTGGATCTGTGGGCCAAAACCCAGTTCGCCGCTGTGCCGCCGCAGAAACGTAAGGTGCTCACCAGCCATGATGCCTTTGGTTACTTTGGGCAAGAGTATGGCGTCACCTTCCTTGCGCCGGTCGGATTTTCCACCGAGGCCGAAGCCAGCGCCAGCGATGTGGCCGGCCTGATCAAACAAATCAAACAGGAAAAAGTTAACGCTTACTTTATCGAAAACCAGACCGATCCGCGGCTGGTGAAACAGATTGCCGCCGCCACCGGCGCCAAGGCGGGCGGCGAGCTGTACCCTGAAGCGCTCTCGCGCGCGGGCGGCCCGGCGGCCACCTATGAGCAGGCGTTCAAGCACAATGTCGACGCGCTGCTGAGCAGCATGAAGTAATCTCCGCCCCCGCTTGCCGGCGGGGGCAGCTTGTAGGCACTTTCTCGCCATAAAAAAAGCCCCGTTGAGCAGCAACGGGGCTTTGCGACAGATGACACTTTGGAGTTAACGCTTTTTCTTACGTCCCTGTACCGCTTTGAATCGCGGATTGCTTTTACAGATCACATAGATGCGGCCACGACGACGCACGACTTTGCAATCCGGGTGGCGATTTTTCGCCGAACGCAATGAACTCAATACCTGCATGGGGGTTCCTTGTTACTTATTGCCGATAAAGCGGCCAAAGCGCTGCTGGAAGCGCGCCGTGCTGCCTTCTTTGGAATAGTCTTTCTGCTTGCCGGTGTAATACGGATGCGAAGCGGAAGAGACGTCGAGGGTGACATACGGCCAGCTTTCGCCGTCCAGCTCGATTGTGCGATCGGTTTTGATGGTCGATCCTACTTTGAAGTAGGCGTTGGCGCTGACGTCGTGGAACACCACGGTGCGATAATCGGGATGGATGCCGGGTTTCATAATGGCTCTCTCGTGTAATGTTATACTATAACAACAATTATGCGCCGACCGGGCATCACGATCAAGCGTAAATTGCACACACGAGTGAATTAATGAGAACGGTTTGCATTAAGCAACTGAAGCAAAAGAAAAAGGCCGCATGCGCGGCCTTTTCGATTATCGGGTAGAAATCTCTTCACTGAACGATCAGTGATGCTCTACCGGGTGGCTGTGTTCCAGGTCTTCGTTCTTCTTGCTGAAGCGGCGGCGAACCACCACGAAGAACACCGGTACGAAGAAGATCGCCAATACGGTCGCGGTGATCATCCCGCCCATTACGCCGGTACCTACCGCGTTCTGTGCGCCGGAGCCTGCGCCGCTGCTGATTACCAGCGGCAGAACCCCGAGGATGAAGGCCAGGGACGTCATCAGGATTGGACGCAGACGCATACGCACCGCTTCCAACGTCGCTTCGATCAGACCTTTGCCTTCTTTCTCCATCAGATCCTTGGCGAATTCCACGATCAGGATGGCGTTCTTCGCCGATAGACCGATGGTGGTCAACAGCCCCACCTGGAAGTACACGTCGTTATTCATGCCGCGCATCGTCGCGGCCAACAACGCACCGATAACCCCCAGCGGCAATACCAGCATGACCGAGAACGGCACGGACCAGCTTTCATACAGCGCCGCCAGACACAGGAACACCACCAGAATCGAGATGGCGTACAGCGCCGGCGCCTGGTTGCCCGACAGACGTTCCTGATAGGACATGCCGGTCCAGTCGTAACCGATGCCGCTTGGCAGTTTGGACGCCAGCTGTTCCATCAGGTTCATCGCTTCACCGGTACTCTTGCCCGGTGCAGCCTGGCCCAGAATTTCCATCGACGGCAAGCCGTTATAGCGTTCCAGACGCGGTGAGCCGTATTCCCATTTCGCCGAAGAGAAGGCGGAGAATGGCACCATCTGGCCGCTGGTACCGCGCACGTACCACTTGTTGATGTCTTCCGGCAGCATGCGGAACGGCGCTTCGGCCTGTACGTACACCTTCTTCACACGACCGCGGTCGATGAAGTCGTTGACGTATGAACCACCCAGTGCGGTGCTCAGCGTGCTGTTGATGGTGGTGATGCTCACGCCCAGCGCCTTGGCTTTCTCCTGATCGACGATCAGTTTGAACTGCGGCGTATCTTCCAGGCCGTTCGGGCGCACGCCCACCAGCACGTCCGGATGCTGAGCAACCATGCCCAACAGCTGGTTACGCGCTTCGGTCAGTTTTTCGTGCCCCAGGCCGCCCTGATCAATCAGCTCGAAGTCGAAGCCGGTTGCGGTACCGAGTTCGATGATCGCCGGCAGGTTGAACGGGAACACCAGGCCTTCTTTAATCTGCGAGAAGGCGCCCATGGCGCGACCCGCGATCGCTTCCACCTTGTTCCCGGCCCCTGGACGCTCGCCCCAGTCTTTCAGGCTGACGAATGCCAGGCCGTTGTTCTGGCCGTTACCGTTGAAGCCGAAGCCCGCCACGGTAAACACCGAAACCACGTTGTCCTTTTCCTTGTTCAGGAAGTAGTCGGAGACTTCTTCCAACACCTTGTTGGTGCGGGATTCGGTGGCGCCGGCAGGCAACTGCACCATGGTCAACAGGATGCCCTGATCTTCGTCCGGCAGGAACGAAGAGGGCAGGCGCAGGAACAGCAGGCCCATGCCAACCACGATCAGCAGGTAGATGATCAGGTAGCGGCCGGTGCTGCGCAGGATGTTGCCCACGCTGTCGGTATAGTGATGCGTGCTCTTCTCGAACATGCGGTTAAACCAGCCGAAGAAGCCCGTTTTAACCCCGTGATCGCCTTTCGGGATCGGTTTGAGCAGGGTGGCGCACAGCGCCGGCGTCAGGATCAAGGCCACCAGCACCGACAGCGCCATCGCGGACACGATGGTGATCGAGAACTGACGATAGATGGCACCGGTTGAACCGCCGAAGAACGCCATCGGCACGAATACCGCCGACAGCACCATGGCGATACCCACCAGCGCGCCCTGGATCTGGCCCATCGATTTACGGGTAGCTTCTTTCGGCGGCAGCCCCTCTTCGGACATGACGCGCTCGACGTTTTCCACCACCACGATGGCGTCATCCACCAGCAGGCCGATCGCCAACACCATGCCGAACATCGTCAGGGTGTTTATCGAGAAGCCGAACGCCGCGAGTATCGCAAAGGTCCCCAGCAACACCACCGGCACCGCGATGGTTGGGATCAGCGTCGCGCGGAAGTTCTGCAGGAACAGATACATCACCAGGAATACCAGGATGATGGCTTCGATCAGCGTTTTCACCACTTCGTTGATGGAGATCTTAACGAATGGGGTGGTGTCGTACGGATAAACCACTTTCATCCCTTGCGGGAAGAAGGGCGCCATCTTGGCCAGCTCGTCTTTCACACCTTTAGCGGTGTTCAAGGCGTTGGCGCCGGTCGCCAGTTTGATACCCAGGCCGGCGGCAGGCTTGCCGTTATAACGCGCGGTAACGGCATAGCTTTCCGCGCCGCGCTCGATGTGAGCGACGTCGCGCAGGCGCACCTGGGAACCGTCGGTATTGACCTTCAGCAGGATCTTGCCGAACTCTTCCGGCGAAGTCAGACGGGTCTGCGCGATGATCGAGGCGTTCAACTGCTGCCCCGGCACCGGCGGCAGGCCGCCCAGCTGGCCTGCGGCGATCTGGTTGTTCTGCTCGGTGATGGCGGAGGTCACGTCCGTGGTCGTCAGCTGGTAGTTATTCAGCTTGTTCGGATCCAGCCAGATGCGCATCGCGTACTGGGCACCGAACAGCTGCACTTCACCCACGCCGGACGAACGGCTGATCGGGTCCTTGATGTTGGACGCCACGTAGTCCGCAATATCGTCCTGAGTCATGTTCGGATCGTCGGAAACGAAGCCGGCCACCATCAGGAAGCTGCTGCTGGATTTTTCTACTTTCAGGCCCTGCTGCTGAACTTCTTGCGGCAGCAGCGGAGTGGCCAGCGACAGTTTGTTCTGGACCTGAACCTGTGCGATGTCAGGATCGGTGCCGGACTCAAACGTCAGGGTAATGGTGACGCTACCAGAGGAATCACTGGTGGAGGACATGTACATCAGGTTATCGATACCGTTCATGTTCTGTTCGATAATCTGTGTGACGGTATCCTGCACCGTTTTGGCATCTGCGCCCGGGTAGTTGGCGGAAATACTCACCGCCGGCGGTGCAATAGTGGGATACTGCGCGATTGGCAGTTTCATTATTGCAAGCACCCCCGCCAACATGACGATGATGGCGATTACCCAGGCGAAAATTGGGCGGTCTATAAAGAACTTAGCCATGTATTACAGGCTCCTTTTTATGACTTCTGCGCTTCAGACTGCGGCTGTTTTTGCGCCTGAGTGTCAACTTCCTGCACTTTTACCTGCGCGCCCGGATGCACTTTCATCAGGCCGGTGACGATGACGCGATCGCCGGCTTTCAGGCCATCGGTAACCAGCCATTTGTCGCCAATCGCCTGGTCCGCCTTCAGCGTGCGCAGCTCAACTTTGTTGTCTGCCCCTACCACCAACGCCGTCGCGTCGCCGCGCGGGTTGCGGGTGACGCCCTGTTGAGGCACCAGCAACGCATCGCTGCGTACGCCTTCGTCCAGACGGGCGCGCACGAACATGCCAGGCAACAGCGTATCGTTCGGGTTAGGGAACAGGGCGCGAATGGTGATGGAGCCGGTGGTCTCATCGACGGTGACGTCGGAGAACTCCAGCGTGCCTTCCTGTGCGTATTCGGTGCCGTTTTCCAGCATCAGTTTCACTTTGGCCTTGCCGTTTTCCTGCTTCAGCGCGCCGCTGGCCAGTTCTTGCTTCAGGCGCAGGAAGTCGGTGCTCGACTGGGTGACGTCGACATACATCGGATCCAGCTGCTGCACGGTGGACAGGGCGGTTGCCTGGCCGTTGCTGACCAGCGCGCCTTCGGTCACGGCAGATTTGCCGATGCGGCCGGAGATCGGAGAGGTCACCTTGGTGTACGCCAGGTTGATGCGCGCGGTTTCCACGGCGGCCTTGGCGGCCACCACGGCGGCATCCGCTTGCTGCAGCGTGGACACGGCGTTGTCATAGTCCTGCTTGCTGATGTAGCTGGTGCCCAGCAATGGCTTGTAGCGGTTTACCGTCACGCGCGCGATGGAAGCGCTGGCCTGCGCTTTGGCCAAATCGCCTTTCGCGCTGTCGTAGCTGGCCTGATAGGTCGCGGGATCGATTTGGTACAGAGACGTCCCGGCCTTGATATCGCTGCCTTCAACGAAGTTACGCTTCAGGATGATGCCGCTGACCTGAGGGCGAACTTCGGCGATGCGATACGCAGCGGTGCGGCCAGGAAGATCGGTAGTGATATTGAGAGGCTCGGCCTTCAAAGTGACTACGCCCACTTCAGGAGCCTGCTGTTGGGCGCCTTGCTGTTGGGTTTCTTTATCGTTACATCCTGTTAGCACTAAGCTGCCTGAAAGCATCAGAACGGCCGCCAGAGGCGTTAACCCTCTGTTTTTGTTCATAGAAAAACCTCAAGTGTCCGATTTCAAAATGATCAATGGATCACAAGCTTTAAAACCCATTGCTGCGTTAATTATATGTGCGTGCTATGGTACATACATTCGCGAATGTATGTAAATCACACTCCCCCTAAATAACAATGCCATGGCACGAAAAACCAAACAGCAGGCGCAAGAAACCCGGCAGCAAATCCTCGATGCTGCGGTGAGAGAGTTCTCTGAACGTGGCGTTGCTGCAACGTCACTGACAGATATTGCCACCGCTGCCGGGGTTACGCGTGGAGCCATTTACTGGCACTTCAAGAATAAGGTAGACCTGTTTAATGAAGTTTGGGAATCTACCGAGCCGAAAATTGACCAGCTCGAAACAGAGTATCAGGCAAAGTTTCCCGATAATCCACTGCGGGTTATCCGGGAAATTCTGATTTACATTCTGACGTCTACGGTTGAAGACGGCCGCAGGCGGGCGTTGATGGAGATTATATTCCACAAATGCGAGTTTGTCGGTGAAATGATGCCGCTGCTGGATTCGCGCAAGGTGCTGTACCTCGCCGGCTACGAACGCATCGAAGCGGTGCTGTATAACTGCATTCACCACGAGCAATTGCCCGCCGATTTGCATACCCGCCGTGCGGCGATCATCCTGCGCGGTTATATCACCGGCCTGATGGAAAACTGGCTGTTTATGCCGGAAAGTTTCGATCTGCGGGCCGAAGCCGAAGCGCTGGTCGATGCGTTTTTGGAGATGCTGCAGTTTTGCCCCACCTTGCGCCTCAACCCCGACGTCGACCGCCTTCCTTTATAAGGAGAGATTTCATGTCATCAGTTGTTCTTATTGCCAATGGCGCCGCCTATGGCCATGAATCCTTGTTCAATGCGCTGCGGTTGGCCATCGCGCTGAAAGAGCAGCAAAGCAGTCTCGACCTGCGGCTGTTTCTGATGTCCGACGCGGTGGTGGCCGGGCTGGCAGGACAGCAGCCGCACGAAGGATACCATCTGCAGCAGATGCTGGAGATCCTCACCGCGCAGCAGGTGCCGGTCAAGCTGTGCAAGACCTGCGCCGACGCGCGCGGCGTCAGCCGCTTGCCGCTGGCGGACGGCGTGGAGATCGGCACGCTGGTCGAACTGGCGCAGTGGACGCTGGCGGCGGAGAAAGTGCTCACTTTCTGATTTCGCGACAACGGGACATCATCGGCAACGTTTTTGTTGTTCGTTGCCCGCCGGCGATCGTGATAATCTTCAGGCTTCTTAACCGATCCGAAGCTAAATCATGCATCGCTGGTTGACTCTGCCCTCTCTGACGCCGCGCTCGTTTGTCGGCGCATGCCGGCGGCGCATCGCCGCCGCGACACTCCTTTTCCTGATTTGCGCGCTGAGCTCGCCGGTGCAGGCGGCGCTGAACGGCGATTTGCCGCAGCGCAGCGAAGTGCAAAGCCAGCTGGAAGCGCTGAACAAGCAAAAAGCCCTGACGCCGGTCGAAAAGCTGTCCCAACAGGATTTAACCCGCACGCTGGAGCTGCTGGACGCCATCGAGCGCAACCGGCAAGACGCCGCACAGCTTAAACAGCAGGTGCAGCAGGCGCCGGCGAAGCTCAATCAGGTGACCGCCGAACTGGATGCGCTGAAGCAGCCGGTAGACAATGCGGCGGCGCGCGCCGCGCTGTTGCCGCTGTCGCTGCGTCAGCTGGAAAGCCGGCTGTATCAAACGCTCGACGAGCTGCAAAGCGCGCAGGAGAGCCTCTCTACTTACAACAGCCAACTGGTGTCGCTGCAAACCCAGCCTGAACGAGTACAAAGCACCATGTACGCCGCTTCGCAGCGCCTGCAGGAGATCCGCAGCCAGCTCAGCGGCCAGACGCCGGGGCAAGATTCGCTGCGCAACAGCCAGCAGGTGATGCTGACCACCGAGCAGGCGTTGCTCAACGCGCAGCTGGAGCTGCAGCGCAAAAGTCTGGAAGCCAATACCACGCTGCAGGATCTGCTGCAAAAACAGCGTGATTACACCACGGCGCATATCGACGCGCTGGATCGCTCGGTACAGTTGCTGCAGGAGATCGTCAACAGCAAACGTTTGACGCTGTCTGAAAAGACCGCCAAAGAGGCGCAGAACCCGGAAGACGCCACCGATATTCAGCACGATCAGCTGGTCAGCAAGCAACTGGACGTCAACCGCCAGCTGAGCCAGCGGCTGATCGCCGCCACCGAAGAGAGCAACACCCTGTTCCAGCAGAACATTCGGGTCAAAAACTGGCTCGACCGCGGGCTGCAGGCGGAGCGTAACCTGAAAGAACAGATCCAGGTGCTGAAGGGCAGCCTGGTGCTGTCGCGCATCCTGTATCAGCAGCAGCAGAGCCTGCCGCAGGGCACGCTGTTGGCGGATATGGACACGCGCATCGCCGATTTGCGGCTGGAGCAGTTCGATATCAATCAGCAACGCGACGATCTGTTCAAGGGAGAGGATTACATCAACCAGCTGGTGGCCGAAAGCAAGGAAAAGGCCGGCCCGGAGGTGATCGACGCGTTAAACGAGATCGTCGATATGCGCCGCGAACTGCTGGATCAGCTGAACAAGCAGCTCAGCAACCAGCTGTCGCTGTCGATCAACCTGCAGATCAATCAGCAGCAGCTGACCAGCGTTTACGGTTCGCTGCAAGATACGCTGACCCAGCAGATTTTCTGGGTTAACAGCAACAAGCCGGTCGATCTGGCGTGGCTGAAGGCGATGCCGGAGGCGGTGCGCGATCAGATTGCCGGTCTCGATCTCAAATTCGACGGCGGCAAGCTGGTGCAGGGCGGGCTGAATGCGCTGGTGTTCCTGATCCCGATGCTGTTGGCGATCGGGGTATTGCGCTGGCGCTACCGGCTGATCGACGGCCATTTGCAAAAGCTGGCCAACGACGTGGGGCAACTTAAGCGCGACGGCCAACTGCACACGCCGAAGGCCATCGCGCTGACCTTGCTGAAAGTGTTGCCCGGCGCCGCGTTACTCCTCGGCGTCGGTTTCTGGATGTATCGCGCGGATTTCGGCATCAGCGACTTTATATGGGCATTGTCGCAGCAGCTGGCGCTGTCGTGGCTGGTGTTCGGCTTCAGCTATCGCATGCTGAAACCGGGCGGCATCGCCGAGCGGCATTTCAACTTCGGCGCCAACCTGTGCGCGCATTACCGCCGTCAGACGCTGCGGCTGGGGTTGGCGCTGCAGCCGTTGATCTTCTGGTCGGTATTGGGCGAGAAAGCGCCGCTGCGTCTGGTGGAAGACGTGATCGGCCAGATCGTGGTGATGTTGACGCTGGCGCTGCTCACGGTGCTGGTGTTCCCGCTGTGCCGCGACAGCTGGCGTGAAAAGGGCTCGCACGCCGTGCGGCTGGTGGTGGTCACCGCGCTGGCCGCCACGCCGCTGATCCTGCTGGGGCTGATGTTCGCCGGTTACTTCTATACCACGCTGCGGCTGGCCAGCCGCTGGATAGACAGCCTGTATCTGTTTTTCCTGTGGAATATCGTATACCTGACCGCGCTGCGCGGCCTGAGCGTGGCGGCGCGGCGTCTGGCTTACCGGCGCGCGTTGGCGCGGCGGCAAAACGTGGCGAAAGAAGGAGCCGAAGGCGGCGAACCGGTGGTGGAAGAGCCGCCGCTGGCGCTCGATCAGATCAACCAGCAGTCGCTGCGCCTGACCACCCTGGTGCTGTTCGCCATCTTCGCCAGCGCCTTCTACGCCATTTGGTCGGATCTGGTGACGGTCATCGCTTATCTGGACAGCATCACGCTGTGGCATTACACCAGCACCGTGGCGGGCAGCAGCGTGTCGCAGGCGGTGACGCTGGGCAACATGATGGTGGCGATCGCCGCAGTGATTGTCGCCTACGTGCTCACCCGCAACTTGCCCGGTTTGCTGGAGGTGGTGGTGCTGTCGCGGTTGCAACTGCGGCAGGGGGCGTCTTACGCCATCACCACCGTGCTCACTTACCTGATTACCGCCGTGGGCGCCGTGGTTGCGCTGGGATCGCTCGGCGTATCCTGGGACAAACTGCAATGGCTGGCCGCCGGTCTGACGGTCGGGCTGGGCTTCGGCCTGCAAGAGATCTTCGCCAACTTCGTCTCCGGCCTGATCATTCTGTTCGAACGCCCGATCCGCATCGGCGATACCATCACCATCGGCACCTTCTCCGGTTCGGTCAGCAAGATCCGCATTCGCGCCACCACCATTACCGACTTCGATCGCAAAGAGGTGATCATTCCGAACAAGGCGTTTGTCACCGAGCGTCTGATCAACTGGTCGCTGTCCGATACCATCACCCGCGTGCTGATCAAGGTCGGCGTGGCCTACGGCTCTGATCTCGACAAGGTGAAAAAGGTGCTGCTGCAGGCGGCGCACGACAACCCGCGGGTGATGACCGATCCCGAACCGCAGGTGTTCTTCCTCAACTTCGGCGCCAGCACGCTGGATCACGAACTGCGGCTCTATGTGCGGGAACTGCGCGATCGCAGCTACACGGTGGACGAACTGAATCGCTCAATCGACCGCTTGTGCCGGGAAAACGGCATCGACATCGCCTTCAACCAGCTGGAGGTGTATCTGCATAACCAGCAGGGCAATGAAGTGCAGGAAGTGAAAAGAACGCTGTCGCCGGACGATGGCGGCCAGACGGCGGCGGATAAGCAATGAGAGGCGAAAGGGACAGCGGCGCTGTCCCCGGTTACTGTCCGGCAGGCAGATAGGGAGAGGTGACGCCGGCGCGCTGCAGCTTTTCCTGATAATCCCGTTTGACGATATCCAGCGCCGCCAGCGCGGTGGCCGGATCGATCTCGTTGCATTCCAGCAGGTAAATCAAGTCTACCGCCAGCTGCAGTTCGGGTGAGGCGTTTTCCAGAGACATAGCACCTGCGCTTATTTAATTAATGGGATGAATAACTCGGGTATCGGCAGAGTATAGTGAACCCGGCGCGCAACCGGGGAATAATCATTAAAATATTGTGATAAATCTTCAAAAACCGTTTTCTTTGCGCTCGATATTGCGCTCGATGCGCGCCAACGCCTGACGACAGCGCATCAGCCGCCCCTCCAGCGCCGCCAGCTCGTGCTGCAGCTTTTGCTGCGCCGCCAGCGTGGTCTGGCGCCCCAGCAGGCTTTCCCGATCCTGAATCATGGCGATCAGCCGGCGTTCGTAATCCTGATGCTCGGCCAGCTTGTGGTAGAGATCGACCTCAGGGGCTTCCTTCGGCTGATTCTTGCGCCGCAGCGCCTGGGTCGCCAGCTCGCGCTGCAGGGCGGCGATCTGAGCCACCAGTTTTTCGGCCAGAAAAGCCACCTGGCTGGCGCGGCTGTCGTTAGCGGCGTTTTGCAGCTGGGCGAAGTTTTTCTCCACTTCGGCCAGGTAGTCGCGCAGCCGCGTGCCGCGGTTGGCGAACAGGGCGGCGTCGAACCGCGCCTGCGGGATCGGGGCGTCGCCGCGCGGGCTGACTTCGGCCGCCAGCGCCGCGATCTGCTGTGCCAACACCTGTAATAGACGCTGAGTACTCACATAAGCTCCCTCTTGATTTCAACAGGCGTAAGCTTGCCCGCGATGCCGTCCTGAAACAAGCGTCGCATGCATATTCCGCCGGCGCGGCGCCGATGCTACAGTAAGCCGCAACCGATTGAGGAGCGAAGAATCGCATGACGCGTGGGTTATTGATCATTTTGGGCTGGTTGGCGGTGGTGCTGGCGACGTTGGGCGTGGTGTTGCCGCTGTTGCCGACCTCGCCGTTCCTGCTGTTGGCCGCCTGGTGCTTCGCCCGCTCTTCGCCGCGCTTTCATCACTGGCTGCTGTACCGTTCCTGGTTTGGCCCTTATCTGCGCCATTGGCAGCAGCATCGCGCGCTGCCGCCGGGGGCGAAGTGGAAAGCGGTGCTGGTGATCGTGCTGACCTTCGCCTGTTCGCTGTGGCTGGTGAAAATCTGGTGGGTGCGCGGGCTGTTGCTGCTGATGTTGGCCATTTTGCTGACCTTTATGCTGCGCCTGCCGGTTATTGATCTGCCGCAACAAAAACAGCGCTGATTGTACCTTAAACTCCTCAATAGCTTTCAAGCCGCAGCCAGGCGACAAACGCAGGCATCCCCGGGAGCTTACTTAGGTAAGTAATGCGTGCGGTCAACAACGCTGCGGGTTGAAAGATGCAGGGGAGAGTTGCATTTGTCCGCCAGTTTGCATAGATTTGGGCGTTTTCGTGCGCGGATCGCCTGCCATTTTTTCTCCGGTGTGTTTCACCCGGGGGCGGCGGGTGAGCGGCGCGCCGGTTTTCAGGCAGTTTTATCAGGCAACAATTATGACCGCTACTGCGCAGCAGCTTCAGTTTATTAAAGACAGTATCAAAACCATCCCGGATTATCCGAAGCCGGGCATCCTGTTCCGCGACGTGACCAGCCTGCTGGAAAACCCGTTGGCCTACGCCGCCAGCATCGAGCTGCTGGTTGAGCGCTATCGCGAAGCGGGCGTGACCAAGGTGGTGGGTACCGAAGCGCGTGGTTTCCTGTTCGGCGCGCCCGTCGCGCTGGCGTTGGGCGTCGGTTTCGTGCCGGTGCGCAAACCGGGCAAACTGCCGCGCGCCACGCTCAGCGAAAGCTATGAGCTGGAGTACGGCACCGACAAGCTGGAGATCCACACCGACGCCATCACCGCGGGCGACAAAGTGCTGGTGGTGGACGATCTGCTGGCGACCGGCGGCACCATTGAAGCGACCACCAAACTGATCCGCCGTCTGGGCGGTGAAGTGAAAGACGCCGCGTTCATCATCAACCTGCCGGATCTGGGCGGAGAAGCGCGTCTGAACAAGCTGGGCATCGACTGCTACTGCCTGGTGGACTTCGCCGGTCATTGATGCGGCATCGCCCCTTGGGCACAACGGCCTCGCGGATTGCCGCGGGGCTGTGTTAGCATGACCCTCCAGATTACTCGACTTCTCCGGTATTAATGAGCTATCAGGTTCTCGCCCGTAAGTGGCGCCCTCAAACGTTCGCAGACGTGGTCGGCCAGGAACATGTCCTGACCGCGCTGGCCAACGGCCTCTCGCTGGGGCGGATCCATCACGCCTATCTGTTCTCGGGCACGCGCGGCGTGGGGAAAACCACCATCGCCCGCTTGCTGGCCAAAGGCCTGAACTGTGAAACCGGCATCACCGCCACGCCTTGCGGCCAATGCGACAACTGCCGCGAGATCGAGCAGGGGCGTTTCGTCGATCTGATCGAGATCGACGCCGCTTCCCGAACCAAGGTGGAAGATACCCGCGATCTGCTGGACAACGTTCAGTACGCGCCGGCGCGCGGCCGCTTCAAGGTCTACCTGATCGATGAAGTGCACATGCTCTCGCGCCACAGCTTCAACGCGTTGCTGAAGACGCTGGAAGAGCCGCCGCCGCACGTCAAATTCCTGTTGGCCACCACCGATCCGCAAAAATTGCCGGTGACCATTCTTTCCCGCTGCCTGCAGTTTCACCTCAAAGCGCTGGACGTCGATCAGATCCGCCAGCAGTTGGAAACGGTGCTGACGGCGGAGCAGATCACCAGCGACGCCCGCGCGCTGCAGCTGCTGGCGCGCGCCGCCGACGGCAGCATGCGCGATGCGCTGAGCCTGACCGATCAGGCGATCGCCATGGGGCAGGGGCAGGTGACCGCCGCCACCGTCAGCCAGATGCTCGGTACGCTCGATGACGAGCAGCCGCTGGCGATCCTCGAAGCGCTGGTCAGCGCCGACGGTGAAAAGGTGATGGCGCAGGTCGCGCAGGCCGCTTCGCGCGGCGTGGATTGGGAAAACCTGCTGGTGGAGACGCTGGCGTTGCTGCACCGCATTGCGATGGTGCAACTGCTGCCTTCGATGCTCGACAACCACTACGCCGCCGTGGAACAACGGCTGCGTGAGCTGGCGCGCACCCTGCCGCCGGCCGATGTGCAACTCTATTACCAGACGCTGTTGGTGGGCCGCAAAGAGCTGGCCTATGCGCCGGATCGCCGCATGGGGGTTGAGATGACCCTGCTGCGCGCGCTGGCGTTTCACCCGAAAGCGGTGATCCCGGAGCCGGTGGCGTTGGTGCAGACCGCGCCGACGCCGATGGCGCAGCCGCAGCAGGCCGCATCGCCACAGCCGCCGCAGTTTCAGGACGCGCCGCCGCCGCTAGGGCAGCCGGCCGCGCCGCAGCGACAATCATCGACCCCTTTACCGGATGCCACCGCCCAGCTGTTGAAAGCGCGGTCCCAGCTGCAACGGCAGCAGGGAGCATCCACACCAAAAAAGAATGAGCCGGCGGCGCCAGGAATAGCGCGGCCGGCAAACTCGGCGCTGGGGCGTTTGGCTTCCGTGACCGAGCGCAGCCAGCAGCGCCTGGCGGAGAAGAAGGTGCCGGAAAAACCGGCGAAACCGGAAGCCTATCGTTGGCGCGCGCAGACCGAGCCCGAGGCGGCGCCGGAACCGCTGGCGACGCCGAAAGCGCTGCGCACGGCGTTGGAGCACGAGAAAACGCCGGAGCTGGCCGCCAAGCTGGTGGTGGAGTCGCTGGAGCGCGACGCCTGGGCGGCGGAAATCGATAAGCTGAAGATCCCGAAACTGGTGCAGCAGCTGGCGTTGAACGCCTTCAAGCAGCAGCCGGAGCCGGGCAAGATTAGCCTCCATCTGCGGTCTTCGCAGCGCCATCTGAATTCGCCTTCGGCGCAGAAGACGCTGGCCGACGCGCTCGGTGAGCTGTACGGCAGCCCGATCGAGCTGACCGTGGTGGAGGACGATAATCCGGCGGAGCGCACCCCGCTGGAATGGCGACAAGCCATCTATGAGGAAAAGCTGGCGCAGGCGCGCCAGTCCATCGAAGCGGATACCAACATTCAGACGCTGCGCCGATTCTTCGACGCGGATCTGGATGAAGAGAGTATTCGCCCCCTTTAAACGCTGCGCGATGTGCGCGGCCCTAGCGACGAGAGACGACTATGTTTGGTAAAGGCGGTCTGGGCAACCTGATGAAGCAAGCCCAGCAAATGCAAGAAAAAATGCAGCAGATGCAGGAAGAAGTCGCCAAATTGGAAGTGACCGGCGAATCTGGCGCCGGCCTGGTGAAAGTCACCATCAATGGCGCGCACAACTGCCGCCGCGTGGAAATCGATCCAAGCCTGATGGAAGACGACAAAGAGATGTTGGAAGATCTGATCGCCGCTGCGTTTAACGACGCCGCGCGCCGCATCGAAGAGACCCAGAAAGAGAAAATGGCCTCCGTCTCCAGCGGCATGCAGTTGCCGCCTGGCTTCAAGATGCCGTTCTGATGCAAACCAGCCCGCTCCTTGAATCCCTGATGGAGGCGCTGCGCTGCCTGCCGGGCGTCGGCCCGAAATCGGCGCAGCGCATGGCGTTTCAGCTGCTGCAGCGCGATCGCAGCGGCGGCATGCGCCTGGCGCAGGCGTTGACGCGCGCGATGTCGGAGATCGGCCACTGCGCCGATTGCCGCACCTTCACCGAGCAGGACGTCTGCACCATCTGCGCCAATCCGCGCCGCCAGCAAAACGGCCAGATTTGCGTGGTGGAAAGCCCGGCGGATATCCACGCCATCGAGCAGACCGGCCAGTTCGCCGGGCGCTACTTTGTGCTGATGGGGCATCTGTCGCCGCTGGACGGCATCGGGCCGGGCGATATCGGTCTGGATCGCCTGGAGCAACGGCTGGAAAAGGAAAGCATCACCGAAGTGATCCTCGCCACCAACCCGACGGTGGAAGGGGAGGCGACCGCCAACTATATCGCCGAGATGTGTGGCCAGTATGGCGTGCTCGCCAGCCGCATCGCCCACGGCGTGCCGGTGGGCGGCGAGCTGGAGATGGTCGACGGCACCACGCTGTCGCATTCGCTGGCGGGGCGCCACGCCATCAAGTTCTGATGTTTTCCCGGATGGGGCCGCCCGGCCCCATTGTTTTTTGCCAAAAATTTCCCGCCGTCCGCTTGAAAAACAAGACCCTGACCCTCATCTGATCCTCATTGTTCGATTTTGGTAGCCATTGTCTTTGAGGTAATCAATGAGTATGAAAGGTCAAGAAACCCGCGGGTTCCAGTCTGAAGTAAAACAGCTGCTTCATTTGATGATCCATTCGCTGTACTCCAACAAAGAAATTTTTCTGCGCGAGCTGATCTCCAACGCCTCTGACGCCGCCGACAAGCTGCGCTTCCGCGCTCTGTCCGCGCCGGAGCTGTATGCCGGCGACGGCGAGCTGCGCGTGCGTTTGTCCTTCGATAAAGAGCAGCGCACCCTGACCATTGCCGACAACGGCATCGGTATGCGCCGCGAAGAAGTGATCGAAAACCTCGGCACCATCGCCAAATCGGGCACCAAAGCGTTCCTGGAATCCATCGGTTCCGACCAGGCGAAAGACAGCCAACTGATCGGCCAGTTCGGCGTCGGTTTCTACTCGGCGTTCATCGTGGCGGACAAAGTGACCGTGCGCACCCGCGCGGCCGGCGCCGCCGATGACGAGGGCGTGTTCTGGGAGTCCGCCGGTGAAGGCGACTACACCATCGCCGACATCACCAAAGAGACCCGCGGCACCGAAATCACCCTGCATCTGCGCGAAGGCGAAGATGAGTACCTCGACGCCTGGCGCCTGCGCTCGGTGATCGGCAAATATTCCGATCACATCGCCTTGCCGGTAGAGATCGAAAGCAAGAACGAAGAAGACGGCACCGTCACCTGGGAGAAGATCAACAAGGCGCAGGCCCTGTGGACCCGCAGCAAGGCTGACGTGACCGACGAAGAGTACAAAGAGTTCTACAAGCACATCGCCCACGATTTCACCGATCCGCTGAGCTGGAGCCACAATCGGGTGGAAGGCAAGCAGGAATATACCAGCCTGCTGTATATCCCGGCGCAGGCGCCGTGGGACATGTGGAACCGCGATCACAAGCACGGCCTGAAGCTGTACGTGCAGCGCGTGTTCATCATGGACGACGCCGAGCAGTTCATGCCGAACTATCTGCGCTTCGTGCGCGGCCTGATCGATTCCAACGATCTGCCGCTGAACGTATCGCGCGAGATCCTGCAAGACAGCCGCGTGACGCAGAACCTGCGCGGCGCGCTGACCAAGCGCGTGCTGCAGATGCTGGATAAGCTGGCCAAAGACGACGCCGAAGGCTACCAGAAATTCTGGCAGCAGTTCGGTCTGGTGCTGAAAGAAGGCCCGGCGGAAGATAACGGCAACCAGGAAGCGATCGCCAAACTGCTGCGCTTCGCCACCACCCATGGCGACAGCTCGGCGCAGACCGTGTCGCTGGAAGAGTACGTCGGCCGCATGGCGGAAGGGCAGGAAAAGATTTACTACATCACCGCCGACAGCTACGCCGCCGCCAAGAGCAGCCCGCATCTGGAGCTGTTCCGCAAGAAAGGTATCGAAGTGCTGCTGTTGTCCGATCGCATCGACGAGTGGATGATGAGCTACCTGACCGAGTTCGACGGCAAGCCGTTCCAGTCGGTCAGCAAGGCGGATGAAACGCTGGATAAACTGGCGGATGAAACCGAAGAGCAGAAGGCGGCCGAGAAGCAGTTGGAACCGTTCATCGAACGCGTGAAAACCCTGCTGGGCGACCGCGTGAAGGATGTGCGTCTGACGCACCGCCTGACCGATACGCCGGCGATCGTGGTGACCGACGCCGACGAGATGAGCACCCAGATGGCCAAGCTGTTCGCCGCTGCGGGCCAGCAGG
Organism: Serratia sp. H402Y; assembly: GCF_051172415.1. Classification (NCBI taxonomy): domain Bacteria; kingdom Pseudomonadati; phylum Pseudomonadota; class Gammaproteobacteria; order Enterobacterales; family Yersiniaceae; genus Serratia; species Serratia sp. H402Y. Next base: position 219,034 of record NZ_JBPIYZ010000001.1, read on the forward strand.
CGCCGGAAGTGAAGTACATTTTCGAGCTTAATCCTGAGCATGCGTTGGTCAAACGCGCATCCGACGTGGGCGATAACGAACATTTCGCCGAGTGGATAGACCTGCTTTTGGATCAGGCGCTGTTGGCTGAACGCGGCACGCTGGAGGATCCGAACCTGTTCATCCGCCGCATGAACAAGTTGCTGTCCGCCTGAAGTTGATTATATGCGCCCTTAACGGCACCGTTAGGGGCGCATTTCCGGTTTTTCCCCGCATTTTCCCCTCTTTTGTTCGCTTGAATTTTTGCATGTTCCGCAATCGATTTCCTTCGCGCGCCTTGAGCCTGCCCCCCCTGAAATGGTATCGTTGAGCGTTTTCGCAATTTTATAAAAACTACATAGCAAGGGGATTTACGCAATGCGTATCATTCTGCTGGGCGCTCCGGGCGCTGGTAAAGGTACTCAGGCTCAATTCATCATGGAGAAATACGGCATTCCGCAAATCTCCACCGGTGATATGTTGCGCGCAGCCGTGAAGGCCGGCAGTGAACTGGGCAAGCAGGCGAAAGAGATCATGGACGCCGGCAAGCTGGTGACCGATGAGCTGGTGATCGCGCTGGTCAAAGAGCGCATCGCTCAGGAAGATTGCCGCAAGGGCTTCCTGTTGGACGGCTTCCCGCGCACCATTCCGCAGGCTGACGCGATGAAAGAAGCCGGCATCAACGTTGACTTCGTGCTGGAGTTCGACGTGCCGGACGAGCTGATCGTTGACCGCATCGTTGGCCGCCGCGTGCACGCGCCGTCCGGCCGCGTATACCACGTGAAGTTCAATCCGCCGCAGGTGGAAGGCAAAGACGACGTGACCGGCGAAGAGCTGACCACGCGCAAGGACGATCAGGAAGAGACCGTGCGCAAGCGCCTGGTGGAATACCATCAGATGACCGCGCCGCTGATCTCTTACTACAGCAAAGAAGCGGCAGCGGGCAACACCCAATACCGCAAAATCGACGGCACCCGCAAGGTGGCCGAAGTGAGCGCAGAGCTGGCGACTATCCTCGGTTGATAGCAAGCTGGCTGTGCATGACGTCGGGCCTGTGGCCCGGCGTTTTTTTTTGCCGTTTTCCCGTTAAATTGTGATCGCGGCGGCTTGTTGCGGCCGTGACCGTTAATCGCCCGCGCCAAATGGCGTATAACAAGCCTGCGTTTTCATCCTCAGCAGGGAGCCGGGCATGCTCAGACAGACCAAACTTCTGGCGGAAGCCACCGCGCGCCAGATCGTCCAGCGGGCGATGGGCATCATCAGCCATTCCGTCAACGTGATGGACAGCAACGGCGTGATCATCGCTTCCGGCAACCCACAGCGTCTGTTCCAGCGTCATGAAGGCGCGGTGCTGGCGCTGGCGGAGAATCGGGTGGTGGAAATCGATCGCGCCACCGCCGAACACCTGAAGGGCGTGCGGCCCGGCATCAACCTGCCGTTCAGCTTTCGCAATCAGCGGGTGGGAGTGATCGGCATTTCCGGCGAGCCGGCCGAGGTGCGCGCCTACGCCGAGTTGGTCAAAATGGCGGCGGAGATGATGGTGGAGCAGGCGGCGCTGCTGGATCAGCACCAGTGGGAAAAACGCTACCGGGAAGAGCTGGCGAACCAGCTGTTGCAGCCGCAGCCGAACACGGCGTCGCTGGAAGCGATGGCGGCGTATCTGGGATTGGATCTGCGCCAGGCGCGCATCGTCTGGATCGTCGAGCTGCAAGAGGCGCAGCCGCACCTGCTGCGCGAACTGCTGGCTGAGCTGGAGGCCACCCAGCGCGATGCGTTGATCGCCATTACCGGCTTCAATGAAATGACCCTGCTGCGCCCGGCCAGCATGGCGCAAGGCGAGTGGAGCCTGAAGCTGGAGCGCCAACAGGCGCAGCGTCTGCAAAACCAGCTCAAGCACCGCTTTCGGGTGCGGCTGATCGTCGGCGGTTTCTACGACGATCCGCAAAGCGCCCACCGCTCCAGCCTGACCGCGCGCGCCACCCAGGCGATGGCGCAGCGCCTGAAATTGCGTCACGCCACGCTGTTCTACCACGACTATCCGCTGCCGTCGCTGCTGTGCGATCTCGGGGAGGACTGGCGAGCGCAAGAGCTGGGGCGCCCCTGGCGGACGCTGGAGGAACAGGATGAAAAAGGCGTGCTGCGCGCCACGCTGCGCCACTATTTTTCGCAGAATTGTGATCAGACGCAGGCCGCCGCGCAGCTGCATATTCACGTCAATACCCTGCGCTATCGCCTGCAGCGCATCGAAGCCATAACCGGTATGAAAATCAATCAATTAACTGACTCTCTGCGGTTGTATATCGGCATGCTGATGCACGACTGAGTTGTGCCAACCCACAAATTCCGCGCCGTTCCTTCGGCGATTTTTTGTTGTTTCCCCTCAGGCCAACGCCGGGCGCGCGGGATATGTTGGCCTGCACATCAACCACGGAGAAAACAACAATGACAACCGTATCCACTCTGGGGGCGCTGGTGGCGTTAGCCGTCGCCATCGTCCTGATTCTACGCAAGGTTCCACCGGCTTACGGCATGATTGCCGGCGCGCTGGCGGGCGGGCTGTGCGGCGGCGCCGATCTGGTGCAGACCGTGACGCTGATGATCGGCGGGGCGCAGGGCATCACCAACGCCGTGATGCGCATTCTGGCGGCGGGGGTATTGGCCGGGGTGCTGATCGAATCCGGCGCGGCGCACACCATCGCCGAAACTATCGTACGCAAGGTGGGCGAAACCCGCGCGCTGCTGGCGCTGGCGGTGGCTACACTGATCCTGACGGCGGTGGGGGTGTTTATCGACGTGGCGGTGATCACCGTCGCGCCGATCGCGCTGTCGATCGCCCAAAAGGCCGGCATTTCTCGTGCGGCGATCCTGCTGGCGATGATCGGCGGCGGCAAGGCCGGCAACGTGATGTCGCCCAACCCGAACACCATCGCGGCGGCGGACAACTTCCACGTGCCGCTCACCTCGGTGATGATGGCCGGCATCGTGCCGGGGCTGTGCGGCCTGGTGGTGGCCTATCTGCTGGCGCGTCGCCTGAGCGATAAAGGTAGCAGGGTGATGGCTGAAGAGCTGACTCAGCATGCCGAAGGGGCGCGGCCGGGCTTCGCTGCGGCGATCAGCGCGCCGCTGGTGGCGATCCTGCTGCTGTCGCTGCGGCCGATCGCCGGTATCGCCGTTGATCCGCTGATCGCGCTGCCGGCCGGCGGTTTGGCGGGCGCGCTGCTGATGGGGCGCATTCGTCAGTGCAATCAGTTTATGGTCTCCGGCCTGTCGCGCATGGCGCCGGTGGCGATCATGCTGCTCGGCACCGGCACGCTGGCGGGCATTATCGCCAACTCGGCGCTGAAGGATGTCTTGATTACAGGTTTGACGCACACCGGGCTGCCGGCCTGGCTGCTGGCGCCGCTGTCCGGCGCGCTGATGTCGATGGCGACCGCCTCGACCACCGCCGGCACCGCCGTCGCCTCCGGGGTGTTCAGCTCCACGCTGCTTGAGCTGGGGGTGAGCGGATTGGCCGGCGCGGCGATGATCCATGCGGGCGCCACGGTGCTGGATCACCTGCCGCACGGCAGCTTCTTCCACGCCACCGGCGGCAGCGTCAATATGGCTGTGCACGAGCGGCTCAAACTGTTGCCGTATGAAACGCTGGTGGGGTTCACCATCGCGGCAATCTCGGCGCTGATGTTTGGCGTATTTAACCTGGCGGGATAAGGAACAGTGATGAAAACGCTGAAAAAAGTGGTTATTGCCCCGGATTCTTTCAAAGAGAGCCTGAGCGCGCTCGGCGTCGCCGACGCCATCGAGCGGGGATTCCGTCAGATTTACCCGCAGGCGCACTACGTGAAGCTGCCGATGGCGGACGGCGGTGAAGGGACGGTGGAGTCGATGGTGGCGGCCACCGGCGGTGAAATCGTTCAGGTGACGGTCACCGGCCCGCTGGGGGATCCGGTGCAGGGGTTCTATGGCTTGTTGGGCGACGGCGAAACCGCGGTGATTGAAATGGCCGCCGCCTCCGGGCTGCATCTGGCGCCGCCCAACCGGCGCGATCCGCGCATTACCACCAGTTACGGCACCGGCGAATTGATGCTGGCGGCGTTGGATCGCGGCGTGAAGGCGATCGTTCTCGGCATCGGCGGCAGCGCCACCAACGACGGCGGCGCCGGGATGATGCAGGCGCTGGGCGTTAAATTGCTGGATAAGGCTCGTCACCCGCTGCCAATGGGCGGCGCGGCGCTGGCGCAGCTGGCGCACCTCGATCTCGCCGGACTGGACGCGCGTTGGCAGCGGGTGAGCGTAACCGCCGCCTGCGACGTGGATAACCCGCTGTGCGGCGCAAAGGGCGCGTCGGCGGTATTCGGGCCGCAGAAAGGGGCGACGCCGGAGATGGTGGCGCAGCTCGATGCGGCGCTGCATCACTACGGCGAGCTGCTGGAACGGGAAACCGGCCGCGCCGTGCTGACCCAGCCAGGGGCGGGCGCGGCGGGCGGCATGGGGGCGGCGCTGCTTGGCATGCTCGACGCGCGCTTGCGACCGGGCATCGAGATTGTCACTGAAACCCTGCGCCTGGATGAGGCGGTGCGCGATGCCGATCTGGTGATCACCGGCGAAGGGCGGCTGGACAGCCAGTCGATTCACGGCAAAACGCCGATCGGCGTGGCGCGGGTGGCCAAGCGTCACGGCGTGCCGGTGATCGCCATCGCCGGCAGCCTGACGCCGGATTATTCGGTGGTGCATCAACACGGCATCGATGCAGCGTTTTCGGTGCTCGATCGCATCGTGACGCTGGAAGACGCGCTGGCGGACGCCGATCGCAATCTGCAGGTGACGGCGCGCAACGTGGCGGCGGTATGGCAGCTGGCGCAAGGAAGATGCCCACAGGCATAGCCTGTTGCTGTTATCGGTTTCGACGCAGGACTTTTCCGTTACAATAGCCGGCATTAATGGCTGCTGACATCCCGACCCAGAACGGAATGCCGGCCGGAAAGGAAATGAGGGGAACTGAGATGAAGCAAGAGAAACACGGCGTATTGCTGGTGAACCTGGGCACGCCAGATGCGCCGACCTCGTCGGCGGTCAAACGCTATCTGAAGGAATTCCTCAGTGACGATCGCGTGGTCGATACGGCGCCGCTGATCTGGTGGCCGATCCTAAACGGCGCGATCCTGCCGATCCGCTCGCCGCGCGTGGCGAAACTCTATCAGTCGGTGTGGATGGAAGAGGGTTCGCCGCTGCTGGTGTACAGCCGCCGCCAACAGCGGGCGCTGGCGGCGCGCATGCCGAATACGCCGGTGGAGTTGGGCATGAGCTACGGTTCGCCGAGCCTGGCGGAAGCCATCGACAAGCTGCTGGCGCAGGGCGTGACCAACCTGGTGGTGCTGCCGCTCTATCCGCAATATTCCTGTTCCACCAGCGCGGCGGTATGGGACGGCGTAGCCCGGGTGCTGAAAGGCTATCGCCGCTTGCCGTCGGTGGCCTTCATTCGCGATTACGCCGAACACCCAGCCTATATCGCCGCGCTGCAACAAAGCGTGGCGCGTTCGTTCGCCGAACACGGCCAGCCGGATCGGCTGGTGCTGTCGTTCCACGGCATCCCCAAGCGCTATGCGCGGCTGGGCGACGACTACCCGCAGCGCTGCGAGGATACGCTGCGAGCGCTGAGCGCCACGCTGCCGCTGGCGCCGGAGCGGGTGATGATGACGTACCAATCGCGCTTCGGCCGCGAGCCTTGGCTGACGCCGTACACCGATGAAACCCTGAAGGGGCTGCCGGCGCAGGGCGTGAAGCACATTCAGCTGATCTGCCCCGGTTTCTCGGCGGACTGTCTGGAAACGCTGGAAGAGATTAAAGAGCAGAACCGCGAGATCTTCCTTAAGGCCGGCGGCGAGAAGTTTGAATACATCTCAGCGTTGAACGACGAGCCGGCGCATATTGACATGATGCAGCAACTGGTGGCGCAGCGTCTGTAATCATCCATAATCTGTCTATTAGATGCATCGTGATCGGGCGGGGATGTGTTAACATTCTCCGCTTGTTAAACCGCCACCACCACCAATCACATGAAATTTCCTGGTAAACGCAAGTCCAAACACTATTTCCCGGTGAGCGCCCGCGATCCGCTTCTGCAGCAGGCCCAGCCCGAAAGTGAAATCAGCACCTCGTATATCGTCGGCATCGACCAGACGCTGGTGGATATCGAGGCGAAAGTGGACGACGCTTTTGTCCAGCGCTACGGCCTGAGCCTGGGCCACTCTCTGGTGATCGAAGATGACGTCGCCGAGGCGCTGTATCAGGAATTGAATGAAAACAACCTGGTCACCCATCAGTTCGCCGGCGGCACCATCGGCAACACCATGCACAACTATTCGGTGCTGGCGGACGATCGCTCGGTGCTGCTCGGCGTGATGTGCAGCAACGTGAAAATCGGCAGCTACGCCTACCGTTATCTGTGCAATACCTCCAGCCGCACCGATCTTAACTATCTGCAGGGCGTTGACGGCGCCATCGGCCGCTGTTTCACGCTGATCGGCGAAAGCGGCGAGCGCACCTTCGCCATCAACCCCGGCCAGATGAACCAGCTGCGCCCGGAAAGCATCCCTGAAGAGGTGATCGCCGGCGCGTCGGCGCTGGTGCTGAGCTCTTATCTGGTGCGCTGCAAGGAAGGGGAGCCGATAAAGGACGCGACCTTGCAGGCGATCAAATACGCTAAAAAGCACGATGTGCCGGTGGTGCTGACCCTGGGCACCAAGTACGTGATCGCCGACAACCCGCAGTGGTGGCGCGACTTCCTGAAGGAAAATGTGACCATTCTGGCGATGAACGAAGACGAAGCGCTGGAGCTGACCGGGCTGAGCGATCCGCTGACCGCCTCGGACATGGCGCTGGAGTGGGTGGATCTGGTGCTGTGCACCGCCGGGCCGAACGGCCTGTATATGGCGGGCTATACCGAAGAGGCCAACAAGCGTCAGACCCAGCACCCGCTGTTGCCGGGGCATATCGCCGAGTTCAACCGCTACGAGTTCAGCCGCGCCATGCGCCGCGAACACTGTGAGCAACCGCTGCGCGTTTACTCGCACATCGCGCCGTATATGGGCGGGCCGGAGAAGATCATGAACACCAACGGCGCCGGCGACGGCGCACTGTCGGCGTTGCTGCACGATATCGCCGCCAACGGCTATCACCGCCACAACGTGCCGAATTCCAGCAAGCACGTGCGCAGTTACCTGACATACTCCTCATTGGCGCAGGTGTGCAAATACGCCAACCGCGTCAGCTACCAGGTGTTGAACCAGCATTCGCCGCGTCTTACTCGTGGCCTGCCGGAGCGCGAAGACAGCCTGGAAGAGTCCTATTGGGAGCGTTAACCCGCTGAAAAAGAAAAGGTCCGGCATGCCGGACCTTTTTTTGTGCGCGGTGCCTCAGATCGGGCAGCCCCCCATTTTTTCTTCTTCGCTCAGGGTATCCAGCTGCAGGATGTTCAGCATGCTGTTGGCGATCTCCCGTTCACCCATCACCACCTGATTGGCGCCGCGATCGGTGATGTAGGCCACTTCGTCGTCGTAGTGGGCGCGGGCGATGATCTCGATGTTCGGCCGCTTGGCGCGCGCCGAGGCGACGATCTCGCCGGCCTCATAGCCGTTGGGGATGGTCAGCAGCAGCCAGCGCGCGCAGTCGAGCCGCGCCAGATCCATCACTTCCGGATTGGCGGCGTTGCCCAGCACCGTCTTGATGCCCTGTTCGCGCAGCGCTTCCACCCGCGGGCGGGAGTTCTCGATCACCACCAGCGGAATGCCCGCCTCGGCCAGTTTGCCGCCCAGCAGGCTGCCGACGCGGCCGTAGCCGACCACCAGCGCATGGTTGCACATGTCCACCGGGATCTGCTTCTCTTCTTCCACCGCCTCTTCGAGGATTTGCTCTTCGATGGTTTCGGTTTTGGCCAGATAGCGCTCCAGCAGGGTGAACAACAGCGGGTTGAGCATGATCGACAAAATGGCGCCGGCCAGCACCAGATTGCGCCCGTGTTCCGACATCATGCCGAGCGCGATGCCGAGGCCCGCCAGAATAAAGGCGAACTCGCCGATCTGCGCCAGGCTGGCGGAGATGGTCAGCGCGGTGCGCTTGGAGTGGCCGAACATTTTCACCAGCAGGAACGCGGCGGCGGATTTGCCGAACACGATGATCGCCAGCGTCGCCAGCACCGCCAGCGGTTCGTTAATCACGATCATCGGATCGAACAGCATGCCAACCGAGACGAAGAACAGCACGGCGAACGCGTCGCGCAGCGGCAGGGTGTCGTGCGCCGCGCGGTGGCTCAGCTCGGACTCGTTCAGCACCATGCCGGCGAAGAAGGCGCCCAGCGCGAAGGAGACGTCGAACAGCTTCACCGCGCCGTAGGCGATGCCGAGCGCCAGCGCCAATACCGCCAGGGTGAACAGCTCGCGCGAGCCGGTGCTGGCGGTTTTCGACAGGATCCACGGCACCAGGCGGCGGCCGACCACGATCATCAACGCAATGAAGGCGATGACCTTACCGATGGTCAGCGCCAGCTCCATCAGCAGCTGGCCGCTGCTGGCGTTGTCGTTGCCCAGCATGTTGCCGAAGGCGGGCAGTAATACCAGCGTCAGCACCATCGCCAAATCTTCGACGATCAGCCAGCCGATGGCGATTTGCCCGCGCTGGCTGTCGATCAATTGCCTCTCCTCCAGCGCGCGCAACAGCACCACGGTGCTGGCGGTGGAGAGACAGAGGCCGAACACCAGGCCGGAGATCAGATCCCAGCCGAGCAGCTTGGACAGCCCCATGCCGAGCAGGGTAGCGACGGCTATCTGCGCCACGGCGCCAGGTATGGCGATAGATTTTACTGCGAGGAGGTCTTTCAAAGAGAAGTGCAGGCCAACACCGAACATCAACAGGATAACGCCGATTTCCGCCAGTTCCGGCGCCAGTGAGGTATCGGCGACGAAACCGGGGGTGAACGGGCCGGCGAGCACCCCTGCGGCCAGATACCCCACCAGGGGTGAGATGCGCAGGCGGTTCGCCAGCATACCGAGGAGGAAGGCGAGTACTAACCCTCCGACGATGGTGGTGATGAGCGGTGTTGAATTATGCATCCATACTCCTTCTGGCTATGCATCGCGGCACGGGAGAAACGCAACAAAGTTACGAAAAGATACATTTAGTTTATTGCATTTGTTCGCGGCTTGCTTGGCTAATTTGGCCTTTTTTGTAAAAAAGCAGAGGATTTCGCTTAAGGCGCGGCAATGAGGGAGTTTTGTGCCAGATAAACCAAATAACATTGATTTATCCGTAGGATAACCCGGATGAATAAATACTTTCATCCGGGCGGTTCGCGGGGTTATTGCGGTTTATGCTCCATATTGGGCAGTAGCGCGGTAATAATGCCGATCAGCGGTAGGAAAGCACAGATTTGGTAGACCAGCTCGATACTGGTCAAATCCGCGACATAGCCAAGAACTGCCGCACCTAACCCGCCCATACCGAAAGCAAAACCGAAGAATAAACCGGAAACCATGCCGACTTTACCGGGGATCAGCTCCTGTGCGTAGACCAGGATGGCGGAGAAAGCGGAGGCGAGAATAACCCCGATGATCACCGTCAAAATGCCGGTCCAGTACAGGGATGCATGGGGTAAAATAAGCGTAAATGGCGCTGCGCCAAGGATTGAGCCCCAAATAACGTATTTTCTCCCTATCTTGTCGCCAAGAGGCCCGCCGATGATGGTTCCGGCGGCTACCGCGAACAGGAAGGCGAACAGGTGAATTTGCGCATTCTGCACCGAAACGCCGAACTTATGTATCAGATAAAAGGTGTAATAGCTGCTGATGCTGGCCAGATAGAAGTATTTAGAGAAAATCAGCACCAGCAGAATGCCCAGCGAGTAGGCGACGGTACGTTTTGGCAGCGGTTTCAGCATTGCGGGGCTTTTCGGCTGCCCTTTCGCCGCCCGATGCTGATGTTGGTACCACTTGCTGACCTGCAGCAATACCACGATCGCCAGCAGCGCCGCCAGCGTGAACCAGGCGACGTTGCCTTTGCCGTAAGGCGCGATGATCAGCGCGGCCAGCAGCGGGCCGAGCGAGCTGCCGAAGTTGCCGCCGACCTGGAACAGCGACTGCGCCAGGCCGTGTCGTCCGCCGGAGGCCATGCGCGCCACGCGCGAGGATTCCGGGTGGAATACCGATGAGCCGGTGCCCACCAGCGCCGCCGCCAGCAGCACCAGCGGGAAGGTGTTCGCCACCGACAGCAGCAGCAGGCCGGACAGGGTAAAGCCCATGCCGATAGGCAGTGAGTAAGGCTGCGGGTGTTTATCGGTGTAATAGCCGATCAGCGGTTGCAGCAGGGAAGCCGTTAGCTGATAGGTCAGGGTGATCATACCGATTTGCACGAAGCTGAGGTGGAAATCGGCTTGCAGGATCGGGTAAATCGCCAGGATCAGCGACTGGATCATATCGTTGAGCAGGTGAGACACGCTGATGGCGCCGAGGATGGAGAAAGCGGTCCTCTTTACCGTACTGCCCTTGGCGGGCGGCATCGCGCTTTGGCTACTGTCGGTCATATTATTATTAGCCTGATAAGTTGTTGAGCACAGAGATGACATCTTAGGCAGGGCGTTCAATTTTTACCATATCTGAAATAATCAGACTCACATCGCAAAAAATTGAAATCAGCTGTCATTAATTCGCGCTACAATTTCGCCCTCATCATAAAAGCCATTTAATACACGGAGATCCGCCATGCGTTTTTCGCTGAAAACCACCGCATGCGCGTTGGCCGTATCCCTGACGCTGCTGTCGGGGGCCGCCAGTGCCTGGGAAAAGGATAAGACCTACGCCATCACCATTCTGCATACCAACGATCATCACGGTCACTTCTGGCAGAACGATCACGGTGAATACGGTCTGGGCGCGCAGAAAACCCTGGTGGACGGCATTCGCCGCGAAGTGGCGGCGCAGGGCGGCAGCCTGCTGTTGCTGTCCGGCGGCGATATCAACACCGGCGTGCCGGAATCGGACCTGCAGGACGCCGAGCCGGACTTCCGCGGCATGAACCTGGTGGGTTACGACGCGATGGCGATCGGCAACCACGAATTCGACAACCCGCTGAGCGTGCTGCGCCAGCAGGAGAAGTGGGCGACCTTCCCGCTCTTGTCCGCCAACATCTACCAGAAAAGCACAGGCCAGCGCCTGTTCAAGCCTTATGCCTTGTTCGACAAACAGGGTATCAAGATTGCCGTGATCGGCCTGACGACCGACGACACCGCCAAGATAGGCAATCCGGAGTACTTCACCGACATGGAGTTCCGCGTGCCGGCGCAGGAAGCGAAGCAGGTGGTGGAGCAACTGCGCAAGGACGAGAAGCCGGACGTGATCATCGCCGCCACCCATATGGGGCACTACGACAACGGCGAGCATGGCTCTAACGCGCCGGGCGACGTGGAGATGGCGCGCAGCCTGCCGGCGGGATATCTCGACATGATCGTCGGCGGCCACTCGCAGGATCCGGTGTGCATGGCCGGCGACAACCGCAAACAGGCGGATTACGTACCGGGCACGCCATGCTCGCCGGATCGTCAGAACGGCACCTGGATCGTGCAGGCGCACGAGTGGGGCAAATACGTCGGGCGCGCCGATTTCGAATTCCGCAACGGCGAGCTGAAGCTGGTGCATTATCAGCTGATCCCGGTGAACCTGAAGAAGAAGGTGGAGAAAGCCGACGGCACCAGCGAGCGCGTGTACTACACCCAGCAGATTGCGGAAGATCCGACCATGATGAAGCTGCTGACGCCGTTCCAGGATAAGGGCAAGGCGCAGCTGGGCGTGAAGATCGGCAGCGTCAACGGCAAGCTTGAAGGCGATCGCAGTAAGGTGCGCTTCGTGCAGACCAACCTGGCGCGGGTGATGCTGGCGGCGCAGAGGGAGCGCGCCGACGCCGACTTCGCCGTGATGAGCGGTGGCGGGGTGCGCGATTCGATTGAAAGCGGCGATATCACCTACAAGAATGTGCTCAAGGTGCAGCCGTTCGGCAACACGTTGGTGCATGTCGATATGAAAGGCCGCGAGGTTGAACAGTATCTGGCGGTGGTGGCCAACATGAAGCCGGATTCCGGCGCCTATGCCCAGTTCGCCAACGTCAGCCTGGTGGCGGACGGCAAGGGCGTCAGCGAGGTGAAGATCAACGGCCAGCCGCTGCAGGCGGATAAAACTTACCGCATGGCGACGCTGAACTTCAACGCGCTGGGCGGCGACGGCTATCCGAAGCTGGACGGGCTGCCGAGCTACGTCAACACCGGCTTTATCGATGCCGAAGTGCTGAAGCAGTACATCGAGAAACACTCGCCGCTGGATGCGGCGGCCTACGAGCCGAAGGGCGAAATCGTCTATCGCTAGGGGCGTCGCGGAACGGCGCTCTCGCTTGTCGCGGGGGCGCCGTTCCCCCCTCGCTTTTCTCCACTGCATCAACGCCTTTTGTCAGCGTTGCCGTTTTAAACGGCGTCTTACTTTCTTCTCTCCATATACGCCCTCGGCGGGCAGCCCGCCATATTCTTGAAAAAAGTGGCGAAGGCGCTGTCGCTGGAAAACGCCAGCCGACCGGCGACGTCGGATTGGCTCAGCCCTGCGGCCAGCATCTCTATCGCTTTGATCAGGCGCCATTGCTGACGCCATTGTTGATAACCGAGCCCGGTTTCACGGCGGAAAATCCGGCTGATGGTTTTCTCGGAAGCGCCGCTATAGCGCGATAACTCGTGCAGCGGCGGAAGCATGTCCAGATTGGCCAGATGGCGCAGGCGGCGGTCGCTGGGCAGCGGCAGCAGCGTCAGTTCGCGCGGCGCGGCGGCGATCTCGTCCAGGCAGACCGCCAGAATATTGGCGTAAGGCCCATGCTGCCAGTCGGTGTCGAAGGCGGCGAACGCGATGCGTTCCAACACCTCGCGCAGCAGCGGCGAGGCTGTCAGTACGGCAAGCTGCGCAGGCAGACAGGCATAGCGATCGGCGTCGAGATAAAGCGAACGGTAACCGACGACGCCGTTGACCTGAACGCGGTGAGCCACCTGCGGCGGGATCCAGGCGACTCTGCCCGGCGGCAGCATGCAGATGCTTTGGTTGAGCGTGATGCGCATGCTGCCTTGCTGACAGAACAACAACTGCCCCCTGTCATGCCAATGCGTGCCCGAGTCGTGCTGCGCCAGTTCGGCGGCGATCCCGAGTACCCCGTTGTCGAGCGTATCCGGATTAAAACTGTCCTGCGCCTGAAGCCACGCCATAGTCTGTCCGATTTTGTAAATTTATTGTCTTTTATATTGTAATCGGCGCTGGGACCAGATGCTACCTTGTGCAGCCTATTCTTGGCTACAGGATCTGTTATGCAACGTAAACTGACGCTGACGTTGGCGACGTCGATGATGATGTTTCCCCAGGTGGTGGAGACCATCTACAGCCCTGCATTGACGCATATTGCGCACGGTTTCCGGGTCAGTGCGGAAATGGCGGCGCAAACGCTCTCTTGTTACTTTTTCGCCTTTGCGCTGGGCGTGGTGGTATGGGGGCGGATGTGCGATGTCATCGGGCGGCGTCCCACTATTTTGGCCGGGCTGACGCTCTATCTGCTGGCTTCTCTCGTTGCGCTGTTCAGCGGCAGCTTCAGCGTACTGCTGGCGGCGCGGGTGCTGGCCGCCTTTGGCGCGGCGGTCGGGTCGGTCGGGACGCAAACGGCGATTCGCGATCGCTTCGACGGTTATGAATTGGCGCGGGTGTTCTCGGTGATGGGGATCGCCATGGCGATCAGCCCGGCGGTTGGCGTGTTGAGCGGCGCAGTGCTGACTCACTATTGGGGCTATCAGGGGGTGTTCGGCGGTTTGGCGCTGTTGGCGGCGCTGTTGCTGGGCTATGCCGGTTGGCAACTGCCGGAGACGTGTCCGCAGCAGGTGGTGAAGAATTCATTTTTCGGCACGCTGGGACGGATGGTCAAGGACGGGGATATTTGGCTCAGCGCGCTGTTGGTGGCGTTGTTCAATATTTGCATGTTCAGCTATTACCAGCTGGCGCCATTCCACTTCTCGGCGTTGGCGCTGCCGGCACAGTGGTTCGGTTATACCGGTTTGGTGTTGGCGGCCGGGGTGGGCATCGGCGCGGCGATCAACAAGTTTTTGATCGGCAAGCACTGGCTGTTCCCCGCGCTGTTGATGCTGGCCTGCGGATTATCGCTGACCGGCGGCCTGCTGGTACTGCTGCTGGAAGGGACCTTGTGGTTCGTTCTGCCGATGATGCTGGTGGTGATGGCGTACGGCATCGCCATTCCCAATATTCTGGCGCGCGCGCTGCGCCATTATAAAGACTGCATGGGCACCGCCGGCGCCATCCTTGGCCTGATGTATTACCTGATGCTCGGCGGTGGCTTGGTGTTGGCGGGGCTGTCGCAGCACCTGGGCGCCGTGCTGTCGCTCTGCAGCCTCTGCGTGCTGCTGTTGGCGTGGCGGGTGGTGCACAACGAGCGTCGTTTGGCGATGCCTGAGCGTATCTGAATGATAAGCGGGCCGGACATTCTCGCCACCGCCGCCTTCCAATGATAGCCTGAGCGACAATTTGGTTTTGATAACGCAAACAGGAAGATGACATGTTGAAAACCGCAGGCTGGCTGCTGCCCGCCATCGTGGCGCTGGCGGGGTGTTCGTCATCCGGCGAACGTCATGGACAAACTCTCAGCCAGGCGCTGGCGGCCCTCGGCCAGGACAAGGCGTTGGTCGGGGCGTCGAACGGCGTGATGGTGCGCGATGCCGACAGCGGCAAGGTGCTGTATCAGGCGCACGCGGAGCAGCGTTTGGCGCCGGCTTCCAACATGAAGGTCTTCACTTCTCTGGCGGCGTTCGGCGTGCTGGGGGCGGATTACCGGTTTGAAACCCGGCTGTTGACCGCCGGCGAGCAGCGCGGCGACACGTTGCGGGGAGATCTCTATCTGCAGGGCAGCGGCGATCCGACGCTGCATCCGGACGATCTCGACACCTTCGCCGCGGCGCTGGCGCAGCGCGGCATCCGTCATATACAGGGGCGGTTGTTGCTGGACGCCGGCGCCTTCGATCAAACGCCATTCGGTGCCGGCTGGAGCTGGGACGATGAACCCTTCGCCTTCGCTGCGCCGATCTCGGCGCTGAACTACGCCTTTACCCCCGGCGGCGATATCAACGTGGTGCAGGTGGATGTGCGGCCGGGCGCTCGCGCCGGCGCGCCGGGACGGGCGAGCTTCTATCCCGCCAATGACGCGGTGACGCTGGTCAATCGCACCACCACCGGCAGTGACACCGCGCTGACGTACGAGCGCCGGCCGGGCAGCAACCGGATCGTGGTCAGCGGCACCATCGCCGCGCAGGCGGAGGCCAGCTCGCGATTGATTACCGTCGATCAACCGGCCCTCGTCGTCGGCGCTTTATTGCAACATGCTCTGCGCGCGCACGGCATCACCCTGCGCGGCAACGCTGAAGAGGGCGTGACACCGGCCGGCGCACAGCTGCTGGCGCAAAAAACCTCGCCGCCGCTCTCCCGCCTGGTCGTCACCTTCCTGAAAGTGTCCAATAACGGCTACGGCGAGATATTGACCAAGGCGATGGGCCGCAAGACGCAGGGCAAAGGGGATTGGGCCGCCGGCCTTCAGGCGATAAACGGATTTGTGCAAAGCCAGGGCATCGCGGCCGACGCGTATCGCCAGGTGGACGGTTCAGGGCTGTCGCGCATGAACCAGATCACGCCGCAACAGCTGACGACGCTGCTGCTGGCGGCCAGAAAACAGCCGTGGTTCGCCGACTGGTATCGCGCCTTGCCCGTCGCGGGCGAGCCGGGGTTGCTGGTGGGCGGCACGCTGCAAAGCCGCATGGTGAAAAGCGCGGCGGCGGGGCGCGCTCACGCCAAGAGCGGTTCCATGACCGGCGTATCGTCGCTCAGCGGCTATGTTGATTCGGCTACCGGGCGGCCGCTGGCGTTCGCCATCATCAGCAATAACTATCTGGTGCCCGGCGCGCAGGTGAAGGCGCTGGAGGACCGCCTGGTGGAAACGCTGGCGGCCTGTGACGCCACGGTGGTGTGCCGCTGAGTACGCGGCGTCAGTCGCGTTTGGCGATGTCGGCGAAGCTGCCGGCCAGCAGGCGGCACAGATCGGCGGCGGCCAGCTCGATATCCAGCCCGCGTTTGCCGCCGGAAACGTAAATGGTGGCGAACGCTTGCGCCGGGCTGTCGATCACCGTCGGCAGCCGTTTTTTCTGCCCCAGTGGGCTGATGCCGCCCACCAGATACCCGGTGACGCGCTGCGCCAGCTGCGGATCGGCCATCTCGGCCTTTTTGGCGCCGAGGGCGCGGGCAACCTTTTTCAGATCCAACTGGGTTGCGACCGGCGTGACCGCCACCGCCAGGTGTTTGGCGTCGCCGTTCAGCGCCACCAGCAAGGTTTTGTAAACCCGATCGGCATCCAGCCCCAGCTTTCTCACCGCCTCATCGCCGAAGTTGGTTTCGTCGCTGTCGTGGTGATAAGGATGGAGGGTGAAGGCGACCTTTTGTTTCTCAAGCAGAACGACTGCGGGCGTCATGATGTGTTGTCCAAAATGTCCCCGGCGGGGAAAGGGTGATAACCAGCCTTAAAAATACAAAAATCCAACCAGCCCGGCAACCTGAGCGGCTGTTACATAAAGCGGGTTGCCAAGATATTCGCCGGGTTGCTACCCTGTTTACTGTAACCGTTAACACGGTTGCTATGCGTATAACTAGAATACAAGAAATTCCTCTTTGACTGGCCAATAGCGATATTGGCCACTTTTTTACCCCTGCGGCTGCAGCATCGCCGGCAGGTTATCCTCGCCATACAGGTGCAATGCGCCAACCGCCACCACATAGTCTCCGGCCGGCAGCGCCTCCAGCTGACGCCGCCAGTCGCGATTGCGTTGATGCATCAGCACGTCGTAAAGCCCGGCGCTGAAGGTGGCCGGCAGCGTGTCCAGCGTGCCGCGCGGTTTGGCGTCCAGCCACCAGCTCACCATGGTTTGCAGCAGCCGCGCGTTGGTATGCCAGTGCTCCAGCGTATCGCGCAGCAGCGCGATGCCGCCTTCCGGCAGCTGTTCCAGCAGCGCCAACTGCTGCTGCGCCCCCTCGAGTTCGATCACCGGTTTGTCCTGCGCTCTGGCGGCCTGCAGCAGCTGATAATCTACGCCGTACTCTGCGCGCAGACCCAGACGCTGGGCCTGCCGCGCCTGCATCATCAGCGCCACCTGCCAGCCGGGCAGGGTGGCGAAGGCGTGTGGATCGGCGCCCAATTCGTGGCACAGCGCCAGCAGCTGTTGATATTCTTCGGCGGACAGGCGCTGTTCCAGCTCCGGCTGTTGCTCTGCGTGGTCGAAAGGGGAGGCGGCGCCGGTGATATCGGCTTCGACGATCAGCGCGTCGGCCTGTTGCAGCCGGGCGGCCAGCCGGGGCGGCAGCGGCGACATATCGACGGTGCCCATATGGATGCTGCCCACCAGATGGAGCCGACGCTCGCCCGGCAGCGTGATGTCCAGCGCCGGATAAGCGTAACTTTTGGGCGAGATCAGGCCGAGAAAGGCGGCGAGGCGGCGTAACAGTTGACCCATACGGCGTGGCTCCTGAATAACGGGTGCGCGTTTTCGCGTGCAAGGCGAGGGAAAATCGTCATTCATGCTAAACGCTATCCGCCGCGCAGGGAAGCCCGGAAAACAGCGGGGCGCCTTGACGGCGCCCCGGAGCTTACTTCCTGGGTTTAAAACGCAGCAGCCGGTTGGCGTTGCTGACCACGGTAATCGACGACAGCGCCATCGCCGCGCCCGCCACCACCGGGCTGAGCAGCGTGCCGGTCAGCGGGTAGAGCACGCCGGCGGCGATCGGAATGCCCAGCGTATTGTAGATAAAGGCGCCGAACAGGTTCTGCTTCATGTTGCGCAGCGTGGCCTTCGACAGTTCCACCGCATCCGCCACGCCGTGCAGGCTGTGACGCATCAGGGTGATGGCGGCGGTCTCGATGGCGATGTCGCTGCCGCCGCCCATCGCGATGCCCACGTCGGCCTGCGCCAGCGCCGGGGCGTCGTTGATGCCGTCGCCGACCATCGCCACGCGTTGGCCCTGCGCCTGCAGCTGTTTGATCGCCGCCGCTTTGCCGTCCGGCAGCACGCCGGCAATCACCCGATCGATACCGGCCTCTTTGGCGATGGCGTTGGCGGTCACCGGGTTGTCGCCGGTCAGCATCACCAGCTGATATCCCTGCTGGTGCAGGCGCTGCAGCGCCGCGACGCTGTCCTCGCGCAGCGGATCGCGAATGGCGAACAGCGCAGCCGGTTTACCGTCAACGGCCAGCAGCACCGGCGTCACGCCGCGTTCGGCCTGGGCGCGCATCGGCGCCTCCAGTTCGTCGGCCGCGACCTGATGTTGTTTCAGCAGCGCGGCGTTGCCCAGCAGCACCTGCACGCCGTCGATCTCCCCGCTGACGCCGGCGCCGCGCAGGGTGCGGAACTGCGCCACCTGCGGCAGCGTTTGCCCGGCGGCGCGTTCCATGATGGCGCGCGCCAGCGGGTGATTGGAGCCTTGTTCCAGCGCGGCGGCCCAGCCGAGCGCCTGCTGTTCGCTGACCTGATTGAAGGTCAGGATCTCCACCACCTGCGGTTTCCCTTCGGTCAGGGTGCCGGTTTTATCGAACACCAGGGTATCCAACTGGCTGGCCTGCTGCAGGGCGTCGGCGTCGCGCACCAGCACGCCGAATTCCGCCGCGCGGCCCACGCCGGAGATGATCGACATTGGCGTCGCCAATCCTAACGCACATGGGCAGGCGATGATCAGCACCGTGGTGGCGATCACCAGCGTATAGACCAGCTGCGGCTGCGGACCAAAGAAGTACCACACCGCCGCGCTGAACAACGCGATCGCCACCACCGCCGGCACGAACACCGCCGAGACGCGGTCGGCCAACTGGCCAATCGCCGGCTTACTGCTCTGCGCCTGACGCACCAGTTTGATGATGCGCGCCAGCGTGGTTTGGCTGCCGATGGCGGCGGCGCGGAACAGCACGCTGCCGTCGTCGACTACCGTCCCGGCATGCACCGTGTCGCCGGGGCCTTTCTGCTGCGGCACCGCTTCGCCGGTCAGCATCGCTTCATCAAGCCAGACTTCGCCCTGCACGATTTCACCGTCGACCGGCACGCGATCGCCGGTGGTCAGCCGCAGCGTCATGCCGAGCTGCACCTCCGCCAGCGGAATATCGCGCTCGCCGTCGTCAGTCACCAGCCGCGCGGTGGGCGGTGTCAGATCGAGCAGCCGCTCCAGCGCCTGCGAAGAACGTTGGCGGGCGCGCTGTTCCAGCGCATGGCCGAGGTTGATCAAACCGATGATCATCGCGCTGGCCTCGTAATAGAGGTGACGCGCCTCCATCGGGAAGAAATCGGGCCAAATGTTGACGGCGATCGAATAGAGCCAGGCGGCGCCGGTGCCGAGCGCCACCAGGGTATCCATGGTGGCGCTGCCGTTCATCAATGCGCGCCAGGCGTTGCGGTAGAAGTGCCCGCCGGCGAACACCATCACCGCCAGAGTAATGACGCCGACCAGCAGCCAGGGGCGCTGGGTTTCCGGCGTCAGCGTCATGCTGCCGCCGAACAGCCCCCAGGCCATCAGTGGGATACCCAACGCCAGCCCCAGCGCCGCCTGCCAGCTAAAGCGCTTCATGTTGGCGCGTGCGGTCTGTTGCTGACGTTCGCGGCGTTCGGTTTCGTCCTGGATCATCTCGGCGCCGTAGCCGGCTTTTTCCACCGCCGCCACCAGCGCCTGCGCATCGGCGGCGCCGGTCACCAGCGCGCTGCGCTCCGCCAGGTTGACGCGCGCGTGCTCCACGCCGGGAACGCTTTGCAGCGCCAGCTGCACCTTATTGACGCAGCTGGCGCAGGTCATGCCGCTGAGCAGCAGCTGTACGCTGTCGTCCGCGCTGTTGGTTGCCGGAAGAGAAGGCTGCGCCGCTGGCTGAACGTCCGGCAACGAAGGTGTTGCGTCAGTCAACGGCTCAGTTTTTGGGACGACGGCGCCCGCCACGCTGGCGTGATAACCGGCATGTTCCACCGCGGCGATCAGCGCCTGCGGATCGGCATCGCCGTACACTTTCGCGTTGTCGATCTCGACGTCGGCGGCGAACACGCCCGGCACCGCTTCCAGCGCCTTGCGGGTGCTGCCGACGCAGTGCATGCAGCTCAGCCCGCTCAGCTGCAGTTCGGTGTCGGCGCGCGGCGCGACTTCTGCCTGATAGCCGGCGGCGATCACGCTGTCGATCAATGCGCTGTCCGGCGCTTCGCCGGTCACTTTGGCGTAATGGACGTTAACCTCCGCCTGTTCGACATCGCTGCGGCTTTCCAGGGCTTTTTTCACCCGCTGCGCGCAGTTCATGCAGGACAACCCCTGCAATGCCAGCATAGTGGTGTGTGACATGATTGAACTCCTTGCTTAAAGGGCGGTGTTTAAAGGTTGACCGCCGGACCTGTTTTCACTAAGAATGGAGCTTAAACCTTCCAGCAAGGGTAAGGTCAAGGAGGGAAAATGAATATTAGCGACGTCGCGAAAAAAACCGGTTTAACCAGCAAGACGATTCGTTTTTACGAAGAGAAAGCGTTGATTACCGCCCCGATCCGCAGCGACAACGGTTACCGCCACTATTCCGCCAAGCATGTCGAAGAGCTGACGCTGCTGCGCCAGGCGCGGCAGGTGGGCTTCAACCTGGACGAGTGCCGCGAACTGGTAGCGTTGTTCAACGATCCGGCCCGCCACAGCGCCGACGTGAAGGCGCGCACGCTGCAGAAGGTGGCGGAGATCGAAAAGCACATCAGCGAGCTGGGGAACATGCGCCAGCGCCTGTTGACGCTGGCGGAACAATGCCCGGGCGACGAGGGGGCGGAGTGCCCCATCATCAATAACCTGGCGGGGTGTTGTCATCAGGTGACTGCGGCCAAATAATTCGGACAGCGAGTTGTCCACCTGCGTGTGGCACAACCCGTTGTTTTGGTGCAATGAAGGGCCGAACTTTAAAGTCTTTGTGTCGATTGAGACGCACAGACTTCAAAGAGGTGGTTCTATGACGAGCAGTTCTGACAGCGTTGCCGCGCTTACCGTTATCCCTAGTTTTGAAGCTCTAAGAGCCTATGTACCTGCGCAGGCTGGCGTGAGGGTTAGACTTAACGCGTGGAAGGAAGGTGGGATATATGGTGGCGGAGATTTTATTTCTGTCGCTGGTGTGAAAGTTGATGATGGTGGTCACGTCGCGCAAACAACCGGGTTCTATTGGGAAAGGATCGCCGGCTCGGTTAATCTTTATGATTATGGGATAGAAACTACGAATAGGGCGACATCAAGTTATGTTGATGTCACCGGAAGCTTACAGGCGGCTATAAACAAAGCGATTGAAAAAAAATGCGCTTTGGTGAGCGAGTTTCCTAAAGCTGGATCTTATGCACAAGTAGGGTTATTTATTTCATCCTCTATCAATATCACCGGGTTGACTTCTCTATCCGGTGCTCTCCACTTATTTATTAAGTCGTCTTCTTTTATTCCAAAGACTGATCTTGGGTTGAGACTTCCTTGGGTCGTCATTAACCAGAATGGGCAGTATGACGGAAAAGGTTTAGTGTATGGAACAACCCAAGGTAATCAGGATCTGGATACCATCACTATTTACAATATGGATGGCTACACGGGTAAAGCGATTAATGGTCAACTGCATACGCTTTCAGGTTCCAGAGTTCAATTTCTCTCTTCAATGCACATGAATGGTGCAGGCGTCTATTTTGCTTCTACGTTTGATAACGTATTTAATGACGTCAGGGCGCTGTTCTGTGGCAATGAGATGATGTTCGGTATCGACTTTACCAGTTATCCCGCTGCAACCGGATCGGCGTTTGATGAATCTAACGCCAATACGATCCACTCTTTAATGGCTCATGACTGTAGAGAGAAAGCTTGGCGAGTATCAGGTTCAAAAAATTGGCTGGCAAAAGTTCATGAAGAAGGCACGTTAGTCACTAAGGCAACTGTTGAAACCCCCAACTCTGCCGAAAAAAGAAATGGATATGGCTATATGAATAGCTACTTTTCTTCCGTAGGTGGCGGTGCCGGCGTGATTAATATCTATGCCTCTACAAATAGTACGGTTGAGCATGTTCATACTTTCGGTGCAACGGCAACTGCTGTCGGGAATCTTTCGTCAACGGCGAATGTTTCAATTATACCTGGTGATCCCGCTCCGAATGGGGGGGCTATAGGGACAGTCTTTGCCAAAGACATTGTAGTTATGGCTAATGCCCGCGTCAATTTAGACTCTGTCAGAACGGCAGGTGGAGTAGATATTCGTGACGATAACTCATCCGTATCCAGAGGCAATATTGCGGGTCACCTACAGCTCTCTTCTGCCGCCAAGATTTTAAATAGTTACATCGGTGGCGATGTGATTTCTACGTCGATGCCCAGACTCACTAATTGCGACCTGCAAAAGAGCTTTACCGGCGGCGGGAGTCTGCAAAATACGAAAGTCGTTGGCGATGTAACAACGGTCGATGCGCTGCGGTTGGTTCTGATTGATGTTTCTTTAGCAACGCTGATGGTTACCGGGAAAGGCGTTTTGTTGGATGTTCAAGGGGGAAACTTTAACCGTATGACCTTTGCCGATGGAGTTACGGGTAGATGGATAATCTTTCCGTCGCCTAGGGTGAATGTGACGGTGGATAATTGGTTACCTCCAACATTTGCCGCGGGCCACGGATTATTCACCATCAACCCGCTTTCGAACAAGATTTACACGGTTCGAAACGGCATGTGGGTGGATTATAAGGCGTAAAATACCGCTCTGCTGGCAGGATGAGTGAGCCGGGTGTGGGCTAGCCCGGCTCACTTGTTAACGCGATGAAGAAGGCAGGGCACGGATCACCAGCGTGACCCCTTCCACCGCCACCACTTCCACTTCGGTGCCGGCGGGCAGATCTTCCGCCGCCTGCGCGCGCCAGCTGCTGTCGCCGATATTGATGCGCCCCATGCCGTTGTGCATCGGCTCCGTCAGCGTGGCGCGGGTGCCGATCAGCTGACGGTTGCGCTGGTTGAGCACCGGCGAACCGCCGGATGCGGCCGCCGGGCGGCGACGCAGCCAGTACCACCACAGATAGGCGACGACGACGGTCAGGACGGCGAAGATCACGCCTTGCCATTCCCAGGAAAGCGGTGGCAGCAGCCAGATCAAGGCGCCGACCAACAGCGCCGCCACGCCGCTCCACAGCAGGTAGCCGCCGGCGCCGAGCATTTCCGCCGCCAGCAGCACGCCCCCGAGGGAGAGCCAGAACCACAGCGGATTCGCCGCGATCAGTTCGAGCATGATTATTTGCCTTTGCTTTCTTTCAGCAGTTCGGTAATGCCGCCGATCGAGCCGAGCAGGCTGCTGGCGTCCAGCGGCATCATCACCACTTTGCTGTTGTTGGAGGAACCGATCTTCTGCAGCGCATCGGTGTATTTCTGCGCCACGAAGTAGTTCACCGCCTGAATGTTGCCGCTGGCGATGGCGTCGGACACCAGCTGGGTGGCGCGCGCCTCGGCCTCGGCGGCGCGCTCACGCGCTTCCGCCTGCAGGAACGCCGACTGACGTTCGCCCTCGGCCTTCAGGATCTGCGATTGCTTCTCCCCTTCGGCGCGCAGAATGGCCGCCTGACGCACCCCCTCCGCCTCCAGGATGTCGGCGCGCTTGGTGCGCTCGGCCTTCATCTGGGCGTTCATCGAGGCGATCAGTTCTGCCGGCGGCCGCACGTCGCGGATCTCGATACGGGTGATTTTCACCCCCCAAGGGTTGGTCGCTTCATCGACGATGTGCAGCAGGCGGCTGTTGATGCTGTCGCGCTGCGACAGCATTTCGTCCAGCTCCATCGAGCCGAGCACGGTGCGGAAGTTGGTCATGGTCAGGTTGACGATCGCCTGTTCGAGGTTGCTGACCTCGTAGGCGGCGCGCGCCGGATCGACCACCTGGATAAAGCACACCGCGTCGATGGCGACGTTGGCGTTATCGCGGGAAATCACCTCTTGGGAAGGGATGTCCAGCACCTGCTCCATCATGTTGATTTTGCGGCCGATGCGGTCCATGAACGGCACCACCAGGTTCAGGCCCGGCATCAGCGTTTTGGTGTAGCGGCCGAAGCGTTCTACCGTCCATTGGAACCCCTGCGGCACAATTTTGACGCCGGCGAACACCACAATCAGTGCGACGACGATCACGATGGGAATAAAAGTAAGCATGCAAACCTCCTGTCAGACATATGTAAACAGATATTACGACAGCGCCGGAAAAATGCCTACTGATACCGCGACTTAATCCAGGGCGCTGACGCAACCCGCGAGCGGTGGATCCCGCGTCTGGAACAGAGTGTTGTCACGACAAGTGTGGCACAGCTGAAAAATAAGTATGCCTAAATGGCATGATTTCAATAATTTTTATTCATTTCATGATGTTGCTCGCCTTGGCTAGAGTAAAAACACCCCCGTGTTTACCGTCAAAAATTTGTCATTTTCATTTGCGACTATGCTTTTTGAAATGACATTTCGGCCAAGGATTGTTATGGATTCGCTCAGTGTTGATGAACTCGCCCAGAAGAACGATCGCTGGTATCGCATTGTGGAGGAGATGTTGGCGGAAGCCGGCGTCGCCATCAACGGCCCGCGTGCCTGGGATATCCGGGTGAATAACCCGGCGCTGTTCAAACGCATTTTGCAGGAAGGCTCGCTCGGCTTCGGCGAAAGCTATATGGACGGCTGGTGGGAGTGCGAACGGCTGGACATGCTGTTCACCCGCATTCTGCAGGCCGGCGTCGATGAACGGCTGCCGAAAAGCCTGAGCGACATCGCGCGCATCGCCTATGCTCGGCTGTTCAATCGCCAATCGCGCAAGCGTGCCTGGCAGGTGGGCAAAGAGCACTACGACATCGGCAACGACCTGTTCCGGGCGATGCTCGATCCTTATATGCAATACTCCTGCGGCTACTGGAAAGAGGCGCAGACGCTGGAGCAGGCGCAGCAGGCCAAGCTCAGGATGATCTGCGAAAAACTGCAGTTGAAACCGGGCATGACGCTGCTGGATATCGGCTGCGGCTGGGGCGGATTGGCGCAGTTTGCGGCGCAAAACTACGGCGTCTCGGTGCACGGCGTGACCATTTCGGCCGAGCAGCAGAAGCTGGCGCAGGAACGCTGCGCCGGGCTGGACGTCGAGATCTTGCTGCAGGATTACCGCGATCTGGATCGTCAGTTTGATCGCATCGTGTCGGTCGGCATGTTCGAGCACGTCGGGCCGAAAAACTACGAGACCTACTTCAGCGTCGCGGCGCGCAACCTGAAGCCCGACGGTCTGTTCCTGCTGCACACTATCGGTTCCAATCAAACCGATCTCAACGTCGACGCCTGGATAGACAAATACATCTTCCCCAACGGCTGCCTGCCTTCGGTGCGGCATATCGCCGAGGCCAGCGAAGGGCGTTTCGTGATGGAGGATTGGCACAACTTTGGCGCCGATTACGATCGCACGCTGATGGCCTGGCTGGAGAATTTCAAACGGGCGTGGCCGGATCTGATGGGCGGTTATTCCGAGCGCTTCGAACGCATGTTCACCTATTACCTGAACGCCTGCGCCGGCGCGTTCCGTTCGCGCAACATTCAGCTGTGGCAGGTGTTGTTCAGCCCGGCGGGCGTGGAGGGCGGGGTGCGGGTCTATCGCTAATCCCCGTCATATTTCAAGCTGGCTGCACGTTCGAGCCCTGGTCGCTTAGTTATCTAAGCGCCCAGGGCTTTTCACATTTGCCGCCTGGATGCAGCTTCAGGTATGACGGATATCAGTACAGCAGGGAGTACAGCTGGCGGCGATATTTAGCGGCCAGCGCGTCGCCGGTGCCGAGCGCGGCCAGAATGTCCATCAGGGTTTTGCGCGCGCTGCCGTTGGCGGCGGCCAGATCTTTCTTCAGATGCCCCATCAGCAGTTCCAGCGCTTCTTCGTTACGCCCGACCTGATGCAGTTGCAGCGCCAGCTGCACCGCCAGTTCGACGTTGTCCGGCTGCTGCTGCACCTGCTGTTGCAGCTGTTGGATTTCCGGCGTGTCCGCCGCCTGCTTCAACAGTTCAATCTGCGCCACCAGACCTTGATAGCGGGTATCGCGATCCTGCAGCGGGATGGTCGCCAGCACCGCTTCAGCGTCTTCGCTGCGGCTGAGCGCGATCTGAGTTTCGGCCAGCGTCAGGCCGATGTCGCTGCGCTGTTGGCTGCTCTGCCAGGCGTCTTTCAGCAGCGGCAGCGCTTCGGCGGCGTTGCCGGCGGCCAGCAGCTCCTGCGCCTGCGCCAGTTTCAGATCTTCTTCCTTCGGCAGGAAACGCTGCAGCAAATCGCGGATCGCTTCTTCCGGCTGCGGGCCCTGGAAGCCGTCGACCGGCTGACCGTCTTTGAACAGGTAGACCGTCGGAATGGAACGCAGCCCGAATTGCGAGGCGATCATCTGTTCGGCGTCGCAGTCCACCTTGGCCAGAATGAACTGACCGGCGTATTCCGCCGCCAGCTTGTCCAGCACCGGCGTGAGCTGCAGGCAGTGTTGGCTGCGCTCGGACCAGAAGTAGAACAGCACCGGTGTGGACATCGATTGTTCCAGCGTCTGGTGCAGGTTAGTTTCGTTAATATCAACAACAGCTTGAGCTAGCATCTTTTTTCTCTCTGATCGTGCGGAGCCATGGGGTGTAGATGGGGGCGCGCCGCCATTCTTCAACCCCGTCGGGCGAATTAAGCGTTGCTGCGCAGCAGCCAATCCAGACAGCGGCCCGGCAAAATGCGGCGCAGCACGCTCATCGCGTGCGCCAGCAGGGTGACCGGATAGCGCAGTTTGGCGCGCGGGCTTTCCAGCGCGTGGCGCAGTTTGGGCAGAATGGCCTCCGGCGGCAGCGTCAGGCGCTTGGCGATGCCGGGATTGTGCACCGGTTTGTCGCTCTGCGCCTGGTTGACGTTCTGGCTAAAGTGGGTGGAGATCGGCCCCGGTTCGATCAGGCTGACCTGAATGCCGCTGCCGTGCAGCTCCATGCGCAGCGCGTCCGACCAGGCTTCCAGCGCGAACTTGCTGGAGGCGTAGGCGCCGCGCCCGGCGCTGGAGACCAGGCCCATCACCGAACTGGTCTGAATGATCCGCCCTTCGCCGTGCGGCAACATCGCCGGCAACAGCAGCTGGGTCAGTTGGTGGGTGCCGAACAGGTTGGTGGCGAATTGCCGTTCCAGCTGGCTGCGCGAAATGCGGCTGAGCGGGCCGTAAACGCCGAAACCGCCGTTATTGAACAGACCGTACAGTCGGCCGTCGGTCAGCGCGATCACCTCGGCGGCGGCGCGCTCGACGTTGGCGCTGTCGTCCAGATCCAGCTCGATGCCTTCCAGCCCGAGCTGGCGCATGTTTTCCACGTCCTGCGGCTTGCGGCAGGCGGCCAGCACCCGGTAGCCGCGGTTGCGCAGATCCTGCGCCGCAATCAAGCCAATCCCGCTGGAACAGCCGGTTATCAATACCGCTTTTTGCATAACTTTACCTAGTGTACGACCCTAATTTAGTGAGACTCATGCTTTACTAGAGGCTCCAGGCGCTCCGCCATCCAGGTGGCGATAAACGGCTGGGCGTCCCCATTGGGGTGCAATCCGTCATCCTGCATCCATTCCGGCTTCACCACCACCTGTTCCATATAGAACGGCAGCAGCGGAATGTTGAACTGCTTGGCCAGTGCCGGGTAGACGGCGCCGAACGCTTCAGTATAGCGGCGGCCGTAGTTCGGCGGGATGCGGATCTGCATCAGCAGCGGCTGCGCGCCGGCCTGCTGCACCAACGTGATGATTTGGCCGAGATCGCGCTGTACGTCCTGCGCCGGGAAGCCGCGCAGGCCGTCGTTGGCGCCCAGCTCGATCAGCACCCAGCGCGGCTGATGCTGTTTCAGCAGCGCGGGCAGACGCGCCAGCCCCTGCGCGGCGGTGTCGCCGCTGATGCTGGCGTTGACCAGCTGCGGCGCACCCGGTTTTTTCTGCCACTGTTCGGCCAACAGCGTCGGCCACGCCCGCTCGATCGGCAGGCGGTAACCGGCGCTTAAACTGTCGCCTAAAATCAACAAGGTATCGGCGGCGGCAGCGCGTAAACTGAATAATCCCAACAGCAAAAGGAAGGGAAGATGCCAGCGGAAAACGTTCTTGAAGTTCATCATCTTAGTAAACACGTTGGTCAGGGTGAGCATCAGCTCACCATCCTTACCGGAGTCGAGCTGCTTGTCAAACCCGCGCAGACGATCGCCCTGATCGGCGAATCCGGATCGGGGAAATCGACCTTGCTGGGTATTTTGGCCGGGCTGGATGACGGCAGCGAAGGCGAGGTACGCTTGCTCGGCGAGTCGCTGACCGCGCTGGACGAAGAGGGGCGCGCCGCGCTGCGCGCCAGGAATGTCGGTTTCGTGTTTCAGTCGTTCATGCTGGTGCCGACGCTGAACGCGCTGGAGAACGTGCAACTGCCGGCGCTGTTGCGCGGCGAGAGCGACAGACAGAGCCGCGAGCAGGCGGTGCAGCTGCTCGAGCAGTTGGGGCTGGGGAAACGGCTCGATCACCTGCCGGCGCAGCTGTCCGGCGGCGAGCAGCAGCGCGTGGCGCTGGCGCGCGCCTTCAGCGGCCGACCGCGGGTGCTGTTCGCCGATGAACCGACCGGCAACCTCGATCGTCAGACCGGCGATCGCATCGCCGACCTGCTGTTTTCCCTCAACCGCGATTTTGACACCACCCTGATCCTGGTGACCCATGACGAAACCCTGGCGGCGCGCTGCCAGCGGCGGCTGCGGCTGCGCGAAGGCAAGCTGTGGGAGGAAGCATGATCTGGCGCTGGTTCTGGCGCGAATGGCGCTCGCCGTCGCTGCTGATCGTGTGGCTGGCGCTGACGCTCTCCGTCGCCTGCGTGCTGGCGCTGGGCAGCATCAGCGATCGCATGGACAAAGGGCTCAGCCAGCAGAGCCGCGATTTCATCGCCGGCGATCGGGTGCTGCGCAGCGCGCATCCGGTGCCGGAAGGCTGGCTGCTGGACGCGCAGCAACAAGGGCTGAAGGTGAGCCGTCAGCTGTCGTTCACCACCATGACCTATGCCGGCGATCGGCCGCAGCTGGCGGACGTGAAAGCCACCGATTTGGCCTATCCGCTGTACGGCAAGCTGGAAACGCGCCCGGCCAACATCCAGCCCGAACCGGGCAGCGTGCTGGTGGCGCCGCGTTTGCTGGCGCTGCTGAACGTGAAAGTGGGGGATTCGCTGGAGGTGGGCGACACCACGCTGCGCATCGCCGGTGAAATCATTCAGGAGCCGGACGCCGGCTTCAACCCGTTCCAGACCGCGCCGCGCATCATGATCAACCTGGCGGACGTCGATAAGACCGGCGCGGTGCAGCCGGGCAGTCGCCTGACCTACCGCTACATGTTCGCCGGCGCCGAGCCGGATATTCAACGTTACGAAGAACGGCTGACGCCGCAGTTGACGCCGGATCAGCGCTGGTTCGGGCTGCAGGAGTCCGGCAGCGCGCTCGGCAAGTCGCTGCAGCGCTCCCAACAGTTCCTGCTGTTGTCGGCCCTGCTGACGCTGCTGTTGTCGATCGCCGCCGTGGCGGTGGCGATGAGCCACTATTGCCGCAGCCGCTACGATCTGATCGCGGTGCTGAAAACCCTTGGCGCCGGGCGCGGTGCGCTGCGCAAATTGATCGTCGGCCAGTGGCTGGCGGTGATGGCGCTGGCGGCGGTGTGCGGCGGGGCGATCGGGCTGGCGTTCGAGGCGCTGTTGATTCGCCTGCTGAAGCCGGTGTTGCCGGCCGCGTTGCCCGCCGCCGGCGTTTGGCCGTGGCTGTGGGCGCTCGGCGCGCTGGTACTGATTTCGCTGCTGGTCGGGTTGCGGCCGTATCGCCAGTTGCTGGCCACCCAGCCGCTGCGGGTGCTGCGTCGCGATGTGGCGGCCAACGTCTGGCCGCTGCGCTACTTCCTGCCGGTGACGGCGGCGATCGTGGTCGCGTTATTGGTGTTGCTGATGGGAGCCAGCACGTTGCTGTGGGCGATCCTGGCGGGCATGGCGGTACTGGCGCTGCTGCTGGGCGGTATAGGGTGGGGCAGCCTGCTGCTGCTGCGCCGCATCACGCTCAAGAGCCTGGCGCTGCGGCTGGCGGTCAACCGCCTGCTGCATCAACCGTGGGTGACCATCAGCCAGTTGGCGGCGTTCTCGCTGTCGTTCATGCTGCTGGCGCTGCTGTTGGTGCTGCGCGGCGATCTGCTCGAACGCTGGCAGCAACAGCTGCCGCCGGACAGCCCGAACTATTTCCTGCTCAACATGACCGAGGCGCAGGTGCCGCAGGTGAAAACTTTCCTGCAGCAGCACCAGATCAAACCGGAAACCTATTACCCGATCGTCCGGGTGCGCCTGACCGAGATAAACCAGCAGGTGGCGACCGAACGGGTGCATGAAGACGATCCGGGCGGTGAGGCGGTGAACCGTGAGCTGAACCTGACCTGGCTGGCCGAACTGCCGGATCACAATCCGTTGGTGGCGGGCAATTGGCCGCCGAAAAGCGGCGAGGTTTCAATGGATGAAGGCATCGCCGGGCGGCTGAAGATCAAGCTGGGCGACACGCTGACCTTCAGCGGCGATACCCAGGCGTTCAGCGCCAAAGTCACCAGCCTGCGCCAGGTGGATTGGGAAAGCCTGAAGCCGAACTTTTACTTTATCTTCCCGCCGGGCGCGCTGGACGGCCAGCCGCAGACCTGGCTCACCAGCTTCCGCTACGACGGCGAGGGCCGGATGTTGACCCAGCTCAACCGCCAGTTCCCAACGCTCAGCCTGCTGGACATCGGCGCGATCCTGAAACAGGTCGGCGGCGTGCTGCAACAGGTCAGCCGCGCGCTGGAGGTGATGGTGGTGCTGGTGGTGCTGTGCGGCGGCCTGCTGCTGCTGGCGCAGGTGCAGGTCGGCATGCGTCAGCGGCGGCAGGAGCTGGTGGTCTATCGCACGCTGGGCGCCGGTAAACGGCTGCTGCGCCGCACGCTGTGGTGCGAGTTTGCCCTGCTGGGGCTGGTGGCGGGCATCGCGGCGGCGGTGGGGGCCGAGGCGGCGCTGTGGCTGCTACAAAGCCGGGTGTTCGACTTCCCGTGGACGCCGACGCCGGTGCTGTGGTGGGCGCTGCCGCTGGCCAGCGCGCTGCTGCTGTCGCTGTGCGGCGGCTGGCTGGGCGTGCGCTTGCTGCGCGGCCGGGCGCTGTTCCGCAGTTATGATGGCTGATCTGGCGATCGCAGGCCCGTTGCCGCCAAGCGTGGCCGGGCCTGCCGATTTTCTTTCGCGCGTCACTGGCGCAATTCCTCTTCATGCCCATTCATTGTGAAATCGATTACATTTATGTCATATCGATACGTTTGCCATTGGTCATCGGTGTAGCGGATAGTTGGCCGACTTCGCCTATTTTACGCATTGATTTAGAGGGTTACGCATGGATTAAGTGAATTCATCCGCCATAAAAAGCGACCTAAAAAGATTCAATGGAATGTAACCGTTTTCACTAATGTGATCGCACTCACTTATCTCCGACGCATTGCCTCCTATCATGTCGCACACTGATGACCGTTTTCTCTTGGAGGCTGTATGAGCGATACCGTCAAAGTGACACCGGCGGAGAAAAGCCCGACTCATGTCGGCATGACTTTTTTCGTCTGTTTTTTAGCCGCCTTGGCCGGCCTGCTGTTCGGTCTTGATATCGGCGTGATCGCCGGCGCCCTGCCGTTTATTACCGACACTTTTCAGATCACCAGCTCTCAGCAGGAGTGGGTGGTCAGCTCAATGATGTTTGGCGCCGCCGTCGGCGCCATCGGCAGCGGCTGGATGAACTTCCGGCTGGGGCGCAAATACAGTTTGATGATCGGCGCAATCCTCTTCGTGGCGGGATCGCTGTGTTCTGCGTTCGCTCCCAACGTGGAGGTGTTGATCGTTTCACGTATTCTGCTGGGATTGGCGGTGGGGATCGCTTCTTATACCGCGCCGATTTATCTTTCTGAAATCGCGCCGGAGAAAATCCGCGGCAGTATGATCTCGATGTATCAATTGATGATCACCATCGGCATTCTGGCCGCTTACCTGTCTGATACGGCATTCAGCTATACCGGCGCCTGGCGCTGGATGTTGGGCGTCATCACCATCCCGGCCGGGCTGTTGTTGGTCGGCGTGTTCTTTTTGCCTGACAGCCCGCGGTGGTTGGCCTCGCGTAATCGCCATGAGCAAGCGCGTCAGGTGTTGGAGAAGCTGCGCGACAGCAGTGCCCAGGCGCAGTATGAGCTGAATGAAATTCGTGAAAGCCTCAAACTGAAGCAAAGCGGTTGGGCGTTGTTCAAAGGCAATAAAAATTTCCGCCGCGCGGTTTTCCTTGGCATTCTTCTCCAGGTAATGCAGCAGTTCACCGGGATGAACGTCACCATGTATTACGCGCCGAAGATTTTCGGTCTGGCGGGCTTCGCCAGTACGGAACAGCAGATGTGGGGCACGGTGATCGTCGGTCTGGTCAACGTGCTGGCCACCTTTATCGCTATTGGGCTGGTTGACCGCTGGGGCCGCAAGCCCACTTTGATCCTTGGGTTTATCGTGATGGCCGTCGGCATGGGGGCGCTGGGCACCATGATGAACATCGGCATGAACTCGGCGGCGGAGCAATATTTCGCCATCGTCATGCTGCTGATGTTTATCGTCGGCTTTGCCATGAGCGCCGGCCCGCTGATTTGGGTGCTGTGCTCAGAGATCCAGCCATTGAAAGGCCGCGATTTCGGCATCACCTGTTCCACCGCCACTAACTGGATAGCCAATATGATCGTGGGGGCGACGTTCCTGACCATGCTGAATTCGTTGGGAAGCGCTCACACCTTTTGGGTTTACGCGGGGCTTAACGTGCTGTTTGTTTTCATCACGCTGGCGCTCATCCCGGAAACCAAAAATATTTCACTGGAACACATTGAGCGCAATCTGATGGCCGGCAAACCGTTGCGTAATATCGGCTCGCGTTGATCTTTGCGGCAATAAAAAAGGTTCAGCCTGGGCTGAACCTTCTTCTTTTCGGCGGTGTAAACCGTTAAGCCAGCTTCTGCTGTGCCCAGGCCAGCCCGCTTTGGTATTCGCCCGGCAGCAGCGGCGTCAGCGCCTGCAGCGCTTGACGCAGATCGGCGGCGCTCGGGTCGTTCAGATTGAGGTGGCCGACCTTGCGGCCCGGGCGAACCTCTTTCTCATACCAGTGCAGATGCACCAGCGGCAGCGACAGCCACTGTTCGTTGACGGCGGTGCCGATCAGGTTGACCATCACCGACGGTGTGCTCACCACCGGCTGCGGCAGCGGCAGGCCGAGGATGGCGCGCAGGTGCAGCTCGAACTGGCTGATGGATGCGCCGTTTTGCGTCCAGTGGCCGCTGTTGTGCACGCGCGGCGCCAGTTCGTTGATCAACAGCCGATCGCCGACGATAAAGCACTCCATCGCCATCACGCCGACGTAGTTCAGCTCGTTCAGGATCGCCGCCAGCATCTGCTCGGCCTGTTGCTGCAGCGCCGGATTGGGCTGCGGCAGCGCCACGCTGGCGCGCAGGATGCCGTCTTCATGCAGGTTGTGGGTCAGCGGGTAGAAGACCGAACGGCCGTCGTGGCCGCGCGCGCCCACCAGCGACACTTCGCCGGAGAAATTGATGCCTTGCTCGACGATGCACTCGCCATAGGCATCGGCCGGCAGTTCGGCTTCCTGCCCCGGACGCAGGCGCCACTGGCCGCGGCCGTCATAGCCGCCGACCCGGCGTTTGACGATCGCCAGCTCGCCCAGCGCAGCGAACACCTGCGGCCATTCGGCGGCGCTCGCCAGCAGCTGCCACGGCGCGGTCGCCAGGCCGAGTTGATCGAGCAGCTGCTTTTGCGTCAGGCGATCCGCCAAACGCGGGAAGATGTCGCGGTTGACGAAGGCGCTGTGAGTCGCCAGTTCGCGCGTCAGCGCGGTTTCCGGCCAGCGTTCAATCTCGGCGGTAATGACGCTGTTCTGATACGGCACCGCCTCGGGTTCGGCATCGATGCCGACAGGGTAGACGGCGATGCCCAGCGGTTCGCCGGCCTGGCGCAGCATGCGCCCCAGCTGACCGTTGCCCAATACGCAAACCGGCTTCATGCGTCCTCCCGCGGATCGGGGTGGTTCAAAACGTCTTCAGTCTGCGCCTGACGCCAGTCCGCCAAACGCTGCGCGAGCGCGGCGTCGTGCAGCGCCAGGATCTGCATCGCCAGCAGCCCGGCGTTGGCGGCGCCGGCTTTGCCGATCGCCAGCGTCCCCACCGGAATGCCGCGCGGCATCTGCACGATGGAGTAGAGGCTGTCCACGCCGCTCAGCGCGGCGCTTTGCACCGGCACACCCAGCACCGGCACCAGCGTTTTCGCCGCCAGCATGCCCGGCAGATGCGCGGCACCGCCGGCGCCGGCGATGATCACGTCAAAGCCGTTGGCGGCAGCCTGCTCGGCGAAGCTGAACAGCTTGTCCGGCGTGCGGTGAGCGGAAACGACTTCGACATGGAAGGGGACATCGAGCTGGGTCAGGACTTCGGCGGCGAACTGCATGGTGGCCCAGTCACTTTTCGATCCCATTACAATTGCGATTTTAGCCCCGGCATTGGCGGCTGAAGCGGCGTTGGCTCCCATGGGTGTAAGGCTCCTGTGATTTGTCTGGCGTCGGCTGAGGGCCGAATGAGGGCGTAGAGCATACCATGAGCGCACGGCGAGGAAAACGGTTGCGTCGCCGGTTTTCACCGGCGAAAGCGCGAATTTTCACCCGCGCGCCAGTGCGGAACTCAGAACGGGAATTGGATCAGCTCGACGGCGTCGGCGCTGACTTTGATCATCGATCCTTCGACGTGCCAGGCGCCCAGCACCGCGCGATGGGCTTCGCCGTTGCTCAACGCCAGCCGATGCACCGCCGGGCGATGGGTATGGCCGTGGATCATCCAGTGCACATCGTGGCGCAGCATGGTTTGCTCGACCGCCTGCGGGTTGACGTCCATGATGGCATCCGACTTGTACTGGTTGGATTGCTGGCTGCGGGCGCGCATCTTGGCGGCGATCTTCAGTCGCCAGCGCAGCGGCAGCGCGAGGAACAGTTTTTGAATCAGCGGGTTGTGCACTTTACGGCGGAATTGCTGATAGGCTTGATCGTCGGTGCACAGGGTGTCGCCGTGCAGGATCAGGATCCTGCGGCCGTACAGCTCCAGCACTTTTTCTTCCGGCAGCAGCTGCATGCCGCTGGCGCGGGCGAAGCGCTTGCCGAGCAGAAAATCGCGGTTGCCGTGGATGAAATAGCAGGGCACGCCGGCCTGTTGCAGCGCTTTCAGCGCCGCGGCGATCTCCGCGTGCAGCGGCTCGGGATCGTCGTCGCCGATCCAGGCTTCAAACAGGTCGCCGAGGATGTACAGCGCGTCGGCGTGCACCGCTTCGCGCCGTAAAAAACGCAGAAAACCGGCAGTGATTGCCGGTTCCTGTGCGCACAAGTGCAGATCTGCGATGAACAGCGTACTCATGCAGCCGCGATTACTCGCTGACGGTCACGCTGTTGATCACCACGTCTTCTACCGGTACGTCCTGGTGCATGCCGCTGCGGCCGGTTTTCACGCCTTTGATCTTGTTGACCACGTCCATGCCTTCAACCACTTCAGCAAACACGCAGTAGCCCCAGCCCTGCACGTTTTCGCCGCGGAAGTTCAGGAAGTCGTTGTCAGCCACGTTGATGAAGAACTGTGCGGTGGCGGAGTGCGGATCGTTGGTGCGCGCCATTGCCAGGGTGCCGATGGTGTTTTTCAAACCGTTGTTGGCTTCGTTCTTGATGGCCGCGTTGGTCGCTTTCTGGTTCATGCCCGGCTCGAAACCGCCGCCCTGGATCATGAAGCCGTTGATCACACGGTGGAAGATGGTGTTGTCGTAGAAACCGGCGCGGCAGTAGTTCAGGAAGTTTTCAACGGTAACCGGCGCTTTGTCAGCAAAGGTCTTGATAACGATATCGCCGTGATTGGTGTGGAAAGTAACCATAGTTTTAATCCTAACAAGGTGAAGTGAGACGTCACGTAAAGCGAGTGAACATTCAGACCGCCCTTATAACATATCCGCCCCAGCGAGTCAGCAGCGGCTCAACCGCGCACTGTCTGTGGTAATTGTATTTGTGTTATATTATAACATTTGCGCCGGCCGGCGAATTTTGCGCTTTTTCTTCGCGTGAAGTCAGCAAAGCATGGCCTTAACCTTGCAATAGATCAGGCTTCAGGTTTCAATACGCTACCGGGCGTTAAACCTGAAGCCCGGTTATCTTTTTTGTTATCACGCACACCACGGAATCTCCCGATGCTAAAGATTTTTAATACCCTGAGTCGTCAAAAAGAGGAATTCAAACCCATTCATGCCGGGAAAGTGGGCATGTACGTGTGCGGGGTAACCATCTATGACCTGTGTCACATCGGCCACGGTCGTACCTTTGTCGCTTTCGACGTGGTGGCGCGTTACCTGCGCTATCTCGGCTATTCGCTGAACTACGTGCGCAACGTCACCGACGTGGACGACAAAATCATCCGCCGCGCGGCGGAAAATCATGAGACCTGCGACCAGCTGACCGAACGCATGCTGGCGGAAATGCATGCCGACTTCGACGCGTTGCTGATCGATCGCCCGGACAGCGAACCGCGCGCGACCCAACACATCGCCGAGATCATTGAGATCACCCAGCGCCTGATCGATCGCGATCACGCCTATGTGGCCAGTAACGGCGACGTGATGTTCTCCATCGACAGCGATCCGCAGTACGGGCTGCTGTCGCGCCAGGATCTGGAGCAGCTGCAGGCCGGCGCGCGCGTGGAGATCGACGACGTTAAGCGCAACCCGATGGACTTCGTGCTGTGGAAAATGTCCAAGCCGGGCGAGCCGAGCTGGCAGTCGCCTTGGGGGCCGGGCCGTCCGGGCTGGCACATCGAATGCTCCGCCATGAACTGCAAACAGCTGGGTACCCACTTCGACATTCACGGCGGCGGTTCCGATCTGATGTTCCCGCACCACGAGAACGAGATCGCGCAGTCGAGCTGCGCCCACGACGGCCCATACGTCAATTACTGGATGCACTCCGGCATGGTGATGATCGATAAGGAGAAGATGTCCAAATCGCTGGATAACTTCTTCACCATTCGCGACGTGCTCGGCCATTACGATGCGGAGACGGTGCGTTACTTCCTGATGTCCGGCCACTATCGCAGCCAGCTGAACTACAGTGAAGAGAATCTCAAGCAGGCGCGCACCGCGCTGGAGCGCCTCTATACCGCGCTGCGCGGCACCGACGCCAATGCCGCGCCGGCCGGCGGCGAGGCGTTCGAAGCCCGCTTCCGCGAAGCGATGGACGACGACTTCAACACCCCGGAAGCCTACTCGGCGCTGTTCGATCTGGCGCGCGAGGTTAACCGCCTGAAGGGGGAAGACATGGCGGCGGCCAGCGGCATGGCGGCGGAACTGCGCAAGCTGGCGAACGTGCTTGGCCTGCTGCAGCAGGAGCCGGAGCAGTTCCTGCAAGGGGGCGCACAGGTTGACGACGGCGAAGTGGCGGAGATCGAAGCGCTGATCAAACAGCGTAACGAAGCGCGCGCCGCCAAGGACTGGGCGCTGGCGGATGCCGCGCGTGATCGCTTGAACGAGATGCACATCGTGCTGGAAGACGGCCCGCAGGGCACCACCTGGCGCCGTAAGTAATCCGGCAGAAGGAAACAAAAAAGGCGCTGAATTCAGCGCCTTTTTCTATGGCTGCGGGTTAGGGTTTAACCATGACCTTGCCGCCGCCGAACTCCACCACCTGATCGGCGACGATCTTGCAGCGCTTGCGGGTTTCGACCTTACCGTCGACTTTCACCTGCCCTTCGGCGATGACTTCTTTGGCGGCGCCGCCGCTTTCACACCAGCCCTGGAACTTCAGCAGATCGCACAGTTCGACATGGGGATGATTGTCCAGATTGAAAATTTCCATACTGCCTTACTTATTTAGGTTGAACGTCGTGATATTCCTCGCAGGCTTGCAAGGTATTTTGGATCAGTGTAGCCACGGTCATCGGGCCAACGCCACCCGGCACCGGGGTGATGTAGGCGGCGCGCTCGCTGGCGGCGTCGAAATCGACGTCGCCGACCACTTTACCGCTTTCCAGGCGGTTGATGCCGACGTCCACTACGATGGCGCCCGGTTTGATCCAGTCGCCCGGAATGAAGCCCGGTTTGCCGACCGCCACCACCAGCAGATCGGCGTTCTCGACGTGATGACGCAGATTCTTGGTGAAGCGGTGGGTGACGGTGGTGGTGCAGCCGGCCAGCAGCAGCTCCATGCTCATCGGGCGGCCGACGATGTTGGACGCGCCGACCACCACGGCGTTCAGGCCGTAGGTATCGATGTTATAACGCTCCAGCAGGGTGACGATGCCGCGCGGCGTGCATGGGCGCAGCTTGGGCGCGCGCTGGCACAGGCGGCCGACGTTGTACGGGTGGAAGCCGTCGACGTCTTTGTCCGGATGGATGCGTTCCAGCACCTTGACGTTATCGATGCCGGCCGGCAACGGCAGCTGCACCAGAATGCCGTCGATTTCCTCATCGGCGTTCAGCTGGTCGATCAACGCCAGCAGCTCGGCTTCACTGGTGGCAGCGGGCAGGTCGTAGGAGCGGGAGAGGAAGCCGACTTCATCGCAGGCGCGGCGCTTGCTGGCGACGTAAATTTGCGAAGCCGGATTCTCGCCGACCAGCACAACCGCCAGCCCTGGCGCGCGCTTACCGGCCGCCAGACGTTGTTTCACTTGCTCAGCCACTTCGTTTCTAACCTGCTGCGCAATCGTTTTACCATCAATAATCTTTGCTGACATCAGTGTGGAAATCCATCAATTAAGAAAAGCGGGGATGCCGCTATTCTGTCAGAAGCTGAGCGCGCTGTCAGGCGCAGAATCACCCTCGCCGCCGTTGGCGAGACCGATTTACGCTTTTTTTATGCCGGCTTCAGGAACCTCTACGCCATTTTTACCGGCATTTGCATACGCTGGGGCCATACACAGGGCGAAAGAGGGCAGGATCATGAGAGCGATAACCCGGCTTTATCCGTTGCATCATCAGCCTGATCGGCAACCGGCGCAGCCTAAGCACGTTGGCGAGACGGTGTTCGATTCTTCGCTGCATCCGGCGGACAGTGAGCAACTCACCGCGCTGCATCAGCTTTGTCAGCACCAGGCGACGCCGTCGTGGCGGGCGCGCCTGAGCGCCCTGTGGCGGAAGCTGTGCGCATGAACGGCTGCGCATGGGTAGGGTACGCGCTATTGCTGGCTTGGGCGCCGTGGAGCCAGGCTTCTTTAAACAGCGCACGCCCTGACTCCGCTCTGGGGAAAAGAGGGGAGGCGACCTGCAACATGCAGGTGGTTGAGCATGCCGATTGGGGCGACATTACGGCGGTCGTTCAGTCCGTGCGCCTTTGCCTGCGGCGGGGCGATGGGCGGCAAGGGGGTGAGCGCACGCCAGGCGATACCGCTGTCGGCCTGGCGCAACGCAGCATAGCGCGGGCCGCCGCACGGGCGCTGGCGGAAAAAACGCCATAAAGCACCGTCGCCGCCGTAACGTCATGAAAAGGCATTGACTCGCTAACCTCTGACCGTATAATCGCAACCCGCAACCACAGGTTGCCGCATCTCAATGCGCCCTTAGCTCAGTTGGATAGAGCAACGGCCTTCTAAGCCGTAGGTCATAGGTTCGAATCCTATAGGGCGTGCCATTAAGTATCAATGAGTTACGCCTTTCATCCCGTCTTTCCGATTTCATCATGGGACAGATTTGGGACTAAACCTCCGAAAATCGCATCAATTTGCCTCGCATGCTCAGTGAGATGGTTCGGTGTAAGGTGAGCGTATCGCTGTACCATTTCTATGCTCACCCAGCCGGTCTATTCTCCAAAGCTCAGCTTTTCGACGGTCGTGCAATTTCTGCGCTTGGCGAGTGATTAGGTATCCGGTCGCGGCGCCGCTGTTCCACCGGTGAAAACTCCTATTTCTCCCTCCCACGTTTATTCGCTAACGATGGTTCACTTCCCGCACCGGGCTCTCCGGTCGGGGAGTGAGTTCAGCACGCGCCGCACGGTGCAGCAATAAAAGACATTAATAACCTCAATAGGTTAGGAATTTTCTCGGTAACCCTGCAATTTGTAAAGGATTGATCGTTTTCAACGATCGGTAAGATCTTATTGATCTGCACAACCAATTATCTTTGCTGCACGGTCGCCGTTAAGATCGGGCAGGATATTATTCGGCGGTAACTCTTTATTCATCCGGTGAATACCACGTAGCGCTCGACAATTTATCAGGATAAAACCCCCGTACTCAGCCATGACGAGAACGTCTGCTAATTGCCCGCTTTCCCGCGATAACGAGATTGACGGTTCAGGGAGCACGGCAGAGAGAACGGCGTTTTCTCCCTGCAGCCTTCTCGGATTTTCGAACCGTGGCGCAGCGCTATTTTTATCCTCACGGACTCTTTCGGCCCTGCAGCGGCCTTTTGTATTTTTCTGAGGCGACGAACCATGAATGCCCATCGCACCACCGGCAAACGCCCCGCATCCCCGCTGGCCACACTCCCCGATCGCCGGGTGCCCAATGCGCTTTTGCACCGGGATAGCGTGCAACGCATTCTCGTCATCAAGCTGCGCCACTTTGGCGACGTCCTGCTGATGACGCCGGTGCTCAGCACATTGCGCGTCAACTACCCCAATGCGTTGATCGATGTGCTGGTCTATGACGGCACCGAGGCGATGCTGGCCGGCAGTCAGGATGTTTATCTGGCCTTTACCGTGGATCGAGAGCTCAAGCGCCAAGGGCTGAAAGCGCAATACCGCGGCGAATATGCGTTATGGAACAGCCTGCGGACCGGCCATTACGATCTGGTGATCAACCTCTCCGATCAGTGGCGGGCAGCGTTGTACTGCCGTTTTCTCAAACCGACCTTCAGTCTGGGGTTTCGCTACCCCAAACGCGACAATCGACTCTGGCGGGCCAGCCATTCGCTACTGGTCGACGTTGCCGGCCCGGCGCAGCACACCGTGCTGAATAATCTCAGCATTCTGGCGCCACTGGCCTTGCCCACGACAATCACGCAGGTGACGCAAGCCTGGCGGCAATCTGATGTGGATGACGTTGACCGGCTCAGTCGACGCCATCACCTGACCGATTTTGTGCTGATACAGCCGACCGCACGCTGGGCTTTCAAGACCTGGACGGTGGACGGATTCAGCGCCGTGATTAACTACCTGACCGCCCAGGGCAGAACGGTGGTGCTCACCGGCGGACGCACGCAAGATGAAGCCGCCATGATAAGCGCCATTATGGCCCGCTGCCTGTTACCGCGGCGGGTGATTAATCTGGCCGGGCGTCTGGAGCTGCCGGAGCTCGCGGTGTTGATTGACCGGGCGCGGCTGTTTATCGGGGTCGATTCGGTGCCGATGCACATGGCCGCCGCGCTGAATACGCCCTCGGTGGTGCTGTTCGGACCCAGCGACCTCGCGCGATGGTCCCCGTGGCAGGCGCCCCACACGTTGCTGTGGGCCGGAGACTATCGTCCGCTGCCCGCCCCGGAAGCCGTTGACACCAACACCTGCGAGCGTTACCTCGCGGCCATCCCGGCCGGCGATGTGATACAGGCGGTTAACAGGCAACTGGCATCCCTCGTCGGGTCTGCGCAGCGTTAATCCTGCGCGGCCTTCCACCGTGTTTTTTCTCTTATCAATGAGTACGTCACGATGCTATTCAACTCAGCAGTTTCCTCGTCGATACAGACGCCCCTTCAGCAACGGTTGTTTGCATTTACCGCCTTTTTGCTGGGAGCCTCCCTCCCGACCTCCAATCCCCTGATGAATATCTCACTGGGGCTGGTTGTCGTCTGTCTGCTCTGGCTGCGCGATATCCGGCCGTGGGCTGCACTGGTTTGTCATCCCCTGGTCTGGTTGCCGGCCCTGATATTTGCGCTGCTGGCGTTGTCATTGCTGACGCATGCTCACGCCTACGGCCCCAAAATGGTCGGCAAATACCAAAAATTGCTGTATGTCCTGCCGCTGGCGCTGTTCTTTCTGGCCGACTCGCGGCTGATGACGCAATTTGTCCGCGGCTTTTTGTGGGCCAATGCCGCGATATTGGCCATCAGCTTCATGAGCGGGCTTGGCCATGTCACATTGGGCGGGCTGAACCCCGACAACCCTACGGTGTTTAAGCTGCAAATCACCCAAAACGTGTTTATGGCGCTGGCGGCGCTGGTCTGGTTGTCGCGTGCTTTTGCCTGTAGCGGAAAACGGCGCTGGGGGTATGCGGGACTGGTGTTGTTGGCGACGGTTAATGTTCTGCTGATGGTGCAGGGGCGTACCGGGTATGTGGCATTGGCCGTTGGCATGGGTATCTGGTTATTGCTTACCCTCCGGCGCAAGCAGCAAGTGGCCGTGCTCGCCTGCGGCATACTGGCTGTCGTGATGCTGGTCATGACCCCCAATCGCGCCATGGAGCGCCTGACGCTGGGCGTCCAGCAAATTCAGGGGTGCGTTTTCGCCCCGGCCCAAACGGCTTATGCGGCCTGCGACAACTCCATGGGGCAACGCACCGCCTTCGCCCGCGAAGCCCTGCGACTGATAAAGCAATCCCCGCTGCTGGGCAACGGCGCCGGCAGCTTTTGGTACGGCAATCCATCCACCGGCTATGGCGTGCATAATCCGCACAATGAATACCTGTTGGAAACGGTGCAGAGCGGTTTGCTGGGATTGATGGTGTTCCTCACCTGGATGTGGAGTTGCTACCGCGTCGCCTGGCGCTTGCCGCCGGCGCGCCGAAATCTGTTCGTTGCGGTGCTCAGCAGCTACATGGCCTGCCATCTGTTCAATTCATTCCTGCTGGACTCGTCCGAAGGGCACCTGTTTGTCATTATCGCCGCCTTGCTGGCCGGGCTTTCCCTCACCACTCCGCCGTCTCTTCATGCAGACTTGCCTCAACCCCAGATGCGATAGGGGGTTGAAGTGCTTCGAAAATACGCGCTTGATCGCGGCGCTCAGCGCTCCTCCGCGCATCGGTGAAAAGCCAGCGGCCGACTGGTTCGCTCACAACGGCCGCCCCGGCGTTAACGCCGAGGCGGCACGGTTGCGGATGGCTTTTTTCCCTTCCGACGCAGTTTGCTGTGGGCGGAATTACTCTTTTTGCGCCATCACCTTCGCCCGGAACGCCGGACCGGCCACGGCGGTGCGCTCATCGCGGGCCAGCCAGCGGTAGGCGGTCGCGCCGAGGAAGACGCCGATAAACCAGCTGAAGTTGGCCACTTGGTGCAGGGCCGGAATAAAGCTGATGATCAGGCCAATGGCCACCGACGGCAGCAGCGCGGCAATGGCTTTCGGGTTAAAACCGTTGCGGTACCAGTATTTGCCTTTCGGGGTGTCATCAAACAGATCGTCCACGGATACCTGGCCGCGTTTGATCAGATAAAAATCGGCGATCAGGATGCCGAACAACGGGCCAATAAAGGCGCCCAGCACGTCGAGGGTGTAGTGGATAAGCTCCGGCGAATTAAACAAATTCCACGGCGTCAGCAGAATCGACCCAACGGCGGCAATCATCCCGCCGGTGCGGAAGCTGATTTTCTGCGGCGAACAGTTCGAAAAGTCAAAGGCCGGCGAGACGAAGTTGGCCACGATATTGATGCCAATGGTGGCGGTGATCATCGTCAGCAGGCCAATGGCGACCGCCAGATCGTTTCCAATGC
Source organism: Serratia sp. H402Y (assembly GCF_051172415.1). NCBI lineage: Bacteria > Pseudomonadati > Pseudomonadota > Gammaproteobacteria > Enterobacterales > Yersiniaceae > Serratia > Serratia sp. H402Y. The sequence goes on from NZ_JBPIYZ010000001.1 coordinate 262,925, forward strand.
GGCTGACGGTTTCAATCGGGTCGGTGATCATGTGGCCAAACAGCGATTGTGTGCCGGAAACAATCACTACGGTGACGATGGAGAACAGCAGGAAGTTGAACGGCAGGCCCCAGCGGTTGCCGCGGCGGATCTCGCCCATGTTTTTGCCGTAGCGGGAGAAATCGCCGAAGTTGAGCAGCGGCCCGGAGAAGTAGGAGACCACCAGCGCGGTGGCGGTGATCATTTGCCAGGTCTGCTCCCCGGCGGTCAGCGATTTGCTGGCCAGGGTAAAGGAAATCCCGTCAAAACCGGTCTTGTATACAATCCAGCCCGCCAGCGCCAGCATCACCACATAGACTGCCGGCCCGGCGATATCGATGAAGCGCTTAATGGCGTTCATGCCGTGCCAAAAGACCATCGCCTGCAGCAGCCACATGGTGGCGAAGCATAGCCAGCCCAGGAGCGACAGGCCGAGGAAGCCGGTTCCGGTGAGCGTGGACAGCGACGGCCAGAACTTGAGCAGCACCAGCATCAGGGCGTTGGCCGCAAGGTAGGTCTGGATCCCATACCAGGCGAAAGCGATAAGCCCGCGGATCACCGCCGGGATATTGGCGCCAAAGACGCCAAACGCCTGGCGGCAGATGACCGCATAGGGCACGCCGGCCATTTGGCTTGGCTTCGCCACCAGGTTGGCGCACAGCTGTACGATGCAAATGCCGATCAGCAGGCAGAGCAGCACCTGCCAACTGGCCAACCCAAGCGTGAAGAAGCTCGCCGCGACCACATAGCCCCCCATGCTGTGCACGTCCGACATCCAGAATGAAAAAATGTTGTACCAGCTCCAGTTTTGGTCGCGCGTCGGCGCGAGATCTTCATTACACAGTCGCGGGCTGTAGCCGGCGGTCGCGTCTTTGGCCGAAACCTGATGCATGTGTGTTGAATGTGGCATGAAACCTGCTCCTCTTGTTATGTGGATTGCTGAGGCTATTGCAGGATCCAGGCCACAATGGCTGATTTTGCATACAGAAACCGAGCGTTATGTATACGATTTTGCTATCGATAGGTGAAACCGGAGTAGGTGAATGAATACTGAACATTGTCTCCAGGCCGCGCCAGCGCTGCAGGACAAAGATGAAACCATTTATCAGGCGTTGATGACGGCGATTGTCGAGCATCAGCTGCCGCCGGGCAGCAAATTGCCGGAGGAGGCGTTGTCCGACGTGTTTGCCGTGAGCCGCACCGGCATCCGTAAGGTGCTGCAACGACTCGCCGCTGTGCAAATGGTTAGCCTGAAGCCCAAACGTGGTGCATATGTCGCCAGCCCGACGGTGGAAGAGGCGCAGGCTATCTTCCGCACGCGCGCGCTGCTGGAGGTCGCCAACCTTCCCGATATTATCGCCCGCTGTCGAGCGCCCCATCTGGCGGCACTGGAGCGCATTATTCAGCTGGAACAGCAGGTGCATGAGGCTTACGACGGCCCGGCGGCGATTCGCTATTCCGCCGATTTTCATATTCAGCTGCAGGCGATCTCGGGCAATTCGGTTATCACCGACATGGTGACGCGTCTTTGCCAGCGTTCTTCCCTGGTCATCGCCACCTGGGGCGCGCCGTGGCGGCAGGGGTGCCGTTGCGACGATCATCAGCAGTTGGTCGGTTTGTTGCGGGATAAAGCGCTGCAGCCTCTGAGCGACGCCCTGATGCGCCATTTTGATCATATTATCGCCAGCCTGCGCTTTGAGCGCGATGGCGTCAGCCTGCCCGATTTTTCCCGGCTGTTCGCCGGTTACAAGGAGCCGTGATGTCTTCTGTTTGCATACAGGTTATCAACCCCAACACCAGTCAGGCGATGACCGACAGCATCGCCGCCGCCGCGCGCACCGCCGCCGCGCCAGGCACCGAGATCCTGGCGGTGTGCCCGCGCGACGGAGTGCCGTCCATTGAAGGGCACTTTGACGAAGCCATCGCGGCGATCGGCGTGCTGGAACAGGTGAGGGCGGGGCGACGGCAGAGCGTTGACGGTCATGTGATCGCCTGTTTCGGCGATCCGGGATTGCTGGCCGCGCGCGAGCTGGCGCAGGGGCCGGTGATCGGCATTGCGGAAGCGGCGATGCATATGGCGTCGATGGTGGCGACCCGTTTCTCTATCGTCACCACGTTACCGCGCACGCTGATTATCGCCCGCCACCTGCTGCATCAGTACGGTTTTCATCAGCATTGCGCGGCGCTGCATGCCATTGACTTGCCGGTGCTGGCGCTGGAGGACGGCAGCGGGCTGGCGCAGGAGAAAGTGCGCGAGCGCTGCATCCGCGCTCTGAAAGAGGATGGCTGCGGGGCGATTGTGCTCGGCTGCGGCGGAATGGCGACGCTGGCGCAGGAACTGACCCGCGAGCTGCGGGCGCCGGTGATTGATGGCGTCAGCGCGGCGGTAAAAATGGTGGAGTCGCTGGTGGCGTTGGGGTTATCGACCAGCAAACAAGGGGACTTGGCCTATCCCGAAACCAAAGCGTTAAGCGGTCAATTTCAGTCGTTAAATCTATTTTAAAGGGATGAAGAATGGTCATTGTCGATGAGAATTACCCCCGTGACCTGCGAGGCTACGCCGGAGATCCGCCGCATGCGCGCTGGCCGGGCAACGCGCGAATTGCCGTGCAGTTTGTGCTCAATTACGAGGAGGGTGCGGAGAATCATGTGCTGCATGGCGATGCGGGATCGGAACAGTTTCTCTCCGATATTATCGGCGCCGCCAGCTATCCGGCGCGCCATATGTCGATGGATTCGCTGTACGAATACGGTAGCCGGGCGGGCTTTTGGCGGATCCACCGCGAGTTCAGCCTGCGTGGCCTGCCGTTGACGGTCTTCGGCGTGGCGATGGCGCTGGCGCGCCAGCCGGAGATTGTCGCGGCGATCAAAGCGGCGAAATACGATGTGGTCAGCCATGGTTGGCGCTGGATCCATTATCAACATATGGATATCGCTGAGGAGCGCGAGCATATGCAAAAAGCGGTGCAAGTGCTGGCCGACCTGTTCGGTAAAGCGCCTACCGGCTGGTATACCGGGCGCGATAGCCCCAACACTCGGCAACTGGTCGTGGAGCAGGGCGGTTTTGATTATGACAGCGATTATTACGGCGATGATTTGCCGTTCTGGAGCGAAGTGGCGTGCGGCGACGGCAGCCGTCGGCCGCACCTGATCGTTCCTTACACGCTGGACGCCAACGACATGCGTTTCGCCACCGCTCAGGGATTTAATACCGCCGAGCAATTTTACACCTATCTGAAAGACAGCTTCGACGTGCTGTACGCTGAGGGCGAGGAGGCGCCGAAGATGATGTCGGTGGGGATGCACTGTCGTCTGCTGGGCAGGCCGGGGCGTTTTCGCGCGCTGCAGCGTTTTCTCGACTATATCCAGCAACACGAACGGGTGTGGGTCTGTACGCGGCAGCAGATAGCGGACCACTGGCGCGAGACCCATCCGTACCCGGGAACATGACGCATGCCTGGCTGCGCTGTGTCGGTTCCACTGCGCAGCGTGTTTTCGTACGGCCAATAACGCTGCCGCTCAGCTCGCTCCAGTGCTTTGATGGATCGACAGAGCGGCCGTAGGGCAAACGACCCGCCGCCAATTGAACCTTCGTTTATTTTGCCGCGTTACAATAGGTGAAAATTTCCCCATGGAGCCTATCGTGCGCAAATCCAGATTCTTTCTCGTGACCTTGCTGTGCCTGTGCGGCGCCGCCGTGCTGTACGTCATGGCTTACCGGGCGTTGGGGCATTACCTCAGCGACGGGGAGAAGGCCTACCCGGACATCACCGTTGAAATCCGCTGAGGGCCGTGCGCCGCCGCGGTGATTGCGCCGATTTTTTCGCACTGATTTACCCGCCATTTACCCGCCGTCGGCAATGATGACGCTGCGTCTCCACACTGTGTGGTTCTCTTGGGCGGAATGCGGTTATGTCACTGCAACAGGTATCGAATGTTTCTTTGAGCAATAACGGCTTAAAAGGCATCGGTTACAAACATTACGCGTTGGCGATCGTGGCGTTTTCGGCGATCGTGCGGTGTATTTCCTTAACGGATCGGTATTTTTGGTGCGACGAGGCCTCCAGCGTGCTGACCAGCCGCTATGATGTGGGCGCTTTGCTGTACCATGCTTCCTTCGATGTTCACCCGCCGCTTTATTACCTGCTGCTGCATGGCTGGATGGTGCTGTTTGGCGACGGCATTATGGCGGCCCGCGCGCTGAGCCTGGTGTTCGGCGTGATGACGGTGGCGCTGGCGATGCGTTTTACCCGTTGGTTGGCCAACGAGCGGGCGGCGCTGACCGCGGGATGGCTGATGGCGATCATGCCGATGGCGGTGCGTTACAGCCAGGAGGCGCGCATGTATGCGCTGATGGGGCTGTTGGCGATCGCCGCCGCCATGGCGCTGGCGAAGTGGCTGAAAACGCCGGATAACCGCCGCTATCTGGCGCTGTATGCGCTGTTGATGACGCTGAGCTTTTATACTCACTACTTCACGATTTTCACGCTGATCGCGCACTGGCTGGTGGTGTTGGCACTGTCGTGCCGCCGCGAAGGCGAGTGTTACATCAGGCAGCCGGCGTGGTGGGTGGCCAATGCGGCGATTGGAGTGGCCTATATTCCCTGGCTGCTGGTGCTGCTCAATCTGCTGGCGCATATTGCCGAACTGCGGGTCGGCGGCGACGTCGGTTGGATCCCTCAGGTTGCCTGGGGCGATCTGCCGGCGATGTATTGGCGTTTTCTCACCGGGCATGATGGCAGCAACTATCCCACGATCATTCTCTGGCTGCTGCCGGCGATGTTTGTCGCCTTATGTTCACTGCTGCTGTGGCGGCGCCAGATGCCGAGAAAATATGCGCTGCTGCTGCTCGGCGGCATGCTGATCCCGGTGACGTTGGTATTCGCCATTTCCTGGCGTTCGCCGCTGTTTGTCGATCGCTACCTTTATTCCGCCGCGCTCGGCATTCCGCTGGTATTGGGCGTGCTGATCGCCGGTACGAAAAGCCGGGTGCGCGGGATCTCTTTGCTGCTGTTCTTCAGCCTGCTGTTCGGCTGCGGCGTGCGCAACGACTATCCGGTCGAGAAAGATGAGTTCAAGGTGATGGTACACTACATCAACAGTAACTATCAGCCCAACGATGCGGTGGTGGTCAGCAACATGTTCAACTACCTGAGCTATGTGTATTACAACAAGAAGGGCTATCGCGCCTTGCTGTATACCCCCGCCAGGCCCAACGGCATTTCGGGCAAGCCCAATGCCTATGGTTTCGGCACCTTTTTCCACGATCGGGCGGCGCAGACCTACGTCGATAACCTCAGCGCGTTAGCGAAAGGCCATCGCCGGGTCTGGCTGGTCAGCGGCGGGGATTTCAATCAGGACTTCGGCCGTTCGCCGCCGGGGTGGGTCAATACCGGCACCTTCAAAAGCGGCGGTTTCGAGTCGAGGCTGTTCGTGGTGCCTTGAGCGGAATGTCATATTTCCCATTCGGCGTTACATCTGGCCGAGCAAACTTACGCGGGGATGACAGTTCTATACATTGGGATTGGTACTGTAGCTCTACCCGATGATGTTGTGTGTTATCCATTCCCTGTAGTGTATTACCCCATCCCTGTTAAGTTTATCCCGCCTTGTGCGGGATTTTTTTATCTGCGCATACCCGGCGGCGCGTAGCGCGATTTTTTTGAATAACACCGTCAGTTTTATTCAGTATTCAGCCGTTGCGCGCTTGATTAGATTGAACGCGAGATGGGCGTCGTCGGCGCCTCTGTGCAATGAGTGGAGAATTTCTATGGCGAAGACAGTAGTGGTGTTTCATTCCGGCTACGGCCATACCGAGCGTTTGGCGAAAGTGGTGGCGGAAGGCGCAGGGGCCGAACTGATCGCTATCGATCAGGAAGGCGATATCAGCGATGAAGCGTGGCAGAAGTTGGATGAGGCGGACGCCATCATCTTTGGCTCACCGACCTATATGGGCGGCCCATCCTGGCAGTTCAAGAAATTCGCCGACGCCAGTTCCAAAGCCTGGTTCGGCCGCAAGTGGCAAGACAAAGTGTTCGGCGGCTTTACCAACAGCGCCAGCCTGAACGGCGACAAACAGGTCACGCTGATAGCGCTGCAAACGCTGGCTTCGCAACATGGCGGCCTGTGGGTCAGTCTGGGGCTGCTGCCGGCCAACACCAAATCGGCGCAGCGTACCGATGTCAACAACCTGGGCGGTTCGGTGGGGCTGTTGGTGCAAACGCCGTCGGATGCCGGCGTGGACGAGATGCTGTCGGGCGATCTGGCGACCGCCAAGCTCTATGGCCAGCGCGTGGCGGGCTTTGCCGCCAAACTGGCGTAAGGCCTTGCCGCGTGCAGCGTTCATTTTCTCTGCACATTTGGCGTGTAAGCTGCGAAATGTTATTAGCCTGCTTGGGCTAACGCTGCATTTCGTACAAATATTCCCGGTTCCTAGGCCGGGTTTTTTGTTGCTAAGGTCTGCTTAAGCTTTCGCCGCTACACTGCATGGCAGCACAGGCATGCAATGAATGGCTGTGTCGTAACTGTCGATTTGCTGTTGTTCAAGCAAGCCCGCTTTAGGCGGGCTTTTTTTGGGTTGTTATTGCACGGGCGGCCCAGTTGCAGGAAAATAATCGCGTAGTTATTCAAATATCATTCAACGAGCAATAACCACAATCTTATTAATGTAATTAACGTCGGTCGGCGGCCTATTACGCTTTGCGCTATGCTGTCAGCAGAGCTGAGCATTATTTTCCGACGGTATGCGGGGGAGTCCGCCGCCGCCACATTAGGTTAAGAAAAGTCTGTTAATTAATTGTTAATGTTTTTTATTATTGATTTGTCTGGCTTTTTTGGTTGAAATCCGGGTTGATTATCCCTCACTGGCCGGGCGAGAGAGTATGCACATTATTATTCTGGTTATTAGCAAAATATGGGCGAGGCGATGAACGCCAGAATAAACGCCAGGCATGGCCTGCCGCTTACGGTTCAGCTCATCAATCTTTTCATGCTGGCCTTTTTACTTTCCCTGGTGGGCATTCTTAGCCGGCCGATTGGCTCGCTTTCTTTATTTTGGCCGGTGAATGCGATTCTGCTCGGCCTGCTGCTGCGCAAACCCGCTTACGCCACGCCGCTCGGCTGGCTCACGACCTATCTGGGCATGGTTGCCGCCGATCTCAGCACCGGCGAGGGCTGGTCTTTGGCGCTGTGGCTGAACGCCTGCAACATGTCGCTGATCGTCGTCGGTTACGGCATCATGCTGATGCTGCCGCAATCTCAACGGCGCATGGGTAAACCCCAGGCGATACTCTATATGTTCAGCGCCAGCCTGGCCGGTGCGGCGGTGGCGTCGACGCTGTCCGTGCTGCGTAACGATAGCCTGTACAACAACACGGTGGTGGTCGCCTGGCTGGCCTGGTTCAGCGAACAGTTTTCGACGACCCTGCTGCTGTTGCCGGTGCTGATGGCGGCGCCGCGGTTGAAACAGCTGTTGCGCATGCAGGTGCGTTGGCGCTTGAAAGGCTGCCTGCCGCTGCTGGCGCTGCTGCTGTCGCTGGCGTTCAGCGTCTATATCGGCGGGCCGGGCGCGATCGCCTTCCCGATCCCGGCGCTGCTGTGGTGCGCGGTGCGCTACCAGCTGTTCCCCGTGACGTTGCTGACGCTGTTGACCGGTATGTCCGAGATCAGCAGCATCTCCGCCAACCTGGTGCTGTATGAAACGCCGAACAACCATAATGCCTTCCTCGACACGCTGATGTCCGCCCGATTGGGTATCGCCATGCTGGTGATGGGGCCGCTGATCCTCGCCAGTTCCATCGCGGCCAACCGTAAGCTTATGCGGCGTCTGGAGCACAGCGCCAACCACGATTTCCTGACCGGCGTGCTGGCGCGCAGCGCGATGACGCGCAAAGCGGGCGAGCTGTTGGAGCACAAGCACCGTTCCAAAGAAGCGGTGTCGTTACTGCTGATCGATATCGATCATTTCAAGCAGATCAACGATACGCACGGCCACAGCGCCGGCGATCAGGTGCTGGCGTCGTTCGCGCACATCGTGCGGCGCGAGCTGCGGCACGATCAGCTATTCGGCCGCTTGGGCGGGGAAGAGTTCGCCATCATGCTGCCGCGCGCGTTGGCGGCGCAGGGCGTGGCGCTGGGGGAGCATCTGCGCCGGCTGGTAGAGCAGACGGAGCTGCAGGCGGAAGGCAAGCAGACGTTGAAAATCACCATCAGCGTCGGCGTCGCCAGTTTGGCGATGAACGAGGTGAAATCGCTGGAGCAGTTGATGAACATGGCGGATATCGCGCTGTATCGCGCCAAATCGCAGGGGCGTAATCGGGTGGAGTCGTTCAACGTGGTGAACGGCAACAGCGTCGAGCATATCCTGTTCCGCTAACCGTTTTCAGCCTTGCCTGGGCTCGAAACGGGTTTCGCAATTAGGGCAAATCAATATCACGTCTTGCAGCATTGCCGCGCATTTTTGCCGGGTAACATAGCCGCATTTAGGGCAGACGATTTGGGTGGAGCGGTTGATAAAACCTTTGACGCTGCTGGAATCGGACATATCAATAGCCTGTGTCAGGTGAAAACTCACGCTAACACAGGCGACGACAAATTTCGTTGGTTATTTTCTGTACGCAGAGGCTTACAGGCTTTTCAGCGCCTTGATGGTCTCATCCATGTCGATCTCGTGCTCGGAGAAGGTATGGGTGGTGTTCTGGAAGGTGGTGATGGTCAGCATGCGCAGCGTTTGCATGGCCTGCGCCTGGTCTTCAGACTGCGGGCGAATGCGGTTCATCAGCAGGCCGACCGACAGCACGGTGTTCTCTTTATCCACGTCGGCTTTGACCGGCACTTCCTTGGTGAAGGTATTGAAAGACTTGATGCTGGTGATCTTGATTCTTTCATTGGCGATGATGATGTATTTGCTGGGCGCCAACACTTTGACCGCATAAGCCGACGGGCCTTTGGTGTTGTTGGTCGGTTCGAAGGTCACCGCCGCGTTTTTCTTAATCAGCTCCGGGTTTTGCACTTTAATCACGTGAAAATAACGATTTTCTCCGTTCTCGTCGGTAATAAAGCCGAAGCCTTTGTCTTCAAAAAAAGTCGTTATCTTGCCGTTCATCGCTATTCTCACAAAAAGGTTCAATACAGCGCTTATGATAGCGCGGAATGCCTTGCAGCGACAGATTGCGCGGGCGGCATTTAGTCATGCGATAACGGCATTTAGCGGCTTCCCGGCGACATGCTATGTTCATGCTGACTTTATTCAATGCGCAAAAAGGAATAGCGATGGGCATCAAACGTCTCAATCACGCCGTGCTGTATGTCAGCGACGTGCGGCAGAGCGCCGACTTTTATCATCAGGTTTTGGGCTTCAAGCTGAAGCCGTCCGACAGCCCCGATCGGGCGGTATTTACCCAGGCCGCCGACTCGGACAACGATCACGATTTGGCGTTGTTCAGCAAGAACCTGGGCCAGCAGCGCGCCGGGGTGTTTCGCGCCAACGGCGAGCCGCCGGCAGAGCATGAGCCACCGGCCGGGCTGTATCATCTGGCCTGGGAAGTGGACAGCCTGGAAGAGCTGGAGCGCATTCGCCATCAGCTGGCCGAACGCGGCATTCTCGGGTTGGAAGAGGATCACGGCGTGCACAAAAGCATTTATGGTCACGACCCGGACGGGCTGCTGTTTGAGGTGACCTGGTTTATTCCCCCGGCGTTGCTGACCGAAGAGGACAAAAACCAGCAGGGGATCCGCCCGTTGGATTTCGCCGCCGAGAAGCGGCGTTTCGCCGGTCTTTAACCTGCTCCTGCGCGGGGCGCATCGGCGCCCCGACGCTCACAGCACTTTGTTGAGGAAGTTGACGGTGCGCGGGTGCTGCGGCTGAGCCAGCACCTGTCTGGCATCGCCCTGCTCGACGATCTGCCCGTCGACCATAAACACCACCCGATCCGCCGCTTCGCGCGCAAAGCCGATTTCATGCGTCACCACCACCAGCGTGACGCCCAGATCCGCCAACCCTTTAATCACGTCCAGCACTTCGCCGACCAGCTCGGGATCGAGCGCGGAGGTCGGCTCATCGAACAGGATCACCTTTGGGTTCAGCGCCAGCGCGCGCGCGATGGCGATGCGCTGCTGTTGGCCGCCGGAGAGGTAGCGCGGGTAGGCGTCCGCCTTGTGGCGCAGCCCGACCGTATCCAGCAGCTCATAGGCCACCGCTTTCGCCCGTTCGCGGGAGTGGATCTTGTGCACCACCGGCGCTTCGATGATGTTTTCCAGCACCGTCAGATGCGGGAACAGGTTGAAGTTTTGGAACACGTAGCCGACGTTGATGCGCTGCCGGAGGATGGCCTTTTCCTTCAGCTCGTACAGCCGGTTGCCCTTGCGGCGATAGCCGACGTAGTCGCCGTCGATGCGGATAAAGCCCTCGTCGACGCGCTCCAGATGGTTGATCGCCCGCAGCAGCGTCGATTTTCCGGAGCCGGAAGGCCCGAGGATCACGGTCACGGTGCCCGGCTGCAGCGTCAGGCTGACGTCGTCCAACGCCTTGTGTTTGCCGAAGAACTTGCTGACGTTGCTGATTTCGATCAGGCCGCGCGCCGGCACCGGGGTGAGGTTGCGTGCCGGCTGTTCGGGCAAGGCGTAATAATCAATGGCTTCAGACATGCGGGTCTCCTAACGTTTTAGCCAGCCGGCCAGTTTCTGCCAGGGCGTCGGCGGCAGTTCGCGCACCGCGCCCCGAGCAAAATAGCGCTCGATGTAGTATTGGATCACCGACAGCGCGGTGGTGATGAACAGATACCAGACGGTGGCGACCATCAGCAGCGGTATCACCTGCTGAGTGCGGTTATAGATCACCTGAATGGTGTAAAACAGCTCCGGCAGCGCCAGCACGTAAACGATCGAGGTGCCTTTCGCCAGGCTGATGATCTCGTTGAAGCCGGTCGGAATAATGGAGCGCAGCGCCTGCGGCAGAATGATGCGGAAGGTGCGGCGATAGCCCGGCAGGCCCAGCGCCGCCGCCGCCTCGTGCTGGCCGTAATCCACGCCCAGGATGCCGCCGCGGATGATCTCGGCGGTGTAGGCGGACTGCACCAGCGTCAGGCCCAGCACCGCCACGGCGAACTGGCCGAGGATATCGATGGTCGGGTAACTGGCGAACACCACCGAGGTAAAGGGAATGCCCAGCGAGATGGCATCGTACAGATAGGAAAAGTTATACAGGATGATCAGCACCAGAATCAGCGGCAGCGAGCGAAACAGCCAGATATACCCCCAGGCCAGCGACGCCAGCAGGTAAGAGCGCGACAGCCGCGCCAGCGCCAGCAGGGTGCCGAACAGGATGCTGAACAGCGTGCCGAGCAGCGTCAGCAGCAGGGTCTGTCCCAGCCCCGCCAGCACCGCCGGGGCGAAGAACCACTCGGCGAACACGCCCCATTCCCAGCGCGCGTTGCCCGCCACCGATTGCACGATGGCGGCCAGAATAAACAGCGAAAACAGCGCGCCGATCAGCCGCAGCGGATAGCGGGCGGGCACCACTTTCAAGACTTCTTGTTTGGACATGTCATGTCTCCTGATACAGATAAAGGGGCCTTAGGCGATTTTCCTTTCCGACGCGCAACAACAGGCGTCCTCTGCAATCAGGCTTTTGCGGAACGGCAGGCGGCCATCGTAGGGCGGGCGGCTGTAAACCTCGCTGTCGACGGTGGGATCGAACTGCGGCTGATAACCGTTGCTCAGGTACAGGCCCACCGCTTCGGGCTGGCGAAAGCCGGTGGTCAGATAGAGCCGGCGATAACCCTGCGCCAGCGCCAGCGTTTCCAATTGCTGCAACACCCGTTGCGCCAGGCCCTGGCGGCGCAGATCGCCCCGCGTCCAGATACGCTTCAGCTCGGCGGTTTGCCCGTCATAGCGCTTGAAGGCGCCCATGGCGATCGGCGCACCGGCGCGCAGCAGCACGATGAAGGCGCCCTGCGGCGGCGCGTACAGGTCCAGCGGTTCCGGTTCCTGGTCACCAAAATAGTCGCCGTAGCGCTGACGATATTCGCCGAACAGCCCCTCGATCACCGGGGCGACCAGCGGATCGGTCGGCAGCGTCTGAATGAAAGTGTCTTGCGTCATCGCGCGCTCCTAATCGCCCAGGCCGGGCGGGTTGATTTCCGACTGCGCAAGGCGTTCGACGCTCTCGCCCCAGCGGTTGAGCACCTGATCGTACTGTCCGCCGCGGATCGCGCCGTTCAGCGCTTCATTCACCGCCTGCACCAGCCCGTTGCCTTTACGGGTGGTGACGGCGATGTGCGCCGCCTTGGGCCAACCGCCTTCCACCGTGCCCGCCAGCCGGGTACGGCCGTTCAGCGCCGCCTTATAGGCGCCCAGCACGTTCGGCCCGAAGTAGGCATCGGCCCGGCCGGACTGGATCGCCAGCGTGGCGGCCGCATCGTCGGTCACGTAGATCGGCTGGAAGGGTTTGAGCCCCTGTTGCCGATTCTGTTTGTCCCACGCCAGCAAAATTGCTTCCTGATTGGTGCCGGAGCCGACGATGATCTTTAATCCGGCGATATCGGCAGGCTGTTTGATCGTCGCGATCTTGCCGCCGGTTTTGACGTAAAAGCCGAGCGAGTCGATGCGGTAGGTGGCGAAGTCGAAGCGGGTTTTGCGTTCTTTGGTCACGGTGACGTTGGTGATGGCCGCGTCATACTTGCCGGAAACTACCCCCAGCGGCCAGTCTTCCCACGAGGTTTGCACTACGTTCAGCTCCAGGCCCAGGCTGTCGGCCACCAGTTGCGCGATATCCACTTCGCTGCCGATAAGCCGCCGGTTGTCGGCGGCGAACAGCGCCAGCGGCGGCGTGTTGAGCGCGGCGATTGCAACGGTGAATTGGCCCGGCTTCACGAAGTGGAAATCGGCCGGCAATTTGGCGATCGCCTGCGGGTTTTTCGGCGCATGGATCGGGGTTTCATTGGCCTGTAAATCGATGCCGGTGCCCGCCTGCGCGGCGCCGGTCAGGCTCAGCAAGGCCGCCACGAGGGCGGCGGTAACGGTTTTTTGCATAGCGGGTATCCCTGACAGCGTTCTTATTATTGGGTGAATCTGTTCAACGGGCGCGTCAGGCCCAGGTGCTCGCGCAGTGTGTCGCCATGGTACGCCCGGCGGAACAGGCCGCGCCGTTGCAGGACGGGCACCACCCGATCGACGAAGTGGCCGAAGGCGTTGGGCGTGCCGCCGCTGATGATGAAGCCGTCGGCGGCTTCGCCGTCGAACCAGCGTTGCAGGCCGTCCGCCACCGCTTCCGGCGTGCCGCTGAACGCCGGGCGCGGCGAAGCGGCTTCCAGCGCCACCTGGCGCAGCGTGAGGTTACGCTCGCGGGCGTTGCGCTTGATGGCGTCGGTGGTGCTGCGGAAGCTGTTTTGCCCCAGATCGCCGATGTCCGGGAAGGGCGCGTCCAACGGATGGCGGGAAAAGTCGTAATGTTCGAAGTAGCGGCCAAGGTAGTTGAGGGCGTTCTCGATGCTGACCAGACGGGCCGTCTCCTGGTACTGGCGCTCGACGTCCGCATCGTCGTCGCCGACGATCACGCTGACGCCCTGGAAGATGCGCAGGTCGTCCGGTTCGCGCCCCTGTTCCACCAGCTGCCGCTTCACGTCCTGGTAGAAATCCTGCGCCTGCTCCAGCGTGTCGTGATGGGTGAAGATCGCATCGGCGTGCTTGGCCGCCAGCCGTTTGCCGTCTTCGGAGGCGCCGGCCTGGAACAGGATCGGGCGGCCCTGCGGCGTGCGGCCGATGTTCAACGGCCCCTGCACCGAGAAGAACTCCCCCTGATGATTGAGGGTGTGCAGTTTCCCGGCGCGGAAAAATTCGCCGCTGGCCTTATTGCGCACGAAGGCATCGTCTTCCCAGGAGTCCCACAGTCCTTTGGCGACGTCGAGAAACTCGCCGGCGATGCGGTAACGCAGGCTGTGCTCCGGGTGTTCGGCGCGCGAGAAGTTTTTGGCCGAACCTTCCAGCGGCGACGTCACCACGTTCCAGCCCGCGCGGCCGTTGCTCAGGTGATCGAGGCTGGCGAACTGGCGGGCGACGGTGAACGGATCGCTGTAGGACGTGGAGAGCGTGCCCACCAGGCCAATTTTGTCGGTGGCGGCGGACAGCGCGGCCAATAAGGTCAACGGCTCGAAACGGTTAAGAAAATGCGGAATGGACTTTTCGTTGATATATAAGCCATCGGCGACGAAGACGAAATCGAATTTCCCTTGTTCGGCTTTTTTCGCCGAGGCGATATTAAATTCGAGGTTGATGCTGGCGTCGGCGGTGGCGTCCGGGTGGCGCCAGGCGGACATATTTCCCGATGCGCCGTGCAGAATGGCGCCCAGCCGTAATTGCCGTTGATTATTCGCGTTGTCGCTCATCGTGATTATCCTGTCATGCGCCGAAAGGCGCGCGGTGTCTGATGCGTCCACTATTGATGAGCGCTGTCGGGATGTAAAACAACAAAACAGCATATTCAAATGTTGAAAACTGCAAATATCACGGCGAGCGAAAATAATAATCCCCGGCGCGGCATCAGCGGCGTCGGGGAAATACTATTTCACGTTATTCAGGCGTTGCTGAGGGCTTTTTTCGCTGCGGGGGTTAATTGCTGCAGCGTGCGCTCCGCCAGCAGCGAAAAATAGTGGGCGGCAGGAAAGAGGGCGCGCTCATCGGGATTGAAACGCGGATGGTGCAGGCCGAATTCGCTGGCGGAGCCGATGCTGACGAACGCGCCCGGCACGTGATGCAGATACAGCGCGAAATCCTCGCCGCCCATCTGCAGCTCCGCCTCTTCGACCCGGTAGCCGGCCTCGGCGGCGACGGTTTTGCTGAACGCCGCCCAATGGGCGTCGTTGATCACCGCCGGCGGCCCCGGCTGCCAGTGGAGTTCGGCCTGCGCGCCGAGCGCGGCGGCAACGCCGTCGATCACCTGGCGAATTTTATCCGGCACCTGGCGGCGCACCGCATCGCTGTGGGTGCGCACCGTGCCTTCCAGCTCGACGGTTTGCGGCAGCACGTTCCAGGTATTGCCGCCTTCGATGCGCGTCACGCTCACCACCAGCGATTCCAGCGAGCTGAAGCTGCGGCTGGGCAGCGTTTGCAGCGCGCCGACGATCTGGCTGGCGGTGACGATGGTATCGACACCCTGTTCCGGTTTGGCGGCGTGGGCGCCTTTGCCGGTGATGCGGATCTGGAAGCGATCGACGTTGGCGTAGAACGGCCCGGCGCGGGTGGCGAAGGTGCCGGTGGGCAGCTCCGGCGCATTGTGCAGGCCAAATATCGCCGCGACGTTATCCAGCGCGCCGGCGTCGATCAGGTGCCGGGCGCCGTTGAAGGTCTCTTCCGCCGGCTGGAAGAAGATGCGCACCGTGCCCGCCAGTTCGGCTTCACGCGCTTTGAGCAGGTGTGCGGCGCCGAGCATCACCGAGGTGTGAAAGTCGTGCCCGCAGGCGTGCATCACGCCGCTGTTTTGCGAACTGAAGGGCACGTCGGCGATTTCGTCGATCGGCAGAGCGTCGATGTCGCCGCGCAGCGCGATGATCGGCCCCTGGCCGCTGCCGATCTCCGCCACGACGCCGGTTTTCAGCGCCAACGGCAGAAGGCGAATGCCCGCCTCTTGCAGCCAGCGGGTCAGGCGGGCGGTGGTGGCGAATTCGTGATTGGAAAGCTCAGGGTTTTGGTGCAGTTCACGCCGATAGGCGATGATCTTGTCTGCCAACTGGCTGGTCATAGGCTTGGCTCACAGTGGGAAATAAACCCTAACCCTAGTGCAGGGGCCGCCGAAGCAAAAAGACCATCTGGTTATATTTCATAGCGATTGTGTTTGCACGGCGCGTCAACGATGGGGGAAAGGGGCAGGTTTAGGCGTTCGCGCGTTGTTCGCTGGCGCAGGGAGAGGATTGACCTGGAACGGTAACTTACTGCAACCGGTGTCATTCATTTACACCGGACAACACGGATTTTTTCACTCTTTATCGGATTTCTGTGATCGCGGTGGTGGACAAAATCCTGCCTGCTTGCTGTACTGTAATCGACACAGGTTTTGTGTCTTTCATTCACGTTAAAGGTAAGTTTGATGTCTAAGATTAAAGGTAGCGTTAAGTGGTTTAATGAATCCAAGGGCTTCGGTTTCATTACTCCGGAAGATGGTAGCAAGGACGTTTTCGTTCACTTCTCTGCCATCGTTAGCAACGGTTTCAAAACGCTTGCTGAAGGCCAGCGTGTAGAATTTGAAATCACGAACGGTGCCAAAGGCCCATCTGCCGCTAACGTTACTGCTATCTAAGCTGCGTAGCTGAATTTCTTAAAACCCGCTCATTGAGCGGGTTTTTTATTGGGCGCGTTATGCGTCGCTGCGGCGGGCCAACAGGCTGAACAGCAGGATGGCGATGGCGTAACAGCCGACGATGGTCAGCGCCATCGACAGGCCCGAGGTGCCGCCCAGCCCGGTGAGCGGCACGGCGCAGGCGCCGAGCGCGAACATGCACACGCCGATCAAGGCCGACGCGCTGCCGGCTTTGTCCCCCTGGCTTTGCATCGCCAGCGACGAGGCGGTCGGGCCGACGATGCCGATCACCGCCACCGAGAAGAACAGCGGCACCAGCAACACGACCAGCGGCGCATGCAGCGCGGCGGCCAACAGCAGCAACAGCGATGCGACGGCCGCCAGCGTTAATCCGCCCCTCAACACCCGGCGTTCCCCCCAACGTGAACTGAGACGGCTGGCCAGCTGCGCCGCAATGATCAGCCCGACGCCGTTAATGGCGAAGCACAGGCTGAACATCTGCGGGCTGAGGCCGTAGATCTGCTGCAAGACGAAAGGCGAAGCGCCGATATAGGCGAACATGCCGGCCATTACGAAGCCCTGCGTCAGGCACAGGCCCATGAAATAGCGCTGGGTCAGCAACCCGCCGAGCGACATCAGCATCGCCAGAATGCCGCCCTGGCTGCGGCGCTCTACCGGCAGGGATTCGCGCAGCTTCAGCGCCGACAGGCTGAACAGCAGCACGGCGATGGCCGCCAGCACGCCGAAGATGCCGCGCCAGTTCATCACCTGCAGCATGACGCCGCCCAGCACCGGCGCGACGATCGGCGCCAGGCCGTTAACCAGCATCAGCAGGGCGAAGAAGCGGGTCAGCTCGTGGCCGGCGTACAGATCGCGGGCAATGGCGCGGGAAATCACCGCGCCGCCGGCGCCGGCGATGCCCTGGAGCAGGCGGGCGATCAGCAGTTGGTCGATGGTGGGCGCCAGCGCGCACCACAGCGAAGCGCCCAGCAGCAGGATCAGCGACAGCAGCAGCGGGCGCATACGGCCCAGTTTGTCGCTGTAAGGGCCAAAAATCAGCTGGCCGACGCCCAGGCCGAGCAGCCCGGCGGTCAGGCTGAGCTGCGCGGCGGCGGTGGAGGTATTCAGCTCGCCCGCCATTTCCGGCAGGGCGGGCAGATAGAGATCGGTGCACAGCGGCCCCAGCGCGGCCAACAGGCCAAGCACGACGGCGTACACCAGACGTTGTCTGGCTAAGTGTTTGGTCATGGGAGATTAAGATTTCCTGAACAGGTGAGAAATGGCCTGCTGATACAGATCGCGCAGCAGGGACGCATCGGCTTTTTGCGTGGTAAGGATACGGTAACCGGTGCCTTCGCTCATGACGGCGATAAACTCCACCCGCGCGGCGATCTCTTCCGCGCTGAAATCGGGATACAGCCGCTGCAGGTTGTGGCACACGTGGCGAAACAGCCGCGCCTCCGCATCGCTGAGCAGTTTGGCCACCACCGGGTTGCGCGTGGCCTCGGCGGTCACTTCCAGCATCAGCATGTGATCGGTTTCGCTCTCGCCCGGTTGCTGAAACAGCGTGCGCGCCGCCAGCGTGCCGGCGATCAGGTTGATGTGATCGCCAAGGTTTTCCAGGCGCTGCATCTTGCTGGTGATGATGCGATTGACGATCTCTTCGATAATCGCGTCTTTATTGGCGAAATAGCGATAGATTTGCCCGACGCTGAGCTGCGAGCCCTGGGCAATCTCCGCCATGCTGGCGGCATGGAAGCCGTGGCGGCGGAAGCTGGTTTTCGCCGCTTCGACGATCTGATCGCGGCGCGCCTGCACTTTGGCCTGTTTACTGTCGTTGGGGGAGAGCATCTGCCCGATCCTTTGCTGCGCGTGAGCCGGGTTCACAATTTTGGGTGTGAACGTTCATTCTCAATTGTAGTGTAACGGATGGGGAGGACGCAAGATGAACGCGTGCTGCGGGGAAAGGGGGGTTAGGCGAACAGGTAGGCGTTGATAAAGGCGGCGACGATCAGCACGCACAGCGCAACGGCGATCGCTTCGGCGGTGGTTTTCGGCAGGCTAAACATAGCGATTTCTCATCCAGTCAGGAGTTCTGGATGAGATTATGCGCATGCAAGATTAAGGAAACATTAAGGGCTTAGCGCCCGTTGACCCACATCACCAGCATGAAGGCCAGCAGCGTCATCGCCAGCGAGCCGGCCAGGTTAAGCAGCATGTTGGCCAATGCCCAGCCGAAGCGGCCGTCCTGCATCAGATACACCACCTCCAGCGAAAAGGTGGAGAAGGTGGTCAGGCCGCCGCAGAAGCCGGTGGTGATCAGCAGTTTCCAGGTGGGATCCAGGTGTGTCATGCGGGTGAAAATCGCCATCGCCAGACCGATGATAAAACCGCCGATCAGATTGACCATCAGCGTCCCTAGCGGAATGTGGGCGTTCAGCGGATTCATTTTCATGCTTACCGCCCAGCGCAAAACGCTGCCGACGCCGCCGCCGATAAAGACGGCCAGTAAAGAACTCAACATGGGGCAACTCCCTTTCAAACAGAGAAATTCACGGGCTCGGAAAGGGACAGGCGTAACGCTACGCGCCTCTCTCCGAGAGGTTACGTAGACATCATCAGCCTGTGAAGGCGGTTAGGGAGGAATGTCATCTCCAGCGTGCCGCACGGCCTTTTTCACCGTACCCGATGGATGTTACACCTAACGCCGTCTATTTTGTAGTATCGACCCCCTGCGAGGTAAAACCGATGGAAATCAGAGCGGCGCGTCTGGGCGACCGGCACGCTATCGCCGAATTGATGACGGTGTTGGGCTATCCTGGCACCGAGGCGTTTCTGACGCAGCGCATGCAGCAACTGTTGGCGCACCCGGACGAGGCGCTGCTGGTGGCGGCGGACGGGGCGCAGGTGCTGGGCGTGTTGTCGCTGCATTTCCTGCCGCAGCTGGCGTTGGCCGGCGACATTGGCCGCATCAGCTATTTTTGCGTCGACGATCGGGCGCGCGGCGCGGGCGTGGGGCGGCGGTTGTTGGCGGAGGGAGAGGCGCTGGCGCACCGTCGCGGCTGCGATCGGTTGGAGGTTCATTGCCACAGTCGCCGCGAGCGGGCCCATGCGTTTTACCTGCGTGAAGGCTTTGTTGAAGCGCCGAAGTATTTTGCCAAGTTATTAAGTCAGTAAGTTACTCCCCTGGCGGCACTGCCGTTTCCAGCCGGTTGCGGCCGTTTTGCTTCGCCCGATAGAGCGCGCTGTCGGCCGCTTTCAGCCAGTCCAGATAGCCGCCCAACGCGGGGTGGTAGTTGGCGATGCCGGCGCTGATCTGCAGCCGCAGTTGCGGCGCCTCCTTGAAGCTGACCGCGTCCAGCCGCTGCTGGATGCGTCGCAGGACGATTTCCGCCTGCTCGGCGTTGGTGTTCGGCAGCACCGCGCCAAACTCGTCGCCGCCGTAGCGCCCGACGATATCCACGTTACGCAAGCCGATCAGCAGCTCTTCCGCCAGCGCCGCCAGGGCCTCATCCCCCAAAGCATGGCCGAAGGTGTCGTTGATGGTTTTGAAGCGGTCGATATCCATCAGGATCAGCGTGGCGTTATCCTGGTAGCGACGGCAGCTGTCGAACTGGCGATGCAGCAGATGCTCCCAGTGGCGACGGTTGTATAAGCCGGTCAGCCCATCGCGGGTGCTGATGCGCTGCAGCTCCTGTTTCTTTTCCGCCAGCCGCTTGGCGGTGCGGTAAGTCACCAGCCCGAGCAGCGTCGGGTAAAGGTAGATCATCGGCAGGCACAGATAGACCTGCAACGGCGTGCTGTAGGGGTGAAACGGGAAGCCGAGCAGCGCGGCGGTGAACGCCGCAGTGGCCAGTTGCATGGCCAATCCTTTTACAAACAGCGCTTTGCCGGCTGAAGCGATGTTATTCATGCTCATCATCGACAGGATGACGATGGCGGGCAGCGCGTTGAACGCCATCATCGCCGCCCAGAAGCCGCCGAAAGCGGAGTCGATCAGCAGGTTGCGAATTTCGGCTTTGAACGGATCTTGGGCGCGGCAGGCCAGGCGGTACGCGAGATGCGGCCAGAGAAACCCGTGAAAGGCCAGCAATAGCCAGACCGCCGCGGGCGGAGCCAGGGGATAGAGCGCGGCGCAGACGCAGATAAAGCCGAGCCCCAGACCGACGGCGCGGGGCAGGTAGGTGCGTTTGGCGAAGCTGAGGCCGGATTTTCGGGCATCGAAAATGGGTGGGGCAATATACATCCGGCATCTCCCTGATGAGTATCATGGCAGCGTATCATGCGGGTGATAAACTAAGAATAGTCTGGGATTCACGTCCAGAGGCCCTGTGGCATTACTGCGACCGATCTCACTCTGTTACATGTTGCGGTTGTGCGAGCCAAAGGAAAGTCGCTAAATATTCGCAGGCAAGGTCAGTTTTTCTCGCTGTTCACGCAGCGCTCTATGATAAGAAGGTGAGTATGGAAGGTATCAGCATTACCAAACTTCTGGTGATTGCGGTGTTGGTGATTTTACTGTTCGGCACCAGCAAACTGCGTACGCTCGGCGCCGATCTTGGCGCGGCGCTGAAAGGCTTTAAAAAAGCCGTGGGCGATGACAGCACGCCGCCGGCCGCCGGCAACAACGCCGCCGAAAGCCAGTCCGCTCAGCAGAGCGTCGAAAAGAAAGACGTTTAACCCCGTCTGACTGCGCGCAATAAAAAACGGATGCCTTGCGGACATCCGTTTTTTGGCGTTTCCGCCGTCTATAGCGTAACAAACTATTACGCGTTATTTCACTTCCATCCCTTTGGCCTGCAGATCGGCGTGGTAAGACGAACGCACGAACGGGCCGCAGGCGGCGTGGGTGAAGCCCATCGCCATCGCTTCTTCTTTCATCTCGTCAAACTCGGCAGGGCTGACGTAGCGCTGCACCGGCAGGTGGTGACGGCTCGGCTGCAGGTACTGACCCAGCGTCAGCATGGTCACGCCGTGGCGACGCAGATCGCGCATCACTTCAATGATTTCCGCGTTGGTTTCGCCCAGGCCGACCATCAGGCCGGATTTGGTCGGGATATCCGGGTGCGCTTCTTTAAAGCGCTCCAGCAGCTTCAGCGACCATTCGTAGTTGGCGCCCGGACGCACCTGGCGGTAGACGCGCGGCACGTTTTCCAGGTTGTGGTTGAATACGTCCGGCGGCGTGGCGGTGAGGATCTCCAGCGCGCGGTCCATACGGCCGCGGAAGTCCGGCACCAGCGTTTCAATTTTGATGTTCGGGCTTTTGGCGCGGATGGCGGAGATGCAGTCGGCAAAGTGCTGAGCGCCGCCGTCGCGCAGATCGTCGCGGTCAACCGAGGTGATCACCACGTAACGCAGCGCCATGTCGGCGATGGTTTGCGCCAGCTTTTCCGGCTCGTTGGCGTCCGGCGCGATCGGGCGGCCGTGGGCCACGTCGCAGAACGGGCAGCGGCGGGTGCAGATGGCGCCGAGGATCATAAAGGTGGCGGTACCGTGGTTGAAACACTCGGACAGGTTAGGGCACGAGGCTTCCTCACAGACGGAGTGCAGGCCGTTCTTGCGCATCGCGGCTTTGATGCCCTGAATGCGCGTTGAGTCGGCAGGCAGTTTGATCTTCATCCACTCGGGTTTACGCAACAGCTCCTGCCGTTCGGTGACCACCGTTTTGACCGGGATCAGCGCCATTTTGTCAGCATCGCGGTATTTGACGCCGCGTTCCATCTGAATTGGTTTACTCATAATCGTGCAGGTTCCAGTTACGAAGCTCGACCGTCTGGTAGCCGAGTAAATGAACAAATTCCTGTACCAGGATTGGGTGTATGTCTTCAATGCCAACGCCGGGCGCCAGCGCGCTGACCTGCGTCATCTGCATACCGGCGTAACCGCAAGGGTTGATGCGTTGGAAGGGGCTGAGATCCATCGCCACATTCAGGGCCAGGCCGTGGAATGAGCTGCCTTTGCGGATCCGCAAACCCAACGAACAGATTTTCTGCTCCCCCACGTACACGCCGGGCGCATCCGGACGGGCGCGCGATGTGAGGCGGAAGTGGGCGAGGGTGTTGATAACCGTATCTTCTATCGCCGTGACCAATTGACGTACGCCGACCTTGTTGCGTTTCAGATCGACCATCACGTACATCACCTGCTGACCCGGCCCGTGGTAGGTCACCTGGCCGCCGCGATCGCTCTGGACAACCGGGATGTCGCCGGGCATCAGCACGTGTTCGGCTTTGCCGGCCTGACCCTGGGTGAACACCGGGTGATGCTGCACCAGCCACAGCTCGTCCGGCGTGGTCTCGGTACGACTGTCGGTGAAGTTATGCATGGCTTGGGATACAGGCGCGTAGGGCTGCAACCCCAGCTGACGCAAAATGATCTTGTCTGGTTGCAAAAGAGTCATCGTCAGGTTACAGAAGTGGTAAAGCCATTATACCGGGCGCTCCGGCCTGCGACCAGCCTTTCGCTGACCAAAAATGCGCAACCCGGGAAGACGCTGCGCCATCCCGGGTTGATAAGCAGGGGTTTATGCTGGAATTACAGCACCATGCGAACAATTTCAATGTTGCCCAACTCTTCGTACAGGGTTTCGACCTGCTCGATGTGAGTGGCATTGATGGTGATGGAGACGGAGTGGTAGTTGCCTTTGCTGCTTGGCTTGACCTGCGGGTTGTAATCGCCCGGCGCATGGCGCTGCACCACTTCAACCACCTGGTCAACCAGCTCAGGCTGCGCCAGGCCCATTACCTTGTAGGTAAAAGAGCAAGGGAATTCGAGCAGTTCGTTCAGTTTAGTTTTTTGCATGTGCGTGCGCTCCAGAGTGCTAGCTAATCTATAAAGTATAACTCCCGCCGGGGCGGGAGTTAGTGTTATTCACTATATGGGGGCAATTTCGCCCGATTCAACCGTTAACCGAACCAGTGGTGGAACATCAGTTTGATGTAGTCCACGATGCGGCTGAAGAAGCCGCCTTCTTTCACTTCGTTCATGACCACCAGCGGACGCTGGTCGATGGTTTTGCCGTCCAGCTGGAAGTTGATGCTGCCCACCACCTGGTTTTTCGCCAGCGGCGCGTGAATTTCCGGCGTGTTCAGCACGTAGCTGGCCTTCAGATCTTTCATGCGGCCGCGCGGAATGGTCAGGTAGACGTCTTTGTCCACGCCCAGCTCAACGCGGTCGGCATCGCCGAACCAGACCGGCTCGGAGGCGAACTCTTTACCGACTTTCAGCGGCGCCACGGTTTCGAAGAAGCGGAAGCCCCAGGTCAGCAGTTTCTTGCTTTCGGCTTCACGGCCTTTGTAGGTGCGGCCGCCCATCACGGCGGAGATCAGGCGCATTTGGCCTTCGGTCGCCGAAGCCACCAGGTTGTAACCCGCCGCGTCGGTATGGCCGGTTTTGATACCGTCGACGTTCAGGCTGTTATCCCACAGCAGACCGTTGCGGTTCATCTGGCGGATATTGTTGAAGGTGAACTCTTTTTCTTTGTAGATCGCGTATTCTTCCGGCACGTCGCGGATCAGCGCCTGGCCGATCAGCGCCATGTCGCGCGCCGAGCTGTATTGGCCCTGCGCATCCAGGCCGTGCACCGTCTGGAAGTGGGTATTCTGCAGGCCCAGCTTGCTGACGTAGGTGTTCATCAGGTTGACGAACGCATCCTGGCTGCCGGCGACGTAGTCGGCCATTGCCACGCAGGCGTCGTTACCGGACTGCAGGTTGATGCCGCGGGTCAGTTTGGAGACCGGCACGCGATCGCCCGGCTTCAGGAACATCAGCGAGGAGCCTTTGAACACCGGGTTGCCGGTCGCCCAGGCGTCCTGGCCGACGGTCACCAGATCGTCCTGGCCGATTTTGCCCGCTTTCAGCGCCTGGCCGATGACGTAGCTGGTCATCATTTTGGTCAGGCTGGCCGGATCGCGACGCGCATCGGCGTTCATCTCGGCCAGCACCTTGCCGGAGTTGTAATCAATCAGGATGTACGCTTCCGCATCGATCTGCGGGACACCTGGGATCATGGTTTTGATGTTAACGTCATCGGCGTGCGCAACGGAGGCTGCGCTCATTGCGATAACGGTGCCGAGGGCGATGCTTTTGATTAAGCGAAAAGAAGTTACTTGTTTCATGATCGGGACTACAACATCCGTGAAAGTAAAGTTAAAAAACGAGCCACACTATAGCAGATGCGATCCCGGCAGGCATTACCCATTCATCTGACTAATTGCGGTTAGTGCCCTTTTAGCTGCAAGAAAATGTTTCAGCTAAATAACCGCTTATCGGCCGTGAATGCCCGCCGGGCTTAACGCTCAGGGTGCAGCAGTAACGAAAGACTGTTGTTGCGCTTCGCTCGCCAGGCGTTGCTGCAGCTGGGCCGCCTGTTGACGGCTGCTGAACGGGCCAAGCTGGACGCGATAAACGTTGCCGTTGGCCGCCACTTTGCCCGGCACGCCAAACTGTTGGCTCAGGCTCTGTTGCCAGCTCTGGGCGCGTTCGGCGCTGCTCAGCGCGCCGACCTGCACCACGTAGCCGCCGGACGAGGCTGCGGCAGCCGTGCCGACAGCCGCAGCGCCGGCCGCGACCGGTGCGGCTACCGCGGCGGCTTCAGGTTCGGAACCTTCCAGCACCCCGGCCGGCACCGCGCTCGGCGCGCCGAGGAAACCGCTGCGGCCGTTGGCGGCATTGCCGCCGGCTGCAGGGGAGCTGTTGTCATCGGTGCGCAGAGTGCTGTTATCGATCGGGCGCACCGCCGCGCCGCTGGCGATCGGCGCCTCCTGTTGAATAGGGGTGCCCATGCCGCTGGAGCCGAGATCCGGGCGCGCCGGCAGGGCGTAGCTCTGTTTCGCCACGATGGTGCCGATGGTGCCGGGGCCGCTCAGCGTGCCGTCCGGCGCCACGTTGATGAAATCTACCTTGACCTTGGTGTTGTTGGACAGGTTGAGGCGGTCGGCGGCGGCTTTCGACAGATCGATGATGCGGCCCTTGGTGTATGGCCCGCGATCGTTGACGCGCACCACCAGCTGACGGCCGTTGGCCAGGTTAGTGACGCGCACATAGCTTGGGATTGGCAGGGTCGGATGCGCCGCCGTCAGGCCGTTGGGGTCAAACTGCTCGCCCAGCGCCGTGGTGTTGCCGTTGGCCTCTTCGCCATACCAGGCCGCCAGGCCGGTCTGCGAGAAGTTCTGCGGATCTTTTACGATGCGGTAAGTATCGCCATTAACCTTATAATCCTGCATGTTATTAGGGTTATAGGGTTCATATTGAGGCTCGACGCCGCCGATTTCCACCACCGGGCCGTTGTACGGCTGCGGAGGGGCTTGCTGTTCCGTGGTCGGGGCGGTACAGGCGGAGAGCAACACCGCCGCGACGCCGATCCAAAGCCATTCCTTACGCATTACTCACCTCTTATAAACTTTTAGACAGCATTTTCCGATGCGTGTGGATCGACATGATGATGCCGAAACCGGCCATCAACACTATCAGCGCCGAACCCCCGTAACTGACCAGAGGCAAAGGTACGCCAACTACCGGCAAAATGCCACTGACCATACCGATGTTAACAAAGACATAAACGAACAAAATCAGCATCAAGCCGCCGACCATGACGCGGCCAAAGGTGGTTTGCGCCTTGGCGGCGATCATCAGCCCGCGGATGATCACCAGCAGGTAAAGCGCCAGCAGCACCAGCACCCCGATCAGCCCCAGCTCTTCGGCCAGGACGGCGAAGATAAAGTCGGTATGGCGCTCCGGCAGAAACTCCAGCTGAGACTGGGTGCCGTGCAGCCAGCCCTTGCCGGACAGGCCGCCGGAGCCGATGGCGATCTTGGATTGAATGATGTGATAACCGGCGCCGAGCGGGTCGCTCTCCGGATCGAGCAGCATCATGACGCGGTCGCGCTGATAGCCGTGCATCAGGAAGAACCACAGCACCGGGATGAAGGCCGCCAGCGCGACGGCGGCGACGGCGATCAGCTTCCAGCTCATGCCGGACAGGAACAGTACGAACAGGCCGGAAGCGGCGATCAGGATAGAGGTGCCCAGATCCGGCTGCGCGGCCACCAGCAGCGTCGGCAGGAAGATCAGCACCAGCGCGATGGCGGTGTTTTTCAGCGAAGGCGGGCAGACGTCGCGGTTCATAAAGCGCGCCACCATCAGCGGCACGGCGATCTTGGCGATTTCCGACGGCTGGAAGCGCACTACGCCGAGATCCAACCAGCGCTGCGCGCCTTTACTGATCTGCCCGAAGGCGTCCACCAGGATCAGCAAAATCACGCAGAAGATATACAGATAGGGCGCCCAGCTTTCGTACACGCGCGGCGGGATCTGCGCCATGACGGCCATCACGATCAGCCCCATGACGATCTGCCCGATCTTGCGCTCCATCATGCCGATGTCCTGGCCGCTGGCGCTCCACATCACGAAGGCGCTGTAGACCAACAGGGCCAGGATCAGCAGCAGGAACGTCGGGTCGATGTGGATTTTGGTCCAGATCGAGCCTTTTTGTTGGCTTTCAGTCATGTTCTACCTTAGTCACCTTCTACGCCAGGCGGCAGCGGGGCCTCGCTTGGCAATTGCGTATTGTTGTCGCCCAGCAGAATGTGGTCGAGGATCTGGCGGGTGATGGTCCCCACCGCCGGACCGGAGCCGCCGTTTTCCAGAATGATGGCGACCGACACCGTCGGGTTGTTGAACGGTGCGAAGGCGGTCATCAGTTTGTGATCGCGCAGGTGCTCCGCCAGTTTGTGGGCGTTGTAGGTTTCATAGCCGAATACCTGTGCGGTACCCGATTTCGCCGCGGCTTTATAAGGTGCGTCCGCAAAGTATTTGCGCGCCGTCCCGTTCGGACGGTTGGCCACACCGTACATGCCGTCTTTGGCAATTTCCCAGAAGCCGGAGTGAATATCGCCGATCTGCGTGTTTTCTTCCTGTTTGAACGGCACCAGCGCGCCGTTGATGCGGGTGCTCTGCAGCAGGTGCGGCGTTTTGACGGTGCCGTCATTGATCAGGGTGTTCAGCGCCTTGGCCATCTGGATCGGCGTCGCGGTCCAGTAACCCTGGCCGATGCCTACCGGAATGGTGTCGCCCTGATACCACGGTTTTTTATAGCGTTTCTGCTTCCATTCGCGCGTCGGCATCAGGCCGGAGCGCTCTTCGGACAGATCGATGCCGGTGTACTGGCCGTAACCGAATTTGGTCAGCCAGGTCGACAGCCGATCGATCCCCATGTCATAAGCGACCTGGTAGAAATAGGTATCTGCGGACTCTTCCAGCGCCTTGGTGACGTTCAGGCGGCCGTGGCCCCATTTCTTCCAGTCGCGAAAGCGTTTTTCCGAGCCGGGCAATTGCCACCAGCCGGGATCGAACACCACGGTGTTTTTGGTGATCACCCCGGCGCTCAGCGCCGACACCGCGATATAAGGCTTCACCGTCGAGGCGGGCGGGTAGACCCCCTGGGTGGCGCGGTTGATCAGCGGGCGATTCGGATCGTTCAGCAACCCCTGATAGTCCTTGCTGGAAATGCCGTCGACGAACAGGTTCGGATCGTAGCTCGGGTTGGAGACCATCGCCAGGATGGCGCCGGTGCGCGGATCGCTCACCACCACCGCGGCGCGGCTGCCGACCAACAGCTGTTCGATATAGCGCTGCAGGTTAAGATCGAGCGTCAGGTAGACGTCCTGACCGGCGGAAGGCGGCTGTTCGTGCAATTGGCGGATCACCCGGCCGCGGTTGTTGACCTCGACCTCTTCATAGCCGGTTTTGCCGTGCAGCGTGTCTTCGTAATAGCGTTCGATGCCCAGCTTGCCGATATCGTGGGTGGCGGCGTAGTTGGCCAATTTGCCGTCTTTGTCCAGCCGCTCGACGTCGCGGTCGTTGATCTTCGACACGTAGCCGGTGACGTGGGTGAGGGCGGAGCCGTAGGGGTAGTAGCGGCGCTGGTAGCCTTTCACTTCCACACCCGGGAAGCGGAACTGATTGACCGCAAAACGGGCGACTTGCACCTCGGTCAGCGCGGTTTTCACCGGAATGGAGACGAAACGGCGCGAGCGCTTGCGCTCTTTTTCGAAGTTGGTGATGTCGTCATCGGTCAAGTCGACCACCGGGCGCAGCGCCTGCAGCGTGGCTTTGAGATCGTCGACCTTTTCCGGCATCAGTTCCAGCTGATAAATGGTGCGGTTGAGCGCCAGCGGAGTGCCGTTGCGATCGTAGATAATGCCGCGGCTGGGCGCGATGGGCACCAGCTTGATGCGGTTTTCGTTGGAGCGGGTGCGGTAATCCTCAACGCGGACCACTTGCAGATTATACAGGTTGGCGATCAGGATGCCGGACAGCACCAGGATGACCAAGAACGCCACCAGGGCGCGGCGTACAAACAGGGCGGATTCAGCCGTATAGTCGCGAAAAGGGTTACGTTCTATTTTCATCCCGCTGCTTTATTTCACTCTGTCACGGTCACCACCGGCTATTCCCGGTGGTAAGGATGATTTGTAGTAATACTCCAGGCGCGGTAGAGGCTTTCGGCCACCAGGACGCGCACCAAAGGATGCGGCAGTGTCAACGGAGAAAGCGACCAACTCTGCTCGGCAGCGGCTTTGCAGGCGGGCGCCAGCCCTTCCGGGCCGCCGATCAGCAAGCTGACGTTGCGGCCATCCTGCTTCCAGCGCTCAAGCTGCTGCGCCAGCTGCGGCGTTTCCCACGGCGTGCCTGGGATATCCAGCGTAACGATGCGGTTGCCTTTGCCCACCGCCGCCAGCATTTGTTCGCCTTCCTTGTCCAGAATGCGTTTGATGTCGGCGTTTTTGCCGCGTTTGCCGGCCGGGATCTCGGTCAGCTCAAACGGCATATCTTTGGGAAAGCGGTGCAGGTAATCCATAAAGCCGGTTTGCACCCAGTCTGGCATTTTGGTGCCGACCGCCACCAATTGCAGTTTCACCGCTTAGCTCCAGAGTTTTTCCAGCTCGTACAGGCGACGGCTTTCTTCCTGCATCACGTGCACGATCACTTCGCCCAGATCGACCACGATCCAGTCGGAGGCTTCCTGGCCTTTCATGCCAAACAGTTCCATGCCCGCGGCGCGGGATTCCTGCACCACGTGGCTGGCGATCGACATCACGTGGCGAGTCGACGTGCCGGTGCAGATGATCATGCAATCGGTGATGCTGGATTTGCCCTGTACGTCCAGAGCGACAATGTCTTGGCCTTTGAGGTCATCGATTTTATCGATGACGAAATCTTGGAGCGCTTTACCTTGCAAAGGTTCCCCCTCGGGTGTGTTCTGTTCAGTCGGCTGCGGCGGGCAAAATGCGCGCGCCGCGGCGTAACCGGATAAAGGTTTCGGCAGGCTGCCGCTGAAAGCCAGCTAACTGGTGACTGCCCGGCCAGCTAAGGTTTCCGGGGTTTTCAGCGGATACCTGAAAAATAGCGGCGCAGTATATCACGCACCTTTCGCTAGCGATATAAACCCTGCAACTCGATATAGCGCTGCACCGGGCGCGGCAGCAGATCGTCGCAGTTGAGGCCCTGATGGCGGCGCTGGCGGATCTCGGTGGCGGAAATTTCCAGCTCCGGCGTATCGGCCAGATAGATATGGCCGTGCGGGCGGCGGCTGAGCAGCGCCGGGTCGGCGGTGCGATGACGTTCCAGCCACTGCTGCAGTTCCGGCGTGTCCATGCGATCGTTATAGCCCGGGCGCGCCAACACCAGCAGATGGCAGACGTCCAACAGCGCCTGCCAACGATGCCATTTATGCAGCGTCAGCAGCGAGTCCTGGCCAATAATAAACGCCAGCGGCTGGGCGGCGCCACGCTCTTTACGAATCGTTTCCAACGTCTCGATGGTGTAGGAGGGGGTGGTGCGATGCAGTTCGCGATCGTCGACCGCGAACAGCGGATTGCCGGCGATCGCCAGCTCGACCATCTTCAAGCGCTGCTGTGCGTTGGCCTCGGGCTGCGGGCGGTGCGGCGGCACGTGGTTAGGCAGCAGCGTGACGCGATTCAGGCCCACTTCGGCGGCCAGCGCCTCCACCGGCCGCAGATGGCCGTAGTGGATCGGATCAAAGGTGCCGCCAAACAGCGCGTGCAATACGGTGGGGTGTTCCGGATTAGTGGGCATCGGTAAAACTCGTGGCCAGGGGTTTGCCGCACAGCAGCATCGACAGGGTTTCCAGTTCCGGCCAGACCGACTGGCCATAGTCCTGCTTGAGGGTCAGCTCGATTTGCGTCAGCAGCTGTACCGCTTGCTGCAGCTGGGCGCCGGACAGGCGTTGCAGCGCCTGGGTGACCAGCGGGCGGCGGTTCTGCCAGACCTTGTGCTGATCGAACAGCGTGCGCAGCGGCGCGGACGCCATGCGGCGCTGCAGCGTCAGCAACAGCAGCAGTTCGCGCTGCAGGGTGCGCAACAGGATCACCGGCTCGATATCCTCTTGCTGCAGCTGCTGCAAAATATGCCAGGCGCGCTTGCTCTTGCCGGCCAGTAAGGCGTCCAGCCAGTGGAACGGCGTGAAGTGGGCGGCGTCGTTCACCGCCTGCTCGACGCGCGGCAGGGTGAGCTTGCCGTCCGGGTGCAGCAGCGACAGCCGCTCCAGCGCCTGCGACAGCGCCAGCAGGTTGCCTTCGTAGCAGTAGCACAACAGCTGATTGGCGGCGTCGTCCAACTCCAGCTTCATCGCCTTGGCGCGCGCGGCGACCCAGCGCGGCAGCTGTGCCTGCTCAGGCGTCTGGCAACTGACGAGGGCGCCGTGCGGGCTGAGCGCCTTGAACCAGGCGCTGTTTTCCTGCGCTTTGGTGAGGCGCGGGCCGCGCAGGATCAGCAGGATGTCGTCGTGCAGCAGGGTGGCGAGCTTGGTCAGCTGTTCACCGATCGGCGCCGTCGGGCCGTTTTCCGGGAAAATCAGCAGCAGCGTCTGGCGGCTGGCGAACAGGCTCATCGCCTGGCAGATGCCGAAGATGGCGTCCCAGTCGGTATGGGCGTCGAGGGAAATGCTGTAGTGCTCGCTGAACTGCTGCTGTTGCGCGGCCTGCCGGAGCAGATCCTGGCTTTCCTGCAGCAGCAGCGGTTCATTGCCGCTCAATAAATAACAAGCGCGCAGCCCCTCTCGGAGCTGCGCGGCAAGTTGTTCCGGATAAATGCGGATCATTGTGCGGTTTGGCTTGCCGCTCGTTCGCCGACGGCAGCGGCTTTTTGCCGGTTTTCTTCTTCCGCCGCGTGCACGGTCAGCAGTTTGCGCACCAGCTGTTGCGCCGCCTGCTCACGCATTTCCTGGCGAATGATCTCCTGCTCGGAGTCTTTGGCCAGCGCGGTCAGCGGGTTGTCGAAGAACGAACGGAACACTTTCACCGACAGCGGATACAGGTCGTGCCCCGGGATCAGCACCTGGGCCTGCACGGTCAGCACCAGCTGATACTCGGCGGTTTTACCGTCCTGGAAGATCGAGGCGGTATCCTGGCTTTCCGTCGCGCCGACGATGCGCAGAGAAGGCACGTCTTTACGCTTCGGATCGCTGACGATGGTCACGGCGTTCAAACGCAGTTGCTCACGCACCGCGCGCGTCAATGGCCCATAAGGATCCGAACTGTCCAGGATCAGCGTTTTCATTTCATTAGGCACCTGCGTGGTGCCACGCAGGTGAAAACCGCAGCCGGCGGTGACCAGCACCGCCAACCCCAGCAACAGCGTCAGAATACGTTGTCGCACAACTCCTCCTTGTGTTAACCCACAACCAGGTTAAGCAGTTTGCCCGGAACGTAGATCACTTTGCGAATCGTGACGCCGTCCAGATATTTAGCCACCAGATGCTCTTCGGCAGCGCGCGCGCGCACTTGCTCTTCGGTCGCATCGGCAGATACGGTGATTTTAGCGCGAACCTTGCCGTTCACCTGCACCACCACCAGCTTGGAGTCTTCGACCATCGCCTGCTCGTCGGCAACCGGCCATGGCGCGGTATCCACGTCGCCTTCGCCGCCCAGCGCCTGCCACAGGGCGAAGCACACGTGCGGGGTGAACGGATACAGCATGCGAACGACGGCCAGCAGCGCTTCCTGCAGCAGCGCGCGATCCTGCTCGCTCTCCTGCGGCGCGCGGGCCAGTTTGTTCATCAGCTCCATCACGGCGGCGATCGCGGTGTTGAAGGTCTGGCGGCGGCCGATATCGTCGGTCACTTTGGCGATGGTTTTGTGCAGATCGCGGCGCAGCGCTTTCTGCTCTTCGTTCAGCGACGCCACGTCCAGCGGCTGCACCGCGCCTTTTTCCACGTGATCGTAGGCCAGTTTCCATACGCGTTTCAGGAAGCGGTTAGCCCCTTCCACGCCGGATTCCTGCCACTCCAGCGTCATTTCTGCCGGTGAAGCGAACATCATGAACAGACGCACGGTGTCCGCGCCGTATTTTTCCACCATCTCCTGCGGGTCGATGCCGTTGTTCTTCGACTTCGACATTTTGCTCATGCCAGCATAGACCAGTTCACGGCCTTGCGGATCGGTGGCCTTGATGATGCGGCCTTTGTCGTCGCGCTCGACGGTGGCGTCAACCGGGGATACCCAGACGCGCTCGCCGCTGTTGCCGGTGTAGTAGAAGGCGTCGGCCAGCACCATGCCCTGACACAGCAGGCGCTTGGCCGGCTCATCGGAATCCACCAGGCCCGCATCGCGCATCAGCTTGTGGAAGAAGCGGAAGTACATCAGGTGCATGATGGCGTGCTCGATGCCGCCGATATATTGATCGACCGGCAGCCAGTAGTTAGCGGCGGCCGGATCCAGCATGCCCTGGTCATACTGCGGGCAGGTGTAGCGCGCGTAGTACCAGGAGGACTCCATAAAGGTGTCGAAGGTGTCGGTTTCGCGCAGCGCCGGCTGGCCGTTGACGGTGGTCTTCGCCCACTCAGGGTCGGCCTTGATCGGGCTGGTGATGCCGTCCATGACCACGTCTTCCGGCAGGATCACCGGCAGCTGATCTTCCGGCGTCGGCATCACGGTGCCGTCTTCCAGGGTCACCATCGGGATTGGCGCGCCCCAGTAACGCTGACGGGAAACGCCCCAGTCGCGCAGACGGTAATTGACCTTGCGCTGGCCGACGCCTTTGGCGACCAGTTTGTCGGCGATGGCGTTAAAGCCCGCTTCGTTGTCCAGACCGTCAAACTCGCCGGAGTTGAACAGCACGCCTTTGTCGGTCATCGCTTCGGCGCTCACGTCAGGCTGGCTGCCGTCGAGGTTCAGGATCACCGGTTTGATCGGCAAATCATATTTGGTGGCGAATTCCCAGTCGCGCTGGTCGTGCGCCGGCACCGCCATCACGGCGCCGGTGCCGTATTCCATCAGCACGAAGTTGGCGACCCACACCGGCAGCTTCTCGCCGCTCAGCGGATGGACAACGAACAGGCCAGTCGGCATGCCTTTCTTCTCCATCGTCGCCATTTCGGCTTCGGCCACTTTGGTGTTGCGGCATTCGTCGATGAAGTCGGTCAGCGCCGGGTTGTTGTGTGCGCCCTGTTGCGCCAGCGGGTGGCCCGCGGCGACCGCCACGTAGGTGGCGCCCATGAAGGTGTCGGGACGGGTGGTGTAAACCGTCAGCTTCTCTTCGCTGCCAGCCACGTCGAAGGTGATTTCCACGCCTTCGGAACGGCCAATCCAGTTGCGCTGCATGGTTTTCACCTGCTCCGGCCAGCTTTCCAGCGTGTCCAGATCGTTCAGCAGCTGATCGGCGTAGGCGGTGATTTTGATGAACCACTGCGGGATCTCTTTACGCTCGACCTTGGTGTCGCAGCGCCAGCAGCAGCCGTCGATAACCTGTTCGTTGGCCAGCACGGTCAGATCGTGCGGGCACCAGTTCACCGCCGAGGTCTTCTTGTAGACCAGGCCTTTTTCATACAGCTTGGTGAAGAACCACTGTTCCCAGCGATAGTATTCCGGCTGGCAGGTGGCGATTTCGCGATCCCAGTCGTAGCCGAAGCCCAGCAGTTTCAGCTGGTTCTTCATGTATTCGATGTTGTCGTAGGTCCACGGGGCCGGCGCGGTGTTGTTTTTCACCGCCGCGCCTTCCGCCGGCAGGCCGAACGCATCCCAGCCGATCGGCTGCAGTACGTTTTTGCCCAGCATGCGCTGATAGCGCGAGATCACGTCGCCGATAGTGTAGTTACGAACGTGGCCCATGTGCAGTCGGCCGGACGGGTAAGGCAGCATGGATAGGCAGTAGTACTTTTCCTTGCTGTCGTCTTCGGTAACTTTGAAAGTCTGCTTCTCTTGCCAGTGAAGCTGTACGTTCGATTCTATGTCTTCTGGACGGTATTGCTCTTGCATGGCGGCCGGTGGTCCTGTAGGTGTAAACCGTTGCCCCGGTCAGAGGCAACGCAATGAACATTTAGTATTCGTAGATCCGCATAGCATAGCTGATAAGACCTCCCGGCAACAACTCCAAGCGCCTGACTCGGCGCATTTAAAAAAAACGCCGCCATGACGCGGCTCACAACCTGCGGATCCCGCGTCTTGCCAAGTGACATCAGTCATTTACGGCTAAAATAAGAACAAGTAGCTTAAGGGTATCCCCATGGCCAAGTCCGGCGCAGCGTTTATCGAGGAGAGTCTATGAACAAGGTTGCTCAGTATTACCGCGAATTGGTGGCATCGCTGACCGAACGTCTGAAAAACGGCGAACGCGATATCGACGAACTGGTGGCCAGCGCGGAGAGGCGGTTGAACGAGGCCGAAGATCTGACGCGCGACGAGGTGCGGCAGGTGACGCAGGCGGTGCGGCGCGATCTGGAAGAGTTCGCCCGCAGCTATCAGGAAAGCCGGGACGAGTTTACCGACAGCGTGTTTATGCGGGTGATTAAGGAGAGCCTGTGGCAGGAACTGGCGGATATTACCGATAAAACCCAGTTGGAGTGGCGCGAGGTGTTCAAGGATGTCAGCCACCACGGCGTGTACCACAGCGGTGAAGTGGTGGGGCTGGGCAATCTGGTGTGCGAGCAGTGCCATTACCACCTGGCGTTCTACACGCCGGAGGTGCTGCCGCTTTGCCCGAAATGCGGTCACGACCAGTTCCAGCGTCGGCCATTTGAACCCTGATGACGTCCCCCGCCGCGGCGGGGAACGCTGACGTTTACCGTTAACGGAACAGTTTCTTCAGCAGGTTGCTCAGGAAACCGCCGCTGACGGCTTCTTGGGCGACGTTTGCCGGCGCCGGTGCGCTGGCCGGGACGGCGACGCCGGCCGGGATTTTCTGCGCGACCGCGATGCGGCTGTCCTGGGCGGCTTTCTCCGCCGCTTCCGGGCCGTAGGCGAAGCCTTCCGCCAGCACGAATTCAACGTCGGTGATGCCGATAAAGCCCAGGAACAGTTTCACGTACGGGGTGATCAGATCCGTCGGCGTGTCGGCGTGGATGCCGCCGCGGCTGGAGATGACGATCGCTTTTTTGCCCGTCACCAGCCCTTCGGCGCCGGCGGAGGTGTAGCGGAACGTCTGACCGGCGCGGGCGATCAGATCGAAGTAGATCTTCAGCTGCGTCGGGATGTTGAAGTTGTACATCGGGGCGCTGATGATCAGCGTGTCGTGCGACTTCAGCTCGGCAATCAGCTCATCGGACAGCGCCAGGGTGCTTTGCTGATGCGGCGTCAGCGGGTTGTCGCCGGCGGTAAAGCCGGCCATCACTTCGCCATCCAGCTCCGGCAGCGTTGGGTTAGCCAAGTCGCGCACGGTGAAGGTGTCTTCCGGGTGAGCTTCTCGCCATTGTTCAACAAAAAAATCGACTAATTTTCCAGACTGGGAATATTCACCCAGAATACTTGATTTCAGGACCAGTACGCGGCTCATTGGCTTATCTCCAGGCGAAGTGTAATCGGTAACGATGTCAATCGGTGTAAACGCATGGTAGAGGCAAGCCATCAACAGTGATAGCGCAAAAATTCGCTGAGTTAAATCAAAAAAGTTGAATGAGGGCGCGAGCGCGCCCCGAGAGGATTAATAACGCGCGACGCGCTCGGCCAGCAGATCGATAAAGCCTGCGCGATCGATGCCGGTCAGCACTTCCACGTTGGCCGCGTTGTCGGTTTGCTGGAAATAGTCCACCACCGTCATGCCGACGGTGTACTCCCCTTTGGTTTCCACACCGACCCAGCGTTCAACGCCGGTAAACAGCTGCGGCGCCAGCAGCCAGGCGATGGTGCAGGGATCGTGCATCGCAGCGCCGGGCAGGCCGCGCGGATGGCTGAGGTACAGCGGCAGGTAAAAATCGAGCATCTCCGCGACCGCCTGCGCGACCGGATTGTCTATCTGGCGAATGCGCTCGATATCCTGCGGCAGCACCAGCGCTTGATGGGTGACGTTCAGCCCGGCCATGGTCAGCGGCACGCCGGATTTCAACACCATCTCGGCGGCTTCGGGATCGACGAAGATATTGAATTCCGCCACCGGCGTGGTATTGCCGGCATTCATGCCGCCGCCCATAAATACGATGCGCTCGATACGGCTTTTCAGCTCGGCATGCTGGGCCAACAGCAGGGCGATGTTGGTCATCGGGCCGGTCACCACCAGGGTGATTGGCTGCGGGCTGGCGCGCAGCAGGTCGGCGATCAGCTCGACGGCGCCGCGGGGATCGGGTTTGATTGTCGGCGTCGGCAGGTGGGTGTTGCCCATGCCGGTTTTGCCGTGGACATAGTCGGCGATCACCAGCTCGCGCATCAGCGGGCGAGCGGCGCCGGCGGCGACAGGGATGTCCTCGCGCTGCATCAGGGTCAACAGACCCAGCGCGTTGTGCAGGGTTTTTTCCGGCGTCTGGTTGCCGGCGGAGGTGGTGATGGCTTTGATGTCCAGCTCCGGCGAGCGCAGCGCCATAGCCAGCGCGATGGCGTCGTCGAGGCCGGGATCGCAATCGATGATAATAGGGCGGGGCATGTTCTTTCTCCTCTGTTTGTTATCCGGCGAGCATCGGATCAAAAACGAGGAGATACAAGCGCTTTTCGTGCCGGGAGAAAAGATGCGCCCCTGGCGGGGCGCATAGCGAGAACTTAGTGCAGGATCTTGGCGAGGAAGTCCTTGGCGCGATCGGACTCGGGGTTGTTGAAGAAATCGTCTTTGTTGCGGTCTTCGACGATTTTGCCTTCGTCCATAAAGATCACGCGGGTCGCCACCTTGCGGGCGAAGCCCATTTCGTGGGTCACCACCATCATGGTCATGCCTTCGTTCGCCAGCTCGACCATCACGTCCAGCACTTCGTTGATCATTTCCGGATCGAGCGCCGAGGTCGGTTCGTCGAACAGCATGGCGATCGGATCCATGCACAGCGCGCGGGCGATGGCGACGCGCTGTTGCTGGCCGCCGGAGAGCTGACCGGGGAACTTGTTGGCATGGGCGGACAGGCCGACGCGTTCCAGCAGCTTCAGGCCCTTCTCGCGTGAGGCGGTCTTGTCGCGCTTGAGCACTTTTACCTGCGCCAGCGTCAGGTTGTCGATAATGGACAGGTGCGGGAACAGTTCAAAGTGTTGGAACACCATGCCGACCTTGGCGCGCAGCTGCGCCAGGTTGGTTTTCTTGTCGTTGACGGGCGTGCCGTTCACCAGGATGCTTCCCTGCTGGATCGGCTCCAGGCCGTTGACGGTTTTGATCAGGGTGGACTTGCCGGAGCCTGAAGGACCGCAGACGACGACCACTTCGCCTTTTTTCACTTCGGTGGTGCAATCGGTCAACACTTGAAAGTGACCGTACCACTTGGAAACATTTTTCAGGGATATCATCAAACAGTCCTTTTCTTCAAATAGCTTACCAGCGCCGAGGCGGCGAGGCTGATAACAAAATAGACAAAGCCGGCGAACAGGATCATTTCAACCTGGGTGCCGTCGCGTTCGCCGATGGTCGATGCGGTGCGGAAGAAGTCGGCCAGGCTCAGTACGTAAACCAGCGAGGTATCCTGGAACAGGACGATGCCCTGGGTCAGCAGCAGTGGCACCATGGCGCGGAACGCCTGCGGCAGGATCACCAACCGCATGGATTGCCAATGCGTCATGCCCAGCGCCAACGCGGCGGAGGATTGGCCGCGCGAGATGCTGATGATACCGGCGCGGATGATTTCCGAGTAATAGGCCGCTTCAAACAGGGAAAAGGCTACCATAGCCGAGATCAGGCGAATATCGGTTTTCGGCGACAGGCCTAGAACCTGTTGTAATAAGCTTGGAACCACCAGATAGAACCACAGCAGCACCATCACCAGCGGCACCGAGCGGAACAGGTTGACATACAGGGTGGCGAACCAGCTGATAGGCTTGAACGGCGACAGACGCATCACCGCCAGCACGGTGCCCCACAGAATGCCGACCACGATGGCGGTCATGGTGATCTTCAGCGTGATCGCCATGCCCTGCAGCAGATAAGGGAAGCTTGGGACGATCGACGCCCAGTCAAATTCGTACATTATTTACTCCCCAGGTTGCCAGGCAACTGCACTTTCTTTTCGACCAGACGCATAAACAGCATGATCACGGCGTTGATGCCGATATAAGCCAGCGTAATGGCGGTAAAGGATTCATAGGCGTGTGCGGAGTAATCCAACAGCTTGCCGGCCTGTGCGGCCATGTCCACCAGGCCGATGGTGGAGGCGATGGCGGAGTTTTTGACCAGGTTGAGCATCTCCGAGGTCATCGGCGGCACGATAACCCGGTAGGCGTTCGGCAACAGCACGTAGCGGTAGGTTTGCGGCAGCGTCAGGCCCATCGCCAACCCGGCGGCTTTCTGGCCGCGCGGCAGGGATTGAATGGCGGCGCGCACTTGCTCGCAAACGCGGGCGGCGGTAAACAGCCCCAGACAGAGCATGGAAGAGACGAAGAACTGCACGTTGGGATCCAGCTCGGTCTTGAACCAGGTGCCGATATTGGCCGGCAGCAGCTCGGGGATCACCAGATACCAGGTAAAGAATTGCACGATCAGCGGCACGTTGCGGAACAGTTCGACGTAACAGGTGCCGAGAGTGGAAAGAAAGCGGTTGGGCACGGTACGCAAGATACCGAACAGCGAACCGACGAAGAAAGCGATAATCCATGCACAGACGGAGAGGGCCACCGTGACCTGAAAGCCGGACCAGATCCAGCCGAGGTAAGTGGTGTTCCCAAACGGGGCCTGCTGCAGGAAGATACCCCAGTTCCAATCTATTGACATAACAAACTCCGATAAACGGGCGCAGGGCGCCGAAGAGTGATGACTTGATAGGCGCCGATCGCCGTGCGGCCAGTCGGGCTGGCTTGTTGTGTGCGGAGATCGGTGACGCGCCTTGGGGAAAATGAGGGAGGGGAACGGCCCCCCTCATTCCTGTCTGTCCCAGTCATCAACTGGGCCGGTTTGGCTTGGCGGCCGCCCCGGCTTTATTCTATTGAGTTAGTTCAACGCTTTGTCGTTAGGCGCTTTGAACAGTTGCTTCATGTCGTCCGACAGCTCGAAGTTCATGTTGAGGTTTTTCGGTGGGATAGGCTGCTTGAACCATTTATCAAACCACTTGGCCGCTTCACCGGAGGTTTGCGCCTGGGCGATAGTGTCATCGACCAGTTTCTTGAACTCAGGATCGTCTTTACGCAGCATGCAACCGTAGGCTTCTTTCGACTGCGGCGTGCCGATGATTTCCCATTGATCCGGCTTCTTGGCTTTGGCGCGCTCGCCCGCCAGCAGGGCGTCATCCATCATGAAGGCCACCGCGCGGCCGCTTTCCAGGGTGCGGAAGGAGTCGCCGTGGTCTTTGGCGCTGATGATGCGCATGTTCATTTTGTCGCTGTCGTTCAGTTTGTTCAGCAACACTTCGGACGTGGTGCCGGAGGTGACCACCACCGGTTTGCCGGCCAGGTCTTTAAAGTCTTTGATGTCGGAGCCTTTCTTCACCAGCAGGCGGGTGCCGACCACAAAGATGGTGTCGGAGAAGGCGGCCTGTTTCTGGCGCTCTACGTTATTGGTGGTAGAACCGCATTCGAAGTCATAGGTGCCGTTTTGCAGCAGCGGGATGCGGTTCTGCGAGGTAATCGGCAGCATTTTCACCTGCAGATTCGGTGCATTCAGCTTTTTCTTAACGGCTTCAACGATTTGGTTGGAGTAGTCCTGAGAGTAGCCCACAACTTTTTGCTGGTTGTCGTAGTAGGAAAAGGGCACAGACGATTCGCGGTGGCCGACAACGATAACGCCGTTGTCTTTGATTTTCTTCAGCGTACCGGTCAGGTCTTCCGCGTGCGCTACGCTACCTGCCATACCGAGCAGCAGTAACGATAACGCCAATTTACGCATTTGCATGGTCCAACTCCTTTGCTGTTGTGGTGGCTCTGACTAAAGAGCGTCAGGTTTAAATCGACTATTTATTGCTCAGGTTATAAAGATAGTCTTAGAACGGATAGCCGTTAAAAAATAACCGATTGTGAATATCTTGAAACTAAAATGTTTCATTTTTTGAGACGCCGCGCGCACCAAATCAATGCAACCAAACCCCGATGCACCTGCATGGTGCGTTCGGCGCCTCCAAAATGTGCACGGGTGCGACAAAACGTCAGCAAAAGTTAACCGACGTGCGATGTCACCTTAGATAAAGCAAGGAGTGTGCCAGCCGCGTTGATTTAACGACGTTTTCTGACCGAGGTGGGGGAACGTTTACGGAAACGCGGGGCGCGGCGGGCGCGCCCCGGCGAACAGGACTATTTGCGGCGCAGGCCCAACATCAGCGCCCAACCGCCCAGCAACAGGGTGATCACCCACAGCGGCGCGGCGCCGAAACGCGCGTAAGGCGTGACGCCGGTGGTCGGTGTGACCTTCACTTCAAGCACCTGACGAGTGAACTGCGGGATCTCGGCGATCACGTCGCCGTTCGCGTCCACTGCGGCGGTGACGCCGTTGTTGGTGCTGCGCAGCAGCGGCCGGCCCAGTTCCAGCGCCCGCATGCGCGCCATCTGGAAGTGCTGCCATGGGCCGATGGAGTGGCCGAACCAGGCGTCGTTGGAGATGGTCAGCAGGAAGTTGGTGTCCGGGCGGAAGTTATCGCGCACCTGCTGGCCCAACACGATTTCGTAGCAAATGGCCGCCGTCAGGTTGTAGCCGCGTACGCTGAGCTGCGGTTGTACGTAGTCGCCGCGGCTGAAGGAGGACATCGGCAGGTCGAAGAACGGCGCCAGCGGCCGCAGCAGCGTCTCCAGCGGTACGAACTCGCCGAACGGCACCAGGTGGTGCTTGTTGTAGCGATCGTTGGCCGGGTACCTGTACGGCGTCGGTTCACCGAGCACGATGGCGCTGTTGTAGATTTGCTGGCCCTGCGGCGTGGCGCGCACGTCGACGATGCCGGTGATGAGGCTGCTGTTCTTCGCCCGCATCAGGTCGTCCATCATCGTCAGGAAACCGTTCTGATTGGCTTCATAATCCGGGATGGCGGATTCCGGCCAGATGACGATCGGTGCCTTACCCATGTAGGGACGGGTTTCGTCCAGATAGGTTTGCAGCGTGCTGACCAGCGCTTTCGGATCCCATTTCATCGATTGAGCGATGTTGCCTTGCACCATGGCGACATTCACCGCTTTATCCGTCTGCGGAGTAAACCACTGCAGCTGGCGCAGCGGCCATGGCAACAACAGCAGCGCGGCGGCGATCAACGCCGCCGAGAGGCGGCGCTGATTGACGGCGTACACCAGCAGGCCGGCGATGGCCATCAGCACAAAGGTGATGGCGTCGACGCCCAGCAGCGGCGCGATGCCTTTCAGCGGGCCGTTGATCTGGCTATAGCCGAACTGCAGCCACGGGAAGCCGGTCAGCACCCAGCCGCGCAGGAATTCCGTGACCTGCCACAGCGCCGGCGCGGCGATGGCCAGCCGCCACCAGCGAGTCGCCGGCCACAGGCGGGTCAGCAGCCCGGCGAACAGCCCGGTATACAGCGACAGGTAAGCGGCGAGCAGCGCCACCAGGAAGACGTTGACGGCGAAGGGCATGCCGCCGAAATCGGCGATGCTGACATACACCCAGTTGATCCCGCTGCCGAACAACCCGAAGCCCCAGACAAAGCCGAGCAGGGCGGACTGTTTGGTGGTGCGATTGAGGGTAACGGCCAGCAGGCCGAACAGGGAGACGATGGCCGCGGGCCAGAAATCGTAGGGCGAGAACGCCAGCGTCCCGCCGGCACCTGACAACAGCGCCAGCAGGGCGCGAACCCACTGGCGTTCAAGTAATGAGGCTTTAGCCATGTTGGATTTAATCTTCCAGTTTCGGTGGTGGAGAGTCGTCCGGAATTTTTACATGAACCTGGATGATACGTCGACTGTCTGCCATGGCAACTTTAAATAGGTAACCTTCGATTTCAATGGTTTCCCCGCGTGCAGGCAGATGGCCGAAGGCTTGCATCACCAAACCGCCGATGGTATCGACCTCGTCGTCGCTGAAATGGGTGCCGAAGGCTTCGTTGAAGTCTTCGATCGGTGCCAGCGCGCGTACGGTGTACATGTGGCGGCTGAGCTGGCGGATATCCAGATCGTCTTCGTCGTCGTATTCGTCTTCGATCTCGCCGACGATCAGTTCCAGAATGTCTTCGATGGTGACCAGGCCGGACACGCCGCCGAATTCGTCAATGACAATCGCCATGTGGTAGCGCTGGGAGCGGAACTCTTTCAACATCCGGTCGACGCGCTTGCTTTCCGGCACCACCACCGCGGTGCGCAGCACTTTGTCGATGCTGAACGGCTCGGAGTCTGCGCGCATGAACGGCAGCAGATCCTTGGCCATCAGGATGCCTTCGATGTGATCTTTGTCTTCGCTGATCACCGGGAAGCGCGAGTGGGCGGAGTCGATAATTACGTCCAGGCACTCTTCCAGCGTCTGGTTGCGCTTGAGCGTCACCATCTGGGAGCGGGGGATCATGATGTCGCGCACGCGCTGTTCGGCGATATCCATCACGCCTTCCAGCATGTCGCGGGTATCGGGATCGATCAGGTCGTTTTGTTCGGAATCACGGATCAGCTCGACCAGATCGCCACGGTTTTTGGGCTCGCCGTGGAACAGCTGGTTAAGGATAAGAGTAAAGAACCCCTTCTTGGGACTGGGGCTGTCATTGCTTTGTGAATGGTCGTCGCTCATGGCGTTTTCGTTACTGTCACTCATGTCAGAGTTAAGGGGCGTCAGCGACAGCCCCGTTAGGGGCTGTAAGGTAAACGGCTGACGTCAGACGGGGTCTTTTTCCGCCAGGTACGGATCAGGATAGCCCAGTCCGTGCATGATTTCGGTTTCCAAAGACTCCATTTCTTCGGCTTCATCGTCTTCGATGTGGTCATACCCTAGCAGATGAAGGCTGCCGTGGACAACCATATGCGCCCAGTGGGCCTCCAGCGCCTTGCCTTGCTCAATCGCTTCCTGTTCAACCACCTGGCGGCAGATGATCAGATCGCCGAGCAGCGGCAGCTCGATGCCCGGCGGGGCCTCGAACGGGAAAGAGAGCACGTTGGTCGGCTTGTCTTTGCCGCGATAGGTCAGGTTCAGCTCGTGGCTTTCCGCTTCGTCCACCAGACGCACGGTGACCTCGGCCTCTTCCTGAAATTGCGGCAGCACGCCTTCCAGCCAGCGCTGGAACGTGGCTTCATCCGGCAGGCCGTCGCTGCTTTCACAGGCAATCTGCAGATCCAAAATCACCTGACTCATGGTGTCTCCTGCTCGGAGGCGGCGAGCGCCTCGCGCTTACGTTGTTCGGCAATTGCGTCTTTGCGTTTCTGTTCGGCCGCTTCCCAGGCCTCATAAGCGATGACCACGCGGGCCACCACCGGGTGGCGCACCACATCTTCGCTGTGGAAGAAGTTGAAGCTCAGTTCTTCCACGTCCGACAGCACTTCCACCGCGTGGCGCAGGCCGGATTTCTGGTTGCGCGGCAGGTCGATCTGGGTGACGTCGCCGGTGATGACCGCCTTAGAGTTGAAGCCGATGCGCGTCAGGAACATCTTCATCTGCTCGATGGTGGTGTTCTGGCTCTCATCCAGAATGATAAAGGCATCGTTCAGCGTACGGCCGCGCATATAGGCCAGCGGCGCGACTTCGATCACGTTGCGCTCAATGAGCTTCTCCACGCGCTCGAAGCCCAGCATTTCGAACAGGGCGTCGTACAGCGGGCGCAGATAAGGATCAACCTTCTGGCTCAGATCGCCCGGCAGGAAGCCCAGCTTTTCGCCGGCTTCGACCGCGGGACGGGTCAGCAGAATGCGGCGAATTTCCTGGCGTTCCAGCGCATCCACCGCGGCGGCGACCGCCAGGTAGGTTTTGCCGGTACCGGCCGGGCCGATGCCGAAGGTGATGTCGTGATCGAGAATGTTGGCGATGTACTGCGCCTGGTTAGGCGTGCGCGGTTTCACCATGCCGCGCTTGGTTTTGATGGTGACCGCCTTGCCATAATCCGGCACGCTGTCCGCCACCTGTTCCAGCACCCGGCTCTCTTTGATCGCCAGATGGATTTGCTCCGGATCGATATCTGGGATCACGCCGCGAATCGGCGCGGTATCCACGTACAGATGGCGCAGGATATCGGCGGCGGCGACCACGCACAGGTTTTTGCCGACCAGCTTGAAGCGGTTGTCGCGACGATTGATTTCGATGCCCAATCGGCGCTCGAGTTGCTTGATGTTGTCATCAAACGGGCCGCACAGGCTGAGCAAACGCTTGTTGTCTGCGGGCTCCAACATAATTTCTTGTGTTGCG
This sequence comes from Serratia sp. H402Y, assembly GCF_051172415.1. NCBI lineage: Bacteria > Pseudomonadati > Pseudomonadota > Gammaproteobacteria > Enterobacterales > Yersiniaceae > Serratia > Serratia sp. H402Y. Next base: position 307,878 of record NZ_JBPIYZ010000001.1, read on the forward strand.
ACGTTCAAACTATTCCTCTAGGTCACATCGGGCCTGGTTGATGTCACATAGCGCGTCCGGGACGCGCGCGTTCAGGGCGAGCCTGAATACTCTCTTTCTTGAATTATTCATGGTGCGCCGCAACGGCGCAAGTTTACCGCTGATCTATCTGTGCGCCGTCGGCGGAATTCAAGGGAAGATAAGGAAAAAACGCGGCGGGGCGCAAAGCCCGCCGCGTCATCACAGGACAAGGCCGCCGAGAATCAGTTCTTTTTCACGAATTCGGACTTCAGTTTCATCGGGCCGAAACCGTCGATTTTGCAGTCGATGTTGTGATCGCCTTCCACCAGACGAATGTTTTTCACCTTGGTGCCGATCTTCAGCATCGAGGAGCTGCCTTTGACCTTCAGGTCTTTGATCACGGTGACCGCATCGCCGTCCGCCAGCAGGTTGCCGTTGGCGTCTTTGACGATCAGCGCATCCTGATCTTCCGCCGGGGCGCTGTCGCTCCACTCGTGGGCGCATTCAGGGCAGATGAACAGGGCATTGTCCTGGTAGGTGTATTCGGAGTTGCACTTCGGGCAGTGTGGGAGTTGCATGTTATGTCGCCTCTTCAACAATAAAAAATAGAAAAAAGAACATCACCGGGCGCGGACGCCCGGCGGAGAAACGGTAAGGAATAGCGCGAACTGGCGGCGATAAGGCGGGCCGCCGCGGCGTCAGGGCTGGTAAATGCCGACGCCCAGCGCGTTTTCTTTGCGGGTACGGGCGATCACCGACTGCGGGGATTCATGTACGCGCAGATCCATCTGCTGTTCGGTGCGCACCACTGCGCCACGCAGGGTGTTGGTCAGCACCTCGGTAATTTCCACGTCGACAAACTGGCCGATCATGTCGGGTGTGCCTTCGAAGTTTACCACACGGTTGCACTCCGTGCGCCCGGCCAGCTCCATCACGCTTCTGCGCGAGGTGCCTTCCACCAGAATGCGCTGGACGGTGCCGAGCATGCGGCGGCTGAACTGCAGCGCCTGCTGGTTGATGCGATCCTGCAGAATATACAGCCGCTGTTTTTTCTCTTCTTCGCTGACGTCGTCAACCATGTCCGCCGCCGGCGTACCGGGGCGCGACGAATAGATGAAGCTGAAGCTGACGTCGAAGTTGATGTCGGCGATCAGGTTCATGGTTTGTTCGAAGTCGGCCTGGCTCTCGCCCGGGAAACCGACGATGAAGTCGGAGCTGAGCTGGATGTTCGGGCGCGCCTGGCGCAGCTTGCGGATAATCGCCTTATACTCCAGCGCGGTATGGGCGCGTTTCATCATGGTCAGGATGCGATCCGAACCGCTCTGCACCGGCAGGTGCAGGAAGCTGACCAGCTCCGGCGTGTCTTCGTACACCGCGATGATGTCGTCGGTGAACTCGATAGGGTGGCTGGTGGTGAAGCGAATGCGATCGATGCCGTCGATGGCGGCCACCAGGCGCAGCAGTTCGGCGAACGAGCAGATATCGCCGTCATGCGTGGCGCCGCGGTACGCGTTGACGTTTTGGCCGAGCAGGTTGACTTCGCGCACGCCCTGCGCCGCCAGTTGGGCGATTTCGAACAGCACGTCGTCGCTCGGGCGGCTCACTTCCTCGCCGCGGGTGTATGGCACCACGCAGAAAGTGCAGTATTTGTTGCAGCCTTCCATGATCGACACGAACGCGGTCGGGCCTTCGGCGCGCGGCTCCGGCAGGCGGTCGAACTTTTCGATCTCAGGGAAACTGATATCGACCACCGGGCTGCGGGTGCCCTGAACGTGGTTGATCATTTCCGGCAGGCGGTGCAGGGTCTGCGGGCCGAATACCACGTCGACGCAAGGCGCGCGGCTGCGGATCAGTTCGCCTTCTTGCGAGGCCACGCAACCGCCGACGCCGATGATGACAGACGGGTTCTTCTCTTTCAGCAAGCGCCAGCGCCCCAGCATGGCGAAAACTTTTTCCTGCGCTTTTTCACGGATCGAGCAGGTGTTCAGCAACAGCACGTCCGCTTCCTCGGCGTTGTCGGTCCACTCGAAGCCGTGCGTGCTGTTCAACAGGTCGGCCATTTTCGATGAATCGTACTCATTCATCTGGCAGCCCCAGGTTTTGATATGTAGTTTTTTCGTCATTGACTTGCCATTACTCAGTGCGGAGCGAAAGTTGCGTTACGCGACATGCAGGGCGCGTATTGTAATCATTTGCCGCCGTTGTGACCAGCGCGGGGGAAAATGGCACGCAACCTGAAGCCGAAGCGAAAATCCGGTACACTGCGCAAAACGCCATGCCGGGTGGGATGGCGAGCATTCACACAGAAAACATAGCCAATATGAAGACATCTCAAAATCGGTATGACGCGGTGGTGGTGGGCGGCGGCATGGTCGGCGCGGCGGCGGCTCTGGGCCTGGCGCAGGCGGGCTGGTCGGTGGCGTTGCTGGAACATCAGGCGCCGCAGGCGTTCGAGGCGCAAAGCCCGCCGGACCTGCGCATTTCCGCTATCGGCTGCACCTCGGTGGGGCTGCTGAAACAGCTCGGCGCCTGGCCCGCCGTGACGGCGATGCGCACGGCGCCGTATCGCCGGCTGGAGACCTGGGAATGGGCGTCGTCGCGCGTGGCGTTCGATGCGCTATCGCTGGGGCTGCCGGAGTTGGGCTTTATGGTGGAAAACCGCATTTTGCAGCTGGCGCTGTGGCAGCAGTTCGCACAGTGCGCCAATTTGACGCTGCTGTGCCCCGCCAGGCTGCAATCGCTGCAGCGGGCGGACAAGGCCTGGCAACTGACGCTGGACAGCGGTGAAACGCTGCAGGCGCGGCTGGTTGTCGGCGCCGACGGCGCCAACTCGCAGGTGCGCAAGCTGGCGGCGATCGGCACCAACGGCTGGCAGTATCGTCAGGCGTGCATGTTGATCACCGTCGATACCGGCGCGCCGCAGCAGGATGTGACCTGGCAGCGCTTCTTCCCGTCAGGGCCGCGCGCTTTCCTGCCGCTGTACGACAGCTGGGCGTCGCTGGTGTGGTATGACAGCCCGCAGCGCATTCGCCAACTGCAGGCGATGCCGCCGGCGCAGCTGGAGCGCGAGATCGCCGCCGCTTTTCCGGCGCGACTGGGCCCGGTCAAGGTGCATGCCGCCGGATCGTTCCCGTTGACGCGCCGTCATGCGCAGCGCTACGTGCTGCCGGGCCTGGCGCTGCTGGGCGATGCGGCGCATACCATCAACCCGCTGGCCGGGCAGGGCGTCAATCTGGGGTATCGCGATGTGGATGCCTTGCTGAACGTGCTGAGCGAGGCGCGGGAGCAGGGAGAAGACTGGAGCGGCGAGGCGGTGCTGCTGCGCTATCAACGCCGCCGCCGTACCGACAATCTGTTGATGCAGAGCGGCATGGATCTGTTCTATACCGCCTTCAGCAATAACCTGGCGCCGCTGACCGTGGCGCGCAATCTGGCGCTGATGGCCGCGCAGCGGGCGGGCAAGCTGAAAGAGCATGCGTTGAAGTACGCCTTGGGATTGTAACCGACAGGGCTCAGCGGTGGCTGGGCCTATTTAAGGTTGGCTGAACGGCAGACAGCAAAAAGCCCGCCGAAGCGGGCTTTTCTAAATATGGCTGGGGTGCCAGGATTCGAACCTGGGTATGCTGGTATCAGAAACCAGAGCCTTACCGCTTGGCGACACCCCAATTATGGTGGCTACGACGGGATTTGAACCTGTGACCCCATCATTATGAGTGATGTGCTCTAACCAGCTGAGCTACGTAGCCGATGTTACTTTTTACTTCTTTGATTTGCAAGCAGTTTGTTATGGCTGGGGTACCTGGATTCGAACCAGGGAATGCCGGTATCAAAAACCGGTGCCTTACCGCTTGGCGATACCCCACCTGCAAACAAATCTTATGTTGAAACCCCATTCCCGAAAGAATATGGCTGGGGTACCTGGATTCGAACCAGGGAATGCCGGTATCAAAAACCGGTGCCTTACCGCTTGGCGATACCCCATCAACATACTGCGCCGACGATGAAGAGAAATGGTGCGGGAGGCGAGACTTGAACTCGCACACCTTGCGGCGCCAGAACCTAAATCTGGTGCGTCTACCAATTTCGCCACTCCCGCAAATACAAAAAAGAGATGGTGGCTACGACGGGATTCGAACCTGTGACCCCATCATTATGAGTGATGTGCTCTAACCAGCTGAGCTACGTAGCCCTCTTTTTTTGCTTTGCCTTCATCGGCGTTGCGGGGCGCATTATGCGTATATGACCGATTTGCGTCAACAAGTTTTTTCCCGAAAAAGCGCCCGGAAGCGCCGTTTGTCTGGGTTGTGAACATTATGGCGATAAAATCGGCAATTCAGGCAGTTGGCGGGCGGAAAAGGCAACAAAAAGGCGGGCCAAAAGGCCCGCCTCGGGGAAAATGCCGCGCGATTATTTATAGGCGGCCTGGTGCACGCCGACGGCGCGGCCGGAAGGATCGTCCATCTTCTTGAACGATTCATCCCACTCGATGGCCTTGGCGGACGAGCAGGCGACGGATGGGCCGCCCGGCACGCATTCGGCGGCGCTCGGCAGCGGGAACAGCTCCTCGAAGATTTCGCGGTACAGGTAGCCTTCTTTCGACGTCGGCGTGTTGTACGGGAAGCGGAAACGCGCGGTTTCGAGCTGTTGATCGCTAATTTGCTGCGCAGCCACCTCTTTTAGCGTGTCGATCCAGCTGTAGCCGACGCCGTCGGAGAACTGCTCTTTCTGGCGCCAGGCCACGCTGGCGGGCAAATAGGACTCGAAACATTCGCGAACGATGTGTTTTTCCATTTTGCCGTTGCCGCACATTTTATCTTTCGGGTTGATGCGCATTGCCACATCGAGGAATTTCTTGTCCAGGAACGGCACGCGGGCTTCGACGCCCCAGGCGGACATCGCCTTGTTGGCGCGCGCGCAGTCGAACATGTGCAGCGCCAGCAGTTTGCGTACGGTCTCTTCGTGGAATTCGCGGGCGTCCGGCGCCTTATGGAAGTACAGGTAGCCGCCGAACACTTCGTCCGCGCCTTCGCCGGAAAGCACCATCTTGATGCCCATCGCCTTGATTTTGCGCGACATCAGGTACATCGGCGTCGACGCGCGGATGGTGGTGACGTCATAGGTTTCGATGTGGTAAATCACGTCGCGGATGGCGTCCAGCCCTTCCTGCACGGTGAAGTGGATCTCATGGTGCACGGTGCCCAGATGGTTGGCCACCTCCTGCGCGGCGCGCAGATCCGGCGAGCCTTCCAGCCCGACGGCGAAGGAGTGCAACTGCGGCCACCAGGCTTCGCTGCGTTCCTGATCTTCCACGCGGCGCGCGGCGTACTTCTTGGTGATCGCCGAAATGACCGAGGAATCCAGCCCGCCCGAGAGCAGCACGCCGTAAGGCACGTCGGACATCAGGTGGCTTTTCACCGACTCTTCCAGCGCGGTGCGCAGGGCGGCGGCGTCGGTCACGTTGTCCTTGACGCTGTCGTAATCGAACCAGTCGCGGCGATAGTATTCGCGGATCTGGCCGTCCTGGCTCCACAGGTAGCTGCCGGCCGGGAATTCCTTGATGGTGCGGCACACCGGCACCAGCGCTTTCATTTCCGAGGCAACGTACAGGTTGCCGTGTTCGTCATGGCCCATATACAGCGGGATGATGCCCAGGTGATCGCGGCCGATCAGGTAGGCGTCTTTTTCGGTGTCATACAGGGCAAAGGCGAACATGCCTTGCAGATCGTCGAGGAACTCCGGGCCTTTCTCCTGATACAGCGCCAGGATCACTTCACAGTCGGAGCCGGTCTGGAAGGCATAGCGGTCGCTCAGCTGTTGGCGCAGCGCCTGATGGTTGTAAATTTCGCCGTTGACCGCCAGAACGTGGGTGTGCGCAGCGTTGTACAGCGGTTGAGCGCCGTTGTTGACGTCGACGATCGACAGGCGTTCGTGAGCCAGAATGGCTTTGTCGCTGGCGTAAACGCCGGACCAATCCGGGCCGCGGTGGCGCATCAGACGTGACAGCTCCAGCGCTTTCTTACGCAGTTCAACGGGATCGGACTTCAGATCGAGCACACCGAAAATAGAACACATACAACTCTCCTAACGGGCTTTTATGACTGTGATGTTGTTTTTACTGTTATGGGCAGCATTGCCGATTTATCAGCGATAACGCGGTTTTGCTGCGCTGTGGTTATGAAAATGCGCCAAAAGCTGCAGAGGATGCAAGCGTTTTAGCCATGCGCTGAGAAATAGTTGTTTGCGTAGCTGAGGTTTTTAACGGATTTTCAGTTATCGGCGTGAAAAATTATCGATTATGCAATTTTTAGCGTGATGGCGGGATTGCCGGCCAGTTTGACCGGCAATCGATTAGCGATTAGGCGATGAGCTGCCAGAGGGTGAACGCGGCATCCGGCGTCCAGCCGGCATTGGAGGTGTGCGCCTGAATACAGGTGTATTTCTTGCCTTTATAACTCACGACGTCGCCGGCTTTGTAGCTGTGGTTGTTCTGCCACTCGGGCGCGCCCGGATCGGGCGGCGTACCGTCATTGGCGGTTTTGACCGCCAGCGCGCTGCTCGGCAGGGAGGTATTGCCCAGGGTGTCGGTCGCGGTAACGAAGTAGCTGTACTGGGTTGCCGGCGTCAGACCGCTGTCGGCCAGCGACAGACCGGCGGTTTGGCCGATCGGGTTGCCGTTGCGGTAGACGGTGTAGCTGGCGATCGGTGAGGCGCCGGTGGCGGCGGCCCAGCTCAGTTTCAGCGAGGTGGCGCCCAGCTCGGCGACCGTCAGCGCCGTCGGCGCATTAGGCTTTCCCGGCGGCGGGGTGACGCCGCCCTGAATCAGCGGCGCATAGCGGGTTTTGAACTCCCAATTGTAGGCGACGCCGGCTTTGCTCTTGCCGTTATCCCAGTTGATTGACCAGGTCATCAGGCCCTTGATCGACAGGTTTTTGGCGTCGAGACGCGAGAAAGCGTTATACACCGCCTGTTTGTTGACCACGTAGCCGGTGGCGGCGGCATCGTTGTTGCTCGGCAGGCCGATGACGAATTTCGCCGCCGGGATCTTCGCATAGCCGCGGGTGCCGGTAACCAGGCTTTCCGTCAGGTAGTAGAGGAAGTCCTCTTTCATGGCGTCGTTATTCTGCGTGATCCAGGCATTGAGTTCATCCACCCAAATACCGTCGCCGCCCTGGTTATAATATTGCGGCGCGATAAAGTCGTAATAGCCTTCGAGGGCGTTAATATAATCCAGGTAGGTGCCGTTGGTGCGTAAATACGGGAATTCCGGCGCCATGCTGATAATAAAGTTTTTCCCCTGGGCGGCGTAATGGTCTTTTACTTTTTTCAGCGCCGCAGGCAAGACGGTTTTATTATTGGCGGCGCCGATCGCCGCCTGTTCCAGATCGATATCCAGGCCGTCGAAGCCATAGACTTCCACCAGGCGAATAATCTCGTCTTTCAGCTTGTCTTCGTCGCCGGTTTTCAGCTCGATATGCGCGTCTGCGCCGCCGAGGGAGATCAGCACCGCGCGGCCCTGGCTGTTCAGCACGCCCACCTGGCGGCGGAACTCGGCATCGGACAGGTTGTAAGGCTTGAAGGTCGGGATGCCCTGGCCTTTCATAAAGGCGACGGCCACCACGTTGTACTCGGCGGGAATGTCGGTCAGGTTCATATTGGTGAACTGGCCCTGCTGATAGCCGTCACTGGCGCCGGCGGCCCAGTTGTGCCAGAAACCCATCAGGATCTTTTTATTGGCGATAGACGGCATAATGGCCGCGTCATCGGCGGCGACGGCATTAATCGTGTTATTTGTGCTCATGGTAGCCTCATTAATTAGGAGTAAGGGTTTTTCGCTCTCCGGCAATATCAGCTATTGGCGGGGCGTAACGTTATAATGAGGATTTTTAACGCAGGCAGGCTGAAACCTTTTACGGCCATGAACGAATTAAATTCAAACCGACGCTGAGGGAGAAGGAAATAATGGCGGCCGGGCGGCCGCCATGGCCGCATCAGAAGATGGTGATATCGGCGACGGAAGGGTAGACGTAGCTCGGGCGGAACGGCATGGTTTCGATGTCGCTCAGCGTGGAGACGCCGGACAGCACCAGCACGGTTTCCAGGCCGGCCTGGAAGCCCGCCAGAATGTCGGTGCGCAGGTTATCGCCGACGATCACCGTCTCTTCCGAGTGCGCCTGCATTTTGTTCAGTGCGGCGCGAATGATCCACGGGCTGGGCTTGCCGACGTAAAACGGCTTGCGGCCGGTGATCTTCTCGATGGGGGCGCACAGCGCGCCGCAGGCCGGCGAGAAGCCGTGGCCGTGACTATCCGGGTTGGTGGCGATAAAGCGCGCGCCGTTACTGACGAAGTAGGCGGCTTTATGCATCATGTCCCAGTTGTAAGAGCGGGTTTCACCGACGATCACGAAGTCGGGGTTGATGTCGGTGATGGTGAAACCGGCTTTGTACAGCTCATGGATCAGGGCGCCTTCGCCGACCACATAGGCTTTTTTGCCTTCCTGACGGCGCAGGAAATCGGCGGTGGCCATCGCCGAGGTGTAGAACGCGCTCTCCGGCACTTCCAGCCCGGCGGCGGCGAAGCGGTTCGCCAGATCCTGTGCGGTCTGTGACGGGTAGTTAGTCAGCACCACCAGCGGCATGCCCTGTTCCTGGATGCGCGCCAGGAACAGATCGGCGCCGGGCACCGGCGTATTGTCATGCAGCAGCACGCCGTCGATATCGCATATAACGTTTTTGATTTTCATTTGTCGCTGTTTCTCATGATTACGGCAGGCGAAGGGTGACGATAACACGCCTGCCAGAAGCGGCGGATCAGCTTTCCAGCAATCGCTGCAAGAGCACGCCGTTGAGCATCGCGCGTTTGGCCAGGGCGAAAGCGCCGATCGCCGAGCGATGATTGAGTTCGGAGGTCACCACCGGCAGATTTTTGCGGAAGTCCTTCAGCACCTGGGTATTGATGCAGCTCTGGATCGCCGGCAGCAGCACCTTGTCCGCTTCGGTGATCTCACCGGCGATCACCACCTTCTGCGGATTGAACAGGTTGATGGCGATGGCCACCGCTTTGCCCAGATAGCGGCCTACGTGTTCGATCACTTCGCTGGCCAGCAGATCGCCGCGGTTGGCGGCCTTGCAGATGGCGTTGATGCCGCAGTCTTCCAGCGTCAGTTTGCTCGGGTAGCCCTGGCTCAGCAGCTGGCGCACGCGCTGTTCGATCGCGGCGTTGGCGGCCACGGTTTCCAGGCAGCCGAAGTTGCCGCAGTGGCAGCGTTCCCCCAACGGATCGATCTGGATATGGCCGATCTCGCCGACGTTGCCGTTGTTGCCGAGAAAAATCTGCCCGTTGACGATGATGCCGGCGCCGGTGCCGCGGTGCAGGCGCACCAGAATCGAGTCTTCGCAGTCGCGGGTGGCGCCGAAGTAGTGCTCCGCCAGCGCCAGGCTGCGGATGTCGTGGCCGACGAAGCTGGTGACGTTAAAGCGCTGCTGCAGGTTGTCCACCAGCGCCCAATTGCTGACGCTGATGTGCGGCATGTAGCGCACCACGCCCAGCGCCGGATCCACCAGGCCGGGCAGGATCACCGCGATGGCGATCAGCTCGCGCAGGCGGCGCTGGTTAGCGTCGATGAATTGGTCGATGGCGGCGAACAGCGCATTCTCCAGCGTTTCTTGAGTGCGTTCCGGCAGCGGATAGTGTTCTTCGCTGAGCGACTTGCCGCTCATGTCATACAGGGTGATGGTGGCGTCGTGGCGGCCGAGACGCACCGCGACGGTATGGAAATGACGGGTTTCCGACACGATGGAGATCGCGCGGCGGCCGCCGGTGGAGGCTTGCTGATCGACTTCTTTGATCAGCCCGCGCTCCAGCAGCTGGCGAGTAATTTTGGTGACGCTGGCGGGGGCGAGCTGGCTGAGTTCGGCAATCTGAATGCGCGAGATCGGGCCCTGCTGGTCGATCAGGCGGTAAACTGCCGCGCCGTTAAGTTGTTTGACTAAGTCAACGTTCCCTATTTGTGCTTGTCCGCCAGTGCTCATCAATAATTTTACTCGCTGTTCATTGAATTAAACCTCGTTACCGTTAACGAGCGTTTTGGTGATCTTGAAATCACGGGTGAAGGCGGTCAGGTTAGCCACCTTGCCGGCTTCGAGGGTGCCCAGACGGTGATCGACACCGATGGCGCGCGCCGGATACAGCGTCGCCATGCGCAGCGCTTCGTCCAGCGCGATGCCGATATGCTCGACGCTGTTTCGCACCGCTTCGATCATGGTCAGCGCGGAACCGCTCAGGGTGCCGTTCTCATCCACGCACAGCCCATCCCGATAGTATATTGTTTTACCGGCGAAAATAAATTGGTCAATATCTGCACCCGCCGGCGCGGTGGCATCGGTGACCAAGACCAATTTATCACCTTTCAGGCGTTTGGCGTTACGGATACTCGCCCAGGCCACGTGATGGCCGTCGGCGATGATGCCGGTATAGACCTCCGGCGTATCGAAGATCGCCCCCATCAGCCCCGGTTCGCGGCCGGTGATATAAGGCATGGCGTTGTACAGGTGGGTGGCGAAGCTGATGCCGGCGGCGAAACCGGTGCGAGCCTGATCGTAGGTGGCGTTCGAGTGGCCGGCGGAGACCACGATGCCGGCCTCGGTCAGCTGCTTGATAAAGTGCGGCTCAACCATTTCCGGCGCCAACGTCACCTTGGTGATCACGTCGGCGTTGGCGCACAGGTAATCGATCATTTCCTGGGTCGGCTTGCGAATGAACGCCGGATTGTGGGTGCCTTTTTTCACCGGGCTGAGGTATGGCCCTTCCAGGTGCAGGCCCAACGCCTGGTTTTGGTGCTTTTTCAGATAAGCGCGCATCACGTCGACGCTGTGCTTCATGAATTCGTCGCTGCTGGTGATCAGCGTCGGCAGATAGCTGGTGCAGCCGGATTTCTCGTTGGCGCGCTGCATGATCTCCAGCGTTTCTTCCGAGATTGCTTCCAGCGAATCGTTGAACTGTACGCCGCCGCAGCCGTTCAGCTGCACGTCGATAAGCCCGGGGGCCAGGATGGCGCCACCCAGGTCGCGCGTTTCGATGCCGGCGGGCAATTCAGCCGCCGGGCAGACTTTCTCGATCAGCCCATCAGCGATAATGACTGCATGGTCATCAAGTACGTCGTGGCCGGTATAGATTCGGCCGTGGGTTAAAGCGAACATCGTAGCCCCCTGCAAAGATTAAAGACTTTTAACGCTTTCCGCTTCTAACTCGCGGAAATATTTGACGGTTTTGACTTTCAGCTCCATGGTAGCCGGTTCGTCGCACACCACTACCGCTTTGGCGTGCAGCTGCAGACAGCTGATGGTCCACATGTGGTTGATATTGCCTTCCACTGCGGCTTCCAGTGCCTGCGCCTTGGCGTGGCCGGTGACCAGGATCATCACTTCTTCCGCGTCCAGCAGCGTGCCCACGCCGACGGTCAGCGCATATTTCGGCACCAGGCTGACATCGCCGCCGAAGAAGCGCGAGTTGGCGATGCGGGTGTCTTCGGTCAGCGTTTTGATGCGGGTGCGCGAAGCCAGGGACGAAGCCGGCTCGTTGAACGCGATATGGCCGTCGATGCCCACGCCGCCCATGAACAGGTTAATTTTGCCGTAAGACTTGATCTTCTCTTCGTACTGGCGGCACTCGGCGTCGACATCCGCGGCGTTGCCGTTCAGCAGGTTGATATTTTCGCTAGGGATATCAATGTGATCAAAGAAGTTGCGGTACATGAAGGTGTGATAGCTTTCCGGGTGTTCCTGCGGCAGGCCAACGTACTCGTCCATGTTGAAAGTCACAACATGCTTAAAGCTTACTTCACCTGCTTTGTGCATCGCAATCAGATGTTTGTAGGCTTCCAGCGGCGTGCCGCCGGTGGGCAGGCCGAGAACAAACGGGCGCTCTGCGGTTGGCTTGAATGCGTTGATGCGTTGAACGATATGACGCGCGGCCCATTTGCCGACTTGTGCGGTATCTTTCAGTGGGATAAGTCTCATCTAACACCTCTTGGGATAAGTAAACTAAAGCTATACTGTACGGGCCTGCGGGAGTCGTAAGCGTAACCCAGCTTTATGATTCTCGCGTGAATCGTCCGTCCGGTTGATTTTTTGAATGATAAAATAAGTTTTGTGTGATGGCCAGCAATCTGGGAGGTAAAGACTACTTTTTGGTGATATTTATCACAAAAAGGGAGGTTTTAATTTGCGATACAAAATAAATTTTTTACACTCGGCATGAGTGATACGTGCCAAGCGCTGTTTCTAAAAAGGTAGTGAGAGCTCCAAATAAACTACTAATAGGGTCCGTCCGCGGACAACATAGGGGGAAAAGGTGAACATTCTTAGTTATTTGCAAAAGGTGGGACGGGCGCTGATGGTGCCGGTCGCCACGCTGCCCGCCGCCGCCATCTTGATGGGCGTCGGGTACTGGATTGACCCTGTTGGTTGGGGCGGCGACAACGCGCTCGCCGCTTTCTTCATTAAATCCGGCTCCGCTATCATCGACAACATGTCGGTGCTGTTCGCTATCGGCGTGGCCTACGGCATGTCCAAAGACAAGGACGGCGCCGCCGCGTTGACCGGCTTCGTCGGCTTCCTGGTGCTGACCACTCTCTGTTCGCCGGCCGCCGTGTCGATGATTCAGAAGATCCCGCTCGATCAGGTGCCCGCCGCGTTCGGCAAGATCCAGAACCAGTTCGTCGGTATTCTGGTGGGCATCATCTCCGCCGAAGTGTACAACCGCTTCAGCGGCGTCGAGCTGCCCAAGGCGCTGTCGTTCTTCAGCGGCCGCCGTTTGGTGCCGATCCTCATTTCCTTCCTGATGATCCTGGTGGCTTTCATCCTGATGTACATTTGGCCGGTGATCTTCAACGGTCTGGTGAACTTCGGTGAACACATTCAGAAAATGGGCTCGGTCGGCGCGGGCATCTACGCCTTCTTCAACCGCCTGCTGATCCCGGTCGGCCTGCACCACGCGCTGAACTCGGTGTTCTGGTTCGACGTGGCCGGCATCAACGATATTCCTAACTTCCTTGGCGGCCAGCAGTCGATCGAAGCCGGTAAAGCGGTTGTCGGCATCACCGGCCGTTATCAGGCGGGCTTCTTCCCGATCATGATGTTCGGTCTGCCGGGGGCGGCGCTGGCCATTTACCACTGCGCGCGTCCTGAGAACAAAGCCAAAGTGGCGGGCATCATGCTGGCGGCCGCTTTCGCCGCCTTCTTTACCGGTATTACCGAACCGCTGGAATTCTCCTTCATGTTCGTGGCGCCGGTGCTGTACGTGATCCACGCCGTGCTGACCGGTATCTCGGTGTTCATCGCCGCCAGCATGCATTGGATCGCCGGTTTCGGCTTCAGCGCCGGCCTGGTGGATATGGTGCTGTCGTCTCGCAACCCGCTGGCGACCCACTGGTACATGCTGATCCCGCAAGGCCTGGTGTTCTTCGTCATCTACTACGTGGTGTTCCGCTTCACCATCAAAAAATTCAACCTGATGACTCCGGGCCGCGAGCTGGCGGTTGCCGGTGACGAAACCGACGGCTACGACGTCAACGTCGACAGCAACGCCGGTAAAGACGAGAACGAAACCACCACCCTGGCTCGTCGTTACGTCGGCGCGATCGGCGGTTCCGACAACCTGACCGGCATCGACGCCTGCATCACCCGCCTGCGTTTGAACGTGAAAGACTCCGCGCTGGTGAACGACGCATTGGCGAAACGCCTCGGCGCGTCGGGCGTTATCCGCCTGAACAAGCAGAGCGTGCAAGTGATCGTCGGCACCCGTGCCGAACTTATCGCCAGCGCAATGCGCAACGTGATTGCAGCCGGACCGGTCGCGGCAGCGGCGGCCCCGGCGGCGGCGCCTGCCGCGGAAGCCAAACCGCAGGCGGTGCCGAACGCGCCGAAAGCCGCGTTTGAAACGCTGCTGGCGCCGGTGACCGGCGAAGTGGTGGCGCTCGATCAGGTGCCGGACGAAGCCTTCGCCAGCAAGGCGGTAGGCGACGGCCTGGCGATTCGCCCGACCGACAAGATCGTGGTGGCGCCGGCTGACGGCACCGTGGTGAAAATCTTCAATACCAACCACGCATTCTGCCTGGAAACCGACAAGGGCGCCGAGATCGTGGTGCACATGGGGATCGACACCGTCGCGCTGGAAGGCCAGGGCTTCAAACGCCTGGTGGAAGAGGGCGCGGAAGTGAAAGCCGGTCAACCGATTCTGGAACTGGATCTGGATTACCTGAATGCCAATGCGCGTTCGATGATAAGCCCGGTGGTGGTCAGCAACTCTGACGAGTACGCCGGCCTGGCGGCGCTGGCCAGCGGCTCTGTGGTCGCCGGTCAGACCAAGCTGTATGAGATCCAGAAATAAGGCTGTTTTTACCTGAGTAGTGCCTGGGGCCTAACACGCATCATGGCGGAGTTTGCCCCGACTTGGCGGGAAGAGAGCGATCTCTTCCCGCTTTTTTTATCCCGTTTCGCCCTACGGCGGTGCGCTGCGCGCCGATGGTGCAACGCGCCGCATTTTTCATGAAACAAACGGTTGTTTCCAGACGTGGCTTGTTGGATCATAGGCGGTTATGTGTAGCGCTTTGCATTGAGGAACAGTGAAATGAGTGAGGCTGAAGCCCGCCCAACCAATTTTATCCGTCAGATCGTCGATGAAGATCTGGCGTCGGGGAAACACACGTCGGTACATACCCGTTTCCCGCCGGAGCCTAACGGCTATCTGCATATCGGCCACGCCAAGTCCATCTGCCTGAACTTCGGCATCGCCAAGGACTATCAGGGCCAGTGCAACCTGCGTTTCGACGACACCAACCCGGTGAAAGAAGACATCGAGTTCGTCGAGTCTATCAAGCACGACGTGGAGTGGCTGGGCTTTGAGTGGAGCGGCAACGTTCGTTACTCCTCAGACTATTTCGATCAGCTGCACCAGTACGCGGTGGAGCTTATCAGCAAAGGGCTGGCCTACGTCGACGAACTGTCGCCGGAGCAGATCCGCGAATACCGCGGCACCCTGACTGCGCCGGGCAAAGACAGCCCGTACCGCGGTCGCAGCGTGGAAGAGAACCTGGCGCTGTTCGAGAAGATGCGCAACGGCGAATTCGCCGAAGGCGCCGCCTGCCTGCGCGCCAAGATCGATATGGCTTCGCCGTTTATCGTGATGCGCGATCCGGTGCTGTACCGCATCAAGTTCGCCGAACACCACCAGACCGGCAATAAATGGTGCATCTACCCGATGTACGATTTCACCCACTGCATTTCCGATGCGCTGGAAGGGATCACCCATTCGCTGTGCACCCTGGAATTCCAGGATAACCGCCGTCTGTATGATTGGGTGCTGGATAACATCACCATTCCTTGCCACCCGCGCCAGTACGAGTTTTCGCGTCTCAACCTCGAATACGCCATCATGTCGAAGCGCAAGCTGCATCAGCTGGTGGCCGAGAAGATCGTCGAAGGTTGGGATGATCCGCGCATGCCGACCGTCTCCGGTCTGCGCCGCCGCGGTTATACTGCCGCCTCGATCCGCGAGTTCTGCCTGCGCATCGGCGTAACCAAGCAAGACAACAACGTCGAAATGGTGGCGCTGGAATCCTGCATCCGCGACGATCTGAACGAGAACGCGCCGCGCGCCATGGCGGTGCTGGATCCGGTGAAAATCGTCATCGAGAACATGGGCGATGCGGTGGAAATGGTCAGCATGCCTAACCACCCGAACAAGCCGGAAATGGGCAACCGCGATGTGCCGTTCAGCCGTGAGATCTATATCGATCGCGCCGACTTCCGCGAAGAAGCCAACAAGCAGTACAAGCGTCTGGTGCTGGGCAAAGAAGTGCGTCTGCGCAACGCGTACGTGATCAAGGCCGAGCGCGTCGAGAAAGATGAAGCCGGCGAGATCACCACCATCTTCTGCAGCTACGATGCGGAAACGCTGAGCAAAGATCCTGCCGACGGCCGCAAGGTGAAGGGCGTGATCCACTGGGTGTCTGCGGCGCACGCGCTGCCGGCGGAAATTCGCCTGTACGATCGCCTGTTCAGCGTGCCTAACCCGGGCGCGGCGGAGGACTTCCTCTCCACCATTAACCCGGAATCGCTGGTGATCAAGCACGGTTTCGTTGAGCCGAGTCTGGCGGCCGCACAGCCGGAGAAAGCCTATCAGTTCGAGCGTGAAGGCTACTTCTGCGCCGACAGCCATTACTCTTCGGCTGAGCACCTGGTGTTTAACCGCACCGTCGGTCTGCGTGACACCTGGGCGAAAATCGAAGGCTAATCTTAATCGCCTCGAAAATTAATGTATCAGCGCGGCTCAGGCCGCGCTTTTTTATGCCTGCTATTGAGTAAATCATCTATTCCCGCCACGTTTTTCCGGGCTGCGTTTAATTAACTGCGGTGCGTTAATCAATAAGTTTTCTTATATTGGGCTTAGTAGTCTTAATCTTTACTTATATATTCGTGATGCGAATTAATTTCATTTAGAGAGCGCTCTCAAATTTTATCTCCTGACTGACGGATTTAGTCAGGCTGAAACCATTAATCGTCTCTGGTTGACCTGGTATCCGTATTTATTCTGATTTAATTGAATTTTTTATTAGACACCTTCCATGAATGCCAGCGTAACAAATTATCACCGATATGTGCTCCTTGTCATACTTTGACAAATCTTCCGCATTTTTCATTTGATAATTCGCGTCGCGAAAAATAGTCTGTCTGTAGCAATTAGTGCTGTGGGAATAACATCTCGTCGGCAATATTTTTTACCCGTTCGGGTTTTTTATTGGCAGTCGTGCAGGGCAGTGGTGAACACAGGCGGCTGCAACTTTTAAGTTAAGTCAAAGAGGAATTTCAATATGGGTACGCACGGTGCTCAGCGTAAAACGCTGGCGCTCGCAGTCGCGGGCGCGCTGTTGGGAACAGGGTTTGCCATGGCGCCTGAGGCGAAAGCCGCAGGGTTTATCGAGGATTCCACGCTGACCGGCGGCATTTATTACTGGCAACGTGAGCGTGACCGTAAAGATCTCAATCCGGACAGCAAGGATTACAATCAATACACCACCAACCTGTCCCACTCTACCGCCAACCTGAGCCTGGATTTCGCGTCGGGCTACGCCTGGGACATGTTCGGTCTGGATGTCGGCACTTTTACCGCCATCGAACTGGCTGAATCCAGCGCCAGCGGTCACCCGAACGAAATCGCGTTCTCCTCGAAGAACCGTACCTACGACGAAGACTACTCCGGTGATAAAGGCGGTATCAGCCTGTACAAAGCCGCCGCCAAATTCAAATACGGCCCGGTCTGGGCGCGCGCCGGCTATATTCAGCCGAGCGGTCAAACCCTGCTGGCGCCGCACTGGAGCTTTATGCCGGGCACTTATCAGGGAGCTGAAGCCGGCGCCAAGTTCGACTACGGCGATGCCGGCGCGTTGAGCTTCTCCTACATGTGGGCCGACAAATACAAAGCGCCGTGGCATATCGAGATGGACGACTTCCGCCAGAACGATAAGAAAACCCGTGTCTCCTACCTGCACTCGCTGGGCGCCAAGTACGATTTCAAAAACGATCTGGTGCTGGAAGCCGCTTACGGCCAGGCCCAGGGGTACGTGAATCAGTACTTCACCAAGGCGTCTTACAAATTCGATCTGCTGGGCAACCCACTGACCACCAGTTACCAGTTCTATGGCGCGGAAGACCGCATCAGCAACAAGAACGATCCGAACAGCATCTATGACGGCCTGGCCTGGCTGCAGGCGTTGACCTTCGGTTACACCACCGGCCAGTTCAACTGGCGTCTGGAAGGCACCATGGTCAAGGCGGAAGGCAATCAGGGCTTCTTCCTGCAACGTATGACCCCGACCTACGCCTCGTCAAACGGTCGCCTGGACGTGTGGTGGGATAACCGCTCCGACTTTAACGCCAACGGCGAAAAAGCGGTGTATGCCGGCGTGATGTATGACCTCAGCAACTGGAACCTGCCGGGCATGGCGGTCGGCGGCTCTTACGTTTACGCGTGGGACGCCAAGCCGAGCACCAACCCGATCTACGATCAGAGCCAGCGCCTGAAAGAGAGCGCCTGGAGTCTGGACGCGATGTACACCATCCAGGAAGGGCGAGCCAAGGGCACGCTGCTCAAGCTGCATTACACCCAGTATGACAACCACACCAACATTCCGAGCTGGGGCGGCGGTTACGGCAACATCTTCCAGGACGAGAAAGACGTCAAATTCATGGTCATCGCGCCATTCACCATCTTCTGATGCGTTCCCCGGCCTCGCCGCCGGGGCAGTTAAGGGAATTCAACGATGAAAAAAATCATGCTGATGTTGGCGGCCGCTGCGGCGCTGAGCGCCTGTGCGCAACCCACCGCGCCGCCGGAAGACGCCAAGTTGAAACAGGCTTACAGCGCCTGCATCAATACCGCGGAAGGCTCGCCGGAGCGTCTGCAGCCGTGCAAGGCGGTACTGAACGTGCTGAAACAAGAGAAACAGCACCAGCAGTTCGCTGCGCAGGAAACGGTACGGGTGATGGATTATCAGAACTGCATTATGGCGGTTCACAGCGGTAACGGTCAGGCTTACGACGCCAAGTGCGGCAAGCTGTGGCAAGAAATTCGCGATAACAATAATTAAGAAGGACGAGAAGATGAACGCATTCAAACTGAGCGCACTGGCCGCCTTGACGGCAACGATGGGATTCCTGGGCGGCATGGGGAGCGCCATGGCCGATCAACAGCTGGTGGATCAGCTGAGCCAACTGAAGCTGAACGTGAAAATGCTGGATAACCGCGCCGGGGAAAACGGCGTGGATTGCGCGGCGCTGGGCGCAGACTGGGCCTCATGCAACCGGGTGTTGTTCACCCTGAGCAACGACGGGCAGGCGATCGACGGCAAAGACTGGATCATTTATTTCCACAGCCCGCGCCAGACTCTGCGGGTAGACAACGATCAGTTCAAGATCGCTCACCTCACTGGCGATCTGTACAAGCTGGAGCCGACCGCCAAATTCAGCGGTTTCCCGGCCGGTAAGGCGGTGGGAATCCCGGTGGTCGCCGAATACTGGCAGCTGTTCAGAAACGACTTCCTGCCCCGCTGGTATGCCACTTCCGGCGACGCCAAGCCGAAAATGCTGGCGAATACCGACACCGAAAATCTGGATCAGTTTGTGGCGCCGTTTACCGGCGATCAGTGGAAGCGCACCAAGGACGACAAAAATATTCTGATGACGCCGGCTTCGCGTTTTGTCAGCAACGCCGATCTGCAGACGCTGCCCGCCGGCGCGCTGCGCGGCCAGATCGTGCCGACGCCGATGCAGGTGAAAGTGCACGCGCAGGACGCCGACCTGCGCAAAGGGGTATCGCCGGATCTGAGTGCGTTGGTCAAGCCGGCGGCGGATGTCGTCAACCAGCGCTTCGCGCTGCTGGGCGTGCCGGTTCAGGCCAACGGTTACCCGATCAAGACCGACATCCAGCCGGGCAAGTTTAAAGGCGCGATGGCGGTGCCGGGCGCTTATGAGCTGAAGATCGGCAAGAAAGAGGCGCGGGTGATTGGCTTCGATCAGGCCGGGGTGTTCTACGGGTTGCAGTCTATCCTGTCGTTAGTGCCGACCGACGGCAGCGGCAAGATCGCCACGCTCGACGCCAGCGATGCGCCGCGCTTCCAGTATCGCGGCATTTTCCTCGACGTGGCGCGTAACTTCCATAAGAAGGATGCGGTGCTGCGCCTGCTGGATCAGATGGCGGCTTACAAGCTCAACAAATTCCACTTCCACCTGAGCGATGACGAAGGTTGGCGTATCGAAATTCCCGGCTTGCCTGAGTTGACGGAAGTCGGCGGCCAGCGCTGCCACGATCTGAGCGAAACCACCTGCCTGCTGCCGCAGTACGGCCAGGGGCCGGATGTCTACGGCGGTTTCTTCACTCGTCAGGACTACATCGACATCATCAAATACGCCCAGGCGCGCCAGATTGAGGTGATCCCGGAGATCGACATGCCGGCGCACGCCCGCGCGGCGGTGGTCTCGATGGAAGCGCGCTACAAGAAACTGCATGCCGCCGGCAAAGAGCAGGAGGCCAACGAATTCCGTCTGGTGGATCCGACCGATACCTCCAATACCACCTCGGTGCAGTTCTTTAACCGTCAGAGTTACCTGAACCCGTGCCTGGATTCCTCCCAGCGCTTTGTCGACAAGGTGATTGGCGAGATTGCCCAGATGCATAAAGAAGCCGGCCAGCCGATTAAGACCTGGCACTTTGGCGGCGACGAAGCGAAAAACATCCGCCTGGGCGCCGGCTACACCGACAAGGCGAAACCGGAACCGGGTAAAGGCATCATTGACCAGAGCAATGAAGATAAGCCGTGGGCCAAGTCTCAGGTGTGCCAGGTGATGATCAAAGAGGGCAAAGTGGCCGACATGGAGCACCTGCCGAGCTACTTCGGCCAAGAGGTCAGCAAGCTGGTGAAGGCGCACGGCATCGACAGAATGCAGGCCTGGCAAGACGGCCTGAAGGACGCCGAGAGTTCGAAGGCGTTCGCCACCTCGCGCGTGGGGGTCAACTTCTGGGACACCCTGTACTGGGGCGGTTTCGACAGCGTCAACGACTGGGCCAACAAAGGGTATGAAGTGGTGGTCTCCAACCCGGACTACGTCTATATGGACTTCCCTTACGAGGTGAACCCGGACGAGCGCGGTTACTACTGGGGCACCCGCTTCAGCGACGAGCGCAAGGTGTTCAGCTTCGCGCCGGACAACATGCCGCAGAACGCGGAAACCTCGGTTGACCGAGACGGCAACCACTTCAACGCCAAGAGCGACAAGCCGTGGCCGGGGGCATATGGACTTTCCGCTCAGCTGTGGAGCGAAACCCAGCGCACCGACCCGCAGATGGAATACATGATCTTCCCACGCGCGCTGTCGGTGGCGGAGCGCGCCTGGCATCGCGCCGGTTGGGAGCAGGACTATCGCGCCGGCCGCGAATACAAAGGCGGGGAAACCCACTTTGTCGATACCAAGACGCTGGAGAAAGATTGGCTGCGCTTCGCCAATATTCTGGGCCAGCGTGAACTGGCCAAGCTGGACAAAGGCGGCGTGGCTTATCGTCTGCCGGTGCCGGGCGCTCGCGTGGCGGGCGGCAAGCTGGAGGCGAATATCGCGCTGCCGGGGTTGGGCATCGAGTACTCCACCGACGGCGGTAAGCAGTGGCAGCGCTATGATGCCAAGGCTAAACCTGCGGTCTCCGGCGAAGTACAGGTGCGCTCGGTCAGCCCGGACGGCAAACGCTACAGCCGCGCCGAAAAGGTCTAAGAAGGGCGGTGCGGCCCGCAGTTTTGGCGGCGGGCCGCATCATAACGAAGGGGGAATGCGTTCGCCCGCGCGTGTCGGCGCAGGGCGGACGTTGTGGTGAGAGTAGTACGTGGAGTCGCTGTGCCGCTGCAATTGTGGTATTTCATGACATGATTTTCCCCGGCTGGTCCGGGGATTTTTTTTCCCGTTGTACGGCGGGCATAAAAAAACCGCCTCAAAATGAGGCGGTTTTTCATAGCCGGTCAGGGCTTATTTCTTGTCGTGCAGCGTTTCGTCTTCGCGACAGTCACCGGTTTCACAGTGGCCGTACAGGTACAGACTGTGGTTGGTGAGCTTGATGCCGTGCTGCTTGGCGATGTCACGCTGGCGCACTTCGATGGATTCGTCGCTGAATTCGATCACTTTGCCGCAATCCAGGCAAATCAGGTGATCGTGGTGATGCTGTTGGGTCAGCTCGAACACGGACTTGCCGCCTTCGAAATTGTGACGTGTCACAATGCCCGCATCGTCAAACTGGTTCAGTACGCGATAAACCGTCGCCAGCCCGATCTCTTCGCCCATATCAATCAGTTTTTTGTACAAATCTTCCGCACTGACGTGATGGCATTCCGGATTTTGCAGTACTTCCAGGATTTTGAGTCGCGGAAGCGTGACTTTTAAGCCGGCCTTCTTCAATGCGATGTTGTTGTCGGTCATGCGAATTCAGTCCTGTTACTATGCTAATCAAGTTGAGGCGTACTCGCCTGTGGCATCGGTCGGCACAAAGAGTTAATGCGTCTCATTATAGAACCGGTTGTACTAAATGGAAACCGCCGGTTGTTAACAAAGATATAATTGCACTATTGCATGTTTTGCATGCAACGCCTTGATGGATGGGATAAACCGATATCTCAGTCTACCGTGACGGGGTGGGAAGTTACAAATCTGTAGCTTCTATCGCAGCAATCCCTGTTGCCGATGACGGCCCTGTCGGCACACTATGCACTTTACAGGGCCTTTGTTCAACCTTTCGCCAGTCCCGGCGTTTAGCCGACGATATCGGCCAGGCTCAGCTCTTCGACGATCTGTTTGACCCAGGCGTCGACACGCTCGTTGGTCAGCTCCGGCTGACGGTCTTCGTCGATCGCCAGACCGATGAAGTGGTTGTCGTCCGCCAGGCCTTTGGAGGCTTCGAAGTGGTAGCCTTTGGTCGGCCAGTGGCCCACGATGGCCGCGCCGCGCGGTTCGATGATGTCGCGGATGGTGCCCATCGCGTCACAGAAATATTCCGCGTAGTCTTCCTGGTCGCCGCAGCCGAACAGCGCCACCAGTTTGCCGTTGAAATCGACTTCTTCCAGCGTCGGGAAGAAATCGTCCCAGTCACACTGCGCTTCACCGTAGTACCAGGTCGGGATGCCCAGCAGCAGGATATCGAACCCTTCCAGGTCTTCTTTGCTGCTTTTAGCGATGTCATGCACTTCAGAGACGTCGTCGCCAAACTGTTTCTGGAGAATTTTCTGGATCATTTTGGCAATGTTTTCGGTATTGCCAGTGTCGCTGCCAAAGAAAATGCCTACAGTAGCCATATCGCGTATAACCTTTAAATTCAAGTAATTGCATTACTCGATGCCAGCACTGCCGCCGCTGACGCCGATTAAAATGATGCCATGGCAAGAGCCGTTCGCCGCGGGGGCGGGCGCCGACAGGCGCAGTCTCTTACCGGTAAATGCGTATCATGCCAGAAAGTGGCGCCGGGGTTTTATCGCATTTATGCGATGCCGGAGATGAAGAAAAGCGTGTCGATCCGGCGTTGTCCTTAACGCCGCGCCGCGCGTGCGGCCGAAGAGATCAATGTTCCGGCTGTTCTTCCGCCAGTTGCGCCAACAGCATCTGCTCGATGAGTTCGCTGCGGCTGATGTTGCGCTGTTCCGCCAGTTTGTTCAGGGCGTCCACCGCATCCGCGTTGATTTTCAGCTCTACGCGCCGCAATCCACGCACTTTATCGCGCCGTAACTGATTGCGCTTATTGATTCTAAGCTGTTCATCGCGGGAAAGCGGGTTGGTTTTCGGGCGCCCCGGACGGCGTTCATCTGCGAACAGATCCAGCGTCGTGCGATCCGTTTGTTCTTTTGCCATAGGTAGCGGTACTGCAAGGGAGTTTGCATCAAAAAGCGCTCGCACGCTTCCGGAGGCATCGGTTAACACACTTCGGGCCAATAAACCCTAACCCAAATTCACCCCCGACCCGGCGTTCGCGAACGCGCTGGCGCGGCGGCAAAATTATAGCGCGCCATATTACCCCAGCAGATGGAGCGGCGACAATGCCTAACTGCGGGCTAAACGCGCTAAGCCGTTATCTTTAGCGCGTTTTTTCGCCAGGTGAGCGTATTTTTCAGGCTTCGTCGAGGAAACGGTGGATGGCACGCAGCACCGCCTCCGGTTTTTCGGCGTGCACCCAATGGCCGGTGCCGGCAACAACGTGCGCGCGGGCCTGCGGGAACTGGCGGGCGATGTCCGCACGGTAGCTGTCCTGCACGTACGGCGACAGGCCGCCGCGAATGAACAGGGTCGGGTGCGGCCAGGCCGGCACGTCCTGCCAGCCGGTGATGTCATCATAGCGCTCAATCAGCACCGGCAGGTTGAAGCGCCATTCGCCGTTATGGAAGGACTTCAGCAGGAACTGGATCACGCCTTCTTCCTGCAGGTAATCGCGCATCAGCTGGGCGGCGGCCTGGCGCTGGGTGATGCCGGCGGCGCTGACGGCCTTCAGGGCGGCGAAAATCTCGTCGTGACGTCGGGTCTGGTAATTCACCGGCGCGACGTCGATGACGATCAGCTTGGCGACGCGCTCGGGCGCGATGGCGGTCAGCGCCATCGCCGCTTTGCCGCCCATCGAATGGCCGATGACGATCGCTTTCTCAAGCCGCAGTTCGTCGAGCAGCTCCAGCAGATCCTGCGCCATCGCGGGGTAGTTCATCTCGTCGGCGCGCGGGGAGAGGCCGTGGTTGCGCAGATCGACCTTAATTACGCTGTGACGCTGATGCAGATCGCGCGCCAGCACGCCCAGGTTGTCCAGATTGCCGAACAGCCCGTGGATCAGCAGCACCGGCAGCGCGTCTGACTCGGCGGCCAGCAGTTGATAATGTAATTTCATGGCGAAGTTCATACTGAGAGAGATTCAGATTAGGGTATCATGATTGAATCGCACGATGAATCATGCGGAATTTTCGCGGCGCGGGCTTGGCAGTGCCGGCTATAGGTATTAGTCTGCATTTGCCGTCCGGAGGCACATTGTTGTGTTCGCCCCAGCGCTTTTAACCTTATAATCCCATGGCTTGAATGCAGGATCTGGCTTCAGGTTCTAAGTAGAAAAAACAGTATTGGATAAAGATGAAAACTATTGAAGTCGACGAAGAGCTTTACCGTTATATTGCCAGCCACACGCAACACATCGGTGAAAGCGCGTCCGATATTTTACGCCGCATGTTGAAATTCACCGCCGGTCAGCCGATGCGCGCGTTGCCTGCCGCCAGTGCGTCGCCGTCCGTCGAACCGGAAAAAGCGGCGCCGGTTCAGCGCCCGCGCGATCGCGTACGCGCCGTGCGTGAACTGCTGCTGTCGGATGAATACGCCGAGCAGAACAAAGCGGTCAACCGTTTCATGCTGGTGCTGTCCACGCTGTACACCCTCGATGCCGCCGGTTTTGCCGCCGCCACCGAGGCGTTGACCGGCCGTACCCGCACCTATTTCGCCGGCGATCAGCAGACCCTGCTGGCCAACGGCACGCATACCAAGCCGAAGCATGTGCCGGGCACCCCTTACTGGGTGATCACCAATACCAATACCGGCCGCAAACGCAGCATGATCGAACACATCATGCAGGCGATGCAGTTCCCGGCGGAACTGATCGAGAAAGTTTGCGGTACCGTCTAATTTAGCGAACAGCCCGTCATGATGGCCGTGCGCGACGTATTTGCCCGGTCACCGACAGGGATGAGGGAGATATGTCGATGGCGAATAATCCACGTGCCGGGCAGCCCGCCCGTCAAAGCGATCTGATCAACGTAGCCCAGCTGACGTCGCAGTACTATGTGCTGCAACCGGAAGCCGGCAATGCCGCACATGCGGTGAAGTTTGGCACCTCCGGCCACCGCGGCAGCGCGCAGCGCCACAGCTTCAACGAAGCGCACATCCTCGCCATCGCTCAGGCGATCGCCGAAGTTCGTCATCAGCAGGGCACCACCGGCCCGTGCTACGTGGGCAAAGACACCCATGCGCTGTCCGAGCCGGCCTTTATTTCCGTGCTGGAAGTGCTGACCGCCAACGGCGTCGATGTGATCGTGCAGGAAAACAACGGCTTCACGCCAACGCCGGCGGTATCGCACGCCATTTTGTGCCACAACCGCCACGGCGGTGCCCAGGCCGACGGCATCGTCATTACGCCGTCCCACAACCCGCCGGAAGACGGCGGCATCAAATACAATCCGCCGAACGGCGGCCCGGCTGACACCAACCTGACGTCAGTGATCGAAAAGCGCGCCAACGAACTGCTGGCGCAGCAGCTGAAAGGCGTGCAGCGTCAGTCGCTGGACAAGGCCTGGAACAGCGGCCACCTGCACGCCAAAGATCTGGTGCAGCCTTACGTCGAAGGGCTGGTGGAGGTGGTCGACATGCCGGCCATCCAACGCGCCGGCCTGAAGCTGGGCGTGGATCCGCTCGGCGGTTCCGGCATCGCCTATTGGCAGCGGGTGGCGGAACACTACAAGCTGGATCTGACGCTGGTGAACGATTCCATCGATCAGACGTTCCGCTTTATGCACCTGGATCACGACGGCATCATCCGCATGGACTGCTCGTCGGAGTCGGCGATGGCCGGCCTGCTGGCGCTGCGCGACAAATTCGATTTGGCGTTCGCCAACGATCCGGATTACGACCGCCACGGCATCGTCACGCCGAAGGGCCTGATGAACCCGAACCACTATCTGGCGGTAGCCATCAACTACCTGTTCCAGCATCGCCCGCAGTGGGGCGCCGATGTTGCGGTAGGTAAAACGCTGGTGTCCAGCGCGATGATCGATCGCGTGGTGGCCGATCTGGGCCGCAAGCTGGTGGAAGTGCCGGTTGGCTTCAAGTGGTTTGTGGACGGTCTGTTCGACGGCAGCCTGGGCTTTGGCGGCGAAGAGAGCGCCGGGGCCTCGTTCCTGCGCTTCAACGGCCAGCCGTGGTCGACCGACAAAGACGGCATCATCATGTGCCTGCTGGCGGCTGAAATCACCGCGGTAACCGGTGAGAACCCGCAGCATCACTATGACGATCTGGCCAAGCGTTTCGGCGCGCCAAGCTACAACCGCATCCAGGCGCCGGCAACCCATGCGCAGAAAGCGGCGCTGTCCAAGCTGTCGCCGGAGATGGTCAAGGCCAGTACGCTGGGCGGAGACCCGATCACTGCACGTCTGACCGCAGCGCCGGGCAACGGCGCGTCGATCGGCGGCCTGAAAGTGATGACCGACAACGGTTGGTTCGCGGCTCGTCCTTCCGGCACCGAAGAGGCTTACAAGATCTACTGCGAGAGCTTCCTCGGGGCGGAGCACCGCGAGAAGATTGAGCACGAAGCGGTCGAGATCGTCAGCGAAGTGCTGGCTTCCGCCAAGTAATCACTTTTCTTGATTGATAAAAAGCGCTGTTTTTACAGCGCTTTTTTTATGGGCGCTATTTAGATATATCTTTTTCACGGCACGCGCTTGCGCATTTAGATATATCGATCTAGATTAGCGCTATCGATGCTGTTTAGATATATCTAAACAACCTCGTATTGATGTTCCCTACTAAAGCGAGGTCTCACCTTATGTTTCATCGATTAGGCTTACACCGGCATCATCATCACCATGAATGCGAAGAGGGTCGTCGTCATCGCGGCGGACGCCATCACTTCGGCGGTGAAGGCGAAGAGCGCGGCCGGGGTGGGCGCGGCGGCCGGGGCGGGCGTCATCGTCTGTTCGAACACGGCGATCTGCGCCTGGTGCTGCTGGCGCTGGTGGCGCGCAAGCCCAGCCACGGGTACGAATTGATCAAGGCGATCGAGGAAGCGTCATCCGGCCTGTACGTGCCGAGCCCGGGGGTGATTTACCCCACGCTGACGCTGCTGGAAGAGCAGGATTTCCTCGAACCGCTCACCACCGGCAACGGCCGCAAAAGCTACCGCATCACCGCGGCGGGCGAGGGCGAGCTGCAAAAGCATCAACAGGTGGTTGAGGTCATTCTGGCGCGTCTGGCGGGCGCCGGCCGCGAGCGTCATCGGCACGGCAACCTGGCGGAAGGCATCTACGACGCCATGAACCGTCTGCGCAGCCTGCTGCGCGGCAACGTGATGCGCGCCGATCTTACGCCGCAGCAGGTGGAGCGCATCAACGCCGCGTTGCTGACCGCCGTGGCGGCGATCGAAAGCGAAATGCAGATTCAACCTTCGCAACAGGAGAAGAACTGATGCCCGGCCACCGTTTTAACATTACCGTTGAAGCCCTGAGCGATCGCCAGGGCAATCCCGTCGAGAAAGCGCCGCTGAGTTTTGAGGTGAGCAACCACGACGATATTCTCGAGATCGTCGAACGCATTCGGGCGCGTGACGATCTGAACTTCGGCCCCGAGCAGAGCGCGGCCTTTGCCGTGGGGTTGAAGCTGTTCTCCGAAGTGATGATCGAAAACCGCAAACACCCGGTGTTCGCTCCGCTGCGCGAGGCGTTTAAGGAATTTATGGTCGGATTGAAGAAGGGCCCGGCGGCGTAAAGGCGCGGCAAACCGCGCCCTCCGGGGTTAAGGCATGAAGCGATAGCCGACGCCGGTTTCGGTCAGCAGGTGTTTGGGCCGGGCCGGATCGGCTTCGAGCTTCTGCCGCAAATGGCCCATGTAGATGCGCAGATAGTGGCTGTGCTCCACGTAGTTCGGCCCCCAGACGTGGCTCAACAGCTGGCGTTGGGTGATCACTTTGCCGGCGTTGGCCAGCAGCTCCGCCAACAGGCGAAACTCGATCGGCGTCAGATGCAGATCTTCGTCGTTGCGCAGCACCCGGCGATTCACCAGATCGACGGTGATCGCCGAAAAGCTCACCAGCGGGCTTTCCTGTTGGCTAGCCGAGTGGCGACGCAGCGCGACCCGCACCCGCGCCAGCAACTCACCGATGCCGAACGGCTTGCTGAGGTAGTCGTCGGCGCCGGCGTCCAGCGCGGCGATCTTGTCCTCTTCGGCGTTGCGCGCCGACAGCACGATCACCGGAATGGCGCTCCACTGCCGCAGATCGCGGATGTAACTCAGCCCGTCGCCATCCGGCAACCCCAAATCCAGGATGATCAGATCCGGTTTGCGCGTGCCGGCCTCAATCAGCCCCCGCTGCAGCGTTTCACTTTCAAACACCCGCAGGCCTTCGCTCTCCAGCGCGGTGCGCACGAAGCGGCGGATCTCTTTTTCATCTTCAACAATCAGAATGTTGGTTGGCGTTATGCTCACGTTTCCCCTGCGTTGATTACAGATCGAAGGCGTCGCCGTCGATCTCGGGCGGTTTTTCCAGCGGCAGCACGAAGCGGAAGCTGGCGCCGCCGTTGGCGCCGTTTTCCGCCCAGATGCGGCCGTCATGCACTTCAATAATGGCACGACAAATCGCTAACCCCAAGCCGACGCCAGGGATCGCCGACTCTTTATTGCCGCGTGAAAACTTGTCGAAAATCAGCTGCAGCTGATCGGCGGGGATGCCGGGGCCGTTATCCCAGACCTCGACTTCCAGCCACTCGGGCAGCGTGCGGGCGCGAATGCCGATGGTGGCCTCGGCGCCGGCGTATTTATTGGCGTTTTCCAACAGGTTGGTGAACACCCGTTCCAGCAGGCTGCCGTCGCAGTTGACCAGGATCTGTTCCGGCGGCAGATCGACCTCGATCGGATGCTGGCTGAGCAGCGGCTCCAGCATGTGCAGCGAAGCGCCGACGATCTCTTCCAGCGACTGCCACTCTTTACGCAGGCTGAAACCGCCAGACTGGATGCGCGCCATATCCAGCAGGTTGTTCACCAGCCGGGTGGTGCTCAGCACCTGCTGGCGGATCTGGCTGGCCTGGGTGGCGTGATTGGAGCCTTCGGCCGCCAGGTCCAGCGTGAGAATTTCCGCCTGGCCGAACAACACGGTCAGCGGGGTGCGCAGATCGTGCGACAGCGCCGCCAGCAGCGAGTTGCGCAGCTGTTCGCGTTCGGCGTCCAGCTTGGCTTCTTCGGCGCTGCGCGCCAGGTGCAGCCGTTCCAGCGCGCTGGCGATCAGCACTGCGAAGGTTTGCAGCAGCCGCTGTTGTTCCGGCACCATCAGCTGGCGCAGGTTGTTGGGTTCGATCGCCAACAGGCCGAAGGTCTGTTTGGGGGTATTGAGCGGCAGCAGTTGGTAAGGCACGCCGGGCAGGGTGTCGGTGCCGGCGCCGGCCGGCAAGCCTTTATCGAAACTCCAGCGCGCGATGGCTTCGTCTACCGACAGCAGCCCGCCTTCCTCGCCGATCATTTGCTGCAGCCGGCCGTCTTCCTGCGGCAGCAGCAGCACGGTTTTCGCCTGGAAGCTGCTGGAGAGGAAATGACGGCTGGTGTTGGCGATGTCGGCCACGGTCAGCGCGCGGCTCAGCCCGCGTGACATTTCGTACAGATGGCGCGCCCGCTGCTCGCGATAGCGCGCCACCCGGGCCTGATAACGCACCCCGGCGGTCAGGTTGCCGATGATGATGCCGACGGCGAGCATCACGCCGAAGGTCAGCAGATACTGCATATCGCTGACGGCGAACGACCATTCGGGCTGAACGAAGAACAGATCGAAACTGGCGACATTGATCACCGCCGCCAGCACCGATGGCCAGCGGCCGAAGAACAGCGCGACGATCGCCACGCCGAGCAGGTAGACCATCACCAGGTTGGCCTGATCGAAGCCCGGCAGCAGCCACTGCGAGAGCAGGGTGATCAGCGCGCACAGCGCCACCGCCACCGCGCAGCCGCGCAGCTGCATGCGCCATTTCTCATTGAAGCTGCGGCCGTCGTGCTCCTTGCCCGGCGGCGGCTGTACGGCGTCGCTGTCCAGCGCGACGATCACCAGATCGAGATCCGGGCCCAGGCGGCCGAGGCGATCGGCGAAACTGCCGCGCAGCTTCCAGCGCTGCTCGCTGCGGCGGCCGATGATGATTTTGCCGAGGTTATGTTCGCGGGCGTAGCGCAGCACTGCGCGCTCTTCGGACGGATCGGCCAGGGTGGCGGTTTCGGCGCCCAGCTCCTGCGCCAGCCGCAGCGCGCGCAGAATGGCGCGGCGCTGGTTTTCCGGCAGCCGGTGCAGCTTGGGGGTTTCCACGTAGACCGCATGCCAGTGGCAGCCGAGCCGCGCCGCCAGCCGGGCGGCGATGCGCACCAGCTTTTCGTTGCCGCTGTTGTGGCCGACGCACAGCAGAATGCTGTCGCGGGTGTGCCACACTTTCTCGCGTCCCTGGGTGTCGCGAAACTCGCGCATCTGGTCATCGACCCGATCGGCGGTGCGGCGCAGCGCCAACTCGCGCAGGGCGATCAGGTTGCCTTTACGGAAAAAATGCTCGATGGCGCGCTCGGCCTGACCGGGAATATACACTTTGCCTTCGTGCAGCCGTCGGCGCAGATCGTCCGGCGGCAGATCGACCAGCACCACTTCGCTGGCCTCGTCAAACACGTGGTCGGGCACCGTTTCGCGCACCCGCACGCCGGTCACGCCGCCCACCACGTCGTTCAGACTTTCCAAATGTTGTACGTTGACGGTAGTCAGCACGTCGATACCGGCGTCCAGCAGCTCTTCCACATCCTGCCAGCGTTTGGGGTGGCGCGAACCGTGGGCGTTGCTGTGCGCCAGTTCGTCCATCAGGATCAGCGCCGGATGGCGCGCCAACGCGGCGTCGAGGTCGAATTCCTGCACCAGTCGCCCGCGATGCTGGATGCGCTTTTGCGGCAACAGCGCCAGGCCGTCGAGCAGGGCGGCGGTCTCGCTGCGGCCGTGGGTTTCCACCACGCCGACCAGCACGTCCAGCCCCTGGGCGCGCAAACGCTGGGCCTCCTGCAGCATGGCGTAGGTTTTGCCCACGCCGGCGCAGGCGCCGAAGAATACCTTCAACCGGCCGCGCGGTTTTTCATTGGCCAGCGCCAGCAGGCTATCGGGATCGGGACGCTGCTGTTCTTCTTCGACCATGACAATTCCTTGTGTTACCAAGCAAAAAGGGGTTCGGCATGCCGAACCCTATCACTATGCTGAATACGGCGCGTTACTTCAACGCATCCAGCGCCAGGTTCAGCTTCAACACGTTGACCACCGATTCGCCCATGAAGTTGGGCGTGGCCCGATCGGTGTTGTCTTCGATCAGTTTGGCGACCTGTTCCGGCGGCAGATGACGTGCCGCCGCGACCCGCGCCAGCTGATACCGCGCCGCGACGATCGAGATATGCGGATCCAGCCCGCTGCCGGAGGCGGTCAGCAGATCCACCGGGATCGGGCCGTTCATGGCTGGATTGGCCTGGCGCAGCTGCGCCGCGCGTTCGGCGATAGCCTTATCCAGCGCCGGGTTGGTGGCCGCCAGGTTGCTGCCGGCGGAGGCCAGTGGATTATAGGCTGAATCGCCGGTCGCCGACGGGCGGCCCCAGAAATAGTCGGCGCGCGTGAAGTTCTGGCCGATCAGCGCGGAGCCGACCGCCTTGTCGCCCTGGTACAGCAGCGAACCGTTGGCCGCGCCCGAAAACAGCAGCTGCGCCAGCCCGGTGGTCAGCAGCGGATAGGCGATGCCGGTGAGCAGCGTCAGCAGGATCAACATCACCAGCGCAGGTCGTAAATACGTCATGTTCATTTCCCTCAATGGTTAACCGGCGACGTGCAGCGCGACCAGGATCAGGTCGATCAGTTTGATGCCGACGAACGGCACCAGCAGACCGCCGACCCCGTACAGCCACAGGTTGCGGCGCAGCAGAGCCGCGGCGCTCATCGGTTTGTAGCTCACCCCTTTCAGCGCCAGCGGGATCAGAAACACGATCACCAGGGCGTTGAAGATCACCGCCGACATGATGGCGGAGGCGGGGGAGTGCAGGTGCATCACGTTCAGCGCGTTCAGCTGCGGATAGGTGGCCGCGAACGCCGCCGGAATGATGGCGAAGTACTTGGCCACGTCGTTGGCGATGCTGAAGGTGGTCAGCGAACCGCGCGTCATCAGCATCTGTTTGCCGATATGCACCACTTCGATCAGCTTGGTCGGGTTGGAATCCAGATCGACCATGTTGCCCGCCTCTTTGGCGGCCTGGGTGCCGGAGTTCATCGCCACCGCCACATCGGCCTGCGCCAGCGCCGGGGCGTCGTTGGTGCCGTCGCCGGTCATCGCCACCAGACGGCCTTCCGCCTGATACTGGCGGATCAGCGCCAGCTTGGCTTCCGGCGTGGCTTCCGACAGGAAGTCGTCCACCCCGGCTTCGGCGGCGATCGCCGCCGCGGTCAGCGGGTTATCGCCGGTGATCATCACCGTTTTGATGCCCATCTTGCGCAGCTCATTGAAGCGCTCTTTGATGCCGCCCTTGACGATATCCTTCAACGCCACCACGCCCAGCACCCGGGCGCCTTCCGCCACCACCAGCGGCGTGCCGCCGGTGCGCGCCACGCTTTCCACCAGATCGTCCACCGCCCGCGGGAAGTGCCCCTGATTGGTTTCGACGTGACGGCGAATGGCGTCCACCGCGCCTTTGCGGATCATGCGCTCCTGCACGTTGACGCCGCTCATGCGGGTCTGGGCGGAGAAGGGCACGAAGGTGGCGTTCAGCGCCTGCAGATCGCGCTCGCGCAGGTTAAAGCGCTGTTTGGCCAGCACCACGATGCTGCGGCCTTCCGGCGTTTCGTCCGCCAGCGAAGCCAGCTGCGCGGCGTCCGCCAGCTCTTGTTCTTTCACGCCCGGCGCCGGCAAGAACTCCGAAGCCTGACGGTTGCCCAGCGTAATGGTGCCGGTTTTATCCAGCAGCAGCACGTCCACGTCGCCGGCGGCTTCCACCGCGCGGCCGCTGGTGGCGATCACGTTGGCGCCGAGCATGCGGCTCATCCCGGCCACGCCGATGGCGGACAGCAGACCGCCGATGGTGGTGGGGATCAGGCAAACCAGCAGCGCGACCAGTACGGTGATGGTGACCACGCTGCCGCTGCCGGCCGCCTCGACGCTGTATTGCGAGAACGGGAACAGGGTGGCGGTGGCCAACACGAACACGATGGTCAGCGCTACCAGCAGGATGGTCAGCGCGATTTCGTTCGGCGTTTTGCGGCGTTTGGCGCCTTCCACCATGGCGATCATGCGATCGAGGAAGGTTTCCCCCGGGTTGACGCTGCACTGCACCACCAGCCAGTCGGACAGCACGCGGGTGCCGCCGGTGACCGAGGAGAAGTCCCCGCCGGATTCGCGGATCACCGGGGCGGATTCCCCGGTAATGGCGCTTTCATCCACCGAGGCGCCGCCCTCCAGCACTTCGCCGTCGCACGGAATGGTGTCGCCGGCTTCCACCAGCACGATATCGCCTTTGCGCAGGCTCTCGGCGGCCACTTTCTCCGTGGCGCCGTCGCGGCGCGGGCCGGCCAGTTTTTTCGCCCAGCTGGTTTTCTTGGTGCCTTTCAGGCTTTCCGCCTGGGCCTTGCTGCGGCCTTCGGCCAGCGCCTCGGCGAAGTTGGCGAACAGCACGGTGAACCACAACCACAGGGAGACGCTGCCGGTAAAGGCGGCGGCACCGTCGGTTTGGCCGGCGAGGATCGCCAGCCAGATGGCGGTGGTCAGCAGACTGCCGATATACACCACGAACATCACCGGGTTGCGCCATTGAACGCGAGGGTCCAGTTTTTTCACCGCATCGATCAGCGCGGTGCGCACCAGAGCCGGTTCAAACAGCGCGCGTTGTTTGCGAGTCATCTCTTATTCTCTCTCTGTGACGTCTGTTAGTTTGCCAACCAAAGTTGCAAATGCTCGGCCACCGGGCCCAGCGCCAGCGCCGGCACGAAGGTCAGCGCGCCCACCAGCAGCACGGTGCCGATCAGCAGGCCGATAAACAGCGGCCCATAGGTCGGCAGGGTGCCGTTGCCCGCCGGCTGGCGTGGCTTGGCGCTCAGCGAACCGGCGATCGCCAGCACCGGCAGGATCACCCCGAAGCGGCCGACGAACATGGCGAAGGCCAGCAGCAGGTTGTAGAACGGCGTATTGACGCTCAAGCCGGCGAAGGCGCTGCCGTTGTTGTTGGCGGCGGAGGACAGGGCATAAAGCACTTCGCTGAAGCCGTGGGCGCCCGGATTGAGGATGCCGGCGCGGCCCGCGTCGGTGCCGATAGCCAGCGCGCTGCCCAGCAACACCAGCGCCGGCGTGACCAGGATCGCCAGCGCGGTCATCTTCATGTCATAGACGTCGATCTTCTTGCCCAGGTATTCCGGGGTGCGGCCGATCATCAGACCGGCGATAAACACCGTCAGCAGCACGAACAGCAGCATGCCGTACAGGCCGGAGCCGACGCCGCCGAACACCACTTCACCGATCTGCATCAGCCACATCGGCACCATGCCGCCCAGCGCGGTGAAGGAGTCGTGCATGGCGTTGACCGCCCCGCAGGACGCGGCGGTGGTCACCACCGAGAACAGGCTGGTGGCGAGAATGCCGAAGCGCGACTCTTTGCCTTCCATATTGATGTTGCTGTCGGCGCCCAGCGCGCTCAGGTGCGGGTTGCCCGCCAGCTCGGCGTACATCACCACCACCACCGCCACCACGAAGATCAGCGCCATCGCCCAGATCAGCGCGTGGCCCTGACGGTTTTCACCGGCCAGTTGTCCGAAAGAGAAGCACAGCGCGCAAGGGATCAGGAAGATGGCCAGCATCTGCACGAAGTTGGTCAGCACGGTCGGGTTTTCGAACGGGTGCGCCGAGTTGGCGCCGAAGAACCCCCCGCCGTTGGTACCGAGCATCTTGATCGCTTCCTGCGAGGCGACCGGCCCCATCGGCAGCGTCTGCTGCGCGCCTTCGAGCGTGGTGACGTGCAGGTAAGGCAGGAAGTTTTGCAGCGTGCCCTGGCTGACGAAGAACAGGGCGATCAGCAGCGCGATCGGCAGCAGCACATACAGCGTGATGCGGAACAGATCGGCCCAGGCGTTGCCGACGGTCTTGCCGGCGCGGCGGGTAAAGGCGCGGATCAGCGCAAAGGCCACGGCGATGCCGGTGGAGGCGGAAACGAAGTTCTGCACCGCCAGCCCGGCCATCTGGCTGAAATAGCTGAGGGCGCTTTCACCGCTGTAGGCTTGCCAGTTGGTGTTGGTGACGAAGCTGACGGCGGTGTTGAGCGCCAGATCCCAGGAGAGGCCAGGGAAGCCTTGCGGGTTGAGCGGCAGCGAGCCCTGCGCCATCAGCAGGGCGAACAGCAGCGCCAGGCCGAGCAGGTTAAACGTCAGGATCGCCAGCGCGTACTGCCACCAATTCATCTCGGTGGGGCGGATGCCGCAGGCGCGCCAGACGCCGGCTTCCACTGAGCGCAGCGCAGGCAGCGGCTCACCTTCGATCAGGCGCGCCATAAAACCGCCCAGCGGCCGGGCCAGCAGCAGAAGCACCAGCAGAAAACTGGCGATCAGTAAAAAGGCTGAAGCCGCCATCAGAAATCCTCCGCGTTAAACAGGGCGTAGACCAGATAGGCCAACAGCAGCAGAACCAACAGCGCACCACCAATAACGCTGAAACTCACGGGACACCTCCAGAGGTGTTGTTTTTGATAGAGGCAGTGTAGGGAGCGGGGTAGAAAGAAGATGAAAAAATCGCGCAGGCGGGTGTAAAAAAAGTATAAAAATGGCTGAAATTTCAGCAAAAATTGAGCATTTCAACCAGCAGGTTGGCGGCGAGATTGCGCCTGATGAGTGAATAAGCAAGGGCAGCGGCGTGGAAGCAGGAACCGGATAATAACCACAACGTAACCAATGTTAAGTTAAAAATTAACTTGGTTGTAACAAAATTACGAATCGCCGCGGTGATTAGCGATTTTTTGTGCGATTTAGTGGTCGGATGAGTAGTAAACTTTCATCAAGTGCGCTAAAATTTTGTCCAGTTACCAAATTACCGATTGTTCATTTGATACGCCCACGCCGTTTTCCCTGACAAATCAACGGCAGGCGTTTTTAAGGAGGTTCGCATGTCTACGACCTATCACGCTTATTCACTGCATCGGATTCTCCTGCGCCGCAGCGCAGTGGTGATCGCGGGCATTTTGGCCCTGCCGGTGATGCTGTTCCGCAGCGATCGCGGGCGTTTTTACAGCTACCTGCACCGCGTCTGGTCAAAAACCAGCGATAAACCGGTCTGGCTGCAGCAGGCGGAACTGGCGTCCTGCGACTTCTACTGAGTCACTGCCGACTCACGAACAACCCTCGCCCTGCGGCGGGGGTTTTTTTATGCCCCAAGCCCGCTGCCGTCAAGCGCAAGGTCGTATTTGGCAAGCCATTCTTCTACACTTTCCCCATCGACCAACACCACGAGAGAACGGTATGAGTGACAAGATCCCTATCGGCATCAGCGCCTGTTTACTGGGCGACGCGGTGCGTTTCGACGGTGGCCACAAGCGGCTGGCCTTCGCGGTGGAACAGTTGGCGCCCTATGTGCGCTTTGAGCCCGTATGCCCGGAAATGGCGATCGGCCTGCCCACGCCGCGCCCGGCGCTGCGCCTGGTGAAACAGGCGCAGCCGTGGCCGGCGATGCGCTACAGCAACGACGCCGGCGTGGATCTGACCGAGGAGATGCGCAGTTTCTCCGCGCAGCGCGTGGCCGCGTTGCAGCACTTGTGCGGTTACATCGTCTGCGCCAAGTCGCCGAGCTGCGGCCTGGAGCGGGTGCGGGTCTACAGCGAGAACGGCAAGGACTCGCGTAAAAACGGCGTCGGGCTGTTTACCGCCGAGCTGCTGCGCCAGATGCCGTGGCTGCCGGTGGAAGAGGATGGGCGTTTGCAGGATGCGGCGCTGCGGGAAAACTTTATCGAGCGAGTGTACGCGCTGTATGAGTTGAACATGCTATGGCGTCAGGGGCTGACCCGCGGCGGGCTGATCGCGTTTCACAGCCGCTACAAG
Organism: Serratia sp. H402Y; assembly: GCF_051172415.1. Lineage (NCBI taxonomy): Bacteria > Pseudomonadati > Pseudomonadota > Gammaproteobacteria > Enterobacterales > Yersiniaceae > Serratia > Serratia sp. H402Y. Next base: position 345,289 of record NZ_JBPIYZ010000001.1, read on the forward strand.
CTGTCGCTGCTGGCGCATTCGCAGCCGGCGTACCGCGAACTGGGGCGTTTCGTCGCCGACATTCATCGCTGGGACTCGCTGGAAGACTTCGCCGTGGAGTACCGCAGCCGCCTGATGGCGCTGTTGGCGCACAAGGCGACGCGCCGCAACCATACCAACGTGCTGATGCACGTGCAGGGTTACTTCCGCCGCCAGCTCAGCGCGGCGCAGCGCCAGGAGCTGGCGCACCTGATCGACCGCTACCGGCAGGGCATGCAGCCGCTGCTGGCGCCGATCGCCTTGCTTAAGCATTACATGGCGGAATACCCCGACAGTTATTTGGCGGAACAACGCTATTTCGAACCTTATCCGGAGGCGCTGCGTTTGCGTTACGGCCATTGATTGACAAGGGAATTTTATGACCACGCATCTGGTCTGGTTGCGTAACGATCTGCGTATCACCGACAACAAAGCGCTGCACGCTGCCTGCAGCGATCCCAAAGCCCGGGTGCTGGCGGTGTTTATCGCCACCCCGCAGCAGTGGCGGGAACATGAGATGGCGCCGCGGCAGGCGGCGCTGATCCACGCCAGCCTGCGGGCGGTACAGCAGGCGCTGGCGCAAAAGGGCATTGCGCTGCATTGCCATGCCGGCACGGACTTTGCCGCGTCGATCGACTGGCTGGCGGAGTATTGCCGGCGAGAGCAGGTGGACGCGCTATTTTACAACCGCCAGTACGAACTGAATGAACGGCGACGCGATGCGCGGCTGGAGCAGCAGTTGAATGGACGGGTAACGTGCCACGGTTTTGATGACAGCCTGCTGTTGCCGCCGGGCAGCGTGCTAACCGGCGGCGGCGAGATGTACAAGGTTTATACGCCGTTTCGCAACGCCTTCATTCAGCGCCTGACTGAGTCCGACGTGAGCTGCCTGCCGGCGCCGAAGATCCGTGCCGATGGCGCGTTGCCTGCGCCTGAAGCGCCGGCGGCGTTCGATTATCCCGCGGCGGACATCGGGGATGATTATCCCGCCGGCGAGGAGGCCGCGCTGCAGCGGCTGCGCGCCTTTTGTCGTGAGCAGGTGCAAGATTACCTTCGGCAGCGCGATCTGCCCGCCATCGCCGGCACCAGCAGCCTGTCGCCCTATCTGGCGATCGGCGCGCTGTCGCCGCGCCAGTGTTTTAACCGCCTGCGCGCCGAATGCCCGCAGCTGCTGGAAGATCGCGAGAGCGGCGCTTTCGCCTGGCTGAACGAGCTGATTTGGCGCGAGTTCTATCGCCACCTGCTGGTGGCCTACCCCGAGCTGTGCCGCCATCGTCCCTTTATCGCCTGGACGGACAAGGTGCGCTGGAGCGCTGACGCGGCGAAGCTGCAGGCCTGGCAGCGGGGCGAAACCGGCTATCCGATCGTCGATGCCGCCATGCGCCAACTGAACGCTACCGGCTGGATGCACAACCGGCTGCGCATGATCAGCGCCAGTTTTCTGGTGAAGGATCTGCTGATCGACTGGCGCGCCGGGGAGCGCTATTTCATGTCGCAACTGCTGGACGGGGATCTGGCGGCCAATAACGGCGGCTGGCAGTGGGCGGCCTCCACCGGCACCGACGCCGCGCCGTATTTCCGCATCTTTAACCCGACCACCCAGGGTGAACGTTTTGATCCACAAGGCACTTTCATCCGTAAATGGTTGCCGGAACTGGCGGATGTGCCCGACAATGACATCCATTACCCCCACCGCTGGGCGGAAAAGCAGCGCCGTACGCTGAACTACCCGCTGCCGATCGTCGATCACAAACAAGCCCGCGTGGAGACGTTGGCGGCGTTCGAGGCGGCGAAACGGGGAGAGTCTTGAGGCAACTGCAAGGAGCGACGTAATGATGAAAAAGGTGCTGGCTCTGTGCCTGAGCGGCTATTCCGCGCTGGCGATCGCCGGCTTTGACGTGGTGGCGCTGGGCGTCGACGGCGGCGTCAGCGACGGCAACCTGACCTCTTATCTGATCCGCAGCGATAATCAGCCGCAGTATGTGGCGCTGGACGCCGGCTCGCTGCTGCCGGGCATCGCCAAAGGGCTGGAGAAGGGCAGTTTCCCGCAGGTGACCCCCGAGCTGGCCGCGCCTTATACGCCGCAGGGCTATGTGTTCCGGCAGTTGATCGGCGGCTATTTCATCAGCCACGGCCATCTGGACCACGTGGCGGGGCTGATCGTCGGCTCGCCCGAAGATAATAAAAAAACCGTTTACGCCCAGGCGGACACCGTGCTGACCCTGCGCAACCATTACTTCAACTGGAAGGCCTGGCCGAACTTTACCGACGCCGGCAACGGCTCGCGGCTGGGCACCTACCGGCTGCAAACGGTGCGGCCGCAGCAGCGCTTTACCCTCGGCCTGACCGGGTTGACCGGCGTGATGTACCCGCTCAGCCACGATCGCTACCCGTCATCAATGCTGCTGATTTCCAACGGCAACGAGTTCTTCGCCTACTTCGGCGATACCGGGCCGGACAAGGTGGAGCAGTCGCGCGATCTCGATACCGTGTGGCGCGTGCTGGGGCCGCTTGTCGAGCAGAAAAAGCTCAAGGGCATGATTATCGAAACCTCTTACCCTAACGGGGTGGAGGACAAACATCTGTACGGCCATCTGACGCCGGCCTGGCTGCTGAAGGAGCTGAAGAACCTGACGCAGTACAGCGGCGGCGAAGGCTCGCTGAACGGTCTGCCGGTGGTGATCAGCCACATCAAACCGAGCCTGAAGCAGGGCGAAGAGGCGCGCGCCGCCATTTCGCAGCAGCTGGCGCAGGGCAACGATCTGGGGGTGAAATTCATCCTGATGGCGCAGGGCGACCGGCAGACATTTTGACTATGAAGAGAGAAGAGAATGCGTAACCTCGATCTGGAACAACTGATCAACACGGAACTGAACGCCGCGGCGTTTCAGGACTATGCCCCCAATGGATTGCAGGTGGAAGGGCGCCCGCACGTGCAGCGCATCGTGACCGGCGTCACTGCCTGTCAGGCGCTGTTGGACGCCGCGGTGGCGCATCAGGCCGACGCGATCATCGTGCATCACGGCTATTTCTGGAAAAACGAGGCGCCGGCGGTGCGCGGCATGAAGCGCAACCGTCTGAAAACGCTGTTGACCCACGACATCAATCTGTACGGCTACCACTTGCCGCTGGACGCGCATCCGGTGCTGGGCAACAACGCGCAGCTGGCGCAGGCGCTGGGCATTCGGGTGATTGGCGACGTCGAGCCGCTGGTGCCGCACGGGGAATTCGAACAGCCGCTGACCGGCGAAGCGCTGCAACAGCGCATCGAAAGCCGGCTGGGGCGCGCGGTGCTGCACTGCGGCGATAACGCGCCTGAGCATATTCGCCGAGTGGCCTGGTGCACCGGCGGCGGCCAGGGCTTTATCGACAGCGCGGCGCGCTTCGGCGTCGATGCTTTCATCAGCGGTGAAGTGTCTGAGCAGACCATTCACAGCGCGCGCGAAATGGGCGTGCATTTCTTTGCCGCCGGCCACCACGCAACCGAGCGCGGCGGCGTGAAAGCGCTGGGGGAATGGCTGGCTCAGCACCACGGTTTTGATGTGACCTTTATCGATATCCCGAATCCCGCCTGATTTTTTTCTGCGTCGGATCCAGCCCGGCCTGCGCGCCGGCTGAATCCTTTTACCGCGCTATTTCCTTATTTTCCTTATGGTTGCGTTCTATTGACAGCCGGGGCTGCGTCACGCATAACTGGTGTGTTTTTCAGCGCGATAATAATAAGGAGAATAAGGGTGCAACAAGCGCGTTATTACCTTTTAGGTGAAAGAGCGGTAGTGCTTGAACTGTCACCGCCGGTGACGTTGCCGAGCCAGCAGCGCATCTGGGCGCTGGCGGAAAAGCTGAATCATCATCCTGACGTGCGGGAAGTGGTGCCGGGAATGAACAACCTGACGCTGCTGTTGCATACGCCGCAGGCCGACGCCGAAGCGATGCTCGCGTTACTGCAGCAGGGGTGGGAAAGCAAAGAGCGCCTGACGCCGGAGTCGCGTCAGGTGGAGATCCCGGTTGTCTACGGCGGGGAACAGGGCCCTGATCTGGATGAGGTGGCGCGCCATACCGGCATGACGCCGCGACAGGTGGTGGAATGCCACGCGGCGGCGGCCTACGTGGTCTATTTTCTCGGCTTTCAGCCGGGCTTCTCCTATTTGGGCGGCATGCCGGAAAAACTGGCGACGCCGCGCCGCGCCGAACCGCGTCTGGCGGTGGCGGCCGGCTCCGTCGGTATCGGCGGCGGCCAGACCGGCATCTATCCGCTGGCGACGCCCGGCGGCTGGCAGCTGATCGGCCGCACGCCGCTGGCGTTGTTCAATCCCCATGAAATGCCGCCGACGCTGCTGCGCCCGGGCGATAGCGTACGCTTTGTGCCGCAGAAGGAGGGCGTATGCTGATTATTCTGCGCGCCGGCATCTATACCACGGTGCAGGATTTGGGCCGTGAAGGATTTCGCCGTCTGGGCATCAGTACCGGCGGCGCGTTGGATCAACCGGCGCTGAAGATCGCCAACCTGCTGGTGGGCAACGCGCCGGAGGCCGCCGGGCTGGAGATCACGCTCGGCCAGTTCAGCGCCGAGTTTACCCGTCCCGGCTGGATCGCCCTGACCGGCGCCGGCTGCGACGCGCAGCTGGACGGTAAGCCGCTGTGGACCGGCTGGCGCTACCCGGTGAAAAAGGGGCAGCGGCTGGTGCTGGGCACGCCGAAGCGCGGCATGCGCAGTTATCTCGCGATCGCCGGCGGTATCGCCGTGCCGGAAATGCTGGGCTCGCGCAGCACCGACATGAAAGCCGCCTTTGGCGGGTGCGAGGGGCGTAATCTGAAGGACGGCGATCGGTTGCCGCTGGGCAAATCCGCCGCTGAACCGCAAACCCGCTGTGGCGTGAAGCAGTTACTGTTCACCAATCGCATCCGTGCGTTGCCGGGGCCGGAGTACGCCGAATTCAGCGAAGAGGCGCAAGATGCGTTTTGGCGCGCCGCCTGGCAGCTCAGCCCGCAGAGCAACCGCATGGGCTACCGTCTGCACGGCGGCACGCCGCTGGCACGCACCACCGACAGAGAGATGCTGTCGCACGGCCTGATGCCCGGCGTGGTGCAGGTGCCGCACAACGGCCAGCCGATCGTGCTGATGGCCGATGCGCAAACCACCGGCGGTTACCCGCGCATCGCCTGCGTGATCGAAGCCGATCTTTACCATTTGGCGCAGATCCGTCTCGGCGAACCGATCCATTTCGTTCTCTGTTCACTGGCCGAGGCGCAGCGCGCCAAGGCCGAGCAGGATCTTTTCCTTCGACAGATTGCCTGGGGGTTACATGATCGTTGATTTGAACGCCGATCTCGGCGAAGGCTGCGCCAACGACCAGGCGCTGTTGCAATTGGTGAGTTCGGCCAACATCGCCTGCGGCTTCCACGCCGGCGATGCGCAGACCATGCGTCAGTCGGTGCGCTGGGCATTGCAGTACGGCGTGGCGATCGGCGCCCACCCGAGTTTTCCCGATCGGGAGAATTTCGGCCGCACTCGCATGCAGCTGCCGCCGGAAACGGTGTACGCGCAGGTGGTGTATCAGCTCGGGGCGCTGGCGGCCATCGCCCGCGCCGAGGGCGGGGTGATGGTGCACGTTAAGCCGCACGGCATGCTGTACAACCAGGCGGCGGTTGAGCCGGCGCTGGCGGAAGCCATCGCCCGGGCGGTGCAGGCGGTCGATCCGGCGCTGCGGCTGGTGGGGCTGGCCGGCAGCGAGCTGATCCGCGCCGGGCAACGGCTCGGTCTGACCACCCGGCAGGAGGTGTTCGCCGATCGCGGTTATCAGGCCGACGGCACGCTGGTACCGCGCGGTTTGCCGGGGGCATTGATCGAGGATGATGAACAAGCGCTGGCGCAAACCCTGGAGATGGTGCGCCATCACCGGGTGCGCAGCGTCGATGGCGTTTGGACCGCCGTACAGGCGGAGACCGTCTGTCTGCACGGGGACGGCGAGCATGCGCTGGCGTATGCGCGCAAGCTGCGGGACAGTTTTGTTCAACAGGGCATCCGCGTCAGCGCAGAGCAGTAAAGCAAGACATAACATCACAAACAAAAAATTATTAGAAAATATCGAGGGAAGACTATGGAACAGGCCGTGAATCTCTGGCCACTGATCGGCATCGCCGCGATCGTGGTCGGGTTTGTATTGCGTTTCAATCCGGTGCTGGTGGTGATCGCCGCCGGCATCATTACCGGTCTGGCGGCGCTGATGCCGCTGGACGTCATTCTGGAAAAGCTCGGCGAGGGCTTTCTCAATACCCGAAACCTGCCGCTGATCCTGCTGCTGCCGCTGGCGGTGATCGGCCTGCTGGAACGTCACGGGCTTAAAGAGCGGGCGCAGGCGTGGATCGCCAAGATCAAAAGCGCCACCGCCGGCCGTTTGCTGATCGTGTACCTGTTCGTGCGCGAGATCACCGCGGCGATGGGGCTGACCAGCCTGGGCGGGCATCCGCAGATGGTGCGGCCGCTGCTGGCGCCGATGGCGGAAGGGGCGACGGAAAACCGCTACGGCGAGCTGCCGGAGCGTACCCGCCACCGCCTGCGCGCCATGTCGGCCGCTACCGACAACGTCGGGCTGTTCTTCGGCGAGGATATCTTCGTGGCCTTCGGTGCGATCATCTTCATGCATAACTTTATGCTGGAGTCCGGCGGCATTCAGACCGAGCCGCTGCATATCGCGCTGTGGGGCATTCCGACCGCCATTTTCGCTTTCCTGATCCACGCGTTCCGGCTGTATCGGATGGATAAACAGCTGAGCGCCGAGCTGGCGCAGCTGAATCAGGCGGCGCTGCAGGCGAAGGGGGAAGCGCGATGAACTTCCAGCAACAATACCTTTACTGGCTGGCCGGCGCGGTGCTGCTGATTGTGGCGGTGATGTCCTTGCGCGATCGCGCCAACCCGCGCCGCATCACCACCGGGCTGTTTTGGGGGCTGTACGGCCTGGTATTCCTGGTCGGCGACTGGACTTATCGCCTGCTGGGCGATGTACTGGGCGAGGGCAGTAACGAAAAACGCATGCTGCATATCATCGTTGGCGCGGTGGTGGTGGTGATGGCCCTGATTGCCGGCTTCGGCGGCGTGCGCCTCGGCAGCTATCACCAGCGGACGCCGCAGGAGCGCGAGGCGAGCGCCAAGCGCCTGGGCAACAAGCTGTTCATTCCCGCGCTGGCGATCCCGGTGGTGACGGTGGTCGGCGTGCTGCTGTTCAACAACGTGCCGGCGTTGCAAAACGCGGTATTCGGCAGCGGTAACCACGCGACGCTGATCACCCTGTTCTCGATGACCGTCGGCTGCCTGATCGGGTTGGCGATCGCGGTGACAATGACCCATGAGAAGGCGCTGCAGCCGATACAGGAAGCGCGGCGCCTGCTGGATTCGATCGGCTGGGCGTTCATTCTGCCGCAGATCCTCGCCACGCTGGGGCTGCTGTTTACCGTCGCCGGCGTTGGTACCGCGATCTCGCATTTGACCCAGGAATATCTGGCGGTCGATAACCGCTTTATCGCCGTGGCGGTCTACGCTATCGGTATGGCGGTGCTGACCATGGTGATGGGCAACGCCTTCGCCGCTTTCCCGATCGTTACCGCCGGCATCGGCATTCCGATCCTGGTGTTGCAGCACGGCGGCAACCCGGCGGTGATGGCGGCGATCGGCATGTTCTCCGGCTATTGCGGCACCCTGATGACGCCGATGGCGGCGAACTTCAACATTGTGCCGGCGGCGCTGCTGGAGTTGCCGGACAAGAATGCGGTGATCAAGGCGCAGGTGCCGACCGGCGTGCTGCTGCTGTTGGTTAACGTGTTCCTGCTGTATTTCCTGATGTTCCTGTAGGAGTAAGGATGCAAAAAGTATTGATTACCGGCTTCGAGCCGTTTGGCGGCGAGCGCCTCAATCCCTCCTGGGAAGTGGTGAAGCAGCTCAACGATATGGAACTGGTGGGCACGCGTATCGTGGCGCGCCAGTTGCCGTGCGTGTTCGGGGCCGCGCTGGAGGCGCTCAATGCGGCGATCGACGAGGTGCAGCCGGTGATGGTGCTGGCTATCGGCCAGGCCGGCGGCCGCACCGATATCACGATTGAACGGGTGGCGATCAACGTCGACGATGCGCGTATTCCCGACAATCAGGGGCAGCAGCCGGTGGATGAGCCGATCGTCGCCGGCGGTCCGGCGGCCTATTTCAGCACTTTGCCGATCAAAGCGATGGTGAGTTCGATGCGCGAGGCCGGCATTCCGGCCGCCGTTTCGCAGACTGCCGGCACCTACGTGTGCAACCATGTGATGTATGGGCTGCTGCACCGTTTGAGCGGCCAGCGCGAGGTGAAGGGCGGTTTTATCCATATCCCGTATCTGCCTGAGCAGGCGGCGGCGCACCCCGGCGCGCCGAGCATGGCGGCTTCGACGGTGCTGTTTGCGCTGGAGCTGGCCGTTTCCATCGCTTTGCAGGTGGAACACGATCTGAAAGTGGTGGGCGGCGCGACGCATTAATCAAGAGAATCCCCGGCGCATCGTGCTGCGCCGGGTCTACGCAAGGAGTGGTCTATGCCGGAAGGACCGGAGATCCGCCGGGCGGCGGACAAACTGGCGGCGGCGGTGATCGATCAGCCGCTGACCGCCGTCGATTTCGCTTTTCCCCAGTTGAAGCACTACCGCCAGCATTTGCTCGGCGAGCGCATCGTCGCCATCGAGCCGCGCGGCAAGGCGCTGTTGACCCACTTTTCCAATGGGCTGACGATGTACAGCCATAACCAGCTGTACGGCGTATGGAAAGTGGCGGCGGCGGGAGAGACGCCGGAGACCAAGCGCGATCTGCGGGTGCGGCTGGAAACCGCTCGCAGCGCAATATTGCTCTACAGCGCGTCCGACATCACCGTCGGGCCGCGCGAGGAGATAGAACAGCACCCGTTCCTGCAACGCATCGGCCCCGACGTGCTGGACATGACGTTGACGGTGGATGAGGTGCAGGAGCGTTTGCTGACGCCGCGTTTTCGCCGCAGGCAGCTGGGCGGCATGCTGCTCGACCAGGCGTTTCTCGCCGGATTGGGCAATTATCTGCGCGCCGAAATTCTGTGGCAGGCCGAACTGGCGCCGCAGCACAAACCGCAGGATCTGGCGCCGGAAGCGCTTTGGCGTCTGGCGGAGGCGCTGCTGGCGGTGCCGCGTCTTTCCTATCAGACGCGCGGGCAGGCGGATGAGAACCGCCATCACGGCGCGCTGTTTCGCTTCAAGGTGTTTCATCGCAGCGGCGAGCCCTGTGAGCGCTGCGGCGCGATGATTGTGCGCACCGACCTGTCGTCGCGGCCGTTTTATTGGTGCCCGGGCTGCCAGAAATAAGCAAAAAAAACGCCGCCCGAAGGGGCGGCGCTGTGCGGTTTCAGCCGGGGAAGCGGCTTACTTGGTTTTCAGCTGGGATTTGAAATCACGCTCGGCATAGCCGGTGTACAGCTGACGCGGACGGGCAATTTTGATGCCTTCGTCGTGCATTTCGTTCCAGTGCGCGATCCAGCCGATGGTGCGCGCGATGGCGAAGATCACGGTGAACATGGAAGAAGGAATGCCCATCGCCTTCAGGATGATGCCTGAGTAGAAGTCGACGTTCGGGTACAGTTTCTTCTCGATGAAGTACGGGTCGTTCAGCGCGATGTGCTCCAGCTCCATCGCCACCTGCAGCAGGTTGTCGTCCTTCTTGTTCAGCTCTTTCAGCACTTCGTGACAGGTCTCGCGCATCACGGTGGCGCGCGGATCGTAGTTCTTGTACACGCGGTGGCCGAAGCCCATCAGGCGGAAGGAGTCGTTCTTGTCCTTGGCGCGCTTGATGAATTCCGGAATGTGATCGACGGTCTTGATCTCTTCCAGCATTTTCAGCGCCGCTTCGTTGGCGCCGCCGTGCGCCGGCCCCCACAGGGAGGCGATGCCGGCCGCGATGCAGGCGAACGGGTTGGCGCCGGAAGAGCCGGCGGTGCGCACGGTCGAGGTAGAGGCGTTCTGCTCATGGTCGGCGTGCAGGATCAGGATGCGATCCATGGCGCGTTCCAATACCGGGTTCACCACGTACTCTTCGCACGGGGTGGCGAACATCATGTGCAGGAAGTTGCCGGCATAGGACAGATCGTTGCGCGGATAAACGAACGGCTGGCCCAGGGAGTATTTGTAGCACATCGCGGCCACGGTCGGCATTTTGGACAGCAGACGGAATGCGGTGATTTCACGGTGACGCTCGTTGTTGACGTCCAGCGCATCGTGGTAGAACGCCGCCAGCGCGCCGGTCACGCCGCACAGCACCGCCATCGGGTGCGAGTCGCGACGGAAGCCACGGAACAGATGGGTGATCTGGTCGTGGATCATGGTGTGGCGGGTAACGGTTGTTTTGAAGGTCTCGAACTCTTCCGGCGTCGGGGTCTCGCCGTACAGCAGGATGTAGCACACTTCCAGGTAGGAAGATTCTTTCGCCAGCTGTTCGATAGGGAAGCCGCGGTGCAGCAGCACGCCTTTGTCGCCGTCGATGAAGGTAATCTTGGATTCGCAAGAAGCGGTGGAGGTAAAGCCGGGATCAAATGTGAAATAACCTTTGGAACCCAGAGCGCGGACATCGAGGACATCAGGGCCCAGTGTCGGTGTCAATACGCCCAGTTCGATCGGAGCTTCGCTGTCGTTAATGGTTAGCGTCGCTTTCTTATCAGTCATTTACTGTCTCCTTAGCGCCTTATTTTAAAAACCACTAACAACTGAAATACCTTAAATCTCTGCAGGTTGCCCGCAAAAAATGGTGCGGACGCTAACTCTGTGAGCGACTGCGCAACTGTGCGCGGGTAGGGTACAGAGTGCTGACCAGGCGAACGAGACGGGTGACCAGTTGTTAACGATTCAGAGTAATTCGTTATAGTCTGTTAATCTTACCTATGAGCTGTTCGAAGAGATGTGAACCTATCCCAATAAACTGTTTTTATTTGCTTTATTTGCTTTTTGACGCCGGCAAAATCGAGCGGGAAACAACGGCTATTGGGATAGGTTCGCCAAATACACTGTTGCATAACTCGAACCCGGGGGGAAGTGTATCTGCTGACCCGTAGCGCATCATAGGACCGTTTGTGCCCCTATATGTAATGGAAATGTTGATCTCTTGTCAAATCAGATAATTAATTTTGCACTAATTGTGAAATCCGTGATCTGAATCACTGTTCGGGGGAAATGTTATCAAAGCGGTTGTATGAGAATTGTAATCAGAATGTGATCCTCCTATACTGCCGCCAGGTCTCCGGATTACCCTGAAGTAGGAGCACCCAGCGTTATAAATGCGCGCCGTTTGAGCACAGAGGATGTTGATGTTTGAGCGCGTGACGTGTAAGGGTTTTAGGCTCTTAACGCTGTCTGATCCCCGCCCAGGCCCGGAGGAAGGAAAATAATAAGAGCTGTGTGGGCAAATACGTGAAAAAACAACGACCTGTCAACTTGGATCTGCAAACGATCCGGTTCCCCGTAACTGCGATAGCGTCTATCTTACACCGAGTCTCTGGCGTAATTACCTTCGTTGCCGTGGGTATCCTCCTCTGGCTGCTGGGCCTGTCACTCTCTTCCCAAGAGGGGTTCCTGCAGGCGGCCGCCATCATGAATAGCTTCATCGTCAAATTCATATTCTGGGGCATCCTCACGGCGCTGGCCTATCACATTTGCGGTGGCATCCGTCACTTGTTAATGGATTTTGGCTACATCGAAGAGAGTTTGGCCGCCGGCACCCGTTCCGCCCAGGTGGCGATCGGTCTGACCGTCGTGCTGTCAGTTCTGGCTGGAGTCCTCGTATGGTAAACAACGTTTCTGCATTAGGGCGCAACGGCGTGCACGATTGGCTGCTGCTGCGTGCTTCCGCTATCATCATCACCCTGTACGTCCTGTATATCCTGGGCTTTTTCGTCACGGCTCCGGAACTCACTTATGACATCTGGCGCGGTTTCTTCGCCACTTCCATTACGAAAGTGTTCACTCTGCTGACCTTGCTGTCGATTCTGGTTCACGCCTGGATCGGGCTGTGGCAGGTGCTGACGGACTACGTCAAGCCGCTGGCGGTTCGCCTGGTGTTGCAGCTGGCTGTCGTGGTCGCGTTGCTGGTCTATTTACTGTACGGAACAATCGTAGTGTGGGGTGCTTAAATGAAACTGCCAGTCAGAGAGTTTGATGCCGTCGTAATCGGCGCCGGCGGTGCGGGCATGCGTGCCGCGCTGCAAATTTCCCAAGCGGGCTCGACCTGTGCCCTGCTGTCCAAAGTTTTCCCGACCCGTTCCCATACCGTGTCCGCCCAGGGCGGCATCACCGTCGCGCTCGGCAACAGCCACGAGGACAACTGGGAATGGCATATGTACGACACGGTGAAAGGTTCCGACTATATCGGTGACCAGGACGCCATCGAATATATGTGTAAAACCGGCCCGGAAGCGATTCTGGAACTGGAACACATGGGTCTGCCGTTCTCTCGCCTGGACGACGGCCGCATCTATCAGCGCCCGTTCGGCGGCCAGTCGCTGAACTTCGGCGGCGAGCAGGCGGCGCGTACCGCCGCCGCAGCCGACCGTACCGGCCACGCGCTGCTGCATACCCTGTACCAACAGAACCTGAAAAACCACACCACCATTTTCTCCGAGTGGTATGCGCTCGATCTGGTGAAAAACCAGGACGGCGCGGTGGTCGGCACCACGGCTATCTGCATCGAAACCGGTGAAGTGGTTTACTTCAAAGCCAAGGCCACCGTGCTGGCGACCGGCGGCGCAGGCCGTATTTACCAGTCCACCACCAACGCCCACATCAACACCGGCGACGGTGTCGGCATGGCGCTGCGCGCCGGTGTGCCGGTGCAGGACATGGAAATGTGGCAGTTCCACCCGACCGGCATCGCTGGCGCGGGCGTGCTGGTGACCGAAGGCTGCCGCGGCGAAGGCGGTTACCTGCTGAACAAGCACGGCGAGCGCTTCATGGAGCGTTATGCGCCGAACGCCAAAGATCTGGCGGGGCGCGACGTGGTTGCCCGTTCGATCATGATCGAAATCCGCGAAGGCCGCGGCTGCGACGGTCCTTGGGGCCCGCACGCCAAGCTGAAGCTGGATCACCTGGGCAAAGAGGTGCTGGAATCCCGTCTGCCGGGCATTCTGGAGCTGTCCCGCACCTTCGCGCACGTCGATCCGGTGAAAGAGCCGATCCCGGTTATCCCAACCTGTCACTATATGATGGGCGGCATTCCGACCAAGGTGACCGGTCAGGCGCTGACCGTGAACGAGAAAGGCGAAGACGTGGTGATCCCGGGGCTGTTCGCCGTGGGCGAAATCGCCTGCGTATCGGTGCACGGCGCCAACCGTCTGGGCGGCAACTCGCTGCTGGACCTGGTGGTATTCGGCCGTTCCGCCGGCATGCACCTGCAGGAATCGTTGGAAGAGCAGGGCGTGAGCCGTGACGCCAGCGACTCCGACGTGGAAGCTTCGCTTGATCGTCTGAACCGTTGGAACAATACCCGTTCTGGCGAAGACCCGGTCGAGATTCGCAAAGCGCTGCAGTCTTGCATGCAGCACAACTTCTCGGTATTCCGCGAAGGCGATGCGATGGCCAAGGGCCTGGAAGAACTGAAAGTGATCCGTGAACGTCTGAAGAACGCACGCCTGGACGATACCTCCAGCGAGTTCAACACCCAGCGCATCGAGTGCCTGGAGTTGGATAACCTGATGGAGACCGCGTATTCCACCGCCGTGTCGGCCAACTTCCGTACCGAGAGCCGTGGCGCACACAGCCGCTTCGACTACCCGGAACGCGATGACGCCAACTGGCTGTGCCATTCGCTGTATCTGCCGCAATCGGAAAGCATGACGCGTCGTGAAGTGAACATGCAACCGAAGCTGCGCCCGGCATTCCCGCCGAAAGTGCGTTCTTACTAATTGCGGAGATCGACAGATGAAACTCGAATTTTCCATTTATCGCTACAATCCGGATGTCGACGACGCGCCGCACATGCAGGACTACACCCTGGAAGCGGAAGAAGGCCGTGACATGATGCTGCTGGATGCGTTGATCCAGCTGAAAGAAAAAGATCCGACCCTGTCGTTCCGTCGCTCATGCCGCGAAGGCGTGTGCGGTTCCGACGGCCTGAACATGAACGGTAAAAACGGCCTGGCGTGCATCACCCCGGTTTCGTCGCTGCGCAAAGGCAACGGCAAGATCGTGATCCGTCCGCTGCCGGGGCTGCCGGTGGTGCGCGATCTGGTGGTGGATATGGGTCAGTTCTACACCCAGTATGAAAAGATCAAGCCATACCTGCTGAACGACGGCAAGAATCCGCCGGCGCGTGAGCACCTGCAGTCGCCGGAACAGCGCGCCAAGCTGGACGGTCTGTACGAGTGCATCCTGTGCGCCTGCTGCTCGACTTCGTGCCCATCGTTCTGGTGGAACCCGGACAAGTTCATCGGGCCTGCCGGTCTGTTGGCGGCGTATCGCTTCCTGATCGACAGCCGTGACACGGAAACGCAAGAACGTTTAGATGATCTGGACGATGCTTTTAGTGTTTTCCGCTGCCATAGCATTATGAATTGTGTCAGTGTATGTCCTAAAGGCTTGAACCCGACGCGTGCGATCGGGCATATCAAGTCCATGCTGCTGCAACGCGGCGCATAAACGGAATGAGATGCTGCGCCGGGCTCTTTTCCGGCGCACATCCCATAGGGGAGGGAACCTCTAAAAACTGACCCGCGGCTGCGGCGCTATGCAGCCTGGTTCTTCCGCCGGTTTTTAGAGGTTCCTTGTAAGGGACCGCAAGGTCCATAACAGAACGTATCGGGCCGTCATGGCCGCAAGTACGTCGAGTGAACCGTTTTACGGCAAACCGTATTCATCACGGTAATTATGTTAACCACGGCGAAAACTAAAGCTTCAAAGCTTAAGGGATCATGATGCAGAACGGCGCAATGAAGGCCTGGCTGGATTCCTCCTATCTGGCGGGCGCGAACCAGTCTTACATAGAGCAGCTCTATGAAGATTTCTTAACCGATCCGGGTTCCGTTGAAGATAGCTGGCGTTCCATTTTTCAACAGCTACCAACCGCGGGTGTCAAACCCGATCAGCTCCACTCTCAAACGCGCGACTACTTCCGCCGCTTGGCGAAAGACTCCGCGCGCTACAACACCACCATCACCGATCCGGCAACCGATGCCAAACAGGTCAAGGTACTGCAGCTGATCAACGCCTTCCGCTTCCGCGGACATCAGCATGCCAACCTCGATCCGCTCGGCCTGTGGCAGCGCGAGCAAGTTCCTGACCTTGAGCCCGCTTACCACAACCTGACCGAAGCCGATTTCCAGGAAACCTTCAACGTGGGCTCTTTCGCCATCGGCAAAGAAACCATGAAGCTGGGCGATCTGTACGCCGCGCTGAAGCAGACCTACTGCGGTTCGATCGGCGCTGAATACATGCACATCACCAACACCGAAGAGAAACGCTGGATCCAGCAGCGCATCGAGTCGGTGGTGGGGCGCGCCAGCTTTACCGCCGACGAAAAACGCCGTTTCCTGAACGAGCTGACCGCTGCGGAAGGCCTGGAACGCTACCTGGGCGCCAAATTCCCGGGCGCCAAACGCTTCTCGCTGGAAGGCGGCGACGCGCTGGTGCCGATGCTGAAAGAGATGGTGCGCCACGCCGGCAAGAACGGCACGCGTGAAGTGGTGTTGGGCATGGCCCACCGCGGCCGTCTGAACGTGCTGATCAACGTGCTGGGCAAAAAGCCGGCCGACCTGTTCGACGAATTCGCCGGCAAGCATAAAGAACACCTCGGCACCGGTGACGTGAAATATCACCAGGGCTTCTCCTCCGACGTGGAAACCGAAGGCGGCATGGTTCACCTGGCGCTGGCGTTCAACCCGTCGCACCTGGAGATCGTCAGCCCGGTGGTCATGGGGTCGGTTCGCGCCCGTCGCGATCGTCTGGACGAAGCGCGCAGCAACATGGTGCTGCCGATCACCATCCACGGCGACGCCGCCATTACCGGCCAGGGCGTGGTTCAGGAAACCCTGAACATGTCTCAGGCTCGCGGCTACGAAGTGGGCGGCACCGTGCGCATCGTCATCAACAACCAGGTTGGCTTCACCACCTCCAACCCGCTGGATGCGCGCTCTACCGAATATTGCACCGACATCGCCAAAATGGTTCAGGCGCCGATCTTCCACGTTAACGCGGACGATCCGGAAGCCGTGGCCTTCGTCACTCGCCTGGCGTTGGATTTCCGTAACACCTTTAAGCGTGACGTGATGATCGATCTGGTCTGCTACCGTCGCCATGGGCACAACGAGGCCGATGAGCCGAGCGCCACCCAGCCGGTGATGTATCAGAAGATCAAGAAACATCCTACGCCGCGCAAAATCTACGCTGACATTCTGACCGAACAGAAAGTGGCCAGCCTGGAAGATGCCACGGAAATGGTCAACCTGTATCGTGATGCGCTCGACCGCGGCGATTGTGTGGTTGAAGAATGGCGTCCGATGAATCTGCACTCCTTCACCTGGTCGCCGTACCTGAACCACGAGTGGGACGAAGAGTACCCGAGCAAGGTTGAGATGAAGCGTCTGCAGGAACTGGGCCGCCGCATCAGCACCGTGCCGGAAGCGATCGAAATGCAGTCACGCGTGGCGAAAATCTACGCTGACCGTGCCGAGATGGCGGCGGGCAACAAGCCGTTCGACTGGGGCGCCGCCGAAACGCTGGCCTACGCCACCATGGCGGATGAAGGCATTCCAATCCGCATCTCCGGCGAAGACGCCGGCCGCGGCACCTTCTTCCACCGTCACGCGGTGGTGCACAACCAGAAAAACGGTTCGGTCTATGTTCCGCTGGCGAATATCCACAGCGGCCAGGGCGAATTCAAGGTCTGGGACTCCGTGCTGTCTGAAGAGGCGGTGCTGGCGTTCGAATACGGCTACGCCACGGCGGAACCGCGCACGCTGACCATCTGGGAAGCGCAGTTCGGCGACTTCGCCAACGGCGCGCAGGTTGTTATCGACCAGTTCATCAGCTCCGGCGAGCAAAAATGGGGCCGTATGTGCGGCCTGGTGATGCTGCTGCCGCACGGCTATGAAGGCCAGGGCCCAGAGCACTCCTCCGCGCGTCTGGAACGTTATCTGCAGCTGTGCGCTGAGCAGAACATGCAGGTGTGCGTCCCGTCCACGCCGGCGCAGGTTTACCACATGCTGCGTCGTCAGGCGCTGCGCGGTATGCGTCGTCCGCTGGTGGTGATGTCGCCGAAGTCGCTGCTGCGTCACCCGCTGGCGGTCTCTTCGCTGGACGAGCTGGCCAATGGCACCTTCCTGCCGGCGATCGGCGAGATCGACGATTTGGATCCGAAAGCGGTCAAGCGCGTCGTGCTGTGCTCCGGTAAGGTTTACTACGACCTGCTGGAACAGCGTCGCAAGAACGAGCAGAAAGACGTGGCCATCGTGCGCATCGAGCAGCTGTATCCGTTCCCGCATCAGGCCGTGCAGGCCGTGCTGGAGCAATACTCGCACGTGCATGACTTCGTCTGGTGTCAGGAAGAGCCGCTGAACCAGGGCGCCTGGTACTGCAGCCAACACAACTTCCGTGAAGTGGTGCCGTTCGGGGCTTCTTTACGTTACGCAGGACGTCCGGCCTCCGCCTCTCCGGCGGTGGGTTATATGTCCGTACACCAGAAGCAGCAGCAGGCTCTGGTGAATGATGCGCTGAATATTGACTAATGTTCGCTCGCTTGCCGGCCGAGGGGCCGGCAAGCAGATGATAAAAAACTTAAGGGAAAGCTAAATGAGTAGCGTAGATATTCTGGTTCCTGACCTTCCTGAATCGGTTGCCGATGCAACCGTAGCCACCTGGCACAAGAAACCGGGCGACAGCGTTCAGCGTGACGAAGTCCTGGTTGAAATCGAAACCGACAAAGTGGTGTTGGAAGTGCCGGCCAGTGAAGCGGGTATTCTCGATGCTATCGTGGAAGAAGAGGGCGCGACCGTACTGTCTCGCCAGCTGCTCGGCCGCATCCGTCCGGGCGACAGCTCCGGCAAGCCGACCGCTGAGAAGAGCCAGGAGAAAGAAGCCACGCCTGCACAGCGCGCGACCGCGAGCCTGGAAGAAGAAAGCAATGACGCGCTCAGCCCGGCGATTCGCCGCCTGATTGCTGAACACGATCTCGATGCCGGCGCCATCAAAGGCACCGGCGTGGGTGGCCGCATTACGCGTGAAGACGTGGAAGCGCACCTGGCCAAAGGCGGCGCCGCTGCCAAACCAGCCGCCGCTGAAGCCGCGCCGCAGCCTGCTCTGGCCGGCCGCAGCGAAAAACGCGTGCCGATGACCCGCCTGCGCAAACGCGTCGCCGAGCGTCTGCTGGAAGCGAAAAACAGCACCGCGATGTTGACCACCTTCAACGAAATCAACATGCAGCCGATCATGGATCTGCGCAAGCAGTACGGCGAAGCCTTCGAGAAACGCCACGGCGTGCGTCTGGGCTTCATGTCCTTCTACATCAAGGCGGTGGTTGAAGCGCTGAAGCGTTTCCCGGAAGTGAACGCGTCGATCGACGGTTCCGACGTGGTTTACCACAACTACTTCGACATCAGCATCGCGGTTTCTACTCCGCGCGGCCTGGTGACGCCGGTACTGCGCGATGTGGACGCCATGAGCATGGCTGACATCGAGAAGAAAATCAAAGAGCTGGCCGTTAAGGGCCGCGACGGCAAACTGACCGTGGAAGAGCTGACCGGCGGTAACTTCACCATTACCAACGGCGGCGTATTCGGCTCCCTGATGTCCACCCCGATCATCAACCCGCCGCAGAGCGCCATCCTGGGCATGCACGCCATCAAAGATCGCCCAATGGCGGTCAATGGTCAGGTGGTGATCCAGCCGATGATGTATCTGGCGCTGTCTTATGACCACCGCCTGATCGACGGTAAAGAATCCGTCGGTTATCTGGTGACGGTCAAAGAGATGCTGGAAGATCCGGCTCGTCTGCTGCTGGACGTCTAGTAACCCTTGCCGGGCGCGGCATGCCGCGCCCGCACTCTGTGCTATGTGGCCGGAAAACCATGCGGTTTACCGCGTAATAATGGTCCGGCTAAAAACCTTCAGAACTGAATGGATAGAACATCATGAATTTACACGAATATCAGGCAAAACAGCTGTTTGCTCGGTATGGCATGCCGGCACCAACCGGTTACGCCTGTACCACTCCGCGTGAAGCAGAAGAAGCCGCATCCAAAATCGGCTCCGGCCCGTGGGTGGTGAAATGTCAGGTTCATGCTGGCGGCCGCGGTAAAGCGGGCGGCGTTAAAGTCGTCAACAGCAAAGAAGATATCCGTGCCTTCGCGGAAGCCTGGTTGGGCAAACGTCTGGTGACTTACCAGACTGACGCGCTGGGCCAGCCGGTTAACCAGATCCTGGTAGAAGCGGCGACCGACATCGATAAAGAGCTGTACCTGGGCGCCGTTGTAGACCGCGCGACCCGTCGCATCGTATTCATGGCGTCTACCGAAGGCGGCGTGGAAATCGAGAAAGTGGCGGAAGAAACCCCGGAACTGATCCACAAAATGACCATCGATCCGCTGGCGGGTCCACAGCCTTATCAGGGCCGTGAGCTGGCCTTCAAACTGGGCCTGACCGGCAAGCAAGTCAGCCAGTTCGCCAAGATCTTCATGGGTCTGGCGACGCTGTTCCTGGAGCGCGACCTGGCGATGGTTGAGATCAACCCGCTGGTGATCACCAAGCAGGGCGATCTGGTGTGCCTGGACGGCAAACTGGGCGCCGACGGCAACGCCCTGTTCCGTCAGCCTGAACTGCGTGAAATGCGTGACCCTTCGCAGGAAGACGAGCGTGAATCCCGTGCGGCTCAGTGGGAGCTGAACTACGTTGCCCTCGACGGCAACATCGGCTGCATGGTGAACGGCGCCGGTCTGGCGATGGGCACCATGGACATCGTTAAACTGCACGGCGGCGAACCGGCCAACTTCCTGGACGTTGGCGGCGGCGCGACCAAAGAGCGCGTGACCGAAGCGTTCAAAATCATCCTGTCCGACGACAAGGTGAAAGCGGTTCTGGTTAACATCTTCGGTGGTATCGTACGTTGCGATCTGATCGCTGACGGCATCATCGGCGCAGTGGCTGAAGTGGGCGTTAACGTCCCGGTCGTGGTGCGCCTGGAAGGGAACAATGCCGAACTGGGCGCCAAGAAACTGGCGGACAGCGGCCTGAATATCATTGCTGCGACCAGCCTGACTGATGCGGCTCAGCAAGTTGTTGCAGCAGTGGAGGGTAAATAATGTCCATCTTAATCGATAAAAACACCAAAGTAATTTGCCAGGGCTTCACCGGTAGCCAGGGGACTTTCCACTCCGAACAAGCTATCGCTTACGGCACCAAAATGGTTGGCGGCGTCACCCCGGGCAAAGGCGGCACTCAGCACCTGGGTCTGCCGGTGTTCAACACCGTGCGTGAAGCGGTTGAAGCGACCGGCGCGACGGCCTCCGTCATCTACGTTCCAGCGCCGTTCTGCAAAGACTCCATTCTGGAAGCGATCGATGCCGGCATCAAATTGATCATCACCATCACCGAAGGCATCCCGACTCTGGACATGCTGACCGTGAAAGTGAAACTGGACGAAGCCGGCGTGCGCATGATTGGGCCGAACTGCCCTGGCGTGATCACCCCGGGCGAGTGCAAAATCGGCATCATGCCTGGCCACATCCACCTGCCGGGCAAAGTGGGCATCGTTTCCCGCTCCGGTACCCTGACCTATGAAGCGGTGAAACAAACCACCGATGCCGGTCTGGGCCAGTCCACCTGCGTGGGCATCGGCGGCGACCCGATCCCGGGCTCCAACTTCATCGATATCCTGAAGATGTTCCAGCAGGATCCGCAGACCGAAGCGATCGTGATGATCGGTGAGATCGGCGGCAGCGCTGAAGAAGAAGCGGCAGCTTACATCAAAGAACACGTCACCAAACCGGTCGTGGGTTACATCGCCGGCGTGACCGCGCCGAAAGGCAAGCGTATGGGCCACGCGGGCGCCATCATCGCAGGCGGCAAGGGCACGGCGGACGAGAAGTTTGCTGCGCTGGAAGCGGCGGGCGTGAAAACCGTTCGCAGCCTGGCGGACATCGGCGACGCGGTAAAAGCGGTGCTGAAGCGCTAAGCATTGAGTACGAAATAACACTATCTCGACATGTTTGGCCACCCATTGGGTGGCCTTTTTTATGGGTGAAGATCAGAAGTCGTTAAGCGCCTTGATCAGCGCGATCCGATCCTGCAGGCGGCGCTGCCGCACCGGATCGGCGGCGGTTTGCCGCTGTTGCTCCAGCGAGGTGAGGGCGGTGCGGTAATCGTCGGCATTGTTGAACAGCGCGTCTTTGACGTTGATCGAGGCGACGTTGGTGTAGCGCCCGTCGTCGGTGGTCGGCACCTGGATAACGCCTTCATTGAGCAGCCGTTTGACGATCGCCCGCTGCGGTTCGTATCCCGCCATGCCGACCAGCTTCCAGCGCTGCGGCGGCACGCTCTGATACTGGCCGTGTTTCACTTCCGTCAGGTAGCGCAGAGTCAGGTTGCGAATGGTGCCTTCTTCTTCACCGTATTGCGCTTTGCTGTCGAACAGCACCGGGAAGGATTGCCCCTCCAGCGCGCCGCCCTTCTGCGTCAGGTGGCCCATACGGTAACTGTTCATGCCCAGGCGGATTGGCATGTCGTCGGTGACCGGCGTGCCGTCTGCCAGGCGCAGACTGACGATGCGTGAACCGGCCGGTTGACGCAGATCGATGGTGTAAGTGACGCCGTCGAAGAAATCGTTGGTGGAATATTTGGACGAGCGCCGCGCCGGGTTAAAGCTGTAGGTGACGTCGCCCGGCTGCAGCTGATTGAAATAATCGGCAGACCACTCCATGTAGCGTTTGAGCGCTTTGCCGTTGAGCTGATAAACGGTGATCTCGCCGCCGGCGTATTGGTAGTTAAAGGCGATATCCTTGGCCTTGATGTCGCCGACATCCAGTTTGGCGCGATCGTTGTCGATCTGCAGGGCGATCACCTGCGCCAGCGGTGCATAGTGACGGGCGGCCTGCTGGAATAACTCACTGATGCCGGTATCCTGAACGTGTACCTGAGGAATGCCGCGGAACTCGTCGGCAGGCACCAGATCGCTGCCGCTCAGCTTCGCCACGACTCGGTTGGCGTTGGCGCGCAAAATGTCATGATACGGCTGGTAGAGAGCCTGCATGGCGCTGTCCGGCGCCAGCCCCTTGATGGAATAGGTGTAGCTGTTTTTGTCGATCAGCGTGAATTTGCCGTCGCGGCGTTCAAATTGCAGGTCAATGCGTGACAGCGCGCGACCGTACTTATCCGGCTCCGTGATGATGACGCCGTTCACCACCGCTTTGTCGATTTTCACATGCATGTGGCCGGCGACGATCGCCGCCAGCTCCGGGTTGGCGTTGGCGATGTCCGCCACGCCGGTGCCGGGGCGCTGGTTCTCGTTGTCGATGCCCATATGCGCGACCAGCACGATCGCGTCGACCTGGCCGTCGATCTGCCTGATGACCTGTTTCACCGCCTGTACCGGATCGGTGAAGTTCAGCCCTTTGATGCGATCGGTGCCCTTGGCGAATTCCGCAGTCATCGGCGTGTCCATGCCGATGATGCCGATCTTCACGCCCTGGCGTTCGAGGATGGTATAGGCCGGCAGATAAGGTTTGCCGCTGTCCCAGACGATGTTGCCCGCCAGCGCCGCGCCTTTAAACTGTTTGAGCGGCGTGGCCAGCGCCGGCAGACCGAAGTCGAATTCGTGGTTGCCCATCACCCAAACGTCGTAGTCAAGCGCGTTGAGGCCCAGCATCATCGGGCTGACGGCCTCCTGTTTGAAGGTTTCGACGAAGTTGCCCTGGATGGTGTCGCCGGCGTCCACCAGAATCAGGTTGGGCTGTTCGGCGCGCACCTTTTTGACCTGGGTGGCTATCTGGCTCAGGCTGCCCGCCAGGTTTTCCGTGTCGCTGGCGTAGTCCCAGGGCACGAAAGTGCCGTGCAGATCGGAGGTGCCCAACAGGGTGATATTTACCGTTTCGGCGGCCATGGCGTTTCCCGAGAGTCCCAAGACAGAGGCAAAGATGATTTTTTTCATAAGTTATTGTCACTCAATGCAATTTTAACATAAGTGGTCATTTTGCTACAAAATCGCAACCTTTACGATCCCATTGCGAGAAATAGACTAATATTGGAGAGAGATTTGTTGTTTTGTGACTGCTATCACTGTCACGGCTTATTGGAAATAAAAGGTTAATTATGTCGCATAATAAGTGCGTAATAATACAATGGCGGCTCTTTTGAATTACATTTATTTAACACAAAAATATCATTAAAAAACAATTAAACCATTGCGCAACATGACCCTAAGAAAATTATGCGAAATGTGCTGATGAATATGGAAATAATATGCGGATAGGCTTAAATTGTCTCAGATCAAATTAGGCCGAAGTACCTCTTTCGGCTAAGATTTGACCTGTAACCAAAAGTCCAACCCACGTCACGTAAAAACCTATTTATTGTGTGGGATTGGGCGAGTATCATCCATGTTGTGATTATGGATGGTTGATCTTGTTGCATTTGTTACCCGTTGTCGGTTTTCAGTGGCGTGCTTGTCGACGGCCCGTGCGGGCTATTGGCCGAGTGTGCGGTTGAAAGCGGAGAAGCTGGATCAAATTTGTTGTGTTTAAGGGCATTCACTGCGGGGCGTTACTGGCGGCTTTGAAAGAAGCGTGCCGATAACCGCGTGTCGGAGTCTTCCTGCGAGGAGCAAGGAGTCAAGATGTTTGATATTGTCGAACTGTCGCGCTTACAGTTTGCTTTAACGGCGATGTACCATTTCTTATTTGTCCCATTAACGCTCGGTATGGCGTTCTTGCTGGCAATTATGGAAACGGTATATGTCCTGTCTGGCAAACAAATCTATAAAGACATGACCAAATTCTGGGGAAAGTTATTTGCGATTAACTTTGCTCTGGGTGTGGCCACCGGTTTGACCATGGAGTTCCAGTTCGGGACTAACTGGTCATATTTCTCTCATTACGTCGGCGATATCTTCGGGGCCCCACTGGCTATCGAAGGTCTGATGGCGTTCTTCCTTGAATCGACGCTGGTCGGCCTGTTCTTCTTCGGCTGGGATCGTCTGAGCAAGGTGCAGCACATGGCGGTAACCTGGTTCGTGGCCCTCGGCTCCAACCTGTCCGCGCTGTGGATCCTGGTCGCCAACGGCTGGATGCAGAACCCGATCGCGTCGGATTTCAACTTCGAAACCATGCGCATGGAGATGGTCAGCTTCTCCGAGTTGGTGCTTAACCCGGTTGCGCAGGTGAAATTCGTTCACACCGTGGCTGCAGGCTACACCACCGGCGCCATGTTCGTGCTGGGCATCAGCGCTTACTACCTGCTGAAGGGCCGCGACATCGCTTTCGCCAAACGCTCCTTCGCCATCGCCGCCAGCTTCGGCATGGCAGCGGTGCTGTCGGTGATCGTGCTGGGTGACGAATCCGGTTACGAAATGGGCGACGTACAGAAAACCAAACTGGCCGCCATCGAAGCGGAGTGGGATACCCAGCCGGCGCCGGCGTCCTTCACCCTGTTCGGCATCCCCGATCAGGACAAGATGGAAAACTCCTTCTCTATTCAGATCCCGTATGCGCTTGGCCTGATCGCCACGCGTTCCACCGACACTCAGGTCACCGGCCTGAAAGATCTGCTGGCGCAACATGAAGTGCGCATCCGCAACGGCATGAAAGCCTACCAGCTGCTGGAAGAGCTGCGCGGCGGCAATACCGATCCTGCGGTGCGTGCGGAATTCAACAAAACCAAGCAAGACCTGGGCTACGGCATGCTGCTGAAGCGTTATACCCCGAACGTCAGCGACGCGACGGAAGCGCAGATCCAGCAGGCGACCAAGGACTCCATTCCACGCGTGGCGCCGCTGTACTTCGCCTTCCGCATCATGGTGGCCTGTGGCGTGCTGATGCTGCTGATTATCGGTCTGTCCTTCCTGAGCGTGGTGCGCGGCCGCATCGGCCAGAAAAAATGGCTGTTGCGTGCGGCGCTGTATGGCTTGCCGCTGCCGTGGATCGCGGTGGAAGCCGGCTGGTTCGTGGCGGAATACGGCCGTCAACCGTGGGCGATTGGTGAGGTGCTGCCGACCGCAGTCGCCAACTCTTCGCTGACCGCGGGCGACATTCTGTTCTCGATGGGGCTGATTTGCGGCTTGTACACCCTGTTCCTGGTGGCTGAAATGTACCTGATGTTCAAGTTTGCGCGTCTGGGTCCAAGCAGCCTGAAAACCGGCCGCTACCACTTTGAACAACCGACTGCCGCCGTGCAGGAAGCGCGCTAAACAGGAGTCCACGTATGTTTGACTATGAAGTACTGCGATTTATCTGGTGGGTGCTGGTTGGCGTACTGCTGATCGGCTTCGCCGTCACCGACGGTTTCGACATGGGCGTCGGCATCCTGGTGCGCATCATCGGTAAAACCGATACCGAGCGCCGGGTGATGATCAACTCCATCGCCCCTCACTGGGACGGTAACCAGGTGTGGCTGATCACCGCCGGCGGCGCGCTGTTCGCCGCCTGGCCGATGGTCTACGCAGCGGCCTTCTCGGGCTTCTACGTCGCCATGATCCTGGTGCTGGCGGCGTTGTTCTTCCGCCCGGTCGGTTTTGACTACCGTTCCAAGCTGGAGAGCAGCCGCTGGCGCAACATGTGGGACTGGGGCATCTTCATCGGTTCCTTCGTGCCTGCGTTGGTGTTCGGCGTGGCGTTCGGCAACCTGCTGCAGGGCGTACCGTTCCATGTGGACGAGTACCTGCGTCTGTTCTACACCGGCAACTTCTTCCAGCTGCTGAATCCGTTCGGTCTGTTGGCGGGCGTGGTCAGTCTGACCATGCTGGTCACTCAGGGCGCGACCTATCTGCAGATGCGCACCACCGGCGAGATCCACCTGCGGTCACGCGCCGCAGCGCAGATCGCGACGCTGATCATGGCGGTATGCTTCCTGCTGGCGGGTGTGTGGCTGGTTAAAGGCATCGACGGCTACGTGATCACTTCGGCGCTGGACACCATGGCGGAATCCAACCCGCTGCGTAAAGAAGTGGCGCATCAGGCCGGCGCATGGCTGATCAACTTCAACAAGTATCCGCTGCTGTGGGCCTTGCCTGCACTGGGCGTAGTGCTGCCGTTGTTCACCATCCTGTTCTCGCGTCTGGAGAAAGGCGCGCTGGCGTTCGTCACCTCGTCGCTGACCATCGCCTGCGTCATCCTCACCGCCGGGGTCACCATGTTCCCGTTCGTGATGCCGTCCAGCACCGTGCCTAACGTCAGCCTGACCATGTGGGACGCGACGTCGAGCCTGTTGACGCTGAAAGTGATGACCGTCGTAGCGGCGATCTTCGTGCCTATCGTTTTGGCGTACACCAGCTGGTCGTACTACAAAATGTTCGGTCGTCTCGACAAGAACTACATCGAAAACAACAAGCATTCGCTGTACTAAGGATAAGGAGCTAAACCATGTGGTATTTTGCCTGGATTCTCGGAACGCTTCTTGCCTGCGCCTTCGGCATCATCACGGCGCTGGCGCTTGAGCAGAGCGAAGCGACCAAAGCTCAGCAAGACGGTAAGTAATGAGCTCGTCCGTGATTGACAAGCTGTACGCTGTCACCGACAAGGGCCCGGTTCGGGCCCTTTCACTGGTGCTGGCGTTGATTTTGGCGGGGTGCGTGTTCTGGGATCCGACGCGTTTCGCCGCCAAAACCAGCTCGCTGGAGATTTGGGAAGGGCTGTTGCTGATTTGGGCCGTATGCGCCGGAGTGATCCACGGCTTCGGATTCCGCCCGCAGCGCAGCGTCTGGCGCGCTTTTTTCGCGCCGCTTCCTGCAATTGTGATCTTGTGCGCAGGATTACTTTACGTTTCTTTATAATCTCCCCGATGTCCCCACGTTATGGGCCCTCACGGCCCATAATTATTTTCATTCCCATCTTGTAACCCATTCCCAACCCGATCTGTCTTGCGTATAGTAGCAGCGTTAAATTGCATTGCTGGGAAGTAGAGT
Source organism: Serratia sp. H402Y (assembly GCF_051172415.1). Classification (NCBI taxonomy): domain Bacteria; kingdom Pseudomonadati; phylum Pseudomonadota; class Gammaproteobacteria; order Enterobacterales; family Yersiniaceae; genus Serratia; species Serratia sp. H402Y. Next base: position 372,425 of record NZ_JBPIYZ010000001.1, read on the forward strand.
GAGTAATACGTTGTTTCGATGGCCGGTTCGCGTTTACTACGAGGATACCGATGCCAGTGGTGTGGTCTATCACGCCCGCTACGTCGCCTTTTTTGAAAGAGCGCGCACAGAGATGCTGCGTCAGCACAACTTTCATCAACAGCAGCTGCTCAGTGAACAAGTCGCTTTTGTCGTCCGGCGCATGACGGTGGATTATCTGGCTCCGGCTCGTCTCGACGAGCAACTGGAGGTCCAGAGTGAAATCACCTCTCTGCGCGGGGCTTCTCTCACGTTTGCTCAACGCATTGTCAATTCTGACGGGGCCCTACTGAGCCAGGCAGATGTCCTGATTGCCTGTATTGATCCACACCAAATGAAGCCAAGAGCGCTTCCTAAGTCTATTGTCGCGGAGTTTAAGCAGTGACTGACATGAACATCCTAGATTTATTCTTGAAGGCGAGCCTGCTGGTTAAGCTTATCATGTTGATTTTGATATGCTTCTCGGTAGCCTCTTGGGCGATCATCATTCAGCGCACCCGCATCCTCAATGCGGCGACGCGTGACGCCGAAGCCTTTGAAGACAAATTCTGGTCCGGTATCGAGCTTTCCCGTCTGTACCAGGAAAGTCAGGCGCGTCGCGATAGCCTGACCGGTTCCGAGCAGATCTTCCATTCCGGCTTCAAAGAGTTCGCCCGCCTGCACCGCGCCAACAACCATGCGCCGGAGTCGGTGATCGAAGGGGCGTCGCGTGCGATGCGCATTTCGATGAACCGTGAGCTGGAAACGCTGGAAACCCATATTCCGTTCCTCGGCACCGTCGGTTCGATCAGTCCGTACATCGGCCTGTTCGGCACCGTGTGGGGGATCATGCACGCCTTTATCGCGCTGGGCGCGGTGAAGCAAGCCACGCTGCAGATGGTGGCGCCGGGTATCGCCGAAGCGCTGATCGCCACCGCGATCGGTCTGTTCGCCGCCATCCCGGCGGTAATGGCCTATAACCGTCTCAACCAGCGCGTCAACAAGCTTGAGCAGAATTACGACAACTTTATGGAAGAGTTCACCGCTATTCTGCATCGTCAGGCCTTCTCCAGCGACAGCAAATAAGTAGGAGGTAGCATGGCGAGAGTACGTGGACGTAGTCGGCGCGAGCTGAAGTCCGAAATTAACATCGTTCCGCTGCTCGACGTGTTGCTGGTGCTGCTGCTGATCTTTATGGCAACCGCGCCAATCATCACGCAGAGCGTGGAAGTTGACCTGCCGGACGCCACCGATTCCAAAACGGTGTCCAGCGATGACAATCCGCCGGTGATCCTCGAGGTTTCCGGCGTAGGTCAATACACCCTGGTGGTGGATCACAACCGTATGGAGCTGCTGCCGCCTGAACAAGTCGCGGCCGAAGCCAAGTCGCGTTTGGCGGCTAACCCGAAAACGGTCTTTTTGATCGGCGGTGCGAAGGAAGTCCCTTACGATGAGATTATCAAGGCATTGAATATTCTCCATCAGGCGGGCGTAGCTTCCGTGGGGCTGATGACCCAGCCGATCTGACCGTAAGGCGAACGGCAACCCGGTTCCTGCGCTGCGGCCCAGGAACCCCGTATAAGCAACACCAGTTTTTGGGAATCTATTTTGGTAAAGGCAACTGAGCAAAACGATAAGCTGAACCGCGCCGTTATTGTTTCGGTCGTTCTGCACTTCATATTGATTGCCCTGCTGATTTGGGGATCGCTGCAGGAAAAGGTCGACATGGGCGCCGGCGGTGGTGGTGATGGCACCGTGGTGGGCGCGGTGATGGTCGATCCCGGCGCGGTGGTGGAGCAGTACAACCGCCAGCAGCAGCAGAGCAACGATGCGCAGCGTGCCGAGAAGCAGCGCCAGAAAAAAGCGGAGCAACAGGCCGAAGAGCTTCAGCAGAAGCAGGCGGAGCAACAGCAGCGCCTGAAAGAGCTGGAGAAAGAGCGTTTGGCGGCGCAGGAGAAAGCCGCGCAGAACGCCAAGGCGCAGGCTGAGCAACAACAGAAGGCGGCGGAGCAGCAGAAGCAGGCCGCCGAGCAGCAAAAAGCGGCGGAAGCCGCCGCTGCGAAGGCCCAAGAGCAACAGAAGGTCGCCGAAGCCGCCGCCGCCAAGGCGAAGGCCGAAGCGGACAAGGTCGCCAAGGCGCAGGCGGACGCGCAGAAGAAAGCCGAAGCGGAAGCCAAGAAAGAAGCTGCCGCTGCCGCCGCCGCCAAGAAACAGGCGGAAGAGGCGAAGAAAGCCGCCGCCGCCGCGGCAGAAAAGAAAGCTGCAGAGGCCGCGGAGAAGAAAGCGGCTGCTGAAGCCGAGAAAAAAGCCGCAGCGGAAGCCGAGAAGAAGGCTGCCGCCGAGGCAGAGAAGAAAGCGGCGGCCGAGAAAGCCGCTGCCGCCAAAAAAGCCGCTGCGGACGCCAAGAAGAAGGCCGCCGCCGAGGCTGCGAAACAATCGGAGGAGGTTAGCGATCTGTTTGGCGGCCTGGCGGATGGCAAGAACGCGCCGAAAGGCGGCGGTGCCAAATCGAAGGGCGACGGTAAACCGGCCGGGCAGGGCAATGCCAAGACGGCTGGCGCCAGCGGGGCGGATATCAGCGGTTATATGGGGCAGATTCAAGGGGCGATTCAGAGCAAGTTCTATGACGCCAGTTCGTTCGCCGGCAAAACCTGCGACCTGCGTATCAAGCTGGCGCCGGACGGCCTGCTGATAAGCGTACAAGCAGCGGGGGGCGATCCTGCTCTGTGTCAAGCTGCGGTGTCTGCCGCCAAGTTGGCGCATATACCGAAGCCGCCGAGCGATGCCGTTTATCAGCACTTTAAGAATTCTATACTTGAATTCAAGCCGCAATAACGGTTGATTGAGTGAGTGTTATCACAGGGATGTACTAAGGTAACCAACAGGGATTATGTAGTTTTACGTAAGTTGGTTTGTTAAAATTCTGCTAATTTATCGCAGGCATCCCGCCTGGATAAGGGAGATGAGATGAAGCAGGCATTTCGAGTAGCGCTAGGTTTTTTAATTCTGTGGGCGTCCGTGTTGCACGCGGAAGTTCGCATTGAAATCACCCAAGGGGTCGACTCCGCTCGTCCGATTGGCGTGGTGCCGTTTAAATGGGCGGGCCCAGGCACGCCGCCGGAAGATATCGGCAAGATTGTCGGCGCGGATCTGCGCAACAGCGGCAAATTCAACCCGATCGACGTGGCGCGCATGCCGCAGCAACCCACCTCCGCGTCTGAAGTGACGCCGGCGGCCTGGACTGCATTGGGCATCGACGCCGTAGTGGTCGGTCAGGTTCAACCTGGCGCCGACGGCAGCTACCTGATCTCCTACCAGTTGGTGGACACCTCGGGTTCGCCGGGCACCGTATTGGCGCAGAACCAGTATAAAGTGACCAAACAGTGGTTGCGTTATTCTGCCCATACCGCCAGCGACGAAGTGTTCGAGAAGCTGACCGGCATCAAGGGCGCGTTCCGCACCCGTATCGCCTACGTGGTGCAGACCAACGGCGGGAAATTCCCGTACGAGCTGCGCGTAGCGGATTACGACGGTTACAACCAGTTCACGGTGCACCGTTCGCCTGAGCCGCTGATGTCGCCAGCCTGGTCGCCGGATGGCAGCAAACTGGCTTACGTGACCTTCGAGAGCGGCCGTTCCGCGCTGGTGGTGCAAACCCTGGCTAACGGCGCCATCCGCCAGATCGCTTCGTTCCCGCGCCACAACGGTGCGCCGGCGTTCTCGCCGGACGGCAGCAAGCTGGCCTTCGCGCTGTCCAAGAGCGGCAGCCTGAACCTGTACGTGATGAACCTCGGCTCCGGCCAGATCACGCAGCTGACCGATGGCCGCAACAACAACACCGAACCGACCTGGTTCCCGGATGGCCAGTCTCTGGCGTTTACCTCCGACCAGGGCGGGCGTCCGCAGATTTATAAAATCAGCGCCAGCGGCGGTGCCGCACAGCGTCTGACGTGGGAAGGCTCTCAGAACCAGGATTCTGAAGTCAGCTCCGATGGTAAATTCCTGGTGATGGTCAGCACCAACAGTGGTGCACAACACATCGCCAAACAAGATCTTGGATCAGGCGCCGTTCAGGTTTTGACCGGCACCTTCCTGGATGAAACGCCTAGTATTGCGCCAAACGGCACCATGGTGATCTATAGCTCCACGCAAGGTATGGGCTCCGTGCTGCAGTTGGTGTCAACTGATGGGCGTTTCAAAGCGCGTCTTCCGGCAACTGATGGACAGGTCAAATTCCCTGCCTGGTCGCCGTATCTGTGATGCATGTGTAAATATGTATGGCAAACTATAAAAGGATCAAAGAAATGCAACTGAACAAAGTGCTGAAAGGGCTTCTGCTGGCACTGCCAGTTCTGGCTGTAGCAGCTTGTAGTTCTAACAAAAGCGCGAACAACGACCAATCTGGTATGGGCGCTGGCGCCGGCACTGGTATGGAAAACGGCAGCAGCAACCTGTCTTCCGAAGAACAAGCTCGTCTGCAGATGCAAGAACTGCAGAAGAACAACATCGTTTACTTCGGCCTGGACAAGTATGACGTAAGCTCCGAATTCGCTCAGATGCTGGACGCGCACGCTGCATTCCTGCGTAACAACCCGTCTTACAAAGTGACCGTTGAAGGCCACGCTGACGAACGCGGCACGCCGGAATACAACATCGCTCTGGGTGAGCGTCGTGCTAACGCCGTTAAAATGTACCTGCAGGGTAAAGGCGTTTCCGCTGACCAGATCTCTATCGTTTCTTACGGTAAAGAAAAACCAGCAGTACTGGGCCACGACGAAGCGGCTTATGCTAAAAACCGTCGTGCCGTTCTGGTTTACTAAGAGAATCGCATGAACAGTAACTTCAGACGTCACCTGTTGAGTCTGTCGTTACTGGTTGGCGTAGCGGCCCCTTGGGCCGCTACTGCCCAAGCGCCAATCAGTAATGTCGGCTCCGGCTCGGTCGAAGACCGCGTCACCTCGCTTGAGCGCATCAGCAATGCTCAAGGCCAGCTTTTAAACCAACTCCAGCAACAACTCTCTGACAATCAACGCGACATTGATTCTCTCCGTGGGCAAATCCAGGAAAGCCAGTATCAGTTGAATCAGGTCGTTGAACGCCAGAAGCAAATCTATCAACAGATGGATAGCCTCAGCCAGGGCGGCGCTCAGAGCGCCTCTGCGGCAGCGGGCGCTGCCGGCGGGGCAGCCGCAGGCGCATCTTCCGATGCGGGCAGCAGCGCGCCTGCAGCCGCTTCTGCAACGCCGAGCGGCGGTGATGAGAACAGCGACTACAACGCCGCTGTTTCTCTGGCGCTGGAAAAAAAACAGTATGACCAGGCGATTTCCGCCTTTCAGTCCTTCGTAAAACAGTACCCGAAGTCTACTTACCAGCCCAACGCCAACTATTGGCTGGGCCAGTTGTTCTACAACAAGGGTAAAAAAGACGATGCGGCCTATTATTTTGCGGTGGTGGTGAAGAATTACGCTAAATCACCGAAGGCGCCGGACGCCATGTACAAGGTGGGTATCATCATGCAGGAAAAAGGGCAGGCCGATAAAGCCAAGGCCGTGTTCCAGCAGGTGATTAAACAATACCCAACCAGTGCGGCGGCCAAGCAGGCGAAAAGTCGCGTAGGCGGTTAACGGTTAGAAAAATGAGCCCAGAAGTTAGTCGATTTGACCGATTTCTGGGCTCATTCGCGTGAAGAACAAGCAGTTGAACGCATCGGTAAAAAATTTAGGTTGCGCTGCCAAGATAAATTAGTAATATATGCCGCCGTTGCCAAGACATCTTGCAAGATGTTAAAGCGGCAGGGAAATTGGGTCGTTAGCTCAGTTGGTAGAGCAGTTGACTTTTAATCAATTGGTCGCAGGTTCGAATCCTGCACGACCCACCAATTTCTGAAGTAGCAGTAACCACAACAGTGGGTGATTAGCTCAGTTGGTAGAGCATCTCCTTTACACGGAGGGGGTCGGCGGTTCGAGCCCGTCATCACCCACCACTGTTATGGGTCGTTAGCTCAGTTGGTAGAGCAGTTGACTTTTAATCAATTGGTCGCAGGTTCGAATCCTGCACGACCCACCATTCTTCGAGAATGGCAGCTTCAGAATCGGTTTGATGTGGCAAAGTAAAGGTCCGAGTCGAGTACCCGTCGAGTTGTCCTGAACATCCCCATCCTTGTTTTCCGCGAGTCGGTTTTTGTAACCTATTCGCCATCAGCAGTAAACCACATCAGTGGGTCGTTAGCTCAGTTGGTAGAGCAGTTGACTTTTAATCAATTGGTCGCAGGTTCGAATCCTGCACGACCCACCACTCTTTGATAGAGCAAGGTGTTAAATCGTCAGGATGAGAACCGTAGAGGTTCGAGTCTCGCGAAGCGAGACAACATCACCCCGGTGATGGCCCGCAAGGGCGAGGCCAAAGGCCGAGTTATCCTGCACGACCCACCACTCTTTGATAGAGCAGGATGTGAAAAATAGCAGTACCAAAGCAGTGGGTGATTAGCTCAGTTGGTAGAGCATCTCCTTTACACGGAGGGGGTCGGCGGTTCGAGCCCGTCATCACCCACCACACTGCGGGTCGTTAGCTCAGTTGGTAGAGCAGTTGACTTTTAATCAATTGGTCGCAGGTTCGAATCCTGCACGACCCACCAATTCAGAAAAAAGCGCCTTTTGGCGCTTTTTTCGCATCTGCGCCTATCTGGCTCTGCCTTTATCTTCTTGCTGACATAGCCCACTGAGTCGTGCGGGTGAGATCCTGCGTTCAGGTTAGAGCATCGCGCAGCGATACGACAACGCGCAGCGTTGCCCGTAGGGTGAGGCCACAGGCCGAATCAATCCTGCACGATCCACCAATTCAGAAAAAAGCGCCTTTTGGCGCTTTTTTCGCCTCCGCAGCACCCCAACCTGAATCCCTGCTTTCTCGTTTCAACTCTGCGCCAATCGGCATCCGGGTCTTCCCTGGGCGTTATGCGTCTTCGCCAGGCCATTATCCGCTGTGTTCTGCGCGGCTCATTCCAGTGTTTTTAATCTATTAAACACTAAGTGCGCAAATTTGAAAATATCAGCGGACTTTTCGCGCAATTTTAGGTATTTTGTTTAGTATATAAAACTAAGGGCGTTGCGGCAGGCGATATTCAAATGGCAGGCGCCCAGCCTAGCATGAGATTGCAGCGATGAGTGAAATGTTTGATGTCAACGCGGCGGTGTATCCTTTCCCGCCCAAACCGGTACCGCTGGACGTAGCGGAAAAAGCCTTTTATCGCGAAAAGATCAAAACCTTGCTCAAGCAGCGCAATGCGGTGATGGTCGCCCACTACTATACCGATCCGGAAATCCAGGCGCTGGCGGAAGAAACCGGTGGCTGCGTGGCGGATTCGCTGGAAATGGCGCGCTTCGGCAGCGCCCATCCGGCTTCCACGTTGTTGGTGGCCGGCGTGCGCTTCATGGGGGAGACCGCCAAGATCCTCAGCCCGGAAAAACAGGTGCTGATGCCGACCCTGTTTGCCGAATGTTCGCTTGACCTGGGTTGCCCGGAAGAGGAGTTCCATGCGTTTTGCGACAGCCATCCCGATCGCACCGTGGTGGTCTATGCGAACACCTCGGCGGCGGTCAAAGCGCGCGCCGACTGGGTGGTGACCTCCAGCATCGCCGTCGAACTGATCGAGCATCTGGATAGCCTGGGCGAGAAAATTATCTGGGCGCCGGATCGCCATCTCGGCAGCTACGTGCAGAAGCAGACCGGCGCCGACGTGCTGTGCTGGCAAGGCGCCTGCATTGTCCATGACGAGTTCAAGACCCAGGCACTGCGGCGCATGAAGGCGCTCTATCCGCAGGCGGCTATCCTGGTGCATCCCGAATCGCCTCAGGCGGTGGTCGAGCTGGCGGATGCGGTGGGGTCTACCAGCCAGTTGATTCAGGCGGCGAAAACATTGCCGCATCAACAGCTGATCGTTGCCACCGATCGCGGTATCTTTTACAAGATGCAGCAGGCCTGTCCGGACAAGGAGCTGTTCGAAGCGCCGACCGCCGGAGAAGGCGCGACCTGCCGCAGCTGCGCGCATTGCCCGTGGATGGCGATGAATGGCCTGAAGGCGATTGCCGAAGGTCTGGAGCAGGGGGGCGCACAGCATGAGATCCACGTGGACGCTGCGTTGCGTGAAAAGGCGCTGGTGCCGCTGAACCGCATGCTGGATTTCGCCGCTCAGCTTAAGATGCAGGTTAAAGGCAACGCTTAACCGTTTAAAAGGATGACCTCATGAGCTTCTTCAGTACCAGCAATATTCTGGTGCACATTCCGCTTGGCGCGGGCGGTTACGATCTGTCGTGGATCGAAGCCATCGGCACCCTGTTCGGATTGCTGTGCATCTGGTACGCCAGCAAGGAAAAAATCGTCAACTACCTGTTCGGTCTGATCAACGTCACGCTGTTCGCGGTGATTTTCTTCCAGATCCAGCTGTACGCCAGCCTGCTGCTGCAGCTGTTTTTCTTCGGCGCCAATATTTACGGTTGGTATGCCTGGAGCCGCCAGACGCAGGATAATCAGGCTGAGCTGCAGATCCGCTGGCTGCCGCTGCCGAAAGCGCTGGCTTGGGCGGCGGTGTGCGTCATCGGCATTGGCCTGATGACCTTTAACATCGACCGCGTGTTCGCCTGGCTGACGCAGATTGCGGTGGCGGTGATGCAAGGGCTGGGGCTGAACGTACAGATGCCGACGCTGCAGCCGGACGCCTTCCCGTTCTGGGATTCGGCGATGATGGTGCTGTCCATCGTGGCGATGATCCTGATGACGCGCAAGTACGTGGAAAACTGGCTGCTGTGGGTGGTGATCGATGTCATCAGCGTGGCGATCTTCGCTTACCAGGGCGTTTACGCGATGGCGCTGGAGTACGTCATTCTGACGTTGATCGCGCTGAACGGCTCCTGGCTGTGGATCAAGAGCGCCGGGCGCAACCATTCCAATCCGTTATCTTCCGCTCCGTAACAACGCAGAGGGCGCCGTGATGGCGCCCTCTTGGCTTAGTGGCGATGCCCCAGGTGCGAATGCGCTTCGGCATGTGAGTGTTCACTCGGCTCCGGCGCCCGATTGATACCGCAGTCCGGCGTCTCGCAGTGCCGGTACTCCATCTGAATGGTCACGTGGCCGATCTTGTAGTGTTGCAACAGATAAGCCTGGATGCGTTGCAACAGCCCATCGTGGTCATGTGGCGGGATCACCTGCGCATGCAGCGTCATCAGCTTCTGTTCGCCGATCTGCCAGACGTGTACGTGGTGGATATTGCGCACTTCCGGGATGTTCAGGCACAGGTCTTTTTGCAGCTTGGCGATATCGACCTCCTGCGGCGTGCCTTCCAGCAGCTCGTGGAAGCTCTCCTTCAGCAGCCGCCAGGCGCTGCGCAGCACCAGACAGGAGACCAACACCGACAGGATCGGGTCAATCGGCGTCCAGCCGGTGGCGAGAATAACGATGGCCGCGACGATAGCGCCCACCGAGCCGAGCAGGTCGCCCAGCACATGCAGCGCGGCGGCGCGCACGTTGATATTTTTCTCTTCGCTGCCGCGATGCAGCAGCCAGAAGGCGAACAGGTTCGCCAGCAGCCCCGCTATGGCGATGATCAGCATCGGGGTACCCATCACCGGCTGCGGTTCGAAGAAACGCCGTATCGCCTCCCACAGGATGAATACCACGATCACCAGCAGCGCCGCGGCGTTGAGGAAGGCCGCCAGCGTGGTCAGGCGCAGGTAGCCGAAGGTGTGGCGCGCGTTGGGTTTGCGCTGGGAGAAGTGCACCGCCATCAGCGCCACCAGCAGCGCGGCGGCGTCGGTCAACATATGGCCGGCGTCGGCCAACAGCGCCAGCGAGCCGGACAACAGGCCGCCGACCACCTCGGCCACCATAAAGACGGCGGTGACTAAAAAAGCGGTCAGTAGGCGTTTACTATTACTGTTACTGTCTTTCGGCAGGTGTACGTGTGGAGTGTCCGACATTATTCATCCTTATGCATAGCGAAAGAGGGGGCGGCGGCGAGCAGAGCGTCCAGCTCCGGTTCTATCTGCGCCACTAACGCCTTTAATTTAGTATAAGCGGCGGCGGCAAGCTCGCCCCGACGTGCGGTATCCACCAGCTGTTGGCACAGCTGCGCGGCTTCCGGCAGCTGCAGCATCAGCAGGCTGCCCTTGATGCGGTGTGCCGCCTGCTCCAGGCGAGGCCAGTCGTTCGCGGCGACGGCGTCCGCCAGCCGCTGCCGGTCTTGCCGCAGCGTATCGCCGAGCGTCTGCGCCAGCCGCTGCAGCATGGCGCGATCGCCGCCCGCCATTTCGGCCAGCGTTTGCCGTAGGTCAGTAAGGACTGACTTTTCTTCCTGAGCCTGCGGTTGCTGAGCCAATACCTGGCCGATCGCCGTCAGCGAAATCGGCTTGGTCAGGAAGTGATCGATCGCCACCAGCCCCGGCGGGATGCGGGTAAACTCCTGCACGTCCGCCGAACAGAGCACGATGCGGCAAGGCGGGCGCTGCAGCCGCTGTTCGTCGCGCCGGATCAGCCTGGCCAGCGTCAGGCCGTCCGGGCGCGGCATGTTATAGTCGATAAACAGCAGGTCAAACGGCTGCCGTCGCTGGGCCTTCAGCAGCGCATAGCCTTGTTCGAAGCGGGCGGGTTGCTGCCCGAAGTGGCGCAGTTGGCGTTCCAGCAGCAACAAATTGGTGGGATGATCGTCGATCAGCGCGGTACGCAAGGCGGAAGACGGCAGAGCGAAGGTGTGCTCCTCCTGGGCGTCAGCCGGCGCGTCGCCGCTCAGCTCGACCGGTATCACTACCTCGACGCGGGTGCCGACGCCCGGCTGCGAGTGCAGCTCTATGCGGCCGCCCATCTGTTCGACGATTTCTTTGCAGATAGACAGGCCCAAACCGGTACCTTGCACCGAGATGCGTTGCGCGCCGCGCGCGCGGTAAAACGGTTGAAACAGCTTGCCTACCTCATCGGCGGCGATGCCGCAGCCGCTGTCGTTCACCGTTAACTGCAACTCTCCCCGTCGTTCATCCTGCGCGCGCCAGCCGACCTCGACCTGAATGGTTCCGCGCGTCGTGAACTTTATCGCATTGTTTATCAGGTTGTTAGCTACCTGAAGTAAACGCTCACCATCAATGACCACCGCCTCCGGCAGCGCCGGATCTGCCGCCACTTTCAACGTCAACGGCCGTTCGCCGATAAGCGGCCGGTAAAGGGCGTCAATACGCGCGACCCAGGGGCGCAGCGCCACCGGTTTTGGCGCCAACGTCAACGACCCGGTTTCCAGTCGGGCGTGATCCTGCAGGTCGTTGAGCAGGTTGAGCAGCGATGAGGCCGAACTGTAAATCACCGGCAGGCCTTCCGGCGCCGGTTGGCGTTTGAGCTCCAGTTCCAGCAGGCCAAGGATGGCGTGCATCGGCGTGCGCAGTTCATGGCTGACGGTGGCGAGGAATTTGCTCTTCATGCGGTTTTCCGCTTCGGCGCGGCGGCGCGCCTGCTCGAGCTCTTCGCGTTCGCGTTTTTCACGGCGCTGCAGCATGAAACGGCGCAGCGTCAGCGCCAACAGCAGCACGGTGGCGGCGGCCAACAGCGCCAGCAGCCAGGTGGTCTGCGGCGGCATGCGGTTGTCGTTCACCGCGTCGATAAGGTTGCTGCGGTCGACGATCCACTCGTCGCGCAGCGATTGCAGGGTATCCGCCGGGATCTGCATCAGGTTCTTATCGAGGATCGCCAGCAGCAGCGGCTGATCGCGGCGTACGCCGAACGCTACCGGATAGGGGATGTTGTTGGCGGCGAAGGCCAGTTTGATGGTGCCGGAATAGCGCGACAGCGCCAAAAAGTTGGCGGAAATGACGTTATCCACCAGCGCATCCAACTGGCCGTTGGCCAGCGCGTCGTACATCGACTTGCTGTCGGCGAAGCTGACGGTCTGTTCCTGCTCCGGCACCAGCCCCTGAGCCAAATCGCCCTGCAGCACGCCGATGCGCTTGCCGGCCAGATCGCTCCAGGTCGAGACGCCGTTGGCATACTGGCCGACGTAAACGCCCCACAGCGAACGGTGGATCGGCATGCTGGCGCCATAGCGCGCCTTGACGCCGCGCGCCAGCGGCAGGGCGGCGCGGAAGCTGGCCTGGCCGGATTGCACCAGCTGATCGGCCTGCTCGGCGTTGCGCGCCCACAGCGGCGCGAAACGCAGCCCGGTGTTTTGCGCGATGATGTTGAGAATATCGATGGCGTAGCCGCGCGGCTGGCCGTCGGAACCGCGGTAGGCGAACGGGAAGTTGTTCTCGATGGCGGCATAGTAAACCACGCGGTGGCTCGCCACCCAATTCTTCTCCATCGTCGTCAGATCGGCATTGCCGGTATCGAGGTAGCTGGGGATCTTTTTGCTCCAGCGGCTCTGCAGGGCATTCATCAGTTCCATCGGCGCGTCGGCGATGGCGGTGTCCAGCGTGTCTATCAGGCGCGGGTCGGCGGCGGCGAACACGAAGGAGAGGTTGCCCAGGTTCTCGTTGCTTTCAATTTGATAGAGCTGGCCGAGCTGCAGTTGGTCGATGATAAAGCTGGCGCTGGCCTCGTCGGCGATAAAGTAGTCGCTGCTGCCGTTGAGCAGCGAATAGACCGCCTGCAGGTTGTTGTCGTAGCGCTGGATCTGCGACGCCACCGCCTGCAGGGCGCCGCCGGACTGCATGTCGGTCAGCGCGCCGATCGCGACGCGGGCGTTGGCGGAATTGAGCATCACCGGCCTATCGTTGCTGCGATCGCGCAATACGCGCAGGTTGCTGATGTAGTAAGGCTGGGAGATCTCCAGCCCGTGCAGCGCTTCGCTCTGCGGGATGCCGTACAGCAGATCGACCTTGCCGTCGTGCAGCGCCTGTTCCAGCTGGGTCAGATCGGCGAAGCCGTAAATGGCGAAGCGGATGCCGGTCACCTGCTGGATATAGCCGAGGTAGTCGGCGTTCAGCCCATACAGATCGTCGTCCACGATGATGTTGTACGGGCTGGTGTTCTCACTGATGATGCCGACGCGCAGCGTGCGATCGCGCCAGGGATTTTTCTCGCCGACGATCAGCATATTCTCGGGGGTATTCAGGTTGCTGACCAGCTGATAGCGCACCGGCTCCGCCGCCTGCGCCAGGCCGCACCACAGGATCAGCAGCAGCAGGGCGCGGCGCATCATGGCGCCAGCTCTTTAAACACCGCCACCAGCTCCAGCAGGTTGCCGGCGCCGGTTTTGCGCTGGATGTTTTTTTTGTGCGTGCTGACAGTCTTGTTGCTGATGTGCAGCCGGTCGGCGATCTGCAGGTTGGACAGCCCCTGGCTCAGCAAGCCCAGCACCTCGAGCTCCTTAGGGGTGAGCAGCCCGCCGTCCGCCGTCGGTGCCTCTTCGGCCAGCGCAGCGGCGGGGAAGCTGATTTCACCGTCCAGCACCTGTTCGATCGCCTGCACCAACTCCGCCAGCGAGCTGCCTTTATTGACGAAACCGTCGGCGCCGGCGGCATGCGCCATGCGCGCATAGACATCGGCTTCCTGCGCGGTATAGATCAGGATCTTTTGTTGCGGATAGCGGCGGCGGATTTTTTTCAACAGCTGCAGCCCGTCGACCTGCGGCAGGCCGATATCCAGGATCACCAGGCCGAAAGCGGCCTCGGCCAGCAGGGCCAGCGCCTGTACGTCATCCTGCGCCGCCTGCAGGCGGTAGGGGCGGGATGATTTCATTAGCGCCGCTTCCAGTGCGACATGAACCACCGGGTGGTCATCAACTAATAGCAGAGAGGGCATGTTCAACTCGGGTCACTTTATATTCTGATCGCTAGCATAGCGAAAAAGGAGGCTCTGCGCTCGCCAGATGAAACAGCACAATCTGCTGTTAATTTGGCGGTTCCAGCGGCGGGGGGCAAAGGTGATTTACAGCGCCATTCTCACAGGCTAGATTGTTGGGATCTACACCGTTACGCACTGCGAAATACCCCACGATACCGAATGGAAAAGCTATGAATTACCAAAACGACGATTTACGCATTAATGATATTAAGGAACTCCTGCCGCCGGTGGCTTTGCTGGAGAAATTCCCGGCCACTGAACGCGCGGCAAAGACGGTGTCCCAGGCCCGCAGCGCAATTCACAATATCCTCCGCGGCAGCGACGATCGCCTGCTGGTGGTGATTGGCCCTTGCTCCATCCATGATACCCAAGCCGCCAAAGAGTACGCGGGGCGCCTGCTGGCGCTGCGTGAAGAACTGAGCGGCGAGCTGGAAGTGGTGATGCGCGTGTACTTCGAAAAACCGCGCACCACCGTGGGCTGGAAAGGCCTGATCAACGATCCGCAAATGGACAACAGCTTCAACATCAACGACGGCCTGCGCCTGGCGCGCAAGCTGCTGGTGGAGATCAACGACAGCGGGTTGCCGGCCGCCGGCGAATTCCTCGACATGATCACGCCGCAGTACCTGGCGGATTTGATGAGCTGGGGCGCCATCGGCGCGCGCACCACGGAATCGCAGGTGCACCGTGAACTGGCCTCTGGTCTCTCTTGCCCGGTCGGCTTCAAGAACGGCACCGACGGCACCATCAAGGTGGCGATCGACGCCATCAACGCCGCCGGCGCGCCGCACTGCTTCCTGTCGGTGACCAAATGGGGCCACTCGGCGATCGTTAACACCAGCGGCAACGGTGACTGCCACATTATCCTGCGCGGCGGCAAAGAGCCAAACTACAGCGCGGCGCATGTGAAGGACGTCAAAGCCGGTTTGAGCAAAGCGGGGCTGCCGGCGCAGGTGATGATCGACTTCAGCCATGCCAACAGCAGCAAACAGTTCAAAAAACAGATGGACGTGAGCGCCGATGTTTGCGGGCAAATTGGCGGCGGTGAAAAAGCGATTATCGGTGTAATGATCGAAAGCCACCTGGTGGAAGGCAACCAGAGCCTCGAAAGCGGCGAGCCGCTGGTTTACGGCAAGAGCGTCACCGACGGCTGCATCGGCTGGCAGGATACCGAAACCGTGCTGCGCGATCTGGCGGCGGCGGTGAAAGCGCGCCGCGGTTAATCGCGTAAAGAGGGGCTCGCCAGCGGGCCCTTTTTCTATTTACCTTAAAATTTTATATCTCCTGTCAATTTAAGGCCTACAGTCAATAGGCTTATTAAATCTTTAAGCGGCCGTATTCGCATTATTCCTATTTAATAAAAGAATAATTGTCACCGCTCTCGGCATTGTGCTTATATAAGACGCTTTTTTTATTCCATAAACCCCGCAGGCCTAATAAGTGGGGAGTGGTATGACCTTATTCCTTTCAGGACGAAAGAATTATGACAAACAATACCTCGCAGCCGCTGGGGCTGCACCGGATTAAATTCCATGGGAAAGGTGGTGAGTACTTCGCTATTTGGTTAGTCAACGCGTTATTGACCGCTCTGACCCTGGGCATCTATTCCGCCTGGGCGACGGTGCGTCGTCGTCGCTATTTTTACGGCAACACGGAATTGGACGGCGATCGTTTCGATTATCATGCGCAGCCGCTGCAAATTCTGAAAGGACGGCTGTTGGTGATCGGCGGCATCATCGTATTTTATTTCCTGCTGGCGGTGACGCCATTGCTGGGGCTGTTGGCGCTGCTGGTATTGCTTGCCCTGTTGCCGTGGATTGTTATCCGCAGCTGGCGCTACAATGCGATTATGTCGAGCTATCGCGGCGTGCGCTTTAATTATGTCTGCCGCACCGGGCGCGCCTATTGGGCTTTGCTGTTCTGCCCGTTATTGCTGATTATCGGACTGTATGTCGGTCTGATCGTCTTGCTCGGCATTGGCAGCGGTCTTGGCAGCATCAACGCCATCGCATTTATGCTGGTGCTGACGCTGATTTTGGCCGTGCCGGCATTTGCGGCGGTAAACGGCATTATTAGCGCACTGCAGCATGATTTGTACGTTAATAACCTGTTTTTCGGGAACACGCCGTTTATTGCCGAACTGAAGAAATCGGCCTTTATCAAATTTGCCTTGATCGGCCTGCTCATATTCCTGCCGTTCATGTTGGTCGCGCTGGTGTGCATCGGTTCGTTCTTCTTTACCCTCTATCAGATGGTATTGATGGGCATGTTGACCAACGAAGCCATCGATGTGCTGGTACTGGACAATATCAGCAGCCTTCTGCTGATGATGGTGGTGCTGCTGATCGGCGCCCTGGTGGCCAGCAGCTACCAGGTTGTCGCCCAACGCAACTACCTGTTTAACCAGGCAAGGCTGAACGGCGACATCAAGCTGCATTCCTCAATGAAAACGCTGCCGTACATGGGATTGTTGATCACCAATACCCTGATTACCCTGTTCTCGCTCGGTTTGGCGGCGCCGGTGGCGGAAGTGCGTCATGCCCGTTATCTGGCGGCGTGCACGGCGGTTGAAGGCGATCTGGCGCTGCTGGACATTACGGCGCATCAGGAAACCGCCAACAGCGCGGTGGCCGAAGAAGCGGTGCAGGCGCTGGATCTGGGCGGCAGCTTCTGAGGCGCCGATGATCCTTGAAGGTGCTTATCAGTTGCCGGGACGGGCCGCACGTGAGGCGGCTCGTCTGCTGGTGAACGAAAGCGGCGAAGGCGTGACGTTGCAGCGGCAGGATGAACAGCGTTACATCCCGCTGACGGACATCACCGTTTCTGCCGCGCTGGGCAATATTCCGCTGACGCTTACCTTCAAGGGCGGCGGGCGTTTTGTGCCCGATGACGACGCGGCCTTTCGCCGCTGGTTCTATCAGCGCCGTTCGCCGGGTTGGGTGCATCGCCTGGAACGCCATAAACGCGGCGTCGCCCTGGCGCTGCTGATGACGCTGCTGGCGGTAGTGACTTACGTTTACGTGGTGCTGCCGTGGGCGAGCAGCGAGATCGCCATGCGCATCCCCACCTCGGTGGAACAGAAGCTGGGCGAACATACGCAGACGTTCTTGGAGCAGAGTGGCTTCGCGCCCTCGGCACTGCCGGCCGAACGGCAACGGGCGCTGCAGCAGCTGTTCCGGCAGGTGATGCCGGCCGACATGCGCCAAGAGCGCACGCCGCTCTCGCTGAAGTTGATGGCGGCGCCCGGCGCGCCGAACGCCTTTATGTTGCCGGACGGCACGCTGGTGCTCAGCGATAGCCTGGTCACCTTGTCGAAAAACGACGATGGCTTGGCGGCGGTGATGCTGCACGAAATGGGGCATCACGCTTATCGCCATCCGATGCGCATGTTGGTGCGCTCGTCACTGGTGGCATTGACGCTGATGTGGATGACGGGTGACGTCAGCGGCATCGGCGACACGTTGCTGCAGTCCGCATCCTTCGTAAATGAGATGCAGTTTTCTCGCGGGATGGAGCGTGAGGCGGATGCGTTTGCGATAGCGGAAATGCAGCGCCAGGGGCGTTCGCTGGCGGAAATGGCGGCGATCTACCGCGCGTTGGCGCAGGCGCCTGAACGAGAAAAGACCGATGACTGGGCGCTGCCTGCCTGGCTCAGCACTCATCCGGCGATGCAGGAACGGCTGGATGCGGTAAATGAGGCGATGGCGCAGCAGAAATAAAAAAGCCCCCGGTGAAAACCGGGGGCTTTTTCGTGAACCGGCGAAATTACTTCGCTTTACCCTGGTTCGCCACGGCCGCCGCTTTTGCAGCGATCTCATCGGCGTTACCCAGGTAGTAACGTTTGGTTGGCTTGAAGTTCTCGTCGAACTCATACACCAACGGCACGCCGGTTGGGATGTTCAGCTCGAGGATTTCGTCTTCGCTCAGGTTATCCAGGTATTTCACCAGCGCGCGCAGCGAGTTGCCGTGCGCCGCAACGATCACGCGCTCGCCGCTCTTGATGCGTGGCAGGATCTCTTCGTCCCAGTAAGGGATAACGCGATCGATGGTCAGCGCCAGGCTTTCGGTCAGCGGCAGCTCTTGCTCGGTCAGCGAGGCGTAACGCGGATCGTGGCCAGGATAACGTTCGTCTTCTTTGGTCAGCTCCGGCGGGGTCACTGCGAAGCCGCGACGCCATTGCTTCACCTGCTCGTCGCCGTATTTTTCAGCGGTTTCCGCTTTGTTCAGACCCTGCAGCGCGCCGTAGTGACGTTCATTCAGCTTCCAGGATTTTTCGGTTGGCAACCAGGCCTGATCCAGCTCGTCGAGGATGTTCCACAGGGTGTGGATCGCGCGCTTCAGTACGGAGGTGTAAGCGAAGTCGAAAGTGAAACCTTCTTCTTTCAACAGCTTGCCTGCTGCTTTCGCTTCGGTGCGGCCCTTGTCGGACAGATCAACATCATACCAACCGGTGAAGCGGTTTTCTTGGTTCCACTGGCTTTCGCCGTGACGCACCAGAACCAGCTTAGTTACAGCCATAGCTTAACTCCTTAATAATCTGACATTTCAATGATAACGAAAATCATTATATTGCCGCGGGCCGGGGCTCGGCAATCGATAGTGTCTAACCATAGCCAATTTCTTGCCGCAAAGTAAGGGCTGGAGAAAGGAAAAAGCTGAATCGTTCAACCTGAGGCGGAAGGGGGAGAAACGGCGCGTCGGAATCGCTTCGGACGCGCCGTGGCAGAGGGGAAATCAGGCCGATTTTTTCAGGCAGTTGCTCATGAAGGTTTTACGCGCGTCGCCCTTCAGATCCTTGGTCTTGGCGTCGGCGTTGCAGGTTTTCATCTTCTGCTGCTGCGGCGTCAGGGTTTTGCCCGTCGCAGCGGCGCCTTCGGATTTCAGACAGGTGCTCATAAAGGTGGAGCGATCCGCGCCTTTCAGCGACTTGGTGGATGCCTGCTGGTTGCAATCGGTCATGCGTTTCTGTTGGGCCGCCTGCGCCGGCGAAGGCGTTTTCGTCGCCGTCGTCGCGTCGGCCGCCATCAGATTGGTGCTCAGCATTAAGCCCGCCAGCAATGGAAGTGCAGTAATCAGACGCATAGGTGTTCCTTCAGCTATTGATTGGCCGCCATCGGCCGAAAATTGTGACGTTGCACAAGGCGTTGTGCTTATCACGGTAGCCTGAGTGTAGTGCGCGCTTTGGAATAAGGGAAGGTGGGCGTCGGCGGGGGGATAGGGCTAAAAGGTAAGCATTTATAACAAATCGCCCCCGGCCGCACGGCGAGGGGCATGGCGGGTTAGATAGGATAAAACTGATAATGCGTGGCGCTGCGGTAGCGGCTCCCCGGCTGCAGCCAGCAATCCGGCTGCGGCCACTCGGGATGGTGCGGGCTGTCCGGCAAAAACTCGCTTTCCAGCGCCACGCCGGCATGGTTGGCATAGCTGCCGCCGTCGCGCGCCGGCGTGCCGGCCAGAAAATTGCCGCTGTAGAGTTGCAGCGCAGGTGCGTCGGTGAACACGCTCATTTGCACCTGCCCGTCGGCGGACCATAAATGGGCCGCCGGGCTTTCCAGCGCGCCGCAGATGCGGTGCAACAGAAAGGCGTGATCGTAGCCGTTGACCCGCTGTTGGTCGCGATCGCGCAGGAAATCCTGCAGCAGCGTTTTCGGTTGACGAAAATCCATGCCGCTGCCGTCCACCGGCGTCAGCTCGGCGCAGGGAATGCCCTCGGCGTCGACGGGCAGATAGCGATCGGCGAACAGCTGCAGCCGTTGGGCGCGGGCGTCGGTGCCGGGGCCGTCCAGATTGAAATAGGCGTGGTTGGTCAGGTTGACCGGGCAGGGGCGATCGACCTGCGCCAGATAGCTGATTTCCAGACGATTATCGGGGGTCAGGCGGTAGCAAACCTGCACGTCGAGATTGCCGGGGAAGCCCTGATCGCCATCCGCTGAATGCAGCGCATAGCAGACCTGGTGCGCATCCTGCTGTACCCGGCGCCAGCGGCGGGCATGAAAACCGTCGGGGCCGCCGTGCAACTGGTGCGCGCCCTGATTGGCGAGCAGCGCATGGGATTTACCGTCGATGGGCAGGCTGGCATTGGCGATGCGGTTGGCGTAACGGCCAACGGTGGCGCCCAGATAGGCGCCCTGACGTTGATAGTCCGCGGCGCTGCGGCAGCCGAGCAGCAGCTCGCGTTTTTCGCCGGATGTGAGCGGTAATACCGCGGACAACCAGGTGGCGCCCCAGTCCATCAGGGTGACGGTCATGCCGCCGGCGTTTTGCAGCCGCGTCAGCTGGTAAGGCTGCCCATCGGGCGCCGCTTCCGTGCTCACCGTCAGCATGTGCCGGCCCCCTGCGAAGCCTGGCAGACGTAAAACGTTTCCCGCAATCCGCCGGTTTGCAGCGGATACTCGTGCGCCACGGCGGCGCGCACCGTTTCCACGAGGTCCTGCGGCATCAGCGCGACGATGCAGCCGCCAAAGCCGCCTCCGGTCATGCGCACGCCGCCGCGCGGGCCGAGGGTCGCTTTGACAATCTCGACCAACCGATCGATTGGCGGCACGGTGATTTCGAAGTCGTCACGCATCGAGGCGTGGGACTCCGCCATCAGCCGACCCATGCGTTGCAGATCGCCGGCCGCCAGCGCATCGGCCGCCGCCAGCGTGCGGGCATTCTCGCTGATGACATGGCGCGCGCGTTTGGCCACCAACGGATCCAACTCATGTTGACGCGCTGCAAACTGTTCGGGGCTGACGTCGCGCAGCGCCTTGACGCCGAAGAAACGCGCCGCTTCTTCGCACTGTTTGCGGCGGGTGTTGTATTCGCTGTCCACCAGCCCGCGTTGCACATTGGAGTTGATGATCACCACCGCCACGCTGTCCGGCATCGGCACCGCGCGGGTCTCCAGCGAGCGGCAGTCGATCAGCAGAGCGCTGTCGTGCCGGCCGAGCGCGGAGATCAGCTGGTCCATGATGCCGCAGTTGCAACCGACGAATTGGTTCTCCGCCTCCTGGCCGTTCAGCGCCAGCGCCACGCCGTCCAGCGGCAGCTGATAGAGCGCCTGCAGCGCCTGGCCCACCGCCACTTCCAGCGCGGCGGAGGAGCTGAGCCCCGCGCCCTGCGGCACATTGCCGGCGATCACCAGATCCGCGCCGCCGAAATCGGCGTTACGGCGCTGAAGGTGCTTCACCACGCCGCGGACATAGTCGGACCAGCGCTGGTCGGGATGGCTGACGATCGGATCGTCGAGCGAGAATTGATCCTGCTGATTCTGATAATCGGCGGCCAGCACGCGGATCTGACGGTCGTCGCGCTTGGCGCAGGCGATAACGGTTTGGTAATCAATGGCGCAGGGCAGCACGAAGCCGTCATTGTAATCGGTATGCTCGCCGATCAGGTTCACCCGCCCCGGCGCCTGGATGGTCAACGCCGGCGCATAGCCGAAGTGTTCGGTAAACAGGGAATGGGTAAGCGGTTTCAGGCTCATGCTTGGGCTCCGGCTTCACGGTAATGAATATCGCTGACGGCGCGCAGACGCTCTGCGGCCTGTTCGGCGGTCAGGTCACGCTGGGTTTCCGCCAGCATCTCGTAACCGACCATAAATTTGCGCACGCTGGCTGAACGCAGCAGCGGCGGATAGAAATGGGCGTGCAGCTGCCAGTGCCGGTTGTCGGCGCCATTGAACGGCGCGCCGTGCCATCCCATCGAATAGGGGAACGAGCACTGGAACAGGTTGTCGTAGCGGCTGGTCAGCTTCTTCAGCGCCAGCGCCAGATCGCGGCTTTGCGCCGCGCTGAGATCGGTGATGCGCTGCACCGCCGTTTTCGGCAGCAGCAGCGTTTCAAACGGCCAGGCGGCCCAGTAGGGCACCACCGCCAGCCAGTGTTCGGTGTTCACCACGATGCGTTCGCCTGCGGCCAGCTCGCGCTGCGCATAGTCCAGCAGCAGCGGGGAGGCATGTTCCCGGAAATAGTCGTGTTGCAGGCGATCTTCGCGTTCGGCCTCGTTCGGCAGAAAACTGTTGGCCCAGACCTGCCCGTGCGGGTGCGGGTTGGAGCAGCCCATCGCCGCGCCTTTGTTTTCGAACAGTTGCACCCAGGGGTAGTGCTTGCCCAGCTCCTCGGTTTGCGCCTGCCAGGCGGTGACCACCTGCTCCAGCGCCGGCAGCGTCAGTTCGGGCAGGGTCTTGCTGTGATCGGGAGAGAAACAGATAACCCGGCTGACGCCGCGCGCGCTCTGGCTGCGCATCAGCGGATCGTGGCTGTCGGGCGCCGGCGGCGTATCGCTCATCAGCGCGGCGAAATCGTTGGTAAAGACATAGGTGCCGCGATATTCCGGATTGCGATCGCCGGTGACGCGCGCATTGCCCGGGCACAGGAAACAGTCGGGATCGTGCGTCGGCAGCGTTGCCGTGGGGACGCTCTCCTGTTGGCCCTGCCAGGGGCGCTTGGCGCGGTGCGGTGAGACCAGCACCCACTGGCCGCTCAGCGGGTTAAAGCGGCGGTGCGGATGGTCGATAGGGTTAAATTCCGTCATACGGTTCCTTTCTTGGCGTCGACGAGGGTGTAATCGCTTCCAATTACCGTCTTGATACGCCCATTGCTGAACAGGGAGTGGTCAATGCGCAAAAAGATAGCATGGCTACAGCGATAAAAAGGTGATCCAACGCGAAAAATGGAATCGTTTACACTTCGATGCAAAGCGCCGGACAGGCGGCGTAAAGCAGCATGCAAAGCGGTTGATGGCGGGGCGGTGAGGCGCTTGTGATAGCGTTTTCATCCAGCCACCGGCAGAGAAGCGCTCTCTGCCGGCGTCAGACGTTAGGGATGCTGATACAGCGGGTAGGTGAAGAACAGCAGATGGGTCAGGTTCAGTCCGAAATGGAACAGAATCGGTACCCACAGACGGCCGCTCCACATCCACGCCAGGCCGTAGATCACCCCGGCGAGGGTCGCGAAGATCACCATCAGCGTACCGCCCGCCAGATGCGCGGCGCCGAACACCAGGGAGGCGACAATCAGCGCCGGCCAGGCCCCCAGCCACTGGCTGAGGCGCTGCTGCAGGTAGCCGCGAAACAGCGCTTCTTCGGCCATGCAGACGAAGAACAGGTTCGCCATGACGAAGGGCAGGATCCAGGCAGGCGCATGCAGCTCGATTTTTAAGCCGCCCAGCGCCACCGCCAGCAGCAACAGCGCCGGCACGGCCAGCAGCAGCGCAATCCAGCCCGCCTTGCCGCCGTTGCCGCCGCGTTCGGCGGAAAACAATGTGGGCAAGCAGGCGAACAGCAGGAACGGCACCATCGCCTTGTCGAAGTTGTAATACATGGTGAACGGCGCGCTGAGCGGGCCGGCCTTTTCGCCGTCGATCATCAGCTGGTTGTGGATGCCAGGCACCAGATGCAAGAACAGCGCCACGCAGCCGGCGATCACCAACCCTTCGAGCGCGATCGCCAGATTACGCTGCGCGCGAAAATAATGACGTAGACCCGCCAGCGCCACGATGGCCAACAGGCAACCCAGGCTGAGTGGCGTCAGCACCCCATGATAAAGCCCCATGCCCGCCGAGGCGGCCAGGATCACCCAGGCTATCAGCCGGTTAAACGGCAAGAAAAATAACGAAGCAGCCAGTACGCCCCACATAATATGTCCCTTTAAAATATGTACACGGCGCTCAGCGCCTTTGCGGCGTGCGATGATGGCGAAATTGAGCGCTAAAGCGGATAGTAGCACACCAGAATGACGCTAAAGGTCGGGGCAGTGATGCATTCGTGCATTATGCCGGCCGACACAACCGGCGGCGATGCGGGTTAACCTCTCATCCAGGCCTGCGAACGGGTGATTTCGGCCAGATTTTGCAGGGTATCCAGACTCTGCTGGTGGATCTCCTGCGTAGGGGCTGCGCACAGATCGTGCAATACGGTCACCTGAAAGCCGGCGTCGTGCGCCTGACGCGCGGTGCTTTCGATGGCGAGCGGCGTGCTGATGCCCGCCAGCAGCAAATGGTGGCACCGATGTTGCCGCAGCCAGGCTAACAAATTGTTACCGGAGAAGGCGCTAACCGCCGTTTTTTCAAACTGCAGATCGGTCTCTTCCCGGTGCAGTTCGGGCACCCAGCGGCATCCCGGGCCATTTAGCCGCAGCGCGCCGATCTGCTTGAGATGGTTGAACAGCGGCGAGTGAGGCGGGATGTCATGATAATCGTCGGCGAATCCCACCCGCACCCAAATTACCGGGATTTTTCGCACCCGCGCATAGGCCGCGGCGGCATTGACGTTGGCGAGCAGGTGGGTCGCCGCCACCTGTTCACGGCAGTGGTTGGCGCGGCCTTTGGGCCCGATAAGATCCTCGATCAGGTCGATGATAATCAACGCAGCGGACATGGCGTCTCCAGAAAATGGCTTTCTTTCTTTCTATGATAAAAGGCCAAATGTGATGTGCTGCGGTGAAGTGTTGCCGGATATGTTTACGCCGCGTTTCAGACGGAGGCCGCCTCCAGCCGCTGGTGTTGATAGCCGTAGCCGCCCTCGCCGTCGGGCACGAAGCTGAGGCGGTGGGTGATGCACTGCGGCGCATCTTCGGCATGGTGCGAAACGAACAGCAACTGCGTGGCGCCCTGGCCGATCAGCACGTCGATGAAGCGGCGCACCAGCTGGCGATTGAGCGGATCCAACCCTTGCAGCGGCTCGTCGAGGATCAGCAGCGCCGGGTGCTTCACCAGCGCGCGGGCGATCAGCGCCAGCCGCTGTTGGCCCCAGGAAAGGCTGTGGAACGGGGCGTCACCGCGCGCGCCGTCGAGCCCGAGCAGCGCCAGCCATTGCTCGGTCAGCTGCCGCTGGCGATCCGAGACCGCCTGATAAATGCCGATCGAATCGAAGAACCCCGACAGCACCACGTTGCGCACGCTGGTGTTGACGCGATAATCCAGATGCAGGCTGCTGCTGACGTAGCCGATATGGCGTTTGATTTCCCAGATGGTTTCCCCGCTGCCGCGGCGGCGGCCGAACAGCGTCAGATCGTTGCTGTAGCCCTGCGGGTGATCGCCGGTGATTAAACTGAGCAGGGTGGATTTGCCGGCGCCGTTCGGACCGACGATCTGCCAGTGTTCACCAGGGTTAACCTGCCAGTCGAGATGATTGAGGATCGGCCGATCGTTATAACTGACCACGCCGTCACGCAGGACGATCAGCGGACGATCCGCCGGCAGGGCCTCTTTTTGCGTCGGATCCTCCGTTTCCGGCAGCGCCAGCCCGCTGAGATTTTCGCTGTGCGCCAGCTGCGCCACCAGCGCGTCCGCCATCACCTGGCTGCGCGGCCCGCGGTTGGTCAGGGTGCAGTCCGCCAGCACGCCCACCTGCCGGACAAAATCCGGTATTTCGTCGAAACGGTTGAGCACCAGCACCACGGTCTGTCCCTGGGCGGAAAGCTCGCTCAGCAGCGCGGCGAGCTGCGCGCGCGAGTGCACGTCCAGCCCGTCGAAAGGTTCATCGAGGATCAGCAGGTCGGGCTGCGGCATCAGCGCGCGGCACAGCAGGGTTTTACGCGTTTCGCCGGTAGACAGGTATTTGAAGCGGCGCGTCAGCAGGGCGGTAATGCCGAATTGCGCGGCCAGTCGCTCACAGCGCGCGACGTCTTTCACCTCTTCCTGAATGATCTCCGCCGCGGTACGGCCGGTGTCGTCTTCGTCCGCGCTGAGCAGATCGGTATTGTTGCGTTGCCACTCGTCGCTGACCATCTTTTGCAACTGTTCGAAGGAGATGCGCACCGCATGCTGAAAGTCGTTGCGGCGTTCGCCGCGCAGCAGAACCAGTTCGTCGGCCAGCGCGCGCGCCAGGGCGGATTTTCCGCTGCCGTTGGCGCCGACGAAGGCCCAGCTTTCACCGGCTTGGATCGCCAGCGCTTCCAGCGTCAGGGTGCGGGTATCGCTCAAGCGGAATGAACCTTGCGAAATGTGCAACGACGACATCACCTGTTCCTTTTTTTGCAATTATTTGCCTTAGAAATAGGCGCATTGCCGGGTGATGTCAATCAACAAAAACGCAACATCACGTTGCGCTTAACACAACGTGGCGACAATCACCCGATCGGCGTTGAACAGGGCGTGTACGGCGTCGCCGACGCTCAGCTGCAGGCGCTGCAGCTCCGCCGTCGTCAGGGTGGCGCACAGGGTTTCGCCGCCCGCCAGCGTCACCAGCACCTCGCTGTGTTCGGCGCCCGGCTGAATGCCGGCCACCACGCCCGCCAGCGCATTATCCGCGTCGGCGTTATCGGCCGCATCGACGCTCAGACGCACCCAGGGCGCCTTGATCAGCGCCAGCACCTCTTTGCCGGGCGTCAGCTGCAGCCGATCGGCGCTTTGCTGGGTAATGGCCGCCGTCAGGCGAGTGCTGCCGTCGTTCAGCTGGATCGCCAGATGCTGCTGTACCTGCTGGTGGTCGCGTTCGATCACGGTGCCGAAAAACTGATTGCGTGCGCTGGTTTGCAGCGAGAAGCGCGAGATGGCCGCCAGCAGGCTATCGAGCGGCAGATCGTCCTGCTGCAGCACGTCGAAGGCTTTTTGCTGCACCTGGCCCAGCAGATCGTACAGCTGGATCAGCCGTTGGCCGTAGTGCGTCAAATGCGCGCCCCCGCCGCCTTTGCCGCCGGTGGCGCGTTCCACCACCGTTTGTTCCGCCAGTTGGTTCATCTCATTGATGGCGTCCCAGGCGCTTTTGTAGCTGATGCCCGCCAGTTTGGCGCCCTGGCTGATGGAGCCGGTGTGCTGCACCTGTTTCAGCAGCGCGATGCGGCGCGGATCGGCGAACAGCTTTTGCTGGAGTTTGAGAGTCAGAAGAATTTCGGCCTGCATAGCGCATCCTGTCGGCGGCAAAAATCGTATTGTCGCCGATTTGGCGGCAAAGCGCCAAAGGGCACGTTTGGCCGATCACAATTTCGCCTTGCTGGCTAAAATAACTCCGGTTTTAGCGATTTTTTGGGTTAGAATAACCCGATATGCGGTGAAAGGCATTTGCCGCTCAATGGGCAGTTAAGCGAGGCTATCATGTTGGAATTATTGAAAAGTCTGTTATTCGCCGTGGTGATGGTGCCGGTGGTCATGGCGCTCATTCTCGGCTTGATCTACGGTTTTGGCGAAGTGTTCAACGTCTTCTCCAAAGTGGGCCGTTCGAAAGAAAACCGCACCCAGCACTGACCGTTCCCCATCCCGATACCCGTCGGCATCGCCCGGCGGGCATTCCTCAAGTTATCTCACGCTTTGCCGATAAACCGCATGACAAGCTTTCGCGCAACGTTATATTATTTTTTATATAACGAAGAGTGATAATGCACGTTAACTTGCGGAGAAAAACAATGAAACAGCAATGGACCCAATGGGTTGGCGGGATCGTGTTGGCATCGGGCCTGGTGACTCAGGCCTCGGCGGCGGAAAAGATCACCGTGTTCGCCGCCGCGTCGCTGACCAACGCGCTGCAGGACATCGCCACCCAGTATCAAAAAGGCAAGGACGTGCAGGTGGTTTCCTCCTTCGCGTCGTCCTCGACGCTGGCGCGCCAAATTGAGCAGGGCGCCCCGGCCGATCTGTTTATCTCCGCCGATCAACAGTGGATGGATTACGCCATCGACAAGCAGCAGATGGTGAAAGACACCCGCTATACGCTGCTGGGCAACGAACTGGTGCTGATCGCCGCCAAGAACGATAAACAACACAAGATCGCCATCGACAAGCAGACCGATTGGGCCAAACTGCTGAACGGCGGCCGCCTGGCGGTGGGCGATCCGGATCACGTGCCGGCCGGCATCTACGCCAAAGAGGCGCTGGAGCATCTGGGCGCCTGGCGCACGCTGGAGCCTAAACTGGCGCGCGCCAACAATGTGCGCAGCGCGATGGCGTTGGTGGAGCGCGGTGAAGCGCCGCTCGGCATCGTCTACGGTTCCGACGCGGTCGCCAGCGACAAGGTGAAAGTGGTGGGCGTGTTCCCGGAAGACAGCCACAAACCGGTTGAATATCCGATGGCGATTGTGAAAGATCGTCAAAATCCGACGGTCAGCGCTTTCTATACCTATTTGAAGAGCCCGGAAGCGGCCGCTATTTTCGAACATTATGGATTCACCCCGCGTAAATGATTCTGAGCGAGTACGAGTGGCAGGCGGTTGAGCTGAGCCTGAAAGTTTCCGGTTTGGCGGTAGTCTGCAGCCTGCCGTTCGGCATTCTGATGGCCTGGGTGCTGGTGCGCTGCCGTTTTCCCGGCAAGGCGCTGCTCGATGGCGTCATTCACCTGCCGCTGGTGCTGCCGCCGGTGGTGGTCGGTTATTTGCTGCTGATCGCCATGGGGCGGCGCGGCGTCATCGGCGAGCTGCTGTACGATTGGTTCGGCTTCAGCTTCAGCTTTAGTTGGCGCGGTGCCGCGCTGGCGTCGGCGGTGGTGGCGTTTCCGCTGATGGTGCGCGCCATTCGGCTGGCGCTGGAGGCAGTGGATACCCGGCTGGAACAGGCGGCGCGCACGCTGGGCGCCAATCCGTGGCGGGTATTTTTCACCATCACGCTGCCGCTGTCGCTGCCCGGCGTCATTGTCGGCGTGGTGCTGGCCTTCGCCCGTTCGCTGGGGGAGTTTGGCGCCACCATTACCTTCGTCTCCAACATTCCCGGTGAAACCCGCACCATTCCGCTGGCGATGTATACGCTGATTGAAACGCCGGGGGCGGAGGCCGCCGCCGCGCGTCTGTGCGTGATCGCCATCGTGCTGTCGCTGGCTTCGCTGATGGTGTCCGAATGGCTGGCCCGCTGGGGCCGCAAACGGATGGGGGTGTAAATGCTGGAGCTGGATTTCTCGCAGCAGCTGGGCGACCTCAATCTCAACGTCCGCGCCGATTTGCCGGCGCAGGGCATCACCGCGATTTTCGGCCTGTCCGGCGCAGGCAAAACTTCATTGATCAACGCCATCGGCGGCCTGACCCGCCTGCAGCAGGGGCGCATCGCGCTTAATGGCCGCACGCTGGTGGATACCGCCGCGGGCCTCTGCCTGCCGCCGGAAAAGCGCCGTATCGGCTATGTATTTCAGGATGCGCGCCTGTTCCCGCACTATCGGGTGCGCGGCAACCTGCAGTACGGCATGGCGGCCGGCATGCGCGCGCAGTTCAACACCATCGTCGAGCTGTTGGGCATCGGGCCGCTGCTCAATCGGCTGCCGCTGACGCTCTCCGGCGGTGAAAAACAGCGGGTGGCGATCGGCCGCGCGCTGCTGACCGCGCCGGAACTGCTGCTGATGGACGAACCGCTGGCCTCGCTCGATCTGCCGCGCAAACGCGAGCTGCTGCCGTATCTGGAGAGGCTGGCGCAGGACGTCAACATCCCTATCCTCTACGTCAGCCACAGCCTGGACGAGATCCTGCGTCTGGCCGAGCAGGTGATGGTGCTGGAGCGCGGCGAGGTGCGCGCGTTCGGCGGGCTGGAAGCCGTCTGGGCCAGCAGCGCGCTGCGGCCGTGGCTGCAGCGTGAAGATCAGAGCAGCGTGCTGCGCGTCAGCGTGATTGAGCATCATCAACGCTATGCTATGACCGCGCTGGCGCTCGGCGATCAGCGGCTGTGGGTCAGCGGCATCGACGCCGAATTGGGCACCCAACTGCGCATTCGTATCAACGCCGCCGACGTCTCGCTGGTGCTGCAACCGCCGGTCAACAGCAGCATTCGCAACGTGTTGCCGGCCAAGGTCAGCGAGTGTCTGGACGTGGGCGGGCAGGTGGAAGTGAAGCTGGCGGTCGGGGAACACGTGCTGTGGGCGCGCATCACGCCGTGGGCGCGAGACGAACTGGCGATCCGCCCCGGGCAGTGGCTGTACGCGCAGGTGAAGAGCGTGTCGATCAGCCGCGAGAGCCGCTAAGACAGGCCCTCCCGGCGGGAGGGCGAAAAGACTAGAGTACGCGGGTGCGGATCACCTCGGCGATGCCCGGCTGCAGGTTATCGGCGATCACCAGATCGGCGCGTTCCTTGATCGCGTCATCGGCGTTGCCCATCGCCACGCCCAAACCGACCGCTTCCAGCATGCTGATGTCGTTGTAGTTGTCGCCGAACGCCACCACCTGATCCATGCTCAGTCCCTGCGATTCCACCCATTGGCGCAGGCGCTTGCCTTTGCTGTTGCCGCCTTTGGCGATATCCACCTGATCGTGCCAGGACCATTCGCACGCCAACCCCAGCTCTTTTTCCACCGTGTCGGCAAACTCGCGCAGCGCCGGAATATCGGCGTGCGAGGTGGCGAATTTCCAGATCGCCTGCGCGTCGTCGGCCGCCTGCGCCAGGCTGCCGACCTGCAGCAGCGTCGGGCGCTGCGCCGCAGGCAGGGTTTCGGCCCAGGCCAGCGAGCGAGTCACGTGGCCGCTCGGTTCCTGATACAGCATGGCGTCGTCAACGTACATCAGCCCGTGAATGTCGGTCTGTTTGAGCATCTGCAGCACCTGTTTGGCCTGCTCCTTCGCCAAGGGATCGGCGGCCAGCACCTTTTTCTGCTGAAAATCATACAGGTAAGTGCCGTTGCAACAGATGGCCGGCGTGTCAATCTGCAGCGCCTGGTAGAACGGATGGATGGCGACGTGATGGCGGCCGGTGACCACCACCACCTGGACGCCGGCGGCGCGCGCCTGCGCCAGCGCTTCCAGCGACTGCGGTAAGATGCGTTTTTGATTGTCCAGCAGGGTGCCGTCAAGATCGAGGGCGATGACGCGGTAGCTCATAGGGTTCTCGTTATCGTTAGCCATAAAATTAATCCGATGGTACACCGGATAGCCAATGGAGAAAACCGCGTGAGCTTCCGGTGCTAAGCAGGGTTGCCATGCGACGGATGTGCGGTAAGCTAGGGACAATCGAACGGCCTGAAACCGGTTCCTCTTTTACCCTTTGCAAGGAGAACACATGAAGCAAATCGTTTATGTCGCCAGCCCGGAGAGCCAGCAGATCCACGTCTGGCAGTTGGACGACGCCGGCGCGCTGACGCTGCTGCAAACCGTTGACGTGCCGGGCCAGGTGCAGCCGATGACCCTTCATCCGGACAAGACTCACCTGTACGTCGGCGTGCGTCCGGCGTTCGGCATCGTCAGCTACCGCATCGAGGCGGACGGCACGCTGCAGCAGGCCGGCATGGCGCCGCTGCCGGGCAGCCCGACCCATATCTCCACCGATTTGCAGGGGCGTTACCTGTTCTCCGCTTCCTACAGCGGCAACTGCGCCAGCATCAGCCCGATCGGCCACGACGGCGTGGTCACGGCGCCGATCCAACAGATCGACGGCCTGAGCGCGCCGCACTCCGCCAACATCGATCCGACCAACCAGCTGGTGCTGGTGCCGTGTCTGAAAGAAGACCGCATCCGTCTGTTCAACCTGAGCCTGGCGGGCCAGCTGACGCCGCACGCGCAGGACGCGGTGGATATCGCCGCCGGCGCCGGTCCGCGCCATATGGCGTTCCACCACAACGACAAGTTCGCTTATTGCGTCAACGAGCTGAACGGCACGGTGGACGTACTGGCCATTTCGGAAAACGGCGGCAAATACACCATGACGCAAACGCTGGATATCATGCCGGACGATTTCGACGGCACCCGCTGGGCGGCGGACATTCATATCACGCCGAACGGCCGCTTCCTGTACACCAGCGATCGCACCGCCAGCATTCTGACCCTCTTCAGCGTCTCCGAAGACGGCGGCACGTTGAGCGTGGTCGGCTATTATCCGACCGAAGCGCAACCGCGCGGTTTCAATATCGATCACAGCGGCCGCTTCGTGATTTCGTCCGGCCAGAAGTCCGATCACATCGCGGTGCATGAAATTGATCAGGCCAGCGGTCAGCTGACTATGTTGGCGCGTTATCCGGTGGGCAAAGGCCCGATGTGGGTAAGCGTGCTGGCGAAGTAATTCGGCGGGCAGAGCAGAAAAGCGCGGTTCGGTTGAGCCGCGCTTTTTTATGGGCGGAGATCAATCAGTTGAACATCACCGTCAGCGTGGCGCTGCCGAGGCTGTGGAAATGCACGTTAAAGCCCACCAACGCGCCGCTGGAACCTTCATCCACCTCAATGCTTTCCACGTCCAGCGCATGCACGGTGAACTGATAGCGGTGGCGTTCGCCATTCGGCGGCGCGGCGCCGCCGTAACCGGCCGAGCCGAAGTCGGTACGGGTTTGCAGCGCGGCGCTCGGCAACGGCGCTTTGCCGGAGCCTGCGCCCTGCGGCAGCTCGCGCACGTCGGCCGGAATATTGGCCACCACCCAGTGCCACCAGCCGGAGCCGGTCGGGGCATCGGGATCGTACAGGGTGACGACGAAGCTTTTGGTGCCGGCGGGCACGCCGTCCCAGGCCAGGTGCGGCGACAGGTTATCGCCGCGGTAGCCCATGCCGTTGAAGACCTGAGTCTGCGGCATTGTGCCGCCGTCCTGCAGATCGTTGCTGTACAAACGAAAAGCCATAATGACTCCCAGTTGTCGATAAACGCGGACCCTTAAGCTAGATCTTTTCGGTGGAACAATACAACCCCTTGCGCCAGCGGCGGACGGTTGATCTCGACGGTGACATGCACCAGTTCGGGATGCGCGGCCAACAGTTGGCGCACCCGATCGGCGGTGAGGGCGCGATCGGCGCTGCTCAGGGCGAGGACGCAATGATATTTTCCTTTGCCGATGCGGCCTACATGCAAATCGGTCAGCGTGAGCGCGTGGCCGGAAGCGGCCAGGGCCTGGCGGATCTCTTGCGCCACCGGGGCGTCCATTTCGGCATCCAGCAAAATCTTTCCGCTATCGCGCATCAGGCTATAGGCCCAGGCGGCCACCATCGCCGCGCCGACGATGCCCATCAGCGGATCGAGCCAGGCGGCGCCCCAAAGCTTGCCGCCGAACAGCGCGACGAGCGCCAGCACCGAGGTGGCGGCGTCGGCGAGCACGTGAACATAGGCGGAACGCAGGTTGAGGTCATGATGAGTGTCGTCGTGGTCATCCCCGTGATGATGATGATGGTGGCCGCCGCCGCGCAACAGCCAGGCGCAGAGCAGGTTGACGGCCAGCCCGATCGCGCCGATGGCGATGGCTTCGTTGTAATGAATCGGGCTAGGATTCAGCAGCCGCTGCCCAGACTGAAACAGCATCAGCGCCGCCACCAGCACCAACAACACCGCGCTGGTGTAACCGGCCAGCACTTCGATCTTCCAGGTGCCGAGGCTAAAGCGGCGATCCTTGGCCAGCCGGCGTGCGGCGCCGTAAGCCAGTACCGACAGGCCCAGGGCCAGCGCGTGCGAACTCATGTGCCAGCCGTCGGCCAGCAGCGCCATCGAGTTAAACAGCCAGCCGCCGGCGATCTCGATAGCCATCATACTGGCGGTGAGTATCACCGCCCATCTGGTGTTTCTTTCGGCCAATGGGTTACCATCGTCAAAAACGTGGCTGTGCTCGCGGTGCAAAACGGGCGCGTGAGACGTCATGGTGAAGTTCCTCAGCAAAAGATAGTGTGCTGAAATATACTATACCCCAGTATAGTAAATAACAATCAGGCGGAAATGATGAGCCATACCCACAGAGATCAAAAGAAGCTGTTGGCGCGGGTGCGCCGCATTAAAGGGCAGGCCGAAGCGCTGGAGCGCGCGCTGGAGAGCGGCGGCGAATGTTCGGCTGTTCTGCAGCAGATCGCGGCGGTGCGCGGCGCGGTCAACGGCCTGATGGCGCAGGTGCTGGAAGGGCATGTGCGCGAACATCTGGCTGCCGCGGACGCTACGCCGCAGCAGCGCGAGCAGGACATCGAGCAATTGATGACCGTTTTACGTTCTTATATGAAGTAATCATGATTTCACTGAAAAAACGCACGCCGTGGTTCGGCTGGCTGCGCCGTTGGGCCAAAGGCATCAAGCGCGATATCTACGCGCTGTGGCTTGCCGCCCGTGATAAGCGCACCCCGTGGTACGCCAAGCTGATCGCGCTGCTGGTGGCCGGCTATGCGATCTCACCGATCGATCTGATCCCGGATTTTATTCCGGTGCTGGGCTATCTGGACGATGTGATCATCGTGCCGTTGGGCATCATGTTGGCGGTGCGGCTGATCCCCAAACCGCTGATGGCCGAGCTGCGCGAGAAGGCGCAAAAGCGCGTCGATAATCCCACCGGCCGCATGGCGGCGGCGATGATCATTGTACTGTGGCTGCTGTGTTTGGGATTGCTGGCCCGCTATCTGGACCAGCATTGGTAAGGCATTAACGCGCGGCGGCGGCGACGGCGGCGGTCAGGCGGCTGAGCTGGTCCGCTTCGATGATGTAAGGCGGCATCAGGTAAATCAGCTTGCCGAACGGCCGGATCCATACCCCGCGCTCGACGAACCCGCGCTGCAGCTCGGCGACATCCACCGGTTCGCGCATCTCCAGCACCCCAATCGCGCCCAGCACCCGCACGTCGGCCACCTTCGGCAGCGCCGCCAACGGCAACAGTTCCCGCTTCAACTGGGTTTCGATGGCGCTCACCTGCGCCTGCCAGCGATTTTCCGCCAGCAGCGCCAGACTGGCGTCCGCCACGGCGCAGGCCAGCGGATTGCCCATAAAGGTCGGCCCGTGCATAAAGCAGCCGGCCGCGCCGTTGCTGATGGTCTCCGCCACATGGCGGGTAGTCAAGGTGGCGGAAAGGGTCATATAGCCGCCGGTCAGCGCCTTGCCCAGACAGAGAATGTCCGGCACCACCTGCGCGTGCTCGCAGGCGAACAGCTTGCCGGTGCGGCCGAAGCCGGTGGCGATCTCGTCGGCGATCAGCAGCACCTGATGGCGATCGCACAGCTCGCGCACCCGCTTGAGATAGGTCGGATGGTAGATGCGCATGCCGCCGGCGCCTTGCACCACCGGTTCCAGGATCACCGCCGCCACTTCACCGGCGTGCTGTTCCAGCAGCGCGGTGAACGGCGCGATATCCTCTTCACGCCATTCCTCGTCGAAGCGGCACTGCGGCGCGGTGGCGAACAGGTGCGGCGCCAAATACCCCTGATAGAGGCTGTGCATCGAGTTGTCCGGATCGCAGACCGACATCGCGCCGAAGGTATCGCCGTGATAGCCGTGGCGCAGCGTCAGGATGCGCTGCCGGCGCTCGCCGCGCGCCTGCCAGTACTGCAGCGCCATTTTCAGCGACACTTCTACCGCCACCGAACCAGAGTCCGCCAGGAACACGCACTGCAGCGCTTCCGGCGTCATTTCCACCAGCCGACGGCACAACGAGATGGCGGCCGGATGGGTAATGCCGCCGAACATCACGTGCGACATCTTCTCCAACTGCTGGCTGGCGGCCTGATTCAGGCGCGGATGGTTGTAACCGTGGATCGCCGCCCACCAGGAGGACATGCCGTCCACCAGACTCCGGCCGTCCGCCAGCTGCAGTTCGACGCCGCTGGCCGATTCGATCGGGTAACAGGGTAACGGGCGGCTCATGGAGGTGTAGGGGTGCCAGATATGGCGTTGGTCAAACGCCAGGTCGGAAGCGGTGACAGACATTGTTGTAAACCAAATTGGATTAAGATTGGTTGACAGTATATCCACAATATTTAAACTGGCGACACTTTTTCGTTTTGGAGACGCCATGATGGCCGACCGCATTCACTGGACAGTAGGGCAAGCCCAGGCCCTGTTTGATAAACCGCTGCTGGAACTGCTGTTCGAAGCGCAAACCGTACACCGCCAGCACTTCGACCCGCGTCAGGTGCAGGTCAGCACGCTGCTGTCGATCAAGACCGGCGCTTGCCCGGAAGACTGCAAATACTGCCCGCAGAGCTCACGCTACAAGACCGGCCTGGAGTCGGAGCGGCTGATGCAGGTCGAGCAGGTGCTGGAATCGGCGCGCAAGGCCAAGGCGAACGGTTCGACCCGTTTTTGCATGGGCGCGGCGTGGAAGAACCCGCACGAGCGCGATATGCCTTATCTGCAGCAAATGGTGCAGGGCGTGAAAGCGATGGGCATGGAAACCTGCATGACGCTGGGCACGCTGGACGGCACCCAGGCCGAGCGGCTGGCGGAGGCCGGGCTGGATTACTACAACCATAACCTCGACACCTCGCCGGAGTTCTACGGCAACATCATCACCACCCGCAGCTACCAGGAGCGCCTGGATACGCTCGACAAGGTGCGCGACGCCGGCATCAAAGTGTGCTCCGGCGGCATCGTCGGGCTGGGTGAAACGGTGCGCGATCGCGCCGGGCTGCTGGTGCAGCTGGCCAACCTGCCAAAACCACCGGAGAGCGTGCCGATCAACATGTTGGTGAAGGTGAAAGGCACGCCGCTGGCGGATAACGATGACGTCGATCCGTTTGATTTCATCCGCACCATCGCGGTGGCGCGCATCATGATGCCATCTTCTTATGTCCGTCTCTCCGCAGGCCGCGAACAGATGAACGAACAGACGCAGGCGATGTGCTTCATGGCCGGCGCCAACTCGATCTTCTACGGTTGCAAGCTGCTGACCACGCCGAATCCGGAAGAAGACAAAGACCTGCAGCTGTTCCGCAAGCTGGGGCTCAACCCGCAGCAGACCGCCACCGAACACGGCGACAACCAGCAACAGCAGGTGCTGGCCAAGCAACTGCTGAACGCCGATACCGCCGAGTTTTACAACGCGGCGCCGTGATGAGCTGGCAGCAACGCATCGAGCAGGCGCTGGCTGAGCGGCGCCTGAACGCCGCCTACCGCCGGCGACAGACCACCGAGGGCGGCAACGGCCGCCAGATCCGGCTCGGCGATCGTCTCTATCTGAACTTCTCGGGCAACGACTACCTGGGCTTGAGCCAGGATGCGCGGGTGATCGCCGCCTGGCAGCAGGGCGCGCAGCGTTACGGCGTCGGCAGCGGCGGTTCGGGCCACGTGACCGGTTTTAGCGCGGCGCATCAGGCGCTGGAAGAGCAACTGGCGGCTTGGCTCGGCTATCCGCGCGCGCTGCTGTTCATCTCCGGCTACGCCGCCAACCAGGCGGTGCTGGCGGCGTTGATGCAAAAGGGCGATCGCATTTTGGCCGATCGTCTCAGCCATGCCTCGCTGCTGGAGGCGGCGGCGCAGTCGCCGGCCGAGCTGCGCCGGTTCCAGCACAATCAACCGCAGGCCTTGGCGGATCTGCTGGCCAAACCCTGCGACGGGCAGCGGCTGGCGGTCACTGAAGGGGTGTTCAGCATGGATGGCGACGGCGCGCCGTTGGCAGAGCTGCATCGCTTAACCCGTGCGGCGGGCGCCTGGTTGATGGTGGACGACGCCCACGGCATCGGCGTGCGCGGCGAACAAGGCCGCGGCAGCTGCTGGCAGCAGGGCGTGCGGCCTGAACTGCTGGTGGCGACCTTCGGCAAGGCGTTCGGCGTCAGCGGCGCGGCGGTGCTGTGCGATGAGGCGACCGCCGAGTATCTGCTGCAGTTCGCCCGCCATCTGATCTACAGCACCGCGATGCCGCCGGCGCAGGCCTGCGCGCTGCAGGCGGCGCTGGTCTGCATTCGCGAGGGCGATGATCTGCGCACCCGGCTGCAGGACAACATTCGGCGTTTCCGTCAGGGCGCGGCGCCGCTGGCGCTGACCCTGACGGATTCCGACACCGCCATCCAGCCGCTGCTGGTGGGGGACAATCAACGCGCGCTCGATCTGGCGACCCGCCTGCGCGAGTGCGGCCTGTGGGTGAGCGCCATCCGTCCGCCGACGGTGCCCCCGGGCGGCGCGCGGCTGCGCATTACCCTGACGGCGGCGCATCAGCCGCAGGATATCGATCGCCTGCTGGAGGTGCTGAATGACGTCAGCCAATGACACAGTGAACAAACAGGCGGTCGCCTCGGCCTTCAGCCGCGCGGCCGGCAGCTACGACGCCGCCGCCGAGCTGCAGCGTGACGTTGGCGAGCGCTTACTGGGGATGGGGAGTTCCCACTCGGGCGAACAGCTGCTGGACGCCGGCTGCGGCACCGGCTATTTCAGCCGTATGTGGCGTGAGCGCGGCAAACGGGTGACCGCGCTCGATTTGGCGCCGGGCATGCTGGACGTCGCCCGCCAACGGCAGGCGGCGCATCATTATCTGCTGGGCGATATCGAACAGGTGCCGCTACCCGATGCGGCGATGGACATCTGTTTCAGCAGCCTGGTGGTGCAGTGGTGCAGCGATCTGCCTGCCGCGCTGGCAGAGCTGTATCGCGTGACCCGTCCCGGCGGCGTGATCCTGTTTTCCACGCTGGCGGCGGGCTCGCTGCAGGAATTGGGGGACGCCTGGCAACAGGTGGACGGCGAACGTCACGTGAACGCCTTTTTGCCGTTGACGCAGATCCGCACCGCCTGCGCCGCCTATCGACACGAACTGGTGACGGAGTTGCGTATCCTGAATTACCCGGACGTGATGACGCTGATGCGTTCGCTCAAGGGCATCGGGGCGACGCATTTGCATCAGGGGCGCGAGGGCGGCCTGATGTCGCGCGGCCGCCTCGCCGCGCTGCAGGCGGCTTACCCGTGTCGGCAGGGGCAGTTCCCGCTCAGCTATCATCTGGCTTATGGAGTGATTTATCGTGAGTAAACGTTGGTTCGTGACCGGCACCGACACCGAAGTGGGGAAAACCGTCGCCAGCAGCGCCTTGCTGCAGGCCGCCAACCGGGCGGGCTACCGCAGCGCCGGCTATAAGCCGGTGGCCTCCGGCAGCGAGATGACCGCCGAGGGGCTGCGCAACGGCGACGCGCTGGCGCTGCAGGCCAACAGCGGCGTGGCGCTGGATTACGACGAAGTGAACCCTTACGTATTTGCCGAACCGACCTCGCCGCATATCGTCAGCGCCGATGAAGGCCGGCCGATCGACGCGGCGCGGCTGTCCGACGGCCTGCGCCGGCTGGAGCAGCGCGCCGATTGGGTGCTGGTCGAGGGGGCCGGCGGGTGGTTTACCCCGTTGTCGGCGGAGTACACCTTCGCCGACTGGGTGCGGCAAGAGCAACTGCCGGTGATCCTGGTGGTGGGCATCAAGCTGGGCTGCATCAACCACGCGGTGCTGACGGCCCAGGCGGTGCAACAGGCCGGGCTGACGCTGGCCGGTTGGATCGCCAACGACGTGGCGCCGCCGGGGCGGCGGCATCAGGAATACCTGGCTACGCTGCGCCGTATGCTGCCCGCGCCGCTGCTGGGCGAAATCCCGCACCTGCCGCAGGCCGAACGGGCGCCGCTGGGGCAGTATCTGGATATCAGCTTGCTGGCGCAGTGAGAGGTTCTGGCTGATGAATCACAACGCCGGGTCTTATGACCCGGCGTTGGCTTTTACATAGCGGTAATACAGGCGTTATCGAGATAAAGCACGCCATTTTTCGCCAGGGCAAACAGGTTGAACGTCAGGATGACATGGGTCGCCCAGACCGGGACTTTTCGTCGATTGGCGTTGAAACGATATTCGGTGTACTCGGCGTAAGCATCGGCTTTCAAGGCGGCGTCCCAGGCTGCCGGCGCGGCTTTGGCGATGAGCGAGACGCCGTTGTCCGCATGGTCCTGGATACAGGCATATTGCAGCGTCGCGAACAGATTGCCGGTACCGCCGTTGACCGTTTTCAGGGTAAAACAGGCGCCCAGCTGCTCATATTGCGCGGCGGGCACGATCACTCTCACTCCGGCGTTGGTATTGGCGTTGCCCAACTTGGTCACTTTCAGGGCATTGCTGCCGTTGACGCCCGCGCCGGCTTCGATACTGATAGTCACTGCGTCTGAGGTAAAGGGCTCGCTGATCGTGCCGCCTGTCACTTCCCAGCCAAACGGCTTAGCGGAAAAGGCGAACTCACCGTCTTTTAACTTGTTATTCACGGCGCCGACCAGCGTCTGGATCCCGGCGCCACCCCCACCGCCATCCAGTCGACTATTGACGATGACAAAGTCGCCGGTACCGCTGAAATAGCGGCCGCTGGCGGTTCGTACGCCATAGAACTTCACGCTGTCGACGATAATCCCGCTACTGCCGGCCTCGGCGTAAAACAGCGACGCTTGCGCCAGTCGGCCGCCGGCGACGATGATTTCGCCGCCGTGAATCAACAGCGATGCATTTTGATTGGCGCTGCAACGGAAGGGAATTTCCGTGAGCGGACTATTACCGTTGTTGAATTCCATATGGCAGCCATGCAATTCAATGCTACCGGCCTCAACGTCGGCAATCGAGCCGGCATAGTCGATCGAAGTGCCGAACAGGCGGAAGGCGCCGTTGGGGTTAGCGTTGCGAACGGCCAGCCCCTGGGAATTGCCGAGGGTGCCACCGAAGAAGTTGATGCCTTCACCGAAGTTTTGGGCGCCGCTGTTCGTTGAAGGCATATGCAGGCACTCAAAACAGCGAATGACTTCACAGGCGTAGTGGTGGGCGATATAGGCATTGGTACCGTAGTACAGGCCGTAGTAGAAGCCGGAAATATAGACGTTATTGACGGAAAAGTTGCCCAGCGGGCCTTCAGGCGAATCGAAACGGACGCCGTCGATATAGGTGTATTCGATCGTCGTTTCATCTTTGCTGTTGTTAATCCTGGCGCCGGTGCCCTTTACGGTGAAATCTTTCATGATAGGCGCCGGGCGAATAGGAACGTTGCTATCCAGCGCGCCGTTGCTGGTATAGCAGCGCAGGAAATAGTTATGGTCGCTTTCCGTGCCGTTGGGGATCTCGGTAGTGACGTTGACGCCGTTGCCGTCGATATAGACGAATCCGACATTGATATCGGTTTTAGGCGCCGTCCAAAGGGCAAAAGGCGCGGCGAATCTGACAATCGCAGGGCGTTTTAACGTTTTGATGATAAAGTCTTGTGCGCCGACCAGTTCGTCGCGCGAACTGACGTAAATGCCTTCAATATTAAGACGTTCCTGCAGGCTCCAGTTTTTGTTGCGCAAATCCGCGTATTGAATAAATGCCGCGTTGTTGTCTGTCATGCTTACATCCCTCGATATTATGGTGTCGGTGTGACCCCTATCGAGTATGAAAAGATGGCCGGCCCATGCCTATTGGGCGCAGACCGGCCGTGACTGATACAACAGCAACCTAATCGCTAACCCGAGCACTCACTCCGCCAGCCCGGCGCCGATCAGCGCCTCATCCAGCTGCGCCAGCGCGCCGTGCGCCACGGTGCGCCCGCTATCGAGCAGACAAAAACGATCCGCCACCCGGCGCACGAACGGCAGCTGATGCTCTACCAGCAAAATGGTCATGCCCAACTCATAGTTGAGCCTGCGGATCACGTTGCCGATGTCGGCGGCGATCGAGGGCGGTACGCCCGTCGTCGGTTCGTCGAGGATCAGCAGTGCCGGCTCCTGCGCCAGCGCACGACCAATCGCCAACTGGCGTTGAGCGCCTTCGCACAGATCGCCGGCGCGGCGGGTGCGCATCTGGCGCAAATTGGGAAACAGGCTGTAGATCAGCGGCGGAATGCGGTAAGGGGCGCCGCGCACGGCCATCTGCGCCACTTGCAGATTCTCTTCCACGCTCAGCTGCGAGAAGAGTTGCCGCCCTTGCGGGACGTGGCTGATGCCGAGTGCGGCGCGGCGCTCCATCGGTTGCAGCAGCAGGTTTTGCGGCGGCTGATCCGCCGGCTGCCAGGTCATGCTGCCGCTCACCACCGGCAAATGCCCCATGATGCAGTTGACCAGCGTGGTCTTGCCCACGCCGTTGCGCCCGAGCAGCACGGTGCACTGGCCGCGCGGCAGCTCCAGGTTGATGTCCCACAGGGTATGATTTTGCCCGTAAAATTGATTGACCGATCTCAGACTCAGCATGTGGCATTCTCCTCATAGACATAGGCGCCCGTTCCACTCGTTGGTGGGGTGCTGCAAAGGCCGCATTGGCGGTTGATTTCCCGAGTGTGGCAATGTCCGGAACAAAATGCCGTCCCTCCGATTCACCTGAGCAATGTCTGCGGTGGACGGAAAGACAGTCAATATGTCGTGAAAAACGACGTTTATGACGACTTGGTGTCGTTCTCGCGCTTTTACGAGGCATAGCCAGGCGGCGGTTGCACGCCGCATTCGGCAGCGCATTATGCTGTCGCGCCTCGTTCGCACGTGGGAAGATAAAGCAACTCCCAGGCCAGTTTTGCCACTGGCCGAAAAGGGGGAGTGTTATCGCTTTGTTAACCGCCTGTCAGGCCCGACGCGCTCTGCCACGGCGGCCTGAAAATACGCCGGGAAGTTAACCCGGACGTTTTTTGCACTCTTGTGGTGCTCTCCGGCGTGGGCGTGGTGCAAGGCGTTGCGCCGCCGTCAAGCGCGATCGGCGTGAAAGGGGGCAATGCGATTTTGGCAATGGGGATTTTTAGTATTAATCGGCATAAACAAAGCGATATTTTTATGAAAAAATAACTAAAAAAGCCATTTTGGCGAGTGTAAAGGGCGAAAAGCTTTCTTTCTGTAACTCCCGCCACGGGCGGGGCGGTGAGAGTTATCCACTATTCCTGTGGATAACCTTGTGCATTAGATTTAGAAAAACGCTGTAAAGCGAGAGCCGACGCGGGTTCTGTTCGCTTTGTCCGCAATCTCGTCTTTTTATTAAAACTATTAATTATCAATAAATTAACTAAAATCAAGACACCAGGGCATTGATCGGGTTTCTATGTGTGATTTTTCGCCACGGTGCTATCAATAAGTTAATTTTCGGCAAGTTCTGGGGATAAATCTGTTATTGACAATAAAAATGTCACCCCGCTGTAACCTCACGGTGCAACGGCGTTGCCGCGCTGCCGGGCGCAGCGACGAATCCGCTTGAAGCTGGTTTTATATCCAGTATCATGGACACTGGCGCAAATCGCCGACACTTTCCATAATTAGGGGCCACGTCCGGCGTAGAGCCGGCTGGCCGCCTGAGCGCGCGCATCTCCACAGGGTAGCCGAGCAATGAGTAAACTTTTCAAACTGCATTCTGATTTCAAACCGGCCGGCGATCAGCCGGAAGCCATCCGCAAACTGGAAGAGGGGTTGGAAGACGGCCTGGCGCAC
This sequence comes from Serratia sp. H402Y, assembly GCF_051172415.1. Classification (NCBI taxonomy): domain Bacteria; kingdom Pseudomonadati; phylum Pseudomonadota; class Gammaproteobacteria; order Enterobacterales; family Yersiniaceae; genus Serratia; species Serratia sp. H402Y. The sequence continues at coordinate 415,143 of NZ_JBPIYZ010000001.1, forward strand.
CAGACGCTGCTGGGGGTAACCGGCTCGGGAAAAACGTTCACCATCGCCAACGTGATAGCCGATCTGAATCGGCCGACCATGGTGCTGGCGCCGAACAAGACGTTGGCGGCGCAGCTGTACGGCGAGATGAAAGAGTTTTTCCCGGAGAATGCGGTGGAGTACTTCGTCTCCTACTACGACTACTACCAGCCGGAGGCCTACGTGCCCAGCTCCGACACCTTCATTGAAAAAGACGCTTCGGTGAATGAGCACATCGAGCAGATGCGCCTTTCCGCCACCAAGGCGCTGCTCGAGCGGCGCGACGTGGTGGTGGTGGCGTCGGTGTCGGCGATCTACGGCCTGGGCGATCCGGATCTTTACCTGAAGATGATGCTGCACCTGACCAAGGGCATGATCATCGATCAGCGCTCCATTTTGCGCCGGCTGGCGGAGCTGCAGTATTCCCGCAACGATCAGGCTTTCCAGCGCGCCACCTTCCGCGTGCGCGGCGAGGTGATCGACATCTTCCCGGCAGAGTCGGACGAGCTGGCGCTGCGCGTCGAGCTGTTCGACGACGAAGTGGAGCGGCTGTCGCTGTTCGATCCGCTGACCGGGCAGATTGAGCAGGTGGTACCGCGTTTTACCATCTACCCGAAGTCGCACTACGTGACGCCGCGCGAGCGGATCATTCAGGCGATGGAAGAGATCAAGGTCGATCTGGCGGACCGCCGCAAGGTGCTGTTGGCCAACAACAAGCTGCTGGAAGAGCAGCGCCTGACGCAGCGCACCCAGTTCGATCTGGAGATGATGAACGAGCTGGGTTACTGCTCGGGCATCGAAAACTACTCGCGCTACCTTTCCGGGCGCGCCGAGGGCGAGCCGCCGCCGACGCTGTTCGATTACCTGCCGGCGGACGGCCTGCTGGTGGTCGACGAATCCCACGTCACCATTCCGCAAATCGGCGCGATGTTCAAGGGCGACCGCGCGCGCAAGGAAACGCTGGTGGAGTACGGTTTCCGCCTGCCGTCGGCGCTGGACAACCGCCCGCTGCGCTTCGAGGAGTTCGAGGCGCTGGCGCCGCAGACCATCTATGTCTCCGCCACGCCGGGCAAATATGAGCTGGAGAAATCCGGCGGCGATCTGATCGACCAGGTGGTGCGCCCGACCGGGCTGCTGGATCCGATCGTGGAAGTGCGGCCGGTCGCCACTCAGGTGGACGATTTGCTCTCCGAGATCCGCAAGCGTGCGGCGATCAACGAGCGCGTGCTGGTGACCACCCTGACCAAACGCATGGCGGAAGACCTGACCGAATACCTGGAAGAGCATGGCGAGCGCGTGCGCTACCTGCACTCGGATATCGACACCGTGGAACGCGTCGAAATCATTCGTGACCTGCGTCTGGGCGAGTTTGACGTGCTGGTGGGCATCAACCTGCTGCGTGAGGGGCTCGACATGCCTGAGGTGTCGCTGGTGGCGATTCTGGACGCCGACAAGGAAGGTTTCCTGCGTTCCGAACGTTCGCTGATCCAGACCATCGGCCGCGCGGCGCGTAACCTGAACGGCAAGGCGATCCTGTATGGCGATCGCATCACCGATTCGATGGCCAAAGCGATCGGTGAAACCGAGCGGCGGCGCGCCAAGCAGCAGGCTTACAACGAAGCCAACGGCATCGTGCCGCAGGGGCTGAACAAGAAGATCGGCGACATTCTGCAGATTGGCCAGCCGGTCAACCGCGCCAAGGGTAAAGGCAGGGGCAAGGCGGCGGACAGCGACGCTCAGCTGCAGAACCTCACGCCGAAAGCGCTGGATCAGAAAATCCGCGATCTGGAAGCGCAGATGTATACCCATGCGCAAAATCTGGAGTTCGAGCAGGCGGCTGCGCTGCGCGACGAGATCCACCAGCTGCGCGAGCAGTTCATCGCGATTTCCTGACCGTTGGACGGCGCCCGCGCTGTGGGCGTCAAAATTCCTTGTCGGCCGCGTCAAAGCTGTTATGGTGTGCGGCCCGATTTGACCACGAAGAGTACCGAACATGAGCCAACACCAGTCTAAAGACCCGCTGCACGGCGTGACGCTGGAGCAACTGCTGAATAAACTGGTGGATCACTACGGTTGGTCCGAGCTGGGTGCGCGCATTCGCATCAACTGCTTCCGCAGCGATCCGAGCATCAAGTCCAGTCTGAAATTTTTGCGTCGCACGCCCTGGGCGCGTAAAGAGGTGGAAGATCTGTATATCGATATGGTCAGCCATCCCGCCCCAGCCAGCGATAATCCCTGGCTGCGCGGGCGAGACGGTTAAATTCGGTCAGCGGCGGTCGGCCAGCTCCACCAGCGCTTGATCCAGCGCCTGGCGCAGCAGCTGGCGATCGTGGCGATAAGGGATGTCGCTCGCTTCCAGCGGTTGCTGAATCACCACCCGATCCTGCACTTCACTGGCGTCCACCGCCGGGCCGACGATCAGCGCATCGATCATCCGGCGGCCGATCTTCTCTTCCATCAGCGTCAGCTTATCCTTTAACGACAGCGCCGCGGCGGCCACGCTCAGCTCGCGGCCGAGGTTGCCGATATAGATCATGCTGGCGCTGCTGCGGCGCAGCGCCTGGGTGAGATCGTCGAGCAGCAGCAGCGGCATCAGGCTGGTGAGAAAACTGCCCGGCCCAATCAGGATCACGTCGGCCTGCGCGATGGCGTCCAGCGCTTCGCGCGTGGCGTTGACCGGGGGAGACAGCATCAGCTCCTGCGGCATATGAGTCAGTTGGTCAACATTCACTTCACCGTAAACATGGTTGCCTTCGTGATCGTGCGCCATCAAATCCACCGGCTGTTCCGACATCGGAATCAACGCCGCGTCCACCTTCAACAGGCTGCGCACCAGGTTGATCGCTTCCAGCGGGCGCACGCTCAAGTGATCCAGCGCTTTCAACATCAGGTTGCCGAGGTTATGGCCGGCCAGTTCGCCGTTGCCGCTGAAGCGGTATTCGAACATCGCCGAGGCGACGCTCGGCTCGGTGATCAGCTGGTTGAGACAGTTGCGGGTATCGCCCCAGGCAATGCCGCCTTCCGAACGGCGGATGCGGCCGGTGGAACCGCCGTTGTCGGTGGTGGTAACGATGCCGGTCAGGCGGGAGCCTAAGGACGACAGGGCCGACATCACACGGCCCAGGCCGTGTCCGCCGCCCAACGCCACCACGCGGTCGAGATCGGCCAGGGTACGATTACGCATAAATTTCCTTACAAAGGGGCTGAACTGCCCGCATAAGGTAGCGGATCCGGCGTAAAAACGCGATATACCCGTTATCCTTGACGTTGCCTCTGGGGTGAACGCGCTTGCCGTCGGGAGGCGACGCCCATTATTTAGGGGATAAAGAGTGCCATTTGCGTGATTCTGGTCAATTCGCCCTCGTAAGCGATGTTTATCATGGTTTACCCGATTACGCGGCGTCTAAAAGCGCTGTATATACAGTTATATAGCGAATTAACGCGTTGGCTATCGTTGCCGATTAGCGCTAGAATTCTGCTGAAAACCACGGTTTCATTCCGGCTACTCAAGGTAGCGGGAAGAGAAATCAAACTCCTAGCCCCTGCGCCTACGTTGTTCATCCGGAACGATATGGCGCCTGGGCCGTGGCGAAGTCAGCCACCAGGGTGCAGAGGGGAAACGCTCGCATCTCCCGACTTTGGAAAGGTGTTATGGTACCGCAACTCATTGATGCTTATGAGCGCAAGTTCTATTACCTGCGCTTGTCGATCACCGACGTGTGCAACTTTCGTTGCACCTACTGTCTGCCCGACGGCTACAAGCCGAGCGGCAGCCCGAAAAGCTTCCTGTCGCTGGATGAAATCCGCCGCGTCAGCCGCGCGTTCGCCGAACTGGGCACCGAAAAGGTGCGTCTGACCGGCGGCGAGCCTTCGCTGCGCCGCGACTTTACCGAGATCATCGCCGCCGTGCGGGAAAATCCGGCCATCCGCACGCTGGCGGTCACCACCAACGGCTACCGTCTGGCGCGCGACGTCGCCGCCTGGCGTGACGCCGGTCTGACGGCGATCAACGTCAGCATCGACAGTCTGGATCCCCGCCAGTTTCACGCCATTACCGGTCAGGACAAGTTCCGCCAGGTGATGGACGGCATCGACGCCGCCTTCAGCGCCGGTTTCAGCAAGGTCAAGGTCAACGCCGTGCTGATGCGCGACGTCAATCACCAGCAACTCGGCGCGTTTCTCGCCTGGATCAAGGATCGGCCGATCCAGCTGCGCTTTATCGAACTGATGGAAACCGGCGAGGGGGGCGAACTGTTTCGCAAACACCACGTTTCCGGCGAAGTGATTCGCCTGCAGCTGGAGCAGCAGGGTTGGCAGCGCCAGGCGCGCGGCCGCAGCGACGGCCCGGCGCAGGTGTTCAGCCATCCGGACTACCAGGGTGAGGTGGGTCTTATCATGCCGTATGAAAAAGACTTCTGCGCCAGCTGCAACCGGCTGCGCGTTTCTTCCATCGGCAATCTGCATCTGTGCCTGTTCGGCGAGCAGGGGGTGCCCCTGCGCGATCTGCTGGCGGACGACGGCCAGCTCGACGCGCTGAAGGCGCGCATTCAGAGCGGGCTGCTGAGCAAGAAGCAGACCCATTTCCTGCATCAGGGTAACAGTGGGATCACCCAGAACCTGTCGTTTATCGGCGGCTGACAGCCAATAGGAGCTTATTGAACCATGAGCCATGCGAGCAGCGAGTTTATTCCGGCGCATATCGCCATCCTGACCGTGTCCGACAGCCGCGGCGCGGCGGAAGACACCTCCGGCCAATATCTGCAGGAAGCGGCGCAGGAAGCCGGCCATCAGGTGGTGGATCGCGCCATCGTCAAAGATGACATTTACCAGATCCGCGCACGGGTTTCCGCGTGGATCGCCGATGACAACGTGCAGGCGGTGCTGATCACCGGCGGCACCGGTTTTACCGCGCGCGACAACACGCCGGAAGCGCTGTTGCCGCTGTTTGACAGAGAGGTGGAAGGGTTCGGCGAACTGTTCCGCATGGTGTCGTACGAAGAGATCGGCACCGCGACGATCCAGTCGCGCGCGCTGGCCGGTCTGGCCAACCGCACGGTGATTTTCGCCATGCCGGGCTCCACCCGCGCCTGCCGCACCGCCTGGGAGCGGATTATCGAAGAGCAGTTGGACGCGCGCCATCGCCCGTGCAACTTCCAGCCCCATTTGAAGAAGCCCTGAGTCATGACACAGCTAACCCACATTAACGCCGCCGGCGAAGCCCATATGGTCGACGTTTCCGCCAAGGCCGAAACGGTGCGCGAGGCGCGCGCCGAAGCCTTCGTCGACATGTTGCCCGCCACGCTGGCGATGATCGTCGACGGCAGCCATCACAAGGGCGACGTGTTCGCCACGGCGCGCATCGCCGGCATTCAGGCGGCCAAACGCACCTGGGAACTGATCCCGCTGTGCCACCCGCTGATGTTGAGCAAGGTCGAAGTGCAGCTGGAGGCGCAAACGGAGCACAGCCGGGTGCGTATTGAAACCTGCTGCCGGCTGACCGGCAAAACCGGCGTCGAGATGGAAGCGCTGACCGCCGCCTCGGTGGCGGCATTGACCATCTATGACATGTGCAAAGCGGTACAGAAAGACATGGTGATCGGCCCGGTGCGCCTGCTGGCGAAAAGCGGCGGCAAATCCGGCGATTTTAAGGTGAACGCATGATCGATATTCTTTTCTTCGCGCAGGTGCGCGAACTGGTGGGCACCGGCGCGCTGTCGATGCCGGCGGATTACCCGACCGTCGAGGCGCTGCGCCAGGCGCTGTGCGCGCGCGGCGATCGCTGGGCGCTGGCGCTGGAGTCCGGCAAACTGCTGGCGGCGGTCAATCAGTCGCTGGTGGCGGCGGATCACCCGCTGCGCGCCGGCGATGAAGTGGCCTTCTTCCCGCCGGTTACCGGGGGGTAAGCATGGAAAACACCCGCATTCGCGTGGGCGAAGCGCCGTTCAACGTCGGCGACGAGTATCAGTGGCTGGCGCAGTGCGACGCCGACGGCGCGGTGGTGACCTTCACCGGCAAGGTGCGCAACCATAACCTCGGGGACGATGTCAGCGCGCTGACGCTGGAACACTACCCCGGCATGACCGAGAAGGCGCTGGCGGAGATCGTGGCCGAGGCGCGCAGCCGTTGGCCGCTGGAGCGCGTGACGGTGATCCACCGCGTCGGCGCGCTGTATCCCGGCGACGAGATCGTGTTCGTCGGCGTGACCGGCGCGCACCGCGGCATGGCGTTCGCCGCCAGCGAGTTCATCATGGACTACCTGAAGACCCGCGCGCCGTTCTGGAAGCGCGAAGCGACCGGCCAGGGCGATCGTTGGGTGGACGCTCGCGACAGCGATCGTCAGGCCGCGCAGCGCTGGCATGACGCGGCTAAATAACGCCTCAACAGCGGAAACAAATCAAGACCTTTGCCGCTTTCGCGCGGCCTATTCTGTGGTACGCTTATAGCAGGCGAAGCCCCGTTTACGGGGCTTCGGAATCTTGTTTACAACGCAAAAGGTAACCGTCATGGACCGATATCCACGCTCTAATGGTTCAATCGTCGAACGTGCCAACAGCGGCATTCAGGCCTACATGGCGCAGGTTTACGGCTGGATGACCTGCGGTCTGCTGCTGACGGCGTTCGTTTCCTGGTATGCGGCCAATACGCCCGCGATCCTCAACTTCATCTTCTCCAGCCAGATCACCTTCTTCGGTCTGATCATCGCCCAGTTGGCGCTGGTGTTCGTGATTTCCGGCATGGTCAACCGCCTGAGCGGCGCGGTGGCCACCTCGTTGTTCATGCTGTACTCGGCGCTGACCGGGCTGACGCTGTCGAGCATCTTTATCGCGTACACCTACAGCTCGATCGCCAGCACTTTCGTAGTCACCGCCGGCATGTTCGGCGCGATGAGCCTGTACGGCTACACCACCAAGCGCGATCTGAGCGGCTTCGGCAGCATGTTGTTCATGGCGCTGATCGGCATCGTGCTGGCTTCGCTGGTGAACATCTGGCTGAAAAGCACCGCGCTGATGTGGGCGATTACCTACATCGGGGTGGTGGTGTTCGTCGGCCTGACCGCGTACGACACGCAGAAACTCAAGGCGATGGGCGAGCAGCTGAACGCCGATGATAAAGACGGCTTCCGCAAGTACGCCATCGTTGGCGCGCTGACGCTGTATCTCGACTTCATCAACCTGTTCCTGATGTTGCTGCGCATTTTCGGCAACCGCCGCTAAATCCGTCGTCTTTCATGCCTTAGGGTATTTGGCGATCAAAAAGCTCTGCATGTGACATGCAGAGCTTTTTTTATGCGATCTTGCGGCGGAACAGCGCGTAGGCGGCGCTGCCGGTGGTGGCGGTGATCACCAGCAGCGGCCACAGGCTGCGCCAGATAATGCTGAAGCTGGCGTCCTTCAGGTAGATCTGCTTGGTGATGTCGGTGAAGTGGCGTATCGGATTCACCCAGGTCAGATCCTGCAGCCACACCGGCATATTCTCCACCGGCGAGACATACCCCGAGAGCAGGATCGCCGGCATCATGAACACGAACACGCCGATAAACGCCTGCTGCTGAGTGGCGCACAGCGACGAGATCAGCAGGCCGAAACCGACCAGCGACAGCCCGTAGATCAACATGGTGGCGTAGAACAGCAGCAGCGATCCGGCGAACGGGATCTGATACAGGAAGATGCCGATCAACAGCACGATGCTGGCCTGGAAGCTGGCGACGATCAGCGCCGGCACCGCCTTGCCGATAAAGATCTGCCAGGTGGTGAGCGGCGAGACCAGCAGCTGTTCCAGCGTGCCCTGTTCACGTTCGCGCGCCACCGACAGCGAGGTGACGATCAGCACGCCGATGGTGGTGATCATGGCGATCAGCGACGGCACCACGAACCATTTGTAGTCCAGATTCGGGTTATACCAGTTGCGTACCACCAGTTCGCTGTTGTTGGGTTTCGCGCGGTTGCCGAGCAGCTCGTTCTGATATTCCTGCACGATCTGCTGCACGTAGTTGGCGGCGATCTGCGCGCTGTTGGAGTTGCGCCCGTCGAGCAGCAGCTGCAGCGGCGCGGTGTTGCCGGTGGCGATATCGCGCGAGAACTGCGCCGGGAAGCGGATCAGCAGCAGCGCCCGCTGGTTGTCGATGGTGGTCTTTATCTCCTGCGGATTGCGCAGCAGCAGGACATGGGAGAAGGCTTTGGCCTTGGCGAAGCGCTGGGTCAGCTCCACCGAGGCCTGGCCGCTGTCCTCGCTGTAGACCGCGATGGTGGCGTTGGTGACCTCCAGCGTCGCGGCGAACGGGAACAGCAGCACCTGCAGGATCACTGGCATGATTAAAATGGCGCGGGTTTGCGGATCGCGCAGCAGCGCCTGCATTTCCTTGATGATGAGCGTCAACAGACGGTGAAACATCACTCTTTCTCCTCAATCCAGCCGGCGCTGGGTTTTCCAGGCCGTCAGGCCGATGAACACCACGGCGGAAGCGATCAGGAACAGCAGATTGATCGCCAGCACGGTGCCGACGTTGCCCGCCAGGAACAGCGTTTGCAGCGTGCTGACGAAGTAACGCGCGGGAATGATGTAGGTCACCGCGCGTACGATGGCCGGCATGCTGTCGATCTGGAAGATGAAGCCGGACAGCATGATCGACGGCAGGAAGGCGGCGTTCAGCGCCACCATCGCCGCGTTGAACTGGTTGCGGGTGAGGGTGGAGATCAGCAGGCCCATGCCGAGGGTGCTGGCGAGGAACAGGCTGCTGATCAGCAGCAGGATCGGCAGCGAACCGCGATAGGGCACGCCGAGCACCCAGACCGCCACCGCCATGCACAGCGCCATGGCGATCATGCCGAGGAAGTAATACGGGATCAGCTTGGAGAGCAGCAGCTCGCTGCGCGTCACCTGGGTGGAGAGCAGGGCTTCCATGGTGCCGCGCTCCCATTCGCGGGCGATCACCAGCGAGGTGAGAATGGCGCCGATCACCGTCATGATGATGGTGATGGCGCCGGGAATGATGTAGTGCCGGCTGATGGCCGCCGGATTGAACCAGTAGCGCATCTGCACGTCAATCAGCGGCTTGTCGTTGCTCCCCCGATCGGCGGCGCGCTGCTGCTGCCAAACTTGCCATACGCCCTGGGCATAGCCCTGCACGAAGTTGGCGGTGTTCGGCTCGCTGCCGTCGGTGATCACCTGGATGGGGGCGCTGTCGTGCGGGCGCGCCATGCGCTGGTCGAAATCCACCGGGATCACCACCAGGCCGCGGATCGTGCCGGCCTGCATCTGCTGGATCAGCTGCTGGCGGTTGTCGCTGATGGTCGGTTCGATATAGGGCGAACCGGCGAACGCCTGGGCCAGATCGCGCGCGTCTTCGCTCTGTTGCTCCATCAGAATGCCCAGATGCAGCTTGCTGGAGTCCAGGTTGATGCCGTAGCCGAAGATAAACAGCAGCATCAGCGGGATAACGAAGGCGATCAGGCCGCTGCTGGGATCGCGCAGTATTTGCCGCGTCTCCTTCAGGCACAGCGCGCGCAGTCGGCGCCAGGAGAAGCCGCCGTCGTCGATTGGGGCTCGATTGTCGCTCACCGCGGTTCCTCCTCGTCGTAGCCCTGCACCAGTTCGATAAACGCCTGTTCCATCGAGGGGTTGGGGTTGTCGTCGCGCGCTACCTGTTGTTTGAGATCGTCCGGCGTGCCGGCGGCGATGATCTTGCCGCGATACACCAGGCCGATGCGGTCGCAGTATTCCGCCTCGTCCATAAAGTGGGTGGTCACCATCACCGTGACGCCCTTGTCGACCATGCCGTTGATGTGCAGCCAGAACTCGCGCCGCGTCAGCGGATCGACACCGGAGGTCGGTTCGTCGAGGAACAGAATATCCGGTTCGTGCATCAGCGCGCAGGCCAGCGCCAGGCGTTGCTTGAAGCCGAGCGGCAGGGCATCCGGCGTCTGATCGAGGATCGGCGCGAAGTTGAAGGCGCGGGACATCTCGTCGATTTTGTCGCGCTGCGCCTTGCCGCTCAGGCCGTAGACCCCGGAGAAGAACTTCAGGTTCTGCGCCACCGTCAGGTTGCCGTACAGCGAGAATTTTTGCGCCATGTAGCCGAGGCGTTGGCGCGCCTTGCCGGAACTGGTCTTCAGATCCATCCCCAGCACCAGCGCCTTGCCGCCGGACGGCACCAGCAGGCCGCACATCATTTTGAAGGTGGTGGACTTGCCGGCGCCGTTCGGGCCGAGCAGGCCGAAGATTTCGCCACGCCGCACCTGAAAATCGACGTGATCGGTGGCGGCGAAATCGCCGAATTTCTTGGTCAGCTGCACCGCTTCAATCACCGTTTCACCGCTTTCTCCGTCAACGGTCGGCATGATCTCCGCCAGCGCCGAGCGATGGTTGGGGCCGCCGCCGAGCAGATCGATAAACGCATCCTCGAAGCGCGGATCCGCTTCGTCCAGTTCGGCGTCCGGCAGATCCAGCGCCTGCAGCAGCTGCCGATGATCTTCGCCTTCTTTCAGGATCAGGCGCAGGTACTTGCCCTGGATCACGCCGTCGGTGACCGCCGGCAGGCAGATCGCCCGCTGCAGCAACGATCGATGGCTGCCGGGCGGCGCGGCGATCAACACCGTGCGTCCGGCCATGCGCTGGGTCAGATCCTGCGGCGCGCCGCTGAACAGCAGCTCGCCCTCGTTGAGCAGCAGCACTTCGCGACACTGCTCGGCCTCGTCGAGATAAGAGGTGCTCCACAGGATCAACATGCCGTCATTGGCCAGCTCGTGCACCATGCGCCACAGCTCGCGGCGCGAGATCGGATCGACGCCGACGCCCGGTTCGTCCAGCAGCAGCACCTGGGGTTCGCCCACCAGCGTGCAGGCCAGTCCCAGTTTTTGCTTCATGCCGCCGGACAGCTTGCCCGCCAGACGCTCGGTGAAGCGGGTCAGATCGGTGAATTTCAGCAGCCGTTCGAAGGTCTGGCGGCGAAGATCGCCGGTGACGCCGCGCAGATCGGCGTACAGCGTCAGGTTCTCCATCACCGTCAGATCCTCATACAGCCCGAACTTCTGCGGCATGTAGCCGAGGATCGCATGCAGTTGGCGATCCTGGCCGATCGGATCCAGCCCGGCGACCCGCAGTTTGCCGCTGCTTGGCTTCAGCAGCCCGGCCAGCATGCGCAGCAGGGTGGTTTTGCCGGCGCCGTCCGGGCCGACCAGTCCGATGACCGCGCCGCTGCGCAGGGTGGTGGTCAGGCTGGCGACCGCCGGTTTCTCAAGCGACGGGAAGCGCTTTTCCAGCCCTTCCAACTCGATGGTGTGCGCCTGTTCCATGGCCGGCCTCAGGGTTTGGCGAAGCGCAGGGTGACCGGCATGCCCTGACGCAGCGCATCGTCGGCGTCGGTGACGATCACCCGCAGGCGGTACACCAGATCGGTGCGCAGATCCGGCGTTTCAACGCTTTTCGGCGTGAATTCCGCGGTCGGCGAGACGAAACCGATCTTGCCGTGGTAAGGCTTGCCGGGGCGGCCGTCGGTGTAGATCTCAAGCTCGGTGCCGGGCACCGCCTGGTTCAGGCTGGTTTCGTTGACGTAGGCGCGCACCCACACCGGCCGGGTCAACGACAGGGTGAACACCGTGCCACCGGCGCCGAGCATGGTGCCCGGTTCTACCGCACGGGTCAGCACCGTACCGGCGGAAGGGGAGAGCAGCGTGGCGTCTTGCAGGTTCAATTGCGCCTGCGCCAACGCCGCTTCGCTTTGCGCCACCTCGGCCTTGGCCTGTTCAATTTCTTGCGGGCGGTTGCCGCTGCGGTATTGCGACAGTTTGTCTTTCGCCGCTTGCAGGTTGGCCAGCGCCTGGTTGCGGGCGGTGCGCGCATCCTCCAGCGCGTCGGCGGAGGTGGCGTTTTTCGCCCACAGCCCTTGCTGGCGCTTCAGGAAACTGTCGGCGTAGGCGAAAGCGGACTGGCGCTGCGCCATTTCTGACTGCACCTGGGCTATCTCTTCGCTGCGATAGCCGGCCTGCAGCAGCGACAGTTTGGCGCGCGCGCTGCCGACATTGGCTTCGGCCTGTTGCAGCGCGTTGCGGTAGGGAGCATCGTCCAGTTTGCCGAGCAGCTGGCCCGGCTGAACGGTATCGCCTTCATCCACCGTCAGCGACGCCAGGCGGCCGTCGACGCGAAAGCCGAGGTTGACCGTGCGGATATCGACGTTGCCGTACAGCGTCAGCGGCCGCTCCTGCTGCTGTTGGTAATGCCATACCCCGTAAGCGACGGCCGCGATCAGCAGAATCAACAACACGATCAAGGCACTGCGTTTTTTGTTCATAACACTCCCTGCCTGAATTTACGCGCCGTGACGTTGGCGCAGCCCAATAACTAAAATCTCGATATGCTCGCTCAGCACCGCCGCGATTTGCGCCGCTTCGCCCTCACCAATCTCTTGCCAGCCGGCCTGACGGCGGATGGTCTCCCGCGCTACGCGGAACGACAGCACCTCGCCGATCAGCGCATGGGTATGCAACACGAGGCGGGCAGCGCGTTCGTCGATGCCGGTGGCGGCCGACAGCAGGCGGCACAGCCGTTCGTGCATCGGCGCGATCACCTGGCGGTGGATCAGCGGGTAGGCGTCGGTTGGGGCGAGCTGTTCGCGCGACATGATTTTGCTCAGATTCAGTGTGTGCGGCTGGGTCATCAGCTCGCTGAAGGCCAGCAGGCCACGCTGCAGCAAACGCAGCGCCGCGTCGGGCGATCGCTGTGCGGCAGGCTGCTGCCCAAAGCGATCGACCTCTTCGGCCAGCGGGGCGAACGCCTGCTGGATGAAATCGGCGAGCGACTGCGCCACGGCCAGATACAGCCCCTCTTTGGAGCTGAAGTAGTAGGTGATGGCGGCGATATTCTGGCCGGCGCGCTGGGCGATATCGCGGGTGGTGGCGCCCTGCAGGCCATATTCACCGAACAGGTCGGTCGCCGCGGCGAGCAGTTGCCGACGCGTTTGCTCGCCGCGCGCCCGGCCGGCGGCCTGATGAGGGACGGAAGCTGGCATAGGTCACGCTCAAAGTTAATCAATCATATGATTAACTTTATGCCAGATTGTTTAAAACGCAACCGCTAACCACAATGAGTTATGTGACCGACTTCAGATAATGCTGAATTTACGGCAGATTGTGCTCTCTGCACGTAAAAGTGCTTTTTATTGCGCGACTTCTGTTACAATCGCCGCCTGGTGCACTGCAGTTTGTGCCAATCCCTCGTGGTCATGCTTAATGCCCCGTCTGATCATCCTCCCAGGAAACTGCACCGAACACTGTTAGGTTAGGGGGGATCTGGAGTTTTTCTCTTTATGTCATTTGAAACCCTCGGCTTAAGTGCTGAAATTGTGCGCGCTGTTGAAGAACAGGGCTATCGCGAACCGACGCCAATTCAGCGTCAGGCTATCCCTGTCGTGCTGGAAGGTCGTGACCTGATGGCCAGCGCCCAGACCGGCACCGGTAAAACCGCCGGTTTTACCCTGCCGCTGTTGCAGCTGCTGAGCAAGCATGACCATCCGGTCAAAGGCCGTCGCCCGGTGCGCGCGCTGATCCTGACGCCAACCCGTGAGCTGGCGGCGCAGATCGGCGAAAACGTCGATGCCTACAGCAAACACCTGCGCCTGCGTTCGCTGGTGGTGTTTGGCGGCGTGAGCATCAACCCGCAGATGATGAAGCTGCGCGGCGGCGTCGATATCCTGGTGGCGACGCCGGGGCGTCTGCTGGATCTGGAACATCAGAACGCGGTTGACCTGTCCAAAATCGAAATTCTGGTGCTGGACGAAGCGGACCGCATGTTGGACATGGGCTTTATCCATGACATCCGTCGCGTGCTGGCCAAGCTGCCGGCCAAGCGCCAGAACCTGCTGTTCTCCGCCACCTTCTCCGACGACATCAAGGCGCTGGCCAACAAACTGCTGCATAACCCGGCCTCGGTGGAAGTGGCTCGCCGCAATACCGCGTCCGAGCAGATCGAGCAGAGCGTGCACTTCGTCGACAAGAAGCGTAAGCGGGAACTGCTGTCGCAGATGATCGGCGAAGGCGACTGGAAACAGGTGCTGGTCTTTACCCGCACCAAGCATGGCGCCAACCACCTGGCGGAACAGCTGAACAAAGACGGCATCACCGCCGCGGCGATCCACGGCAACAAGAGCCAGGGCGCCCGTACCCGTGCGCTGGCCGATTTTAAAGACGGCCGCATCCGCGTGCTGGTGGCGACCGACATTGCGGCGCGCGGTCTGGATATCGACCAGTTGCCGCACGTGGTGAACTACGAGCTGCCTAACGTGCCGGAAGACTACGTGCACCGCATCGGCCGCACCGGCCGCGCGGAGCGTACCGGCGAAGCCATCTCGCTGGTGTGCGTGGATGAACACAAGCTGCTGCGCGACATCGAGCGTCTGCTGAAGCGTGAAATTCCGCGCATTGCACTGCCGGGCTACGAGCCGGATCCGACCATCAAGGCCGAGCCGATCATCAACGGCCGCCAGGGTGGCGGACGCGGCGCGCCGCGCGGCAACGGCGGTGGCCAGCGTTCCGGTAACGGCGGCGGTCAGCGCAGCGGTAACGCCAACGGCGGCCAGCGTGAAAACCGTGGCAACGGTAACGGCAACGCTCGCCCGCAGGGTGACGGCCAGCGCCGTTCCGGCGCGCCGGCCTCGCGTCGCCCGCGCAACCGCAAACCGGCCGAATAAGCCCGATTGCGCAAAAGCAAGCCGCCTGTATGGGCGGCTTTTTTTTTGCCTGGCGGAACGACATTTTCGTACTAGGCTGGACGGTGGCTATCCCTACATTCCAGGAGACGGAGATGAAATTGAAGTGCGCAATTCTTGATGATTACCAGCAGGTGGCGCTCAACATGGCGGATTGGTCAGCGCTGGCCGATCGGGTGGAGGTGTCCGCCATCAGCGCGCACTTTGCCGATGAGGCGGAGCTGGCGGTGCATCTGCAGGAATGCGACATTCTGGTCATCATGCGCGAGCGCACGCCGATAACCGCCTCGCTGCTGGCGAGGCTGCCGCAGCTGAAGCTGCTGATCACCTCCGGCATGCGCAATGCCGCTATCGATTTGGCCGCCGCCGCTGAGCGCGGCGTAGTCGTGTGCGGCACCCGCAGCGGGTCGGCGGCGCCGATGGAGTTGACCTGGGCGCTGCTGCTCGGGCTGGCCAAGCATATCGTGCCGGAAAGCGCCGGGCTGCGGAACAACGGCCCGTGGCAGCTGGGCTTGGGCGTCACGCTGCAGGGGAAGACGCTGGGGCTGCTGGGGCTGGGCAAGATCGGCGGCCAAATGGCCAGGGTGGCACAGGCGTTCGGCATGCGGGTGCTGGCCTGGAGCCAGAACCTGACGGCGGAACGGGCAGCGCAGGAGGGCGCCCTGCTGGCGCCGTCCAAACGTGCGCTGTTCGAGCAGAGCGATTTTGTCTCCATTCACCTGGTGCTGAGCGATCGCAGCCGTGGGCTGGTAGGGCGGGACGAATTGACGGCGATGAAACCCACCGCTTACCTGATCAACACCTCGCGCGCGGGGATCGTCGATCGGGCGGCGCTGGTGGACGTGCTGCAACAGCGGAAGATTGCCGGCGCCGGGCTGGACGTGTTCGAGACGGAGCCGCTGCCGGCCGACGATGTGTTTCGTCAACTGCCCAACGTGCTGGCGACGCCGCATGTGGGTTACGTGGCGGACGACAACTACCGCGCCTACTTCACCGAGGCGGTCGAGGACATTGCGGCGTTTCTCGCCGGTCAACCGATCCGTCGGCTGGGCTGACGGCGTTTTTAATGCCCGCAGAGGCTTGTCTGGCGCGGGCATTCACCCGTATCATTGCGGGTCTTTTTTTAGCTGGGATTGGTCATGCGCGTATTATTGGCTCCGATGGAGGGCGTTCTCGACTCTTTGGTGCGTGAGTTACTCACCGAAGTGAACGACTACGATCTGTGCATCACCGAATTTTTGCGTGTGGTCGATCAGCTGCTGCCGGCCAAGTCGTTCTACCGGCTGTGCCCGGAGCTGCGTCACGCCAGCCGCACGCCGTCGGGCACGCTGGTGCGGGTACAGCTGCTGGGGCAGTACCCGCAGTGGCTGGCGGAGAACGCCGCGCGCGCGGTGGAATTGGGCTCTTACGGCGTCGATCTCAACTGCGGCTGCCCGTCCAAGCTGGTGAACGGCAGCGGCGGCGGGGCGACGCTGCTCAAAGATCCGGAATTGATCTACCAGGGCGCCAAAGCGATGCGCGCGGCGGTGCCGGCCCATCTGCCGGTCACGGTGAAGGTGCGCCTGGGCTGGGACTCTTCCAATCGCAGCTTTGAAATCGCCGATGCGGTGCAGCAGGCGGGCGCCAGCGAACTGACGGTGCACGGCCGCACCAAAGAGGACGGCTACAAGGCGGATCGCATCAACTGGGCGGCGATCGGCGAGATCCGTCAGCGGCTGAGCATCCCGGTTGTCGCCAACGGCGAGATCTGGGATTACCAGAGCGCGCAGGATTGCCTGCAGACGACCGGCTGTGACGCCATCATGCTGGGGCGCGGCGCGCTCAACGTGCCGAACCTGAGCCGGGTGGTGAAATATAACGAACCGCGCATGCCCTGGCCGCAGGTGGTTGAGCTGCTGCAAAAATACGTCCATCTGGAAAAGCAGGGCGACACCGGCTTGTATCACGTGGCGCGCATTAAACAGTGGCTGGGTTATTTGCGTAAAGAATATGATGAAGCAACTGAACTGTTCAGCGAAATACGCGCGCTGACGACGTCCGGGGATATTGCGCGCGTCATCTGCCGCAGCTGAAAATAAACCCGCGCGTGGCGGGTTTATTTAAATTGGCATTATCAGGCGGCTTTATCAAGACGGTTTAATTCTATCTCGATATCCTGAATGGTTTTTTCCAGTCCTTCCAGACAGGCGCCCTGTTTATTCAATAGGTCGTTAATGGCTTCGGCGAATGCCTTATTTTTGCATTCCCCCTGATCGAAGGCCAGCCAGTGTGCGGAGAGCGTCTCGATATTCGACTGCGCGTAGTGGCGCATTTCCTTCAGCTGGGAAGCGACATTGCGTAAATTATCCAGCTGCGCCTGTGCATTTGCATTGTTGCTCATGAATTTCTCCTTGAGTTGGCCGTTAAATAATTTCGACTGCGGGATCAAGCTTACCCTATTTAAATAAAAATATCACCCTGAGTGGTCTGGGTGGTTATTTTTGTGTGGGTGTGGCTATATTTATTTTTCGGCTGAACAAGGACTTGGGTGGAATTGTAAAAATAGATAAATACGGTGTTTTTGGCGATTATTTTCGGCCATCCCGTTCGGGATGGCCGTTATTCTACCCCTTAAGCGTGAGGCCGACTATGCCGCGTCCGCCAGCATAAACATGCCGTAGGGGTGAATTTCCAGATAATACTGCTCGCCGACGTTCGGTTGCAGGCGGGTGGCGTTAACCTGCAGCAAAATCTGTTGCCCGTGCCACGCCACCGTCACCTCATACTGCGGCCCCATGTAGGCGACATGCTGGATCTCGCAGCGCTGGCTTTCATCGCCATGCTCGCTCAGCGTGATCGCTTCCGGCCGCACGCCCACCGTGCCGGCGCCCTGGGCGGCAAAGTGCGCGGGGCGCGGCAGGCGATAGCCGCTGATATCGACATGATCGGCGCTGAAGCTGGCCGGGAACAGGTTGGCGTCCCCCATAAAGCTCGCCATAAAGCGCGAGGCGGGCTGCCGATAGAGATCCTGCGGCGAGCCCATCTGCATGATATGCCCCTTGTTCATCACCAGTACGGTGTCGGAGACTGCAAAAGCCTCGCTCTGATCGTGGGTGACGTACAGCGACGTGATATCAAACTGCTTTTGCAGCTCGCGGATCTTTTCGCGCATGCTGCGGCGCAGGTTGGCGTCGAGGTTGCTCAACGGCTCGTCGAACAGCAGCACTTTCGGCTTGAGGATCAGCGCGCGCGCCAGCGCCACGCGCTGCTGTTGGCCGCCGGAGATCTGATCGACATAGCGATCGTCGAACCCCGCCAAGTCCACCATCGCCAGCGCTTCCTGCACGCGCGCTTTCACTTCGGCGCGCGGAATGCCGAGCATCTTCAGGCCATAGCCGACGTTCTCCCCCAGCGACATGTGCGGGAACAGGGCATAAGACTGGAATACCATGCAGATGTCACGCTGCTGGATGGAACGATGGGTGACGTCTTCACCATCAATGAATATCTGCCCGTCGCTCGGTTTTTCCAGCCCGGCGACCAGGCGCAAAATGGTGGTCTTGCCGCAGCCGGAAGGGCCGAGCAGCGTCACCATTTGCCCCCGTGGGATGGTGAGCGTGATGTTATCGATTACCGTGTTGCTGCCGAACCGTTTGGAGACGTTACGCAGTTCAACGAAATTTTTCTGGCTCATCATGGGCTCCATTACGCCTGGTTTTTGGCTTTTGAACGGGAGATGCGTGCCTCGCCGATCAGCCAGTCAAAGAGGAAAATAATCGCCAGCATCACCACGATCAGAATTGAACCGTAGGCGATCGCCACGCCGTATTCGCCGTCTTCCACGCGGTTGAGGATGTAGGCGGTGGCCACGCGGGTATCGGGGGTGACCAGGAAGACGATGGCGCTGACGGTGGTGATGGCGCGCACGAAGCTGTAGATCAGCGCCGACAGGATCGCCGGGCGCAGCAGCGGCAGCAGGATGTGCGTGATGGTGCGCAGCGAGCCGGCGCGCAGGCTGAGCGAGGCTTCGTCCAGCGATTTGTCTATCTGGCCCAGCCCGGCGATCCCGGCGCGAATGCCCACCGGCACGTTGCGCATCACCATCGAAATAATCACGATGGCGGCCGTCCCGGTGAGGTACACCGGCGCGCCGTTAAAGGCGAGAATGTAAGAGACGCCGGCCACGGTACCCGGCACCGCAAAGCACAGCATGGTGGTGAACTCGATGGTCTTTTTGCCCTTGAACTGTTGGCGCACCACGATCCAGGCGATCAGCAGGCCGAACGCGGCGGTGATCGGCGCGGCGATCCCGGCGTACAGCAGCGTGTCGAGCAGCGAAGGCCACGCGCCGTCGCTCATGCCCTGGCCGAACAGTTTGATGAAGTTATCCAGCGTCAGCGTGTAATCCACTCCCCAGTTGACGGTGAAGCTGCCGTAGAAAATGCTGCCGTAAAGCAGGGCGTTAAAGGCTACCCACACCGCCAGCAGTGCGATCACGCCCCACACCAGCGTGACCGGCAGCGGCTGCACGTCGCCGCGATACGATTTGCCGGACACGGTGACGTAGGAACGTTTGCCGATCCACATATACTGGATGCAGAACACCAGCAGTGAGAACAGCAGCAGGAAGGCGCCGAGGGTGCTGGCGGCCTGATAATCGAGCTGCGAACCGGTGATGTAAAAATAGATTTGCGTCGCCAGCACGTCGAAGTTGCCGCCGAGCACCAGCGGGTTGCTGAAATCAGCCAGCGATTGCACCACCACGATCAAAAACGCGTTGGCCAGCGCCGGTTTCAGCAGCGGCACGAACACGCCGTTAAAGGTTTGCCAGCGGCTGGCGCGCAAGGTGTAGGAGGCCTCTTCCAGCGAAGGATGAATGGTCTTGATCGCGCCGTCGAGGATCATGAACGCCATCGGGGTGAACGCCAGCACCTGCGCCAGCCAGATGCCGGTAAAGCCGTACAGCCAGTTGGTGTTGGTCAAACCGAACCAGGCCACCATCCACTCGGTGACGTAGCCGGAGCGCCCCATCATCAGCGTGACCCCCAGGCCGACGACGAACGGCGGCGTGACGATGGGCAAGATGGAGAAGATGCGGCCGATAATGGCGCTGCGCTTGGCGATGCGGGTAGTGTAAATTGCCAGCACCAGGCCGAAAAAGGTGCAGCCGGCGCCCACCGCGATCGACAGGGCGATGGAGTTGAGGATCACCTGAATGATATGCGCCTGCGTCAGCACGTTCATAAAGGCCAGCGGCGCGAACGCGCCCGTCTGGTCGGTGAACATTGGAATGAAAATCGCGATGCTCGGCCAGACGATGAAGACGCCGATCAGCGCCACGATGGTGACCAGCGCGCCGATAACGAAACGGTCGCCGCCCAGCCAGTCGAGGCGGGTCAGCGCCAGCGTCATGATGGCGCCCAGCGCGGTCAACTGCACCAGGGTGGCGTAGCCTAAACCGCGTCCCGCCACCGTGGCGCTGACAACGATAAAGGCCATGCACAGCAGCGCCCAGCCGGCATCGAACGCGTGGCGGCGCCGCTGCTCACGGCCCGCCGCAGCGTAAGGGCGCAGCAGCAGCAGGCTCGGCAGCAGGCACCAAAGCCAGCTGATATTGCGGTGTGACCAGCCGTAGGCCGCGAGGATCTCTTCGCCGGTGGACTCCAGCAGGCCGTAATCCAGGCTCCAGCTCGGCAGCAGGGCGAACGCCAGCCAGCCAAGCAAAACCCAAAGGGATATCGCATCTCGTTTTTTCACGAGATGGAGTGCATGTGTATGTGACATAAGTTTCCCGGATGTTCAGGCCGGGCAAGCCGTGAGGCTTACCCGGCAACAGGCGCAGAATGTGGGCTTATTTACCCATCTTGACTTCGCTGACCCATTTATTGATCAGCGCCTTGCGGACGTCGGTCGAACCGTACTTGTCCATGTCGTAGTTGATCAGCTTCAGGTCGTCGAGCTTCAGCGAGTTCGGCGAGGTATCGGCGGTGGTGTTGGTCAGGATCTGATAGGACTTGCCTTGCTTCCACGCCAGCTCCTGCGCCTCTTTCGACAACACCCAGTCCACGAACAGCTTGGCGTTGTCGAGGTTGCGCGCGCCTTTGAGGATGCTGACGCCGCCGATTTCGTAGCCGGTGCCTTCACACGGCGAGATCAGCTCAAGCGGCGCGCCCTGTTCCTTTTCGAGCGAGTAATCATGCAGGAAACCGATGCCGATCGCCGTTTCGCCGCGGGCGGCGTTGCGCGCCGGGGCAATGCCGGACTTGGTGTACTGCGAGACGTTGGCGTTCAGCTGTTTGAGGTAAGCGAACGCCTGATCGTCTCCCCACAGCTGGGCAAAGGTCGCCAGCGCGGTGTAGGCGGTGCCGGAGCTTTGCGGATCGGCGATTTGAATTTCGCCTTTGTATTCCGGCTTGGTCAGGTCTTTCCAGCACTTGGGCACCGGCAGATTTTTCTCTTTCAGGCGCTGGGTATTGACGCCAAAGCCGAGAATGCCGACGTAGACCGCCGAGGAGTAGTTGCCTTTCAGCTTGGCCGGATCGCGGAATTGCGTCATCACCTGGTCGAGATTCGGCGATTTGTACGGCTGCAGCAGCCCCATTTCACCGGCCTGGGATTGCGGATCGAGCGTACCGCCGTACCAGACGTCCGCCTGCGGGTTCTTCTTCTCGGCGTCCACTTTCGCCAGCGTGCTGCCGGAACCGTTGCGGATGAACGCGGTTTTCACGTCATATTTCTCGCCGAAGGCTTTGGTTTCCGCTTCGCACATTTCATTGGTGGCGCTGCAGTAGACCACCAGGCGGCCCTTGGCGTACGCGGCGCCGCTCAGGGTCGCCAGCGCGATGCCGGACGCTATCAGGGTAGTGACCCACGTTTTTTTCATTGTTTTATCCTTCTCTCGGTAGAGGTGGTAACGCTCGCCATCAGCAGCGGCATCAGCAATAAACCCATAAGAACGGCGGCGATCGACAGCAAACTGAACATGCCTGACCAGCCGTAGCCTTCGATGACCCGCGACAGCGGCCAGCCCGCCAGCGCCGCCCCCAGATAGGCGAACAGGCCGAGAAAGCCGGTGATGGAGCCCGCGGCGCCTTTGTGCCCGCATTCCACGGCGGCGAGGCCAATCAGCATCTGTGGGCCGAAGACAAAAAAGCCCACCGCAAAGAAACAGCCCGCCAGCAGCGCGTAGTGGTGCACCGGCGCCAGCCACAGCGCGGCGACGGAAACCATCAGTCCGAGCGTGAACAGCAAAATCATCGGCGCGCGCTGCCCGCCGAACAGCACATCCGAGCCCCAGCCGGCAAACAGCGCGCCGAGCAGGCCGCCTATCTCGAACAGCATCACCGTCGCATTGGCGCTGAGCAGGTTGACGCCGTGGCTTTCCGTCAGCCACAGGTTGCCCCAGTCGTTCAACGCAATGCGGATCAGGTAGACCAGCACGTAAGAGACGCCGAGCAACCAGATCATCGGGTTCTTCAGCATCGTGGTGCGCAGCATCCGCCACAGCCCCATCGGCGGGCTTTGCTGTTCCTGGCGCAGCTCCAGCGGATCGTGGCGCCACTGGCCGACCGACGGCAGGCCTTCTTCCTGCGGCGTGCCTGTCAGCTGCCGCGTGAGCCAGATGCCCAGCACCATGCTGACGGCCCCCGGGATCAACATCGCCGCCTGCCAGCCCCAGCGCTGGGCGGCGAAGGCGCTGATCAGCGGCACAATCGCGCCGCCGAGGTTGATCGACATATTCCAGCAGCCCCACCAGAAGCCGCGCTCGTTGCGCGAATACCAGTGGGTCAGCAGCCGCGCGCAGGGCGGCCAGCCCCAGCCCTGAAAGAAGCCGTTCAGCGCCCAGACCGCCAGCAGCAGCGTCAGCGATTCGCCGAAGGCGAACGCCACGTTCAGCAAACCGGTGGCGAACAGGCCGATCCCCATAAACCCGCGCTGCCCATGGCCGTCGTGCCACAACCCGGCGACGAATTTCGACAGGCCGTAGCTCAGATAAAACAGCGAGCCGAGCAGGCCGATGTCTCCTTTATCCAGCCCCAAATCCGTTTGCAGCGCCGGCAGCACGTAATTCACGCTTTTGCGCGTCAGGTAAAAGGCGGCGTACCCGATGACCATGTACAGCAGCAGCCGCGGGCGCAGCGCGCGGTAACGATGATCGATTTCAGATGCTGAGCGTGCTTGCATAGCCGCCTCCCTGGTGCTGACTATAAGAAGGTGAAAAGGAAAGGGGATGAGATAAAGTCCGGAGTGGCTAAGACTTTTTCCTAGTTAGTCGGCGGTTTGTTGCAAATTTGTGGGCAGGTTAACAATTACCCGGGTGCCGCGCTGCGTTTCCAGCGTCAGTTCGCCGCCGAGCGCGCTGACCCGTTCGCGCATTCCCTGAATGCCGAAGCCCGGCGCGTTGCCCGCATGGATGCCGACGCCGTTGTCCCGTACCTCGAGGTGCAACATGGCGCCTTGCTGATACAAAACGATGGCGACTTCGCTGGCCTCGGCGTGTTTGCACACGTTGTTGAGCAGCTCTTGCAGCAGCCGGTAGAGGGTGAAGCGCACCGTCTCGCCGGCGGGCGTGTCGGTCAGGCGGTAGTCGAAACGGCAACGGATGCCCCGCTCGCTAAAGGCGAATTCGCTCAGCAGGTGGTGAAGCGCGTCTTTGAACGCCAGCTCGTCCAGCGCGGGCGGGCGAAGTTGGCGCAGTAGCTGGCGCGTGGAGTGATGAATGCGCCGGGCGAGATCGCCTATCTGGTTCGCGGCGGCCTGGGTTTGCGCCGGATCGCGCGCCCGCTTGACCAGCTGCGACTGAATTTGAATGGCGGTGATGTTCTGGCCGATTTCATCGTGCAGCTCGCGCGCCAGGTTCTTTCGCGTGTCTTCTTCGGTGTGGATCAGTTTTTCGGTCAACGCCCGCCGCGCCGCCAACTCTTCTTCCAGGCGTCGGCGATAGTGGTGCAGGTTTTGCGCCAGGTGCTGCTGACGGCTGATGGCGATGCCCAGACCGATGCCGAGCAGCGCCTGGGTCGCCAGAAAGATTTCCAGCTCGACCAGATTGCCGAACCCCACGCCGACCTGCCGCGCGAGGGTGATCATCATGCTGCCGAGCAGGCCGGACAGCACGCCGCCCTGCCAACCGAACTTCCACGCCATCACCACGTTCGGCAAAAACACCACGATCAGCAGCAGGCGCTCGATTTCCGGCGACAGCACCATCTGCGTACCGATGCCGATAACGAAAAACAGGCTGCACCAGATGATTAAGGACGCGCGCAGCGGCGGGTTGGCGGTGTCCAGCCCCAGCAGATGGTAGCGGTGCTGCTGGCGCAGAAATTCAAAGATCAGGTAGACGAACGGGGTCAACAAAACACCGCCGGTAAACGACGCCAGGCCGAGCAGCATCGCCGGGCTCTGCGCGAAAGGCGACAGCAGGGCGGTATTGAGCAGCGAGGCGGCGGTCACTGCGGCCAGCAGCAGCGTCAGCCGTTGCCAGTAGAGCGGAAAACGGCGCCAGAATCGCTGCGCGAGCGCGGCCGGGAGCAGGGTGATGAACGGCGCGGCCAGCAGGCCATAGCCGCTCAGCAGGCGTTCGCCGTGCAGCCAGAACAGCAGCAGCACCGGCGGTATTATCAGGGCGGGCCAATAGCGGCGCGCCAGCAAGATCAGCAGCGCGAGATAGACACCGTGAGACAGAAACAGCGCCGCCTGATTGCCGTTGTGGGTCAGATAGAAGCCGAGCGTCCAAAGCATCAGCCAGCCGCTGCCCCAGGCCAACAGGATAAACAGCGAGATAACCCAGCGCCGTGAGCGGAGTGACATCAATGCCCCGCCAGCAGCTGATGATCGAGGGCGAAATGCACCAGCTCGATGGTGCTGTTGCACTGCAGCTTGCCCAGGACGTTGGCGCGATGTACGTGTACCGTTTTATGGCTGAGATCGAGCTTGAAAGCGATCTCCTTTACGCTGTCGCCTTTGACCAGCAGCTCGAAGATTTCACGCTCGCGCGGGGTCAGCACTTCCAGCGCCGTGGCCGGCTGCTCGCCGCCGCGCAGCGCCCGCAGCGCGTCGGCGCACAGGTAATGGCCGCCCATATCGACGGAGCGCACCGCCTGCACCAGCTCTTCCGGCCCGCAGCGTTTGGTCAGATAACCGCTGGCGCCGGCATCCAGCGCGCTCTGCACGAAGGTGGGGGAGTCATAAATGCTGAGTATGATCGCGCGAAACTGCGGCTTCTGCGCCCGCAGGCGTTTCAACAGGCTCAGGCCGTTTTCATCCGGCATGGCGATGTCCATCACCGCGACGCTGACGTCGTCGCGCAGCAGCGCCGGCCAGGCCGCCGCCGCGCTGCTGTATTGCCCCGCCACGTCGATGTCTGCTTCGAGGCTGAGCAATTGCGCAAAGCCGGAGCGCACCACCACATGGTCATCGACCAGTATCACACGGATCATTTTTCGCACTCTGTTGCCGAATCATGATCCTATGATGCCTGCCGCCGCGATGCTGGCAATCAGCCAAGCGCGGTTATGCAATCGATGTAACAGAATCGTAATAAAAGGACGCCGCCCGCGCCGTCAACGATCCACATCGATGGCGAAATGCCGCCACAGCGCGGCTCGCCGTTCCTCTTCCGAATGCAGCGTCGTTTCGTGGCGTTGATGATCTTCGGTCACGATCAGCTTCATGTCGCTGAGGGTCACTCGGCCCAGTTCGGTCGGCCGTGAACACACCAGGCGCTGGGTGAAGTGCGACTGCGGCGAGGTGCTGTGGAAGTGGCACATCTCATCGAATTCATGCGGTTCGCGCGGCTGAACGGTAAAGCGATACAGGGTTTTGGCATGCGAGCGCTGGTCGCCGTTGCGGCGTTCCAGCAGGTAATATTCGCCTTCCCGCTCCAGGTGGAAGGTGCCGCTGGCCTGCGGTTGCGGCTCGGCAACGACGATTTTGAGCGGCGTCAGGAAGGAATCGCCGAAACCGACGTCCACCAGCCAGGCCTGGCCAGATCCACCCGCAGCGCCAGATGGTCGTAGGGTGGGCCGAAATGGCCGTCGCGCGCGCGGATCTCGCCGGAGATAAAGCTCACCCTGAAACCGATCTCCCGCAGCAGCAGGGCGAACAGCGTATTCAGCTCATAACAGAAACCGCCGCGGTTACGCTCGACCACTTTGCTGAACAGCGCTTCGGGCGCCAGCTGAATACCCTGATGATAAATAATGCTCAGGTTCTCGAACGGCACGCTCAGCATGTGGCGATGATGCAGCTGTTGCAACGTGGGGAGATCGGGGCGGGCGACGCCGGTAAAGCCGATATGCTGCAGGTAGCGTTGGGTGTCCACAGGGTGTCTCGCATGAGAAAAAGTAGGCTTAAAATAGCGGGCTTTGTGGCGTTTGTGAGCGCATTACGTGCTGCGCCTCGGCAGCCGGATTACTTTCCCGACGGGCGTCTTAGGTAAAGCGCCGGGTTCAGTGAGCGCAGATGCATTTTCAGTACGGTACCCCGTTGAAAGAGATAGTTGAGTACGGTCAATGACAGCAGTTCGGTCAGCAAGGTGCTGTAAGCGGCGCCCATCATGCCGTATTGCCGAATCAGGCCGTATGACAGAGGAATGTTAATGATAAACACCAACAACATTTTGCGGGAAAGGAAGCCGTAACCGGAAAACAGCACGATGTATTTATAGGCCACGGTCCCCAGGGCGGAGAGCAGGGTGGCGACGGCCAACACCCCCATGGCGGCATAGGCCGCCAGGTATTGCTCGCCGTACAACAGTGCGATGACCGGTTTGCCCAGCCAAACGATCCCGGCGACGATGGCTAAGGCGATGGCCAGCACCAACCCATTCAGTTTGGCCGCGGCGCGCATCGCGTCTTCGCGCCGATAGGCGAATATTTTCGCGAAGAACGAGGTGATGACGGCATCGGTAACGAACATCCAGGCGGTCGCCAGGGTAATGGCGACCGAGTAAATGCCCAGCACCGCGGCGGAAACGAACCACATCAAAAACAGCTGCGCCAGCCGGGTATAGATGGCGATGGAAACATTGGATACCGCCAACGGCAGGCCGCTGGCGAGCAGATAGCGCACATATTTGCGCCGAATACGGCCGGGGGCCGAAAAGCCCGGATGGCGGCGATGATAAAGGTGATGACGGATCAGATAGGGGATGAGGTACACCATCACGATAGGGATGGCCAGAAAGTACAGGTGCAGATCAAAAAACACGATCAGCCAGCGAGCCAACAATGCGCTGGCTAAGCCGGCCACGTTGGCCAGGGTATTGAAACGCGATTCCAGCCGGGCGTCATGGTAAATGGCGAAGACGTCTTTGAGTGAAAAAAACGAGGCCAGGAATGTGGCGGCGCAAAAGTAAAAGGTCGTGAAGTCTTCCCGCAGCCCGGTATAAAGCAAGATGATCGCAGAAAAGGCCAGGAAACAGGCTTGCCTCAGCCGGTTGGTGGAGAACATCAGCGCTGCGCCGGAGCGCGGATTACGGCTAATGCGTTTGAAGAGGATGGTGTCCGACCCCAGCAGCGCCAACGTTTGGGTAATGGCGAAAATCGCCGTGGCAAAGGTAATCTTTCCGAAGCTTTCCGGCCCAATATATTTGGCCATGTAGGCGGTGATGAATATAACGCCGAGGATTGATACCGTCTTTTCCGCTATCATCCAGGAAGCGTTTCTTATTATGCTGAAGTCTATGATCTTTAGTTTCACTGACGCTTCCCTGAATACCTTATGATATAGGATTATTCCGTTTTTTATCCTTTAATAATCACCAAGGCTTTTTTTATATTTTACAATTGAAGTCAATTGCATTTAAACTTTAGCTGGGTCTTTTGTTATGTTGGATTAATGGATGAATCAACGGAATGAGAAAATTCGTAAAATACCTCTATAAGGTTTCGCCTGACTTTATTTATTATCAGCTGTCGCATTATTTTGCTCACGGAAGCTTCGTCAACTTTTTGAATCCTAAAAGTTTTTCTGAAAGGATTTACCACAGAATGCGCTACCCGCGCGAAGAGTTCAGCCTGTTGGCGGATAAGGTGGCGGTGAGGGATTATATATCCAGTCGCGTTTCGGAAAAATACCTAACGCCGGTCATCATGATAACGGAGAACTTCACTGAGCAAGACTATTTGTCGTTGCCTCAATCTTTTGTTATCAAAACAAATAATGCCTCGCAGCAAGTTAAGATTGTCAGAGATAAAGCGCGAGTGAGTTATGATGAGATTGCAAGCACTCTCAAGAAATGGTCAAAAATAACGTATTGGAAGCGCTTTCGTGAGAAGCACTATGCGAAGATCCCACTGCAAATTGTGGTTGAAAACCTGTTGGACATCGAACGCGACGGTGAATTGATCGACTATAAAGTGCATGTTTTTAACGGCAGCCAGCCTTATCTGTTCGTGGAGTTGCTGCGGGGCGGCCCGGAGCCGACGTCGCTGGAGTTTTTGGACCGCCATGCGCATCACTGCTTTTTTACCCAGAAAGATATTCCCCAGATCAACACGTTGCACGCGAAGCCTGACTTTTGGGATGAGATGATTGAGGTCGCCCAAGCCGTTGCCGCCGATCTGGACTACTGCCGGGTCGATTTCTACCTGACGCAAGACAGGCTCTATATCGGCGAGCTGACGCTCACCCCCGGTGCAGGCAATGAAGTGTACCAACCGCGCGCTACCAACCTGCTGCTGGGCGAGCTGATGGCCAAAACCTGAACGCTATGCCGAGCGTTGAGCCAGTTCCCGCAGCCAGCCCAAAAACGCCGCGGCGCCGGGTTTTTCCAGCGTGCGCGGCGGGTAAACCACGTAGTAGGGCTTGCTGAGCGGCAGCGCCGGTTCTGCCAGGGTGACCAGCCGGCCTTCCGCCAGTTCACGGGCGATCAGCCGCCGCTGGCCGAGCAGCACCCCGCGTCCTTGCACGGCGGCGTCGATGGCCAGCGAGGTCAGGTTATAGGTCAGCCCGCGGCGCGGCGGCGGCGACCGATCGGCGGCGGTGAACCATTCGTGCCAGCCCGGCAGAAACTGGCTCTCCTTGCCCCAGTCGACGTGGAGCAGCGGCAGCTGCGTCCAGTCGCCGCGATCGCGCAGCGCCGGGCTGCATACCGGCTGCACCCGATCCTGAAACAGCCGCGCCTTTTCCAGCAGCGGGTAATCCTGATCGCCGAAGCACAGCGCAAAATCCGCCGCCGAATGGGCGAAATCGACCGCCGCATGGGTCGCGTGCAGCCGCAGATCGCCGTCGGGGCACTGCGCCAGCCAGTCGCCCAGCGCTGGATTCAGCCATTTAGAGGCCAGCGCCGGCAGGGCGAACACCGTCAGCGCCTGTTTGCCGCGCTGGCGTTCGACGTGTTGCTGCGCCACGCGCAGCGTTTCAAACGCCTCCTGCACGTAGGCCAGGTAGTCCGCGCCCTGTTCGGTCAGCGTGACGCCGCTTTTAGCGCGAATGAACAGCGTGATGCCCAGATGTTGTTCGAGCTGGCGGATCTGTTGACTGACGGCGGCGGCGGTCAGCGCCAGCGCATCCGCCGCACGGGCCAGGCTGCCGGTGCGAGCGGCGGTTTCGAACGCCAGAATGGCGCTCAGCTTGGGCAAGCGCGCACGGGACGGTGAGTGCATGAGCAGGGCTTATCGCTAAGAATTCGTTAGCTTATCCATAACGTATTTTTGTTATGGCGGCAATGCGGCATTCGCTACAGTGGGAGGCATCCGGCTTTCGCACACGAGGGGAACGTCATGCCGCAACTTGCCGATATTATCGATCTGTCCGCCCACCCCATCGACGACGCCGCGTTCCGCGTCCGCTGCCGGCAAACGCTGGCGCGCGCCGGCGCGCTGGTGCTGCCCGGATTTCTGCGCGAAGCCGCGCTGGCGACGGTGCGGCTGGAAGGCGCCGAACAGCACCATGCGGCGTTTTACGCCACCAGCAAACACAACGTGTATCTGCGGCCGCAGGACGACGCGCTGCCGGCCGAGCATGCGCGCAACCGGCTGGTGGTGTCGTCCAAGGGCTGCATTACCGACGAGGATATTCCGCCGCAGTCGCCGCTGCGCGCGTTGTACGACGCTCCGGCGTTTCGCGCGTTCCTCTGTGCGGTGCTGGATGAGGCGCAGCTGTATCCCTACGCCGATCGTCTGTCGTCGATCAACCTGCATTACGCCCACACCGGTCAGGAGCTGGGCTGGCATTTTGACAACTCCTCGTTCGCCATCACGCTCCTGATCCAGAAACCGCAGGCGGGCGGGCGCTTCGAATACGTGGAGAACCTGCGCGACGCCGATCGCGGCGAGATGAACTATGCCGGGGTCACGCAGGTGCTGGACGGTGAGCGGGCGGTCAAACAGCTGGCGATGGAGGAGGGGGATTTGGTGCTGTTTCGCGGGCGCAACGCCATGCACCGGGTGACGCCGACCGAAGGCGACACCACGCGCATGCTGGTGGTGCTGGCCTACAATGCGCAGCCGGACGTGATGCTGTCGGAAAGCGCCAGAATGACGTTCTACGGGCGGTTATAGCGGATAAAAAAACCGCCCCGGAGGGCGGTTTGTCGATTCAGTGCGGGTTCTGCTCTTCGTGAGCCTGCTGTTCCAGCTTCACTTCCTGCGCGCGTTTGCGCAGGCCGAACCAGCCCAGCGTCAGCAGCGCCGCCAACACCGGAATGGTGGCGATGGTCCAGGTGCCGTTCGGGTAGTCGAAGGCCATCATCACCACCACGATCAGCAGGAACGCCAGCGTCAGCCACGAAGTGAACGGCGCGCCCGGCATTCTGAACGACACCGGCTGAGCGCGGCCTTCGCGCACGGCTTTGCGCAGGCGCATCTGGCAAACGATGATAAACGCCCAGGAGGCGATGATGCCCAGCGAGGCGATGTTCAGCACGATCTCGAACACCTGCGACGGCACCAGGTAGTTGAGCACCACGCCGATCACGTAGATGCCGCAGGTGACCAGGATGCCGGCGTAAGGCACCTGCTGGCTGCTCATTTTGGCCATCAGCTTCGGCGCGGAGCCGCCCATCGCCAGCGAACGCAGGATGCGGCCGGTGGAGTAGAGGCCGGAGTTGAGGCTGGACAGCGCGGCGGTCAACACCACGATGTTCATGATGGTGCCGATGTAAGGCACGCCCAGCTTGCTGAAGAAGGTGACGAACGGGCTTTGGCCGGCCTGATAGGCGTTCCACGGCAGCAGCAGCACCAGCAGCACCACGGAGCCGACGTAGAACAGACCGATACGCCAGATCACGCTAT
Organism: Serratia sp. H402Y; assembly: GCF_051172415.1. NCBI lineage: Bacteria > Pseudomonadati > Pseudomonadota > Gammaproteobacteria > Enterobacterales > Yersiniaceae > Serratia > Serratia sp. H402Y. The sequence goes on from NZ_JBPIYZ010000001.1 coordinate 446,076, forward strand.
TGATCGCTTTGGGCATCATTTTGGCCGGATCTTTACACTCGCCGGCGGCGGTGCCGATAAGCTCGATGCCGGCGAAGGCGAAGATCACCCCTTGCACCAACACCAGCGCAGGCAGCAGGCCGTGCGGGAACATGCCGCCGTTTTCGGTGATCAGGTGCATGCCGGTGGTGTGGCCGGCCACCGGCGTGCCGGTACCGAGGAAGACGACGCCGACAATCAGGAACAGCGCGATGGCGGCGACCTTGATCAGCGCGAACCAGAACTCCATCTCGGCGAACCACTTCACGCCGATCATGTTCATGGTGGCGACGATGCCGAGCGCGCCGAGGGCGAACAGCCACTGCGGCACGTCGGCGAAGGTGCCCCAATAGTGCATGTACAGCGCCACGGCGGTGATGTCGACGATGCCGGTCATCGCCCAGTTGAGGAAATACATCCAACCGGCAACGTAAGAGGCTTTTTCACCGAGGAACTCGCGAGCGTAAGAAACGAAGCTGCCGCTGGAAGGGCGATGCAGCACCAGTTCGCCCAGCGCGCGCAGGATGAAGAAAGAGAAGATCCCGCACACCAGATAGACCAGCGCCAGCGCCGGCCCGGCCAGTTCGAGACGGCCGCCGGTACCGAGGAACAAGCCGGTGCCGATGGAGCCGCCGATGGCGATCATTTGGATTTGCCGGTTGCCCATGCTTTTGTGATAACCGGATTCATGAGAGTCTAGCCAGCGTCTTCTGGCGGCGTGTTTTTCATCCGCAGACTGTTTTTGTGAGTGCATTATCCGTCCTGTTTACCTGTCTATGTTAACCCTGCTCTTACCGAGAGCAAACGATTGCTATGACCAATCGTCATGAGAATGAGGTCGTGGCATCATTCCGCTGTTTATTGTGTATACAGCCATCATTAAAATAACGGCGAAGCATGCTACCTTTTCTCCGTAATGGTGGCAAAAAATACTGCGCATAAAACGTGAACAAGTGTGTTTATTTTTTAATCCAAATATAAAAGGATATATTATTCAAAAAGATGTGATGTTTTATCAAGACGGAAATATCGAGGAATAAAAAGTGATTAAAATCACAAAATAATAATTACCGTGCAAATTACAGGGTGTTGTTCTTATATTTCGCGGTGAGAAATAAGGGGGAAGGAAATGGCGACCCGCGCAGAAAATGGCATCAGCAGCGGGTCGGTGGGCGCGTAACGAGTCTTAGGCCGATTCGCCGGCCGGCAGGGCCGATGCGGGCAGGCCGAACAGCTTGTCGAATGCCCAATTGAACACGAAGGTATAACAAGGAATGATGACGATCAACGCCATATCCAGCAGCAGCGCCTGCCACAGCGTGATGCCCATCCACCAGGCGATCAGCGGGATCAGATACACTACCAGCGTCAACTGAAAGCCGACGGCGTGCAAAATGCGGCGTTTGAGCGTGCGGGCGCGCGACGCCTGGCGGCTTTCCCACCACTCGAATACATAGTTGTAAATAAAGTTCCAGCTTACCGCGATGGTGGTGATCACCACCGCCAGCGGCCCGGTGCTGCTTGGCGCGTGGCCCGACAGCAGCGCCAGCCCCAGCGCCGAGATCGCCATGCCGATGATTTCATAAGCGGTGACATACACCAGTTTGCGTTTGACGCCTTGCATCGTTTTCTCCCGATCTGTTTTTAGTTGCCTCTGTGGCGACGGCGGCTAAGATAACGTCAATCACATTGATAGAAAAAGTCAGGAGTTGTCAGTTAATCTGACAGGTTGAACAATGAATTTTTCCAGCGACAACATCGAACTGTTTTTGGCGGTGCTCGATCGCGGCTCGTTTTCCGCCGCCGCCCGCGCGCTGCGGCGCGTGCCCTCCGCCGTCAGCATGGCCATCGCCAACATGGAGGCGGAACTCGGTTTCGCCTTGTTCGACCGTTCTCACCGTGAACCGACGCCGACCGCGCTGGCGTTGGCCCTGGCGCCGCACGCCCGCCTGATCGCCGGGCAGCTCAAGCAGCTGCAGGTGCACGCCATCGAACTGTCCCAGGGGCTGGAGAGCCGGCTTTCGATCGGCGTGGCGTCGGATATCAACGGCGCCGGCCTGCTGGCGGCGGTGAAAACGCTGTCGCAACGTTATCCGCTGCTGAACATCGAAGTGCTCAGCGCGCCGCAGGACGACGTGTTGCACATGCTGCACGAGGGGCGCATCGGCGTTTGTCTTGCGTTCGGCGGGCTGAACGTCAACAGCGCGGAACAGTTCCACTTCGTGGGCGCGGAGTCACTGGTGGCGATGCTGTCACCGCAGCACCCGGCGCTGGACGGCGCGGCGGGCGAGCTGTTTCTCGAGGATCTGGTCAACGTGCGGCAGATCATGGTGGCCAGCCGCGATCTGCCGATCGGCGATCTGCGTCCCCAGGTGGCGGAGGCTTACTGGCGCACCGACAGCCTGCCGATGGCGCTGAACATGGTGGAGGCGGGTCTGGGGTGGGGCAATTTTCCACTGTCGTTGGCCGAGCCGCTGCTGGCGCAGGGACGGTTGGTGCGGCTGAAGTTCAAAAACACCAAGAACGAGCTGCGCTTGCCGATGCATTTGATCTGGCTTAAGAATCGCCCGTTGGACAAAGCGGCGCGCGAACTGGTCGCGCTGATGCGTGAGGCGCCGCAGGAAAGCTGACGCCCGCTGCGTTTGCTTACTCCGGGTGGCGTTTACGCCACCAGAAACGCACCAGCAGGATGGCGGCGATCGCCAGCGCGACAAACAGCAGGCTGGAGAGCTTTTTGTCGAAGCCGGTAACGAAGCGTTCGATCGCCTGGCCGCCAAAATAACCGAGCATGACGAAGATCGTCGCCCATAAAATGGCGCCGAGGATGTTCAGCGGCACGAAGCGCGACGGCGGCAGGCGGCTGGCGCCGATCAACACCGGGCCGATGATGCGGAAACCGTACATGAAACGCACCCCGATAACGAACAGCATCGGGTGGCGGGCGATCAGCCTTCTGGCGCGCGCGATGCGCTTTTCCTGTCCCTTGAGCCGCGAGATGACGCGGCCTTCAAACCGGCGGCCGGCGAAGTACAGCAGCTGGTCTCCCATCATGCCGCCCAGCGCCACCACTGCGATCACCCACGGCCAGTGCAACAGCCCTTCATGAGCGGCGATGCCGCCCAGCAGCGTGATGGTTTCCCCTTCCGCCAGGCAGCCGATAAACAACGCCCAGTAACCGTAGTCCGTAATATAGTGGGCTAAATCGGTCATTCCTTACTCCTTATGTGGCTGACGCATAAGGGCAAGTATACGCCCGATTGCTAACCTTGGGCGATCTGGGCCACCAACGCTCTGCGCCGCTGCAGGCTCTCCGCCATCTGCGCCTGTACCCTGGCGTAAATGTGCGGCGGGGCCAATTCCGGCGTGCCGCCCTCGAACGGCGGCGCCGGGGCGTATTCCAGATAGAGCTGGATCATTTGGGCGGTCTCTTCGCCGTGCAGTTCGGCGATCAGCGCCAGTGCGAAATCGATGCCGGCGGTGACGCCGCCGCCGCTGATCACATTGCCGTCGCGCTCCACGCGCGCTGAGCTCGGCACGGCGCCGAACAGCTTCAGGCTGTCGCGCATCGACCAGTGGCAGGCGGCGCGTTTGCCTTGCAGCAGACCGGCGGCGGCCAGGATCAGCGAACCAGTGCACACCGAGGTCAGGTAGCGGGCATCGGCGCCCAGCCGACGGATCTGCTGCATGAAGGCCTCATCTTGCAGCGCCTGGGTGCAGCCGCTGCCGCCCGGCACGCACAGCACCTCGCAGCGCGCGATCTCCGGCAGCGGGCGCAGCTGGGTGAAGTGCAAGCCTTCCGACTCGACATCCGCGCCGTCTACCGAGGCGACGATGATTTCCGCGCCCGGCATGCGGCGCAGGAACTGCAAGGGGCCCGTGAAGTCGAGCTGGGTGACGCCTTGATAGATGGGAAATACAATCACGAGTGATTCAGACATGATATTCGCCTCATTTTTATCGTTGGACCTGGGTCATAATAGCCGCCCTGTTTTTGGCTGATATGACAGATAACCCTCAAAAAGCGCCATCATGAAAACGATCGGTTTTGTGGTTTTTCCCGGTTTTAACCTGCTGGACTTTGCCGGGCCGCTGGCGGCGTTCGATAACGTCAGCCAGTTCACCGACCCGCCGGCCTACCGCTGTGTGGCGATCTCGCCGCAGGGCGGCATGGTCGCCAGCTCGGCCGGGGTGGAAATCGCCACGCAGCCGTGCGGCGACGAGCGTTTCGATACGTTGGTGGTGGCCGGCGGCAGCGGCAACGTGATGGCGGCGCAATCACCGGCGCTGGCGGCGTTCCTGGCCAACCAAAGCCGACGAGCGCGGCGCATCGCCAGCGTATGTACCGGCGCGTTTATTCTGGCGGCCTGCGGGCTGCTGGACGGCAAGCGCGCCACCACTCACTGGTATCACGCGGCGCGGCTGCAGCAGAACTACCCGCGCATTCGCGTCGACAGCAACCGTATCTTCATTCGCGACGGGGATATCTGGACCTCGGCCGGCATCAGCGCCGGCATCGATCTGGCGTTGGCGCTGATCGAAGACGATCTGGGCACCACCCTGGCGGCGGCCGTGGCGCGGCAGCTGGTGGTCTATCACCGCCGCCCCGGCGGGCAGTCGCAGTACTCACTGCTGCTGGCGCTGAATCCGTCGTCGGATCGCATGCGCACCGCGCTGTCGTACGCGCGCGAGCATTTGCATCTGCCGCTGTCGGTGGCGGATCTGGCCGACGCCGCCTGCCTGAGCGAGCGGCAATTCGGCCGGCTGTTCCGCGCCGAAACCGGGCAGACGCCGGCCAAGGTGATCGAGCAACTGAGGGTAGAGGCGGCCAGAGGGCGTATTGAAGAGAGCGCCGAACCGCTGGAGGCGATCGCCCGCTCGGTGGGGTTCAGCGATCCGGAGCGTATGAGGCGGGCGTTTATCCGCGTATTTGGCCTGTCGCCGCAGGCGATCCGCCGGCTTGGCCGCGCGGGATAACTTTTTTGCCACGCCTGGCGGCGGGGCGCATCAGAGGAGCAACGGATGTATCAGGATTTTGAGAGCGAATTGAGCTGGGCGATGCGCCATATGCCGCGCACCCGGGCGGCGGTAGCGGCGTTGCCGGACCTGCACGGAGTGCGGTTGGCGTGCAATATGCACCTGGATCTGAAAATGGCGCCGCTGGTGGCCGGCCTGCTGGACAAGGGCGCGGCGATCTTTCTGACCACCTGCAACCCCACCACGGTACAGAACGACGTGGTGGACTGGCTGGAACGGCGGGGCGCGCAGGCTTACGCCTGGCGCGATATGAGCGCCGGCGAATGGTCGGAATCTTTCGATCGCGCGCTGGCCTGGCGGCCGACTCACCTGTGCGAAATGGGAGCGGATCTGACCACCCGTCTGCACCAGTCGCCGAACGGCCCGCAGATCGTCGCCGGGCTGGAGGCCACCGGTTCAGGCATCAGCCGGTTGAACGGCGTGGCGCCGCGCTACCCGATCTTCAATTGGGACGATCTGCCGGTGAAAGAAGGGTTGCATAACCGGCACATGGTTGGGCTGACCGCCTGGCATACCTTCTTCCAGACCACCCATTTGACGCTGCACGAGAAGCGCGTGCTGGTGATCGGTTACGGCCTGGTCGGGCAGGGCACGGCGGCCGCGGCCAGAGCCTACGGCGGCCAGGTGATGGTGGCGGAAATCGATCCGGCGCGTGCGCTGCAGGCGCGTTATGACGGCTGGCAGGTGGTGGATCTGGCGAGCGCGGTCGCGCAGGCGGACGTTATCGCCACCGCGACCGGCGCGAAAAACGTGCTCTCGGCGCAGCATCTGCAACAGGCGAAGGACGGCGTATTTATCCTCAACGTCGGCCACGTGGCCGAAGAGATCGATGTCGGCTTCCTCAAGAGCCTGCCGCACCACGAGCCGATGCCTTATGTGAATGCTTACCAACTGAATGAAAAGACGGTCTATTTGCTGGCCAATGGCTCGATGTTCAACCTGACCGCCGGCTATGGCGACAGCCTTAACGCTTTCGACGTCACGCTGGCGGTGATGGCGGCCGGCATCGGCCATATCGTCGGCGCGGGAGCGCGGCAAACGCCGGGGCTGTACCTGTTGCCGCAGTCGGCGTGGCAGCCGGCACTGTAACTTTTTCCCCGCGGGCGTTCATCCCAGAGCGCCCGCGGGCTGTACCGATTTTCGGCCGACAGAATTTGTCACAAATCCGCCATACAATCCCAGTGCCAAGCGCTGAACCCTCACATATAATTCGCTGAGTTCAAGCCCCCATTTCAGAGTAATGCCTGTGAAAATACGTGTTTTGGTTCTGACTCTGCTCGCTTTACAGACGGGCGCGGGCTTTGCGCCGCGCGCGCTGGCCAGCGACAACGCCGCCGCCGTGCACGCCACCCAGCCGGAGCTGGCTTCCGGCAGCGCGATGGTCGTCGATATGCAAACCCATAAGGTGATGTACGCGCGCAACCCGGATGAGGTGGTGCCGATCGCCTCGATCACCAAGCTGATGACCGCCATGGTCACGCTGGACGCGCACCTGCCGCTCGACGAGATGCTGTCGGTGGACATCCACCAGACGCCGGAGATGAAAGGGGTGTATTCGCGGGTGCGGCTGAACAGCGAAATCAGCCGCAAGGATATGCTGCTGCTCGCGCTGATGTCGTCGGAAAACCGCGCGGCCGCCAGCCTGGCGCACCACTATCCGGGCGGCTACAACGCCTTCATCAAAGCGATGAACGCCAAGGCCAGGGCGCTCGGCATGACCAATACCCATTATGTGGAACCGACCGGGCTCTCTATTCATAACGTGTCGACGGCGCGCGATTTGACCAAACTGCTGATCGCCACCAAGCAATATCCGTTGATCGGCCAGCTCAGCACCACCACCGAACGCATGGCCAGCTTCAAGGATCCCAACTACACGCTGCCGTTCCGCAACACCAACCATCTGGTGTACAACCCGAAATGGAACATTCAACTGACCAAGACCGGCTTCACCAACCAGGCGGGGCACTGCCTGGCGATGCGCACCGTGATCGGCAACCGCTCGGTGTCGCTGGTGGTGCTGGACGCCTTCGGCAAATACACCCACTTCGCCGACGCCAACCGGCTGCGCAGCTGGATTGAAACCGGCAAGGTGACGCCGATCCCGGCCGCCGCCCGTGACTATCGCCGCCAAAAAGACGCCCGTCTGGCGAAGAACGACAGCGAATAACCCGCCTGGCGGTCCGCCCGTTTGCGGCGGGCCGCTATCGGCCCTCGGGCCGTCTGATGACAAATCCCCGCTCGCGATCGCCGTCGAAGCCCGCTTTCAGGTAGAGCTGGTGCGCGCCGGTGCGTTGCTGCCCCGACAACAGCATCACCTTGTAACAGCCTTTGCGCCAGGCCAGCTGCAGCGCGTATTCGATCATGGCGAGCGCTACGCCGTGGCCGCGGTAGGGCTCCGCCGTCACCACGTGTTCGATGACGCCGAACGGCTGCGCCTGATGCGCCAGCCCTGGGATCAGCGCCAGCATGCAGGTGGCGATCGGGTGTTCTTCTTTCACCGCCACCACCAGACGGATCGCCGGATCGTCCAACAGGCGTTGCAGGGTACGGCGCGCATCGTCGGCGCGCAGCGGCGCGTCCTGCGGGCGCAGCTCGCGATACAAGGCTAACAGGCCGTTGAGATCGTCCGGCTGCGCCAGGCGATGAATGATGCTCATGGTTGCTCCTTTCCGCCGCTTCAACGGTAATCCGCTATCCTCCATTAATACCACAACGTTTGCCGGAGGGGATGTTATGAGTCAGGTTTCGACCTTTGTCATGTTCCAGGGAGAGGCGCAGCGGGCGATCGATCTCTATAGCCAGGTGTTCGAGCGTTTTCGGCTCATGCAGGTGCAGCATTACGATCCGACGCCGGACGGCCGACGGTTGATCAAGCATGCGTCCATCGATTTTGATCGGCAGAACCTGGTGTTTACCGATAGCCCGATCAGCCATGACTTCAGCTTTACCCCGGCGGTGTCGCTGTTCATCAACCTGCCTAACGAAGAAACGTTGGAGCGGGCGTTCCACCGGCTGGCGGAGGGCGGCAAGGTGCTGATGCCGCTCGATGACTACGGCTTCAGCGCCCGTTTCGGCTGGCTCAACGATCGTTTCGGCCTTTCCTGGCAGCTCAATGTGCCGGCGGGCGATCTGCCCTGAGCTTAGCGCGCGGCGTGCAAAAGGGATGGTAGTGCCTACTGTTGTTTCATATGCTTATCGCCATGGCGGCAGGGCTCTCTGCCGTGGGCAATACCGACAACATCATGGAAAGGTGAGCTTTGATTGATTTTGACCGCTATGTTGAGCAAGCGAAGTCTTACGGCGAGTGGCCGGGCGGGCATGTGGACATGTCGTCCGGTTGCGTCGAGGGGTTGAGCTATCGCCTGTATCGGCACACTGCCGAGAGTGAAGACGCGATCGTGATTTATCACGGCGGCGGGGTGAACAGCGCTGCCGGGTATGACGTCCTGGCGCGCCAGTTGGCCGCCGAGCCAACGCTCGCGGTGTGCCTGGTGGATATCCGCGGACATGGCGATTCCACGGGAGAGCGGGGGACGGTTGAGCGGCCTGAGCGTATTTGGCGCGATGTCGATGTCATCCTGGCGGAAATGCGCCGCCGGTTTCCGTTGGCGCGCAGGCACCTGCTGGGCCATTCCAGCGGCGCCGGGATGTTGCTCAACTACCTGACCCGTTACCCAGGCGAACAGCGTGCGGATAGCCTGATCATGCTGGCGCCCGAGCTGGGGCCATTTTCCGGGATGGCCCGCGATCTGGCGGCGACGGCCCGTTTTGCGCAGGTGCGTCAATGGCCGTTTGTCGCCAATGCGCTCAGCGGCGGGCGCTGGTTTGGGCACGTTCGGGCGGTCAGCCTGAATTTTCCCCCGGCTGTGCTGGCCGCCGCCCCCGATTTTGTCTGCCAATACAGCGTCAATATGGCTAACGCGTTGACGCCTCGCGCCCCGGCCAGGCAACTGGCGGCGCTGCGATTACCGACCTTGCTGCTGGCGGCAGCGCAGGATGAGTTGTTCAATGCGCAAGCGATGCAGCGCTTCGTCGAACAGCATGGCAACGCCCAAACCGCCTTTGGTTTGCTTGAAGGCAGCACGCATTTATCGTGCGTATTTGATGCCCATCGCCTTGTCCTTCAACATATCTCGCGTGCGGCCGCTACCGGATCCGATGAGGGGCCGGCGGGCGAGGGGGTTTAACGTCGGCGCGGGGCGGCCATTGCTGGCCTGGCGTTTTCCTCTCTCATCCTATATCCCTGCATGGCGCTTAACCGCTATGCTAAACAAATAATAAATGTGAATGTAAAAGGATGAATCATTTTGGCAGGAAGTAGCTTACTCACTCTCATCGACGACATCGCCTCATTGCTGGACGATGTCTCTTTAATGAGCAAGATGGCGGCGAAAAAAACCGCCGGGGTGCTGGGGGACGATCTGGCGCTCAACGCGCAGCAGGTCACCGGCGTTAAAGCCGACCGCGAGCTGCCGGTGGTGTGGAGCGTCGCCAAAGGCTCGCTGATCAACAAGGCGATCCTGGTGCCGTTGGCGCTGCTGATCAGCGCCTTCGCGCCCTGGGCGATTACGCCGCTGCTGATGGTGGGCGGTGCCTACCTGTGTTACGAAGGGTTCGAAAAGGTGTTCCACAGCCTGAGCCCCGGCAAGGCGGCGCAGGAGGAGACAGCGGACGGGCCCGGCGCCAATGAGGACGCCGCGGCCTATGAAAAACGCAAGGTGAAGGGGGCGATACGCACCGATTTTGTGCTGTCCGCCGAGATTATCGCCATCACCTTGGGCACGGTCGCCGGCGCCACCTTCAGCCAGCAGGTGATCGTCTTGTGCGGCATCGCCGTCGTGATGACGCTCGGTGTGTACGGCATTGTCGCCGGCATCGTCCGCCTGGACGATCTGGGGCTGTATCTGAGCCGCAAACGCAGCGCGGTGGCGCGCTCCCTCGGCGGCAGCATCGTGCGCGCCGCGCCTTATTTGATGAAAACGCTGTCGATCGTCGGCACTGTCGCCATGTTTATGGTCGGTGGCGGTATTCTGACCCACGGTTTGCCGCCGGTGCATCATCTGTTCGAAGACTGGGCCTCGTACACCACTGTGGTGCCGACGTTTGGCCATCTTTTGCAGGGGGTGATCCCGGCGCTGTTGAACGTGGCGTTCGGGCTGGTGGCCGGCGGTGTCGTGCTGGCGGTGGTGTCGGCGCTGGGCGCCGTGCGCGCGCGTTTCAAGGCTTGATGAAAAGTCTCGCCCCGGGAGGGGCGGGACGTATCAGACGAATTAAAAGATCAGTTTGAGAACGCCGGTAATCGTCAACAAACCCACGATGAAGATGATGGCGACAATCCACAGAATAATTTTCATTGGCTTCTTCCTTACCGGTTAAAGGTGGGGCGCGATTGGCGCTAACTTAATGAAATCATTCTTCACTATAGACGCTATCTCTCTATCGTGCGTCGTCATGCCTTCACGGGCGCCGCTTGTCGCCCGCGCCCAGCGCGCGCTGCATAATCTGCGTGTCGCGCCATTCCCCCAGCTTGAACCCCACCGCTTTTAACGTCCCTGCACTGGTGAAGCCGAGTGACTGATGCAAGGCCAATGAGCCGCGGTTGGCGGCGGAATCGCCGACGATCGCCAGCATCTGGCGCCAGGGGCCTTGTTCGCAGCGGGCGATCAAGGCGCTCAGAAGCGCTCTGCCGATGCCTTTACCCTGTTGCCCTTCGGCGATGTACACCGAGTCTTCCACGGTAAAGCGGTAAGCCGGTCGGGGGCGATAAGGCGTGGCATAACAGTAACCCACAATGACGCCTGCGCTTTTCGCCACCAGCCAGGGCAGGCCGGCCTCCCGCACCTTGCTCAGGCGCAGCTGCATTTCCGCCAGCGTCGGCGGCTGCTCTTCAAACGAGGCCGCGCCGTACAGCACGTGCTGGGTGTAAATACGCAGCACGGCGGCCATATCGTCCGGTGTGGCGTCAAGAAGGCTGAGTACGGGGGCGGAGAGCGTTGTCACGTGTCTGTTTACCTTGAAAATCAGCGGATAAACGCCATTATGCGCGCTGCTCGCCGCCGGGATAAATCGGGTTTTCTTATGGTGAGATAAGAAAAGGCGATGATGAGCGGGAAGGGGCTCTTTGGGGAGAGCCCCTGAGGCGGTTTGCCTGGCATTACCAGCCTTTCACCGCGCCGCCGTTGAAGATTTTTTCGGCGGCTTTGGCCACTTCATCCGATTCATAGGCTTTGATGAAGTTCTGCACGTTCGGCGCGTCCTTGTTGTCTTCGCGCGTGACGATGATGTTGGTGTACGGCGAGTCTTTATCTTCGATGAAGATGCCGTCTTTGGTCGGCGACAGGCCGGTTTGGTTGATGTAGGTGGTGCTGATGACGGCGACGGTGACCTTCGGATCGTCCAGCACATGCGGCAACTGCGCGCCTTCCAGCTCCATGATCTGGTAATGATGCGGGTTGGCGCTGATATCCAGCGCGGTAGGCAGCAACCCTTTGCCAGGCTTCAGGCTAATCAGCCCGGTTTTTTCCAGCAGCAGCAGGGCGCGTCCCAGGTTGGTCGGATCGAGCGGAATGGCGATCACCGCCCCGTCCGGCAACTCTTTCAGCGATTTTATCTTTTTGGAGTAGCCGGCCATCGGGAAGACGAAGGTATTGCCGACCGCCACCAGCTTATAGCCGTGATCTTTGTTTTGCTGTTCGAGGAACGGGCGGTGCTGGAACACATTGGCGTCCAGTTCGCCTTTGTCGGTGGCGTCGTTCGGCAGCAGCGAGCCGCTGAAACCGACCAGCTCGACGTCCAGCCCGTATTTCTCTTTCGCCACCTGCCTGGCGACTTCTGCCACGTCTTGTTCCGCGCCGTTGATGACGCCGACTTTGATATGGTTTTGGTCGGTTTTTTGATCGCAGCCCTGCAGCGCCAATACGGCGGCGAAGGCCGCCGCCAGAGGGGTGATACGCCAGCGTAAGGTCATCGAACTCTCCCTGAAAAGAACAATAAAATCAGTTGGTTTTTGTTCTTACAGCTAAGCCTGAACCGCCGATGAAGTCAAACGCTCGTTCAGCATAAACGGCTATAGCTTATAGCCGTTATGCGATGGGGGATTATCGGCTGAGCGAACGCAGCACCACGATGCCCGGCGTGGCCATCACGTAATCCATAAAGGGCGAATCGACCACCCGCATGTTGGCCTTGCGCGATGAGGCGTTGCGCAGCACCGGGCCGTTGTCGGTCATGACGAAGATGCCGGTATGGGTCACGTCCAGCCCGGCGAGGTTGGTGTAAATGCCGATGTAGTCGCCGGTGCGCAGCTGGGCCAGCACCTTGTCGTCGACGCGGTCGCTGGGAATGTAGGTCACGCTGCGCTGCACGACGGGCAAGCCGGGCAGGTAGCTGCCGCCGTCGGCTTTCTGATTGAGGTTTTTCACGAGGCTGACGGCGTGCGGGCTGAGCTGGGCGGTGATGTCTTCGGCCACTTTTTTCGGCCGCTGCGCCCAGTCGGTGAAGAAGTGTTTGCGCTGCGGGAAGGCGATTTTGCCGTCGACATAGCGGATGTCCACCAGGCGCTGAACGAACTCGGCTTCGCTGCGGGCGGTGCTGAGCGCTTCGACATAATCGATGTAGGTGAAGCAATCCAGCCCGCGGAAGTCGATCACCAACTGCTCGGGCGTGCTTTGCGAACCGATCAGGCGGTTGGCGAGATAGGGCGTGCCGAGGAATTCGCGCGAAATCAAATCGACGGTGCGGCCATGCGGCTGCGCGGCGGGCCAACCGGCGCGCAGTGCGAGGATCTCACGCAGCTTGCTGCGGGTGCTGTCATCCATCTGCGGTTGCAGGTTCGGCGGCGAAACGGCGGCGTCGGTCGGCGGCGTTGCGGGAGTGACGGCGGTGGGGCGATCGGCGCATCCGCTCATGGCGATAGCTAACATCAGTAAAACAGCCTTGTTCTTGTTCATACGGCCCTCCATGGGTGTCGCTGGTTTATCAGAGTAAGTGATAACAGTTCTCATCCGATGGTAGGGGTTAAAAAGTAAACATAACCTCAATGGCAATCGATAAATCAGTAACCGATTTCGCTATTGAACGGCAAATACCAGAACAGCGCGATTTCGTGATCGGCGATCTCCGGTTCGGCGCGGTACAGCAAGCGATCGATGCCGCCGAGGATAAACCCATAGTGCTGGTAGCAGCGGCAGGCCGCCAGGTTGTTGTTCTGCGTTTCGAGCATCATACCTGAGGTTTCCTGCTGCCGCGCCCACTGTTTGGCGCAGTCCAGCAGCGCCCCGGCGATGCCCTGGCGGCGCGCGTCAGCGCTGACGGCGATCTCGTCGATCAGGGTGTAGCCGTTCCAGTTTTTGCTCAGCGTGATGTGGCCAACGGCGTCGTTCTGGCGATAAGCCAGGAAGGTCACGCTGTCTTCGTTGGCGAACGGCGCCAGGGGATAGCGTTTGCGAAACGGCGCCACCGGTCGGGTTGGCCAGCTGTCCACCGGGCTGTCGAACTGCGGCAGGGCGTAACAGGCGATGGTGAAGCTGAAATCGCCGCGGGCCAGATAATCGTCGGGCAACGTCTCAATGGCCGCGATGCGGATGGCCGGGTTCATTACGGCAGCTCCCGCAGCAGACGCGCCGGGTTGCCGGCGTAGATCCCCTTGCGGGTGATGTCGCGGGTCACGACCGCCCCGGCGCCGATCACCGCGTCGCTACAGATCGTCACCGCCAGGATCGTGGCGCCGGAACCGATGGACACCCGATCGCCGATGCAGGTGCGCCCCCAGCTGGCCGGATCGGCGTTGGGCGCGCCGTCTTTGAACAGATCGTTGGCGAAGGTGACGCCGTGGCCGACAAAGCACGCTTCGCCTAGGGTAACGTATTCGCAGATAAAGCTGTGCGACTGAATTTTACTGCGCGCGCCGATGCTGACGTGGCGCTGGATCTCGACGAACGGGCCGACGAAGACATCGTCGCCGAGCCGGCAGCCGTAAAGATTGCAGGGTTCTACCACGGTGACGTTGCGCCCGGCGTCGACGTCGACGATCCCCGCCTGGCGGGTGATGATAGCGGATGACATAACCTTCCTCACAGCCTGGGTTTAATGGGGGGAGTATAAGACAAAGCGTCGCGCCTTTCGCTTTCCGCACGTTTTTTCGCCAAAAGACTATAATTAGTACAGGGGAGAGAGCCCCGTGGCCGCAATCCTCGCACGGGTAGCTGTCCGTCAGAGGTGTGAAATTCGTTCGCCGATCGCGGCCTACGGCGAGATAGGAGGTGTCTCATGGTCAGTCATGTTTGGGGACTTCTGGCGCATCCCAGCGCCGAGTTCGAACAGATCAAAAGCGAGAATGAAAGCGTCTCGCACCTATACACCCATCACGTGTTGCTCTTGGCAGCAATCCCGGTGGTCTGCGCCTTTATCGGCACCACCCAGTTGGGCTGGCTCTCCGGCGAGGGACATGCCATCAGGCTCGACATGTTTACCGCGTTTTATACCGCCGTGGCGTTCTACCTGCTGATGCTGGCAGGCGTAGCAGCCATGGGGAAAGTCATTCACTGGATGGCGCGGCGTTATGAATCGCGCCCAAGCCTGCACCGCTGCATGGTGTTCGCCGGCTACGTGGCGACCCCGATGTTCCTCAGCGGGGTAGTGGCGCTTTATCCGGTCGTCTGGCTGTGTCTGTTTGTCGGCATTATCGGCCTGTGCTATTCGGGCTATCTGCTGAATCTGGGGATCCCGCACTTCCTGAATATCGACAGTAAGGAAGGGTTCATCTTCTCCAGCTCGACCTTCGCCATCGGCATTCTGTTGCTCGAGCTGCTGCTTGGGGTGACGGTGCTGCTGTGGGGGTACGGTTCCTGGTTGTTCTGAGTTAACGGTTGTTGTTATCGCCCCCGCGCCGGTGGAACGGCGCGGGGGCTTTTGTTTTTAGGCTATGCGCGGCGGAAAACCAGCATCACGCCGAGCACGATGCCCGCCATGCCCAGCAGGCTCAGCGCGGCCAGCGCGTGGCCGAGCAGCAGATAATCCAGCAGGGCGGTGACCGCCGGGATCAGGTAGAACAGGCTGGTCACCTGCACCAGGTTGCCGCGCTGGATCAGCCGATACAGCAAGAACGTCGCCAGCACCGAGATCACCACCGCCATCCACAGCAGCGGCAGCACGAACTCAGGCCGCCATTCGACCCGCAGCGGCTCAAACGGCAGCGCCAACGCACACATCAACAGCCCGACGGCATACTGCAGCGGCAACACCGCCAGCGGCGGCTGCGTCATGCCCTTTTGCAGCAGGGTGCCGGCGGTCATGCAGCCCAAGGCGATAAAGGCGAACAGCATGCCGCTCAGCGAGAAATGGGCCACCATCAGGCTTTGGTACACCACCAGCGTCAGCCCCGCCAACGCCAGCGCCAACCCGAGAGCGCGCAGCCCGGCGCAGCGCCGTTCGGTAATGAACTGGGTCAGGATCGGCTGTACGCCAAGCAGCGTGGCCAGCACGCCGGGGGTAATGCCCCGTTCGAGGGCCAGCAGATAGCAGATCTGATAGCTGCCGATCATCAGCACGCCGATCAACGCGACGCGCCGGCGGGTGCCGGCGGCGGGCAGGCACTGGCGCTGCCACAGGCCGATGGCCAACAGCACCGCCAGCGCGATGGCGCAGCGGAAGAACAGAAAAGCGAAGGCGGAGGCGTGCTCCAACCCCCAACGGGAGAAGATCGCGCCGCTGCTCCAAAGCAGGACGAACAACGCAGCCAGGCCGGCATTGGCCCAGAGAGAAGGTAATCGCATATCAATTTCACCTGTCGTGAAAATTACAGGCTCCGGCGCGCGCGGCGGTCTACGCCTGAACGCAACAAATCAACATAAGCCGGAGGTAAAAAGTCGGTGTGGCTTAGCGCACGACCACAATGCGTGGCGGGTAAGCGGCAACCGCGGAAACGACAGAGAAAACGGCGGGTGGAGCGGAGGAAGCACACAGCAAAACGACGGCCGGAACGGTCGCGTTTGTCGGATCTGTGCTGTGCGCCAGGTAGGTCATGTGAGTTCCAGAAAACCGTGAATGAAACCAATCGCTTCAAACATAGCCAAGTTCAGCGTGGCGTGCAACCGAAAATCACAGAATCATAAATGATAATGAAAATCATTATCATTAAATTAAAGGTGTGCTATGTTGCTGCAAAAACGCAGTTTTAGCGCCAGCGCGAGGCGCAAGGGGGTAGGCTCCCCGCCGCCGTTTCCCGTCATGCGTGCGGCGAGAGACTTTACGATTCGTTTTTGCAGAGGGCGCGCAATCGTGATAAAAATATTGATATGTTATAATATAACAATTAGCGCATAATGAATTCAGCTCACGACATCCTCCATGTTGATGGGGTTAGCCTGACCGGCCACGGCGGAGCCTCGATACTCGACAACATCCATTTCACGCTGCGCGCCGGTGAGAAGCTGGCGGTGATCGGCCCTAACGGCAGCGGCAAATCCAGCCTGTTGCGCACGCTGATCGGCGAAACGCGGCCGGACAGCGGCGAGATTTACTGGCGAGGGCGCGCTTTGTCCGGCTTGTCGGCGGCGGAACGCGCCAGAAGCATCGCCTTTCTGGCGCAAAACGATCTGCCGGATTTGCGGCTGTCGCTGGAGGACTATGTGGCGTTAGGGCGTTTGCCGCATGGCGAACGGCCCGCGGCGGGAAAACGCATCGTTGACGAGATCATCGGGGAAACCGGTCTGGCGCCGCTCAGGCACCACCCGTTGGGGCGGCTCTCGGGCGGCCAGCGTCAACGCGCTGCGTTGGCCCGGGCGTTGGCGCAGTCTCCCGACCTGTTGTTGTTGGATGAGCCGACCAATCACCTCGATCCCCCCGGGCGTTCGGCGCTGCTGTCGTTAGTAAAACATAAAGCCATCGCCGTGATTGCGGTGCTGCATGACCTGCCCGTGGCGGAGGCGTTCGCCGATCGGATCCTGGTGCTCAACGAAAGCCGCCAGGTGGCCTGCGGCTCGCCCGCGGCGGTGTTGCAAACCCCGGTAATTCTGCCGGTGTTCGGCATGCACAGTTTCAGCGTGGCGCATCCCGTCAGCGGGAAAACGCTGCGTATTTTTGAAGTTCCCCATTGCGCTTGATAAACCAGAGAGAAACATGAACATACGCGTATTCCCCTTGCTCCTGCTGTTGGCCGGCGGAGCGGCAGCGGCTGAAAAATTTCCCGTCACCGTAGAAAGCTGCGGGAAGCCGATCACCTTCAATCAGGCGCCGCAGCGCGCCGTCATCAACGACATCAATATGGCCGAGATGGCCTTTGCGCTTCATCTGCAGGATCGGATCGTCGGGCTGACCGGCATCACCGGCTGGTACAAATTGACGCCTGATTTCAAGGCGGCGATGGGCGCCATTCCCGAACTGGCGCCGAAGTATCCCGCTCTGGAAACGTTGCTGGCGGCGCAGCCGGACTTTTTCTTCGCCGGTTGGAATTACGGCATGAAGATCGGCGGCGACGTCACGCCGGAGACGCTCGCGCCGTTCGGCATCAAAACGCTGGTGCTGAGCGAGAGCTGCGTACAGGCCGGCGGCCGGCCGCAGCAGGCCGATATGAACCTGCTGTATGACGATGAGCTGAAGCTCGGCAAGATTTTCGGCAAGCAGCGAGAGGCCGCCGCGCTGGTTGAGGGCTGGCGCCGCCGGTTAGCCGCGCTGCCCGCCAGACCGGCGGGGCAGGCGCCGCTCAAGGTGTTCGTGTATGACTCGGGAGAAGAGAAGCCTTTTACCAGCGGTAAATACGCCATGCCGACGGCGATCGTCGAAGCGGCGGGCGGCCGCAACGTGATGGACGGTTTGGCGGCGAGCTGGACGACGGCATCCTGGGAGGCGGTGGCGGCGGCGGAACCCGACTTCATCATTCTGCTGGATTACCAGACCGGGTCAGGCGCCGAGGCGCTGCGGCGTTTCCTCGAGTCTCATCCGTTGATGAAGTTGACGCCTGCGGTACGGCACCATCGTTATCTGAAACTGCAGTATGCGGAGCTGACGCCGGGGCCGGCCAACATCGGCGCGGTGGAAAAGTTGGCGCGGGCGCTGTACGCGCCGGAGGCTGAATGAACTCGCCGACACGGCGGTTTATGGTGCTCGCGCCGCTGGCGCTGTTGACGTTGTGCGGATTAATGGTCTGGAGCCTGCAATTGGGCAGCGTCGCGCTGTCATGGCGGCAGGCGTTGGCGGCGTTAGGGATAGGTTCGGCGCCGCTTTCCGGCATGCTGGACACTATCGTCGTGCAACTGCGCGTGCCTCGGGCCTTGTTGGCGGCGTTGACCGGCGCCGGGCTGGCGATGACCGGCGCGCTGCTGCAGACCACCACCCGCAATGAGCTGGCCGATCCTTTTTTGTTTGGGCTCTCCTCCGGCGCCGCCGCCGGCGCGGTGCTGGTCATCACGCGCTTCGGCGATGCGCTGGGCGCGCTGACGTTGCCGCTGTCCGCTTTCGTCGGCGGCATTCTGTCCGCGTTGGCGGTGATGATCCTGTTTCGCGTCAGCCGGGTCAGGCGCGCCGAGCAGCTTATCGTCTGCGGCCTGGCGGTCTCATTTTTGTTCAGCGCGCTCACCAGCTATCTGGTTTTTTCCGGCGATCAGCGGGCGGCCGGTTCAGTGTTGTTCTGGTCGCTGGGCGGCTTGGGGTTGGCGCGTTGGGATAATCTGTTCATTCCGCTGGTGAGTTTCGCGCTGCTGGCCGGGTTTACGGCGCTGCGTTGGCGGGCGCTGGACGCGCTGCTGGCGGGTGAGCAAACCGCCCATTCGATGGGAGTCAACGTGGCGCGCCTGCGCACCGAGACCTTTTTGTGCTGCGCATTGTCTACGGCGTTTCTCGTTTCGCTGACGGGCGTGATCGGTTTTGTCGGGCTGATGGTGCCTTATCTGGCCCGGCGCCTGGTAGGTGTGCGCCACCGCTTGTCCGTGCCGATGTGCGGCCTGCTGGGGGCGATGCTGCTGACCGGCGGCGACATGCTCAGCCGCAGCCTGATCCCCAATCAGGAGCTGCCCATCGGCATCATTACGGCGGGGCTGGGGGGCGCGTTCATCGTCTCCTTGCTGCTGCGCGCGGAGCGGTGAACGCCGCCCTGTCTCAATAGAGTTCCAGGTGCAGCCGCTGCTGCTCAATCAGCGTCTGCCACAGGTTTTCCGTCCCGCAGGCGTGCTCCAGCGCCGTCGCCACGGCATGTTCCAGATACTGGCGATTGCCGCACAGGTAGACATGCGCGCCCCGTTGCAGCAGGCCGCTGACGGCATCGGCGTGATCGTCGATGGCGTGTTGCACGTAATACTTGTCGGCGGCGTCGCGCGAGAATGCCGTGATGAGCCGTGTGAGTACGCCCGTCGCGTTCAGCGTGACCAACTCCTCGCCATACAGGAAGTCTTCATCGCGCCTTTTCTCACCGAAGATCAGGACGGTTTCACGCCGTTCGCCCTGGGCGGCCATTTCGCGCAGTAAGCCAATCAACGGTGCGATGCCGGTACCGGTACCGATAAGCAGCACCGGCAAGGCGGTGTCGCGCGGCAGGTAAAAGCCGGGGTTGGCGCGGCAGAAGAGGCGGAAAGGACCGGGGTGCTTGAGCAGCCAGCCGGTCGCCGTGCCGCGCCGCGTGCGGCCGCCGCGTTCATAACGCACGTCGCGCACGCACAGATCGAGGCTCTCTTCCCGCGTTGCCGAAGCGATGGAGTAGGCGCGCGGCAGGCAAATGGGCAGCAGCGCCAACAGGTTCTCCAGCGTGATCGCGTGCGGCGGGCAAAAATCGTGCAGCACGTCCAGCAGATCGGCGCCGTACAGATAACTCTCCAGGGATTTGCGCTGACGGATCTTGAGCAGGCTTTTGAGCTCTTCGCTGTCGGCCAACTGCGCCAGTTCGCGCAGCGTCGTTTTGCTGATCTGGCGCAGCTCCCGGCGCCGCAGCGCGTCGATGGCCTCCGGCCTGCCGAGCCACTCTGCCAGCCGGATCAATAATCCTTCGTCGTTCTCCGGCAACAGATAGACGGTATCCCCTGCCCGGTAAACGATGCCGCTGCCGGCGATATTCAGCCGCAGATGCCAGGCTTGCGGCGTGCGTGCGCTAAGCGGCCGTCGTTCGAGGAGGGCGGCGTTGAACGCATGGTCTTCACCGTAGGCGGTCACGCGCAGATGCAAATCGCGGCCCGCCTGGGCATCGCCGGCCAGCACCTTATCCAGCGTCGTTAGCCAGGTGGTGAAGAACCGTTCGACGTTAACGTCGGCGTCAACGCGATTGATGATGGCGCGGGCGCCGTATTGCGTCAGGCGCGTATCCAGCGCCTGGGTAAACCCGCAGAAATGCGGGTAAGCGGTGTCGCCGAGACCGAAGATGGCGTAGCGCAACCGGTGGCGATCCGGCCATCGCGCCAGCGCGTCGGGAAAACGTTCGGCGTTGGCGGGCGGTTCGCCGTCGCCAAATGAGCTCGAGACAATCAACAGGGCGTCGCGTTCGCCCACATCGGCGGGCTGGATGGCGTTGAGTTCTTTAACGACGGGGCGGTAGGGTTGCAGGCTGCTTTGCTCGCCCAGGCGCATCGCCAGCGCCCGGGCGTTGCCCGACTCCGAACCGTAACCAATCAGGATGCGTTCGATGATGTCGGCCATAGCGGTTACTTGTCGTAGTGGTTGTCGAACTGTTCTTTGGCGAATTCCACCGATTCGAAGTCGGTCATCAGATCGTTAATTACGCGGCGGATGCTGATATAAGCCTCGATATTGCCTTGGGCGTCATACAGCGGTTGCACCGTGGTGTCGACCACGTACAGCACGCCACCCTTGCCGACGTTCGGGATGATGCCGGTCCAGATGCCGCCCGCCTTGATGGTGTCCCACATTGCTTTGTAAACGGCTTTCGGCACGGAAGGGTGACGCACGATGCTGTGGGGCTGGCCCACCAGCTCTTCCCGGGAAAAGCCGGTCAGTTGGCAGAACAGGTCGTTGACGTAGGTGATGGTGCCCTGCAGATCGGTGGTGGAGATCACCATCACTTTATCGAGCGCGGCCAACAGCTGGGCGGAATCGAGGGTCTGACTCATGGTAGGTTCCTTCTCATTACGTTCGCGGTGAATGCCACGGCGGATGTCATGTATCCGTCACGACAGCTTTGTAATTAATTCTCATTTGCGATGAATGGTAATCGGGAATTTTATAAGTTGCAATAAAAATGCATCTTTATGGGCACAAAGATCTCGACGAGGCGGGCAGGGGCGGTGAGGCCCGCGCCGGGTGGGCGGCGGGCCGATCGTGCGGCGTTTAGCGGGGGGCTTCGGCCCAGCCTTTGCGTTTGCTGGTTTTGCCGATGCCGGGGTTGAAGCTGTTGGTCGGATCGGCGGTACGGTAGAACGCTTGCAGATCCGGTTTGGCGTGGTACAGGTGGCCGACGTTATGCTCCGCCGGGTACTCGGCGCCGCGCCGGTTGAGGATCTCGAGCATCTTTTCTTTCAGTGCATGGCTGTCCACGCCTTTCTTCACCACGTAGTCCTGGTGGAAGACGTGGCACATAAAGTGGCCGTAGTACAGCTTATGCACCAACTGACTGTCGATTTCCGGCGGCAGCGTTTCGAACCAGTCGGTGTCGTTGCGGCGCAGGGCGATGTCCAGCGCCAGAATATCCTCCACCTTGTCGGCGTGCACCGCGTGGTAGCGCACGGCGGCGCCGGCGGCGGCGAAGCGGTGCAGAAAAGCCTTTTTGCCCTCGTCAGGCGTGCAGGCGAAGAAGGCACCTTCGGCCTGGGCGAAATAGTCGGTCAGGTAGCGCTGAGCCTCTTCCACGCCGGGGCCGGCCATCTTCAGCAGCAGATGGTGTTCGAAACGTTCGCGGTATTCCTTCATGCGTTTCGGCAGGTGGCTCGGCGCCAGATGGCTCAGGCCCTGCATCAGCCGATCGGTCAGGTTGTGCGGCAGCAGCGGCAGCTTGTTGAGGCTGGCGTCCATGCGGCCTTTCAGGGTGAAGAAGCGCGGCATCTGATCGGTGCCGAGCTTGTCGATCATCATGAAGGTGTCTTTGCCGTACACCTCGGCGATGTCGAAGATATCGCGGTGCATATATTCACCGGCCACCGGCAGGTTTTCGAACTGGCTCAGCATGTGGCGGCGCAGTTCGGTCAGCACCGCGGTGTCGTTGGTGCCGATATAGAACACCTGCTCTTTGCCCTCTTTCTCGAAGGTGTCGAGCCGCACCGCGAACACCGCCAGCTTGCCGGCGCAACCGGAGGCTTCGTACAGGCGGCGTTTGTCGGCGTTGAAGCGGGAAGGGGTGTCGGCGTCGACGTCGCGCACCCGGCTGGCGTACTCGTTATCCGAGGCGCGCAGCTCGCCGTATTCGACGTCGCTCGGGCGATAGTCGCCTTTTTCCAGCCGGGTGAGGATCTCTTCCGGCGTGTCGCCAAGCCGGATGCCCAGATGGTTCACCAGGCGCAGCTGGCCGTCTTCTCCTAACTGGGCGTACAGCGCCATTTCGGTATAGGCCGGGCCGCGTTTCACCAGCGAGCCGCCGGAGTTGTTGCACACGCCGCCGATAACAGAGGCGCCGATGCAGGAAGAGCCGATCACCGAATGCGGTTCACGGCCGTAGGGCTTGAGCAATTTCTCGAGGTGGTGCAGGGTGCTGCCGGGGAAGCCGACCACCTGCTTGCCGTTGTCCAGCACCTGAATATGGTCGAGGCGCAGGGTGCTGACGATGACGATATCGCGATCATAGTCGTTGCCGCTGGGGGTTGAGCCCTCGGTCAGGCCGGTATTGGCGGCCTGCATGATGACGATTTTATCGGCGGCCACGCAGGCCTGCAGAATGCGCCACAGCTGCAGCAGGCTAGTGGGAAACACCACCGCCAGCGCCTGGCCTTCGCCGGAGCGGAACCCTTTGCGATACCGTTCGGTGTTGCGATCGCCGGTCAACAACTGCGGGCCGCCGACGATGTCCTTAAGCTGGTTGAGAAACGCCTGATTGCCTGACTGCATGCTGCCTGTCTCCCTGTCATCCCCGTCGCTTTAACCGCGGCGCCGGAGTGCCGCGCAGTCAGCTAAGAGGTTATCAATTAAATAACTTATCAAGCCATTAGCTTATTAAGCTAATGGCTTGCGGATTTAGTAGCGTTCGGCGTAACCGGCCCGACGCTCTTCGTCGCGCAGCGTCAGGATTTCCACGCCGTCGGCGGTGACCGCTACGGTGTGTTCCCACTGCGCCGACAGTTTTTTGTCGCGCGTCACCACCGTCCAGCCGTCTTTCTTCTGCTTGATGCGGCGGTCGCCCTGATTGATCATCGGCTCGATGGTGAACACCATGCCTTCCTGCAGCGCCATGCCGCTGCCGGGTTGGCCGTAGTGCAGCACCGCCGGCTCTTCGTGCATGTCGCGGCCGATGCCGTGGCCGCAATACTCCCGCACGATGCTGTAGCCGGCCTGCTCGGCGTGGCGCTGGATGGCGTGGCCGATATCGCCGAGGGTGGCGCCCGGTTTCACCGCGCGAATGCCCTGCCACATCGATTCATAGACGTTGTTCACCAGCCGTTTGGCCAGCGGCGTCACCTGGCCGATGCAGTACATCTTGCTGGAGTCGGCGATGTAGCCGCCGTTTTCCAGCGTGATGTCTACGTTGACAATCATGCCGGAACGCAGGATTTTGCTGGCCGACGGCACCCCGTGGCATACCACGTCGTCTACGGAGGTGTTGAGCACATAGGGGAAATCATACTGCCCCTTGCTGGCCGGGCGCGACTTCAGTTCTTCGACGATAAACGCCTCGGCGCGGTCGTTAATCTCCATGGTGGAGATGCCTTCGACGATGACCTCATCGAGCATAGCAAACACTTTAGCCAGCAGAGCGCCGGAATGGCGCATTTTGGCAATCTCTTCCGGCGTTTTAATCACAATCTGTTTCACCCGACAATCTCCTTCAGCGTCAGCGCATTATCTTTCATCATTTTTTTTACCAGTTGCGGGTAGGTCAGTTCCGGATGGAACTCCGCCAGCATGCCGATCTTGATCCAGTACTCGGCCTGCGCGTTGATCGAACGCGTCATGGTCAGGCTGGCGAGGCGCAGATCGTCATGCAGCGCGTCCGAAATTTTTACGATGCCCATCGGCGTCTCCATAAATGAACGATATACGAAGTGTATACGCTTTGGATGGTCGCGATGTGGCATTCTGTGGCGTAAGAAGATTCTGGCAACAACGATTGCCGCCGCCAGGCAATGCGTTTATTGTGATGAACGACTTTTTTGCCATGATTTTTCAGAAGGATTTAAGGCGTGACTAAACTACGTGTTGGGGTGATTTTTGGCGGTAAATCGGCGGAGCATGAGGTGTCGCTGCAGTCGGCCAAAAACATTGTGGATGCAATCGACAAAGAGAAGTTTGACGTCACGCTGCTGGGGATCGACAAACAGGGGCAGTGGCACATCAACGACGCCTCCAACTACCTGCTCAACGCCGAGAACCCGGCGCTGATCGCGCTGAACCGCTCGAACAAGAACGTGGCGCTGATCCCGGGCCAGGAAAAACAGCAGCTGATCGAAGCGGGCAGCGCCGGCGCGCTGGGCCAGCTCGACGTCATCTTCCCGATCGTGCACGGCACGCTGGGGGAAGACGGCTCGCTGCAGGGGCTGCTGCGCATGGCCAATATGCCGTTCGTCGGCGCCGGCGTGCTCGGCTCGGCGGTCAGCATGGATAAAGACGTGACCAAGCGCCTGCTGCGCGATGCCGGGCTGGCGGTGGCGCCGTTCGTCACCCTGACGCGCGCCAACCGCGCCGGGTTCACGTTTGAGCAACTGAGCGAGCGCCTCGGCCTGCCGCTGTTCGTCAAGCCGGCCAACCAGGGCTCGTCGGTCGGGGTCAGCAAGGTGGAGAACCGCGCCGAGTTTGACGCGGCGGTGGCACTGGCCTTCAGTTTCGATCATAAAGTACTGGTGGAGTCGGCGATCGTCGGCCGCGAGATCGAGTGTGCGGTGCTGGGGAACGACGATCCGCAGGCCAGCGTGTGCGGCGAGATCGTGCTGAGCGACGCTTTCTACTCCTACGACACCAAATACATCAATGAGCAGGGCGCTCAGGTGGTGGTGCCGGCGGCGATCGCGCCGGAAGTGAGCGACCACATCCGTGAGGTGGCGCTGAAGGCGTTCCGCGCGCTGGAGTGCTTCGGGTTGGCGCGGGTGGATGTGTTCCTGACGCCGGATAACCAGGTGGTGATCAACGAGATTAACACGCTGCCGGGCTTCACCAACATCAGCATGTATCCCAAGCTGTGGGCCGCCAGCGGCGTCAGCTACCAGGCGCTGATCACGCGCCTGATCGAATTGGCGCTGGAGCGCCACCAGCAGGATCGCGCGCTGAACAGTTCGGTGTTCGATCGCTAAACGCGGCAGGGGGCGGCGGTGCCGCCCCCGTCCATCACTTCACCGTCACGTCGATATCGCCGAAATACTTCTTCGACAGCGCCGTCACCGTGCCTTGTTGTTTCACTTTGGCGATGGCGGCATCCAGTTTCTTCTTCAGCGCCTCATCCCCTTTACGCAGGCCGAAGGCGATGCCTTCACCGAGGATCTTGTCGTCGCGCACCGCTTCGCCGACGAAGGTGAAGCCCTTGCCGTCCGGCTGTGACAGGAAGCCGCTTTGCCCCGAGGGCGCCATCACCAGCGTGGCGTCGAGCCGACCGGCCGCCAGATCGAGATACACCTGATTCTGATCCTGGTAAGACACCACATCCACGCCCGCCGGCGCCCAATGGGTTTTGGCGTAGATCTCCTGAATCGAGCCTTGCAGCACGCCCACGTGTTTGCCCGCCAGCGCTTTGGCGTCCGGCAGCAGGCCGCTGTCGGCCTTGGCGATCAGGCGGTTCGGCACCTGATAGATGGCGTCGGTAAAGGCGATCGCCTGGCGCCGCTGTTCGGTCACGTTCATCGCCGAGTTGATGGCGTCGAACTTGCGCGCCTGCAGCGCCGGGATCAGGCTGTCGAACGAGGTTTCCACCCAGCTGCATTGCAACTGCGCGGCGGCGCACACCGCGTCGCCCAGTTCAATGTCGAACCCTTCCAGTTTGCCGCTGGCGGATTTGGATTCGAACGGCGGATACAGCGCTTCCAGACCGAAGCGCAGGCTGTTTTCCGCCGCCAAAGAAGAGCCGGCGGCCAGCAGGCATCCGGCGGCGAACAGCGTTTTCAAAGCTTTCATAGGCAGTGCCCCTTTCCCATGGTCGGACAAAAAATTACACCTGGCTCAGGCGGCGCGCGCCTTCCAGCAGGGTCTCGTTATCTTTGGAAAAACTCAGCCGAATAAGGCCGGTATCGGTGCCGTCGCTGTAGAACGCCGACAGCGGGATCGTCGCCACCTTCGCTTCGCGGATCAAGCGCACGGCGAAATCATTGTCGCTTTCGTGACTGAAGCCGCTAAAACGGGCCAGCATGAAGAAGCTGCCGCGGCTGGGCAGCAGCTCAAAGCGCGAATCCTGCAGGGCGCTGGCCAGCAGATCGCGCTTTTGTTGGTAAAACGCCGCCAGCCCCAGGTAACTCTGCGGGTTGGCGAGCGCGGCGGCGAAGGCGTGCTGCATTGGCGTATCGGCGGAGAACACCATGAACTGGTGCACCTTGCGGATCTCGTCCATCAACGCCGCCGGCGCCAGGCAATAGCCGACGCGCCAGCCGGTGACGTGGTAGGTTTTACCGAACGACGACACGATCACGCTGCGTTCCGCCAGCTGCGGGTAGCGCGCCATGCTGTGGTGAATATCGCCGTCGAACACCACATGCTCGTAGACCTCGTCGGACAGGATCACGATGTCGGTGTCGCGGGTCAGGGCGGTCAGGCGGTCGATATCCTGCGCGTCGAACACCGCGCCGGTCGGGTTGTGCGGCGTGTTGACGATGATCATGCGCGTTTTGCCGTTGATGGCGGCGGCCACTTCGTCCCAGTCGACGCGAAAGTCCTGCAGCGACAGTTTGATCGCCACCGGCGTGGCGCCCTGCAGGCGCACGATCGGCGCATAGCTGTCGAACGCCGGTTCGAAATAGATCACCTCGTCGCCGGGATGCACCAGTGCGCTGATCGCCGAGTACAGCCCTTCGCTGGCGCTGGCGATCACCGTGATTTCTTCGTTGGCGTCATAGTGCGCGCCATACAATCGTTCAGCTTTTTCCGCCAGAGCAGCACGTAACGCCGCCACGCCGCTCATCGGCGCGTATTGGTTATGACCTGCGCGCATGGCTTGCGCCGTTGCCTCGATCAGCTGCGGGTCACCTGCGAAGTTGGGCGCGCCCTGCGACAGGTTGAGGGCCTGATGTTCGGCGCTGAGTTGGCCAATAACGGTGAAGATGGTGGTGCCGACGTCCGGCAGCTTCGAGCGGGATGAGCAGGCGCTCTGCATGATGGGCTCCAGGCAAACAGGGAAGTGTTGAGCGATTAAGCATCAGGCGGCGTAGGCGGACAAGGGAAAGTTTGTCATACTTGCCATGCACTACGATCATACCTAATCGAGGCACGCTATGCCGATATCCCTGCCGTCGCTCGACGTATTGAAAACCTTTGTGGTGGTGGCGCAACGCCTCAACTTTACCCATGCCGCCCGGCAGCTGCACCTGACGCAGGGGGCGGTCAGCCGGCAAATTCTCGGGCTGGAACAGCGTCTGGGCTATCCGCTGTTCAGCCGTCAGGCGCGCGGTTTGGCGCTGACGCCGCAGGGCGCGCAGCTGCTGGCGCCGGTACAGCAAGCGCTGGGGCAGTTGGATGAAGCCCTGACGCGGGCCGCCGCTCCGCCGGGGGCGCTGCGCATCAAATGCCCGACCTGCGCCATGCGCTGGGTGCTGCCGCGCATCATTCGCCTGCAAAATGAACGGCCGGACATGCATATCGAGCTGACCGCCTCGGTGTCGCACGGCCTGGATTTCAGTACCGAGCAGTTTGACGCCGCGGTGGTATTCGGCCGGCCGCCGGGTAAAAAGCTGACCGCGCACTTGCTGTTCGACGAAATCCTCACGCCGGTCTGCACGCCGACGTTCCTGCCGCCGGCAGCCCGGTTGACGGACTTGACGGACAAAACCCTGCTGCACCCGACGCGCGATCGGCGCGACTGGCTGCGCTGGCTGAAGGCGGCGGGCGCCGATGCGTTGCCGTCCGGCAAGGCCCAGCATTTCGATACCCTCGATCTGGCGATGAGCGCCGCGCTGCAGGGATTCGGCATCGCCATCGGCGATCTGTGCCTGCTGGAGGAGGATATTCAGGCGCAGCGCATCGTAACGCCGTTCCCGCTCTGCGTCAGCAGCGGCGCGGCCTATTATTTGGTCTATCCTGAACGCACGGTGGCGCCGCCGACGTTAACCGCGCTGATCGATTTTCTGGCGACGGAGGCCGCCGACAGCCGCGCCCGGCTGCAGAATTACCTGCCAATAACCTGTAATGCTTTGTAAACATTAGCGATGCGAATTCCCTTGGCGATGAAACAGAGTGTGGCAAACTGTTTCTTCACTCCGATTAAACTCCGCGGCGTTGGCGGCGGAAACACGCCTGAGATAAAACAAGATGAAATGGCTTTGTGTGGTGAGTATGTTGTCCGGTCTGGCCCTCAGCCCGGTTTTTGCGCAGGAAACGCCGATAACGCAGGGCATTCACGCCCAGCAGCGCGACGCCTTCGTGTCCAATTTGATGAAGCAGATGACGCTGGAAGAGAAGATTGGCCAGCTGCGGCTGATCAGCGTCGGGCCGGATAACCCGAAAGAAGCGATCCGCGAGGGGATCCGCAAAGGGCAGATCGGCGCCATCTTCAATACCGTCACCCGGCCGGATATCCGGGTGATGCAGGATCAGGCGATGCAGCTCAGCCGCCTGAAAATCCCATTGTTCTTCGCCTATGACGTGGTGCACGGCCAGCGCACCGTGTTTCCGATCAGCCTGGGGCTGGCGGCCAGCTTCGATCTGGAAGCCATCGCGCTCAGCGCCCGGGTCGCGGCGCAAGAGGCCAGCGACGACGGCCTGAACATGACCTTCGCGCCGATGGTCGATATCACCCGCGATCCGCGCTGGGGCCGGGTCTCCGAAGGCTTCGGCGAAGACACTTGGCTGGTCTCGAAAATCGCCAAGGTGATGGTCGACGGTTTCCAGAACGGCGATCCGGCCAAACCCGGTTCGGTGATGGCCAGCGTCAAGCACTTTGCATTGTACGGCGCCGTCGAAGGCGGCCGCGATTACAACACCGTCGACATGAGCCCGCTGCGCATGCATCAGGACTATCTGCCGCCTTACAAAGCGGCGGTGGACGCCGGCAGCGGCGGAGTGATGGTGTCGCTCAACTCGGTGAACGGCGTGCCGGCCACCGCCAACCCGTGGCTGCTGAAAGATCTGCTGCGCGAGCAGTGGGGCTTTAAAGGCATCACCATCAGCGACCACGGCGCGATTAAGGAACTGATTAAGCACGGCGTGGCCGCCGACGCGCGCGACGCGGTGCGCCTGGCGATCACCTCCGGCGTCGACATGAGCATGAGCGACGAGTTCTACGACAAATACCTGCCGGGTCTGGTGAAGGACGGACTGGTGTCTGAAAGCGATATCGACCGCGCCTGCCGCGACGTGCTGAACACCAAATACGACATGGGGCTGTTCACCAATCCTTACGTGCATCTGGGCCCGGCGGGTTCCGATCCGCAGGACACCAACGCCGAAAGCCGTCTGCACCGCGCCGAAGCGCGGGTGGTGGCGCGCAAGACGATGGTGCTGCTGAAGAACGATAAGCAGACGCTGCCGCTGAGCAAGCAGGCGACCATCGCGCTGGTCGGGCCGATGGCCGACAGCCAGCGCGACGTGATGGGCAGTTGGTCGGCCGCCGGGGTGGTCAAGCAGTCGGTCACCCTGCGCGAGGGGCTGGAGCGGGCGGTGGGCGACAAGGCGCGCATTCTGTACGCCAAGGGCGCCAACGTTACGCAGGATAAAGGCATCATCGATTATCTTAACGAGTATGAGCCGGCGGTGGCGTTCGATACCCGTTCGCCGCAGCAGATGATCGACGAAGCGGTGCAGGCGGCGAACAAGGCCGATGTGGTGGTGGCGGTGGTGGGGGAATCGCAGGGCATGGCGCACGAGGCCTCCAGCCGCGCCGACATCACGATCCCGCAGAGCCAACGCGATCTGATCGCCGCGCTGAAAGCCACCGGCAAGCCGCTGGTGCTGGTGCTGATGAACGGCCGCCCGCTGGCATTGAGCTGGGAGAGCGAGCAGGCGGACGCGATGCTGGAAACCTGGTACAGCGGCACCGAGGGCGGCAACGCGGTGGCGGACGTGCTGTTCGGCGATTACAACCCGTCGGGCAAGCTGCCGATGACCTTCCCGCGCTCGGTCGGCCAGATCCCGATGTACTACAACCACCTGAACACCGGCCGGCCGTTCGGCAAGGAGAACCCGGGCAAGTACACCTCGCGCTACTTCGATTCGCCGAACGGCCCGCTGTATCCGTTTGGTTACGGCTTGAGCTACACCACCTTCAGCCTGTCGGATCTAAAGTTATCCAGCCCGACGATGGCGCGCAACGGCAAGTTAACCGCCAGCGTCACGCTGAAGAATACCGGCAAGTACGACGGCGCCACGGTGGTGCAGCTGTATCTGCAGGACGTCACCGCGTCGGTCAGCCGCCCGGTGAAAGAGCTGCGCAACTTCAAGAAAGTGACGCTGAAGGCCGGCCAGTCGCAGCAGGTTGAGCTGCCGATTAGCGAAGACGATCTGAAGTTCTACAACGCCAGCCTGAAGTGGGGGGCGGAGCCGGGCAAATTCAACGTGTTCGTCGGCCTGGATTCCGACAACGTGCAGGCGCAAAGCTTTACGCTGAAGTAACCTTTTCCCCCTCTTTCACTGCGGTGGGAGAGGGGGCATCCATCCCTTTCCGCTAACGTCACCGGAGCTTGCCTCATGAAACGCTATCTGGACTGCAGCGCCAGCGATCTGGCCGATATCGGCAAAGCCGATCTGCTCTACGCCATCCGCGCCAGCGAAGGGCGCATCTTGGTCAGCGAAACCATCGCGGTCACTCAGCCGCTGCTCAATAACGTCACCAACGCCGAACTGGCGGCCAGCCAGGGCGCCGACCTGCTGTTGTTGAACCTGTTCGACGTCGATCGTCCGCATATCGCGGGCCTGCCCGCCGACGTGCCGCCGCAGGAGGCGCTGCGCACGCTGCAGCGCCTGACCGGGCGGGTGATCGGGGTGAACCTGGAGGCCGTCGATCCGGCTTTCGCCAGCGAACATAACGACTTTTGGCAGATGACGGCGGGCCGCGCCGCCACCGCCGAGAATGCGCGCAAGCTGTATCAGCTCGGCGCGCGCATGCTGGTGTTGACCGGCAACCCGAACAACGGCGTCAGCAATCAGGCGATCGCCGCCGCGCTGAAAGCGATACGCGATGAAGTGGGCGACGAGATGGTGCTGGTGACCGGCAAAATGCACGGCGCCGGCATTGTGCGCGAAAGCGGCAGCCAACTGATCGGCGAGCAGGACATCGCGCTGTTCGTGGAGAACGGTGCGGACATCGTGCTGCTGCCTGCTCCGGGCACCATTCCCGGCATGTCGCAGGAGAAAGTGGCGGCGCTGATCGCCTTTACCCAGCGGCAGGGGGCGCTGGCGATGACGGCGATCGGCACCTCGCAAGAGGGGGCCGACGTGCAGACCGTGCGGCAGATTGCGCTGATGAGCAAAATGGCCGGCGCGGATCTGCACCATATCGGCGATACCGGCTATTTGGGGCTGGCGCTGCCGGAAAACATCTTCGCCTACAGCGTGGCGATTCGCGGCGTGCGCCACACCTACAGCCGCATGGCGCGTTCAATTAACCGCTGAAATGGCTGCCGCTTGCGGGCTTTTCTTCCGATAGGCAACACTCGCAACGCATAGCCTAATAACGCCGGCAGACAAAGGTCGGGCTTTGAAGCGTACTGACCACATACAGGTTGCCGAGTACGTGTTCGATGGCGACATGGTAGGAGATTCGGGGATCTTCCGACTGCAAAAAGGTCGCCCAAAGGGGGGCGGGAACCGTATCTCCGGCATGTTTACGGTCGGCGGCGAATCGCAGCGTGTACCCATCGCCGCCGCCATCCTCTTCAGCCGCCTCATCGCCGGGGGGGTCATACACATAGTGAAGTTCGCGGTTCAGCACATAGGTCTTTTCTTGTCGCTCGATAAAGCCATTGAGCCTGATAAAGCCAGTGCCGTTGTGGTAGAGGAAAAAATACATCTTTGCTTTTAAAACCGCGGCGGGCTCCATGGCTGGGCCATAGCGGTTGCGCGCGGTGATCTCCGCTTCGCAACGCAGTAAGGTTTTAGGATGGTGCGACAGCTGGACGACCTGGCTTGCCAGGGGTGCCATCAGCAATAACAAGCCGACGATAAAGCGTGTTTTTTTGTTCATGGCGTCATACCGTCGGTGTTTTTGATCGTGCGGCACCGGCCATATTGACCAGGTTGCGCCAGATTGCAGATGGCGATGAAGGTGACCTGAAAAGGAAGATTGGGGTTGGCGATTTTGGTGTAGAACAGATCGGCGGGCGTTGTGCCGCAGTCGGTCGCTTCAGCTTTCAATGCAGCGGCAATTTGCGCTTGCGTTTCACGCCGGTCGTTCAGCGCGGCGGTTTCCAACGTAAAAACGTTGCACTGCTCATGGCGATAAAAAAAATCGACCTTGGCGTTTTTGAACGCGTGAACCGGCCGGTTGAACCACAATAAAGCGCAGACGAGGCTAAAGCACGCAATCATCATCAATGCTGCGGCAAGGGGCGCTTTATTTGCCTGGCAGATATTCCCACGCCGTTTTAACAGTGCGCCGGCCCGGGTCAACAGGGTGGGAATAACCGCTTCTTGGTTGTCCGGTGAGCGCATGTTTTCGCATGAGGTAATTTCCGCTTCAAGAATGAACCCCAGTTTGGGGATGGTAATAATGATTTGCGGATCCAGCGCCAACGACTCAAGCGCTTTTCTTATCTCACTGATGCAACCATTCAGATTATTGTTTGAACCCACAAAACCATTATCTTCCCAGACCCGCTGCATCAAATGCCTGCGGGTGAGCATCTCTTTATGATGGGTAACCAACTCTAACAACAAGCGGGTGGCAGGATTAGATAACGGCATAAAAGATTCCCGTTCATTGATGATGAACAATGCGCGTTCGGCAGGTGAGAAAATAATCATCTGATTAATGACGTATTCCATAATTTGCTGCTTGCCCTTATAGCGACGGCGAAATTTAGCGAGGACAGAGTCATCTATTATTTTTCACCCGTCAAGATGATGGCGATTTTTTCATGTTGTGAAATTTTTGGCGAAAGTTCAAACGTACGGGTGTCGCCAGTTTTATAATATTAGGTTTTCTTTGTTTTGGTTTTTAATTCCTTATTTTTATTATTTATAGGAATTAAAAACTGTTTTTATGGTTAAATTGAATACATATATCTTGATTTTGGCTGCGGCGATACGATGGAACTCGCTGGGGAATGCGACAGGATTTTGCCGGTAATCCACGTTTAAATTGCGGACTTTCTTTGCTTGAAGCCTGAATGGCCAAGAGGAAAAGGTATGTTTAAAAGAAACTGGACGCTTTTACGCTACAGGCGAAAGCTTTTTGAAGCTATTCAATCTGTCGGGATTGTGATGGCGATAGTTACCGGGCTGGTGTTGCTGACAGGCATTTCTTTTATTGCAATTGAAAAATGGCTTAGCCTTTTCTGATGGTTTTTCAGATAGATATTTTGGGATGAAATTATTATGTCTATTCCATGTTTAAAGTTCATGGTGATGGTCTATGTCAGCGTATTGCTTTTGTTGGGTGGCTATATTTATCACTATGATATGAACTATTTCTCGCTGACGTTTCCATATTCTCTTGTGATTGGGGTTGTCCTGTTTGCTTTATTGGGCGTCGGCGGCGCGCTCCTTTTTTTGCGAAAAGCGTGGGGGATGACCCCCGCGTGTTTTTTCTTTGCGCTGGGCGCGGTGATATTGCTGCTGCCCCTTTTTTATTCTCGTGCCGAGTGGGGCGTGCTTACCGTCGGGCGAATGGCCTGCCTGTTTGGCAGTTGGATTATTTACTTTATCCTATTGCAATATCGGGTCATGCAGCACGTGCGTATTGCGTTTATCTATACGCTGGTATTAGCCGCTGCCGTGGGAGGCATTTGGCTTTTTTCCTTCCCGGCCGAGGCGGCGGCGGGCTATGCCGGCAGCGGGGGGCGTTGGCCGGATGCCGCGAGCAGTTTATTGGCGAGCGGATTATTGGCGGGATGGGGTCTGACGGTGTTGCCTCGGTTCCGCATGTTGCGCCGAGATAACGAGCGATGGCGTATTTTACTCTTGCTGCCGCTCTTGATCGGTTTATCCGCCGCGCTGGGCTGGGGGGCATCGCAGACCGTTTGTCTCAGCGTGCTATTGGGTGCCGCGCTGTTGACCCTGATGTTTGTGCGCAGATACCCGCTGCATTGTGTGCTCGCGCTGCTGATGACGGCATTGGGATTCTGCCTGGCGATATTGGCGGATGAATTGAACGCCGGCGTTCGCTTGTCGAATGCCGCGCCGTGCTGCGATACGCTGCTTGATTCGCTGGCGCTGGTGGTAGAGCGGCCCTGGTTGGGATGGGGCTATGGCCGATTCGAGCATGGCTTTGAGCATTTACAGGCCCATGCGCTGCCCGCGGTGGCGCGGGCAGGCGCAGCGCGGCAACCCTATAATGAGCTCCTGCTGTGGTGGATAGAAGGCGGCGTCGTTGCGTTGGCTGGCATGTTGTGCCTGCTGGCGGGCGTGGCGGCGCTGGTGCGCCAAACATGGCGACGGGAGCGCATCGCCGCCCGCTTGCACAGCCCGGCCGCCGGGGAAGAGGCCGCGTTGGCGGCGAGCGGCATTCCCTTGCTGCTGTGCGCGCAGTTTTCCTACCCGTTCGGGCTGTCGCTCATCCAATGGGCGGTTTTGACGCTGCTGCTCGTTACGTTGGATGGGCGCAGCAGGCTCAATGCCGGCCGGTTTTGCCGGTTTGTTTTCGCGCGGAGGGAAACGGCGTGAACACGGTCATCAATATCGCCTTCCTGGATATCGACCGCTTTTTTGTCGCCGGGGCGTATCGGGCGTTGAGCGACTATTTTAGTGAACGTGGCATCGAGGCGCGCTGCAGCGAGCCGATGAATGCCGACCTTGTGTTCCAGGCGATCGCCAAAGGCGACATGGCGCGTTTTTGCCATCCTCCCCATGCTCCTCACGCCCTTTATCTCGCCGTTTACGATCTCAGAGAAGCTCGCATTCGCGCCATTTCGGGGTGCCTGAGGGAAGCGGGCAGGGTGTACCGCAATGAAGGCGTCGCAAAGCTGTTGCACACGGTAGCGCGGGTGATAAAAGGCCGAACCGGCGGCGCCTGCGGTTTTTCTTGTTGCGCCTGGTGCCAGCCGTTGCCATTGACGCCGCAGGAAAAACAAGTGATGCGTTACCTGAGTTGGGAAATGACGCCGACCGCCATTGCCCGTCGGCTTCGGGTCAGCATCAAGACGGTGAGCACGCATAAACGGGCGGTGATGAGAAAGATGCATTTCCAGCGCGATGCGGAGCTTTACCGCTGGTTGCGTCTGGGGGAGTTCGGTCAGGGAAATGGCGATAGCCACGTCGTCTGAGCGATGGCATGGCAGGTCCGGGCCTGGCGGCCCGGAGCGACTTACCAAAACAGCGGCGTGGTGCTTTCGGCCAGAAACGCCAGCAGCGTTTCATTGACCGCCGCCGGATTTTCCTTGTTGCTGATATGCCCGGCGTTGGGGATCAGCACGTATCGGCAGCCGAGAAGATCCGCCATGCGCTGGCCTTCCGCCGGCGGGCGCGGCTTATCCTGCGCGCCGGTGATGACGATGCTGGCGGCGGTGATGTGTTCCAGCAGCGCCAGCTTGTCGGGGCGGCCGAAGATCATCCGGCCCAGCGGCACGATGCTTTCGCGCAGGCGCTCGGCGGGCAGGCTTTGCAGATGGGCCAGCAACGGCTGCGACAGCGCAGCGGGCACTTCGTCGGAATAGAACTGCGCGGCGATATATTCCAGCAGCGGCGGCGTGATGGCGCCGGCCTGTTCCACGGCGGCCAGCATGCCCATATAGCGCTGCCGTGCCTCTGGAGTTTCGTCGCCCAGGTAGCTGTCCAGCAGCGCCAGCACTTTCACCCGCTCCGGCGCCAGCGCCGCCAGTTCGGCGCCCCACATGCCGCCGACGGACAGGCCGACGATGCCGAACTCTTCAATATCCAAATGATCCATCAGCGCCAAATGATCGGCGGCGATATCCGACAGGCTGTTTCGCCCGGGTGGCAGCGCCGGTGAATCGCCGTGGCCCCAGAGATCCGGTACGATCAGGCGGTAGCGTTTAGCCAGCGCTTCAAACTGCGGCGCCCACATATTCAGATCGAACAGATAGCTGTGGCCCAGCAGCAATGGAAAGCCTGAACCTACGTCGAGATAATGCAGGGATTTGCCCATCGTTGGCATCTTATCGGTTCCTTATATAAAAAGAGTCCCGGCTGCTTATATCACACTCATATTCAACCCACGGTATTAATTTACCTTAAATTACTCAGGTGGAGGCTTATTTTTAATTATCCATTGCTAACAAGACGTCAATAAAGGTGACATTAAGGATAATATTCTGGTCGATGCCGGAGCCTTGGTTTATGCTGGCGCTCCTTTCGGTATGGAATAGATAAACAGGGAGTCGCGATGAAAAGACTTTTCAGACTATTAATTATTTTGCTTGTCATTTTGCTGCTGGCGGCGGTGCTGTGGTGGTTCTTCGGGCGCGGCAATCCGAATGCGCTGTGGCAGATAGTCAGCCAACAGTGCGTGCCCAATCAGCAGCAGAACCACGATCCTGCGCCCTGCTTAAAGGTGGATTTAACCGAGGGATATGTGCTGTTTAAGGACAGCAAGGGCCCTTACCACGATCTGGTGATGCCGACCGAAAAGGTCAGCGGCATCGAGAGCCCGATATTGCAAGCGGATCGAACGCCGCCTTATTTCGCCCAGGCCTGGAATAACCGCGAACATATATCCAGCGAGCTGGGTAAACCGTTAAAAGACGCATGGGTTTCTCTGGCGGTCAATTCGAAATATGGCCGCTCTCAAAATCAGTTGCATATTCACGTTGCCTGCTTGCGCCAGGATGTCTATAACGCGCTGGGGGAACAGGCTGAGCAATTAGATCAACAGTGGCGGCCGCTGGCGGTGAAATTGGTCGGCCATCAATATCTGGCCAGAAAATTGGCGGGCACCGATTTAACCCAGGAAGATCCTTTCCGCTTGTTGCAAAACTACGTGGTCGAGCAGGGCGACAGCATCGGCAATTACGGCCTGGCGCTGGCGGTCAGCCCGCAGGGCGAGATGCTGCTGTTGGCAAACCGTTTGAAGTTGACCGATCTCAACCTGGGGTCGGCCGGTGAAATTCAGGACTACCGGTGCGAGGTCGCGGGGAACTCTAGATGATAACGGCCCGCCGGCTCGATCAGCCGGCGGCTGCCGTGCGGTCAGAGTTTTTTCAGCAGCGCCAGCAGTTGCGCTTCGCTTTTCTCCGCCAATCCGTCGATCGCCAGTTTGATGATGTCGGAACGGGTGATACGCACGATGCCGTTGCGCGCCGCCTGGACGATCACTTCATCGATAGCCTCAATGTGGTTGTCCGTCAGGCTGACGGAGATCGCCTTATAAGTACGCTTGCGGCCGGCCGGCTTGGCTTCCGGCGCGGGCGCCGCAACCGGCAACGTATGCGAGGTGG
Organism: Serratia sp. H402Y; assembly: GCF_051172415.1. NCBI lineage: Bacteria > Pseudomonadati > Pseudomonadota > Gammaproteobacteria > Enterobacterales > Yersiniaceae > Serratia > Serratia sp. H402Y. Next base: position 483,884 of record NZ_JBPIYZ010000001.1, read on the forward strand.
CGCTGTTGATGAATTCGTCTTCCGACATGCGGTGGGTGGGGGTGCGTTTCTTCACAGGATCACCTCTTTCACCAGGCATTCAATTTCGGTCTGCGCCTTTTCATTGTTCGCTTCGTGCACGGTGATGGCTTCACCCCAGGCGTCGCGGTAAATCTTGCGGTCGCACAGGCGATTGCTCACCAGGGTGAACTCCGGGTATTCACTCAGCACCTGCGCCGCTTCGTTGGCTTCATTAATGAAGATATTGGTCGGGCACATGTTCAATACGATGTAGCCTTTGACCTTCTCGTTGTATTCCTGCGCGGTGGAGAACATCTCCGACAGATAGCCGATGGTGTCGAGATCCATCTGCGAAGGGCGCAGCGGCGAGAGGAACAGATCGGCGGCCAGCAGGCCGGAGCGCAGTTCGGCGCTGTCGCGGCCGGCGGTATCGACGATCACGTAGTCGTAATGGCGATCGAGCTCCAGCAGCGTTTCCTTGATTTTACCCGACGCGGCCACCACCGGAATGTGCGGCAACCCCTCGACGTTCTGACGGTCGTTGTACCAGGTCATGATCGATTTCTGGTCGTCGGCATCGACGATGATCGCCGTCTTGCCTTGCTTAAGAATCAGATACCCGGCGATATTCACTGCTTTCGTCGATTTGCCGACGCCGCCTTTTTGCGAGCCAATCAGAACAATCATGCTGCCATCTCTCAAGTTATTAAGCGGGTAACTTATTAAGTTAATGTGCTTATTAGGTTGATAATCAAACAGGTTAACAAGAACAACTCGCGAACAATATGCACCAACTGCGGCGGCTTGCCAAGCCAGTATGTTGTTAACTGCGCAGCTTATTTTGCGGTGAATGGACCGGATGGGTAAGTAGGAATTCTCTGGGAAGTGGCGGAACGGAAGAGCCTTTTGTTAATTTAACAGCTTAATAAGTTAGTGGCTCATTAAGCTGTCGATGGCGTTACTTCTTCATCATCGCCTTCAGGTTGGCGAACGGGTTGTGGGTGGCGACGCCGATATCTTTTTGCGCATCTTCACCGGCCACCACCGTCGAACCGTATTGATCGGCCTCGGTGTATTTCGAGTGTTCGTGGTCGTGGCAATACAGACACAACATTTCCCAGTTGCTGCCGTCTTCCGGGTTGTTGCTGTGATCGTGATCGATGTGGTGCACCGTCAGCTCGCGCAGGTTGGAATAAACGAATTCGCGCGAGCAGCGCCCGCATACCCAGGGGAACAGTTTCAGCGCTTTTTCGCGGTAGCCGGTTTCCAGCTTCGCATAGTTTTTGGGGATATAGGCCATGGTGGTCGTCCGTCGTGAATCACTATGCGGTAAATAATACCACAGTGCGTGCGGCTACAACGTGCGGCTCATCACCGTGACGGTTTCACCGGCGACCTGGCGTTGCTCCAGAGGGCGCCAGCCGAGTTTCTGATACAGCGTCTGCTGGTCGGGCGTATACAGATACAGTTCGCTGATGCCCTGGATTCGGCCGTGCTCGATGCAGCGCGCGATCAGGTTGCGGGCAATGCCTTGGCCGCGGTGCTGCGGGTGGGTAAAGACTTCGCTCAGCCAGTATTGGCGCTCCGGTTTATCTGTCAATTCATATAGCGTCAAACTGGCGGTGCCGACGATCTGTTGCTGTGGCGACAGCGCCAGCAACACGACGCCTTGGCTCTCGGGTGCGCAGCGTTCAGCCAGCCGCCGGCTGATGGTATCGCGGCTGCTCCACTGCGCAAAGGCGCCCCATTCCTGGTGCAGCAACGCGGCCAGTTCCTCAATGCGCCGGCGATGGGCGAGCAGCGGTTCGATATGCATGATGTGCCTATTTTTTTTAAAGTCGGGAAAAAAGCCGCTCCTGCCTAAGCGGCCGGTTAATGAAACGTCTCCACCGCCCAGTCGATGAACGCCCGCAGCTTGCCGCTGAGGTGGCGATTGGACGGGTAGACCACGTACATCTGCTCCGGCGGCGGCTGCCAGTCGTGCAGCAGGCTGACCAGTTCGCCGCGCTCGAGGTGCGGCTGCGCCATAAACCGATAGATCTGGATGATGCCCAAGCCGGCCAGGCTCGCCGCCAGCAGCGCGTTGCCTTCATTGATGCTGACCGGGTAGCGCTGTTGGATGGCGATCTCTTTGCCGCGCTCGACATAGCGTTGCGGATGGATGCGGTCGTTGACCGGATGGCGGTAGTGCACCATCGGAAAACCCTGTTCCAGATCGCACGGGTGGCGCGGGGTGCCGTGGCGCGCCAGATAGGCCGGGGTGGCGCAGCTGACCCAGTCCAGATCGAACAGACGCCGGGCGATCAGGCTGGAGTCGGCCAACGGACCGCTGCGGATCACGCAGTCGGCGCTGTCGCTGATCAAATCGATAACGCGATCGCCGATGCTGAGATCGATCTGGATTTGCGGGTAGCGTTCCAAAAAGCCGGGCAGCGCCGGCAACAGCAGTTGGCGGGCGGTGCCGCTGCCGGTATCGATGCGCAGCACGCCCTGCGGAGAATTCTGCGACTCGGTCAGACAGCCCTCCATCTGCTCCAAATCCGCCAGCCATTTCACCGTATTCTGGTAATAGCATTCGCCCTCGCGGGTGACCGACACGCTGCGGGTGGTGCGCTGGAACAGTTTGGTCTGCAGGTGATCCTCCAGATTTTGGATCAGCTTGGTGACCGTCGCTTTCGGCATGCCCAGCGAATCGGCGGCGCGGGTAAAGCCGCCGGTTTCCACGACGCGGTTAAATACCCGGATAGCGAGCAAATGATGGTCCATAGGTTCTCAACGCCATGCCCCGGCGCTGGCCGGGGCATGTTTCTGCAGATAGATAATGATTAACACTGTTTAGCGCCAATCGCGCCGGAGCGCAAGCTGAGGCCGAATACCAGCGTGGCGGAGAGGATCAGCGCGCCGCCGAACAGCATGGCGCTGCTGACGCCCTGCCAGTCCACCACCTCGCCGCCCAGCAGTGCGCCGGAGGCCAGCGCGATCTGGATGACGCACACCAACAGCGCCTGACCGGCTTCCGGCGCCTGCGGCACGGCGGCGAACATCCAGTTGGTGGCGCAGACCGGCACGGCGCCAAAGGCCAGCCCCCATACCAGCACCATCAGCGTGGCGCCGGCGAGGCCGCTGAGCAGCGGCGAAACGATCAAAATGCCCGCCAGCATGGCGGCGATCAGTATGAAGGTGGCGCGCAGGCTGTGTTCCGCCAGACGCTCGCCGAGAAAGGTGCCCAGCAGACCGATGGCGCCATAGGCCAACAGCTGCAGCGAGATCGCCGATGGGCTGAGCACGAACACCTGCTGCAGCAGGGGCCGCAGATAGGTATAGGCGGCGAAGTGGCCGATGAACAACAGCACGATGGCGATCAGGCCGATGCGCGCCATCGGCAGGCGTAGCGGCAGCACCAGATCGCGCGGCGTGACCGGTCGGGAAGGCGGTACCGACGTGAGCAAACGCAGCTGCGCCAACAGGACGCCGACTGCCAGCGCCGCACCGCCGAAGAAGGCGGCGCGCCAGCCGAACAGATCGCCGATCAGCGCCCCGGCCGGCACGCCGCATACCGCGCCGACCGAGATGCCGCTGAGGATCAGCGCAGTGGCGCGGCCCTGGCTGGCTTCCGGCACCAGATGGCGGCCGTAGTTGGCGGCGAACGACCAGAAGCCGCCGACGCAGATGCCCAGCAGCACGCGGCCCAGCAGCATCATCGGGAAGTTGACGGCCAGCGCCGCCACCAGGTTGGACACCATCAGCAGCAACGACAGCCCCAGCATCAGCAGGCGTCTGTCCAGCCGGCCGGAAGCCAGACTCAATACCGGCGCGGCCACCGCCGCCACGATGCCGGGCATGGTCACCATCAGCCCGGCGGTGCCGGTGCTGACGCCGAGCGAAGGGGCGATGTTGGTCAGCAGGCCGATCGGCAAAAACTCGGTGGTGACCATGACAAAACAGGCGACCGTCAGCGAGAAGATCGCCGGCCACGGGGATGATGCAGGGTTATCTTTATTATTCAGCATAATGCCGCTCTTCTCAGGTGAATGCGCAGGCCGCGCTCGGGGCGCGGCGTGATCAAAGTCACAATCTACGGCAGGCTGAAGGCGCAGATAAATCCATCTGCGGTGGTTACACTGTTTCTGAGCGGGAACAATGACGGCAGCGAGTTAAAACGCGGCTTGCGCCGCGCCGAGGGGAAAGGAATAAAACGGTATAAGGTTATGACCGGGCCGCGCGCGGCGCTAGAGCCCCGGCGCTTTCCACAATGAGGTGGTCAGGCCGCTATCCACCAGCGTCAGCTGATCGGCGTAAATCCGCCGCCAGTTTTCTTTCTGTTCCTGATACCGCGCATGGTTGGTGAGATCCGGCTGATGCTCGCGCTCCCAGCGCACCAGCTGCTCGCCGGTTTCAGCCAGCGACGCGTAAAGCTCGGCGCCGACCCCGGCGGCGATCGCGCAGCCCAGCGCGGTGGCTTCTTTCACCACCGGCACCCGCACCGTCAGGCCGGTGACGTCGCTGAGGATCTGGCTCCACAGTTTGCCCTTCGCACCGCCGCCGGCGAACACCAGCGAGCGGGCCTGTACGCCGGAGAAGGCGGCGATCTGCTCCAGATTACAGGCTGAGACGATGGCGGCATTCTCCTCCAGCGCGCGGAACAGCGTCTGTTTGTTGCAGCGTTCAGGATCGATAGACATGTTGATGAACGACGGCGCCGCGTGATACCAGGTTTTGAAATGCATGGCGTCGGAAAAGATCGGCATCACGCCGTAGGCGCCCGGCGGCACCCTGGCCGCCATCTCTTCCAGCAGGCTGTAAGCGTCGATCCCCAGTCGCTCCGCCAGCAGTTTCTCTTCGGCGCAGAAAGCGTCGCGGAACCAGCGCATGGTCAGGCCGGTAAAGAAGCTGATGGATTCCGCCTGCGCCATGCCGGGAATGACATGAGGGTTAATGCGGATGTTCATTTCCGGATCGATGGCCGGTTCCGGCAGGTTGACGATTTGCTGCCAGAAGGTGCCGCCGAGCACCGCCGTCTGCCCGGCGCGCACGATGCCGAGGCCCAGGCTGCCGAGCTGCACGTCGCCGCCGCCCATCACCACCGGGGTGCCGCGCAGCAGCCCGCTCTCCTGGGCCGCCTGCTCGGTGACGCGCCCCAGCACGACGCCGGTCTCTTTCACCGGCGACAGAATATCGGCGCGCAGCCCGGCCATATCGAGCAGCGCCGGCCGCCAGTCGCGGCTGGTCAGATCCAGCATGCCGGTAGTGCCGGCGTTGGAAGGATCGACCGCCAGCTCGCCGCTCAGCATGTAGGCCAGCCAGTCGCTGATCATGGTCAGCGTCGCCGCCTGGCGATAGATGTCCGGCCGGTGGTGCGCCAGCCACAGCAGGCGCGGCATGGCGCTCAGCGCCAGCGTCTGGCCGGAGTACTGGTAGACCTCACGTTCGAAGCCGCGGTTGTGCAACTCTTTCAGTTCGCTGACTTCATGGCTGGCGCGCGCATCGACATTGGCGCAGGCCCAGATCGGCACGCCGTTGCGATCGTACAGAACGATGCCTTCACGCATCGAGCAGCAGGCTACCGCACGGATCGCCTGCGCGCTCAGCCCCGCGCGCTGCAACGCCTGGCGGATGCACTGGCAGGCCAACTGCCAGTTGCGGTTGAGATCGAATTCCATCGAGCCGGGTACGCCCGGCACCGCGAGGTGTTGCCACTCGGCCTGGCCGTGCGCGATCTGATTGCCCGCCAGATCGAAGATCACCGCGCGAATGCTGCCTGTTCCTGCGTCCAGCGCCATCAAGTAGTTATCCATAGCCTATGCTCTCAGGGGGAGGAATAGTAACTATAGATGCCGCCGTCTTCCCTCGCCGGGGGCGGGGTGGGCATCGCCGGTGCGATTTGTGAGCCAGGCGGCAAAATTGCCGTTGCGGCAGGGCAATCGACGGGAATAAACCTATGGTTGGAAAGCGCCATGCTGCGGCGCACCGTTTAAACAAGGAGCTGTCATGCACGTCACATTGGTAGAGATCAACGTTAAACAGGACAAGATCGACGAATTTATCGACGTTTTCCGCGCCAATCATCTGGGGGCGATCGAAGAGCCGGGCAACCTGCGTTTCGACGTGCTGCAGGATGAGCATATTCCGACGCGGTTTTACATCTACGAAGCCTATCGCGACGAGCAGGCGGTGGCGGCGCACAAGCAGACCCCACACTATCTGCAGTGCGTGGAGAAGCTGGAAGCGCTGATGACCGGCCCGCGCAAGAAAACCACCTTCATTGGCCTGATGCCGGAATAAACGCCGGCGTTTGCCGGTGTCCATGCGCCCGGTTTGGTTGTAACCTGCAAGGCAAAGCGAATTTTCAATGGGATAAGCGGGGCGAGGATGACATTGCGCGATCGGCTGTTGGCGCTGTTGGTGGTGGTGATCTGGGGCGTGAATTTCGTGGTAATCAAGTTCGGCCTGCAGGGGATGCCGCCGTTCCTGTTGGCCGGGATGCGTTTTTTACTGGTGGCGTTGCCGGCGATCTTCTTTATCCCGCGCCCGACCATTCCGTGGAAATGGCTGTTGCTCTACGGCATGACCATGAGTTTCGCGCAGTTTGCCTTTCTGTTTGTCGCCATCAAGGTGGGCATGCCGGCGGGGCTGGCCTCGCTGGTGTTGCAGGCGCAGGTGTTCTTCACCCTGCTGTTGGGTGTCGTGCTGATGGGCGAAAAGCTGCGCGTCAATCATTTCGTCGGCATCGCCATCGCCAGCGGCGGCATGCTGGCGCTGGCGCAGGCCAGCCTGCATAAGCCGGGCAGCGGCGCGGTCCCCCTGGCGGGCCTGTTGCTGACCCTGGCGGCGGCGTTCTCCTGGGCGCTGGGCAACCTGACCAACAAGAAGATCCTGGCCGGTTTCCCGCAGCGCAACATTTTGTCGCTGGTGGTGTGGAGCGCGCCGATCCCGGTACTGCCGTTCCTGATTTGCAGCTGGCTGTTCGACGGCCCGCAGGCGGTGCTGGCCAGCCTGAGCCATGTGCAGGTCGGCACCTGGCTGGCGGTTGCCTATCTGGCGTTCGCCGCCACGCTGTTCGGTTATTCGGTGTGGGGCAGCCTGCTGGGGCGCTACGAAACCTGGCGCGTCGCGCCGCTGACGCTGCTGGTGCCGCTGGTCGGGCTGTTCGCCGCCTGGCTGCTGCTGGACGAAGCGCTGTCGCCGGCGCAGTTCGGCGGCGCGTTGCTGGTGCTGGCCGGCATGGCGGTCAATACCTTCGGGTTGCCGCGCCGACGGGCCGTCGCGGTGCGCTAAACCTAACAGGGCAATTCTGTTCAATACGTTGTCGGCGCGGCCCGGCATTCTGGCGCCTGTGAATTTTTCCTCAGGTGCCCTCATGAATAATATCTACCTTTCCATGGCCGCATTTGCGCTGGCGGCCTCCATCACGCCCGGCCCGGTCAACATCGTCGCATTGAGCGCCGGGGCGCAGTTCGGCTTTGGCGCGACCCAGCGTCACGTGTTCGGCGCCACGCTGGGGTTTACCCTGTTGCTGGTGCTGCTGGGTTTGGGCATGCACCAACTGCTGATCCTGTGGCCGGCGTTGACCCGCTTGATCCAATGGGCCGGCGTGGCCTTCCTGCTGTTTATGGCCTACCGGCTGGCGTTTGACGACGGCAGGCTGGGCAACGGCGAGGCGCAGGCGCCTTCCTGTTGGTACGGCGCGCTGATGCAATGGCTGAACCCCAAGGCATGGCTGGCGTCGGTGGCCAGTCTCGGGGCGTTTGTCGGCGACGGCGACATCCGGTTGCTGTGGCAGTTCGCCGGGCTCTACTTCGTGATTTGCTATGCTTCGGTGGCCTGCTGGGCTTACGTTGGCGCGATGTTGCGCGGCCTGCTCAGGCAGGCGCGCAACGTACAGCGTTTCAATCGCGCGATGGCGGCGTTGCTGGCGGCCAGCGCCTGCTATCTGTTGGCGGAGGGTTTTTGATACTGGCCGGGTGTCGCGGCCAGAAGCTGTTTGAAGGTGCGCTGGAAGTGCGCCTGATCGGCAAAGCCGCTTTCGCTGGCGGCCGCGGCGATCGGCAGGCCGCTTTTCAACAGCCGATGGCCGTGCTGCACGCGGCGATTGACCAGATAGGCGTGCGGCGTCATGCCGTAGCGCTGGCGGAAGGCGCGGATCAGGTAGGAGGGCGAGAGCGCGGCGGCGTGGCAAATGTCTTCCAGCGTCAGTGACTGAGTGCAGTGCGCGTCGATAAACGCCGCCGCCGCTTCCAGTCGGGGGTGCGGCGGCGTCTCCGGCTGGCGGCCGCTGCCCAGCGCGAGCTGCAGGGCGCTGAAATACTCCACCAGGGCGATCTGTTTTTCCAGCGCGCCGCACTGCGCGTTCGTCAGCAGCGCGTACAGTTGGTTCAGCCCGTTGAACAGCGCCGGATCGCGGCTGAGCGGCCGGCTGAAGGGGACAAAGCGATCGCCGTCGCCGCCCATCATTTCCTGCTGCAGCGCGCCGAGCCAGGCGAGATCGAGATAGAACATGATGTATGACCAACGGCGGTCGGCGATCGGGTTGCAGGCATGCGCCTGCTGCGGATTGATGATCACCACATCGCCGGCGCCGACCTGCATGCGCCGCTCGCCGTTGACATAGGTGCTGACGCCGCCGGTGATGGCGCCGATGGAAAAGAATTCGTGGCTGTGCAGGCTGTAGCACACTTTGCGGCCATCATTGATGGCGCGCGCTTCGACAAAAGGCAACTGCGGGTCGCGCCAGAACTGGGGCGTTTTTTCACTCATGCGCTTTCCTTTTCACTGCGGCGGCATCACAGTGTTATAGCCTGAAAGCGACGAAAAGGGGAATGGCGGATGATGATTTTTAACGTGTTCGGCCGCCTGGTAGGCGTGAAGCGTATCGGGGACGAATGGCGGCTGTTCCGCGTGACGCTGCCGGAGCGCAAATATGCCCCCAGCTACGATATCGTTTTGCCGGCGGATCTGCGCGAAGAGGAGATCGCCGGCTATCTGGGGGATATCTATCACGAAGCCGCGACCCCGCAGCGGCCGGACGTGTTTCGCGTCGAGTAGCGCGGGCGTTACTCTTCCGCGTTGCGCGCCATGAGGCGGCGCTGATGTTCCTCGCTGGCGGCCTGGATCTCTTCCAGCACCGAGCCGACGTCGGCGCGCTTCTGAATTTCGCTGAATCGGCCGCTGAGGACGCTGTCAGGCGTCAGCGTGCCTTCCTGATACAGCGCCCAGATCTCTTTGGCATATTGGCTGTCGCGCAGCTCCGGCGCAAATTGGCCGTAATATTCCGCCAGATTGTCGATATCGCGCTCGAACATGCTTTTGGCGTGGTTGTTGGCGGCGGCGTCCACCACCTGCGGCAGATCGATGATCACCGGCCCGTCTTTATCCATCAGCACGTTGAATTCCGACAGATCGCCGTGCACCAAGCCGGCGCACAGCATGCGCACCGCGTAGTTCATCATCAGAGCATGATCGGCGCGCGCCTGTTCCGGCGTCAGGATGACATCGCTCAGACGCGGCGCCACCAGGCCTTCCTCGTCGGTGATCAGCTCCATCAGCAGCACGCCGTCCAGGCAGATGTCCGGCTGCGGCACCCGCACCCCGGCCCTGGCCAGCAGATACAGCGCGTCCACTTCGGTGTTCTGCCAGGCTTCTTCCTGTTGCTGACGGCCGAATTTGGAGCCTTTGCTCATGGCGCGCGCGTCGCGGCTGTTGCGCACCTTGCGCCCTTCCTGGTAGTGCACGGCCTGCTTGAAGTTGCGCTTCTCGGCTTCTTTGTACACTTTGGCGCAGCGGATCTCATCGCCGCAGCGCACGATAAACACGTCGGCTTCTTTGCCGCTTTTCAAACGGCGGATGACTTCGTCGATTAATCCGTCATCCACCAGCGGCTGGAGTCGTTTTGGAATTTTCATGCAGCCTTGTACCCTATTTAGGCTCCGGTGTGAATGGCTTGCGCAGTTGATAGCGTAAGTTAGACCCGAAAGGCAAACATTAGTTTTGCCGCCGCGGCATCATTGCGCGGCGGCGGGCGTTCACAGGCTGCCTGTCGGCACCCAGACGCTGACGCTGCCGGCGTTGACCGGGAAATGGGCGCTGCCCTGGTCGTCGGTGGTGATTTCCTCCTGGCGGTTACCGAGGAAATCGCGCCAGGCGGTGCGCGCCAGATCGGCGCCGAGCGCGACCGTCTTGCTGCTTTCGCCGCCGTTGGTCAACACCACCACGCAGCCGGGGGCGTCGGCGGTGCCGGCGCGGCTGAAGGCCACGCAGTGGCTGTCGTCGAAGTAGTCGGTTTGCGGGCCGTTGGCGAAGCGCTGGCGGGCGGCAATCAGCTTCTCCAGCTCCGGGATCGCCGGCATGTCAATCTGGTACTCGCCGCCGTCACGCCCTTTATCGCGGTAACTGGCGCCATAAAGGTCGGGGTAAAACACGCAGGGCACGCCCTGTTCGCGCAGCAGGATCAGCGCGTAGGCCAGCGGTTTGAACCAGGGTTCCACCGGCGCCTCCAGCGATTGCAGCGGCTGGGTATCGTGGTTGGCGACCAGCGTCACCGCGTGGGCCGGATCGGCGGCGGTCAGGGTATCGGTGAAGATCTGCGCCATGTCGAAGCCGTCGCCCTGTTTTGACGCCTGATGAAACTTCAGGTGCAGCGCCACGTCGAACAGCATCACTTTGCCGTCCACCAACTCGATGTATTGTTGCAGCGCGCTGAGATCGTGCGACCAGTATTCGGCGACGATAAACAGATCGCGCTGCGCGCTGTCGCGCACGTGATCCGCCCACTCTTTGAAGAACCAGGCGGGAATGTGTTTGGCGGCGTCGAGGCGGAAGCCGTCGCACGGCAGCGTGTCCAGCAGCCAGCGCGCCCAGTATTTGAGCTCTTCTGTCACGGCGGTATTGCGGAACTCCACGTCGGCGCCCATCAGGTAGTCGTAGTTGCCTTTCTCGTCGTCGACCTGATCGTTCCAGCCGTCGTCGCCGTAGTCGTTGGCGATTTTAAACACCCCTTTATCGTCCGGCTGCTCAACGTAATCGACGCCGCTGAAGCATTTGTAATCCCAGATAAACTCGGAATGCGCGCCCTGGCGGCCGGGGAAGGTAAAGCGGGTATAGGCCAGCGCGTCGAAGCCCTGGTCGTCAATGTCGTTGCGGTTGTTGGCGTCCACCTTGAACACGTGCACCCGTTCTTTCTCGTCCGCGCCGAGCTTGTGGTTGAACACCACGTCGTAGAGCACCCCCACGCCGTGTTCGCGCAGCGCAGTGGCGGCGTGTTCGAGCGCCGCCTTGTCGCCGTATTTGGTGGCCACGCTGCCTTTCTGGTCAAACTCGCCCAGATCGAACAGATCGTAGGTGTCGTAACCGACGGAGTAACCGCCGGAAGCGCCTTTGTAGGCGGGCGGCAGCCACAGATCGGTAATGCCCAGTTCGGCGATGTGCGGGGCGCGTTCGGCGGCCTCCTGCCACAGTTTGCCGCCGTCGGGGTAGTACCAGTGGAAGAATTGCAGCAGGGTGGTTTTTTTCGTCATGAGCCAGCGTCCCGGTTAGCCAGAAGGAAAGGAGCAGTTAAAGCATGGGCTACTTTTGGCAAAAGGGACAAGTTTGGCATAGGCGGCCCGAGAAGGCCGCCCGAGAGACTGCTTAACGCTGGCTGGCGTAATGAGGTGAGCGCGGGCCATAAAGAATGGCGCCGTTCTGACCTGTTGCCGACAGGAGGCGAGTGTTGGCGATGGCACCAATGTCGAACCCTTTGTCGCTGATGGTATCCGCGATTTGTGAAATCGCGGCGCTGATCACCATGCCCAGCAGGCCACCGGAATTGTTGTTGCCTTCGTTGCTGGATGCGGTGGCGGTGCCGGCCCACAGCTGTTTGCCGTTGCGCAGGTCAACCAGGCGAGCGGCTACGGTAACGCGAGTTTCGCTGCTGATCACCATGTAGCTGGTACCGTATTGCGTGACCTCCAGGTACAGCACGGTGTCGGCGCCGAAAATCTGGTGCAGTTTTTTCGGACTGACGGCGCGGATGTCGTTGGCGTTGGTTAGACCGTTTTGCAGGAAGGTTTCCTCCACTACAGCGACCGGCAACACATAGTAACCGGCCTCGGCCAGCGGTAAGGTTGCACTGGCGAGCACGCTGTGGCTGGCTTTGACATCCGGCGACTGATTAACCGGCGGCAAGACCAGGATCGACTTCGGCTTGCTCTCATGGAATGCCGCATAGTCATAAGGCGTTTGCTTAGCACAGCCGCTCAGCAACAGGATGGCGGTAACGCTGAGGAAAGTGAGTACACGCTTCATTTAAAGCTCCCCTTATCCTTGGCCATCAGGAAATTCATAAACGATGCCGATTCCGGGAACAGCGCTTTTTCCGTGTTGAATTCACTCATGGCTTGTCCGTCGTTGCCGGTTTTGCTGTACAGCAGCCCCAGTTGCGCATGCAGCCCCGGCGGTACGGCTTTATCCTTGGCGCGGGATTTCTCGACGATCTCTTTCAGCGTAGCGATCTGCTGCTCAGGGCTTTGCCCATCCTGCTGGTAGTATTGATAAAGAGAAGTTTGGTAGCCATCCCAATTGTAAAGCGTTTTCGGCGCGGCGCAGCCGGCCAACAGGGTCGCTGCAAACAGCGCCCCGCCCATTTTTTTAGTTATCATCTTTCTGCTTCTAGTCCGTTAGTTAGCAGGGCGCCATGCGCCGTTTTCGATACCGGTAACCAGGTTATTGACGGCTTCACGCACGGCCAGATCCAGCACCTTGCCGTTAAGGGTGGAGTCGTAGCTGGCGGTGCCCCCGAAACCGATGATTTCGCGATTGGACAGTTCGTATTCACCGGCGCCCTGAGAGGAATAGACGACTTCTGAAGTCTGTACGTTCACGACGTTCAGATTGACTTTGGCGTAAGCGACCTGTGATTTACCACGGCCCAAAATGCCCCACAGCTGATGATCGCCGACTTCTTTGCGGCCGAATTCGGTGACATCGCCGGTAATCACATAGTTGGCGCCTTTCAGCGTTTGTGCTTTCCCTTTAATGCCGGCTTCAGTTTTCAACTCTTCCATGTTGGCGCGATCCAGCACGTTGAAACGGCCAGTCTGCTGCAAATGCGTGATCAGGATAGTCTTGGACTGATTGCCCAGCCGATCGACGCCATCGGAGAAGATGCCATTCATGTAGCTGGAGCGGTTGTCGAATTTACCGACGGCGATAGGGCTGCGTGGGCCCTGATAAGTGGTGTTGTAGGAAGCCACTTTCGGCACTTCCAAAGAGCGGGAGGATTCGGTCGCGCAGCCCGCCAGCAAAGTGACGGAAAGGGCGACGGAACAGACGGCGAGTGATTTTTTCATTGGCATGCGATCTCTCCATGAGCATAAAACGGCGCGGGAGCAACCCGCGCCCGATGTTTCCATAACGAGCGTTGTCGCTGTTATGGAAGCGCCGCGATCCTGCCATGAATATGTAACAAATTACAACAAGATATCGGCATTAATGCCGCTATTAACATTGTTGTAACCTATTGTAATGCAATGGATTGATATCGATTTTTTCTCTTATCCGCAGATTTTTTCATGATTGTATGTTTTTTAACTGGTTTATTGTTTTATCAATATTAAATTAATGAATTTTTATTCTGATTTTTTTTAATTAATCAGTTTACTGTATTGGGTAATGTAACGTTTTGCATCAGCTCCTCTGTTATACCGGGGTTCATGGCGGTTTGATGATCCGTTAAGGTAGTGAGAATTAGGTAACACTATCAACTAAATCTCATTTTTTATCGGTAGCTAATTGGGGATATCAATTGTGAACATCAGGGATTTCAGAGCATTGGCGCGCAATTTGGTCAGAGAATTCGGCATGTTGAACAAGCAGAGCAACGGCTCGCGCTTTTCGCCGCTGCAGATCCATCTGATGATCGAAGTTAGCGAGCAACCGCTGGGCGTCACCGAGCTGGCGGCCCGGCTGTGCATCGACAAAGCCAGCGCCAGCCGGGCGCTGCGCAGCCTGGTGGCCGCCGGCGTGATAGAAACGGTGGATCATCCGGATGACAAGCGGCACAACCTGCATCGGCTGAGTAAACAGGGCGTCAAGGCGCTGGCCGGCATCGAGAGCGACGCCGACGGCTTTATGCAGGCGGCGCTGGCGCAGTTGGATGACGATGAGCTGGCGAGCACCACTGCGGCGATGAAAAAGATGACCGCGGCGCTGCGCAGCGCGCGCAAACAGCGCGACGCCAATCTGCGGGTGCGGCCGATCGCCGAGCGCGACGATGCGGCGATGGCGGCGATCATTCGCGAGGTGTTTCGCGAGTACGGCATGGACAAGATGGAAGGCGTCAGCCTGCACGATCCGGATCTCGATCGGCTGACCGGCCTGTATTGCGACAACGGCGGCCGCTACTGGGTGCTGGAGCGGGACGGGCAGGTGGTGGGGGGCGTCGGCATGGCGCCGCTGGCCGGCGAAGAGCCCGGCTATTGCGAACTGCAAAAACTGTTCTTCAAACCCGGTGTGCGTGGGTTGGGCATGGCACGCTATATGGTGGTGCAGGCGCTGAAGGCGGCCCGGGCGGCAGGGTATCGCTATTGCTATCTGGAAACCACCGAACAATTGAAAGAGGCGATCGGGTTGTATTACGCGTTGGGTTTCACGCTGCTGACGGAACGGCGCGGCAATACCGGCCACCACGGCTGCAATGTGTGCATGCTGAAAAATCTGCAGAACGACGATATGTGAGCGGTTTCAAGGTTAACGCCCGCGCCTTGTGTCACCCTGTTAACCGTTTGATAACAATCACAACGTTTTATCAGGGAGAAGAACTATGTTGGGGGATCCCATGGCGCTTTCTGCGCTGGTCACGCTGGTGGTCATCGCGCTATGGGCCAGCGCCCGTTTGCCGGAGTATTTGGTCGCGTTGCTGTTCTTTGCGGCGGTGATGGTATTGCAGCTGGCGCCCGCCGCGGTGACCTTTTCCGGTTTCGCGTCTTCCGCATTCTGGCTGGTGCTCAGCGGTTTCGTGTTGGGCACCGCCATCCGCAGCACCGGCTTGGCGGATCGCCTGGCCAACCGACTCTTGCCGCATCTGGCCGGTTCCTGGCCGCGCCTGGTGGGCGGCGTGGTGGCGATAAGCTACGCGTTGGCGTTTGTCATGCCCTCCAACATGGGGCGGATTACGCTGCTGATGCCGATCGTCATGGCGTTGGCCGAGCGCGCCGGTCTGACTGAAGGCTCGCGCGGCCGCATCGGTTTGGCGCTGGCGGTGGGGTTCGGCACCTTCCAGCTTTCCGCCAGCATCCTGCCGGCCAACGTACCTAACCTGGTGATGAGCGGCGCGGCAGAAAGCGCCTACGGCAGCCACTTCGCCTATCTCTCTTATCTGCTGTTGCATGCTCCGGTGCTCGGGGTGGCCAAAGGCGCGCTGCTGACGCTGTGCATCTGTGGCCTGTTCCGTGCCCGGCCGCAGCCGGTGGCGACCGAGGCGGGGCAAACGCCGCTCAGTGCCGCCGAGTGGCGGCTGATCGCGCTGTTGGGCATTACGGTACTGCTGTGGATGACCGACAGCTGGCACGGCATCGCCCCCGCCTGGATAGGGTTGGCGGCGGCCTGCTTCTGCCTGTTGCCGCGCATCGGTTTTCTCAACGGCGAGCAGTTCGCCGCCGGGGTCAACGTGCGCACCTGTATTTACGTGGCGGGGATCCTGGGGCTGACTGCATTGGTCAGCCACTCGGGGCTCGGCGATCGGTTGGGCGGCGCGCTGCTGGCGATGATGCCGGATCTGCACGGCAAACCGTTTGCCGCATTCGGTTCGCTGGTGGGGATCACCGCGCTGTTGAATTTCGTGGTGACCGCCAACGGCGTGCCGGCGCTGTTTACCCCGCTGGCGCAGGCGTTGTCCGCAGGCAGCGGCTTGCCGCTGCTGACGGTGCTGATGACCCAGGTGATCGGTTACGCCACGCCGCTGTTGCCGTATCAGGCCTCGCCGATCGTGGTGGCGATGGGGATGGGCAAAGTGCCGGCGCGCGAAGGGCTAAAGCTGTGCCTGCTGTTGGCCGCGCTCAGCTTCGCACTGCTGGTGCCGTTGGACTATCTGTGGTTCAGGCTGCTGGGGTGGATCCCGTAAACAGCCCCGCGCCGCCGGCAAAACAGTCTTCGTCCAGCGTCAGGGTGGCGATTTTATGCACCGGTCCGCGCATGCTGACCTGAAAATCGCCGCTGAAGGCGATCTGCAGTTCGCCGCCCGGCATCCGCACACTAACCCGCTCGCCGACTCGTCCCAACTTGCGCATCACGCTGGCGGCGGCGCAGCTGCTGCTGCCGGAGGCGAGGGTAAAGCCGGCGCCGCGCTCCCAGATGCCGATGCGCAGCGTCTGGCGATCGACCACTTCCACCAGTTGTACATTGGTGCGTTTCGGGAACAGCGGATGGCGCTCAATCTGCGGTCCGAGCCGATGCACCTGCGCCAGATCCAGTTTTTCCACCGGCACCACGCAGTGCGGGTTGCCCATCGACACCAGCGAAACGCTTAACGTCTCCTCCTTCAGGGGCAGCGGATAGTTCAGCGCCTCCGGCAGATCGATCAAGGCCGGCAGCGCCGCCGGGCTGAAATTGGCGCGCCCCATCTCCACGGTTATCTGATGCGCGTCTTCCGCCACCTGGCAACGCACGTCGCCGCCGGCGGTGTGCACCAGAAACGGCTGATGCGCCACGCGCTTGCTGTCGAACAGATACCGCGCGTAGATACGCAAGCCGTTGCCGCTTTTCTCCGCTTCGGAGCCGTCCGGGTTGATGATGCGCAGGGTGGGATTGACGGCGTCGCCGCTGTCGATCAGCAGGCCGTCGGAACCGATGCCGTAATGCGGGTGGCACAGCAGGCGGATCTGTTCCAGGCTCAGGCGATCGGCGACCAAACGGTGGCATACCAGGTAGTCGTTGCCCAGACCGTGATATTTGTGAAACAGCAGGGGAGTCATGGCGTTGCTCGGCTCAGCGGGAAGAGGTCGCTACAGCTTACAACAGAACGTTGGCGTTAAAGCAAACAAAAGGCGGCCTGAGCCGCCCTTTTGCACGATTGCCGATCCGGCCATTAATTGTAGATGATCGCGGTGCCGTGCAGTTTGTTGTCACCGGTAGTGGCGATGATCTGGAAGGATTTGGCGCCCGCCGCGTCGGCTTTGGCCGCCAGTTTGTTTTCCAGGCTGCTCAGGTCGGACGCGCCGCTGACGGTAACGACGCCGGCTTTTTGCAGGTCGGCGGGTTGCGTGTTAACCAGTTCGGCGGCGAAGCTGCCGAAGGAGGCGGAAGCCAGTGCGATGGCTGCGATGGTCATTTTCAGGTTTTTCATGGTCTTATTTCCTATCAGTGTTCTTTACGATGTTTGTTTTGTAAGGTCGTTAAATTAATTAACGATCGATAATTTAATGTTAGATGCCGGTTTGACGGATTGCAAGTATTTTTTTAATGCTCGTTAATTAATTTTTTTACGCCCTGGCGTTGTGAGCAATAAGGATATGCAGTCCACAGGTTTAATGCTTTGTTATTGATAGATTTCTGCAGTGCCATGCAGCTGGTTGTTGCCGCCGGCGCTGGTGATGCGGAAGGATTTGGCGCCGGCCTGATCGGCTTTGGCGGCCAGGCTGTTTTCCAGCGAGGTCAAATCGGATGCGCCGCTGACGGTGATGACGCCCACTTTTTGCTGGTCGGCCGGTTGGCTAGTGACCAAATCGGCGGCGAAGCTGCCGAAGGAAACGCTGGCCAGAGTGAGGGCGGCTAAGGTTAGTTTTAAGCTTTTCATGATGTTAATTCCTTTTCGATAACGGTCAATAGAGGGTTTTAATCCGGTTCGCTAATTTTTATTAACGATCGATAACTAAATGCTAATCGGTTCTCGACGAGGGCGCAATATTTTTTTATAATGATCGTTAAGTTATTTGTGCTAAGCCTGCTGTGGAGCGGGATAGGAGAGGAACGATGAGCATCAATGAAGCGGTCTGCGGCAAGAAAAGCCGTGGCAGACCCAAACAATTTGATCGCGACCGGGCGTTGGAAAGCGCACTCGATCTGTTCTGGCGGCACGGGTATGAAGCCACCTCGCTGGCCGATCTGGTGGAAGTGACCGGCGCCAAGGCGCCGACGCTATATGCCGAGTTCGGCAACAAAGAAGGGATGTTCCGCGCGGCGGTGGAGCGCTATCTGCAAAAATACACCACCTGCACCAACCAGCTGTTGGAACAGGATGTGCCGGTGGCCGAGATCGTCGAGGCTTACGTGCGTTCTTCGGTTCAGGTCTTCACCGATCCCGATACCCCCTCCGGCTGCTTTATGGTGTGTGCCTCCGCTGCGCTGTCGTCCGCTTCCGACGACGTCGCCCAGATGCTGCGCAAAAAGCATCATGCGCAGGAAGCGGCGCTGAAGGCCTGCTTCGATCGCAAGGTGCAACAGGGCGAGCTGCTGGCGAAAACCGATACCGCGCTGCTGGCGAAATACGTGATTTGCACCATTGAAGGCATGTCGGTGCAGGCGCGAGAAGGGGCAAGCCGGGACGATCTGTTGCGGTTGCTGGAGGCGCTGATGCTGGTGTGGCCGCGGCTCAGCCAGATTGGCAATAAGGTGTAGAAACAGGCCCGGTTTTTACCGCAATGCTGATCAGTTAGCGTTTTTCTGCAGGCGTTCGTGACATTTTCGGTCGATAAAAGTGAGATGCCCCATGTGGCTCAGGCACCTCGACCGAGCCAGGGGCCGAAGGCGCGGCCCCTGGCAACCCGCGCCTTTGCCCTATCAGACGGTTGGCTTTGCCAACTCCCCTCTCTCCGCCATACCGCATTGAGGCCGGTTGCGACAGGCGTCCCTGCCTGTCTCACCTGAAACCGCCGTCCATGGCGGTTTCGCCTAATGCGCTATGCCTGCGTTCGGCGTCTTCAAGGGCGCCCAACACCGCGCTCATCTCCAACTTCTCTACCAGAACCTCATAAGCGACAGATTTCCCGGTAGCAGCCAGCTCAGGTGTTGACCTTTAGCGCGCATCACCGGCTGCCGAGCAAGACGGCGTTGTCAGGGGCAACCGGCCAGGGAAGGCCGGTTGAGGCGAGACTAACAGGGACGTTTGTCGCAGCCGACCCGCCCGGCAACGCAGACGCGGCGAGGGTATCCGCGTAGCGGACAGACGGTGTTAAGCGAAGGCGCGGGTGGAGGGGCCGCGCCATCGGCCCCTCCAATTGCCGTTCATATTGGCCACAGAGAAATGCGGACATTTACGGCAATTCCCCTGCACAGAACGTCCAGAGGCTGGATAAAAAAATGCCACTCAGGCTTAAGTGAGCGGCATTGCGGCTTTTACCGGGCCATTTAACCCACTACTGGTTGACCGGGATCACCGCGCCCTGGTACTTCTCGCGGATAAAGTCTTGAATCGGCTTGGAGTGCAGCACTTTCACCAGCGCCACGATCTCCGGCTTGTTCACGTCGGCTTTGTGCACGGTGATGATGTTGGCGTACGGGTTGTTTTCGCCGCTTTCGACCGCGATCGGATCCTTGGTCGGATTCAGCCCGGCGTCGATGGCGTAGTTGGCGTTGATCACCACGGCGTCACCTTCGTTGTTGTTGTACATCTGCGGCAGCAGCGCGCCTTCAACGTTAGCCTGGAACTTCAGGTGTTTCGGGTTTTCCACCACGTCGGCGATGCGTGCATCCACCTTGCTCACCCCTGGCTTCAGCTTGATCACGCCTTCCCGTTCAAAGATTGACAGAATGCGGCCTTCTTCCGCTACCGCGTCGCGCATGATGATTTTGCCGTTTTCCGGCAGATCTTTCAGGCTCTTGTACTTCTTCGAGTAGATGCCGATAGGCTCAATATGGATCGCGCCGGCGCTGACGAAGTCATAGCTCTTGTCGTCGGCGTGGTCTTTCAGCACCGAGTTCAGGTAAGGCACGTGCTGGAAGTAGTTGGCGTCGATGTCGTGGCTGGCCAGCGCGGTGTTCGGCAGGATGTAGTCCTGGAAGCGCTTGATCTGCAGATCGATGCCTTCCTTCGCCAGTATCGGTTTGGCCTGTTCGAGGATCTCGGCGTGCGGCACGTTGGAGGCGCCAACCACCAGCTTGGTCGCCGCGGCGGCGCCGTAAGAGGCGAGGGTGGCGACAGAGGCGAAAGCCAACATCAGTAGGTGCTTTTTCATCATCGTTTTCCTTGGTTAATTAACGTTTATCGAGCGTTCTTGTCAGGGTGTCGCCAATGAACTGAATGACGAAAACGATCAGCAGGATCGTCAGCGTCGCCACCAGCGTCACGTCACTGTGGTTGCGTTGGAAGCCTTCCAGATAGGCCAGGTTGCCCAGGCCGCCGGCGCCGATCACCCCGGCCATCGCGGTGTAGCTCACCAGCGCGATCAGGGTGACGGTGATGCCGGAAACCAGCGCCGGCGAGCTCTCCGGCAGCAAGACGCGGAAAATCAGGGTGCGGTTTTTGGCGCCCATCGAGCGCGCCGCTTCGATTACCCCTTTGTCGACCTCGCGCAGCGCGATCTCCACCAGCCGGGCGTAGAACGGCGCGGCGCCGACGATCAGCGCCGGCAGGGCGGCGTCCGCGCCGAGAATGGTGCCGATCAGCGACTTGGTGAACGGGATCAGCAGCACGATCAGAATGATGAACGGAATGGAGCGGAAGACGTTGACCAGCACGGAGATCAGGGTGTAGACCGTGCGGTTTTGCAGCAACTGCCCCTTCGAGGTTAAAAACAGCAGCACGCCGAGCACGATGCCCAGCACCAGCGTGGCCAAACCGGCGATGCCGGTCATGTACAGCGTTTCCCAGGTGGCGTCCCACAGTTGGTCCAGACGCAGGTGGGGGAACAGGGATTCAATCATGTTGGATAACCTCGACGGCGATGTCTCTTTCGTTCAGCAGGCTGAGCATGTCGGCGACGTGTTGTTCGTTGCCTTCGGCGTGGATGTACAGTTCGCCGAACGAACCGTTGAGGGTGTGGCTGATCTTGCCGTGCAGAATGTTGACGGTGAGTGGGTAGCGCCGAATCACCTCGGCGATTACCGCCTGATGAGTTTGTTCGCCGACGAAGGTCAGCTTGAAGATCGCCCCCGGCAGGTGGGCGGTGAGCTGCGGGTTGAAGCTCTCAGCCGTGTCCGCATACTGCGACACCTGTTTGACGAACTGCCGGGTGATCGGCTGCTGTGGCCGGGTGAACACCTCGAGCACCGGCCCCTCTTCGACGATGCGGCCGTTTTCCATTACCGCCACGCGGTGGCAGATTTTGCGCACCACGTGCATTTCGTGGGTGATCAGCACGATGGTCAATTTCAGCTGGCGATTGATGGCCAGCAGCAGGTCGAGAATGGCGTCGGTGGTTTGCGGATCGAGCGCTGAGGTGGCCTCGTCGCACAGCAGCACGCTCGGGTTATTGGCCAGCGCGCGGGCGATGCCGACGCGCTGTTTCTGGCCGCCGCTGAGCTGAGACGGGTAGGCGTTTTCGCGCCCCTGCAGGCCAACCAGCGCGATCAGTTCCGCCACGCGCGGGGCAATCTGCGCCTTGGGGACGCCGGCTATCTGCATGGAAAAAGCGATGTTTTGGCTGACGGTGCGCGACCACAGCAGGTTGAAGTGCTGAAACACCATGCTGATTTTCAGCCGCGCCTGGCGCAGGTGGCTACCTTTGGCGCGGGCGATATCGAATCCGCCCACGTCAATGCGGCCGCTGGTGGGCTTTTCCAGGCCGTTGAGCAGGCGGATCAGCGTGCTTTTGCCGGCGCCGCTGTAGCCGATGATGCCGTAAATTTGCCCGGCTTCTATCGCCAGGCTGACGTCGTCAACCGCCACGACGCGGCCCTGTGCGCTGTCAAAAGTTTTGCAAACGTTCGAAAGAACGATCATAGCGAAGCGGATCCTTATTGATACATCACAGCATTCCGTCCGGGGCGCGTCGCGCCGGACAAGGATCGTTCGGCTTTTCGGCGGGGCACAACCCGGCGGGAAGTGACGGACGGAACCTCTGTTGCGGGTGAATACCGGGCAATCCTACCGAGGGTTGATAGTGACAGGAAGAATGTAAAATCTATTACTTATTCTGATTTGATATATTAGGCGGCGGGCGAGAGAAGGGGGAGAAAACCGGCCGCAGGGCGGCCGGCGGAGGCGGACTAGCGTTTTTCCAGCTTCATGTGCAGCAGCGGGAACGGGTTGCCCTGGCCGTCGAGCGGTGAGCGGCCGGTGATGACAAAACCGTAGTGGCGGTAGAAGCCGCTGGCCTGCGGATTTTGCTCGTTCACGTCCAGCTGCAGCTCATTGTGCAGCGTTTCCGCGTGGGTCAGCAGCGCTTTGCCCACGCCTTTGCCGCGCTGATCGGCATCGATAAACAGCATCTCCACCTTGTTGCCGTTCAGACCGATAAAGCCGCAGGGATGCCCCGGCTGCTCTTCGGCTACCCAAACGTTGACCGCCGGCAGGTAGTCGTTCAGCACCAGCGGGAACAGCTGTGCGATGTTGTCTTCGGTTAAAAAGTGGTGAGTGGCGCGCACCGAACGCAGCCAGATATCTGCCAATTGCGCGTTGTCTTCCGCCGCGCGTGCTCTGATGGTAATCATCGAACTCTCTGCTATCTAAGTTGAAGGAAAAGAAACTAGATAGAGGTTTTGTGGGGTTAGTGCCGAATTAACGTGGGTTAACGCCCTGCAAAGCGCCTCTGCAGTGGATCGAATAGGCCCGCCTGGTTGCAAGCGGTATAACAACTGTAATTCAGTAAGTTAAAGCTTTCAACCGCCGCAGGGCGCAATGAGGCGCTCGCCGCGTGATACACTGGCCGCTGAATGAGCAAGAGGGCGGCAGGATGGAAGCGGTACGCGCAGCGATAGAAAAACAGGTGCTCAGCCTGACCGGGCTGGCGCTCGGCGGCGTCGATTTTGAGAATCCGCCCGGCGATCCGGGGCTGTTCGGCCCGCAGTCTGTCATCTGGCAGGTACACCGCGATTTCACCCCGATGCTGTGCGGCGGCGTCAGCGCCTTGCTGTTGCAAATGCTGCACCCGTTGGCGCTGGCCGGCGTATGGGATCACTCCAACTTCCGCGACGATATGATTGGCCGCCTGCGCCGCACCAGCCAGTTCGTGTCGGTCACCACCTTCGGCCCGACCGCCGAGGCGGAGCGGCTGATCGCCAAAGTCAAAGCCATCCACCTGCGGGTGACCGGCGTCGGCAGCGACG
The DNA here is from genome assembly GCF_051172415.1 of Serratia sp. H402Y. Lineage (NCBI taxonomy): Bacteria > Pseudomonadati > Pseudomonadota > Gammaproteobacteria > Enterobacterales > Yersiniaceae > Serratia > Serratia sp. H402Y. Next base: position 507,056 of record NZ_JBPIYZ010000001.1, read on the forward strand.
GCACTCCCTATGCCGCCAGCGATCCGGCGCTGCTGACCTGGGTGCACGTGGCGGAGAGCAGCCGTTTTCTGGCCAGCCACCTGCGCTACCGCAACCCGCATCTTTCCCGCGATTTGCAGGATCAATACTATCGCGAAGCGGCGCGCGTGGCCGCCGCGCTGGGGGCGACCGCCATCCCTCAGTCCTGCGCGGAGGTAGACGACTATCTGCAGGCGATGCGGCCGCAGCTGGTCTGTGACGAACGCACCCAAGAGGTGGCGCGCATTCTGCTGAAGGCGCCGGCGCCGAGCGCGTTGGCGCGCCCGCTCGGCGGGGTGGTGATGCAGGCGGGCATCGATCTGTTGCCCGATTGGGCGCAGCGGCAGTTCGGCTTTCATCCGGGCGCATTGCGGCGGCGGCTGGTGCGAACGGGGGCTGCAGGCCTCGGCAAAGTGCTGGGCGCGTCGATGCGCAACGGTTCCTATCAGCGCGCGGTGCGGCGCATCACTCAGCCGTCATGAGCCGCAGCCGCTATAATTAACCTTTGTTTATCTTCGTTTACGGCCGTTTTTGAGACTTTTACGGGTGATCCGGCCAGTAATGCGTTTTACACTTGGGGGCAAAGCCACATTCCATTTTTTGCGCGCAGCCGATTCTGCCGCGCCCTGACCCTATTGAGGTGATATGAACGAGTCATACGTACTTGCTGAAGTCAGCAATGAGAACCAGACGCTGGTCGCGGTGGTTCAGCAAGGGAGCAGGGCAGCCTATTTTTACATCTATCCCGCCGAAGCCTACAGCGATCGCTATCAGGTGCGCGCCTGCTGGCTGCGCAATCTGGCCGCCGCGCCGCTGCAGGAAGATCGCGCCGCGCTGGAGCAGGGGCAACCGCCGATGCTGGCGGCGGAATTTTGCCGCAACCTGGAAGGGGAAGCGCCGCTGAACCCGGAAGGGCTGATGGTGGTGTGGAGCGAAAGCGACGACGGCGCGGCCCTGTGGTATTACGGCCAACTGCTGGCGGTGATCCCCGGCTGGAGCCTGTATATCGACCATTCGGTGTGCTATTCGGCCAGCTGCATCAAGGAGAGCCCGTTGGCCTATCCGCTCGGTTCGGCCTCGACCAACACGCAATATGCGCAGGCGGAAAGCACCCGCCAGTTTTGGCGCAGCTGGCAGCGTGAAGAGGGCAATCCGTGGCCGAAGATGCAGCGCGATTTTCAGGCGCGCTATGAGCAGCATTTCGGCCCTTCGGTAAAATACTACGCCATCGATCAGGGCAAGTGGCCGCCGATGGCCATCACTCAGCACGAGCGCGACGGCATCTATTACTTCCTCACCATGGGCGTCAGCATTCGGCCGATGCCGTGGGTGGAGATCCTGTTCAACGACGAGGCTTCGCGCTATCGCCGCATGGAGATGGCGATCGCCATCGACAGCCAATACATGACCGAAGACAACGCGGTGCAGATGGCCAGCGCGCTGGCCGGTTTCGCTCACGCGCCTTGGGCGCGGCTGACCTGGATCGGCGAAGGGCATACGCTGGAGTCCGACGTGGCACCGTTGGGCTATGAAGGCTATATTTTATCGTCGTCCTTCTACCCGCATCACGCGCACCTGACGTTGCCTCAGCAGTATGGCGACCCGGTGAACCTGTTCTGGGCCAGCCCGGTGTTTACCGCCGAGCGCCAGCTGGCGCACGCCACGCCGAACGGCGGGCACGATCTGGTGCACAGGCTGCGCGAGCAGGGCGTCGACCATATTTTCCGCCCGCGCCAGCCGGTGTGCTGACGCGACTTGTCTTCTCTTCGGGAGCCGCCATGACCAGCGCGCTGTTGATTATCGATGTGCAGGAAGGGTTGTTTACGCCGCCGCCGGCGGATGCTGCGGGCACCGTTGCGCGCATCAACCAACTGAGCGAGCGCGCCCGCCGGGCGGGCGTGCCGGTGATCGTGATTCAGCACCATACGCCGGACGACGAACTGCCGCACGGCAGCGCCGCCTGGCAAGTGCTCGCGGCGCTGAAGGTGGCGCCGGGCGACCATCGGGTGGATAAAACCACGCCGGACTCGTTCCTGCGCACTTCGCTCGGCGCGTTACTGATCGCCAACGGCGTATCGCAGCTGGTGGTTTGCGGCTACTCCACGCCGTTTTGCATCGATACCACGGTGCGCAGCGCGGCGGCGCACGGTTATCCGGTGACGCTGGCGGCGGATGCGCATACCTGCCACGACAAATCCTATGCCGACGGTTTGCTGATCCGCACCCACCATAACGAGACGCTGTCGAATATCGACAGCTTCGGCGTGCCGATCCGCGCCGTGCCCGCGGCGGACATCGTGTTCTGAGAACGGAAAACGGGGGGCTAAGCCCCCGTTCGTTATTTCAGGCCCGCTCGTCGCGCCGCCACCTTGGCCAGCGCCGCCCAGTCCAGATCCGCATCCCCCTGCGCCATCGCGTCGAGGAAATTGTCTTTCAGCACCCCGGCGAACGGCATCGGCGTATGGCTGTCGGCGCCGGCGGCCAGCGCCAGCCCGACGTCCTTCAGCCCCAGCGCCAGCCGGAATCCGGCGGGTGAATACTTCTCGGCGGCGATCAGCGCGCCATAGCCCTGATAGGCCGGGGCGGCGAAGACGGTGCCGCTCAGCATCTGCAGGTAGTCGGCGCCGGAAACGCCGTAGTTGCGCACCAGCGCGCTGCCTTCCGCCATCGCTTCAATGGCGCTGGCCAGCGTAAAGTTGGTGGCGATTTTGACCACGTTGGCCTGCGCCGGATCGGCGCCGAAGTGCCAGGTTTTCTGGCCGAGGGCATCGAACAGCGGCTGCGCTTGCTTCAGCCGCTCGCTATCGCCGGCCGCCAGAATATTCAGCTTGCCGGCGGCGGCCACATCGACCCGGCCCAGCACCGGCGCGGCGAGATAACCGATGCCGTGTTCCGCATGCAGCGTCGTCAGGCGTTTGGCGAGTTCGACCGAGATAGTCGCCATATTGATATGCAGCGCGCCCGGTTTCATCCGCTGCAGCAATCCGCTGTCTACCACCACCTGTTGCGTCGCGGCATCGTCGGCCAGCATGGTGATCAGCACGTCGGCATCGGCCAACTGTTCCGGCCGTTCGGCCTGCCGCGCGCCGGCGCTCACCAGTGGCTGCGCCGCCTGCGGCGAACGGTTCCATACCGTCAACGCAAATCCCGCCTTCACCAGGTTAGCCGCCATGGCGCTGCCCATCCCACCCAGTCCGGCAAATCCGATCTTCATCATGCGCTCCTTTTTCAGGTTGAAGGTTTTACCCTAGCGCGCCGGGCCAGGAACGCAAATGCCGGAGTGTAACGCTGTCTTACGCGCCGGCGGCCGGCTATTGACGCATTGCCGCTGCGGGTATACCTTGATGGCATGAATATATCGATGCACTCCACCCACAATCAGTCATGGTGGCGCCTCTTCTGAGGCGGCACGAGTATTCACATCTCTTTTTAATGCCGCCGGTTTGGCGGCATTATCTTTTGTGGCGTTGATCCGGCGGTCTACAGACCTTCAGGAGCACTGTCATGAGTTACACCATTCTTACCGGCGATCGCGCCACCGGCCCACTGCATTTAGGCCACTTCGTCGGCTCGCTGCGCCAGCGCGTCGCACTGCAGCATCAGCATAACCAAACGGTGATGGTGGCGGATCTGCAGGGCCTGACCGACAACGGCAACAACCCGCAAAAAATCAGCGCCAACGTGCTCAACGTCGTGGCCGACTATCTGGCGGTCGGCATCGATCCGCACAAGACCACGATCTGCCTGCAGTCGGCGCTGCCGGCGTTGGCCGAGCTGACGATGTACTACCTCAACCTGGTCAGCGTGGCGCGGCTGGAACGCAACCCGACGGTGAAAAACGAAATCGCCGAGAAGGATTTCGCCCGCAGCCTGCCGGCCGGTTTTCTGATCTATCCGGTCAGCCAGGCGGCGGACATCACCGCCTTCGGCGCCACCCACGTGCCGGTCGGCGAGGATCAACTGCCGATGCTGGAGCAAACCAACGAGATCGTGCGGCGCTTCAACCACATTGTCGGCCAACCGATATTAACGGAGTGCCAGCCGCTGTTAAGCAACGTCGGGCGTCTGCCGGGGCTGGACGGGCAGGGCAAGATGTCGAAATCGCGCGGCAACGCCATCCCGCTTGGCGCCGGCGCCGACGAGGTGCACAAGGCGGTGATGAGCATGTTCACCGATCCCGGCCATCTCAACGTCAGCGATCCCGGCCGGGTGGAGGGCAACATGGTGTTCACCTATCTGGACGCCTTTTGCGAAGACGCCGCGCTGGTGGCGGAACTGAAGGCGCACTACCGCCGCGGCGGGTTGGGGGACGTGAAGATCAAACGGCTGCTGGAGGATTGTCTGCAGAGCCTGCTCGAACCGATCCGCACCCGCCGCGCCGAATTCATCGCCGATAAAGGCGAGCTGACGCGCATCCTGCAGCATGGCTCCCGCCGCGCGCATCAGGTCAGCCAGCAGACGCTGCAGCAGGTCAAGGCGGCGCTGGGGCTGGACTTCTTTAGCCTGGAATGATGCGCACGCCGGGGCGGCACGCGTCACGCCCCGGCCATAAAACCATCATCCCACTGTCATAAACTTATCCGTTAATAGGTGCCCATAATGATTAGCCACTGAAACCAGAGAAATCATATGGCTCAGGCACTGTTAAAATTGGCGCAGCACGAGTTCCCAGGGCAGCACGCCGCCGCATCCCGCAAAGTGTTATCGGTAAAGGGGCTCGGCAAAGCTTACAAAGCGCAGCAGCGCGTGCTGGATGACATTAATTTCGATCTGCACGCCGGCGAATTCGTGGCGGTGATCGGCCGCTCCGGCGCGGGCAAGTCCACGCTGTTGCATACCCTCAACGGCACCATTCCTTCCAGCTGCGGCGAGATGCTGCACTTCGAAGACGATGGCGTGGCGCAGGATATCGCCCAGCTTGCCGGCCGCCAGATGCGCCAGTGGCGCGCGCGCTGCGGCATGATCTTCCAGGATTTCTGCCTGGTGCCGCGGCTGGACGTGATGACCAACGTGCTGCTGGGGCGCCTGAGCCACACCTCCACCCTGAAATCCTTCTTCAAACTGTTCGATGACGCCGACCGCGCTCGCGCCATTGAGCTGTTGCAGTGGCTTAACATGCTGCCGCACGTGCTGCAGCGCGCCGAGCACCTCTCCGGCGGCCAGATGCAGCGCGTCGCCATCTGCCGCGCGTTGATGCAAAACCCGCAAATCCTGCTGGCCGATGAGCCGGTGGCGTCGCTCGATCCGAAAAACACCCGCCGCATCATGGACGCGCTGCAGAAAATCAGCGAAGACGGCATCGCGGTGATGGTGAACCTGCACTCGGTCGAACTGGTGAAAGAGTATTGCTCGCGGGTGATCGGCATCGCCCACGGGAAGATCGTGTTTGACGGGCATCCTTCGCAACTGAACGAACGGATCCTGCACCAGCTGTATGGCGAGGAAGCCAATCAGATCCATTGAAGCACTTTTGACCTTTACCCTTTACACACAAGGCACACCTGATGAAAAAAGTATTGAGTCTGACCACCCTGATGGCCGGCGCGATGATGGTATTTAATGCTGCCGCAGCGGATGCGCCGAAAGAGCTGAACCTGGGCATTCTCGGCGGCCAGAACGCCACCCAGCAGATCGGCGATAACCAGTGCGTGAAGCAGTTCCTGGATAAAGAGTTGAACGTCGATACCAAGCTGCGCAATTCGTCCGACTATTCCGGCGTGATCCAGGGCCTGCTGGGCGGCAAGATTGACCTGGTGCTCAGCATGTCGCCGTCGTCGTTCGCTTCGGTTTACATCAAGGATCCGAAAGCGGTGGACATCGTCGGCATCGCGGTTGACGACGTCGACCAGTCGCGCGGCTACCACTCGGTGGTGGTGGTGAAGGCCGGCAGCCCGTACCAGAAACTGGAAGACCTGAAGGGCAAGGCCATCGGCTTCGCCGATCCGGATTCCACCTCCGGCTTCCTGATCCCGAACCAGGCGTTTAAAAAGCTGTTCGGCGGCACGGTCGACAACAAATACAACAACACCTTCTCCAGTGTCACCTTCTCCGGCGGCCACGAGCAGGACATCCTCGGCGTGCTGAACGGCCAGTTCGAAGGCGCGGTGACCTGGGCGTCGATGATCGGCGACTACAACACCGGCTACACCAGCGGCGCGTTCACCCGCATGATCCGCATGGATCATCCGGACCTGATGAAACAGATCCGCATCATCTGGCAGTCGCCGCTGATCCCGAACGGCCCGATCCTGGTGAGCAACTCGCTGCCGGCCGACTTCAAGGCCAAAGTGGTCACCGCCATCAAGAAGCTGGATAAAGACGATCACGCGTGCTTTATCAAAGCGATGGGCGGCAAACAGCACATCGGCGACACCACCCTGGCGGAATACCAGACCATCATCGATATGAAGCGCGAGCTGACCAAAGGCGACCGTTGATTCCCGGCTGCCTCGGCCGCCCGAATGAAGGGGTTCAGCATGCTGAACCCCTTGTTCCATAACGATGGAAGACCTGTTTTGAATACCGATTTCGCACACTATTACCAACGGATCCGCAGCAAGCAAAAGCGCGAAGCGCTGCTGTGGTCGCTCGGGCTGGTGGTGCTGTACCTGGGCGCCGGCAACCTCGCCGAGTTCAACCTGCACACCGTCTGGGTGTCTATTCCGCACTTCTTCGACTACCTGGCCGAAACCGTGCCGACGCTGCACTGGAACCTGCTGTTCGCCGATGGGCGTACCGAAGGCTCGCTGGCCTACTGGGGCTATCGCCTGAACATTCAGCTGCCGCTGATCTGGGAGACCCTGCAGCTGGCGCTGGCGGCGACCATTTTCTCGGTGCTGGTGGCGACCGTGCTGGCATTTCTGGCGGCCGGCAATACCTATACTCCGGCCTCGGTGCGGCTCGCGATCCGCACGCTGGTGGCGTTCTTGCGCACCATGCCGGAGCTGGCGTGGGCGGTGATGTTCGTGATGGCGTTCGGCATCGGCGCCATTCCCGGCTTCCTGGCGCTGGCGCTGCACACCATCGGCAGCCTGACCAAGCTGTTCTACGAATCGATCGAAACCGCCTCCAACAAACCGGTGCGCGGGCTGGCGGCCTGCGGCGCCACGCCGCTGCAGCGCATGCGCTTCGGCCTGTGGCCGCAGGTGAAGCCGGTGTTTCTCTCCTACAGCTTCATGCGGCTGGAGATCAACTTCCGCCAGTCGACCATTCTGGGGCTGGTGGGGGCGGGCGGCATCGGCCAGGAGCTGATGACCAACATTAAACTCGACCGTTACGATCAGGTCAGCATGACGCTGCTGCTGATCATCGTGGTGGTTTCCGTGCTCGACTACGTGTCGGGCGAGCTGCGCAAGCGCGTGGTGGAGGGGGCAAAATGACAGCGGGCACTCCGGCATCGGCGGAAACGCTGCGCCAGTTGAAACAGCAGCATCCGGCGATCTTCGCGCAGCAGGGGCGCTACCTGCGCACCGTCGGCCTGATCGCCTTGGCGATCGTGCTGTACTACGTGTTCTTCTTCCTGGTCTTCGGCATTAGCTGGCCGCAGTTTATCAACGGCTGTCAGCAGCTGGGGCGCTATTTCCTGCGCATGTTCGTCTGGCATGACTTCGCCAACTGGCCGTTCATGTACTACTTCCAGCAGATCGGCATCACCATCGCCATCGTGTTCGCCGGCACCATCACTGCGTCGCTGATCGCGCTGCCGCTGTCGTTCTTCGCCGCGCGCAACGTGATGTCGACGCCGCTGCTGCGGCCAATTTCGGTGCTGGTGCGCCGCTTGCTGGACGTGCTGCGCGGCATCGACATGGCGATCTGGGGGCTTATCTTCGTGCGCGCCGTCGGCATGGGGCCGCTCGCCGGGGTGCTGGCTATCGTGATGCAGGACGTCGGGCTGCTGGGCAAACTGTACGCCGAAGGCCATGAGGCGGTGGACAAGTCCCCCAGCCGCGGACTGACGGCGGTGGGCGCCAACGGGTTGCAGAAGCACCGCTACGGCATTTTCACCCAGTCGTTCCCCACCTTCCTGGCGCTCAGCCTGTATCAGATCGAGTCCAACACCCGCTCTGCGGCGGTGCTGGGCTTTGTCGGTGCCGGCGGCATCGGCCTGGTGTATGCGGAGAATATGCGGCTGTGGAACTGGGACGTAGTGATGTTCATCACCCTGATCCTGGTGGTGGTGGTGATGATCATGGACAAGGTCTCGTCGCTGCTGCGCAACAAGTACATCATCGGCGAAGATATCCCGCTGTATCAGCAAAAAAGCCAAATCGATTGAGAAACCCCTTGCCGATCCCTATACTGCCGCACATTCAAGGTGTGCGGCCATACCCGTCATACTTGGAGCTGCCTCTTTGTTGGCTGCATTTGCGCGCCCCGGTCACATAGTTAACTATGCTCCGGGGGCTTACAAATTTGCCGCCGCGATGCAACTCCAATTATTTTGGGTATGGGGCATTTTTTTACAATGCGCACGTCCCCGTTAGACAAGTAAAGGCAATGCAATCCCATGATGAACAACGACGTGCTGCGCAGCGTGCGCTATATGCTGAGCATTAACAACGCCAAAATGGTCGAGATTATCAAACTGGACGATTTCGAGGTGGCGGTGTCGGCGATGGACGCTTACGTGATCAAAGAAGGCGAGCCGGGCTACGAGAAGTGCCCTGACGAAGTGATGGCGCACTTCCTCAACGGCCTGGTGTTCTTCAAGCGCGGCAAGGACGACAAGTTCCCGGCGCCGGCGGTTGAACTGCCGATCACCAATAACCTGGTGCTGAAAAAGCTGCGCGTGGCGTTCGAGCTGAAAGACACCGACATGCACCAGATTTTCACCGCGGTGGACTTCCGCATCTCCAAGCCAGAGCTGAGCGCGCTGTTCCGCAAAGAGGGCACCAAGAACTACCGCCCGTGCGGCGATCAGATGCTGCGCTACTTCCTCAAAGGGTTGGCGCAGCGCGTTCGCGGCGAGTAACGCGCAGCGTTCACCGAACATCAGGCGCAATCGCAAGGTTGCGCCTTTTTTTTTGTCTCCTCCCTCCTACCTTTGTTGTACTGGCCCTCAGCCACCCGCCATCGATGGAGGGCGTGCCGCCCATCCGGTTACTTTTTTAGGGTTCGTTCAATTCAATGTCGATTGAAACGTAAAATCCAGAGGAGTAATTCAATGGCTCAAATGTCAAAAGAAGATCCGCAGCTCAACGCAAAAAATGTCGCCGCTCAGGTCAATGACGGCGGCGAATTCGCTGAATATACCCCTGAGCAGTTCGGCGCCGTAGGCGATGGCCTGGCTGACGATCGAGACGCTGTTAGCGCCATGTTCGCTAAAGTGGCGATTGACGCCGCTAACTCGATGAAAAAACGCCAGGTCAGAATGGCGAATGTCTATCGGTTGACGTTGGGTTCGGCTTGGCAGTCTCTACAGATCCCCAGCAACTGCCATATTTATGGCGGTGGTGAAATTCACCTGGATGACGATACGCCTCAAATCAACATTTTTAATACCGTGGAACAGTCGAATTTCATCGTGGAAGATCTGAGGATCACGAGAAAGGTGACTCAGAAAGATGCAGATCCTATTTGGTGGTATGCCACTCGCGCGTGTACCGGCATGGCTTTCACCCGTTGTGAAAACTTCACCGTGAGAAATTGCGTCATCAGCATGCATACCGATGCTTTGGGCCTTTCTGACTGTACGTCAGTTACCCTTGAGAACAATTTACTTAAAGATCTGGGTGAAGAACCTATCGCCGTTCGTGGCGGACGCCATATTACAATCCAGAATAACGAACTGACGAATCACCAGGGTGACGGGATCTTGCTGAAAACGGGCGTGAACCGAGATGCTTATGACATCTTGATTGTGAACAATCATATTCATGATGGACATAAACCCGCTAAACCTGCTGGGGCCGGGCATACGCAAAGAGGGGGCGGGGTGACATTGAATAATGAAGTGACCGGTACGCCTCATTCATTCACTAACCTGACCGTTGCCAATAACCATATTGTTAATACCAGCTATGGCATCTCGCTGGGTGGAATCAGTGACATTAATATCTCTAATAACTACATCAAAACGATCGAAAGGTTCGGCATTCAGATCGACTATTCCTTAGTGAATAACCCCACCAAAATCCCTACGAATAATTCACGAATTATCGGGAATCACGTTGAAGATACCGTTGAGAATGGCATCGACTATCACGGCAATAACGATATTTCTGTCGCTGAGTCCGTTATCGCAAATAATTTTTTAAATTTCTGCGGCACCTCCAATTCCTCGGCCTTCAATGGCATTGCCGCAACGGAGGCGACCCTCTCAGGCAATATTATCAATAATTGCAAGGTTGCCCTGTTCACCAATAGCTGCGTGATGACCGGCAACAAGATAACCAACTCCGGATGGACCAGCAGCCAGGTATGGATCAAGCTGTACGGCGACCGTACGGTGTTTTCCGGCAATCGGGTCACGGACTCTGGGTTTGGTTATATCCGTTTCTTGAATGGGAAAAACGCCATTATTGAAGGGAATGTGATTAAACTTGCTTCTCCCGCTCGGGCGCTGGAGTTAGGCGGGGCATTTGACGAAACGACTCTCATTGGCAAGAACGTCTGGGATTGCGCTTTTAAACCGATTCTCTCTACGCTTGCAGGGGTAACGGGCAATCAACTCATTCAGTATTCCTTCCCGAATGAAGGCGTGCCCCACATTACCCCTCAGATGTTCGGCGCGAAGGGCGATTGGAATGATACAGCTGGCGTTGGTACGGATGATACGCAGGCGTTTAAACAGGCTATCGCTTATGCGATTAGCCAAGGCTACAAGAAGCTCTATGTTCCTGCCGGCAACTATTACATTACAGATACCTTAAATTTAGGGGGAGAAAACTACACCGGAGATAAAGGCATTGCGATAGAGGGTGAAAATTGGATTAGTACGAAATTCTTCTTTAAGCCGACGTCTAATGATCATGCGTGTTTTGAGTCGAAAGGCGGTTCCGGGATCCATACCAACAGATATATCAGCGATGTGACGATTACGCCGGCCAAGGGCGCGTTATATACGGGCACCGGCTATCGGATCAATGGTTCCTGTTTCATGCGGCATGAAAGATTGCTGATTATGAAGTTTTTTGTGAACTTACATCTGTTGAACGGCTATGCCGGTGCGTTTACCGAGTTCGTCAGTTTTCACTCTTGCCGGTTCCACCGTGGCTTGTCGAACATCTTGATGGAAAGCAATGGCGGGGATAGCTCCTTCCACGGCGTGGGGTTCCATGAAATTCAATGTCAGATCAAGGTCTCCGGCAATCCGGGCGATGGTGGCACAAATACGGATGCCGGCGTGGGGCTGGAGTTGAGAGGAAACGCCAACAGCGTAACGTGGTACAACGGTTTCTGCTATATCCACCTGTTCGGCGGCGTCGGCGCTACGGCGATCAAACTCACCCGAACCAACACCGATAACATCCTGGGGCAGTTTACTTGCGAAGGTGAAACTATTCTTCAGAGTGATGGAAGCACCTTTGAATGTCGGGGCGGTTTCTATAACGTGGGTAATACCACTTACAATGTGGCTGCAGAACCGGTAAACGGCATCGCGGCGGCATTTGTGTTTGATAACATGCTGAGCAATACGACAAGATTCGCCAACGCGGCAATCGCCGATATGGCTCCTAGGCAACTTCCGTGGTCCTTGGCGGACAGGGCCAGCCATGGCGCTTATCCGGCCATTTTCCATGGTATCAAGGACGGCTCCGATAACCTGTTCTATGCCGCCAAAGGAGGGAGTACCAGCTACCATTACTTTGGCGGCATTTCTCCAGGCAATAACCTTCAGGGGTTTGAACCGGGCGTCAGGTTGGCTCAGGACGGGGCTTCTTTAATTAGTTTTGCACCTAAGTTTACGCTTGGCGCTAATAACAATACGACCAGCAGCGGCGTATCCATCTCCCCGGCGGATTTTTCGCCGCAGAAGGATATCGCGACCGCCTTAGGACAACCCTCATTTAAATGGAGCGGGTTGTACACCAAGCAGTTAACGGTTGCGGATAATGGCATCTATCCGGCCGGTAACGGCGCTTATCCTATTGGTGGGCCGAATAACCAATTCTCCTCCGGCCACATAAAAGTGTTGAATATTTATGATTCAGCGAACGTGAACGGAGATCCTGTAGGTGTCAGAGTTGCTGTCCCCGCTTCGGCCGTTGCACCCGGTAAAATAGGCCAATGGTCGGCAGACTCCACGTTTTTTTATATTTGCACGGCGGCCAATACCTGGAGAAGGGTAGCGCTCACCACATGGTAGGTACTGAGCTTGCGGCTGGCGGTTGACCTATCCCCATCGGCCTGCGGGGCGGCGAGTGCGTCGCCCCGGTTTTTCCTCTGCATCATCCCGCCATTGCACTCTTTTTGTTCTCCCGCTGCGCGCCGCTGGTGCAGCCCGTTTGCCGCCGCCGTCATAAGTTTTAATTATAATTTATTGAAATCATGAGATTAAAAATTGGCACGCCGGTTGCTCTGTTGAATCCCATCTTGTGTACCAGATGGAATTCAGTCGATGAGCGAATCTGTTGTAGCGTGCGGTTTTACCCTCAGTGAATGGCAACACCATTACCAAACCCGCCCGGCGGGCGAGCGCCTTGCCTGCGTCAGTGCGACGATCGAAACGCTGGTCGCCGGGCTGAACCCAGACGATAACGCCTGGCTGTATCTCGCCACGCCGGCGCAGCGCGAGCAGCAGTATCGGCAGTTGGCGCAGAGGCTCGAGGCGGTCGCCGGCGATCTCAGCCGCCTGCCGCTGTTCGGCGTGCCCTTCGCCATCAAAGACAATATCGACGTTGGCGGCTGGCCGACCAGCGCCGCCTGCCCGGCGTTCACCTATCAGGCCGCGGCGGACGCCACCGTGGTCGCCCACCTGCGCGCCGCCGGGGCGATCGCCCTTGGTAAAACCAACCTCGACCAGTTCGCTACCGGGTTGGTAGGCACTCGCTCACCGTATGGCGCAGTGGTCAACAGCTTCGACAGCCGCTACGTCAGCGGCGGTTCCAGCTCCGGCTCCGCCTCGGCGGTGGCGCGCGGCCTGGTGCCGTTCGCGCTCGGCACCGACACCGCCGGTTCGGGGCGCGTGCCCGCCGGTTTCAACAACATCGTCGGGCTGAAGCCGACCAAGGGGCGGTTGTCCAACCGCGGCGTGGTGCCGGCCTGCCGGTTGAACGATACGGTGTCGGTCTTCGCGCTGACGGTGGCCGACGCCGCGCTGGTGGCGGAACTGGCGAGCGGCTTTGACGCGGCAGACCCGTATTCCCGCCCCGATCCGCATACCGCGCCGGCGGATATCCCCGCCGCGCCGCGTTTCGCCGTTCCCGCCCAGCTGGAGTTTTTCGGCGACGTTCAGGCCGAGCGGGCGTTTCACCGAGCGCTGGCGCAGCTGCAGGCGGGCGGCGCCACGCTGGAACCCCTCGATTTCGCGCCGTTTCGCACTCTGGCGGAACAGCTGTATTACGGCCCCTGGGTGGCGGAGCGCACGGTGGCCATTGAGCAGGTGCTGGAAGCGAGCCCGCAGGCTATCGATCCGGTGGTGCGCGGCATCGTCGGCAACGGCCTCGGCTACAGCGCCTGCGACGCCTACAAGGCGGAATACCTGCGCGCCGAGCTGGCGCGGCAAATCGCCCAGCGGCTGGCGCCGTTCGACGCGCTGGTGGTGCCGACCGCGCCCACTATCCGCACCCTGGCGGAGATGGCGCAGGAGCCGGTGCTGTTCAACTCGCAATTCGGCACTTACACCAATTTCACCAACCTGGCCGATCTGAGCGCGCTGGCGCTGCCGGGGCCGCTGCGCGAAGACGGTCTGCCGGCGGGCATCACCCTGATTGCGCCCGCCTGGCATGACCGGGCGCTGGCGGCGTTTGGCCTGCGCTGGCAACGGCAAAGCGCCTTGCCGCTCGGCGCTATCGGCCGGGCATTGCCGCCGCAGCCGGCGCCGGCCTCGTCTTCGGGACACGTGCGTTTGGCGGTAGTGGGCGCTCACCTTAGCGGCATGCCGCTCAACGTCCAGCTGACACAGCGCGACGCGGTGCAGGTGGAGCAAACCGCTACCGCCCCCTGTTATCGCCTGTATGCGCTGGCCGATACCGAGCCGCCGAAGCCGGGGCTGGCGCGCGCGGCGCAGGGGGCGGCGATCCGCGTTGAGCTGTGGGACATCCCGCTGGCCCGTTTCGGCGAGTTTGTGGCGGAAATTCCGGCGCCATTGGGCATCGGCACGCTGCTGCTGGCGGACGGCCGGCGGGTGAAGGGGTTTATCTGCGAAGCCTGGGCGCTGGAAGACGCGACGGATATCACTGAGTTTGGCGGCTGGCGCGACTATCTCGCCAGCGTTAAGGGGGCATGAACATGTTTACTACCGTACTGATCGCTAACCGCGGCGAAATCGCCTGCCGCGCCATTCGCACCCTGAAACGCCTGGGCGTAACCAGCGTGGCGGTCTATTCCGACGCCGACCGCAATGCGCCGCACGTCGCCGAGGCCGACAGGGCGGTGGCGCTCGGCGGCGACAAGGCCGCCGACAGCTACCTGCGCATCGACAAGATCCTCGCGGCGGCAGCGGCCACCGGCGCGCAGGCGATCTACCCCGGCTACGGCTTTTTGTCCGAGAGCGCCGAGTTTGCCGACGCCTGCGAAGCGGCGGGCATCGCCTTTATCGGCCCGACGGCGGCGCAGATGCGCGAGTTCGGCCTCAAGCACCGGGCGCGCGAGCTGGCGGCGTTGGCCGGGGTGCCGATGACGCCGGGCACCGGCTTGCTGGAGAGCGTTGAGCAGGCGGTCGCCGCCGCCGCGCGCATCGGCTACCCGGTGATGCTGAAAAGCACCGCCGGCGGCGGCGGCATCGGCCTGACGCGCTGTGACGACGAGGCGGCGCTGCGCGACGCGTACGACAGCGTCAAACGGCTGGGAGAGCAGTTCTTCCGCGACGCCGGCGCCTTTATCGAACGTTTCGTCGATCGGGCGCGCCACGTCGAGGTGCAGATTTTCGGCGACGGCCAGGGGCGGGTGGCGGCGCTCGGCGAGCGCGACTGTTCGCTGCAGCGGCGCAACCAAAAGGTGGTGGAGGAAACCCCGGCGCCGCATCTGCCGGCGGCGACCCGCCAGGCGCTGCACCGGGCGGCGGTGGCGCTGGGCGAGTCGGTGAATTACCGCAGCGCTGGCACCGTAGAGTTTATCTATGACGCTGCGCGCGACGAGTTTTATTTCCTGGAGGTGAACACCCGCTTACAGGTCGAGCACCCGGTCACCGAAATGGTCACCGGCCTGGATCTGATCGCATGCATGCTGCAGGTGGCGGCGGGCGACGCGCTGGATTGGGTGGCGTTGCAACGCGCGCCGCAGGGCGCGGCGATTGAGGTGCGCCTCTACGCCGAAGATCCGCTGAAAAACTTCCAGCCCAGCCCCGGCGTGCTGACCGAGGTGCATTTCCCTGACGACGTGCGCCTCGACGGTTGGGTGGCGACCGGCAGCGAAGTGTCGGCGTTTTACGATCCGATGATCGCCAAGCTGATCGTGCACGGCGCCGATCGGGTACAGGCGCTGGAAAAATTGCGCGTGGCGTTGGCGGCGACCCGTTTGCACGGCATCGCCACCAACCTCGACTATTTGCGGCAGGTGATCGCCACGCCGCAATTTCAGCGCGGCGACGTCTGGACGCGCCTGCTGGACGATGTGCGTTTCCAGCCGCACTGCCTCGAAGTGCTGCAACCCGGCACCTACAGCAGCGTGCAGGATTATCCCGGCCGCCTCGGCTATTGGGACATCGGCGTGCCGCCGTCCGGCCC
Organism: Serratia sp. H402Y; assembly: GCF_051172415.1. Lineage (NCBI taxonomy): Bacteria > Pseudomonadati > Pseudomonadota > Gammaproteobacteria > Enterobacterales > Yersiniaceae > Serratia > Serratia sp. H402Y. Next base: position 522,901 of record NZ_JBPIYZ010000001.1, read on the forward strand.
GATGGACGACTTCGCGTTTCGGCTGGCCAACCGCATCGTCGGCAACCACCCGGCGGCCGCCGGGTTGGAGTTTACCCTGCAGGGGCCGACGCTGCGCTTTCACTGCGACGCCACCCTCGCGCTGACGGGCGCGAGCTGCCCGGCCGATCTGGATGGCGAGGCGGTCGCCTACTGGCGGCCGATCGCGGTGCGGGCCGGGCAGGTATTGACGCTGGGGCGCGCCACGCAAGGCTGCCGCACCTATCTGGCGGTACGCAACGGCTTTGACGTGCCGGTGTATCTCGGCAGCCGCTCCACCTTCGCGCTGGGCCAGTTCGGCGGCCACGCCGGGCGCACCTTGCGCGTGGCGGACATGTTGGCGATCGCCCAACCGTCGCTGGCGGCCAGCACCACGCCGGCGCCGATCGCCGCGCCGCAGGCGATGGACGACAGCCTGATCCCGCACTACGGCGACCAGTGGCACATCGGCGTGCTGTACGGGCCGCACGGCGCGCCGGACTTTTTCACCGCTGAATCGATAGAGGCCTTCTTCGCCACCGACTGGCAGGTGCATTACAACTCCAACCGCCTCGGGGTGCGCTTGGCGGGGCCGAAGCCCGAGTGGGCGCGGGAGGACGGCGGCGAGGCCGGTTTGCATCCTTCCAACGTGCACGACTGCGAGTACGCCGTCGGCGCCATCAACTTCACCGGCGACTTCCCGGTGATCCTGACCCGCGACGGGCCCAGCCTCGGCGGCTTCGTTTGCCCGGTGACCATCGCCAAGGCCGAACTGTGGAAAGTGGGGCAGGTGAAGCCGGGCGACCGCATCCGTTTCCATCCGATCGGCTTCCGGCAGGCGCAGTCGCTGGAGCAGGCGCAGCTCGGCAGCATCGAAGCGCTGGCGGCGGTGAAGGCCATCACCCTGCCGCCGCCGGATCTGGCCCCGGCGGAGACCGTTTCCGCCGCGGTGCTGGCGGCGCTGCCGGCGGCGGACGGGCGCCCGGCGGTGGCGTATCGCCAGGCGGGGGACGGCTACATCCTGATGGAGTACGGCGACAATGTGCTCGATCTGGCGCTGCGGCTGCGCATTCATCTGCTGATGCAGTCGCTGCGTGAGGAGGCGATACCAGGCGTGGCGGAGCTGGCGCCGGGCGTGCGTTCGCTGCAGATCCGCTACGACAGCCGGCAGATTAGCCAGGCCGACCTGCTGCAGCGCCTGCTGGCGCGCGAACGGGCGCTGGGGGACGTCAGCCGCCTGAAGGTGCCGACGCGCACCGTGTGGCTGCCGATGGCGTTTGAGGATTCGGCCACGCTGGGGGCGGTGGATCGCTATCAACAGACGGTGCGCGCCTCGGCGCCCTGGCTGCCGAACAACGTCGATTTCATTCAGCGCATCAATGGCCTGAGCCGACGCGAGCAGGTGCGCGACATTCTGTTCGACGCCTGCTACCTGATCCTCGGGCTGGGCGACGTCTACCTCGGCGCGCCCTGCGCGGTGCCGCTCGATCCGCGCCATCGTCTGCTGAGCTCCAAATACAACCCGGCGCGCACCCACACCGCCGAAGGGACGGTTGGCATCGGCGGCATGTACATGTGCATCTACGGCATGGACTCGCCGGGCGGTTACCAGCTGGTGGGACGCACGCTGCCGATCTGGAACAAGTTTCTCAAAAACCCGCAGTTCACCGCCGGTGAGCCCTGGCTGCTGCGCTTCTTCGATCAGGTGCGCTTCTACCCGGTCAGCGAGCAAGAGCTGGACGAGCAGCGCGAAGCGTTCCGTGAAGGGCGCATGCAGGTGCGCATCGAAGAGAGCGAGTTCGACTTCGCCGCCTACACCCGTTTCCTGGCCGACAACGCCGAGGCGATCGCCGACTTCCAGCATCGCCAGCAGCAGGCGTTCAGCGCCGAAGTGGCGCGCTGGCGCAGCGATGACGACGAGGCCGAGGCGCAGCTGTTGCCGCCGGAGGAAGAAGACGCCATCGACGGCGATTTGGTCAGCGCCGATCTGAACGGCAGCGTGTGGAAGATCCTGGTGGAACCGGGGCAGGCGGTGGCGGCCGGGCAGCCGCTGATCGTGGTCGAGGCGATGAAAATGGAGCTGGCGGTCACCGCGCCGCGCGCCGGGATCGTTAAACGCATCAGCTGCCGGCAGGGGCGGCCGGTCGGGCCGGGCGACGCCCTGCTGTGGCTGGAAAAGGCGGTCTGAACGGAGGAGCGATGATGCAAATCACCAACGGAGAGCACAAGGCGCGCCCGGAGGGGCTGGCGGAGCGCATTTATCTGCAGCTCAAGGCCGACATCTTCGAGTTTCGCCTGCTGCCGGGCGATCGCTTCAGCGAAAGCGACGTGGCGCAGCGCATGGCGGCCAGCCGCACGCCGGTGCGTCAGGCGCTGTTTCGGCTGGAGCGCGAAGGCTATGTCGAGGTGCTGTTTCGCAGCGGTTGGCAGGTGCGGCCGTTCGACTTCGCCTACTTCGAAGAGCTGTACGACCTGCGCATCGTGCTGGAGCAAGAGGCGGTGAAACGGCTGTGCGAACGCCCGGCCGGGGAAACGCCGGACGCGCTGGCGGCGCTGAGCCGTTTTTGGACCGAAGCGCCGCGTCTGGCGGACGGCAAGGCGGTGTCGCAGCACGATGAGCAGTTTCATCAGGCGTTGGTGGCCGCGGCGGGCAACGGCGAAATGGCGCGCATTCACCGCGAACTGACCGAAAAGATCCGCATCATTCGCCGGCTGGATTTCACCCAGCAGGCGCGGGTGGACGCCACCTACCGCGAGCACGCCGCCATTTTGCAGGCGATCCTGCAGCGGCAAAGCGGGGAGGCGCAAACGCTGCTCGGCGAGCACATCGCCGTCAGCAAGGCAGAAGTGCGAAAAATAACGCTGCACATGTTGCACCAGGCGCGGGCTCAGCAGCCTGCGCGCTCGGCGTAACGATTTTGATTTCATACACATCAGGAGTTTGAACTATGCAACGTCGTCGTTTTATCAAAGCTTTTGCGCTGTCCGCCGCCGCTGTCGGCCTGGGCCTGGCCTGGAGCGCGCAGGCCGCCGACACCATCAAGGTCGGTATTCTGAGTTCGCTCTCCGGCACCATGGCGATTTCCGAGACGCCGCTGAAGGATGTGGCGCTGATGACCATCGACGAGATCAACGCCAAAGGCGGGGTGCTCGGCAAAAAGCTGGAGCCGGTGGTGGTGGATCCGGCCTCCAACTGGCCGCTGTTCGCCGAAAAGGCGCGCCAGTTGCTGAGCCAGGACAAGGTGGCGGCGGTGTTCGGCTGCTGGACTTCGGTGTCGCGCAAGTCGGTGCTGCCGGTGTTTGAGGAGCTGAACGGCCTGCTGTTCTATCCGGTGCAATACGAAGGCGAAGAGATGTCGCCGAACGTGTTCTACACCGGCGCGGCGCCGAACCAGCAGGCGATCCCGGCGGTGGAATACCTGCTGAGCGAGGACGGCGGCGGCGCCAAGCGCTTCTTCCTGTTGGGCACCGATTACGTCTATCCGCGCACCACCAACAAGATCCTGCGCGCCTTCCTGCACAGCAAAGGCGTGCAGGACAAGGATATCGAAGAGGTCTATACGCCGTTCGGCTACAGCGATTACCAGACCATCGTCGCCAACATCAAGAAGTTCGCCGCCGGCGGCAACACCGCGGTGATTTCCACCATTAACGGCGATTCCAACGTGCCGTTCTACAAAGAACTCGCCAACCAGGGCGTCAAGGCCACCGACGTGCCGGTGATCGCCTTCTCGGTCGGCGAGGAAGAGCTGCGCGGCATCGACACCAAGCCGCTGGTGGGCAACCTGGCGGCCTGGAACTACTTCGAATCGCTGGATAATCCGACCAACAAACAGTTTGTCAGCCAGTGGAAAGCCTACGCCAAGGCGCACAATCTGCCGAATTACGCCACTGCGGTCACCAACGATCCGATGGAGGCCACCTACGTCGGCCTCCACATGTGGGCGCAGGCGGTGGAAAAGGCCGGCACCACCGACGTCGATAAGGTGCGCGCGGCGATGGCCGGGCAAACCTTCGCCGCGCCGTCGGGGTTCACGCTGACCATGGACAAGACCAATCACCACCTGCACAAGCCGGTGATGATCGGCGAGATCGAGGGCAACGGCCAGTTCAACGTGGTGTGGCAGACCGAGGCGCCGGTGCGCGCGCAGCCGTGGAGTCCGTATATCGCCGGCAACGACAAAAAACCGGATTACCCGGTGAAAGGCGGCAAGTAACGTCACTCAGCGCCGGCGCGGCCCGACGCGCGCCGGCTCAACAGAAGAGGCAGCTGATGCAATCTCCGTTTTTATCCTCTCTGCGCGCCGGGCTGTGGCTGTTGTGCGCCTGGCCCCTGCTGGCGCAGGCTGGGCCGGCCGATGAGTTCGCGGCGGCCACTCGCGCGCAGCAGGCCAAACTGCTGCAGGCGTGGGCGGCCGAGCCGGACGCCGCGCGCCTGCCGTTGCTGCAGGGGCTGCAGCAGGAAACCGTGGCGATCGACGGGGCGAAACGCGCCTTTATCCGCCAGGGCGACCGCTATCTGCCGCTTGAAGGTGAGGCGGCCCCGGTTGGCGAGCCGAAGAAGGTGTGGCTGAACAACCGGCTGCGCATTCTGATCGCCAACGCGTTGTCGGCGCAGCGGTTGGTCAGCGCGGACGCGGCGGTGCGGCTGCAGGCGGCGACCGCGCTGCAGCGTGAGGCGCAGGGCGAGCAGTTGCCGCTGTTGACCCGGCGGCTGGCGCAGGAGAAAGACCCGCAGGTACGCGACGCGCTGAGCATTGCGCTGGCGAACCTGCAATTGGCCGACGCCAGCCCGCAGGTGCGCTTCAATGCGGTGCGGCTGCTGGGGGAATCGGGCGAGCCGGAAACCCGCGCGCGGCTGCAAGCCTTGACCGATGCGGCCAATGAGCCGGACGCCGCGGTGCGCGCCGAGGCGCAGCGCAGCTTGCAGCGCGTGCAGCACCGCCTGATGATCGGCGATCTGCTCGGCCAGGCGTTCAGCGGCCTGTCGCTCGGTTCGATCCTGCTGCTGGCGGCGCTTGGCCTGGCGATCACCTACGGCCTGCTCGGCGTCATCAATATGGCGCACGGCGAAATGCTGATGCTCGGCGCCTATTCCGCCTATCTGGTGCAGGGGTTGTTTCAGCAATTTGCGCCGCAGTGGCTGGCGCTCTACCCGCTGGCGGCGCTGCCGGTGGCGTTCGCCATCACCGCCGGGATCGGCATGCTGCTGGAGCGCACGGTGATCCGCCACCTGTACGGCCGGCCGCTGGAAACCCTGCTGGCCACCTGGGGCATCAGCCTGGTGCTGATCCAACTGGTGCGGGTGCTGTTCGGCGCGCAGAACGTCGAGGTCGCCAACCCGGCGTGGCTGTCGGGCGGCGTGCAGCTGTTGCCGAACCTGGTGTTGCCGTGGAACCGCATCGCGGTGATCGCGTTCGTGCTGCTGGTGCTGGCGTTGACCTGGCTGCTGCTGAACAAAACCCGGCTCGGCATGAACGTGCGCGCGGTGACGCAAAACCGCGCGATGGCGGCCTGCTGCGGCGTGCCCACCGGGCGGGTGGACATGCTGGCCTTCGGGTTGGGATCCGGCATCGCCGGGCTCGGTGGGGTGGCGCTGTCGCAGTTGGGCAACGTCGGACCGGAGCTGGGGCAAGGTTACATTATCGACTCGTTCCTGGTGGTGGTGCTCGGCGGCGTCGGCCAGCTGGCGGGGACGGTGGCGGCGGCCTTCGGCCTCGGCATCGTCAACAAGATCCTCGAGCCGCAGATCGGCGCCGTGTTGGGCAAGATCCTGATCCTGGTGCTGATCGTTCTGTTTATTCAAAAGCGTCCGCAGGGGCTGTTCGCCCTTAAGGGCAGGGTGATTGACTGATGAGCCAACCATTGACAGTAACCGGCGTGCAGAAAGCGCCCCGGCTGGCGTTGAGCATCGGCGGGCTGGCGTTGCTGGCGCTGCTGGTCATGCCGTTCATGACGTTGTTGCCGGCGGATCATCCGCTGGCGGTGTCCACCTATACCCTGACGCTGGCGGGCAAGATCCTGTGCTACGCGGTGGTGGCGGTGGCGCTCGATCTGGTGTGGGGCTATGCCGGGCTGCTGTCGCTCGGCCACGGGCTGTTCTTCGCGCTCGGCGGCTACGCCATGGGCATGTACCTGATGCGGCAGGCGGCGGGCGACGGGCTGCCGGCGTTTATGGCGTTCCTCTCCTGGAACGAGCTGCCGTGGTTCTGGAGCGGCACCCAGCATTTCGCCTGGGCGCTGTGCCTGATCGTGCTGGTGCCGGGCCTGTTGGCTTTCCTGTTCGGCTACTTCGCCTTTCGCTCGAAAATCAAAGGGGTGTACTTCTCGATCATGACCCAGGCGCTGACCTATGCCGGCATGCTGCTGTTCTTTCGCAACGAGACCGGTTTCGGCGGCAATAACGGCTTTACCGGTTTCACCACGCTGCTCGGCTTTCCCATCACCGCCGCCGGCACGCGGGTGGCGCTGTTCCTGGCGACGGTGCTGCTGCTGGCCGCCAGCCTGGCCATCGGCTTTGCGCTGGCGCGTAGCAAGTTCGGCCGGGTGCTGACCGCGGTGCGCGATGCGGAAAACCGCCTGACCTTCTGCGGCTACGATCCGAAGGGCTTCAAGCTGTTCGTCTGGACACTGTCGGCGGTGCTGTGCGGGCTGGCCGGCGCGCTCTATGTGCCGCAGGTCGGCATCATCAACCCCGGCGAAATGTCGCCGACCAACTCCATCGAGGCCGCCATCTGGGTCGCCCTCGGCGGGCGCGGCACCCTGGTGGGGCCGCTGCTCGGCGCCGGCATCGTCAACGGCGCCAAGAGCTGGTTCACCATGGCCATTCCCGAATACTGGCAGTTTTTCCTCGGCCTGATGTTTATCGTCGTCACGTTGTTTCTGCCCAAAGGGGTGATTGGCCTGCTGCGTCGGAGGAAATCCTCATGAAGGCGATGCAAGTGACCGACGAACTGTTTACCCATCCGCTGCCGGCGGACAAATACCGGCAGCAAACCGATCCGGTGCTGCAGCTCGACAACGTCAACGTCAGCTTCGACGGTTTTCGCGCGCTGACCGATCTGTCGCTGCGCATTGGCGTCGGCGAACTGCGCTGCGTGATCGGCCCCAACGGCGCCGGCAAGACCACGCTGATGGATGTGATCACCGGCAAAACCCGGCCGGACAGCGGCAGGGTGTTTTACGACCAGACCGTCGATCTGACCCGGCTGGCGCCGATGCAGATCGCCCATGCGGGCATCGGCCGCAAGTTTCAAAAACCGACGGTGTTCGAGGCGCTGACGGTGTTCGAAAATCTGGAGATCGCCCAGAAAACCCGCAAGTCGGTATGGGCCTGCCTGCGCGCCCGTTTAAGCAGCGAACAGCGCGACCGCATCGACGAGATGCTGAAGACCCTGCGGCTGGGGCATGAGCGCCACCGGCCCGCCGGGTTGCTGTCCCACGGGCAGAAACAGTTTCTCGAGATCGGCATGCTGCTGGTGCAGGAACCGCACCTGCTGTTGCTCGACGAGCCGGCGGCCGGCATGACCGACGCTGAAACCGACTACACCGCTGAACTGTTCCGCGAGCTGGCGGGCAAGCATTCGCTGATGGTGGTGGAGCACGACATGGGGTTTGTGGAAACCATTGCCGATCGCGTGACGGTGCTGCATCAGGGACAGGTGCTGGCGGAAGGATCGCTGGCGCAGGTGCAGGCCGATGAACGGGTGATTGAGGTATATCTGGGGCGCTGAGGAGGCGTAATCATGCTGCAGGTAGAGGAATTGAATCAGTATTACGGCGGCAGCCACATTCTGCGCGGCCTGTCGTTCGAGGCGCGCATCGGCGAGGTGACCTGCCTGCTGGGGCGCAATGGCGTGGGCAAGACCACGCTGCTGAAATGCCTGATGGGGCTGATCCCGGCGCGCAGCGGCAGCGTCCGTTGGCGGGGCGAAACCATCACCGGTAAAAAGCCGCATCAGCGGGTGCAGGCGGGCATCGCCTATGTGCCGCAGGGGCGGGAGATTTTTCCGCGCCTGACGGTGGAGGAAAATCTGCTGATGGGGCTGGCGCGTTTTTCCGGCGCCGACGCGCGCGCGGTGCCGGATCCGATCTATGAACTGTTTCCGGTGCTGCGGCAAATGAAGGATCGGCGCGGCGGCGATCTTTCCGGCGGGCAGCAACAGCAGCTGGCGATCGGCCGGGCGCTGGCCTGCCGACCGCAGCTGTTGATCCTCGACGAACCGACGGAAGGGATCCAACCTTCGGTGATCAAGGAGATCGGCGCGGTGATCAAACAGCTGGCGGCGCGGGGCGATATGGCGATCCTGCTGGTGGAGCAGTTCTATGACTTCGCCGCCGACCTGGCGGACAGCTATCTGGTGATGTCGCGCGGCAGCATCGTGCAGCGCGGCGCCGGCAGCGCTATGGAACAGGACGGCGTCCGCGCGCTGGTGGCGATTTAACGTTGGGTCAGCTGAAAAAGGATTGGCTGAGCGGATCGCGGGAATGATGCAGCACTCTGATGATATTCACCTCCCGCCTGTGCTGTCGAAAATAAATCAGGTGGTTGGCGACGGGCAATACCCATAGGCCGGGGCCGATTGCATCGATGTTTTTGCCGAGTTGGTGGTGGCTAAGGTTATCGAAAGCCAGATGCAGGCGGCGCAGATAATCTTCGGCCACCTGCAAGCCAAAGTGCGCCAACCCGTAAAAATAGATCTCTTCCATATCGTCCAACGCTTTTGGACGAACGGTTACTCTCCTGCGCATCCTTTTGCTTTGCTCCGTATTCTTTCCATGAACACATCACGATCCCATTCGACGGCTTCGCCGCTGTTCTCTCCTTCGGCGATCAAGCGCCTAAGCTCTTCCAGTTTTGAGGCGGCGGTACGTTCGCGCAAAGTGCGCACGGATTCGCGGATGACTTCACTGGGCGTTCGGTAATCGCCGCTGGCCACCAGGTCTTCGACGAAGCTACGCAGTTCGTCACCCAGATCTACCGTTAGTGTTCTGCCCATTGTTCCTCCTCACTTTCGGCTATGCTGCGTCATTGTAAGATTAGTTCTTACATTGTGCACGTCAAACTATCAGGATCTCAATAGCGGTCCCGTCATGAGGACGGGAGCCACCCGTTTATTCATTAAGGATAACCATGAACGAAATCACTGTGTCACGCCTCGGTTGCATCGTCCTGTCCCTGTTTCCGGCCCTGTGGGGGCTGTTTAGCCTGTTGAACAATACGGCGGATTTCGCCGGCACCGCGCGCAATGCGGTGGGGCCGCTGCTCGCCATGCAGGATACTTATCAAACGCCTGGGCTGATGTGGCGCGCGATCAGCGCCGACTGGGCCTGCATGTTGGGGTTGGCGGTCATCACCGCGCTGGAAACGCTGGCCGGCCTATTCGCGACGGCGGGCGTGGCGTTGATGATCGGGCGATTGAAAGGCTCTTACGCCGCTTTCGCCAAGGGCAAAGCCTGGGCGATGCTGGGGGCGCTTTGCGCGATAACGGTGTGGGGCGTCGGCTTTATGGTGGTCGCCGGCGACTGGTTTATGGCCTGGCAGGCCAAGAAGGATCCGCTGGCGGTGCAGCTGGGGGCGCTGATCTACCTGGCGCCCAATGCGTTTGCCTTGCTGTTCCTGATGCTGCAGCGGGAACCGCGCTAAACGACGGCGGAGCGGGGCGCGGTTACAGCGTCTTGCTCATATACCAAATGCCTATCGAGCCCTGGGCGCTGGTGTAGCAGGTCTCGCCACAAATGCTCAATCCTTGACGCTGATAAAAACGTTGGGCGCGGGTGTTGCGTTGCAGCACTTCCAGCCACAGCGTTTTTTGCCGACGGTCGATAGCCCGCTGCTGCACCTGTTCGTACAGGCGCTGGCCATAGCCGTTGCCGGCATGGCCCGGCAGAAAATAGATTTTCTGCAGCTCTGCGCCGATGTGCTCGGTTGGTGCCAGCAGGCTGTCGAAGTTCACCCGCGCATAGCCGACGAGGGCGTCATCCTCATGGGCCAACAGCCAGCATACGTCGGGATCGCGCAGCGTCCGTTCCAGCGCGGAGACGGAAAAATCCTCCGCCAGAAAGGCCTCCAGCTCGTGCGGGTAGCGCCACAGCTCACCGAAGTGGGCGCGGTAGGTGCGGATGCCGATATCGCGCACTTGCGTTAAATCTTCCAGCAATGCCTGACGGACGGTGAACATCAGTGCCCCTTTGAGTAAGAAAAATTACAGCCGTTGTTCCAGATGCCGGTGAGGCACCATCGCCTGATGCAGAATGGCGAGAACGGTGATGCCGGTAGGGCGGTTGCGGTAGTAGATCCTATGGCTGGCGTAAGGAAAACTGCGTATCTCTTCGCCCAGATCGTGGAAGTGAGCTTTACCCGCTTCCGGCATATCTGCCAAATGATGCATGACCTCTCTCAACTGCTCAAGATAGCGGCGAGATTGCGCTTGGCCCCAGTGCTCGATGGTGAAATGACGAATAGCCAGCAGATCTTGTTGGGCCTGCGGGGTGAGGCGAAACGCGGGCATCTCAGTCTGTTTCATCGGTGAGCAGACGGTTGAAGAAGGCATCGCCGTCTACCGCCTTACCGGCGTCTTCCTCGGCGGTAGCCTGCGCGATTTTTTGCTGCAGTGCGCTTAATTTGAGATCTTCCAGCGCCTGGTAATCTTCTACAGACATGACGACGGCGACCGGTTTGCCGTTGCGATTGATTTGCACCGGTTCACGCTGCGCCTTGAGCAGCAAATCGCCGAATTGGGTTTTGGCCTCGTTCGCGGTGAGTGCGTACATTTAATCGCTCCAGTTAATTAAATCGTTCGATTTAACCATTATACGGCGCGATGAAAAAATCACCAATGCTATTCCGGCGGGCAGATTTCGTTGGACAGATGCCGCGGTGTTTCACGGCGAAAACCCAGGCCGATGATGCGGCCGAACAGGCGCGGCAGCCAGCGGCTGTTGCCGACGCGGGCGATCAAGCGCGAGCCGCCCGCCGCGCGGCGTTCGCCCGGCTTGCGCTGGCTCATTTTGATCTGCAAAAACTGGATGGCGCGAGTGGGGAATTCGCGCCGGCGCTGCACGCTCAGCAGATGCTTCAGCTGCAGCCGATGCTGGCGCAGCGGCGGGATCAGGGCGTTGGCGGCGGCCACCGCGTCCTGAATCGCCAGGTTGACGCCCACGCCGCCGATCGGCGACATGGCGTGCGCGGCGTCGCCGATGCACAGCACTCCCGGTTTGGCCCAGCGATCCAGACGATCGATGCGAATGCTCAGCAGTTTGACCTGATCCCACTCGACGATCTCCTGCAGGCGATCGTCCTGGAACGGCGCCACCTCAGCGAGGTGCAGTAAAAATTTCTCCAGCCCGCTGTGGCGGATCGCATCGAAGCTGCCTTTGTCGATCGAGTAACCGCACTGCCAGTAGTCGCCGCGATCGATCATGATGAAGTTCTGTTTCGGCCCGGTGTGGCCCATCGACCAGGCCGGATCGCCCGGCTGCTTGCTGAGCTTCATCCATAATACGTCGCGCGGCGCGCCGAAGGATCGGCTGCTGAGCGCCGCCTGTTCGCGCACCACCGAGTTGCGGCCGTCGGTACCGACCACCAACTGGCTGCGCACGCGGATCGGGCCTTCCGGCGTGTCGGCCAGCACGCCGCACACCTGGCCGCGGTCGTACAGCAGCTGGTGAACCTGCGTTGAGGTCAGCAGCCTGAAGTTGGGGAAGGCGGCGGCCTGCTGGGCCAAAAAGTTGAGGAACTCCCACTGCGGCATAAAGGCGATAAATTTGCAGCGCGTCGGCAGGCGGGTGAAATCCGCCAGCTTGATGTCGCGTCCGGCGACTTCGGCGTGCAGAGATTCCGCGCGCTGATGCGGCAGCGTCAGCAGTTCGTCGAGCAGGCCCAGTTGATGCATGACTTCCAGCGTCGACGGGTGAATGGTGTCACCGCGAAAATCGCGCAGGAAATCGGCGTGCTTCTCCAGCACCGTCACGTCGATCCCCGCCCGCGCCAGTAGATAGCCGAGCATCAGCCCGGCGGGGCCGCCTCCCACGATGCAGCAGGTGGTGGCGTAAGGTGTGATTGGTGATGACGACATGACGGTTGACCCCGGAGAACGGCCCGCATCCCGCGAGCCGCAAATGAATATGCAATATTGATAATGATTATCAATATCACATTGAGCTGTCAACCCGCGGCGCAGTGTGGTCAAAGGGAGCGGACAGAGGGGCGGAACCGGCGGGCAGGGGAAAACGGTATTGCATCGCGAGTATAAGGATTCTCCGGAAAGACATTGACCCGGAGCGCGTGACACGCCATCTTTATCAGTAAAATCGGTATTATTTTGATTGATGGTTCAGAAAATCAGGATGGTCAGCATGGGGCGAATAACGTTCGATCTCGAGGATTTGCGCAGCTTCGTCACCGGCGTCGAGCTGGGCAGCTTCGCCAAGGCGGCTGAACGGCTGGGGCGCTCGACGTCGGCGGTCAGCGCCCACCTGAAAAAACTGGAACAGCAGGTTGGCGCGCCGATCCTGCGCAAGGCCGGGCGCGGCATGGTGATGACCGAGACGGGGGAAACTCTGCTTGGCTACGCGCGCCGCCTGCTGGAGCTTAATGACGAAGCCGCCGCCGCGGTGCGCGGGCTGGATCTGCAGGGCACGGTGCGGCTGGGGTTGCAGGAGGATTTCGGCGAGACGTTTCTGCCGCAGGTGTTGGGCAGCTTCGCGCGCGCCAATCCAAAGGTGAGGATCGAGGCGCGCATCGCGCGTAATGCCGAGCTGATCGACTGGGTGCTGAAAGGCCAGCTGGATCTGTCGCTGGCGTGGGATGGCGGTCTGAGCACGCCGTTTCATCAAGCGCTGGGGCAGCGGCAGTTGCACTGGATCGCGTCGTCCGGCTTCGCGCTGGCGCCCTGGCGAGAAGGGGATGAGCCGCTGCCGTTGGTGATGTTCGACGCGCCCTGTCTGATGCGCAGCGCGGCGACGCAGGCGCTGGATCGCGCCGGCATACCCTGGCGCATCGCCTTTAGCAGCCGCAGCCTGAACGGCGTGTGGGCGGCGGTGAGCGCCGGGTTGGGCGTTACGGTGCGCACGGCGGCGGGCTTGCCGCCCGGCCTGTCGCCGCTGGCCCCCGATCTGCTGCCCGCTCTCGGCCAACTCGGCGTGGTGTTGCACCGCGCCGAGGATCAGCCTTCGGCCGCCGTGCAGCGGCTGGCGCAGATCGTGGTCGAGCGGATCGAAACTTAATCTTGGGCGATAGGCTGCTTGCCGCTCAGCTGGCCCCATTCGCTCCAGGCGCCGTCATACAACTTGACCTGCGGCGCGCCGAGCGACAGCAGGCCAAACGCCAGCACCGCCGCCGTCACGCCGGAGCCGCAGCTGGTGATGATTGGGCCGTTGATGTCCACCCCCTTGTCGCTGAAGGTTTGGCGCAGCGCTTCCAACGATTTGAAGCGGCCGTTTTCCAGCAGCTCGCCGTACGGAATGTTGATGCTGCCGGGAATATGGCCGCGGTGCAGGCCGGGGCGCGGCTCTGGCGCTTCGGCATAAAAGCGCGGCGCGGCGCGGGCGTCGAGAATTTGCACCGGTGTGCCTAACGCTTGCTCCACTTGCCGCATATCCACCACCGCGTCGGCGTTGAACCGGGCGTTGAACGTCTGCGGGGCAGGCTGCGCCGGGCCGGTTTCCAGCGCTTGCCCCAGCGCGGTCCAGCCGTTCAGCCCTTCATCCAGCACATAAACGCGCTCGGCGCCGAAATTGCGGAAAGTCCACCAGCCGCGCGGTGCGGAGAACTGGTTGCCCTCGTCGTAAATCACCAGGGTATCGCGCTCGCTGATGCCCAATTGGCCCGCCGCCGCGGCGAATTCCGCCGCCGTCGGCAACATGTGCGGCAGCGCGGTGTTTTTGTCCGCCACGTCGTCGATATCAAAATAGACCGCGCCGGGGATATGGCCGCGTTCGAACTCGGCAAGCATGTCTTTTTTCGGCGTCAGCCCGACCGGCGACATCCGAACGTCGATCACCACCAGATTTTCATCGTTGATATGTTGCGCAAGCCATTGGGGAGTCACCAGAAACGGAGAGTTCATCGTCATTGTTCGCCTGTTGTGAAAACGGATTTTCACTATACACCAGGCCGCGCGGGGATGAAGTATGATGTTCAGTCAAAGGCGATGGGGCCGGGAGCGGAGAAATCATGACGGACGAGGCGTTTGGCGGGGCCAAGATCGCGCTGCTGTGCGACGGTCTCTTGCTGGTTTACCAACGGGACGACAAGCCGGGCATTCCGTGGCCCGGTCAGTGGGATCTGCCCGGCGGCGGGCGGGAAAACGGCGAAACGCCGCTGCAGTGCGTGCAGCGGGAAACGCGGGAAGAGTTCGGCGTGGCGATCGCCGAACACCAGGTTGTCTGGCGGCGACGCTACGCCGGCATTTTGCCCGGCTCCCCGCCGACCTGGTTTATGGCCGGCGAGATCGCCCCGGCGCAGATCGCCGCCATTCGCTTCGGCGACGAAGGCCAGCGCTGGCGGATGATGCCGGTGGCGCAGTTTATTGAGCATCCGCAGGGCATCGAGCATCTGCGCCGCCGGGTGGCGGAGTATTGGCGGCGGCGCGGTTGATGACGGTATTTCAGCGCGTCGCCAGTTGATTGATCTGCGGCGGCTCCAGGATGCGCAAGGCCGTTTCCCGGCGCGCCACCGCCAGCATCGCCAGCCCGATTCGTTCGGTGCTGCTCACCTGCGCGGGAAACAGTCGCAATGCGCCGAGCCACAGCGGCTTGAACAGCCGATAAATCAGATCGTATGCGCGGACTTTGGAGCGAATGCCGTGCAGCGGCACAATGGCGCCGGGGCGGAACATCACCGCGTGGAACGGCAGCGCCAGCAGCGCGTTTTCGGTGGCACCCTTGACCCTGGCCCACATGCTGCGGCCGCGTTCGCTGCTGTCGGTGCCGACGCCGGAAACGTAGAGGAAGACCATCGTCGGATTCAGCCTCGCCAGCGGGCGGGCGGCGGCCAGCGTCAGATCGTAAGTCACCGCGCGATACTCGGCTTCGCTCAGGCCGGCGGACGAAATCCCCAGGCAGAAGAAACAGGCGTCATAGCCGGCGAGCTGCGGCTCCAGCGCCGACAGATCACGCAGATCGGGCACAGAAAGCTGGCGCAGTTTGGCGTGGCTCTGCGCCACCGGACGACGGCCGATGCTGAGCACTTCGCTGACCCGCGGATCGCGCAGGCATTCCCGCAGCGCGCCCTGGCCCACCATGCCGCTGGCGCCGAAGATAATCACTTTCATGCCCTGTTCTCCCACTGGCCGGCGGTGCGCTGCATGCGCCAGCGGCTGGGCGTCAGCGCTTCCCACTGAATAAAGGCGCGGCTGAACGAATTCAGCTCTTCGAATCCCAGCACAAAGGCGATTTCCCCTGGCTCAAGATCGGTCTCCGCCAACAAGCGGCAGGCGGTGCGGTGGCGGGTTTTGTCCAACAACTGCTGGTAGCTGTAGCCGTGCCGTTGCAGACGGCGCTGCAGCGTGCGTGGGCTGAGATAGAGCTCCGCGGCCACGCTGTTGACGCTGGGGCGCTGGCCGCGCATGCTGCGGCCGAGGATCGTCGTCACCTGTGTGGGCAAGTCTTGCTCGGCGCGCGCTTCGGCCAACTCGGCCTCCAGCTCCGGCAGCAGCAGCGCCAGCATGTCCTGGTCGTGGGTGATAAGCGGCTGCTGCATCAGCGCACGGTCAAATACCAGCACGTCCAGCGGCGCGTCGAATCGCACCGGGCAGCCGAAGTGGCGCAGCAGCGGTGAGTGGGGATCGCGACGGCGGGTCACCTCAAGCGCCTTGGGCTGCAGCGGTAAACCGGTGCCACGGCGGCACAGGGTGGTGATAGAGGCGAACATGGTGTCTATCAGCAATTCCGGCGTATGGTCCTCGATCATCGTCCAACGCGTATGCAGCCGAACGCTGTCGCCATCTTCCTCCAGCATCAGTTCTTCCGGGCACACCAACCGTTTGTAGCGCGCGACTTTACGCAGGGCCTCGCCCATCGTGGCGGAGTGCAGTGCGGCGACTGACGCGATATCGTAATGCTCCGGCGCGACGTCGCCGCCCAGCCGCAGACCAAAGGCGGGATCGTCGCTCAGTTGGGCGAGGGCGCGCCAGACGGCGAAGAACTGGTGGGTGGTCAACCGCACTTTTACGCGCCGCTCGCTGAGCAGCCCGGCGGGCAAGCCGGCTAACTGACCGACCCGTTCGAGATCGACGCCTTGCGCCGCGAGGCGCACCGCCAACGCGTTGGAAACCGGAATTTGATCGCTGCTCATGGTTGTTGCCTGCCAGTGGTAAGAGAGGGCATTACTCTAAAACAGCCTGTCCGCGTGCCGATAATCCGATCGCGTCAAGATTTAATCCGATTGCGCCAAACTGTCGGTTGGCATCAGCGCCTGGATGGTGGCGCCGACCCGTTGTACCGCCTGTTCGATCTCCGTCGTCAGCGTCGGCGCATAGTTGATGCGCAGACAGTTGCGGTACTTGCCGGCGGCGGAAAAAATGCTGCCGACGGCGATTTGCACGCCTTGCTGTTCAAGATGGCGGTTCAGCCGCAGGGTGTCGAACGCCTCGTCCAGTTCGATCCACAGCATAAAACCGCCGCGCGGCCGGCTGACGCGGGTGCCGGCCGGGAAGTATTTCAGGATCAGATCGGTCATGCGGTCGCGGTTTTGCTGGTAGCGGGCGCGCATGCGCCGCAGGTGCTTCAGATAGTGCCCGCCGCGGATGAAGTCGGCGATCGCCAGCTGCGGCTGGGTGGCGGTGGCGCCGGAGCCGATGAACTTCATGTGCAGCACCCGCTCCAGATAGCGGCCGGGCGCGATCCAGCCCACGCGCAGCCCCGGCGCCAACGTTTTGGAAAACGAGCTGCACAGCAGCACGCGGCCATCTTCGTCGAACGATTTGATGGTGCGCGGCCGCGGGTAGTGATAGGCGATGTCGCCGTAAACGTCATCCTCGATGATCGCCGCGTCGTGGCGCTGCGCCAGCGTCAGCAGCCGCTGTTTATGGGCGTCGGGCATGATGTAGCCCAGCGGGTTGTTGCAGTTGGGCGTCAGCAGGACGGCCTTGACCGGCCACTGTTCCAGCGCCATCTCCAGCGCCGCCAGGCTCACGCCGGTCAGCGGATCGGTGGGGATTTCCAGCGCTTTGATGCCCAATCCCTTCAGCGTTTGCATGGTGCCGTGGAAGCAGGGGGAATCGACCGCCACGATGTCGCCGGGTTGGCAAACGGCGCGCAGCCCGGCGGAGATCGCTTCCTGACAGCCGGTGGTGATCAGCAACTGATCGGCGCCGATTTGGCAGCCGGAATCCAGCAGCAGGCGAGCGACCTGTTCGCGCAGCGCGGTCACGCCCTGAATGCTGTCGTAATACAGGCTGCGCAAGTCGCCGTGACGGGCGGCGTTGCGCAGGGCGACGATCAGCGGTTTCATCGTCGGCTCGGCGATGTCCGGCATGCCGCGCCCCAGTTGGATCAGGCCCTCGCGCGGCCGGGTGCGCACCAGTTCCAGCACCTGTTCCCATTGCGAAATGTCCACCGGCCGCTGCGTCGGCGCCGTCATGGCGGGCAGCTCGGCCTGCGTGCGCTGCGCATGCACGAAGTAGCCCGATTTCGGTCGCGCTTCCACCAGGCGCCGTTCTTCCAGCAGGCGGTAGGCTTGTTGCACCGTGCTGATGCTGACGCCGTGTTCCAGGCTCAGCGCGCGCACCGAAGGCAAGCGGTGGCCGACCGGATACAGCCCTTGCTGAATGCGTTGGCTGAGAATGGCGGCCAGCGTGGCGTAGCGTGTCATACAGATATCCCTCATCAGGAAAAGTAACCGAAAAACCGGTACAGATGCCTCAAAAGTAAACCATTCAGCGCATTTTGGTATGCAGCTGTATGAAAAAAATAGCGCTAACGTGCATCTGTATTGTTTTTTGCCCGGCGCGCATCATCACAACAAGGCGAAAACATCAGGGGGAATAATAAGATGGCTCTGTTTGATGGCATGACGACGTGGCGACGGGGAGGCTGGTCACGCTGGCGTTGGTATTTGTTGCGTCGCAGAACGCGCAGAGAGTTACTGCTGCTGAACGACAGGCAACTGGCGGATATCGGCCTGACGCGGGCGGATGCCTGGCGAGAAGGGTATAAACCGTTCTGGAGAGAATAAGGAAAGCGGATGCTGAAATTATTGGGCAAAGCCTCATCGATCAACGTGCGTAAAGTGCTGTGGACCAGCCATGAGCTGGGGCTGACGCTGGAACGGGAAGACTGGGGCAGCGGCTTTCGCTCCACGCAGGAACCCGAGTTTTTGGCGCTCAATCCCAACGGCCTGGTGCCGGTGCTGATCGACGGCGCACGGGTGCTGTGGGAGTCGAACACCATTTGCCGCTATCTGGCGGGGCGGGAAGGGCGCCGCGATCTGCTGCCGCAGGAACCCGGCGCGCGCGCGGCGGTGGAGATGTGGATGGACTGGCAGGCCACCGATCTGAACGGCGCCTGGCGCTATGTGTTCATGTCGCGCGTGCGCGGGCATGCGGATTATCAGGATGCCGCCAGCCTGGCCGCCGCCGAGCGCGAGTGGAATCGGCTGATGGGCTTGCTGGATGCGCATTTGGCGCAGCACGGCCCTTATGCCGCCGGCGCCGCCTTCACGCTGGCGGACGTGGTGCTGGGGCTGTCGCTCAACCGCTGGCTGATGACGCCGTTCGAGCGGCCGGAGTATGCGGCGCTGGCGGCCTATCAGCAGCGCCTGCTGCAACGCCCTGGCTACGTTCAGCACGGTGCCAACGGTTTACCGTAATATGAAATAAATGGTTCATTTTACCTTATCCGGATACGGCAACGCCGCGTTCGGATTTTCCTTTTGCATCATCCTGTCAACGTTTCATGAACGACATCACGAATCCGAACTTTCTTTTTCCGTGCGCTTGTTATTGAAATTTATATTCCATATAAAACCGTTATCAGCTGGCGCGTTTCACTCAGGGCGCCGGGTTTCAGGCAAGATTTCGGTCACGGGAGAGGATGATGAAACAGGTACGCGTTGGGTTAATCGGCACCGGCTATATCGGGCGTTGTCACGCTATCGCTTATGCGCAGGCCCCCACGGTATTTCCCCTTAAAGGGGATCTGGTGCTGGAGATGCTGGCGGAGGTGACGCCCGAGCTGGCGGCGCAGCGCGCGGCCGAGTTCGGCTTTGCGCGTTCGACCGGCGACTGGCGGCAGCTGGTGGCCGATCCGGCGATCGACGTGGTGGACATCTGCGCCCCCAACTTCTTGCACAAAGAGATGGCGCTGGCGGCGATCCGCCACGGCAAGCACGTGTATTCGGAAAAACCGCTGGCGCTGGACGCCGCCGACGCGGCGGAGATGGTGCAGGCCGCCCGCGCCAAGGGGGTGAAAACGCTGGTCGGTTTCAACTACATGAAAAACCCCACCAGCCAGCTGGCGCGCGAGATCATCGCCAACGGCGAAATCGGCGAGGTGGTGCATTTTTACGGCACCCACAATGAGGATTACCTGGCCGACCCGCGCACGCCGATCGACTGGCACTGCCGCCGCGCCAGCGCCGGGCTGGGCGCGTTGGGGGATCTGGCGGCGCACATCGTCAATATGGCGCACTACCTGGTGGGCGATATCGTGGCGGTCTGTGGCGATATGCAGACCGTGATCAAACAGCGGCCGGATCCGCAAGACCCGTCGCGTATGCATCCGGTGGAAAACGAAGATCAGGCCAGTGCGCTGCTGCGTTTCGCCGGCGGGGCGATGGGCACTATCGAAACGTCGCGCATCGCCTGCGGGCGCAAGATGGGGCTGACCTATGTGGTTACCGGCACCAAAGGCACGCTGAGTTATACCCAGGAACGGATGGCCGAACTGAAGCTGTATCGACACGATGAACCGGCGGAGCGGCAGGGGTTCAAGACGTTGCTGGTGGGGCCGAAGCACCCGGACTATGCGGCGTTTTGCATCAGCGCCGGGCACGGCATCGGTTTTAACGATCAGAAGACGGTGGAGATCCGCGATCTGGTCAACGGCATCGCCGCGGGCGATCGCATGTGGCCGGACTTTGAAGAGGGCTGGAAGGTGTCGTGCGTGCTGGACGCGATAGCCGCCTCCGCCGAGCAGCGGCGCTGGCTGGAGATCAACCGCGATTGAAAAGGAAATGGCGCTCTCCGCGGACAGCGCCATTAATTTATTATGTTGCCAGCTTAATAGCTTATTAAATTAATTTTATAACAAGTTATTGGCTTGATAACTTAGAACGAGAAACACGAACAGCCGAACGCGCCCCAGAAGGCATTCTCGTCCGACACCGGGATGCTGGAGCGGCGCGCGATGTCATGCTGGTGCGCGTGCACGCCGCACGGGCCGCAGCATTGGTGCGCCTGGCTCACTACCCCGACGCGGGCCGCCGCCGACGGCGGCGCGGAGCGGTAATGGCCCGGCACCTGGGTGACCGGCGACCACTCCGGCAGCACCGGCAGCGGCGGCGGCGCCAGCGGCGAGAAGCTGCCGGCGGCGTAGACCACCTTGCCGTCCACCACCGTCATTACCGACTCGATGCCTTTGATCTGCTCTTCCGGCACGCTGAAGTAGTCCTGCGACAGCACCGCCAAATCCGCCAGTTGGCCGACCTTGATCTGGCCTTTCTTGCCCTGTTCGGTGGAGAACCAGGCGCTGCCCTGGGTCCACAGCATCAGCGCCGTTTCGCGATCCAGCCGGGCGCTGTCGTCGTACATCGCCATGCCGCCGACGGTGCGGCCGGAGACCAGCCAGTACAGCGCCGTCCACGGGTTGTAGCTGGCGACGCGGGTGGCGTCGGTGCCCAGCCCGACCGGCAGCTCGGCCGCCAACATTTTCGCTACCGGCGGCGTATGTTTGGTGGCTTCGATGCCGTAGCGGTCGGCGAAATATTCCCCCTGGAACGCCATGCGGTGCTGGACCGCAATGCCGCCGCCCAGCGCCTTGACGCGCTCGATATTGCGTTCGGTAATGGTTTCGGCGTGGTCGAACAGCCAGTGCAGGCCGTTGAACGGAATATCGCGGTTCACCTTCTCGAACACGTCCAGCATGCGGCTGATGGATTCGTCATAGGTGGCGTGCAGGCGGAACGGCCAGCGGTGCTCGACCAGATGGCGCACCACCCGCTCCAGCTCGTCTTCGGTGCCCGGCGGCAGATCCGGGCGCGGCTGCAGGAAGTCTTCGAAGTCGGCGGCGGAAAACACCAGCATCTCGCCGGCGCCGTTGTGGCGATAGAAGTCGGTACCCTGGCCCGGTTTGAGCATGTCGGTCCACAGCTCGAAGTCTTCCAGTTCCTGCTTCGGCCGCTGGGTGAACAGGTTATAGGCGATGCGGATGGTCAGCTGCTTTTTCTCGTGCAACTCGGCGATCACCTGATAATCCTCCGGGTAGTTCTGGAAACCGCCGCCGGCGTCGATGGCGCTGGTGAGGCCTAGGCGGTTCAGCTCACGCATAAACTGGCGGGTGGAGTTGACCTGCTGTTCCAGCGGCAGCTTCGGCCCTTTCGCCAGCGTGGCGTAAAGGATCATGGCGTTGGGTTTGGCGATCAGCATGCCGGTCGGGTTGCCGTTGGCGTCGCGCTGGATCTCCCCGCCCGGCGGGTTCGGCGTGTCTTTGGTGTAGCCGACTACCTTCAGCGCCGCGCGGTTGAGCAGCGCGCGATCGTATAAATGCAGAATAAATACCGGCGTGTCCGGCGCCGCCTGGTTGATTTCGTCCAGCGTCGGCATGCGGCGTTCGGCAAACTGGAACTCGGTCCAGCCGCCGACTACCCGCACCCATTGCGGGCTCGGCGTGCGCAGCGCCTGCTCTTTCAACATGCGCAGCGCGTCGGCCAGCGAAGGCACGCCTTCCCAGCGCAGCTCCAGGTTGTAGTTCAGGCCGCCGCGGATCAGGTGCAGGTGCGAGTCGTTCAGGCCCGGAATGGCGGTGTGGCCGTGCAGATCGATCACCTGGGTTTCCGGCCCGGCGTGTTGCATGACTTCGGCTTCGCTGCCGACCGCCAGAAACTTGCCGTCGCGAATAGCGACCGCCTGCGCGGTGAGGTTTTGGCGGTCAACGGTGTGAAATTTGCCGTTGGTGAGGATCAATGAAGCGTGGTGGTTCATAACATTCTCCCGGCGAACCGCCTAGCGGCGGATCAGCCATTGATGAAAAACGCGAGTCACGATGGGCATCCACAGGTACACCACCAGAGCGACCACGGTGGCGTCATTGAGAAAATGGCCGAGCAGCGTGCCGTTCAACTGCGGCAGCGCCAGCCCCCAAAACCAGGGCACCAGGTTGGTGGAAGGGAAGATCACCAGCAGGGTGATGATGAACTGCTTCCACTGGGGCGGTTGGCGCACGCCGGGGTTGGGCGGGGTAAACCAGAACTCCGCGCCGGGGCGGATCTCGATATGGTCATTCTCCAGCAACAGCGGAGTGACTTCTTCGATGTATTGCTTGCGCAGCGGCGAGTTGAGCCAGCGGTAGAGATTATCGACATTGTCGAAGCGGACCAGCACCGTATAGGCCTGTTCGCTGTCGGATGGGCGGATGACGTTGACGCCCAGATGGCCGGTGAAGCCCGCGGCGTCCGGCATGATGCGGTTCAGCCAGGCCTCATAGGCCTGCTCGTTCCCCGGCGCCAAACGGTGGGTGATCACCAGCGTGACATGCTGCGGATGGGCCATAAAACCGACTCCTGAAAATACCCCGGCGCGGAGCCGGGGCAGGGGGAATTATTTCACCGTGCGGGCCGGTGCGTGGTGCACCATGGTGTAAGCGTAGTCGACGCCCATGCCGTACGCGCCGCTGTGTTCGCGCACCAGCGCCATCACCGCGTCGTAGGTGTCTTTGCGCGCCCAGTCGCGTTGGTACTCCAGCAGCACCTGCTGCCAGGTCACCGGTACGGCGCCGGCCTGCACCATGCGTTCGATCGAGCGCTCGTGCGCATCGACGGAGGTGCCGCCGGAGGTGTCGGTCACCACATACACTTCATAGCCGGCTTCCAGCGCCATCAGCGCCGGGAAGGTCAGGCACACTTCGGTCCACAGCGCGGAGATCACCAGCTTTTTGCGGCCGGTGGCTTCCACGGCTTTGACGAAGGCCGCGTCTTCCCAGGAGTTCATCGAGGTGCGTTCAATCGGGGTGATTTCAGGGTGTACCGCCAGCAGCTCCGGCCAGATATAGCCGCTGAAGCTTTCGGTTTCGACCGAGGTGAAAAGGGTAGGAACGTTGAAAATCTTGCCTGCCTTCGCCAAACCAACAACGTTGTTTTTCAGTTGCTGACGATCAATATTAGCCACGCCGAAGGCCATTTGCGGTTGATGATCGATAAAAATCAGTGCGGAGTTGTCTTTATCAAGCAGTTGAAACTTGGACATAATTTACCTTCCCAGTGATATTTCGGTTGAACATCTGATGAGTGTAACGCCGATAAAACCCATGGTAGGCAGAGGGCGATTTCAAAGATACCGCAGAATTTTTGCCGACTTGTTGAGTTTTTTTATACACGGGAGAAAACATGAGATTAAACCTGGAAGCGCTGCTGATTTTGGACGCGCTGGACCGGCACGGATCTTTCGCCGCCGCGGCCGCCGCACTGTTTAAAACCCCTTCGGCACTGAGCTATATGGTGCAAAAGCTCGAGAACGATCTCGACATCACCCTGCTCGATCGCTCCGGCCATCGGGCGAAGTTCACCGATACCGGCAAGCTGATGCTGGAAAAAGGGCGGGTGCTGCTGCGCGCGGCGCAGGATCTGGAACAGCAGGCGCGCTATGTCGAAAACGGCTGGGAAAGCGAGATCACGCTCGGGATCGACGCCTCCTTCCCGTTTGCCCGCCTGTTGCCGCTGATAGAAGAGTTCTACCGGCAGCATCACCATACCCGGCTGCGCTTCAGCCACGAGGTGCTGGCCGGCTCCTGGGAGTCGCTGGTTTACGGCTGCGCCGACATTATCATCGGCGCCATCTGCGAGCCGCCGTCGCGGGTGGGCTATGCGTTCAGCCGCCTGGGGCAGCTGGATTACGTGTTCGCCGTCGCGCCGCAGCATCCGCTGGCCGCGCTGCCGGAACCGTTGCCGAAGGATGAGATCCGTCAGCACCGGGCGGTGGTGGTGCGCGATACCTCGCGCGTCAACGCGCCGCAGAGCCTGAACCTGCTGGAAGAGCAAGACACGCTGACAGTCTTCGGCTTCGACGCCAAACTGCAGGCGCAGCTAGCCGGACTGGGCTGCGGCTATCTGCCGCGCGCCTTGGCGGAACCTTACCTGAACAGCGGCGAACTGGTGGCGAAACGCGTCGAATCGGAACGTTGCAGCGACATCGCCTACTTCGGCTGGCGGGAAAGCGCCAGCGGCCTGGCGGTCAAGTGGTGGCGCGAGCGGCTGCAGCGTTACGCGGATGACGGTGAGGCTTACCCAGCGGCGCAGTAAGGGCGATCGATAAAGATTAATCCCCAATAAGGACATAGGGAATGAAAAAGACACTAAGCCTGTTGGCGCTGTTACTGTTGAGCGGCTGCGGCGCGGGCGCCGGGCGTCAGGCCGGCACCCCCTTGCCGTCGCCGCAGACCGAGGCGCCGGTTGCGGCGCCGCTCAGCTATCCGGTGCGGGTGCATAACGCGGTGAGCCGCGAGCTGCGTTTGCCGGAGCACGCGCGCGGCCAACGCTGCACCATCAGCATCCGTTTGCGGCCGGACGGGAAACTGGCGAGCAGCAAGATCGTAAGAGGCGATGCGCCGCTGTGCGCGGCGGCCAACGCGGCGGTGCAGCGCGCGCAGTTTCCACCGATGGCCAGCGCCACTGAATACGCGTTGTTCAACGCCGTGGTGCTCGATTTCGTTCCCTAAAGGGATGTGACCGACGGGCTGCCTGCGCGGCCCGTTTTTTCTCGTTTCGTCGTTTGCGTATTCACGCTTTTCCGCCAATAGTGTTCTCCGGGCATGCACCCAGACAATTTTTCATTGGCCGGCCAACGGGAGCAAAAGACATGAAAGGCGAGCATCATTATCAGGTCTCGGTGACCTGGCAGGGAAATCTGGGCGCAGGCACGGAAGATTATCGCGCTTATGGACGCGATCACCTGATCGGCGCCGTGGGCAAGGCCGATATCGCCGGCTCAGCCGATCCGGCCTTCCGCGGTGACGCGACGCGCTGGAATCCGGAGGATTTGCTGGTAGCATCGCTCAGCGCTTGCCACAAATTATGGTACTTGCATCTGTGTGCCACCTCGGGAATTTCGGTGCTGGCCTATCAGGACGATGCCGTGGGCGTGATGCGCGAAGACGCCGCGCGCGGCGGCTTTTTCACCTCGGTGACGCTGCGGCCGCAGGTCACGGTGCGCGACGGCGACGATCTGCAACTGGCGCAACAGCTGCATGAGAAGGCGCATCACCTGTGCTTTATCGCCAATTCGGTGAATTTCCCGGTGGCGTGCGAACCGCAGGCCGTGTACGCAACCCGCTGAATTTTCACTTAGCTTTGCCATTTTCGTTATTTTGAACGTCACTGCGGCTCACGGATACTGGGGGAAAATCCCCAACCGCGAGCCGCAGCATGTCCCACGCCCACTATTTGCACCCCGAACAACGCGACCGGATCCGGCGGCTTTATCAGCGTTGGCACTGGCGGCTGGAACTGCCCACCTGGGGGATCATAGCGGCAGTGTACGGCGGCTGGTTTGGCGTGGCGCATTATTGGCAGGCGCTGGGCCCGTGGCTTGGCACGCCGCTGCTGATCCTGCTGACCACCGGGTATATGTCGCTGCAGCATGAGCTGATCCACGGCCATCCGACGCGCCGGCCGCGCGTCAATCAGCTGTTCGGCCTGTTGCCGCTGGCGGTGTGGTATCCCTATGGGCTGTATCGCGATTCGCATCTGCGCCACCATCGCAATGAACACCTGACCGATCCGCACGAAGATCCCGAAAGCTACTACTTCAGCGCCGCGCAGTGGCGGCGTTATCCCCGCCTGTTGCCGCTGCTGGCCGCGGTGCGCAATACGCTGATCGGCCGGGTGCTCCTCGGCCCGGCGCTGGATATCGCCGCGACCCTGGCCGCGGCGGTGAAGGCGCTTGCCGGTGGCGCATGGCGCGTATGGGCTATGTGGCTGGTGCACCTGTCGTTGTTGGCGGCGCTGCTGCACTGGCTGCAGGCGCAGGGTATCGGTACGGCGTTTTACCTGTTGGCCATCAGCTATCCGGCGCTGGCGCTGACCAAGGTAAGATCGTTTTTTGAGCATCGCGCCGTGGACGCACCGCAGGCACGTTCTATTATTAATGAGGCGGGCTGGCCGTGGCGGCTGTTGTTTCTCAATCTGAACTACCATTTAGTGCATCACGATCTGCCCGGCCTGCCCTGGTATGGTTTGCGCGAAGTCTATCTGGCGGAACGCGAAGCGTATCAGCGCCGCAGCCAGGGATTTGTCGCGCAAGGCTACGGCGAGTGGCTGCGCGATTACGCGCTGACGCCGATCGACGTCGGCGTGCATCCGCTGAGCGCCGGCGAACGGCGGGAGGAACGCGGTGCCCGGCCGAAGAAAAACTTTATTGCGCGCTGGAAGCGCGTTTCTCAGGATTTTCCAACCGAACTGGCCCATGAGCCGGAAAACATATAACCAGAGGAAAAGTATGGCAATCACCTTATCACGCGGACGTTCCTTTGCCGTCGCGCTGGTTCTGCTGGCCACCGGCGGCCTGGCGCAGGCGGCCGACTCGGTACGCGTCGGCTCCAAGATCGATACCGAAGGTTCGCTGCTCGGCAACATCATCGTGCAGGTGCTGGAAGCCAACGGCATCAAAACCACCAACAAACTGCAGCTCGGCACTACCAAGGTGCTGCGCGGCGCCATCACCTCCGGCGAGATCGACATTTACCCGGAGTACACCGGCAACGGCGCGTTTTTCTTCTCCGATGAGAAAGATCCGGCATGGAAGAACGCCCAGGCTGGCTTCGAGAAGGTGAAACAGCTCGACTACGACAAAAACAAAATCGTCTGGTTGGACGCGGCGCCAGCCAACAATACCTGGACTATCGCCATTCGGCAGGACGTGGCGGACGCCAACCATCTCAAAACGCTGGCGGATCTCGGCAAGTGGATTAACGGCGGGGGCAAGTTCAAGCTGGCGGCCTCGGCGGAGTTTATCGAGCGGCCGGATGCGCTGCCGGCGTTCCAGAACGCCTACGGTTTCAAGCTGAATCAGGATCAGCTGCTGTCATTGGCCGGCGGCGACACGGCGGTGACCATCAAGGCGGCGGCGGAGCAGACCTCCGGCGTCAACGCGGCGATGGCCTACGGCACCGATGGCCCGGTGGCGGCGCTGGGGTTGCAGACGCTGGCGGACCCGAAAGGCGTACAACCCATCTACGCGCCGGCGCCGATCGTGCGCGAAGCGGCGCTGAAAGCGCACGCCAATCTGCCTGAACTGCTGAAGCCGGTGTTCGCCTCGCTGGACGGGCCGACGCTGCAAAAGCTCAACGCGCAGATCGCCGTGGAAGGCCAGGACGCCAAACAGGTGGCGGCCGCTTACCTGAAAGAGAAAGGATTTGTTAAGGGATAACGCCGAGGTGCCCCCTCTTGCTACGGGAGAGGGGGAAAACCGATGGCGCCGGAGAGTTTCTTTGACTATTGCCGTAAAACATCGCGTGTTGTTAACGCTGTTCGTGCTGTTGCTGCTGGCCGCCTTCGGCCTGCCGTTCCTCAGTTATGCCCCCAATCGTCTGCTGTCGGGTAAAAGCCTGTCCTTATTCTCCCTGTTGCACGGCCCGGCGCTGTGGCTGCTGTTGCCGCTGGCGGCGTTGGCGATCCTCAGCCTGTTGCCGCCGACGCGGGGGCGTGCGCTGTTGACGGCGCTGGCCGCCTGCGGGGTGCTGACGCTGGTCTTTTGGATCGGCGGACAGGCCGCTGAACGCCTGGCGCAGGAGGGATCGCGCCTGGCGCGCACCTCTTGGGGCAGCGGTGCCTGGTTGACGATGGCGCTGAGCCTGCTGATCGCCGCCGACGCCATGACGCGCCTCACCGCGTCGCACCTGCGGCGAATGCTCGGCAACGCGCTGGTGCTGGTGCCGCCGGCGCTGCTGCTGTTCGGCCATCAGCTCGATCAGCTGTCGCTGCTGAAGGAGTACCACAATCGGCAGGAGGTGTTTGACGCCGCGCTGTTGCAGCACCTGACCATTCTGCTGGCGACGATGGCGCCGGCGCTGGCGATCGGCGTGCCGCTCGGGGTGCTGTGTTTTCGCTCCGAGCGCTGGCAGAGGCCGATCTTCTCCGCGCTGAACATTATCCAGACCGTGCCTTCCATCGCGCTGTTCGGCCTGCTGATCGCGCCGCTGGCGGGGCTGGCGGCGGCGGTGCCCTGGCTGGCGGAACACGGCGTCAGCGGCATCGGCATGGCGCCGGCGATCGTGGCGCTGGTGCTGTACGCGCTGTTGCCGCTGGTGCGCAGCGTGGTGGCGGGGCTGCAGAGCGTGCCGGCCGGGGTGATTGAATCCGCCACCGGCATGGGGCTGACGCGCGGGCAGATCTTCCTGCGCGTGCAACTGCCGTTGGCGTTGCCGCTGTTCCTGACCGGCGTGCGCATCCTGGCGGTGCAAACCGTCGGCATGGCGGTGGTGGCGGCGCTGATCGGCGCCGGCGGCTTTGGCGCCATCGTGTTTCAGGGGCTGCTCAGCAGCGCGCTGGATCTGGTTCTGCTGGGGGTGATCCCGGTGGTCATGATGGCGGTCATCGTCGATTCGCTGTTTAAATTTTGGGTTTCAATCCTGGACGTATCGCGCCGATGATTCACTTTGAGCAAGTCAGCAAAATTTTTCAGGGCAAGCCGGCGGTGGACGATCTCACGCTGCACATCGCCGAGGGCGAATTCACCGTGTTGATCGGCACCTCGGGTTCCGGCAAGTCCACGACATTAAAAATGATCAACCGCCTGATCGAACATGATCGGGGCAAGATTCTCTTTGCCGGCGAAGAGATCCAGTCGTTTAAACCGCAGGATCTGCGGCGGCGCATGGGCTATGCGATCCAATCGATCGGCCTGTTTCCACATTGGACGGTGGAGGAGAACATCGCCACCGTGCCGCAGCTGCTGAAATGGCCGCGCGCGCGCATTCGCGATCGGGTTACCGAGTTGCTGGAGCTGCTGCACCTGGAACCGGATCTGTTTCGTCGCCGCTATCCGCACCAGCTTTCCGGCGGGCAGCAGCAGCGGGTCGGAGTGGCGCGCGCGCTCGCCGCCGATCCCGAGGTGTTGTTGATGGACGAACCGTTCGGCGCGTTGGATCCGGTCACCCGCGCGGCGCTGCAGGCGGAGATCGCCCGCATTCATCAGATCTCGGGCCGCACCATTGTGCTGGTGACGCACGACATCGACGAGGCGTTGGGTCTGGCGGATCGCCTGGTGCTGCTCGATCAGGGGCGGGTGGTACAACAGGGCACGCCGCTGACGCTGTTGACCGCCCCGGCCAACGACTTCGTGCGTGACTTCTTCGGGCGGAGCGATCGCGGCATCAAGCTGCTGTCGCTGGGGACGGTGGCGGAGCGGGTGCGGCCCGGTGTCGCCGGGGGCGAACCGATCGCCGCTGCCATGAGCCTGCGCGAGGCGCTGTCGGTGTTCGTGGCGCGCGGCAGCGACTGCCTGCCGGTGGTGGATGAACGGGGCGAAGCGTTGGGGGTTCTGCACTTCCACGATCTGATCGCCGGGCAGGCGCTGTCATGAGCGGGCGTCTCTGGCGCCTGCTGCGCGATCCGCTGCCCTGGACGCTGGCGCTGCTGTTGGCGCTGGTGTTCGGCATGGATCATCTGCGCGGTCTGTTTGCCGCCTGGTTCCCCGATCTGGACCGGCCCATTTATCAGCAGGACAGCTTTATCGCGCTGGTGGGGGCGCACCTGTCGCTGGTGGCGATCTCCAGCCTGATTGCGGTGGCTCTCGGCGTGGCGGCGGGCGTCGCCGTGACCCGACGCGGCGGCCGGGAGTTTCGTTCGCTGCTGGAAACGGTGGTGGCGGTGGGGCAGACCTTCCCGCCGGTGGCGGTGTTGGCGGTGGCGGTGCCGGTGATGGGCTTCAGCGAGCAGCCGGCGATCATCGCGCTGGTGCTGTACGGCTTGCTGCCGATCCTGCAGGGCACGCTGGCGGGCATCGAATCGGTGCCGCCCGCCACGCGCGAGATCGCCCGCGGCGTGGGGATGAGCGCCTGGCAAATACTGTGGCGGGTTGAACTGCCGCTGGCGGCGCCGGTGATTGTCGCCGGGATCCGCACGTCGGTGATCATCAACATCGGCACGGCGGCCATCGCTTCCACCGTCGGTACCAAAACGCTCGGTTCGCCGATCATCATCGGCCTAACCGGGTTTAACACCGCCTATGTGATCCAGGGCGCGGCGGTTGTGGCGTTGTTGGCTATTATCACCGATATGCTGTTCGAACGTTGGGTGCGTTATCTCACCGCCTGGCGTCAGCAGACGCTGGCGGCCACTCCGGCGGGGTAAGGGGGAAATGATGCAGGTGTCTCTACCGATGTACGGCGTTGGCCGGGAGCAGGCCGACGCTTTCTGGCAGGTCTTGCGCGGCAAGCTGCTGCGGCTGGGGCTGCCGGCGGCGCCGGAACGGCTCAGTTGGCCGGACGATTTGGCGCAGCATTGGCGGCGCGAGGATCTCTTGCTCAGCCAAACCTGTGGTTATCCGTTGGTCAGCAGCCTGCCGCAGGTGCAGCTGATCGGAACCTATCATTATCGGGTGGAAGGGTGCGACGGGCCTAATTACCGCAGCTGGCTGGTGGTGCGCGCGGGCGACTCCGGCGAACGGCTGGCGGATTTTCGCGGCCGGACGGCGGCGTATAACAGCACCGATTCCCAGTCCGGCTACAACGGCTTGCGCGCGCTGATCGCGCCGCTGGCGCAGGACGGGAAATTCTTCGGTGCGGCTATCGCCTCCGGGGCGCATTACCAGTCGCTGAAACTGATCCGCAGCGGGCAGGCGGATATCGCCGCCATCGATTCCATCAGCATGGAACTGCTGCGCCGCGCGCAGCCGCAGGCGCTGGAGGGGCTGAAAATCATCGGCCGCACGGCGGCGGTGCCGGGTTTGCCGCTGATCACCGCAGCCGGCACGCCGCCGGAACAGGTGGACATCCTGCGCGCCGGCGCCCGAGCGATGCTGGATGAGGCGGTCAGCGACCGCCTGCTGATCGGCGATTTCAGCCTGGTGCCGCGCTCGGCCTACCAGATTATCACCGTGCTGGAGCAGCAGGCAGCCGCACAGGGCGTAACGGCGCTCTAGCCGCCGTTACAGCAGGCCGCCGCCGTCGATGTCGATCACGCTGCCGGTGACGAAACCGTTCTCCATCGCCAGCAGGTAACCCGCTGCGACGTCGGCCGCCTGGCCGATCCGGCCGACCGGTAGACTGACGCTCACGCGCTCGAACAGCGCCTGACGCTGCGCGGCGCCCATGCCGTCGTAGGCTTCGGTAGCGGTGATGCCGGGGCTGACCACGTTCACCCGCCGCGGCGCCAGTTCCTTCGCCAGCTGTTTACCGACCGCTTCCAGCGCGGCATTGATGCCGGTTTTGATCAACTGACCGCCGAGGTATTTGCGCGACAGCTGGCCGGAGGTCAGGGTGATGGAGCCCTGCGGCGCCAGCGTCGGCAGCGCGGCCTGCACCGCGCGCAAGCTGCCCCAGAATTTGACGTTGAAGTCGGCCTGCGCCTGCTCAAAAGCAGTCTCCGCCAGCGGTTTCGCCTGCACCAGCGGCCCGGCGGTGATCACCAGATGGTCGAAAGCGCCGACGGCGGCAAACAGCGCATGCAGCGACGCTTCATCGGTCAGATCGGCCTGCATCAGATGCAGCGCGTCGTTTTTCTCCCCGGAGTGGGGAAGGCGGCGCGAAGCCAGCACCACTTCAGCGCCGCGCGCCGCCGCTGCGTAGGCCACCGCGGCGCCAATGCCGCTGGTGCCGCCCAGGATCACCAGCTTTTGTCGTTTCAGGGGGGAGTCAGGAATTGTCATGTTAAGGCCTCTTTTTAGGTAAGTTTCAACGGGATCTATCTTTCCTGATTGAAAATCACCTAACAATCGGCCTTGCTGACAAACTCTTATTAATATTTTTTAAAGATCATGCGGCGCTAAAGCGGGCGTTTAGCTTCTGATCCACGATGATTTCGAAATCGGTAAACAGCGCTCGGGGTTTCACTGAACGCCCCTGTTTTTCCAGTGCCACCAGGCCGTGCCCGCTCAGCGTTTTCAGCGTGGTGGACAGATTGCTGACCTGGCGCCCCGACAGTTCGGCCAACTGGCTGATGGTCTCGGGGCGGGCAGTGTCGATCAGACGCAGCAGGGCAATATTCTCGTTGCTGAGCACCTGGGCCAGCGCAATCATTGACGTAAACCACACTTTGGGCTCACGTTCCTGTGGCTGGTATTCCCCTTTTGCGATCGCCAGTGTGCGCTTGCGAATCAGTTCTTCAGGCATCACGCCAATCAGTGCTTTCATCATCAACCTCGGTTTTCTCTCTTGCGTATGACTTCGTCTATCCGGGTAAAAAAATCTTCCACCAACTGATAGGCGGAATGAAACTCGTAGGGTGAGCCTTTGTCCGTCGGGGAGTCATGTTGGTGATCGTAAACGACGCGGCCCGAAAATTTACCTTTGCGGGGTGTTTTAATGGCATGCGCGTTATCTATGCCAAAAACCCGGGTATTGTGGTTATCATGCAAGGTCAAATTGTAACGGATGCCGTGAGGGATAAAGGCCGTTTGGGTCACCGTCCAAGCCTCGATTTTCCACCAATAGCCATCCTCACGATTGACCCGCGTGCCATGCAGGCTAAGGATGTAGTCCAGTCCGTTGTGTTCATCCATTGATCAAAGCTCCATTTATTATGATCTAATCATAACAATTGGGCGTTTTATCGTCAATCCGATACGCCGTGAATCCGGCTCTCTAAGAAGGGAAATACATGACCTCATTTGTCGATCTCGAGGTGTTTGTCCGCACGGTGGACGGCGGCAGTTTTTCCGCCGCGGCGCGCGCGCTGGACATGACGCCGGCGGCGGCCAGCATTGCGGTGAAAAGGCTGGAGCAGCAGTTGGGCGCGCGGCTGCTGGTGCGCTCCACCCGCAGCCTGAGGTTAACGGAGGAGGGGGCTCGCTATCTCGACAGCGCGCGCCTGGCACTGGGCGCGTTAGCCGAAGGAGAGCAGGCGATCCGCGAGAAGCATCAGGGGCTGTCCGGGGTGCTGCAGATTTCCGCGCCGTCGGATTTTGGCCGCAATTTGCTGCTCTGCTGGCTGGATGAGTTCCGCCTGCAGCATCCGCATATTCAGCTGCAGCTTCTGATCAACGATCGGCAGGCCGACCTGTTCCGCGAACCGGTAGACGTGGCGTTGCGCTTCGGGCCGCTGGCCGACTCTTCGCTGGTGGCGCTGCCGATCTTGCCGCAGCATCGGCGGTTGATCTGCGCCAGCCCGGATTACCTGCGGCGTCACGGCGCGCCGCAAACGCCGGCCGATCTGGTTCGGCACAGCATTCTGGTGTATCAGCCCAGCGGCAAACGGCAGGTGGAATGGCGGCTGTGGCGCGGTGAGGAGGGGGTCGAAGTGCCGCTGAACGGCAGCTATTTTACCGATGACGGCGAGGTAGCGCGGCGCTGGGCGCTGGCCGGGCACGGCGTGGTGCGCAAGTCGGCGATCGACGTGGCGGCCGACATTCACGCCGGGCGGCTGGTGCAACTGTTGCCGGAATGGCGCAGCGACGCGGTGCCGATCAATCTGGTCTGCCCGCATCGTTCGCAGGTGTCGGAGCGCGTCAGGCAGCTGCAGCGCTTTTTACAGCAGCGCTGCCGGCGCTGGATGGACGATCACTTGGCCTGAAGGGTTTCGGTTTGCGCCGGCGTAGCGGCGGCATCCCCGGCAGGCGCGCTTTCTTCGTGCGGGGTGGTGGAACGGGTGTAGATGTTCAGCCCGGCGAGGAATACGCCGCCCAGAGAACCGAAGGCGCACAGGGCGATGACGATGACGAACGCTTTTTTCAGCATAGGAATAATTTCGCAGGTTGCTTGGAACAGCGGGAATTATAGCCCCTTCGCCGGGTGAAACAAGAATCGTTTTTAACGGCGGCCCGCAGACCGCCCTTTGTGATCATCGCCGTTCGCAGTCGATGGCCTGTACGTTGGCCGGGCGGGCGAACAGGTATTTTCCCAGCGTCACCAGCACCACCGCCGCAACGATGATCACCAGCGCCAGCCACTCGCGCGGCGCCAGCGATTCACCGGCAAAACTGATGCCGAGCAGCACCGCCACCACCGGGTTGACGTAGGCATAGCTGGTGGCGACCGCCGGGCGCACGTTCTTCAACAAGAACATATAGGCGCTGATCGCCAGCATCGAACCGAAGACGATCAGATAGCCCAGCGCCAGAAAGCCGCCGGTGCTCGGCATCTGAACGAGGCGCTCGCCGCTCAGCTGGCTGGCTGCCAATAACACCACGCCGGCGACCAGCATCTCCGCCGCGCCGGCCATCGGCCCGGCCGGCAGCGAGATGCGCGATCCCAACACCGATCCGAAGGCCCAGCTGGCCGACGCCAGCAAAATCAGCAGCGCGCCGGTCGGATTGCCCACCAGGTTGTTGCCGGTATTAAGCAGCACGATGCCCACCAACCCGAGCGCGATGCCGGCCCATTCCAGCTTGGTGTTGCGCATGCCCCACAGCAGGCTGAAGCAGAGGGTAAACAGCGGCACCGTCGCCACCATCACCGCCGCGATGCCGGACGGCACGTGTTGGTGTTCCGCCACCGTCACCAGGCCGTTGCCCACCGCCAGCAGCAGAATGCCGATGGCGCCGGCGGCCAGCCACTGCTTCGGCGTCGGCAGCGCGTGGCCGCGCCAGGCCAGGAAACTGAACAGCACGATGCCGGCTAGCAGAAAGCGAATCCCGGCCATCATCAGCGGCGGCCACTGTTCGACGCCCAGACGAATGACGAAATAGGTGGAACCCCAAACGATATATAACGTGAACAACGCCCCGATCAACGGCAGGACGCTACGGCTTTGTTGGCTAAGCATAGGATTGTATTTTGCGGGAATGATTATTATTAGAATGCTCAGTAAACCC
Organism: Serratia sp. H402Y; assembly: GCF_051172415.1. Taxonomy (NCBI): domain Bacteria; kingdom Pseudomonadati; phylum Pseudomonadota; class Gammaproteobacteria; order Enterobacterales; family Yersiniaceae; genus Serratia; species Serratia sp. H402Y. The sequence goes on from NZ_JBPIYZ010000001.1 coordinate 558,018, forward strand.
GATCGGGCAACCGATAAGCAATGGCCTGCGGCATTATTTTTCCGGCGGCCGAAAGCCGTTCAATGGCCTTGCTGTTTCCACTGCAGCCAACTGACGGCCGGCAGATAAATCGACCAGCCGATGGCCAGCAGCAGCAGCATGAACTCCGGCGGCACGCCGGGCAGCAGGGCGTCCAGTTTCCAAGACACGGCGTAGGCGAAGGGGCCGAGGGCGGCGCCCAATACCGCCAGCGGCCAGGGCGCCGCTCTGACCACGTCCAATAGCCAATACCACCAGCAGCCGAAGCCGATCCACAGCGCGATGGTCCAGAGCGGCAGGCCGTGTTGCCCGCTGTAATGCAGCACGCCGCTGTAGCTCCACAGACCATCCATGCCGATGCCGCCCAAGGCGGCCAGGGCGGCGCCCTTGCGGCGGGCGGCGGGGGTAAAGATCAGCGCCAGCGCCGCACCGGCCAGCAGTATGCCGTTGAGCCGATCGCGAGTCAGCAGCGCCAGCAGCCAGCAGACGCCCAGCCCCAGCGTCGCCAGCCAGAATCCGGCATGCGGCTTCTTCATCGTTCAACTCCCGTGGGGTTACTCTGCCGCCGTGCGCAGCGCGCCGACGGAGGTGTCAGAACGGGCGCGGGGCCCGTTGTTTGCCTGAATATTCGATAATTCAACCTTAGAAGGGAAGGTGCGGGGTGCACAAGCAGAATAATCTGTACCGGTTGAAAACGCGGGCAAAAACCGGTGTTACAAGAGAGAAATCCGGTAGGCGCAGCGGCGAGAGCCGGCCAGAATGTGTTCGGCGCGCTCCACCTGCGCCTGCAGCACTTCGGTGAAGATGCTCAGCTCAGCGCGGCAGAAGCCCTGGCAGACGGTGGCGGCGGCGCAGATCGGGCAGTGGTTTTCCACCAGCAGATAGGCGCCGTCTTCCTCCTGACGCCATTCGGCCATATACCCTTCGCGGCAGCGGATCTCGGTGAGGCGCGCCACGCGTTCGCGCAGATCGGTGGCGCCGATCATCGCCTGCTTGTAGTTGATGCGGTTTTCCTGCTCACGGGTCTCGATCAGCAGGTCGATCGCCTGTTCACCCAGCTTGTCGCGCACGGTGCGCAGCAGCTGCACCGTCAGATCCGCATGGGTGTCCGGAAAGCGTGCGTTACCGGCGGCAGTCAAATGCCACAGCTGCACCGGGCGGCCCACGCCGCGCGTTTCCGCGATCGCTTCGACCAGCCCCTCTTTCGCCAGCTTGACGAACTGCTGGCGGGCTGCTTCACCGGTGGTGCCGAGCACTTTTCCTGCGTCTGAGGCTTGCTGCGGGCCGCGGGTCTTCAATAGCGTCAGCAAGCGGTCACTGACCGATTGTGCGGTGCTGCCGCCATTTTCCAAGTTTATTCTTGACATATTTCTCCGCCTCGCCCTAACTTATTCCAAGATAACTCTTGTTAAATTTAACGCAATCTCATGACCAACTCAATGCCATTCCTCTGAAAACAGGACAACAACCGTGATAACCCATGATGATAGCCGCTGGAGCGACCTTTTCTCCGGCAAAAATGCGGCCAGTGCGATCGCGCTCTCGCTTGGCGTGGCGCTGCATGCCATCAATATTCTGGTCGCCACCACCATTCTGCCCTCGGTGGTGCAGGATATCGGCGGTCTGGATCTCTATGCCTGGAACACCACGCTGTTCGTGGTGGCGTCGATCCTCGGCTCCGCGCTGTCGGCCCGCTTGCTCAGCGGCTACGGCGCGCGCAACGCCTATCTGGTCGCTTCGCTGTTTTTCATCGCCGGAGCGGGGCTGTGCGCGCTGGCGCCGAGCATGCCGGTGATGTTGATCGGCCGCACGGTGCAGGGGTTCGGCGGCGGGCTGATCTTTGCGCTCTCCTACGCGATGATCAATCTGGTGTTCGAGCAGCGATTGTGGCCGCGCGCCATGGCGCTTATCTCGGCGATGTGGGGCATCGCCACGCTGGTTGGCCCGGCGGTAGGCGGCATTTTCGCCGAGTTGCACGCCTGGCGTTGGGCCTTCGGCATTCTGCTGCCGATCATGGCGCTGTACGCCGCGTTTACCTTCCTGATCCTGCCCAAGGGCCAGGCGCAGCAGGCAGCCGCGCCGCTGCCGACCGCGCAGCTGCTGTTGCTGACCGTGGCGGTGCTGGTGGTGTCCGCCGGCAGCCTGGCGCACAGCGTCTGGATCAACCTGGCGGGCATCGCGCTTTCGCTGGCGCTGATGGCCTGGCTGATGAAGCGCGAGGCGCGCTCGCTCGCGCGCCTGTTGCCGCACGGTGCGCTGCGGCGCGGCTCATCGTTGGCGGCGCTCTATATTACGGTGTCGTTGCTGGTAATCGGCATGACCAGCGAAATCTTCGTGCCCTATTTCCTGCAGTTGCTGCACGGCCAGTCGCCGCTGATCTCCGGCTATATCGCCGCGACCATGGCCGCCGGCTGGACGCTGTCCGAAATCCTCAGCTCCGGCTGGCGCGGGGCGGGCATTCGCCGGGCGATCGTCAGCGGGCCGCTGTTCGTGCTGGTGGGCCTGCTGGCGCTGGCGATCCTGATGCCGACGCCCTCCGGCGGTCACTGGCAGGCGCTGACCCCGATCGTCATCGCGTTATCGCTGGTGGGATTCGGCATCGGCTTCGGCTGGCCGCATCTGCTGACGCGCATTTTGCAGGTGGCGCCTGAAGCGGACAAAGACATCGCCGGCGCCTCGATCACCACGGTGCAGTTGTTCGCCACCGCATTCGGCGCGGCGCTGGCGGGGATGATCGCCAACCTGGCGGGGCTGAACGATCCGGGCGGCGCGGCGGGCGCGGCATCGGCGGCGCGTTGGCTGTTCCTGGCGTTCGCGCTGGCGCCGCTGCTGGCGGTATTCAGCGCCTGGCGCTGCGCCGCGATCGCGCCGCTGGCCGCCGAGACGGGCAATTTTGTACCCAACCCGTCCTCGCGCGAGTGCTAGAACGCTTCTCCTCATTCGGCGATGTTTGCGGTGATCCTGGCGTTATTCCTGCGCGACATTGTTAAAATTCGCTTGCTATATCTCTAATTTGAGATTATTTCTCTTATATGGGATTTTCAAGCGGAGTGTGAACGATGGATAACGGTCTGGACAATGCCGACCTGAGGTTGGCGCAGCGGCTGGCGGATTTGCGCCAGCAACGGGCGTGGTCGCTGGAGGAGCTGGCGCAGCGCACTGGCCTCAGCCGGGCGACGCTCTCGCGGGTGGAGCGCGCCGAGACCAGCCCGACGGCGTCGTTGCTGAACCGGCTGTGCGCCGCCTATGGGTTGACCATGTCGCGCCTGCTGAGCGAGATCGAAGACGAGCCGCCGGAGCTGTTGCGGCCGCAGCAGCAACCGGTGTGGGTCGATCGCGCCAGCGGTTTTCACCGTCGCTCTGTTTCTCCCCCCGCTGCGTTGTATAAGGCTGAATTTATCGAAGCCCGGCTTGATGCCGGCGCGCAGATCGATTACGACCTGCCGTCGATTCCGGCGCTGGAGCACCATCTCTGGCTGCTGTCCGGACAGCTGGAGTTGACGCTGGAAGGGCGTGTTTTCCGGTTATCATCCGGCGACTGCCTGCGCTACCGCCTGTTCGGCGCCTCCCGTTTCCATGTCCCCGGCGATGAGCCGGCCCATTACACCCTCGTTATTTGCAGGCCATAGCCATGATTGAATTGCAACAGTGGGACGCCGGCGCGGCGCAAAGCGCCATTGCCGAATTGGCCGAAATGCTGCACGCCAGCGTGGCGCACGGCGCCAGCATCGGTTTTGTCATGCCTTTCACGCTGACGCAGGCGCAGGCGTTTTGGCAGGGGTTGCTGCCGGCCATCGCGCGGGGAGAGCGTGCGATGCTGGTGGCGCTCGCGAACGGCCGGCCGGTCGGCACCGTGCAGCTGTTACTGGCGATGCCGGACAACGGCCGTCACCGGGCGGAAGTGGTCAAGCTGATGGTGCACCCGCAGGCGCGGCGGCAGGGCGTCGCCCGGCTGTTGATGCAGGAAGTGCAGGCGCTGGCGGCGCGTCATCACCGCAGCCTGTTGGTGCTGGATACCCTGAGCGGCAGCGCGGCGCAGGGGCTGTACCGTCAATTGGGGTTCGAGGCGGCGGGCGACATCCCGCAATACGCCCGCGCCAGCGACGGCGGGGCGTTGGAGGCCACCTGCTATATGTACAAACTGCTGTGAGGGTTAGCGCCCGCGCCAGGCTTTGATCGCCTGCTGGCGCACCTGCAGCTTTTGCTGCGGCGTCAGCTTGTTGTAGTCGCGAGCCAGGCCGCTTTCCCAGTCGCCGTACATCGGGTTGGGCAGCACGATGAATTCGGTGCCGAACTTGGCCTGGTTCTTGCTGACGAACGCCCGGCGCTGCGCATTGTCCTGGTGGTAAGTCGCGGCGCCGAAGTCGTTCAGGTTGTCGCCCGCGTACACCACGATGTCATAGCCGGCTTGTTTGATGGCGTCGAAGCGCGCCTGTTTATTGGCGGTGTCGGTGCTGAGCAGCACGGTTTTTGCCGACAGGCCGGTGAAACCGAGCTTCTGCATGTTGGCCACCGTGGCGGCGTAGTCGCTCTGTTTACGGTTCGACACGTAGAACATGGTCCCCTGATGGGCGTTAACATAGCGGGCGAACGCCACTGCGCCCGGCACCGCGGCGGCCTGTTCGGCCTGCGTCCATTTGGCCCAAGTCGCGCCGTCGTACGGTCGGCCCTGCTGCGCCTGCCAGCCGGAGTAGGCGCTGTTATCCAGCATGGTTTCATCCAGATCGACCACCACCGCCTTTTTACGGCCTGGCGCGGCCCTGGCCTGATCGAAGGCGCGCTGCGCGCTGTTGAACGCCTGATGCGCCAGCGCCTGGTATTCGCCGGACTGTTGGAACCAGTTGAGCGCCAGCACCGATTGATCCGCCAACCGCTGCTGGGCCTGCGCGTCGGCGTGCGGCGGCTGTGCGCAACCGGTCAAGGCCAGCAGCGCGACGCCCATCGCCGCGCCGAGGGTGAGTGTGCGTACCTGTTTTCCTGCCATTGTTATCTCTCTTTTTTATTGTGGACTGTCCAGCAGCATATCCATCTCGAACTGACGCAGGGGATCCTGCCGCCAGCCAAGATGCGTAAAGAAGGGGGCGGCCACCTCGGGCACAAAAACGTTGGCGGTCAGCGGCAAAGGGGCGAACTGCGCTTGCAGAGCGGCCAGCAAGGCGCGGGCATGCCCCTGGCCGCGATGCTGCGGCGGCACGTAGATCAGGCGCAGCCAGCAGTGCTCGGTACCGGGCATCACCACGGCGTAGGCTTGGCGTTCGAGGGTATAAGCGCGCGGTTTGCCCGGCAGTTTGAACAACGACTCGGGGGCGATCAGCCAGGGCAGGTCGGTGGCGCCTTCCGCCGTCAGGCGATGGCTGACGGTCAGCGGATCGACCGCCTGCAGCACCGCCTTGCCTGGCGGCACGGCCGCCGGCGCCTGATGGCCGGTCAGGGTGCGCACGATGCGCAGCCCGGCGCGGTGGTACAGCGCCAGCGCGGCTTCGTTGCCTTCGATCACTTCCAGCGACAGCCGATGATCGCCGCGCTGACGGGCATCCGCTACTACCCGCTGCATCAGCGCCTTACCCAGCCCCTGACCGCGCATCTCGGGGCGTACGGAAAAGGCCGCGATCCGGCTGTGCCGGCCGCGGCGGGCGATCAGCGCCACCGCCACCGGTTCATTGCGATGGGTGACGATCAGGCTGTCGTTCAGGCTGAGATCTTCGGCGCCGAAGCGGGCGGCGAAGGTCGGCCCGTCGAGGACGAAACGCACGATGTAGTTTTCAAAACAGTGGTTGAGGATGTTCGCCAGTTCGTCGCTGCTGTAGCGCACGGCGTTGTGATAGTTAAACCGACCGTCGTTATGCATGGCTGATTCCGCTCGGGGGAAAGCTATACATGTAGACCCGTTTGTTTGGCAAGGCAAGCGGGGGCATTCGCCGGCGGGGAAAATAAAAACAAAAAAGCCGGACGCAGCCGCCCGGCGAAATAAAACTCTGGGTATCAAGTGACGCTAAAGTTTGCAGTGGTGGTTATTCATTCATCACATCAGAACTGATAGGTCAGGGCGACGGCAATCACGTTGTCGTCTTTCAGACCCAGCTTATTATTGCTGTCGAGCTGGTTGATTTTATAATCCACATAGGTCGACATGTTCTTGTTGAAATAGTAGTACGCGCCGACGTCGATATATTTCACCAGGTCGGTATCGCCGATGCCTTCAATATCTTTACCCTTCTGCTGAACGTAGCCCAGCGATGGACGCAGACCGAAGTCGAATTGATATTGCGCAACCAGTTCCAGGCCTTCGGCTTTATTGGCGAAGCCGCTGACGGAAGTGGAGCGGTTATTGATGGTGGCGGTACCGGAAATTGGCGCGATGTTGCGGCTTTCCGAGTAGGTCGCGGCCAGGTAGACATCGTTATTGTCATACTTCAGACCGGCGGCCCAGATATCGGCCTTGTCGCCTTTACCGAAGGTGCCCGCTTTCTGACTGGCGGTGCGGTTGGAAGAGGCATAGGCGGCGCCCACGCTCAGGCCGTCGATGATTTCATAGCTGGAGGAAAGGCCCCAGCCGTCGCCGTTCGCCTTGCTGGCGGAGCGGCCGTCGTTTTCGTTCTTGCCCTGATACTGGACGGCGAATTTCAGGCCGTCGACCAGACCGAAGAAGTTGTTATTGCGGTAGGTGGCGACGCCGTTGGTGCGGCCGTTCATGAAGTTGTCGGTTTTGACGTATGCGTCGTCGCCGAATTCAGGCAGCATATCCGTCCAGGCGCCGACGTCGTAAATAATGCCGTAGTTGCGACCGTAGTCGAAAGAACCGAGGTCTTTATATTTCAGACCGGCGAAGCCCAGACGCGTTTTAGTGTCTTTGGTGCCGTCGGATTCAGAATGGTTAGCGGCGATCTGATATTCCCACTGGCCGTAACCGGTCAGCATATCGTTAATCTGAGTCGCGCCTTTAAAGCCGATACGGACGTAGGTTTTATCGCCATCGTTGCCGGCATCATCGGAGAAATAATGCAGGGCTTTCACACGACCGTAAAAATCGAGCTTGTTGCCGTCTTTATTGTAGATTTCTGCTGCCTGTGCCGCTTGCGCAAGTAAAAGTGCCGGAATAATAACGGCCAGAAGATTACGTTTCATGGGTTACCCTGCTTTATTCGATTAAAAGACGCTATCATCAGTTGCATTGCTGCTTTACTGTGCCGTCCGGTTGTTGGCGGCGGAGAATTTTTACCGTAGTAATGTGATCTATTTATGACAAAAAATTCATTTTCATGTCGAACGATTAAAAAAGTCGCGCAAAGGGTGAATTTTTTCTGCAACCGACGGTCTGCGGCTGGTCTACAGTTACCGATAGCCTGATCGGTTTCCGGAGGAATCATGCACGATACTTATACATTGTTCGGTACGCAGGGGTGTGGCTCGACCATCGTGGCCGCCGCGTTGGTGCTGACCGCGTTCCCCTGGGGCTACGAGGAAGTGGATTACACCCAGGAGGGCCCGGAGCGGGATCGCCTGTTGGCGTTGAACCCGCTCGGCCAGGTCCCCACTCTGGTGCTGCCTGATGACGAAGTGATGACGGAGAGCGCGGCGATTATCCTGCTGCTGCACGATCGCGCGCCGCACGCCGAATTGGCGCCGCCCGGCGGCTCGCCGCTGTTGCCGCGCTTTTTGCGCTGGCTGTTGTTCATCAACGCGGAGATTTATCCCACTTTCACCTACGCCGACCATCCGCAGCGCTGGCAGCCGAAAACGGAAGGGGCGGAACAGCTGAAAAACGCAGTGATGAGCTATCGCGAGCGTTTATTGCGGCAGTTGAACGCCGCCGCCGGACCGTGGTTTCTCGGCAAGAGCTTCAGCGCGCTGGATCTGTACGTGGCGGTGATGTGCAACTGGCGGCCGGGGCGCGCGTGGTTCCGGCAACACTGCCCGCGGCTTTACGCCATCGCCGAACGGGTGGAGCAGCGGCCGGAGCTGAATGCGCTGCTGAGCGCCCATTTCGACGGCGTTGCGCCGCTGGAATCGTGACATCTCCCCGCCGCCGGCGGGGAACCCTCCCGTTTTTCTGAACCGAGACTGCTGAAAATCCCGATTTTCACTCGCCTCGTCGGCGGGTAGCGTAAGGCTATCCGCAACTGACAGGAGAGTGTGATGCAATCAGAATCCCGGGCCGGACAACAGGCGTTCGGCGATATCGCCCCCAAGCTGGCGCAGCTCAGCGACAGCGTCTTGTTTGACGATGTCTGGCAGCGGCCAGAGCTGAGCCCGCGCGAGCGCAGCTTGATCACCGTCGCCGCGCTGGTGGCGCTTAACCGCCTGGAGCAACTGCCGTTTCATCTGCAGCTGGCGCAGCGCAACGGCGTCGATCGCCCGCAATTGGCGGAGCTCATCACCCACCTGGCGTTTTACGCCGGCTGGCCCGCGGCGGCGTCGGCCGTGGCGCGCTTGCGCGAGCTGGAACCGGAGGCGCCCCATGCCGTTTAGCCGCATCGCCCTGCACCAGGGCAAATCTGCCGACTACCTGCAAACCTTGTCCGACAGCCTGCATCAGGCGCTGGTGGAGGCCTTCGAGGTGCCGCCGGCGGACAGGTTTCAGGCGATCGATCAATACCGCCCCGGTGAGCTTATCTACGATCGCGATTATCTCGGCGGGCCGCGCAGCGCGGATTTCGTGCTGTTTTACATCACCGCCGGGCGGCCGCGCGACAGCGACACCAAGCGGCGTTTTTACCGGCGGTTGGCGACGCTGCTGGCGGAGAACCTGCGGCTGAACCCCGAGGATGTGATGGTGGTGATCGCCACCACCCAGTTGGACGAGTGGTCATTCGGCGGTGGTCGCGCCTCGATGATCGATCCGCAGGCGTAACTCGGGCTGACGTCGCCGGCGGTCTGTGGGACAATAGCGCCATCATTTCGTTTAGATAAGAGTTGAATGGCGCTCTCCTCCGCAGTTAAAGATCAGATTGGCCAGTGGTACAAAGCCCTGCAGCAGCAAATACCGGATTTCATTTCCCGCGCGCCCCAGCGTCAGATGATCGCCGAGGTGGCGAAGACGCTGGCCGGCGACTACCCGCGCCATCTGGCGATCGAGGCGCCGACCGGCGTCGGCAAAACGCTGTCTTACCTGATACCGGGCATCGCCGTCGGGCGGGCGGAGAGCAAACCGCTGGTGGTCAGCACCGCCAACGTGGCGCTGCAGGATCAGATCTACAGCAAGGATTTGCCGCTGCTGAAGAAGATTATTCCCGATCTGAAATTTACCGGCGCCTTTGGCCGCGGGCGTTACGTCTGCCCGCGCAATCTGGCGGCGATGAGCACCGACGTTAGCCAACAGGGCGATCTGACGCTGTTTCTCGACGACGAGCTGGCGCCGTCCAGCGGTGAAGAGCAGGCGCTGTGTCAGAAGCTGACCAAGGCGCTGGCCCGCTTTGAGTGGGACGGGCTGCGCGATCACTATCAGCAGAGCATCGACGATCCGCTGTGGGCCAAGCTGAGCACCGACAAGGCCAACTGCCTGGGGCGCAACTGTCACTACATTCGCGAATGCCCGTTCTATATCGCCCGCAAAGAGATCGAGAGCGCCGACGTGGTGGTGGCCAACCACGCGCTGGTGATGGCGGCGCTGGAGACGGAATCGGTGCTGCCGAACCCGAAAGAGCTGCTGCTGGTGCTGGACGAAGGCCACCATTTGCCGGAGGTGGCGCGCGACGCGCTGGAGATCGACGGGGAAATCACCGCGCTGTCGACCAACCTGCAGCTGGACATGATCGTGCGCCAGGTCGAACAGTGCATGACGCAGTACCGGCCGAAGAATCCGCCGGGGCTGGCCAACAGCGAACGGCTGAAAAACCATTGCGAGGAGCTGCGCGAGCTGGTGCAGATCTTCGAGCATCAGGTCAGCGCCTATCTGCCCGGCGACAGCGTGGCGGCCGAGCACCGTTTTGAAATGGGCGAGCTGCCCGCGGAGATGGTGGAGAGCTGCGCGCGGCTGTTCAAACTGACCGATGCGCTGCGCGGGCTGGCGGAGTTCGTGCTTAACGATCTTACCGAACAGACCGGCAAGCACGACATCATGCGTCTGCACCGCTCGATCATTCAGATGAGCCGCACGCTGGGCTATCTGGAGGCGATGAGCAAGCTGTGGCGGCTGGCGGCGCTCGACAAGTCGTCCAACGCGCCGATCTCCAAATGGGTCACGCGCGAACTGCGCGATAACGTCACCCATCTGTATTTGCACTGCGTCGGCATTCGCGTCAGCGATCAGCTGGAAAAGCTGCTGTGGCGCAAGGTGCCGCACGTAGTGGTCACCTCGGCCACGCTGCGTTCACTGAACAGCTTCGCGCGTTTGCAAGAGATGAGCGGGTTGAGCGAGAAGGCCGGCGATCGCTTCGAAACGCTCTCATCGCCGTTCAATCACGTCGAACAGGGCAAGATTGTCATTCCGCAGATGCGCTATGAACCGGCGCTCGCCAATGAGGCGGAGCACCTTGAGGAAATGGCGCGGTTTTTCCGCGCCGAGCAGGCGAGCGGCAAGCACAAAGGCATGCTGATCCTGTTCAGCAGCCACCGGGCGATGCAGACTTTCCTCAGCTACGTGACCGATCTGCGGCTGATGCTGCTGGTGCAGGGCGACCAGCCGCGCTACCGGCTGGTGGAAGAACACCGCAAGCGGGTGGAGAAGGGCGTCGCCAGCGTGCTGGTGGGGCTGCAATCGTTCGCCGAAGGGCTGGATCTGAAAGGCGAACTGCTGACCCAGGTGCATATTCACAAAATCGCGTTCCCGCCGATCGACAGCCCGGTGATCATCACCGAAGGCGAGTGGCTGAAATCGCTGAAGCGTTATCCGTTCGAAGTGCAGAGCCTGCCGAGCGCCTCGTTCAACCTGATCCAGCAGGTCGGCCGCCTGATCCGCAGCAACCAATGTTACGGCGAGATCGTGATCTACGATCGCCGGCTGTTGACCAAAAACTACGGTTCGCGGCTGTTGGCGTCGTTGCCGGTGTTCCCGATTGAGCAGCGCGCGGTGCCGGAGGCCGACAAGGCGCATCTGGCGGCGCTGAAATCCGCCGCCGACGCGGCTAAAAAGGAGAAGAAGCGCGGCAACCCGTTCGCCCGCAAACGGCGGCGTTGATCAGAGCAGCGGCGGCAGGCGGCGCTTGACCGGCGTGGTTTTCACGATCGAGGTGTTGCTCTGCGCGTGTTCGGCCAGCCGATCGAGGGTGTGGTCGAGCTGTTCCATCGAGTGCGCCACCAGCCGCACGATAAAGCAGTCTTCGCCGGTCACCTTATCGCATTCGACCACTTCGGGGATCGCCTGAATCAGCTGTTCGACCTTCTTCAGCATGCCCGGCAGCGGCTTGATGCGCACCAGCGACTGAAAGGCGTAACCCACCGCCTGTAGATTGACGTTCAGGGTATAGCCCTGGATCACGCCGCTTTCCTCCAGCCGCCGCAATCTTTCCGACGTGCTCGGCGACGACAGGCCCACCTGCGCGCTCAGCGTCTTCAACGATGCGCGCGCATCTTCCGCCAGAATGGTCAGGATTTGGCGATCGATATCATCCATAACGCCTCCGTTAGGTGTTTCCTTGATTGTAGCTGCGAGAAAAAGGCAGTTAAGCACATCTGCCTTTTTTATGCTATGGAAAGCCGCCCTGCGAAGCCGCAAGCTATGTCTCTGGGCAAGCTTTGAGGAACGCAGAATGAATGCAGAGATAAAACGCGGCTCGCTGGAGATGGCGGCGGCGATGCTGATTTCCGGCTCCATCGGCTGGTTTGTGCTGATGTCCGGCCAGCCGGTGGTCAACGTGGTGTTTTGGCGCTGCGCGGTGGGGGCGCTGGTGCTGCTGGCGGTGTGCGGCGCGCTGGGCCAGCTGCGCCGCGATGCGCTGACGCGCGCCACGCTGCTGCTGGCGATCGCCGGCGGCGTCGCGCTGGTGATCAACTGGCTGCTGCTGTTCGCCGCCTATTCCTATGCCTCTATTTCCATCGCCACCGCGGTGTACAACACCCAGCCGTTTATGCTGGTGGGGCTGGGAGCGCTGTTTCTGGGGGAACGGCTGACCGCCCGCAAGCTGCTGTGGCTGGGCTTGGCGTTCGGCGGCATGATGCTGGTGGTGCTGGCGCAGCCGCGGCAGGCGGGGGAGCAGAGCCATTATCTGGCGGGCATCGCGCTGGCGCTCGGCGCGGCGTTTTTCTACGCCCTGATGGCGCTGGCGGCCAAGCGGCTGAAGGGCACGCCGCCGCATCTTATTGCGCTGATTCAGGTGACGGTAGGGGCGGTGATGCTGCTGCCGCTGGTGGATTTTCATGCGTCGGCCAGCGTTGGCCAGTGGGGGATGCTGGCGACGCTCGGCGTGTTGCATACCGGCCTGATGTACGTGCTGATGTACGGCGCGTTGCAGAAGCTGCCGACCCACCTGATCGGCTCGCTGTCGTTCATCTACCCGATCGCCGCCATGCTGGTGGATCGCCTGGCGTTTGGCCACCGGCTGTCGGCATGGCAACTGCTGGGGACGGCGATCATCCTGCTGGCGGCGGCGGGTATGAACCTGCTGGGCGATCGGCGAGCGCGACTGCTGCCGGCCTCGGATGGCCGGCGCGCCGGCTGATGCTCAGTGCGGTTTTTTCAGCCGGCGCCATAAAGTGGTGCGGCTGATCCCGAGCAACCGGGCGGCGGCGGCGTGGTCGCCTCCGCACCGCGCCAGGGCTTCGTGGGCGGAGACGGGCGCCGCCGGCGTCTCGGGCGGCGAGACCGCCGCCAGCTCCGGCAGCAGCCACTGCAGGGTCTCGCCGCTCGGCGCGACGCCGGTGCTCAGCATCAGCGCCACCCGCTCCATCATGTTGCGCAGCTCGCGCAGGTTGCCGGGCCAGGCGTAATGACCCAGCGCGGCGTAACACCCGGCCAGGGCGGCGCGCAGCGGCTCCGTCAGCGGCACGTCGAGCGCCGCCAGCGACTGTTTCAGAAAGTGTTCCGCCAGCATCGCGATATCGTCGCCGCGCGCCCGCAGTGGCAGCAGCTGCAGCCGCAGGGCGCTCAGGCGGTAAAACAGATCGGCGCGAAAATCGCCCTGTTGAATCGCCTGCTCCAGGCGGGTGTGGGTGGCGCTGATGACGCGAAAGTCGACCTTTACCGGCTGTTGCCCGCCGACCCGAGTGATGGTTTTTTCTTCCAGCGCCCGCAGCAGCCGGGTTTGCAGGTGCAGCGGCATTTCGCCGATCTCATCCAGAAACAGGGTGCCGCCGTTGGCGGTTTCCAGCAGCCCGCGTCGGCCGCCGCGCCGTGAACCGGTGAAGGCGCCTTCCTCATAGCCGAACAGCTCCGCCTCCAGCAGCGATTCGGCGATGGCGCCGCAGTTGATGGCGACGAACGGCGGTGTCGTGCCCCTGGAGGGCGCGCCGCGCCGGGAAAAGTATTCGCGGTGGATCGCCTGCGCCGCCAGCTCTTTGCCGGTGCCGGTTTCGCCTTCGATCAACACCGCCGCCGGCGAGCGGGCGTACAGCATGATGGTGCGCCGGGTCTGTTCCATCTGCGGGGAATCGCCCTGTAAATCGCTCAGCCCATAGCGCGGCTGCAGGGTATCGCGAGCGGCGTAATCGCCGCCGCGCTTGGCGCCGCCCAGCATCAGGCGCGTTACGTCCAGCGCATCGCTGAAGGCGGCGCGCAGGGTGGCGGCGGAATAGAGAAAAATGGCGGTGAGCCCGGCCTCTTCCGCCAGATCGCTGATGAGGCCGGCGCCGACCACCGCCTGAATGCCGGCAGCTTTCAGCTCGGCGATCTGGCCGCGCGCGTCCTCTTCGGTGACGTAACTGCGCTGCTCCAGCGGCAGATCGAAGGTTTGCTGGAACTCCATCAGCGCGGGCAGGGGCGTTTTATAGGTGATGACGCCGATCCGATCGGCGGTTCTGCGCGCCTGGCTCAGCGCCTGCAGCAGGTCGAAGCCGCCGGGCTTGACCAAAATGACCGGCACCGACAAGCGGCTTTTCAGGTAAGCGCCGTTGGAGCCGGCGGCGATGATGGCGTCGCAAGGCTCGGTAGCCAGGCGAGCGCGGATATGCTGCACCGCCTCCTCGAAGCCGAGACGGATCGGGGTGATGGTCGCCAGGTGGTCGAACTCGAGGCTGATATCCCGGAACAGATCGAACAGGCGGGTGATGGAGACGGTCCAGATCACCGGTTTGTCCGGCGTGCGGGACGGCGTGATGTGATCGCTCATGGTGGGTTACCGCATGAAAGTGGCTGCATTAGGTGTAGCCTTGTTTCAGTCATGTTTCAAATATGCCGAGTGAAACCGCGATTGAAACGTTAACTGAAACGTTTTTTTATCCCTTAGCCTGGCGATTGGCGCAGCAGTTTTTGTAACGTATTTATTTTTATCGCTTTTAATTTTTTCCTCACCAAAGTGCAACCTGGCCCGCCCCTTGCTCTGTCTGTTTCATCTAGCTAATCGGAGAGAACGACATGACGCTGCGCTCACCCGGGCTCGCCTTTCGTCAGGCCCTGAGTAAAGAAAAACCCCTGCAAATCGCCGGCGCGATCAACGCCAACCATGCCCTGCTGGCCCAGCGTGCGGGGTTCCAGGCCATCTATCTTTCCGGCGGCGGCGTGGCGGCCGGTTCGCTGGGGCTGCCGGACCTGGGTATTTCGACGCTGGACGATGTGTTGACCGATATTCGCCGCATCACCGATGTCTGCCCACTGCCGCTGCTGGTGGATGTCGACAGCGGTTTCGGCGCATCGGCGTTCAACGTCGCCCGCACGGTGCGCTCGGTGAGCAAGGCCGGGGCGGCGGCGCTGCATATCGAAGATCAGGTCGGCGCCAAGCGCTGCGGCCATCGGCCCAATAAGGCCATCGTCTCCACCGAAGAGATGGTGGATCGCATCAAGGCGGCGGTAGATGCGCGCAGCGATCCGGACTTCGTGATCATGGCGCGCACCGATGCGCTGGCGGTGGAGGGGCTGGAGGCGGCCATCGAGCGCGCTCAGGCTTACGTGGCGGCCGGGGCCGACATGCTGTTCCCGGAAGCGATTACCGAGCTGGGCATGTACCGCCGCTTCGCCGAAGCGACGCAGGTGCCGATACTCGCCAACATCACCGAATTCGGCGCGACGCCGCTGTTCACTACCGAGGAGCTGCGCAGCGCCCGGGTGGATATGGCGCTGTATCCGCTGTCGGCCTTCCGAGCGATGAATCGGGCGGCGGAGCGGGTGTACCGCGCCCTGCGCGAAGAGGGCACGCAGAAAAACGTCATCGACACCATGCAGACCCGCAACGAGCTGTATGAAAGCATCAACTACTATTTGTTCGAAGAGAAACTCGACGCTCTGTTCGCTCGCCAACGCGACGAATAGGCGCCATTCACGCAGAAGCCAAATGAGGACAGTATGAGCCAAGCGATCCCCCCGCAAAGCCCGACTGGCGTTAAGCCGAAAAAATCCGTGGCGTTATCCGGCGTGCCCGCCGGGAATACCGCGCTGTGTTCCGTAGGGCGCAGCGGCAACGATCTGCACTACCGCGGTTACGACATTCTCGACCTCGCGCGCCACTGCGAGTTTGAAGAGGTCGCCCATCTGCTGATCCACGGCAAGTTGCCCAACCGCGACGAACTTCATGCCTACAAGCAGCGGCTCAAAGCGCTGCGCGGCCTGCCCGCCAGCGTGCGCACGGTGCTGGAGGCGCTGCCGGCGGCGTCTCACCCGATGGACGTGATGCGCACCGGCGTTTCGGCCCTCGGCTGCACGCTGCCGGAAAAAGAGCAGCACGGCGCGGCCGGCGCGCGCGACATCGCCGACCGGCTGCTGGCGTCGTTGGGATCGATGCTGCTCTACTGGTATCACTACAGCCACAACGGCGAGCGCATTCAGCCGGAGACCGACGACGATTCCATCGGCGGCCACTTCCTGCACCTGCTGCACGGCGCAGCGCCTTCCGCCAGCTGGGAGCAGGCGATGCACGCGTCATTGATCCTGTACGCCGAGCATGAATTCAACGCCTCGACCTTCGCCGGCCGGGTGATCGCCGGCACCGGATCCGATGTCTATTCGGCGATCGTCGGCGCCATTGGCGCGCTGCGCGGGCCGAAGCACGGCGGCGCCAACGAGGTGTCGCTGGAGATCCAGCAACGCTATGAAACGCCGGACGAAGCGGAAGCCGACATTCGCCGCCGCATCGACAACAAAGAGGTGGTGATCGGCTTCGGGCACCCGGTGTATACCGTCTCCGATCCGCGCCATCAGGTGATCAAAGAGATCGCGCTGCGCCTGTCGCAGGAAGCGGGCGCGATGAAGCTGTATGACATCGCCGACCGGCTGGAAAGCGTAATGCGCGACACCAAAAACATGTTCCCCAACCTCGACTGGTTCTCGGCGGTGTCTTACCACCAGCTGGGGGTGCCCACCGAAATGTTCACGCCGCTGTTCGTCATGGCGCGCGTCAGCGGCTGGTCGGCGCACATCATCGAGCAACGGCAGGACAACAAAATCATTCGCCCGTCCGCCAACTATACCGGGCCGGAAGCGCGAGCCTTCGTACCGCTGGATCAGCGCTGAGCGCCGGTCGTTATCGTGTCGTTTTCACTCTGGAGCCTTTGGGAATCATGATGCTTGAGTCTGCCAATACCCGCCGTCCGCCGTTCGATCGCGAAATGGTCGATATCGTCGATTATGTGATGAAAGAGGCCGTCGATACCCCGGCGGCGTACCGCACCGCCCATTATTGCCTGCTCGATACCCTCGGCTGCGGGCTGGAGGCGCTGAGCTACCCGGCCTGCAAGAAACTGATGGGGCCGGTGGTGCCGGGCGCCGAGGTGCTGAACGGCAGCCGGGTGCCCGGCACCCGTTTCCAACTGGATCCGGTGCAGGCGGCGTTCAATATCGGCGCCATGATCCGCTGGCTCGACTTTAACGACACCTGGCTGGCGGCGGAGTGGGGCCACCCGTCGGACAACCTGGGCGGGATCCTGGCGGTGGCCGATTGGCTCTCTCGCCAGGCGGTGGCGGCGGGCAAAGCGCCGCTGACCATGCGGCAGGTGCTGATCGCCATGATCAAGGCGCATGAGATCCAGGGCTGCCTGGCGCTGGAAAACGCCTTCAACCGGGTAGGGTTGGATCACGTGCTGCTGGTGAAGGTGGCGTCCACCGCGGTGGTGGCGCAGCTGCTCGGCCTGAGCCGCGAGGCGATCCTGAACGCGGTGTCGCTGGCGTGGGTGGACGGGCAGTCGCTGCGCACCTACCGCCACGCGCCGAACGCCGGCACCCGCAAATCCTGGGCGGCGGGGGATGCGACCGCCCGCGCGGTGCGGCTGGCGCTGATGGCCGCCACCGGTGAGATGGGCTATCCCTCGGCGCTCACGGCGCCGACCTGGGGATTCTACGACGTCTCGTTCAACGGCAAACCTTTCCGCTTCCAGCGGCCATACGGCGCGTATGTGATGGAGAACGTGCTGTTCAAAATTTCGTTCCCGGCGGAGTTCCATGCCCAGACCGCCGTGGAGGCGGCCATGGCGCTGCACCGCCAGATGCAGGCCGCCGGCAAAACCGCCGCCGACATCGCCAGGGTGAGCATCCGCACCCACGAGGCCTGCCTGCGCATTATCGACAAGCAGGGGCCGCTGGATAACCCGGCGGATCGCGATCACTGCATTCAGTATATGGTGGCGATCCCGCTGCTGTTCGGCCGGCTGACGGCGGCGGATTACGAGGACCGGGTGGCCGAAGATCCGCGCATCGACGCATTGCGTAGCAAGATACATTGCCATGAAGATCCCGCCTTCACGCGCGATTATCACGATCCGGAAAAACGCTCGATCGCCAATGCACTGACGGTGGAGTTCGCCGACGGCAGCCGTCTGGATGAGGTGGCGGTGGAGTATCCTATCGGCCATGCGCGGCGGCGCGAAGAGGGCATCCCGCTGCTGATCGAGAAGTTTAAAACCAACCTGGCGCGCCAGTTCCCGGCCCTGCAGCAGCAGCGCATTCTTGAGGTGTCGCTGGACCGGCAGCGGCTGGCGCAGATGCCGGTCAACGAGTATCTCGATTTGTGGGTGATCTGAGGTGAGCGGCGCTGACAAGCCACGTCGGCGTCGCTATGATGGACGCTCCATCCCCGTCCGTCTTCTTATCAGGTGATTCATGATTGATGCTGCAACGCTGTTGTTGTTTTCCGGTGCCTGCGTGGCGCTGGCGCTGACCCCCGGCCCGGATATGCTGCTGATCGCTTCGCGCAGCGTCAGCCAGGGGCCGCGGGCCGGTTTCGCTTCGCTGGCGGGCATTCAACTCGGCACTTACTGCCATGCGCTGGCGGCGGCGCTGGGGTTGTCGCAACTGTTCGTCGCGGTGCCGCTGGCTTACGACGCGGTGAGAATGTTGGGCGCAGCTTATCTGCTCTATCTGGCGTGGAAAACGTTGCGATCCGGCAGCAGTCTGCAGGCTTCCGCCGGGTTGCAGGCGGTGCCGACGGCGCGCATTTTCCGACAGGGGCTGCTGACCAACATCCTCAACCCGAAGATGGCGCTGTTCGTGCTGGCGCTGTTCCCGCAGTTTATCGATCCGCGCGCCGGCTCGGTGGTGGTGCAGATGCTGGCGCTGGCGACGGTGCTGAATCTGGTCGGCTTGCTGATTAACGGCGGGGTGATCCTGGCGGTCAGCGGCATGAAAAGCCGTTTCGCCGGCCGCCGCTTCAGCGCCCGCTGGCCGAACTACCTGCTGAGCGGCGTGTTCGCCGGGCTGGCCTGCAAACTCATTTTCGACAGCCGTCGTTAATCCTCGCGCAGCAGCGCTTCAAACGCCGCGCTGGCCGGTTCGTCCGGCAGCGCGCTGTACATCACCAGCCGCAGATGGTTCTCTTCGTCGACGATGAAAGAGGCATGGTCAAAGGTGACCGGGCCGATCTCCGGGACGACGAAGCTGCGCCGCCCCTGACAGCGTCCGTGAATGTCATGCTGCCGCCAGAGCCGGCGGAACGGCGGCGACACCCGCTCCAGCGCCTGCACCCGTTGGCGCATCACCTCATCCTCCGGCGCGCGGGCATAGTCGCGGCGGAAGCTGGCCAGGATTTGCGGCGCCTGCGCCTGCCACTCCAGCAGGCGCTCATTGAGCTGCGGATCGGCAAACAGCATCCACAACATGTTGCGCTCTTGCGCCGGGCGATCGCCGATGGCGAACAGCCGCTGCGCCGCCGGATTCCAGGCGATGATGTCCCAACTCAGGTTCATGACGTAGGCCGGCCGCAGCGCCAAATCGTCCAGCAGACGCCGCACCAACGGCGAAACCTGGCACCACTGATGCCCAACCGGCACCGGCGGGCGCTGATGCGCCAATAAGAACAGGTGGTAGCGGCCGGCGGCGTCGAGCTGCAGCACCCGCGCCAGATTTTCCAAAAACGTCACCGACGCATTGATTTCCCTGCCTTGCTCCAGCCAGGTGTACCATGTGAGGCCGACGCCGGCCAGCGCCGCCACCTCCTCGCGCCGCAATCCCGGCGTGCGGCGGCGGCTGCCGCTCGGCAAGCCGACCGCCTCTGGCGACAGTTGTTCTCGCTTTTGCCGCAGAAAATCCCCCAGTTCGTGGCGGGTGCGTTCGAGGGTGCGTGGGGGCATGTCGGCCGTCCTGTTGCTGTCAGTAATAGTATAAATGGCTATATAGTAACAGTTTAAACCTTGTTCCATACTGCGGCCATCATAATCTCTGGAGGTGGTATGGAACATTCATTATCTCGTGAGCGGCGAGGGCTGCCCGGCCTGCCGGTGCTGCTGTTGGGCGGTTTTGTCACGGTGTTCGATCTGTTCGTGGTCAACGTGGCGGCGCCGGTGATCCAGCGGCAGTTCGCTGCCGATTTCGCCGGGATAGGTTTGATCGTCGCCGGTTATGAGCTGGCGTTTGGGGTGCTGTTGATCGCCGGTGGGCGCCTGGGCGATCGCTTCGGGCGTCGGCGCTTGTTCAGCCTCGGCATGCTGGGATTCACGTTGAGCTCTCTGCTGTGCGGGCTGGCGGGATCGCTCGGCCTGCTGATCGCCGCGCGTATTCTGCAGGGGGCGACGGCGGCGCTGTTGTTCCCGCAAATTTACGCCTTGATGCGGGTGCTGTACGAGCCGCAACAGCGACGGCGCGCCTTCGCCTGGCTGGGCATGACGTTGGGATTGGCGGCGATCTTCGGCCAGATCCTCGGCGGATTTATCATCGAGGCCAACCTGTTCGGCAGCGGCTGGCGCATGATCTTTTTGATCAATTTGCCGATCGGCGCACTGGCGCTGTGGGCGGTGCGGTGCATTCCCGAATCGCGGGTGGCGCAGGCGCAGCGGCTGGACGGCGTTGGCCTGTGGCTGGCGGCGACCGGCCTGTCGCTGTTGCTGCTGCCGCTGCTGGAGGGGCCGGCGCGCGGCTGGCCGTGGTGGATAGCGCCGATGTTGGCGTTGGCGATGCTGACGCTGTGGGGCTTCCTGCGTTGGGAGCGGCGTCTGGCGCAGCGCGGTGACGATGCGGTGCTCGATCCGGCGCTGTTCCGCCAGGCGGGTTTCGCGCCGGGTATGGCGGTGGTGCTGGCGATTTATGCCACCGCTTCCTCGTTTTTCTTGTGTTTCGCGCTGCTGCTGCAGGCGGGGGCGGGGCTGACGCCTTTTCAGGCGGGCAGCCTGTTCGCCCCGGCCAGCGCGGCCTTTATGTTGGCGTCGATGCTGGCGCCCCGGCTGGCGCAGCGGTGGGGCAACGGCGTGCTGAGCGTGGGCGTGGCGATTTACGCCGCCGGGTTGGCGCTATTGATGGCGCAGGCGCTGTGGGGTGAGGCGCTGGCGCATCCGCTGCGGTTGCTGCCGGGGTTGGTGGTGCTGGGGTTCGGTCAGGCGCTGAGCATGACGCCGCTGCTGAATCTGGTGCTGGGTTTGGCGCAGGAGCGGCAGGCGGGGATGGCGGCGGGTCTGGTCGCCACCGTGCAGCAGGTGGGAGGCGCGTTGGGCATCGTGGTCAGCGGCGTCGGTTTTGTGCCGCTGTTGGCGAGCGGCGGCGCGGCGGAGCGCTATGCCCAAGCCTTTGCCGGCGCCATGGTATTTAATCTGTTGGCGATGGGCGTGGCCCTGCTGTTGTTAAACCGGATCACTCGAAATAGCCAGAAAGCGGATCTTAAGTAGGCCGCCGGCGGGTGCTTTACTGTTGTCATCATGAGAGAGCGATAAGGAGCCGCACTGATGTTTCAACCCGCCGCATTTCGCGAAGACGATCTGGATGCCCAACTGGCGTTGATCCGCGCCCACCCGCTGGGGCTGTTGGTCAGCCACGGCGAGCACGGATTGACGGCCGACCCGCTGCCGTTTGTGGCTGATGTCGAGCAGGGGCAGCTGCGGCTGCGGGCGCACCTGTCGCGCGCCAACGAGCACTGGCGGCGGTTGCGGCACGCCGCGGAATGCCTGGTGATCTTTCAAGGCCTGGAAGGTTATGTGTCGCCAGGCTGGTACCCGAGCAAACGCCAGACCGGCAAGGTGGTGCCGACCTGGAATTACAGCGTGGTGCAACTGTATGGCGTGCCGACGGTGACGGACGATCCGGCCTGGCTGCGCCGCCAACTGATCGCTCTTACCGCGCAGCAGGAAGGGCGACGCCCGGAACCCTGGCGGCTCGATGATGCGCCGGCCAACTACATCGCCGCGCAGCTTAAAGGCATCGTCGGCATCGAGATCGCCGTCACCCGGCGTGAAGGCAAATGGAAGATGAGCCAAAACCGCAGCGCCGACGACGCCGGCGGGGTCATCGCCGGGCTGCGCGATGGCGATGACGCGCAACGGCGGCTGGCGCAGGAGGTTGAGCGGCGGCGCGGATAGGGTATGCTAACTGAAGGGCAGCCAGGGGAACCTTCGGATGGATTACACCAAAATTATCAAAGAAATAGGCCGCGGCAAAAATCATGCGCGCGACCTGGATCAACAGACCGCTTTTCAACTGTATCAGGCGATGCTGGCCGGGGAGGTCCCCGAACTTGAGCTGGGCGGCATTCTGATCGCGCTGCGCATCAAGGGCGAAGCCGAAGAGGAGATGCTGGGGTTCTACCAGGCGATGCAGCAGCAGGTATTGTCGCTGCAGGCGCCGCAAGGGCGCCCGCTGCCGGTAGTGCTGCCGAGCTACAACGGCGCGCGCAAGCAGGCCAACCTGACGCCGCTGCTGGCGCTGCTGCTGGCGAAAGTGGGCCTGCCGGTGGTGGTGCACGGCGTCCTGGACGACAGCACCCGCGTGACCAGCGCCGAGATTTTCCGCGCTCTGGGGCTGCCGTGGTCGGAACAGGCCGCTCACGCCCAGCGGCGTCTCGATAACGGCGAGGCGGTATTCATGCCGGTTTCCACGCTGTCGGCGCCGTTGGCGCGGCAGCTCGGATTGCGTTGGCGCATGGGGGTGCGCAACAGCGCCCATACGCTGGCCAAGCTGGCGACGCCGTTTGGCGAACAGGATGCGTTGCGCCTCGCCAGCGTCTCTCATCCGGAGTATGTTGGCCGGGTGGCGTCGTTTTTCCGCCAGATTGGCGCCCGCGGGTTGCTGATGCACGGCACGGAAGGCGAAGCCTACGCCAACCCGCTGCGCTGCCCGCAAATTCACCACATCGTCGGCGGCGAACAGCGGGTACTGCTGGAGCGCACCTTGCCGGACGAAACGCCGGCATTGCCGGCGGCGAAAGACGCGGAAACCACCGCGCGCTGGACTGAACGCTGTCTGGCGGGCGAGGTGGCGATCCCGCAGGCCATCCAGCGGCAGGTCGCCTGTTGCCTGGTGGCCGCCGGCGAGAGCGAGACGCTGGAGCAGGGGCTGCAGCGCCTGCGTCAGGCCTAAGCGCGACTATACTGGGATATTTCCTCATCGGCTGAGAAGGACGGTTATGCAACAGGCTCTCGAATACTTCAATCAATTGAACCAGGATTACCTCGACGTTCACCGCACCAAAGAAGAGCTGTTCTGGCAAAACTACATGGGCACCGGCGATGAAGACGTCTCGGCGCGCTTTTCCGCCGCGGAAAGCGCCTATAAGCGCTTCGTCGCCGAACCGCGCCGGCTGGCCGAGATCCGCAGTCTGCTTGCCGGGCTGGAAGCGTTGCCGCAGGAGGCGCAGCGCGATGCGCTGATCCATGGCCTGCAAGGTTGGCTGCGCTTTTTCGACTGCAACGCCATTGAAGACTCGCAGGCGCAGGCGCTGTTGGATCAAATCATCCACGCCGAGTCCGATCTCTACTCGCGCCGCAAGGGCTATCAGGTCACGCACCTGAACGCCGACGGGCGGCGGGTGGCGGCCTCGCTCGGCGAGCTGTTGACCAACCAGGCGACCAACCCGAACGAAGACTCTCGCCGCAGCTCGCAGCAGGCGCTGCGCGATCTGGAGCAATGGCTGCTGCATAACGGCCTGCCGGAGCTGATCGGCCTGCGCAACCGCTTTGCGCGCCAGATGGGCTATCGCAACTACTTCGATTACAAGGTGAACAAAACCGAGCGCATGACGCCGGAGCAGCTGTTCGCCATTCTGGATCGCTTCGAGCGGGAAACCCGCGAGGCCAACGCGCGTAGCCTGCGGCAGCTGGCGGCCGACAAGGGCGACCAGGCGCTGGAGCCGTGGAACGTACGCTTCGCCAGCGCCGGCGACGTTACCCGTCAACTGGATCCTTACTTCCCGTTTTCTCGTTCGCTGGAACGCTGGGTCGACAGCTTCAAACGCCTGCACATCGGTTTTGGCGGCGCCGAGATGAATCTCGATCTGCTGGTGCGCAAAGGCAAGTTTGAGAACGGCTTCATGCACGGCCCGGTGCCGCCGTTTGTGCGCCAGGAGGAATGGGTGCCGGCGCGCATCAACTTCACCAGCCTGGCGCAGCCGGGGCAGGTGGGCAGCGGCGCTTACGGGCTCAACACCCTGTTCCACGAGGGCGGCCACGCGGCGCACTTCGCCAACATCCGCCAGAATGCGCCGTGCTTCTCGCAGGAGTTCCCGCCGACCTCGATGGCCTATGCCGAAACCCAATCGATGTTTTGCGACAGCCTGCTGGACGACGCCGACTGGTTGAAGCGCTATGCGAAAAACGCCGCCGGCGAAGCGGTGCCCGATGCGCTGATTGAGGCCGGCATCGCGGCGCGCCAGCCGATGCGCGCGTTCAACGAACGCCATATCCTGCTGGTGCCGTACTTCGAGTGGGCGTTGTATCAGTGGGATGACGAGCAGCGCACGCCGGAAGCCATCACCGCGCTGGCGCGCGAGGTCGAGCAAAAGATCCTCGGCATCAGCGGCAGCCCGCGCCCGACGTTGGCGATCCCGCACCTGCTGTCGCTGGAGTCCGCCTGTTCCTATCAGGGTTATCTGCTGGCGATGATGGCGGTGGAGCAAACCCGTCACTTCTTCCTGCAGCGCGACGGTTACCTGACGGACAACCCGGCCATCGGCCCGGATCTGGCGCAACACTACTGGTTGCCGGGCAACAGCGTCAGCCATGACGACACGCTGCGCAGCCTGACCGGCGAAGGGTTCAATCCGGACTATCTGGCGCAGGCCTGCAACCAGACGGTGGCGCAGGCGTGGCACGAGGCGCAGCAGACGATGGCCGCCGCGGCCAAGCGCCCGCAGCCGCCGGCAGATTTCGATTTGCAGGCGCACATCCGGGTGGTGGATGGCGAGACGGTATTGGCGGACAACGCTGAGGGTGACGACCGGATGTGCCGCGACTTCGCTGCGGCGATAGAGGCGCGCTTGGCTTAAGGCGGATAATAAAATCCACGCCGCGGCGTGGATTTTATTTAATGGCTAAACCGGGCGCTATTTTATTCGAAATAGACGTCGGGATTATCGGCCAAAGACACGAAGCTCTTGGTGTTTCTATCCAGCGTGCGAATTTCGCCGCTTTCGATGTCGTACACCCAGCCGTGCAGGCGCAGCCCGCTGTTGCGCAGACCCACTGCCACAGAAGGGTGGGTTTTGATATTATTTAGCTGAGCAATAACGTTCTCTTCGACCATAGCGTTAACTTTGTCTGTTTCGCTATTCCACGTTTTCTTCTCGACCACCGCTTTGGCCGCATCCGCGTAGTGCAGCCAGTGAGCTACCGCAGGCATGGGGTCGAGGCACTGGCAGGACGCGATAGCCTTCATGGCGCCACAGTTCGAGTGGCCACAAATCACGATATCGGTAACCCCCAACGCCACCACTGCATACTCGATGGTGGCAGAGACGCCGCCCGGCTCCGGGCCGAAGGAAGGGACGATGTTGCCGGCGTTACGGATAACGAAAAGCTGCCCAGGTTCTTGCTGTGTGACCAGCTCGGGCACTAAACGGCTGTCAGAGCATGAGATAAACAGCGCTTTGGGATTTTGGCTGGAGGCAAGGCTGCGGAACAGTTCCTTGCGCTGCGGGAAAATCTCTTTCTGGAAACTGAGGAAACCTTCAATGATATGTTGCATACAACGCTCTCTGCATCTGTAGTCTGCGTAACATGATAATCATCCTCTCCCGTTAGTCCAGCTATGGGCAGGTAAAAAAATGTGTGTGCAAACCCCATTGAATACAGGGTTTCTGCCTGTTGGCGACAGAATTTTCCGGCTCGTTTACGCGTGGGGGCTGACGAAGCGGACGATAGGAAAATAGCTGTCGTATCTATTTAAAACTCGCTATGAAACCGTGTTACGGTTGTTCCTTCGAGAGCCGCGTAATCCTAAGGCAATGAAATGAAAAAACTGACTTTTTTATTGGCGCTGGCATTGCTGAGCGGCTGTGTGCAGGAACGTCCCTGGTTCTATCCGGCAAACGTCAGCGTTAAAAACAATCGCGTATGCATTAGCGTGCCGGACGATATTGACGGAAAACGCGAGCTGGTGGGCATCGGAATTTATCAACCGGGGGCCGGAGGGAAGGCGGAATGGTCCACGTCGGTTGCGCCGGGCCAGCAACCGATAGCGGTCATGCCTGGCGAATGCCTGACGGAGGCTTTCGACGGGTTCAAGATTGGGCATAGCTATTCGGTTGAGATTGCGACGGTCGGCAACGCGTCAAATGAGGCACCGCGCAAATATTGGACTGAATTTACATTGGTTGCTGACAAAGCGGACGGCAAAAAACTCGCTGTCGTACCCATCCAGCGCTAATGCACTTGAACATAAAAAAAGCCCGCCGGGGTGATAGCCGGCGGGCTTTTTGACGTCTGGGGCGGCGATTATTTGTAGATAACCGCGGTGGCGTGCATCAGGTTATTGCCGCTGGTGGAGGTGATGGTGAAAGCTTTGGCGCCCGCCGCATCGGCTTTGGCGGCCAACTGGGATTTCAGGCTGCTCAGGTCGGTCGCGCCGCTGGCGACGATCACGCCGGCTTTTTCGAATTGGGCGGCATCCTGCGCGCTGACGTGTTCAGCGGCGAAAGTGGTGAAAGAAACGGTAGCCAGAGCAATAGCAGCAGCAAAAGTTTTGATGGTTTTCATGTTCGTCATTCCTGTCAAAGCGGATTAGGGAGAAAGGGAGTGCCTTTCGATGGGAAGATTATTGCGCAGGAGAAGACGTGATGAAATCGGAGAGTGTTGATAGTTTTGTTCAGATTTTTTGATTGTTAATCCCCCCGTTTACATCCGAGATAAACGGGGGGAGGCGATCAGCGCGTCGGGCGCGTCAGATCGAAACGGTGCTGCTCGGAAATGCCGTAGTAGGCGCTCGGGCCGCCGGCGCGCAGGATCGGTTCGGCGGCGGCGGTCTGGTAAACGCCGTGTTCATCCAGCAGCGCCGGATCGAGATGCACCGCCACCACTTCGCCCAACACCAGCCAGGTCTCCACCTGTTCCCCGGCGGCGGTTTGCAACTGAATGCATTGGGTCAGGCGGCATTCGAAGTTCACCGGGCTTTCGGCCACGCGCTCGGCTTTGACCCGGCGCCCGGGCAGCGGCGTGACGCCGGCGAAGGCGAATTCGTCCTCACCGCGCGGCAGGGTGATGGAACTGTTGTTCATCGCTTCCGCCAACGGTCGCGTCGCCAGGTTCCAGACGAACTCGCCGGTTTCCACGATATTCGCCACGCTGTCTTTCCAGCCGGTGCTGGCGAAACCGATGATTGGCGGGCGGTAGTTGAAGCAGTTGAAAAAGCTGTAGGGCGCCAGATTACGCAAGCCGGCGGCGCTGCGGGAAGAGATCCAGCCGATGGGGCGCGGGCCGACGATGGCGTTCAGCGGATCGTGCGGCAGGCCGTGGCCGGCGGCGGGTTCATAATAATAACGAGATTCACGGCTCATGGGGGCCCCTGTGGCAATCGATGAAGCTTTCATTGTGCCGGGTTTCCCGCCGCTGCGCCATTCCGGGCCGGATGTGTTATCTTACGCGCCGGAAATACCTTCAAGAGAGCCC
The DNA here is from genome assembly GCF_051172415.1 of Serratia sp. H402Y. Taxonomy (NCBI): domain Bacteria; kingdom Pseudomonadati; phylum Pseudomonadota; class Gammaproteobacteria; order Enterobacterales; family Yersiniaceae; genus Serratia; species Serratia sp. H402Y. Next base: position 585,345 of record NZ_JBPIYZ010000001.1, read on the forward strand.
GTCACGGTGGAAAAAAAGAAAACCTTCCCGCAGCAGAAAAGCGGCCTGCATCCGCGCAACCGTCATCGTTCGCGCTACGACTTCCCGGCGCTGATCGCCAGCTGCCCGGCGCTGGCGCCGTTCGTAAAACCGAACGCCTGGGGCGATGTCTCGGTGGACTTCGCCGATCCGGCGGCGGTGAAAATGCTCAACCGTGCGTTGCTGCAACACTTTTACGGCATCGAACACTGGGATATTCCGGCTGATTACCTGTGCCCGCCGATCCCCGGCCGCGCCGACTATCTGCACCACCTGGCGGATCTGCTGGCGACCAGCAACGGCGGCGAGATCCCGCGCGGCAAGGGCGTGGCGATCCTCGACGTCGGCGTCGGCGCCAACTGCATTTACCCGATCGTCGGCCTGCGCGAATACGGCTGGCGTTTCACCGGCTCCGAAATCGATCCGGTGTCGCTGAACGCAGCCAAAATGATCGTCGAAATGAACCCGACGCTGCGCAACAGCGTGCGTCTGCGGCTGCAAAAACAGCCTGAGCTGATTTTTAGCGGCATCATCGGCGCGGCCGAGAAATTCGACGCCACCCTGTGCAACCCGCCGTTCCACGCGTCCGAGCAGGAAGCGCGTGCCAGCACCCGCCGCAAGCTGCATAAATTGGGCAAAGGGGAAGTGGCCGACAAGCCGGTGCAAAACTTCGGCGGCAAGAACAACGAGCTGTGGTGCGAAGGCGGCGAAGAAGCCTTTGTGCGCAAGATGGTGGAAGAGAGCGTCAGCAAGGCCAACAACTGCCTGTGGTTCACCTCGCTTATCTCGAAAAACACCACGTTGCCGGCCATCTACCATGCGCTGAAAGTGGCGGGGGCGGCCGAGGTGCGCACCATCGAGATGGCGCAAGGGCAGAAGATCAGCCGCTTCGTCGCCTGGACTTTCCATGACGCCGAGCAACAGGCCGCCTGGGCAGCCGAACGCTGGCGTTAATCTTCCCGGCGCCGGTTATCCTGCCGGCGCCGACAAAAATCCGCATTTTACCTTTCAATTTTCATCACTTACGTTATTCTCAATAAAGTTATTCATAATAAAAATCTTAGGTTGCTGGTTTATTTAAATTCGAATAATTACTTTACTGAATAAATAAATTTAATCCGGTTAAGAGCAATAACCAGAAGGATCGGCGCTGCCCGCTCCTTCCGCGATGGCACGTCTGCGTGTGGGCGCGGCATGTGGCCAGACAAAATAAGAAAAGCGCCATCATCTGCCACAAGGACTACACCCTATGCTTTTACGATTCAGTCAGTTAACTACCCACAAAGGCGCCGAACTGAGCGCGATAGAACACGCCGTTCCCATGATTGTATTCTCGCCCGACGGTACGGTATTGCGCGCCAACGATCTCTTTCTCAGCACGCTCGGATTTCAACGCGATGATGTGATAGGCCGGCATCACCGTATTTTCTGCGATCCCAACTATGTCGCCAGCCCGTTATATCGCAAGCATTGGGAGACGCTGAATAAAGGGCAACCCATCACGGACACGATAAAGCGCATCGCGAAAAACGGCGAGGCGGTGTGGCTGCAGGGCACCTATGCGCCGGTGCTGAATAAACAGGGTAAGGTGGTGGAAATCGTCAAGATCGCCAGCGAAGTGACCGAGCGAGTGACCCAGGCGCAGGAACACCGCAGCCTGCTGGCGGCGCTGAATCGCTCGATGGCGATGATTTCTTTCACGCCGCAGGGCGACATTGTCAGCGCCAATGACAATATGCTGGCGCTGATGGGCTATCGGCTGGATGAGGCGTGCGGGCAGTCGCATGCGGTGCTGTGCCCACCGGCGTTCGCCGCTTCCGACGACTATCGGCGGCACTGGCAGCGCCTGGCGCGCGGCGAGTTCATCACCGGGCGTTTTGAGCGCGTCAACCGGCGCGGCGAACGGGTATGGCTGGAGGCCAGCTATAACCCGATCCTCGACAACGACGGCCAGGTGGTGAAAGTGGTGAAGATCGCCCAGGACATCACCCGGCTGATGCAACAGCAGCAGCACGAAGAAGAGATGGTGCGCAACGCGCATCATCTGTCGCTCGATACCGACCGGCAGGCGGCGCAGGGCGCGGTCATCGTGCAGCAGGCGGTGAAGGGCATGCAGCAGGTCGAAGCGGCGGCGCGCGAAACGTCGGACGTGGTCACCGAGCTTGGCAAGTGCTCTCAGCAGATCGGCACCATCGTCGAAGCCATTCGTAAAATCGCCTCGCAAACCAATCTGCTGGCGATTAACGCCTCCATCGAAGCCGCCCACGCCGGTGAGCACGGGCGCGGTTTTGCGGTGGTGGCCAATGAGGTGCGCACGCTGGCGGAACAGTCGCGCAAGGCGGCGACCGAGATCGAACGCATGACCAAGTCTATCCAGCAAGGCGTGGCGGCGGCGATCGCCGGCATGGCGACCTGCGTGGAACAGGCTGGCGGCGGTGTGGCATTGACCCATGACGCCGGAGAAGTGATCAACCAGGTCAACATCGGCATGCATGACGTCGTGAAACTGATGCAGGCGTTTACGTCGGTGAAGCAGGGCGACGCGCTGCACTGAGTTTGCCGGGCGCCGCCCCTGAAAGTGGGGCGGCGTTTGTCTCTTCCCACCGATCTCTGCCCCGTTGAGCCGTAGTTCAATTTTACCGGTCTATGCTAGACTTGAAAATGAACGAACGTTCGTTCATTTGTTTGTATCAATTTACGGCGCCCAGCGCCCTCATTGCTTCGGGAGCTGCCGATGGGAAACCGAGAAAAGATTGTCGACGCTGCGCTGCACAGCTTTACCCATAAGGGATTTCACCAGACCAGCATGCGGGATATCGCCCAGGCGGCGGGCGTCAGCGTGGGCAACCTCTATAACCATTTTTCCGGCAAGGAGGCGCTGATCGGCGAGATCGCGCTGCTGGAAAACGGCGTATTCGCCGAGTTCGCCGTCGCATTGCGGGCCGAGAAAAAGCGGCCGAAACAGGCGCTGTCGGCCTTTTTCACCGCCTATCACGCTTTTGTCGCCGAACCGGACAATGTGCAACTGTCGGCGGAGATTGTGGCTGAAGTGGCGCGTAACCCGGCATTGGCCGAGCCGTTCAGCGCTAACCAGCGGCAGTTGATTGAGGCGCTGGCGACGACGATCGCCGAGGCTCAGCAAATCGGCGAGATCGCGCCGGCGATAGCGCCCTTGCCGCTCGCGCAGCTGGTGCTGGACGTGATCGAAAGCCAGGCCTGGCGGCAGGCGATCTTCGCGTCGCCTTCGCCGGAGGCGATCACGCCGGTGCGGCTGTTGGAGCAACTGCTCTACCGCCAACCCTAGTCGAGGTTGATATGTTGCACATTGAGCCTTATCGCAACGCTGACCGCCTGCAAACGGCGGCGTTGATCTACGCCGCGTTCTGCGACAAATTCCAGCGCGCGCGCCGTCTGAGCGCCCACCTTCAGTGGCGTCTGTTCTATCGGCTGTGGCGTTGGCGGCAAAGCGGCAGCCGGGAGCGCAGCTTCGTGGTGAAACAGGATGAACAGGTGGTGGCGGCCTTTGCCCTGAATGCCATCGATGGCGAGAACCGCGCCGGGCTGCGTCCGCACGCCTTGCCGATTTGGCGGCTGTGTCGCCGCTATGGCTGGCTGAACGTTTGGCGCATGTATCTGCAAATGGCTGTGTTGCAGCATGCCCCGGCGGCCGATGAGCTGTATCTCTCTTACCTGGCGGTGGCGGAGAATCAGCGCGGCAAAGGGGTGGGCAGGCGGCTGCTGCAGTGGATGAACGGCTACGCTGCCGAACAAGGCGCAGGCCGACGTCTGAGCCTGCACGTCAGCCGGCGCAACGTGGATGCGCAGCGTCTGTACCGGCGCTGCGGTTTTCAGGTGCGGCGCGAAGAACATTACGCCTTGCTGGGGCTGCTGTTCGGCCAGGCCGATTGGATATTGATGGAGAAACGCAACGGGGAGGCGACGTGCGCAGAATAGGGCTGTGTCTCGTGGCGCTGCTCCTGCCGGTGCTCGGCTGGGTGATTTACGTCAACGACTTTCGCTTTGTCACCGAACCGGTCGTGGTGACCGCCGGTGGCAATCGGCTGACCGGCACGCTGGTGCTGCCGGAGCATGCGCCGGTGAAGCCCGGCGTGGTGGTGTTCGTGCACGGCGATGGGCCGGCCAACGCCAGCCGCGACGAAGGCTATTACGGCATTTGGGAGACGATGGCGCAGCAGGGCTATGCGGTTTTATCCTTCGATAAGCCGGGCGTGGGCGGCTCCGGCGGCAACTGGCTGCATCAGACCATGGCGGATCGCGCGCGGGAAACCGTCGATATCATCGACTGGGCCCGGCGGGACGGGCGCTTCGATGCGCGCTGCGTGGGGCTGTGGGGCACCAGTCAGGCGGGGTGGGTGATGCCGGAGGTGGCGCGTTTGCGCCCCGACATCGCGTTTACGCTCGCGGTGGCGCCGGCGATCAACTGGCTGCGGCAGGGGCGCTACAACACCCGGGCGGCGATGGCGGCGGCAGGGGACGATGAAGCGTCGATCGCCGCGCGCGAGGCGCACTGGCGCCACATCCAAACGCTGCTCGAACAGCCGGACGGCTACGAACAGTACCGCCGTGAGTCTGGCGCCGCCGCTGCATTGAGCGCCGGCCGCTGGCGCTTTATTCGCGCCAACATGGCCAGCGACGCGACGGCGGGATTGCGGCATTTCGCCACGCCGGTGCACCTGATCCTGGGCGGGCGCGACGTCAACGTGGACGCGGACGAAACCGAGCGCGTGTATCGGCAAACGATCCCGGCCTCGCTGCTGACGGTGACGCGCATCGACGAGGCCGATCATGTGATGGTCAAGCCGCTGTTCGCGCGCCATCCGTGGCTGATCAACGTGGTGGGCCTGTTTGCCCCGCGCTCGGTGCAATACGACGCCTACCGGCAGGACGTGGCGGCCTTCCTGGCCGCTCAGCCCTGCGGGCGCGGGCGCTAACCTCAGATCGCCGCGGGCGGCGCCTGCTCGTCATGCGGCTGCGGCGCGCGGGAAATCTGCATCGCCTGCTGCGGCATGCCGATGCCGGCCCGATCGAAATGGATTTTCACCAGCCGGTCGAGGGCGTATTGCACCACCCACTGTTTCAGCGCCTGCGTGCGCACCGTCACGCGGGTGGTGAACGAGCGATCGCCCAGCGCTACCACGCCGTTGAAGACCGGCTCGCCAATCAGGAAATGCTTCACCTGCTCATCCTGCTTCAGCGCCTCGATGGCCTGATGCAGCACCGCATTGACCCGATCGATGTCCTCGTCGCGGCTGACGGTATAATTGGCGCGGTATACCCCGAACTCACGCGCGTAGTTGGCCAGCGTGGTGATCGAAGAGTACGGCACGATGTGATAGACGCCGTAGTCGTCGCGCAGGCCGATCGAGCGGATGGTCATGCGCTCCACGGTGCCGGTGATGCCGCTGACGGTCACGTATTCGCCGGTGTTCATGCCGTTTTCAAACTGGATGAACACGCCGGTGATCACGTCTTTCACCAGCGTCTGGGCGCCGAAGCTGATGGCCAGCCCCAGCGCGCCGGCGCCCGCCAGCAGCGGCGCGATGTTCAGTCCGACCTGCGACAGCACGATCATCACGGTGATGGTACTGATAACGATAGCCAACACGTTGCGAAACAGCGTCAGCAGCGTGCGTTCGCGCGCGCTCGGCCGCACGCCGTTGCTCAGCTCCAGCGCCAGGCGGTGCTCGATGATGCTGGCCATCAGCGTCCAGCTGAACACGGCGATCAACAGGATCAGCAGAATATGCACCAGCCCGCCGAGCGTCCGCTGGCCATTTTCGCTGCCCGCCCATTGATACAGGTTGATCAGATGCCAGGCATCGAGCAGAAACAGCGTCACTGCCAGCACCACCATCACCCGCAGTATCTTCAACCCGTTGGGGATGTAAGAGTTGATGCGCCGCTCGAGCATCGGATAGCGCAAATTGACGTCGGTCGGCAGCGAAATGCGGCGGAAAATCCAGCGGGTCAGCATGCCGGACAGCAGGGCGCCGACGCCGACCACCAGCAGGCTTTTTACCGTGGCGCTCATCATAAAGCGCAGGCTGTTGCCGATGTCGAACTGGGACAGCACGAACAGCACCAGAAAATAGGCGATCGCCAGCAGGTGCCAGACATGCCCCAGCCCGCGCAGGATCACGCTGAAAAACGCCATCGACCGTTCGGCCAGCAGGTTGATCTGTTGCTGTATCGGTTTGCGGTTGTGCAGGCTCAGCCAAATGGCGTATAGCGTCAGCGCCAGCATTACCACCAGGTTGACGGCGGCGGCGGCCGAATAGCTGATCTGCACCGCCACCACCGGCACCACCACCATCAGGCCATAGCCGATCAGGCCGCTGAGCCAGGCGAGGCGGGTGTTCCAATAGCGTGCGCTCCGATCGCTGAAGGGGAACGGGCGCAGATAGTCGAAGCTGGGGGCGAAAATCAGCCGCAGCACCGCCTTGAAAAATTCAATCACCGCGAAGGCGCTGAGAAACAGGGTCTGCAGCCGCAGAATGGTGGCGCTGTCGGCGTGGACGTGGCGGGCAAACAGGTTGCCTGCCGCCAGCGCCAGCAGCAGCACCAGCAGATCGATGGCGAAAGCGCCGAGAATGGCGGCGGGGCGCTTATACCACGGGCCGCGCTGCAGCCTGGCGTTGTGCCCCCAACTGCCCATGCGCTTGTACAGCGGCGCGATCAGCCGGCGGATCAGGTGGAACAGCGCAAAGGTGACCGCCACCGTCAGCAGAAAGTAGCCCAGCGCGCGGAAAAAGCCGGCGGGATTGAAAACGCGCTTCGGGCCGGAATCGATCAGCTTTTGCAGCGCGCCGAGCTTCTGGTTAAAGGTGCCGATGCCTTCCTGCGCCAGCGAGTTCAGGCTGTCGCTCAGCGTAACGGGCGTCGATTCCTCCGGCGTTGTCGGCGCGGCGGCCGCAGCGTCGCCGGCGGTCTGTTTCAGGTGGTCAATGAGTTCCGCGCGCGCTTGGTCGTCTTGCAGCAGATCGGCCAGCGCGGCGTAGGCGGCTTTCTGCTGCTCGCTCTTGTCGGCGGGCGCAGGCGGCGCATTTTGCGCCAGCGCCGGTGCTGCGAAGACGCTCAGGGTCAACAGCAGCAGCAGGAAAAGCAGGTGTTCTCGCAGATGAGAACCTCGTCGGGAGTCTGCGTTTGGCGGCATGGTTCCTCTCTTTGGCGTTCTGTGATCGGCGGATGTCAGAGCAATACGATGAAAAACAATCAATATAGTAGGAAAGGAAGCGCGATGGGGCGTGGGAGAGCGTGCGGAATGAAAGCGGCGGGCGCGTGCAACGCCCGCCGTTAAATCGCCAGGATCAGGACACGTGCTGCAGAAACTCCTGCAGACGCGGGCTCGGCGGATGGTTGATCAGATCGTGCGGGTTGCCGTCTTCGGCAATCCGGCCCTTGTCGATAAAGATCAGGCGCGACGCCACTTTTTCGGCAAAGCCGACTTCGTGGGTGACGATGACCATCGTCATGCCTTCCTCGGCCAGGTCTTGCATCACCTTAAGCACTTCGTGGCGCAGCTCCGGATCGAGCGCGGAGGTCGGCTCGTCGAACAGCATCATTTTCGGCTTCACCGCCAGCGCGCGCGCGATCGCCACGCGCTGCTGCTGGCCGCCCGACAGTTCGGACGGGTAGTGATGGGCGCGCTCCGCCAGACCGACCTTGGCCAGCAGCTCGCGCGCCAGCTTTTCCGCATCGGACTTCTTCGCGCCGCGCACGCGGATCGGGCCGAAGGCGACGTTTTCCAGCGCCGTCAGGTGCGGGAACAGGTAGAACTGCTGGAATACCATGCCGGCTTCCTGGCGGATCAACCGATCGTCTACTTTCGGATCGTTGGCTTTCAGGCCATCGACGATCAGATCGCCGCTGGTCACTTCTTCCAGCTTGTTGATGCAGCGCAGCAGGGTGGACTTGCCGGAGCCGGACGGTCCGATGATCACCACCACTTCGCCTTTGTCGATCTTCAAATCGATGTTGTGCAGCACCTGGGTTTGGCCAAAATGCTTGGAGACGTTTTTAAATTCAATCACAGGATTTTCATCCTTCTTTCCAGACGACGCAGCACGAAGCTCAGCACCAGAGTAATAATCAGGTAGATAACCGCCACGGCGCTCCAGATTTCCAGCGCGCGGAAGTTACCGGCAATAATTTCCTGACCCTGACGGGTCAGCTCCGCCACGCCGATCACGATGAACAGCGAGGTGTCTTTGATGCTGATGATCCACTGGTTGCCCAGCGGCGGCAGCATGCGGCGCAGCGCCAGCGGCATAATGACGTAGCGGATGGTTTCGCGGCGCGACAGGCCGAGCGCCAGCCCGGCTTCGCGGAAACCGTTATGGATAGACAGCACCGCGCCGCGGGTGATTTCCGCGATGTAGGCGCCGGAGTTGATCATGATGGTCACCACCGCCGCGGTGAACGGATCGATGCGCAAATCGGTGAACGCCATCGGCAGGGCGAAGTAGATGAACATCACCTGCACCACGATCGGCGTGCCGCGGATCACTTCGATAAACACCAACGCGATGTGGTTGGCGATCCATCCGCCGTAGGTGCGGGCAAAGCCGGCGACGAGGCCGATGATCAGGCCGCCAATCAGACCGAGGACCGAAATCCACAGGGTCATTTTGGCGCCCTCTAACAAGATAGGAATGGCGGGCCAGATGGCGCTCCAGTCGAACTGCATGATATTTCTCCCGGTGATCCCAAACGTGGGTATCAGATACAACGAAGCGCAGGGGGTTAAGCGACCCCCTGTGCTTAAGTTAATAGCGTGCCAAGTTCACCGCTTACTTAGGTTCGGTGCCGAACCACTTCTTGTAGATTTCGTTATAGGTGCCGTTCTCGCGCAGGGTTTTCAGCGCGCCGTTCACCTTCTCGCGCAGCGCATCGCTGCCTTTAGGGAAGGCGATGCCATACTGCTGCGCTTCCAGCGAATCGCCGACGGTTTTGAACTTGCCGGCGCCGGCCGTCTTGATGAAGTATAAGATGTTTGGCGTGTCGTGCAGCACCGCGTCGGCGCGCTTGGTGCCCAGTTCCATATAGGCGTTGTCAATGTTCGGGAACTGACGCAGATCCTTGGTTTTGATGTGCTGCTTGGCGTAATCCACCGAGCCGGTGCCGCTCTTCACCGCCACCACTTTACCGTTCAGATCGTCGATGCCTTTCACGCTGTTGTTGTCGGCATTGACCATGACCAGCAGGCCGCTTTTGTAGTAACCGTCTGAGAAGTCGATGGCTTTCTTGCGCTCATCGGTGATGGTGATGCCGGCCAGCGCCAGATCGACGTTTTTGGTCTGCAGCGCCGGAATGATGCCGCCGAAGTCCATCGGTTTCAGGGTGTAGTCCAGCTTCAGCTCTTTGGCGACGGCGGCCCACAGGTCGATGTCGAAGCCGACGTATTTGTCGCCTTGCTTGAACTCAAAAGGAACGAAAGCGGTGTCGGTGGCGACCACCAGTTTGTCTGCTGCGTGGGAACTTACGGCAAAGGCCAGGGAGAGTGCGGCCAGGGAGACTTTAAAAATCGACTTCATGAGAGGAATTCCTGTACAGGTTGCGGATTACCCATTTTTTATATTGCAGTTGGTGCCATGAAAAAATCGTGCCATGTTTTCAACTAATATAAAAACAAAGAGTTACTGCGTGACGTTGTGCCGTGACGGCGAATAGTTATGGTTATGCACCACAATGAGGCACCGAAATGGTGCGTAAGAATTATCTTGGTGCACGGGGCTATCATTAACCAAATTTTGGCTGTGAAACAACCGTTCTTTAACGTTTTTGCTTCAATATTGATAACTAACTCTAACTTTCATGATCCATTGACGGTGCAAGCGTGACTGCGAGAGGGGGAAAAAGGGGAGCAGGTAATGCTAGCGCAACTGGCTGTCTTTGCTGCCGCGCCGGTTGTACAGGCTGCTGGCCGCGTGTTTTTTGTCTTGTTCGGCCTGGCAGGTGACACAAAAACGCACCCCCTTCAGCGCCTTGCGGCGCGCCTCGGGGATCGGTTCTCTACATTCCTGGCAATAGCGCTCGCTCTCGCCATGCCCGAGCGCATCACGCGCACGCTGCACCGCATCGTCGACGGTAGAATCAATTTGATCTTGTACGGCGCCGTCCGCCGCCCAGCCGCTGGCCATCATGACCTCCTGACAAGGGAAACCTACCGTTTAATATGGGCCGTTTTTTGCACAATTCAACGGCCGCGCAAAAGAAAACAGGCCGGGCGAAGCCCAGCCTGTTCTGCCCGGCACAACGGGCGGTCTGCAACGCGCTGCGGCGTTATTCGATGTTGGATTCGATGAACCACAGGAACTTGTCCAGATCGCGCGAGGCGGCGGTGAACATGTCGGCGGTGTCTTCGTCTTCCACTTCGGTAATGGCCTTACGGATGTCATTCGCCACCGCGCCGTAGCGATCGGCCAGCGCTTTCAGGTGTTCTTGCACGCTGTGGATATTGGTCGGATAGCTTTTCAGCGGCGTGCGATCGTTCACCACCTGTACGGTGCCCAGCGCCACGCCGCCCAGCTGCACCACGCGCTCGGCGAAGGTGTCCTGGTGCTCGATGATGGCGGTGCGGAAGCCGTCCAGCATTTCATGAACCGCGATAAAGTTCGCGCCACGCATGTTCCAGTGCGCCTGTTTGGTGATCAACGAAAGATCGATGAATTGCACGACCTGATGGTTCAGCGCCTTGATGGCGGCCAGTTTGATTTTTTCGTCCAGATCGTTACGGGTATACAGCAGATCAGAAGATTTCGTTTTCACCAGTTTAGCGGTACTCATATCAGATATCCTCTTGATTAGTCGTTGTCCTATTTCGTTACGGGATCAATTATAGCAGGGCTGTTTATTTTTGCCGGACGAAAATGGCTATTGCACAAATAGGGTTAGCCTACGAATAATGGATCTGGTTGAATTTTTAATTAATGCAACACCATGAAAAATATAGTTATTTATCATTCGCTGATTTATTGTTTATGGCTGTGAAAATTTACCTTGGTTATTTTATTTTTTCGCCTGCGGGCTTCGGCTAAATATCCGCTTTGTTATCGTGGTGTTAATTTCTCATCCATTCATATTGATAGCGGTAATTGATGCCGCTACAGTAGGGCAATTATCCTCTCTCTTTATAGGCGAATAATGAAAATTAACGTCGTCGGCACCAGCGGCAGCGGTAAAAGTACCCTGGCGCGTCAACTGGCGGAACGGCTTGGTGTGCCCTATATCGAGATGGACAGGCTGTATTGGCGGCCCGAATGGCAGGGAACGCCCGATGACGCGTTCCTGGCGCGGCTTGAACAGACGCTGGCCGAAGCGGGGGAGGGCTGGGTGCTGGACGGCAATTACAGCCGCACGCAGCCGATCAAGTGGCGCGAGGTCGATTATATTCTGTGGCTGGACTACGGTTTCGGCCGCACGCTGTGGCAGGCCGTGCGCCGCGCGTGCCGACGCGCGGCTGGCAAAAGCGAGCTGTGGCCGGGCACCGGCAATCGGGAAAGCTTCCGCCGTTCTTTCTTCAGCCGCGAGTCGATCGTGCTCTGGACGATCCGCACTTACTCGAAGAACCGGCGAAAATACCTGGCGGAGATGGCTCGTCCCGACGCCGGACGCCGTTTCGTGCGCCTGCGTTCTCCCCGCCAGGCCGCCGATTTTCTACGGGCGCTGCCGCAGGTTCACAGCAGCAGACGGTGATGGATCCTCACCACCGCTTTCTTGATTTGCTGTGGCCGCTGCCACACGCAGCCGGTCTTGTGCGGCTCCATCTGGAAAAAGAGGGCGAACATGCCGTGCGTCATGTGCAGCGTTTGCGGGTGGCGTTTGATGTCCAGCAGCAGCAGATCGCTATTTTCCGCGTGGGGTTGTTCGCGATGTCCGTTGCCCGCCAGACCGTATTCGATGCGCTCTTCACCGCTGATCAGCAGATGCAGCGCAATGTATTCCTGATGCATTTCGGCGCGCTTTTCCGCCGCCGGCGCGGTGGTCAGCGTCATCACGTCCATAAAGATGTTGTCGCCGTCGATCGGGTGATGCCCCAGCGCCAGTTCTGGCAGGTCGCATCGGCGCAATTCGGTCAGGGTTGAAACCAGCGCCGGCGCGAGTCCGCGGCCGAAGCGTGGGTTGAACAGGCTGTTGTGAATCACTGTTATTCTCCATGTGAGCGAAAGTCCAAAGAGCCTGCGATACAGGCTAAGGGGAAGTATGCCGACTTGTCACGAGGAAAACAGTTAACCCGCCTGCATTCCGACGTTGCGGTCTGCAGGCGAGTCGGGTCATCAGGAAAGGCTTTCGAGGCGAGGTTTGGGGCGAATGGTGAGGGCGGAGCCCATGGAGGCGGCGATGATCGCCGCCAGCGCCAGCCATTGCACGCCGCTCAGGTGTTCGCCGAGGAACAGCATGCCGGATAACGCCGCCATCGCCGGTTCCAGGCTCATCAAGGTGCCGAAGGTGCGCGCCGGAATTTTGGGCAGCGCGATGATCTCCAGCGAATAAGGCAGCGCGGTGGAGAGGATCGCCACCGCCAGCGCTATCGGCAGAATCTCAACGTTGAACAGCACGCTGCCGGTTTGCCAGGCGCCGATCGGGCAGAACACCAACGCGGCGATCAGCGAGCCGAGCGCCACCGTGCCGGGGCCGTGATCGCCGCCGGCCTTCTGGCCGAAGATGATATAGACCGCCCAGCAGGCGCCGGCGCCGAGCGCGCAGGCGGCACCGAACGGGTCGATTCCGCCTACGCCGTGACCAAGCGGCAGCAGGAACCACAGCCCGGCGATCGCCAACGCCACCCAAAGGAAGTCAATCGGCCGCCGCGACGAGAACATGGCCACCGCCAGCGGGCCGGTAAACTCCAGCGCCACGGCGATGCCGAGCGGCACGGTGCGCAACGACAGGTAGAACAGGTAGTTCATCGCGCCGAGCGACAGGCCGTAAATCAACAGCGGCAAGCGGCTGCCGGCGGCGATGCGCATGCGCCACGGGCGGAAGATGATGAACAGAATCAGGGTGCCAATGAAAAGACGCAGCGTCGTGATGCCTTCCGCGCCCACGATCGGGAACAGGCTTTTGGCCAACGAAGCGCCGCTCTGGATCGACACCATGGCGATGATTAACAGACAAATGGGCAGCAGCGCGGAGGGCGCTCTGCCGGCAGTAGATAACGACATCCTTAACGGGCCTTTTATGCGCCGTTCCTCAGCCTTGAGAAAACGGTCGAAACGGGGATGCGAGCAGTGTAAATGAAATGGCGAAAATCTGTCTGAGAAAAGCGCGCATCGCGGTGAAATCCGCCGATCCTCGGATGAGATGTGGCGGATTTGGTCAAAAAATGCGCTTTTTCTTAAGAATTATCTGGATATTAAATAGGTGATTTTTGTCACAGAAAGTCGTAGAATACGGCCGAAAATAGAGCGAAAAGAAGAAGATACACTGTTCTTGAAATCTTCTGTTACACGATATAAAGCATTAGACACTCATTTCAAGGCAGAGTTTCACGCTAATTTTTGTTATATTTTCAAAGCATGAACAAATGGATGTACTTAATAATAAAACGCGTTTGAGGTGGTTATGAAAAAAATTGCATGTCTTTCCGCAGTAGCAGCTTGCGTATTAGCAGTTAGCGCAGGTACCGCATTCGCTGGTCAGAGCACCGTATCCGCTGGCTATGCGCAGGGTGATTTCCAAGGCGTTGCTAACAAAGCCGACGGTTTCAACCTGAAATACCGTTACGAGTTCGACAACAACCCACTGGGCGTAATCGGTTCCTTTACCCACCTGGAAAAGGACGGTTCTCAGGACGGTTTCTATAACAAAGCTCAGTACAACTCTATCTCTGCCGGTCCAGCATACCGCATCAATGACTGGGCGAGCATCTACGGTCTGGTTGGCCTGGGTTACGGTAAATTCACTACCAACGCTCAGAACGGCACTTCTCGTCACGACACCGCTGACTACGGCTTCACCTACGGCGCCGGTCTGCAGTTCAACCCAATCGAGAACGTTGCCCTGGATGTCGGTTACGAGCAGAACCGCATTCGCAGCGTTGACGTTGGCACCTGGAACGTTGGCGTAGGCTACCGCTTCTAAGTGTGTTCGTGCCTGCGGGCATGAACCTGCGGCCTTGTTTGCCGCACCCATAAAAAATCCGCCTCCGGGCGGATTTTTTTTATCTGTCATTCACCGCCGCGCCCCGTCGGCTGCGTCGAAAAGCGCGCGCTGCGGGCATCGCGCTCGTAGCCTTGCGGCTCGGTCAACAACCCGTACAGCTCGGGGCGCCGCCCGTAGATCCAGCGGCGACCGGTGCTGAGCGGGATCAGCGTCAGATCGAGCTCGGCGCTGACCATCCGGTCTTCCGCCACCCAGGTCTCCGCCACGATCCGGCCGTAAGGATCGAGGATCATCGCGTTGCCGGTGCGTATTTCATCGTCATCTCGGCCCACGCCGTTGCTGAACAGCAAGAACAGCCCGTTGTCGTGAGCGCGCGACGGCAGCCAGCGCATCAGCCAGCCGCGGCCGTGTTCGCCGCGAAAGGCGGCTTCTATCGCCTGCGGATCTTCCACGCGCCGCTGCCACAGCGCCTGCGGGATCGGCTTCATGCCGTGCGGGCTGCGCGAATGGGTGCCGCCGGTCTGGTGCGGGGCGATCAGCACCTCCGCGCCCAGCAGCGCCGTTGCGCGCACATTCTCCACCAGATTATTGTCCCAGCAGATCAATACGCCCACGCGTACGCCCCAGGGGGTATCGAACACCGTATAGCGGTCGCCGCTGGCGATAGCCGGGTGCTCGAAGGCGTGCAGTTTGCGGTGCACATGCAGTTCGCCGTCCGGCAGACAAACGGCATAGGCGTTGTAACACCGGCCGTCATCGCCCAGCTCGATCAGCCCGACGCCAATCGCCATGTTGTAACGCTCAGCCAGCGGGCGAATGCGCGCCAGCGAAGGGCTGCTCACGATCGGCTCCGCCAGCGCCCGCACTTCGGCGTCGGACAGATGGCGCACGTGCCAATAGCCGGTGACGCACATTTCCGGGAAGGCCAACAGTTGTATCTGTTGTTCGGCCGCTTCCGCGATAAAGCGTTCCATGGTCGACAGGTTGTAATTCTTGTCATTGGCATGATGCTGGAATTGCACCGTGGCGGCGCGTAATGAGGTGGTCATGGGATCTCTCCGGTTGGGGTCTGCATTGATTACAGCAGGCGAATTGATTACTGTATAATCAATTAAATTCCTTATTTGATAACCTAATGGAATGGATATAAAACAACTGCGCGCCCTGGTGGCGCTGGCGGAGCAGGGCAACTATCGGCAGGCGGCGAGCCTGCTGTGCATCAGCCAACCGGCGCTGAGCAAGCAAATTCAGGCGCTGGAAGCCCAGCTTGACGTTCGGCTGTTCGAGCGCGGCCGACAAGGGGCGGTGCTTACTGCCGGCGGGCGGCGGCTTTACCCGGAGGCGCAGGCGCTGGTAGAGCAGTATCAGCAGTTTCAGCGGCGCGCGCGGCGGGTGGCGCTCGGGGAAGCGGGGCGGTTGGCGCTGGGGTTTGGCCTGTCCAGTTTTCATCTGGCGCCGCAGCTGGTGGCCGCCTTTCGCCAACGGTTTCCCGAGGTGGCGATTGGCCTCGAAGATCTGCCGTCGGAGCGGCAGTATCAGCTGTTGCTGCAGGGAGAGTTGCAGGCGGGGTTCGTGCGCTTGCCGGTCAATACGCCGCTGTGCGGCGTCGCGTTGTTGAGCGATAGGTTGGTGCTGGCCGCGCCGGGCGCGCTGGCGCTGCGCGCCGACGATCTGATGGCGCGTTTCAATCAGCTGCCGCTGCTGCAATTGACCCCTAAACGCGGGCGCGGGCTGAGCGATCAGTCGCTGCGGTTTATCGCCGCTCACCGGTTGACGCCGAACGTGGTGCAGCAGGCCGGTGATATCCAGACGCTGTTGGCGTTGGTTGCCGCCGGCGTCGGCGTCGCGCTGCTGCCGCACAGCATCACGCATATCGCGCCGGCCGGCATCGACATTTTACCGCTGAGCGGCGAGGAGACGGAGTGGCAGGTCGGTATCGCCTGGGATCCGCAGCGCACCGACGCGTTGCGGGACAACTTCATTCAGACGGCGTTGGCGGTACAACGCGCTTAGGCATTCAAAGCGGGCAGTGCATCACCACGATCGGGTTTTGATGGTACTCGCTGCGGTGACTTTCGCTGAAGCCGACCTTTTTCGCCAACGCCAGCGAAGCCTGGTTTTCAGGCGAGATGATGCAGACGGTTTTTTCCCCCGGCAGGTGCGTTTTCCCCCAGGCCAGCGCCGCCCGCAGCGCCTCGGTGGCATAGCCTTTGCCGTGCGCCGAACTCACCAGCGTCCAGCCCATCTCCGGCGCATCGAGCGCCGGGGTGATGTCGCGCAGGAAGTTGGAGAAGCCGATGCTGCCGAGGTACTCGCCGCTCTGCTTGTCACGCACCGCCCAATACCCGTATCCCAACAGCGCCCAGTGGCCAACGTAGCGCATCAGGCGCCCCCAGGAGTCTTCCCGGTCGCGCGGGGTGCCGCCGATATAGCGCACCACCAGCGGGTCGGCCCACAGCGCGGCCAGCGAGTCGAAGTCGTCCAGCGTGTGCGCGTCCAGCCGCAGGCGTTCGGTGATAAGCGTTGGCGCGGTGTTGATTACGGTCATGTTGCTGCTCCTGCACAGGATGAAAGGCGATGAAAAACAACGGCGTTCAGTATGCCAGAGAAATCACGCCGCCAGCCACAACAGCCAGGTGAACAGGAAGCCGCTCAGGCCGAGCAGGGTGGTCAACACCGTCCAGGTCTTCAGGCCATCGGCCACCGACAGCCCCAGATAGCGGGTGACGATCCAAAAACCGGAGTCGTTGACGTGCGAAAGCCCGAGCCCGCCGAAACAGGTCGCCAGCGTTACCAGCACCAGCTGCAGCTGATTCAAGCCGCTGACCGCTTCCGACAACAGGCCGCCGGTGGTCAGGATCGCCACGGTGGCGGAACCCTGCGAGGCGCGTAGCGCCAGCGAAATGATAAAGGCGGCGGGCACCAGCGGCAGGCCGATGGCCGTCAGCACTTCCGCCAGCGCCTTGCCGACGCCGGACTCCACCAGCACCTTGCCGAACACGCCGCCCGCGCCGGTTACCAGGATCACCACTGCGGCGGTCGGCAGCGCGGCCCCCATCACGTCGCCGGCGTGTTGCAGGCTCCAGCCGCGGCGCAGCGCCAGGAAATAGAAGGCCAGCAGCAGGGCGATCATCAGCGCCACCGCCGGCGAGCCCAGCAGCGACAGCGCGTCGCGCAGCGCCGAGCCGGCCGGCAGCAGGGTGGCGGAGACGGTGCCGAGCATGATGATGGCGATCGGGATGACGATCAGCGCCGCTACCAGGCCGGCGCCGGGCGGGTTGATGCGATCGCTGAGCGGCGCGTGATCTTCCGGACGCGGCTCCGGCGCCGCCAGCTGCAGCTGTTCCAGCACCTCTATCGATAACGGATAGGTTTTGCGGTTGAGGTAGTTGGCGGCGAAATAGCCGATAACGCCGACCGGAATACAGATCGCGAGGCCGATAATGGTTAGCCAGCCGATGTCGGCGTTGAGCAAGCCGGCGGCGGCGACCGGGCCGGGGTGCGGCGGCAGCGCGACGTGTACCGTCAACATCACGCCGGCCATCGGCAGGCCGAACTTGAGCGGCGACACTTTGGCGACCTTGGCGAAGCCATAGATAATCGGCGCCAGAATGATAAAGCCGACGTCGAAGAACACCGGAATGCCGAGAATAAACGCGGCGAGGGTCAGCGCCGCGACGGTATGATTCGGCCCCAGACCCTGGCTGAAACGCTGCGCCAGCGACTCGGCGCCGCCCGATTGTTCGATCATGCGGCCGAGCATCGCCCCCAGACCGATGATGATGGTCACCGAGCCGAGCACGCCGCCCATTCCGGCGGTCATCACTTTCATCACTTCGCCGGTCGGAATGCCGCTGGCCAGCGCCACCAGCAAACTGACCACCAACAGCGCGACAAAGGGTTGCACCTTCGCCTTAATCACCATCAATAACAGCAGCACCACGCCGAGTACGGCAATCAGCAACAGCAGAGAGGTAGACATGAAAAAAGCCTTTCGTTGGGTAAGCGTTGGGCACCGCGATCGCCGCGTGGCGATACGGGTGCGTTTCATTGTTATAAAATCGATTTCCTGGTGTCGGCGTGCGGCTTTAGCGGTAAGGCTTCAGCCAGCCGAGCCCGGCGGCGGTGTCGCCGCGCGGGCGGTATTCGCAACCGATCCAGCCCTGATAGCCGAGCGCATCCAGCTTGTCGAACAGCCACGGGTAATTCAGTTCGCCTTCGTCGGGCTCATGGCGATCCGGCACCGAGGCTATCTGAATATGCGCGTAGCGCCCGGCCAGCGTCTCCAGCAGCCCGCTGATATTGCCGTCCACCAACTGCGCGTGGAAAAAATCGAACTGGATGAACACGTTCGGTCTTTCGATCGCCGCCACCGCTTCCGCCGCCTGATGCTGACTGGCGAACAGGTAGTCGGGCTTGACCGGCGGGCTGAGCGCCTCGATCAGCACCTTGACGCCGTGCGGCGAAAAAGCGTCGGCGGCATAGCGCGCATTAGCGATAAAGGTGTCGAGATAACGCCGCCGATCCGCGCTCGCGGGCACCACGCCGGCCATCAGGTGCACGCAGGGGCAGGAAAGGGCGATGGCGTAGGCCAGCGCGCGATCGATATCGGCGCGCGCATCCCGTTCGCGGCCCGGCAGCGCCGCCAGCCCCCATTCGCCGGCGGCGGCATCGCCGGGCGCGGTGTTGAACAGCACCTGTTGCAGGCCGTGTTCGCGCAGTTTCTCGGCCAACAGATCGGCGGGATGCTCGTAAGGGAACAGGAATTCCACCGCGCTGAAGCCCTGTGCGGCAGCGGCGGCAAAGCGATCGAGGAACGGCACCTCGGTAAACATCATCGACAAATTGGCGGCAAATTTAGGCATGGTTCAGCTCCGTAATTCGGCAATTTCATCAGCGGTCAAATAGCGGATCGGACGATCGCCGAGGGTGAAGATCAGCCGAGCCGCATCTTCCATCTCTTCGGTATTGTCCGCCGCCGCTCGCAGGTCTTTACCCGTCACCACCGGCCCGTGGTTAGCCAGCAAAAAGGCGCGGTGGGTCGGCGCCAGGCGGGCCAGATCCTGTGCCAGCCTTTCGTCGCCGGGCCGGTAGTAAGGCACCACCGGCACCTTGCCGACGCGCATCACCACATAGGGGGTGAACGGTTTGATGGCGTTGTCGGCGTCCAGCCCCTGCAGGCAAGAGAGCGCCGTGAGGTAGGTGCAATGCAAGTGCACGACCGCTTTGCATTCGGGGTTGTTCAGATAGAGCGCCCGATGAAAGCTGATCTCTTTCGACGGTTTGTCGCCGGAGAGCCAGTCGCCGTTCAGGCTCACTTTAGACAGGCGATCGGCCTGCAGCTCGCCGAGACAGGAGCCGGTCGGCGTCGCCAGCAGCGCGCCGTCCGGCAGCAACAGCGAGAGGTTGCCGGCGGAGCCGGTGGCGTAGCCGCGTTGGAAAAACGAGGCGCCCAGGCGCACCATCTCTTCACGCGCCTGCTGTTCAATCGTCATGCTCATACCGGGAACTCCGTTTGCGCGCGCGCGAAGAAGGCTTCATCGCCAAAATTACCCGATTTCAGCGCCAGGGAAATCGCCCGATCGCTGGCACGCACCCAGGGAACGCCGGGGGAAATGCTGGGGCCGATATGGAAGCCGCGAATACCCAGCGCCTGCGTGACCACGCCGGAGGTTTCGCCGCCGGCGACGATAAAGCGGCTGAATCCCAACTGGCGCAGTTGCACCACCAGCTCGGCGAACAAGGCTTCCACCGCCTCGCTGGCGGCGGCGCCATGCCGTTGTTGCGTTTGCTGCAGCGACTCCGGCGATGCAGTGGCGTAGATCAGCGGGGCAAGCGCTTCTCCGGCATGGCGCTGCGCCCAGTGCGCCAACTCGACGGCGTAGGCGGCGCGCGTCTGGGGATCGAAGCAACGGTCGATATCGATGGCCTGCGCCGCCGCGCGTTCGCGATAGTGCGCCACCTGCCGGTTAGTCATGACGGAGCAGGAGCCAGACAGTACCGCCGCCTTTTCCCCCAGCGGCGCGCCGGCCGCTTCTGCCGCGCGATCGCCGTTCTGCGCCCATTGCCGCGCCAAACCGATCGCCAGGCCCGAACCGCCGGTCACCAGCTTCATCGTTTTCAACGCTTCACCCTGGGTAAGCAGATGCCGTTCGTTGAGCGTGTCCAGCACCGCGTAGCGCACGCCTTCCTGCGCCAGTTGCTGCAGCTTCTCGCTGACTGCCTCGGCGCCGCGATCCATTTCCGCCGCCGTCACCAGCCCACAGCGTCCGGCGGCCTGGGATTCCATCAGGCGAAGCAGGTTGCTGTCGGTCATCGGCGTGACCGGGTGATGACGCATGCCGGACTCAGACAGCATCTGTTCCCCGACGAACAGGTAGCCCTGATAGACCGTGCGGCCGTTTACCGGCAGCGCCGGGGAAACAACCGTGAAATTTTCCCCCAGCGCGGCGAGCAGGGCGTCGGTCACCGGGCCGATATTGCCCTGTGCGGTGCTGTCGAAGGTGGAGCAGTATTTGAAGTAGAACTGGCGGCAGCCCTGTTTTTGCAGCCAGGCCAGCGCTTGCAATGCCTGTTCGATCGCCTGCTCTGCCGGGCAGGAGCGCGATTTCAGGCTGATGACGACCGCCTGAGCGTCGACCGGCGTTTCGTCCTGCGGCACGCCGTTCAACTGCACCGTCGGCAGGCCGTTTTGCACCAGAAAGCTGGCGATGTCGGTCGCGCCGGTAAAATCATCCGCGATTACGCCGAGTTGCATCAGAGCGTCTCCTTTTTCTGCGGCAGATCGATGCCGGCAAAGATTTTGATCACCGCGCTGTCATCTTCTTTACCGTAGCCGGCGTTGCTGGCGGCGGTAAACATGGTGAAGGCGGTGGAGGCCAGCGGCAGCGGGAAATGCAGCGCCTTGGCGGTATCCGCCACCAGCCCCAGATCCTTGACGAAGATATCCACCGCCGATTTGGGCGTATAGTCGCCGTCGACCACGTGGCGCATGCGATTTTCGAACATCCAGGAGTTGCCGGCGGCGTGGGTGACGACGTCATACATGACGTCCAGCGGGATGTTGGCGCGGGCGGCCAGCGCCATGGCTTCCGCTCCGGCGGCGATGTGCACGCCGGCCAACAGCTGGTGGATGATTTTTACCGTCGCGCCCAGGCCGATGGTTTCGCCGATGC
The DNA here is from genome assembly GCF_051172415.1 of Serratia sp. H402Y. Taxonomy (NCBI): domain Bacteria; kingdom Pseudomonadati; phylum Pseudomonadota; class Gammaproteobacteria; order Enterobacterales; family Yersiniaceae; genus Serratia; species Serratia sp. H402Y. The sequence continues at coordinate 606,662 of NZ_JBPIYZ010000001.1, forward strand.
GGTAAACCTTGCCGGCGATGGCGTCCAGCACGGGTTGCAGGCGCGCGAAGGTGGCGTCGGCGCCGGCGGCCATCACCGTCATCTGGCCTTCTTCCGCCTTGGCCGCCCCGCCGGAAACCGGCGCGTCCAGCATCGCCAGGCCGTAGTCCAGCAGCCGTTGCTCGATCTGTTTGGCGTCATCGGCGGAAATGGTCGAAGACACCATCACCGCCGTGCCCGGCTTGAGCTGCGGCGCCAGGCCTTGCTCGCCGAACAGGATTTGCTTCACCTGCGCGGCGTTCACCACCAGCAGCAACACGGCGTCCAGCTCGGCCGCGAAGTCGCAGGCGCTGGTAGACGCTTGTTTCGCGCCGGCCTGTTGCAGCGCCGCCAGCGCCTGCGGATTGAGATCGGCGCCGTAGGTGGTCAATCCGGCGCGGAGGCATGAACGCGCGGCGCCCATGCCCATCGCCCCCAGCCCGATGACGCAAACGGCATAATTCCCTGGGTGTGTCATACTGCACTCCTGTTAATTTTAGTGATAATTTGTTTTGTTGTGTTAAATGTAAGCGCTTGTCGGCCGATTATCCGCGATCGCTATCACAATAATTAACAATGCGTGAAACGGATTTTTCGTGCGATTTCTGGCCTAAATCAACATTATTATTATGTTTTTAAATAAGTTTATGTTTGGCTGGCCTAACTGCGCTCGCCGTCACGCTGCGAGAAATAAGGGCTATCGGCGAACGAAAATTGACGTAAAATCACAATTATTATCACCGCAGCAACGAGAGGGAACCGTGATACCTGTAGAACGCCATCAACAAATTCTTGCGCTGGTATCCGAACGCGGCGTCGTCAGCATCGCCGAGCTGACCGAACGGCTGGGGGTGTCGCATATGACGATCCGCCGTGACGTGCAAAAGCTGGAAGAGCAGGGGGCAGTGCAGTCGGTCTCGGGCGGCGTGCAGGCGCCGGAACGGGTGGCGAGCGAACCTTCTCACCAGACCAAAGAGGGGATGTTCGGCCGGCAGAAAATCGCCATCGGCCGGCTGGCGGCGCGGCAAATTCCCGCCAATAGCTGTATCTATCTGGATGCCGGCACCACCACGCTGGCGCTGGCGAAACAGATCGGAGAACGTGACGATTTGACGGTGGTGACCAACGACTTTGTCATCGCCGGGTTCCTGATAGAGCATAGCCAGTGCCGAATCATCCACACCGGCGGCACCGTGTGCCGGGAAAACCGCTCCTGCGTCGGCGAGGCGGCGGCGCAGGCGCTGCGCGGTCTGTTTATCGATCTGGCGTTCATCTCCGCCTCTTCGTGGAGCATGCGCGGCCTGTCGACGCCGAACGAAGATAAGGTGATGGTGAAGAAGGCCATCGTCGAGGCCAGCCGCCGCCGCATTCTGCTCAGCGATACGTCCAAATACGGCAAAGTCGCCACCTATCTGGCGCTGCCGATCGCTGCCTTTGACGCCGTCATTACCGACGAAGGGTTGCCCGCCGCCGCGCGGGAGGCCATTGAGCAAGCGGGGATTGCATTGCTGACGGCGGAAGAATAAGAACGAACCGGAATCAGGATGAAAGTTCGGTATCGATGCTACGTGCGGGCGGTTCACTGGCTTCAACGCCGCCGCGTTCACGCCATTCGCGGCGCCTTTGTTCCCACCACTCTTCGTGGAAGGCTTGCATCTCTTTCAGGCGCTGTTCCTTAACGTGCTGTTGGCAAGTATGGGATGCTATGGGGGCTACGTGGGATTTCGATGACATAGAGGCCGTCCTTTATAAACTCTATTTTGTATAAATAATGCCCTTTGTGCGCGTATTTTTTCAACAAAAAATCATAAATTTTAGCTAATGCTGGCCTTAACGGTGCACTTAAGATGATCCTGGCATGATACTGATAGGCAAACTTGAGAAGAGTTTCCCCGATGCCAACAACGAATAAGCGTTCGCGTTGGAGAAGGGTATAATGCATTGCAGTATAGGTATCGAAAGCTGAGCGCCGATACCTGTTTACGTCGCTCAACGCCTTAACATCATAAAACTCCAGAGAGAAAGCATTATTGAGGAGAGCAGTGTCCACATACACTGGGGCAAACCAATGGTGCATGTTTTGCCCAATTCTCTTGAAATCCAAATGATAGATGGCCGATTTACCATCACCTTTTCTGACGGCAATCTGATATCTGTATGTGTCTGCTATTCCAGTGTGTGACTCCCTCACATCAATATCCATGATAAAATCCTTTTTACTATTATTTTTCCTATAGTTATCCCTTTTGTGACGAACAGATTATTAACCGCGGCGGAGACGATCCTCCAGCCGCCGATGAAGGTTGTGCGCAGCGCCGCGCAAAACTAAATGCCGCTGAACCAGTTGTAGCCCTGATCCTCCCAATAGCCGCCCGGATTGACGTCGCTGACGAAGATCGCGGCGATATGTTTGGCGTTTTTGAACCCCAGCTTGGTCGGCACGCGCAGCCGCAGCGGGTAGCCGTAGTCCGCCGGCAGCGCCTTGCCGCCGAAATCCAACGCCAGGATGGTCTGCGGGTGCAGCGCGGTGGCCATGTCGAGGCTGGCGTAGTAACGATCGGCGCATTTGAAGCCGACGTAACCGGCATTCAGATCCGCGCCGACGTGCTGCAGAAAGGTGCGCAGCGGCACGCCGCCCCATTGGCCAATGGCGCTCCAGCCCTCAATGCAGATCAGACGCGTGATCTGGCTTTGCTGCGGCAGCCGCTGCAGCTGTTCCAGCGTCCAGGGCGCTTTTTTCTCCACTTTCCCCGCGACCTCAAGCCGGTAGCCGGCGAGATCGATCTCGGGGACGTTGTATTCCGGGTAAAATGCGTTAAAGGGGAAGGGGTGAGTGATCTGGTCCGGCCGGTAAGTTTGCGCCAACCGCTGGCCGCTGAACAGCCAGGCCTGCACCCGGTCGTTCCAGCGCGACATAGCCCACAGCACCTTATCCACCCGATCGCCGTCTTGCAGATTACACCCGGTCAGCATGGCGATGCCGCCCAGCGTCAGCCCGGAGCGCAACATCAGCCGGCGTTGCAGATTGACCAGCTGCTTTTTTTGGTCCGGTTCCAGCGTCGGCGCGGTTGCCCGCTGTTTTTTCTCATTCATGTTTGCCACCCGTTATCATCGCCCACAGGGTTTTGGGCACGACAGCCACCATAAAGACGTGGATCGCCACAAACAGGCCGATGCCGGCCATGGCGAAGAAATGCACGTAGCGCGCGAAGTCGAAGCCGCCAAACAGCGCGACCAATCCCTGCAGCTGAACCGGTTTCCAAATCGCCAGGCCGGACAGCACCAGTAATAGGCCGAGCGCCAGTACGCCGAGGTACATCAGTTTCTGAATGGCGTTGTAGCGGCCATGCCGGTGGCGCAGGCGCAGCGTCATCGCCAGCCAGATATCCTGCCGCAGCGCGTCGGCGCGAAGCGGCAACAGATCGCGGCGAAAATGGCCGCTGAACAGGCTCCACAGCAGATAGCAGACGGCGTTGAGCGCCAATAGCCACATCACCGCCAAATGCCAACCAATCGCGCCGCCCAGCCAACCGCCCAGCGTCATCTGCGGCGGAAAGCGGAAATCGAACAGCGGTGAGGCGTTGTAGATTTCCCAACCGCTCATGAACATGCACACCATGGCGAACAGGTTGATCCAATGAGTGATTCGAACCGGCCAGCGATGCACCGGCGGCGACGCGTTGGTCTTCATGGCATTCCTCCGGTTACATCGGCGGCACGGTGCCGTCTTTGCCGGCGGAAATGCGCGTGGCGACGCGCTGGCCCTTATCGTCGGCGGCGGAGAACAGCACGATGTGCACGCCCGGTTTCAGCAGGCTCAGATCGCCCGGATCCAGCGTCACGATCGGCACGTCTTCCGGCACGACGACGGTTTTCTGCTGGTTGCCATAGGTGACGGTGAGGGTGCGGCCGTTAGATTTCACCAGTTTGCCGACGGTGCCGTTGGTCATGGTGTCTACTTTGCCGTCGGCGGATTCCCAGGCCGAATGCCCTTCGCCGGTGCCGCGCAGGCTGGCGGCGAACACGTGCACTTCCAGTGCCTTGAGCGTGCCGTCCGGCTGCGGCACGGCGGCGGTGCCGATAAAGCTGTCCGGCTTGATATCGTCCAGCGTGGCTTTGGAAACGCTGAGCACTTTAGTTTGATCGTTCAGCTTGACGCTGAGTGTCTCGCCCTTGCGGTCGGTCAGCTGCAGATTACCGTCGGCAACTTGCGTGATGGTGCCGCGCAGCGGCGCAATCACCTTGCCCGGCGTTTGGGCGGCGGCGGACAATCCGCTGGAAAGCAGTAACGTGGACAACAGTAAACCGGCTATACGATGACGGGTAATCATAACGTTCTCCTGAAATGAGTTTGCCGGCTAAGCATGGTTGACCTACTGGGTCAGCGCCATGGCCGTTTGATGACATTAATGTCATCAAGTTTGTCCGCCGAAGCTGCTAGTATTTTTGCAGACGTAACGAGGTGGCGAGCATGCGAATACTGGTAGTTGAAGACGATATCGGCACAGGGGATTACCTGAAGAAAGGGCTGGGGGAAGCGGGCTACAGCGTCGATTTGGCGCGCAACGGCACCGATGGGCTGTTTCGCGCGTTGGAGCAGGACTACGATGCGATCGTGCTCGATGTCATGCTGCCGGGGCTGGATGGCTGGCAGATCATCGAGGTATTGCGCAAGAAAAGCGACGTGCCGATCCTGTTTCTTACCGCCCGCGATGGCGTGCAGGATCGCATCCACGGTCTGGAGCTGGGCGCGGACGACTATCTTATCAAACCGTTTTCCTTTACCGAGCTGGTGCTGCGTTTGCGCACCTTGCTGCGCCGCGGGCCGGCGCGCGAAGCCGATCATTACGCCATCGCCGATCTGCAGTTGGACGTATTGCGCCGCCGGGCGGTGCGCCAGGATCAGGTGATCCCGTTGACCAATAAAGAATTCATGCTGCTGCATCTGCTGGTGCGGCGCGAAGGCGAAGTGCTGTCGCGCACGCAGATCGCCTCTCAGGTGTGGGACATGAATTTCGACAGCGACACCAATGTGGTTGACGTGGCCATCAAACGCCTGCGCGCCAAAATCGACCGGCCGTTCGACGTCAAGCTGATCCACAGCGTGCGCGGCATCGGCTATGTTTGCGAGCCGCGCTCGTGAACGCCCGCGCTTCACGTCGGCCGGTGTCGCTGACGCTGCGTACCGCCATGCTGTTCGCGCTGGTGGCCGCCTGCGTGGTGAGCGGGGCGGGCTGGTATCTGTTCGGCGCGATGCGCCAGGAAATGACGCTCCGCAGCGATCTGCAGGTGACCGGGCGCGTAGAGTATTTCCGCCATTTACTGGGGCAGCGCTTTCCTTTGGCGCGCCTGACCGCCAATAACGGCCTGTTCGAAAATATGCTGGGCAATGAACAGGACGTGCTGATTTTCCAAATCCCGGGGCAAAAACCGCTCATCAATGTGAATCCGGCCAGGGTGGCCCTGCCGCCGATGGCGCCGACACCGCCCGAACAGGCGCAGACGCTGGCCGCCGTGCGCGGCGGGGAGACGGCGCAGGGGGTGGCGCTGCGCGCGGCATCGGCGATGGTGCGTCTGGAAGACGGCAGTTTGCTGCAGATCTCCGCCGCGCACGTCATGGTCAACGAGCAGAAGATGCTGGCGCGTTACCTGTGGCGCATTGTCGCGGCGGTCATTGTGGCTTTCCTGCTGATTGCGCTGCTGGGCTATGGGGTCATGCGCCGGGGATTGAAGCCGCTATGGCGCATGGCGGCGCAGGCGTCGCAGATCGCGCCCAATACATTGTCCACTCGCCTCAGCGAACAGGGGGCGCCGAAGGAGTTGCAGCAATTGACCCGGTCGTTCAATGCGATGCTCGATCGGTTGAATGAAGGCTATCAGCGGCTGACGCAGTTTTCCGCCGATCTGGCCCATGAGATCCGCACGCCGGTGGGCGCGTTGATGGGCCAGTGTCAGGTGGCGCTGTATCAACCCCGCAGCGTGGAGGAGTACGAAACCCTATTGTCGAACAATATGGACGAGCTGGAGCGTATTTCGCGCATGGTGGAAAACATCCTGTTTCTGGCGCGCGCCGGTGAGGCGCAGTCCGCGCTGAACTACAGTCGTCTGGAGGTGGCGGCCGAGCTGCGGCGGGTGGCGGATTACTTCGAAGGGCTGGCGGAAGAACGCGGCATCGCGCTGAGCTGCGAAGGGGAAGGAGAGCTGAAGGCGGACGCGATGTTGTTCCAGCGGGCGCTGAGCAACCTGGTGGCCAACGCGGTGCGCTATGCCGATGAAAACAGCTTGATCGTGTTGCGGGCTGAACGGCGTGCCGATGCCTGGTGGGTGCAGGTCATCAATCAGGGGCCGCCGATCGCGCCGGCGCATCTGGAAAAGCTGTTCGATCGTTTCTACCGCGCCGATCCCGCGCGCAGCGCCGGCAGCCACGCCAGCGGCCTCGGGCTGTCCATCGTGCGCGCCATCATGACGCTGCACGGCGGTGAGGTGCGCGCCGAATGTATCGAGCGCGCGCCTGTCGCCAGCCTCATTTTCAGCCTGCGGTTCCCGCTAGCGCAATAACCGATATGCCGGATTAACGCGGCGGAATGGCAAAGCGGAAGCAGGCGCCGCTTTGTGGTTGTTCTATCAGCTGAATGTCGCTGTCGTGCAGTTGCAGAATGCGCCGCACGATCATTAACCCCAGCCCGCCGGCGGGGCGTCGGGCGCCGCTCAGGACAGACGGCCGCACGAACAGATCGGCGCGCAGCGTCTGCGGAATGCCGGGGCCGCTGTCGCTGACCTGCACCATCACCTGGTCTTCCTGCCGCCACAGCCGCACGCCGATGTCGCCGCCGGGCGGCGTATGGCGAATGGCGTTGTCCAACAGGTTGGTCAGCACCCGCTCAATCATGCTGAGATCGGCGAACACCGGCGGCACGCCGGGGGCGATGTCGGCGTGCAGCCGCTGGTTGCGCGCCTCCGCCGCCAGCTCGAACTTCTGGAACACGTCCTGCAGCAGTTCGCTGAGGGAGAAGGGCTCTTTCTGCGGTTTCACCACGCCATATTCCAGCCGCGCCAGCTCGAACAGCTCCTGCGCCAGCTTGCCCACCTTGCGGCTCTGCGCCAGCGCGATCTCCAGATAGCGCCGCCGATCGGTGTCGCTCAGGGTGGCGGCCTTGACCGACAGCGTTTCCAGATAGCCGTGCAGCGAGGTGAGCGGGGTGCGCAGATCGTGCGAGACGTTGGCGATGAATTCGCGCCGCAGCCGATCCTGCTGCGCCAGCGTTTGCCACTGTTCGGCGAGGCGCTGCGCCATGCGGTGGAAGGCCTGTTGCAGCTGGCTCACCTCGTCGCGCCCGGCCGGCACCGCCGGCAGCGCCGCGTAGGCCTGCACCGCCTCAATGCCGCCGCTGTCCAGCGCATTGACCTGACGGGTCAGGTGCCGGATGGGGCGAGTGACCCAGTAGAACGCGAAACCGCCGGCCAGCAGGCTGAACAGCACCATCACCCCGGAGGTCCACAGCGCCATCCTGGCCGCTGAGTTGAACTGGGCGTTGCTGGCCAACGCCGTGTACTCTTCACCGAGCAAGACCACATACAGATAGCCCTCGACCCGGCCGTCGACCTTCAGCGGCGCAACGCTGAACACCTTGCGCCCGTCCGCGCTGCGCGGATCGTCGCCGTACACCGGCATCTGCGCGCCATCGAGCAGCGCCTGCAGCGGCGCCAGCGCGACCCGCTGCCGCTTCAGATGCCCGGCCGGCGCGGCGTTGCCGATGATTGCGCCCTGGTTGTCGAGCAGATAAACCTCAACGCTGGGGTTCACCGCCATCAGCTGATCGAACAGGGTATGCACCGCCTGTGGATCCGGCCCGTTCACCCCCAGCAGCGGATTGCTGTCGGCGATATGCTGCGCCAGGTTGCCGGACAGGCGCTGGATCACCGCCTGGCTGTACTGGGTATTGCTGCGCACCTGCATCCAGCCGGAAAAGGCGCAGCCGATGACGATCAGCAGCGCGAAGATAATCGTGAGGCGTTGCGCTAACGTAAGGTTTTTCATGGCTCACTCTTGCGGCGCGGCCGCGAATTTATAGCCCATGCCCCACACCGTGAGGATGCGCTCGGGTTCCGCCGGGTTGCGCTCGATCTTGATGCGCAGCCGGTTGATATGGGTGTTGACGGTGTGCTCATACCCCTCGTGCTGATAGCCCCAGACCTGATTCAACAGGCTGAGGCGCGAGAACACCTGGCCCGGGTGGCGGGCGAAAAAGTACAGCAGGTCGAATTCGCGCGGCGTCAGCTCGATCGGCTGTTGGTGCAGGCGCACTTCGCGGGCGATGGGATCGATGGTCAGATCGTTGAAGCTGAGCGCGCCGGCGTCCATGCGCAGGTTGCGGCTCATCGCCTCCTGGCGGCGAAACAGCGCCTTGACCCGCGCCACCAGCTCCAGCATGGAAAAGGGTTTGGCCAGATAGTCGTCGGCGCCCAGCTCCAGCCCCAGCACGCGGTGCACCTCGCTGGAGCGCGCGCTGGTGATGATGATCGGCGTGTAGCGCGTCATGGTGCGCGCCCGGCGGCAAATCTCCAATCCGTCAACGCCCGGCAGCATCAGATCGAGGATCAAGGCGTCCCAGCCGCCCTGTTCCAGCATCGCCATGCCCTGATTGCCGTCGGCGGCGTGGCTGATGGCGTAACCCTCGTCACGCAGATGCAGCTGCAGCAGCTCGGCGATGTCGCCGTCGTCCTCGACGATCAAAATTCGTTTTGGCTTGTCCATTCTCATTACCGCTGATTAGCCCGATTCTCTCTGAAGTCTACACAACCGCCACCGGCGGAGTTATCACATTTTATTTAACTTTGCGTGAGGTCTTGGGGAACAAATCCGGGGAATACTCGGTGCATCGCATCGTTAGCTGGCAGGAAGCGTTATGAGCCTCACTCTCACCCCGGAACAACGACAGACCGTACATCCGCTGTGGCTGCGGTTAACGCATTGGCTGAATGCGCTGGCGATGCTGATCATGGTGACCAGCGGTTGGCGCATCTACAACGCTTCGCCGCTGTTCAACTTCAGTTTTTTCAACGAGCTGACGCTCGGCGGCTGGCTGGGCGGCGCGCTGCAGTGGCACTTCGCCGGCATGTGGCTGTTTGGCGTCAACGGGCTGTGTTACCTGCTGCTGAACCTCGCCAGCGGGCGCTTCAAACGCAAATATTGGCCGCTCAGCCCGAAGCAGTTTCTCGCCGATGTCGGCGCGGCGCTGCGCGGCAGGCTGCAGCACGCCGACCTGCGCCACTACAACATGGTGCAGCGCGTGGCCTATCTGTCGGTGATGGTTCTCGGCGTGCTGAGCGCGCTGTCCGGACTGGTGCTGTGGAAATCGGTGCAGTTCCCGCTGCTGCGCACGCTGCTCGGCGGCTATGAGGCGGCGCGCTATATCCACTTTTTCGCCATGTCGGCGCTGGTGGCCTTCGTCGCGATCCATTTGGTGATGGTGGCGCTGGTGCCCCGCACGCTGCTGGCCATGCTGCGCGGACGTTAAGGAGTTCACGATGAAAAAGGATAAACAGATCATGACGATCGTTGAAGGGCAGGCGATCGTCAAAGAAGCGCAGCGCTTGTTGACCGCGTCGTCCCGCCGCCGCTTTCTGCGCAACGGCCTGACACTGGGCGGTATCGCGATGCTTACCGGCTGCGATCTCAGCGGCAACGCCAACGTCGAGCAGGCGCTGAGCCGCATTTCGCGCCTCAACGATCGGGTGCAGGGCTGGCTGTTCAACGGCGATCGTTTGGCGCCGGTCTACCCGGAGTCGATGATCACCCGGCCATTCCCGTTCAACGCCTTTTACGCCGAGGAGGAGGCGCCCGACATCAACGGCGACGACTATCGGCTGGAAGTGGCGGGATTAGTGCAGGACAAGCGCGCCTGGAGCCTGCCGCAGCTGCATCGGATGGCGCAGGTTAGCCAGGTGACGCGTCATATTTGCGTCGAGGGTTGGAGCGCCATCGGCAAGTGGGGCGGCGTGCCGTTCGCCAACTTTCTTAAGGTAATCGGCGCGGATCTGAGCGCGCGCTACGTCAGCTTTAAATGCGCCGACGACTACTACACCAGTATCGACATGGCCACCGCGCTGCATCCGCAGACGATTATCGCGCTGACCTACGACGGCCAGATCTTGCCGCGCAAGTACGGCTATCCGATGAAGCTGCGCATGCCGACCAAGCTGGGCTACAAGAATCCGAAGCACATTCAGGTGATCGAGGTCACCAACCGCTTCCCGGGCGGTTACTGGGAAGACCAGGGTTACAACTGGTTTGGCGGCAGCTGAGGCGGCCGCCGGCCATTCTCCGGCACTCCGGTGCCTTTGACATGACGGAAGGAAATACCATGAAAAAGTTATTCGCAATGATGATGTGCAGCGCGCTGATGCTGGGCGTGGCCGGCGCCAACGCCGCGGACGGCATGAGTAAAGACGCGATGAAAAAGGACGGCATGAGCCAGATGTCGCACGACGGCATGGCGAAAGATGGGATGAAGAAAGAGTGCATGGGCAAGGACTGCATGAAGAAAGACAAAATGGGCAAAGACGCCATGAAAAAAGAGGGCATGGCGCAAGACGGTATGGCCAAAGACGGCATGAAGAAAGACGAGATGAAAAAGGATGCGATGGGGCACTAAGCCGCCTCACCCCGCGGCCGCAAGCGGCAAACCGCGGCGGCTGCGGGCAACATAAGGAGAGAGGATGATGTTGGCGACATGGCTGCGGCGCTTTCGGCGCTCGAACGGGGACGTTATTTTTATGCGCGCGGCGCTGGTGGTGATCTTCGCCGCCTTCGGCTACGCCAAATGGTTTGATTACGAGGCGCAGGGGCTGGTGCCGCTGATCGGCAACAGCCCGCTGCTGAGCTGGATGCATCAGGCGTTCGGCATTCGCGGCGCCAGTTATGCATTGGGCGTCGCTGAATGGAGCTTCGGTTTGCTGCTGCTGGCGGGGTTCTGGTCGCGGCGTCTGGGTTTGCTGGGGGCGATCGGATCGACGGTGACCTACCTGACCACGCTGACGCTGATCTTTTCCACGCCGGGCGCCTGGGAGCCCTCCGCCGGCGGTTTTCCCGCCATGGCCGGGGCCACCAGCTTTTTAATCAAGGATCTGGTGTTGCTGGCCGGCTCCCTGGTGCTGCTGAAGGCCGATTTGCCGGCCGAGCAGGCATAAAAAAGGGCGTAGCCTGGCTACGCCCTCTGGTTATTTCTCGGCCGTCACATATCCGGGAAGGTCAGGGTGCCCCCCGGCGCTTCGCGATGAATGTGCAGGAAGTTCAGGTGCTTCTCGTACTGGTCGAGAATATCGCCAATCACCTGTTCCTTGCTGTAGTCCATCAGGTCGTTGCCCTGGGTGCCTTCCATCAGGAAGGTTTCCAGCCGGTAGTAGTGCGACTTGCCGGAGCGGGCGCGGTAGGTGAAGCCCGGCACCGAGTAGCGCATCGGCCAGATCTGATAGATGAAGTTCTGTTCCTCGCCCAGGTGCACCAGCAGCTCCAGGTGGTTCAGGCGTTCGTCCTCGGTCGGCGGCACTTCGCTGAACTCCACCTTCGCGCCGCGCAACTCCAGCTCGCGCGCCACGTCCTGCATCGCCGGGCGGCAAACCTTATCCAACATTTTCTGCGTGTACTGCGTGCCCGGGTAGTTCATCACCCGCGACAGACGCTGTTTCCAGTTGAGCACGTCGTGGCTGGAGACCGGCACCGGCGCCAGGGTGCTGAGCGCGCTGGCCTTGCGGTAGTCCTCCACCCGCAGCGATTTGTACAGCCCGGCCATCACGAAGAAGATCACGAAGCTGAACGGCAGGCCCATGATCACCGTGGTTTTCTGCAGCGCCGGCACGCCGTCGGTCATCAGCATGCCGATGGTCAGCAGGCCGATGGCCACCGACCAGAAAATCCGCAGCCAGTTCGGCGCATCATTATTGATGTCGGCCAGGCGCGAGGTGAAGTTGCCCAACACCAGCGAGCCGGAGTCCGCCGAGGTGACGTAGAACAGCAGGCCGGTGATGGTGGCCACCGAGGCGCTGAAGGTGAAGCCGGGGTATTGCGCCAGCAGGCTGTAGAAGCCGCGCTCCGGGAACTGCATCACTTCCTGCGCGAACTCGGCGTTGCCGTGGATGATCTGGTACAGCGCGCTGTTGCCGAAGATAGACAGCCACAGCAGGGTAAACACGAACGGTATGATCAGCGTGCCGACCACGAACTGACGAATGGTGCGCCCGCGCGAGATGCGCGCCAGGAACAGGCCGACGAACGGCGACCACGCCACCCACCAGGCCCAGAAGAACAGCGTCCAGTTGTTCATCCATTCCACCGGCCGATCGAAGGCGAAGCTGTTGAGCGTCATGCCCATAAAGCGGTTGACGTAATCGCCGACGTTAAGCACCAGCGCGTTGAGCAGGAACTCGGTGTCGCCGAAGAACAACACGAACAGGATCAGACCCAGCGCCAGCAGCACGTTCAGCTCGGACAGGATGCGGATGCCCTTGTTGACGCCGGAAGTCACCGAGATGGTGGCCATGATCACCGACAGCAGGATCAGCGAGCCCTGCACCGTCAGATTTTCCGGGATCTCGAACAATACCTTGAGGCCGTAGTTGAGCTGCACCACGCCGATGCCCAGCGTGGTGGCGATGCCGAAGATGGTGCCGAGCACCGCGGCGATGTCCACGCTGTGGCCGATCGGGCCGTTGATGCGTTTACCGAAGATCGGGTACAACGCCGAGCGGATGGTCAGCGGCAGATTGTAGCGATAGCTGAAGTAGCCGAGGGCGATGCCCATCAGCGCATACATCGACCAGCCGGTCAGGCCGTAGTGGAACAGCGTCCAGACCATCGCCTGGCGCGCGGCCTCCAGCGTTTGCGCGTCGCCTTCCGGCGGCATCATGTACTGGGTCACCGGCTCGGCGACCGAGAAGAACATCAGGTCGATGCCGATGCCGGCGGCGAACAGCATCGCCGCCCAACTCATCAGGCTGAACTCCGGCTTGGACTGCTCGGGCCCGAGCTTGATGGAACCGAAGCGCGAGGCGGCGATAAACACCACGAACACGATGTACAGCGTCGCCGCCAGCAGGTAGTACCAACCGAAGGTGGTCGACACCCAATTCAGCGTACGGGTGATCCACTGCCCGGAGAAGTCGGTGAAAAAGATGGTCATCAGCGAGAAGGCCAGGATCAGCCCCGCCGAGGTGAAGAAAACCACAGGGTTGAGGCGGTCCTGCTGCGGTTTGGAGGAGGTTTCGCGTGTTGTCATCGTCATCCTCTGAACTGAGTAAAATCGTGCCGCTCCGCATTTCGGGGCGCGTTGGCGCCGCCGAAAAACGGGCGAATGAAGGCGGCGACCATCCCCATGGGAATGGCCTGAGTAACGCCGCTTTCGCCTGTTGCCGAAGCACCGGAGCGCTTCGCGGTGGGAACCGCTTACAGCCACTGATTTTGGTCAGATTCGTTAATTACCTCACAAAAATCAGCCAGTTCCACAACCAGAAAATACATTTTTTTAACCAGGCGGCAATAAAATATATGCAATTTTTATTGAACGTTCAATCAAAAAAAAGTTTAATAGTCCTCATGATGACCTGAATCACGGGCGAAACGGCAGTGAAATTTGCCCGCTGAGATAAGGCCGAAGTCGGTTTTGTGAGAGTCGAAATATGCCAAAGGTAGGAATGCAGCCAATCAGAAGGCAGCAGTTGATTGATGCCACGCTCGCCGCGGTAAACGAAGTGGGAATGCATGACGCCACCATCGCGCAGATCGCGCGGCGGGCCGGCGTTTCCAACGGCATCATCAGCCATTATTTCAAGGATAAGAACGGCCTGCTGGAAGCCACGATGCGCTATCTGATCAGCCATCTGGGCGAGGCGGTGAAGCTGCGGCTGCAGGCGCTGGCTGACAACAGCCCGGCGGCGCGGCTGCAGGCGATCGTCGCCGGCAACTTCGACGACAGCCAGATCAACAGCGCGGCGATGAAGACCTGGCTGGCCTTTTGGGCCAGCAGTCTCTACCAGCCGCAGCTCAACCGCTTGCAACAGGTGAACGGCCGTCGGCTCTATTCCAACCTGTGCGCCGAGTTTCGCCGCGTTATGCCGCAGCCGCAGGCGCGGTTGGCGGCCAAGGGGCTGGCGGCGCTGATCGATGGGCTGTGGCTGCGCAGCGCGCTGCGCGGCTCCGCGTTCAATCAGGCGCAGGCGCTGGCGCTCACGACCGAATACATCACGTTCCAACTCCGGGGGCAAACGCCGCCCGGAGGATAACTCAAGGAGATCCTATGTCCCGTTTTGGCTTGCAGAAGCTCTATATTCATGGCGCCTATGTAGACAGCACCGCTGGAAAAACCTTCAACGCCATTAACCCGGCGAACGGCGAAGTTCTGGCTGAAGTCCAGTCCGCCGGCGCTGAAGACGTCGATCGTGCGGTGGCCAGCGCGGCCAGCGGGCAGAAGGTGTGGGCGGCGATGACGGCGATGGCGCGTTCGCGCATCCTGCGTCGCGCGGTGGATATTCTGCGCGAGCGCAACGATGAACTGGCGGCGCTGGAAACGCTGGATACCGGCAAAGCGATGTCGGAAACCACCGCGGTGGATATCGTCACTGGCGCTGACGTGCTGGAGTACTACGCCGGCCTGATCCCGGCCATTGAAGGCGAGCAGATCCCGCTGCGCGATACCTCGTTCGTCTACACCCGCCGCGAGCCGCTGGGCGTGGTGGCCGGCATCGGCGCCTGGAACTACCCGATTCAAATCGCGCTGTGGAAGTCCGCGCCGGCGCTGGCGGCGGGCAACGCGATGATCTTCAAGCCGAGTGAAGTCACGTCATTGACGGCGCTGAAGCTGGCGGAAATCTACACCGAAGCCGGCCTGCCGGACGGCGTGTTCAACGTGGTGACTGGCAGCGGGGCGGAAGTGGGGCAGTACCTGACCGACCATCCGGGCATCGCCAAAGTGTCCTTCACCGGCGGGGTGAAAACCGGCAAGAAGGTGATGGCCAACGCGTCGGGTTCGACGCTGAAGGAAGTCACCATGGAGTTGGGCGGCAAGTCGCCGCTGATTATCTTCGACGACGCCGATCTGGATCGCGCCGCCGATATCGCCATGATGGCCAACTTCTACAGTTCCGGCCAGGTGTGCACCAACGGCACCCGCGTCTTCGTGCCGGCGGCGCTGCAGGCGCAGTTTGAGGCGAAAATCCTCGAACGCGTGAAGCGCATTCGCCTCGGTGACCCGACCGATCCGCAAACCAACTTCGGGCCGCTGGTCAGCTTCGCGCACATGGAATCGGTGCTGCGCTTTATCGAGAGCGGCAAAAACAGCGGCGCGCGCCTGCTGTGCGGCGGCGAACGCGTCACCCACGGCGAATTCGGCAAGGGCGCTTATGTGGCGCCGACGGTGTTCAGCGACTGCCGCGACGATATGGAAATCGTGCGCGAGGAGATCTTCGGGCCGGTGATGAGCATCCTCAGCTACCAGAGCGAAGAGGAAGTGGTGCGCCGCGCCAACGACACCACCTTCGGCCTGGCCGCGGGTGTGGTGACCCACGATCTGGCCCGCGCGCACCGCGTGATCCACCAGCTGGAAGCCGGCATTTGCTGGATCAACACCTGGGGCGAGTCGGCGGCGGAAATGCCGGTCGGCGGTTACAAGCAGTCCGGCGTCGGCCGTGAAAACGGCCTGACCACGCTGGAGCACTACACCCAGATCAAATCGGTGCAGGTCGAGCTGGGCGAATACGCCTCGGTATTCTGATCTTCCCGTCGTCTTTCGAGCCGCAGCCGCGTTGGCTGCGGCCGACAATCTCTAGAGCGCCCAAATACACAGCCTGTTGCCGAGCCGCGCTTCGCGTCTTTGCCTGACCAGGCCTCTATAAAGTAAGGAGATAATGAATGGAATTTGACTACATCATTATCGGTGCCGGTTCAGCCGGCAACGTGTTAGCCACCCGATTGACCGAGGACGCCGACGTCAGCGTCCTGCTGCTGGAAGCCGGCGGCCCGGATTACCGGATGGATTTCCGTACCCAGATGCCGGCCGCGCTGGCGTTTCCGCTGCAGGGCCGCCGCTATAACTGGGCGTATGAAACCGATCCTGAGCCGCACATGAACAACCGCCGGATGGAATGCGGCCGCGGCAAAGGGCTGGGCGGTTCATCCCTGATCAACGGCATGTGTTACATTCGCGGCAACGCGATGGACTTCGACAACTGGGCCAAGGCGCCGGGTCTGGAAGACTGGACCTATCTGGACTGCCTGCCGTATTTCCGCAAGGCGGAAACGCGTGATATCGGCCCGAACGATTACCACGGCGGCGATGGCCCGGTGAGCGTCACCACGCCGAAGGCCGGTAACAACGAACTGTTCCACGCCATGGTGGAAGCCGGCGTGCAGGCGGGCTATCCGCGCACCGACGATCTGAACGGTTACCAGCAGGAAGGCTTCGGCCCGATGGACCGCACCGTGACGCCGAAAGGGCGCCGCGCCAGCACCGCCCGCGGTTATCTGGATCAGGCCCGTTCACGGCCGAACCTGAAGATCGTTACCCATGCGCTGACCGACCACATCGTGTTCGACGGCAAGCGCGCGGTGGGCGTCAACTATCTGCAGGGCGACAGCAATCAGCTGACCCATGCCAAAGCGCGCCGCGAAGTGCTGCTGTGCGCCGGCGCCATCGCCTCGCCGCAAATTCTGCAGCGTTCGGGCGTCGGCCCGGCGGCGCTGCTGAAAAGTCTGGACATCAACGTGGTGCACGATCTGCCGGGCGTCGGAGAGAACCTGCAGGACCACCTGGAGATGTATCTGCAGTACGCCTGTAAGAAACCGGTGTCGCTGTACCCGGCGTTGCAATGGTTCAATCAGCCGAAAATCGGCGCGGAATGGCTGTTCAACGGCACCGGCGTCGGCGCCAGCAACCAGTTCGAGGCCGGCGGTTTCATCCGCAGCCGCGCAGAGTTCGCCTGGCCGAACATTCAGTATCACTTCCTGCCGGTGGCGATTAACTATAACGGCAGCAACGCGGTGAAAGAGCATGGCTTCCAGGCCCACGTCGGTTCGATGCGTTCGCCGAGCCGCGGCCGGGTGCAGGTGAAGTCGAAGGATCCGCGCCAGCACCCGAGCATTCTGTTCAACTACATGTCGACCGAACAGGATTGGCAGGAGTTCCGCGACGCTATCCGCATCACGCGCGAGATCATGGCGCAGCCGGCCCTGGACGAATACCGCGGCCGCGAGATCAGCCCAGGGCCGGAGGTGCAGACCGACGAGCAGCTGGACGCCTTCGTGCGCGAGCACGCCGAAACCGCCTTCCACCCGTCCTGCTCGTGCAAGATGGGCGAAGACGAGATGGCGGTGGTCGACGGCCAGGGCCGGGTGCACGGCATGGAAGGATTGCGGGTGGTGGATGCGTCGATTATGCCGCTGATCATTACCGGCAACCTGAACGCCACCACCATCATGATCGCCGAAAAGATCGCCGACCGCATTCGCCAGCGCGCGCCGCTGCCGCGCAGCACCGCCGACTACTACGTCGCCGGCGATGCGCCGGTGCGCAAGCAGTAACCGACACGCCCTCTCGCCGTTGAGGGGGAGGGCCGCCGTAGCAAGCAACCCCTCTCCATATGCTCTTCCCCAAGGCGAGGGGGCAACTCTCTTTTATCCCTTATCCCATCATGCCGCCGGCAGCGAGATCGCCTGATCGAAACTGGTGGGCGTCGCCATGCGCCACATGCGGGCGTAGAACTCGCTTTTGATCTCCGGCTGCAGCAGCGCGCCCGGCTCCAGGTAGTAATAGATATCGGCGTATACCTTGATCTCGGTCGGCGTGATGCGGCGCAGCATATGGTGCGAGGTCAGCTGCTCCGGGCGGCTGACGCCGGCCGCCGCCAGCATGTCCGCCAGCGCTTTCACTGTATTTTGATGGAAGTGGTAGACGCGTTCCGCCTTGTTCGGCACCACCAACGCCTTCTGACGCAGCGGATCTTGCGTCGCGACGCCGGTCGGGCAGTGGTTGGTGTGGCAGCTTTGCGACTGGATGCAGCCGACGGCGAACATAAAGCCGCGCGCCGAATTCACCCAGTCGGCGCCGAGCACCAGCACGCTGGCGATGTCAAAGGCGCTGATGATCTTACCGCTGGCGCCAATCTTGATTTGGTCGCGCAGGCCGCAGCCCACCAGCGTGTTATGCACGAACAGCAGCCCTTCGCGCAGCGGCATGCCCATATAGTTGGAGAGTTCGAGCGGGGCGGCGCCGGTGCCGCCTTCCTTGCCGTCCACCACGATGAAGTCCGGCAGAATGCGGGTGTGCAGCATCGCCTTGACGATGGCGACGAACTCCCACGGGTGGCCGATGCACAGCTTGAAACCGACCGGTTTGCCGCCTGACAGCTCGCGCAGCTGCTGGATGAACTGCATCATTTCCAGCGGGGTGGTGAAGGCGCTGTGCGAGGCCGGCGAGATGCAATCCACGCCTTCCGGCACACCGCGGGTGGCGGCGATTTCCGCATCCACCTTCTTCGCCGGCAGAATGCCGCCGTGGCCCGGTTTGGCGCCCTGGCTGAGCTTGATTTCAATCATTTTCACCTGCGGGCTTTGCGCCTGTTCGGCAAAGCGGCGCGGATCGAAATGGCCGTCGGCGGTGCGGCAGCCGAAATAGCCGCTGCCCAGCTCCCACACCAGATCGCCGTTGTTTTCGCGGT
The DNA here is from genome assembly GCF_051172415.1 of Serratia sp. H402Y. NCBI lineage: Bacteria > Pseudomonadati > Pseudomonadota > Gammaproteobacteria > Enterobacterales > Yersiniaceae > Serratia > Serratia sp. H402Y. The sequence goes on from NZ_JBPIYZ010000001.1 coordinate 625,385, forward strand.
GATAGCGGCTGATGCTGCCCTCACCGGTGTCGTGGTAGAAATTGCCTTTGGCCGCGCCGAGGTTGAGTGCGCGAATGGCGTTGGCGGAGAGCGCGCCGAAGCTCATCGCCGAAATGTTGAAGATTGACGCGGAGTAGGGCTGGCGGCAGTCGGCGCCGCCGATGGTGATGCGAAAACTGGTGGGATCGGCGGCTTCCACCGGCCGCATCGAGTGGCCGATGCATTCATAACCGGTTTGGTACACGTCCAGCAGGGTGCCGAACGGCTTGTCGCCCATCTCGTTTTTCGCCCGGCGATACACCAGCGTGCGCTGGGTGCGGGAGAACGGGATCTCTTCATTATCCTGCTCGAGGAAATACTGGCGCAGTTCCGGGCGGATGAACTCGAAGAAGAAGCGCAGGCGGCCGATGATCGGGTAGTTGCGGCAAATGGCGTGGCGCTGCTGCGTGAGATCGTAGATACCCAGCACCATCAGGCAACCGCAGGCCAGGGCCGGCAGCCAGAACCACGGATGGTTGTGCATCATGATCAAGAAAACCAGGGTGAGCAAGATGCTCAGCACAAAGCAGGTATAGCGGCTGAATAAGGACGACTTCATAACATCTCCTGATGTTTATTTTTAATCCACACGACATGACTCACGGATAATCCGTGTGCAAATCGTAGCCAACAGGAGAGGATGTTGTGTGTCTGTTGCTGCTTTGTCGCCGGTTGTTACATTAATTTAACTCGGCGAGGGGGCGGGTTGCCGCGCGGCGTACCGCGCAACAAACCAGGGCGTGTTATTTGCCGGCGACGAAGATGGTGCTCATGCTACGCAGCCGCAGCTTTTTCATCGCGCTGTATTTCTGCGAGAAGATGGTTTTCGGGTGCGTGCCGCGTTTTTCCGCGATATGCAGCAGGCTGTCGCCGCGCAGCAGATTGAAGATCACGTCGCTTTCCGCCGGGCTGAGCTCGCGGGTTTTCTGCACCCGGATACCGCCCGGCTCTTTGCTTTCCAGCAGCCGCTGGATTTTTTCCTGCAGCGAATAAAGCGGAATGCGGGTGGAGACCAACTCGACGGAAATCCCCAGGATCGACAGCAGTTTCACCACGCGCTCGTCGTCATAGAACACCAACAGGCGCGTTTTGCTGTTGTACTGCTGGTGCAGGGACACCAGGCTTTCGATCACGTTGACGCTCTGCTCCAGGTTTTGCGAGGTGAAAATCAGCGCGATATCGTGCTTGGTGATCTTTTCCGCTTTGGCGCCGCCGTGCATGAAATCGGAAAACAGGCGGATATCGTACGCGCCGTAGTGTTTCTTCAGCAGCACCGACAGGCCAACATAGCTGTACTTACACTCACTAATCACAAGAACGTTGTTTTTAGACATAGGGCAAACACCAATACCGAGTTAAAAGTATTCAGCTGTAAGAAGCGAGTTCAAATCCTTGATGCTGGATTCCTTCCACAGCTTTCCCTGCAGTGCGTAATATGGCATTTCATCCAGCCATTTCTTGTGTTCGGGAGTTTCAACTCCTTCGATAATTACCTTGTAATGATTAAGGTAAAAGAAGCGCAGTAACGCGCGCATCAAGCCCTCGCCGCCGGACTTTTTCATAAAGTCCCAAAGCAGAAAACGATCGAGCTTAACGAAGCGGAACTGGCTGTTGTACAACGCGGAAAAACCCGCATAGCCAGAACCAAAATCATCGAGCCAAAATGAATAACTATTCAATGACGGATCGCCGTGCACGCGATCTTTCACCAGCCGGGTTGAATTCTCGCTGATCTCAAAATGAATACAGCGCAGGGCATTAATTCTTTCGGCAAAGTGAGTATTCGCCAGCGATTGCAGGGAATAATCGTCAACATTCAAAGTGGCTATCACTTGGTTTTCATGAAACCAGTGTTTGTATTTATCGATCAGATTGATCTGATCCATCAAAATCTCAATCCGGGTAGCGCTGTCGGCATGGCGAAAGAACTGTTCAGGAGAAAAATGGGCATATTCGCTATTAAACGTAAAGCGAGACAGGCATTCAACGGCCAGCAATTGTCCCGATTTCGCGAACATTGGCTGGAAAACATAATTAATGCCGTTATTTTTCTCTCTGAAAGAACCGCTCATTTCCCAATCCTTGGATTGATATTTAACTTGTTGATTTTAAATGGTTAAAAAGAAAGTTACTCCGTATTTTTTGGTAAATTTCTTATTTAAAGCGTCAGGATGGCCGAAACGTGTCGACAGACCATTTAACGCGGAATTCGTGCCAAAGTCCAAACGTCGCAATCTGTTACTAAATGTAAATATTCGGGATAATATTCTGATTTTCAGGCCTTAACGCAAAATGTTGAACTCTGCAGCTTTCCCAAACACAGATTATTCCTATTCATATGAATCGTCAACATCGATCGATAGGTATCCGCCGATAGTTTATTCCTATCAAGAGGGGGCTTATGAATGTTTTAAACGATTTAACATTAAGAATATGCTTAGTCTATATTTCGTCCGGCAATGAGTTCATCGAGGCAACGCTCCTTTTCAGCAAGGGAGTGCTATCGCTGAGTGTATGCTCAGTGGCGGCAATATATATATAAGCCCGCCACTGAATCGATTATTTTATTGTTCTATGGAGCTGGAAATGAAAAAAGTATTATTGCCTTTGGCTGCCCTGGTATTGTCTGCAACTGCTTCCAACGCAATGGCAGCAAACGGCAACGTTAAATTCACCGGTGAAATTGTACAGTCCACCTGTAAAGTTGTTGATAAAGACCAGAATAAAGAAGTTTACCTGGGTAAATATCCTACCACCGCTTTCCCAACTGCCGGTTCTACCAGCGGTGCTAAAGCTTTCGATATTAGCCTGGAGAAATGTGAAGCGGGTAACTACACCCTGCGTTTCGACGGTAACACTCCAGCTGGCCACCCAGAGCTGTTGGCTGTAACTGGCGGCGCAACTGGCGTTGGCGTTGAAATTCTGGATAACAACGGTTCTACTCTGCCAATCTCTCAGGAAGTGGCTACCCCAGCTACCGTAACTGTTGCTGCTGATGGCGATAACCCAGGCGCTGCGACTTTCAACCTGCGCGCTCGTTACAAATCCTTCCAGGATCTGGTAACTGCCGGTCAGGCAAACTCTAACGCTACCTTCACCATCGAATACAAATAATTCGCTGGCAGGATAGATAGAGTTATTGGCCAAGGATGGCTAAATTTTGAGAGTTGAGACATTCCGATGAAAAAAATTCTGACTGGTATTTTATTCGCATTCTCTGTTAATGCCTTTGCCGGCATTCAGGTTGATGCGACGCGTGTCATCTATAACAGTGCAAGTAAATCCGCATCGCTCTCAATCAGCAATGACAGCGACGATACCTACATGGTGCAGACCTGGCTGGATACTGGCGACGCAAGCCAGATGCCTAAGAATTTGCCGATCGTGGTGACACCACCCATTTTGAAGCTGGCTGCCAAGAAAGACGCCATTTTGCGTTTTATTTATTCCGGCAGCGGTTTGCCGCAGGACAGAGAATCTCTGCTCTGGGTTAACGTACAGGAAATTCCGCCAACGCCTAAGCAAGATAACGTGCTGCAGGTGGCGATCCGTACCCGTATCAAGCTGTTCTACCGCCCGGATTCGTTGAAAACCAACCTGCAGCAGCAGGCAGAAGCGCTGAAATGGACGCGCCAGGGCGGCAACTTGGTCGTGACCAACGATGGCCCGCTGTTCGTCACGCTGGGCGTATTGAACCTCAAGAGCGGCGGTAAAAGCTGGAAAGTGAACGCCGACATGGTCAAGCCACACGACAGTCTGCGTATTTCCCTGCCTCAGGGGGCGCAATCAGCCAGCAATATGTCGTTTACCTATATCAACGACTATGGCGGTCACACCGAGATTAAAAACGTCGCACTGAATTGATTTGAAGCACTTCAAGGAATGAAAGAAATGGCACACAAAAGAATAACAACCCTCGCGCCAAAACGTTTGGTGAAGCTGATTAATGGTGTAATTTATTTTTCTGCTGTGCCTTTTTCATTCTCACATATGGCCATGGCGGAGGAGCAGTTCAACACTTCCTTCATCCATGGCGATGACAATATCGCCCAGGTGGCGTCGTTGGCCAGCGGGGATGATATTCTGCCGGGTAAATATCCGTTTGATATCTATCTCAACGGGCAGCGTATCGATCACCGTGAAATCGAGTTCAAGAAAGAATCCAAGGACTCTCCTGTCGCACCGTGCCTGACGGCGGCGGACTATCAGGATTACGGCGTAAAGCTGCCTGGCGATCTGACCACCGCAGGTGCCGAGCAATGCTACGCATTGCCGCAGCAGATCTCCGGCGCCAAGCTGAACTATGACGCCGCCGTACAGCGTATGGATCTGGAAGTGCCGCAGGTGTTTCTGATCCCGCGTCCGCAAGGCGCCATTTCACCGAAAGTTTACGATCGTGGCATCAACGCCGGCTTTGTAAACTATAACTTTAGCGGTACCCATAACCGCTACGGTAATAATCAGAACGACAAGACCTCAGACTATTACTTTTTGAGTCTCAACAACGGCCTCAATATCGGCGATTGGCGCCTGCGCAACAACTCGACGTTGAACCAACAGTCGGGCGCCGGTACGCATTGGAAGAACATTTCCAGCTGGGCGGAAACGGACATCGTTTCTCTGCGCAGCCGTCTGGTGATCGGCCAGACCAACACTAATAACAATGTTTTCGACAGCATTCAGTTCCGCGGTGTGCAGATGTCCAGCGCCGACGACATGCTGCCGGAGAGCCAGCGCGGCTATGCGCCGGTGGTGCGCGGTGTGGCGACGACCAACGCGCGCGTTGAAGTGCGTCAGAACGGCTATACCATTTACAGTACCAACGTGCCGCCAGGGCCGTTTGCGCTGACGGACATTTTCCCAAGCACCTTGAGCGGTAACCTGGATGTGACGGTCATCGAAGCCAACGGTTCGAGAACCTCATTCGTCGTGCCATTCTCCTCGGTGCCGAACATGCTGCGCGAAGGGATTTGGAACTATCAGCTGACCGCCGGTAAATACCACGACGGCACCAGCCGCTATCAACCCAAGTTTGTACAAGGTACCTTGTCGCACGGCATGTCGTATGACATCACGCCTTACGGCGGCGTGCTGGTGGCGGAAAACTACCGTTCAGCGGTTGTGGGCCTGGGTAAAAACCTGGGGAACTGGGGGGCCGTTTCCTTTGATATGTCCTATTCCGACACCAACCTGGTGAACGGCGATGACAAGCAAGGGGAAAGTTTCCGTTTCTTGTATTCCAAGTCGCTCAACGATTGGGGGACGGAATTCCGCATTGCCGGTTACCGTTACTCGACCTCCGGCTATTATGATTTCTCCGATGCGGTTGCCGAGCGCGAACGCTATGAGAACGGCTATTACCGTAACGATTACTACGATCAAAACGATCGCAACCTGGGCGTGCCGGACTGGGCGGAATCTCGCCGTCGCAGCTATTACACCAGCCGTTTCAACAACAAACGCCAGCGCGTTGAGCTGTCTGTCAACCAGCGCATCGCCGGTAATTCGACGCTGTACGCCAACCTCAGCAACCAGTCTTACTGGGGCGGGTCCGGCGAAGATCGCACCGTTCAGACCGGTTTCAACAGCAGCTATAAAAATATCAGCTATGGCGTCTTCTATCAGGACAGCCGCAGCAACTACGGCTATAAAGATCGCAGCGTCAACCTGACCGTATCGATTCCGTTCAGCTTCTTCAGCAAGGATTCGTCGGACATGACCGCCAGCTTCAACGCCGGCCACAGCAAGCAGAGCGGCAATACCTACAGCGCCGGCCTGAGCGGTACCGCGCTGGATGACAACCGCTTGAACTATGCGGTGCAAAGCGGCCATGATCGTTATTCGGGCCAAACCAGCTCGGCCAACGTCGGTTACCAGGGCAGCATGGGGAACATCAATGCCGGTTACAGCTACAGCAAAGATTATCAACAATCTTCGTTGGGCGTGGCGGGTGGCATCGTCGCACACTCCGGCGGCGTGACGTTGACCCAGCCGCTGCAGAACACCTTTGTGCTGGTGGAAGCCAAAGACGCCAAAGGCGTTCGCATCGAAAACCAACCGGGCGTCGCCATCGACCGCTTCGGTTACGCGGTAATGACCTCGGCGTCGCCATACCGTCATAACCGCGTGGCGCTGCGCACCGAAGATATCGGCAACGGCCTGGATATCCCGATGGCGGCGCGAGACGTGGTGCCGACTTACGGCGCAATCACCCGCGTGAAGTTTGAAACGCACACGGGCCAAAGCCTGTTGGTGCACAGCAAGATGGCCGACGGCAGCGTACCGCCGATTGGCGCCAACGTCTTCAGTGCGGACGGCAAGAACAACGGGACTGTCGGTACCAACGGCGATATTTATATTTCAGGGGCTTCCGCAGGGGATCGCCTGCTGGTGAAATGGGGCAACGACGCGGGCGAAAGCTGCTCACTGGTGGTGCCGGAATTGAAAGCGGCGACCGAACAGCTGATGGGTTATCAGGAACTTTCGCTGACCTGCGGAAAACCGTAAAAGGAAAGGATATGTCTTCTTTGTTAAAGCACAAGAATCTCGGGTTGGCGGCTGGGCTGCTGGTCACGCTGGGCGCGTTTTCTCAGAGCAGCTATGCGCTGTCTTGTAAGCAGAATGGCAGCATTCGCCAGGATATCGTGCTGGATAAAGCCATCAAGGTGTCGACCGCCAACACCGCGCCGGGCGCGTTGCTGTGGCGTTCGCAGACTTTTACTTCGACCTTCCAATGTACGGATGACTGGAACAACCCGAAAGGGGAGAACGCCTACCTGTACTGGGATCCGCAGTCCCGGATGAGTCAGATCCATAATTCGATCGAAGTGGGTGTCACTTATCAGGGGATTGATGTCAAACCGACTAAAGGCGCACGTCAGGACGTCGGTCCCGGCACGGAATGTCGCCGTTCGGGCAGCCGTTGTTTGTCTCCGGCCAGATCGCTGACGGTAACCGTGTCTTACGCCATCTACATTAAAGCAACCGGCAAGGCGCCGCCGGCCGGCGGCAAGATCAACGACAACAACTCGTACTCGGTATTTCAGGTTGATGGCGTCGGCGGCTTGAACGGCACGCCGAACAGTAACTTTAACGCCTACATTTCCGGGCTGGGCAACATTCAGTTTATTTCCTGCAACCCAAAAATTACTGTGGTGGCCAACAACGGTTCGACGGTCAATTTCGGCACTATCCCGCGTCAGAATGCGGTGGTGGGTAAAATCGAGAAACAGGTACCGTTCTCGGTGGCCGCCAATATGTCCGATCCGACGACCGGACAGGACTGCCAGGGGGAGACGCTGCAGGCCAGCTTCAGCACCACCTATCCACTGCAGGATAACAGCGTGATCCTGCCGACCAGCGACAGCGGTTTCGGGATTTTGATCTCGCAGGCGGCGACGCCGAATACGCCGATCATGATGAACAGTCCGGTCGATCTGGGCCTGGTCAACGGCACCATCGTTGAAAAGAACTTTATGGCCAGCCTGAAATGGTTGAGCACCAACCCGAAAGTGGGGCCGTTCAGCGCATCGGCGAATATTGACGTCACCTTCAAATAATTCGGTGTCTCGTCAATAAAGAAAGGGTTCAGTTCTCGCGAACTGAACCCTTTTTTGTGCCTTTACCATGAGGATTAACGCAGCCCCATCCAGCTGGTGCATACGCCTTCCGGCAGTTTGCCAGCAAACCAGTGCGGTAAGGCGGGGGCGTCGCGGTGTTGCTCAGTCTGCGTCTGCGCCGGCTGCGCCGGCCACTCCGCGACGTCCCAGCGGGTGGTGCGGCGATACACCGCCGGGGTCTTGCCGAACTGTTTCTTGAAGGCGCGCGAGAACGACGGCTGAGAATCGAAGTGGTATTGCAGGGCGATATCCAGGATCGGGCGTGGGGTGGAGCGCAGCGCCTGCGCCGCCTGCGACAGGCGCCGCTCGCGGATATAGCTGCCGAGTGCGTGGCCGGTGGTGCTGCGGAACATGCGCTGCAGGTGCCATTTGGAGTAGCCTGACTTGGCGGCGACGTTATCCAGCAGCAGCGGTTGGTCCAGATGAGTTTCAATCCAGTCTAGTAAATCGTGAATGATATTGACGCGATCCATGGTTTTAGTTCTCCCGCAAAAACGACATTCAGGTCACAGTGACTTAGCTTAATTATCCAAGAATATACTTTGATAATAGGCGTGACTACGCCGTTACGCAAGGGTAAACCGGGGGTAAATAGGTGGCCAAAAATGCTCTTTGAGCGGCAGGGGTATAGAAAAAAGGCCGCATAAAGCGGCCTTGTCAGCAGGAAACCACGGGGAATCAGTTAGTTTCCGGTTTCACTTCAATGTAGTTCAGACCCAGCACGCTGCTGGTGTAACCGCGGATCTTGTTGGTCATCTCGATATCGCCGTTCAGCTTGTGGCCGTAAGACGGGATGATCTCTTTCAGCTTGCTCTGCCATTCCGGCGTCGCCACTTTGTCTTTGAACACGGTTTCCATCAGATGCAGCATGATTGGCGCAGCGGTAGAAGCGCCCGGCGAAGCGCCCAGCAGAGCGGCGATGCTGCCGTCTTCAGAACTGACGACTTCGGTGCCGAACTGCAGCACGCCGCCTTTATCCGCGTCTTTCTTGATGATCTGCACGCGTTGGCCTGCGGTCCACAGCTTCCAGTCTGCCTGCTTGGCGTCCGGGAAGTACTCTTTCAGCGCGGCGAAGCGATCGTCGTCGTTCATCATCAGCTGGCCGACCAGGTATTTCACCAGATCGAAGTTATCCAGACCGACGTGGGTCATCGGCATCAGGTTCGAGGTGCTCAGCGAGTGCATCAGATCGAACAGCGAACCGTTCTTCAGGAACTTGCTGGAGAAGGTGGCGAACGGCCCGAACAGCAGCACGCGCTTGCCGTCCAGCATGCGGGTATCCAGGTGAGGCACGGACATCGGCGGTGAACCTACGCTGGCCAGGCCATACACTTTGGCCAGGTGCTGGTTGGCGATCTCCGGGTTGGTGGTGACCAGGAACTGGCCGCCGACCGGGAAGCCGCCGTAGCCGTCGGCTTCTGGGATGCCGGATTTCTGCAGCAGGGTCAGGGACGCGCCGCCTGCGCCGATGAACACGAACTTGGCGTTAACGGTGGTTTCTTTGCCGTCGCGGTTCAGATCGGCAACGGTCACGCTCCAGGTCTGGTCGGCGTTGCGCTTGATGTCGCGCACTTCGTGGCTCAGGTTCAGCTTGAACTTGTCGCTGGCACTCAGCGCGTCAACCAGCTGGTGGGTGATCACGCCGAAGTTGACGTCGGTACCCAGCGGCATGCGGGTCGCGGCGATTTTCTGCGCCGGATCGCGGCCGTTCATCACCAGTGGCGCCCACTGCTTGATCTGCGCAGGATCTTCGGAGTATTCCATGCCGCGGAACAGGGTGCTGTGCTGCAGCGCCGCATAGCGTTTACGCAGGAAGTTGACGTTGTCGTCGCCCCACACGAAGCTCATGTGCGGCACGCTGTTAATGAAAGATTTCGGATCTTTCAGGACATTGTTTTTCACCTGATAAGACCAGAACTGGCGAGAGATTTCGAAAGACTCGTTGACCTTCACCGCCTTGCTGATGTCGATGGTGCCATCGGCTTTTTCCGGCGTGTAGTTCATTTCGCTGAAGGCGGAGTGCCCGGTACCGGCGTTGTTCCAGCCGTTGGAACTCTCTTCCGCTACGCCGTTCATGCGCTCGTACATGTCGATGGTCCAGGTCGGCTCCAGCTCATGCAGATAGGTACCCAAGGTGGCGCTCATGATGCCGCCGCCGATCAGAACCACGTCGACGGTTTTATTCTTCTCTTCAGCCGCCGCCTGTTGCGTAACGCCAAACAGGCTGAGACTGAAAATCAGGACGAGTAATTTTCTCATTGAATTAAATCTCTTGTGTGTAAATTCTACTCATTGCAGGTGAAAGAATTTAGCGGGAGTTACCCTGGAAATAATGAAGCCGACCGCCCGGCGAAAGCCGATAGGCAGCAATAATGCCTTTTTGTTAATAGGGTTTTTAACGAAAAGTGAACTATTGCAGGCCGTCCGGATGCAAATTGATCGGTTCACGTTACTGGCGGGGTATTATTGTTTGCGAGAATGTTAAAAACTACTTTTGTAACTAAAAAAAATGAATATAAGCAAAAAACGGCCGGTTGCTGTCGCAGGAATAAACAGAGAGGGAAGAAAGGCCGTATAACCGCGTTATTTTCAGGGGCTAATTGTCGCGTAATTAGACGTTATTTCGTTATCACACAATAATTGCGGTTAAATTGCAAATACCTAGCAGTAACCAATAATAAATGGCCGCCGTGGCGGGCGGCCATCGTTCAGGGGGCGGTTACTTGATGCCCATCGCATCGCGCATGGTGAAGAACAGATCGGTCTGATCGGTCAGGCCCACTACGTTGGCGGCGTGCGGGCCGTAGGCCGCGACGCGCAGCTGGGTGCCGGTGTGCCCCTGCGATTCCTCTTCCGAGTTGCCGTAGCTTAGGGTCATCGGCGCGCCGTCCTTGGTGGTCAGCTTTTGGGTCAGGCCCGGCGCTTTGGCGTCGGCGGAGACGATCTGGCTGGCGTGCGCGTGGTCGGCGGTGACGATCACCAGCGTGTTGCCGTCGGCGCGGGCGAAGGCCAGCGCTTTTTGTACCGCTTCGTCCAGATCGACGGTTTCGCCAATCTGCCCGCACGGGTTGGCGGCGTGATCCTGCTTATCGATCGACGCGCCCTCGACCTGCAGGAAGAAGCCGTTCGGGTTGTCTTTCAACAGCGCGATCGCTTTTTCGGTCATCGCCGCCAGCGTTGGCGTGGCGGCGGTGCGCGCCGGGTTTTTTTCGCAGGTCACTGCCGGTTTGTCGAGGTTGCCGTGGTAGCTGGCTTTCGGCCCCAGCCAACGCACCGGCATATTGCCGTCGGCGAACAGCCCCAGCAGCGGTTTTTGCTGGTTGGCGAGGGTAACGGCCTGCAGTTCGTCGGCGTTGCTCACCCACTGATAACCCTGCGCCGCCGCCTGGTCCTTCAGCGATTTTCCTTGCCATTCGCCGCTTTTCGCCAGCTGGTTGAACGATTTCGCGCCGCCGCCCAGCGTGACGTCGGCGCGGGTTTTCAGCAGTTGTTCGGTGATGGAGCCGCGGCCGCCGTTTTCCAGTGCGTTAGCGGCGCATTTCTCGCTGGTTTCCTCCGGGCCGTAGCACTTGCGTGAGATGACGTGCGAGACCAGCGCCGCCGGCGTGGCGTCTTGCAACTCGGCGGTGGAGACGTTGCCGGTGGCCTTGCCGGCCGCCTTGGCGATCTCCAGCAGCGTCGGTTGATCCTTGCCGTTCACGTCCACGCCGAGCGCGCCGTTATAGGTTTTCACCCCGGTGGCCCAGGCGGTGGCGGAGGCGGCGGAGTCGGTCACGTAGTCCGGCTTGTGGGTTTTCCTGTCCAGCGAGTAATGGGTGTATTGTCCTGTCAGCGGCAGGGCGTCGATGCCCTTGAAGTAACCGCCTGCGCCTTCGGCGTAGTTGCGCGCGGCGGTGATCTCGGAATCCCCCATGCCGTCGCCGATCAGCAGGATCACGTTTTTCGCCGTTTTGTCCGACAGCGACGCCTTCAGCGCGGCGGTCTGATCGCCGGCCAGACGGCGGGCGCCGCCCGGTTCGACGAGGTTGCCGCGCGCGGCGCGATCGGTCAGGCCATCGGCATTGGCCGAGGTTTCCGCCGCGATGGCGGAGGAACAGAGCAGGGCGGACAGTACGGCGCCGGCGATCAGGGATACAGCAGGTTGCATGGGGTAAGCTCCTTGTCGTAATACAACAATGTAAATAACATCAAATTGTTACGAAAGGAGAGTAGAGCAGAGGGATGACAATTTTATGACAGCGGAAGGCGGGACGGCCCGGCGGCCATCCCGTTTGACGATCAGGCCGCGCGCGCCGGGATAGCCAGCCCGCGCTGCACCGCCGGGCGCGCCAGACCGCGCTCCAGCCACTGCGCGACGCGAGGGAAACTGTCGAACTCCACCAGTTCGCGCGCCTCATAGAAGCCGATCAGGTTGCGCACCCAACCCAGCAGCGAGATATCGGCGATGGTGTACTCCGCGCCCATGATCCAGTCGCGGCCTTCAAGTCGCTTTTCCAGCACGCCGAGCAGGCGTTTCGATTCGTTTTTGTAGCGCTCCAGCGGCCGCTTGTCTTCATATTCGCGCCCGGCGAATTTATGGAAGAAACCGAGCTGGCCGAACATCGGGCCGACGGCGGCCATCTGGAAGAACACCCATTGAATGGTTTCGTAACGCTGCGCCGGGTCCTGCGGCAGGAAACGGCCGCTCTTTTCCGCCAGGTAGAGCAGAATGGCGCCGGATTCGAACAGCGGCAGCGGCCGGCCGCCAGGGCCGTCGGGATCGATGATCGCCGGGATCTTGCCGTTCGGGTTCAGCGCCAGGAATTCCGGCGTCCAGGTTTCGTTGTTGCCGATGTCGATCAGGTGCGCTTCATAAGGCAGGCCGATCTCCTCCAGCATGATGGAGACTTTGACGCCGTTCGGCGTCGGCAGAGAGTAGAGCTGCAGCCGTTCTGGATGCTGAGCCGGCCAGCGTTTGACGATCGGGAATTGGGTAGAATCGAGCATGGAAACTCCTCGGGTTGGCGGGGGCGCTTAAGCGTACCCCTAGAGTATTGCAGTAAAACTACCCTGTCGCCGGGTTACACCGTGAGGTCAAAATGTGCGGCCAGCGCTTTTTTACCGGCGGGGGTCAGCTGCAGCTCGCGGCTGTCGAGACGGCGAAGGATCCAGCCGCGTTGGATAAAGGCGGCCAACAGCGCGGCGCCCAGCGCGCCGCCGAGATGACAGCGGCGTTCGCTCCAGTCCAGGCAGCCGCAGGCGAAGCGGCGGCGGGTGGGAGCGGGGGAGCAATCGACGCCCAGCCGCGCCAGCGCGGCCTGCCCGGCGTCGCTTAACCGGTAGTCTGCTTCGCCGGTCAGCCAGTTCAGCGCATGCAGCCGATCGTGCAGCTTCACCGCCACCTCGCCCGCCATATGGTCGTAGCAGGTGCGAGCATATTGCAGCGAGGTGGGCGTGCGGCTTTTCACCGACGGGCGCGGCACGCCCGCCAGTGCCATCAGGCCTTCCAGCGCTGCGGCCACCGGTTGCCCGGCCAGCCGAAAATAGCGATAGCGCCCCTGTTTGACGCAGGCAATCAACTGCTGCTCCAGCAGTTTCGCCAGATGCGCGCTGGCGGTGGACGGGGCGACCTCGACCGCCGCGCTGAGCTCGGTGGCGGTGTAGGCGCGCCCGTCCATCAACAGGCACAGCATGCGCGCCCGGGTGCGGTCGGCGATGGCGGCGCTCAGCGCCGCTAAACGATCTTCTATCTCGATGTTATGCATACTTCGAGGTTAGACGAAGTATGGCTGTGCGTCCATTGCTAGCCTGTGGTCATCGCACTTTGGTGCTGTGCGGCCGTATTCGCTGGATATTGATGAGCGGGCGTTGAAACCGGTGCAGTGGCGCCATTCTTACCCTGCGCGCGTACCGGAATTTTACCGTTGAGAGGAGAAGATAATGATCGCCGTGATTTTTGAACTGCAGGCCGCCGATGGGCAGCGCGATACCTATCTGGCGCTGGCGGCGGAGCTGAAGCCGCTGCTGGCGCAGATCGACGGATTCATTTCCATCGAGCGCTTTCAAAGCCTGGCCGATCCTGCGCGCCTGCTGTCGCTCTCTTTTTGGCGCGACGAAGCGGCGGTGCAACAGTGGCGCAATCTCGAACAGCACCGGGCGGCGCAGGCGCGCGGCCGTGGCGAGGTGTTGGCGCAGTATCGGCTGCGGGTGGCGGAAGTGGTGCGGGACTACGGGCTGGAGAGCCGCGAGCAGGCGCCACAGGATAGCCGTTGTTATCACGCCAATGGCAAGCCTGTGTCGGAAGCGAATTGACAACGCTGCACGGTTGTCATATTCATTAGCTATGAAAAAATCCTACCGCCCATTCGCGCAAATTATTATCACCCTTCTCCAGAGGGTGGGATAGCGCGTGTGTCGCCAATAAAAACCCGCCGGCAGGCGGGTTTTTTTATCCCCTTCCGGCAACGACCGGAGAACGTCATGAAAACCTACCCTGCAGTTTTACACCTGATGTGCGGCAAGGCCGGCGCAGGCAAATCGACGTTGGCCAGCGTTTGGCCCAGCAGCCGCAAACGCTGTTGCTGAGCGAAGATGCGTGGCTGGCGACGCTGTATGAACAGGAGATGGCCAGCCTGCAAGACTACGCGCGCTGTTCCGACCGGTTGCGGCGGGCGTTGGGCGGGCACCTCGTTCAGCTGCTGCGCGGCGGTTGGTCCGTGGCGCTCGATTTCCCGATGAATACGCCGGACAGGCGGCGCTGGGCCAAAGCCTTGGCGGAAGAGGCCGGCGTCGCGCACTGCCTGCACTTTCTCGACGTCAGCCATGCGCAGTGCCTGAACCGGATAACGCTGAGAAATGCGCGCGGCGAGCACCCGTTTACACTGAGCGAGGCGGAGTTTGAGCATCTGGCGCAGTATTTTGTTCCCCCGGCAGAAGAGGAAGGGATGAGCGTCTTGCGTTATGGCGAACGGGACTGAAAACCGGCGCCATGACGGCGCCGGCAACAGGGTTAGGCTTCGGCGTTAAACGCGTTGTGGAAGGTGACCTCCGCGCACGGCAGCGCGCCCTGGAAGGCGATGGCGCGGAAGTAGTCTTGCGGCACGCCCGGCAGGGTCAGCGCGCACTGCGCCTGGAAGCCAAAGCGGCCGTAATAGTTCGGATCGCCCAGCACCACGCAGCCTGCGGCGCCGCGTTCCTGCAGCTCGGCCAGCAACTGGCGGATAAGCCGGCTGCCGATCCCCTGGCCCTGACAGGCCGGCAGCACCGACACCGGCGCCAGCCCGTACCACCCGGCGGCGCCGTTGCTGAGTGTGACCGGCGAGACGGACGCGTGCCCGATCGGTGTGCCATTGCGTTCGGCGACCAGCGACAGGGTGAGGGCTCCCGCCGCGCGCAGCGCATTGACGATAAACTGCTCGGTGTGGCTGCTGTGTTCGGCATGCAAGAATGCGGCGGCGGTCAGGGTGGCGATGGCGCCGACGTCGGCCGGCGTTTCGTGGCGTAACGTGATGTTCATGGTTATATCCTGATTAAATAAGGCTATGCCGACCGGGCTGCCTGCCCGGCCGGTATCGATGATTAACGGTTGTCCAGCTGCGCCCGCACGGTCTTGAGCCCGGCGAAGGTGACGCGATAAGGGCGCCCCTGGCGAGAGAGGATCAGGCGTTTGGTTTTGAGCTTGGTGAAAACGGCCAGCGAGCAGTCGGCCAGGCCGAGCCCTTCGCGGGTATAGCATTCGACGTGGGTGACGCGACCGGCGTCGTTGCGGGTGAAGGCGATATAGCCGCCTTTGGCCAACACGTGCAGCACGCGTTGTTCCGCTTTGGAAATGTTCATGTTGGGAGATCCTGTAATAACCCCAGATACGCGCATCCCCGCGCAAACGCGCGTCGGATACGTCAGAGTCCCTCGCCATGCGGCAAGGAAGCGACTATCGGGTGGTTACAATCTCCAACATACAGGCCTCGGGCAGTGAAATACGCCAGGGCGGCGTTTCAGCGCAGTTAATGTAGCCAATGGCCGGTTGGCTGTCAATTTGCCGGCGACGCGGGCCGCCGGCGCAAGGCCAATCAGAAAGGTTTGGTCGGCAGGTATTTGCCGTCCAGGGTGATCACCGCGCGTTCGCCGCCGTCCGGATCGGGCACCTTCTTGATATCCAGCTTGAAGTTGATGGCGCTGATGATGCCGTCGCCAAACTGCTCGTGCACCAGCGCTTTCAGCGTGGAACCGTAGACCTGCAGCATTTCATAGAAACGATAAATGGTCGGGTCGGTCGGCACGCCGCCGGGAATGCTGCCGCGCAGCGGGATGGTTTGCAGCAGCTGCACCGCTTCTTCATCCAGCCCCAGCTTGGCCGCCACCGTGCGCGCCGCCGGTTCCGGCAGCGTATGCTGCCCCAGCAGGGCGGCGGTGACGAACGCCAGGCTGAGACCGGTGCCCTCGGCCAGCGCTTCGAACGTCAGGTTATGGCGGATCTTGGCGGCCATGATGGTGTCGGTGAGCGCTTCGCGCGGGGCGGCGTTGTGCAGAGAGTGTGTCATGTTGGCTCCTTTTGTGGGCTTAAAAACGGGCGTTCGCCGGCGTGGCGGTCACCTCGGGATGGGTGGCGAGCGGCACGAAGCGGCGGGTTTCGCCGTCCAGCGCCTCGATAGCGCCGCTGGCGATGTCATAGACCCAGCCGTGCAACGCCAGGCGGCCCTGATCCAGCGCCAGGGCGACGGAAGGGTGCGTTTTGATGTTGTTGAGCTGGGCGATGACGTTCTCGCGCACCATAGACGCGACCCGCGCTTCGTCGCAGGCGTGCGGATAAGCCTGATTGACCGCCTTGGCGGAATCGGCGTAACGCAGCCAGCCGGCGACCGTCGGCAGGTGATCCAGACACTGGCAGGTGGCGATGGCGGTCATCGCGCCGCAGTCGGAATGGCCGCAGATCACGATATCTTCCACGCCCAGCGCGGCGACGGCGTACTCGACCGAGGCGGTCACCCCACCGGGTTCGGGGCCGAAAGACGGCACGATGTTACCGGCGTTGCGGATAACGAACAGATCGCCCGGCTCGCGCTGGGTGACCAGCTCCGGCACCAGGCGGCTGTCGGAACACGAGATAAACAGCGTGCGCGGGTTTTGGCGGGTCGCCAGCCGCTGAAACAGCGCCGTGCGTTCAACAAAGGCTTCGCGCTGAAACTTCAGGAAGCCTTCAATCACCTCTTTCATTGTCTTTCTCCCTGGGGGGTAAGCGATGACGGCATGATGAACGCTTCTGGCTATAGGGTCTAAGACCCATTTATAATACTGGCTATAGGTTTTACTAATAGCTGGGGCGCTATGCTGCTGCGACATATCCGATATTTTCTGGCCGTTGCCGAACAGGGCAATTTCACCCGCGCCGCCGAAGCGCTGCACGTCTCGCAACCGACGCTCTCCCAACAGATCAAACAGTTGGAGGATACGCTGGGAGCGCCGCTGTTCGATCGCAGCGGCAGAAGGGTGCAGCTGACCGACGCCGGTGAGGCCTGGATGCGCTATGCGCGGCTGGCGCTGCAGGATCTGGACGCCGGCGCGCGGGCGATCCATGACGTGGCGACGCTGGCGCGCGGCCATTTGCGGCTGGCGATGACTCCGACGTTCACTGCCTATCTGGTGGGGCCGACGATCGATGCGTTCTATCGCCGTTACCCGGGGATTACGCTGAGCATTGAGGAGATGGCGCAAGAACGAATCGAGGCGCTGCTGGCGCAGGATCGGCTGGATCTGGGGATTGCCTTTGAGATGGCGCAGTCGGCGGAGGTGGAAGCCTCGGTGTTGTTCAGCGAGACGCTGGAGCTGATGGTCGGCGCTGAACATCCCCTGGCGGCGCGGTGTCGGCCGCTGACGCTGGCGGAATGGCAGCATCTGCCGCTGGCTTTGCTGAGCGGCGACTTCGCCACGCGTCAGTTTATCGATCGCTACTGCACGCAGTTGGGGTTTCGGCCACAGGTGGCGGTGGAGGCCAATGTGCTGGGCGCCATCGTCGAGATCGTGCGGCGCGGGCAGCTCGCCACGCTGTTGCCGGCCGCGATTGCGCGCGAGAACCGGCAGTTGAAAAAGGTGGCGCTGGCCAACGCCATGCCGGCCCGTCAGGCGGTATTGCTGCAGCGCCAAGGCGCTTACCGCAGCGCCGCCGCGCAGGCGTTTATCGCCGTCTTGCAGGAACAGGGCGTTACGCCAACGCACTCCAGCGCTGCGTCATCCCCAGCAGATGCACCAGCCCGAAGCCGAGGCAAATCAGCGAGCTGACGACGATGAAGCGTTGGCTGCGGCCGGTATCGCGCAGGGCGAAAGGGCCGGCGACGCCGCGTAGCAGGTAGATAAAGGTGATGATAAACAGCGCGGGCCGCAGCAGCGGCAGCGGCGCGATCAGGCCCGCGCCGGACAGCGCATACAGCGCCCAAATAAACAGCACCAGCGCGATGCCGGCGGTGACGACGGCCGGGAACTTTTTACCCGCTTCCGCCGCCTTAATGAAGCGATCGCCAGCGCCGCACAGTCGATAGCCGCGCGGCCCGGCGGCGATCACCCAAATATGCAGCAGGGCGGCGATGGCGCTCAGCGCGGCGCCGATCAGCAGCGCGGTGTTATAGAGGTGTGGCATGGTTCAGCATCCTTGTCCTAAATCAGTCTGGTATCAAGCGTAGACCAGAATGGGTAAGTCAGGCCGGGGGGAGCTCAACGGCCGACATTTGCAGCGCGTCTTCAGGCACCACGTGCGCCTGCGCATCGATAAATGCCAGCTGCACCGGCAGCCCGCTGCGTTTATCCACCAGTTGAACGTGGGGGCTGTCATGCAGAATATGCCGGTGGCCCCACGCCATCAGCGCAACCAGGATGGGCCCCAGGCTGCGCCCCTTGTCCGTCAAGACATATTCATGTCGTTCGCGCTCGCCCGGCTCCCGGTAAGCGCGTTTGGCCAACAGTTCTTGTTCTACCATGGCATTCAGACGGTTGCTCAACGCCTGGCGTGAAGCGCCGATATTCTCGCGCAGCTCTTCAAAACGGCGGACGCCGTAGAATGACTCGCGCAGGATCAGTAACGTCCAGCGATCGCCAAGCAGATCCGCGGCCTGCGCCAGCCCGCACAGGGCAAGAGAAACGGTAGGGAGATCGGGAGATTTTGACATGGGCATTTTCCTTCGCTAATCTAAGTCTTGTTTTTAGACTTATCTATATTCAAGGAGAGTATAATGCCATTTGTTAATGTGCAAACGGTGAAAGGCATGCTGGATGAACGGCAAAAAAGCGAATTGCTGTCCCGCATTACCGAACTGTTGGTGGAGATAGAAGGGCGAGGCGATCCGGCGTTCAGGCAGTCGGTTTGGGTCCGAATCGATGAACATGCGCCCGAACAATGGAGCCTGGGCGGCGTGCAGCCGACGGCGGCGATGATTGCCGCGAAGTTCCCGCCGCGTTAATTCAGCTATGCCGCCTGCGAAAAGGATCGGATGCCGCAGGCGCTCAAAATGTCACCGAAACTTCCCGCGATCTCTGCACCCCGTTGTGGCATAATGCGCGCCAAATCACATTCCCTATGTATAAAGAGCGAGCGCTGTGTTAAGCACTAACAACATCACCATGCAGTTCGGCAGCAAGCCGTTGTTTGAAAACATCTCTGTCAAATTCGGCGGCGGTAACCGTTACGGCCTGATCGGCGCCAACGGCTGCGGCAAGTCCACCTTTATGAAAATCCTCGGCGGCGATCTGGCGCCGAGCGGCGGCAACGTGTTCCTCGATCCGAACGAGCGCCTGGGTAAACTGCGTCAGGATCAGTTCGCCTTTGAGCAGTACAGCGTGCTGGATACCGTGATCATGGGCCACACCGAACTGTGGGCGGTGAAGGAAGAGCGCGACCGCATCTACGCATTGGCGGAGATGAGCGAAGAAGACGGCTATAAAGTGGCCGATCTGGAAGTGGCCTACGGCGAAATGGACGGCTACAGCGCCGAAGCGCGCGCCGGCGAACTGTTGCTCGGCGTGGGTATTCCGGTTGAGCAGCACTATGGCCCGATGAGCGAAATCGCGCCGGGCTGGAAGCTGCGCGTGTTGCTGGCGCAGGCGCTGTTCTCCGATCCGGAAATCCTGCTGCTCGACGAACCGACCAACAACCTGGACATCGACACCATTCGCTGGCTGGAAAACGTGCTCAACGAGCGCAACAGCACCATGATCATCATCTCGCACGACCGTCACTTCCTGAACATGGTCTGCACCCACATGGCGGATCTGGACTACGGCGAACTGCGCGTTTACCCGGGCAACTACGACGAATACATGACCGCCGCCACCCAGGCGCGCGAGCGTCTGCTGGCGGACAACGCCAAGAAGAAGGCGCAGATCAATGAGCTGCAATCGTTCGTCAGCCGCTTTAGCGCCAACGCCTCCAAATCCAAGCAGGCCACCTCGCGCGCTCGCCAGATCGACAAGATCCAGCTGGAAGAGGTGAAAGCCTCCAGCCGCCAGAACCCGTTCATCCGCTTCGAGCAGGACAAGAAGCTGTTCCGTAATGCGCTGGAAGTGGAAGCGCTCACCAAGGGCTTCGATGAAGGCCCGTTGTTCAGCAAGCTGAACCTGATGGTGGAAGTGGGCGAGAAGGTCGCGGTGCTGGGCGCCAACGGCATCGGTAAAACCACCCTGCTGAAAACGCTGGTGGGCGACGCGCAGCCGGACAGCGGCACCGTGAAATGGTCGGAAAACGCCCGTATCGGTTACTACGCGCAGGATCACGAATACGAGTTCGACGACACCCTGACCGTGTTCGACTGGATGAGCCAGTGGAAGCAGGAAAAAGACGACGAGCAGGCGGTGCGCAGCGTGCTGGGCCGTCTGCTGTTCAGCCAGGACGACATCAAGAAGAAAGTGAAGGTGCTGTCCGGTGGCGAGAAGGGCCGCATGCTGTTCGGCAAGCTGATGATGCAGCGCCCGAATATTCTGGTGATGGACGAACCAACCAACCACCTGGATATGGAATCCATCGAATCGCTGAACATGGCGCTGGAGATGTACGAAGGCACGCTGATCTTCGTCTCCCACGACCGTGAGTTCGTCAGCTCGCTGGCGACGCGTATTCTGGAAATCACCCCGAACAAGGTGATCGACTTTACCGGCAACTACGAAGACTATCTGCGCAGCCAGGGCATCGTATAACCCTCGCGGCAACGCATCAGGGCGGGAATTACCCCGCCCTTTTTTTATCCGTCATTCTCCGCCGCACACCTCGCAGTGCGGATCCTTCGGCAGTTTCATCTCGCGGAACTGCATGCTCATCGCATCGAACATCAACAGCTTGCCGCGCAGCGGCTGACCGTACTCGGCCAACAGCTTGATGGCTTCCATCGCCTGCAGGGTGCCGATAGTGCCGACCAGCGGCGCCATCACGCCCGCTTCGACGCAGGTGAGGGCGCTGTCGCCGAACAGCCGGCTCAGGCAGCGGTAGCAGGGCTCGCCCGGCTGATAGGTGAACACGCTGAGCTGGCCCTCCATGCGGATCGCCGCGCCGGAAACCAGCGGTTTGCGCTGCGCGTGGCACAGGCGGTTCAGCGCGTCGCGCGCCGCCACGTTATCGGTGCAGTCCAGCACCAGATCGCAGGCGGCGATCTCTGCCGCAACCGCATCGTCTTCCAGACGACCGTCGATGGCGTCGATGCGGATATGCGGATTGATGGCGCTCAGTTCCTGCCTGGCGGAGGCGACTTTGCTCTGGCCGATGCGATCGTCGCGGTGCAGGATCTGGCGCTGCAGATTGGAGAGCGAGACGGTGTCGAAATCCACCAGCACCAGATGGCCGACCCCGGCTGCCGCCAGATAAGGCGCGGCGGCGCAGCCCAGCCCGCCCAGCCCGGCGATCAGCACGCGGGCGGCCTTCAGCTTCTCCTGGCCGTCGAAGTCAAAGCCGCGCAGCACGATCTGGCGGTTGTAGCGCAGCGCTTCGGCGTCGGTCAATTCCGGCAACATGTTCAGCTCCTCAGCAGGGCGTTGAACGGCTCAATCTCCACCGTTTCACCCGCCGCCACCGAACCGCGTTCGCGCTCCAGCACGATGAAACAGTTGCCCTGGCTGTAGGAGCTGAAGACGTGCGAGCCCTGGTGGCCGGTGGTGCTCACCTCCAGTTCGCCCGCGGCGTTGCTGCTGAACACGCCGCGCTGAAAATCGAGGCGGCCCGGCGATTTCTTCAGCGGCGTCAGCGCCCGCGCGCGCAGGCGCGGCGGCAGGCGCCAGTCGCTGTGGCCGGCCAGCTTCGCCAGCAGCGGTTGCACCAGTTGGTAGAAGGTCAGGGCGGCGGAAACCGGGTTGCCCGGCAGGCCGCAGAACCAGGCGTGGCCCAGTTTGCCGAAGGCGAACGGTTTGCCGGGTTTGATAGCCAGCTTCCAGAAGCTGACCTGGCCCAGCTCGTCGAGCATCTGTTTGGTGTAGTCGGCTTCGCCGACCGAGACGCCGCCGCTGCTGATCACCACATCGGCCTGGCTGTCCGCTTGTTCGAAGGCGGCGCGCAGCGCATCGCGATCGTCGCGGATAATGCCGAGATCGAGCACGTCGCAGCCCAGCTGCTCCAGCATCAGGCGTACCGCGAAGCGGTTGGTATCATAGATCTGGCCCGCCTGTAGCGGCTGGCCGACCGGCTGCAGTTCGTCGCCGGTGGAAAACACCGCCACCTTCAGCTTACGCATCACCTGCACTTCGGCGACCCCGAGCGAGGCCAGCAGCGGCAGCTGCGCGGCGCCCAGCTTCACGCCGGCCGGCAACACGCTGGCGCCTTGGCGAATGTCTTCACCCGCCAGACGAATATTCTGGCCGGCTTCTACCGGGGCGGTAAAACGCACGCTCTGGTCGCTCACTTCGGCCTGCTCTTGCATGATCACGGCGTCCGCCCCGGCCGGGATCGGCGCGCCGGTCATGATGCGCACGCAGCTGTTGGCCGGCCATTGGCCGTCGAACGGCGCGCCGGCGAAGGCTTTCCCGGCGACCGGCAACGGCGCATTGGCCGCCAGATCGGCGAGGCGCACCGCATAGCCGTCCATCGCCGAGTTGGCGAACGGCGGCACGTCGAGCGGTGAGACCACCGGCGCGGCGGTGATGCGGCCGGCGGCGGCGGTCAGCGCGACGGATTCGGTCTGTTGCAGCGGGGCGATCTGCCCGAGCATTTTTTCCAGCGCTTGCTCCAGGGAGATGAGATCGGAAGTATGGCAATGATCCATAAGGGGAACTCCGTAATCAGGGTGCGCATTGATAGCGACAAAGTGCGGGTATTATGGCAGAGAACGCCGGGGGGGAGAACGGGTTATGCCCGCCATCTTTCGCACTGCGGCGCTGGGGCGATCGGGTATAAACTGCGTAAAACAGAGGAGAGTCATGATGCATAAACAGGTTATCGAGTTCTGGTTCGACGAGATCGAACCGGTGATGTGGTTTAAAAAGGACGATGATTTCGATCGTCTGCTGCACAGCCGCTTCGGCGAAATCTGGCGGGCGGCGGCGGCGGGAGAGCTGGCTCACTGGCGCGACACCATCGAAGGGCGGCTGGCGGAGGTGATCGTGCTCGATCAGTTCAGCCGCAACCTGTTCCGCGGCACGCCGCAGTCGTTCGCCTGCGACGGCATGGCGTTGATTCTGGCGCAGGAGGCGATCCGCAGCGGCGAGTGCGAACGGCTGAGCCGCGAGCAGCGCGGCTTCCTTTATCTGCCGTTCATGCATTCGGAATCGCCGCTGATTCACCAACAGGCGCTGGTGTTGTATACCGAGCTCAATAACGGCGATCAGCTGGAATTCGAACTGCGTCATAAGGCGATCATCGATCGTTTCGGCCGTTACCCGCATCGCAATGCGATATTGGGGCGCATCAGCACGCCGGAAGAAGAGGCCTTTTTACAGCAACCCGGTTCCGGTTTTTAATCGCGGAGTATCTTCGCCCGGCCGGGAAAAAAACGGCAGGCCGGGCGTCGAAATAATGATTATTCAGCGTGAACGTTTATTTCATGACCCCATGCCGCTATTTCCTCTCGCGAAATTACCAATAATCCCAGCCTCACTCTCAGCGGTTTGCTGCTTTTTATAACCTGCTGTTTTTATTCCAATAAGCTATTTCAAGGTGCGAAACGGTCTAAGCGGACTACGCTAAAAGTGGGGCGTGGACGTTATGCTGTACTTCCACAGTCGGGCTAAATAGCATCGAAAAAAGACTGAATAATTAATAATGATACCGCGCTCAGCTTATTCGCTGTGCTACGGCGGGATTAACACAGGGTGTCAGGCAAATGAGCAAACCAGTGATTGCCATTCATGGCGGCGCGGGCGCAATTACCCGGGCGGCGCTGAGTGCGGAAAAGGAACGGCAGTATATTCAGGCGCTGTCCGAGATCGTGGCCGCCGGGCAGGCGATATTGGCACAGGGCGGCAGCGCGCTGGACGCGGTGACCGAAGCGGTGCGGCTGCTCGAAGAGTGCCCGCTGTTCAACGCCGGTAAAGGCTCGGTGTTTACCCATCAGGGCACCCACGAGCTGGATGCCTGCGTGATGGACGGCCGCACCTGTGATGCCGGCGCCGTCGCCGGCGTCAGCCGTGTCCGCAACCCGGTGCTGGCGGCGCGCGCGGTGCTGGAAAACAGCGAACACGTGCTGTTTGCCGCCGAAGGCGCCGAGAAGTTTGCCGCCGCCCACGGCCTGGAAATGGTCGCCCCCGACTTCTTCTTTACTCAGGAACGTTTTGATCAGCTGCACCGCGCCCAGGCGGAGCAGGGGCGGGTATTGCTCGATCACGACGGCGCGGCGCAGGCCGGCGAGCCGCTCGATCCCGATCGCAAATTCGGCACCGTCGGCGCGGTGGCGCTGGATGCGCTGGGCAACCTCGCCGCCGCCACTTCCACCGGCGGCATGACCAACAAGCAGGCCGGGCGGGTGGGCGACACGCCGATCATCGGCGCCGGTTGCTATGCCAACAATGCCACCGTGGCGGTCTCCAGCACCGGCACCGGCGAAATCTTCATGCGCGGCGTGGCGGCCTATGACGTCTCCGCCCTGATCGAATACGGCGGGCTCAGCCTGCAAGAGGCCAGCGATCGGGTGGTGATGGAGAAGCTGCCGGCGCTGGGCGGCAGCGGCGGCATGATCGCCGTCGATCGCCACGGCAATATCGCGCTGCCGTTCAACAGCGAGGGTATGTACCGCGGTTTTGGCTATGTCGGCGATGCGCCGTCCGTCGGGATTTATCGCTAAGCGTTCACCGGGAGGGTGTATGACCGACGTTTCATTCCGGCCCGCCGGCGACGGGCTGTCATTGCCGCCGCAGCGGGTGCTGACGGTGCGCGATCTGAGCATCAGCTTTCCTCAAGCGGACGGCGCCGTAGACGCGGTGCGCAACCTGTCGTTCGATCTCGATCGCGGCGAGACGCTGGCGATCGTCGGCGAGTCCGGCTCCGGCAAATCGGTCACTTCGCTGGGGCTGATGCGTCTGGTGGAGCAGGGCGGCGGGCGCATCGTCGGCGGCGCCATGACGCTGCGCCGGCGCGACGGCGCGTTGCTCGATTTGGCGCGCGCCTCGCAGCGCACGCTGCGCACGGTGCGCGGCGCCGACATGGCGATGATCTTCCAGGAGCCGATGACCTCGCTCAACCCGGTATTTCCGGTCGGCGAGCAGATCGCCGAATCGCTGCGTTTGCATCAGGGCATGGACCACCGCAGCGCGCGCCAGGAGGCGCTGCGCATGCTCGATCTGGTGCGTATTCCGGAGGCTAAAGAGGTGTTGGGGCGCTACCCGCATCAGCTTTCCGGCGGCATGCGCCAGCGGGTGATGATCGCCATGGCGCTCTCCTGCAAGCCGGCGCTGTTGATTGCCGATGAGCCCACCACCGCCCTCGACGTCACCATTCAGGCGCAGATCCTGCAGCTGATCCGCGTGCTGCAACAGGAGATGCAGATGGGGGTGATCTTCATCACTCACGACATGGGCGTGGTGGCGGAGATCGCTGACCGGGTGCTGGTGATGCGCCGCGGTGAGCAGGTGGAACAAAATCGGGTGCGCGAGCTGTTCGCCGCGCCGCAACAGGCCTATACCCGGGCGCTGCTGGCGGCGGTGCCGAAGCTGGGGGCGATGGCCGAGCGGCCGCTGCCGGCGAAGTTTCCGCTGCCGGATGGCGAGGGCGATGCCGCGCCGCAGGATACCGTGCCGCCAGACGCTGCGCCGATCCTGCGGGTGGAGCATCTGGTCACGCGTTTTGATCTGCGCGGCGGGCTGTTCAATCGGGTCACTCGCCGGGTACATGCGGTGGAAAACGTCAGCTTCGATCTTTACCCCGGCGAGACGCTGGGGCTGGTGGGCGAGTCCGGCTGCGGCAAGTCCACCACCGGGCGTTCTTTGCTGAAGCTGGTGGACAGCCAGAGCGGCACCATCACCTTCGCCGGGCGGCGAATCGATCGGTTGAAGGGGCCGGCGCTGCAGCACCTGCGGCGCGATATTCAGTTCATTTTTCAAGATCCTTACGCCTCGCTCGATCCGCGCCTGACGGTCGGTTTCTCCATCATGGAGCCGCTGTTGGTGTACAACGTGATGCGCGGCCGTGAGGCGGAACGGCGGGTAGCCTGGCTGCTGGAACGCGTCGGTCTGCAGCCGGAGCATGCGCGCCGCTATCCGCACGAATTTTCCGGTGGTCAACGCCAACGCATCTGCATCGCGCGCGCGTTGGCGCTGAATCCGAAAGTGGTGATCGCCGACGAGGCGGTCTCGGCGCTGGACGTGTCGATTCAGGCGCAGATCGTCAATCTGCTGCTCGATCTGCAGCGCGAGTTCGGCATCGCTTTTCTGTTTATTTCACACGACATGGCGGTAGTGGAGCGCATCAGCCACCGGGTGGCGGTGATGTACCTCGGGCAGATCGTCGAGATCGGCCCGCGGCAGGCGGTGTTCGACAAACCGCAGCACCCCTATACCCGCAAGCTGATGGCGGCGGTGCCGGTGGCCGATCCCGCTCACGCCCACAAACGGCAGCCGCTGCCGGCCGATGAGATCCCGAGCCCAGTGCGCGCGCTGGGCGATGAACCCGTTACCGCACCGCTGGTGCAGGTTGGCGCCGGGCACTTTGTCGCCCGCCACCCGATCGCCGGTGCTTTTTAAAGACCTCAGGAGAGACAAGCGACATGAAGCACACATTCAAACGCAATGCGCTGTTGGCCGCCGTACTGCTGGCGGCGGGAACCGGCCCGGTCTGGGCGGCGAAGGACGCGGTGATCGCCGTGGCCTCCAACTTCACCACCCTCGATCCTTATGACGCCAACGACACGCTGTCGCAGGCGGTGGCCAAGTCTTTCTATCAGGGGCTGTTCGGCTTCGACAAGGACATGAAGCTGGTGAACGTGCTGGCGGACAGCTATGAGGTCAGCAAAGACGGCTTGACCTATACCGTCAAACTGCGCCAGGGCATCAAATTCCACGACGGCACCGCGTTCAACGCCGAAGCGGTGAAGATCAACCTCGATCGTGCCAGCAACCCGGACAGCCACCTCAAGCGTTACAACCTGTTCAAGATGATCGACAAAACCGAGGCGGTGGACGCCAATACGGTGAAGATCGTGCTGAAGGCGCCGTTCTCGGCGTTCGTCAACAATCTGGCGCACCCGGCGGCGGCGATTATCTCCCCGGCGGCGCTGAAGCAATACGGCAAGGAGATCGGTTTCCATCCGGTCGGCACCGGGCCCTATCAGTTCGTGACCTGGAACCAGACCGATTTCGTCAAGGTGAAGAAGTTCGACGGCTACTGGCAGCCGGGGCTGCCGAAGCTCGACAGCATCACCTGGCGCCCGGTGGTGGATAACAACACCCGCGCGGCGATGCTGCAGACCGGCGAGGCGACCTTCGCCTTCCCGATCCCTTACGAGCAGGCCAAGGTGCTGGAGGGCAACGCCAAGCTGAACGTGGTGGCTGCGCCGTCGATCCTGCAGCGTTACATCAGCATGAACGTCACTCAAAAGCCGTTCGACAACCCGAAGGTGCGCCAGGCGCTGAACTACGCGATTAACAAGGACGCGCTGATCAAGGTGGCGTTCGCCGGTTATGCGGTGCCGGCGGAAGGGCCGGTGCCGCCGGCCATCGATTTCGCCGCCCGCTACAAGCCGTGGCCGTACGATCCGGCCAAGGCGCGCGAGCTGTTGAAAGAGGCCGGCTACCCGAACGGCTTCACCACCACGCTGTGGTCGTCCCACAACCACAGCACCGCGCAGAAAGTGCTGCAGTTCACCCAACAGCAGCTGGCGCAGGTGGGGGTGAAAGTGACGGTGACGGCGATGGATGCCGGGCAGCGCGCGGCGCAGGTGGAGAGCGTCGGGGTGAAAGACACCGGCGTGCGGCTGTTCTACACCGGCTGGTCGGCCTCGACCGGGGAAGCGGACTGGGCGCTGTCGCCGCTGTTCTCCACCCAGGCGGCGCCGCCGAAGCAGTTCAACACCGCGTTCTACAGCAACCCGCAGGTGGACAAGGATCTGACCGACGCGCTGGCGACCACCGATCGCGCCGAGAAGCAGAAATTGTATCAGGACGCGCAGGATCGCATCTGGGCCGACGCGCCCTGGATCTTCCTGGCGACCGAACGTCTGTTGTCGGCCAACAGCAAACAGCTGAGCGGTTTCTACGTGATGCCGGATACCTCGTTCAACTTTGATAACGCCGATCTGAAATAAGGCGCCCATCCCCGCCTGCGGCCCGACGGCGGCGGGCGGGGGAAGGAATGAGATGCTCAATTATTTTCTGAAACGACTGCTGGGTCTGATCCCGACGCTGCTGATCGTGGCGGTGCTGGTGTTCCTGTTCGTCCACCTGCTGCCGGGCGATCCGGCGCGGCTGGCGGCGGGGCCGGAAGCCGACGAGGCGGTGGTGCAGCTGGTGCGCAAGGATTTGGGGCTGGATAAGCCGCTGCCGCAGCAGTTCGCGCACTTTTTCGTCAACGCGCTGCGGGGCGACTTCGGCATCTCGATGGTGTCCAAGCGCCCGGTGAGCGAAGAGATCGCCTCGCGCTTTATGCCGACCTTCTGGCTGACCGTGGCCAGCATGCTGTGGGCGGTGGCGTTCGGTCTGGCGATCGGCGTGGTGTCGGCGGTGTGGCGTAACCGTTGGCCGGATCGCCTCGGCATGACGCTGGCGGTATCGGGGATCTCGTTCCCGGCCTTTGCGCTCGGCATGCTGCTGATGCAGGTGTTCTCGGTCGAGCTGGGGTGGCTGCCGACGGTGGGCGCCGACAGCTGGCGGCACTACATTCTGCCTTCTATCACCTTGGGGGCGGCGGTGGCGGCGGTGATGGCGCGTTTCACCCGCGCTTCGTTCGTCGAGGTGTTGCAGGAGGACTACATGCGCACCGCGCGCGCCAAGGGCGTACGGGAAAGCGTGGTGGTGATGAAACACGGCCTGCGCAACGCGATGATCCCGGTAGTGACCATGATGGGGCTGCAGTTCGGCTTCCTGCTCGGCGGTTCGATCGTGGTGGAGAAGGTGTTCAACTGGCCGGGGCTGGGGCGCTTGCTGGTGGACTCGGTGGAAATGCGCGATTACCCGGTGATCCAGGCCGAGGTGCTGCTGTTCTCGCTGGAGTTCATCCTGATCAACCTGCTGGTGGATATGCTGTACGCGGCGATCAACCCGGCGATTCGTTACCAATGAGGATGCGGCATGATTAAGCATTGGCGGCGCAGCGCCGCATTGAAGGCGATGCCGCTTATCGATCCCAACGCGGTACGCACGCCGTGGGGCGAGTTTTGGCGGCGTTTTCGCCGCCAGCGGGCGGCGCTGGTCGCCGGCCTGTTGGTGCTGCTGCTGATTGCGGCGGCGCTGCTGGCGCCTTATCTGGCGCCGTTCGATGCGGAAAATTACTTCGATTACGACCGGCTGAATGAGGGGCCTTCGCTGGTGCACTGGCTGGGCGTAGATTCCCTCGGGCGCGATATCTTTAGCCGCATCCTGATGGGCACGCGCATTTCGCTGGCGGCCGGGGTGTTCTCGGTGCTGGCGGGTGGGGCGATCGGCACCCTGCTGGGGCTGCTGGCCGGTTACTATGAAGGCTGGTGGGATCGCCTCACCATGCGCGTCTGCGACGTGCTGTTCGCGTTTCCCGGCATTTTGCTGGCGATCGGCGTGGTGGCGATCATGGGCAGCGGCATGGCCAACGTGATCGTCGCGGTGGCGATCTTCAGCATTCCGGCCTTCGCCCGCCTGGTGCGCGGCAATACGCTGGTGCTGAAGCACCTGACCTATATCGAGTCGGCGCGCAGCATCGGCGCCTCGGACTGGACCATCATCCTGCGGCACATCCTGCCGGGCACCCTGTCTTCGATCGTGGTCTATTTCACCCTGCGCATCGGCACCTCGATCATCACCGCCGCCAGCCTGTCGTTTTTGGGGCTGGGCGCCCAGCCGCCGACGCCGGAGTGGGGGGCGATGCTCAACGAAGCGCGCGCCGATATGGTGATCGCGCCGCACGTGGCGATCTTCCCCAGCCTGGCGATATTCATCACCGTGCTGGCGTTCAACCTGTTGGGCGACGGATTGCGCGACGCGCTCGATCCGAAACTGAAGGGGTGAGGGCATCGCTGAATTGGCATACCCCTGTTTTACGAGTATAATTGATGAAAATTTAACCCGTGTATATTACAGGGATGGGGAATGGATATGGCAAATAACAATGTGACGAAAAAGACAGTCAACGTAACCATCGATCGCGATCTTTTCCAGCGCGCAAAATCCCTGGGCGTCAATGTGTCATCCGTATTGACGGACGCATTGAGCGTCCGCGTCAGGGATATTGAGATTCAACAGTGGCGCGAGCAAAATCGCGCGGCGTTAGAAGAACTTAATCGTATCACTGAAGAAAATGGTTTGTTGTCTGATGAATATCGGACATTTTAAATATGCAATTTACCGTATATGATAATACGTATCCGGCATCAGCCTATCCCTACTTACTGGACGTTCAAAGCGATCTTATTGATGTCCTCTCGACCCGGTTAATGATCCCTCTTTATGCTTTGGATAACGTCAGGGTTAAAATTTCTGCACGTTTATGCCCGGAGATTGAGGTCAACGGCGAAAAGTTTCTTGTTATGACGCATGAGATGGCTGCCGTACGTATTTCGCAGATTGGGAAGGCCGTTGGTAATGTCAATGAGCACAGGAATCAAATTAAAGCCGCTATCGATTTTCTGATTGATGGCTTTTGAAGAAATCCGGGCGGTTAAATCGCCCGGATTTTTTTATCAGCGGAACAGGTGCTCGGCGTGGAAGCGCAGGTGATCTTCCACGAAGGTGGCGATGGTGAAGTAGCTGTGATCGTACCCCGGCTGAATGCGCAGCGTCAGCGGCCAGTCGCGCTGGCGCGCCAGTTCGGCCAGCCGCGCCGGTTGCAGCTGATCGGCCAGGAACTGGTCGTCGTCGCCCTGGTCGATAAGAACCGGCATTTTCTCCGCGCCGCTGGCCAGCAGATGGCAGCTGTCGTACTGCAGCCACTGGCTCTCGTCGCTGCCCAGATAGGCGGTGAACGCTTTGCGGCCCCACGGCACCTGGCACGGGTTGACGATCGGCGCGAAGGCCGATACCGAGCGGAAGCGCTGCGGGTTGCGAAACGCCATCATCAACGCGCCGTGGCCGCCCATCGAGTGGCCGAAGATCGACTGACGATCGCTGACGCTGAAGTGCTGTTCGATCAGCGCCGGCAGTTCGGCGCTGATGTAGTCGTACATGCGGAAGTGACGATCCCACGGCGCCTGGGTGGCGTTCAGATAGAACCCGGCGCCCTGGCCCAAGTCGTAGCCTTCGTCGTTCGGCACCGCGTCGCCGCGCGGGCTGGTGTCCGGCATCACCAGCACCAGGCCCAGCTCGGCGGCGATGCGCTGCGCGCCGGCTTTCAACGTGAAGTTCTCGTCGTTGCAGGTCAGCCCCGACAGCCAGTACAGCACCGGCGGCGGGTTGTCATCGCGCGGCGGCGGCAGGTAGATGCTGAATGTCATGTTGCAATTCAGGCTCTGCGCCGCGTGGCGATAACGCTGTTGCCAGCCGCCGAACATGCGGTGCTCTTCGAGAAGTTCCAATGACAACGTCATCTCTGCCTCCTGGCTTATTTGTCGAAGTGGATGACGGAACGGATCGATTTGCCTTCGTGCATCAAATCGAACGCTTCGTTGATCTGCTCCAGCCCCATGGTGTGGGTGATAAAGTCGTTCAGTGCGAATTCGCCGTCCAGATAGCGCTCGACGATGCCCGGCAGCTGTGAACGGCCCTTGACGCCGCCGAATGCCGAACCGCGCCAGACGCGGCCGGTGACCAGCTGGAACGGCCGGGTCGAGATCTCTTCGCCGGCGCCCGCGACGCCGATGATCACCGATTCCCCCCAACCTTTGTGGCAGCATTCCAGCGCGGAACGCATCACGTTGACGTTGCCGATGCACTCGAAGGAGAAGTCGACGCCGCCGTCGGTCAGCTCGACGATCACTTCCTGAATCGGTTTGTCATAGTCTTTCGGGTTGATCAGATCGGTAGCGCCCAGCTTGCGCGCCAGATCGAACTTGCTGGTGTTGATGTCGATGCCGATGATGCGGCCCGCGCCGGCCATCTGCGCGCCGATGATCGCCGACAGGCCGATGCCGCCCAGGCCGAAGATCGCCACGGTGTCGCCCGGTTGCACTTTGGCGGTGTTCATCACCGCGCCCATGCCGGTAGTGACGCCACAGCCCAGCAGGCACACTTCCTCCAGCGGCGCTTCCTTGTTGATTTTCGCCAGTGAAATTTCCGGCACCACGGTGTATTCGGAGAAGGTGGAGGTGCCCATGTAGTGGAAGATCGGTTTGCCGTCCTTGAAGAAGCGGGTGGTGCCGTCCGGCATCAGGCCTTTGCCCTGAGTGGCGCGGATCGCCTGGCACAGGTTGGTCTTGCCGGATTTACAGAATTTGCACTCGCCGCACTCCGGGGTGTAGAGCGGGATCACGTGGTCGCCGACCGCCACGCTGGTGACGCCTTCACCGACCGCTTCCACCACGCCGCCGCCCTCGTGGCCGAGGATCGCCGGGAACACGCCTTCCGGATCTTTGCCGGACAGGGTGTAGGCGTCGGTGTGACAAACGCCGGTGGCGACGATCCGCACCAGCACTTCGCCTTTTTGCGGTGGCATCAGCTCGACTTCTTCGATCTTCAGCGGCTGGTTCGGGCCCCAGGCAACGGCGGCGCGGGTTTTGATCATCTCCATCATAGTCTCCTCAGTGGTTTTCTTTTTAAATCAGGCGATATCGACAACGTCTGATAAATCGTTGGGGGTGCTTTCATCAACAGCGGCGGTTTCCGTCTGTTCAATAATCAATTCTTTCAGCGCGCGCACGTTCGGCCCGAACGCGTCGCGGCGCCACAGCAGCCAGGTGGCGGTGTCGGCCACGTCCGGCGGCAGGGTGTGAACCCGAACCCGCTCATGGCCCGGCAGCAGGCTGAGCACCGAATGCGGGATCATCGCCAGCCCGGCGCCGCTGGCGACGCAGGCCAGCATGGCGTGATAGGACTGGATCTCCATGATCTGCCCCGGCCGTGCGCCTTCGCGCTTGAACCAGGCCTCCAGCCGCAGGCGGTAGGAACAGCTGGCGCGAAAGGCGAACAGCGTTTCGCCGTTGGCGTCTTTGGCGCTGTGGATCGGCGCGTGATCGAGACAGGAGATCACCACCATATGTTCAGGATAGGCGATGCAGCCGTTCAGCTCGTCATAGGGCACCGGGCCGTCGACCAGCGCTGCCGCCAGCGTGCCGGCGCGCACCCGATCGGCGATTTCGCCGGAGGTGCCGGTAGTCAGCGACAGAGACACCTGCGAGAAACGCTGGTGGTAAGCCGCCAGCAGCGAGGGCAGGCGGGTGGCGGCGGTGCTCTCCATCGAGCCGAGAGCGAAGTTGCCCGCCGGTTCGCCGGCATGGGTGATGCTCATCGCCTCGTCGCTCAGCGCCAGGATGCGATTGGCGTAGCACAGAAAGTTATGGCCCATCGGCGACAGGCGCAGGCGCTGTTTTTCGCGGATAAACAGATCGGCGCCCAGCTCCTGCTCGAGCTGGCGCAGCCGGGTGGTCAGATTCGACGGCACGCGGTGCAGCTGCTCGGCGGCGCGGGCGACCGAGCCGGTTTCCGCTACGCAGCAGAACATGCGAAGCTGAGTCAGATCCATAATATTCTCGTTTCGTGATGAACTTGATGACTATTATTCAGTTTTTGTGAGTTTAATACTGCGGCATGATACTGGCAACTTTCTTTTAACCTTTTGGATACCGGTATGGCTTTACGTATTGCCTTGAGCGGGTTTGCCGCGCTGATCGTGGCGATGGGCATTGGCCGCTTCGCTTTCACCCCTCAGGTGCCGCTGATGATCGCTGACCACCAGTTCAGCCTGACCGGCGCCGGGCTGGTGGCGGCGATCAACTATTTGGGCTATTTGTGCGGCGCCTACGACGCGATGCGCGCCACGCGCCACGTCGAGCGGCGCCTGTGGCTGGGCGTATGGGGCGCGATGGCGCTGACGCTGCTGTCGGCGTTGGCGCAGGATGAATGGACCCACGGCGCGCTGCGCTTCGTCATCGGCTGGGCCAGCGGCTGGGCGATGGTGCTGGTGGCGGCCTGGACCAACGAGCGGTTGGCGCACTACGGCCGGCCGGCGCTGAGCGCGGCGGTGTTCGCCGGGCCGGGCGCCGGCATCTTCCTCAGCGGCATGCTGGCGGTGGGCATCAACGCGCTGGGGCTGACGGCGGCGCAGGCCTGGCTGGTGTATGGCGGGCTGGCGCTGGTGCTGGTCGGGGGGATTAGCGCCTTTCTGCCGCGCAGCGGCGAGCTGCATCGCCCGGACGTGGCCCCGGAGCCGCTGCTGCTGACGCCGGCGCTCAAGCGTCTGGTGTGGAGCTACAGCCTGGCCGGCTTCGGCTATATCCTGCCGGCGACCTTCTTGTCGCAGATGGCGGCGGCGCGTTTTCCCGACAGCCTGTTCGCACAGTTCGTCTGGCCGGTGTTCGGCGGCGCGGCGGTGCTGGGGATCGTTATCGGCATTGTGACCCGCCATCGGCTGACCACCCAAACCCGGTTGGCGATCACGCTGTGGGTACAGGCGCTCGGCGTACTGAGCGCCGAAGTGGTGCCGGGCGTGGCCGGCCTGGCGCTCGGGGCGTTGCTGACCGGCGGCGGTTTCCTCTGTGTGGTGCAGCTCGCCCTTCAGCACGGCCGTGAACTGGCGCCGCGCCATGCGCGTTACATGGCCGGATTGCTGACCACCGGTTATGCGATCGGCCAGCTGGTCGGGCCGATGCTGTCGGCGCTGTCGACCGGCTTGACCCATCGGCTGGAACCGGCGCTGTATGTGGCGGTGATAGCGCTGTTGGTGGCCGGGGGGCTGGCGGTGAATACCCCGGCGCGGCGGTTGGCGCAAAAAACGGCGACTCGGTGATTAAAATCCATACAAAAAGCGTGGAGACCCGCAGCCGGCCTGATTGTGCTAAATGCGAAGATTTCACCTCTGGATGAAGCACTATCACTGGATAATCGCCGCGCTCTCATCTACAGTGGGGGCAAAATCTTGACCGGGTTCACGTTATCCACCACGAAAACTCTGCCGTCACGAGAGCAAGCAATTCGCCGGCCGCACGCCCTATCAGGCCGCCGGCGGGTTCCGTCCGCAGGAGAACAAATACATGACATCATTAAGTAAAGAAGCCGCGCTGGTGCATGCGGCACTGGAAGAGCGTGGTCTGGAGACACCGCTGCGCGGGGAAGTGCTGGATCGCGAAACGCGCAAGCGTCGCATCAAAGAGCACATGACCGAAATCATGCAGCTGCTGAATCTCGATCTGTCTGACGACAGCCTGGCGGAAACGCCGCATCGCATCGCCAAAATGTATGTCGACGAGATCTTCTCCGGTCTGGACTACGCCAACTTCCCGAAAATCACCGTCATTGAGAACAAAATGAAGGTGGATGAGATGGTGACGGTGCGCGATATCACGCTGACCAGCACCTGTGAACACCACTTCGTCACCATCGACGGCAAGGCCACCGTGGCCTATATCCCGAAAGACTCGGTGATCGGTCTGTCGAAGATCAACCGCATTGTGCAGTTCTTCTCCCAGCGCCCGCAGGTGCAAGAGCGCCTGACCCAGCAGATCCTGGTGGCGCTGCAGACCCTGCTCGGCACCAATAACGTGGCGGTATCGATCGATGCGGTCCATTATTGTGTCAAAGCGCGCGGCATTCGCGACGCGACCAGCGCCACCACCACCACCTCGTTGGGGGGGCTGTTCAAGTCCAGCCAAAATACCCGCCAGGAGTTCCTGCGCGCGGTGCGCCATCACCAGGGGTGATGGCGTTGCGGGGTGACTCGCAAAACGACAACAGGCGCCTGCGGGCGCCTTTTTCATGAGCGGAAGACAGCGATAAAAAATGAACAGTCATCCTCTGCCGCGCATCGCCACGCTGGACTGCGTGCGCGGCATCGCCATCCTCGGCATTTTATTGCTGAACATCAGCGCCTTCGGCTTGCCGAAGGCCGCCTACCTCAATCCGGCCTATCTGGGGATGCCGTCATCGCGCGACGCCTGGACCTGGGCGCTGCTGGATCTCTTCGCCCAGGCCAAGTTCCTGGCGATGTTCGCACTGCTGTTCGGCGCCGGGCTGCAAATGCTGCTGCGACGCGGCAAAAGCTGGATCCGCGCGCGGCTGTCGTGGCTGGTGCTGTTCGGCCTCGCGCACGCCATCTTCCTGTGGGACGGCGACATTCTGCTGGCCTACGGGCTGATCGGCCTGGTGTGCTGGCGCATGATCCGCGAAGCCAAAGACACATTCCAACTGCTGAAAACCGGCGTGGTGCTCTACCTGATCGGCGTGGCGGTGCTGCTGCTGCTCGGTTTTGTCTCGCACGGTGAACCGGGCAGCTTCTGGCAGCCGGGCGTGGCGGAGTTGCAGTACGAGAAGTTCTGGAAGCTGCAGGGCGGTTTCGAAGCCTGGCGCAGCCGCGCCGATCTGCTCTCGTCCAGCCTGCTGGCCATCGGCGCGCAGTATGGTTGGGAGCTGGCGGGGCTGATGCTGTTCGGCGCCGGGCTAATGCGCAGCGGCTGGCTGCGCGGCAGCTATTCCTCCGGCTATTACCTGCGGCAGGCGGCGTGGCTGTTGCCGCTGTCCGTGCTGATCCAACTGCCGGCGGTGGCGCTGCAATGGCAGGTGCACTGGGACTATCGCTGGAGCGGTTTCCTGCTGCAGGTGCCGCGCGAGCTGGGCGCGCCGCTGCAGGCGCTGGGCTATCTGGCGCTGTGTTACGGTTTCTGGCCCGCGCTGTCGCGCCTGCGCATCGCCCACTGGCTGAGCCAGGTGGGGCGCATGGCGCTGAGCAACTACCTGTTGCAAACGCTGATCTGCACTACGCTGTTTTATCGCTTTGGCCTCTATGAGCAGTTCGACCGGCTTCAGCTGTTGGCGTTTGTGCCTCTGGTCTGGTTGGTCAACCTGGTCTTTTCCGCGCTGTGGCTGCGTTACTTCGAACAGGGGCCGATGGAATGGCTGTGGCGCAAATTGACGCAGATGGCCGCCGGTGAAACGGAATCCAAAGCGCTGAAGTGAGCGCCCATCGGCAGGTTAAAAAAATGTATGTAAACGTTTTCTTTCCTGTGACGTAATTCACGCAGAGCTGCGGGTCAATCGGGGTAGGATAGCGCCACCGGCCACTACCCCGATTTCAGGATCCCGCATGCCTCCAGTTCATCCGATCACTATTCGCGACGTGGCGAAACGCGCCGGCGTCTCCGTGGCGACCGTGTCTCGCGTGCTCAATCACAGCGCGCTGACCAGCAAAGAGACGCGCGAACAGGTGCTGCAGGCGGTGGCGGAACTGGGCTACCGCCCCAACGCCAATGCACAGGCGCTGGCGACCCAAAGCAGCGATACGCTGGGCGTGGTGGTGATGGACGTGTCCGATCCGTTCTTCGGCGCGCTGGTGAAAGCGGTAGACACGGTGGCGCAGAAACACCACAAGTATCTGCTGATCGGCAACAGCTATCATCAGGCGGACAAAGAGCGCCATGCGATCGAAGTGCTGATCCGTCAGCGCTGTAACGCCCTGATTGTTCACGCCAAAGCCTTGAGCGACGCCGAACTGATCGGCTTTCTGGAGCAGGTGCCGGGCATGGTGCTGATCAATCGGATTATCCCCGGCTATGAGCCGCGCTGCGTTGGGCTGGACAACGTCAGTGGCGCTGACATGGCGATGCGTCTTCTGCTCTCGCAGGGCCATCGGCGCATCGGTTATCTGGGCTCCAATCACCCGATCGAAGACGGGCCGCTGCGTCAGCAAGGCTATGCGCAGGCGATGGCCGCCGCCGGGCTGGCGACGCCCGACAGCTGGCGCGCGTACGGTTCGCCGGATCTGCAGGGCGGCGAGGCGGCGATGGTCGAGCTGCTGGGGCGCAACTTACAGCTGAGCGCGGTGTTTGCCTACAACGACGCCATGGCCGCCGGCGCCATGGCGGTGCTGAAAGAAAACGGTATCACGGTGCCGCAGCATTTCTCGCTGATCGGCTTCGACGACATTCCCATCGCGCGCTACACCAGCCCCAAACTCACCACGGTGCGTTACCCGATCGTTTCGATGGCCACGTTGGCGACCGAGCTGGCATTACAGGGCGCAGCAGGCCTGGCGGAGCCGCAGGCGAGCCATCTGTTCATGCCGACGCTGGTGCGGCGCCATTCTGTCGCCCCCTGGCAAAGTGAGGCGACGGTCACTCTCTGACGATTTAATCTTGTGTAACCGTTTTCAATCTGTGAGAAAATTCACAGAATATTAACATCACGCCGTCTATGCTCTAGGCGTTTTCAGGCGCAAAGGCCCTTGCCGCTGTAACCGTTTATCTCGCGCTGACACAGCATTTCTCGGAAATAACAAGATCCACGGACGACAGGTGTTGAGTGGAAATCGCCTGGCCTGGGGTGCGCGCACTGCCGGTGACCATTGGCTCAAAGACGAGTAATACCCTACACAGAACCGGAGATTGACAATGAATAAGAAGGTTTTCACCCTGGCCGCCATGGCCGCTGCCATGATGTTTGGCGCCGCAGCCCATGCTGATACCCGTATTGGCGTCACGATTTACAAATACGACGACAACTTCATGTCGGTGGTGCGCAAAGCGATCGAGAAAGACGCCAAGGCTTCACCGGACGTTACCCTGTTGATGAATGACTCGCAGAACGACCAGTCCAAACAGAACGATCAGATCGACGTGCTGCTGGCCAAGGGCGTGAAAGCGCTGGCGATCAACCTGGTCGACCCGGCCGCGGCGCCGGTGGTTATCGATAAGGCGCGCGCAAACGATATCCCGGTGGTGTTCTACAACAAAGAACCTTCCCGCAAAGCGCTGGACAGCTATGACAAGGCGTATTACGTCGGCACCGATTCCAAAGAGTCCGGCGTGATCCAGGGCGAACTGATCGCCAAACACTGGAAAGCCAATCCGGCCTGGGATCTGAACAAAGACGGCCAGATCCAATTCGTGCTGCTGAAGGGCGAGCCGGGCCACCCGGATGCCGAAGCGCGCACCACCTACGTGGTGAAAACGCTGAACGAGAAAGGCATCAAGACCCAACAGCTGCAGTTGGATACCGCGATGTGGGATACCGCGCAGGCGAAAGACAAGATGGACGCCTGGCTCTCCGGCCCGAACGCCAACAAGATCGAAGTGGTGATCGCCAACAACGACGCCATGGCGATGGGCGCGGTGGAAGCGCTGAAAGCGCACAACAAGACCAGTATTCCGGTGTTCGGCGTGGATGCGCTGCCTGAAGCGCTGGCGCTGGTGAAATCCGGCGCGATGGCGGGCACGGTGCTGAATGACGCCGACAATCAGGCGAAGGCCACCTTCGAGCTGGCGAAAAACCTGGCGGCGGGCAAACCGGCCACCGAAGGCACCCAATATAAAATCGAAAATAAAGTCGTGCGTATCCCTTACGTCGGCGTAGATAAAGACAACCTGTCTCAGTTCATTAAATAAGAATTGAGATCCCGCTAAGACCCCGCCTGCGGCGCCAACACCAGGGATACCGCCGGCGGGGATGTTTACGACTGCAAGATCGTTAAGCCAGGTGTATTTATGGCCGATAGCTCACGCGAATTTTTGCTGGAAATGACGGATATTTGTAAGTCATTTCCCGGCGTCAAAGCCTTGGACAATGTCAATTTACGCGTCCGTCCGCACTCCATTCACGCCCTGATGGGGGAGAACGGCGCGGGGAAATCGACGTTGTTGAAATGCCTGTTCGGCATTTACAAAAAAGACAGCGGCAGCATTGTATTTCAGGGCCGGGAAATCGACTTCAAGAGCTCGAAGGAAGCGCTGGAGCACGGCGTTTCCATGGTGCATCAGGAGCTGAACCTGGTGCTGCAGCGCACCGTGATGGACAACATGTGGCTGGGACGCTACCCGACCAAAGGCCTGTTCGTCGATCAGGACAAGATGTTCAAAGACACTCAGGCGATCTTCGACGAGCTGGATATCGACATCAACCCACGCGAAAAGGTGGGAAACCTGTCGGTGTCGCAGATGCAGATGATCGAGATCGCCAAAGCGTTTTCCTATGACGCCAAGATCGTCATCATGGACGAACCGACCTCTTCGTTGACGGAGAAAGAGGTCAATCACCTGTTCACCATCATCCGCAAGCTGAAAGAGCGCGGCTGCGGCATCGTCTATATCTCGCACAAGATGGAAGAGATCTTCCAGCTGTGCGACGAGATAACGGTGCTGCGCGACGGCCAGTGGATCGCCACCCAGCCGCTGGAAGGGCTGGATATGGACAAGATCATCGCCATGATGGTCGGCCGCTCGCTGAGCCAGCGTTTCCCCGACAGGCAGAACACGCCGGGTGAGGTGATCCTCGAGGTGAAGAACCTGACGTCGCTGCGCCAGCCTTCGATCCGCGATGTGTCCTTCGATCTGCACCAGGGCGAGATCCTCGGCATCGCCGGGCTGGTGGGCGCCAAGCGCACCGACATCGTCGAGACGCTGTTCGGCATTCGCGAGAAGGTGGCGGGCACTATCAAGCTGCACGGCAAGGCGATCGACAACCACAGCGCCAACGAAGCGATTAACCACGGTTTCGCGCTGGTGACCGAAGAGCGGCGATCCACCGGGATTTACGCCTACCTCGACGTGGGTTTCAACTCGCTGATCTCCAACATCCGCAATTATAAAAACAAGCTCGGCCTGCTGGACAACGCGCGGATGAAGAGCGACACCCAGTGGGTGATCGACGCCATGCGGGTGAAAACGCCGGGGCATCACACCCATATCGGCTCGCTGTCCGGCGGCAATCAGCAAAAGGTGATCATCGGCCGCTGGCTGCTGACGCAACCGGAAATCCTGATGCTGGATGAACCGACGCGCGGCATCGACGTGGGCGCCAAGTTCGAGATCTATCAGCTGATGACCGAGCTGGCGAAGAAGGGCAAGGGGATTATTATCGTCTCGTCCGAAATGCCGGAGCTTTTGGGGATCACCGACCGTATTTTGGTGATGAGCAATGGTCAGGTTGCGGGCATCGTTAATACCAAGCAGACCTCGCAAAATGAAATCTTACGTCTCGCCTCCCTGCACCTTTAAGGATTCGAATTATGAACGCGCTAAATAAAAAAACCTTATTTACCTATTTCAAGGAAGGCGGCATTTACGTGGTGTTGCTGGTGCTGTTGGCCATCATCATCATTCAGGACCCCACTTTCCTCAGCCTGATGAACCTGAGCAATATCCTGACGCAGTCTTCGGTGCGCATCATCATCGCGCTGGGCGTGGCGGGATTGATCGTGACCCAGGGCACCGACCTGTCCGCCGGGCGGCAGGTGGGGCTGGCGGCGGTGGTGGCGGCCACGCTGCTGCAGTCGATGGATAACGTCAACAAAGTGTTCCCGCACATGGAAACCTGGTCGATTCCCGTGGTTATCCTGCTGGTGTGTGCGGTCGGCGCGGTGATCGGCCTGGTTAACGGCCTGATTATCGCCTACCTCAACGTGACGCCGTTCATCACCACGTTGGGCACCATGATCATCGTCTACGGCATCAACTCGCTGTATTACGATTCGGTCGGCGCGTCGCCGGTCGCCGGCTTCGATCCGAAGTTCTCCACTTTTGCCCAAGGCTTCTTGCGCTTCGGCGACTTCAAGCTGTCGTACATCACCTTCTATGCGCTGATTGCCATCATTTTCGTCTGGATCTTGTGGACCAAGACCCGCTTCGGCAAGAACATCTTCGCCATCGGCGGCAACCCGGAAGCGGCCAAAGTGTCCGGCGTGAATGTGCCGCTGAACCTGATCATGATCTATGCGCTGTCCGGCGTGTTCTATGCCTTCGGCGGCTTGCTGGAAGCGGGGCGCATCGGCAGCGCCACCAACAACCTCGGCTTTATGTATGAGCTGGACGCCATCGCCGCCTGCGTGGTGGGGGGGGTCTCGTTTGCCGGCGGGGTGGGTACGGTGTGGGGCGTGGTGACCGGGGTGATCATCTTTACCGTCATCAACTACGGCCTGACCTATATCGGCATCAACCCGTACTGGCAGTACATCATCAAGGGCAGCATCATCATCTTCGCCGTGGCGCTGGACTCGTTGAAATACGCCAAGAAGAAGTAGATCTACCGCAGCAGAGACGACAAGGCCGGCCTATTGCCTAATGCTGGTCAGTTAGCGTTTTTTTGAAATACTCGAGTCGTTTTCGGTCGATAAATGAGAGGTGCATCATGAGGCTCCAGCACCTCGACCGAGCCAGGGGCCGAAGGCGCGGCCCCTGGCAACCCGCGCCTTTGCCCTATCAGACGGTTGGCTTTGCCAACTGCCCTCTCTCCGCCATAGCGCATTGAGGCCGGTTGCGACAGGCGTCCCTGCCTGTCTCACCTGAAACCGCCGTCCATGGCGGTTTCGCCTAATGCGCTATGCCTGCGTTCGGCGTCTTCAAGGGCGTCCAATACCGTGCTCATCTCCGATTTCTCTTCTCTGTCATAACCTCATAAGGGACAGGTTGCCCGGTAGCTGCCAGTTCGGGTGTTGACCTTAGGCGCGCATCACCGGCTGCCGAGCAAGACGGCATTGTCAGGGGCAACCGGCCAGGGAAGGCCGGTTGAGGCGAGACTAACAGGGACGTTTGTCGCAGCCGACCCGCCCGACAATGCAGACGCGGCGAG
The DNA here is from genome assembly GCF_051172415.1 of Serratia sp. H402Y. Lineage (NCBI taxonomy): Bacteria > Pseudomonadati > Pseudomonadota > Gammaproteobacteria > Enterobacterales > Yersiniaceae > Serratia > Serratia sp. H402Y. The sequence goes on from NZ_JBPIYZ010000001.1 coordinate 668,233, forward strand.
GACAAATCTGCCGGGAGCATATTTGAACGTGCTTGCAGCGGCCCCGAAGGGGCGAGGCCCAGGGTGGGCCGAGTAATTTCCGCACAGCGGACAGACGGTGTTAAGCAAGGGCGCGGGTGGAGGGGCCGCGCCTTCGGCCCCTCCAATTGCCGTTCATTGTAGTAACAGAGAAATTCGGGGGATTTACGGCAATTCATCCTGCACGTCACGTAAAGAGACTGGATAAAAAATACCAGTCAGGCTTAAGTGACCGGTATTAGGCCTATTTTTCCGGCTTTTTTTGGGCGTTTGCCGCGTCAGGGCTGTTTGGCTTTCTGCTTCTCTTCTTTCAGCTTGTGCTCCAGCTCCACCAACTGTTCCGGCGAGACGGCGGGATAACCCTGGGCGTCTTCCGGCACGGTGTGCATGGCGGAGATCGGGATCAGCGGGCCGAGGAAGCGCGGCTCGCGCTTGAGGATGTACAGATCGGTCAGCGCGCCCAGACGGGCGAAGATCTCGCGGGCGCGCACCGTCATCATGTCCTTTGGCGACGGCACCGCGTAACACTGCGCCTGAATGCCCATGTGCAGGGCGATAAACAGCGCGCGTTCGCAGTGGAAGCGCTGGGTGATGATGATGAAATCGTTGGTGTCGAACACCTTGCGGGTGCGCACGATGGAATCCAGGGTGCGGAAGCCGGCGTAATCCAGCACGATATCGCTCGGCGCCACGCCGGCGGCGATCAGATCGCGGCGCATGGTCATCGGTTCGTTATAGCTTTGCTGGGCATTGTCGCCGCTCAGCAGCAGGTATTTCACCTTGCCGCTGTTATAAGCGTTGATCGCTCCCTGAATGCGGTAACGGTAATACTGGTTGATCACGCCGGTGCGATAATACTTGGCGGTGCCGAGCACTACGCCGACCTGGCGATGCGGCAATTCCTGCAGTTCGTCGTAGACGTAAGGCGCGGTTTTCCAGCTGATCCAGCGATCGAGCGCAATAGCCGAGCCCATCAACACCGCAATGATGATGAACAGGCTGATTATCAGGCGTTTCCACATGTTGTTGCCTTACGCGCGCCGGGCTGAAAAAGATGGATCAAGGCTACTTTACCTGACCGACCGACGCAAGACGCGAACCGCCTGAAGCACGCGCGTCGCCGCATTTTTCGGCGGTTTTGCCGCACAAAAAAGCCCGGCGAAGCCGGGCTGGGTCATTTCAGCGCGTCAATCAGAACGAGGTGCGCTTATAGCTGCGGTACTGCGGCCGCCAGAAGTTGTGCTCGATGGCTTTCGACAGTGCGTCTTCGGAGGTGACGATCGCCACACCCTGCAGCTGGGCGGCTTTGCCCACTTCCATGGCGATGCACTTGGATACGCCCTGAATATCGTCGATATTCGGCAGCAGCGCGCCGTGGCCGTCGGTCGCCAGCGGCGAACAATCCGCCAGCGCGCGGCTGGCGGCCATCAGCATGGCGTCGGTGACGCGGGTGGCGCCGGAGGCCAGCACGCCCAAACCGATGCCCGGGAAGATGTAGGAGTTGTTGCACTGAGCAATCGGGTACAACTGCTCTTTGAAGCTTACCGGCGCAAACGGGCTGCCGGTCGCGACCAGGGCGGCGCCGTCGGTCCAGTTGATGATGTCTTCCGGACGGGCTTCCACGCGTGAGGTCGGGTTGGACAGCGGCATCACGATAGGGCGTTCGCAGTGCTTGTGCATCTCGCGGATCAGCTCTTCGGTAAACAGCCCCGGCTGGCCGGAAACGCCGATCAGAATGGTCGGCTTGGCGTTGCGCACCACGTCCAGCAGCGAGATGGCGTCGCTGGCGGTTTCCCAACCGGCCAGGTTGTCGCTCTTCTGCACCAGCTTGCTCTGGAAGTCGAGCAGGTTCGGCAGTTTGTCGGTCAGCAGGCCGAAACGGTCAACCATGAATACGCGGGCGCGCGCTTCGTCTTCGCTCAACCCCTCGGACTTCATCTGCGCGATGATCTGCTCGGCGATGCCGCAGCCGGCGGAACCGGCGCCGAGGAAGGTGACGGTCTGATCGCGCAGCTGGCTGCCGGCGGCGCGGCTGGCGGCGATCAGGCTGCCGAGGGTGACCGCGGCGGTGCCCTGGATGTCGTCGTTAAAGCAGCAGATCTCGTCGCGGTAGCGGTTCAGCAGCGGGGTGGCGTTGTTCTGCGCGAAGTCTTCGAACTGCAGCAGCACGTTCGGCCAGCGGCGTTTAACCGCCTGAATAAACTCTTCGACGAAGGCGTGGTATTCCTCGCCGGAGATGCGCGGATGGCGCCAGCCCATGTACAGCGGATCGTTGAGGCGCTGCGGGTTGTTGGTGCCGACGTCCAACACTACCGGCAGGGTATAGGCCGGGCTGATGCCGCCGCAGGCGGTATACAGCGACAGCTTGCCGATGGGAATGCCCATGCCGCCGATGCCCTGGTCGCCCAGGCCGAGAATGCGTTCGCCGTCGGTCACCACGATCACCTTGACGTTCTGCTTGGTGGCGTTTTGCAGCATGTCATCGATGCGATCGCGGTTCGGGTAGGAGATGAACAGCCCGCGCGCGCGGCGGTAGATATCGGAGAAGTGCTCACAGGCCTCGCCGACGGTCGGGGTGTAGATGATTGGCATCATCTCGCTCAGGTGCGAGTCCAGCAGGCGATAGAACAGGGTTTCGTTGGTGTCCTGGATGTTGCGCAGGTAGATGTGCTTATCGTTATCGTTCTTGAAATCCTGATACTGACGGTAGGCGCGTTCCACCTGTTCTTCGATGGTCTCCACCGCTTCCGGCAGCAGGCCGTGCAGGTTGAAGTGGCTACGTTCTTCCTCGGTGAAAGCGCTGCCTTTGTTCAGCAGCGGAAATTCCAGCAGAATCGGGCCGGCGTAAGGGATGTAGAGCGGGCGTTTGCTTTCGTATTCTAGTTCCATCAGTTTTACTCTTCACGTATCAGATAACTGTATTGCCGACGATCCTAAAAGATAAAGAGAAGATGTACAGCATTTGTTGCCCGATGATGAACCAGGTTGGCGTAATTATCGACAATCAAATGATTTTTTAACTAAAGAAAGTGTCTCTGGCGGCGTCGGGGCATTGTATTTGGCGGGCGGTGCTGTTAACGGCGGAACCGGATGGCCCCGCCGTCGTGCGCTTAGAAGGCGGCGCGGCTGACGTTTTGGCAACCCAGCGCCGCCAGAGTGACGCGGGTGGCATCCCACTGGCTGATGCTCGCGTCCTGCGGTTCGGCCAGGACGGCGCGACGGATAGCCCGGCAGTCGCCGCCGGAGAGGTTCAGCAGGATCAGCGCGGCCTGCAGCGGTGGCAGACTCGGGTTAAAAGCGGCGTTTTCCGCATAGCGGCCGGCGTAGAGGCTGCCGTCTGCCGTTTCCAGCGCCACGCCGCTGTGGGCGTTGCTGTACGGCGCATGGCTCCGGTTGGCCGCCGCCAGCGCCGCTTGCGTCAGCGCATCGTTCAGCGGCAGTTGATGCCCGTGATTGACCTCGTCCATGAGCAGTGAAGCGACATCCAGATCTTTCGGGCCGAAGGCGTCCGGCAGATAGTCCGCCAGCGTGGCCGGCGCGCGGCCAGGCAAACGGATTTGCAGCGCGCCGCCGCTGTTCAGCTCATTCATAAACTGGCGGCAGTGGCCGCACGGCGTATAGTTGACGGTGATCGAGGCCAGCGCTTTTTCGCCGCGCAGCCAGGCGTGAGTCACTGCGCTTTGTTCCGCATGTACGGATTGCTGCAGCGGCGCGCCGCTGAATTCCATATTGGCGCCGAAATAGAGATTGCCGCTTTGCCCGCGCGCGATGGCGCCGACGTGGAAATGCGATATCGGGGTTAACGAGCAGGCCGCCGCCAGCGGCAGCAGCGCGAATGCCAGCGCGTCATCGTCCAACCCGCAACCTGAGCGGATCGCCGCCGCTTGCTCGGCCGTGAACATCGCCGGAAAGTCGGACGCGTCCAGATAGGGCTGCAGGGCGGATTGCAGTGTCGCGGGCAGTGCGCTGAAAGCGGTGTGAAAACGCGGATGCATGGAAGGTCTCTCTACAGGTTAACGGGATCACATTCTAGGCAGGCCAGAGACATTAAAGTGTGATCAATATCTCTTAAATGATGAAATCAATGCAATAAAAGGCGTAAATGCGAGATGTATCGCAAGTTTCATCCTGATCAACCGAACAGATGCAACAGCACCGGAAACACAAACGGCGCCAGCAGCGAGGTGATGATGCCGCAGATCACCAGCGCCAGCGAGCCGAAGGCGCCCTCCTGATAGTCCATCTCCGCGCAGCGCGCAGTACCCAGCGCGTGGGAAGCCGTGCCCATCGCCAGGCCACGCGCCGAGGGGGTCGTGATTTTCAACAGGTTGAACAGCGTGTGGCCGAACACGGCGCCGAGGATGCCGACGAAAATAACGCAAACCGCACTGATCGCCGGAATGCCGCCGAGCGAGTCCGCGACGGCCATCGCGATCGGCGTAGTGACCGATTTCGGCAAGATAGAGGCGGCGATTTCCGGCGTGGCGCCCAACCACAGGGCGATGGCGCCGCCGCTGATCATGGCGGTCAGGCTGCCGATGAAGCACACCGTGATAATCGACTTCCAGCGTGCGCGGATTTGGTGCAACTGCTCATACAGCGGGAAGGCCAGCGCGACGACCGCCGGCTGCAGCAGATCGTTGAGGATCCTGCTGCCCTGGAAGTAGCGCTCATAGGAAATGCCGCTGAGCAGCAGCAGCGGGATGATCACCGCCATGGACACCAGCAGCGGATTGAGCAGCGGCATGTTCAACTTGCGCGCCAGCCAGCGCGCGGCGAAATAGACCGCCAGCGTCAGCGGCAGCGACCACCAGATTTCGTGGATCATGAGTTGCCCTCCGTGTCGTCGGGCTTGCCGGCAATGCGCCGCTCGCGGTGAAAATAGTGTGAGGTATAGCCGACCACCACCAGCACCATCAGCGTGCTGATCAGGCAAGAAATGACCAGCGGGCCCAGATGCGCGACGATCTGGTCGTAATATTTCATCACGCCGACGCCGATCGGCACGAACAGCAGCACCATGTAGCGGATCAGCAAATGACAGCCGGGTTTAACCCATTTGGCCGGCAGGATCTGGGTGGAGAGCAGCGCGAACAGCAAGAGCATGCCGATGATGCTGCCGGGAATGGCGAAAGGCAGCAGCGCCGCCACTGCGTTGCCGACGAACAGACACAGGTAGATGAGGAGCAGGGCCCTGAGGTATTTCCAGCACAGTGTGAGCACGTTGGCCATTGTCTTTTCCCGTTTAACCGATGTATTCATCATACAATTAAGTTCGGCAGTGTGCTATAGCTCACAAAAAATCATGACATAGGGGCAGTGCAGCGTGCAGCGAGGGGGATAGGGAAGGATGGGAGCAAACCAGCAACCCTCTGCATGAATTATTCATAAAAAGAATGTTGCTGGTTTGTAAAAAAAAGACAATCTCAATAGGATAGATGTTCCGTATCTGCGGAATTATGGGTACGTTGCTCGTCCAAAGACTTTCTATGAAGTACAAATGGAATGGCGACGAACAGTATTAACAGGATGTTGTTCGGGAAGTTGCCAAGTCCAAGGTTATAGAACAGCTCAATAGTCAGCGTAAAGAACACAAAATACCTGGCGCCGAAAATGTCAAAACGCTTGATCTTGTACAATTTGAATTGCAAGTAGACCATCAGAGCAAGATAAGTGAAGAAGCCAACAAATCCATAGTTACTGACCATATAGATATAGGCGCTATCAATAGGTATTGCCTGTATTCCATAGAGTGACTTATCCAGACCGAAGGTACCATTCAGCCCCAAGCCTGCACCGAAAAGAATTTTTCCTGTTGAGTCCAGATCTGAGAGGATCTTTAAATGCTCCCAGACGCGCAGATAAATTGAGTTGTATGCCGCATTTTCATTATATTTTCTGACAATCTCATAGACATCATAGCTATGCGTTGAGTAACAGAACATTGAGAATATAACGAGCCCCATGAAGAATACGATAATGCCCGACGTTTTTCTGAATAGAAACTCAATCACTTTAGTCAGCAAATATACCAATGCAGCTAGAATGGCTGTTTTATATGTTGTGCAGATGATAGCAATCATAAATAGCGGTGAGAAGAACAATGGCCAACGCTTACCTGCGAATAACTTCCGTGCTTCGAATGACACGACCAGGCAGAAAAACATGAGCACGCCGGACATGGTGAAAGCAAGCTGGAACCCGATGGCCCGAATATTGCCTTCAGTCGAGTTTAACCGAACACCGCTGTCACTGCCCCATTCACCGGCACTTAAGCCAAGTAGCCCCATGAAAGAATCTGGGAAAAGTTGCTGAAGGATAATCGCAATGGCATTGAGCCCGCCCAGGAAAAACATCATCTTGGCAACGCTTATGCAAAGCGTTTCAAGATCCTGTAGGGATTGTTTAGATAAAATGATCAATACTGCGATTAAAAAAAGCATAGGCAGTACATCAAACTTCAACTGATAAAAAACAATAAAATTTTTACTGTTAAAATTTGTCGCAATAGTGAGAATCGCAAAGATGAGAATAGCTAGAAGTATTATTGTTGGTATGATTGATTTGGCACTAATTCGGCCACCAGAGTAGCAAATGGCAACGATCAACATTAAGGCCATGAACGCTTCCTTCCAAAGCTTCAGTATGGCCATGTTTAACATTACGGATGCTAAACTCACGACACCCGAAAAGAATGAGATAAATAAAAAAAGCAGTAAAAACCTGTTTGGAAGATATGTTCGCATTATTTTCATTGCAAAGCTCTGCGCATGAATATCTAATATTCTGTTTCAATTCAGTGAAAATTACTGAGTGGACTGCTCGTTAGTTTCATTTTGCACTGTGCGATTTATTTGGTATTTCTTTCCATATCGTATGGATCTTTTTTCGATGCTATCGTAAGACAGTTTCGATACGAATAGAATGACGGCGAGAGAACAAAGAACAAGGATATTGTTAATCGTAGTATTGCCTAAGTTTATATATCTTATTGGGTTTCCGTACGGGTTCGCCTGAGAGTAGCTTAGTTCAACACCCAATAGTTTTGATAGTATCATTGCGCTACTGACCATCAGGAAAATGATCGCTGCGTGAGTCATGTAAATGGAAAATGAGTGCTTCCCCAAATTTTGGAAGAATGTCGACTTTAATAATGACGAGAAAATGCCAAATTCACCAGAGAAAATAATAATAGCCAGACCATACAGTACACTGACGGTAACACCTTTGTTTTCGACAGGTAAAGTCATACAGAAGAAACAGGCAAGGACGATGGCCATTTCCAATAGAGATGCAACATATTTGTTGATATTTATGTTGGCTATTTTTGAATGAATAAAATAAATGAGCGAGCCAAAGAAGAAGCAAGAGATACCGCGGAATGCATCATCTTTAAGCAACAGGTTATGACTCAGCAAAGAGTAAAAACCCCATATTGACAGCAGTGCGAATAGCGCGATTGCGATAATTTTTCTGTCATTGCTGAAGAAGAGGATCCCACCAAAAACAAGATAAAGGTAATACTCTACACTGATACTCCATGACGGGTAATTAAAGGAGAGACTTTCGGCAGTAGGAATCCAAGATTGCAGCAGCAACAGATTAGGAATGAATTCTGTTGGCGCACTAAGTTCCGTAAATGCCGGCTTATTAAAGTAAAACCCATAGTTTTGAGCTGCTAGTTTCCCAAACTCGAAAAGAAGGAATACGAGTAGCATAATAATGTGCAGCGGAAAAAGTCTAAAACTGCGGCTGATGACGAAATTAGTCAGAGTGACTTTGTTGAAATCTCGGTTAAAATAACTGTGAGTTAATACAAAACCGCTAAGGATAAAGAAGAATTCAACCATATAGGTGGAATTTCTGAATATAGCCCATTCAGTAATGCTGCCCGTGACATTCAGATGATGTAGAGCCACACAAAGCGCGCATATACCCCTAAAACTATCCAAAACAGTATATCTTTTCATCAACACTCCGAAGTGAGCTGGGGCTCTATTAATAATTATCTATTTTGCTCTGTGCGGGATAAATGAAAATTGCACCCGGAATATGTAATTCACGGGTGCATAATAGACTATCAGCTATTGTTTTTGTAACTGTAGTTATAGTATCCGTAGCCGCCGTAATAGCTGCTGGCGCGCTTTTCGATGGCATTGAGAATGACGCCGCGAGTATCGATTCCATTCTGTTGGAAACGGTTGATACTGACTTCAATTTCTTTAGCGGTATTGACGCCAAAGCGCGCTACCATCAGGACAGTACCCGCCATGCGCCCGATAATCGAAGAGTCGGTTACGGCGAGCACTGGAGGCGTATCGATCAGCACGATATCATAATGTTCACTAGCCCATTTTAATAACGCACTGCAACGATCGTTCATCAACAATTCTGATGGGTTTGGCGGGATCTGACCACGTGGAATAAAGTCCATATTATCAACGCTGGTTTTTCGCACGGCTTTTTCAACGGTTGTCTGCCCAGACAGGATATCAGAGAGACCATTATTCCAATTGACGTTAAGCAGGGCGTGTGAGTAGCCTTTACGCATGTCGGCATCGATCACCAGTATACGCTGTCCTGATTGAGCAATAACGGCTGCCAGGTTTATGCTGACAAATGTTTTACCAATATTAGGGCTAGCACCGGAAATCATTAAGATATTGTTTTTTGACTCGAGCATGGCGAAGTGAAGGCTGGTTCGCAGGCTACGAATCGCTTCAATGGCCAGATCTGCAGGGTTGCCTATTGCCAACAGAGAATCTGAACGCGTGTTCTTCTTTTTGCCGCCCCGTAGTAATGTTTCACGGTCTGACTTCTGTTGCCACTCAGAGAGAGGAATACTGGCATACACGTTGATCCCGCGCTCTTCCAGCTCTTCTGAGTTTTCTACCCCGCGATGCAGCATATTTTTCAAGAGAACGAGTGCTGAAGAGATAATAAAACCGACGATCGTCACCAACAAGACAATCAGCGTTTTCTTAGGCGCGACAGGGCGTAATTGGGTCACTGCCGAGTCAACAATGCGGACGTTGCCCACAGTGCTCGCTTTGGTGATGCCGAGCTCCTGCTGTTTGTTCAGCAGCTGCATGTAGATCTCTTGTCCAGCCTGAACATCGCGGGTTAATTTCAGAATCTCTTGCTGCGTTTTAGGCATGCCTGAAACGCGTTTGTTCAGTTTCTCTTTCTCGTTTTGCAGTGTCTTGCGTTTTTCCATTAGTGCACGATAGGCAGGGTGTTCCTTCGTATAGAGCTTGGAAATCTCCGCTTCTTTGAAGGTCAACTCATTCAGCTGGGATTCAACGGAAACGATAGTATCGAGAACCGACTTGGCTTCCAAAGACAAGTCAACAGAGTCGTTGGCTTGGCGGAATTGGTTGAGCTTACTTTCTGCCGCATCGAGTGAACTGCGAACATCGGGAAGCTGTTTTTCGAGGAACTGCAGGCTTTTACCCGCTTCCTCAGACTTACGCTCGACGTTTTGCAGCAAGTAATTCTTGGTGATGCTGTCGAGAATTTTTCTTACCGAAGACGCATTTTCCCCTGTAAAGCTGAGGGCCAACACGCCGGTATCCTTGCCTTTATCTTCAACAACCAGTGATTTCAGCAGAGCGTTGATGGCGGAAAGCTGTGGTACCCGCGTTACAGTGAATACGGTGCCAGGTTTACCGAGATAGGAACTGACCAGCAGTGTGACGCCATGGGCTTGCGCAAACTGCCCGATCTGGCCTTTTAGAACCTCGGTGCCATCGAAATCCAGCACATATTCTTTGTCGTTGACAACGGTAAGTTCCAGAGGCTTATCCAGCATATATTCTGGTACAGTGAAACGAGACAAGGCGATCTGCGCAGGTTCTTCATTTGTCAGTCGAGCCCAGCCTCGGCCAAAGACCGGAAAATATTTTTGTTCTATCACCGTTTCCAGATCGAGATCGTCAACCGTTTTGCCTGTTACCAGTCGAGATTTGATCAACTCGATTTCAGTGCTGGACATCGGCTGACTGTTAGGAAGCATTTCAGACAAGTTGTTCAGAATGGAATTGCCAGCATTCTGTTCCACCTGAACCAATGCATCGGCCTGGTAGACCGGTGTTGAAAATAGTACATAAATAATACTGGCTACAGAAAATAATGCCGTGATTGCAATAATAAGCCAGCGATTATCTATCAATGTACCGAACAAACGACCGAGGTCGATCTCTTCACTTCTATTATCTGTGCTTCGGCTACGAATATTGTCTGTCATTGTCATCTCTGGTTATTTATTTAAAACAGTTGCCCATTTCTTTGCCGATTCGTCCAGTTGACGATAGACGAATTCAAACGCCTCGGTGCTTTTACCATAGGGATCGGGGATATCTTTTTGCGCAAGCCAGTGAGCAAAAAGCATGGTTTTCCCCCTTACTTCAGGCGCCAATCGGCATACGCCATCGATATGTTTCCTCTCCATGACCAAGATAAGAGAATATTCGCGGCAGAGTTCTTTAGTCAGTTGGGCACCTGAATGGTGCTCTAGCGATAGGCCGTTTTGTTCAGCAACAGCCATAGCTGAAGGATCCGCTGGGTGACCGACCATGGCCCCCAGACCGGCAGAGGCGATTTTTTTATGGGGCAGAAGGCGTTTTAACATCCGTTCGCCAGTCGGAGAACGGCAAATATTGCCCACACATACGACGAGAATCGAATCAAACATAGCTACCTCTACGGCCAGTTACGAATACGCAACGAACCTTCGCTCAGGTTGTTGAAGCTTTCTATGGTTGGGTAGAGCTGGCCAATCAGACGGTTCCATCTTGCGATAGGTGCGGCTGTCACATAGACCACGTCATAAGGCTGTAGACGGAATTCGGCGCCCATCACAAAGGCGGTTGCATCAGACAGGTTCAACTGATAGATATCCGCCAGCTTTTTCCCTTGCGTTCCGCGAAGAGGGCGGATGACAAAGATGCCGGTGGCGTCAGCGATATTTTGCTCCAAGCCGTTGCCGTTGCCTAAGGCTTCGGTCAAGGTCATACCGCTGCGATCCATCTTCAGCGTCGATTGATTTTTCACTTCACCCATCACGAAGACCTTAAGATCATCGTTGCGCGGGATGTAGAGAATATCGCCCGGATATAGCAACCGGTTTTGCATTAGATCGCCATTCTGCATGAGCTGTTGCAGAGAGATTCGTTCTTCTTTGCCATTGTGGGTGAGAATAACGTTACGCCAGTCGGCATTCTCGGTCAGGCCTTCTGCATTATTGATCGCGTCGAGAATCGTTAGTGGCACGTTAGTGATAGGCTGCTGGCCTGATTTAGCGACCTCGCCGGTCACGTAGGCTTTTTGCGAACGGAAGGCAGCGATGCTGACATCCACTTGCGGGCTCTCGATATATTGCGCCAGGCGGTTAGATATTTCAGTGCGGATTTGCGTCACTGTTTTGCCGACAACCCTGACTTTACCTATATAAGGATAGAAAATCGTGCCGTCTGAATGCACCCAGTTCCCTGTATCGCTGGCACTGCGATATTGGCCGGCAGGCGTTGTGAGCTCTGGGTGATCCCAAACTGTTACGTTGAGGACATCGCCAACACCAATTTTGTATTCGTAACTGCGTAGAGCGTTATCGAGAGAGGAGTTAGGTTGAGCGACGACGGGAATCGGCCGCATTTTCTCGATTAGTTTGGGGGTTAGTGGGTAGATATTGACCAGGTCATCGATTTTGTAATCAGCATCATCTTGTTTTACAACATTTTTTCCTGAAGTGGAAAGATGTGTACCCGGAATAATGGTACAGCCGCTGAGCATACTAAGCGAAACGAGTATGGAAATTAATTTAAGTTGTCGGTTAGCCATCTAGTTATCATCACTTTCAATGTAAATATCATTACAAATAATCTGGTAAGGCTTTCGGTTTTACAGAGAAATGCGTTCCCAGCCGAAGTAAACCCGAAAAGGACTATTTGTTCTATTTAGTTGCATTTAGTTCTCTATGCAGCGCCAGGCGTGACGTCAACAGCGTCTTTGGGTGTCGCCTGATCGCTTCTGGTATGAATTTTACACTAATCACCCAGCGCCAGAAGACCATTGTTTCAGCCAATGGCTGAACTCTTCTCCCTGATTGGGGTGTCGCATAGCATAAGTTAAAAAGGCCTGCATATAGCCGATTTTCTCACCGCAGTTGTAAGACTCACCCTTTAAGCAAAGGGCTTCGACAGAATGTTCATCAAGCAGCTTGGCAATTGCATCCGTCAGCTGTATCCGCCCCCAGGCGCCAGGTTCCGTTTTCTCAAGAATAGGCCAGATGGCGGAAGAGAGCACGTATCGACCGACGGCGGCATAATTGGCCTGCGAGATAGCTTCTTTTTCCGGTTTTTCGATCAGGGACAGGATGGCCGCACTTTCACCGGGTTTCAGGCACTGCCTATCGCATTCTACTGCAGAATAATTATGCAACATTTCAGCATCACCTTGCTTGATCAATACCTGGCTGACCCCGGAGTCATTAAATCTGGTTATCATTTTTGCGAGGTTATCCTGGCGTGGATCGGCCAACGAGTCATCGATAATCACATCTGGCAACAACACAACAAACGGCGAGTTGCCGACAATCGGTTTAGCGCAGAGTACCGCATGTCCCAGCCCCTTGGGCTGACCTTGACGAACATGCATCAACTTGACGCCTTTCGGGCAGATGGACTGAACTTCATCCAATAGCTGGCGTTTTACTCGAGATTCGAGCATTGCTTCAAGCTCGAACGAGGTATCAAAATGATTCTCTATCGCATTCTTTGATGAGTGGGTAACGAGGATAATTTCTTCAATACCTGCCTGGGCACATTCATTAACAATGAATTGAATGACAGGTTTATCGACAATGGGCAGCATTTCTTTAGGGATGGCTTTGGTCGCCGGTAACATTCGCATACCCAGTCCTGCCACCGGGATAATCGCCTTCAACTTGCTCATCTCAACTCCTGTCTTTAATTAATCCGGTTCAAACTCGCTATGATTTAGCCGATTTGTCGAACATGATTTTTAAAAGCCTACAGTGCATCTTATCTCTTGATATCGTGCAGAGGCGCTGACCAGAACGCTACTCGTTGACTAAATATATAGGTGAAACTGGGCATAGTAGTGAGAATGGTATCACTACAACCCCCTCCGCAGGGAAGCCGTACCGGTCTGAATTGATCCTGATGGGGCTGCTGACGAGCACCGAAACAGCTTAAGCACGCTACCGCCCTTGGTTCGCAGCTACCAAAACGCTGTGTGCTTCATATTGTGTTGCTAACAATGTACTTAATTGCAGCGTTTTAGGGCAAAATAACGACTAAGATTTTGATTTTAACTCGTTTTACTATATACGGGTATATTCTGATTTTGCCGTGGCAGATTTTCATATGAATGGGGCCATGTTACAAGCCTGAGCAGCTTGCTGCTGCCTTTTTAGGATTAAGACTACCATTGTTTCAACGTGGCTTATCACGTTCTTTTTCCCGTCATTGGGCTTTTTTCAGACCAACGTAGATGAGGGGCTAGCGTTTCGCCTGCCCTAGACAATTATCCGGTGGCGAACGATAACCCCAAAAGAAAAACAGCAGGCTGAGCAACGCGGCGACGATCAGCATCACGAACATCAGCGGCGGCGCGGCGTAGCTGAGCATGACCCCGCACAGCACCGGGTTGATGGCGCCGCCCAATGCACTGAGGTTCTGTACGCCATAGTAGCTGCCTTTCAGGTGCGGCGGCGCGATAAAGTCGATGAACATGTATTCCACCGGGATAACGATGATCTCGCCTAAGGTAAACACCGCCATCGCCGCCAGCCATAGCCAGATCGCCTGGCCGGCCACCATAAAGCCGAGCAGCCCGACGATGAAAAACAGCGTGCCCAGCGCCAGCCAGCGCAGCATATTCTCCTGGCGCATGCCGCGGCTGAGCAGGTATTGCAGGGCGATGACGATACCGGCGTTGACAATCATCACCAACCCGATGATTTTGTAGGCGAACTCGGCGCTGGAGACGGTGATCAGGTACTGCGACAGATAGCCCGTGAACTGACCGAACACCACCGCGCCCAGCGTGCTGCCGAGGGTGAAGTAGATCAGCCGCCGATCGCTGCGCAAGATGGCCAGCGTTTGGCGGAAGTTGGCCAGCGCGGCCGGTGCGGCGGCGCTTGGCGCCGGGCGCTGTTCACCACCGCGCAAGCGCAGGCTCAGCGCCGTCACCGTCGCCAGCGCCAGGCCGCCTGACAGGTAGAACGGCAGCAGCGGACTCAGCCCGGCCACCAGAACGCCGAGCGCAGAGCCGATCGCCCAGCCGACGTTGACCAGCGTGTAGTTGATTGAGAAAGCCTTGATGCGCTGCTCGACCGGCAGCCAATCGGCGAAACAGGCCTTAATGGTGATGCTCAGCACCGAATAACAGGTATGCAGGATCGCCAGCACCACGATCACGCCGCCGGGACGCGGGATCCAGGGAATGGCGAAGAAACTCAGCGCGAACAATAAAATCGACAGCAGGATCAGGCGGTTTTTGCTGAATTTGTCCACCAGATAGCCGCCGTACAGGCTGGCGATGATGCCGAGGGTGAGGCTGACGCCCAGGATCACGCCCACGCTTTTCGGCAACAGCTGGAAGTGCTCGGTGAGGTAGATGGTGATGAACGGCAGCGTGACGCCGCGGCCGATGGTCAACACCAGCGAACTGGCCAGCAGTACGTTGATCAGCGAGGGGAATCCCTTCATTTGAAACCTGTTTATGCATACAGTTATTGGGCGATGCAGATAACATAGCGCATTTTGGCGGGGACGGAAGGGGGCTGCCGATATTTATCTGAAAAACAGAGGCTGCGTCGGCAGCCTCGTGAAAAACAGCATTATTTACCGTGTTCGGCCTGCAGCGTGGCGAACCACGGCTGAACGAAATCGCTGCTGCTGCCCCAGCCGGGGATGATCTTCGCCAGGCCGGCGACGTTGACCGGCCCCGGTTGCGCCAGCAGCAGCGCCTGCGGAATGATCGCCGCTTTGAACTGATAGTTGTCCGGCGTGCTTTCCCCGGCGATCTTGTTGGCCACCAGGCGCAGGTTGACCGCGCCGATCAGCTTCGGATCCACCGCCACGCTGACCTGCCACGGGCTGCCGGCCTCGCGCATCAGCTGCAAATCCTGGTTGGAGATATCGATGCTGTACAGCTTGATTTCGGTGCGGCCGTTCTCTTTCAGCGCCTTGTAAGCCCCTTGGGTAAAGGCGTCCCACGTTCCCCAGATGGCGTCGATCTTGCCTTTCGGGTATTTCGCCAGCACCGCGCCCACCTTGTTGGCGGTATCGCCCTGTACGTCGGATGAGACCGCGCCGATCGATTCCAGCTCATGAATGCCCGGATGCTGTTTCAGCAACTGCTGATAAGCGGCCTGACGGCGCTCCATCGGCGGGAAGCCGGCCACCCACAGTTTGACAATATTGGCCTGGCCGTTGAAATCCTTCACCAACTGGCCGAACGAGGCGTTGGCCAGTGAAGCGTCATCCTGCTGCGAGACGGTGACGCCGGGAACGCCGCCGCTGACGTCGGTATCGAAAGCCGCGACGGCGATGCCGGCCGCCGCGATGCGCTTGACCAGGTCGGTGGAATAGGGGGCTCGCCCCTGCGAGAGAATGATGCCGTCATATTTCTGGCTGATAGCCTGATTGACGAAGTCCTGGAAGCGCGCGTCGTCGCCGTTGCTGAGGAAGGTATCCACCTTGAAGCCCAGCTTGCGCCCTTCCTGAATGGCGCCCGCCAAAAATTGCGTGGTGTTGTCGTCGGATCCGAGGTTGCGGATCACCGCGATGCGCACCGGCCCCTGATGCTGAGCGATGGCGGCGGGTACGGCGGCGTTTTCCGCCGCCTGCAGCGGCAGGGCGGACAACAGACTGAGGGCGAGCAGCGAAGTCTTGAGGTTTTTCATTATTATAGGCTCCAAAAAAGCAGGGAAACGATCCCGGTGAAGGTCTGTTATAGCAGTCTTTCTGTCTGGACGTCTATTTTGGGTTTCGGAGCATCATAGCCGGATGCGGCGGGCAGGGGAATCAGGGCGGTTATGACTTTTTCTTCATGCTTATAACGTGGGGGTTGGGGCAATAAAAAAGGGCCGAGCAAGCTCGACCCTCCCTACGCCGCGCATCTGCGCGATTACTTGACCTGCATGCCAGGCTGCGCGCCGCTGTCCGGGCTCAGCAGGAAGATCTCTTTCCCGCCTGGGCCCGCCGCCATCACCATGCCTTCTGACACGCCGAAGCGCATTTTACGCGGCGCCAGGTTGGCGACCATGATGGTCAGACGGCCTTCCAGCGCTTTCGGGTCCGGGTAAGCGGAGCGAATGCCGGAGAAGATTTGGCGCGATTCGCCGCCCAGATCCAGCTGCAGCTTCAGCAGCTTGTCGGAGCCCTCGACAAAGTCGGCGCTCTTGATCAGGGCGATACGCATGTCGACCTTGGCGAAGTCGTCGAAGGTGATGGTTTCCTGGATCGGATCGTCAGCCAGCGGGCCGGTCACCGGCTTGGCGGCGGCCATGTCTTCTTTCGAGGCGCTGACCATCTCGTTGACCTTGTCCAGATCGATGCGGTTGAACAGCGCTTTGAACGCGTTCACCTGATGGCCCAGCAGCGGCTGCGGGATCGCGTCCCAGCTCAGCTCGGCGTTGAGGAACGCTTCGGCGCGTTCGGTCAGCGAAGGCAGCACCGGCTTAAGGTAAGTCATCAGCACGCGGAACAGGTTGATGCCCATCGAGCAGATGGCCTGCAGATCGGCGTCGCGGCCTTCTTCTTTCGCCACCACCCACGGCGCCTGCTCATCCACATAGCGGTTGGCCAGATCGGCCAGCGCCATGATTTCGCGGATGGCGCGGCTGAACTCGCGGGCGGCGTAGGCTTCGGCGATGCTCTGGGCCGCGTCGACGAAGGTCTGGTACAGCGCCGGATCGGCCAGGGTGTCGGCCAGCTTGCCGCCGAAGCGCTTGTTGATAAAGCCGGCGTTGCGCGAAGCCAGGTTCACCACCTTGTTGACGATGTCGGCGTTGACGCGCTGCACGAAGTCTTCCAGATTGAGATCGATGTCGTCAATGCGGGAAGAGAGCTTGGCGGCGTAGTAATAGCGCAGGCAGTCGGCGTCCAGGTGCTGCAGGTAGGTGCCGGCCTTGATGAAGGTGCCGCGCGACTTGGACATCTTGGCGCCGTTCACCGTCACGTAACCGTGCACGAACAGGTTGGTCGGTTTGCGGAAGTTGCTGCCTTCCAGCATCGCCGGCCAGAACAGGCTGTGGAAGTAGACGATGTCCTTGCCGATAAAGTGGTACAGCTCGGTGGTGGAGTCTTTGCGCCAGAACTCGTCGAAGTCCAGATCGCCGCGCTTGTCGCACAGGTTCTTGAAGGAGCCCATGTAGCCGATCGGCGCGTCCAGCCAGACGTAGAAGTATTTGCCCGGCGCATCCGGAATTTCGAAGCCGAAGTAAGGCGCATCGCGGGAGATGTCCCACTGCTGCAGGCCGGATTCGAACCACTCCTGCATCTTGTTCGCCACCTGCTCTTGCAGCGCGCCGGAGCGCGTCCACGCCTGCAGCATTTCGCTGAAGGCCGGCAGGTCGAAGAAGAAGTGCTCGGAGTCGCGCATCACCGGCGTCGCGCCGGAAACCACGGACTTCGGATCGATCAGTTCCGTCGGGCTGTAGGTGGCGCCGCACACTTCGCAGTTGTCGCCGTACTGGTCTGGCGATTTGCATTTCGGGCAGGTGCCTTTCACGAAACGATCCGGCAGGAACATGCCTTTCTCCGGATCGTACAGCTGAGAAATGGTGCGGTTCTTGATAAAACCGTTTTCTTTCAAGCGGCTGTAAATCAGGGTGGACAGCTCACGGTTTTCATCGCTATGGGTCGAATGATAGTTGTCATAGCTGATGCCAAAGCCGGCGAAATCCTGTTGGTGCTCCTGGCTCATCTCCGCGATCATTTCTTCCGGTTTAACGCCCAGTTGCTGCGCTTTCAGCATGATCGGCGTGCCGTGCGCGTCGTCCGCGCAGATGAAATGCACTTCGTGGCCGCGCATTCGTTGGTAACGCACCCAGATATCCGCCTGGATGTGCTCGAGCATGTGGCCGAGATGGATGGAACCATTTGCGTACGGTAGCGCGCACGTCACCAATAATTTTTTCGCGACTTGAGCCATAGTGAGAACTTGCTTTCTGTGATGAATAAAAGGGCCTTCGATGTTAACCGATCGCGCCCTTCGCTGCTAGGGCGGTTTCTTACAGGTTATACGCGCCAGCCGCCGCGCAGTTCTGGTATGCTTAGCCGGAAGCTACCCATTCAAAATCAAGGAGCCGGGATGAACGCAAAATCCCCTGAGCAGACCAACCCCGAAGTTCTGCGCGCCCTGGTGACCGGTGTACTGGCCGCCTTTGAACACCCGACGTTGAAAAACAACCTGACCGCATTGAAGGCTATCCATCACTGCGCGTTGCTGGACGATGTACTGCATATCGAACTGACGATGCCCTTTGCCTGGCAGAGCGGTTTTGAAGCGCTGCAGGCGAGCGTCGGCCCCGAACTGCTGCGCGTGACCGGCGCCGGCGCCATCGATTGGAAGCTGAAACACGATATCACGACGCTGAAGCGCGCCAACGCGCAGGCCGGGATCAAAGGCGTGCGCAACATCATCGCCGTCAGCTCCGGCAAAGGCGGAGTGGGGAAATCCAGCACCGCCGTCAACCTGGCGCTGGCGCTGGCCGCCGAAGGGGCCAAGGTCGGCATTCTGGACGCCGACATTTACGGCCCGTCGATCCCCAACATGCTGGGCACCGAACACGAGCGGCCGACCTCGCCGGACGGTCAGCATATGGCGCCGATCATGGCGCACGGGCTGGCGACCAACTCCATCGGTTATCTGGTGACCGACGACAACGCCATGGTGTGGCGCGGCCCGATGGCCAGCAAGGCGTTGATGCAGCTGCTGCAGGATACGCTGTGGCCGGATCTGGATTACCTGGTGCTGGACATGCCGCCGGGCACCGGTGACATCCAACTGACGCTGTCGCAGAACATTCCGGTGACCGGCGCGCTGGTGGTCACCACGCCGCAGGATATCGCCTTGCTGGATGCCGCCAAAGGTATCGTAATGTTCGAGAAAGTGCATGTGCCGGTACTGGGCATTGTCGAGAACATGAGCGTGCATATCTGCAGCAACTGCGGCCACCATGAGCCGATCTTCGGTACCGGCGGCGCCGAGAAGCTGGTGCAGAAATATAACAGCCGTCTGCTGGGGCAGATGCCGCTGCATATCTCGCTGCGTGAAGATCTGGATCGCGGTACGCCGACGGTGATCAGCCGCCCGGACAGCGAATTCGCCGACATGTATCGTCAATTGGCCGGCCGCGTGGCGGCGCAGATGTATTGGCAGGGCGAGGCGATCCCGACGGAGATTGCGTTCCGCGCGCTGTAATCAGCCTATCGCAATGCAAGAACCCGGCTTAAACGCCGGGTTTTTTTATGGGGTAGGGGTAGGCTTGTGCAGGTCGGCACGGGTATAAGGGCGTTCGATCTGCGCCAGCGTTTTGGCGATATGTTCCAGCAATCCCTGGGTGGGGGCCGGCTGCCGCTGCCCCATCAGCGCCAACGGCAAGGCCAGCGCGATGGCCAAATGCGGCCAGGCCAGCTGTGGTCGCGCTTTCCCTCGCTGCAGCCATAAAAACAGCGCGCTGGCCAGGTAGCCTAAAATCAGCCCGCTGATGACCTCGGATACCGAATGCACGCGGATTTCCAGGCGCGACACGCCGATGGTGAAAGGCAATATCCATCCGGTCAACAACGCGATGCTGCGCACCGGATGGGAAAATCGACCGGTTAAAGCCCAAAGCAGCGGCGGCCAGATGCTCGCGGCGAGGGCCGAATGGCCGCTGAATCCGGTGAAGTCATAACTTGCGCTACCAATGCCCCAGCCCATAAAGGCCAACTTTGACAGGCAGACCAGCCCGCCGGTGAAACCGAAAATCAGCGCCCATTGCCAGCCTGCAACGCGGGTGGCGGGCGATGCGAGCAGCAATAAAAAAAGAATCAGCGCGCAGGGCAGCAGCAGCATGCTGTCGCCGAAAAAAGTCAAAAAATACCAATCCAGCACATCATTCTCCGATGAAAGACTACGGGGTCCCTAAGTCAGCGCAGGAGTGTAACCTGTTGCGGGGCATTGCCCTAGCCGTGAGATTCTTAAAATGTCATATCGCCGGTAGGGCGCGATCGCCTGAATTCGCCCGCCGTCGCGCAATATACAGTGGCGCAAACCCCGACGACTCCCTATAATTGTCGCGTTTTAGTTCCCTCCCTTCACATTACGAAATCAGGTCTTTAATTTTATGACTGACAATCCGCATCAGTGCGTCATTATTGGTATAGCTGGCGCATCTGCCTCCGGAAAAAGCCTTATTGCCAGCACGTTGTACCGCGAACTCCGCGAGCAGGTCGGCGATGAGCACATCGGCGTTATTCCAGAAGACAGTTACTATAAAGACCAGAGTCACCTGACCATGGAAGAACGGGTCAAAACCAACTATGACCACCCGAGCGCCATGGATCACAACCTGCTGTTCCAGCATTTGCAGATGCTGAAGGCGGGCAAAGCGATCGAACTGCCGCTGTACAGCTACACCGAGCACACGCGCAAGAAAGAAACCGTCCACCTGAAACCTAAAAAAGTCATTATTCTGGAAGGGATCTTGCTGCTGACGGATATCCGCTTGCGCCAGGAGATGAATTTCTCGATCTTCGTCGACACGCCGCTGGATATCTGCCTGATGCGCCGCATGAAGCGCGATGTCAACGAGCGCGGCCGCTCGATGGATTCGGTGATGGCGCAATACCAGAAGACCGTGCGCCCGATGTTCCTGCAGTTTATCGAACCTTCCAAACAATACGCCGATATCATTGTCCCGCGCGGCGGCAAAAACCGCATCGCGATCGATATTCTGAAAGCCAAAATCAGCCAATTCTTTGAATAATGCCGCTTAATGGCCGGAAATGTGTATTTCCGGCCGGTGGCCAACTATTTGCACCCCGGCGTAGACCTTTCGCCCGTTGTGTGGCAATTTTTGTTTAGTTACGCGTTTTGATGGAGAAGAGAGACATGAGACTGTGCGACCGCGATATAGAAGCCTGGCTGGATAGCGAGAAACTGGTGATTTCCCCGCGTCCGCCGCTCGAACGCATCAACGGGGCCACAGTAGATGTCCGTTTGGGCAACCAGTTCCGCGTATTCAGCGGCCATACCGCGCCTTTTATCGATCTCAGCGGGCCGAAAGACGAAGTCAGCGCCGCGTTGGATCGCGTGATGAGCGACGAGATTGTCCTGCCGGAAGGCGAGGCGTTTTTCCTTCATCCCGGCGAGCTGGCCCTGGCGGTGACGTTCGAATCCGTGACGCTGCCGGACGATCTGGTGGGTTGGCTCGACGGCCGTTCTTCTCTGGCGCGCCTGGGGTTGATGGTGCACGTCACTGCGCACCGTATCGATCCGGGCTGGCATGGACGCATCGTGCTGGAATTTTACAACTCCGGCAAGCTGCCGCTGGCGCTGCGGCCGGGCATGCTGATCGGGGCCTTGAGCTTTGAACCGTTGTCCGGCCCGGCGGCCCGGCCATACAACAGCCGGCAGGACGCAAAATATCGCGATCAGCAGGGCGCAGTAGCCAGTCGAATCGACAAGGACTAACGGCGCGGGATGCACCGTCGGTGTGGCGCTGACAAGAGGGTGGCATGAGAAGATTACTGACGACATTGGCGATTTTACTGGTGGTTGTGGTGGCGGGGATGTCCGCGCTGGTACTGCTGGTCAATCCGAATGATTTTCGCGGTTACATGGTCAAAAAGGTCGAGCAGAAGAGCGGCTATCAGCTGACGCTCGAAGGCGACCTGCGCTGGCATATCTGGCCGCAGCTCAGCATTTTGGCCGGGCGCATGACGCTGACCGCGCCGGGCGCGAAAGCGCCGGTAGTGAGCGCGGAAAATATGCGCCTCGATGTCAAACTGTTGCCTCTGCTGTCGCATCAGCTGTTTGTGAAACAGGTGATGCTGAAAAACGCCGTCATTCTCCTCACGCCCGATAGCGAAGAGCATTCGCAGATGGATGCCCCGATCGCGCCGGCCGGCACTGGCACAGACGCGGCAGATGCGGCCTGGAAGTTCGATATCGATAATCTGCGGGTCGTGGACAGTCTGCTGATTTGGCAGCGCGCCGACAATGAGCAAATTAATGTCCGGGATATCAATCTCACCCTGCAACAAACGCAGACGCGACAGGCGCAGCTGGAACTTTCCAGCCGGGTCAATCGCGATCAGCGCGACCTGACCTTCAGCATGGCGGCCGATGTCGACTTGCAGCAGTTCCCTCGCCAGATTGGCGCCAAAGTCACCCAGTTCAATTATCAACTGGCGGGTGCGGATATTCCGAACGGCGGTATTCAGGGAGAGGGCAATGCGCAGGTGGTCTATCAGCAGACGCCGGCGCAGATTGCCGTCAGCCAGCTGAGCGTCAGTGCCAATAACAGCCAATTGACCGGCGATATCAGCGCCACGCTGGGGGCGGTGCCCGGCTATGTGGTGAACCTCAATTCGGCTAACCTCGATCTCGATGCGCTCTCCGGCTGGCAATCCAGCACCAATACCGCCGAACAACCCGCCGTGACTTCCGCGCCGGTGATCGCCAGCCAGGTGGACGATCGGCAGCAGAATTTAGAGGCGCTGCGCGATTTCAATGCGCAGTTGAATCTGCAGGCCGCGCAGTTGACCTATCGCGGTATGAACGTCACTCAGTTGGCCGTCGTGGCGGACAACCAACGCGGACTGCTGACGCTGCATAAACTCGCCGGACAATTGGCCGGCGGTGATTTCTCCTTGCCGGGCTCGCTGGACGCGCGCGGCAATAAACCGGTGATCAGCGTGCAGCCGGCGCTGAACCAGGTTGAACTGGGCACGGTGCTCAAAGCCTTCGACATGCCGCAGATGTTGACCGGCAAATTCAGCATGAAAGGGGATTTGACCGGCGATCGCCTCTCTTCACAGTCATTTGAGCGCCGCTGGCGCGGTACGGCGCAGCTGGCGATGCAGGATGCGCAGCTGCATGGCCTGAACATTCAGCAGCTGATCCAGCAGGCTGTGGCGCGCAACGATAACAGCGTGCGTGGGCAAGACAGCTATCAGCGTTATACCGAGGTCAAAAACGTCTCGGCGCAGGCCAGTCTGAATCAGGGCACGATCAAGCTCAGCGGTCTGACGGCGGATTCTCCTTTGCTGGCGCTGACCGGTGCCGGCAGCATCGATATGCCGGGCAAACAGTGCGATATGGCGCTTAACGTGCGCGTCACCGGCGGATGGCAAGGGCGCGGCGAGCTGATCGAGCAACTGCAAAAAACGCCGATCCCGCTGCGGGTCTATGGGCCGTGGCAACAGCTCAACTATCAACTGCAGGTCGATCAGGTGTTGCGTAAAACGCTGCAGGATCGGGCTAAGGATGCGCTGAACAAATGGGCTGAAAAGAACAAGGATTCGCGCGAAGGTCAGGATCTGAAAAAGCTGCTCGACAAGCTGTAATCCCTCCGATGCGGGCCACAGTGTGGCCCGCGTCAATATCGAGGTTCCCGCGATAATTTCTCTCCGTTACCTTGATGAAGGTCATGAAGACCTCTGCTCAGTTTGTGCAGAGTAAGGGCCAGTTTTGCTATTACTGTGCGCTTGAGCGCGAAAAAATGACGAGTTGAGGAAACATGATAGAGCTCCTTATTGGCGCCGCAGTCGCGGCGGGCGTGGGCCGTTATATTATCAAGGGATATTCCGCTACCGGCGTCTTGTTGGTGGGAGGGCTGCTGCTGCTCGGCATCAGCGCGCTGATGGGGAAAACGCTGTTGCCGTCAGGCGCCGCCTCAACCGGCTGGCGCGCGACCGACATGATCGAATACGTCAAGATTTTGCTGATGAGCCGCGGCGGCGATCTCGGCATGATGATCATGATGCTGTGCGGCTTTGCCGCCTACATGACGCATATCGGCGCCAACGACGTGGTCGTCAAGCTGGCTTCGCGTCCGCTGCAGATGATCAATTCGCCTTATCTGCTGATGGTGGCGGCGTATTTTGTCGCTTGCCTGATGTCGCTGGCGGTCTCTTCCGCCACTGGCCTCGGCGTGCTGCTGATGGCGACGCTGTTCCCGTTGATGGTGAACGTGGGCATCAGCCGCGGCGCGGCGGCTGCCATTTGCGCTTCGCCGGCGGCGATTATTCTGGCGCCGACGTCCGGCGACGTGGTGCTGGCGGCCAAAGCGGCGGAGATGCCGCTGGTGGACTTCGCGTTCAAAACCACGCTGCCTATCTCGATTGCCGCCATTGTCTGCATGGCTGTGGCGCATTTTTTCTGGCAGCGTTATCTCGACAGAAAGAGCAATGAACAGCATCACATCATGGACGTCAGCGAAATCAAAACCCATGCGCCGGGATTTTACGCGATATTGCCGTTTACACCGATTCTCGGCGTGCTGATTTTCGACGGCAAATGGGGACCGGAGCTGCACATCATTACCGTGTTGGTGGGTTGCATACTGTTGGCGGCATTGATTGAGTTCGTGCGCAGTTTCAGCGCGAAACAGGTATTCAGCGGCCTGGAAGTGGCTTATCGCGGCATGGCGGACGCATTCGCCAGCGTGGTCATGCTGTTGGTGGCCGCCGGGGTCTTCGCGCAAGGGTTGAGCACCGTCGGCTTTATCAGCGGGTTGATCGGGCTGGCGCAGTCGTTCGGCACCGGCGGTTTGATCATGATGTTGGTGCTGGTGGTGATCACCATGCTGGCGGCCATGACCACCGGCTCCGGCAATGCGCCGTTCTATGCGTTTGTCGAACTGATCCCGAAACTGGCGGCGCAAATGGGCGTTAACCCGGCTTATCTGGTGATCCCGATGCTGCAGGCGTCTAACCTCGGCCGCACGCTGTCGCCGGTCTCCGGCGTGGTGGTGGCGGTCTCCGGCATGGCGAAAATCTCACCGTTCGACGTGGTGAAGCGCACTTCGGTGCCGGTGATTGTCGGGCTGGTGGTGGTGATCGTGGCGACGGAGTTGCTGGTTCCCCAGTAAAACCAAGGCCGGGCAATACCCGGCCTCAATGTTAAACCTCGTAGTCCTCCGGTGGGGGAGGCGGGGTGATTTTCACTTTCAGGATACGGTGGCTGTTGACCTCCAACGGCTCGAACAGGTAGTCACCGATCGTGATTTGTTCGCCTTCTTGCGGCACGCGCTGGCTGTGTTCCATCAGCAGCCCCGCCAGCGTGTGGTATTCGCGCTTTTCTTCCAGCGGCATCGGCAGGTACAACACCAGATCTTCCAGCGGCATATAGCCGTTGGCGATCCAGCTGCCGTCCTCGTTTTGCTGAATGTCGTGGCGTGCATCCACCTCTTCGCCGGCCTCCGGCAAGTTGCCGGCGATGGTTTCCATCACGTCCGTCAGGGTGACGATGCCTTCGACGGAACCGAACTCATCGACCACAAAGGCAAAGTGCGTCTGTGCCTGGCGGAATTGCTCAAGGGCGCTCAACAGCGTGAGCTGTTCCGGGAAGATCAACGGTTGGCGTATCAGCGCGCGCAGATCCAGCGGCGCCTGCGCCAGCTGCTGTTTGAGGACGTCGATAGTGTGGATAACGCCCAACGGCTCATCGCTGGCGCTGCTTTCTACCACCACGATGCGCGTGTGTTGATTGCGCTCCAGCAATTGCGTCAGCTTCTCCTGCGGATCGTTCAGCTCAAGGTATTCGACGTCGTGACGCGAGGTCATGATACTGCTGACCGTGCGCTGCGCCATGCCCAGCACGCGTTCGATCATGCGCCGCTCTTGCTGATTGAAGATCTCGCCGTTTTCGCTGTCGCTGTCGGCCAGCAGATTGGCGGAATGACTGTCGACCTCGGCTTCTTCATGTTTGCCGCTCAGCATGCGCAGCACCGCCTCGGCGGTACGCTCGCGCAGCGGCCGCACCTTCGACAGGAAACGACGGCGGTTGAACTGCGCCAGTTGGTTCAATGCTTCGATCATCACCGAGAAGCCGATCGCCGCGTAGAGATAGCCTTTCGGAATGTGGTAGCCGAAGCCCTCCGCCACCAGGCTGAAACCGATCATCAGCAGGAAGCTCAGGCACAGAATGACGATAGTCGGGTGAGCGTTGACGAAGCGCGTCAGCGGTTTGCTGGCTAGCAGCATCAGGCCGATGGCGATACAGACCGCGATCATCATCACCGCCAGGTGGTCGACCATGCCGACCGCGGTGATCACCGAGTCGAGCGAGAAGACGGCATCCAGCACCACGATCTGCGCCACCACCGGCCAGAAGCGCGCGCCTTTGCGTGTGCCATGCTGCTCTTCATCCTTGCCCTCCAGCCGCTCGTTCAGCTCCATGGTGGCTTTGAACAGCAGGAATATGCCGCCGACCAGCATGATCAGATCGCGGCCGCTGAAGGGGTGTTCTGCGACGATGAACATCGGTTTGGTCAGCGTCGCCAGCCACGAGATGGAGGCGAGCAACGCCAGACGCATCACCAGCGCCAGCAACAGACCGACGACACGAGCCTTATCTCTTTGTTGTTTTGGTAGTTTATCCGCCAGAATGGCGATGAAGACAAGGTTGTCTATACCCAGAACGATTTCCAGCACGACCAATGTGGCCAAGCCGGCCCAAATTGTTGGATCAGCGATCCATTCCATACGCCCAATTTCACCTGTAAGTTCTACGGCTTATGCCGCACGGGAATGATGGGCGCTGAGGCGGCAAAATTCAACTTTAAAAGACCATAAATATCTCACCGCGAATTCACTACCAACGCTGATAGCTTGAACATGACTCAAAAAACACCACAAAAGCGGGCAGTGAAGGACGCAAATTTTTCCAGTGGGCACTGCTTGCGCGTTACGATGGTGAAAAATGAGGAATAATTTTTTTTGAAAATCAGCTAATTGCCTATTGGCAATACGGCTACACTAGAGGCAGGCCACGGTGATGAGTAGTCTTATTCTGAAAAGGTCGGTGAGCGCCATCTTTGGCTTGTGTCGCTAAACCAATAGTATAAGAATCTTAGATAATATGTGGTGAGACGCATTAAGTTTTTCATTATAAGGCGTGTCTTCATGACGGTTGATATTCAATAAAAACAGGTGATTATGATCTCCTCCAGGGGATTTCTTCATCACTATAAGCATTGGTGTAGAGACAGTGGGTTGGTAACTGAGAGCCAAGGGCGGTAGCGTGCTTTTTTGGGGTGAATATGCCGCAGTGAACCCGGTGTGGTGACTGAATAATAACCCACGTATGAATCGACATGCACAGAGTTATATGGAAGGACAAATGTATAAACGAATGAAAGCAGTAATTCCGGTAGCTGGTTTGGGAACTCGAATGCTTCCAGCGACTAAGGCCATTCCAAAAGAAATGTTGCCTGTTGTCGATAAACCGTTGATTCAATACATTGTTAATGAATGCGTACTGGCGGGCATCAAAGATATCATTTTGGTCACTCATTCTTCAAAGAATGCGATAGAGAACCATTTCGATACCTCATTTGAACTGGAAGCCGTGCTTGAAGCGCGTGTGAAGCGTCAGCTACTCGCTGAAGTTAAGGGCATTTGCCCACCAGATGTCACTATTATGCAAGTGCGGCAGGGGCAGGCAAAAGGGTTGGGTCATGCTGTCCTTTGTGCAGAACCGATGGTGGGCGATGAACCGTTTGTCGTGATCTTGCCTGACGTTTTGCTCGACGAAGAATCTGCGGATCTCACCGCCGATAATTTGGCATCGATGCAACGCCGGTTTGCTGAAACGGGATGTAGCCAAATTATGGTCGAACCTGTGCCAGAACAAGATGTTTCAAAGTATGGCGTCGTTGATTGTGGCGGTGTCATCATCGAGGCCGGTGAAAGCGCGCGAATGAATGCGATAGTAGAAAAACCGTCGCGTGAAGAGGCACCGTCTAATTTAGCAGTCGTAGGACGCTACGTGCTTTCCTCTTCCATTTGGGATCTTTTGCGAAAAACGCCGGCAGGTGCGGGCGGTGAAATTCAGCTCACAGATGCGATTGCAATGCTAATGGAAAAAGAAAATGTTGAAGCTTTCCATATGAGCGGGAAGTCGCATGACTGCGGTGATAAGTTAGGTTATATGAAAGCCTTCGTTAAATATGCTGTCCGCCACCCATCTGAGGGGAAAGCATTTAAAGAATTATTGAATAAAATGCTCAAGCAAGGCGAGTAAGAGCTACCAGTAATAAAGCATAAAGTAAAAAGCATATCCTGAAAACAGAAGATATTTCAAAAGAGTCATCGAATATGCAAGCATTGCAAGGAAAGAAAATTTGTATCGTCGTGCCGACCTTCTTTGGTGGTGGGGCGGAAAGAATCGCTTTGAATTTGGCTGAGTATTATTCAAAAAACAACCAGGTTAAGATTCTGGCCTTTAATGCTGAAGGGCCTTATCGATCGCAGGTCTCTGACAATATTAAAGTTTATGATGCTGGTGTGAAGGTTGCCAGTAAAGGATTAAAAAAAATATATACAACATTCAAATCAATAGACTACGATGTTGTTATTTCAGTCATGCGTGACTCGAATATTTGGACCGGGCTTGCTCATCTCCTGATAGGGAAGAAGAAGATAATATTTTTAGAGGCAAGCACAA
Source organism: Serratia sp. H402Y (assembly GCF_051172415.1). Classification (NCBI taxonomy): domain Bacteria; kingdom Pseudomonadati; phylum Pseudomonadota; class Gammaproteobacteria; order Enterobacterales; family Yersiniaceae; genus Serratia; species Serratia sp. H402Y. The sequence goes on from NZ_JBPIYZ010000001.1 coordinate 696,943, forward strand.
TGCATGGCATCCAAAAAATGCCAACCTTAAAAAGAAACGTTTTCAAATGGTTAATGAGACTCGCTTATCTGCGAGCGAATAAAGTCATTTCCAACTCGTATGATACGGAAAGCGATCTGGTTAATAATAAGATCATCAGCAAGAACAGCAAAAAAAGTGTTGTCATAGGTAATCCCGTATTACCGGATAATGTTTCGGCACTGGCGAGTGAGTCAATCGATCACGAATGGTTCAATGATGCGAATTTAAAAGTCGTATTGAGCGTGGGGCGACTGCATGAGTTGAAAAACTTTCCCATGTTGATCAAGGCATTTTCTATCCTTCAAAAGGAGCAGAGCAATACACGTTTGGTGATACTCGGTGCGGGTGAAGACTCTGCTAAAGAGAAATTGATGACATTGGCCGATTCTTTACAAATATCTTCGTTCGTACAAATTCTTGGGTTTGAAAAAAATCCCTATCCTTTCTATCAGAAAGCCAGCGTATTCGCCTTGTGTTCAGAGTGGGAAGGATTCGGCAATGTGCTGGTTGAGGCCTTGAGCTGTGGTACGCCGGTCGTCAGCACTAATTGCCCTGGTGGCCCAAAGGAGATCCTGGAAAATGGCAAATTTGGCCGTCTGGTAACGCCGGGTGATGTCACCATGCTGGCTAAAGAATTGGATTATGTTCTGAGCGAGAATGTGTATTCAGAACAAGCGCTAAAGTCCAGGGCGGCGGATTTTGAAATTGGAAAGATAGCGGAACAGTATATAAGGCAAATTTGAACGGTAAATCTCTCCAAAGGTCATAAACTTTTAAAATATATAAATGCGAGAAGTGATGTCTAGTGACTCATTAAAAAAGAAAGCGATACTGGGTGTTATCTGGAACGTCGCGGAGAAGTTTCTTGTCCAAGGTGCTAAGTTTATCATCGGGATAATATTGGCACGAATCATTTCGCCAGAAGACTTCGGTCTCATCGGTATGATTCTTATCTTCATTGTGTTATCGGATATTATCACCGATGGTGGGTTTTCACAGGCACTAATACAAAAAAAGGACAGGAAAAACATCGATTTTTCCACGGTTTTTTATTTTAATATATTCATTAGCTTACTTCTTTATGCCTTGCTATATGTCTCTTCACCAAATATCGCTCATTTCTTTAATAATGATAAACTGATTGATGTCGTAAGGATATTGTCTTTAAATATTATCATAAAATCTTTTTATCTTATACATTTAACAAAGTTATCAATAGAATTAAACTTTAAATTAAGAACAAAGATAAATATCATTTCTGTTATAATGAGTGGTGCGCTTTCACTTTATCTCGCCTACAGCGGTTATGGCGTAATGGCGTTAGTCTACCAAACACTATCTAACTCGTTAATAACACTGCTCTTGATGTATTTTGCGGTGAAATGGTATCCAACACTTCAATTCTCCATGGAGAGCTTGAAAAAACTTTTTGGATTTGGCTCTAAGTTGTTACTGGCCAGTTCCATCGTCACAATTGTTGATAACTCCTATTCAATTTTGATTGGTCGGTATTTTAATAGTCGTGATGTTGGTTATTACACTCAGGGGAGAACAGTACCGGATCTTCTCTCCTCCAATCTGTACAGTGTGTTACAAGCGGTCATGTTCCCGGTAATGACATCGACACAAGATGATCGGGAGCGTTTAGTAAGAATCTATAAAAAAAGTCTAAACATGACCGCATTTATAATTATCCCAACGATGGTTGGATTTAGCTTTATTGCTGAGCCATTTGTTCGCGTTTTCTTGACTGAAAAATGGCTGCCGGCAGTTGTCGTCATTCAGTGGCTATGCTTGGCTCGAATGGTTACGCCAATCAGCGCACTGAACTGCAGCATACTCAATGCTACCGGGCGTTCCGATATCTATCTTAAAGTCGATCTCATGAAACTGCCATTGACTTTTGGTGTTCTGTTCATTACCGCTCCTTATGGGTTACGCGCTGTTGTCATCGGGTATTTCGCGGTTTCTGCTATATCTTTTTTCATCCATGCGTATTATCCCGGGAAGTTATTTGGTTATGGGGCCTGGAAGCAGCTGAAAGATATGACGCCGATATTCATCGCGACGGCAGCAATGTCTGCCGCGTTGTATTTTATACACATTGACGGTGGTATCTATGAACTCATGGTCAAAATCGTAGTTGGCATTGTGGTTTATGTCCTTGCGAGCCTAATAACCAAATCTGACTCATGTTTGGAAATCATCAGGATACTTAGAAGCAAGTTACTGAAAAGTTGACTAATGCTAAGATTTATTTGTTTTTATATCACTTGGGGTTTTCAGTGAAGAATATTCTTTTTGTTATGCCTGTGTTGGGACGAACCGGCGCGGATCGCGTCATTTTCACGTTGTTGAATAACATCGATAGAGCAAGATTCAAGCCATTCCTTCTACTCTATAAAAACGATCCGGAAATAAATACGTTGGTGAAGGACCTTTGCTCTGACGTTACGGTGCACTATTTAAATATTCAAGGGCGGGCACGCTCTTCTTTCCCAAAAATAATAAGTGGAATTAGTAGCTTTACTAAATCTAATGCGATTGACACTATCCTAATCAGTTCCGGCACATCGAATGCAGTACTGTCACCGTTTTTATTTCTGTTTGGGCGTAAGGTTAAGAAAATTGCTAGAGAGTCCAACCTTCCCAGTCTGTTCGAGAAAAGTCGAATTGCGAACATTCTTTATAAGACAACATACAATAACTACGATGCAATCATTGCGCAGAGTGATGATATGTTTAACGACTTGGTCAATAACTTAGGTATCGATAAGCAAAAGATCGTCAAAATAAATAATCCATTAGATTACAGGTCCATTGTTAAACTTTCTGTAGATGAAAACCTGAGTAATCTTTACGATAAAAGTAAAACGAATCTCCTTAGTATTGGTCGATTAACTTATCAAAAAGGGTTTGATCTTCTGCTAAAAGCGGTGTCTATGCTCGACGATGATCGTTTCCATCTAACCATAATCGGTGACGGTGAAGACAAGGACGAACTGATTGCCTTAAGACGACAGCTGAATTTGGAGACTAGAGTGACATTCGTCTCCGGTGTCGACAATCCTTACCCCTACATGAGACAGGCCGATGTATTCGTTTCGAGTTCTCGTTGGGAAGGGTACCCCAATGTTGTTATTGAGTCTTTGCTATGTGGTACGCCGGTGTTAGCCAATAACTATCCTGGCGGCATAGCTGAAATAATTAACGATCACAATGGTATGATATGTGATATAGAAAATGAATTTGTATCGTCTTTGCTGAAAGTCGTTGAGATAAGAAATGTTGATTTCGATACTGCAAAAATTGACAGCATCTTTGAAAAATACAATCAAATTCTGAGTTGAAGCTTTCGTTGGTATTCTAAGGCGTTCTGTAGATAAAGTGAATATATAAAGGTGAATGATGATATATGTAAACGCCCGATTCTTGACTCAGGAAATGACAGGTGTACAGCGTTTTGCAGAGGAAATATCCCTGAGCTTGCGCTCAATCAGAGATGATGTGGTATTTGTTTCTCCTCCTGGGATTTTGCGAGAGGATGTTGCGAAAAAATTGGGAGTCGAGATTATTGGTCATAGAGCGGGGCATGCTTGGGAGCAAGTGGATTTACCTCGGTATTTAAAGAAGAAAGGTTCGCCGTTGCTGATAAATTTGTGCAGCACTGCCCCTATTTTTTATACTAACAAAGTAGTTACCCACCACGATGTAATTTATAAGCGTTATCCGCAGAGTTACAGTAAAAGTTTTAGAGTTTTCTATAATACTCTCGTCCCGCTGATGCTGAAGTCGAGCAAAAAATTGATTACCGTTAGTGAATTCTCAAAGAAAGAAATTAGTGAAGCATTTAACTACAATGCAAATAATATTGTTGTGGTCAGCAATGCTGTTAATTCATCGTTTACACCTTCGAGAGATCACGGTTCAAAAGAACGCTATCTGCTTTTAGTCTCATCAAAAAACTATCATAAGAATTTCCATGGTGCTATTGCTGCTTTTTCGCAATTGGCGGGATATGGGAATTTGTCATTAAAAATAATTGGTGCTGCAAACGGCAGTTTTTCTGAGATGAATTTAACTAATGAACACGTTGACAATATCGAATTTATGGGGCGTGTTGACGACGCTGCCTTGATAAAATTGTATCAAGGAGCATTGGGTTTTGTATTCCCTTCATATTATGAAGGCTTTGGTATCCCTCCATTAGAGGCACAAGCCTGTGGTTGTCCAGTTATTTCCTCGAATAAGGCCTCGATGCCGGAGGTTTTGCTGGATAGCGCTTTGTACTTCGATCCCTATAATATCGATGATATAGCATTGCATATGAAAGAGTTGATCGATGATGAGAACTTGCGAAGCGAATTGAGAGAGAAGGGGTATCTTAATGTTAAACGCTTTTCTTGGTATTCCTCGGCTAGCAAAGTTAACGAAATTATCAATGAGTTAATTCCTTAGCCGTATCGCAGAATAGGAAATGTACTATGGATATTGCTTGGCGTAGTGCCCTAACTTTTTTGTTTGTGATTTCGTCCTTGCTGTCAACCCAAGTCAATGGCTTTGAAGTGGGTATCGGTATGCACGTGAGAACTTATCCTAATGATCCGGGATACTATCTGGATAAGATAAAGAGTGCTGGATTTACCTCTTTTCGTGAGGATTACCCTTGGCAACTCGTTGAATTACAAAAAGGAACATACAGCAACAACAGTTACCTCCAAAAAGTCGATACTGCATTTAATGATGGCGAAAAGTATGGTTTATCTTCAGTTCTAATTCTGGATTATAGTAATAAAAACTATGATTCATACGGATATCCAAACACTGATGCTGCCATTGAGGGCTTTGCCAACTATGCTTATTGGACCGCAAAACGGTTTAGTGGGAAAGTTAAGTATTTCGAAATTTGGAACGAGTGGTTATATAAAACAGGTATTCAAGTGAGAGGGGCCGTTCCTCCGCCCCCTGAAGTCTATGCAAAATTGGTTATTGCGACTGCAAAAGCGGTCAAAAAGGCCAATCCAGATGCAATTATCATAACCGGCTCATTCAGTCCGTTTTCTACCAGAGATGTTGCTTGGTTTGACAAGGTCATTGATGCTGGCGTATTAAACTATATTGATGGTATTTCATTGCATGCATACACGCCTTCGGGATCTTCGGGTGACATAATAACAGCAGAGGGGAATTTACAACTCATTGATGCATATGAAAAACATGTCACGCAAAAAACCGGTAAAAAAAATGTACCGCTGTATATTACAGAGTTAGGTTTTCCGACCTACAGTGGTAAGGACGGTCTTCGAGCTGATAAAGTTGCTCAGTACGTGATGAAGTATACTCTCCTGGCACAAACCAGGAGTTATATTAAAGGTGTTTGGTGGTATGATCTTATCGATGACGGAACTTCTACGAATAATAAAGAGCATAATTTTGGCTTCTTTACTCGCATGGAGTCGCCTAAAGAGTCGGTATCAGCGATTGAAAAAATCACACAACTAACAAGAAATTATTCTATTCAAGATATTAAAAAATCCAGCGATGGTACAAATATAGTTACCTTGAAGAATAAAGGCGAAAATAAATTCGCTACTATTTACTGGAAAGAAGATAAGCCTGCTAAAAACAAAAGTGGCATTCAAAAGCTAATGCAAAGCTTTAGCGCAAAAGACAATAGCGATAAAGTTAATTTCTTAAATGCCCCAAGTGTAAATAGTACTACGCCGAAAGCATCATCAACGCCTACAATTATTTACTCTGATAATGAGCCGGCAGTGATTAATTAAGCTATATTAAAATAAATTGATAGGGAAGGGGATATTTTGAAAGTACTGCATGTTGCAGAAACAATAAAGGGTGGTGTAGCCACTGTATTGCGTCAGTTATTATCTGATCGATCTGGAGAGCGAGAATTATATTGCCTGGTTCCTGACGCTCATCGCAAGGAGTTACACGAGTTTGATAATGAGAATGCGTTTTTTTTTAAACGGTCTGGAAGAGATGTTAAATCCCTTTTCTCCTTGCTTATTAACTACATTCGATTTATAAAGAAATATCGCCCAGAGATCATTCATATACATAGTTCATTTGCTGGGGTCGTTTGCCGCAGTGTCTTGCCATTTGTCTATTTATGGTATAAGCCGAAAGTTGTGTATTGCCCCCACGCATTTTCTTTTATTATGAATGTAGCTGAAAAGAAAAAGAAAATGTACTCATTGATTGAACGCGCTTTACTTACCTTAACTGACCGAGTGGTTTGTACAAGCTATTATGAGATGAATGAAGCTATAAGGTGGGGAATCAAAGAAAGTAAGTGCAGGGTTGTCTATAACGGCATACCTGCGCCAAAAGCTAGTGATAGCGAGACGAATGAAACAGTGCACGGGGACGAGATTAAAATCCTTTACGTTGGTCGGTTTGACTATCAAAAAGGATTTGATGTTTTGCTTCAGGTTGCCAATCGTCTTCCTACAGGCATGCATATCACTGCTATTGGTGATGTTGTTCATGCTGATGAATCTCCGCCATCGCATGAGAAGATCTCCTATCTTGGTTGGCTTGATTATCATTTGATTGTTCCATATTTTAACAACTCAACATTACTGTTAATGCCCAGTCGTTGGGAGTCTTTTGGATTAGTTGCGGTTGAAGCTCAAAGTTTTGGTCTACCTGTAGTGGCTTCTCGATGCAGCTCTTTACCTGAGGTGGTCGACGAAGGCAGAACCGGGTTTTTGTTTGAAACTGAAAATGTTGATGAGATTATGTCGATTCTAAACTCCAAAACCAAAAGTGATTGGAAATCAATGCATCAAAATTGTATTAATTATTATAGTGGGAAATTTACTTCAGAGATAATGCTGAAAGAAGTTAACAGACTATATAAAGAGTTGATGTAGTGATTTTGGTGTTGCTGTCGAAGATAGATGTACTTATTAATACTGTCTATGCGCACAGAAAATATTATGCTTTTTTTAATGTTAATGGCTTGGTAAGTAAGCTTAACTATTATTAGAGGTAGCTGGCTTATGATCGCGGAAAGGCAAAAGAATATGATGAGTTTTCGTCGGGGGACATTGCAATCCAACGCCTCTGTCACTTCAATGGTTCAAAGATTTTCAGATATATTTATTATATTTTCTGGTCTTTATATTGCACGTTTTTTCTTTCATGAAACGTTCCAGTCGCAAGATTTAATTATTGTTTTGACTTCTATCGTCATGTTCCAGATGATTGGTGGAATAACGGATTTTTACCGTTCATGGCGAGGTGTCCGCATTGGTGTAGAATTACGTGTTATCTTGCAAAACTGGACGTTAAGCGTTCTCCTGACCTTAGGTGTGTTATCTGTAATTAGTATATCTGATAATGATGTGGCTCTGTATGCCCGATGGTTTGTTATTGTTGGTATAGGGTTTATAATCTCACGGTTAATTATTCGTTTGGCAATTGGTTATCTTCGCAATCTTGGTTTTAATACCCGAAATGTGGCTATCATGGGCGCAGTCCCTGTTGGCATCAGGTTGGCAGAAACGCTGCGAGATGCACATTGGATGGGGTTCCGTGTATTGGGGATCTACGATGATAATGCCATGCCTGACGGTTCCAGCATCAATAAATGTGGCGATCTGAAGAAAATGATCGCTGATGCAAAGGAAGGGAAAATTGATCGAGTATATATCGCTTTACCCATGTCACAGGAGAAACTTATTAAGGATGTTGTGACTGAGTTGTCTGACTCCACGTGCTCCGTAATGCTCATCCCGGATATTTTCACCTTTAACCTCTTGCATTCTCGCAGTGAAGAAATAAATGGTGTTCCAGTCGTTTCTCTTTTTGATACGCCAATGAGTGGGGTTAACAAGGTCATTAAACGTTTAGAAGATATTATTCTCTCTATTCTTATTTTGGCTTTTATCTCCCCCGTATTAATCTTGATCTCCCTTTTTGTGAAATTGAGTTCACCAGGACCCGTTATTTTTAAGCAGAAGCGGTACGGTATTGACGGGAAGGGCATTGCAGTATGGAAGTTTCGCTCTATGGTTGTAATGGAGAACGACGATAAAGTCGTTCAGGCGAAGAAAGGCGATGCGCGCGTTACAACCTTAGGCGGTTTTTTACGACGTACCTCTCTTGATGAGTTGCCCCAATTTATCAACGTGTTGAAGGGGGATATGTCAATTGTTGGTCCAAGGCCTCATGCGGTTGTCCATAATGAGCAGTATCGAAAGATGATTAGCGGCTACATGCTGCGGCACAAAATGAAGCCGGGGATTACTGGCTGGGCTCAGATAAACGGCTGGCGTGGAGAAACCGATACGTTGGAAAAAATGGAAAAACGTGTTGAGTTTGATTTAGAGTATATCCATAACTGGACTCTTTGGTTAGATATAAAGATAATTTTCCTTACAATCTTCAAAGGTTTTGTTAATAAATCCGCCTATTAATAAAATGGCCGCATTAGCGGCCTTATTTATATCTGATTTGCAATTTTTGTGTTTGGATAGTTTTTAATGGAGAGACATAAGAATGCGTTGGTTCAATAATGCAAGGGTTATTGCCATACTTGCTGTTGTTTTATTGCATGTATCATCGCGTGTCGTAATGTGGAGTGAGCTTGGTTCAAACGATTGGTGGTATGCTAATCTCTACGATTCCCTGGTTCGCTGGTGTGTCCCGGTCTTTGTGATGATTTCAGGTGCTCTTTTGCTTTCACCAGAGAAAGCAGAGCCTTTAGGTCTCTTCTATAAAAAACGCGCATCCCGAATACTTTTTCCTCTCGTGTTTTGGTCACTTTTCTACATGCTTTGGGATTTTTTAAGAAATTTGTTAAAAGGTGAATCTAAATCTATTCAGGAGATTTTTTTTGCTTTGTTATCGGGAAAACCCTATTTTCATATGTGGTTCCTCTTTATGATTTTGGGTCTCTATTTTGTAACGCCTTTTATCAGACAGATCGTGGCGGCATCTGGTCGGAAAGAGCTATGGTTGCTAAGTTTTGCATTACTGGCAATGTCCTGTCTAAATTCGTATTTCAGCAATCCACATGATATGGTTAATAGCTCTATTTTCATTGTATGGTTTATACCTTACGTTCCCTACTTTATCCTCGGCTATCTCTTGAAAGATCAGATGCTATTCTCTTCTTTTGTCTGGTTATTTTTATTCATTGTGTCGGTTGCCGTAACAGCTTTATGGTATTACTACTGCGCCATCAACGTAGGTAATGTGCCAGGGCTATACCCCTACACTTATCTATCGATCACTGTGATTATTATGTCGATTTCTACTTTCCAACTGTTAAAGAAAATTAATATACCACTTCTCAGTGACAGCCAGCTTAAAACGGTGGCTAACCTGACTCTTGGCGTTTACTTGATTCACCCGATTCTCTTGGATATCTCAAACGCATTGGGTCTGAAACCGGTATCCTACTTACCGTTGATCACTATTCCTCTAGCGACAATCGTTGTTTTCTTCCTCTCTTTAGGATGCGCTTTTGTCTGCAGTAAGCTCCCCCTCTTGAAGCGAACTATCTGATATCTGTTGTGTTGACCGGGTCTAAGGGCCCGGTTTTCATCATTCGCCACACCCCTTCTTTTCCGCTCAAACTCATCCATCTCGATTGAAATTCTACCTATTTGATCCGCGATTCTTTCGAATTTCCTTTCCTTCTAATAAAAATCCCATATCAATCTTTAACCTATGTTCTTTAAAATCTATGATGTTTAAATTTTGATTTGATTATTAATTATTTCATGATTATAACTATTTCGTACGTGATTATTATATTTTATACTAAACACCTGGTGTGTATTTGATTGAAAATAAAGAGTTTTAATTTTTCATAGCGGCGTGATGGTTATCTTTGTCGCTAAGCTCTTATTTTTTTAGCAATGACTGGCCTTACCTGTTCTTTTTGTGTGGTCTATTTTGTCATGCTGATACGTTTCGATATAAAAATTATCCTAGCGCCTTGATTAAATTGTGTATGGGTACTTTACTTATTTTTACCAGTAACCGACGTAAGGGTGGGGTTGGCGAAAATTCTTTGTTTAGCGTTTGAAATTTAAGCTTTTAATAACATTTCCCGCTTTCTTTTTGAATTCGCGGGGTGTTCCCATGTTATTTATATAATAATTTGGAGTTTATGTATGGCTTCTCTAGCAGCGCAATATAAAGTAGCATCAATCACATACGCGATTTTGGGTAAGAGCGCAGTGGCTTCGGCTTTGGACTATTACGGTCAGCAGTTCATGACCAATACTCTGACTGCTGATGCCTTTGCAAATAGCTTACTCAACGGCGCCGATGGTCAGGCCAGATTTGCCGGTAAAACGACCAGCGAAATCATCCAAACAATTTACACCAACGTTCACGGTTTGGCACCAACGCCGGCACAGCTTTCTACACTGCTGGGGTCGGGGCAGACCGTCCCGCAAATGATCAACTCTATCGTCAGCGATTTGCTGAACTATACAGGCAGCGACGCAACGACGGTGACGCAAGCAAGTGCATTTGATAATACGGTCAAGGGAGCGCTATTCCCGTCGGTTATCACCGCGGCCGCCTCAGGCACCGGTGCAGCCGATTATCTGGCCATCTGCCAGGTGCTGGGGACGACCAAGGATGCAAATGCCATTAACTACTGGGGTTCGCATATTAATAATGGTTCGTTGAGCGCATTGACGGCTGCCCAGGTTAGCATCAGTGATCGAAGCTACATCTCCAGCCTGAGCGACGCGGATTTTGTTGCTCGTTTGTTCCAGTTCGGTTATGAACGTGCGCCAACCTCAGCGGAAAGTGCTACTTATTTAGCCGAACTGAGTGGGGGGACCAGCCGCGCTCAGGTTGTGCTTAACATCATCAATACGCTGAAAGGTACTGTGGCTGCCGGCGATTTGGTTGCGCAGCAACATTTCCAGGCTGGGACGACGGTTTACGCAGTCGGGAAATTGCCTGCGTTGTCGTATCAGGAGCAAACCTCTGCAATCTACCTGGCCATTCCTGATCGTCTGATTGACTCCAGTGCGCTCGATACCTGGAGCAAGGCGCTGGCTTCCGGCACCTCTTATAGCTCGCTGATTTCATCGCTACTGAATTCCACCGAATTCGTTAAAAAAGTTGCTGGGATGACCAACGATTCTTACATTCAGAGCGTCTTTACGGCTGTGCATGGGGTTGCCGCCACGGCGGCTCAGATTGCCAACTACAGTGCGCTGAGTTCTGACCGCGGTGTGATTACGCAAGCAATTATTAACGACTTGCGTAATTCCGTGGCGACGGATGCCACCACGGTAACGCAGCAGCATGCCTTTGAATTCGATATCGGTTCAAGTTTGCTGTATAAAACGGTTGCTAATCTTTCTGTTACTGCTGCAGGCGGCAACGCGACAGGTATCGTGAATACGGGAACCAGTCATGTACTGAGTAATGCGGAGACAGCGGTGTTGACTACGGCCGTGCTTAATGCCGGTGCTGCCGCGACGGTCAACCTGAAGTTCGCCGATCACTTAGCCAACCTGACCATCAACGGCACCAGCGCGGCTACGGTTAACCTGTCTGATAACGGCGTTAACCCAGGGGTTGCGGTAACGGTCAATAACGGCAACGTGATCCTGAATGCCAGCTCCGGCGCAGATAACGTGGTCGTCACTTCGACGGCAAACATCGCGACAGGTACCGCGCAGTTTAACCTCGGCGCCGGCAACGACAGCCTGCACTGGGCGGGTAACGCCGTCGCCGGCGCGGCGAACACCGTCGCCAATACCGTCAAGGCTGACGGTGGCGCAGGGACGGACTCCATCTCCGCCAACTTCATCACCAAAACCGTGGTGACCAACCAGAACGCCTTGGGCGTTCGTACCAGCACCGTAACCAGTAACGCCAACAACTTCTCGAACTTCGAGCAGATTGATCTGACCGGCTATATCGGCAAGTCTGTCGGTACGCTGATTACGACACCGCTGGTTGGTTCACCGACTACCACTACCGTCACAACACCGACCAACACCTTCGACTTTGGCCTGACCAACGGCACGTCCACGGTGGAAGGCACCACGGGGGGCACTGTCACCCAGAACGCGGCGGCGACCAACCTGGGTGCGCAAGGGTTTGTGATCTCCGGCCTGGCTAACGTCAACGTCATCAACGCCGCCGGCGGCAACGCCGCGCAGCTGGAAGTGAAAGGGGACGCGACCTCCGCCAGTACGCTGAACTTCACCTTCGTGCAGAATGCTACCGATCACTTCAACATCAACTTTGATGCGGTGAGCTCTGCCAACGTGAATGCTGGCGCCATCAGCCTGAACAGCAGCAGCAGCGTTCTGTTGGGGACGGCATTGACGACGGTGAACGTGGCTTCCGGCGGGACCGGTGCGTTCAGCAATATTCTGTCTCTGGCAGGCACCAACGCGCAGGTTCAGAATATCAACGTGACCGGCGACCATGCGTTGAACCTGACCGTGGGCGCGGGCTACAGCAACGTGCGCGACATCAATGCCTCTGCCAATACCGGTGGTTTGAACCTGGATTCAAGCCATGCGGGTACCGGTGACGGTATTATCGTGCAACTGCTGAAAGCCTTGCCGTTGAGTGCGGCTACTACGGCGCTGCTGACTCCGCTGCTGAACACGCTGGGTCTGAACGGTTACCAATTGACGGTGGAAGGGACGTCGACGACTGACAGCTTCAACGTGCTGGGTAACACCACGCTGACTGGCGGTAACGGAGCGAATACTTACGATCTGAAATCCAGTAACTCGCAGGCGGGGGTCACCATCACCGACTTCAGCACCGCGAAAGACAAGATCGTCGATACCGCTTCCGGCCTGACCTTGTCCAATACCGGCACTGCGGTATCAGACTACGGTACTCGCGCTGCAGATACGCTGGATGCGCTGTTGGGATCGTTGGTTGGCGGTCTGACCACCGGCGTCGTCGGCCTGTTGGGCGGCATCCTGGGGCTGAGCAATCCAAACTCGCTGACCGGGAAAGTGGGTGTGGCCTCTGTGGTGTTCAGCGGGACAGGTAACAATGCTGACTCCTATGTGATTATTGACAATAACAATAACCACACGCTGGATGCCAACGATACGGTCATTTACCTGACTGGCCAGAACCACCAGCAATTGGTGGATACTCTGCACTACGCCTAAGGGTAAAGTTGCAATAACAAATAATTCCATGTGGAACTATTTGGGGTTAAATAATGCGGGGGCGTAATCCCCCGCATGTTTAATTTTGTGAGCGGCGTCATCCTCTCTAAGTTATTCCATTTCGTTCTCTTCCCTCCCTGCTTTTATTTTCTCATATCGCATTGTTTTTTTTGGGCTTTTGTCAGGCGCGTTGACCGGCTTTTTTTTATGACCCACCTTGCCGGTTTTCACTTTCTCTACCTATAGTTAACGAAAGTATCTGCAGTCTCGGGCATTTCTTTGGGGTGAGCCTTCTCGGGATAATTCTTTTTTTAGGAATTTCTTTAGGGAGGGGGTCAATGCGGATTGGACTGACAGTGCACATGATGTAAGGGCAGAACGTGAATCAATTTATCCCGCGCAACGAAATTGCGGATGTTATACGTACACGCAGCAAAGTCTTCTGGACCGTTGGTATATTTACTGCGTTTATTAACCTGTTAATGCTGGTTCCTTCCATTTACATGCTCCAGGTTTACGACCGGGTGCTGCCTTCGCGCAATGAAATCACGCTGTTAATGCTGACGCTGATCATGCTGGGGATGTTCGGCATGATGTCCTTGCTGGAATACGTACGCAGCATGGTGGTGATCCGCATCGGCAGCCAGCTGGACATGCGCCTCAATACGCGCATTTATACGGCGGCTTACGAGGCGAATTTAAAGAACGGCTCGTCCGATGCCGGCCAGATGCTGAGCGATCTGACCAACGTGCGCCAATTCCTGACCGGTAGTGCGCTGTTTGCCTTCTTCGATGCGCCCTGGTTCCCCATCTATCTGCTGGTGATTTTCCTGTTTAACCCTTGGTTGGGGTTGTTCGCCCTGGTGGGCTCCTTGCTGTTGATCGCCCTGGCGGTGATCAACGAAGTGGTGTCGAAGAAGCCGCTGGCGGATGCCAGCCGGCTTTCAATCATGTCAGGCAATCTGGCCAGCACGAATTTGCGCAATGCCGAAGTGATCGAAGCACTGGGGATGCTGCCTAACCTGAAGGGACGCTGGTTCGGTTTACACCAGCGCTTCCTGAATAGTCAGCGTATCGCCAGCGAGAGGGCATCGCGGGTGACATCGATCACCAAGTTTGTGCGTTTGTCGCTCCAGTCGCTGGTTTTGGGGCTGGGGGGCTGGCTGGCGATCGATGGGCACATCACGCCGGGCATGATGATCGCCGGTTCCATCTTGATGGGGCGCACGCTGGCGCCGATCGAGCAAGTGATTAACGTATGGAAAAGCTGGAGCTCCGCCAAGCTGGCTTATCAGCGTCTGGTGCGCCTGCTGGAACAGCATCCGCCTCGCGGTACCGGCATGTCGTTGCCGCGTCCGGAAGGGGTGGTTTCCGTTGAAGGGGTTACCGCTACGCCGCCGGGCTCGAAGGGGAGCGCGGTATTGCATAACGTCAGTTTCGCCGTTCAGCCGGGAGACGTGCTGGGGATTATTGGGCCAAGCGCCTCCGGCAAATCGACGCTGGCGCGTCTATTGGTCGGCATCTGGCCGGTCAGTGAAGGCATCGTGCGACTGGACAATGCCGACATCTACCAGTGGAACAAGGACGAGTTGGGGCCCTATATCGGTTATCTGCCGCAGGATATTGAACTGTTCGCCGGCAGCATCGCGGAGAACATCGCCCGCTTCAACGAGCTGGACTCGGAGAAAGTGATTGAGGCCGCCAAGTTGGCCGGCGTGCATGAGCTGATTCTGCGCTTCCCCAATGGCTATGATTCGGTGATCGGCAGCGGTGGCGCCGGGCTTTCCGGCGGCCAGAAACAGCGTATCGGTTTGGCGCGTGCGCTGTATGGCGATCCGTCTCTTATCGTGCTGGATGAACCCAACTCCAATCTGGACGATGCCGGTGAGCGGGCGTTGAACCAGGCCATTACGTTCCTTAAACAGCGCAATAAAACGGTGATCCTGATTACTCACCGCACCAATCTGCTGGCGATGACCAACAAGCTGTTGCTGCTGGTTAACGGGAACGTCAATGCATTTGGCCCAACGCAGCAGGTATTGCAGGCCCTGGCGAATGCGCAAAAAGCGCAGGTGCCTCCGCAGGCGGTGCGTGCGGTGAACTCCGAGCCGGATGAAGGCGATATCCCTAAAACTCAAACTAATTAAGCCGTGAACTCGCCTGGCGGCGCCGTTGCGTCGCCGGCAGTCAAAGGAGTTGGTATGTCTACGCATATTGGCGAGCCGCATGACTCGTACTCAGAACAGATCCCGTTGGATGAGCGTCGTTATACCCGCCTGGGGTGGTTGGCGCTGGGAGTGGGCGTGTTCGGCTTCTTGGCCTGGGCGGCGTTTGCGCCTCTGGATAAAGGGGTGGCGTCGCCGGGCTCGGTAACCGTTTCCGGCAATCGTAAAACGGTGCAGGCTCCGGCCAGTGGCATCATCAAAAATATCGCGGTGAAAGACGGCGATAAGGTGAAAGCCGGCGAGGTGCTGGTGCAACTGAGCCAGGTGCAGGCACAAGCGCAGGTCGATTCGCTGCGCGATCAGTACTACACCACCTTGGCTACCGAAGGGCGCCTGCTTGCTGAACGGGACGGGCTGGGCAATGTCACGTTTTCCCCGATCTTCGCCAAGATCAAGGATCAGCCGCGCGTCGCGGAGATTATTGCGCTGCAAACGCAGCTGTTCGCTTCCCGCCGCCAGGGGCTGCAAAGTGAAATCGACGGCTATAAGCAGTCGATGGACGGGATCCGCTTCCAGTTGAAAGGCCTGCAGGATTCGCGTGCCAATAAACAGATCCAGCTTTCCAGTTTGCGTGAACAGATGAACAGCATGAAGCAGTTGGCCGCGGATGGATACCTGCCGCGCAACCGCTACCTGGAAATTCAACGCCAGTTCGCCGAGGTGAACAGCAGTATCGACGAAACCGTCGGGCGGATTGGCCAATTGCAAAAGCAACTGCAGGAATCTCAGCAACGCATCGATCAGCGCTTTGCTGATTATCAGCGTGAGGTCAGAACGCAGCTGGCGCAAACCCAAATGGACGCCAGCGAGTTCCGCAACAAGCTGCAAATGGCCGATTTCGATCTGGGCAACACCGCCATCACCTCACCGGTGGACGGCACCGTGGTCGGATTGAATATCTTCACTCAGGGGGGCGTCGTGGGAGCGGGTGACCACCTGATGGACGTTGTGCCCAGCCAGGCGACTTTGGTGGTGGATTCTCGCCTCAAAGTCGACCTGATCGATAAGGTGTACAACGGGTTGCCGGTGGATCTGATGTTTACCGCCTTCAACCAAAACAAAACCCCGAAAATTCCGGGAACGGTCACGTTGGTTTCCGCCGACCGTCTGGTCGACAAAACCAATGGCGAACCCTACTACCAGATGCAGGTCACGGTCTCGCCGGAAGGCATGAAAATGCTCAGTGGCGAGGACATCAAGCCGGGGATGCCGGTGGAGGTGTTCGTGAAAACGGGGTCGCGCTCGCTGCTGAGCTATCTGTTTAAACCTATTTTGGATCGCGCTCATACTTCATTAACCGAGGAATAATTTTGATTCATTCAAAACGACAGGCTGCCGGTCTGGTTATCGGCACCCTTTTGTTTGCGATGTCTGCGCCGGTTTATTCGATAGGGATTTTAGACGCATATTCGCTGGCATTAGAAAAGGACCCGACCTTCCGGGCGGCTATAAAAGAGAAAGAAGCGGGGGATGAAAACGAAAACATCGGCAGGGCGGGGCTGCTGCCGAAGGTATCGCTGAATTACCAGAATTCGCCGCGTAACTGGCAAACCCAGAAATATCCGCAAAGCGACTTCTTTGGCAACATAACGGAAGCGACGCGGCGCCAGCAGTACCGCAGCTACTCCAGCTCGGTGACGCTGACGCAGCCGCTGTTCGATTATGAGGCCTATGCGCGTTATAAAGGCGGCGTGGCGCAGACGATGATGTCGGATGAGCGCTATCGCGGCAAACTGCTCGATCTGGCGGTGAGGGTGATCAGCGCGTATGTCGAAGTGGCCTATGCCAAAGATCAAATCGCCTTGGCCGAGGCGCAGAAAGCAGCCTATAAAGAACAGTTGGCGTTGAACGATCGTCTGATGAGCGCGGGTGAGGGGACCCTGACCGACGTCTCCGAAACGCAGGCGCGCTACAGCCTGGCAGAGGCGCAGGTGATAGAAGCGCGCGACGCGCTGGACGCTGCGCAGCGTGAGCTGGAGGTGATCATCGGCGTGCCGTTGAATCAATTGGATGAGCTGCAGAGCTTACGGCCAGGGCAATTCAAGGTGGCGCCCCTGATCCCGTCGAAGTTTGAAGAGTGGCAAAAGATCGCCCTGGAAAACAACCCAGTGCTGGCCGCCTCGCGCCATGGCGTCGATGCGGCGAAATACGAAGTGGAGAGAAACCGCGCCGGCTTTATGCCGAACGTGCAACTTTACGCTTCGCATTCGGAAAACGACTCCAGCAGCGATAACACGGTTAACCAGAAATATCGTACCGACAGCATCGGCGTGCAGGTGAGCCTGCCGATTTACTCCGGCGGCGGCGTGGCGGCCTCCACCCGGCAGGCCGCGGCGCGCTACGGCCAGGCGATGGCCGAAATGGACACGCAAGTCGGCACGACGCTGAACGATCTGCGCAAGCAGTTCAATCTGTGCATCAGCAGTCGTGCCAAACTGGCGGCCTACGAATTGGCGGTGAAGTCGGCGACTACGCAGGTGACGGCGACCCGGCAGAGCGTGTTGGCGGGGCAGCGCGTCAACGTTGATGTGCTCAACGCCGAACAGCAGCTCTACAGCGCCCAGCGTGACTTGGCCTCCGCCAAATACACCTATATCAAGTCTTGGATTACCCTGTTGAGCGATTCCGGCACCTTGGACGAGAAGGATGTGCTGCGCGTCGCGCAGTATTTTGCCCGTAATCGCTAGAGGTTATTCCACTATAAGCATTAATCTGAAAGAGCAGCGTTAAGCTGCTCTTTTTTTCGTTAATACGTTATGTTATCGACTGGTTGTTCCTCCTGTGTTTTTACTCGCCGGGTTTATTTCTGAACATAATTCCTGTAAAGGGCGGTAGGTTAGAGGAATTTATACTTTTAGCAAAACGTAGCGATTGGTTGACGATCGTATGAGTTTTAGAATGATGATGTCAGTGAACTGTGGCGTCTTCGTTTAGGAAAGATGGCTGAGTAAAGGGTAGATAATGTCCAAACTAATTCCTGTGGTTATGGCCGGCGGTACTGGGAGTCGTCTGTGGCCGATGTCGCGAGAATCGTTCCCTAAACAGTTTTTGTCTATTGATGACAGTGGTATGAGCTTGCTGCAACAGACGTTACAGCGCTTGTTCGGCCTGGTCGGTATTGATGTTACCGCGCCTCTGGTCATCTGCAACGAGGAACACCGTTTTCTGGTTGCGGAGCAATTACGTGAAATTGGACAATTAGCGACCAATATTATTTTAGAGCCCGTGGGGCGTAATACCGCGCCGGCAGTGGCGCTAGCCGCTCATCTTGCAGCTGAAGAAGACGAAGACAGCATACTTTTGGTGCTGGCCGCCGATCATTTGATCACTAAAGTGGATAATTTTCATGCGGCGATTCAGACTGCTGTGCCGTTTGCAGATAACAACCATCTGGTCACGTTTGGTATCATTCCAGAGCATCCGGAAACAGGATACGGCTATATCAAACGTGGTGGTCACCTGTCCAATACGTGTTTCAAAGTTGATTCATTTGTAGAAAAACCTCGTCTGGAAAAGGCAAGAGAATACCTCGCCAGCGGTGAGTATAGCTGGAACAGCGGTATGTTTATGTTTAAGACTGCCAAGTTCTTGCAGGAATTGCGGCAGTTCAGCCCCGATATCTTCAGCACAACTCAGCAGTCTGTGGCTAAAAGCCAACGCGACATGAATTTTATCCGGGTTGAACAAGACATCTTCAAGCATTGCCCAAGTGACTCCATCGATTATGCGGTGATGGAAAAGACACATGATGCTGTTGTGATCCCTATTGATGCGGGATGGAGCGACGTCGGCTCTTGGTCCTCATTGTGGGAGGTGTCTGAAAAAGACCCGTTGGGCAATGTCAACGTGGGTGAGGTTATCTCGATCGACTCCAGTGACAACTACATTTTGTCTGAATCTGCGTTGGTCGCGACCATTGGATTGGAAAACCTTATCGTGGTTAATACCAATGATGCGCTGCTGATTGCTCACAAAGACAAAGTGCAGGATGTTAAGAAAGTCGTCGATGAGCTTAAAAAGCGTAATCTTCATCATTTTCGCCAGCACTCCACCGCCTACCGTCCCTGGGGAAAGATTTGCGATATTGACAGCGGTACGCACTTTCAGGTGAAGAAAATCATTGTACGGCCGGGGGAAGGACTTTCCGTGCAGAGACATCTCCATCGTGCTGAACATTGGGTAGTTGTGAGTGGGACAGCGAAAGTTAGCGTTGATGATAAAACGTTCTTCTTGTCGGAAAACCAGTCCACTTTTATTCCCGCGGGTAGTGTCCATACGTTGGAGAATCCGGGAAAAATCGATTTGGAAATGATCGAAGTCAGGTCGGGACGCTATCTGGAAGAAGATGATATTGAACGTTTGCAAGATCGCTATGGCAGAGTTTGAGAAAGGGTTTGGCAATGCAAAAGTTAACGTGTTTTAAGGCGTACGATATTCGGGGAAAATTGGGCGAAGAGCTGAATGAGGACATCGCGTATCGTATCGGACGCGCCTACGGCGAGCTTTTGATGCCTAAGAATATCGTGTTGGGCAGCGATGTGCGGTTAACCAGTGAAAGCCTGAAGCTGGCGTTGGCGAAAGGCTTGCAGGATGCGGGTACCGATGTTATCGACATCGGCTTAACCGGCACCGAAGAAATCTATTTTGCCACGACTTATTTGAAAACGGATGGTGGCGTGGAAGTGACCGCCAGCCATAACCCTATTGATTACAACGGCATGAAGTTGGTGCGTGAAGGATCCCGCCCAATTAGCGGCGATACCGGATTACGAGCGATCCAAGAACTGGCGGAGAAAAATCAGTTTCAGGCGCCGGCTGCAACGCGCGGTAGCTATGTTCGCCAGGACGTATTAGGGGCTTATGTAGAGCACATTCTGTCCTACGTCGACGTGAACAACTTCAAGCCATTGAAGCTAGTGATCAACTCGGGCAACGGTGCGGCAGGGCATGTGATCGATGCTATTGAGGCGCAATTGAAGGCGCGGGGTGTGCCGCTGGAGTTTATCAAGGTGCATCACCAGCCGGACGGCTCTTTCCCTAACGGTATTCCCAACCCATTGCTGCCTGAGTGTCGTGCGGATACCGCCGATGCGGTGCGTGAGCATGGCGCTGATATGGGCATTGCGTTCGACGGCGATTTCGATCGCTGCTTCCTGTTCGATGAAAAAGGCGATTTCATTGAGGGCTATTATATCGTCGGCTTGCTGGCGGAGGCCTTCTTGCAGAAACAGCCGGGCGCGAAGATCATCCACGATCCACGCCTGAGTTGGAACACCGTCGATGTGGTCACCGATGCCGGGGGCGTACCTGTGATGTCGAAAACCGGCCATGCTTTCATTAAAGAACGCATGCGTGCGGAAGACGCCATTTATGGTGGAGAGATGAGCGCTCACCACTATTTCCGTGATTTTGCTTATTGTGACAGTGGCATGATCCCATGGCTGCTGGTCGCTGAGCTGGTCAGTGTGAAGGGACAAACGCTGGGACAACTGGTACAGGATCGCATTGCCGCCTACCCGTCTTCCGGTGAGATCAATATCAAGCTGGCTCAGCCTGCCGTGTCCATTGAAAGCGTTAAACAACACTATTTACCGCATGCCGATGAGGTGGACTACACCGATGGCATCAGCATGGCGTTCGCAGGCTGGCGTTTCAATCTGCGTTCTTCTAATACGGAACCGGTGGTGCGTCTTAATGTCGAATCGCGTGCCGATGTTGCGCTGATGCAAGAGAAAACTGACGAAATTTTGGCGCTGCTGGCCGCAGGAGCGTAATGTTTGTTTTGAAGGGTTGTGATAAGTCAGTGACGAGAGCGGTTTTACCGCTCTCGCTTCATGCCGTATTCAGAGAGCGGTATGATGTCTTTAGGGGAGACGATGCAAGCCTGTTTAGGCGGCTTGGTAAGAGGCTTTCTTACAGAACGAAGAGATATTTTTCGGTACATCCGGAGTATAAGGGGTTGGAATGACAATTTTAGTCACCGGCGGCACGGGTTACATTGGTTCTCACACCGTTTTATCTCTGTTGGAACGAGGCGAAGATGTGGTGGTGTTGGACAATCTGTCGAACTCGTCTGCGGAATCGTTGCACCGTGTGGAAAAGCTGACGGGGAAAGCGGCGGTGTTCTATCAAGGCGATGTCCAGGATGAGGAATGCCTGCATCGGATCTTTGAAGCGCACCCGATTACGGCCGTCATTCACTTCGCTGGTCTTAAGGCGGTAGGGGAATCTACGCGTAAGCCGCTGGAATACTACCAGAATAACGTCACCGGAACACTGGTGTTGCTGGACGCTATGCGCCGTGCCCGCGTTCATGCGTTTATCTTCAGTTCGTCCGCCACCGTTTATGGTGCCAACTCGCCGGTGCCCTACGTCGAGACTACGCCAATCGGTGGCACGACCAGCCCTTATGGCACGTCTAAGCTGATGGTGGAGCAGATTCTGCAGGATTTTGCTAAGGCTGAGCCGCAATTTTCGATTATTGCTTTACGCTACTTTAACCCGGTTGGAGCCCATGAATCGGGCTTGATCGGCGAAGATCCGAACGGTATTCCCAATAACCTGCTGCCTTACATCTCGCAGGTAGCGATCGGTAAGTTAGATAAACTGGGGATTTTCGGTGGGGATTATCCGACGAAAGACGGTACAGGTGAGCGTGACTACATTCATGTCATGGATCTGGCCGAAGGCCATCTGAAAGCGATGGATCATCTGCCGAAGATCAATGGGTTTAAGGCCTACAACCTGGGGGCTGGCGTAGGGCATTCTGTACTGGCGATGGTTCAGGCGTTTGAGAAAGCGTCAGGCGTAACGATCCCCTATCAAATTTTGCCACGTCGCGAAGGTGATCTACCCGCGTTTTGGGCGAATGCCGATCTGGCTTACCAAGAGTTGGGGTGGAAAGTTAACCGGGGTCTCGATGACATGATGCGTGACACCTGGAATTGGCAGAAGAAAAACCCGCAGGGCTACCGTTAAGCATATCTGTTACCGGCGCTCAGAGAGGCGTTAGGCCAGCTGCAAGACAATCGAAAGCCAAGAGTGTGAGACTACCTATCGACGAGGGCTGATCACCCTCGTTTTTATGGGCTTTATCTGATAATAATCAGTACTTCCTTATGAAAAATCCGTGCTATCAGATTATACTGGTGCCATTGAAGATACTTTGTTGGGACGATATGTCGTTATGGCATAAAACCGCAGGGTATTGATGGTCACGGTATCTGGTGTGTGAATATGAGATGTTCCCTCCTGGAAATGCCTTGTTGAAGATCTGTTGAGAGAGACAAGAGCAGCGAGTATGTTAGCCTATCAGGCTTGTGAAGCGATAAACTCCACCATTTCTCTTACTTTGCATCAGTAAGGTACACTGAAGTTTTGCGCTAATGGTAGTGAGTATCAAGCCGTTGAGAGGAAGACGCTGTGGTTGGTCACGGATTTTATCAATCGTTTACCTCAAAATGATGCTTCCTGGCTCCCTTGTTTGCCTCTGTTCTCATGTTGTTAACAGGTGGCGATAAGGAGGATTAGGCTTTGTTTACGTTTTTCGCCATCGCGCCAATAAAGCTAAGATGTTGTAAGTGACTGTATTTTGCGAGAATTTTTGAGCACAAATTCTCGCGTCTTATGAGGTACGCAGAATGCAGGTTATCGATACTAAAATCGATGGAGTCAAAGTCATTCAACCAACGGTATTTAGTGATACTCGCGGTTTTTTTATGGAAACGTTCGAGAAGCGTCGCTTTCAAGACATGCTGGATATTGATTTGGACTTCGTCCAAGACAATTATTCACGCTCTTCTCGGGGGGTTTTGCGCGGACTGCACTATCAAGATATCAAGCCGCAAGGCAAGTTGGTTCGTGTGGTGCGAGGCGAAGTTTATGATGTTGCTGTAGATATTCGCCCAGACTCACCCACATTTGGCAAGTGGGAAGGCATTGTGCTATCGGAAGAGAACAAAACTCAGCTTTGGATCCCGCCAGGTTTGGCCCACGGTTTTGTCGTGCTCTCTGAGATCGCGGATTTTGAATATAAGTGCACGGATTACTATTCGCCAGAACATGAAAGGTGCCTGATGTGGAATGATCCCGATGTCGGCGTGGCCTGGCCTGTTCGGCACCCTGTTTTGTCGGAAAAGGACAAGAACGGCAAATTTCTCAGAGAACTGATTTAATGAGAGTTCTTTTAACCGGGGCTAAAGGGCAGGTCGGGCGCTGTTTTATCGATCGGGTACCCGCCGATTGGGTTATTTTAGCGGCCGACCGCAATACGATGGACATTTCCAAATTGGAGCAGGTTAAGGCCGTCGTCCAGGAGTTTAAACCGACGGCGATCATAAATGCTGCAGCCTATACCGCCGTTGATAAAGCGGAACAAGATTGCGAGGCTGCGTTGTTAGCCAACGTTGTGGGCCCAGCTAATTTGGCCTTGGTTGCAAAGGCAATGGATTGCCGACTGCTTCATATTTCTACAGATTATGTTTTTGATGGCCTGGGCAAGCTTCCCTACAATGAGTTGGCTGGTACCCGCCCACTGTGCATTTACGGGAAAACCAAGCGTGATGGCGAATTGGCCATCGTATCAGAAATGCAAGATGCGATAATTCTTCGCACTTCTTGGGTTTTCAGTGAATATGGCGAAAATTTCGTTAAAACCATGCTGAGGCTTGCTCGGCAACGTGAATCTCTTGATATCGTAGCCGATCAACGCGGTTGCCCGACATATGCGGGGGACATCGCAGACGCGATGATAAAAATGTTGCTTTGTGAGGTTCAGGGAGGGATTTATCACTTCTGCGGGGATGAAGAGGTCTGCTGGAGTGAGTTTGCGGAGCACATATTTAAAGTTGCTGCGGAGATGGGGGCGATTTCTCGCATGCCAAAGGTCAGTAAAATAACATCAGAACAATATGTGACTTTGGCTAAACGTCCTAAATATTCAACCTTGAGTTGCAATAAAATCAATGAGATAGGTATTCCTGCTTCCAATTGGCAGTCAGCCCTGGAATACGTGATTTCTCGATTGAGAAAAATGGGTTACTTACAAGAGTAATGTCGGCACCGTGTGGGTGAGCATGATGTATTTTGTTATTTTCATGCTCACCCGACAGTAATTGGCGCATAGCTTATTCGCTATGGAGTTACCAAATTTTCCAGCCGTGAATATTAAAGAAAGTAATCATTGAGCGTGAAAATAGCTTAATATGCGCCCAGCCTTTTCGCGCCGCATGGCCACCGTAATGCACGACTTTGACATCAGGGACATAGGCTATTCTGGTAATTTTTGCCGTACGGATGCTGAGATCGAAATCTTCGAAATAAAGAAAGAATTTAGGATTGAATCCGGATAATTCTTTCAGTACGCTGTAGCGGAAAAACATAAAGCAGCCACTCACGATAGGCGGATCGAAATAAACATCGTGAGGCGTTAGCGTATCAGCCATTTCATAGCGTCGAAGATAACTTTTGAAAAAACGCTTTCCTTTAACCGAGGCAAAGAAACGCAATAAATATACAAATACAGAAGGGTATCGCTTACACAAATATTGTGTTTCCCCGCTCCCCCAGGTTGCATACGGCGTAATTAAGCCACATTCAGGGTGAGCATCCATGAAGGAGAATGCATTCTCTAATGCATTTTTATCCATCTCTAAATCGGGGTTTAAAATAAGGGTGTATTTTGACTTAATAGCTAAGCTTAAATTATGTGACACTCCAAAGCCAGGATTGTCTGGTCGTGATATGTAATTTCCGGGAATAACGTCAAGGAACTCTTTAATTAGCGAAGTGACTGCAGGATCAGTAGTTGGCGAGTTATCAACAACCAATAAATAACAGTCGCGTGCTTTAAAAACGTTTGTCTCAACAAGTGCGGCAAGGGTTTTTCTTAAATCTACAAGATTCGGTTTGAAAATTACTAATGAGATTGTAAGAAATTTTTCATCTTCAATAGCCGGTAAAGACATGAGAGAATCGTCCACTCCATCTTGGGATGTCGTTTGGTTTTTTAGGTGAAGGAAAAACTAGCGTGTTGTCAGGTATAGTAATGCCTAGCGTTGTGTCAGAATTGTAGGCTTCTTCTTTGTGATGCCATAGCATCTCGCCAAATGGAGTCGATAGGATGGCTTTTCCTGCCAACCTGTATTCGTAGAACTTAACAGGATCGACATATTTAGTAATGTCGTTCTGCAAAAATGGAATAATCACATAATCAAATGTGGATATCTTTTTCATTACCTGGGGGTGTGGGATAGGGGGTTCCAGGATGATATTTTGAGGTAAGCTTTCCGGAATTCCGGTTTTTCTTGGCCCTACGAGGTTTATGATTGCTTCCGGATTTTTAGTGGCCAACTCGAACACCCACTTCCAGTCAAACCAGCTTGCGATTGTGCCGATATAGCCAAATGTGATTTTTTCATGCGATGTTTTCGGGATATGAATTTTCTGCATGTCATCTGAACACGCATTCAACACCAACTCAGTTTTGCTGGGGGCGATAGACGAAAATTTCTCAATTAAGGCATGACTTGAACAGAATATGCGGTCAACTTGTCGGGCGATTTCTTTTTCAAGATTAGCCGTGTTTTTCTTTGATAGGCCAGAATAAAACGAAGGGAAATCATCCATGGCGTCATACCACACTTGCCGCCATTTAAATTGCTTGATAAGCATGTTGGCCAGCAGACAGGGTTTGCCGATAACCAGAGTGGTATCTTCAGATATAAAATTCTTTATATCGTCAATAATTTTCTTTATTTTCCCTTGGTTGAGCAGCTTAAACAACGCAGGTATCGGCTCCACGGGGGCTACAAAACCCAACCGAGCCAGTTGCAGACCCTCTATCAAATCCAATCCTGCAGGTTCAGGGGCATGGCGGCCGGGGGTCAGATCGGCGAGGGTGGGAAAACGACTAGGATAAGGCTCAATCCACAAAAGTTCCTGGGTGGCATGGGTCAGCGCATATTTGGCGAAAAAATGAGGGCGCTGACTTATGCTCAACCAGGGAACAGCTGAAAGATAGACGATTTTCATTGGCATTGTTCAGTAAAGAAATTGCGGACGATACGGACGATACGCTGGCTGGACTCACCATCACCGTAAGGAGAGCTTCCTTTTGCCATTTCTTGATAGGCCTGAGGGCTATCAAGCAGCAAAGACGCTTCTCTTACGATGTCGGCTTGTTCCGTTCCGATTAATTTCACCACGCCTTCCGAGACGGCTTCTGGGCGCTCGGTATCACGACGTAAGACCAAGACGGGTTTGCCCAAGGCCGGAGCTTCTTCTTGCACGCCGCCAGAGTCGGAAAGAATCAGGTAGGCATTCTTCATGGCGGCAACGAAAGGGCCATAGTCAAATGGGCTGACCAGCTTAATTCTTTCGTGGTCTTTTAACAGACGATCCGTGACTTCGCGCACGTTTGGGTTGGGATGAACGGGGAAAAGAATATAGATATCACTATACTTTTCAATAAGTTCAAGAGCTGCGTTGCAGATATTGACAATAGGTTGGCCGAAGTTCTCTCTGCGATGAGAAGTGATAAGAAGCATCCGGGCGTCTTGGGGAATATCGACGCCGATATCAAACGTCTTTTGTGCGGTCGTCAGCAAGGCATCAATCACGGTGTTTCCCGTAACGTGAATATGCTCTGCAGGAATGCCTTCGCGCAAGAGGTTGCTTTTAGATACTTCAGTCGGAGCAAAATGCAAGCGTGCTAAATGTCCGGCAAGAATACGGTTTGCTTCTTCAGGAAAAGGTGAATAGAGGTCGTGTGTACGCAGCCCCGCCTCGAGATGAGCGAAAGGCACTTTCTTGTAGAAACAGGCCAGTGACGTCACGAAGACGGTCGTCGTATCGCCTTGTGCGATAACCAAATCCGGTGCTGCCTCTTCGAGAGTTCGGTCGATGCTGGTCATCAGGCGCGCGGTCAACTCTGGCAATGTTTGCCCAGGTGTCATGACATTAAGATCATAATCGGCTTCAATTTCGAAAAGTTGGAAAGCCTGATCCAACAGGTCTCGGTGTTGGGCCGTCGCCAATACGCAAACGTCGAATTCACCGGAGGCATGAAGTGCCTTGATCACCGGCGCCATTTTTATCGCTTCCGGACGAGTACCCACAACACACATAATTTTCTTTAACATGGTTGTCTCAATAATTAATATCCCCATACTGACGATAAAAATCGGTATGGGGAGGTGGAAATCGAATAGCTATTCGGTTCTGCGTAGCAATTCCTCCCAATCGTTCATAAAGGCATGGGCGGAAAATTTTTCTTTCAGAGCGGCAAGTGATGCTTTAGATTGCGCATAATTGTCAGATATAGAGGCTATTTTTTCTGACAATTGGCGAGCATCATGCAACGAGTAAGTAAACTCATTTTCACGCGTGGCAACTAAATAGTTATGTGCTTCGATATTGGACAAAACAACGGGGACGTCTGCACAAATCGCTTCTGAAGCCGATAAGCCAAATGATTCTCCGGTTGATGGCGACACAAAAATCCCGTTGGCTTGAGAGATCGCCAACAGCAGCTTGTCCACATTCAAGAATGGCACTGGCGGCAAGCATACGGTGTCGCCCACTAGATTTCTGCTCTCCAGCTCGGCGTTGGTGTTGATTTCAGAAGACTGCGGGCCGCACAGAACTAGCATGTATTTTTCCGCGTGTCGTTCTTTTAAAATAACGAATGCGTCCAGTAATTCAGTCAGGTTCTTTAGCTTGTCCATCCGTCCCAGGAAGAGAATAGGTCTTCTCGACCATGTTGGCAGAGAGGGAATCGCATGCGGTTCTTGAGAGACATGATCCCAAGGAACGAAATTACGCAGCAATAACAATGGACAGGCACTTTTGTGCAATTCAGGCTCTAGCTGCTTCATAAAGAACGCGGATGGGCACAATATTGCCGAACAACTGTCCGGAATTTTATTCAAGTAAGCCCTGTTTTCTTTATAGGCTGTATGGCATTCCGCAAAGTATTTCAATTTGTGCGTATGGCAAAATGTCAGAGCCGCAGGGAAATCAATGCAAAAAATGAGGCTGTAATTTTGCGTTAATAAATAATCGAAGTTGATGATTTTGACATCGACATTTTTACAGTCCGAGAGTGCGGCGGTGATCGCCTTCGCCGCACCGGAATCATGAGTAAAAAGAAGGTCAATCTGATAGGTGCCTATATCGTTTAATAAACGGGCACGGGTGAGCATGACTTTCTCAACACCGCCATGCGTCGCCCAAGGATAGATAAATGCTATTTTACGAAGCATATAACTCCCTAATTCCTTTTCTTTTCAGGGTGTTCAACTCCATTTCTTCGAATCGGGCTGCCCAAGTGGTTTCTTGCAAGAAGGTTTCCAACTCGTCAGAGTGGCGCTCGCTATTGATTGTTTTCTCAAACAGATCGACAACGTCGCTGCCGTCAGAGAAATAGGTCATCGGATAGCGTTTAATATGCTCAATGCCGGTCACTAGAGTTGGTAAGCCAAAATAGAGGTACTCATAAATTTTGATCGGATCTACCGCTTGAGCCAGCTCGCCACTTTTGAATGGAATGAGGCCGATCGACCATTCTTTGACATATTGATGAAGGTCTTTTGGCATTACTTTGCCCACCAGTGTGATGTTAGCAATATTTTTCGCTTTATTGACCACCCACTCAGGCTCACCGTAACCAATGATCTCGAAGTGATATTGTGGGAATTGTTCAGCTAATTTAAATACGATATCCCAGTCGAACCACGAGTCCGTTAGATGGCCGAAATAGCCCACTTTGTTGCCGTTGTCTTTCGCTATATTACGTGTATCGCCCAAGACCTTCTCGGAATAGCCATTACCGACTACTTCAATATCACTGCGAAGATAAGCAAATTTGTCACGCAGTGATGGAGCAACGCCACAGACGTAATCGCTTTGTAGAATGAGGGTTTCTTCAATCTCTTTCTGGTACCAAGGAGCTTGTCCGACCTTATGGAAGCATTCCCATTCATCCATAATGTCATAGATGATGTTGCAGCCTTGCGCTCTAAACTCATAGAGCGGAGTGAGGAAGACTTTCGCCGGCATCGTGATGACAAAGAACGCGGTTTTGTCATGCAGATGACACTGACGGGTGTATTTCACAAAATCATACAGCGGAACCTGATAGACATTGTTCCAGACTTGCGAACAACCTTTCGACAACGTTTCCTGTGGCGTCCATTGCCAGGCGATAAAGATAACCTGATAGCCTTTTTCCGAGAAATATTTTGCCGCGTTGATTGGCCGTTGGTTCACCAGCTCATCGAATTCGAAGCTGCATGGAATGAAGACGACTTTCTCTGATTGGTTTACCGCTGCGACCCAGTCTGGAATGTCTTCAGGTGTAGAGGTATCCGTCATCGCGCTATTGCAAGCGTGCTCGAAGTGTTTTTGAACGTAACGGTGCCGCTGGGTCTGTAGTTTTAGCCTGACAGACTCGGGCAGTCTCCAATAAAGAGTTTTGGCCAGTTCATAGCGTTTGTCCGCTCTGGTCAGTGATTGAACGGCAACCTGAACCAAATATCGAAGTTTTTGCCCTGCACTCGGTGCAACCGCGTGAGGCAAAGTTCTGAAATAGTCTTCTTGTTTTGCCGCTACCGATGTCAGGAGTTGTACTAACGATTTAACGTCATTCTGCAAAGAGAGATTCTGTTCTTCCAACGCAGCTAACTTGGCGATGACATCATTCCCTGAACTTGCTGCATTAGCATTAACAGGGGTGTCCAGGGGAGCCTGGCTCGCTTTATCTTCCATTTTGACGGTCTCTTTCACGCTATCATCATGAGCGTTGATCTTGATACTGTTGGCGATCAGTTGGTTTGCTAGCGTTTTAAATATAGCGACAGTAAAGGCATTCGCGATCAAAAAACTTTCGTTTTCCTGTGATGATGGTGCCTTACACAGCTGCTGGTAGAGTTGCAGCGAATCACCGTTGTCGTATCGCTCTTTGTCCGGGAGAACCATATTCTCGAGGATTTGGCTCCAACGGCCATCGCTCTGGTATTCAATAAGCAAGTCTGGGGGCAGGGGACGAGCGGCGGCAAATTGCTCTTGAAGCACATCTTCTTCGGCATTGGCCAGATTTCTGCCTGAGAAATTACAGTAAGCGGCATGTTTAAAGGTTTCATCGTCCAGAATGCCTTTAATGCCGTCGTAGCCAACCAGACACACCGGAAGCTGGCTAATGCCGGCTTCCAGTACTCCGCGGCCCATGCCGGCAAACCCCGCGTATTGCGGCATGACGGAAGGGATGTCACTGACAACGCCTTTGAAACCAACCCATTCGTTGAAGTTATTATCGCTAACGTAGGTTTTTATAGTGTCTTCATCACTACCGGTACCGTAAATATCAATACCATGAATCATTTGGCAGCGGCTGGCGAAGTCAATGAACTTCATAATCCCTGCGGATTTATCCTCATCCAGCCTGCTGGCGATAAGCCATCTTTTCTCAACAGTCTCATCCGTGATAGCGGGATGCGTTTGGGCGGTGTCTATCAGGTTAGGAACGATCATCACCGAGGGGTGGTCTATGATCTCCGCCAATTGATCCGCCGTTTCCTGCGAAACGCAAAATATGGTATGTAGCGTTTTGAGAAAATAAATGGCCAACGCCTGATTATAAATATTCCGAGTAAAATGCTGCAGCGACAGAGGGCCGTGCAATGTTAATAGCGACGGTATTTTTTCGCAGTCTGCGGCGATAACGGCAGGGAAAATGCAGTCAAAAGGATGCACATGAATGACATCGATGCCTTTTTCTTTGATAACCTGTCGTATCAGGTCTACGCCTTGAACGAGTTGTTCGATAGAGCCGTTGCTTAAATGAATATTTTCATGGCACGAGCTCAGCCCGTCAGGGAGTAATGACGGGTCTGCGACAACGGCGTACATAAGATGAACCTGGTAACCGTGGGCGACCAGATCCTTTACCTGAGTGTTGATATAGGTTTCCAACCCACCGATTGAGTAATACTGAGTTATGATAAGTATTGATTTATTCATGCTCTCCTGACCACTTTTCGAGTGATAAAGAAACAGGCAATGCGGCAATACCTGACATTGTCGTGCGAGGCTCTATAACCTTAAGGACGATCACGTCGGTTTTCTTATCAAGATAGGACATATCGGCGTGGCTGATGGCGTTGGCGATAGCGAGTGAAATAAAATAGCTGCCTTCGCACAGAGCCAGGTCAAGTTCAAACGTTGCCCTAAGAACATCTCCGCCTTTGGCGTTATGCATATTCTTCTTATGGTATAAGGTGCTGGTGCCAAATACCGTAATACCTTCAACGGTCTTAATGACCAAGCCGGCTTGCAGCTCTTCTATCGGCCCAAATACGCTGATATCGAAGCTGATGATGGCTTTTTCACCTACGCGAAATAGATCGCAAGGCTGATCGTGGGCATCTTTGATGATCCAACTTTCAATAAGGGCACCGCTGGTCAGTTCGCTTTCAGCTTGTACCTCGGCTTGTTCCGCGATGGAGGCCTCATGGGCGGCGACGCCGTCCTGGCTTTCTTTCTGGGGCGCGTTGATGGACTGATTGGTGTTTTTAGCAATGTTGTTCAGATAGCGCAGGTAAGTTTTTTCATCTGAGTAGAGCAGGGCATGGTATTGATCGATGATTTCTTTGGCGCTGCCAATGGCTTCTACCCGGCCTTTTCGCAACAAAATGGCCCGCTGGCAAAACTTCTCCACGGTCGACGTGGAATGCGTCACCAGGATGATTGAACACCCTTGCGCGCGCAGCGATTCGATATAATCGAAGCATTTGCGTTGGAATTTTTCATCACCGACCGACAGTGCTTCGTCTACGATGAGCACTTCGGGCTTAATGCAAGCCTGAACGGCGAAGGCCAGACGCACATACATCCCGCTGGAGTAGGTTTTGACCGGCTGATCGATATGTTCGCCTATGTCGGCAAAGGCTTCGATCTCAGGGAATTTCTGTTCCATTTCACTGTGCGTCATACCAAGAATGATGCCGCTCAGATAAACGTTTTCACGGCCGGTAAACTCAGGATTGAAGCCAGCGCCGAGTTCCAGCAGCGCAGCCAGTTTGCCATTGACCTCAACGCTGCCCGAGGTGGCTGTCAAGGTGCCGGCAATAATTTGCAGCAGGGTACTTTTGCCTTCGCCATTACGGCCCAAAATGCCAAGCGTTTCACCGCGCTTAACGTCAAAAGAAACGCCGTTTAGCGCCCAGAACTCTTTGAAGAATGTACGGCGGCCTAAAGAAAGCATTTGGTACAAACGATGCTTAGGATTTGCATACATTTCAAAGCGTTTCGAAATATTTTTGACTGAAATTGCGAATTCAGATGACATCAGCAAACCCTTTACGCGTGAACATAAACCAACCATAACCTAACAGCATGATGACGAAAGAGATGAGGGTGTAAATGCCCCAGCTCCCCCAGGCGATATTTTTGCCCAGCATCATGCAATCCCTCGCTTGCTCAATGACATAAGTCAATGGACTGAGTTGCATGAAGATGTGATATGCGTCAGGCAACATGGAGATCGGATAGAAGATCGGCGAAAGATACATCAGAATCATGGTAAGCACGCCAATAACCTGAGCGATATCTTTCAAGTAAACGCCAAGCGAAGAAAGGAACCAGGATACGCCCAGAACCATCATAAGGAACGGTGCGATGATGACGGGTAGCCATAGAATGTGCCACGTAGGGATCCCTACGATAGCGACATAGAACAGCAACCAAACGACGAAGTTAATCACCATTTGGAATAAAGCTGTGCAGAGTGAAACAATGGGGAGTGTTTCAACCGGGAAGACAACCTTTTTGACGTAGTTGACGTTACTGACGATCAAATAGGGAGCGCGGTTAATGCATTCAGAAAAAAGCCCGAAGAAAATCAAACCGATGAATAATGCTAACGCAAATTCTCCTTTGGAATCGACTCCAGCACTCCAGCGAATTTTGAATACAACGCTGAAAACGAAGGTATAAATCACCATCATCAATACTGGGTTAATAAACGACCAAAGAAGCCCGATAAATGACCCTTTGTATTTACTGCCGATTTCCCGTTTAGAAAGTGAAATAACAAGATTCTTATTGGTGGCAAGTGTATGAAGACACCGATAAAAAGTCTTAACAAGAATAGAGAAAATATTCATTTAACACCTAGGCTATTGATTAACTTTTTTGACGTCATGGTTTAACTTTCTTCGCAATATAATCATGTAGAACGGATGCGTTATTGATATGACGGAGGGTGTGAAAATAGCTATAGGGCTAAACACACGTTTCCGTAAGCACTCCATGGAAAATACGCCAACATTTTCTCTCGGAGATTTTCACATCGTAAACAGAATCTGTTTCATTCCCGCGCAACCTGCATGGTATTACCGCGGGCTATTGTCCAGCGTGTTTCTATCTTACTGTAATGCCGGGGAACATATTAGTGATATATAAGATTTTCTTCTGTTTTTCGATGCGTTCACTTCGGCAAAAAAACACCGCATTTCTCGATGAAACAGAAGTGAACACTGAATTCCCTGCATACAGATTGCCTGATTTTTAGGCTGGACATTGCTCTGCATAAGCGTTTTCAGCCTAAAAAAGCACGCTACCGCCCTTGGTAAGCGAGAACCAATAGAGGGTGGGGTTGTCAGTTTTCATTTATATGCTGAAACTATTTTCAGCAAAAATAGGCTAGAAAACCTTTATTATCCTACCACCAAATCACTTGTAATGCCTCTGGATTTTCAGGGTTTCAGTCTGTTCCTAGTAACCAGTGGTGACATATTCAAATGAGATATGTGCAATTGCTAGGAATTGTAGGATTACAGGCCAAAATGCAAGCGTGGCGCGTCATTGGATGGTTTCTTCCGAGGGTATGGAGCAGGTTCGGCGATGCGGTATCCTCATCTTGGCCCACATATTCTGGTTGATTTTTAACCGTTGACATGATGCGGCAGACCGCACATCCGAACCTTTTCTTTTCTGCAATGTTACCGGTAATGTAGCAATGAGCTCAGGGCGTATACAGAACTGCCAACTGTGCGTGATTTTGTAAAGATTGTTATGGCTGCGATAGGTACATGCTTAGGAATAATCATGTACAATAAAGCAATGCATCCCTACTATGTTGTATAACTATATGATTACAATGTAGTAATTATCTCAGACAGGAGTTCCTAAATGTCCAAGCAACAAATCGGCGTTGTCGGCATGGCGGTAATGGGCCGCAACCTCGCGCTGAACATCGAGAGCCGTGGTTACACCGTTTCCATTTTCAACCGTTCTGGCGACAAGACTGACGAAGTGATCGCTGAGAACCCGGGCAAAAACCTGGCGCCGTATTACACCGTTGAAGAGTTTGTCGAATCGCTGGAAAAACCGCGCCGCATCCTGCTGATGGTGAAAGCGGGCGAAGCGACGGATAAAACCATTGCCTCGCTGACTCCGCATCTGGACAAGGGCGATATCCTGATCGATGGCGGCAACACCTACTATCAGGACACCATCCGTCGTAACCGCGAACTGTCCGACCAGGGCTTCAACTTCATCGGCACCGGCGTTTCCGGCGGTGAAGAGGGCGCGCTGAAAGGGCCTTCCATCATGCCTGGCGGCCAGAAAGAAGCTTACGAGCTGGTGGCGCCGATCCTGGAGAAAATCGCTGCGGTTGCGGAAGGCGAGCCTTGCGTGACTTATATCGGCGCTGACGGTGCTGGCCACTATGTGAAGATGGTGCACAACGGCATCGAATACGGCGACATGCAGCTGATTGCCGAAGCCTATTCTCTGCTGAAGCAGGCGCTGAACCTGAGCAACGAGCAGCTGGCCGAAACCTTCGCCGAGTGGAACAAGGGTGAGCTGAACAGCTACCTGATCGACATCACCAAAGACATCTTCACCAAGAAAGACGAAGAGGGTAAATACCTGGTCGATGTGATCCTGGACGAAGCCGCCAACAAAGGCACCGGCAAGTGGACCAGCCAGAGCTCGCTGGATCTGGGCGAACCGCTGTCGCTGATCACCGAATCGGTGTTCGCGCGCTACCTATCCTCGCTGAAAGATCAGCGCGTTGCTGCCTCTAAAGTGCTGACCGGCCCGAAAGTGGCACCGTTCACCGGCGACAAAGCCGAGTTCATCGAGAAAGTGCGTCGCGCACTGTATTTGGGCAAGATCGTATCCTACGCGCAGGGCTTCTCTCAGCTGAAAGCCGCGTCCAAAGAAAACAACTGGGATCTGCACTACGGCGAAATCGCCAAGATCTTCCGCGCCGGCTGTATCATCCGTGCCCAGTTCCTGCAGAAGATCACCGACGCTTACGCGGCAGATGCCGATATCGCCAACCTGCTGCTGGCGCCATACTTCAAGCAAATTGCCGACGAGTACCAGCAGGCGCTGCGCGACGTGGTGGCCTATGCCGTGCAGAACGGTATCCCTACGCCAACCTTCTCCGCCGCGATCGCTTACTATGACAGCTACCGTTCAGCGGTGCTGCCGGCTAACCTGATCCAGGCGCAGCGCGACTACTTCGGCGCGCATACCTACAAACGCATCGACAAGGAAGGCGTGTTCCATACCGAATGGATGGAATAAGCCCACTCGTTGAGCGATAAAAAAAGCCGCCGAGGTTAACGCCCGGCGGCTTTTTTATTGCGCGTGATTTAATGTCACGCTTTTTTCTGATGCCGCTCGCGCAGCCGGCCGATCACCGCGCTCAGATCCAAAGCCTGGTCCTGCAGCAGCACCAGCAGGTGATAGATCAGATCCGAGGCCTCGTTGGTCAGCTCTTCGCGATCGTTGACCGTGGCGGCCAGCGCGGTTTCCACGCCTTCTTCCCCGACCTTCTGCGCGATGCGTTTGGTGCCGCTGGCGTACAGGCTGGCGGTGTATGAGCTGTCCGGGCTGGCATGCTTGCGTTCCGCCAACAGCTGTTCCAGCTGATAGAGGAACGTCCAGTCGCTGGCGGCCGGATGGAAGCAGCTGCTGTTGCCCAGGTGGCAGGTCGGGCCGATCGGGTTGGCCAATACCAGCAGCGTGTCGTTATCGCAGTCCGGCGTGATGCTGACCACCTTGAGGAAGTGGCCGGAACTTTCGCCTTTGGTCCACAGGCGCTGCTTGGTGCGCGAAAAGAAGGTGACATTGCCGCTCTGCTCGGTGGTCGCCAGCGCTTCCGGCGTCATGTAACCCAGCATCAGCACTTCGCCGGAAACGGCGTGTTGCACGATGGCCGGCATCAGGCCGTCGGTTTTCTCCCAGTCCAGCTGGTTTCTCTGTTGTTCTGTCAGCACACGCGAATCTCCACGCCTTGTTCGACCAGGAACCTTTTCAGTTCGCCGATATTGATGATTTGTTTGTGGAACACCGATGCCGCCAGAGCGCCGTCGACGTCCGCATCGCGGAACGCTTCCAGGAAGTGCTCCATCGTGCCCGCGCCGCCGGAGGCGATCAGCGGCACCTTGCAGACCTCGCGCACCTGGCGCAGCTGCTGCAGATCGTAACCGTTGCGCACGCCGTCCTGGTTCATCATGTTCAGCACGATCTCACCGGCGCCGCGGCGCTGCACTTCCTGCACCCAGTCGAGGGTTTCCCACTGGGTGACGCGGGTGCGGCTCTCGTCGCCGGTATATTGATTGACGTGATACTTGCCGGTTTCACTGTCGAACCAGGTATCGATGCCCACCACGATGCACTGCACGCCAAAGCGATCCGCCAGGCGGCTAATCAGATCGGGATCGGCCAGCGCCGGTGAGTTGATGGAGATTTTGTCGGCGCCGAAGGACAGGATCTGGCTGGCGTCCTCGGCGCTTTTAATGCCGCCGGCGACGCAGAACGGAATGTCAATCACCTCCGCCACGCGCGACACCCAGCTTTTGTCCACCACCCGGCCGTCGCTCGAGGCGGTGATATCGTAAAACACCAGCTCGTCCGCGCCTTCTTGCGCATAGCGCTGCGCCAGCGGCACGATGTCGCCGATGATTTCGTGGTTGCGGAACTGCACGCCTTTCACCACTTGCCCGTCTTTAACATCCAGACACGGGATTATCCGTTTTGCCAGCATGCAATCGCCTCCTCAACGCTAAATTTACCTTCCAGCAGGGCGCGCCCGACGATCACGCCGGCAACGCCGCTGCCGCGCAACTGGGCGATGTCGTCCAGATTGCCGATGCCGCCCGAGGCCTGGAAGGCCACTTGCGGATAGCGGCGGCTGATCTCCTGATACAGCGCCACGTTGGAACCGGCCAGCGTGCCGTCGCGCGAAATGTCGGTGCACAGCACGTGTTTCAGCCCGTAGGGCAGGAACTGCTCTACCACCTGCTCAAGCGTGGCCTCGGAGTTTTCCTGCCAGCCGCTGATGGCCACGCGCTTCACGCCCTGCGCGTCGATGCGCACATCCAACGCCAATACCATCGCGTCGGCGCCATAGCGTTCGAACCAGCTTTGCACCAACTGCGGTTGTTTCACCGCGGTGGAGCCGATCACCACGCGCGTGGCGCCGGCCTCCAGCAGGGCGCTGACGTCTTGCTCGTTGCGGATGCCGCCGCCGACCTGCACCGGCACGTTAACCCCCGCCAACAGCTTGCGCAGCAGCGGGATCTGGCGCGCGGCCGGATCTTTGGCGCCGGTCAGATCGACCAGGTGCAGCACCTGGGCGCCCTGTTGTTGATAGTCCTGCAGGCGCAGCAGCGGATCGTTGCCGTAGTCGCGCTGTTGGCCGTAATCGCCCTGATGCAAACGCACCACGTTGCCGTCGATCAAATCCAAAGCCGGAATAATCATGCTGCCTACATCTCCAGAAAGTTTTTCAACAGTTGCGCGCCGGCCGCTCCAGATCGTTCTGGATGAAACTGCACGCCGAAGAAGTTGTCTTTTTGCACGGCGGCGGTGAAGGGCTCGCCGTAGTTCGCCTGAGCGATGGTGCTGGGGCATATCGGCATCGCATAGCTGTGAACGAAATAGAAGTAGGCGCCGTCATCGATGCCGCGGAACAGATGGTGGCCCGCCTGCGCGGATACCTGGTTCCAACCCATGTGCGGCAGCGGCAGGCCGAAGTCGGTCATCTGCTTTACCGGCGTATCGATGAGGCCGAGCGTCGTTATGCCGCCGTTCTCTTCGCTGCTGGCCGCCAGCAGCTGCATGCCGAGGCAGATGCCCAGCACCGGCTGAGTGCAGGCCCTGATCAGTTCGATCAGATCGCGTTCGCGCAGCTGATCCATCGCCGCCTGCGCGGTGCCGACGCCCGGCAGGAACAGCTTGTCGGCGCGCAGCACGATCTCCGGATCGCGGCTCACTTCCGGCTGATAGCCCAGGCGCCGCACCGCATAGGTGACGGAGGCCAGGTTGGCGCAGCCGGTATCCAAAATCACCACGTTCATCACAGCACTCCTTTCGAGCTCGGCAGGGTATTGCCCTCGACGCGGATCGCCTGGCGCAGCGTGCGGCCAAACACTTTGAACAGGCTTTCGACCCGGTGGTGGTCGTTTTTGCCTTTGGTCTTCAGGTGCAGCGTGCAACCCATGGTGTAGGAGAGCGAGCGGAAGAAGTGCTCGACCATTTCGGTGCTGAGATCGCCGACGCGCTGATAGTTGAACTCGGCCTTGTACTCCAGGTGCGGGCGGCCGGAGATATCCAGCGCGCAGCGCGCCAGACACTCGTCCATCGGCAGCACGAAGCCGAAGCGGGCAATGCCGCGCTTGTCGCCCAGCGCCTTGTTCAACGCTTCGCCCAGCGCCAGGCCGGTGTCTTCTACGGTGTGGTGATCGTCGATATACAGGTCGCCTTTGACGTCGATCTCCATGCGGAAGCCGCCGTGGGTGGCGATCTGATCCAGCATGTGGTCGAAGAAGCCGACGCCGGTTTTGATTTTGCTGCCGCCTTCGCGATCCAGCCAGACGTTGACATCGATCTGCGTCTCTTTGGTCACGCGGTTAACCCGCGCATGACGGTCGCGCAGGGTCAGCTGGCGCACGATCTCTTTCCAGCCCAGCACGCCGCGCTGGTAGCGCAGCCCCTGAATGCCCATGTTTTCCGCCAGCTGCACGTCGGTCGGCCGATCGCCGATCACGTAGCTGTGGGCGGTATCGAGCACGCCGGGTTCGAGATAACCCTTCACCAGCGCGGTCTTCGGCTTGCGGCAGTCGCAGTTGTCCGCCGGCAGGTGCGGGCAGATCAACACATCGGCGAACTGAATGCCCTGCGAGCTAAGGATCTGCATCATCAGGTTGTGCGGCGGATCGAAGGTTTCCTGCGGGAAACTGGCGGTGCCGAGCCCATCCTGATTGGTGATCATCACCAGCTGATACCCCGCCTGTTGCAGCGCCAGCAGGGAAGGGATCACGTCCGGCTCGAGCGCCAGCTTGTCCAGGCGGTCAACCTGGAAATCTTCCGGTGGCTCGGCGATCAGCGTGCCGTCACGATCGATAAAGAGGATTTTTTGGCTCACATTGGCTCCTGGCGAGTCTGGTTGGCGCCGGGCAGGGCGGACAAGGCGTCCACCACGCGTTGACATTCGTCGCGGGTGCCTATGGTGATGCGCAGGCAGCCGGACAACCCGGGCTGTTTGTTTTGGTCTCGTAAGATAATGCCCTGATCCCACAAGCTTTTAAACACATTACTTGAGGCGGTGAAGCGGGCCAGCAGGTAATTGCTGTCGCTGGCGAAAACCTGCTCGACGCAGGCGCATTTTTCCAGCTGTTGCTGCAGCCAGCTGCGGGTGGCGGCGATGTCGGTGACGCGCTGGCGCATGGTGCGGATGCCTTCTTCGCTCAGCGCCTGCGCGGCGATATCCGCCACCGGTGTCGAGAGCGGGTAAGGTGCGATCACCTTCAGCAGCAGGGCAATCAGATCTTCATTGGCGAGCGTAAAGCCGCAGCGCAGGCCGGCCAGCGCAAAGGCCTTCGACAGCGTGCGCAGAATAGCCAGGTGCGGGTAGTCGCTCAGCCACCCGGCCACCGAGGCCTGCGGGCAAAACTCGATATAGGCTTCGTCTACCGCGACGATCGCTTTGCCTTTGGCCAGCTCCAACAGGCTGCGTAGAGAGTCCGGGTCAATCAGGTTACCGGTCGGGTTGTTCGGGCTGCAGACGTAGATCAACTTCACGTTGTCCAGGCTGTCCGCGATGGCCGGCAGATCCAGCTGCCAGTCCTCTTTGGCGGCTACGGTGCGGCGCTCCACGCCAAAGGTTTCGGCGCTGACGGCGTACATGCCGTAGGTCGGCGGGCAGAACAGAATGGCGTCTTTGCCCGGCTCGCAGAAGGCGCGGATCAGCAGCTCAATGCCTTCATCGGCGCCGCGGCTGACCAGCACCTGCTCTTTCTTGACCCCGGCATAGGCGGCGTAGCGTTCGATCACCTGCGCCGGCTGGCACTCCGGATAGCGGTTGAAGGTTTGCGCGGTCAGCTGGAATTCCGGGGCGATCGGGTATTCGTTGGCGTTCAGCCATACGTCGCCCTTGCCGCCGAGGCGGCGCGCCGATTGATAAGGGGTCAGCTCGCGAACGTTGGCGCGCGCCAGTTTTTCGATGCTCATGCTTGCTCCTTCAGGGCGGCGACGCGCAGGGTCACGGCGTTCTTGTGGGCGATCAGCTGCTCGGCGGCAGCCAGCGTCTCGATGGTGGCGGCCAGGTTGCTGAAGCCCTGCGGCGTCAGCTCCTGCACCGTCATGCGTTTTTGGAAATCGGCCAGCCCGAGGCTTGAGCAGGTGGCGGTGTAGCCGTAGGTCGGCAGCACGTGGTTGGTGCCGGAGGCGTAATCGCCGGCGGACTCCGGCGACCAGTCGCCTAGGAACACCGAACCGGCGCTGGTGATGCCGTCCACCAGATCGCGCGCATTGCGGGTCTGAATGATCAGGTGCTCCGGGCCGTAACGGTTGCTGATGGCCACGCACTCCGGCAGATCGCGCGCCACGATCAGGCGGCTGCTCGCCAGCGCCTGACGGGCGGTCTCAGCACGCGGCAGCTCGGCCAGCTGGCTTTCCACCGCGTCGGCCACCGCCTGCGCCATCGCCGCGTCCGGCGTCAGCAGGATCACCTGCGAATCCGGGCCGTGCTCGGCCTGCGACAGCAGATCGGAAGCGACAAATGCCGGGGTGGCGCCGGCGTCGGCGATCACCAGCACTTCCGAAGGACCGGCCGGCATGTCGATGGCCGCGCCGTCAAGGCGCTGGCTGACCTGCCGCTTGGCTTCGGTCACGAAGGCGTTGCCCGGCCCGAAGATCTTCGCTACGCGCGGCACGCTTTCGGTGCCGAACGCCAGGGCGGCGATCGCCTGCGCGCCCCCGACCTGAAACACTTCCTGCACGCCGCACAGCTGCGCCGCATACAGGATCTCATCGGCGATCGGCGGCGGCGAGCACAGCACTACCCGGCGGCAGCCGGCGATGCGCGCCGGCGTCGCCAGCATCAGCACGGTGGAGAACAGCGGCGCCGATCCGCCGGGAATATACAGGCCCACCGAGTCGATTGGGCGGGTCACCTGCTGGCAGCGCACGCCCGGTTGCGTTTCGACGTCCACCGGCGGCAGTCGCTGCGCGTTGTGGAAGGTTTCCACGTTGGCGACGGCCACCGCCATCGCCTGTTTGATGTCGTCGCCCAACCGCGCGGCGGCGGCGGCGATCTGCTCGGCGCTGACGCGCAGCGTCGAGACTTCCGCCTTGTCGAAACGGGCGCTGTAGTCGCGCAACGCCCGATCGCCGTTGGCCTTCACGTTGTCGAGGATCTCGTTCACCGTGCGGGTGATGCTGTCGGAAGCGGCGATCGCCGGACGCATCAGCAGCTCGGCCTGGCGTTCGGCGCTGCACGTCGCCCAATCGATCGGCGTGTTGAAGGTCGACATGGCGTTACTCCATCATCTTTTCAATCGGCAGCACCAGAATCGAGCTGGCGCCGAGCGCTTTCAGTTTTTCCATGGTTTCCCAGAACAGGGTTTCGCTGCTGACCATGTGCATCGCCACGCGGTTCTGCGCGCCGGCCAGCGGCAGAATGGTCGGGCGTTCGGCGCCCGGCAGCAGCGCGACGATCTCGTCCAGCTTCTCGCTCGGCGCGTGCAGCATGATGTATTTGGATTCGCGCGCCTGGATCACGCCCTGAATGCGGGTCATCAGGCGGTCAATCAGCTGCTGTTTGGCTTCAGGCATTTCGCCGTCGCGCTGGATCAGGCAAGCTTTGGAGCGGTAGATCACTTCCACTTCGCGCAGGCCGTTGGCCTCCAGCGTGGCGCCGGTAGAGACCAGATCGCAGATGGCGTCGGCCAGGCCGGCGCGCGGCGCCACTTCCACCGAGCCGTTCAGCAGGCAAGATTTGAAGCGCACGCCCTGTTTGTCGAGGTATTGCTTCAGCAGGTGCGGGTAAGAGGTGGCGATGCGGGCGTCCTGCAGGCTTTGCGGGCCGGCGTATTCGGCGTCGAGCGGGGTGGCCAGCGACAGGCGGCAGCCGCCGAAATCGAGGCGGCGCAGGGTGAAGTAGCGCGGGTCTTCACCCTGTGCGCGGCGGCTGAGCAGCTCTTCTTCCAGCACGTTCTCGCCGATGATGCCGAGATCGACCACGCCGTCCATCACCAGACCCGGAATGTCGTCGTCGCGCACGCGCAGGATATCGATCGGCATGTTTTCGGCGAAGGCGATCAGACGCTGCTGCTGCAGGTTAATCTTGATGCCGCAGCGCGCCAGCAGTTCCTGGGATTCATCGCTCAGGCGGCCCGACTTCTGCATTGCGATCCGTAAACGTGTCTTGTCCAGCATGGTAACCTCTGTTTAATCTGTAATTTTATGAATTTATTGTAAAAACTATTCTTTCTGTCTGTCCGGAGCCAAAAAAAAACCCTCGGAAGAAATCTTCCGAGGGCTCTCTCTTGCGTTCTGCGCGCCACTGGAAGATTAACAAACCGTCTTCCAGCACACATCGCCTGAAAGACTAGTCAGGGTGATGGTGATGATGGTGGTTGAACTGAACGCGTGTCATGGTGTTTTCTCTCAGCAAAAGTCGGTAAAAAACCGTATGGCAATTAAGCTAAACTATCCGCTGTCCGCCGTGCAACTCTTTTTTATCGTCATAAATTTAATTTATTGAAACAGGTTGAGTTATTAGCCACACACGGCTTTACCTAACCTTAAGCCGGTCAGATTGTATCGCCGCGCGCAGTGGCGTAGCCTTAAGGGCAGGGCGCTGCGATCTTCAGGAGAGGAAGAGGATGAAAAAGGTAGCCATTATTGGTCTGGGTTGGTTGGGCATGCCGCTGGCGTTGTCGCTGATGGGCCGCGGGTACGACGTGGTCGGCAGCAAAACCACGCCGGACGGCGTCGAGGCCGCGCGGATGAGCGGCATCGAATGTTATCAGTTGGAGCTGACGCCGGAATTGATCTGCGATCCGGACGATCTGGCGTCGTTGCTGCGCGTGGATGCGCTGGTGGTCACGCTGCCCGCGCGCCGCACCGTCGAAGGCAGCGAGAATTATTTCAATGCGGTGCGCATGCTGGTGGACAGCGCAATGGCTTTCGGCGTGCCGCGGGTGATCTTCACCAGTTCCACCTCGGTGTATGGCGAAACCGCCGGCACGCTGCGCGAAGAGTCGCCGCTGCGGCCGGTCTCGCCGTCCGGCCGGGTATTGGCCGAGCTGGAGCGCTGGCTGCACGAGCTGCCGAATACCTCGGTGGACATTCTGCGCCTGGCGGGGCTGGTGGGCGCCGATCGCCACCCAGGCCGCTTCCTGGCGGGAAAGCTCGATGTGAAGGGGGGCTCGCAGGGGGTGAATCTGGTGCACCAGGACGACGTCATCGCCGCCATCCAACTGCTGCTCAAGCTGCCGAAGGGCGGCCACGTGTACAACCTGTGCGCGCCGCGTCATCCGGCCAAGCGCGATTTCTATCCGGCCCTGGCCGAGCAGCTGCACCTGGAGCCGCCGCAGTTTGCCGACGAAGCGGAACAGGATGAGCGGCTGGTGGACGGCAACCGCATCTGCAACGAGCTGGGTTTTGAATACCAGTATCCCGATCCGGCGCGCATGCCGGTCAGTTAACGTCCGTCAGGCCCCGCGCATGCGGGGCTTTTTTTCGCCGGCGCGCGCCAAATCCTCCAG
Source organism: Serratia sp. H402Y (assembly GCF_051172415.1). Classification (NCBI taxonomy): domain Bacteria; kingdom Pseudomonadati; phylum Pseudomonadota; class Gammaproteobacteria; order Enterobacterales; family Yersiniaceae; genus Serratia; species Serratia sp. H402Y. Next base: position 741,412 of record NZ_JBPIYZ010000001.1, read on the forward strand.
CAGCGCGTTCAACGCCTCGTCGGGTTGGACGGGGCGGCTGACCAGGCTGAGCGTGGCGCGGTAAGAGAGCGCCGTGCCGCCCAACTGCCGCAGCAGCCCTTGCTCCACCCAGCGCGCCGCATAGTGGGTGGGCAGATAACCGAGACAGGTGCCGCTCAGCACCAGATGGGCGACGCTCTCCATGTGGTGAGCCACCGCCGCCAGATGCGGCGGGGCTATCGGGCACAGCTGCTGCGCCAGCAGGTAGCCGCGCTTGACCCAGCGCGCGTTTTCAATCTGCTCTCGCTCCGGTGCTTCCACCGCGAACAGCGGGTGATCCTCACTGCAATAGATCGCCTGTGTCTCCTCCAGCCACGGCTGATAACGCAACGCCTCCAGCTGCTGGCCAAAGTAGCCGATGCCCAGATCGAGCTGCCGATGCAGCAGCCCTTGTTCAATCTCGGTCGGTGAACAGATGCGGCACTGCAATTGCACGTCCTGGCGGCGCCGCTGAAAGTGCTTGATGGCCTGACTGAACGGGTTGCCCGGCAGTGAAACCAGGTTATCCACCAGACCGATTTGCAGATCGCCGGTCAGCAGGCCGTTCAGCGACTGGCTGACCCGGGTGAAGTCGCGGGCGGCGTTGAACAAGGAACGGCAGGCGATCAGCATGCGTTCCCCTTTTGGCGTCAGCCGGAAGCCGGAGCGCCCGCGCTGGCACAGGCGAAAACCCAGTCGCGTTTCCAGCGAGGCCAGATGGGTGCTGATGGTGGATTGGTTCATCAGCAGCGTTTCCTGTGCGGCGCTGACGCCCTGGGCTTCCGCCACCGCGACGAACACCCGCAACAGCTTCAGATCGATATCGCTTAGGTTAGTGAGCATCGCCCCCTCCGCAGAACGTCGGCCGCTTAACCCATTTTTAACATCGAAGAAATAGGCGCGGCGCTGAAGATGTGGCCTTTCTTATGGCATGAGATTGAAATAAAAATCAACGCTTCAATGGGTTAGTTACATCGTGTTTTTCGATGTTTACATGCAAAAGCGGGAATGGTAGCCGGTGCGGTCAACGGGGTAGTCTGCAAATGTTGCTTAAATGTTTCAATTTATCGCAAGCCCAAGACAAGGAAACGCCATGCTGAACCAACCCCAAAGCGGCAACGACATGCCGCGCTTTGCCGGTCTCCCCACCATGATGCGCCTGCCCGCCGCCGATCAGGCGCGTGGTCTGGACGCCGCCTTTGTCGGCATTCCTCTGGATATCGGCACCTCCAATCGCAGCGGCACCCGCTATGGCCCGCGCCAGATCCGCCAGGAGTCGGTGATGATCCGCCCCTATAACATGGGCACAGGCTCCGCCCCGTTCGAACGGCTGCAGGTGGCCGATCTGGGGGACGTCGCCATTAACCCCTACAGCCTGGCGGACAGCGTACGGCGCATCGAGGCGGCTTACCGCGAGATCCTGGCGCACGGCTGCACGCCGTTGACGCTCGGCGGCGACCACACCCTGACGCTGCCGGTGCTGCGCGCCATCGCCCATCGACATGGCCCGGTCGGGCTGATCCACGTCGATGCGCATTCCGACACCAACGAGGAGATGTTTGGCGAACAGCTGGCGCACGGCACCACCTTCCGCCGCGCGTTTGAGGAGGGGCTGCTGGCACCGGAAAAAATGGTGCAGATTGGTCTGCGCGGCAGCGGCTATGCGGCGGATGACTTCGATTGGTCACGGCGCCAGGGCTTTCGCGTGGTGCCGGCCGAAGCCTGCTGGCATCGGTCGCTGACGCCGCTGATGGCGGAGATCCGCGAGCAGATGGGCGATGCGCCGGTTTATCTCAGTTTCGATATCGACGGGCTGGATCCGGCCTTCGCGCCGGGCACCGGCACGCCGGAGGTCGGCGGACTGTCGGTTTGGCAAGGGCTGGAGATCGTGCGCGGCTGCCGTGGGCTGAACCTGATTGGCGGCGACGTGGTGGAGGTGTCGCCGCCTTACGATCGTTCCGGCAATACGGCGCTGCTGGCGGCCAATCTGCTGTTTGAAATGCTGTGCGTGCTGCCGGCCCGCTGAGGCCGTCGTACTGACCCTGCCGGCGGAGCGGTTGCGTCGGGCCCCCTGATAACAATAACAACGGAGTGGAGGTACCCATGAATCTCGATCTGCTGGTTGTGGTGATTTACTTTCTGGTGATAGGCGCGGTGGGGTGGATGGGCATTCGCCGCGCCAACTCCAAAGAGGCGTATCTGGTGGCCGGGCGCAACCTGGGGCCGGGGCTGTATCTGGGCACGCTGTCGGCGGTGGTGCTTGGCGGCGCGTCGACCATCGGCAGCGTCAAGCTCGGCTACACCTACGGCATCTCCGGCGTCTGGCTGTGCGGCGCGCTCGGGCTGGGCATTGTGGTGCTGAGTCTGGTGCTGGCCAAACCGCTGCTCAAACTGAAGCTGTATACCGTCAGCCAGGTGCTGTCGCGGCGGTATCACCCGGCGGCGCGGGTCACCAGCGGCGCGATCATGCTGGCGTATGACCTGATGGTGGCGGTGACCTCGATCATCGCCATCGGCAGCGTGATGCAGGTGATGTTCGGCCTGTCGTTCAGCGCGTCTATCCTGCTCGGCGGCGGGCTGGTGGTACTGTATTCGACGCTGGGGGGCATGTGGTCGCTGACGCTGACCGATATCATTCAGTTCATCATCATGACCGTCGGCATGATGCTGGTGCTGATGCCGATGAGCATCGTCAAGGCCGGCGGCTGGGAGGCGTTCACCAGCCTGCTGCCCGCCGGTTACTACCAGCTGTCGTCGATCGGGCTGGATACTATTCTGGTATTTTTCCTGATCTACTTCTTCGGCATTTTGATCGGTCAGGACATCTGGCAGCGGGTGTTCACCGCCCGTAGCGCCAATGTGGCGCGCTTCGCCGGGCTGGGGGCGGGCGTCTATTGCGTGCTGTATGGCGTGACCGGCGCGCTGATCGGCATGGCCGGCAAGATCGTGCTGCCGTCGCTCAGTAATACCGACGGCGCCTTCGCCGCCATCGCGCAAGCGGTGTTGCCGGTCGGCGTCAGCGGGCTGGTGGCCGCGGCGGCCCTGGCGGCGCTGATGTCCACCGCCAGCGCCTGCCTGCTGGCCTCTTCGACCATCGCACTGGAGGACGTGTTGCCGGCCATCCGGCGCAAACCTTCCGGCGGGCTGGCCGCCGGGCGCTTCACCACGCTTTTCATGGGCGCGGTCATGCTTGGGCTGGCGTTTGTGGTGCGCGACGTGCTGGCGGCGCTGACGCTGGCTTACAACCTGTTGGTGGGCGGCATGCTGATCCCGTTGGTGGGGGCTATCTTCTGGCCGCGCGCCACCAGCGCCGGCGCCATCGCCAGCATGCTGACCGGCAGCCTGTGCGTGGTGGGGCTGATGATCTGGCACGGCATCGACGCCAACAGCCCGATCTACGGCGGTCTGCTGGGCGGCGGCGTCGCCTTCGTGCTGGGCAGCTTGCTGAGCCGCCCGGCGCCGCAGTTGCAGACCCAAACCGAGCGTTGAAACGACGAGGTGGGACATGAACAATCGCAATGTGGCGCCACGCCCAAAAATTGAAGTGCGCTCGATAGACTATGTACCCCGTCACGAGCGGCATGGCAAGGTTTGGCATCAGGCGCCGTTTTGGTTCACCGGTAATTTCGTTTTGACGACGATGGTGGTCGGTTTCACCGGCCCGGCGTTGGGGTTGGGCGCGCTTTATTCAATGCTGGCCATTGTCGTCGGCGTGGGGTTCGGCACGTTCTTCATGGCGTGTCATGCCAATCAGGGGCCGCGCATGGGGCTGCCACAGATGATCCAGTCGCGGGCCCAATTCGGCCTGCGTGGCGCCATCGTTCCCTTTGCCGCCGTGGTGTTTGTTTACATCGGTTTCAACGTGTTCAACGTTATTCTCGCGACCGATGCGATCAACACGGTATTGCCGGGTCACCGTCCGCCCTGGTATGCGTTGCTGATCGCGGTGGCCGTGCTGTTGGCGATCGTCGGCCACGATATGCTGCATGCGGTGCAGCGCTGGCTGACCTATGTGATGATGGCGGTGTTCGGCGTGCTGACGGTCGGTGCCGTGCTGTCGCTGCGGATGGACGCTGTCGTCGGCGCCGGGCATTTTTCGTGGGCGGCTTTTTTGATTCAGCTGTCGGCGGCCGCCGGCTACCAGATCAGCTACGCGGTGTATGTCTCCGACTACTCGCGCTATTTGCCGCATGAAACGCCGTCGGCCAACGTGATCTTTTGGACTTATCTGGGGGCGGCCGGATCGGCGCTTTGGCTGATGCCGCTGGGCGCGTTTCTGGCCTCAGCCTTACCGGCTCCCGATGCGATCGGCAGCGTACAGGCGGTGGGGAATGGCATCTATCCGGGGTTCGGCACGCTGGCTGTGCTTTTCGCCGTGCCTTCGCTGGTCGGTATCATGGCGGTCAACTGTTATGGCGCAATGCTGACCAGCCTCAGCGCGATTGACGCGTTCCGTAAAGTGACGCCGACGTTGAGATTACGCATGATCGGCATTGGCGTCGTCGCCCTGACGGTGTTTGCGGTTGCGTTGGCTATCCCGGCGAGCTATCTCGCCAGCTTCAATACCTTCGTGCTGCTGATGCTGTATTGCCTGGTGCCCTGGACGGCGGTGAATCTGATGGACTTTTACGTGGTGCGCGGCGGGCATTACGCGATCGGTGAAATCTTCAACCCGGCGGGGATCTACGGCCACTGGGGGCGCTCCGGCCTGACGGCCTACGCGATCGGCCTGTTGGCGATGGTGCCGTTCATGACGTTGGGCTTTTACACCGGCCCCTTTGCTGTTTTACTGGGCGGCGCGGATATCGCTTTTCTGGTCGGCCTGCTGGTGGCCGGGAGCGTTTATGTTGTCATGTGCCGAAAGCTCGATCTCGAAGCCGAACGGCGGGTGGCGTTGCGCTGCGAGGGATTATTGGAAGGAGAACGGGAGTGAAGGAAAAAATCAGCGTCGCATGCTGCCAGTTGGCGCTGCGGGTAGGGGAAGCGGAACATAATCGGGCGCTGTCCGCCCAGGCGATCCGCCGGGCAGCGCAGCGCGGTGCCAACGTCATCGTGTTGCCGGAGTTGGTGAACAGCGGCTATGTGCTGCGCGACAAGGCGGAGGCGCGGGCGTTGGCCGAGGCCGAAGATGGGCCCAGCCTCAGCCTGTGGTGTGCCCTGGCGCGCGAGTTGGATGTGGCGATCGTCGCCGGTTTTTGCGAGCGCCTGCCCGAGGGTGAGGTGGCCAACAGCGCGGCGTTGATCGATGCGCAGGGGGTGAGGGCGATTTATCGCAAAGCGCACCTGTGGCATGAAGAGAGTTCGATCTTTACCGCCGGCGATCGGCCGCCGCCGGTCGTCGAGACGCGTTTTGGCCGGTTGGCGGTGATGATCTGTTACGACCTCGAGTTTCCGGAGTGGGTGCGCTTGCCTGCGTTGGCCGGCGCTCAGCTGCTGTGCGCGCCGGTCAACTGGCCGCTGGCGCCGCGCCCGCAGGGCGAACGGCCGGCGGAGATGGTGAAGGCGCAGGCCAACGCCGCCGTCAATCGGCTGTTCATCGCGGTGTGCGATCGTTGCGAAACGGAGCGCGGCGTTGCGTGGATCGGCGGTTCGGTGATCGTCGACGCCGATGGCTATCCGTTGACGCAGAGCCTGACAGGCGAAGGCATGGTGCTGGCATCGATGGATATCGGCGCTGCCGATGACAAGCACATCGGCCGCCACAATCACGTGCATCGCGATCGGCGGCCGATGCTGTATTGAAGCGGCGGGGCGGCCGGTGATCCCAGCCGCCCCGCGATCGTTTTCGTCGGCGGGAAAAGCGCCGTTCTGGCGCTTACAGCCAGCCCGATTTCTTCAGTTTCTGATACAGGAAAATGCAGCCGACGGCGGTCACTCCCAGCGTGGCGTGATAGGCCCACGGGAACTTCAGTTCCGGCATGTCGGCGAAGTTCATCCCGTACAGGCTGAAGACCACCGTCGGGATGGCCAAGATTGCCCCCCAACCCGCCAGCCGTTTCACCACTTCGTTTTGTTTGACCGTCACCAGCGCCAGGTTGACGTGCATGGCGTTGGTCAGCATTTCGCGCATGTCGTCGATATTGCTGACCACCTGATGGGCGTGATCTTGCACGTCGCGCACGTAGGCGCGCAGCTCTTTCGGGATCACCTCTTCGTGCAGGCGGATCAGCTGGTTGCAGATTTCATCCATCGGCAGCGCGGCGTTGCGCAGCGCCAGCAGATGGCGGCGCAGGGTATAGACGTTCTCGATCGCCGCCTGATCGAACTCTGACTGAAACATGTTGGCTTCAATGTTCTCGATGGTGCTCTCGAAGCGCGCCACCACGCTGCGGTAGTTATCCACCACGAAGTCCAACACCGAATAGAGGGCGAAGCCCGGCCCGCGGCACATCTGCTTGTGGTTCTCTTCCGCCTTGGCGCGGATCGGCGCGTAACTGGGCGAAGCGCCGTGGCGCACCGTCACCAGAAAGTTTTTGCCGACGAAGAAGTGGGTTTCGCCGTATTCGATTTCGTCGTGCTCGCCCCACTGCGCGGTTTTCACCACGATGAACAGCGAGTCGCCGTAGGTCTCCAGCTTCGGCCGCTGGTGCGCGCACAGCGCGTCTTCGATCGCCAAATCGTGCAGCCCGAACTCCTCCTGCACCTTGCGCATAAACGCCGGCTCCGGCTGCCTTAATCCCAGCCAGATGAAGGTGTCGGGCTGTTTGACCACCTCGCTGATATCGTCGATGGTCACTTCGCCCAGCCGTTGGCCGGCTTTGTACGCCACACAGTTCACCACCATGCTTTTGCTGTCCATCCGTCCATCCATTAATCAGTCAGCGTTTTGGTAAGTAAATAACACTCATGTTCTACCGGATACTCTTTCAGCGTCATTTGCAGCTGATAGCCGAGCTTTTCGTAGAACGGCCGCGCCTGAAAGCTGAAGGTGTCGAGGCGGGCGTAGCGGCAGCCGCGCGCCTGCGCCTCGTGCTCGGCGGCGCGCATCAGCCGGCCGCCGAGGCCGCTGCCGCGCTGGGTATCCGCCACCCATAGCCACTCGACGCTCAGCCAGTTGCCCCAGGTTTCGGCGGTCAGGCCGCCGATCACCGCGCCGGCTTCGTCGCGCGCATAGACGCTGAGCGGCTTGCGGTGGCTGGCGTCGATATGCGGCAGGTTGTAAGCGCGCAGGCCTTGCCTGATCGCATCGAGGGTTTGTTCGTCGATCGCGTCGGTAACGGTAATGTCCATTTTTCCTCCTGGGTAATGGATTAACTTAAGCACATGGCGGCTAAAAGGCAACCCGTTGAAATGTAATGCAAACGACCGCGGCCGCTGAGTGGGCTACACTAAACGGGTCATTTTATCTTCAGGAGGACGCCATGTCCCGATTGACTCTGCTGGCCGGTTTGCTGCTGTGCAGCGGCCTGGCGCACGCCGCGCCGACGGTCAGCCAATTGCAGGACGGCCTGGAACACCCTTGGTCGCTGGCCTTCTTGCCGGCGGAACAAGGCCTGCTTATCACCGAACGGCCCGGCCGGCTGCGGCTGTGGCAGCAGGATAAAGGGCTGTCGCCGCCGATCGCCGGTGTGCCGCAGGTCTACGCCGAAGGGCAGGGCGGCCTGCTGGAGGTGCTGCCGGCGCCCGATTTCGCCGCCAGCCGCCGGGTGTATCTCAGCTTCGCCGAACCGGGCGAGGGCGGCAAAGCCGGCACGGCGGTCGGCTATGGCCGCCTGAGCGACGATGGCGCGCGGCTGGAAAACTTTAAGGTGATCTTCCGTCAGCAGCCCAAGCTGTCGGTCGGCAATCACTTCGGCGGCAAATTGGCGTTTGATCGGCAAGGCTACCTGTTTATCACGCTGGGCGAAAACAATCAGCGGCCGACGGCGCAAGAGACCGACAAACTGCAGGGCAAGCTGGTGCGGCTGACCGCCGAGGGCGCCGTGCCGCCGGACAACCCCTGGGTCGGCCAGGCAGGTAAACGCCCGGAGGTTTGGTCTTACGGCCATCGCAATCCGCAAGGGCTGGCGTTGAACCCGTGGAGCGGCGTAATCTGGGAGCATGAGCACGGTCCGCGCGGCGGCGATGAGCTCAACATCCCGCTGCCGGGTAAAAACTACGGCTGGCCGCTGGCCACCTACGGCATCAACTATTCCGGCCAGCCGATCCCCGAGGCGAAGGGGGAGCGGGTGCCCGGCACCGAACAACCGCTCCACTATTGGCGAGTTTCGCCCGGCCTCAGCGGCATGGCGTTCTATGATGGGCAGCGCTTCCCCGCCTGGCGGCACTCGCTGTTCATCGGCGCGCTGGCGCAAAAGGCACTGATTCGCCTGACGCTGAAGGGGGACAAGGTGGTGGCGGAAGAGCGGCTGCTGGGCGATCGCGGCGAACGCATCCGCGAGGTGCGCAGCGGGCCGGATGGCTACCTGTATCTGCTGACGGACGAACGGGACGGCAAGCTGCTGAAGGTCGGGGCGTCGTAACGCCCCGCACGCGTCAGGTGAGTGCGCTCATCACGCCGCGCTGGTAGGCCGGGCGTGCGCGCAGTTGCTGATACCAGCGCTCCATGTTCGGCCGCGGGCGGCGGGCGATCGGCATTTCGAACCAGGCGTAGGCGAAGCTGCCGAGCGGGATATCGCCGAAACCGAACGCGCCGCCGGAGAGGTAAGGCTGGTGCGCCAGCGTCTGTTCGATGACGTCGAAGTGTTTTTCCAGCGTGGCGATCGCCGTTTCGATTTTCGCCATGTCGCGCAGCTCCGGCGCGGTGCGTATCAGGCCCCAAAAGACGATGGTGAAGGCCGGGACAATCGTCGAGGTGGTCCAGTCCATCCATTTCTCGGCGGCGGCGCGCGCCTGCAGATCTTGCGGATAGAACGTCGCGTCGCCGAATTTCGCCGCCAGGTAGCGCACGATGGTGTTGGACTCCCACAGCACGAAGTCATCGTCCTGCAGCAGCGGCACCAGGCCGTTCGGGTTCAACGCGCGGTAACTCTCTTCGTTGACTTTGCCGAACGCCCCGCCGGCGTTGATGTGGGTGTAGTTGAGCCCCAATTCGGCGGCGCACCACAGCACCTTCCTGACGTTGTTCGAATTCTCACGACCCCAAATGGTCAGCATGGGATAACTCCGTTAGCGGATAATAAGGACCCTCTATACCTACGCCACAACGCGCTTTTTGTCACACCGCAGGGCACTTTTTGTCTGCCGCTCAGCGTTCCCAGCGGCACACTTCCCAGCCGCGCTCCGCCGCCAGCGCGCTCAGTTCGCTGTCGGGGTTGATCACCGTGGCGCTGTCGACGAATTGCAGCATCGCCTTGTCATTGAGAGAGTCGCTGTAGCCGTGGCTGTGCTCGAACTTCAGGTGCGGGTGCTGCGCCAGCCAGTGCTGCAGGCGGATCACCTTGCCCTGTTGATAGGTCATGGTGCCGTAGGTGTTGCCGGTGAAGCGGCCATCGCTGATTTCCACGCCGATCGCCAGCGCATCGTCGGCGCCGAGCTGTTCGGCGATCGGCGCCACCAGATGCTCGCCGGTGGCGGAGATCACCAGGATGCAGTCGCCGCGTTCGCGGTGCCACTGCAGGCGCTCGCGGGCGGCGGGATAGACGCGCGGCAGGATGTCGCGGCGGATGTAACGCTGCACCCACCCGGCCACGGTTTGCACGCTCAGGCCAGCCAGCGGCGCCAGCGTGGCCTGCATGTAGTCCTCCATCGACAGCTTGCCCTGATAATAGAGCTGCATCAGCTGCTGCTCCTGCAGTTCCAGCTCCGCCGGTGCGAACCCTTGGCCGACCAGCCAGCGGATCCACAGGCTGGCGCTGTCATCGTCAATCAGGGTTTCATCCAGGTCGAATAAGGCTAAATCCATCAGTATTTCTCCGGCAGGCAGGGTATGAGGTCGTTTACAGGATAGCGGATAGCGCACGTCGCCAGCCAGCGGCGTCGGCGAAATTGCGCAGAGCATAAGAAACATTGATGACGGTTTTGCGACAGTTTGTTGAACGTTTGCATAACTTAGAACGCAACAATATTGGCCGCTCCGGCGAGCGCGGTGATAACTATGAAGCAAATGCAGCTACCCGCTGGGGAGTGACAATGTTGATTATTCGCCTGTATGGCAGCCCGATCGTGATCGGGGAAGAAGAGGAACCGCATGATGACGCATCTGACGACGCAGAAGACGCTGCCGCTGCTGGATCTTTCGCAGCTTGACGGTGATGCGCGCCAACGGCGCGCCTTTCTCGACGATCTGCGCGCGGCGGCCCGCGACGTCGGTTTTTTCTATCTGCGTGGGCACGGCGTGGACGGCGCGCTGAATGCGCGGCTGCAGCACGCCGCGCGGCAATTTTTCGCCCTGCCGGAAGCCGACAAGCTGGCGGTGCAGATGGTGCATTCGCCGCACTTTCGCGGTTACAACCGGGCGGCGGCGGAACTCACGCGCGGGCAGCCTGACTGGCGCGAGCAGTTCGATATCGGCGCCGAGCGCCCGGCGCTGACGCTGTCTGATGACACGCCGCGCTGGGCGCGCCTGCAGGGGCCAAACCAGTGGCCGGCGGCGCTGCCGACGCTGAAACCGCTGCTGCTGCAGTGGCAACAGGCCATGACCGCCATGTCGCTGCGGCTGCTGCGCGCTTTCGCTTTGGCGCTGTCACTGCCGGAGCAGGCGTTCGATCGTTTGTACGGCGAGAAGCCCAACGAGCACATCAAACTTATCCGCTATCCGGGGCGGGACGCCACCGGCAGCGCACAGGGCGTCGGCGCGCACAAGGACTCCGGGTTTCTCAGCTTTTTGCTGCAGGACGCGCAAAAAGGGCTGCAGGTAGAGGTGAGCGAAGGGCAATGGATAGACGCGCAGCCGCGTGAAGACACCTTCGTGGTGAACATCGGCGAGCTGCTGGAGCTGGCGACCAACGGCTACCTGCGCGCCACGGTGCACCGGGTGGAAACGCCGCCGGCGGGGCGCGACAGGTTGTCGATCGCTTTCTTCCTCGGCGCGCGGCTGGACGCGGTGGTGCCGCTGTATCAACTGCCGCCGCAGCTGGCGGCGCAGGCGCGCGGCCCGGCCAGCGATCCGCTCAACCCGCTGTTTCGCGACGTGGGCGACAATTACCTGAAAGGGCGCATCCGCTCTCACCCCGATGTGGCGCACCGTTTTTATCAGGACGTCATCGGCGTCTGAACGCCGGGCGTAAAAAAGCCCGGCGCGTCGGCCGGGCTGATGGTGCGCTGATGCGGTGATTATTCCGCCAGCGCCTGCTGCAGATCGGCGATCAGATCTTCCACATCCTCAATCCCTACCGACAGGCGCACCAGCTGCGGCGTGATGCCGGTTTCCAGGCGCTGTTCCAGCGGAATGGAGGCGTGCGTCATGCTGAACGGCTGGCTGATCAGGCTTTCCACGCCGCCCAGGCTTTCCGCCAGGGTGAACAGGCGCGAACGCTGGATGACCCGACGCGCATAGGCGTCGTCGCCTTTCAGCCGTACCGAGATCATGCCGCCGAAGCGCGTCATCTGGCGCGCCGCCAGCTCATGCTGCGGATGGCTCGGCAGGCCGGGGTAATAGACGTTTTCCACCTGCGGCTGGCTCTCCAGCCACTGGGCGATGCGCAGCGCGCTGTCGCTGTGGCGCTGCATGCGCAGTGCCAGAGTGCGAATGCCGCGCAGCGTCAGGAAGCTGCTGAACGGATCGAGAATGCCGCCGACCGCGTTTTGCAGGAAACCGAGCTGTTCCGCCAGCGCCGGGTTATTCCCCACCGCCGCGACGCCCGCCACCACATCGGAGTGGCCGTTAAGGTATTTGGTGGCGGAGTGCACCACCACGTCAAAGCCCAGATCCAGCGGACGTTGCAGATACGGCGAGGCGAAGGTGTTGTCCGCCACGCTGATGAGCTGATGCTTTTTGGCGATCGCGGCGATGGCGCTCAGATCCGCCAGCTTGAGCAGCGGGTTGGTCGGCGTTTCGACCCAGATCATTCTGGTATCCGGCTCGATCGCCTGTTCCAGCCCGACGAGATCCGCCGGCGACACGTAAGTCACGCGCAGGCCGGCGGTGCGGCTGCGCACTTTTTCCAGCAGGCGATAGGTGCCGCCGTACAGGTCGTCTACCGCGATCAGGTGGCTGTCTTTATCGAGCAGCTCCAGCACCGTGGAGCACGCCGCCAGACCGGAGGCGAAGGCGTAGCCGCGGCTGCCGCCTTCCAGTTCGGCGATGGCGCTTTCCAGCGCGGTGCGCGTCGGGTTGGCGCTGCGGGAGTATTCGTAGCCGGTATGTTCGCCCGGTGCCGGTTGGGCGTAGGTGGAGGTGGCGTAAATCGCCGGCATCACTGCGCCGGTCGCGTCCGGGGTGTAACCGGCGTGAACGGTCAACGTATCAAACTTGGCCATAATGGATCCTTATTAACGTAATTTTTGGCGCCAGGCGTTAAGCACGTCTGTGCGGGTAATCAGGCCGAGGAAGCGCTCGCCGTCGAGCACCACCGCGACGTGGCCATGGTTGAAGGTGGCCTGTAATTCCTCGTAGCCGGCTTCCTTTTGCAGCGTCTGGACCTGCTTGGTCATCGCGCTGCCGGCCGGCAGGCTGAAGTGGGCGGCGTCGGCCTGGACGGCGTTCAGCAGATCCCACTCATCGATCAATCCGACCACCCGATCGCCTTCCAGCACCGGTAGCTGCGAGATGTCGTACAGCCGCATGCGGGCGTGCACGATCGCCAGCGTGTCGTCCGGCGCGGCGGAAACGGCGGCGCCTTCGTCGTGGCGATAAGCGATCAGATCGCGCAGATCGCCGTGCTGCGGTTTGCTCAGCAGGCCCTGCTCCAGCATCCAGTGGTCGTTATACATTTTAGACAGGTATTTGTTGCCGCTGTCGCAAACGAAGGTCACGACCCGCTTGGGTTCGGTTTGCGCGCGGCAGTAACGCAGAGCGGCGGCCAGCAGGGTGCCGGTGGAGGAGCCCGCCAGCACGCCTTCCTTGCGCAGCAGATCGCGCGCGGTGGTGAAGGCTTCTTCATCGCCGATGCGGTAAGCGTGGCGCACCTGGTCAAAGTCGCTGAGCGGCGGGACGAAGTCTTCGCCGATGCCTTCCACCAGCCAACTGCCCGCTTCGCCGATTTGGCCGTGGTCGAGATAGTCCGCCAGGATAGAGCCGGCAGGGTCGGCCAGCACGAATTCCGTCTGCGGCGAAACCTCGGCGAAATAGCGGCTCAACCCGCCCAGCGTGCCGCCGGAACCGACGCCGACCACGATGGCGTCCACGTCATGATCCATCTGCCGCCACAGTTCGGGCGCGGTGGTGGTGGTATGGGCCGCCGGGTTGGCCGGGTTATTGAACTGATCGATATAAAAGGCGCCGGGGATCTCCCCGGCCAGGCGTTTAGCGTAATCCTGATAATAAGCCGGGTGCCCCTTGCCGACGTCCGAACGGGTCAGCAACACCTCTACCCCCAACGCGCGCAGGTGGAAGATCTTTTCGCGGCTCATCTTGTCCGGCACCACCAGCAGCAGCTTATAGCCTTTCAGCGCCGCCACCAGCGCCAACCCCAGGCCGGTATTGCCGGCGGTGGCTTCGATGATGGTGCCGCCCGGCTGCAGTTTGCCGTCGCGCTCGGCCTGCTCGATCATCGACAGCGCCACGCGGTCTTTGATCGAACCGCCGGGGTTTTGGTTCTCCAGCTTGACGAACAGCCGGCACGGGCCGGTATCAAACTGGGTCAGTTCCAACATCGGGGTATTGCCAATCATCTCGATGACGGAATGGGGGATCGCCATGACTCATCTCCAGGATTATTCGGTATAAAAGTCGTTGTGCGGATGATAGCGCTGAGGATAAGCGCTTTAAAAAGAACAAATAACGGTTCTATATGCCATTATGGAATATATTAATCTTTTTTAGACGTATGGAAGCGCAGATGTTTAGCGGTGCAGATGCTTGGCCGTTTAGCCGTGGATGGGGGCGAAAGTGCGCGTCTCGATGCTTTTTTGAACGATAAGTGCGTGCCTGCGTACAGTTATGTAAAAATGCTGAAAATTCACGCTAAACCCTGCAAAAATAAGATAAATCACATAAACTCACAGCAAGGGCATTTTCGGTGTGTTGTGTTACCCGCTACGGGCGCCGCAGGGGGTTGCGGCCGGCACGCGCGCACCGGGCCACTCTCGCTGGTTGGCTTAAAACGTGAACATGTTTGAAAGTTAACGCTATTTCAATGGTTTTGAATGGACACTCTGGCGACGTCATGATGAAAAAAAACTTATCCACTTCCCTGAAAAAACTGACCTTCAGCGTAGGCATCCTGTTGCTGGCCGCCCCGGCCGTACACGCGGCCGAGCCGCCGGCGCCGCCGCAGGTAGACGCCAAGGCCTTCATTCTGATGGATTACAACAGCGGCAAAGTGCTGACCGAAGGCAATGCCGATACGCGTCTCGATCCCGCCAGCCTGACCAAGATCATGTCCAGCTACGTGATCGGCCAGGCGATCAAGGCCGGCAAGATCAAGCCGGAAGACATGGTCACCGTCGGCAAAGATGCCTGGGCGCCCGGTAACCCGGCGCTGCGCGGCTCTTCGCTGATGTTCATCAAGCCGGGCGATCAGGTGCCGGTGCTGGAACTGAATAAGGGCATCGTGATCCAGTCCGGCAACGACGCCAGCATCGCGCTGGCGGACTACGTGGCGGGCAGCCAGGATTCGTTCGTCGGCCTGATGAACAACTACGCCAAATCCCTGGGCCTGCAGAATACCCACTTCCTGACGGTGCACGGCCTGGATGCGGAAGGGCAGTACAGCACCGCGCGCGACATGGCGCTGTTGAGCCAGGCGCTGATCCGCGACGTGCCGGACGAATACGCGCTGCATAAAGAGAAAGAGTTCACCTTCAACAAGATCCGCCAGATTAACCGCAACCGTCTGCTGTGGAGCAGCAACCTGAACGTTGACGGCATCAAGACCGGCTACACCAGCGGCGCCGGTCACAACCTGGTGGCGTCCGCCACCGACGGCCCGATGCGCCTGATCTCGGTGGTGCTGGGCGCGCCGAGCGATCGCGTGCGCTTTAGCGAAAGCGAAAAGCTGTTGACCTGGGGCTTCCGCTTCTATGAAACCGCGACGCCGATCAAGGCCGATAAACCGTTCGTCACCCAGAAAGTGTGGTTCGGCGACGTCAGCGAAGTGCCGCTCGGCGTGGCGAAAGACGCCTCGGTCACCATTCCGAAAGGGCAGATGAAAAACCTGAAGGCCAGCTACAAGCTGACCCAACCGACGCTGGAAGCGCCGCTGGCGAAAAACCAGGTGGTCGGCACCATCGATTTCCAGCTGGACGGCAAAACCATCGAACAGCACCCGCTGGTGGTGATGCAAGAGGTGAAAGAGGGCAACTTCTTCAGCCGCATCTGGGATATGGTGATGATGAAGCTGAGCCAGTGGTTCGGCGGGATCTTCGGCTGAATAGCCTGATGTGAGGAGTGCCCCGGGCGCGCCATCCTCGACCAAGCCGCAACGGAGACGTTGCGGCTTTTTTTTATTTTCAGTATCCGGCCGAAGCGGCGCTTTAAAAATAGTCCACCAGCATGGTGGCGCCGCTGGAGAAGTCGCCTTCCGCCAGGGTGACGGCGCTGTTTTTCACCGGCACTGCATCAAGCGTCGGCGGATTGGCGTAGTCGATGTTCAGCGGCGTATTGATGGCGAAGGCCTTACCGTTGGCCAACAGCTTGATGCCCAATCCAGTGACGCTGCTGGTCAACACGCTGTTGTCAAAGGCCGCTGCGCTGCCCATGATCTTCATTTTCAACTGGCGGCTGTTATCCAGAAACTCGCATTTGATGCTGTAATCGATGCGTTGCATATAGCGGCTGCCGTCGATGCGTTTGATGCCGACCTTGCCGAAGTCGATATCGATGGTGCGCCCGTCGTTGATCACGCAAGGCGGAGGCGCCACCACGGTGGCGGTGATGTTGACTTTGGTGCCCTGATCGGCGGCCTGAGCGGCCGAGCTAATCAATTCCAGCGCCAACAGCAGGGCGCAGCCCGTTTTTATCGTCATGTTCATTCTGGCTCCCGTCTCAAGGTGCGCTGAAGATCAGCGTGGCCGAGCCCGACAGCGGACCGGTGGCGATGCTGGTGTAAGGGACATTGTTCTTCACCGGCACAAAGGTGACGGTGTCGTTGCCCAGACCGTTGACGATGCGCGTTCTGAAGGCATTGTTGGGCTTTACCACCGCGCCGTTGTGCACCATGGCCACGCCGACGTTAGGGTTGGTGGTCTTGATAAAATCGCTGGAGAAGCCGCTGGCGTCGCTGACCATTCGGATCAGAATATCCTGCGTCGCACTCTGATCGTCGCACTGGTAGCTGAGCGCTTTGTCCTGTTTGATCTGGGCGTCGTTGGCGTTCTGGGTCAGGAAGTCCTGGCGGATCTGACCAAAATCGACATTAATTTGCTGGCCGTTGTTGATGGTGCAACTGGTGGTGACGAAATAGGCGTCGTTGTCTGCGATCAGGCGCCAGCGATAAACGCCGCACTGTGGGCAGCCCGGTTGATCGTTGGTCTGAATAAAGTTGATTTGGCCGATGACATCACCCTTATTCACCTTGATGTCCGGCGTTGGGAAACGGTTCAACACGATATAGACCCGGATGGCGACAGACTGGGTCTGCAAGCCGGTGAGGCTGAGTACGCTGATGCCGGCAGGCACCGGGGAGTTATAGTCGCTGCCGTTGATGGTCGTGCCGCTGCCGATCGAGCCAAAAATCGCGCCGTTCATCGACAGCGCCGGGCTATCGGTTTTGAGATAGTCGTACCAGCTCGCGACGTCGTTTTTACAGGTGACCTGGCTGACGTTGACGATTTCGTTTTTGCCATAAGAAAGCTGCGGTCCGATGCGAACCCGGACGTCAACCGGCGTGGCCGATCCCCCTGGGGGAATAAGTCCGCCATCGGACGTGCGGCAAGTAAATGCGTTGGCGTTGCCAAACAGCAGGAAGAAAGAGAGTGCCAGGCAGCAACGTAAAAATAGCAGGGCTGTTTTTCTCACGATAATATCCCGATATATATAAATGGTGTGCGGCGTTACTCCGCAATGAAATATTGCCAATCAGGCCGGCTGGCCATATTTATTCCGTTAAAGGAGAGTGAGATGCATCTTTGTTGGGTATGCCGTTGTTATCGCCACCGTCCAGCAACGCGGTGGGATACCACCTCAACGAGTTGTTGATGGAGCCGTCCGTCACAATCACTTCTTGTCGGGCGACAAGATCCAATAACAGCCGTCGAGCTCGGTAAACACCGACGTTGACGGCATTGGCCAGTTGCCGTGTCGAGAGCCACTGCTGCTGTGGCGGCGGCCCGGCGACGGGACATTGACGGGGCGATTGCGCGAATAATGTTTGCAGCAGATCGTGCTGCAATTGCCGTATTTCCTTTTGTTTCGGAGATAACGCTTCCATAGCACTTCCTCTGTATTCCGATTGCCGTATTCCTAAGAAAAAACAAACATTCGCCGTCTACCAACAACGAGGTAAAACGCGAACAAAGAAAATTCCTATCTATTTATCAGGATTGAAAAAAAAGGCGTTGCCCGCCCCGTTTTTACCTATGTTCAGGCAGGGGTGGCGTCACGCAGAAACCTAAAATTTTGGTTTATTATATTCACAAAGAGCCACTTTGCGATCTGATTACTTGTGAATCTCGCAAAAACAGGATATTGCTCTATAAAAGTATTTTTTACGATCTATGAGCCTAAAAATAACAGTAAATTAACTTTAATTAGGAAATAAATTGCGAATGTTCGCCTTGATCAAAAAAAGCCTTTTTTTGCTGAGAGGCATTTGCCAGAATATTCATCGCCGGACAAGAAGGGCGGATTAGAAAGTATTGGCCCCTGCTCGTTGTGGTTTCGTTTATTTTTATAGGACGAATTCATTAATGGGTGGGCCGCTGCAGACTTACCGTTATCGACTTTTTATTGTCGGTGCCTTTGGGTTTTGGCAGTTAACCAACTAGCAAGATGCTAAAGAATCAGGGCTGCGCACATATAAGCGCGAGCAGGTTTCCTGTTGCTCTTTTTCTTGATTGGAATATGCATTTTTTCTTATAAGGAATATAGGTTCTATGAAACTTAACAAAATCATGATGGCTGCAGTGATTGCATTTGGCGCAAGTTCTTTTGCACAGGCAGCCGATCAGGGACACGGTAAGGTCACTTTCACGGGCTCTATTATTGATGCGCCATGCTCTATTGCGCCTGAGTCGATCGATCAGACCGTAGATCTGGGCCAGGTGTCCAACGTGGCGTTGAAAAACGGCGGCAAATCCAACCCGCGTCCGTTTGAAATCAAGCTGGAGCAGTGCGACATCACCACCCTGAAAACCGTTAAAACCACCTTCAGCGGCGTAGCATCGTCTACCGATAAGGATCTGCTGGGCATCGCGGGCACCGCCAGCGGCGCCGGCGTAGCCATCTCTTACAACGGCCAGCCGATCAAATTGGGTGAAGCGACTACCGCGCAGACCCTGAACACCGGCAACAACACCCTGCATTTCGCCGCCTACCTGCAGGGCGAAGGCGCTTCCGCCGCCATCGTTCCGGGCGACTTCACCGCCGTAGCCGATTTCACCCTGGCTTATCAGTAAGTGAGTCCGAAGGCTTAATCAACCAGGCATGGGGTTCGCCGCATGCCTGGTGAATCTCCCTGTCAAAGGAATGTCGCGATGTTTTTACCAAGGAATCGAGCGGGTGCCGTTCTTTTGGCGTCGTTGGCGTTTGCGCCCGGCCATGCAACTTCCGCCGCGCAGGGGTGGGGCAAGGTCAGTATGCACGGCGCCATTATCGACACCGCCTGCGCCATTGCCGCCGGCAGCCGCGATCAGACGATCGATATGGACACTCTTCCTCTCGGGCAGATCATTCGTGACGGCCAGGGGATGACCAAACCTTTCAGTATTGAATTGGTCAACTGCATTTTGGAACGGCCGGAAAACAAACCTGATTGGAAATTCTTTCAGGTCACGTTTGATGGTTATGCGGAAGGCGCTCTGTTTGGCGTACAGGGCGAGGCGCGCGGCGTCGCATTGAAGATAAAAGACAGCAACGGCACGCCGGTTATTCCAGGGAAACCCTTACCGATGGAAGGAATAATACCGGGAAATAGAGTGCTGAATTATTCCATGACGTTGATGCCGAATCATCAGCCGTTGAAGGCGGGAGCGTATTTTTCCACAGTGCGTTTTAAGCTGGATTATTTTTGATTTTTTCTCGTACTGACGGTTAATTCGTTATTGAAAGGACTTTTATTATGCTTTCACCGGCAGGGAAGTTATTTCGTCTTCAAGCTTTGGGGCTCTGTGTTGCTCTTTCTCTGGGAAATCCGATCGCGTTGGTCTATGCCGCCGACGTTATTCAATTCAATACTGACGTATTAGACATCAACGATCGTAAAAATATCGATCTGAGCCAATTTACGCGCAGCGGCTACATCATGCCGGGCGTTTATACCATGGTGGTGCACGTCAATAAGAACGACCTGCCGGAACAGCCGGTGACGTTTTTGGCGCCTGAGAACGATCCTAAAGGCAGCGAAGCCTGTCTTTCACCGGCATTGGTCAACCAACTGGGGCTGAAAGAAAAGCTGTTAAGCACGCTGAACTGGACACACGGCGGCCGCTGCCTTGACGCCTCCAGTCTGGCAGGGATGGAAGCGCGCGGCGATCTCGCCAGTTCCGCGCTGTATCTCAACATCCCACAGGCCTATCTGGAGTACAGCTCGGAAAACTGGGATCCGCCTTCGCGCTGGGATGACGGTATTCCCGGGCTGCTGTTTGACTATAACGTCAACGCCCAAACGCAAAAGCACCAGAAAGGCGGCAGCAGCTACAGCCTGAGCGGCAACGGCACCGGCGGCGCCAACCTGGGTGCCTGGCGCCTGCGCGCCGACTGGCAGGCCAACCTCAACCACCAGACCGGATCTTCTCAGCCGACTGACAAACAGTTCGACTGGAGCCGCTATTACGCCTATCGGGCGATCCCGGCGCTGCGTTCGCGGCTGACGATGGGGGAGGATTACCTGAACTCCGACATTTTCGACAGCCTGCGCTTTACCGGCGTCAGTCTGCGATCCGACGACAGCATGTTGCCGCCCAACCTGCGCGGCTATGCGCCGGAAGTGACCGGCGTGGCGAAAACCAACGCCAAGGTGGTGGTCAGCCAGCAAGGGCGCGTGCTGTATGAAACGCAAGTGGCGGCGGGGCCGTTCCGCATTCAGGACATCAACGACGCCGTTTCCGGCGAGCTGGACGTGCGCGTCGAAGAGCAGGACGGCAGTGTGCAGGAGTTCAAGATGAACACCGCCAACATTCCTTACCTGACGCGCCCGGGCACGGTGCGTTACAAGCTGGCGACGGGCAAACCGTCGGAGTGGGGGCATCACCTGCGCGGGCCGATGTTCGGCACCGGCGAGTTCTCCTGGGGCATCAGCAACGGCTGGTCGCTGTACGGCGGTGGCATCGCCGGCGGCGATTACAACGCGCTGTCGCTGGGGATCGGGCGCGATCTGATGGCGCTGGGGGCGCTGTCGTTCGACGCCACGCAGTCGCGCGCGCGTTTGCCGCAGGAGGGCACGCTTACCGGCGGTTCGTATCGGTTGAGCTATTCGAAGAACTTCGATGAATACGACAGCCAGGTCACCTTCGCCGGTTACCGCTTCTCCCAGGAGGACTTCATGAGCATGGGGGACTACCTCGATGCGCGTTACGAAGGGGGACGCAGCGGCAAGAGCAAGGAGATGTACACCATCACCTTCAACAAACAGTTCCGCGATCTGGGGCTCAGCACCTATCTCAACTACAGCCACCAAACCTATTGGGATCGGGCGCCGAACGATCGTTACAACCTGATGGTATCGCGCTACTTCGATATCGGCGATTTCAAGAACGTCAGCGTATCGCTGTCGGCCTATCGCAACCGTTACAACGAGCGCAACGACGACGGGATGTACCTGTCGCTGTCGCTGCCCTGGGGCAGCGCCGGGACGCTCAGTTACAACATGACGCTCGATCGTGAAGAGAACGCTCATCGGGTCGGTTACTACAACCGGGTCGATGAACACAACAACTATCAGATCAGCGCGGGCGCCGCGCGCAGTGGGGCGACCGCCAGCGGGTATTACAGCCATCAGGGCGATATGGCGCAGATCAACGCCAACGCCAGCTACCAGGCCGGCCGCTACAGCGCCGTCGGCATCGGCGCGCAGGGCGGCCTGACGATGGCGGCGGAAGGGGCGGTGCTGCATCGCGTCAATACGCCGGGCGGCACGCGCTTGCTGCTCGATACCGAAGGCGTCGCCGGCGTGCCGGTGCGTGGCTACGGCAGTACGGTGCTGACCAACCGTTACGGCAAGGCGGTGGTGGCGGATGTGAACAGCTACTACCGCAACAAGGCCAGCATCGATCTCAACAGCCTGGGCGACAACGTCGAGGCGACGCGTTCCGTGGTGCAGGCCACGTTGACCGAGGGCGCCATCGGCTACCGCAAGTTCGAGGTGATTGCCGGCGAGAAGGCGATGGCGATCGTCAAGCTGGCGGACGGCAGTGAGCCGCCGTTTGGCGCCACGGTGCTGAATGCCCGCAAACAGGAGACCGGCATCATCAATGACGGCGGCAGCGTTTACCTGTCCGGCCTCAACCCCGGCGAGCGCATGAGCGTGCACTGGAACGGTGCGGCGCAGTGTGAAATCCAGCTGCCGGCGCCGTTGCCGGCCGAAATGCTGATGAACACGTTGCTGCTGCCTTGCCGTCCTCTCACCGGTAACAAGCCGGCGGAGAACGCCAACTGATACCCCCGGCGGAGCGTGCTTCGCCGCTAAACCGCCGGGGCGGAATCGCCCGCCTTCGGCTGACTGGAACCGTGAAGACATGATGAATCTGACTATGACCAGAAAGACCGTTTCCCTTTTGAGCTCGCTCGCCGCCGCGTTGACGATCGGCGCGATCGGCCTGCCCGCCCATGCGGCTATCGCGCTGGATCGCACGCGCGTGATTTTCGACGGCGACCAGAAAACGGTCAGCCTCAACATCAGCAATCAGAATAAGCAATTGCCCTATCTGGCACAGGGGTGGATTGAAGACGATCGCGGCAACAAGATCCAAAGCCCTTTCACCGTGCTGCCGCCGGTGCAGCGGGTGGAGCCGGGCAAACCGAGCCAGGTGAAGATCCAGTCGCTGCCGGCGGCGCGTCAGCTGCCGCAGGACAGGGAGACGCTGTATTACTTCAACCTGCGCGAGATCCCGCCGCGCAGCAATAAGCCGAACACGCTGCAGATAGCGTTGCAGACGCGCATCAAAATGTTTTATCGCCCGGCGGCGCTCGCCCCGAAAAAGAACGCCGCACCGTGGCAGGAGCAGCTGACGCTGACCCGGCAGGGTGACAAGTACGTGGTGAACAATCCGACCCCGTATTACGTGACGATCGTTGAGGCGAGCGCCGGCAAGGGCGGGAAAGGGGCCGCCGGCTTTGAACCGTTGATGGTGGCGCCGAAGGCCAGCGCCTCGCTGAACGTCTCAGCCGCGAGCCTCGGCAGCGGCCCGTCGCTGGCGTACATCAACGATTACGGTGGTCGGCCGCAGTTGAACTTCCGCTGCGCCGGCAATGCCTGCCAGGTCGTGCCGGTCGCCAAATGACGCGCCGCGCGCAAGCACGGAAGACCAAGTCATGAACACAGCGGAGTGAACGAATCATGCAACGAAAGAACCCCATGCTGTTGGGAAAGGCCTATGAACGTCATCAGCGACGCACTATTGGCCTGACGGTGTTGGCCGCGCTGATGGTGCCGCTGACGGCGGGCACGATGTTGATGCTGATGCCGCCGGCCCGCGCGGTGGATAACTGGGACGTTGAGGGGGCGAACGGCACGCTCCACGTCTACGGCGCGTTAACGGAAAGCGCCTGCAGCCTGGAAATGACCACCGCCCGCCAGGAGGTATGGCTGGGCGAGACGGGAACGGCGCACTTCCAGCGCCCGGGCGATCGCGGCACGCCGGTCGCCTTCGAACTGACGCTGAAAGACTGCCTGCGGGCGCCGGCGAGCAACCGCGACGCCTGGACCGGGGTTCTGGCCTGGAGCGGCAGCCAGCCTGCGGTGTCCGTCGCGTTTTCCGCGCCGACGGATGACGACGCGCCGGGTCTGGTCAGGGTCGCCGGCGTCACCGGTTTGGGGTTGCAGTTGGCGGATGCCCGCGGTCTGCCGGTCCGCCTCGGCGCGCGCAACAAACCGGTATTGCTGACGCCGGGACAAAACACCCTGACGTATACGGTGACGCCGGTGCGCACTCCGGCGACGCTGAGCGCCGGCGCTTACCGCGCGGCGATCGATTTCCGTCTTTATTACGACTAATACGCCGCTTGCGCCTGGCAGGCGCAAGCATAACCAAAGGGAGTGGCGTCATGCGCGCGACAGAGACGAACCGGCGCCGAAGCGCGCTGCTGGGAGCCGGCATGGTGATGCTGGCCGGCATGATGGCGCAGCCGGCGGCTGCGGCGGAAAACATGCGCTTTCACGGTACGCTGGTGGCCGAGCCGTGTGTCATACAACCGGGGGATGAGGACATCCAACTGGATTTCGGCACCATCGTCGACAAATACCTGTACCTGAACACCCGCACCCACAGCCAAACCTTCACGTTGCACCTGACCGAGTGCGATCTCAGCCTGGGCAATACGGTGGCCATTACGTTTACCGGTACTGAGAACGCCAAACTGCCCGGCCTGTTGGCGTTGGATGGCGGCAGCCTGGCGTCGGGGATCGGCATCGGGCTGGAGGACAGCAGCGGCAAGGCGCTGCCGCTCAATCGCGCCAGCGATAAATTCCGTCTGAACGCCGGCAACACCACACTCACGCTGCAAGCCTATGTGCAGGGAGAGCCGGAAGCCATCCAGACGAAGTCCATCGGCCGCGGCACCTTCAGCGCGGTGGCCACCTTCACGTTGGAATACGAATAAGCGCCTACAAGGACAAGAAACGCAATGATGAGAAAGCACGTCAATCACGCCCTGCGCATGGGGATGCTGTGCCTGTTGGCGTTGAGCGCCGCCGCTTGCCAAAGCCAAAAGCCCGGCAAGCCTGCCGTGAACACCCAAAATCAGGCTGCGCAACCTCCGTCAGAAGAGGTGTTGCGCAAGCAGCGTGAGGCCGAGCAACTGCGCCAGTGTCAGGAGCAACTGGGCGCGTTGCGCACGATCAACGAGAAACAGTATCAGCGCTACAAACAGGCGTTCGACAGCCTGATGAGCGGCGCTTCCCAGTACGCCAACCTGCGCGCCCGGGTAAACGGTGACACGCAGGAGACGGTGGATGCGCTGTATCGCTACAAGGTCAACTATCTGTGCGCCGGGGTGAATCAGGCGGTGTTGACCGGGCTGGCGGATCGCGGGGAGCAGGTTAAATGAGGCTGCGTCTGCTGGGCTGTGTCGCTTTGCTGTTCACCGGCGTCGCGCAAGCGGACGACGGCGTGCCGGCGCTGCTGCAGTTTGCCGAGCAGTATCAACGGCAGAATATCGGTCCGGCGACCGAAAAAACGGCGCCGGACGACCGTGAGTCAGGGAAAAAAAAGCGTGAGCCGGCGAAGCGCCTGTCGGACAACAGCCAATCCGCCTCACCGGCCAAAACGTTTACGCTGAGCCAGGAATTATTGGCGCGCGATCAACAGCTGGCGCGCCAGCGAATGGCGCTGACGGCGCTGCGCCAGGAGCTCGCCGCGCTGCGGGCGGAGAAAGCGGCGCCACCCGTCGCGGCGTTACCGGACTCGTCAACGCTTCAACAGTGGATCGCCGGGCTGGGCGCCGCCTGGCGCGGTTCGCCCGACGCGCAGCGCGCCGAGGCGCTGTTGCGTCAGGCGACGCAGGAAACCGCCAAAAGCAGAGCGACGGCGGCGCAGGCCGAACGGCGCGTCACCGAACTTGAGTCTGCCGCGCAGGCATCGGCACAAACGCTTGCACAACGCCAACGCGAGCACCAGGAGGCGTTGCACGCTCTGCGCGCCGCGTTGGAAGAAAGCGAGCAGAAGCGGGCCGGTGAGCAGAAGGCGACTCAGCAGGCGCGCGAAGACCTGCTGGCGTTGCGTAAGCGGCTGCAATGGGAGATGACGCCGGAGCAGTTGAAGGATGAACGCAAGCGTTTGTCCTATGCGGCGGGCAGTGCGCTGGGGCGGGATATTCAGGGGTTGATGACGGAGCGTCAAAGCTGGGGCGTGCCGGTGGATCGCGACAGCCTGTTGGCGGGCGTTATCGACAGCGTGTCGGGACGTTTGCAGCTGTCGCCGCAGGAACTGAATACGTTGACGGCGCAGGCGGATGCCGCCGCCGTGGCCGCGCGTGAGAAACGCGTTAACCAGCAGCGGCGGCGCGATGACGATTACCTGACGCAGTTCAGTCAACAAAAGGGCGTAAAGCAGTCGGCGATGGGCTTCTGGTATCGGGTGGATTATGCCGGGGAGGGGGCGCTGGCGCCAACGGCGGTGGTCGATGTTGTGGTGAAAGAGAAGCTGACCGACGGCACGGTGATCCAGGATATGGATCTGAGCGGCAAGGTGCTGTCGCAACCGCTGTCCGAATACCCGCCGCTGTTCCGGGAGGCGATAAGTCATCTGCACAACCACGGCTCGTTGACGATGGTCGTGCCGCCGGCGCTGGCCTACGGTGAAACCGGCTACCCGCCGAAGGTGCCGCCCAACGCCACCATGGTTTATGAATTGCGCATCGACAACAGCCAGGCGCCGGCAAAGGGCGTCCAGGCGGTTAAACGGGAAGCCGACACGGCGGGAGGGCAGGGATGAACACGATGATAAAAATCGCGTTATTTGATGAGAATCGATACTTCAGCGCCGGTTGGCAAGAGGCTCTGGCGCTGCACTTCAGCACTTACGGCAAGCGCACGCTGTTAGTGGATGCGCGGCAGGCTCATGAAGCCGATCTGGTGTTCTGCTATTTTCCTCCCGGCGTGCAAAGCTGTTTTTGTCACCTCTCTGAGGCGCAGCCCGTGGGGCGTAAAACGCTGTATTTCTCGTTGCGAACGCCGGAGGGAAGGCATAAACGCACCGTCGGTAACCGCTGCTCGCTGGAGGCCGGCGTCATCTACCACGATATGCCGTTGGTTTCGGCGCTGTATCAGGTGAGCGCCGAGCTGGAGCGGCGCAGCAAATGGCCGGGCAGACTGAGCTGTGGCAGGAACTGCGCATGCCAACACCGGGGCTTGACGTTGCGCGAACAAGAGATCATGCGCTGCATGACGCGGGAGATGGGAGTCACGCAAATCGCCCGGATGCTGGATATTAGCGTGAAGACGGTCAGCAATCACAAGATGAGCGTCATGCGCAAAATGGGATTCCGGCGTAATGCCGAACTTTACGGCTGGCTGCGGCACAGCGCTCGTCCCGGGGCTGTGGGGCTTCGCGCGGGCATTCAGCCCGGCGTTGCGGCAGGAAAGGATCGCTATTGAAACGGCGCCGGCCAAGTCACACCGGCCGGCGCCTTAAGTGCCTCGCCGTGGCGATCAGTTGCAGGCCACGACCTTGATCGCCAGCCCGCCCTGTGAGGTTTCGCGGTATTTGGCGTTCATGTCTTTGCCGGTCTCGTACATGGTTTCGATCACCTTATCCAGACAAACCCGCGGTTCGCTGGTCCGGCGCATCGCCATGCGTGCGGCGTTGACCGCCTTAACGGCGGAAATGGCGTTGCGTTCGATGCACGGCACCTGAACCTGGCCGGCGAGCGGATCGCAGGTCAGCCCCAAATGGTGCTCCATGGCGATCTCCGCCGCGATGCACACCTGCGCCGGGCTGCCGCCGAGCAGCTCGGTCAACCCGGCCGCCGCCATTGAACAGGCCACGCCCACTTCCCCCTGGCAACCCACTTCGGCGCCGGAGATCGAGGCGTTCATCTTGTACAGCGCGCCAATCACGCCGGACGCCAGGAAATAGCGGGTGTAGGAGTTGGCGTTCACCGGGCGGATGAACTTGTCGTAGTAGGCCAGCACCGCAGGGATGATGCCACACGCGCCGTTGGTCGGCGCGGTGACCACGCGGCCGCCGGCCGCGTTCTCTTCGTTGACCGCCAACGCGAACATGTTGATCCAATCGACCACGTTCATCGGATCGATATTGTTCTTGTCTCCGGTCACCAGAATGCGGCGCAGCGCGGCGGCGCGGCGCGGCACTTTCATCGGGCCGGGCAGCAGCCCTTCGGTGTTGATGCCGCGCTCGATACCGGCGCTCATCACCTGCCAGACATCGGCGAAATGCGCGTCGATATCCGCCTTGCTGCGCAGCGCCAGCTCGTTTTGCATCACCAGGCCGGACAAGGACAGCCCGGTTTCCTTGCAATGCTGCTGCAGATCGTGCGCTGATTTGAACGGATAGGGCACCGGCGTGGCGCCCTCGGCGGACTGGCCGAAGTGCTCTTCGTCGACGATAAAACCGCCGCCGATCGAGTAATAGGTTTTGCTGTGCAGCAGGCGTTCACCGGCGAAGGCGCGGATGCGCATGCCGTTTTCATGCAGCGGCAGGTTGTCGCTGTGGAAGTTCATGCCGCCGTGCAGCGGGAAATCCACCTCGTGGTGGCCGTTGGCCAGCGGCAGGCGGCCGCGTTGCTCAACGTCGCGAATAAAGCCCGGAATGCTGTCGATGTCCACATCGTGCGGCAGGTTGCCGGCCAGGCCCATGATGATGGCGATGTCGGTGTGGTGACCTTTACCGGTCAATGACAGCGAACCGTAGACGTCGACCACCACGCGGGTGGTGTCCTGCAACTGCTGGTGCGCGATCAGCTCGTCGACGAACTGTTTGCCGGCCTTCATCGGGCCAACGGTGTGTGAGCTGGATGGGCCGATACCGATTTTGAAAATATCGAAAACGCTGACCATGGTCTCGCCTCCTTCTTCAGGTTTCAGGCGGTGAATACGGGAAATGGGGGAGTGCGGGAGGGCCGGCGCGCAAGCGGCGCCGGCCGGGCGTGATTAGCCGAGCAGGCTGAACACGATGGCAGAGATGGCGATCAGACCCATCACAACCACGAACACGTTGCTGATGTGGCCGCTGTACTTGCGCATGGCAGGCACTTTACGGATGGCGTACATCGGCATCAGGAACAGCAGCATGGCGATGATTGGGCCACCCAGGGTTTCGATCATGCCCAGGATGCTTGGGTTCAGGGTGGCGACGATCCAGGTGGTCACCAGCATGAAGATAGCGGTCATGCGGTTCAACTTGGCGGTGCTGACGGTTTTGCCGCGGCTCTTCATCGACTTGGCGACCAGGCCGTTGAAGCCTTCACGGGCGCCCAGGTAGTGGCCCAGGAACGATTTGGTGATGGCGACGAAGGCGATAACCGGCGCGATGTACTCGATCATCGGGTTGTTAAAGTGGTTGGCCAGGTAAGACAGAATCGAGATGTTCTGCGCCTTGGCTTCCGCCAGGTTTTCCGGCGTCAGGCTCAGCACGCAGCTGAACACGAAGAACATCACGGTCAGCACCATCATGATGTGTGCATAAGCCAGAATGCGGGAGCATTTCTTCTCGGCGTCTGCGCCGTACTCTTCGCGTTTGGCGACGGCGAAGGCGGAGATGATCGGCGAGTGGTTGAAGGAGAACACCATCACCGGGATTGCCAGCCACAGGGTCATGATCAGGCCGTGACCCATGCCGGTACCGCTGCCGGACAGCGACACGTTTTCGAAGATGGCGCCGGTCCAGTTAGGAATCAGGTATACCGCCAGCAGCATCAGCACCGCCACGAACGGGAAGACCAGGATGCTCATGGTTTTCACGATGGCCTGCTCACCGAAGCGCACGATGGTCATCAGGCCGACGATCAGGATCAGCGACAGGATGGCGCGCGGCGGCGACGTCATGCCCAACTGGTGGGTAATGAAGCTGTCGACGGTGTTGGTGATCGCCACGCTGTAAACCAACAGAATCGGGTAGATGGCGAAGAAGTACAGCAGAGTAATCAGTTTACCGGCGGTGATGCCGAAGTGCTCTTCTACCACGGCGGTGATGTCTTCACCGGGATTTTTACCGGACAGAACGAAACGGCACAGGCCGCGGTGGGCAAAGAAGGTCATCGGGAAAGCGATGATGGCCATGATGATCAAAGGAATCAAACCGCCGATGCCGGCGTTGATTGGCAAGAACAGGACGCCTGCGCCGATGGCGGTGCCGTACAGGCCCAACATCCACATGGTATCCGTTTTACGCCAGGTAGTGCTGGAACCCGAAGCCGCAGAGGCAATTGTGCCGGTCTGTGTAGTGTCCATAAATATCTCCGAAGTGAACACGAATTTAAAATTAAAAGGCAAAACTTAAGGTTAAACCGTCAAACGTCCTATTCAGGCAACGCTTGCGGTAAGAATCAGGTGTTGCTTGCGGGGATGTTTTGGCGTCCCCCTGGTTGTTTATTGTGTTCATTACCACAGGCACAGCGCCGGGTAATTCACCAAAGACTTTTCACCGCCACGGGGTGATAAAAGTCGTTACCGCTGCCGACAGGTCTTTGCCTGTCGATTTTTGTTGGCGGCAAGATAACGATTTACAGTAGAAACAACCGTGATCCTGCTCTCAAATGCGTAATATGTGCAGTTATCTGCTTTTTTATCGATTTTTCGCGCATTTGTTGCACATTTGTGTAAGATTTTGTGCTGAGAACGCTCTCATAAAAATTTCTGCGATTATGCGGCTTGTACAATAATTAGCCGGATAAAGCGCTGTGCTCAGCAGCAAGCCGAGCAATATATTTTATGCGTGGTTTTGGATCTAGCTAAAAACCCGGATTAAGCAGTTTTAGTGACGTAGATCACATTGTATTTTTAAGTCAAATGAGAAGTATTGATTTGTTTTTAAAGGATTTTAATTGAAAAACACCGCTAGTAACGAAGGGAAATTACTTACGTGGTTAGCGGATAAAAATGCGTAACCATTCATCATATAAATAACAGATAGCTAACAGGTATTGGCGAGATTTGCTGCAATAGCCTAACCGGCCGTTTATTTAAACATCCCGGTCTTTGGCGCGATTTATCATATAAAAGCCATAAATAGTCGTTAATTCATCCAGCCGAAGGCGGGTTTGACCAGAGAGAAAATAATCACTCGGGTGACCTGTTGCATTTTATTAACCTGATGTTGCGTGAGGATAAGCGAAAAATGCGTATCGATTGCGCATTATTTGTTCATCTCGGGCTGTGGGAAAAGAGAGATTTCAGCGGCGCGCCGTCGTTTCCGACGGCGCTGAAGGGGGATCAATAGCGGGTAGCGATGGCGTTATCGTTGAAGAACGCCATGAAGTCGGCGTCCGGCTGGCGATCGGTGATCACCCGATCGAACTGCGTCAGCGGGCCGATACAGGCCGGCTTGATTTTGCCGAACTTGCTGTGATCCGCCACCAGGATCTTTTGCTGCGCCATCGCCATCGCGCGATGCTTCATCTCCAGCTCGTCGAAGTTGAAGCAGGTGGCGCCGTGCCTCAGGCTGAGGCCGGCGGCGGAGATAAAGGCGATGTTCGGGCAGATGTGATCGAGCTCATTGCGGCCGCCGACGCTGGAAAAGATGTAGTTGTTCGGTTTGAACTCGCCGCCGCACAGGATCACCTTGCAATTCGGTTTGTCTTGCAGCGCCAGGAAGGTGTTCAGCGAATGGCACACGGCGGTGAAGGTCAGTTCGTCGGCAATGGCGTCGATGATCGTCGGGGTGGTGGTCCCGCAGTCGAAAAACACCGTGTCGTTTTCATTGATCAACGGCGCCGCCAGCAGGCCGATGCGCCGTTTCTCCGTGACCTGTTTGGCTTTTTGATCGGAAACGAAGTAGTTGGTCACGCCGTTGCTGCGCGGATCGGTCACCACATAGCCGCCGAGCAGCACCACCGCCGCCGGCTCGGCGCTCAGATCGCGGCGAATGGTCATCTCCGAGACCCCCAGCAGCGCGGCGGCTTCTTTCAGGTGGATCTTGTCAGCGCGTTTTAACGCCTGAACTAACCGGTTGATACGTTCTTCGCGCCGCGTTTCCATAGATCCGTCTTCCCACAGGTAGTAGAGGTAAAAAAGCGTGCCGCCGTTTCCGGCGCTAAACACAACGATGCGGGGCAATATCGGGCCGCATCGGCCGCCCGTATTGTCCCGCATCGGAGTGTATTGGCTGCGCCCGTCAGGGCGCGCCGACGATCAGTAGCTGCCAGCCGCCGCCTGCGCGCCGGATACGATGGCAACGCCGGAGCTGGTGCCGATACGCGTGGCGCCGGCTTTGATCATCTTCTCGGCGGTGGCGCGATCGCGCACGGCGCCGGAAGCTTTCACGCCCATTTCGCTGCCCACCGTCTCGCGCATCAGTTTGACGTGCTCTTCCCGAGCGCCGCCGGTGCTGAAGCCGGTGGAGGTTTTAACGAAGGCGACATCGAGTTCGCGACACATTTCACAAACCTGGACGATCTGCGCATCGCTGAGCAGGCAGGTTTCCAATATTACCTTCAACGGGATCGCCGCGCAAACCTCGCGCACGGCGGCGATGTCGGCTTTCACTTCGTCCAGCAGGCCGCTTTTCAGCCAGCCGACGTTGATCACCATATCGATCTCTTGCGCGCCGGCGGCGATCGCCGCTTTGGCTTCAAAGGCTTTGGCGACGGTCAGGCCGGCGCCCAGCGGGAAACCGATCACCGAGCAGACTTTCACGGTGCTTTCCTGCAGCAGCTGGGCTGCCAACGGCACGTAGCCGGAGTTGACGCACACCGCATAGAAGTTGTGCTGCTGGGCTTCTTCGCACAGTTTGGCGATCTGCATTTCGGTGGCGTCCATGGCCAGCAGGGTGTGGTCGACATAGCGGGCGTAATCGATGTTTTCGGAGGTCATCGCGGTTCCTTAATGAAGTTGAGAAAAGAGCGTTGATAGAGAATGTGAAAATAATAACATTACAATGCGGGTAAACCTAGCGGGATTTGAAAAATGTCGACAAGATCATAGTTATCTTACTGTTATATGTATAACTTAGGGGAGGTGTGTTTGTTATTTAAATAACATTTTCAGCGGCCGCTCGCGGCCTGCGCGGGTGGAATGTCGAGGGAAAACGATGAAAATCAACATTGATCTGGTTCCTGCCGCGTTCGGGGCGCATCGGCAGGCGCTGTTCCGCAATGCGGATTTCGCGGTGAGCGCCCATCGCTGCGCAGAGCGCGGGCCAATGCTGACGCTGGCGAATCGGCGCGGGGCACTGACGGTCTTGCCGTATCAGGGCCTGGCGATTTGGGACGCTGAATTTGACGGTTACTCATTGAAATCGGGCCGCCGCAGCGGGCGGGGCGCCGGAAGAAAGCGCGATGATGCCGCCGCGTTCTGCCCCGCCTGGCCGAGTCACGACGGCGCATCGCTCCAGATGCAACGCGTGTGGCTGCAGCTGGCGGGCGATGAGCTGACGTTGCAGGGCGAAGGCGAGCGGTTGGGCGAGGGATGGCGCATCGGCCCGGCGCTGCGTTTGGCGGCGCAGAGCGCGCAGTTCGCCATTGAGATGAAAGTCACCAATCTGGCCGATCGGCCGCAGCCGCTGCGCTATGTGTGCCGCCTCAACTACGATTGCATTCCCGACGCGGTATTCCGCCAAAACTTGCCGACGCCGGCGCTGTTGGGGGAGGCGCTCGGGCAGGAACTGCTGTGTTCCGACGATCTGTCTCGCTACGTGGACCGAGCCGAATTCTTTATGCTGGCGCCGCAAGGCCGGCGCTATGTAACGCGTTTCGCCACCGGGCAATTCAACTATGGTCTCCGGCGCATCGCCGTTCAGGGCAACCGGCAGTTGCTTTCCTTTATCCAGCCGGCAAACTGCCGCCCGAATGCGCCAGAGGGTGAGGGAGTGATGCTGGAAGCGGGAAAAACGCGGGCGTTCTGCGTGACCACCGGCGTGGTGTGAAATAAGCAGGGGCGGTAACGCCCCTGTCATGTTGTGCGGTTACTCTTTCACCCAACCGCGGCGAATGGCGAAGGCGAACAGGAAACGATACAGGCGCGACAGCCTGTCGGCGATGACATCGCCGAACAGATTCCACACCAGTTGGGCGAACAGACAGCCCACCAGGCCGAGCAGGAAACCGCCGACCATATCCAGCGGCCAGTGCACGCCGAGGTAAACGCGTGACCAGGCGATGCCGACGGCGACGATCATCAGCAGCACGCCGGACCAAACGCGGTGCCAGAACAGGAACGCCAGCGCGAAGGTAAAGATGGCGGTGCCGTGATCGCTCGGGAACGAGCTGTCCGGCGCGTGTGGCAGGAAGGTATAACCGACGCCGGCGACGAACGGGCGCTCATGCGGCAGCAGCGCGCCAATAGCGGAAGCGGCAAGCATGGCGAACAGCAGCGCGATAGTGGTTTTCGCTACCACCTGGCGTTGCGAAACCAGCTGGCTTTGCGGCCCCCACAGCCAAAGACCGACGATCAGCAGCGGCACGATGATGATCAGATCGCGCGCCAAAAAGGTGGCGAAATCGATCATCCATTCGGGAGACGCCGGAGTCGCATTGATCCAGGCGAAAAGAAAATGGTTCAACTGTTCCATAACCGTTACCTCGTCTTGCGGCGCCAATAGCCGCTAACCGTCCAATAAATAGCCAACTGGCTTAACCAAACCCACCAACCCGCCCACAGGTTATGGGTAAGAAAATGTGCGCCGCGCATGATCTGACCAAAGCCCATCACCATGCCTAGCGCGATGCCGCCGCACCAACACCACCAGGCGAGGCGCGGGCGCTGCGGATAAAACAGGAAAAACAACGCCATCACCGCGAAACCGCTCGAGGCGTGCCCGCCGGGGAAACAGCGGCCGGGGCCCGGCAGCGCCGGTACCGCGCCGAATAAAGGGAAGGACATCGCCTTGCCGCCGTACTCAATCAGATCCCACGGGCAGGAGTGCGCGCTGGTGGCTTTGAGAATGCCCACCACCAGCGGGCCGATGCCAATCAGCAGCATGGTCACGATCAGGCGCGCGCTGCGGCGATAGATGCCCCAAAACAGCGTCAGCACCGCGCCTACGATCACTATCTGTTTCAACAGGCGGTGATTGATCAGATCCAGCCAATAATTGTTTTGCCACGGGAAATGCCCGCTGGCGGCATCGTACCAATAGTTGCTGATCGCCCAATCCAGCTGTTCGTTGCGGGAGAGCCACAGAAACACCAGACCGCTGATCAGCAGGCCAAAAACCTGCCAACGGTAAAAGGATGTCGACAGGGAGTAAAGGGCGGTTGTCTTAATTTGCGGTGTCGTTGAGGATTGATTTAATGACGATTCTGGATTCACGCGCAGGCTCGGTGACAGGATTGAATGACGTCACTGTAATAATTCTGTCTTAAGAAAACCTTAGTCCGCCGGCAAGAAAATCCTATCTGATACACCCGCTTGTGCGAAGCTAATCGCTTGTTTTTCTCGTCTTAACCCGAGGGGGTGCTGGCTAATTGCTCCGCTTAACGGTTTATATCAGGCGATTGTCACTATTGATTGCCTATTGTAAAGAAGATTAAACCTGTGGCGGGCTTGGCGGTAGTGTATTAGTTTATAGTCGGATTATTTGACAAAGTGTAGGGATAAAACATGAACAAGGCATTCGTTGTATTTTCCGGCCTGCTGATGGCCGTTTCCGCTGGCGCTATGGCGGCGACCTCTGGCGATGACGCAGACATGAGCAAACAGCCGCTGGAAAAAGTCGCGCCTTACCCGAAAGCCGAGAAGGGCATGAATCGCCAGGTGATCTACCTGCCGAAGCAAGAGCACGAAGAGAACTACAAGGTAGAACTGCTGATCGGCAAGACGCTGGAAGTGGACTGCAACCGCCATATGATTGGCGGCACGCTGGAGACCAAAACCCTGTCCGGCTGGGGTTACGATTACCTGGTGCTGGAGAAGCTGTCTGAACCGGCCTCGACCATGATGGCCTGCCCGGACAATACCAAGACCAAGAAATTCATCGCCGCTAACCTGGGCGACGCCGCGATGCAGCGCTACAACAGCCGCCTGCCGATCGTGGTGTATGCGCCGAAAGACGCGGAAGTGAAATACCGCATCTGGAAAGCCGAAGATACCGTAAGCCAGGCTGAGCAGAAATAACCGCCGCCTGACGCCGCTCCGCTGGCCATTCCCGGTTGGCGGAGCCTTTCTCCTTCCTGTCTCCTGATCATTCCCGCATCTTTGACACTCGACTGATTGCTTTCGGACGTGGCTTTTAGGCGCGACATGGCAACGAAATACGCAAGCCAATACCTCTTCACAAGTGCACAGGAAGCACGCAGCTGCATGGATGGAAGAGGATGCGCGCGTATAGAAATAGAGCAAAGAAATCTTTACTGAAGTGTGATAATTTTGCGCATGCCCTATTAATGGAATGACACAGAAGATAAGGATATCCAATGCGTTATCGTTCGCTAACGCTCGACGAGCCCCGTAACAGCCGCACACCTGGAGAGTTGCTTGATGATGGTGCGCCTGTGCCGACCACGGAACCCTGCGAGTGGGCAGGCACCGTATGAAACTGATTCATTTCTCCTCTGAACACACGGCGCCGGAAAGCTTTTCCAGGATACTTAACCCGACAGCAGCGCGGCATGAGCTGGAACGGCATTATTTGTTCGGCGGCGCGGCCGGCATATCGATAAGCAGCCGGTATCCTATTACCCGCAATACTCAATCCGGGATTGGCGTCACCGGTTATCGTGAGGACGTGGCTATGAAGCGCAGCGTACTCGATGAGATCAACCGGGGCGGCTTGCTGGCGATTGATCAGGGAATGGGCACCTGGACGCCGACGAAATATGCCTTTTACGTCGACGCGGAAGGCCGATTACAGCGCTACCCAGGCAGCTCTCTTCCCGCCTTTTATCCTACCGGGCGCGTGATCGCCCGTTATGAAGAAATGGTCAGCCGCTATGGCCACCGGGCAAAACCGACGGTGCTGCCGGCGAGGCAGAATACGACCCGGAATCCCCCTCTGCAACAAGCCATCGCGACCGCAGTGGCAACCGTTGCCGCCACGGTGCAGGCCATCCGTCCACTGACCAAGGCAGAACGCTGGCAAGAACGCCAGTACCTGATAGGGCGAGGCAACCGCAGCATTTACCCGGATGCGCGCCTGGCGGCACAGCGCCTGGCGGAGAACAACGTCGCGGTCGAAAAGGCGAAGTTGGCTGAGAATGTCTATAAGACCACTAACCCGCTCAAGGACACGATAGACATCCCTGAAGGCTGGAAGGATATCAGTAACAATGATGGGGCGCTGGGTCGGCTAGGTTTGAGCAGTAACATGCTTTATGACAAACCAATGAATCCCGATTTTTTAGCCCGAGTTTATCAGCCAGACGAGAGTGTCTTTGGTAAGGCGATGAACCCGACGGTGGTGTTCCGCGGATCGCGCGCACCAGAATTCCCGGAGGGGATAAGCCACGCAGCCCAAAAAGCCTTATTAAGGGGGGACTTGTCAGGCGTTAAAAATCTCAGTGACTGGAAAAACAACGGTGCTCAAGGAATAGGACTTAATTCTGAATACTACAAAAAAGCGGTTGGTATTGGCGATAAAATTTCAAAAGTATCCAATATCGACGTTGCAGGTCATTCATTAGGAGGAGGTATGGCGTCCGCGGCCTCTATGGCCAGCGGCAAACCTGCTTGGACGTTTAATGCAGCAGGCCTGAATGCGGGAACCGTCGAAAAATACGGCGGCTCTATAATAGGCAGCGCCGATAATATTCAGGCGTATCGCGTAAAAGGAGAGCTGTTGACCAAGCTGCAGGAGGTTGATTTATGGGAGGATGCCAAAGACCTCAAATTTTATCCGCCTGCGGTGATGGCGAAAGAACGGTTGTCCATGTTGGCGCCTGACGCCGTGGGAGTAAAGCATACGCTTCCCGGTGGAACAGGTTCACTGCTGGATAAGCACGGTATAGACCAGGCGATACAATGCATTGAAAATGAGAAAGACGATGACATTGCCACAATCAAGGGTCGAATATGAAAAAAATCATACTCATTATCACGATGCTAGTGTCTACGCTCATCATGCAGGGGTGCAAACAAGGTATGGATTTACAACCACAGGATTATTTTGACGGTCAGCAATTGGACATTGCCAAAGCCATTTATGATGGTGACAGGCCGCAGTTGGATAAACTGTTGTCATCAGTAAACAAAGAGATCTTAAATCGTCCAGCTAAGGAAGAAATGACCTTATTGTTTTGGGCAATAAACAATGCCATCTATGACAAAACCACACCTGAAAGGCTGAAAATTATCACTGACTTGGTAAAAGCCGGAGCAGACCCTTTACAGCCTCAACCTAACACGCCGGGTAGTCCCGCTGAATTTGTTATGAAAGCGGATAAAGGCATCTGGATACAGGCTATGTTAGAGGGCGGACTCTCTCCAAATGCTAAGGATAAGGTTCATAATCAACCCATTATATTCAATAGCATCTTTGCAAAAAACACAGAGACATTAGAGGTCATGTTGGATTATGGCGCTGATATAAATATAAGAAATTCACTGGGTGATACGCTGCTCATCGATGCTTTAGATTATCACTCCTATGACCACGTCATTCTTCTATTAGAAAAAGGCGCCGATAGCGATATAAGAGGCAACTCGGGTTGGACGATGGGCAATCAACTGCAACGGCTGATTAATAGAAGTCAGGATGGCAGCGAGGCGAAAGCGTCTCTTGAGCGCATCAAAGACGAGCTAATTAAGCGTGGTGGGAAATGGCCGCCGGCTCCTGTCAGTCAATAAGCAAACCCGAAGTGGCGGGATGCTAAGATCAATCCAATTAGTGACCGACGGTACCGTTATGGCCAGTGGCGACGAGAGTGCTGTTGTTAAGTCCCGTTTGTGACGCCATCTCTTTGAACAGTGGAGGACCCACAAGCAGCGTTTCTATGTTGAAACCTGCACATTGATAGGGATGCTGGCGTAAGCGACGCTCAGAGATAGGATGCTTTATGCCTGACGACGAGGCCGCGACAGCGGGTGTTGCGGGCTGCTTCAGGCAACAAAAAACCCGATAATCTTGAACCTAAAAGGCGGGATTATCGGGCTCCACAAAATGGGGACATCAAAGAAAAGCAGTGGCACTAATTCAGACTGCGGCCCCCAACGAAAGTTCTGGCCGGCGACAAAAAAATCAAAATATTTTTATCGCCGATCCATCTCTCCCGCTAATCGATCAGCCGAGTATGCCCGGCCATAGCACCACGATGAGTGAACCCGCCAGCGTTAACAGCACGTTAGCGATGGCGTAGGTGCCGGCGTAACCCAGCGCCGGGATGTTGCTGCGCGCGGTATCGCTGATGATCTCCATCGCCGGTGCGCAGGTGCGGGCGCCCATAATCGCGCCGAACAGCAGGGCGCGGTTCATGCGCAGCACGTAGGCACCGAACAGGAAGCAGATAATCACCGGCACCAGACTGACGATCAGCCCGGCGATCAGCATCTGGCCGCCGACCGCGCCCAGGCTGTGGCCGATGCCGGCGCCGGCGCTCAGGCCTACGCCCGCCATAAACACCATCAGGCCGAACTCTTTCACCATGTTCAGCGCCCCCTGCGGAATGTAGCCGAAGGTCGGGTGGTTGGCGCGCAGGAAGCCGAGCATAATGCCGGACATCAGCAGGCCGGCGGCGTTGCCGATGCCGAACGAGAAGTTGCTGAACTGTATGGTGATCTGGCCGATCAAAAGGCCGATGATGAAGAAGGCGCAGAACGCCAGCAGATCGGTCACCTGGCTGTGAATCGAGATAAAGCCAATTTTCTCCGCCACGCTCTTCACCCGGCGCGCGTCGCCGCTCACCTGCAGCACGTCGCCTTTGTTGAGCACGATGCTGTCGTCGATCGGCATTTCGATCTGGCTGCGGATCACGCGGTTGAGGAAGCAGCCGTGGTCGGTCAGCTTCAGCTGGCTCAGGCGTTTGTTCACCGCGTTGCTGTTCTTCACCACGATCTCTTCGGTCACGATGCGCATGTCGAGCAGATCGCGATCGAACACTTCCTTACCGTTGCGGAAGCTCGGATCCAGCCGCGCGTGGGCGTCCGGGTAGCCGACCAGCGAAATCTCATCGCCCACCTGCAGCACCGCGTCACCGTCCGGGTTGGCCAGAATGCCGTTGCGGCGGATGCGTTCGATGTAGCAGCCGGTCTGGCGGTAGATGCCCAGCTCGCGCAGGTTCTTGCCGTCGGCCCAGGCCACCAGCTCGGGGCCGACGCGGTAGGCGCGGATCACCGGCAGGTAGACCTTGCGCTGGCTGTCGGTGTCCAGGCCGCGTTCACGAGCGATTTGCTGGGCGGAGGTGGACAGATCCTGGTGCTGCAGCTTCGGCAGGTAGCGCGCGCCAAAAATCAGGCTGACCAGACCGATCAGGTAGGTGAGGGCATAGCCGAGGCTCAGATGATCCTGCGCCGCCAGCAGCGCCGGGCCGTTGACGATGGTGTTGCGCAGCGTATCGCCGGCCCCCACCAGCACCGGCGTGGAGGTCATCGAGCCGGCCAGCATGCCGGCGGTCAGGCCGATGTCCCAGTGGAACAGCTTGCCGAGACCGATGGCGATCACCATCGCCGAACCGACCATCACCAGCGCCAGCATCAGGTAATTTTTGCCGTCGCGGAAGAAAATCGAGAAAAAGTTAGGCCCGGCTTCCACCCCGACGCAGAAAATAAACAGCATGAAGCCGAGATTCAGCGCCTCGGTGTTAATGGCGAAGTGTTGCTGGCCGAGCAACAGGGAAACCACTAAAACGCCAATGGAATTACCGAGTTGGACGGAGCCCAGACGGAGTTTACCGAGGCACAGCCCCAGCGCGAGTACCACGAACAGTAACAGAATGTAGTTACCGTTTAACAAACTAGCGACGTTTATGTTCACGGAGGATAACTTATTGTTTACCAGTAAGTGCTTGATATAGATAACTATAAGAGATAAATTCAGCCTTAAAACGACGTCATAAATCACCACCAGCAGAAAGCGAAGCGAACCATCGTTCGGCGGCGTTCATTCTAGACGCTATGACCGATGACAGCCAGCACAGAAAGCTGATTTCCTGCGCCGCCGTGCGCATTTAACTCTCTTTTGACCAAGGAAAAAATTCGGTTCAGCGTCACCTCACGGGTGGCCGGGCTGATTTCTATTGATGCGGTAATTGGGCGGGGGAGAATTCGCATGACGAGTTATCGATATTGGCTGGGCATTCTCAGCTGTTTTCTGTTGTTCAACCTGGTGTTTCTCGGCCAGCAAACCGGCCTGTTCGGCAGCACGGATCATGAGCACCACGGGGAAACCGGCCTGCTGCTGTTTGTGATCCCCGGCGCGATCGCCAGCTATCTGTCGAGCCGCAAGCGGCTGCTGTGTCCGCTGCTGGGGGCGCTTTATGCCTTGCCGCTCTGCCTGCTGATCCGTCACTTCTGGCTGACGCCGTCCTATTCGTTCTGGCAGGAGCTGGCTTACGCCACCAGCGCGGTGTTCTGGTGCGTGTTCGGCGCGATGCTGATGCTGTTCGCCCTCGGTCTGTTGCACACGCTCCAGCAGCTGCATCGGCGGCAGCGGCAATAAAAAAAGGCGCGTTAAGCGCCTTTTTTGTCGTTCAAAAACTTACTGGAACAGGTTCAGGTGTTCTTTAGCGTAAGCTTCGAAATCGGTGCAACCGCCGATGTGCTTCTCGTCCAGGAAGATCTGCGGCACGGTTTCAACCGGTTTACCGACGGTTTTTTCCAGATCGGCCTTGGTGATGCCTTCCGCGTGGATGTCAACGTAACGGAAGTTGAAATCGTCGCGTTCTTCAGTCAGTTTTTCCGCCAGTTCTTTAGCGCGGACACAATAAGGACAGCCAGGACGCCCGAAGATTACTGCAAACATGCAACGCTCCTTAATTGGATTTTCAAAAAATTGTTCGCTACCGCAACGACATCCCGTCACCGAAAAAGTCATTACCTGCGTCAGATGGCGCCTACTATGCCCGTTGAGGCGGTGAAAAAAAAGCAGGAATTACCTGTTAATCTGATTCATGTAACCAATTAGTCTGCCGGGGCTGTCGCCGTCGACGGGAATTCACTACACTGGGGGCAGACCTTCTGGAGAAGAAAAATATGCGTTCATTCGGTGACTTACCGCGCCCGGTGCTGGTGTTGGAAGGGCTGGGCATCGTGATGCTGGTATTGGCCTACCTCAGTATTCACGGCCACCTGCAGCTGCCGGGCTGGCTGGCGTCGCAACAGGCGGCGGTCGGCATGATTTTCCTCGGCGTGGCGCTGATGGTGCCGGCGGCGGCGTTTCTGGTATGGCGCGTGGTGCAGGGGTTCGGGCCGCTGATGCGCGGCGGCCTGCCGCCGGAAAACGATCGCCGCAAGCCGCAAGATGCGGACGCATCGAAAAATCATCAGGACAGCGATCCGCGCGCCTGAGCGCCGCGGCCGCTAACCCGCCTGCGGGGCAGGCGTTGGCCTTTTTGGGGTGACGAGTGAAAATTGCCATTCTTTCTCGCGACGGATCGCTCTATTCGTGCAAACGGCTGCGTGAAGCGGCGGAAGAGCGCGGGCACAGCATCGATATCATCGATCCGCTTTCCTGTTATATGAACATCAACCCGGCGGCGCCGACCATTCACTATCGCGGCCGTCAGTTGGAGCGTTATGACGCGGTGATCCCGCGCATCGGTTCCGCCATCACCTTTTACGGCACCGCGGTGCTGCGCCAATTCGAGCTGCTCGGCAGCTACCCGCTCAACGAATCCGTGGCCATTACCCGCGCCCGCGACAAGCTGCGTTCGCTGCAACTGTTGGCCCGGCAGGGTATCGATCTGCCGATCACCGGTTTCGCCCATTCACCGGACGATACCGGCGATCTTATCGAACTGGTCGGCGGCGCGCCGCTGGTGGTCAAGCTGGTGGAAGGCACGCAGGGCATCGGGGTGGTGCTGGCGGAAACTCGCCAGGCGGCGGAAAGCGTGATCGACGCCTTTCGCGGCCTGAACGCCCATATTCTGGTGCAGGAGTACGTGCGCGAAGCGCTGGGCCACGACGTGCGCTGCCTGGTGGTGGGCGGCCGGGTGGTGGCCGCCATCGAGCGGCAGGCGAAGCCCGGCGAGTTTCGTTCCAACCTGCACCGTGGCGGCAGCGCCCGCAAAGTGACCATCACCGCCAGGGAGCGGGCGATTGCGGTCAAAGCGGCGAACACGCTGGGGCTGGACGTCGCCGGGGTGGATATCCTGCGCGCCGAGCGCGGCCCGCTGGTGATGGAGGTCAACGCCTCACCGGGGCTGGAAGGGGTGGAAACCACTACCGGGCTGGACATTGCCGGCATGATGATCGAATACATCGAGCAGCGCGGCCGGCCGGGGTTCCGCCTGAAATCGGGCGGCTGACGGTACGCGCGTTGCGCTTTTCCCGCCGAGCAATATCTTAATTAGTGAATTAAGCCGCATTGATCGTGGCGTATCGGGTGAATATTCCGTAAGCTATGCGCCTTTTCGCGTTTTGAATATTGTGAGGCTGGTTATTATGGATTCACTCATTGTCCCCGATTTGGCGCTGTTGCGGCGCTGGCTGGATCAGTCGGGCATTTCTTTCTTTGAGTGCGATTCCTGCCAGGCGCTGCACCTGCCGCACATGCAGAACTTCGACGGCGTGTTCGACGCCAAGATAGATCTGGTGGACAACGTCATTCTGTTCTCCGCGCTGGCCGAGGTGAAGCCGACCGCGCTGATCCCGCTGGTGGCGGACCTGAGCCAGATCAACGCCAGCTCGCTGACCATCAAGGCCTTTGTCGACATTCAGGACGACAACCTGCCGAAGCTGATCGTCTGCCAGTCGCTGAGCGTGGCGGTCGGCATCACCTACGAGCAGTTCACCCACTTCATGCAGCAGGGCGAAGAGCAGGTCTCGATGGTGATCCTCGAGGCGCGGGCGAACGATCTGCTGTTTATGGGGGATGAAGAAGAGATCCCCACTGGCGCCGTGCGTCAGCCGATGCTGCACTGATCCTCGCTGTACCTTAAGCATGCCGTCGCTCCGGCGGCATGCTGCCGTGACTCCCCTTCGCAATTAAATATTCTGCACTTAGGCCTCTGCCGCCCGATCTTTCTCGGCTTTTACGCCATTAATGCCGTATCACATAGAGAAAAATTGCATAAAAAATCGATAAATGGCGTTTTTTACCCTGGGGGCTGGCGGGTTGCGATGGCAGCGGCTATGCTGCTGATTCTGCAAAGGGCTTGCGATTTCCCTTGTAACCACGCGAGCAGGGCAGTGCAAAAAGGCGCATGCAATCATATGCATAGCCATTCATTTCGCGGTTGCAACGATTGCGCTCAATCAGGAAAGGTTTTGTATCGCTGCAGATACAAGTTCAATTCTATGATTTACCCTGTTTTGGAGGAAGTTACGGATGGTCACCCAACGTAAAAAGTGGTTATCGGGTGTGGTTGCCGGTCTGTTGATGGCTGCGTCCGTCACGGCGTCAGCCGAAGAGAAAACGCTGCACGTGTATAACTGGTCCGACTATATCGCGCCGGATACCCTGGCCAAATTCCAGAAAGAAACCGGTATCAAAGTGGTGTACGACGTCTTTGACTCCAACGAAGTGTTGGAAGGCAAACTGATGGCGGGCAGCACCGGTTACGATTTGGTGGTCCCTTCATCCAACTTCCTCGAGCGTCAGTCGCAGGCCGGCATTTTCGAGCCGCTCGACAAGAGCAAGATCCCCAACTACAAAAATCTCGATCCCGAGATGCTGAAGCTGGTGGCGCATAACGACAAAGACAACAAATACGGCATCCCTTACATGATGGTGACCACCGGCATCGGCTATAACGTCGACAAGGTGAAAGCGGCGTTGGGCAAAGACGCGCCGGTCAACAGCTGGGATCTGATCTTCAAGCCGGAAAACCTGGAGAAGCTCAAGAGCTGCGGCGTCTCCTTCCTCGATGCGCCGAGCGAGGTCTACGCCACCGTGCTGCATTATCTGGGCAAAGATCCCAACAGCACCAACGCGGCGGACTACACCGGCGCGGCCAACGATCTGCTGCTGAAGCTGCGGCCGAACATCCGCTATTTCCACTCTTCTCAGTACATCAACGATCTGGCGAACGGTGACATCTGCGTGGCGATCGGCTGGTCCGGCGACGTGATGCAGGCGGCCAACCGCGCCAAAGAGGCGAAGAACGGCGTGAATGTGGCCTATGCGATCCCGAAAGAGGGGGCGCTGACCTACTTTGACATGTTCGCCATGCCGGCGGACGCCAAAAGCAAGGACGCCGCCTACCAGTTCCTGAACTTCCTGCTGAAGCCGGACGTGATGGCGGACATCAGTAACCACATTTACTACGCCAATGCGGTGAAAGACTCCACGCCGCTGGTGAACGCCGAAGTGCGCGATAACCCGAACGTCTATCCGCCGGCCGATTTGCGCGCCAAGCTGTTCACGCTCAACGTGCAGTCGCCGAAGCTGGACCGTGTCATTACCCGCGCATGGACTA
Organism: Serratia sp. H402Y; assembly: GCF_051172415.1. Taxonomy (NCBI): domain Bacteria; kingdom Pseudomonadati; phylum Pseudomonadota; class Gammaproteobacteria; order Enterobacterales; family Yersiniaceae; genus Serratia; species Serratia sp. H402Y. Next base: position 785,906 of record NZ_JBPIYZ010000001.1, read on the forward strand.
AAGTTAAAAGCGGGAAGTGATGATGGGGGAGCCCCCCATCGTCGGTAAACCGGCAGGCGGGTGTTCCCCGCCTGCATTGCCGTTTTGGGCCACGGCGCTCGCCGTGGTTTTGTGCCGCTTTACGCCGGAGAGCACCCCGATTGAACGACGCTATTCCTCGTCCTCAAGCCAAGTCGCAGAAGGTTTTCACCCCTCTGCTGGAAATCCGTAACCTCACCAAAACCTTCGACGGGCAGAATGCGGTCGAAGACGTCAGCCTCACCATCTATAAGGGTGAGATCTTTGCGCTGCTTGGCCCGTCCGGCTGCGGCAAGTCCACCTTGCTGCGCATGCTGGCCGGTTTTGAACAGCCGACGGAAGGGCAGATCGTGCTCGACGGGCAGGATATGTCGCATGTGCCGCCGTACCAGCGGCCGATCAATATGATGTTTCAGTCGTACGCGCTGTTCCCGCACATGACCGTGGAGCAGAATATCGCGTTTGGCCTTAAGCAGGACAAAATGCCGCGGGCGGAGATCGCCGAACGGGTGGCGGAAATGCTGGCGCTGGTGCACATGCAGGAGTATGCCAAGCGCAAACCGCACCAGCTTTCCGGCGGCCAACGGCAGCGGGTGGCGCTGGCGCGCAGCCTGGCCAAGCGGCCGAAGCTGCTGCTGCTGGATGAACCCATGGGCGCGCTGGACAAGAAGTTGCGCGACCGCATGCAGCTGGAAGTGACCGACATTCTCGAGCGCGTCGGCGTGACCTGCGTGATGGTGACGCACGATCAGGAAGAAGCGATGACCATGGCGGGGCGCATCGCCATCATGAACCGCGGCAAGTTCGTACAGATCGGCGAGCCGGAAGAGATCTACGAGCATCCGAACAGCCGCTTCAGCGCCGAATTTATCGGTTCGGTCAACGTCTTCGACTGCGTGCTGCAAGAGCGCCACGACGATGCGCTGATCCTGCAAAGCCCGGGGTTGCGCCATGCGATCAAAGTGGATCCGGACGCCTCGGTGGTGGACGGCGTGCCGATCCAGGTCGCGCTGCGGCCGGAAAAGATCCTGCTGTGCGAACAAGTGCCGGAAGACGGCTGCAACTTCGCGGTGGGGGAAGTGGCGCACATTTCCTATCTGGGCGATCTGTCCATCTACCACGTGAAGCTGCATAGCGGGCAGATCATCAGCGCCCAGCTGCAAAACGGCCATCGTTTCCGCAAGGGGATGCCCACCTGGGGCGATGAAGTGCGTCTATGTTGGGAAACCGACAGCTGCGTCGTGTTGACGGTGTAGTGGAGCCGGTGAGGAGTAACCCGTATGACCCTGCTTTCTGAACGCGCGCCGGAACCGCCGGCCAAAGCGCCCGGCGCCCTCAGGGCGCTGTTCCATCGCCTGCTGATGGCCCATGGCCGCAAGCTGGTGATCGCGCTGCCGTATTTATGGCTGACGCTGCTGTTTATGCTGCCTTTCCTGATCGTGTTCAAGATCAGCCTGGCGGAGTTGGCGATGGCGGTGCCGCCCTACACCGAGCTGATGAGCTGGGTGGACGGCAAACTGAACATCGCGCTCAACTTCGCCAACTACCTGCAGCTGACCGACGATCCGCTGTATATCGACGCCTATCTGCAGTCGCTGCGCGTGGCGGCGATTTCGACGCTGTGTTGCCTGATCATCGGCTATCCGCTGGCCTGGGCGGTGGCCCACAGCAAGGCGTCGACCCGCAACATCCTGCTGTTGCTGGTGATCCTGCCTTCCTGGACCTCGTTCCTGATCCGCGTCTATGCCTGGATGGGCATTCTGAAAAACAACGGCACGCTGAACAACTTTCTGATGTGGTTAGGGGTGATCGACCAGCCGCTGGTGATCCTGCATACCAACCTGGCGGTGTATATCGGCATCGTCTATTCCTACCTGCCGTTTATGGTGTTGCCGATCTACACGGCGCTGATCCGGCTGGATTACTCGCTGGTGGAGGCGTCGCTGGATCTGGGCGCCCGGCCGCTGAAAACCTTTTTCAGCGTGATCGTGCCGCTGACGCGCGGCGGCATCATCGCCGGCTCGATGCTGGTGTTCATTCCGGCGGTGGGGGAGTTCGTGATCCCGGAGCTGCTCGGCGGGCCGGACAGCATCATGATCGGCCGCGTGCTGTGGCAGGAGTTCTTCAATAACCGCGACTGGCCGGTGGCCTCGGCGGTCGCCACCATCATGCTGCTGTTGCTGATCGTGCCAATATTGTGGTTCCACAAGCACCAGAACAAGGAAATGGGAGGCCAGGCATGAACAACTTGCCGGTAGTGCGTTCACCGTGGCGCATCGCCATCCTGACTGTCGGCTTTACCTTCCTGTATGCGCCGATGCTGATGCTGGTGATTTACTCCTTCAACAGCTCCAAGCTGGTGACGGTGTGGGCCGGCTGGTCCACGCGCTGGTATAGCGAACTGTTCCACGATTCGGCGATGATTAGCGCGGTGGGGCTCAGCCTGACCATCGCCGCCGCCGCCGCCACCGCCGCGGTGGTGCTGGGCGCCATCGCCGCGGTGGTGATGGTGCGTTTCGGCCGTTTTCGCGGCTCGACCGGCTTCGCGTTTATGCTGACCGCGCCGCTGGTGATGCCGGACGTGATCACCGGCCTGTCGTTGCTGCTGCTGTTCGTGGCGATGGGGCACGCCTTCGGTTGGCCGTCGGAACGCGGCATGTTCACCATTTGGCTGGCGCATGTCACCTTCTGTACCGCTTATGTGGCGGTGGTGATCAGTTCGCGCCTGCGCGAGGTGGATCGCTCAATTGAAGAGGCGGCGATGGACCTGGGGGCGCCGCCGCTGAAGGTGTTTTTCGTCATCACCTTGCCGATGATTGCGCCGGCGCTGATCTCCGGCTGGATGCTGGCGTTTACCCTGTCGCTGGACGATCTGGTGATCGCCAGTTTCGTCTCCGGCCCAGGCGCCACCACGTTGCCGATGCTGGTGTTCTCCAGCGTGCGCATGGGGGTGAATCCGGAAATTAACGCGCTGGCCAGCCTGATCCTGCTGGTGGTGGGCATTCTCGGCCTGATCGCCTGGTGGTTTATGGCGCGCTCGGAAAAACAACGATCGCGTGAATTGCAGCGGGCGGCCCGTAGCTGAATCGTAACAAACCTGCTATTTTTGCAATCAATAAGTATTGCAACTAACTACCTGACTTTACATGCGCCATTTGAATGGCTCCAATGAATTTCACACTGCCGCCAACAACGCGGCAATGTGAAAGGCGTAGGGGCAGTGGCGCGTCGTAGCGGAACACGGATATGTCAGACATGCTGAAAAGCGGGCAGGGAATAAGATCGACTTCGGATGCGCCGGTGCCGGTGATGGTGGCGGGCACTGCCATGGTGGCGATCAAGTGTATCAGCGTGGTGCTGCTGCTGGGCGAGCTGGGCGTCGACGGCGCGAAGGAGTTTGTCAGCACCAGCGCGCAGGCGTGGGATTCCACCTTTATCTTTCTGGCCGGGCTGATGCTGCTGTGCCTGCAAATCAGCTGCGGTTTTGCGGTGATGCGCGGCCGCAACTGGGGGCGCTGGGGCTACGTGGCCTGTCAGTGCATCGTGGTGCTTTACCTGCTGCTGGCCACCATCGGCAGCGTCTTCCCCGAGGTGTTCACCGTGGAAGGGGAAACCAGCGGCCAAATCCTGCACGTTCTGATACTGCAAAAGATCCCCGACGCGGTGATCCTGGCGCTGCTGTTCGTCCCCACCGCCAGCCGCCGCTTCTTCACCGCGCGCAAGTGAGATTTTAGGCGCGCGGAGTGGTAAACTCTGCGCCCTTAATTCGTCATCCTGAACTTCACGGTATCTTCATGCATTGCGCTTTGTATACGGCGGGCACCTGCCGTTCCTGTCAGTGGCTGGAAAAGCCCTATCCGCAGCAGCTGGCCGACAAACAGCATCACCTGCAATCGCTGCTGGCCGGGCGCGATGTCGCGCAGTGGCTGCAGCCGGCGGCGGGGGAACTGAGCGCATTTCGCAATAAAGCCAAGATGGTGGTCAGCGGCAGCGTGGAGCGACCGCTGCTCGGCATGCTGCACCGCGACGGCACGCCGGTCGATCTGAGCGACTGCCCGCTGTATCCCGCCGGCTTTGCGCCGATGTTTGCGGTGCTGAAAAGCTTCATCGCCCGCGCCGGCCTGACGCCGTATAACGTGGCGCGCAAACGCGGCGAGCTGAAATACCTGCTGCTGACCGAAAGCACGCTCGACGGCGGCGTGATGCTGCGCTTCGTGCTGCGCTCGGAAACCAAGCTGGCGCAGCTGCGCGCCGCGCTGCCGTGGCTGCAGCAGCAGCTGCCGCAGCTCAAGGTGATCTCCGCCAATATTCAGCCGGTGCATATGGCGATCATGGAAGGGGAGCGCGAGATCGCGCTGACCGATCAGCAGGCGCTGGAGGAACAGTTCAATCAGGTGCCGCTGTTCATCCGCCCGCAAAGCTTCTTCCAAACCAACCCGCAGGTGGCCGCCGATCTGTATGCCACCGCCCGCGACTGGGTGCGCGCGCTGGGTATCGACAGCATGTGGGATCTGTTTTGCGGCGTCGGCGGTTTCGGTCTGCACTGCGCGCAGCCGCAAACTCGCCTGACCGGCATTGAAATCAGCGCGGAAGCGATCGCCTGCGCGCGCCAGTCGGCGCAGCGATTGGGGTTGCTGCAGGTCGATTTTCAGGCGCTCGATTCCACCCGCTTCGCCACCGCCGAAGGGCAGGTGCCGCAGCTGGTGTTGGTCAACCCGCCGCGGCGCGGCATCGGCCAGGCGCTGTGCGATTATTTGAGCCGGATGGCGCCGGATTACATTCTGTATTCCAGCTGCAACGCCGAGAGCATGGCGAAAGATATCGAGATGTTGCCGGGGTACCGCATCGAACGGGTGCAGCTGTTCGACATGTTCCCGCATACCGCGCACTACGAAGTGTTGACGCTGTTGGTGCGGCGTTAAAGGCGCTTTTTGGCAGCGGTGTAAGCCGCTGAACGTTCGCGTTTGCCCACAGACAGGACCAGAACCACGATCTCCGTTTCCATGACGCGATATACCAAACGAAAGCCTGAGGCTCTGAGTTTGATTTTGTAGCAATCGGGCAAACCGGCGAGTTTGTTGGTGGGGACGTGGGGATTAACCAGCACCGATGCCAGCTTTTTTTTGAACTGTTCCCGGATCACCGGGGACAGTTTTTTAAATTCCTTCAGCGCATGTTCTTCGAATTCAAGCTTATAAGTCATCCAAATTGACCTTAATGCGTTTGCCGTTCATCCGTGAACGAACGATTTCAGCGAGTTCGATATCTTCCAGGTATTCCGCGATCGCCTCCCAGGTTTCCGGAGAGACGTAATATCCCGAAATCTTACCGTTGGTCAGGACGGCGACCGGTTGCCCTTGTGCCTCTTTAAGGGCGGCGTTGGGCGATTTTTTAAAATCGCTGATGCTGACTGCGGAGTCGGCGAGGATGGGTTGAACCGTCATGATGTTATCCTTGATGCTAAATTCAGTATCAAATTTAGCACTAACCGGATGCGGTAGCAATCCGATGGAGCCGCCGAAGGAGGGCGACTCCACATGCGGACTTACTGCGGGAACCATTTGTCGTTGATGGCCTTGTAGGTGCCGTCGGCCTTGATGGCGTCCAGCGCGGCGTTCAGCTTGGCCAGCAGCGCCTGATTGTCCGGACGCACCGCGATGCCGAGGCCGGTGCCGAAGTATTGCGCATCGGTGATATGTTCGCCGACCGGCGCCAGCTGCGGGTTGGTTTTGAGCCACTCGTTCACTACGGCGGTATCGCCGAAGACGCCGTCGATACGGCCGTTTTTCAGCTCCAGAATAGCGTTCTGGTAGCTGTCGTAAGAGACGGTGTTAATCTCCGGGTGCTTGTCCTGCATGTATTTCTGGTGGGTGGTGCCGTTTTCCATGCCGAGCTTTTTGCCTTTCAGATCCGCCAGCGAGCTGAACTTGCCTTTTTGCGCGATCACAATCGCCGAGTTGGCATAGTAAGGTTGGGTGAAGGCGACCTGTTTGCTGCGCTCCGGCGTGATGTCCATACCGGAAATCACCGCATCGTATTTTTTGAATTTCAGCGCGGCGATCAGGCTGTCGAACGCCTGGTTGGTGAAAGTGCACTGCGCCTGCATCTGTTTGCACAACGCGTTGGCCAAGTCGATATCGAAGCCGACGATCTGGTTGTTGGCGTCCAGCGATTCGAACGGCGGATAGGTGGCGGAGGCGGCGAAGCGGATAGTCTCGGCCGCGGTGGCGTTAAAGGTCATTCCGGCCAACATCGTCGCGGCAAGCAGCAGTTTTTTCATGCGTAGAGCTCCTGTCTGGATCCTGAAAGTGATTATTTCGCTATCGTTTGTTTTTACTGGTAATCGCCAGAGGTTTTTGCGAGGACACCTGCTGATAACCCTGCCATTGAGTGAATTAAAATGCAATATAAATGATTAAATATTGCAGTGGGGATAAAAAAAGCCCCGCGCAATGGCGGGGCTGGAGAGGGGATGGCTTCAGTTGCGGCGCTCAAACGCCAACGCGCGGCGCTCCACCAGCCGCATCAGCAGCGTCAGCAGGCCGTTGACGCACAGATACACCAGACCTGCGGCGCCGAACACCATCACGTCGTAGGTACGGCCGTACATCAGCTGGCTATAGCCCATCACTTCCATCAGCGTGATGGTGTAGGCCAGCGACGTGCTTTTGAACACCAGCACCACTTCGTTGGAGTAAGATGACAGCGCGCGCTTGAAGGCGAACGGCAGCAGAATGCGCAGCGTCTGCCGGCGCGACATGCCCAGCGCTTCGCACGACTGCCATTGTCCGGCGGGGATGGCGCGCACCGCGCCGTAGAACAGCTGCGTGGTATAGGCCGCGCTGTTCAGCGCCAGCGCAATCATCGCGCACAGCCAGGGCTGCGACAGCAGGTTCCACAGCCAAGGGTAGTCGCGGATCGCCGGAAACTGACCGGGGCCGTAGTAGATCAGGAAGATCTGCACCAGCAGCGGCGTGCCGGTGAACAGCGTCACGTAGATCTTGACCAGCGGCGTCAGGATCGGCGTTTTCAGCGTCAGGATTACCGTCAGCAGCAGCGACAGCAGCAGCGCGACCAGCAACGCGGCGACGGTTAGCGTCAGGCTGGTATGCAGCCCTTTGAGGATTTCCGGTAAATATTCAATCATCAGACCGGCCCCCGTTCAAACCGCGTGGCGCGCAGCTCAATGCGCTTGATGACGTATTGGCTGAACAGCGTCACCAGCAGATAGATGGCCGCCGCGATCACGTACCAGGTAAAGGGTTCCTGGGTGCGGGTGGCGATGCTTTTGGTTTGCAACATCAGATCGTTCACGCTGATCAGCGACACCAGCGCGGTGTCTTTCAGCAGCACCAGCCACTGATTGCCGAGGCCGGGCAGGGCATGGCGCCACATCTGCGGCATGATCAGGCGAAAGAAGATCGCCGCTTTGCCGAGACCCAGCGCCTGGCCGGATTCCCACTGCCCCTGCGGTACCGCTTTGAGCGCGCCGCGCAGCGTCTGCGAGGCGTAGGCGGAATAGAGCAAGGCCAGGGCGATCACCCCGCACAGGAACGGGCTGACTTCGAAATTGTCGATCGCCAGCTGAATCGGCAACTGAAACAGACCGAGGTTAAGGGTAAAGCCGTCGGAGAGCATCAGCAGCAGCTGCGACGAGCCGAAATAGATAAACAGCACCACCAGGATTTCCGGCAGGCCGCGCAGCACGGTCACCCAGGCGGTGCCGAGCCAGCTGACGGCTTTCCAGCGGGACGATTCCCATACGGCGAACAGCATCGCCAGAATCAGCCCGAGGATCAGGGCGCAAACGGCAAGGCCGACGGTCATGCCGGCGGCGCTTGCTAAAGGTTGTAATTCATTCATCGGGGCGTATTACTGCTGGAACCATTTTTTGTAGATGGTTTCATAGGTCCCATCCTGCTTGATCTTGTCCAGGGCGGCGTTGAACTTGCCCTGCAGATCGGTATTTTTCTGGCGTACCGCGATGCCGAGGCCGGTGCCGAAGTAGTCTTTATCCGTTACTTTGGCGCCCACTGTCGCCAGCGCGTCATTCTGCTTCAGCCACTCGTTGACCACCGCGGTATCGCCGAACACCGCATCAACGCGGCCGTTCTTCAGATCCAAAATGGCGTTTTGGTAGCTGTCGTAAGGCACGGTGGTGATTTCCGGGTGCTTGTCGGTCAGGTATTTTTGGTGAGTGGTGCCGTTTTGCACGCCGACTTTCTTGCCTTTCAGCGCCGCCACGTCGGCGATTTTGCCTTTCTGCGCGATGAACAGCGCCGAGTTATCGTAGTACGGCTTGGTGAACAGCACCTGCTTTTCACGCTCCGGCGTAATGTCCATACCGGCCATGACCGCATCGAAACGCTTGAACTTCAGGCTTGGGATCAGGCTGTCGAACGCCTGATTGGTGAAGGTGCACTCGGCCTGCATCTCTTTGCACAGCGCGTTGGCCAGATCGACATCAAAACCCTGAATTTTGTTGCCGGCGTCAATAAATTCAAATGGAGGATAGGAGGCTTCGGTAGCGAAACGGATGGTTTCGGCTGCGGAGGCGGAAACGCTGATGCCGGCCAGAACGGCGGCGATTATTAGTTTTTTCATCGCAAACTCCCCAAATTACAGCAATTTAATTGTTAGTGTGATAAGTAGTTGGCAAACTCGGTGGTCCGCGGCTGCGTGAAGTGGCTGCTGTCGCCTTGCTCCACTACATGGCCGTTTTCCATGTACACCACGCGGCTGGCGGTCTTGCGCGCCACTTCCACTTCGTGGGTGACGATCACCTGAGTGATGCCGGTGCCGGCCAGTTCGCGAATGATGCTGACGATCTGGGCGGTGATTTCCGGATCCAGCGCTGCGGTCGGTTCATCGAACAGCAGCACCTGCGGCTCCATCATCAGGGCGCGAGCGATCGCTACGCGCTGCTGCTGGCCGCCGGAAAGGTGCAGCGGAAAGCGATCGGCGAAGTCGGTCAGGCGCAGACGCTTGAGCAGCTTGTCGGCGCGCTCCATCGCCTGAGCCTTGGTCAAACCCAGCACGCGGCAAGGCGCTTCTATCAGGTTCTGGACCACGGTGAGGTGAGGCCACAGGTTGTATTGCTGGAAGACCATGCCGACATTTTGCCGCAGTTCGCGAATGGCTTTTTCGCCCGGCGCCTGCTTGAAATCGAATTGGTTGCCGGCGATCTTTAGCTGACCCGAACGCGGCATTTCCAGCAGGTTAAGCACCCGCAGCAATGAACTTTTCCCGGCGCCGCTTGGGCCAAGCAGCACCAGGGTTTCCCCGGCTGGACATTCCAGCGTGATGTCAAACAGCGCCTGGTGAGCGCCGTAATAGCAATTAATACCGTTAAGTTGAATACTCATGCGCCAGAATTGAATAGACATTGATGCCGCAAATGTTAACTTCCACAGAATACTTATGCAATCTTTGTGCGTTAAAATTTATGAGTGTGCGGCGGGACAGTAAAAGATTAGCACAAGATACCGCGACTCAGGCCGAGGGAGGGGATTTGTGGCGCAGGCTGTGAGATCGGTAGCGAAATTTTTTCTATCGGACGAAATCTGAGCGGCGCAAGGGGAGACGGGAACGACCGACGCGGCGGGCCCGCGTCGGCCGGGGAGTGCGGGTTATCGGTTTTCCAGCACCTGACGCACGCTGCCGTTGGTGGCGTGTGCTGGAACATTCAGGTAGCGAATATCATCAACCACCCAGCAGGTGCCTTCGCGCACCATCAGCACTTCGTCTTGCCAGTTCACGGTACTGTTGGCGTCTTTCTGGTAGCTCAAGTCAACGCGCAGCGGGATGTTCTTCGCATCGGTGTTGGGAATGGTCGAGGCGCTGGCGACGGACGCGCTGCTTGGCCCTTGCGCGTTGCCGGAGAACAGATCGCCGGTTATCTGATGCTTGCCCGGATTTTGAGCGGCGCTGACCAGATCCTGATACAGCACTTTGCTCAGATAAGGCTGCAGCTGCGCCAGGCGGTTGCTGTCCGGCAGGCTGGAACCTTGCTGGATGCGCAGGTCATAGAACTTTTGCGCGACCGTATCCGGGCCGCCTTCCACACAGCTGCCGCTGCGGGTGCCGATATCCTTGTATGCCGGTTCCACCGTGGTACAGGCACTCAGCAACAGCGCTAAGGGTAAAACAGCCGCAATCGTTTTTGTTTTCATCTTATTACCTTATGTGAAAGTCTCTACCATGAAGACCGATAGCTTACAGTATAAATGCGTTTTTTGGCCTTGCATTCGTACTGCGTGCCATTGATTAAGCGAACATAATGCCAATCTTCTGGTCATAGATACGTTGAATTAATCAAACAAGGAGTTCTGATGCAGCTTTCAACTACCCCGACCCTGGAAGGGTTTACCATCACCGAATACTGCGGCGTCGTCACCGGCGAAGCGATCCTCGGCGCCAACATTTTTCGTGATTTCTTCGCCGGCGTGCGCGATATCGTCGGCGGCCGCTCGGGCGCTTATGAGAAAGAGCTGCGCAAGGCGCGCCTGATCGCATTCGAAGAGCTGGAAGACCAGGCGAAAGAGCTGGGCGCCAACGCGGTGGTCGGCATTGATATCGATTATGAAACCGTTGGCAAAGACGGCAGCATGCTGATGGTGACCGTCAGCGGCACCGCGGTGAAAGTGAGCCGCTAACGCCATGCTTTCTTTTCGCCCCGGCCATTCCGCCGGGGCGACATCCTCTTGATTTATCCCACCTTGTGCTGCTCGACGATTGGGCGGTGTTCCTGCGGCTTCGTGGGCACCGGCTCCTGGCGATGCGGCATCGGCTGAACGGACGTCTGATGGCGCTGCGGCGCCGGCATCGGGCTTATCGCTGCCGGATGCTGCGGCGCTGCCGGTTCGCGGATCACCGGCTGAGCGATGTGCGGGGCCTGCAGAACCTGCGGGCGCGCGACGGCTGGATGCATCGGCGCAGCGGCCGGCATCGGATGCGTCTGCAGCGGCGCTGAATGTACGGCTGTCGGCTGCTGCGGGTGAGGTGCCGTCGGAACGGCATGCGTGAACGTCGGCGTGCTCATCGGCTGCTGTGCATGAGGCGCGATGACCGGCTGTCGCACGTGCGGGACGGCCGCTACCGGCTGGTGTATGGCTACCGGCTGCTGTACGTGAGGCGCCACCGGCTGGGTATGCGCAAAGTTCGGCAGCGTCATCGGCGCGTGGGCCGCAGGCGCGACGTGCGGCTGTTGCGGCGCGCCGATGGGCGTCGGTTGAGTGACGCGGGGCGCCGGCGCGGCGGCGGTATTGTAGTTGTTCACCGTGCTGGTGCTGCTGCGATTCACAGTGTTCACGTTGTTATATTGGTTGATGTTGGTGACGCGATTCACCACGGTGGTGGAGTGTGAGACATAGGGCGCATTGCGGTAGACCACCGGCTGGCGGCGATCGTCCCAGCGCATATCCCAGCTGTGCCAGCCGCTGTCGTGCTGGTTAAGCAAGGTAGCCACCGCGATGCCGACGCCGAAGCTGATCACGCCGGCCGCCAGCATGTCGCCGCCGCTGTAGCCCGAGGGCTGATACTGATAGCTCGGATAGGCCGGGACCGGCGTGCCGTAGGCTTGCCAGGGATCGTAATGCGGGACGTAAACCGTATCCGGCTGGCTGGGTTCGATAACGATGGTCTCGCCCGGCGCCGCCACCACGCGTTGGCGATAGGGCTGCTGTTCGACATAATGCGTCGTCGGCGCCACGACGATGCGCTGCTGCGGGGTGTTTTTCAGCGTGCCTTGGTTGGCCGCCCGTTGACGCATCACCTGAATGGCGTTCATCACGTCGGTGGGATCGTTCAGGTAGGCGCTGCCCAGGGCGGTGGTCCAGGGGATGTTTTTCGCCATTTGATCGAGCACGTCGGGGAATTGCACCAGGCCGCGCACGCTGGGATCCCAGGGCTGAGCGTCGGCCGCTGAGCTGAGCGCCGCCGGTTGCAATCCGCGGTTTTGCGCCAGCCAGGCATCCGCGGCGCTGATTTGGTCAGGATAGCCCGCGCCGGCCAACACCTGCGCCAGCAGCTTGTCGGGGAACAGCGCCACCGGGCTGACCAACTGGTACAGTTGATCGGCGCTCAGTGGCGTATAGGCCGGCGCGCTGGCACTCGTGACGGGCGCGGCCGAGGGCGGGGCGCTCCCGCCCATCGCGTCGGCGACTTTTTGCCGATCGCAGCCGCTGAGCGGCAGCATGGCGGCACAGAGCAACCAGGACAGATAGCGTGGCGTGAACATGTTCGACTCCGCTCTTTCAGCGCAGATGATACTTTGAGACTATCATGGGCGGGAAAGGCCGCCAGCCGGGAGCAACACTCGCTTGCACATCGGCGCTATCTGTCATTATTTCTCGATGAGCGTGATGATTGGATACAGGTCAATCGCGTCGCGTTACATCTTTCACGGACGTCAATCAGGAGGATAAGTGAAAATTTGGCCAGGGATCATCGCCGCCGCGCTGTTGGCGGGATGCCAAAATCCGCAGCAGGACACGCTCGTCGATCGTGGCGCTTACCAGCTCGAAACCTTGCATCAGGCGCAGGGCGCCGATCAGCGCATTCGGTTTCTGGTGATGCACTATACGGCGGAAGACTTTCATTCATCATTGAAAACGCTGACCGATGAACACGTCAGCGCACACTACCTGTTGCCGGCGCACCCGCAGCGCGAACACGGCAAACCGACGGTGTACCGGTTGGTGCCGGAAGCGATGCGCGCCTGGCATGCCGGCGCCAGCGGCTGGCGCGGGCGCAGCAATCTCAACGACACCTCGATCGGCATTGAAATCGTCAACAAGGGTTTCACCCGCAGCATGCTGTTCACCCGCTGGCAGCCCTACACGGCGGAACAGATCGCCGTGTTGATTCCGCTGAGCCGCGACATTATCCAACGCTATGGCATTCAGCCGCAGGACGTGGTGGGGCACAGCGACATCGCGCCGCAGCGCAAACAGGATCCCGGCCCGCTGTTCCCCTGGCGGCAACTGGCGCAGGCCGGCATCGGCGCCTGGCCGGACGAGGCAGACGTGCAGCGGCTGCTGGCGGGGCGAGACAGACAGGCGCCGGTGCCGCTGGCACCGCTGCTCGAAAAGCTGGCGCGTTACGGCTACGCGATCGACCCGTCGTGGGATGCGCGGCAGCAGCGCAATGTGCTGGCGGCGTTTCAGATGCATTTCCGGCCCGACGATGTTCGCGGCGAGCCGGATGCAGAGAGTGAGGCGATTATCGATGCGCTGCTGTTGAAGTACGGCGCGTGGCGTTGATTACAGGCCGTGCAGTTTGCCGTGATCTTTCAGCCAGCGGGCGGTGCGCGCGATGCCTTCTTCCAGCGAGACGATCGGCTGATAGCCCAGCTCTTGCTGCGCGCGGGTGGTATCGAGCGTGAGATCGAAGTTGAGTTTGGCGACGCCGTAATGGGTCAGCACCGGCTCCTTTTCGCTTTTGCTGCCCAGGCGCTCCATGCCGCGCGCCATCATGTCGAGCATCGGATAGGGGACGGAGCGGATGCGGCACTTCATGCCCAAATCGTCGATCAGCTGCTGCACCACGGTGCGAAGCGGGCGCGGCTGCTGGTTGGTGATGTTGTAGGCGCGGCCGGACGGCGTGTCTTCTTTTAGCGTCGCCAGCCACATGGCGTGCACCGCATTCTCCAGATAGGTCATGTCCACCATCGCCGCGCCGCCGCGCGGCAGCAGCAGGTTGCCGTAGCGTTTGATCATCTGCAGCAACCGCGGCAGCATCACCTTGTCGTGCGGCCCGAACAGGCCCTGCGGGCGCAAAATGGTGAAATGGGTCTGCGGATTGGACAGCGCCAATTGCTGGATCACCTGCTCGCCGGCGGCCTTGCTGCGCGCGAACTCGTTGGCGTAACGCTGCGGGCGAAAGTCTTCGGTTACGTTGCGGTGATGGTGGTAGTCGAAATAGATCGCCGGGGAAGAGATGTGAATGAACTGCGCCACGCCATAGGCCGCTGCCCATTCGCCGAGGCGGCGGGTGGCGCGGACGTTGGCCAGTTCGAAGGCTTCTTCGGTGCCCCAGGGTGAGGTAAAGCTGGAGCAGTGCCACAGCACATCGACGTCCGCCAGCATCGCTTTGGCCTGCGAAGAGATCAGGTTGGTGAGATCGGCATGAATGAACTCCGCGCCCATTTTTTCCAGCAGGCCGCCCATCGCCTGGTTACGACCGGTGGCGCGCACTTTGATGCCCTGGCGGCGCAGATATTCAACGGCGTTACGGCCTAACCCACTGGTTGCACCGGTGACCAATACCTTCATAACGGACTCTATTCTCACCCAAAATCGGAATACCGGCGGGCGCTTGCGGCGCTCCCAGCAAATAAGATGCCATTCTTCCGTGATTTCGTGCGCTATGCAATCGGAAAGCCCCGAAGCACAGCGGCAAACTGTGCGGTTGATCGACAAATGAACGGCATTCAGCGCTGTTGGCGGTCCAGGTTCTCGGCCAGCGTCGCGATGCGCTTCGCCATGCCGCGAAAAATGAACAGATGCGCGGGCATCATGGCGAACCAATACAGCAGCCCGCTGAAGCCGGCCGGATGCCACCAGGCGCGCACGTCCAGCGTGCGGCGATCGCCGCGATCGGTAATGGTGAAGCTCAGCCGCCCCAGCCCCGGCGCCTTCATGCCGAACAGCAGCGCCAGCTGCCGCAGCGGCTTCAGCGTGATGACTTTCCAGCCGTCGATCTCGTCGCCCAGCGCCAGGGACGCGCGCGCCGGGCGGCCATAGACCACGCCGTTGCCGATCATGTCGTCCATGCGGGCGCGGATCCGCCACAGGATATTGGCGTAGAAATAGCCTTCCTCGCCCCCCAACTGCTGCACCGTTTGCCACAGCGCCTGGCTGGAGGCGGCGGTGTCGAGCGAACACCCCGCCTGTTTCGGGTAATAGCCGTAGCCGGGGCGCCAGCGGGCCCGCGCCGCCGGATCGTAGCCCCAGTCGGCGGAATCGACCACCTCCAGTTCGCGCTGCAGCGTGGCGGTGACCGCCTGATCGAAGGTGTGCAGACGTTGCGGGATCAGGGCCTGCAACGGTTTGCCGTCGGCGGGCAGATCGTGCTTCAGGCCCTGGATCAGCGCGCGCGCGATCGGCGTCGGCACCGAGGTGATCAGGCTGATGAACCACACTGAAATCAGCCGCGTCGGCAAGGGGATCGGGATCAGCCAGCGCCGCTTGCCGCTGATGGCGATAAAGCGTTTGAACATATCCTGATAGCTGAGGTATTCAGGCCCGGCGACGTCAAAGATGCGGTGTTCTTGCGCCGGGTGCGCCAGCAGATCGGCCAGATAAACCAGCAGGTTCTCCAGCGCTACCGGCGAGGACTTCGAGCGCACCCAGCGCGGCGGCGTCAGCACCGGCAGGTTATAGACCATGTCGCGCATCACTTCGAACGCCGCCGAGCCGGGGCCGACGATGATGCCGGCGCGCAGCTCGGTCACCGGCACGCCGCTCTGGCGCAGGATCTCGCCGGTCAGGCGGCGCGCCGCCAGGTGCGGCGAACTGTCGTCGTTCGGCTGCAGCGCGCCGAGAAAGATCACCTGCTTGACGCCGGCATTGCGCAGCGCATCGCGCAGATTTTCCGCCGCCTGGCGTTCCTTCTCGATAAAGTCGTCGCCGTCGCCCATCGCGTGCACCAGATAGTAAAGCGTATCTATCTCCCACAGCGCCGCGCTCAGGGTTTCCGGGCGGTACAGATCGACATACAGGCAGTTGACCTGCGGCCAGTTCTGCTCCTGCAGCCACTCGATGCGCCGCGCGGCGGCGGTAATCTGGTGCCCCTGTTCGATCAGGTGCGGGATCAGGTTCTGGCCTATATAGCCGCTGGCTCCAAGAACCAGTACGCGTTGGGGTGTCATCGAGCCGCCTTGTGCGGTAGAGGATTGGCAGAACGACAGGATGCCAAATTCAGGGTTTAAATGCACTTTTTGTATGGGTATAAGCCGGTTGCATCCGCCGCGGCGCGAGTTCACACTACGCGCCCCTTATCGCACGAAAAACCGAATGCCATGAAACTCAATGTGATTTGTTACGCCCTGCTGGGCCTGGCGCTGATCGCCAGCCTGTTCTCGCCGCATCCGGTGTGGATGTGGCTGCTGTCGGCCAACCTGCTGACGTTTCTGATCTACGGCGGCGATAAGCTGGCGGCGCGCAAGGGATGGCGACGGGTGCCGGAGACGACGCTGTTGCTGTTCGGCGCGTTGGGCGGCTGGTTGGGCGCGCTGCTGGCGCAGCAGCTGTTTCGCCACAAGACCCAGAAGCAGCCGTTTAAAACCTGGTTCATCCTCAGCGTGGCGCTCAATCTGGCGGCGGTGCTGGGGCTGTGGTACTGGGTTTACGGCCGCTGGATCTTCTGAGTGCGGGGCGCGGTCTGCGCCCCGAGCGATCAGGCGTGCTGCTGAAGAAACTCCCGCCACAGTTCGACCACCCGCTGCAGATCCTGACGGCTGACGTCGAGGTGGGTCAGAATGCGCGTCAGCGGGCCGCTGCTGATCAGCACGCCGCGTTCGCGCATCCACGGGCCGAGTTTGGCCGCCAGCGCCGGCGTTTGGCGCAGGTACAGCACGTTGGTCTGCGCGCCGGGTTCGGCAATCTCTACGCCGATCTGCCGCAGCTGTTGCTCCAGCCAGACCGCGTTGTCATGGTCTTCGCGCAGCCGCGCGACGTTATGCTCCAGCGCGTAGAGGCCGGCCGCCGCCAAAATGCCGGCCTGGCGCAGCCCGCCGCCGGTCATCTTGCGCCAGCGCAGCGCGCGTTGGATGAAAGCCTCGCTGCCGCACAGCAGCGAGCCGACCGGCGCACCTAACCCTTTCGACAGGCAAATGGTGAAGGTGTCGCAATACTGCACGATCTCTTTTAGCGGCAGGTTCAGCGCCACTGCGGCGTTGAAGATGCGCGCGCCGTCGATATGCAGCGCCAACTGCCGCTCGCGGGTAAACTGCCACGCCTGCTGCAGGTAGGCCTGCGGCAAGACTCTGCCGCTGATGGTGTTTTCCAGGCTCAACAGCCGGGTGCGGGCGAAGTGGATATCGTCGGGTTTGATGGCGGCGGCGAGCTTGTCCAGCGGCAGCGTGCCGTCGGTGTCGGCCTCGATCGGCTGCGGCTGGATGCTGCCCAGCACCGCTGCGCCGCCGGCTTCGTATTTGTAGTTGTGCGCCTGCTGGCCGACCAGATATTCATCGCCGCGCTGGCAGTGGCTCAGCAGCGCCACCAGGTTGGCCTGGGTGCCGCTGGGCAGAAACAGCGCCGCTTCTTTGCCCGACAGACGCACCGCTTCCGCCTCCAGCGCGTTGACCGTCGGATCATCGCCGTAGACGTCGTCGCCGACTTCTGCCTGAGCCATCGCCTGGCGCATGGCGGCGCTGGGGCGGGTGACGGTGTCGCTGCGTAGATCGATAAGCATAGGGTTCCTGGAATGTAAGGGAGAGGAAAAGGGTACATGGCATCATATACCCTTTATTTTACCGGGGCAGCTTGCTTAACGCAGCCAGTTGGTTTTCGCCAGCTCGACCACTTCGTCGCCGCGGCCGTTGATGATGGCGCGCAGCATGTACAGGCTGAAGCCTTTCGCCTGTTCGAACTTGATCTGCGGCGGCATCGCCAGCTCTTGCTTGGCGGTGACCACGTCCAGCAGCGCCGGGCCGGGGTGCGCCAACATCTCCTGCAGCGCGCTGTCCAGATCGGAGGCTTTTTCCACGCGGATGCCCTTGATGCCGGCGGCGTTGGCGATCGCCGCGAAGTCCGGATTATGCAGATCGGTGCCGTCGGTCAGGTAGCCGCCGGCCTTCATCTCCATCGCCACAAATCCCAGCACGCTGTTGTTGAACACCACGATTTTCACCGGCAGCTTGAGCTGCGCCAGCGACAGGAAATCGCCCATCAGCATGGTGAAGCCGCCGTCGCCGCACATGGCGATCACCTGTTTATCCGGCGCGGTGGCCTGAGCGCCTATCGCCTGCGGCATGGCGTTGGCCATCGAACCGTGGTTGAACGAACCGAGCAGGCGGCGCTTGCCGTTCATTTTCACGTAGCGGGCGGCCCACACCGTTGGCGTGCCGACGTCGCAGGTGAAGATGGCGTCGTCGCTGGCATAGTGGCTGAGCTGCTGCGCCAGATACTGCGGGTGGATCGGTTGGTCGTCGCCGGCGGTCGCCAGCCCGTCGAGATCCTTGCGCGCGTTGCGGTAATGCTCCAGCGCCTTGTCGAGGAACGCCCGATCGCGCTTCGGCTCCAGCTGCGGCAGCAGGGCGGTGAGGGTGGTGTGGATATCGCCCACCAGCGCCATATTGACCGGGCAGTGCGCGCCGATGCTGCCGGGGTTGATGTCGATCTGAATGATGTTGGCGTTGGTGGGGTAGAACGCCCGATAGGGGAACTGGGTGCCGAGCAGCACCAGCGTGTCGGCGTTCATCATCGCGTGATAACCGGAGGAGAAACCGATCAGCCCGGTCATGCCGACGCTGTACGGGTTGTCCCATTCGATATGTTCTTTACCGCGCAGCGCGTGCACCACCGGCGCCTGCAGCAGTTCGGCCAGCTTGACCACTTCATCGTGCGCGCCGGCGCAGCCGCTGCCGCACATCAGGGTGATGTTCTTCGCCTTGTTCAGCGTTTCCGCCAGCTTGTTCAGCTCGCTCATCGGCGGCTGCACCAGCGGCAGCGCCGGGGTATGCCAGGTCACGGCCGCGTCTTCCGGCGCCATGCGCAGCGCCACGTCGCCCGGCAAGACGACCACCGACACGCCGCGATTGAGGATCGCCTTGCGCATGGCGATCTCCAGCACGCGCGGCAGCTGTTCCGGGTTGGAGACCAGTTCGCAATAGTGGCTGCATTCGCGGAACAACTCCTGCGGATGGGTTTCCTGGAAGTAGCCGCTGCCGATTTCGCTGGAAGGGATGTGCGCGGCGATCGCCAGCACCGGCACATGGTTGCGGTGGCAGTCGAACAGGCCGTTGATCAGATGCAGGTTGCCGGGGCCGCAGGAACCGGCGCACACCGCCAACTGGCCGGTGAGCTGGGCTTCGGCGCCGGCGGCGAAGGCGGCCACCTCTTCATGGCGGGTGCCCAGCCATTCGATGGTGCCCATGCGGTGCAGGCTGTCGCTGAGGCCGTTGAGCGAATCGCCGGTCACGCCCCAAATGCGTTTTACGCCGGCTTGATCCAGCGTTTTGGCGATCAGTGTGGCTACGGTTTGCTTCATGGTTCCCCCAAACATGGTTTGAAAAACGATGTGGACTCGATCCGGTGAGTGGCAGCAGAACAACTGCAAGCATAGCTTACCGGCTGTGGACGAGATGCGGTCAGGAAGGGTAAAGAGCGTAGGACGGGGAAAAGTGTAACCGGGCTGGCCACGGGGAACTTGCCGATAAATGCCCCATCGCGGCGATGGGGCCAGGGATCACGCCAGCGTGACGTCGCCCTGCAGCTGGCAACTGCAGGCCAGCACGTAGCCCTGCGCTATCTCTTCCTCGCTCAGCGTCATGGTGCTGGTGGTGGTGTAGTCGCCCTCGAGGAGGCGGGTTTTGCACGAACCGCATACTCCGGCGCGGCAGGCAGCGTTGACCGGCAGGGCATTGGCCTCCATCGCTGCCAGCAGGGTGCTGCCGACCGGCACGCGGAATTCGCGCAGCGGGCGGGCGGCGCGCAGCGTCAGCCCTTCGGTGGCGTCAGCCTGCGCCGTCGGCGTGTGGAACTGCTCCTTATGGAAACGCTCGGCCGGCACGCCGAGCCGGCGACAAAGTTGCTCCACCTGATCCATGTAGGGCGCGGGGCCGCAGGTCATCACCGTGCGTTCGGCGATATCCGGCGCCGCCTGCCGCAGCGTCTGTTCATCGATGCGGCCGCTGAGGTAGCCGGGTTGCAGATCCTGCTCGGCCATCAGCGTCAGGCGCAGCTGCGGATGGGCGGCGCACAGCGCGCGCCACTGATCGGCGAAAATCGTGTCGGCGGGGGTGCGTACGTTAACGATCGCGGCGATATCGCAGGCCGGACGGTTAGCGGTCAGCCAGCGGCACATCGAGACGATCGGCGTCACGCCGCAGCCGGCGGCCAGCATCAGATAACGATCGGCCGGGTGGCGCTCGCAGCTGAATTCGCCCTGCGCGTCGGACAGCCACAGCGTGTTGCCGGGCTTGACCTCTTGCGTCAGCCAGCGCGACCCGATGCCGTCCGGCAGGCAGCGCACGCTGATGCTGAGAAAGCGGCTCTGGCCGGGCGAGGAGGAGAGCGTATAGGCGCGCAACGTCTCCTCGCTGTTGCGAATGCTGACCAGCGCGAACTGGCCAGCCTGGTAAGGGTAGAAAACGTCGCAGATCAGGTTCAGCGTCCAGACGTCGGCGGTTTCACGCTGGATGGAATGCACCTGCATGCGGTTCGGGCAAAGCGGAGTGGGTTGAGTCATCGGGCACCTCAAAAAGCAAAGGGGCCGGCGCAGGCGGCCCCATAACGTAACGGCATCAGGCGAGCAGCGCTGCGATATCCTGCTCGACGGTGGTGATCGGACGCAGGCCGAATTTCTCGTTGAGGATCGCCATCAGGTTGTCGGTCAGGAAGCCCGGTGCGGTCGGGCCGGTGACGATGTTTTTCACCCCCAGCGACAGCAGCGTCAGCAGAATGACGATTGCCTTCTGTTCAAACCACGACAGCACCAGGCTGAGCGGCAGCTCGTTGACGCTGCAGCCGAGCGTATCCGCCAGCTTGACCGCCAGCATGATGGCGGAGTAAGCGTCGTTGCACTGGCCGACGTCCAGCAGGCGCGGCAGCCCTTCCAGCGTGCCGAAATCCAGTTTGTTGAAACGGTATTTGCCGCAGGCCAGCGTCATGATCAGGCAGTCTTGCGGCACGCTGCGGGCGAAGTCGGTGAAATAGCTGCGTTCGTCACGGCTGCCGTCGCAGCCGCCCACCAGGAAGACGTGGCGCAGTTTTTTCTGCGACACCAGGTCGATGACCGTGTCGGCGGCGTTCAGCAGCGTCTGGCGGCCGAAGCCGACGGTGATCAGGTGCTCAATCTCGGTGTAAGGGAAACCGTTCATGCCCTGAGCCTGGCGGATCACGGCACCGAAGTCGTCGCCTTCCAGATGGTTGACGCCCGGCCAGCCGACGATACTGCGGGTCCAGATGCGATCGCCGTAGTTGCCGACGTTAGGATCGATGATGCAGTTGGAGGTCATCACGATCGGGCCGGGGAATTTGGCGAATTCCGTCTGCTGGTTTTGCCAGCCGCTGCCGTAGTTGCCCACCAGGTGCTTGAATTTTTTCAGTTCCGGATAGCCGTGCGCCGGCAGCATTTCACCGTGGGTGTAGACGTTGACGTTTTGCCCTTCGGTTTGCTCGAGCAGCATGCGCAGATCTTTGAGATCGTGGCCGGAAATCAGAATGGCTTTCCCGGCTACAGGGCGCACGTTGACCGCGCTGGGCTGCGGATCGCCGTAGGCCTGGGTCTCACCGCGATCGAGGATCGCCATCACGTTGAAGTTCATCTTGCCGATGCCCATGGCGTTGTTCAGCAGGGTATCGACGTCGCGCGGCCGGGTGCCGAGCCAGGCCATGAAAGCGTGGTAGTCGGCATAGAGCTGTTCGTCGAACTGGCCGAGCACGTGCGCGTGTTCCATATAGGCCGCCGCGCCTTTCAGGCCATACAGACACAGCAGGCGCAAACCGTGTACGTCGTCGCCGACCTCGGCCTTGTCGCTGTCGAGGGCAAACTGCGCCGCCTGCTGCAGCAGCGCAGGCATATCGTCGCCGGCCAGCTGCAGCGCCGCCATCGGGTGATCGACGCGCACGCCGCCATCCAGCAGCCGGCAACGGGCGGCCAGCGAGTCGCGCAGCAGCAGGGTTTCCCGCGCGTAACCGATGATGCGCTGGGAGTCGAAGTTAACGTTGGTCAGGGTGGAGAAGAAGGCGCGCGGGGCGAAGCTGTCGATTTCGTGGTCGACGATGCCCAGCGAACGCGCCTGCAGCGCCCAGGCGGAGAGGCCCTGCAGCGCCGCCACCAGCAGATCCTGCAGATCGGAGGTTTCCGCCGTTTTGCCGCACATGCCCTGAGCATACGCGCAGCCGTTGCCTGCCGGGGTTCGAATGGTTTGTTCACATTGCACACAGAACATAGTCGCTTCCTTTTATTTTTAAAGTTGCATTTATAATGCTTGTTTAAAAGCATAGATCGGCGATCGGGGTTGCAAAAGGCTTTTGTGCGACTACTGCGGGCAAGTTTGATTTAGCGCAATTTTGCCGTGCGGATGGGAATGATTACGCTTTGGGGGCCGGGTGGCCCCCAAGGGGAAAGGATCAGGAGAACAGGGCGATCAGCACCGGCGCCAGCAGGCTCAGCAGGAAGCCGTGCACGATGGCGGGCGGCACCATGTCCAGTCCGCCGCTGCGCTGCAGCACCGGCAGGGTGAAGTCCATCGAGGTGGCGCCGCACAGGCCGAGGGCGGTGGAGCGGCTGCGGCGCACCAGCGTCGGGATCAGCATGATCGCCACCAGCTCGCGCGCCAGATCGTTGAAGAACGCGGCGCTGCCCATCACCGGGCCGTAGGCGTCGGTGATCAGAATGCCGGACAGCGAGTACCAGCCGAAGCCGGAGGCCATCGCCAGCCCGGCCTTGACCGGCAGTCCCAGCAGCTGCGCCGCCAGCGCGCCGCCGGCCAGAGACGCGACGACCACCGCCAGCGCCACCAGCGTGCCGCGGCGGTTGAGCACGATCTGGCGCAGCGTCATGCCGCTGTTGCGCAGCTGAATGCCGACCAGCAACAGCAGGAAGATCAGCGCATATTCGCTGCCTTTATGGGCGAACTGCAGCCATTGCCACTGCGTCAGGCCGAGCAGGAAGCCGCCGAGCACCACGCCGCACAGCTTGAGCGACTCCAGCGCCATATGCACGCGCGAAGGCAGCTTTTCCTGTTTATGGCTGCTGCGCCACGGCATGCGCCGCTCCAGCAGCGCCAGCAACAGCAGATTGGCGCAGAGAATGCAGAAGAAGAACGCCGCGCTGTACTGGAAGATCAGCATCAGATTGCTGCTGAGATTCTCCATAAACGCCAGGCTGATGCCCATGAAAAACAGGATCACATACACCATCCAGCTCAGCAGGCGGTTGATCAGCACCAGCAGCGGGCGATGGCGTAAGGGAATGAGGTAACCGACAATCAGCGGTAACAGAATAATCAACAGTCCTGAGTACATGGTGCAACGAGTGTCCTTGAGTTTTGATGCGCGACGAACGGCGGCGAGGAGCACACGCTAACCAAAAGCCCGGCCGGAGTAAAGCGGCAGATTTGACGCTGGCCGCTTGACCTGCAAGGGGTTTTTTGACCATGCTCTGTGAAAGTCGCCTCATTGAAGAGGCGACGGCGCGCACGGGAGGCGGCGGATGTTCTTGGAGCGTATCGAAATTGTAGGTTTTCGCGGTATTAATCGGCTGTCCCTGATGCTGGACGACAATACGCTGTTGCTCGGCGAAAACGCCTGGGGTAAATCCAGCCTGCTGGATGCGCTGACGCTGCTGCTGGCGCCGGAGCAGAAACTGTATCGATTTGAAGCGCACGACTTCCATTTTCCCCCCGGTGAGGAGGCGGCCAAAGAGCGCCACCTGCAGGTGGTATTCACCTTCTGCGAGAAAGACATCGGCCACGCGCACCTGCCGCGCTACCGCCATCTGACGCCGTTGTGGGTCAAGGGGGAAGACGGCCTGAGCCGCATTCATTACCGCTGCGAGGGCGAGCTGGCCGATGACGGCACGGTGTGCACCTGGCGCGGTTTTCTCGACGCCGACGGCAACGCCTTTCAACTGCACCATATCGAACAGCTGGCCCACGCCATCATCCGCATCCACCCGGTTTTGCGCCTGCGCGACGCGCGCTTTATTCGCCGCCTGCGCCCCAGCAGCCTCGGCGATGAACGCAAACCCGATACGCAGGCGTTGGCGCAGCAGCTGGATCAGCTGACGCGCGAGCTGGTGCGCAATCCGCAGAAGCTGACCAACGGCGAGCTGCGTCAGGGGCTGGCGGCGATGCAGCAGTTGCTCGAGCACTACTTTGCCGAGCAGAGCTCGCAGGTGGCGCGGCCGCGCCGCCGCGGCGGTGAACCGGAGCAGGACGCCTGGCGCGCGCTGGACGGCATCAACCGCATGGTCGCCGAACCGAACAGCCGCAGCATGCGTCTGATCCTGCTGGGCATGTTTTCCACCCTGCTGCAGGCCAAGGGCGACGTCAAGCTGGATCCGCACGCCCGGCCGCTGCTGCTGGTGGAAGACCCGGAAACTCGCCTGCATCCGATCATGCTGTCGGTGGCCTGGGGGCTGCTCAATCAGCTGCCGCTGCAGCGCATCACCACCACCAACTCCAGCGAACTGGTATCGCTGGTGCCGGTGGAGCACGTGTGCCGGCTGGTGCGCGAGTCGGGCCGCGTCGCGACCTACCGTCTCGGGCCGCGCGGGCTGAGCGCCGAAGACGGGCGGCGCATCGCGTTTCACATCCGTTTCAACCGGCCGTCGTCGCTGTTCGCCCGCTGCTGGCTGCTGGTGGAGGGCGAAACCGAAGTGTGGCTGCTGAACGAACTGGCGCGCCAGTGCGGCTATCATTTCGAGGCGGAAGGGGTAAGGGTCATCGAATTCGCTCAGTGCGGCCTGAAGCCGCTGCTGCGCTTCGCCCGCCGCATGGGCATCGAGTGGCATGCGCTGGTGGACGGCGATGAGGCGGGCAAAAAGTACGCCAACACCGTGCGCAGCCTGCTGGACAATCATGAAGACAACGAACGCGATCGGCTGACCGCGCTGCCGGCGCCGGACATGGAACACTTCATGTTCCGCGAAGGGTTCGCCCCGGTCTATCACCGAATGGCGTCGGTGCCGATCAATGCGCAGATGCCGGTGCGCAAGGTGATCCTGAAAGCGGTCCACCACTCTTCGAAGCCGGATTTGGCGATCGAGGTCGCGATGCAGGCCGGCGAATGGGGCACGGACTCGGTGCCGCCGCTGCTGAAGAAAATGTTCTCACGGGTGATCTGGCTGGCGCGCGGCCGGGCGGACTGACGGCCCGCCGGACATTATCGGGCGCAGAAGTGCGCCGCCAATCCCTGTTCCAGCTCGCCCAGCAGCTGATAGCGGCGGCGATACTCTGCGCGCTTCTTGCTGGCGATCTCTTCGATCGGCTTGCGGGCGATGCGCTCGGGCAGCAGGAAATAGCCGCTGTCGAGCGGTTTGGCGCCCATCGACAGCCAGAACTGATCGTAATCGGCGTGCAGCTTGTCCTTCTTCTTACTCTGGTAGCGCCAGTTTTGATAGATATGGGTGGCGTTGCCGACCGCCACGATCCGGCGGATGCCGAGGTGCCGCGCCAGCGTGCAGATGCCTTCCAGCACCAGCCGTTTAGGGAACAGGCCGTGACACTCTTTGGTGGTGTGCTGGATCTCGGCGTGCGGCACGTCATAGTTCGCGCCCTGCAGGCCGCCGATGAACAACGTCGGCTGCTGCTGATAA
Organism: Serratia sp. H402Y; assembly: GCF_051172415.1. Taxonomy (NCBI): domain Bacteria; kingdom Pseudomonadati; phylum Pseudomonadota; class Gammaproteobacteria; order Enterobacterales; family Yersiniaceae; genus Serratia; species Serratia sp. H402Y. The sequence continues at coordinate 811,412 of NZ_JBPIYZ010000001.1, forward strand.
TGCATCAGCGCAAAGGTGATCTCCGCCAGCATCACGCCGTTGGCGTTGCGCAGCAGCAGCGTGGCTTCCCCTTCCTTATTCAGTTTGTCGATCGCCGCCAGCTCCAGCGTGATCGGCGCTTCGTTCTTGCCCATCGCGCTGGCCAGCACGAAGGCGTGCGGGCCGAGGTGGCCGAGGCGCATCTTCAGCGGCATGCGCTGTACGATGAGATCGTAATGATCGCGCAGGGCGAACAGGCATTCGATCTTGCTCATGTTGGCCGCCAGGTAGGGACGATGCAGTTTGCACGGCAGGTTCGGCTGCGCGCTCAGGATCTCCTCCAGCAGCGGATTGCTGGCCAGGGTGCTGAGCAGGCCGCTGGTGGTGCGCCAGTTGAGCAGCGAACGGCCGAGAAACTTCAGGCGAAACGAGGTTTTTTTCCAGGCGTTGCTCGGTGCCTTTTCGCCATTGATCAGCGCCGTCATCAGTTGCCAGCCGTTAAGCGGCCGGGCGGAGGCGAGTGGGTAGCTGAGCTGTGACATGATGAAATCCTTGGCTGTGTTGAATGGCGCTATTTCATCAAGGCTTCACTAAACGGGAGTTCAATGCCGAACTGTAACCAAGCGTGTCTCCACATTGTGTTGAGCTAAGGTTTAGTTATTCCCTACGGTGCGTGCTAATTTAGCTCCGCCGCCGCAATGGGCGGTCGATATTCACAAGCACAGGCAGGTCAATTTTGACAGGGTTTAAAGGACATAAACGCCGCTGGATACTCGCACTGGCGGTGATTGCGGCGATTGCCGCGGCGGCCGTTTGGCACTTCCGCCATCCGGCGCCGACCGATTTCAAAACGGTAAAGGTCACCAAGCGCGATCTGCAGCAGAACGTGTTGGCGACCGGCCAGCTGGACGCAGTGCGCAAGGTTGACGTCGGCGCGCAGGTCAGCGGGCAGTTGGAAAAGCTGTATGTTGAGATCGGCGACAAGGTGAAGAAAGGTCAGTTGCTGGGGGTTATCGATCCGCAACAGGCGCAGAACAGCATCCGTGAAGGCGAGGCGACGCTGCGCGAGCTGCATGCGCAGCTGCTGCAGGCGCAGGCGGAACAGCAGCTGGCGGCGGTTACGCTGCAGCGCAACCAGGCGCTGGCCAAACTGCAGGCGGTATCGCGTCAGGATCTGGATCAGGCGGCGACGCAGCTGGCGGTGAAGAAGGCGCAGGTAGGCACCATCAATGCGCAGATCGCCCGCAACCAGGCCAGCCTGGATACCGCCAAGATCAATCTGGCCTATACCCGCATCGAAGCGCCGATGGATGGCGACGTGGTGCAGATCACCACGCTGCAGGGCCAGACGGTGATCGCGGCGCAACAGGCGCCGAACATTCTGACGCTGGCGGATCTCGGCACCATGCTGGTGAAGGCGCAGGTCTCGGAGGCCGACGTCATTAACCTCAAGCCGGGTCAGAAGGCCTGGTTCACGGTGCTGGGCGATCCGACCCGGCGCTTCGACGGCGTGCTGAAAGACATTCAGCCGACGCCGGAAAAGGTCAACAACGCCATCTTCTATTACGCGCGTTTCGAAGTGCCCAACCCGGAAAGGCTGCTGCGCTTGCAAATGACGGCGCAGGTGCACATTCAGCTGGCCGGCGTCCAGCAGGCGCTGGTGATCCCGCTGGCGGCGCTGGGCGATCAGATCGCCGACAATCGCTACCACGTTTCGGTGCTGAAACAGGGCAAGGAAGAGAAGCGTGAGGTGGCCATCGGCCTGCGCAACAATATCGATGTGCAGATCCTCAGCGGGCTCGAGGCGGGCGATGAGGTGATCGTCAGCCGCGGCGGCGTGGAGGCCGGCTGATGGCGGCGCTGTTGCAGCTGAACGGCATTCGCCGCAGCTACCGTTCCGGCGAGCAGACGGTGGAGGTGCTGAAGGGGATCAGTCTGAGCATCGACGCCGGTGAAATGGTGGCGATCATGGGGGCTTCCGGCTCCGGCAAATCGACGCTGATGAACATTCTCGGTTGCCTGGACAAGCCGAGCGCCGGCGTCTATCGGGTGGCCGGCCAGGACGTGGCGACGCTGAGCGACGATGCGCTGGCGCAGCTGCGGCGCGAGCATTTCGGCTTTATCTTTCAGCGTTATCATCTGCTGCCGCACCTGAGCGCGGCGCATAACGTCGAGGTGCCGGCGGTGTACGCCGGGCTGGGCAAAGCGGCGCGGCGCGAACGGGCGGAGGCGCTGTTGCGCCGTCTGGGGCTGGGGGAGCGCGTCAACTATCGGCCGAGCCAGCTTTCCGGCGGCCAGCAGCAGCGCGTCAGTATCGCCCGCGCGCTGATGAACGGCGGGCAGGTGATCCTGGCGGATGAGCCGACCGGCGCGCTCGACAGCCATTCCGGCGAAGAGGTGATGGCGATCCTCAAACAGTTGTGCGCCCAGGGCCACACGGTGATCCTGGTGACTCACGATCCGGCGGTGGCGCGTCAGGCTGAACGGATCATCGAGATCCGCGACGGCGAAATCATCGCCGATTCCCGTCCGGCGCCGTCGGAGGATGCCCAGGCCAAGCCGCTGACGCTGGCCGCCGCGGCGCCTTCCTGGCGGCAGATGGGCGGCCGCTTTCGCGAAGCGCTGGTCATGGCCTGGCGCGCGATGGCGGCCAACAAGATGCGCACCGCGCTGACCATGCTCGGCATCATTATCGGCATCGCCTCGGTGGTATCGATCCTGGTGATCGGCGACGCCGCCAAGCAGATGGTGCTGGCGGACATCAAATCGATCGGCACCAACACCGTCGATATCTACCCCGGCAAGGACTTCGGCGACGACGATCCGACCTACCGGCAATCGTTGAAATACGGCGATCTCGACGCGCTGCGCGAACAGCCGTACATCAGCGCGCTGTCGCCGAGCATCAGCAGCAGCATGCGGCTGCGGCTGGGTAACGTCGACGCGGCGGCCAACGTCAACGGCGTCAGCGAGCAGTTCTTCCGCGTGTACGGCATGAGCTTTACCCAGGGCGTCGGCATCGACCCGATGCAGGTGCAGTCACAGGCGCAGACGGTGGTGATCGACGCCAATACCCAACGGCGGCTGTTCCCGCACCAAAAAAACGTGGTGGGCGAGGTGATCCTGGTGGGCAACATGCCGGCGACGGTGGTTGGCGTGGCTAAAGAGAAGCAGTCGATGTTCGGCAGCAGCAAGACGCTGAACGTGTGGGTGCCGTACAGCACCATGGCCAACCGGCTGATGGGCAACAGCTATTTCGATTCGATCACCGTGCGCATCCGCGACGGCTACGACAGCAAGGAAGCGGAACAACAGCTGTCGCGTCTGCTGACGTTGCGCCACGGCAAGAAGGATTTCTTCACCTATAACATGGACAGCCTGGTGCAAACTGCGGAGAAAACCACTCGCACGCTGCAGCTGTTCCTGACGCTGGTGGCGGTGATTTCGCTGGTGGTGGGCGGCATCGGCGTGATGAACATCATGCTGGTGTCGGTGACCGAGCGCACGCGCGAGATCGGCATCCGCATGGCGGTGGGCGCGCGTTCCGGCGATGTGTTGCAGCAGTTTCTGATCGAGGCGGTCTTGGTCTGCCTGGTGGGGGGCGCGCTGGGGATTACGCTGTCGTTCGCTATCGGTTTGGCGGTGCAGCTGGTGTTGCCGGGTTGGCAGATCAGTTTCCCGCCGGCGGCGTTGCTGAGCGCGTTCCTCTGTTCCACCGGCATCGGCGTGGTGTTCGGCTATCTGCCGGCGCGCAATGCCGCGCGGCTGAATCCGATCGATGCGCTGGCGCGCGAGTAAGTCACAGGCATAAAAAATGCCAGTCACACGGCGGCTGGCATTTTTATCGCAGTCAGAGTCAGTGCAGCGCGACGCTGCCGGAAGCGTTTAGGACAGCGCCTCGCTTTCCACTGGCACAATAAGACTGGCATGGTTGCCTTTGGGCCCTTGATGCACGTCAAAGCTGACCTGCTGGCCCGCCTTCAACGTTCTGTAACCATCCATCTTGATTGTGGAATAATGCGCGAAAATATCTTCGCCGCCGCCGGCTGGGCAGATGAAGCCAAAACCTTTGGCGTTGTTAAACCATTTAACAGTACCCGTCTCCATGCTTTTACATCCCTCGCAACGCTATTTTAAGTGAGATGAATAACTGATTTCGCACTCGCCGTGGGCGAGTAGCAGGGTGGACAAGGGGTGGTTAAAAGACCACCAGCCACGAATTTACACTCTAGAGCAAATGATCGGGGCGTCAAGGGATCGGCTTTTGTCGGCGGGGAGCAGTTCACCAAAGTTTGAAGCAGGTAACGCTATTGCCACGATTCAGTCACAATTGGCCCGTTTTTTTGCGCACGTTACAGTGCGGCGGGACGATGCCGAAGATGATAAAATAGTAACTATCCCCACTTTGAATAACCGAAACCTGTCCCCATATCAGAGGGCAGAGCAGAGAAGATGAGCAGCGATGGGCAATAACAACGATTGGCTAAACTTTGAACACTTGGCCGAAGAAAAACAAATCGATGCGGTAAAACCGCCGTCTATGTATAAAGTTATACTTAACAACGACGATTACACACCGATGGAATTTGTGATTGACGTTCTGCAAAAGTTCTTTTCTTATGATATTGAACGCGCAACGCAACTGATGCTCACGGTCCACTATCAAGGCAAGGCGATCTGTGGTGTTTTTACCGCCGAGGTGGCGGAAACCAAAGTCGTCCATGTGAACCGGTACGCAAGGGAGAACGAGCATCCGTTGCTTTGTACGCTGGAAAAAGCCTGAATAAGGCAATCTATTGGGGAGGTGCTTATGCTCAATCAAGAACTGGAACTCAGTCTCAACATGGCTTTCGCCAGGGCGCGTGAGCACAGACACGAGTTTATGACCGTGGAGCACCTGTTGCTGGCGTTGCTGAGCAACCCTGCCGCGCGAGAAGCGCTCGAGGCATGTACGGTGGATCTGGCCGCGTTGCGCCAGGAGCTGGAAGCCTTCATCGAACAAACCACACCGACGCTGCCCGCCGGCGAAGAAGAGCGCGACACTCAGCCGACGCTCAGCTTCCAGCGCGTGCTGCAGCGCGCGGTCTTCCATGTGCAATCCTCCGGCCGCAGCGAAGTGTCCGGCGCCAACGTGTTGGTGGCTATTTTCAGCGAGCAGGAATCGCAGGCGGCCTATCTGCTGCGCAAGCACGACGTCAGCCGTCTCGACGTGGTGAACTTCATTTCACATGGCACGCGTAAAGACGAGCCGGGCCAAGCGCCGAATGCGGAAAACCCGGTGAACGAAGAGCAGTCCGGAGGGGAAGACCGTATGGAAAACTTCACCACCAACCTCAATCAGTTGGCCCGTGTGGGCGGCATCGATCCGCTGATCGGCCGCGATCGTGAGCTGGAGCGCGCGATTCAGGTGCTGTGCCGTCGTCGTAAAAACAACCCGCTGCTGGTCGGCGAATCCGGCGTGGGCAAGACTGCCATTGCCGAAGGCCTGGCCTGGCGTATCGTGCAGGGCGACGTGCCGGAAGTGATGGCGGACTGCACGCTGTATTCGCTGGATATCGGTTCACTGCTGGCCGGCACCAAATACCGCGGCGACTTCGAGAAACGCTTCAAGGCGCTGCTCAAGCAGCTGGAACAGGATCAGAACAGCATCCTGTTCATCGATGAAATTCACACCATCATCGGCGCCGGTGCGGCTTCCGGCGGGCAAGTGGATGCCGCCAACCTGATCAAACCGTTGCTGTCGAGCGGCAAGATCCGGGTGATCGGCTCGACCACCTACCAGGAGTTCAGCAACATCTTCGAAAAGGATCGCGCTCTGGCGCGCCGTTTCCAGAAGATCGATATCACCGAACCGACGGCGGAAGAGACCGTTCAGATCATCAACGGCCTGAAGACCAAGTATGAAGCGCACCACGACGTGCGTTATACCGCCAAGGCGATCCGCGCCGCGGTGGAGCTGTCGGTGAAATACATTAACGATCGCCATCTGCCGGACAAGGCGATCGACGTGATCGACGAGGCGGGCGCCCGCAGCCGGTTGATGCCGGCCAGCAAGCGCAAGAAAACCGTCAACGTGGCCGATATCGAATCCGTGGTGGCGCGTATCGCTCGCATCCCGGAGAAAACCGTGTCGGCCAGCGATCGCGACGTGCTGAGAAACCTGGGCGATCGCTTGAAGATGCTGGTATTCGGCCAGGATCAGGCGATCGAAGCGTTGACGGAAGCGATCAAGATGAGCCGCGCCGGTCTGGGCCACGAGCGCAAGCCGGTCGGTTCCTTCCTGTTCGCCGGGCCGACCGGGGTCGGGAAAACCGAGGTCACCGTACAGCTGGCCAAGGCGATGGATATCGAGCTGCTGCGTTTCGACATGTCCGAGTACATGGAGCGGCATACCGTCAGCCGTCTGATCGGCGCGCCTCCGGGCTACGTCGGTTACGATCAGGGCGGGCTGCTGACCGATGCGGTGATCAAGCATCCGCATGCGGTGGTGCTGCTCGATGAGATCGAGAAGGCGCACCCGGACGTGTTCAACCTGCTGCTGCAGGTGATGGACAACGGCACGCTGACCGACAACAACGGCCGCAAGGCGGACTTCCGCAATGTGATCCTGGTGATGACCACCAACGCCGGTGTGCGGGAAACCGAACGCAAGTCGATCGGCCTGGTGCAGCAGGACAACAGCACCGACGCGATGGAAGAGATCAAGAAGGTGTTTACGCCGGAATTCCGCAACCGTCTGGACAACATCATCTGGTTCAACCATCTGTCTACCGAGGTGATCCAGCAGGTGGTCGACAAGTTTATCGTCGAACTGCAGGCGCAGCTGGATGCGAAGGGCGTCTCGCTGGAAGTGAGCGACGAAGCGCGCGACTGGCTGTCGGTGAAGGGCTACGACCGTGCGATGGGCGCTCGTCCGATGGCGCGCGTCATGCAGGAAAACCTGAAGAAACCGTTGGCCAACGAATTGCTGTTCGGTTCGCTGGTGGACGGCGGTTCCGTGAAGGTCGAGCTGGACAAGGACAAGAAACAGCTGACTTACCACTTCCTCAGCGCCGCCAAGCGCAAGGCGGACGAGGGCGCGGTGCACTAAGGCTGCCTGCAGGCAAAGAAAAAGCGATGCTTCGGCATCGCTTTTTTTTATGGGTGAGATTCACCGTACAACAGAAACGAGTGAGCCCTCTCAGTTTACCTGCGCACCTGCAACCCGTTGTTTAACGTCGCTGCGGGGGTAAACGGAAAGGGCTCCCGAGGGATTACATCCTCGATGCCGCCAGCGTGTGGCGCGCGATGAGCCGATTAACGGCTACGGAAGACAATGCGGCCTTTGCTCAGGTCGTACGGGGTCAGCTCTACAGTGACTTTGTCGCCCGTCAGGATGCGGATATAGTTTTTACGCATTTTACCGGAGATGTGTGCGGTTACCACGTGCCCGTTTTCCAATTCAACGCGGAACATGGTGTTGGGCAGCGTATCAAGAACGGTGCCCTGCATTTCAATATTGTCTTCTTTGGCCATCGAATCCTCTAGGTCTAACTACCTTAGTTTTTAACCGGCAAGATAATGCCGAAAAACCCCCATTATGTAAAGATGTGTCGGTGAACATTGCACCGTTTCCATCAATTAGTTTACTGGATAGGGCGGTTCAACCGGCTGTGGGGATATGACTTGCGGCTCCCAGCACGCCCGTGCCAAAGGCCGCCGTTGAAGGGTGCTGAGCTGCTGCAAGAATTGACGGCGCGGAATTTCACGCGCGCCAAGGCGGGCAGTGTGAGCGTTCAGCACCTGGCAGTCAATCAATTCCCCGCCATAAGCGGCAAAATGGCGGCAAAAGGCCATCAATGCGCATTTTGAGGCGTTGGTGACGCGGCTGAACATCGATTCGCCGCAGAACAACGCGCCCTGCGCCACGCCGTACATGCCGCCAACCAGTTGATCATCCTGCCAGACCTCCACCGAGTGCGCGTAGCCGAGGCGATGCAGATGCTGATAGGCGCGCTGCACTTCCGGGCCGATCCAGGTGCCTTCATCCGGCCGGTGGGCGCAGGCGGCGATCACCGCGGCGAAGTCGTGATTGAGCGTGATGCGAAACGGATCGTGGCGCAGAAAGCGTTTCAGGCTGCGGTTAAGATGAAACTCGGCCGGGAACAGCACCGCACGCGGGTCGGGCGACCACCACAGGATGGCCTCTCCCGGCGAATACCAGGGGAAGATGCCGCGCTCATAGGCCGCCAGCAGCCGCGGCGCCGTGAGGTCGCCGCCGATCGCCAGTAGGCCGTTGGGGTCGCGCAGGGCGCCCTCAGGCGAGGGAAACGCCAGCGACTGCGGGGAGAGCTTAACGATGCGCATACAGGGTCTCTGCGTCCTCTACGGGCCGATTAAGGCGCCAGGTTGCTGATACGGTTGCGAAAGCGGGCATAGCGGCCCTGCTGGCGCATCAGGGCCGCGTGATTGCCCTGTTCGACAATCCGGCCGTCGTCCATCACGCAAATGCGGTCGAGATGTTCCAGGCCATACAGGCGGTGCGTCACCAGGATCAGCGTCTTGCCCTGACAATGCCGGCGCAGCAGCGCCAGGATCTGCTGCTCGGTTTCGGCGTCCAGCCCTTCGGTCGGTTCGTCAAGCAGCAGCAGCGGGGCCGGATGCAGCAGCGCACGGGCGATGCCCAGACGGCGCTGTTCGCCGCCGGACAGTTGGCGGCCGCCTTCGCCGAGCCAGGCGTTCAGTCCGCCGTCGCCGGCCAGCAATTTGCCGAGCCCCACCTGCTGCAGGACGTCACTCAAACGAGCGTCGTCGGCATCCGGTGCGGCCAGCCGCAGGTTTTCCCGCAGCGTATCGCTGAAGATATGCACTCGCTGGCTGACGACCGTGGTCATTCGGCGCAGCGTGGTTTCATCATAATCCTCCAGCGGTTCGCCGTTGAGCAGAATTTTGCCGCCGTCGGTGCGCCAGGCGCGGGTCAGCAGCTGCAGCAGGGTGGACTTGCCGCAGCCGGTGCGGCCGAGCAAGGCGATGTGTTCGCCGGCCGCCACCTCAAGCGTGACGTCGCGCAGCACCGGCTGCGGCTGATCGGGGTAGGTGAAACTCAACTGCTGCAGGCTGAGCTGCGCCCGGTCGGCAGCGGCCGGGCCGGCGGCAGGGAAGGTGACTTCCGGTTGGCGATCGATGATCTGTTTGACCCGCGTGGCGGAGGCGATCACCTGACCGAGATGCTGGAAGGCGCCGGCCACCGGCATCAGCGCTTCGAACGACGCCAGCGCGGCGAAGACAAACAGCGCGATCAACGCGCCGGGTTGGGTATCGCCGCCGATGCCCGCGGCGGTCAGCCACAGCAGCAGCGTCACCGTCAGCCCGCTGGCGAGGATCATCAGCGCCTGCGCCTTGCCGCTCAGCGAGGCCTGCTGCCACTGGCGGCGTTGCCACCGCTGTTCGGTGGCGTTCAGCGTCTTGCGGAAGTCGTTGACGGCGCCGAACACCACCAGTTCCGCCTGCCCCTGCAGCCAGGCGGTCAGGTCGGTGCGGTATTGACCGCGCAGCGCGGTGAGTTGGCCACCGATCGGTTTGCCGGCGCGATAGAACACCGGCGGCACCAGCAGCAGCAGCAGCAGCAGAATGCCGCCCAGCGTCAGGGCGAGTGCAGGATCCAGCCAGCTCAGGCCGTAAGTGACGACCAGGATCACCACCGCCGCGCTGATCAGCGGCGAGATCACCCGCAGATAAAGGTGATCCAGCGTGTCCACGTCCGCCACCAGGCGGTTGAGCAGGTCGGCCTGGCGGAAACGGGCGATGCCGCCCGGCGTCAGCGGCAGGATCTTGCTGAAGGTGAACACCCGCAGGTGCGACAGCACGCGGAAGGTGGCGTCGTGGCTGACCACGCGCTCGGCGTAGCGCCCGGCGGTGCGGAAGATCGCCGCGCCGCGCACGCCGGCGGCGGGCAGCATGTAGTTGAAGGTCAGCAGACCCGCCAATCCGGCCAGCGAAGAGGCGGCCAGGAACCAGCCGGAGAGCGCCAGCAGGCCGATGCTGGCCAGCAGGGTGACGATCGCCAAAATGATGCCCAGGCTAATCAGCAGGCTATGGCGGCGATACAACGCCAAAAACGGCAGCAACACGCGCATGATTAAAGCTCCCCGCGGCGGTGGGCGATCAGAGTGGCGAACAGGCCCGGTTGGGCGCTGAGGGTGGCGTAATCGCCCTGTTGCACGATACGCCCGTTATCCATCACCCAAATCTGATCGTAGTCTTCGGTATCTTCCAGCTGATGCGTCACCAGCAGGGTGGTTTGTTGATGCGAAGCGGCATTCAACGCCTGCATCACCCGTTGTTCGCTATGGGCATCGAGGCTGGCGGCCGGTTCATCGAGCAGCAGCAAGCGGCGCGGGCCGATCAGCGCCCGGGCGACCGCCACGCGCTGCGCCTGGCCGACCGACAGGCGGGCGGCGTTATCGCCCACTTCGGTGTCGAGCCCCTGCGGCAGATACGGCAACAGCTCGCTGACGTAGGCGTGTTCCACCGCCTGCTGCAGCTGCGCTTCGTCGGCCTGCGGGCAGCCCAGCAGGATATTGGCGCGCAAGGTTTGCGCCGGCAGGTGCGGGTTTTGCCCGACCCAGCTCAGCTGCTGCCTCCAGTTCTCTGCGGACAGGTCACGCAGTTCGATGCCGTTGACGGTCAACGATCCACGGTAGGGCAGGAAGCCGAGCAGCAGATTGAGCAGCGAACTTTTGCCGGCGCCGCTCAGCCCGACCAGCGCCACGCGCTGCTGCGGTTGCAGGGTGAAACTCAGCGGCCCGGCCAGCAGCACGCCGTTCGGCGACAGAATTTCCAATTCGTTCGCCTGTAGCGTCAGCGGTTGATCGGCGGGCAACTTCCGCGTGCCGTTGCCCATCTGCTCGCCTTCGGCGCTGAGGAAGGTTTCCAGCGCTTCCGCCGCGCCGACCGCCTGCGCCTTGGCATGGTAGAAGGTGCCGAGATCGCGCAGCGGTTGGAAGAACTCCGGCGCCAGAATCAGCACCAGAAAACCGGAAAACAGCGTTACGCCGAGGCCATAGCTGCCGAAGTTGAGTTCGCCGAGGTAAGAAAAGCCGAAATACACCGCCACTACGGCGATGGAGATCGACGCGAAGAACTCCAGCACGCCGGAGGAGAGGAAGGCCATGCGCAGCACTTCCATGGTGCGGCTGCGGAAGTCTTCGGAGGATTTGGCGATCTGCGCGGTTTCGGCCTGCGCGCGGTCGAACAGCCGCAGGGTGTCCAGGCCGCGCAGGCGGTCGAGGAAGTTACCGCTCAATCGCGCCAGCGCCACAAAGTTGCGGCGGTTGGCGTCGGCGGCCCCCATGCCCACCAGCGCCATAAACAGCGGGATGAGCGGCGCGGTCGCCAACAGAATCAAACCGGCGGCCCAGTTGATCGGGAAGACGGCGATCAAGATCAGCAGCGGGATAAACACCGCCAGATACATCTGCGGCAGATAGCGCGAGTAATAGTCCTGCATATCCTCGATCTGCTCGACGATGATGCTGGCCCAGCTGCCCGCCGGTTTGCCCTGGATCCAGGCCGGCCCGAGCTGCTGCAGCTTATCCAGCACCTGCCGGCGCATGCGCTGGCGGATCACCTGCCCACACAGAAAACCGACCCGTTCCCGCAGCCAGCTCAGCAGCGCCCGCAGCGCGAACGCGACGGCCAGCCAGATAAACGAAGGGATCAGTTGCTCACGCGGGGTGTGTTCGATGATCAGGGCGTGCAGCAGGCTGGCCAGCAGCCACGCCTGCGCCACGATCAGCAGGCCGCTGAACAACCCCAACAGCATGGAAAGGCGCAGCCAACGCTGCGCTAACGAACTCTGGGTTTTAAGCCAACGGGTTAACTGTTGCTGTCTGGTTTTTTTCATCAGATATGCGTCTGCGTCGCCGGCGCCCGTTTGTTACGGGCTGGGTTAACGTATTGTTAAATAATAGTGTTTGGCGCAATCGGCGACAAACAAGCGAGGCCTCATGTTACCTCGTGACCCGGCAGACTGAAAAGAATAAAGCGGGCAAATATGGCTATAACAGATGGGAGGGAGAGATTGCTGAACCCAGAAACAAAAAAAGCGGCTCGAGAGCCGCTTTTTGCCGATGATGAAAACGTCTTAGCAGACTTCTGCGCCGGCGATGCCGTCCAGATAACGCTCTGCGTCCAGCGCCGCCATGCAGCCGGTGCCGGCGGAGGTGATCGCCTGACGGTAGATGTGATCCATCACGTCGCCCGCGGCGAAGACGCCGGGGATAGTGGTTTGGGTCGCATTGCCGTGAATGCCGGACTGCACCTTGATGTAGCCGTTTTCCAGCTCCAGCTGACCGCCGAAGATGCCGGTGTTCGGGCTGTGGCCGATGGCGATGAACACGCCGGCCAGTTCCAGCTCACGGGTTTCATTTTCCGCTTTGGTGCTGCGGATACGCACGCCGGTCACGCCCATTTCATCGCCCAGCACTTCGTCCAGCGTATGGTCGGTGTGCAGCACGATGTTGCCGCTCTTCACTTTTTCCATCAGCCGGTCGATCAGGATTTTCTCCGAACGGAAGCTGTCGCGACGGTGGATCAGGTGAACCTCGGCGGCGATGTTTGACAGGTACAGCGCTTCTTCAACGGCGGTATTGCCGCCGCCGACCACAGCGACTTTCTGGTTGCGGTAGAAGAAACCGTCGCAGGTTGCGCAGGCGGAAACGCCTTTGCCCTTGAACGCGTCTTCGGAAGGCAGGCCAAGATAGCGGGCGGAGGCGCCGGTCGCGATGATCAGCGCGTCGCAGCTGTATTCACCGCTGTCGCCGAACAGGCGGAACGGACGCTGCTGCAGATCGACGCTGTTGATGTGGTCGAAGACGATTTCAGTCTGGAACTTCTCCGCGTGCTCGCGCATGCGCTCCATCAACGCCGGGCCGGTCAGGCCTTCGGCGTCGCCGGGCCAGTTTTCCACTTCGGTGGTGGTGGTCAGCTGGCCGCCTTGTTCCAGACCGGTGATCAGCACCGGGTTCAGGTTGGCGCGCGCCGCGTAGACGGCGGCGGTGTAACCGGCCGGGCCGGAACCCAGAATCAGTAATTTGCTATGTTTAGCCGTGCCCATGAATAACCTCTTTATTCCACAATGGCGGACAATGAAGCCGATTGTAGGGAAAATGGCGCAGTAAAAAAAGCGCCGGGCGACGTTGTTAACGATTTGTATGATAGTTGTCGCCTATTAATGCATCCGTTGTCGGTAAATCGGTCGTCGAACGCAGAAATTTAACTTATCAAAGCCGCATTCGGCCAGCGAATCGCCAACCGTGCAAAAACGGCGCACTCTGCGGCTTCCGCCGCTCCCGACCGGGGTTTATCAGCCAGCGATTCATAATCAAAAATGGGATGCAGACTTTTCATGACGGTACGTTGTTCTGATTTTGCTTCTTTTACTTTGACAATCCGCTGCGCATTTGCGAAAACATCATAGGAAGAAGAAATTATCCCCGTAACACCAGCAAATCGTACGTATTTGCGCCGCAAGGCGACGATACGCAGCGGGAGTGCGGAGCAGGGCGCGCAAGCGTTTGCTGATTTTTTCTCGACCGAAACATCGTTGCCGGCGCTGCGCGGAGTTGGACAGACAGGCTGCGCGGCGTGGAATGATGGTAGTGAAGAAGCACATGACAGGCATCGGGTCTTCGCTTGGAACGAACCCTTACACATTGACGTTGGCTAGGGTGTGGCAAGTGCACGGAAGAAAATAAGAGAGACAATAATAATGGCAGACAACAAGAAACGCCCGGGTAAAGATCTTGACCGTATCGACCGCAACATCCTGAATGAGCTGCAGAAGGATGGGCGTATTTCGAACGTCGAGCTTTCGAAGCGCGTGGGGTTATCCCCGACACCATGTTTGGAACGCGTGCGCCGTCTCGAGCGCCAGGGTTTCATTCATGGCTATACCGCATTGCTGAACCCGCATTATCTGGATGCGTCCCTGCTGGTTTTCGTGGAGATCACGTTGAACCGCGGCGCGCCGGATGTGTTTGAGCAATTCAACTCGGCAGTGCAGAAGCTTGAAGAGATTCAGGAGTGTCATCTGGTTTCCGGCGATTTCGACTACCTGTTGAAAACCCGCGTACCGGACATGTCGGCTTACCGCAAATTGCTGGGTGAAACCTTGCTGCGTTTGCCGGGGGTTAACGACACCCGTACCTACGTAGTGATGGAAGAAGTGAAACAGAGTAACCGTCTGGTTATCAAAACACGGTAAGGTGCAGGTGCAAAACCTGATTAAATTGGTTACACTCCTGTTTATTCATACAGTTTCGGCGCCGGGGCAGTTTCTCGGCGCTGTTGCTATGTCAGCTAACAGGAACCTGGAGAGCCTTTCTTGAGCCAGGAATATACAGAAGATAAAGAAGTTACCCTGAAAAGACTCAGCAGTGGCCGGCGTTTGCTGGAAGCTGTGCTTATCGTGGTAGCGATTTTTGCCGTTTACCTCATGGCTGCGCTGGTCAGTTTCAACCCGTCTGACCCAAGCTGGTCGCAGACCGCGTGGCATGAGCCGATTCACAATCTGGGCGGCGGTGTCGGAGCCTGGTTGGCCGATACGCTGTTCTTCACCTTCGGGGTGCTCGCCTACGCGATACCGCCGATCATGCTGGTCCTGTGCTGGGCGGCTTATCGCCAACGCAGCAACAGAGACTACATCGACTATTTCGCGCTTTCCCTGCGCCTGATCGGCACCCTGGCGTTAGTGCTCACCTCCTGTGGGTTGGCGGCGCTGAACGTTGACGATCTCTATTACTTCGCCTCCGGCGGCGTGATCGGCAGCCTACTGAGCAACGCCATGTTGCCGTGGTTCAACGGCATCGGCGCTACGCTGGCGCTGCTGTGCGTATGGGCGGCGGGGTTGACGCTGTTTACCGGCTGGTCCTGGCTGGTGATCGCCGAGAAGATCGGCGGGGCGGTGTTGGGCGTTGCGACGGTGATGACCAATCGCTCACGTCGCGAAGAGCGCTATTTCGAGGATGACGAGCGTTACGTTGACGACGAGCCTGAGCAGGCAGGGAAGGGTGCCGCCGCAGCGGTTGCCGCGACCGCCGCCGGAGCCGTGGCCGCCGATGACGACGTGCTGTTCTCCGCGCCTTCGGTTATCGAAAGCGCCAAAGCGGCGGCGGAAGACGCCGCCGATCCGTTGCTCAGCGGCCTGCGCGCCGACGATGGTGAGCTTGAAGCAGAAGCCGCACCCAGCGCGCCGGTGGCTTCGCCTGCACCGACGGTGAAGGCAGAGATCCACGAGCCCGTCGCTGCGCCGATCGCCGCTCAGGCGCCGTCGGTAACGGTGGCGCCGGCCGCGCCGGCCTCGGTCAATCAGCACCCGGTAAGTGCGCCGGCGCAAGACGCTACGCCGCCGCTGTATTCCTTCGAGATCCCGGAAGAAACGCCTGCGCCTAAGGCGACGCGTCCTGTCGATCCTTATCAGGATGACGATGAGCCGCGCCTTGGTAACTGGCAAGAGCCGGCCGCGCCGCAGCCGCCGGCGCGTTCTCCCTTTGATTTTACCGCCGCACAGCGTGACAGCGTTGACATCGGCAGTTCGAGCGGTTTCAGCGCCACCGGCGCCAAACCGCAGCCGGATACGGCGGCAGCCGCTGCTGCGGGCGTTGCGGCGGCGACCTTTATGCCGGCCTTCACGGCGACCAGCGACGGCAATCCGCAGGTTAAGCAGGGCATCGGCCCTGAGCTGCCGCGGCCGAACCCGGTACGCATCCCGACCCGTCGCGAGCTGGCTTCCTACGGTATCAAGCTGCCTTCGCAGCGTGCGGCCGAACAGGAACAGCGCCAGACAGAGGCGGAGCCTCAACAGCTGACGGCGGCGAACCCGCAGGAAGAAGAGGCGCTGCAAGAAGCCGCGCTGCGCCAGGCGTTCGCCGAGCAGCAAAGCCAGCGCTACGGCGAAAGCTACGCGCCGGAGCAGGATGATGAACAGGCTCAGCAGGAGGCTGAGCTTAGCAAAGCGTTCGCCGAGCAACAGAGCCAGCGTTACGGCGAAGACCAGCAGGACGACGAAGCGGCGCGGCAAGAGGCTGCGCTGCGTCAGGCATTCGCCGAGCAGCAGCAGGCGCGTTATGGCCAGCAAGAGCCTGCTCCGCAGGCGCCGGCCGCCAGCCCGGTCGATACCCGCAATGCTTTCAGCTTCTCGCCGATGGCGGATCTGGTGGACGATGGCCCGAGCGAGCCGATGTTCACGCTGTCGCCGCAGCTTGAAGAGCGCATTGAACTGGAAAGCGAGCAAGAGGACGACGTGCCGTTCGGCCAGTTTGAGCCTGCGGCGCCGGCTGCCCAACCTCAGCAATCGCACCCGCAGCCTCAACAATACCAGCAGCCGTCGCAGCAGCAATATCAGCATCAGCAGCCGCAGGTGCAGCAGCCTCAGCAACCTCAGGCCGAGCAGCATCCGGCGATGGACAGCTTGATTCACCCGTTCCTGATGCGCAACGATCAGCCGCTGCAGAAACCGACCACGCCTCTGCCGACGCTGGATCTGCTGACCGAAGCGCCGAAAGAAGTGGAGCCGGTCGATTCCTTCGCGCTGGAACAGAAAGCACGCCTGGTGGAGGCCAGCCTGGCCGATTATCGCGTGAAAGCCGACGTGGTGGACATCCTGCCGGGGCCGGTCATCACCCGCTTCGAGCTGGATCTGGCGCCGGGCGTTAAAGCGGCGCGCATTTCCAACCTGTCGCGCGATCTGGCGCGCTCGCTGTCGACTTCGGCGGTGCGCGTGGTGGAAGTGATCCCCGGTAAGCCTTATGTCGGTCTGGAGCTGCCGAACGCCAAGCGGCAAACGGTATACCTGCGCGAGGTGCTGGATTGCCCGGCCTTCCGCGACAACCCGTCGCCGCTGTCCATCGTATTGGGTAAAGACATCTCCGGCGAGCCGGTGGTGGCCGATCTGGGCAAAATGCCGCACTTGCTGGTCGCCGGTACCACCGGCTCCGGTAAATCGGTCGGGGTCAACGCCATGATCCTGAGCATCCTGTATAAGGCCACGCCGAAAGAAGTGCGCTTTATCATGATTGACCCGAAAATGCTGGAACTGTCGGTTTATGAAGGCATTCCGCACCTGCTGACCGACGTGGTCACCGACATGAAAGACGCCGCCAATGCGCTGCGCTGGTGCGTGGGTGAAATGGAACGCCGCTATAAGCTGATGTCAGCTCTGGGCGTGCGTAACCTGGCCGGCTACAACGAACGCGTCGATCAGGCCGAAGCGATGGGGCGTCCGATCCCGGATCCGTTCTGGAAACCGACCGACAGCATGGACATCACGCCGCCGGTGCTGGAGAAAGAGCCGTACATCGTGGTGATGGTCGACGAATTCGCCGATCTGATCATGACGGTCGGCAAGAAGGTCGAAGAGCTGATCGCCCGTCTGGCGCAAAAAGCGCGTGCGGCGGGCATCCACCTGGTGCTGGCGACCCAGCGTCCGTCGGTGGATGTGATCACCGGTCTGATCAAGGCCAACATCCCGACGCGTATCGCCTTTACCGTGTCGAGCAAGATAGACTCCCGCACCATCCTCGATCAGGGGGGCGCCGAGTCCTTGCTGGGCATGGGTGATATGCTTTATCTGGCGCCGAACTCCTCGATCCCGGTGCGCGTACATGGCGCATTCGTGCGCGATCAGGAAGTGCACGCGGTGGTCAAGGATTGGAAAGCGCGCGAGCGGCCCCAATATAAAGAGGGCATTCTCAGCGGCGGTGAAGACGGCGAGGGCGGTGCCGGCGGCGGTATGGACGGTGACGAAGAGCTGGATCCGCTGTTTGATCAGGCGGTGGATTTCGTGGTGGATAAACGCCGCGCCTCCATCTCCGGCGTACAGCGCCAGTTCCGCATCGGCTATAACCGCGCCGCGCGCATCATCGAACAGATGGAAGCGCAGGGCATCGTCAGCGAGCAGGGGCACAACGGCAACCGCGAGGTGCTGGCGCCGCCGCGGCACGATTGATGGTCGTTTAGCCATTGTAACTCAATAAGAAAGGGCCGCTTAAGCGGCCCTTGTGCAAAGAAGCGTAAACCCGTTTCTTCTCGGAACATTGGCCTACCGGCCGTTCGCCGGCTTCGGGTAAAGTAACGGGGTAAAGGGTTGATTTGACCCGCACGGCGCCGCCTTGCGGTTAACGCATTTCATAAGGTATCTGGAATAATGAAAAAACTGTTAGTTGCCTGCTGTCTGCTTTCGGGATTCGCTTCTACCTCCGTGCTGGCCGACGCCGCACAGGATCTGCAAAGTCGCCTGGCGAAGGTGAACAGTTTCCACGCCAGCTTCTCGCAAACCGTGACCAGCGCCGACGGCGCCGCGGTGCAACAGGGTGAAGGCGAGCTGTGGGTGAAGCGGCCGAACCTGTTCAACTGGCACATGACGTCACCCGATGAGAGCGTGCTGGTCTCCGATGGCCAAACCCTGTGGTTCTATAACCCGTTCGTTGAGCAGGTGACGGCGACCTGGCTGAAGAACGCCACCGGCAATACGCCGTTTATGCTGATCACCCGCAACAATGCCAGCGACTGGAAGCAGTACAACGTGAAGCAAAAGGGCGATGATTTCGAGCTGACGCCGAAATCCGCCAGCGGCAACCTGAAGCAGTTCGCCATCAGCGTGACCAACAGCGGCACCATCCGCAGCTTCGCCGCGGTGGAGCAGGACGGCCAGCGCAGCGCTTATACGCTGAAAAGCCAGCAGAACGTCACCGCCGATCCGGCCAAATTCAAATTTACCCCGCCGAAGGGGGTGACGCTGGACGACCAGCGCCAGTGAGGTGCAAGTGAGTAATAATCTGTCGCTCGATTTTTCCCAGAACGAGTTCCAGCCGTTGGCCGCGCGTATGCGGCCGACCACGCTGGCGCAGTATATCGGCCAGCAGCACCTGCTGGCCGCCGGCAAGCCGCTGCCGCGCGCTATCGAGGCCGGGCAGCTGCACTCGATGATTCTATGGGGGCCGCCGGGCACAGGGAAGACGACGCTGGCAGAGCTGATCGGCCGTTATGGTCAGGCGGACGTCGAACGGATCTCCGCCGTGACCTCCGGGATCAAGGAGATCCGCGAGGCGATCGAACGGGCGCGGCAAAACCGCGACGCCGGCCGCCGCACTATTCTGTTCGTCGATGAAGTGCACCGCTTCAACAAAAGTCAGCAGGACGCCTTCCTGCCGCACATTGAAGACGGCACCATCACCTTTATCGGCGCCACTACCGAAAACCCGTCGTTCGAACTGAACTCGGCGCTGCTGTCGCGCGCCCGCGTCTATTTGTTGAAGGCGCTGACCGCCGAAGACATCGGCCAGGTGCTGGATCAGGCGATGAACGACAAGGCGCGCGGTTTTGGCGGCCAGAACGTCGAGCTGCCGGCGGAAACGCGCCGCCTGCTGTCGGAGCTGGTGGGCGGCGATGCGCGCCGGGCGCTGAACAGCCTGGAAATGATGGCGGACATGGCGGAGCTCGACGCCAAAGGCGTGCGGGTGCTGACGCCGGAGCTGCTGAAGGAGGTGTCGGGCGAGCGCAGCGCGCGCTTCGACAACAAGGGCGACCGTTATTACGACCTGATTTCCGCGCTGCATAAATCGGTGCGCGGTTCGGCGCCGGACGCCGCGCTGTACTGGTATGCGCGCATCATTACCGCCGGCGGCGATCCGCTCTATGTGGCGCGCCGTCTGTTGGCGATTGCCTCTGAAGACGTGGGCAACGCCGATCCGCGCGGCATGCAGGTGGCGATCGCCGCCTGGGATTGTTTCACCCGCGTGGGGCCGGCGGAGGGCGAGCGCGCCATTGCGCAGGCGATTGTTTACCTGGCCTGCGCGCCGAAAAGCAACGCGGTTTACACCGCGTTCAAGGCCGCCATGCGCGACGCCAAAGAGCAGGCCGATTATGACGTGCCGGAGCATTTGCGCAACGCGCCGACCAAGCTGATGAAGGAAATGGGGCTGGGGGCGGAATACCGTTACGCTCACGACGAACCCAACGCCTACGCCGCCGGCGAGAATTACTTCCCGCCCGAAATGGCCAACACGCGCTACTACCAACCGACCTCGCGCGGGCTGGAAGGGAAAATCGGCGAAAAGTTGGCATGGCTGGCTGAGCAGGATCAAAATAGCCCGACAAAACGCTACCGCTAGCGTGGCCGTTGCGGTAAGGTTAGCGGGTATCACTCTTCTTTATGCGGCTATAAATCAGCCGCATAGAACAACAACACTTCTTTCAATAACAACAAGCACAGGATTAGCATGCTCGATCCCAATCTGCTGCGTAATGAGCTAGACGCAGTCGCCGTCAAACTGGCTCGCCGAGGCTTTAAACTCGATCTGGATCTGCTGCGTTCGCAGGAAGAACGCCGCAAAGTTCTGCAGGTAGAAACTGAAACGCTGCAAGCGGAACGCAACTCCCGATCGAAATCCATCGGCGCGGCCAAAGCGCGTGGGGAAGACATCGAGCCGCTGCGTCGCGAAGTGAACGAGCTGGGTGACAAGCTGGATGCCGCCAAGGCGGAACTGGATGCGCTGCAGAGCGAGATCCGCGATTATGCCCTGACGCTGCCTAACCTGCCGGACGACGCCGTGCCGGACGGTAAAGACGACAGCGAAAACCTGGAAGTCACCCGCTGGGGTGAACCGCGCCAATACGACTTCGCGGTGCGCGATCATGTCGATCTGGGCGAAATGGCCGGCGGGCTGGATTTTGCCGCCGCGGTTAAGCTGACCGGTTCGCGCTTCGTGGTGATGAAAGGGCAAATCGCCCGCATGCACCGCGCGCTGTCCCAGTTCATGCTGGATCTGCACACCGAACAGCACGGCTACCTGGAGGCCTACGTGCCTTACCTGGTCAACCACGCCACGCTGTACGGCACCGGCCAACTGCCGAAGTTCGGCGAAGACCTGTTCCATACCCGCCCGCTGGAAGAAGAAGCCGACAGCAGCAACTACGCGCTGATCCCAACGGCGGAAGTGCCGCTGACCAACCTGGTGCGCGACGAGATCGTGGAAGAGGAAACTCTGCCGCTGAAGATGACCGCGCACACGCCATGCTTCCGTGCGGAAGCCGGTTCTTACGGCCGTGACACCCGCGGTTTGATCCGTATGCACCAGTTCGACAAGGTCGAAATGGTGCAGATAGTCCGTCCGGAAGATTCGATGGATGCCCTGGAAGAGCTGACCGGCCATGCGGAGAAAGTGCTGCAGCTGCTGAACCTGCCTTACCGCAAGGTGCTGCTGTGCACCGGCGACATGGGCTTCGGCGCCTGCAAGACCTACGATCTGGAAGTGTGGCTGCCGGCGCAGAACACCTACCGCGAGATCTCGTCCTGCTCCAACATGTGGGACTTCCAGGCGCGCCGCATGCAGGCTCGCTGCCGCAGCAAGGCCGACAAGAAGCCGCGTCTGGTCCACACGCTGAACGGCTCCGGCCTGGCGGTCGGCCGTACGCTGGTGGCGGTGCTGGAAAACTACCAGCAGGCCGACGGTCGCATTCAGGTGCCTGAAGTGCTGCGTCCTTATATGGGCGGCCTGGAATACATCGGTTAAACGGCAAAGCATTTGAAAAAAGCGCCTGCGGGCGCTTTTTTTTATGTTGGAAATTCAGTCTGTCGCCAGCGCGTAGGCCTGTTTAATGTAGTCCGCCAGGTGCTTGCTTTTCACTTCGGCGGGCGTGTGGAGCTTGATGTGCCGCCGATATTGGCCGTTGCCTTCAAGTTGCTGATAGCGATCTTCCAGTCGGTGCCCTTGGCCGAATTCCACCGTGACGTGACTGCGGTAGGCGAAAACGCCGCAGAAAAATTGAGTATGCGAGAACATGATGCCGCCGTATTTGACCGATTCGGTGACGCCACTGCCGCTCGCCGTGGCGACCCGGCGCACCTGTTGTACGATCTCCAGCAGCTCGCCGTGCGTGCTGCCGATGTCTGCCAGCAAGGTCTCGACCGCCGCATTATTTGCCTGACTCATCTCGCTTCTCCGTCGTTAAATCCGCTCTGCGCTGAGCATAGCGCTTTTTCAGCCGCTTAGCCGGAAACAAATCGTGCGCTGGAATGATAAGAGGCGATTGACTTTTTTATCGCCAGTGGCATGATGCGCGCACTCTCATTGCGCGTTCGGTCACAATTTCACTATGTCCGCTTACTCCCGCCCGGTGCTCTTATTGCTCTGCGGCCTCTTGCTGCTCACGGTATCCATTGCCGTTTTGAATACGTTAGTGCCGCTTTGGTTAACCCATGCTCAGCTGTCGACCTGGCAAGTGGGTATGGTCAGCTCCTCTTATTTCAGCGGCAATCTGTTGGGCACGTTGGTAGCGGGCAAACTGATCCAGCGCGTCGGCTTCACCCGCAGCTATCATCTCTCTTGTTTGCTGTTCGCCGCCGCGACCGCCGGCATGGTGCTGTCGATCGATTTCTGGAGCTGGCTGGGCTGGCGCTTCTTCGCCGGCGTCGGTTGCGCCTGGATCTGGGTGATCGTGGAGAGCGCGCTTTTGCGCAGCGGCAATTTGAGCAACCGTGGCCAGCTGCTGGCGGCCTATATGATTGTCTATTACCTCGGTACGGTGACCGGCCAATTACTGTTGAGCATGACCTCGACCGAATTGCTGCATGTGGTGCCGTGGGTGACCGCGATCGTGATCAGCGCCATGTTGCCGATGTTGTTCGCGCGGGTAAACCGCCATGAAGACGAGCCGCAGCAGGCGGCGGTATGGACAATGTTGAGACGCCGCAGCGCGCGCCTGGGCATCAACGGCTGCATCATCTCCGGCATTGTGCTCGGTTCGCTGTATGGCCTGATGCCGCTGTATCTCTCTCATCAGGGCATGAGCGACGCTAACGTCGGTTACTGGATGGCGCTGTTGGTCAGCTCCGGCATCGTCGGCCAATGGCCGGTCGGGCGCCTGGCCGATCGTTACGGGCGCTTGCTGGTGCTGCGGATTCAGGTGTTTGTGGTGATCCTCGCCAGCGTGGCGATGCTCGGCAACTACGCCATGGCGCCTTCACTGTTCATCCTCGGCTGCGCCGGCTTTACCCTGTATCCGGTGGCGATGTCCTGGGCCTGTGAGAAGGCAATGCCGCACGAACTGGTGGCGATGAACCAGGCGCTGCTGATGAGTTACACCATCGGCAGCTTGCTGGGCCCATCGATGACGGCGCTGCTGATGCAGAACTATTCCGACCGCGTGCTGTTCGTGATGATTGCCGCCGTGGCGCTGGTTTACCTGCTGATGCTGCTGAAAAAGCAGAAGCCGGATCGCCATCACACGCCGTTCGCCGCCGCCTGAGCATAAAAAAACCGGCCATGAGCCGGTTTTTTCTTTGGTGCTGCGTCAGTCAGTAAATCACTTTATGGCCGTAGCTTTCCAGGATGCCTTTGACGCGATCCATGGTCTCGGCCTTCGGCGGATGCACGCCGTCCAGTTTGTACTCTTCCCCCATCGCTATCCATTTGTGCTTGCCCAGCTCGTGGTAAGGCAGCAGCTCGATTTTCTCGATGTTGGTCATGTCTTTGGTGAACTCGCCCAGCAGGTGCGCCGATTTATCGTCGTCTGACCAGCCCGGCACCACCACGTAACGGATCCAGGTGCGCTGGTTGCGTTTCGCCAGATAGCGGGCGAATTCCAGCGTGCGGTGGTTGGAGACGCCGACCAGATTCTGGTGGATCTCGTCGTTCATCTGTTTCAGATCCAGCATCACCAGATCGGTGGTGTCCAGCAATTCGTCGATCACCGGATCGTAGCGGCGCACGAAGCCATTGGTGTCCAGGCAGGTGTTGATGCCTTCGGCATGGCAGGCGCGGAACCAGTCGCGCACGAATTCAGCTTGCAGGATCGCCTCGCCGCCGGACGCGGTCACGCCGCCGCCGGAAGCGTTCATGAAGTGGCGGTAGGCCACCGCGTCTTTCATCAGCTCTTCGACGGTCACTTCTTTGCCGCCGTGGGTGTCCCAGGTGTCGCGGTTATGGCAATAGAGGCAGCGCATCAGGCAGCCCTGGAAGAAGACGATAAAGCGGATCCCGGGCCCATCGACGGTGCCGCAGGATTCGAAGGAGTGGATGCGACCAGTTACTGACATTGCGGGGTTTTCTCCAATATGGACTGTCAAACGCAGTCTAAAAATAGGCGCGTGGCCGCCGGCCAGGTATCTGCGATGCAGCGGCGGGGGATCCGCCACCGGGGGTAATGATGCCTGTCGGCCGGTCAGTTGCCGGATAACTGTTTTGCCAGCTATCCATTTAAGTATAGATGTCCGGCAAAACAGACTCGTACAGAGTCAGGGGAGAGCGGTGGGAGAAAAGGGCCGGCAGAACCGGCCCTGACGTTGGCACCGGGCGGTTTCCCGCCCGGTCGGCGTTATTACATCGTTTGAGTGAAGGTACGAGTAATGACGTCCTGCTGTTGCTCTTTGGTCAGCGAGTTGAAGCGCACGGCGTAACCGGAGACGCGGATGGTCAGCTGAGGGTATTTCTCAGGATTTTCCATCGCGTCCAGCAGCATTTCGCGGTTCATTACGTTGACGTTCAGATGCTGACCGCCTTCGATGGAGGCTTCATGGTGGAAGTAACCATCCATCAGGCCCGCCAGGTTGGCTTTACGCACGTCGTCGTCTTTACCCAGCGCGTTAGGCACGATGGAGAAGGTGTAGGAGATCCCGTCTTTCGCGTAGGCAAACGGCAGTTTGGCTACCGAGGTCAGGGAGGCGACTGCACCTTTCTGGTCACGGCCGTGCATCGGGTTGGCACCTGGGCCGAACGGTGCGCCTGCGCGGCGGCCATCCGGGGTGTTACCGGTTTTCTTACCGTACACCACGTTGGAGGTGATGGTCAGTACGGACTGGGTCGGTACCGCGTTGCGGTAGGTGCGCAGTTTCTGAATTTTCTTCATGAAACGTTCCACCAGGTCGCAGGCGATGTCATCGACGCGGGCGTCGTTGTTACCGAACTGCGGATACTCGCCTTCCACTTTAAAGTCGATAGCCAGGCCGTCTTCGTCGCGAATGGTGGTGACTTTCGCGTACTTGATGGCGGACAGGGAGTCGGCCGCAACGGACAGACCGGCTATGCCGCAAGCCATGGTGCGATAAACGTCACGGTCATGCAGCGCCATCAGCGCAGCTTCGTAGCTGTACTTGTCGTGCATGTAGTGAATGATGTTCAGCGCGGTCACGTACTGCTTGGCCAGCCAATCCATAAAGTGGTCCATGCGGGCCATGACTTTGTCATAGTCCAGCACTTCGTCCATCATCGGCGCTTCTTTCGGGCCGACCTGCATTTTCAGTTTCTCGTCAACGCCGCCGTTGATGGCGTACAGCATGGTTTTCGCCAGGTTGGCGCGGGCGCCGAAGAACTGCATTTGCTTACCGACGATCATCGGGCTGACGCAACAGGCGATGGCGTAGTCATCGTTGTTGAAGTCAGGACGCATCAGGTCGTCGTTTTCGTACTGTACGGAAGAGGTGTCGATGGACACTTTCGCCGCGAATTTCTTGAAGTTCAGCGGCAGCTTCTCAGACCACAGGATGGTCATGTTCGGCTCCGGAGACGGCCCCATGGTGTACAGGGTGTTCAGGAAGCGGAAGCTGTTTTTGGTGACCAGGGTACGGCCGTCGACGCCCATACCGGCCAGGGATTCAGTCGCCCAGATTGGGTCGCCGGAGAACAGTTCATCGTACTCAGGGGTACGCAGGAAGCGCACCATACGCAGTTTCATCACCAGGTGGTCAATCAGTTCCTGCGCTTGCTCTTCGGTCAGTTTGCCCGCCTTGATGTCGCGTTCGATGAACACGTCGAGGAAGGTGGACACGCGGCCGAAGGACATGGCGGCGCCGTTCTGGGATTTCACCGCGGCCAGGTAGCCGAAGTAGGTCCACTGCACCGCTTCTTGGGCGCTGGTGGCCGGGCCGGAGATGTCGTAACCGTATTTGGCGGCCATCTCTTTGATCTGAGCCAGAGCGCGATGCTGTTCAGCGATCTCTTCGCGCAGCTGGATGGTCATTTCCAGGTCTTCGCCGTTTTCCAGTTTTTCCTGCAGCGATTTGAACTGGTTCAGCTTGTCGGCCATCAGGAAGTCGATGCCGTACAGCGCCACGCGGCGGTAGTCGCCGATGATGCGGCCACGGCCGTAAGCGTCTGGCAGACCGGTCAGCACGCCGGATTTACGGCAGTTCAGGATGTCTTTGGTGTAAACGTCGAATACGCCCTGGTTGTGGGTTTTACGGTATTCGGTGAACACTTTTTTCAGCTGCGGATCCAGTTCGCGGCCGTACACTTTGCACGAACCTTCGACCATTTTGATGCCGCCGAACGGGATCAGCGCGCGTTTCAGAGGGGCGTCGGTCTGCAGACCCACGATGGTTTCCAGCTCTTTGGCGATGTAACCCGCGTCGTGAGAAACGATGGTTGAAGCAACGTTGGTGTCGAAATCAACCGGCGCATGAGTGCGGTTTTCCAGTTTGATCCCTTCCATAACCTTGTCCCACAAGGTGGTGGTGGCTTGAGTTGCGCCAGCCAGGAAGGATTCGTCACCTTCATAAGGCGTGTAGTTTTTCTGGATGAAGTCACGAACGTTGACTTCATTCTGCCAGTCACCCTTGCTGAAACCTTCCCAAGCGTTGGCTAATTTCTCGTTAAGTTCGGTCATTGTACACCTACCTTTGATTGTGGATTTCTAACTCTGCGCGCGGTAACTCACAGCTTAGTGCTGTTCGCGGCCCCCGCGCAGATAAATTACCCAGTAAGTCAACCCAACCAGCAGACCGCCGCCGATGATGTTACCAATGGTGACCGGAATCAGGTTGTCGATGATGAAATTGCTTACTGTCAGATGAGCGAATTGCTCAGGTACCGCCCCTACGGCTTGCCAGAATTCCGGCGTGGCGAAGTGTTTGACCACGATGCCCATAGGGATCATAAACATGTTGGCGATGCTGTGTTCGAAGCCGCTGGCGACAAACATACCGACCGGCAGCACCATGGCGAGCATCTTGTCGGTCAGGGTACGGCCGGAGTAGCTCATCCAGACCGCCAGGCAGACCATCAGGTTAGCCAGAATGCCGAGGCAGACGGCTTCGATAAAGGTGTGATGCAGCTTGTGGTCCGCGGTTTGCAGAACATTCAGGCCCCACTGGCCGTTGGCGACCATATACTCGCCGGAGAACCAGATCAGCGCCACGAAGAACAGCGCGCCGACCAGGTTGCCGAGATAAACGTTCAGCCAGTTGGCGCCCAGTTGGCCCCAGCTGATGCGGCCGCTGGCCTTGGCGATGACGATAAGCACGGTAGAGGTGAACAGGTCGGCGCCCGACACCACCACCAGCATTAACCCGAGAGAGAAACAGATGCCGCCGACCAGTTTAGCCAGCCCGAAAGGCACGCCGGCGGTGCCGGTGGTCGCCGTGATGTAGAAAACGAAGGCGATGGAAATGAAGACACCGGCGGTGATCGCCAAATAAAACGTTTTCAGCGGATGTTTGGTGGCTTTATACACGCCGGCATCTTCAGCGATTTTCGCCGTTGCCGCAGGTAAAATCAGATCGAATGGGCTGTCAGTTTTCAAACTAACTCTCGCTCTTAAGGGTTAAAACAACGCAATGAGATACTAGCAAAGCAGTATAGGGGAAAATTTGATTTGGATCATAAGGCGGGGAAGTAGAGCGCCAAAATGGCATGTTTTCTGTGTGGTTTTTATGGTTAATTTATTGAATTTAAACAAAAAACAATTTTTTAATGTTTGCAATTTTTTTTGAATCCACCCGATGTGCCGAGGGTGTCAAAGTTAAATTTTTAGGCGTTTTGTCGCCGTTCGTCGCTGAAAGTTTAATTATCGGTTAATTATTATTTCACCGTCCGGCAACAATCGCCGGTTTATTTATTCTTATGCTCGTTTAACCGCCTATTTTCCTGCGGGAAAATAAAACAGGATGCGTTGAAATAAACCGCAAAATGAAAACGCCGCAGCGGAGTGCGGCGTTTGACCGGGGAGGGTACCCCAAAAGTGGCGGTACCCCCAATGGCGATTAGGCCTTGGCCCAGTGACGGCGCTTGGCCGCCTGCAGCTTCTCGTAGGCCGCCAGCAGCGCCTGATGGGCCGGCAACGCCTTCAGATCGGCATCGACGGCGAACAGCCCGTTGAAGCGTTCTTCACCGCTGATGGCGGCCGAGGCCGCGTCCACCGCTTCCTGGCCGTACATTTTCACGAACGCGGTATAGTATTGCGCCGCTTCGCGCTCAGGCTCCTGCGCCAGCAGCAACAGCGTTTGCAGGCAACGGTAGTAGTTGCTGCGCGCCGGGCTCAGCACCGAGGCGTTGAAGTCCTGCGTCCATTCGGTCCAAATCAGCGCCTGATCCAGATCGCCGCCCGCCAGCGCCAGCATCGACTTCAGCTCGCCCACGCGCAGGGTATACCAGGCGTTGTCTTTGCCGCTGGCAATGCCCAGCAGTTCGCGTACGCGGGTGAAATCGTCCAGCCCTTCGTCGTCCAACTGCTCGATCAGCGCCAGGTATTCTTCCGGCTCCCACTCGCTGCCCGGCAACGCCAGCAGCGTATCGCGCAGGTGCGCGCCCATGCTGTTGTTGGCCAGCAGCAGGTCTTCCGCCGGGTAGATATCGGACATGCCCGGCACGATGATGCGGCAAGCGTAGACGCCCAGGTGTTCGTAGTCGGCGATGTACACTTCCGCGTCTTTTTTGTCGAAGATGCTTATCAGGGTGGCGAACTCTTCCTGCGTGCTGCCGCTGAAGTTCCAGTCAACGAACGGATAGTCCGCGTCCTGCTTGAACAGATCCCAGGAGATCAGGCCGCTGGAGTCGATGAAGTGCGTTTCCAGGTTGGTGTGTTCCGCCACTTCTTCGTCATCGAAGGTCGGCGCGGTGAACACGTCGAGATCTTTCAGGCTGCGGCCCTGCAGCAGTTCGGTCACCGTGCGCTCCAGCGCCACGCCGAAGTCCGGGTGCGCGCCGAACGAGGCGAAGCAGGTGCCGTTGGTCGGGTTGAACAGCACCACGCAGATCACCGGGTAGTTGCCGCCCAGCGAGGCGTCGTAGGAGAGGATTGGGAAACCTTCCTCTTCCAGCTTGGCGATGGCTTCCACCACGCCCGGGTAGCGGTTCAGCACCTCGTCCGGGATCGCCGGCAGGCTGATGGATTCGGCGATAATGCGGTTTTTCACATAGCGCTCGAACACTTCCGACAGGCCCTGCACGCGCGCTTCGTTGGCGGTGTTGCCGGCGGACATGCCGTTGGAAACATACAGGTTGCCGATGATGTTCATCGGAATGTATACCGTTTGCTGATCGGACTGACGGGTGAACGGCAGCGCGCAGATGCCGCGATCGGCATTGCCGGACTGCAGATCGACAAGATCGCTGGCGCTCAGCTCTTGTTGCGGATCGTAGAAGGCGTGCAGACGCTCGTCGAGGATGCCGGCCGGCAGCGCATCGTCCGCCGGGATCGGGAACCATTTCTCATTCGGGTAGTGCACGAAGTCGCCTTCGGCGATCTGCTTGCCCAGATAGAAATCGGCGAAGAAGTAGTTGGTGGACAGGCGCTCGAAATATTCACCCAGCGCAGAGGCCAACGCGGCTTTTTTGCTGGCGCCTTTGCCGTTGGTGAAGCACAGCGGGCAATCGCGATCGCGAATGTGCACCGACCATACGTGCGGCACCGGGTTCAGCCAGGAGGCTTCTTCGATGTTGAAACCGAGATCGCTCAGTTTCTGCTGGAAACGGGCGATGGAATCTTCCAGGGCGGCGTCTTTACCGGGGATAAAAGTTTGCGTCATTGTCTTCACTTTTTGCGCGTACTAAAAACGCGCAATGATACGGGGTTTTACGCTGGAGCTCCACGTATTCCTAAAGCGGCGGTAAAGTCACAGTTTTTTTAAGGATAAAGGCCATAATTCAGCGAGTTATCTGTCACGGAGAAATCTAATGAAATCAGTGAAACTCAGCGTGTTAACCCTTTTGTTGACCGGCGTCAGCGCCTCGGCGCTGGCGCTGCCCAACATCACCCTGCTGGCGACCGGCGGCACCATCGCCGGCGGCGGCGATTCGGCGACGAAATCCAACTATACCGCGGGCAAACTGGGCGTCGATGCGCTGGTCGATGCGGTGCCGGCGCTGAAGAACATCGCCAACGTGCAGGGGGAGCAGGTGGTTAACATCGGCTCGCAGGACATGAACGATCAGGTCTGGCTGACGTTGGCGAAGAAAATTGACGCCGACTGCGGCAAAACCGACGGCTTCGTCATCACCCACGGCACCGATACGCTGGAAGAGACGGCCTATTTCCTCGATCTGACGGTGAAGTGCGACAAGCCGGTAGTGCTGGTCGGGGCGATGCGGCCGGCGACGGCGATGAGCGCCGACGGCCCGTTCAATCTGTATAACGCGGTGGTGACGGCGGCGGATCCGCAATCGGCCAACCGCGGGGTGCTGGTGGCGATGAACGACAGCGTGCTGGACGCACGAGATGTCACCAAAACCAGCACCACCGCCGTGCAAACCTTCCAGTCGCCGAACTTCGGCCCGCTCGGGTATATCCACAACGGCAAGATCGATTATCAGCGTTCGCCACAGCGCAAGCACACCCGGGAGACGCCGTTCGACGTCAGCAAGCTGAACGAACTGCCGAAGGTCGGCATCATTTACAACTACGCCAACGCCTCTGATGCGCCGGTCAAGGCGTTGATCGCCGAAGGGTACCAGGGCATCGTCAGCGCCGGGGTCGGCAACGGCAACCTGTATAAAACCGTGTTCGACACCCTGGCGACGGCGGCGCACAGCGGCGTGGCGGTAGTGCGTTCTTCGCGCGTGCCGACCGGCGCCACCACGGAGGATGCGGAAGTGGACGACGCCAAGTACGGCTTCGTGGCCGCCGGCACGCTGAATCCGCAAAAGGCCCGCATTCTGCTGCAGCTGGCGTTGACGCAAACGAAAGATGCGAAGCAGATCCAGCAAATGTTCAATCAGTACTGATCGTTTTCTCTCCTGCGGGGGCCGTCCGGGCTCCCGCAGCCATCTCGGCTGAATACAGCATAAAACACCGCGTTAACCCGCTGAATTTCCCCATGTCGCAGGGTTTTATCGTCCAAAAAAACGCGCCGACCGCAGAGCCTGTCATCACCCGGTGCGCCTGTTTGCCGCCGGCGGGCGAATAAGCGTTGCAGCCATGGGGCGTGAGTGATAAAACCGAAGGGTTGGTTAACGCGAGCGTTAACTTCGGGCGTCTTTTCGACAGGTCGCTTTTCTGCGGCGAACAGTGAATGTGGTGAGGGGAAATGACTCAGGTTTATAATTTTAGCTCTGGCCCGGCGATGCTGCCGGTGGAAGTGTTGCGTCGTGCGGAACAGGAACTGTGCAACTGGCACGGCCTGGGAACGTCAGTGATGGAGATCAGTCACCGCAGCAAAGAATTCATCGCCGTTGCCGAGCAGGCGGAACAGGATCTGCGCGATCTGCTGAAAGTCCCCTCCAACTATAAAGTGCTGTTTTGCCACGGCGGCGCCCGCGCGCAATTCGCCGCGCTGCCGCTGAACCTGCTGGGCGACAAGGCCACCGCCGACTACATCGACGGCGGCTATTGGGCGCACAGCGCCATCAAGGAAGCGGAAAAGTATTGCACCCCGAACGTCATCGACGTGAAAACCCGCATCGACGGCCTGAGCGGCATCAAGCCGATGAAAGAGTGGCAGCTGAGCAACGACGCGGCTTACGTGCATTATTGCCCAAATGAAACCATCGACGGCGTAGCCATCGATGAAACGCCGGACTTCGGCGACAAAGTGGTGATCGGCGATTACTCCTCGACCATCCTGTCCCGCCCGCTCGACGTCAGCCGCTTCGGCGTGATTTACGCCGGCGCACAGAAAAATATCGGCCCGGCCGGCCTGACGCTGGTGATTGTGCGTGACGATCTGTTGGGCAAGGCGCGTAAAGAAGTGCCGTCGATCCTCGATTACACCGTGTTGGCCGAGAACGATTCGATGTTCAACACCCCGCCGACCTTCGCCTGGTACCTGTCCGGGCTGGTGTTCAAATGGCTGAAAGAGCAGGGCGGCCTGGTGGAGATGCAAAAACGCAATCAGGCCAAGGCCGAGTTGCTGTATGCGACCATCGATAAATCCGACTTCTACCGCAGCCAGGTGGCGATCGCCAACCGCTCGTGGATGAACGTGCCGTTCCAGCTGACCGATGCGGCGCTGGACAAGGTGTTCCTCAGCGAAGCCGAGGCCATCGGCCTGCAGGCGCTGAAAGGTCACCGGGTAGTTGGCGGCATGCGCGCTTCTATTTACAATGCCATGCCGCTGGCCGGCGTACAGGCGCTGACCGACTTTATGACCGATTTCGAACGTCGTCACGGTTGATCCCGTCAGCTCGCCGGGCGCGGGCTGACCAGGCTGTTGTCCTTTTGCATTAAAGCGGCTCCGGCATTATTCCGGAGCCGTTTCGTTTATCAGAATTGGAGAGTTTTGTTCACATGGTGGATTCCCTGACGTTACAACCGGTCGCCCTGGTCAATGGCACCGTCAACTTACCCGGCTCCAAGAGCGTTTCCAACCGTGCTCTGCTGCTGGCGGCGCTGGCGGAGGGAACGACCCGGCTGACCAACCTGCTGGACAGCGACGACGTGCGTCATATGCTGAATGCGCTGCAGGCGTTGGGCGTGAACTACCGGCTTTCCGCCGACCGCACCGTGTGTGAAGTGACCGGCGTGGCCGGGCCGCTGGTGGCCGACCAGCCGCTGGAACTGTTCCTCGGCAACGCCGGCACCGCGATGCGCCCACTGGCGGCGGCGCTGTGCCTCGGCGAAGGCGACGTGGTGCTGACCGGGGAACCCCGCATGAAAGAACGTCCGATCGGCCATTTGGTGGACGCGTTGCGCCAGGGCGGGGCGCAGATTGATTACCTCGAACAGACCGATTACCCGCCGATTCGCCTGCGCGGCGGTTTCCAGGGCGGCGACGTCACCGTTGACGGCAGCGTCTCCAGCCAGTTCCTGACCGCGTTGTTGATGACTGCGCCGCTGGCGCCGCAGGATACGCAGATCCACATCAAGGGCGAGCTGGTTTCCAAGCCCTACATCGACATCACGCTGCACCTGATGCGCACCTTCGGCGTATCGGTGAGCCACGACAACTACCGGGTGTTCCATATCCAGGGGCGCCAGACGTATATCGCGCCGGGCGACTACCTGGTTGAGGGCGACGCTTCTTCCGCCTCTTACTTCCTGGCGGCGGCGGCGATCAAGGGCGGCACCGTGCGCGTGACCGGCATCGGCCGCAAAAGCGTGCAGGGTGACACCAAATTCGCCGATGTGTTGGAGAAGATGGGGGCGCGCATCACCTGGGGCGACGATTTTATCGAGTGCAGCCGCGGTGAACTGCGCGGCATCGATATGGACATGAACCACATTCCGGATGCGGCGATGACCATCGCCACCGCGGCGCTGTTCGCCGAGGGGCCGACCACCATCCGCAATATCTACAACTGGCGGGTAAAGGAAACTGACCGTCTGGCGGCGATGGCCACCGAGCTGCGTAAAGTGGGGGCGGAAGTTGACGAGGGCGAAGACTACATTCACGTCGTGCCGCCGGCCAAGCTGCAGTTCGCCGAGATCGGTACCTACAACGATCACCGCATGGCGATGTGCTTCTCGCTGGTGGCGTTGTCGGATACCCCGGTGACGATTCTCGATCCGAAGTGCACCGCGAAAACCTTCCCGGACTATTTCGAACAGCTGGCGCGCATCAGCCAGCCGGCGTAACCGTCAGATCATTTCTTTTAAGGCCCCTTTGCGGGCCTTTATCGTTTTTAACCCCCGGCGACCGGCGTTTCTTCTATACTTTTTCGCGGTTGTGCGCTTATTTTCAACAACCGGACAGTTCCAGGGTAACAGATCGCCGTAGGGCAGCGTATAATACGCCACCGTATTTGCCCCTGATTGGGCAGGTGACAGAGCACCCGGGCTTCGAGTCGAAGCGCGCCGTGTCTCTGTGAGGTTTTCTACCTGAAGGAGAGAGAAATGACGGCTACAGCCCCGGTGATAACCGTTGATGGACCAAGTGGCGCAGGCAAAGGCACGCTATGTAAAGCGTTGGCCGAGTCCCTTGGTTGGCGTTTGCTGGATTCCGGCGCGATCTATCGCGTGCTGGCGCTGGCGGCGTTGCATCATCAGGTGGATATCACTTCTGAGGAAGCGCTGGTTCCGCTGGCCGCACATCTCGATGTTCGCTTCGTTGCCCAGGACGGCAAGCTGCAAGTGATTTTGGAAGGTGAGGACGTCAGCAATGAGATCCGCACCGAAACCGTCGGCAACACTGCGTCGCAAGCGGCGGCGTTTCCGCGCGTGCGCGAGGCGCTGCTGCGCCGCCAGCGCGCGTTTCGCGAGGCGCCCGGCCTGATTGCCGATGGCCGCGACATGGGCACGGTGGTGTTTCCGGACGCGCCGGTCAAGATTTTCCTCGACGCCAGCTCGGAGGAGCGCGCGCACCGCCGCATGCTGCAGTTGCAGGAAAAGGGCTTTAATGTTAACTTTGAACGTCTTTTAGCCGAGATAAAGGAACGGGACGACCGTGACCGTAATCGGCCTATCGCGCCTCTGGTGCCCGCTTCTGACGCCCTCGTGCTGGATTCTACCAGCATGTCGATCGAAGAAGTGATCCGGCAGGCGTTGACGTATGCACAGAAAGTGTTGGCGTTGCCGCAGCAATAAGCGCGGCGGCGCTATTGGCTTTTTGTCATATTTGTCATAGCGGTATCGCAATATATCGGGTAAAATTTTACCCCTGTAACCTTAAACCCTGTCGGCATGGAGCCAATGGCGGGGTATGTGAAACAACCCCATTCGGCGGGACGCTAAATGGACGTTAAACTAAAGAACCCTGAAGATTAACAACATGACTGAATCTTTCGCTCAACTCTTTGAAGAATCCTTAAAAGAAATCGAAACCCGCCCGGGTTCCATCGTTCGTGGCGTCGTTGTTGCTATCGACAAAGATATCGTACTGGTTGACGCCGGTCTGAAATCTGAGTCTGCCATCCCGGCTGAGCAATTCAAAAACGCCCAGGGCGAGCTGGAAATCCAGGTTGGTGACGAAGTTGACGTTGCTCTGGATGCTGTTGAAGACGGCTTCGGTGAAACCCTGCTGTCCCGTGAGAAAGCTAAGCGTCACGAAGCTTGGATCACGCTGGAAAAAGCCTACGAAGAAGCTGAGACTGTAACCGGTGTTATCAACGGCAAAGTGAAGGGTGGCTTCACCGTCGAGCTGAACGGCATCCGCGCGTTCCTGCCAGGTTCCCTGGTTGACGTGCGTCCGGTACGTGACACTCTGCACCTGGAAGGCAAAGAGCTTGAGTTCAAAGTCATCAAGCTGGATCAGAAGCGCAACAACGTTGTCGTTTCTCGCCGTGCGGTTATCGAATCCGAGAACAGCGCTGAGCGCGATCAACTGCTGGAAAACCTGCAGGAAGGCATGGAAGTTAAAGGTATCGTTAAGAACCTCACTGACTACGGTGCATTCGTTGATCTGGGCGGCGTAGACGGCCTGCTGCACATCACTGACATGGCTTGGAAACGCGTTAAGCATCCAAGCGAAATCGTCAACGTTGGCGATGAAATCACTGTTAAAGTGCTGAAGTTCGACCGCGAGCGTACTCGTGTATCCCTGGGCCTGAAACAGCTGGGCGAAGATCCATGGGTTGCTATCGCGAAACGTTACCCAGAAGGCACCAAGCTGACTGGCCGTGTAACCAACCTGACTGATTACGGCTGCTTCGTAGAAATCGAAGAAGGCGTTGAAGGTCTGGTACACGTTTCTGAAATGGATTGGACCAACAAAAACATCCATCCGTCTAAAGTTGTTAACGTGGGCGACGTAGTGGAAGTGATGGTTCTGGACATCGATGAAGAACGTCGTCGTATCTCCCTGGGCCTGAAGCAGTGCAAATCCAACCCATGGCAGCAGTTCGCAGAGACCCACAACAAGGGCGACCGCGTTGAAGGTAAAATCAAGTCTATCACTGACTTCGGTATCTTCATCGGCCTGGACGGCGGCATCGACGGCCTGGTTCACCTGTCTGACATCTCCTGGAACGTTGCAGGCGAAGAAGCAGTACGTGAATACAAGAAAGGCGACGAAATCGCTGCGGTTGTTCTGCAAGTTGACGCAGAGCGCGAGCGTATCTCCCTGGGCGTGAAGCAACTGGCTGAAGACCCGTTCAATAACTACCTGTCTATGAACAAGAAAGGTGCTATTGTTACTGGTAAAGTCACTGCAGTTGACGCCAAAGGTGCTACAGTTGAATTGGCAGGCGGCGTAGAAGGTTACCTGCGTGCATCTGAAGCCTCTCGCGACCGCATTGAAGATGCAACTCTGGTTCTGAACGTAGGTGACGAAGTTGAAGCTAAATTCACCGGCGTTGACCGTAAGAACCGCGTTGTAAGCCTGTCCGTACGTGCTAAGGACGAAGCTGACGAGAAAGACGCCATCGCAACTGTTAACAACAAACAGGAAGAAGGCAACTTCTCTAACGCAATGGCTGAAGCTTTCAAAGCGGCTAAAGGCGAGTAATGACGGGGGGCGGTCTCTGACCGCCCCGATACGGTAGTTTAGCTGCAAAGCTTGGAGGTACTATGACCAAGTCTGAACTTATTGAAAGACTTGCTGGCCAGCAATCTCATATTCCGGCGAAGGCCGTTGAGGATGCAGTGAAAGAGATGCTTGAGCACATGGCCGCTACGCTGGCCGAGGGCGAACGCATTGAGATCCGCGGATTCGGCAGTTTTTCTCTTCACTACCGTGCCCCGCGTGTAGGTCGCAACCCGAAAACCGGTGACAAAGTTGAGCTGGACGGCAAGTACGTTCCTCACTTCAAACCAGGCAAAGAGTTGCGTGACCGCGCCAATATCTATGGCTAGTCGCTGACTGCTCATAGCGTTGTTGCTTGAAAAGAATATAAAACGGTGCCTGTAAGGCGCCGTTTTTTTTCGCCTGCAATTCTCCGCGACACGCTCGCGAGTTGCGTACTGCGCCGCATTGACGATGTGGCTCCTGCAAAGATCTCTCTTATCCTGCCATGTTCAGCGCATCTTCGTTAAAGCCCGCTGGCGGCGACGTGTCGCCTGAATGATCCTGCTTGCTTGCCGTGACGCGTTTTTGCTCATGGCGGAGCCGATGGGAGAAAAGCGATCAAAATTTCGCTGGATCTGGCGATATTCGCCGTTATCTGCGGCATCCTGCCGCTGTTGGTTTTACCGCAGTTGCCTGAGCAATGGCTGCTGTGGCCGCTTTTGCTTTTTGTCTGTTTACTGCTGCGCAGGCCATTCTGCCGTTATTTGGCCTGCCTGGGGTTGGGGTTCGCGTGGGCGGTTTTCAATGCCGGAAGCCTGATCGGGCAAATGGAGCGTTTGAGCCGCGGGCCGGAAGTGACGGCGGTGGTGCAGGTAAGCAGCATCGCGTTGAATCCGGCTGCCAGCAAGCAGACGCTGATGCGTATCGAGCGAATCGATGGCCATTGGCTGGCGCCTGCATTGATGTTTACCACGCTATGGGCCCCGGAACAGCAGCGGTTGTGCGCCGGGCAGCGTTGGCAATTGAAACTGCGCTTGCGGCCGGTGCACGGTAAGCTCAATGAAGGGGGCTTCGACAGCCAACGTTGGGCGATCGCACAGCGCCAGCCGTTGACGGGCCTGGTCAGGCAGGCCCGTTTGCTGGATGGCGGTTGTAGCCTGCGTCAGCGCATAATCAGCCATGCGGAAACCAACATCGGTGAGCTGCGTTACAAGGCGGTATTGTTGGCGCTGGCGTTTGGGGAGCGAACCGCGCTGGAACAGCCTTTACGCACGCTGATGCTGAAAACCGGCATTGCGCATTTAATGGCCATTTCAGGGCTTCATGTGGCGATGGTCGCCATTTTGTTCTGGGCTGCGCTGCGGGCGCTGCAGTTTTTTCTGCCCTCCCATCTGATTGGCTATCGTTTTCCCCTGGTCGCGGGCTGGGTGGCGACGCTGATCTATGTCTGGTTGGTGGGCGCCCAGCCGCCGGCGGTGCGTACCGTGTTGGCCATGACATTGTGGATGTTGCTGCGCCTGCGCGGCGTTCATTGTTCTTCCTGGCAGGTGTGGCTATGGTGTATTGGGCTGATTTTGCTGTGCGATCCGCTGGCGGTATTGTCAGACAGTTTCTGGCTATCGGTGCTGGCGGTAGGTTGCCTGATTTTTTGGTTTGAATGGGCGCCGCTCGGTGAGCGATTCCGGTCGGCCTGGTATTGGGCGCCGGTGCGCTGGCTGCATATTCAGCTTGGCATGACGCTGCTCTTGGTGCCGATGCAGGCCGCGCTGTTTCTGGGCCTGACGCTGACCTCGCTACCCGCCAATCTGTGGGCGGTACCTATTGTCTCATTGGTGACGGTGCCGCTGATTTTGCTGGCGGTGATATTTGGCTTCTTTCCCTCGTTAAGCTACGGGCTATGGTGGCTGGCGGACTTCACGCTGTACTGGGTGTTTGTGCCGCTGCATTACCTGCAACGCGGTTGGGTGGATCTGGGGGCTGCCTCGCTGCTGGCCAGCGCGGCGGGGTGGCTCATCGTCGTCTGTTGGCGCTTTCATTGGTGGCGGCGTTATGCACCGGGGCTGGCGACGATAGCGATATGCTGTGTGCTGTGGCGGGAAAAAGAGCCGGGATACCGCTGGCGAGTCGATATGCTCGATGTCGGGCACGGCTTGGCGGTGGTCATTGAGCGAAACGGCAAGGGAATACTGTACGATGCCGGCGATCGTTGGCCAGGCGGCAGCGCCGCCGAACGGCATATTTTGCCAATGTTGAACTGGCGGGGGATTGAATTGGAACAGATCATTATCAGCCATGATCATCTCGATCATACCGGTGGCCTGCCGACGGTGCGACGGGCGTTTCCAGAGGCTACGATACGCAGCCCGATGCGCGGGGAGGGGCACTTGCCCTGCGTCGCCGGTGAGCGCTGGCGCTGGCAAGGGTTGCAATTCGAAGTGCTGTGGCCGCCGAAAACGCGTAAAAAGCCGGGCAATGACGACTCTTGCGTGATCCGTATCGACGACGGGAAACACAGCCTGCTGCTGACCGGCGACGCGGAAAAAAAGGCGGAGGCGCAGCTGCTCCGATTGCGGCGCGATCGCTTGGCGGCGACGGTGTTGCAGGTGGGGCATCATGGCAGCAAAACCTCTTCCACGCCGCCGTTTCTGCGTGCGGTCAATCCTCAGGCGGCATTGGCGTCAGCATCTCGTTACAACAAATGGCGTTTGCCGGCGCGTAAAGTGGTCGCCAGATACCGGGCAAATGGCATTATATGGCGCGATACGACGCGCTCCGGCCAGTTATCGGTACTTTTTTTCGACAACGATTGGCAAATTAAAGGCTTTCGCGAACAATTAATGCCCCGTTGGTACCATCAGCGGTTTGGCGTAGAGGGTGATAATGAGTAAAATAGGCCGCTATTTCTTCCGATGCTGGTATTTGCATGATGAATGATAAAGATCTCTCGACCTGGCAGACATTCCGTCGACTCTGGCCGATGATCACTCCTTTTAAGACCGGGCTGATTGTAGCCGCCATTGCGTTGATTATGAACGCAGCGGGGGACACGCTGATGCTGTCTCTGCTTAAACCGCTATTGGACGATGGGTTTGGAAAAACCGACAGCAGCGTGCTGGTGTGGATGCCGTTGGCCGTCATCGCGCTGATGTTGATGCGCGGCGTAACCAGCTTTGTTTCAAGCTACTGCATTTCCTGGGTTTCCGGCATGGTGGTGATGCAGATGCGCCGCCGCCTGTTTGGCCACATGATGAGAATGCCGGTGGCCTTCTTCGATCAACAGTCCACCGGGACCCTGTTGTCGCGCATTACCTATGATTCCGAACAGGTGGCTTCCTCCTCTTCCAGCGCGCTGGTGACCGTGGTGCGCGAAGGGGCTTCGATCATTGGCCTGTTCATCATGATGTTCTATTACAGCTGGCAGCTGTCGGTGATCCTGATCGTGCTGGCGCCGATCGTCTCCATTGCCATTCGCCTGGTGTCCAAGCGTTTCCGCAACATCAGCAAAAACATGCAGAACACGATGGGGCAGGTGACCACCAGCGCCGAACAGATGCTGAAAGGCCATAAAGAAGTGCTGATCTTCGGCGGCCAGCAGGTGGAAACCGAGCGCTTTAATTCGGTCAGCAACCGCATGCGTCAGCAAGGCATGAAGCTGGTTTCCGCGTCTTCGATTTCCGATCCGATCATTCAGCTGATCGCTTCGCTGGCGCTGGCGTTCGTGCTGTTTGCCGCCAGCTTCCCAAGCGTGATGGAAACCCTGACCGCCGGTACCATTACCGTGGTGTTCTCGTCGATGATTGCGCTGATGCGTCCGCTGAAGTCGCTGACCAACGTCAATGCCCAGTTCCAACGCGGGATGGCGGCGTGCCAGACGCTGTTCTCCATTTTGGATATGGAACAGGAAAAAGATACCGGCACCCGCGAAGTGAAGCGCGCGAAAGGCGATATCGAATTCCGCAATGTCACCTTCTACTACCCGTCCAAGGAAACGCCGGCGCTGCGTGATATCAACCTGAACATCGCCGAAGGCAAGACCGTAGCGCTGGTGGGCCGTTCCGGTTCGGGGAAATCGACCATCGCCAACCTGTTGACGCGTTTCTATGATATCCAGGAAGGCGAAATTCTGATGGATGGCCACGATCTGCGCGAATACACCCTGGCCTCACTGCGTAATCAGGTGGCCCTGGTTTCGCAAAACGTGCACCTGTTCAACGACACCATCGCCAACAATATCGCCTATGCGCGTGAGAGCGAATACAGCCGCGAGCAGATCGAGAAAGCGGCCGAAATGGCGTACGCGATGGACTTCATCAACAAGATGGAAAACGGCCTGGATACGGTGATCGGTGAAAACGGCGTCATGCTGTCCGGCGGCCAACGCCAGCGCATCGCCATCGCGCGCGCGCTGCTGCGTGACTGCCCGATCCTGATCCTGGATGAGGCGACCTCTGCGCTGGATACCGAGTCCGAGCGGGCCATTCAGGCCGCGCTGGACGAACTGCAGAAAGACCGAACTTCACTGGTGATCGCGCACCGTCTGTCGACTATTGAAAAGGCGGACGAGATCCTGGTAGTGGAAGACGGCCGCATCGTCGAACGCGGTGAGCACGCCGAGTTGCTTGAGCGGCAGGGCGCCTATGCGCAGCTGCACCGTATGCAGTTTGGTCAATAATGATTGAGCGCATCTGGTCCGGCGGTTCGCTGCTTTATCTGGCGCTATTGCCGCTCTCGTGGCTGTATGGCCTGTTCAGTTGGCTGATCCGCCTCAGTTACCGCTGCGGCCTGCGTAAAAGTTGGCGTTCGCCGGTGCCGGTCGTGGTGGTGGGTAATCTCACCGCCGGCGGCAACGGCAAAACGCCGATGGTGATCTGGCTGGTGGAGCACCTGCAGCAACGGGGCTACCGAGTTGGGGTGGTGTCGCGCGGCTACGGCGGCAAGTCAGCGGTCTATCCTCTGGTGCTGGGTCAGAATACGTCGACCCGCGAGGCGGGCGATGAGCCGGTGCTGATTTATCAGCGTACCGGGGCGCCCGTGGCGATCGCGCCCAAGCGCGCCGAGGCGGTGCAGGCTCTGCTGCAACAACAGCCGCTGGATGTGATCATCACCGACGACGGCTTGCAGCACTACGCTTTACAGCGTGACTTCGAGCTGGTGGTCATCGACGGTGTGCGTCGGTTCGGTAACGGCTGGTGGTTGCCGGCCGGGCCGATGCGCGAGCGCGCTGCGCGGCTTGGCAGCGTCGATGCGCGCGTCGCCAATGGCGGCGTGGCGCAGGCCGGGGAAATTGCCATGCGTCTGCAGGCGCGTGATGCGGTGAACCTGCTGAGCGGTGAACGTCGCCCGGCGGCCGAGCTGCCGCGCGTGGTGGCGATGGCGGGTATCGGCCATCCGCCGCGTTTCTTCGCGACGTTGGAAAAGTTGAACGTCGAAGTCGTGCAGGAAGTGGCGTTTGCCGATCATCAGGAATATCAGCAGGCGCAGCTGGCGGCGTTGGTTAATGCAGATCAAACGCTGTTGATGACGGAGAAGGACGCGGTGAAGTGTCGCGCCTTTGCCCAGCCCAATTGGTGGTATCTACCGGTTGATGCGGTGCTACCGTCCGCTCAGGCTGAGCAACTGCTGCAGGATATCGAGTCCCTGCTGTCTAAGTAATCTCAGGATGCCAGCGTGACAAGCCCCAAGGCTTGCGCGCAGGCTTCCAGCGAGCGCTGCTGGGTTTGCTGATACAGCGCCAGCTCGTCGATCACCTCACTGCCCAACGCTTGTTCAAACGCTGCCCGGCTTGACGCCGCATTGTACTGTGTATGGCGGCTGTCCCCCAGATTCGATTGGAAAATCCCCGCCGCGCTGACCGGCAGAAAATCTTCATATACCAGTGGCTGGAAGCGAACGTGTTCTTTCTCGATCAGTTGCTCCAGGGTGCTGTGCTTATCCAGTGATTCTTTGGCCGCCAGGCCGCATTCGGTCGGGAAATAGCGGAACCAGGCCAGCTGTTGCTCGCGCAGCGTGGCGTAATCATCCGGAAACGCCCGGAAGTTTTCTTCCAGCAGCTGATAATAGCGTTCGGCATTTTTCTCGCTCGGCGGCGCCTGCAGCGCATCGTTGGTGGCCTTCAGCAGACGGTCGTAGAGTTCTCTTCCTTTAGTCGTCAGCGCCACACCGCGCTGTTCAATCTCGCCGAAGCGCGCGGTATGATGACCGGCGACGACGCGGCCGTCATGCTCGACGAAATCGACGCGTTCTTCCAACGCCTTGAAGCTGGTCTGGCGCAGCAGGATCGCGCGACGGCGACGCGGCGGGCCCTCGATGACCGCCTTGGGCGTAATGCCGCGGGCGGGCATCGCCTGCTGAACGCGATCGATATCCAGCGTGCGCGGTGTCAGATGATTGATATGCGGCCCTTTAAACGCCACCACGTCGGCGATTAGGCGATGCTGATCGTGCAACTGCCGGTATTCTTCGGCGCTGACCGTCGCCTGGTTGTGCCAGCGGAAGGTTTCCAGCGCTTGTTCGACAAATTCTTGCGCCTGCACTTCATTCAGCCCGCCTTGCGCTTCCTGCAGCGCGATCAGTTCCAACGCGCGATCGGTAAAGATGCGGCGGCGCGCCAGCAAGCGCTCGGCCAGCTTACGCAGCGCGGGATCTTCTATCAGCTCCAGGCGCAGCAGGGAGGTAAACACGCGGAACGGACTGATTTGCAGGGCGTCTTCGTGTACGGCGCGAAAGGCGGTCGAGTGCACGGGAACGCCCGCCACCGACAGATCATAGTAACCGACCGGCGCCATGCCCATCACCTGGAACAGACGGCGCAGGGTGGCCAGTTCGGCAGCCGTGCCGACCCGGATCGCGCCGTGGCGCTCCATCGCAAGGCGTTCGATCTCGCCGGTGATTTGCAGTTGATGAGCCAGTGCGGCATCTTCGCGCAGAACCTGTCGGTTGGTTTCCGCCACCAGTTCCAGCAGATCGCCGTACAGCGGTACCTCCTTTTGGTACATGTCCGACATCGCGTGAGAGAATCTGGCGCGGATTTCATTAGGTGAAACGAACTGCTGGGCGGTCATGCGCATAGCTCCTTGATTCAGCATAATCTGAAAAATAGTGTTTTTAGCGGCAAAAGTGCTGGCGAAAAAGCCGTCTGCCTTGTTTTCCCCTCAAGTTTAGCCATCTGATTTGGGATTTGTTATAGACGTGGCAAGCATATTAGAGTTTT
Source organism: Serratia sp. H402Y (assembly GCF_051172415.1). Lineage (NCBI taxonomy): Bacteria > Pseudomonadati > Pseudomonadota > Gammaproteobacteria > Enterobacterales > Yersiniaceae > Serratia > Serratia sp. H402Y. The sequence continues at coordinate 855,169 of NZ_JBPIYZ010000001.1, forward strand.
ATGCGTTAGCTCTCATTTGCAGCGCACGGACGGACAAATGATGCCCCGGTGAGGAGGGGAACGCGATGGATCGGCCGCGGCGAGCGTTAAATTAAGTCATGCATATTCAGGGGGATAAAAATAAATTCGACGTATTTATGAATTTAATGCAATAAACCCCTTGTGCATTCACCATTTTTATGAGTAAATGCAAGTCGGCCTGTGATCCAGACCTATTTATGTTCGAGTTTAGAGTTAAGCAGTTCCTCCAAAAACGTTATCATCCGATTCCGCTTCAAAGACGAACCTTCTAAGTACCTCCCATAAGTAATGTTTCTGAAATGGCCGCAATTGCCTCTTATGGCAGATTTTGTAAATATATTTAAAGGTAAAAGTAATGTCTAAGAAGACGGGTCAAGTTAAATGGTTCAACGAAAGCAAAGGTTTTGGTTTCATTGAGCAGCACGATGGCGGCAAAGATGTATTCGTACACTTCTCCGCAATCATGACCGACGGTTTCAAGACCCTGGCTGAAGGCCAGCGCGTCGAGTACACCATCCAGGACAGCCCGCGCGGGCCGGCTGCCGCCAACGTAGTTGCTCTGTAAGAAGACAGGGAACGCGTATAAAGAGATCTTAATACAACCATGGTGACGCTTCAGCGCTGAGTCATGCGGAAGATATTAAGTTCAACAAGCCCGCCTTAGTGCGGGTTTTTTAATTTTTTGCTCACGAGAGGTTTGTTACGAAAAACTTTAGGATGGGCTGGTAGCGTCCAGACAATATAAAAAATGACGTTGTCAAGGATGCTCAAGTAAAAGGATATAAGTTATGTTTAAAAATACTGTGTTAAAAATGGGCCGTGTGAAATGGTTTAATCAGGCCGAAGGCTATGGTTTTATTTCACCGGTAGATGGCAGCGACGAAATCTATGTCAATCGCAACGCTATCGCCAACACCAAAAATAAGTCGTTGAACGAAGGTCAGAACGTTGAGTTCTCGATCTATCGCAGCTCGCATGGGCTGTCCGCGGCAGACGTTATCGCGTTCTGATCGCATCCTCCTTCCTCGCCAGTGCCGGTGTCGCCACCCGCAAGCACTGGCGAAGATAAATCCCGCGATATCCACTATTATCAGGCCATTGCCTACTCGCCACGGATATCAGGATGACCACCCCGACCATTTCCCTTACCGCCGCTCGCGCGCTGCACCTTGCCGCCCAGGGGCTGCTTTCTCCGCTTAAACGCCAGGCTCGGCCCGATGACGTCGTGAGTGCGATCCAGCGCATGGGGCTGTTACAAATCGATACCATTAGCGTCGTTGCTCGCAGCCCGTATCTGGTGCTGTTCAGCCGTTTGGGAGCCTATCAGCCGGAGTGGCTTGAACAGGCGCTCGCCGGCCGCAAGCTGTTCGAGTATTGGGCGCACGAGGCCTGTTTCCTGCCGATCGAAGATTTTGGTCTGCTGCGCCACCGCATGCTGGCGCCGCATGATATGGGCTGGAAATACTCCGCCGACTGGGTGCAGCAGCACCAGGCCGCGATGGACAGCTTGCTGCGGCACATCGAACAACAGGGGCCGGTGCGCTCCGCGGATTTCAGCGCCGAGAAGAAGGGCAACAGCGGGTGGTGGGACTGGAAACCAGAGAAACGGCATCTGGAGATCCTGTTTACCGCCGGCAAGCTGATGGTGGCCGAACGTCGCAATTTCCACCGGGTTTACGATCTGACCGAAAGGCTGCTGCCGGCCTGGGACGATGCGCGGCATGCGCTGCCCGTGGAGCAGGCGCGCCGGCAGATGCTGTGCCGCACCTGCCGCTATCTGGGCATTTTCCGCGCCGAGTGGTTGGCGGACTACTATCGGCTGACGCGCGTGGCACCAAAAGCCTTGCTGGCAGCGCTGCAGGAGCAGGGCGAGATTACGCCGGTGCGGGTCGAGGGGCTGGAAGGGCCGTTTTATGTGCATGAATCACTGGCGGAACTGCTGCCGCTGGCGGAGCAGGGCAAACTCAAATCGACGGTCACCAGCCTGTTGTCGCCTTTTGATCCGGTGGTGTGGGATCGTCGTCGGGCGCTGGAGCTGTTCAACTTTGACTATCGGCTGGAGTGTTACACGCCGAAAGAAAAACGCCGCTACGGTTACTTCACGTTGCCGGTGCTGCATCGGGGCGACCTGGTGGGGCGGATTGATGCCAAGGCGCACCGACGCCAGGGCATCTTCGAGATCATCAGTTTCCATGCGGAGCCGCAGGTGCGCTTCGGCAAACAGCGAACGCAGGATATCCGGCAAGCCATCGCGCGCACGGCTCATTGGCACGGCGCGCAACGCGTTGCGCTGGGCGACATTCCGGCGGCGTTGGCCGCTGAATGGGGAGCCGGCTGGGAAGTGGGATAACGAGCGACGCCGTCGGTGGGGTAAAACGAAGTTAAGCGCCGCTCGTTACAAAGGGGGCTCAGTGGCTGAAGTTAGCGAACAGAGCGATGATTTTATGCAGACGTTTGATCACGTATTACGGTCTTTTTTGTGATTTTAATCACAAAATTCTACGCCGTGTGGCGCCGCAGTTCAAGCCGTTGCGCGGGCGCCATGAGGAAATATCGGCGGCTTGGTGCCGCCGATGATTAACCTGAGGCCGGGCGTTATGCTATCCTCACAGCCTTCCCAGATGACCTATCCCCTTGCGGAGGATGCATGGACCACCGTTTACTCGAAATCGTTGCCTGCCCGGTATGCAACGGCAAACTCTATTTCAATAAAGAAAACCAGGAGCTGGTGTGCAAAGCGGACGGGTTGGCTTACCCGCTGCGCGACGGCATTCCGGTGCTGTTGGAAAATGAAGCGCGTGCGCTGTCGCTGGACGAGAAGCACGCATGAGTTTTATCGCTATTATTCCCGCCCGCTACGCCTCAACCCGTTTGCCGGGCAAACCGCTGGCCGATATTCACGGCAAGCCGATGGTGGTGCACGTGATGGAACGCGCCCGTGAGTCCGGCGCCAGCCGGGTCATCGTGGCGACCGATCACCCTGAAGTCGCCAAAGCGGTAGAAGCCGCCGGCGGCGAAGTGTGCATGACCAGCCCGGATCACCATTCCGGCACCGAGCGTTTGGCGGAAGTGATCGCGCACTACGGCTTTGCCGACGACCAGATCATCGTTAACGTGCAGGGCGATGAGCCGCTGATCCCACCCGTTATCGTGCGGCAGGTGGCGGAAAACCTGGCGGGCAGCCAGGCCGGCATGGCGACGTTGGCGGTGCCGATCGACAGCGCCGAAGAGGCATTCAACCCCAATGCGGTGAAGGTCGTGATGGACGCGCAGGGCTACGCGCTCTACTTCTCGCGCGCCACCATTCCCTGGGATCGCGAGCGTTTCGCCGCATCGAAGGAGAGCATCGGCGACAGCCTGCTGCGCCACATCGGCATCTATGCGTACCGCGCCGGTTTCGTGCGCCGCTACGTCAGCTGGGCGCCGAGCCAGCTGGAGCAGATCGAGCTGTTGGAACAGCTGCGCGTGCTGTGGTACGGTGAAAAAATCCACGTGGCGGTCGCGAAAGCGGTCCCGAGCGTGGGGGTCGATACGCCGGAAGATCTCCAGCGCGTGCGCGACAGCATTCAACCCTGAGCCTGATTTCGTCGGCGCGGCGCGCAACGCGCCGACGATGCAATACCTCCCATTATTGATCCCCGTTTTGTTGATCTGCGTTGAAGAATTTTTCCGCTCACCGTTCGATGATGTTACGCATACCCCCCTTATTAGCCTGAGGTGAATGCCTTATGGAGCAGTTACGCGCCGAACTGAGCATCGTGCTGGGTGAGTCCGTCAGCCGGCTGGAGCGGGTGAGCGAGCAGCCTTATGCGCACATGTATTCACTGTACGATCGCCAGGGCAACGCTATCCCGCTGATGGCGAAAAGTTTTATCTGCCAGGGCATCGCCCAGCAGGAGGCGTACAAGCTGTCGATGCTGGCGCGCGACGGGGATATCCGCCTGCCCACGGTGTACGGCGTGGTATGCACCCACCAGGCGCCGTATACGGAAATCCTGCTGATCGAGCGTCTGCGCGGCGTGTCGGCCGAAGCGCCAACGCGTTCGCCGGATCGCTGGAACATGTTAATGGAGCAGATCGTTGACGGGATGTTGGCCTGGCACCGCATCGACAGCCATGGCAGCGTCGGCACCGTTGACAGTACGCAGGAGAATGACTGGTTTTGCTGGTATCAACAGCGGGTCGAAGTGCTGTGGGCGACGGTGGTCAATCTCACTACCCCGCAGCTGACCATGGCAGATCGGCGTTTGCTGTATCGCACGCGCGAAGCGCTGACCCATTTCTTCGTCGGTTTCGACGATCCCTGCGTCCTGGTGCACGGTAACCTGTCGCTGCGCAGCATGTTGAAAGATCCCAAAAGCGATCAGCTGTTGGCGATGCTTAATCCCGGTGTGGTGCTGTGGGCGCCGCGCGAATACGATCTTTTCCGCCTCTGTGAAGCGGGCATGCCCAGCCAACTGTTGTTCAGCTATCTGCAGCGGGCGCCGGTCGCCGACGCTTTCCTGGCGCGGCGCTGGCTGTACGTGGTGTGGGAAGCGGTAGGGCGTTTGATCCATACCGGCAAGCTGGAGCGGCAGCTGTTCGACTATGCGTCGCAACAGCTGCTGCCCTGGCTGGCCGGTTGAACGGGGCCTTACTCGGCGCCGGCGCTATCCGCGCCTTTCAGCCGCTGCCACAGACTGCCCAGCGTTTCATACCAGGCGCGCTCGGTATGGCCGAGGAACATGGACGACGGCGTGGCGCGATCCCAGATATTCAGCGGCGAGTCGATCGCCAATTGGTTGGCCGGGGCCGGGATCGGGTGCAGGCCCTTAGCCTCGAAGAAACGCATGGCGCGCGGCAGATGGTTGGCGGAAGTCACCAGAAGGAAGGGGTGTTCGCCGACCAACTTGGCGACCTGAGCGGCTTCTTCCTCGGTATCGCGCGGTTCCCCCAGGATCACCATGTCGCTGCGCGGCACGCCCAGGCTTTCCGCTACCAGCGCTGCCGTGGCGGCGTTGCTCTGCATGCGTCCGCCGGGCGCGCCGGTAAACACCATCCTGGCGCCAGGGTGCGCCAGATAAAGCCGCACGCCCTCCGTCACGCGCGGCAGACTGTTGCCGAGCAGGTTCGAGCTGGGTGCCCAGTCGGGATTGTAGGTATAGCCTCCGCCCAACACCACGATGTAGCTGACCGCATCGTTGCCGCGATATGTCTGGTATTCGGCTTCGATCGGCCGCAGCAGGCGGTCGGCCACCGGTTGCAGGCTGAAAAGCAGTAAAAACAGCCAGCTCAGCGTGAAAATCGTCTTACCGCTTTTTTGCCAGCGGGTGAACCACAGCAGCAGCAGCGCCAGCCCCATCAGCAGCATCAACAGCGGCAGCGGCATCAGCAGAGCGCCAAAGAACTTTTTCAGGTTGAACAGCATCGAAAATCAGATCCTTTTGAGTGAAAAAACGGCATCCAGGCATAAACAGGCCGCAAGAAGATACATTCTAAGCCAGTCTGTGCCAAAATAGCAGGTTTGAATGGGCGTGCGCTTTGCCGCCGACAAGACTGAGATCAGCGGAGCCGTTGTCCATGCAGGATCGTAATTTTGACGATATTGCTGAAAAATTTGCGCGTAATATTTACGGCACCACGAAAGGAAAAATCCGTCAGGCGGTGGTTTGGCAGGATCTGACCGGGTTGCTGGCCCAGTTGCCGCAGCGGCCGCTGCGCATCCTTGATGCCGGGGGCGGTGAAGGCCATATGGCTTGCCAACTGGCAGAATTAGGACATCAGGTGTTGTTGTGCGATCTTTCTGGTGAGATGATCCAGCGCGCCGCGCAGCTGGCGGAGCAGAAAGGTGTGAGCCAGAACATGCAATTCGTACAAAGTTCTGCGCAGGATATCGCTCAACATTTGGAACAGCCGGTTGATCTGATATTGTTTCATGCAGTGCTTGAATGGATCGCTGAACCCGTGGCGGCGCTGCAGGCGTTGTGCGATTGTCTGACGCCGGGCGGCGCGCTGTCGCTGATGTTCTTCAACGCCAACGGTCTCTTGATGCGTAACGTGGTGTTGGGTAACTTCCAATTGGTGGATCCCGAGGTCAGACGGCGCCGCAAGCGTTCGCTGTCGCCGCAATATCCGCACGATCCGCTATTGGTCTACGGCTGGCTGGAACAGCTGGGCATGCGCATCAGCGGCAAAACCGGCGTGCGGGTGTTCCACGACTATCTGCAGAGCAGACAGCTGCAAACCCAAAAATTTGAAGAGTTACTGGCGCTTGAACAGCACTATTGCCGGCAGGAGCCGTACGTGAGTTTGGGGCGCTATATTCACGTCATGGCGCATAAACCAAACCTGAAGGACGAACTATGAGTGAATTTTCCCAGACAGTACCCGAACTGGTCGCCTGGGCACGGAAAAATGATTTCTCTATTTCGCTCCCTACGGAGCGTCTCGCATTTCTGCTCGCTATCGCCACCCTGAATGGCGAACGGCTGGACGGCGAGATGAGCGAAGGTGAGCTGGTTGATGCATTTCGCCATGTCAGCAAGGGTTTTGAACAGACGCATGAAACGGTGGCGATGCGCGCCAACAATGCGATCAACGACATGGTGCGCCAGCGCCTGTTGAACCGCTTTACCAGCGAACTGGCGGACGGTAACGCGATTTACCGCCTGACGCCGCTGGGTATCGGCATTACCGATTACTATATTCGCCAACGCGAATTCTCCACGCTGCGTCTGTCGATGCAGCTGTCGATCGTGGCGCAGGAACTGAAGCGCGCCGCCGATGCCGCCGACGAGGGCGGCGACGATTTCCATTGGCACCGCAACGTGTTCGCGCCGTTGAAATATTCGGTGGCGGAAATCTTCGACAGCATCGACATGACGCAACGCGTGATGGACGAGCAGCAGCAGAGCGTGAAAAATGACATCGCGGCGCTGCTGAGCAAAGACTGGCGGGCGGCGATCTCCAGCTGCGAAATGCTGCTGTCGGAAACCTCAGGCACCCTGCGCGAACTGCAGGATACGCTGGATGCGGCGGGCGATAAGCTGCAGGCCAACCTGCTGCGCATCCAGGACGCGACCCTCGGCAACGTGGAGCTGGGCTTCGTCGACAAGCTGGTGTTCGATCTGCAGAGCAAGCTGGATCGCATCATCAGCTGGGGCCAGCAGGCGATCGACCTGTGGATCGGCTACGATCGCCACGTACACAAATTTATCCGTACCGCTATCGATATGGATAAAAACCGCGTGTTCGCCCAACGCTTGCGCCAGTCGGTGCAAACCTATTTCGACCACCCGTGGGCGCTGACCCATGCCAATGCCGATCGTTTGCTGGACATGCGCGACGAAGAACTGGCGTTGCGCAGCGAGGAAGTGACCGGGGAACTGCCGCCGGATCTGGAGTTCGAAGAGTTCAGCGAGATTCGCGAACAGCTGGCGGCGATGATCGAAGAGGCGTTGAAGGTGTACCAGGAACAGCAGATGCCGCTCAACCTTGCAGCGGTGATGCGCGATTACCTGGCGCAATATCCACGTGCGCGTCATTTCGACGTGGCACGTTTAGTGGTCGACCAGGCAGTGCGCCTCGGTGTGGCTGAAGCAGATTTCTCAGGGTTGCCGGCGGAATGGCAGGCAATCAATGATTACGGAGCCAAGGTCCAGGCCCATGTCATCGACAAATATTGAACAAGTAATGCCAGTCAAGCTGGCCAAAGCGTTGTCCAACTCGCTGTTCCCGGCGCTGGACAGCCAACTGCGCGCGGGTCGTCACATCGGTATCGATGAGCTGGACAACCACGCCTTTTTAATGGATTTCCAGGATGAGCTGGAAGAGTTTTACAACCGTTACAGCGTCGAGCTGATTCGGGCGCCGGAAGGTTTCTTCTATTTGCGCCCGCGCTCCACCACGCTGATCCCGCGTTCGGTGCTGTCCGAGCTGGATATGATGGTCGGCAAGATCTTGTGTTACCTGTATCTCAGCCCCGAGCGCCTGGCGCACGAAGGCATTTTCAGCCATCAGGAGCTGTACGATGAACTGCTGAGCCTGGCGGATGAGAACAAGCTGCTCAAGTTCGTCAACCAGCGTTCTACGGGTTCGGATCTCGATCGGCAGAAGCTGCACGAGAAGGTGCGCACCTCGCTCAACCGCCTGCGCCGCCTCGGCATGGTCTATTTCATGGGCAATGACAGCAGCAAGTTCCGCATTACCGAGGCGGTGTTCCGCTTCGGCGCCGACGTGCGCAGCGGCGACGATCCGCGTGAAGCGCAGCTGCGCATGATTCGCGACGGTGAGGCGATGCCGGTTGAAACCAGCCTGTCGCTTAACGATGAGAATGACGCTGAGGATCAGCGGGTTGATAACGCTCCTGACGGTGCAGAGGATGAACAGGAATGATTGAACGCGGTAAATTTCGCTCGCTGACGCTGGTTAACTGGAACGGCTTCTTTGCCCGCACCTTTGATCTCGATGAGCTGGTGACCACGCTGTCCGGCGGGAACGGGGCGGGGAAATCCACCACCATGGCGGCCTTCGTCACCGCACTGATCCCCGATCTGACGCTGCTGCACTTCCGTAACACCACCGAAGCGGGTGCCACCAGCGGTTCGCGCGACAAGGGCCTGCACGGCAAGCTGCGCGCCGGCGTATGTTACTCCACCCTCGACGTCGTCAACTCGCGCCACCAGCGCGTGGTGGTTGGTGTGCGTCTGCAGCAGGTGGCGGGACGCGATCGCAAGGTCGATATCAAACCTTTCACCATCCAGGGCCTGCCGACCGCGGTACAGCCGACTGAATTGCTGACCCAGACCGTGGGTGAGCGCCAAGCGCGCGTGCTGTCGCTGCAAGAGTTGAAAGAGCGCGTGGAAGAGATGGAAGGCGTGCAGTTCAAGCAGTTCAACTCGATCACCGATTACCACTCGCTGATGTTCGATCTGGGCGTGATCCCGAAACGCCTGCGTTCGTCCGCCGATCGCAGCAAATTCTATCGTCTGATTGAAGCGTCGCTGTACGGCGGCATCTCCAGCGCCATCACCCGCTCGCTGCGCGACTACCTGTTGCCGGAAAACAGCGGCGTGCGCAAGGCGTTCCAGGACATGGAAGCGGCGCTGCGCGAAAACCGCATGACGCTGGAAGCGATCCGCGTCACCCAGTCGGATCGCGACCTGTTCAAGCATTTGATCTCCGAGGCCACCTCCTATGTGGCGGCGGACTATATGCGCCATGCCAACGAACGCCGCATCCACCTGGACGGCGCGTTGGCGCTGCGCAGCGATCTGTTGGGCAGCCGCAAGCAGCTGGCCGCCGAACAGTATCGCCATGTGGAAATGGCGCGTGAGCTGAGCGAGCAGAGCGGCGCCGAATCCGATCTGGAAACCGATTACCAGGCCGCCAGCGACCACCTGAACCTGGTGCAGACGGCGATGCGTCAGCAGGAGAAGATCGAGCGCTATGAAGCCGATCTGGAAGAGCTGACCTACCGCCTGGAAGAGCAGAACGAAGTGGTGGCCGAGGCGAGCGAGCAGCAGGCCGAGAACGAAGCGCGCGCCGAAGCGGCCGAGCTGGAAGTGGACGAGCTGAAGAGCCAGCTGGCCGACTACCAGCAGGCGCTTGACGTACAGCAGACCCGCGCCATTCAGTACCAACAGGCGCTGCAGGCGTTGGACCGCGCGCGCGCGCTGTGCCAACTGCCGGACCTGACCGCCGACAACGCCGAACAGTGGCTGGACACCTTCCAGGCTCGTGAGCAGGAGGCGACCGAAGCGCTGCTGATGCTGGAGCAGAAGCTGAGCGTGGCCGACGCCGCGCACGGCCAGTTCGAGCAGGCCTATCAGCTGGTGGGTAAAATCGCCGGCCAGGTCAGCCGCAGCGAAGCCTGGCAGTGCGCGCGCGAATTGCTGCGCGACTGGCCTTCGCAGCAACACCTCGCCGAGCGCGTTCAGCCGCTGCGTTTGCGCCTGAGCGAACTGGAACAGCGCCTGCGCTCGCAGCAGGATGCCGAGCGGCTGCTGCAAGAATTTTGCAAACGCCATGGTCAGGAGTACCAGCCGGACGATCTCGACATGCTGCAGCAGGAGCTGGAAGAGCGCCTGGAAGCGCTGTCGCAGAACGTCAGCGAAGCCGGTGAACGCCGCATGGAGATGCGCCAGGAGCTGGAGCAGATCCAGCAGCGCATCCGTGAGCTGACGGCGCGTGCGCCGGTTTGGCTGGCGGCGCAGGACGCCCTGAGCCAGCTCAGCGATCAGAGCGGAGAGCCGCTGGAAAATAGCCAGCAGGTGACCGAATACATGCAGCAGCTGCTGGAGCGCGAGCGTGAAACCACCGTCGAGCGCGACGAAGTGGCGGCCCGCAAGCGCGAAGTGGAAGCGCAGATCGAACGTCTCAGCCAGCCGGGCGGCGCGGAAGATCAACGCCTGGTCACCTTGGCCGAACGTTTCGGCGGCGTGTTGCTGTCGGAAATTTACGATGACGTCACCATCGACGACGCGCCTTACTTCTCGGCGCTGTACGGCCCTTCGCGCCACGCCATCGTGGTGCCGGATCTGTCGCTGGTGCGCGAGATGCTGGAAGGGCTGGAAGATTGCCCGGAAGATCTTTACCTGATCGAAGGGGATCCGCAGTCGTTCGATGACAGCGTATTCGCCGTCGAAGAGCAGGACAAAGCGGTGGTGGTGAAGATCGCCGATCGCCAGTGGCGTTATTCCCGCTATCCGGAAGTGCCGTTGTTCGGCCGCGCGGCGCGTGAAAACCGCCTGGAAGTGCTGCATGCCGAGCGTGAAACGCTGGCGGAGCGCTATGCCACGCTGTCGTTCGACGTGCAGAAAACCCAGCGTTCGCATCAGGCCTTCAGCCGTTTTATCGGCACCCATCTGGCGGTGGCGTTCGACGCTGACCCGGAAGCGGAGATCCGCAATCTGAACGCCCGTCGCGGCGAGATCGAACGTGCGCTGAACAATCACGAAGCGCAGAATCAGCAGCAGCGCCAGCAGTACGATCAGGCCAAAGAGGGCATTTCCGCGCTCAACCGCCTGATGCCGCTGGTGTCGTTGCTGAACGATGAAACGCTGCAGGATCGCGTCGACGAGATCCGTGAAGAGCTGGAAGAAGCGCAGGACGCCGCGCGCCACATTCAACAGCACGGGGTGTCGCTGACCAAACTGGAGCCGCTGCTGTCGGTGCTGCAGAGCGATCCGCAGCAGCATGAACAGCTGCAGCAGGACTACGCGCAGGCGCAAAGCGTGCAGCGTCAGGCCAAACAGCAGGCGTTCGCGTTGACAGAGGTGGTGCAGCGTCGCGCGCACTTCAGCTATACCGACTCCGCCGGCATGCAGAATGCCAACAACGATCTCAACGACAAGCTGCGCCAGCGTCTGGAACAGGCGGAAGCCGAACGCGCCCGCGCCCGTGAGCAGCTGCGTCAATATCAAACCCAGTTCACCCAATACAGCCAGGTGCTGGCCTCGCTGAAAAGCTCGTATGACGCCAAGCGCGACATGCTGAAAGAGCTGAGCCAGGAGCTGGTGGATATCGGCGTGCAGGCCGACGCCAACGCGGAAGCGCGCGCGCGTCAGCGCCGAGACGAGCTGCATGCGGCGCTGAGCAACAACCGCGCTCGCCGCAATCAGTTGGAGAAACAGCTGACCTTCTGCGAAGCCGAAATGGATGGCCTGCAGAAGAAACTGCGCAAGCTGGAACGCGACTACCATCAGCTGCGCGAGCAGGTGGTGACCGCCAAGGCGGGCTGGTGCGCGGTGATGCGTCTGGTGAAAGACAACGGCGTGGAACGCCGCCTGCACCGCCGCGAGCTGGCGTATATGGATGGCGACGAGCTGCGCTCGATGTCGGATAAGGCGCTCGGCGCGCTGCGTCTGGCGGTGGCGGACAACGAACACCTGCGCGACGTGCTGCGTCTGTCGGAAGATCCGAAGCGGCCAGAGCGTAAGATTCAGTTCTATATCGCGGTGTACCAACACCTGCGTGAGCGTATCCGCCAGGACATCATCCGTACCGATGATCCGGTCGAGGCCATCGAGCAGATGGAGATTGAACTGGGCCGTCTGACCGAAGAACTGACCGCGCGCGAGCAGAAGCTGGCGATCAGTTCGAAAAGCGTGGCCAACATCATTCGCAAAACCATTCAGCGCGAGCAGAACCGCATTCGCATGCTGAACCAGGGGTTGCAGGCCGTTGCTTTCGGCCAGGTGAAGAGTGTCCGTCTGAACGTCAACGTGCGCGAAGCGCACGCCACCCTGCTGGACGTGCTCTCCGAGCAACAGGAACAGCATCAGGATCTGTTCAACAGCAACCGCCTGACCTTCTCCGAAGCGTTGGCCAAGCTGTATCAGCGTCTGAATCCGCAGATCGATATGGGGCAGCGCACGCCGCAGACCATCGGTGAGGAGTTGCTGGACTACCGCAACTACCTGGAGATGGAAGTGGAAGTGTACCGTGGCTCCGACGGCTGGCTGCGTGCGGAAAGCGGCGCCTTGTCTACCGGTGAAGCCATCGGTACCGGGATGTCAATTCTGGTGATGGTGGTGCAGAGCTGGGAAGAAGAATCCCGCCGCCTGCGCGGTAAAGACATCTCGCCATGTCGCTTGCTGTTCCTCGATGAAGCGGCGCGTCTGGATGCCAAATCGATCGCCACGCTGTTCGAGTTGTGTGACCGTCTGGAGATGCAGCTGATTATCGCGGCGCCGGAAAACATCAGTCCTGAGAAGGGCACCACCTATAAACTGGTGCGTAAGGTGTTCCAGAACCACGAGCATGTGCACGTGGTGGGGCTGCGCGGTTTCGCCAGCGAGCCGCCGGCGCTGGGCACTGCGCCGGTCGAAACGCCGTAACGCAGAAAAACGCCCTAAAAATCTGAAAATAGCCGCCGCAGGGTGGCTATTTTTTTGTGCGCGTGGATGATAGTCCTGCTTTTTTATCCGTTGAAAAGCGGTTAGTTTAATCAGATAAACAGTAATTCGACGTCCGCAGGGCGAAACGGCCTTTCTGTTTGTATACTGAAGCTATATGCAGTTTTTTGACGTTTTTTTTGTGAGCATACAGGGGGCAAGGGATGTTGCTTAAAAAGGGAAACTCTCTACGACGTTTGGCGCTGAGTGGCGCTATCGCCTGTAGTCTTGTGTCGTCGTTTTCCGCATTGGCCACCGTAACGGCGTTACCGGTGGCATCAGCAGGCATGTCCGTTGCGCAGAGCCGTTCTGAACTGCTGGCCGCGTTGCCGCGCGGCATGGATCTGCACTACCTTTCCACGCTGGCGCCGCTGTATGCGGCGAATCATATGCAGCCGATGTGGCAGGATCGCGAGGCCGTTCAGCAGTTTCAACAGCAGCTGGCCGAGCTGGCGATGTCCGGCGTGCAGCCGCAGTTCACCCAATGGGTGAAGATGTTGACCAATCCGGCGCTCAATGACGTAGGCCGCGATGTGGTGCTGTCCGATGCGATGTTGGGCTATTTGCAGTTCGTGTCCGCTATCGGCGCCAACGGCACCAGTTGGCTGTACAGCAATATTCCCTACAAGCTTGGCTTGCCGCCCACTGCGGTGATCAACCAATGGCAGCTGGCGGTGCGTCAGGCGCGCACGCTGAGCTACGTGAATTCGCTCGCGCCGCAGCACCCGCAATACGCCAAGATGCATCAGGCGCTGCGCGATATGCTGGCGGATAACCGCCCCTGGCCGCAGGTGGGCAGCGGCCCGAGCCTGCGCCCAGGACAAATGAGCAACGATATTCCTGCGCTGCGTGAGATCCTGACGCGCACTGGCATGCTGGCCGCTTCGGCGCCGGAGGCCGAGCCGGAGCCGGCGGTCGTCTCGGCGAAGAGCAATGAGCCTGATGACGGCGGGCTGACGGTAGACGAAGAGAAGGGGCGTGTGACGGTCAGTCCGTCGGCGGCGCCGGTGACGGAGTTGACCGCTGAACAGACGCCGCCGCAGGTCGGCAGCGTGGTGAGCGACAACCTCTATACCAACGAGCTGGTGGAGGGCGTCAAGCGTTTCCAGAAATGGCAGGGGCTGACGGCGGACGGCGTGATCGGCGTGCGCACTCGCGAGTGGCTCAACGTGTCACCGAAAACCCGCGCCGCGCTGCTGGCGCTGAATATCCAACGTCTGCGAATTTTACCGGGGCATGTCGGCACCGGCATTATGGTGAATATTCCCAACTACTCGCTGACCTACTACCAGAACGGCAACGAAGTGTTGTCCTCCCGCGTTATCGTCGGGCGGCCGAGCCGCAAGACACCGCTGATGAGCAGCGCGTTGAACAACGTGGTGGTCAACCCGCCTTGGAACGTACCGACTACGCTGGTGCGTGAGGATATCGTGCCGAAGGCGATGCGCGACGGTAACTATTTCCAGAAACACGGCTATACCGTGCTGTCGGGTTGGAGCAACGATGCGGAGGTGATCAACCCGGCGATGATCGACTGGAGCATGGTCTCTGCGCGCAACTTCCCGTATCGCGTGCGCCAGGCGCCGGGTGCCACCAACTCGCTGGGGCGTTTCAAGTTCAATATGCCGAGTTCGGACGCGATCTACCTGCACGATACCCCGAACCACAGCCTGTTCCAGAAAGACATTCGCGCGCTCAGCTCCGGCTGCGTGCGGGTGAACAAGGCTTCCGATTTGGCGAATATGCTGCTGCAGGATGCCGGCTGGAACAATAGCCGCGTTTCCTCCACGCTGAAAGAAGGGAATACCACTTATGTGAATATTCGCCAGCGTATTCCCGTAAAACTGTATTATCTGACCGCCTGGGTTTCGGATGACGGCCAACCGCAATTCCGTACAGATATTTACAATTATGATAATACGGTGAGATCGGGCGCACAAATTTTGGCTCAGGCCAAAAAATTAATGCAGTAAATGCAGTAATTATAAATAAATAACGGTCAGAATGTTTGGCTATACCGCAGGCCCTCTTACCTGGGGGCCTGTAAACCTAGGCGTATCGCGGGTTGACTCAGCATACGCAGGCGGTTATGGTTCGGACAGTGCGCTGTTTTGTGCATTTATTTTGACATTCTTGCCGGGTTTAACAGAGTCATGGACAAAATTGATCATCATCGCCGTAAATGGCTGGCGCTAGGCGGCGCAGCTATGGGCATAGCGCTGCTTCCAGGGCAGGCGTTTGCCAGTCTTTCCACCGCTCGACCGCGTATTTTAGTGTTGAATAACCTGAATACCGGTGAATCTATTAAAGCCGAGTTCTTTGACGGCAAAGGCTACAATAAAGAAGAGTTGGTTCGGCTAAATCATCTGTTCCGCGATTATCGCGCCAACAAGGTTAAATCGATCGATCCCAGTTTGTTTGATCACCTCTATCGCCTGCAGGGGCTGCTGGGTACCAGCAAGCCGGTGCAGCTGATCTCCGGTTACCGTTCCGTAGATACCAACAACGAATTGCGCGCGCACAGCCGTGGTGTGGCCAAGCACAGCTACCATACCAAGGGCCAGGCGATGGATTTCCATATTGAAGGTATCCAATTGAGTAATATCCGTAAAGCGGCGTTAAAAATGCGCGCTGGTGGTGTAGGATATTACCCACGTAGCAACTTCGTGCACATCGATACCGGCCCGGTTCGGAGCTGGTAATCGCGGTGCCCTCAGTGAATAACGCCGCTCCTTGCGGAGGCGGCGTTATTGTCGTTGGAGCCTTATGAAATACCATCTTATTCCCGTTACCGCTTTTAGCCAGAATTGCAGCCTGATCTGGTGTGAAAACACGCAGCAGGCGGCGTTGGTCGATCCCGGCGGCGAAGCGGAAAAAATCAAAGCGGAAGTGGCGAAGCAGGGTGTGACAATCACGCAGATTTTGCTGACGCACGGCCATTTGGATCACGTCGGCGCGGCGGCGGAGCTGGCGGAACATTATCAGGTGCCGATTTACGGCCCGGATAAAGAGGACGCTTTTTGGCTGGATGGTTTGCCGGCGCAGAGCCGGATGTTCGGGCTGGAAGAGTGTGCGCCGCTGACCCCGACCCGTTGGTTGTCGGAAGGCGATGAGATGCAGGTGGGCGAGATGAAGCTCAAGGTGTTGCATTGTCCTGGGCACACACCGGGCCACATCGTCTTTATCAATGAACAGGCGCGTTTGGCGCTGGTGGGTGATGTGCTGTTTAACGGCGGCGTGGGGCGCAGCGACTTTCCGCGCGGTGACCATCAGGCGCTGATCGCCTCTATTCGCACCAAGCTGTTGCCGTTAGGCGACGACATGCGCTTTATTCCCGGCCACGGTCCAATGTCGACCTTCGGTCACGAGCGCCAGACCAACCCGTTCCTGCGCGAAGAGCCGGCGGTGTGGTAACGATCATTTCCCGGCAGAAATAATTAAGGGGCGCATAGCGCGCCCCTTCAAACTGGTGGCTTTCGCCGACGCGCTTAGAGCACGGCGACGATGGCTTCACACAGCGGCGCCATATTGTCCGGCGTCATGCCCGCCACGTTCACCCGGCCCGAGTTCACAGCGTAAACGCCAAACTCTTCACGCAGACGCAGCACCTGCTCTTTGGTCAGGCCGCTGAACGAGAACATGCCGTTCTGCTGGATGATGAAGCTGAAGTCCTGCTGCGCGCCTTTCTCCTGCAGGGTGTTCACAAACAGCTGACGCATGCGGTGAATGCGTTGGCGCATATCGGTCAGCTCTTGTTCCCACATCGCGCGCAGCGCATCGTTGCCCAGAATGGTGGCGACAACGGCGGCGCCGTGTGACGGCGGGTTGGAGTAGTTGGCGCGAATGGCCGCTTTCACCTGGCTGAAGGCGCGATCGGCGGTTTCGGCATCGGCGGCTACAATAGTGCAAGCGCCGACGCGCTCATTGTACAGACCGAAGTTTTTCGAATAGGAACTGGCGACGATCAGTTCTTTATGTTTGGCGGCGAAAATACGCAGGCCCTGCGCATCTTCTTCCAGGCCGTTGGCGAAGCCCTGATAAGCGAAGTCGAACAGCGGCAACCACCCGTTGGCGACGGAAAGTTCAGCCAGCTGCGCCCACTGTTCCGGCGTTGGATCGATACCGGTCGGGTTATGGCAGCAGCCGTGGAACAGCACGACATCGCCGGCCTGCGCCTGTTTCAGGCTGTTCAGCAGACCGTCAAAATCCAACGCGTGGTTGGCGGCGTCATAGTAGGCGTATTCCAGCACTTCCAGGCCCACGGCGCTAAAGACGTTCTTGTGGTTCGGCCAGCTTGGGTTGCTGATCCAGATGCGCTTGGCGCTGGTCTGGTTGGCGATAAAGTCTGCCGCCACGCGCAGGCCGCCGGTGCCGCCAGGCGTCTGTGCGGTGCGCGCGCGGCGATCGGCGACGATCGGGCTCTCTTTACCGAACAGCAGCTCTTGCGTGCAGCTGGCGAATGCCGGGATGCCCTCAATGCCGAGATAGTTTTTGGTGGTCTCATTTTCCAACAGATACTGTTCAGCTTTCTTTACGCTGGTCAGCACCGGGGTTTTACCGGTTTCGTCTTTATAAACGCCAATGCCTAAATTGATTTTATTCGGGCGGGCGTCGGCGCGGAAAATGTCGGTCAGGCCCAGGATCGGGTCGGCGGGTGCGGCGGTGATTTTTTCAAACATGTCAGGTGCTTCCAAATCTCGGAGTTAAGCAGACAGAAGCATCAGGGTAGCGCCAGTTATCGGCTTTGCCAACCGTTTGCGATAAAAACACCGAGATCTTATGAACGTGAAGGATTCGACAGAAAAAATGATGGGGAAGGGGGAATCGGCAGGATAAAAAGTTACCGGCTGATACAAACAAAAACAGGGCCGAAGCCCTGTTTTTTTAACTTAGCCGACGGTGAACCGCCGATAAGCGAGACAACTTAGAACTGGTATACCAGACCAACGCCTACGATATCGTCAGTTGCGATGCCGTTAGCTTTGGTGAAGTCGTTGTCATCCAGCAGGTTGATTTTGTAATCAACGTAGGTGGACATGTTTTTGTTGAAGTAGTAGGTGGTACCAACAGAAACATATTTAACCAGGTCAGCGTCGCCGCCGTTGAAGCGAGCGCCGTGCGCGGTGCGGCCAGCCAGATCCTTGCCTTTAGACTGTAGGTAAGACACTTCTGGGCGCAGACCGAAGTCGAACTGGTACTGAGCGGTCACTTCGAAGTTCTGAGTTTTGTTAGCGATAGTCAAGTCAGACTCGCCGTATGGGGTCATGTTGCGAGTTTCTGCATACATCGCCGCCAGGTAGACGTTGTTGGCGTCGTATTTCGCGCCCACGGTCCATGCGTCAGCTTTGTCGCCTTTAGCGGTAGCGTTAAGCTTCTGATCGTCGGTACGGTTGGAGGACGCATAGGCAGCGCCGAAGCTTACGCCTTCGCCGATGTCATAAGTAGAGGAGAGGCCCCAGCCGTCGCCGTTCTGTTTTTTCAGAGCACGGCTGTCGTTCTGGTTTTTACCCTGGTACTGAACGGCGAAGTTCAGACCGTCAACCAGACCGAAGAAGTTGTTGTTACGATAGGTCGCAACGCCGTTGGTACGGCCGGTCATGAAGTTGTCGGAGTAGGTGTAAGTATCGCCACCGAACTCTGGCAGCATATCGGTCCAGCCTTCCACGTCGTACAGTACGCCGTAGTTACGGCCGTAGTCGAAGGAGCCGTAGTCAGCGAATTTCAGACCGGCGAAGCCCAGACGGGTTTTGGTGCCTTCGGTGCCCTGAGATTCGGCGTGGTTGGACTGAACGTTGTATTCCCACTGGCCGTAACCGGTCAGTTGGTCAGTAATCTGGGTTTCACCTTTGAAGCCGAAACGAACATAGGTCTGATCGCCGTCATTACCTTTGTCTTTGGAGAAGTAGTGCAGACCGTCAACTTTGCCGTACAGATCCAGCTTGTTGCCGTCTTTGTTGTAGATTTCAGCTGCGTTTGCTGCACCAGCAGCCAACAGAGCCGGGATTACCACTGCAAGAATGTTGCGCTTCATCATTATTACCCTCATTGGTGTTATTCGGACACCTTTGCCACTGCCGCCAATAATTCTTTGGGAACTATTGTTGATAGATTGGTGTCGTCCTGTGTCTGAACGCAGTGTTCCATTCACAGGCGGGTTAATCTAGGACGAAAATGATACCAATGTCCCAATCAGGTTGCAAAAGGAAAACATGTGTAACCAAATGTAATTTTTCGGGAACTTTGTGACGTGCGTCAATATTAAAAAATGCGAAAGGCCAGCGATGCTGGCCTTTGTTTTGTAACGAAATCGTTTAAAAAACGTGTGATCGTATAAATTAGAAGCTTGCGTTACGCGGCGTGCGCGGGAATGGAATCACATCGCGCACGTTTTGCACGCCGGTGACATAGGCGATTAAACGTTCAAAGCCCAGGCCGAAACCGGAATGCGGCACGGTGCCGTAGCGGCGCAGATCGCGATACCACCAGTAGTCTTCTTTATTCAGCCCCATCTCTTCCAGACGCTGATCGAGCACGTCGAGGCGTTCTTCACGCTGCGAGCCGCCGATGATTTCGCCGATGCCCGGCGCCAGCACGTCCATGGCCGCGACGGTCTTGCCGTCTTCGTTCATGCGCATGTAGAACGCTTTGATGTCTTTCGGGTAGTTTTTCACCACCACCGGCGCCTGGAAGTGTTTCTCCGCCAGGTAACGTTCATGCTCGGAAGAGAGATCGATGCCCCAGGAAACCGGGTTTTCGAAGGTTTGGCCCGAGGCCAGCAGGATCTCAATGGCGTCGGTGTAGTCCACCTGGGCGAAATCGGAAGACACGAAGCGCTCCAGACGAGCGATAGCGTCTTTATCCACGCGCTCGGCGAAGAATTTCAGATCGTCGGCACGTTCATCCAGCACCGCCTGGAACACATACTTCAGCATGCTTTCGGCGAGGCCGGCGACGTCGTCCAGCGTAGCGAAGGCCACTTCCGGTTCGATCATCCAGAACTCCGCCAGGTGGCGGCTGGTGTTGGAGTTTTCGGCGCGGAAGGTTGGGCCGAAGGTGTAAACCTTCGACAGCGCGCAAGCGTAGGTTTCGCCGTTCAGCTGGCCGGAAACGGTGAGGAAGGCTTCCTTACCGAAGAAGTCTTCGCTGAAATCGACGGTGCCTTTGTCGGTGCGCGGCAGGTTTTCCAGATCCAGCGTGGACACGCGGAACATCTCGCCGGCGCCTTCGGTATCGGAGGCGGTGATCAGCGGAGTAGAGACCCAGAAATACCCATTTTCATGGAAGAAGCGGTGGATCGCCTGCGCCAGAGTATGACGTACGCGCGCCACGGCGCCGATCAGGTTGGTGCGCGGGCGCAGGTGAGCCACTTCGCGCAGGTATTCGATGCTGTGGCGCTTGGCCGCCATCGGGTAAGTGTCCGGATCGTCGACCCAGCCGACCACTTTGATTGCGGTAGCCTGCAGTTCGAAGCTCTGGCCTTCGCCCGGTGAAGCGACGACTTTGCCGGTGACTTCAACCGAACAACCGGTGGTCAGATGCAGCACTTCATCCTGATAATTCGGCAGAGAATTATTAACGACGGCCTGTAACGGATCAAAGCAGGAACCGTCATAGACGGCCAGGAAGGAGATACCAGCTTTTGAATCTCTCCGGGTACGTACCCAGCCGCGTACGGTGACTTCACTGTCAACCGCAGCACGACCTTGCAGTACGTCGACTACAGGCACTACGCTCATAGATTTCTCTCTTTAATAATTTGGTTTAGAAATAGCTTACAACCCAAGAATATGGGGGTAATGGCTATGTTACTTGCCGCGGTGCAGAGCACAAGCAGAAATCATCGGATTGGCGCAACATTTATCGCGGCTGACTGAAAAGAGGGCGTTCGGGATAAAAACAAAAAAGCCGGCGCGTAAACCGGGCCGGCTTTCTTTCTCTCTATATAGAGAAGGTTCAGCTGGCTTTCTTCACCAGCGGCAGATCGAAGGCCTTGCGCAAGGCCCGCACGAATGCCTGGTCCTGGCAGATGGTCTTGCCGGGGCTGTCGGAGAGCTTAGCCACCGGTTTGCCTTTGCATTCGACCAGCTTGATCACGATATTCAACGGTTTAACGCCCGGAATATCACAGGTCAGGCGCGTGCCGATACCGAAGCTGAGATTGATGCGCTGATAGAAGTGGCGATAGAGCGCCAGCGCTTTTTCCAGATCCAGGTTGTCCGAGAACACCAGCGTTTTGCTCATGGGGTCGATGCCCAGTTTCTGATAGTGGGCAATGGCTTTCTCACCCCACTCGACGGGATCGCCCGAATCGTGGCGCAGCCCCTGATAACGCTCGGCGAACTGCGGGCCGAAGTCGCGCAGGAAAGCATCCATGGTAATGCAGTCGGTGAGCGCGATGCCAAGCTGATCCGGGTATTCATCCAGCCAGGCCTGCAATGCGGCGCGCTGGCTGTTGGCCAGCACCGGGCTTATCTGCTGATGCGCCTGGAACCATTCATGCGCCTGCGTGCCGACCGGCGCCAGGCCGAGCTGATGCGCCAGATCGTAATTGCTGGTGCCCGACAGGTACGGGAATTCGGCCTGCAAGGTGCTGACGATGGCCTGTTGTACGCCCTGGGAGAAACGGCGACGGGTGCCGAAGTCCATCAGCTTGAAGCGTGAAAGATCCAAATCGCCCGCCAGCGTCTTGAACTGCGCCAACTTGGTTTGCAGGTGGGCTACCGCCTGTTCCGGCGTCGCCAGCGGAGAACGCCGGCGGTGCACCACTTCGCTGATCACCGCCAGCAGCGGCACTTCCCACATGATCACTTCACGCCACGGCCCGGCGATGCGGATTTGCAGCTTGCCGTTGCGGTTGTCGATGGTCACCTGCTGCGGATCGTATCGGAACGTGCGCAGCCAGCTCAGGTAATCTTGACGGAAGAAGGGCAGGCCCGAAAGGTAAGCGAATTCGGCGTCGGTCAGCGCCAGCTGGCTCATCAGGGCGACCTGCGCGCGGATCTCGTCGGCATATTCGCCCAGCAGTTCGTCGCCGCGGCAGCGGAATTCCGCCGCCACGCTGATCGCGGGATAGCGATGGAAGACTGCTTGCTGCATATGAAGCTTGTAAGCATCGGTATCAAGCAGTGATGTCAAAATCGGGGAAGCGTATTGAGTCATAGCGCGTTACAGCATCCTCGTCAGGCGCGTGTCCAAATCCGGATAATCATAAAAGTGGGGGTGGAGTATACCCGGATTATCCTGTTATTGAAGCTGCATCACACCATAAATCACCGAAGCGGGTCGAGGATTAAACGTGCCTTTATGGCGGGCTGGCGACGGCGGCGGGGGAAAAAAGCCAGATATGCCTGTAAGGTGAATGACTTAGCCTAATTAGTCATAAAAATTATAATGTTAATTATTTTAAACAACAAATCAGATAAACCCGGCCTGGGTGTGCACGCTGACCCGATCCTTGCCGTTCTTTTTGCAAAAATAAAGCGCTTCGTCCGCCTGTTTGATCGCCGCCTGCAGCGCAGTGAACGCGTTGACCGGCGCAATGCCGCAGCTGGTGGTGAAACGCACTTGCCGCCCGTCGGCCAGATTCAGCGTCAGGCGATGGGTGCGGGCGCGCAATTGCTCCATGATGTCCCGCGCGTTGTCCAACGAACAGTTGCCCAGCAGCACCGCGAACTCTTCACCACCGTAGCGGCAGAAGATGTCGCTGGCGCGAAACGCGCGTTGCAACAGATGGCCGAATTCCACCAGCGCCCGGTCACCGACATCGTGGCCGTAGCTGTCGTTGAGCTGTTTGAAGTTGTCGATATCGATCAGGCAAAAGGCCTGCGGGTAGCTACCGTCGCCCAATAGCTGGCATTCGAGGAAGAATTTACGGCGGTTATAAATGTTGGTGAGCGGATCGAGGAAGGAAGAGGCCTCAAGCTCTTTAATCAGCAGCTGTTTCTCGCTTTCCAGCGAGACCTTGTCCAACTGATATTGTCTGAGCTGCTGAATGGCGTCGCTGATGGCGATCAGTTCCCGGCTGTAGAAGGCGTCGTTGCGATCGATATTCATCTCGCCGCGCGACAGCCGCACGATATTGTTGTGGGTTTTGGTCAACCAGCGGTTGATGTTGGTGCAGAACACCAGCGCCGGCAAAATGAACAGCAGCACCCCCAGACCGGCGAGCGCGATCATGCCGTAAATGGTGGTCTGGCTGTCATAAATCTTGTGACGCGAAGCGACGGTTTCCAGCTCGAAGCTGCGTTGATACAGCGTTTGAGAAAGCCCGCTCAACTCGTCGACATAGCGCGAGATCAGCGCGGCGGGGTAGGGCTTTTGGGTATTGATGGCGGTGTATAGCCCATCGGTAATCTGCTTGAGGCGTTCGGTAGACACCTGGCTGAGCAACTGATTGACGATGCTGGTGGTTTGCACGTCGTCGTAGTTGAGCTTCATGAAGATCAACCGGGTGCTCAGCGCGTTCAGGACGCCGGTCAACTGAATGGACTTCAGATAGGCGTCTTTGCGATCGAGCGGGCTGACGTTGACGTCGATAATCTGATCGCTTAACTCCGTCAGTGACATATTCAGCCGGTTGTTGAGGCGAATGGCCTCGAGAAACATAAAGGAGTCGGTATCCACCATTCGGGTATCGTAGGTGTAGCGGTAATAGCTCTTGCTGGTTTGCGAGATGTAATAGGCGCTGTTGATGTTGAACAGGTTGGCGTTGGCGTTGTTGACCTGCGAAAGCTGCAGGTTGTCGTTATCCAGCAACTGTTCCATCAGGCCGATCATCGACAGCGCGGCGATTTTTTGCCGCACACCCAGCTCCCTGGCGACCGTGTCGTTCAGATGCTCGCGGATCCGGGCGATTTTCTCGCGCGCCACCCGATCGGCGGCCAGACACTGCGCGCGAGTGATTTGCGGATCGATCAGGCTCAAGCGTTTGAGACGGTGAGCCTGCAGCGAAGCCTGAAAGGCCTCGGAGATTTCTTTGGCGCGATCGATCTTATACAGGTTGAGCTTGTTATCGCGGTACTCGGTATGGGCTTCGAGCAGTTCCTCGACGATGAACAGCGAGAAGGAGGTCATCAGGCACAGGGTGAAAAAATAGATAGCGTATTTGATTTTCATAGTGCGAGTCATCCCTGAGCCTGATTCGGCAATTATACCATCATGCCGCCTGTGCCGCCTCAACAATGCCGGAGCGCCGCGAAGGCGGTTTTTTAGCATTAAATGCTGATTTTTATTTAGCCATTGGTCACCCGCGCTGCCATCTGGTGGGTGAACTATGATTTGCCTCTGATTTCTTTATCGCGCTTGCCCGGCGGATCTGGGCTTTTCAGCCAGCTGTGATACAGTTTATTCACAATCAGGTTCGCCGAGCGCCGCAGGGGAAATCTCCAGCGACGGCGCGGAGGAGAAGAGCGACCTGGCACCTATAACTCACTGAGACGTTTAAGGGTTTTTATGACACAACAGCCACAGGCAAAATATCGCCACGATTATCGCGCGCCCGATTACACCACGACCGACATCGATTTGGACTTCAGTCTGGACGCGGAAACCACGCGCGTGACCGCCGTCAGTAAAATCAAACGTCAGGGCGCGGCCGGCGCACCGCTGGTGCTGGATGGTGAAGATCTCACGCTGGTGAGCATTCAGGTCGACGGTCAACCGTGGAGCGCCTATCGTCAGCAGGATAACCAGCTGATCGTCGAAGCGTTGCCGGCACAATTCACCCTGACCATCGTCAACGATATTCATCCGGCGAAAAACACCGCGCTGGAAGGGCTGTATCTGTCCGGCGATGCGCTGTGCACGCAATGCGAAGCCGAAGGCTTCCATCATATTACCTATTACCAGGATCGCCCGGACGTGCTGGCGCGCTTTACCACCCGCATTGTGGCCGACAAGGCGCGCTATCCATTCCTGCTGTCGAACGGCAACCGTATTGGCCAGGGTGAATTGGCCGATGGTCGCCACTGGGTGCAATGGCAGGATCCGTTCCCGAAACCTTGCTACCTGTTCGCGTTGGTGGCGGGGGACTTCGACGTGCTGCGCGACAGCTTCACCACCCGTTCCGGCCGTAAGGTCGCGCTGGAGCTGTTTGTCGATCGCGGCAACCTGGATCGCGCCGACTGGGCGATGACCTCGTTGAAAAACTCGATGAAGTGGGACGAGACCCGCTTCGGTCTGGAATACGATCTCGACATTTATATGATCGTGGCGGTCGATTTCTTCAATATGGGCGCGATGGAGAACAAAGGGTTAAATATCTTTAACTCCAAATACGTGTTGGCGAAGGCGGAAACCGCCACCGACAAAGATTACCTGAACATCGAAGCGGTGATTGGCCACGAATACTTCCACAACTGGACCGGCAACCGCGTCACCTGCCGCGACTGGTTCCAGCTCAGCCTGAAAGAGGGGCTGACGGTGTTCCGCGATCAAGAGTTCAGTTCCGATCTGGGCTCGCGTTCGGTCAACCGCATCGATAACGTGCGCGTGATGCGCGGCGCGCAGTTCGCCGAAGACGCCAGCCCGATGGCGCATGCCATTCGTCCGGATAAAGTCATCGAGATGAACAACTTTTACACCCTGACGGTGTATGAGAAAGGTTCTGAAGTGATCCGCATGATGCACACCCTGCTGGGGGAAGAGAACTTCCAGAAAGGGATGCAGCTCTATTTCGAACGCCACGACGGCAGCGCCGCCACCTGCGATGACTTCGTACAGGCGATGGAGGACGCGTCCAACGTGGATCTGTCGCGCTTCCGCCGTTGGTATAGCCAGTCCGGCACGCCGCTGTTGACGGTGCGCGACGAGTACGATGCGGAAACTCAGCAATATCGCCTGCATGTCAGCCAGAAAACCGCGCCGACCGCCGATCAGCCTGAGAAGTTGCCGCTGCATATTCCGCTGGATATCGAGCTGTACGACAGCGAAGGTAACGTCATCGCGCTGCAGAAGGGTGGCCTGCCGGTCAACAACGTGCTGAACGTCACCGAAGCGGAGCAGACCTTCGTGTTCGACGGCGTGGCGCACAAGCCGGTGCCGTCGCTGCTGCGTGAATTCTCTGCGCCGGTGAAACTGGATTATCCGTACAGCGATCAGCAACTGACCTTCCTGATGCAGCACGCGCGCAATGAGTTTGCGCGTTGGGATGCGGCGCAGAGCCTGCTTGCGACCTACATCAAACTGAACGTGGCGCGGCACCAGCAGAAGCAGCCGTTGTCGCTGCCGCTGCACGTGGCCGACGCGTTCCGTGCGGTGTTGCTGAACGAGACGCTGGATCCGGCGCTGGCGGCGCAGATCCTGACGCTGCCGTCGGAGAACGAAATCGCTGAACTGTTCGCCACCATCGATCCGGAAGCGATCGCCGCGGTGCACGAAGCGATCGTTCGCTGCCTGGCGCGGGAGTTGGCCGATGAGTGGCTGGCGGTGTATCACGCCAACAAGACCGACGGCTACCGCGTGGAGCACGCCGACATCGCCAAGCGCGCCTTGCGCAATGTGTGCCTGGGTTATCTGGCGTTCGGCGAAGATGCGGCGCTGGCGGACCAACTGGTGAGCGAACAGTATCGCCAGGCGGATAACATGACCGACTCGCTGGCGGCGCTGTCCGCTGCGGTTGCGGCCCAGTTGCCGTGTCGCGATGCGCTGTTGGCGGCGTTCGACGAGCGCTGGCATCAGGATGGCCTGGTGATGGACAAATGGTTCGTGCTGCAGGGGAGCAGCCCGTCGGCGGATGTGTTGAGCAAGGTGCGTGCGCTGCTGCAACACCGCTCGTTCAGCCTGAGCAACCCGAACCGCACCCGCTCGCTGATCGGCGGCTTCGCTTCCGGCAACCCGGCGGCGTTCCATGCGGCGGATGGCAGCGGTTATCAATTCCTGGTGGAGATCCTAAGCGATCTCAACCAGCGCAACCCGCAGATCGCCGCGCGCCTGATCGAACCGCTGATTCGCCTGAAGCGTTACGACGCCGGTCGCCAGGCGCTGATGCGCAAAGCGTTGGAACAGCTGAAAGGGTTGGAAAACCTGTCCGGCGATCTGTACGAGAAGATCAGCAAGGCGCTCGACGCCTAATCTTTTCACCGTGAATACCCAAAGGGACGGCCTGCGCCGTCCTTTTTTCGTTCAATTCGCCGCCTGGCGTGGGCTGGCCGCGGTGACCGGCGGCGATAACACCCGCTCCAGCACTTCAGCTTCCAGTTCCGCCAGCCTGGCCGACCCTTTGCGGCGTGGCCGCGGCAGATCGATGCTCAGATCCAGTCCGATGTGGCCCTCTTCAATCAGGATCACCCGATCCGCCAGCGCGATGGCTTCGCTGACGTCGTGCGTCACCAGCAGTACGGTAAAACCGTGCTGTTGCCACAGCGATTCTATCAGCCCCTGCATCTCGATGCGCGTCAGGGCATCCAGCGCCCCGAGCGGTTCGTCCAGAAGCAGCAGGCGGGGGCGGTGGATCAACGCGCGCGCCAGCGCGACCCGCTGCTTTTGTCCGCCGGACAGCGCCGCCGGCCAGTCGCGGGCGCGATCCGCCAAACCGACCGCGGCCAGCGCCTGCAGCGCCGCGTCGCGCCAGTGGCCGCGCAGCCCCAGACCCACGTTGTCGATCACCGTTTTCCACGGCAACAGGCGCGCATCCTGAAACATCAGCCGGGTATCCTCTTTGGCGGCGGCAAGCGGCGCATTGCCGCTGAGCAGCGCGCCGCTGCTGGCCTGTTCCAGGCCGGCCAACAGACGCAGCAGGGTGCTCTTGCCGCAGCCGCTGCGGCCGACCACCGCCACGAACTGCCCGGCAGAGATGCGTAGCTGAATGTTATCCAGCACGGTGCGGTTGCCGTAACGTTTGCCGATGGACTCCAGTGTCACCGGCGTGCCTTGCGCAAGGCGAGCGGGAAGGGTCATAGCGCTTCTCCCTGTTTCAGTTGATAGGCCGGATGCCAGCGCAGCCAGACGCGTTCCAGCAGTTGTGCGCCCACGTCCGCCAGCTTGCCGAGCAGGGCGTACAGCACGATCGCCACCACCACCACGTCGGTTTGCAGAAATTCACGCGCGTTCATCGCCAGATAACCGATGCCGGAGTTGGCCGAGATGGTTTCGGCGACGATCAGCGTCAACCACATGAACCCGAGGGCGAAACGCACGCCGACCATAATCGACGGCAACGCGCCCGGCAGCACTACCTGCGTGAACAGGCGAAAACCGCTCAGACCGTAGCTGCGCGCCATCTCCAGCAGGCCGCGATCGATGTTTTTGATGCCGTGATAGGTATTGAGATAAATCGGGAACAACGTGCCGAGCGCCACCAGAAAGATCTTGGCGGATTCATCGATGCCGAACCACAGGATCACCAGTGGGATTAGCGCCAGGTGCGGCACGTTGCGGATCATTTGCACCGAACTGTCCAACAGGCGTTCACCCCAGCGCGACAGCCCGGTAATAAAGCCGAGAATCAGTCCGATGCTGCCGCCGATGCCAAAGCCGATCAACGCGCGCTGGCTGCTGATGCTCAGGTGCTGCCACAGTTCGCCGCTTTGGCTCAGGCGCCAGAAGGCGGCCAGCACCGCACTCGGCGCCGGCAAAATGCGGTTGGACAGCCAGCCGGTTTCGACGGCGACTTGCCAGATGATCACCAGCGCCAGCGGCAGCGCCCAAGGGGCCAGCCGGTTCAGGATGCGTTGCGCGTTCTTTGCCATCGGGGCGCTCCTCAGCTCTGCGACACTTTTTGCGGAACATAGATGTTGGCCACCACTTCGCCCTGCGGGCGCACCGGTTGAAGGCGCGCGGGCGTTTCCTCCTGCGCCAGATCGAGGTGAGGAAACAGCAGTTCGCCGACGCGGTAGGCCTCTTCCAGATGCGGATAGCCGGAGAGAATAAAGGTGTCGATGCCCAGATCGGCGTATTCCTGCATGCGCGCCGCGACCGTCGGGCCATCGCCCACCAGCGCGGTGCCGGCGCCGCCGCGCACCAGGCCGATGCCGGCCCACAGGTTCGGGCTGATCTCCAGATTATCCTTCTTGCCGCCGTGCAGCGCCGCCATGCGCCGTTGGCCGACGGAGTCGAAGCGGGCAAAGGCCTGCTGCGCGTTGGCGATGGTTTCCTCATCGAGGTGAGCGATCAGCCGATCGGCGGCGCGCCAGGCCTCTTCGGTAGTTTCCCGCACGATGACGTGCAGACGGATGCCGAAGCGTACCTGCCGGCCCTTCGCCGCCGCTTTGGCGCGCACCTCTTCGATCTTCTCTTTGACCTGCGCCGGCGGCTCTCCCCAGGTGAGGTACATTTCTACCTGCTCGGCGGCCAGATCCTGCGCGGCGGCGGAGGATCCGCCGAAATAGAGCGGCGGGCGCGGTTGCTGCACCGGCGGGAACAGCAGTTTGGCGCCTTTCACCTGAATATGCTTGCCGTGGAAATCGACGGTTTCACCTTCCAGCACCCGGCGCCAGATATGAGTGAACTCGGTCGAGGCTTCGTAACGCTCTTCATGACTGAGATGTAACCCCTCCGCCGCCAGCTCTTCCGGATCGCCGCCGGTGACCAGATTGAACAGGGCGCGCCCGTTGGACAGGCGATCCAGCGTCGCCGCCTGACGCGCCGCCAGCGTAGGGGAGATGATACCCGGCCGCAGCGCGACCAAAAATTTCAGCCGCTGGGTGACCGGGATCAGCGAGGCGGCCACCAGCCAGGAGTCTTCGCAAGAGCGACCGGTGGGGATCAGCACGCCGCCGAATCCCAGCCGGTCCGCCGCTTGGGCGATTTGTTGCAAGTAACCGTGATCGACGCTGCGAGCGCCCTGTGCGCTGCCAAGATAGTGGCCGTCGCCGTGGGTGGGTAAAAACCAGAAAACGTTCAGGCTCATCGTCAATGCTCTCCCGTATTTATTGCGCGCTTGGGCGCCAGATGCGTTGCGAGATGTCGACCTTCACCGGCACCAGCCGGTTGGCGTAAAACAGGTCGGCGGTTTGCTGCTGCGCGGCGATCGTATGCGCATCGAGCGGTGTGATGGCGGTCGGGGGACGGTGATCCAGATAGCTGGCGATCACCGGTTCCGGCAGCCCCATGGCGTTGGCCAGCAAGGTCACGCTTTGCGCCCGGTCGCTGCGGGTGAGCGCATCGGCCTGGGTCAGCACCGTCAGGACCTGGCTGATAAAGGCGCCATTGGCTTCGACATAAGGGCGCGCCGCCAGATAGAAGGAACCGGTCTGGTTCAGATCGGTGCCGTCGCCGAGCACCCGAACGCCGCCCTGCAACAGCGCGGCGGAATAATAAGGATCCCAGATAGCCCAGGCATCGACGTTGCCCTGCTGGAATGCGGCGCGCGCATCGGCGGGGGTCAGGTAGGCGGGTTGGATATCCGTAAATTTCAGGCCGGCCTTTTGCAGCGATCGCAGCAGCAGGTTGTGTGAGCTGGATCCTTTCTGAAATGCGACCTTATGGCCTTTCAGATCGGCGACGGTTTTGATCGGGCTGTTTTCCGGCACCAGGATCACTTCCGCCTTCGGTTTGGGCGGCTCAACGCCGACATACAGCAGGTCCGCCCCGGCGGCCTGCGCGAAGATCGGCGGAATATCACCGG
The DNA here is from genome assembly GCF_051172415.1 of Serratia sp. H402Y. Classification (NCBI taxonomy): domain Bacteria; kingdom Pseudomonadati; phylum Pseudomonadota; class Gammaproteobacteria; order Enterobacterales; family Yersiniaceae; genus Serratia; species Serratia sp. H402Y. Next base: position 885,628 of record NZ_JBPIYZ010000001.1, read on the forward strand.
TGCTGCCCAGATCGATGCTGCCGACGTTCAAGGCTTCCAGCATCTGCGGGCCGGCGGGAAATTCAATCCAACTGATGCGGGTGGCGGGGAAGCGCTCCTCCAGCAGCCGGTGGCTTTTCGCCAGCACCAGACTCACCGATCCTTTCTGGTAACCGATGCGAAATTGCGCCGGATCCTGCGCGACGGCGGCGTTGGCCCAGACCAGCGACAGCAGGCCGGTGAAGGCCGCTGCGTTCAGCCAACGTCGCAAAGCGTTGCGTTGTTTCATTCAGGCTCTCCTTTTCCAGGCATTTCAGGCGGTTTGACGCGCCGTCAGCGGCGAGGCGACGCGCAGCGCGGGCGGTTTGCGGCGCCCAAGCGCCAGATAGAAACTGGCGAGCGCTTCTTCCAACCGGGTGGCCACGGCGTCGGTGAGCGTGGCGTTTTCGCCGGTCAGCTGGATCTGACTGTCGTCGGCGAACACGCCGTGCAGCACCTCTTGCGCTTTGAGCGCCGCCAGCACCGGTTTCAGCGCATAGTCCACCGCCAGCATGTGACCGACAGAACCGCCGGTCGCCAGCGGCAGCACCACTTTATGGTCCAGCGCGCGTTCCGGCAGCAGGTCCAGCAGGGTTTTCAGCGCGCCGGAGAACGACGCTTTATAAACCGGTGTGGAAATCAGCAGGCCGTCGGCCTGCGCCAGCTGGTCGGCAAACGCCTTGATCGCCGGACTGTTGAAGTTGGCGTACAGCAGATCTTCGGCATCGAAGTCGTGCAGGGTATAGGCCGTCACCTCCACCCCTTGTTGCCGCAGCCAGTTCTGACTCAGCGAGAGCAGCGCGGCGGAACGTGATGGGATGCGTGGGCTACCGGCCAGTGATATAACGCGCATTGCCACTCCTTATAACTAAAAGTTAGGTTTAATTAGAAAATTAATGGGAAGTGTTTTAAACCTACCAGCAACCGGGCGCGTTTTTTAAATCTCATTTTTTGATTTGGATATGCGTAAAAGCGGATTGGCGCCGATTTGGCGGTGACGAGGGAAAACGATTGCGTAAAAACGGCTTTTTTTGCCTTTAATCAATTCCAATTAGGCGGGGGATACCGGATAATACGCCCCCGGTTTGCAACCGGGAAATCAGGAGAGTCCATGTACTACCCCCTCATCAGGAAAGCGTTGTTCCAGCTCGATCCGGAGCGCGCGCACGAAGTGACCTTTCGTCAGCTCAGCCGTATTACCGGCACCCCATTAGCGTTTCTTGTCCGTCAGTCCGTGCCGACCAAACCGGTCAGCTGCATGGGGCTGTCGTTTAAAAACCCGCTGGGATTGGCCGCCGGTCTGGATAAAAACGGCGAATGCATCGATGCGTTCGGCGCGATGGGCTTCGGCCATGTGGAAGTCGGCACCGTGACGCCGCGTCCGCAACCGGGCAACGACAAGCCGCGCTTGTTCCGCGTGGTTGAGGCGGAAGGCCTGATTAACCGCATGGGGTTCAATAACCATGGCGTGGACAATCTGGTTGAAAACGTTAAGAAATCCCATTTCGGCGGCATTCTTGGGATCAATATCGGCAAGAATAAAGACACGCTGGTCGAGCAGGGCAAAGACGATTATTTGATCTGCATGGATAAAGTTTATCCGTATGCCGGATATATCGCGATTAACATCTCTTCACCGAATACGCCGGGGTTACGATCCTTACAGTATGGCGAAGCGTTGGACGATCTTTTGGCTGCGATTAAAAATAAGCAGCAGGAATTACATGCGCGCCATCACAAATATGTGCCGGTAGCGGTAAAGATCGCGCCGGATCTTTCTGAAGAAGAATTGATCCAAATTGCCGATAGCCTGGTGCGGCATAATATCGATGGCGTGATCGCCACCAATACCACGTTGGATCGAAAATTGATCCAAGGGCTGAATTACTGCGAACAAGCGGGCGGGTTAAGTGGGCGTCCGTTGCAATCACGCAGCACCGAAGTGATCCGTCGCCTCTCCACCGAACTGCAAGGGCGTCTGCCGATTATCGGCGTAGGCGGCATCGATTCGCTGACGGCGGCGCGCGAAAAAATGGAGGCCGGCGCGAGCCTGCTGCAAATTTATTCCGGATTTATCTATCACGGCCCGCGTTTGATTAAAGATATCGTTACCCATATCTAATATTTTTCCTCTCATTTTATTCCGGGGGTTTATTTCTGCCCCCGGCTCGTCTATATTTTGTTCGTTAGCTTAAATATCGTTCGCGGAATTATCCGATGTTTAAGCTATTTCATCGGTGATAAAATCGCCTTTTAGGGTGAGTGCGGCGTTGGCATGGGCAGCGAGAAGGATACGAAATGAAGATAAAACCTGACGATAATTGGCGTTGGTATTTTGATGCCGAACACGATCGGCTAATGCTGGATTTAGCTAATGGTATGATCTTTCGTTCACGTTTCCCGGCCAAAATGTTAACGCCGGACGCCTTCGATGAATGCGCTTTTTGCGTGGATGACGCCGCCCTTTATTTCACCTATGAAGAACAGTGCAAGCAGGTCAAGCTGAGCCATGAACAGCGCGCCGAGCTGGTGTTGAATGCGCTGGTCGCCTACCGCTTCCTGAAACCGCTGATGCCGAAGAGCTGGCATTTCTCGCAGCAGCACTACCCGTTGCAGCCGAAAAACGGCGAGCTGGCGGCGGTGAAAGTGATGGAAAGCGGCGCGGAAGCGCGCCTGCTGGTGGTGGAGGCCGGGGATAACGCCAGCCTGTGCCTGCTGGCGCAAAATCAGCTGACGGTCGCCGGCCGCACCATGGTCTTGGGCGACGCCATCAAGGTGATGCACGATCGGCTGAAACCTTGCGCGCAGGATGAAAGCGCCGCCCCGGCTTACGACAGGGCGGTATAAGGCGGATTACGCCAACGTCAAATCAGTTTTCGGGATGCAGCTGCAGCACAGGATGGTGCCGTTGTCGCCCAGCGCGCTTTTCTTCAGGGGCGCGACTTCACCGCTCAGCAATGTAATGCGGCAGCTGCCGCAAATCCCGGCGCGGCACGAGTAAGGCACGCGAATGCCTTGCTGTTCCAGTTGTTCGAGCAGGATCTGCTGGTTATTGCCGGTAAATACCTTTCCTTCATATTCGATCGTGACGCTGTGCGCGCTGTCCTGCGGCGCCTGCATGCTCTCCACCACTTTACCTGCGCCATAAGGGCGCGGCGGCTTGGTTGACAAGACTTCCACCGTATCGCCCACGCGAATGATGCCGCTGTTGCGCGCGGTCATATTCTGGCCGAAATCGATGTCGCCGTTGTCGGCGGAGCGGAATTTTTGCAGCGTGCTGAGCGGTTCGCCGCTCGGGTGCTTGCGGCCACGCTCGGTGCTGACGGTGGTGAGCACGCAGCGGCTGCAGGGTTTCACCAGATCGAACATCACATCGCCGACGCGGATCACCTGCCAGCCGTCTTCAGCCCAGGCGGTAGCGCCGCTCACCACCAGATTGGGGCGGAACTGTTCCAGCTTGATGCTGCCGGGGCAACGCTGCTGCAGGTCGTTGAACGAGGCTTGGTTAATCAGCAGATAAGGGTAGCCGTCGGCAAACGTCAGCGGGATTTCAGGGTGTTTCTTGACCCGGCGGGTCAGCTCCGGCCCCAGCCAGCGCAGCTGCACGTCGCGCTGGAAATAGCCGCTCAGCCAGCCGTTGATCTCATCCGGCGCGATCAGCGCGGTGAAATGGTTGCCCCACACCTCGGTCGGCTGCGGCGTGGCCGCGAAGTCGCTGAAGCGAATGGCGGCGCTTTCACCGTCCGGCGCGGTCAGAAACAGCCCGTCCGGCAACAGCGCCGGCGTGAACAACACCATCTGCGGATATTGGCGCGCGGTAATAAAGGTGCCGTCCGGTTCGGTGATCATAAAGTTGCGGTCAAAGGCCAGACCGCTGCTGCCGACCTGGGCGTAGGAAAGCTGCAAGCCGCGCAGTGATTTAACCGGATGGACGTAGAGTCTGGAAAGCGTGATCACCCTTATCTCCGTGCGATGATTAAATAGAAGGGAGCAACTTTATGACAAGCGGTGCGGATTAGCTATAATGCGCAACAATTTTCTTTTTGGTGATAAGTACGATATGAACTCTCTGTTTGCCAGCACGGCGCGTGGATTGGAAGAACTGTTAAAAAGCGAGCTGGAAACGCTTGGCGCTCACGACTGCAAAGTGGTGCAGGGCGGGGTACATTTTCAGGGTGACGATCGTCTTCTGTACCAAAGCCTGCTGTGGAGCCGCCTGGCTTCGCGCATTTTGTTGCCGCTGAACGAATTCCGCGTGCACAGCGACCTGGATCTGTACCTCGGCGTGCAGGCGATTGACTGGCCGAGCATTTTTGGCGTGGATAAAACCTTCGCCGTGCATTTCAGCGGCGTGAACGAAGAGATCCGCAACAGCCAGTATGGCGCGCTGAAGGTGAAAGACGCCATCGTTGACAGCTTCACCCGTAAGCTCGACCAACGCCCGACGGTTGCCAAACAGCAGCCGGACATTCGCGTTAACGTCTTCCTGCAACGCGATATGGCCAGCGTGGCGCTCGATCTGAGCGGCGAAGGCCTGCACCAGCGCGGCTACCGCGATCTCACCGGCCAGGCGCCGTTGAAGGAAAACCTGGCGGCCGCCATCGTGTTGCGTTCCGGCTGGCAGCCGGGCACGCCGATGCTCGATCCGATGTGCGGCTCCGGCACGCTGTTGATCGAAGCGGCGATGATCGCCGCCGGTCGCGCGCCGGGCCTGCACCGTCAACACTGGGGCTTCAGCGCCTGGAATGGTCACAACGCCGAACTGTGGCGTGAAGTCACCACCGAAGCGCAGGTGCGCGCGCGTCGCGGCCTGCAGGAAACTACCTCTCGCTTCTTCGGTTCCGATATCGATCGTCGGGTGATTGAGATGGCGCGCGGCAACGCCCGCCGCGCCGGCGTCCCCGAGCTGATCACCTTCAACGTCGGCGATGTCGCGCGCTTGACCAACCCGCTGCCGGAAGGCCCGCACGGCACGGTGATCAGCAACCCGCCGTACGGCGAGCGTCTGGAAAGCGAACCGGCGCTGATCGCGCTGCACAACATGCTGGGCCGCGTGATGAAAAGCGCCTTTGGCGGTTGGCAGCTTTCGCTGTTCAGCGCCTCGCCGGAGCTGTTGAGCTGCCTGCAGCTGCGCGCCGAGCGCCAGTTTAAGGCGAAGAACGGCCCGCTGGAGTGCGTGCAGAAAAACTATCAGCTGGCGGCAAGCCCGGCCGGCAACGCTACCGGCGGCGTGCAGGTGGCGGAAGATTTCGCCAACCGTCTGCGCAAGAATTTGAAGAAGCTCGACAAGTGGGCGAAGCAACAAGGCATCGAATGCTACCGCCTGTACGACGCCGATCTGCCAGAATACAACGTCGCGGTGGACCGTTACGGCAGCAAGGTGGTGGTGCAGGAGTATGCGCCGCCGAAAACCGTCGATGCGCAGAAGGCGCGTCAGCGCCTGTTCGATGTGATCAACGCGACGCTGGCGGTGCTGGAATTGCCGTCGAATCAGCTGATCCTGAAAACCCGCGAGCGGCAGAAGGGCAAAAACCAGTACGAGAAACTGGCGCAGAAGGGCGAGTTCTTGCTGGTGGAAGAGTATAACGCCAAGCTGTGGGTCAACCTGACCGACTATCTCGATACCGGCCTGTTCCTCGATCACCGCATTGCGCGCCGTATGCTGGGCGAGATGAGCGGCGGCAAGGACTTCCTCAACCTGTTCGCCTATACCGGCACCGCCAGCGTGCATGCCGGGCTGGGCGGCGCGCGCAGCACCACCACGGTGGACATGTCGCGCACCTACCTGGAATGGGCGGAGAAGAACCTGCGCGCCAACGGCCTGACCGGCCGCCAGCATCGGCTGATCCAGGCCGACTGCCTGTCGTGGCTGAGCAATGCCAATGAACAGTTCGACGTGATCTTCATCGATCCACCGACGTTCTCCAACTCCAAGCGGATGGAGAACACCTTTGACGTGCAGCGCGATCACCTGGCGCTGATGAAAGATTTGAAACGGTTGCTGCGTCGCAACGGGACCATCATGTTCTCGAACAACAAGCGCGGTTTCCAAATGGATATGGCAGGGCTGAGTGCGCTGGGCCTGGAGGCGAAAGAGATCACCGCCAAGACGCTGTCGCAGGATTTTGCCCGTAACCGTCAGATCCACAACTGCTGGCTGGTGACTCACGCCGGCGAAGGAAAATAATTACTATGTCGTTAATCAGCATGTCCGGCGCCTGGCTCTCTTTCAGCGATGCGCCATTGTTAGACAACACCGAAATTCATATCGAAGACAACGAGCGCGTGTGTCTGGTCGGGCGCAACGGCGCCGGCAAATCCACGCTGCTGAAAATCCTCGGCAAAGAGATCCCGCTGGACGACGGCCGGGTGATCTACGAACAGGATCTGATCGTGGCGCGTCTGCAACAGGATCCGCCGCGCAATATCGGCGGCAGCGTGTTCGATTTCGTGGCGGAAGGCGTCGCGGAGCAGGCGGAACACCTGAAGGCGTATCACGCGATCTCCCACCTGGTGGAAAGCGACCCGAGCGAGAAAAACCTGGCGCGCATGGCGCAAATCATGGAGATCCTCGATCACCAGGGGCTGTGGCAGCTCGACAGCCGCATCAGCGAAGTGCTGCTGCAGCTGGGGCTGAACGGCGACGCAGAGCTTTCCTCGCTGTCCGGCGGCTGGCTGCGCAAAGCGGCGCTGGGCCGCGCGTTGGTGAGCTCGCCGCGCGTGTTGTTGCTCGACGAACCGACCAACCACCTGGATATCGAAACCATCGACTGGCTGGAAGGTTTCCTGAAAGAGTTCGACGGTAGCATCGTCTTCATCTCGCACGACCGTTCGTTTATCCGCAACATGGCGACGCGCATCGTCGATCTGGATCGCGGCAAGCTGGTTTCCTGGCCGGGTAACTACGATCTGTACCTGCAGAGCAAAGAAGAAGCGCTGCGGGTGGAAGAGCTGCAAAACGCCGAGTTCGACCGCAAGCTGGCGCAGGAAGAGGTCTGGATCCGTCAGGGCATCAAGGCGCGCCGCACCCGCAACGAGGGCCGCGTGCGCGCGCTGAAGGCGCTGCGCGTCGAGCGTTCAGAGCGCCGTGAAGTGATGGGCACCGCCAAGATGCAGGTGGAAGAGGCGACCCGCTCCGGCAAAATCGTATTCGAGCTGGAAGACGTCAATTATCAGGTTGGCGAAAAGGTGCTGGTGCGCGGTTTCTCCGCCCAGGTGCAGCGCGGCGACAAGATTGCGCTGGTGGGGCCGAACGGCTGCGGCAAAACCACGCTGCTGAAACTGATGCTCGGTCAGCTGAAAGCCGACAGCGGCCGCGTGCACTGCGGCACCAAGCTGGAAGTGGCCTATTTCGACCAGCACCGGGCCGATCTCGATCCTGAGCGCACGGTGATGGACAACCTGGCGGAAGGCAAGCAGGAAGTGATGGTCAACGGCCGTCCTCGCCACGTGCTGGGCTACCTGCAGGACTTCCTGTTCCACCCGAAACGCGCGATGACGCCGGTGAAGGCGCTGTCGGGCGGTGAGCGTAACCGCTTGCTGTTAGCTAAGCTGTTTCTGAAACCGAGCAATCTGCTGATCCTCGATGAACCAACCAACGATCTCGACGTCGAAACGCTGGAGCTGCTGGAAGAGCTGATCGACGGCTATCAGGGCACCGTGTTGCTGGTCAGTCACGATCGTCAGTTCGTCGACAACTCGGTGACCGAGTGCTGGATCTTCGAAGGCAATGGCGTGATCAACGCCTTCGTCGGCGGTTACTACGATGCGCATCACCAGCGCGCGACAGCGAAACCGATTCGTCAGGCGGCGCCGAGCGCGAGCAAACCGGCGGCGGAGAAAAAGGCCGAACAGCCGAAGAAAGCGGCGGCCAAGCTGAGTTACAACCTGCTGCGCGAACTGGAACAGTTGCCGCAGCGGCTCGAACAACTGGAAGCGGAAATCGAAGCGCTGCAGGCGCAGATGAGCGATGCCGACTTCTTCACGCGGCCGCACAGCGAAACGCAAGAAGTGCTGACGGCGTTGGCTAACGCTGAGCAGGCGCTCGAGCAGGCCTTCGCCCGCTGGGAAGAGCTGGAAGCGATGAAAAACGGCTGACCGTTGCGATACCGCCCGCGCGCTGCTGCGGGCGGTATCGACGTGCCGGTGAGCAACGTTATTTAGGAGGAATATGGTGTGTTCCCACAACAATCATCAGCAGCATAGTCATTCCGCACCCTCGGCGGCGCAGCAGGATAACCTGATGCTGTGCCCGCAGTGCGACATGCTGGTGGCGCTACCGCCGCTGGCCTATGGCAGCAAAGCGGTATGCCCGCGCTGCAAAACCACGCTCAGCGCCCGCTGGGACGAGCCGCGCAAGCGGCCGATCGGTTACGCGCTCAGCGCCTTGTTCATGCTGGTGCTGGCCAACATTTTCCCGTTTATCAACATGCGCGTCGCCGGCCTCGGCAACGAAATCCGGCTGATCCAAATCCCGGAAGTCATGGTGGCGGAAGACTACGCCAGCATGGCCACCTTGTTTATGGTGTTCGTGCAGCTGATCCCGGCGTTTTGCATGGTGGCGATCATCCTGCTGTGCGCCAGGGTGCGCTTGCCGCTGGGTCTCAAAGAGTGGATGGCCCGGGTGCTGTTCCAGTTCAAGACCTGGTGCATGGTGGAAATTTTCCTCGCCGGGGTGCTGGTCAGCTTCGTCAAGCTGATGGCCTACGGCGACATCGGCATCGGCAGCAGCTTCGTGCCTTACTGCCTGTTCTGTCTGCTGCAGGTGCGCGCTTTCCAGTGCGTGGATCGGCGCTGGCTGTGGCAGGATATCGAACCGGCGCCGCGGCTTAATCGCCCGCTGACGGTGGGGCGCACCGGCATGCGCCAGGGCGTGCGCTCCTGCGCGTGCTGCACGGCGATCCTGCCGGCCGATCAGGTGCGCTGCCCGCGCTGCCACACCAAGGGCTACGTGCGTCGCCGCCACAGCCTGCAGTGGACGCTGGCGCTGCTGGTGACCTCTGTCATGCTGTATATTCCGGCCAACCTGATGCCCATCATGGTGACCGAGGCGCTGGGTAACAAGATGAATTCCACCATCATGGCGGGGGTGATCCTGCTGTGGGGGGACGGCTCTTATCCGGTAGCGATGGTGATTTTCATTGCCAGTATCATGGTGCCGTCGCTGAAAATGTTGGCGATCGGTTGGCTGTGCTGGGATGCGAACGGCAGGAAGAAACCGCGCGCCGACAGCGAGCGTATGCATCTGATTTATGAAGTGGTCGAATTCGTTGGTCGTTGGTCAATGATCGACGTGTTTGTGATCGCCGTGTTGTCGGCGTTGGTGCGAATGGGGCAGTTGATGAGCATTTATCCCGCGACGGGCGCCGTGCTATTCGCGCTGGTGGTGATCCTCACCATGTTCGCCGCCATGACATTTGATCCCCGGCTGACCTGGGATCGCGCAAGTGAAACAATAAACAAGGAGCCGCAAGGTGACGGAAAATAATCATAGCGTCGCGGACGTCGAGAAGATCAAACGCTGGTCGCCGGTGTGGATCATTCCCATCGTGACCGCGCTGATCGGCGCCTGGATCCTGTTTTACCACTTCAGCCATCAGGGGCCGGTGGTGACGCTGGTGACCACGACGGCGGAAGGGCTGGAAGCGGGTAAAACCAAAATCAAAAGCCGCAGCGTTGACGTCGGCGTGGTGGAAACCGTCACGCTGAGCGATGACCTGAGCAAGGTGATGGTGCAGGCGCGTCTCAATTCCGGCATGGAGAAATTGCTGCGCCAGGATTCAGCCTTCTGGGTAGTGAAGCCGCAGATCGGCCGTGAAGGCGTCTCCGGGCTGGGTACGCTACTCTCCGGCGCCTATATCGAACTGCAGCCGGGCAACAAAGGCAAAGACGGCAAAGACAACTATCAGCTGCTCGATGCGCCGCCGCTGGCTTCCCCGGACGCCAAAGGGTTGCGCATCGTGCTGGACAGCGAGAAATCAGGCCAGCTCAACGCCGGCGATCCGGTGCTGTTCCGCGGCTATCGCGTCGGGTCGGTGGAAACCAGCTACTTCGATCCTAAAGAGCGCGCCATGCGCTATCAGCTGTTCATCACCGCTCCTTACGATCAGTTGGTCACCACCAACGTGCGCTTCTGGAAAGACAGCGGCGTGGCGTTTGACATGTCGGCACAGGGCATGCGGGTGGAGATGGGCTCGTTGACCACGCTGTTCAGCGGCGGCGTCAGCTTCGATGTGCCGGACGGCTGGGATCGCGGTGAACAGGCGAAAGAGAAAGCGGAGTACCGGCTGTTCGACAACCAGCGCAGCACGCAGGATTCGCTGTATACCGTGCATAAAGACTACCTGCTGTTCTTCTCCGACTCGGTACGCGGCCTGCAGCCGGGCGCGCCGGTCGAGTTCCGCGGCATCCGTCTGGGGACGGTGGCGCAGGTGCCGTTCTATAAAGACGGCATGGCGCAGCGTCTGGATAACGATTACCGCATTCCGGTGCTGATCCGCATCGAGCCGGATCGCTTCCAGAAACAGCTGGGCGGCAACTTCGATATTGAAGGGCACTTGAAAGATGCGGAATCCCGCGGCATGCGCGCCTCGATGAAGTCCGCCAACCTGCTGACCGGTTCGCTGTACATCGATCTCGACTTCTATCCGCAGGAAAAACCGTGGAAAGGGCCGCGCGAGCTGTTCGGTTATCCGCTGATGCCGACCACCAGCGGCGGTCTGGCGCAGATCCAGCAGAAGCTGATGCAGACGTTGGATAAGATTAATTCGATGCCGATCAATCCGATGATCAGCGAAGCGACCAAGACGCTGGCGGAAAGCCAGAAAACCATGAAGTCGACGCAGCAGACCATGAAGTCGTTGAACGACATCATCGCCAGCAAAGAGATGCAGGCGCTGCCGCAGGACATGCAGAAAACGCTGCTGGAGCTGAACCGCAGCATGAAAGGGTTCCAGCCTGGTTCACCGGCTTACAACAAGATGGTGGGCGACATGCAGCGCCTCGATCAGGTCTTGCGTGAGCTGCAACCGGTGTTGCGCACCCTGAATGAGAAGAGCAACGCGCTGGTGTTTGAAGCCGCCGGCAGCAATGACCCTCAGCCGAAGAAGGCCACGAAATGATGAAATGGATCCCGGTAGCCCTGGCGCTGTTGCTCAGCGCCTGCAGCAGTTCGCCTCAGAAGACTTACTATCAGTTGCCGGCGCTGGGCGCGCCGGCCGTGGCCGGCAGCAGCGGCGCCTCCACGCGCCAGCTGTGGCTGGAGCACGTGAGCGTGGCGGATTATCTGGCGCAGAGCGGCGTGGTGTATCAGACCAACGACGTGCAGTATGTGATAGCCCAGAACAACCTGTGGGCCAGCCCGCTCGATCAGCAGCTGCAGCAAACGCTGGTCACCAACCTGAGCAGCGCGCTGCCGGGGTGGGTGGTCTCTTCGCAGCCGATGAGCAGCGATCAGGATGTGCTGAACGTGACCATCAGCGGCTTCCACGGCCGCTTTGACGGGAAAGCGATCATTCGCGGCGAGTGGGTGCTGAACCGCCAGGGGCGTTTGATCAAAAGGCCTTTCAACCTGGAGCTGAAACAGGGTGAAGACGGCTATGATGCCCTGGTGCGCACGCTGGCGCAGGGGTGGCAGCAGGAAGCCCAGGCTATCGCAGCACAGATGGGCGGCATTTAGTCATAATTTGGTCTAAAATCGTCTAATCCCTGTCGGCGTGAAAAGTCGTTTTTTCTCGCTGGCAGGGATTTCTATTTTATTTCAATTGGTTAACCCCTTCCCCTGCAGATCAGCCACTTAGCATTTTCCTCGGGCGTAGCTCACAAATATGACATTGGCGTGAATTTTGCGCATTGATCTTCTCTTCTTTTAGCGCTATTGATTACTCGTGGCTGCGCAAAAAGCAGCCATTGTTTTCTTTCCACCAGACCAAAATGAGGGAAACGAGGCATGAAGAGACAGAAACGCGATCGTCTGGAAAGGGCGCATTCGAGAGGGTATCAGGCAGGTATTTTAGGGCGTTCCAGGGAACATTGTCCCTACCAATCATCAGTGGACGCCCGGTCTCAATGGCTGGGAGGTTGGCGAGAAGCCATGGAAGACAGGGCTGTGACCGCTTAAGCGGCTCCCTGTCAAATAAAAGGAATAACCTCCGCCCCTTGGCGGAGGTTTTTGTTTCAGGCGCTTATTCATCCCGCCAGCGTTTCAACAAAATACTCGCATTCACGCCGCCAAAGCCGAAGCCGTTTGATAAGGCGTAGGTCATGTTCATCGATTCCGCCTGTTTCGCGACCAGATGCAAACCTGCCGCCGCCGGATCGGGGTTATCCAGATTTAGCGTGGCAGGGGCTATCTGATCGCGCAGAGCCAAGGCGGTAAAGATGGTTTCCAGCCCGCCGGCGGCGCCCAGCAGGTGCCCCGTCGCTGATTTTGTTGAGGTCACGGCGACAGTCCCGGCCGTGCCAAACAGGTGTTTGATGGCGTTGATTTCGCCCAAATCCCCTACGGGTGTCGACGTTGCGTGCGCATTTAAATGCTGAATCTCCTCGGGAACGACGTTCGCCTGCTTCAACGCGATTTTCATCGCCCGATAGGCGCCGTTGCCGTCTTCAGCGCCGGATGTCATATGGTAGGCGTCGGCGCTGGTGCCATAGCCGACGATTTCCGCGAGCGGGGTGGCGCCGCGCGCCAGCGCGTGTTCCAGCGTTTCAATGACCAGCATGCCGGCGCCTTCCCCCATGACAAATCCGTCCCGGGCGCTGTCGAAGGGCCGAGAGGCCTGGTGCGCCAATTCGGCCGGAGCGGTGGACATGGCGCGCGCGGCGGCGAACCCGCCCAGGCTGACGGTATCTATCGCGGCTTCGGTACCGCCGCACACGGCGATATCGGCTTCATCATTGCGGATCATACGCACTGCGTCGCCAATGGCTTGCACGCCGGCGGCACAGGCGGTGACCGGCGCGCCAATCGGCCCCTTGAAGTGGTGTTTGATTGAAACGTGGCCGGCCGCCAGATTGACCAGGAATGAGGGGATGGTGAACGGCGACAGCCGCTTGGCGCCGCGGCTGTCGGTTGTGCGCACCGCCTGGGCAATCGCCGGGAAACCGCCAATACCCGAGGCAATGACGGTGGCTGTGCGCTCTTGTTTTTCGTCCGTATCGGCTATCCAGCCGGCCTGACGAATGGCTTCGTCCGCCGCCGCCATAGCAAACAGGATAAAGCGGTCCATTTTCTTTTGGTCCTTGGGGGCGACGGAGGCGTCGGGGTTGAAGCCCGCTTCAGCATCTTGCGCCAGCGCCGGGACCTGTCCTCCGACCTTGACCGGTAAATCTGCAACGATCTCGTCAGGCAACGCTCGAATGCCGGATTCTCCTTTTAACAAACGTTGCCAGATGGCTTCAACACCGCACCCTAGCGGTGAAACGGCGCCCATGCCGGTAATGACGATACGACGATTGCTCATGATGGCTCCTTGGTAAATTCGGGTAAGTCGGCGAGGCGCCGCTGCCGCATCAGTTCGGCGCGTTGATGTATGCCGTCGCTTGCCGCCGGCCCTGGCGCCAGCGTAATGAACTGCGGCGGCACCGGCTGTTGGGTATCACGATTGACCAACTGGACTTGGATCGGCCGATCGTTGCGTCCGTCGACCAACAGGGCGCTGACGTCCCCGTCGGTCAGATGATTGTTGCCCCATTGTGAGAGCGCCGCCAACACCGGGAGAAAATCGTTGCCGCGCTCAGTAAGCAGGTAGTGATAGCGCACCGGCCGCGTTTGATAACGTTCTTTATACAGAATGCCGTGGGCCACCAAATCCTTCAGGCGACGCGCCAGTAGCGTGGGTGACATCCCCAGACTTTGTTGGAATTCGTCGAACCGGGACAGCCCCTGAAAAGCATCGCGAAGGATCAGGATGCTCCACCATTCCCCCACGCGATCCAATGCACGCGCTACGGGGCAAGGCGCGTCGCTAAAGCGGGTTTTTTGCATACCTTCCTCACTAAGTACAATAATTGTAGTTACTATACTAGTCATGTTAGAGGATCTTGAGGGGCAAGAGAATAACCGGATGCAAAAAAACCGCTATCGCACTGATGCGGGTATTGAGGGAGGCCGCCTTTCAGGCTGCCTGTTGCTTTGGCCGCTTCGGGTAAGCATAGGGCAAAGAGCGGTGGGGGAAGACATTTCGGTGTCGGGCGATGAAATAAGGAGCACCCAGCGCCAATGCCAGCGTGATGCGATATTTCATATCGCCCGATAGCGCATTTTCGCTATCGGCCCTAATCCTCTTTGATGAGAACTGAATAATAAGATGATGCTAATGGCGGCTAAAAAGAGGGGCGGGAGTCTTTGAAAAGCCGGGAAAGGATAAAAGAAAGAAATGCCATCACGTCGAACATGACGGCATGCGAAGAACGTTAGAGAGAAGGCAGTGGCCGCCTTCTCGTCAGCGTGATTAGAACGCGGTGGTATCTTTGAACAGGCCCACTTTCAGATCGGTGGCGGTATAGATCACTTCACCGTCAACCAGCACTTCGCCATCGGCGACGCCCATGATCAGCTTGCGGGTGATGACGCGTTTGAAGTTAATACGATAGGTTACCTTCTTCGCGGTCGGCAGCACCTGGCCGGTGAACTTGACTTCACCGACGCCCAGCGCGCGGCCTTTGCCTTCGCCACCGAGCCAACCGAGGTAGAAACCGACCAACTGCCACATCGCATCCAGACCCAGGCAGCCCGGCATAACCGGATCGCCGATAAAGTGGCAACCGAAGAACCATAGGTCCGGATTAATATCCAGCTCCGCTTCCACATAACCTTTGTTGTGAGTCCCGCCGTCTTCGGTCATTTTGACCACGCGGTCCATCATCAACATGTTACCCGCCGGCAACGGTGGGCCACCGGCGCCGAACAGCTCGCCGCGGCCGGATGCTTCGAGGTCTTCTTTCGTATAGGAATCGCGTTTATCTACCATGTTCTCAGTAAGCCTTATTTTAATGAAGGACGCAGGTTAGCTAACACGTGTACGCTGAACAAGTCCGATCAGCCGTGGTTGAACCAGTTGAGCCAGCGTAGCGGCCATGGACGGCGGCGTTCCTGCAGGCTCACCTGCGCAATCCGTTCCTGAATGGCCGCCAACAAATTCGGCTGTTGTTCGTCAGAGTAGAGGCAACCGGTGAGCAAAGGCAAGGCTTCCGCCGCGCTCTCTACCGCCCACAGGTGGAATTGCCCCTCGCGCACTGCGTCAACGACATCCTGACGCAGGCACAGGTGGCGCACGTTGGTCACGGGCAGTATGACGCCCTGTTTGCCCGTCAGGCCGCGGCGTAAACAAACCTCGAAGAAACCTTCGACCTTTTCGTTAACGCCCCCTATCGGCTGTACGTTGCCGAATTGGTCAACGGAGCCGGTGACGGCGATCTGTTGTGTGATCGGCTGCTGTGACAGGGCGCTGATCAGGGCGCACAGTTCAGCCAGCGAGGCGCTGTCGCCGTCCACTTCACCGTAAGATTGTTCAAAAACGATCGAGGCGGAGAAGGGCAGCTGCTGATCCAGGTCCAGTTCGGCGATCACGAACGCTTGCATGATCATCATGCCTTTAGCGTGCAGGTTGCCGCCCAGCTCGGCCTTGCGTTCGACGTCGGTAAATTCGCCGTCGCCGAGATGCACAACGCAACTGATGCGCGACGGTTCGCCGAAGCTGCGAGGGTGGCCGGGATAATCCAGGACTGACAGGCCGTTGATTTGCCCAACCACTTCACCCTCGGTCTCGATCAGGATCTGACCCAGTTCGATCTCATCCTGCATACGCTCGGCGAGATAGCTTTCACGCCATTCGCGGGCATTCAATGCCGCTTCAAACGCTTTGGCCGTAATGCGGTCTTCTTCGGCGTACAGTGCAGCTTCGGACAACTGCTGCCCAAGCCAAACCGGAGAGAGTGGCAGGATGCCCTGATCGCCACTATAACGCACCGCCTGAACGATCAGCGGCAGCCAGGCATCGGCCGCCAACATCGGTAACTGCCGCTCGGCGATCACACCGTTGACGTAGCCGCACCACTGCGCCATATCATCAACTTCAGTCAGTTGCAGATCGTCTTCATATTCGCCATAGACCGCTTGTTCACTCAGTTCTGGCTCGATATCGTGGAAATCGGCCAGGCCGTGGCGGTCGCCGACTACAATCAGCCGCAGATCCAGCGGCATCGGCGGAATAGCGACCGGCAGCGGGCGGGTTTCGTCAGGCGAAACCCAATGGAACTGACGCTGGCCGATCATTTGCTTCAACCGCAGCCAGAGCAACGGCTGGGCCAGCAGCGCCCGGGCTGACAGGATCAGAATACCGCCGTTGGCCTGGTGCACCAGGCCGGGCTGCAGAGTGATGTCGCCATTGTGGATCCGCACGCAACCAAACAGCTGCTCCGGTTCAATCCACTCTTGGAACACGCAAGCACCGCCGGCAGCGAAAGGTTCATCGCCATGGCTGGCAGGCTCTACGCTGACCTTGCCATCCTGAATGACATAGTGGCTGCCGCGGCATGCCGTGTTTTGCGGCAGCAGTGGTTTGACGGCGTTAGCGATCAGTTCCAGGTATTCTCGCGTTTCTTGCGCTTTCAACAGCATGAATCGCGGTGGCGATTGGGGGTGACAAAATAGCGTCAGGGCATTTTCCAGCCGAGGCTGAATGGCGGAAAAGGGCACGGGTGCCAACTGAGCGGCGGTATCAAATATCGCCTGATAAGGCGTTACGTCCGGCAATAAAGATTGCCATTCAAGTCGGTTATTGGTCAAAGTGTTAGATGCAATCGTTAAAAAGGGAAAGGGCGATTATACAAGAATAACGGCAGCTTGATACATGTGGAGTGCCAGTTGGCATCAGGGAGTTTGACATCGCGCGATGACTGTGCAAAAAACAGTCTAAAAGACGGCTTAATTGCCGGGGAAATTCGGCGTAAAGCTGTTATGCTTATTTGAAGTTACGCGGTCACTGAAGAGCTCAAGATGAAATATCAGCAACTGGAAAATCTGGAGAGCGGTTGGAAATGGAAGTACCTGGTGAAGAAGCACCGGGAAGGGGAACTCATTACCCGCTACATTGAAAACAGCGCTGCTCAGGAAGCGGTTAACGAGCTGCTGAAGCTGGAAAATGAGCCGGTAAAGGTACTTGCATGGATTGCCGCTCATATGAATCCGGATCTGGATAACCGGATGAAACAAACGATCCGCGCCCGCCGCAAACGTCATTTTAACGCAGAACACCAGCATACGCGTAAAAAATCTATCGATCTGGAGTTTTTGGTTTGGCAACGCTTGGCTGCCCTGGCGCGTCGTCGCGGTGTGACGCTGTCGGAAACCGTCGTGCAGCTTATCGAAGATGCTGAGCGCAAAGAGAAGTATGCGAATCAGATGTCGTCGTTGAAAGAAGACCTGAAGGCGATTCTCGGCAAAGAACCTAAATAAACGGGGCAGAGCGCCTTCGTTACACCAGGCCTTGAATGCTCTGACAAAAACAGGACGAAAAAAAACCCCGCATTGCGGGGTTTTTTATTAGGCGAGTAAACTTAGCCCTGAGGCTGAGTTACAACGTCTTTGATACCTTTAACTTCGATCTCTACGCGACGATCTGGTGCCAGGCAAGCGATCTGAGCTTTGGTAGCGCGGCCAGATTTGTAGCCACAGGTGTTGCCAGTAACTGGCTCTGCTTCACCCATACCACGTGCAGAGATTTTGTCTGACGGGATGCCTTTGGAGACCAGGTAGTCAACAACGCTCTGTGCGCGTTTTTCAGACAGTTTCTGGTTGTACTGGTCAGAACCAACGGCGTCGGTGTAACCCAGAACCACTACGGAACCGTCTTTAGGATCCATGGAGCTCAGTTGGGTGTACAGCTGATCCAGAGCCTGCTGGCCTTCTGCTTTCAGAGTAGACTTGTTGAAGTTGAACAGCACGTCAGACTTCAGAGTGAAACGCTTGGTTTCAACAACTGGAGCCGGAGCTGGAGCTGGAGCAACTGGAGCAACTACGTCATCCTGACCGAAGCGGTAAGAAACGCCCAGGCTCAGCATGGTGTTGTCTGGACGCGCGCCAACGGTACCTGCATCACCGATGTTGCTTACGAACTGGTAGTCCAGGCGGGTAGCCCAGTTTTTGGTCAGTGCGTATTCAACACCAACAGCAGCCAGCGGAGAAACGCCGGTGTCGTGGTCGCTCAGGCGAGTGCCGTTGCCGTAGTTAGCTTTGGAGTCTGCGCGCCATACCATACCACCCAGACGAGTGTAGATGTCCAGATCGTCAGCAATTGGGTAGCTCAGTTTAGCGGCCAGTTGAACGCCCTGTGCTTTGAAAGCACCGTTGTTCACGCTGCCTTTGTAAGGCATACGGCCAAGCCAGTCATAGCCCAGTTCGAAGCCCAGGTATTGGTTTGCCTGGTAGCCCAGGAACGCGCCTGCACCCAGCTGATCTTTGTGGGTTGGGCCGTTGCCGATACCGTTCTGGTAACCGTTACCGTAGAAACCAGTGTCATGGTACTGGGACCAACCCAGTTTAGCACCGGTGTACCAGGTGTTATCTTTTGGAGCGGCTTGCGCTACGGTAGCGAAACCTGCCAGTGCCACTGCTAATGCGATAGCTGTCTTTTTCATTTTGCGCCTCGTTATCATCCAAATAGGCAATGAGCTTTAAAGCTGTTTTAAGCCCTTGGTTAAATTCCTTCGCCAAGGTTTAAGCCCTCGTTTGTTACTCGCCAGTTTTTCTGACGTTATAGAGCAACCTTGGCGATGTAAAGTCTACAACGTGGCGCGAAAGTTACAAGTGTGATGTGATAAGGCTCTAAAAAAAAACGCAGAATCGTACATATTTGCTAACATTCTCAGCTCAAAAAAACGGCGATCAACAGGGCATTTTCCCTTGCCAAACCGCGGCTGGACTAGCTTTTTGCCTTATCCCGCAAAGGTTCCCTTTACGGGGTGCGAAAATGATGGGAAAAATCCTAAATTTACTTAATGATACAAAGAAGAGTGAATTTTTAGGGTAGAACACTGTCCGTGAGTCGGGCTAATGTCACGTTGTGGACGCATGATAAACCCGTATGCGTTACCCAATTCTGCCGCACGTCTTAATTTTAGACGATCCTCCTCCGTTAGCTCGGGCAACCAGCCGAGAACCACGCTGTAATTCCCCGTTTGCAGCGCTTTTTCCATTGCCTCAACCGTATTCACCGGGCTGATCTGGCTCAATTGCACCACTTTATCCACCGGCAGGCCGGATTGCTGCAGCCACTGTTTGCTTAATTTTTGCTGCGGCGTGAGCCACAGAAGCCAGCGAGACTGCTTGCCCAGTTGTTGCAGCAGGGGCAACAGCAGTTGAGCCACTGCGGGCTGGCGTTCGTTGTAAACAAGTTCACTGATCAAGCCATTCTCTTTGCCGACATCCGTGTTCTTCGCAACATTGCGCGTTGTATAAGAGCCATGGCCGAAATGAGGTTGGTAGAGTGATTGAGTACGCATAAAGTTCCCGCCCGTCGTGTTACTGTATGTTTATACAGTATCCCTGATTTAGGATAAGATCAACCCAAATTTTCGTAGCGGCTCGCATAATTGCGATCATTTTTTGTACCGATGGTTTTTGTGATTGGCAGGCGGGCGGATAGTGCGTATTTTTCTAATTAGTTGTTCACGTTACTTTTTTCATTGATGAGAGAAATAATACGGCCAGAACCTAAAAAGGAGGAACGCTATGAAAAGGATGTCGACGAGAAGAATCGCGCAGGCTAAAAATTGCTTTGCGGCATTGGGGGCCATCACGACTCGGTCGCAGTTCGGCGGTTACGGTCTGCTGGCTGAGGGCGTCATGTTTGCGGTGATAGCGGAGGGGGAGCTGTATTTGCGGGCTACGGCAAGCATGGAACCCGCCTTTCGCGCCCGCGGAATGGTCAATATGGTCTATTCCAAACGCGGTGTGCCCATTACCTTGCGCTATTACTGGGTTGACGAGTCGCTGTGGCGGGAACGCAACGAGCTGGTGGGGCTGGCCTGGCAGGCTGTCAGGGAGGCGCGCCGGGAGCAGCGGCTTAAGGCTGGCGATCACGGCCGACTGAAGGCATTGCCGAATATTGACGTCAATATGGAACGTCTGCTGTGGCGAGCGGGCATTCGCAACGCTTATGACCTGCGGCTGCATGGCGCCAAACGCAGCTATCTCCGTTTATTGAAACAGCAGACTAATTTGGGGCTACGAGTGCTGCTGTCGCTGGGCGGGGCGATAGCCGGTTATCATCAGGCGGCGTTGCCGGCCGAATTACGCAGCGAGCTAGTGCGTTGGTTCGATCATACGATGGCGATGCGCCGCCATGGGCATGAGCCGGTTATTCAGGGCCCATCGAACGGGCCCTGAATAGTTAGGCTGCCTTATTGATTTGGGCATGCAGCGCGGTGAGCTCCGGCAGCAGTTCGAGCACCAAACCCACCTGCTGCAAGACCAATTGCTCTTTGCTTTCAGGTTCCGGAACGGCTTTGCTGATGCGCTCCGCCAGCTGTTCCAACGCCTGCGCAATGCGCTGGCTGTTCCGTTCTTCCTGATGCAGGGCGCCGTCCACGTAACACACGGCGTCATTGAGCAGATCGAGCGTGGCCGGGGTGTTCAGCCGCTCGCGGTGCGCCCCCAATGCGGAGATATAGCTCAGGAGCGTGTGGTTCAAACAGAGCAAGCGGAAGGCGGCTTCCTGCAGCGCTTTGTCGGCCTTGGGATCGGCTGACATGTTGGAGATAACCGAAGCCAGTTCCGCATCGCTGTTATGGGCATCTCGTCGTGCAATGCGGTAAGCGAGGCCGTTATCCTTACCTTGATGATATTGCACCAAAATGGCGTCCAGATAGCGGCAGTTGGCATTCAGCGTTTTATCCACCACCGCCGGCAGTTGGCGGAACTTCCAGTCTGGCCAGATGAAGCTGACGGCCGCCCAGGCGATGGCGCATCCCAGCAAGGTATCGTAAACGCGCGGGGCGGCCACTTCGAATCCTTCACCCAACAGGTTGAAGCACAGCAACACCAGCAGCGTGATGAACATCGTCGCGTGGGCATATTGCACGGTGCGGAAAGCGAAGAACAGGACGCCGGTGATGACGATCAACACCAGTTGTCCTTCTACGGAAGGCACGAAATAGAGGATTGGCAGGCCGATCAGGATACCTGCCAAAGTGCCGATGATGCGCAGTGCCAGGCGCCGGCGGGTGGCGTTGTAGTTCGGTTGGCAGACGAACAGGCTGGTCAGCAGGATCCAGTAACCGTGCTGCATACCGGTGAACTGGATAAAGGCGTAACCGACGCACAGCACCGCCGACATGCGGATCGCATGGCGGAACAGGGCCGACTGCGGCGTTAAATGGCGGCTGATGCGCAGCCGGATGTCGCTCCAACCGGTCAAGCGATCGTCGGCCAGGCTGTTCTCTTCCGCTTGTCCGCTCGCCAGCGTTTGCTCGGACTCGATATTGGCCAACTGCGCATCTATCGCATGCAGGTTTTTCAGCAGATGCGCCAGCGCCTTGGTCTGTTCGCTATTGCCCTGGGTTTCGGCGATGCGCGCCAACGCTTCCTGAATGCGGCTGAAAGCCGGCTCAAAACGCGGATTGTGCTGGTACTTTTGCCGCAGCAGGATAGATTGCGCCAGCTGGCGGCAGGCGCGCGCCTGCATACTCAGCAAACGCTGGAAGCGGAACAAAATGTCGCTGTGACGGAATTGCCGGCTGAGCGCAGGGTATTGAACGTGAGAAGAACTGGCGCGTTCG
Organism: Serratia sp. H402Y; assembly: GCF_051172415.1. NCBI lineage: Bacteria > Pseudomonadati > Pseudomonadota > Gammaproteobacteria > Enterobacterales > Yersiniaceae > Serratia > Serratia sp. H402Y. The sequence continues at coordinate 907,423 of NZ_JBPIYZ010000001.1, forward strand.
TGGATATCCTGCGCGACAAAATAGTAGTGCAAGGTGCGACGGGTGCCGCGCTGGCCGCGATCGCCTTTCAGGCGTGTCAATAACGAGGCTTTGGTCTGGTTGAGTAACGCGACCAACGCGCTGTTGGCCATTGCGACGTCCATCCATGGCAGATCGGCGTCGCGTTCGGCGTCGGGATCGAACAGGTTGGCTTTGGCGTCCAGATAATTGGCCAGTTGATCGTAACAGCGCGCCAGGTTTTCTTGCAGCGGTCGGATCGGGAACAGCAGGTGGCCCGCCAGCGTCAGCAGGTTGTACCACAATGCACCGATCACCAGCAGCAGCGGTTGCTGATACCAGGCATCGTACATGGAAGTGCCGAGCATGGTGTAAACCGCGATCAGCAGCGCACCGAAGGCGATGGTGGCGTAACGTTGCCCCAAGGCGCCCAGCAGGATAAAACCGCAGGTCGAGGTGGTTAAGCCAAGCGCGAACAACCAAGGGTAGGGAAACAGCAGCTCAATCGAGGCGGAAGCAATAAAGAAGCATACCAACGTGATCAGCAGATTGCGTAATCTGCCGGCCAGGCGGTCGTCCAAATCAGTCAGGGCGGCTGCCACCACGCCCAGCGTTAACGGGATAGTCAGCTTGGGAATGCCGAGCCACCAGGGAACGGCGGTGGTGCCGATCAGCGCAATGAGGATGCGCAAGTGATACAGCAGGTTGCTGTTGTAAGTATAACGACGAACTGCGGGTGCAAAAGAGAGCACGAAAAACTCCTCAAACGGAGAAAAAATTAACGCTGTTGATAGTGGCGGCGAGCATTCTCAATACGGGCTTGCTGAGCCATTTCTACCGAGACGACGCGGCGTCCCACCGGCCACAGCGCGATGGCGGCTATTTTGAAATTGGCGATGCCGACCGGAATGCCGATGATTGAAACGCATTGCACGATACCGGCGGCGATGTGTGACAGACACAGCCACCAGCCGAACAGCACCAGCCAGATAATGTTGAGCAGTGAGCCGCCGGCGGAGAGCAGCGCATTGCTTTTTTCCGGATACAGTTCATCGACGTGTATCGCTTCGTTGCCGAACGGCACCAGCGACAGCTTGGTGATTTCCCAACAGGAGCGGGTAAGCGGCAGTGTGATGACAAGCAGCACGCTGAACACTGTAGCAATAAGCCAGCCTAGCGTGGTGAAGAAACCGCCCAACACAAAATTAAGAATATTCAGTACAGTACGCATAGACGTCATTCTGCTCTAATGATAGCCAAACCGCGATGCGGGCGTATTCACGATAAAAACGCAAAATCTATTCTACCCTTTTTTTAGCGCTAGAGTGCCACTGCTTATCGCAGGTAAACTGGCAGATATCCGTTATTTAATCTCAACATAGTCATGGCGCGACGATATGGAACTTAAAGCGACATCGCTGGGGAAACACCTGGCTCAGCACCCTTATAACCGCGTGCGGTTGCTGCACGCCGGCGTTGAGGTGAGCGGGGAAAAACATGAATACCTGATCCCCTTCAATCAACTGATTCAGGTCAGGTGCAAGCGTGGCATCGTCTGGGGCGAGCTGGAATTTGAATTACCGGACGAAAAAGTGGTGCGGTTGCACGGCACCGAATGGCAGGAAACGCAGCGTTTTTATCACTTTCTGCAGCAGGCGTGGCAGCAGTGGAGCGCCGAGATGAGCGACGTCAGCGCCGGCGTGTTGCAACAGCAGGTGGCGCAGATTAAGCGCATTGAACAACAAGATAAATGGTTCAAAAAGTCTGAGCTGGGCAAGCTGCAGCAGCAAATTCGCGAGGCTTTCTCCGCGCTACCGATGCCGGTGGCGCGCCTGGAGGAATTCGATAACTGCCGGGCTGATTACCATCTGTGTTTGCAATGGTTGCAGCAGGGGGAGCGCAGTATCGAGCAACGCAACCGGCAGTGGACCGAGCGCATGCTGGATCAACACCATGATTTCTTCCAGACCGTCGAGAGTTCGCCGCTCAACGACGCCCAGAGCCGGGCGGTGGTCAATGGCGAGGATTCCGTGCTGGTGTTGGCCGGCGCCGGCAGCGGCAAAACGTCGGTGCTGGTGGCGCGCGCCGGCTGGCTGCTGCGTCGTCAGGAGGCTGAGCCGGGTCAAATCTTGCTGTTGGCGTTCGGCCGTCAGGCCGCCGGCGAGATGAACGACCGCATCAAAGAACGTTTGGGTGATGTCGGTATTCAGGCCAAGACCTTCCATGCCTTGGCGCTGCAAATCATTCAACAAGGCAGCCGCAAAGCGCCGGCCATCAGCCGGTTGGAAACCGATGCCAAAGCGCGCAAAGAGCTGCTGATTACCCATTGGCGCCAACAGTGCGCGGAGAAGAAAGCGCAGGCCAAGGGGTGGCGTCAATGGTTGACCGAAGAGCTGGAATGGGAAGTGCCGGAAGGCGACTTCTGGCAGGATAAGCGCCTGGCGGATCGCCTGGCAAGCCGGTTGGAACGCTGGTTGGGGCTGATGCGCATGCATGGCGGCAGCCAGGCGGAAATGATCGAGCAGGCGGATGAAGAAATCCGCGATCTGTTTTCAAAACGCATCAGGCTGATGGCGCCGCTGCTGAAAGCCTGGAAAAGCGCCTTGAAAGAGGAAGGGGCGGTGGACTTCTCCGGCCTTATCCATCAGGCGGTCAACATTCTCGACAAGGGGCGCTTCGTCAGCCCGTGGAAACATATTCTGGTCGACGAGTTTCAGGATATCTCACCGCAGCGTGCGCTCTTGCTGGCGGCATTGCGCCGACAGAACAAGCAGACCTGCCTGTTTGCTGTAGGGGATGACTGGCAGGCGATTTATCGCTTCAGCGGCGCAGAACTGACGTTAACCACGGCCTTCGCCACGAACTTCGGCGAAGGCGCGCAGTGCGCGCTGGATACCACCTATCGTTTCAATGAACGCATCGGCGAGGTGGCCAACCGGTTCGTGCAGCAAAACCCGCACCAGCTGAAAAAACCGCTCAATAGCCTGAGCAAGGGCAATAAAAAGTCGGTGACGATCCTGCCGCACGAGCAGTTGGAGCCGTTACTGGACAAGCTGAGCGGCTACGCCAAGCCGGATGAGCGCATCCTGGTGCTGGCGCGTTACCACCATCTGAAACCGGAAGCGCTGGCGAAAGCGGCCACCCGCTGGCCAAAGCTGGATCTGGAGTTTATGACCATCCACGCCAGCAAGGGGCAGCAGGCGGAATACGTCATCATCGCCGGTTTGCATGAGGGGCGTGACGGCTTCCCCGCCGTGGCGCGCGAGTCGGTGTTGGAAGAGGTGTTACTGCCGCAGCCGGAGGACTTTCCGGATGCCGAAGAGCGCCGTCTGCTGTATGTCGCGTTGACTCGCGCCAAACATCAGGTATGGCTGTTGCAGGATCGTGAACGTCCTTCGGTGTTCGTCGACCACCTGCGTGAACTTGGCGTTCCGGTGCAGAAAAAACCGTAAGCAGCAGGCCTGGCGGTAGCCAGGCCGAAAGGACTATTTCAGGCGGTCTTGCAGGTAACGCTGATAGTCGGGGATGGCGATCGCCACCTCGCTTTTGAACAGCGGGGAGTCAATCAGAAAATCAGCGGTCGAACGGTTGGTCGCCACCGGAATATTCCAGACGGTCGCCAGCCGCAGCAGCGCCTTCACGTCCGGATCGTGCGGAACCGCGTTCAGCGGATCCCAGAAGAAGATCAGCATGTCTATTTTGCCTTCCGCAATCAGTGCGCCGACTTGCTGATCGCCACCCATTGGGCCGCTCAGCATGCTGGTGACGGGAATGCCGCTGGCGCGCTGGATCAGGTTGCCGGTGGTGCCGGTGGCGTACAACTGGTGCTGCGCCAGAATGGTCTTGTGGCTTTCAACCCATTCCAGCAGGGCCTGTTTGCGGTGATCGTGCGCCACCAGCGCAATGTGTTTGCGCTCGGCGATAGTGCGGGTGGTCAATTCCATCTCAGTGTCCTTCGCTAATCGGTGATGTGCGACAGATTACTGAAACTGTTTTTCACTGCCTAGCGTTTGCAGTTGAAAATGCGAAGAAAAGGCGCCTTCGCGGCTAAGGCGCCGGGAGGGATCAGCGAACCGGTTGTTTGTTGGCCCAGTGCAGGAAGCGCTTCTGGGTTTCCTTGTCCGCCTGTTGGAACCAGTATTGCAGCATCTGTTCCGACACGTTTTCACCTTTCAGCGTCACCGTCGGGGCATTCACTGGTGCGCCGGCCGGCAGGGAGGCTGTTGTGTTGCCTGCGTTCGGCTGGACGAAAAGCGGTACGGAAGCCGGGCGGTTTTGGCGGTTGTAATCCGTCATCACCTTTTCCAAATCGGTATTGAAGGTGACGCTGTCGGGATGCAGCACATCATGCTGGAACGGCAGGGCATTACCCTCTTTATCCACTACCCGATAGTTCAGCGTTTTATCGAAGCGTTGCGCGTCACGATCGTTCTCGATGCGCGGCAGTTCGATCGCCACCTGACTGATCTTTTGCGTATTGAAGGTGGCAACCAGCGGCAGGGACGCATAGGCCTGCGTATGCTGGCCGGAACGTACGGTTTTGGTCACTTTAAACAGCAGCTGGTGCTGTCCGCCATCCAGTTCAAGGCTGTCGGCGCCTTTTAACAACGAACCTGTCATTTTCTTGCCGTCGACCACCAGCAGATCGATGTCCGGGGAGAGTTTCAGGGTCGTAGCCGCGGCAGGCATGCTGATGCTGAGCAACGCCGCAACCACCAGACCAAATTTCATCATTATCTCCTTATAAAGTGACGTAGCTCTAAGTGTTGAACATGGCATAGGTTGTGTCAAAATTTTTCAATTGGGTATTTTATTTACATTTTTACATATTTATTTGTAATTAGACACGTCTGTGCGTGGCTGAACCGCGACAGCCTCAGACCATAAGATTACGCTGAAGTTTCCTGCGCGTAGCGTTTAGCCGCGCGAATGCCGATCGGTTACACTTGAAACGGAAGAGTGACGCAGTGATAAACGGGAGTTGAAGATGCAAGATCAAGAGATTGTTGAGTTATTGCAGCAGGTGAAAACCATCGCGCTGGTGGGCGCCAGCGATAACCCGTCGCGGCCCAGCTATGGGGTGATGGCTTATCTGTTGTCGCAGGGATATCAGGTGATCCCGGTGAGCCCAAAACTGGCGGGGCAGACGCTGTTGGGGCAGCCGGTTTATGCCACGCTGGCCGCCATCCCGCAGCCGGTCGATATGGTCGACGTTTTTCGCAATTCGGAGGCAGCCTACGGCGTGGCGCAAGAGGCGATAGCGATCGGCGCCAAGGCGCTGTGGTTGCAGATCGGCGTGATTAATGACCAGGCGGCAGTGCTGGCGCAACAGGCCGGGCTGCAGGTGGTGATGGATCGCTGCCCGAAAATCGAAATCCCGCGTTTGGGGCTGGAACGCTAAATAAAAAGAGCCCGGCGCGATGCCGGGCCCTTTCAGGGTTTCTCAGGTCTTGGCGCGGTCAATTGCGCAAGCGTGGCGCCTGTAACTGGTGACGGATGGATTCCGCCAGTTCATCCAGCGATGGTTGCTCGGGATGCGCTTCCTGGGGCTCGCCATCCAGCTGCGCTTCCGCCAGATAGGTATGCACCGGTTGGCCTTCCTCGTCTTCCATCACCACGTGGTACCAAGGAGCGGAACGCAGTTCATCGTTCGCCGCTATCTCGTCAGCTTTGGGTTGTTCCAAAGAGTATTCAGGGTCGATATCGATAACGACGCCCAAATACCCCAGCAGTTTATGTCTAACCTGTTGTCCGATACCGAATTTGCTGGCAATCATGATGACCTCCTGAGAAACAATGCCTTGCTCATATATGGGGGCAAGGCAGCGCATTTCAAGTTACATCACCCGACAAGCGAAGCCTTTCAGATACAGCCCCTCAGGGTACGTGGCGATCACCGGGTGATCGGCAGCCTGGCGGAACTGTTCTATAAATTGTACATCACGTCCGGCATCTACAGCGGCGTCGGCCAAAATTTTCTGGAACAGATCGGTCGGCATCAGCCCGGAGCAAGAGAAGCTGAGCAGAATGCCGCCCGGGTTCAGCAGCTGCAGCGCCAGCATATTAATGTCTTTGTAGCCACGGCAGGCGCTGGCCAGCTGGTTTTTGTTCTCGACGAACTTCGGCGGATCCATGATGATCAGATCGAATTTCTCGCCCTGGGCGCGGTAGTTGCGCAGCAGTTGGAACACGTCATCGCGAACGAACTCTGCCTTGTTCAGATCCAACTTGTTGAGCTCGACGTTCTGTCTGGCGATATCCAGCGCCGCCTGCGAGGTATCTACACTGATCACCTGCGCGCAGCCGCCCATCAGAGCGGAAACGGCGAAGGCGCCGGTGTAGGAGAAGCAGTTCAGCACCCGGCGGCCGGCGGAGTAGTTACGCGCCGCCAGGCGGCTGTCGCGCTGATCGAGATAGAAACCGGTCTTGTGCCCTTGCTGAATGTCCACCAGCAGTTTCATGCCGTGTTCGGTGATCGGCAGCAGCTCCGGCGGCAGATCGCCCAGCACCGGGCCTTGCGCCAGCGGCAGGCCTTCTTTTTTACGCACCGCCACGTCGGAGCGATCGTAAATCGAACATTCCGGGTAGCAATGCTGCAGGGCGGAAAGCAGCGCCGGGCGCTGATATTCGGCGCCGGCGGACAGCAGCTGCAGCACCAGGAAATTCTGGAAGCGATCGATAGTGATGCCCGGCAGGCCGTCGGATTCGCCGGCGATCAGGCGGTATCCGTCCAGGCCGTCGCGCTGCGCGACCCAATCACGCCAGCTTTGCGCTTGCTGCAGGCGGCGAATGAAGAAATCGATGTTAATCTCTTCATCCTGCTGGAAAGTCCAGACGCGTGCGCGGATCTGCGACTCGGGCGAATAGGCGCCGCGAGCCAGCCATTTGCCCTGGCTGTCGAGAATATCGATGGTTTCACCGGAGAGCGCTTTGCCCTCGACGCGTTGAACGGCGCCGGAGAATACCCAAGGGTGACGACGGAGTAAGGACTTTTCACGTCCTTTGGCGAGAAACAGGCGTACGGTCATAATTAATAATGCTGCCAGCTAGGATAGAAAGAGTGACACGGCGGTGCAAAGGCACGGCAATGCCATAACGAAAACTGAATTAAGGGGGCGATTATGACACAAGTTTGCATTGCTGCGTATGTGTATGGCGTGGTGCAGGGGGTAGGGTTTCGCTATTCCACTCAGCGGCAGGCCGAGGCGCTGGGGGTGACGGGCTATGCGCGCAACCTTGATGACGGCAGCGTTCAGGTGGTGGCCTGCGGCACACAGGCGCAGGTGGACTCGCTGGTCGCATGGCTGAAGCAGGGCGGCCCGCGCAGCGCGCGCGTCGAACGCGTGCTGGTGGAGCCGCAGGGCGTGACCGACTACGACGGGTTCGGCATTCGCTATTAAGCGCTCGCCTGCAGCGGCGCTGCGGGCGGAGCGGTCAGATGCATTTTACCGGTTTGGGCAACCCGGCGATCTTGGTGGCCTGTTTGGCCGGCCCTTTCGGGAACAGGCGGTACAGATAGCGGCTGTTGCCTTTTTCTTCGCCGTATTTCTGCGCCATGGCTTTGACCAGCATGCGAATAGCCGGTGAGGTATTGAATTCCTGATAGAAGTCGCGCACAAAGCGCACCACTTCCCAGTGTGCTTCGGTGAGCACGATCTCTTCCTGCGCGGCCAGCAGCGGCGCCAGGCCTTCATGCCAGTCGGCGCTGTTTTTCAGATAGCCCTGCGCGTCAGTGTCGATAACCCGACCTTCAAACTCCAACATACTGCCTCGATAACGGATAATTCGGAACGGCCGCCAGTTTAGCAAATTTTTTCAGCCGCAAAAAATAAAGCCCCGCCGGAGCGGGGCCTGAAAGGCGGGGTAACACGCGATCAGTTGCTGCGGGCGAAGCCCAGAATGCTCAACAGGCTGATGAACATGTTGTACAGCGACACGTACAGGCTGACGGTGGCGCGAATGTAGTTGGTCTCGCCGCCGTGAATGATGTTGCTGGTTTCCCACAGGATCGCGCCGGCGGAGAACAGAATGAACAGCGCGCTGATCGCCAGGTGCAGAGCAGGGATCTGCAGGAACAGGTTGGCGATCACCGCCACCAGCAGCACCACAAAACCGGCCATCATCATGCCGGACAGGAACGACATGTCTTTACGGGTGGTCAGCACGTAGGCCGAGCAGCAGAAGAACACCGCGGCGGTGCCGCCCAGCGCCAGCATGATCAGATCGCCCGCGCCGGCGTTCAGGAACGAGCTGAGGATCGGGCCGAGGGCATACCCCATGAAACCGGTCAACGCGAACGCCGCCAGAATGCCTGCCGGGCTGTTGGCCAGTTTATGCGTCAGGAACATCAGCCCGTAGAAGCCAACCAGCATCAGCAGCAAGCCCGGCGCAGGCAGGCCCAGCAGGGTACTGGCGGTTGCGGTCAGCGCCGAGAAAGCCAGCGTCAGGGATAACAGGAAATAGGTGTTGCGCAGGACTTTATGCGTGCTGAGCAGGGAGTCGCGCGAGGAAGACGAGACGACAATGCGGTCCATAATGATCTCTCTTATCAGGCCATCACAAAATAATCCCGATGATAGGCAGCGCAAGCGCTTGATTAAAGTTTGTTTACCAATCTTTACCCTTAGTTATCATTGTTGCAACAGCGGGGGGAGCGGCCACGCGTTTGTTCGCCGGCTTGCATCATTCCGTCGATTTTTCGCGCGGTTGAACGCGCCTGGGCTTTACAAGCGAATAAGCTCTGTTTATAGTGCGCGTCGTTGCGGAGGGGTGGCCGAGTGGCTGAAGGCAACGGTCTTGAAAACCGTCGACGGGAAACCGTTCCAGAGTTCGAATCTCTGCTCCTCCGCCATACATTCTGACCCCGCGCTCTTAGAGCGCGGGGTTTTTTTGCTTTTGCGTGCTGAGAACTTGACGGTCGCCCGCAGGAAACGCGAACGGCTATTGATAAGGGCTACGCATCGGTGAGATTATGCGGTCATCAAGGCAGGCTGCTCGGATGCCTGCTGCTGTCAGGCGTGACCGGCACGATAATTAACGCCGCCTTATCGATTTTGCTTAATACTCTTAGGAGACAGAGATGAACTGGTATCAAGTCGCCCTATGGACCATGATTTTTCTCAAGTCCGGCGCTTTCCTGGTGTTCGTATGGTGGTGGATGTTCAAACGTGCGACCAAACCCTATGAGCGTCCGAAAGACGTCGTGGTCGACGAGACGCCGTATGACGATAGCCTTACGATGGAAGAGGTGATGAAGAATCACGGCATCGTACGGACTGAAAAGCCGCTCTGATCGTCGAATGTCTGTGTTGCTATCAACCCGAGCCTGTGGCGCTCGGGTTTTTTATTCCCGCCGTTACTCGCGATGCATCCCTTTTCCCCTATCTTGTTTGACCCCTGTAGCGATTATTTAAATGAATTATCTTTCAGTATATTTTTAAATATACTTTAAAGGTGAGTTTTATATTGATAGGGAAAGATATATTTTTCTCTGAAAAATTCATCCTTATCGACTGAGCAAAGAAAAATTCGGACGCTGTTTCTTGTGTGTCTGAATATTCATGTGCAGAGAGTGTCGCATTTTCGGGCTACTCCTATAGCGGTAGGTCGGATAATTTTTAAGGTAGGGGAAAAGTAAACCTTACGTGAGGGGATGAAGGGGGTTAAGGAATCTAAGATTTTTCTTTGTATGTGTTTTTTCTTTTTATATCAATGGTTTTTTGTTTTTTACGCCACAAGCGCTTTTATGAGGAAATGGCGGCGCTCATTGAACCCGCGCAGTAAGCAGGCTGTCGTACTCACTCTTTTAAGGCGCGCATCCTTCCGGCCATTGCTCGATTCATTTTTTTTATTGTTATGAAAATTATTTGATTCGATGTTGCAATTTTTTTGTCTTTGGAATTAATATGTCCTGCATCTGGCGGTGAATGAGATTTTTCCCATTGTCGGATATCTTTTAGAATACACTTGGATATATATAAATATATACCGTCGCATATAAACTTTTAGATGGCAGGATGCTGTCAATACTCTGCTATTGCCTAAGCTTCGTTAGCCTCTAAACGGTTTAATGGTGTAGGTCATTTTATATATGCTCTCTCAGCGAAGAAAGTAATGGGGTTTATTATGATTAAGCAAGGCATCTCTTTGGCGGTATTGGCTGCCGCGTTAACATCTGTGGGCGCAACGGCGGCAGATAATTCCGCCGGTGGCGTTATTTCGTTTAGCGGTGCCGTTACGGATACCACTTGTACCATCAATGGCGGGAAAAGCGCCGATTTTACCGTTGCGCTCAGCCCGATTTCCGTGACTGATGCGGGCACCGTGGTCGGCCCCATCACCAAAAACAAGAAATCTTTCTCGCTGACGTTCTCCGGCTGCACGCCGGCGGCGGGAACGGCCGGTACGCCGCTGAAGATCTACTTCTCTTCGGCGAATAATATCTCTACCGACGGGAAATATCTGCTGAACAGCTCCGTGAATGAAAGCGACGCCGCCGTAGCGAAAAACGTCGGTTTTTCTCTGGCTGAGCCGGGTTCATCCACGCCGATTCCGTTGAACGTGCCTTATGTCACCAAGATCAAAGGCGATAAAACGGCGCCGGATGCCGAAACGCTGACGCTGGACGCCTATTACTACAAGACCAATGCGTTGGAAGCAAAAGTGGGGGAATTGAGTTCCAACGTGACTTACACCATTTCTTACCTGTAATTGCAATTAAGCCAGGCCTGCGCCCAAGGCAAAGGCCTGGCTTCTGGGGTGACTATGAAACAGTGCTTAATCTTTGCTGGATTGTTTCTCAGCAGCTTTTGCGCCGATGCCAATATTGTAATTAATGGAACGCGCGTTATTTATCCGGAAAAAAACAAGGATGTTATCGTTCAGTTAGTCAACAATGGTGACGATCCGGCACTGGTGCAGGCATGGATTGATGACGGTGATATAAACTCGACGCCTGAAACGGCAAACGTGCCGTTCTTGTTATCCCCGCCGGTTGTGAAAGTTGCCGGAAATAATGGCCAGCAATTACGCATACAAAAAATGAGCGCGGCGCTTCCCGGCGATCGTGAGTCGGTATTTTATTTGAATGTGCTGGATATCCCGCCTACGCCGGAGAATTTGCAGGGCGTCAATACGCTGCAATTAGCCATCAAATCACGCATCAAGCTATTTTATCGCCCGGCAGGGTTAACCGGCAGTGTCAATAACATCACCGACTTCATTGAACTCCAGGCGGCGGGGAAGGGATTTAAGGTTATCAACAAAGGCCCTTACTATTTTACGTTGGCCAATGTTGATCAGAAAGGCAAAAAGAATCTGTTGGTCGATTCAGTGATGGTCGGGCCATATTCCAGCCTCTTTGCCCCGACCAAAGTTGGCGTGAGCCGGAATATTCCCTACACCCTGCTCTATATCGACGACCTGGGGGCTTATAAATCTAAAGCCATTACAGCCCGCTAACGTGAAGAACGGCCATGAAGCTTAAACTAAAATTGCTTTCGATACTGACCGCATCTGTATTCATACCGTTAAATAAAGCATCGGCGATGAAATTCGACACTTCTCTATTGGCCGGTGCGTCCAGCGAATCCGATCTGTCGCGTTTTTACCTCAATAATGACATGCCGGCAGGCACGCAAACGGTCGACGTGTATGTCAACCAGAGTTGGAAAGGGCGGTTCTCGTTGCAGTTCGGCGAACATAAAGGCGATATTCGCATCGCCCATCGTGACGCCGCCCTGTTGGGCATCGATATGAGTCGTTTGTCCATCGGGGTGGACAAGGGGCCGATCCCCGTCCAAACGTTGGTGCAAGGAGGAAGGGCGGACTTCGATGTGGGGACGTTGAGCCTTAAGCTGACGGTGCCCCAGTCGCGAGTGATTCGCGCAGAGGCCGGCTATGTTGACGCCAAATTTTGGGATCGCGGCGTGCCTGCGCTGCTGCTGGCCTATAACGCCACCTATTACCACGTGCAGTCGTTGCAGGGCGACAAGGCGTCAAACGACGATTTCTATACCGGTTTGGAATCGGGGGTCAATCTGGCGGGTTGGCAATTCAGAGACAGCAGCAATTTCCGCAGCAGTTCGCGGCAAGGCAGCGATTGGCAAAATAATACTCGCTATGTGCAGCGTGGCTTCGCCGCCATCAAATCGAACCTGACGATGGGCGATTTCTATTCGCCGGGTGATTTGTTCGACTCGATTCGGGTGCGGGGCGGCGCTTTAGCCTCGGATATCAACATGCGGCCCAATTCGCAGCAGGGCTTTTCGCCGATAGTACGGGGCGTGGCGCAGAGCAATGCCCTGGTGAAAGTATTGCAAAACGGCAACCTCATCTATCAGGAGAACGTGCCGCCGGGCGCCTTTACGCTGGACAATATATTGCCGACCGGTTCTGCGGGGGATCTGTTGGTCGTGGTCAGGGAAGCCGACGGGCGGGAACAATCCTTTACCGTGCCGTTTTCCGCCGTTCCCAACATGTTGAAGCAGGGCGTCAGCAAATATGGCCTGGTTGCCGGTAAGGTCAATCAGGCGGATACCGACTATGCGCCCGCTTTCGTGCAGGGCACGCTGCAGTACGGCTTCAATAATCTGGTCACCGGTTATGCCGGTACGATCCTCAGCGAGGACTATCGCGCCTGGCTGCTGGGCAGTGGCTGGAATCTGCCGTTCGGCGCGGTATCCGTCGATGTGGCTCAGGCCTCGACGCATTTGCAGGATCGCAATGAGAATGGGCAAAGTTTTCGGATCGCCTACAGCAAGTTTTTGGACGCTACCGCAACCAACTTCACGCTGGCGGCATACCGTTATTCGACCAAAGGTTATTACAGTTTCAACGATGCCATCTACACCCATCAAGGCTACCGCGAGCGTGACAAGCGCTTTCACGATTATTGGAACGATCGGGATGACGATGAGCTTGCCCCGCTGGATTTGAATACCTGGGACGCCGTTCGCGCCGCTCGTCCGCGCAATACCTTCAATTTGAACCTGAATCAGAGGCTCGCAGACGGGTGGGGCACGCTCTATTTCTCCGGCACCCAGCGCGACTATTGGTCGGATACGAATAAAAGCCGGGAATACCAGCTCGGGTATTCAAACGCCTTCGCGCGCGTCAGTTACAACATTTCCGCGAGTCGCGTGAGAAATTCCGATCGCAAAGAAGAGACGCGGTTTTATCTCTCTCTGAGCGTGCCGTTGTCGATGTTCGACAACAATGCCTATCTCAGCACCAGCTTATCCGCCACCGATTCGCACTATCAGCAAAGCTCGCTGAGCCTGAGCGGCAATGCGCTGGAATCAAACCGTCTGAGTTATGCGCTTGCCGGCAGCAATCAAAGCGGCGGCAACAGCATGGCGAGCGTGAATGCCGCCTATCGCGCCAACGCGACGACCGTCGGCGGCTCCTACAGTGAATCATCAGACTATCGACAGTTGGGCATGAGCGCCCGCGGCAGCCTGGTGGCGATCCCTTGGCATTTGCTGGCGTCCAACGAAATGGGCAACACCATGATGGTGGTGGACGCGCCCAAGGCCAAAGGGCTGATGGTGAACGGCGACGAGAGCATCGTCACTAACGACGAAGGGCTGGCTTTGGTGCCTTACGCCACGCCTTACCGGCAAAACTCCGTGACATTGTCGGATACCGGCAACAGTTCCGGCGCCGAGATCGTCGGCAATATCGCCAACAGCGTGCCCTATGCCGGCGCCGTCAACTATTTGAGATTCGAAACCGATCGGCGTCGGCCTTATACGCTGCGCGCCTTTAAGCCCGGCAATAAGCCCCTGCCATTTGGTGCGGAGGTGGCGGATCAAAGCGGGCATGCCATTGGCTTCGTCGGGCAGGCCAGCGTCCTGTATCTGCGGGTGGAGCAGCAGCCAACGTCACTGGAGGTCAGGCTGAATGACGGTGTCTGCAAGATTGAACGCCCGAAAATCTCGATGGACAGCGCAGCCAACACATGTCGATAAAAGGATAATTACACCATGCTCAGGATACTCGCACTGACCCTGTCCCTGTTGTTCAGCGGTTACAGTTACGCTTCATGCTACGGCAACGGCATCCAATATGCGCCGCCTATCTACGTCGATTTGTCGGATAAGCTCAGCGATAAAACCCCGGTCTGGGAAGGCAGTTTTTATACGCAATACAGCGGTTCATTCAGTTGTTCAACCTCGAGCAGCGAATTCGGCTATACGCGCATCCTGTCAACCGACAGCACAAAGGCGACCATTCTGGGATTCAACAACGGTAAATATTGGATACGCGCTGAAATAACCAACGACATCGCCAACAAAAAACTTAGCGGTTGGGGATCGCACTCCGCTTCGGAATTGAATCAGCCGATGAATATTCGTTTCAGTCTGGTCAGCAAGACGGGCACATCGATACCCGGCGACACGGTTAGCCTTAAGGACGTGATGTTCGTGACCGATCTGAGCGGGATGTCCTTGCTGGAGATCATTTTGTGGCCCGCCAAGCAGTTGGTGAAGATCTTGACCTGGCTGCTCAACGGTTTCAATTGGCCTTACGATCAGCGCGATATGTACGGACAGCCGATGACCATCAAGTATGCGCCCAAGATGACGACCTGCACTTTCGACAATGCCGGCCTGGCGGTGAAGTTGCCGACGCTGGGGATATCGCAGATTACTCAGGGGGCGCAAAATGGCCTGACGCCCTTTACGCTGAATTTCAGCTGCCAGAATCGGCAAAGTGGCGGCACGGCCGATCGGGATATCAATATGTTTTTATCCAGCAATAATCTGTTGTCTTCGGATAATACGGTTTTGATTGATAAAAGCGCTGAGGCGGCAAAAGGCATTGGCATCCGGCTGGTCAAGACGGCTTCGCCGAATAATCCCGTCACGCTGTCGCTTTCCAGCGTGACGCCAGGTGCGGCGACTTCATTATTTCACGTGGGAACCGGCAATGCCTTGGATGCACAATTTTCCATCGGCATGGCGGCCTATTATTATCCTTACAGCCCCACCGCAATGAGCAGCGGGGGAATTAACACATCGGCTACGCTTAACATTATATATAAATAATTCTTTTGTTATTTTTAATAATAAAAAACAGGTTGCCACATATAAGAAAAATCTTAACATGGTAATTGGTGGCGAATATTATTTGCTTGAATAATATTGGTGTTTAATCCGGATCTCTATGTTGAGGATGAATTGTATGACGGAACAAATCCAGATCGGTGTCAAAGTGGAAAAATCGCTAAAAGATGAGGTTGACGTCATTCTTCGCGGTTTGGATATTAAGCCGACGACGGCGATAAATGGGCTTTATCAATATATCTCGCAGCATGGAGAGCTCCCTTTTGTCATATCAACCAGCGTGAAAACACCGAAGGATATCGCCGGCGGGTTGTTCAAGAACCTGTTTTCCTTACAAAGCACGCTCAGCGTTTTCCTGGATAAAGTGCAAATGAAGCGGTGTGTCAGCAGGGAGGAAGTATTGATTGTGCTCGATATATTGCGCGACTTTATCGTTGGTTTTCGCCAAAGCGCGCAATATCTCGGCGCTTCGCCTTTCGGTCGGCGCGTAGTTTGGAAGGATGCCGTATGCGCCGTCGAGAGTATTCATGAAATTCTAGATAATAACGTGAAATACAGTGAAGATGGCATTATGAATTTGGATGAAAAATATCTCTCATCGCTGTCCGCATTGCTGATCTCATTATGTTCTTCACTTAAGTAAGTCGGACCAATAAAGTTAATTGACATGACTGCCATGGGGGCGTTGTTAAAAACGCGCCCATGACAAATAGCAATGGGGTGATCCTGTGCGAGTGGCTATATTTTCTGATGATTACTATTTATTCTATGGCATATCGCAGATCTTAATGTCGTTGGAGGGCGTTGAAGTTATGGGGCTGCATTCATCTGCACGCCGTGGATTACATGCCATGTATTGTCATGCAGAAGTGGTCATCGTCTCTTTCTCGTCTATCTGTCGGGTTATGAATTTCTTATCGCATATTATCGACAGGCCTGACAATACGATCGTCTTAACCGGCGTGGAAACGCCGCGACTGGCGAATTTTAACTGTCTGAAAAAAAACATTGGTCTTACGACGTTCGTTGAGGCAATAAAAATGTTCACCGCGAGCTGCAAAGGGAAGAGCCTGTCGCCGCGCGAGCTTTCGGTGTTGGCCATGCTGCTGGCGGGAAAACCGAATACCGGCGTCGCTAAGGCGTTGGGCATTTCCGAGAAAACCGTCAGCCAGCATAAAATGAACGCCATGCGTAAATTGGAAATCGAACGTTTTCACCAATTTATTGTTGCGGCGGATGAGCGAGTGTAAGCGTGATGCCGTTGGCGGAGTGAGCGCCGTCTGATGCCCGAGTAAAATAAACCCGCCGAAGCGGGTTTTTCCGTCAGTTTTTGCAGCCCATCAACTCCGGCAGAACGCCGGGCTTGTTCTTCAGCGAAGCCTGTACGTCGTCAGGCAGACCAGCCCAGATGATCAGGCCGGTGCGTTTCTCGATCTCGTCCACCGTCACGCGGAATTGGCAAAAATCGGCGCCCTTCGGCGTGTTTTGATCGAACAGGAAAGCGGCATAGTGGTTCACCGCCGGGCTGTTGTTGATGAAAATCACCTTCCAGTAGGCGCTGGGGATGGTGTGCGCTTTCTGGGTGCCCGGCAGTTTGCCCATATCGCGTTCATACAGCGGCCCGGTCACGGTATAGACCGAAGAGATGTCCGCGCGATCGATAAGCTTGCGCTCCTGATCTTCCAACCGCGCCCAGGCGCCCTGGTTCAGGTCGGACTTTTGCGGCGTGATGTTGGACAGGTAGTTCAGCGATTCCCAGTCGGAAACGCCGGCCAACGAGGCCAGCGGCGCCTGATGGCCGCGATCGACCTTCAACGCCGCGTTGGCGCCGGTGTAATCGGCAGGGGCCAGGGTATCTGCCGGATTGAGCGCCGGGTCGGTTTTCCAGTTGCGCGTCTTGCCGCTGGCCGGCGTGTCTTTGGTGATGTGATAGGCCACCCAGTTGGCGAATTTGGTGGTGCTGTTATTGTTCAACGTATAAGCATGACGCACGATCGACACATTGCTGCTGCCGCCGGTCGGGCAGCCAACCGCGCAGTTGTCGATAGATTCGAGCGTCTCGGCCGACGCCTGTGCGGCGAACAGCAGGGCGGCCAGGGCCAACATCTTGTTGTTAAAGCGCATATTCATATCCTCAATAAGTTAAAAAATACTGTATATATTTACAGTAAATTAAACTTATCGCAGTGAAACGAATACAACAATGCAACACATTCATGTTGTGAATGTGTCAGTCATGGTACAGCGATACCGCACGTTAAAGTCGGCAGAAATAAAAACGGCGTCCAACAGACGCCGTTTCAAAAGGGGGTTATTCCAGCAGGTCGTTGACCGTGCGGCGAACGTAGTGCGTCATCTGCGCCAGATCGTCCGGTGATACCGGCCCGCCGCCGGCGCGCACCACCTGCTGCTCAATTTGGGCGATCTCTTGCTCGACCTTGTTGGCGATCTGCACTTTGACTATCTTGTCCACCGAAGACAGCAGCACCTTCAATACCACTTTCAACGCGATGTTTTCGCAGAACGAGTCGTAGTGATGAACCGGCGGCGGCGGGGCCGGAGCCGGCTCGGGCGCGCGCGGAGCCAGAGCTTTGAAGCTGTCTACATTTTCAATAATAAGATCCATGTCTCTTATTAGTTCATCAAAATCTTTAGACACTGACTTATTCCCTTCGCTGTGCGCAAAAAACAGAACGCCCGTCCTCGGGCTGAAAGCCGATGAGCGACGGGCAGAACGAATTCGGGCCTGGCCTTCAGACGCTGAATGGCCGGGGGAGGGGCATTCTAACCTTGCGGCGGGTCGGCAACAAGATGGGGCCGTGCGAATGCGCGGCCCTTTGAATCACGGGTGCAGGAGGGCGATTAACTTTTCAGCTTGGCGGTGATTTTCGCCACGTGCTCGCCCTGATAGCGGGCAATGGTCAGCTCTTCGTTGCTCGGCTGTCGCGAACCGTCGGCGCCGGCGATAGTGGTCGCACCATAGGGGGTGCCCCCGCGCACCTGCGAAACGTCAAACAGCTCCGGCGTCGCATAGCCGATCGGCACGATGATGAAGCCGTGGTGCGCCAGCGTGGTCCAGGTCGAACTGATGGTTTGCTCCTGGCCGCCGCCGGTGCCGGTGGAGGAGAAGACGCTACCCACCTTGCCGTACAGCGCGCCGGAAGCCCACAGGCCGCCGGTCTGATCGAGGAAGGTGCGCATCTGTCCGGCCATGTTGCCGAAGCGGGTCGGCGTACCGAAGATAATGCCATCATAGTCCGCCAGCTCTTGCGGGGTGGCGACCGGCGCCTGCTGGTGTTGCTTGCCCCCGGCCTTGGCGAAGGCTTCCGGCGTCATGGTTTCCGGCACGCGTTTGACCGTCACGTCCACGTTATCGACCCGATTCGCCCCTTCGGCCACCGCCTGCGCCAGGCGTTCGATGTGGCCGTACATTGAGTAATAAAGCACCAACAGTTTCGTCATGTTTCGTACTCCCGCTCAGATGATTAACAAAAACCCCTGATAAGCATAGAAGCGAATGACGAACTTGGCGTCGTGGCGTTACCTGATGCCGGCGATCGCCAACAGGGCGCCAAAGACAATCAGCAGCCCGCCAAAGGTGCGATCGATGCCGCGGCGCAAACGCAAAAAGCGCGCATTGACGCCCGGCGCGGAAAACAGCAGCGCGACGGCGGCGAACCAGAATACATGGACGGCGGCGATAAAGAGGCCATAGCCGATCTGTACGCCGAGCACGGTGTGGGGAGAGACCACCTGCATGAACAGACTGACGATAAAGATGGTGGTTTTCGGATTTAACGCGTTGGTGAGAAAGCCGGTTTTCAGGGCGGCGAGATCGCTGATGGCGGCCGGCGTCGTGGTGGGCGCGGCGTCGTGATGGGTTGCGTTGCGCAGCAGCGTAAAGCCGAGGTAGATCAGGTAGGCGGTGCCGATGCCTTTGAGCAGGTTAAACAACCAGGGCGACTGTTGGATCAACACGCCGACGCCAATCAGCGTATAGCTGACATGGATCAGTACGCCGGCACCAATGCCGCAGGCGGTGAAGATGCCGGCGCGGCGGGAGAGCAGCAGGCTGTTGCGCGAGACCATGGCGAAATCCGGCCCGGGGCTGATTACAGCGAGTAAAGTAATGGTGACGACAGCGATGAGTTCAGTCATAGTTATCCTTGCGATGTTTATCAATAGAGTGACTGATTTATAAGAGTAATTTTTCTCGGTGACAAACGATGAATAGTGACGATATCGGTGAGAAAAACTCACGCAATAAGGCCAGGCCATTGCCGTTGGGCGGGCTGCGCTGTTTCGAGGCCGCCGCGCGGCTGGAAAGTTTCACCCAGGCGGCGCAGGGGCTGAATTTGACGCATGGCGCCATCAGCCGGGCGGTGAGGGCGCTGGAAGAGGAATTGGGCGTGGCGTTGTTTGAGCGCCGCCATCGGCGGGTACTGCTCACGGCGGCGGGCCGCAAGCTGTTTCAGGCGACACAGCAGGCCTTCGGCATTCTGGACCATACCGCGCTGGAGCTGCGTCAGCAGGCGCTCAATGCGCCGCTGGTCTTGTCCTGTGAACCGACCTTATTGATGCGTTGGCTGATCCCGCGTTTGCCGGCTTTTCAGCGGGCGCACCCGGACATCAACTTACAGCTGGTGGCGGGCGGCGGTCCGTTTTCGTTCCATGACGGCATCACGGCGGCGATCCGGCGCAATGACTTCGATTGGGAAAAGCAGGCGCATAGCCTGGCGCTGTTCAATGAAAAGGTCGGGCCGGTGTGTCAACCCGAGGCGCTGACGAGGCTGACGGCCTCTGTGGACGGACGGCGGCTTTTGCGGCCGGGCGCCAAACTGCTGCATGCCGCGACCCGGCCGGATGCCTGGCGGCACTGGGCGCATCAGCAGGGGGTGACATTGGCGGGGCATCCGGAACAGCGCTTTGACCATTTCTATTTCAGTCTGCAGGCCGCGGTAGCCGGCCTTGGTATCGCAATCGGCCCATGGCTGCAGGTGCGAGACGATCTGGCCGCCGGCTTGTTGAGCGCGCCGTTCGGTTTTACGCCCGACGGCAGCGGCTATTACCTGCTGTCGCCGCAGCCTATCGTGCCGGGCAGCGCGTTGGCCCGGCTGGCCGAGTGGCTAACGCTCACGGCAGGCGCCTGAGTTTTTGCGCCAGCCGCTGTTCCTGCCAACGGCTGAAGACGTTGCGCAGCAGCAGGGTGCGCACCGCCCGCATGATCAGCGCGAGGCTCATGCCGCCGATCGCCCATAGCGCCCAGAGATAGTGCGGGTGGGTAAAGACGTTGACAGCGAGCAATATCGCGCCGATGACGGCGAAACGCACCGCCATGCTCAGCAGTTTACCCTCTGCCGCAACCTGGCGACGAAGGCGCTGCGCCTCAGGCGTCTCCTCCTGCGGTGCCTGCGGCGGCGCGTTGAGATCGCTGACCTGCACGCCCAGCGCGGCGGCGATTGCGGTCAAGGTTTCCAGGCTGGCCTGTTCGCCGTTTTCAATCCGCTGTACGGTGCGGGTGCTGAGGCCGGCGATGGCCGCCAACTGCTCCTGCGACCAGCCTTTTTCCAGGCGTAATGGTCTGATGCGGTACTTTTGCATGGTGCACTCCCGAGTTCGCTGTCACTGTCATCCAGTGTAGGAGGCGCGGGGTAGCGGCGCCACGACAGCGGCACGACAGCGACACGACATCCGCCGCCGGTGCGGGCCGGCGGGCAGTCAGAAGGCGACGTTGCGGATAAAGCGCAGCGGGAGATCGCCGTGGTTGGCGTAAGCGTAGCGCTGATCGCTGTTGAAGGTTTGCGTGGCGCCGGCGCTGAGCGTCAGCGTGCCTTGTTCCAGTTCCAGCGTCAGGGTGCCGGCAATCACGTAGATCATTTCGCTCCAGCCTTCGGCGTCCGGCGCCGAGTCGTAGCGCTCGCCCGGCATCAGCGTCCATTCCCACAGCTCGGCCCGTTGGCGCGCCGGCACGCTGGCGGCAAACAGCGCCTGGCTGCCCGGCTGCGCGCCTTGCCAGGCCAACTCGCCTACCAGATGGCTGCCGCGAGCCTCTGGCGCCTGAATCAGATCGGTGAACGAAATCGCCAGGGCGGCGGCGATCTTGTCGAGCACCGCCAGACTGACGTTGCGATCGCCGGCCTCGATGCCCGCCAGCATGCGGCGGCTGACGCCGGAAAGTTCGGCCAGCGCCATCTGGCTCAGGCCCGCCTGTTGGCGGTAGCCGCGCAGATTGCTGCTCAGGTACTGCAGCACTTTGGGGGGATCGGTTTTCGCGTTATGCGCCGTATTGCTCATCGCCGGACTTTATCTCATACTGGCAGGATCTGTGCATTATATTGCACTCAGCAGGAAGGGCAAGCCGGTGTCAGCAGCAAAAAAATCCTTTATTTCCGCCGTGGTTCCGCAAATCAGGTTGCCGGAAGCGGTGTTGATTTTCATCACCATGATCTGGGGCGGCACCTTTTTGGCCGTGCATCACGCGATGCAAGTCAGCGGGCCGTTCTTTTTCGTCGGTCTGCGTTTCGCCACCGCCACGCTGGCGTTGACGCTGTTTTCGCTGCGCGTGCTGCGCGGCCTGACCCTGTATGAACTGAAGGCGGGCGTACTTATCGGGCTGGCGATCATGTTCGGCTACAGCATGCAAACCGTCGGTCTGCAGACGATTACCAGCAGCCAATCGGCGTTCATCACCGCCATGTACGTGCCGATCGTGCCGCTATTGCAATGGCTGGTGCTGGGGCGGTTCCCCGGCATCATGTCGTGGATCGGTATTCTGCTGGCCTTTACCGGCCTGATGCTGCTGGCGGCGCCGAGCAGCACGGACATGTCGCTGAGCCTCGGCGAAATTCTGACGCTGGCCGGCACGCTGGGCATGGCGGCAGAGATCATTCTGATCGGCGCCTTTGCCGGCAAGGTGAATATCCGCCGGGTGACCATTGTGCAGCTGGCGACCGCCTCGCTGGCCTCATTTTTGATGATGGCGCCGACCGGCGAATCGCCGCCGCCGTATTCGGATTACCTGCTGTACAGCGCCATTGGGCTGGGGCTGGCCAGCGCGTTGATTCAGCTGACCATGAACTGGGCGCAGCGCAGCGTTTCACCCACGCGCGCTACGGTGATCTACGCCGGCGAACCGGTCTGGGCGGGCATCGTCGGGCGGCTCGCCGGTGAGCGTTTGCCGGGCGTCGCGTTGTTGGGGGGCGCGTTGATTGTGATCGGGGTGGTGGTCAGCGAGCTGCGCGTACGGCGCAAGGGGAAAGCGGCGGTGGCGACGGAAGCGGATTAGCGCAGAGGCAAGAAAGAGCAAAGGGGCGGAGATATCCGCCCCTTTTTGCATCACGCGGTTTTCTTCTTGCGCAGGAACACGTAAGACAGGCCGAGCAGGATGAACCACAGCGGGGTAACGATCAGCGCCTGGCGGGTGTCTTCGCGCAGCGACAACAGCACCAACACGAACACGAAGAACGCCATGCACACCCAGCACATCAGTTTGCCGGCCGGCATTTTGTAGATCGATTTCTGGTGCAGCGCCGGGCGCCGTTTGCGGTAGACCAGATACGAACACAGGATGATGGTCCAGACGAACATGAACAGAATCGCCGACACGGTGGTCACCAGGGTGAAGACCGTCATCACGTTCGGGATCAGGTAAATCAGCACCACGCCGCCCAGCAGGCAGATGCAGGAGAAGGTGAGGCCGTTGGCCGGCACCGCGCGCTTGGACAGGTTGGCGAACGATTTCGGCGCGTCGCCTTCCTGCGCCAGCCCGAACAGCATGCGGCTGGTGGAGAACACCCCACTGTTGGCGGAGGAGGCGGCGGAGGTCAGTACCACGAAGTTGATCACGCTGGCCGCGGCTGGCAGGCCAATCAGCACGAACAATTCAACGAACGGGCTCTTGTCCGGCACTACGGAGCTCCACGGCGTCACCGACATGATGACGATCAGGGCGAACACGTAGAACATGATGATGCGGATCGGAATCGAGTTGATGGCGCGCGGCAGTGACTTCTCCGGATCCTTGGTTTCCGCCGCGGTGGTGCCCACCAGTTCAATGCCGACGAAGGCGAATACCGCGATCTGGAAGCCGGCGAAGAAACCGCTGATACCTTTCGGGAACATGCCGCCGTCATTCCACAGATGGGTGAACGAGGCTACGGTACCGGTCGGCGACTGGAACTGCATGGCGATCATCACCAACCCGGCGACGATCAGCCCGACGATGGCGACGATTTTGATCATCGCAAACCAAAACTCCATTTCGCCGAACATCTTCACCGTCGCCAGATTAAGGCCGAGCAGCAACAGCACGCACAGCAGCGAAGCGATCCACTGCGACAGTTCAGGGAACCAGAACTGGGCGTAGGCGGTGATCGCCACGACGTCGGCGATGCCGGTGACCACCCAGCAGAACCAGTAGGTCCAGCCGGTGAAGAAGCCGGCCCACGGGCCGAGCAGATCCGCGGCGAAATCGCTGAACGATTTGTATTCCAGGTTGGACAGCAGCAGCTCGCCCATGGCGCGCATCACGAAGAACAGCATAAAGCCGATGATCATGTACACGAAGATGATCGAAGGGCCTGCCAGGCTGATGGTTTTACCGGAGCCCATAAACAGACCGGTGCCGATGGCGCCGCCGATGGCGATCAGTTGAATATGTCGGTTAGTGAGGTTTCGCCGTAGATGATCTTCTGAGGCGGGCGTCGCGTCAGTCGCTATTTTAGAGTGATCTACCATCTGATGATGTCCTGTTTTACCTGTCATTAGTGAAGTCGTGAGCTCTGAAGTGGCTCTTTTTTATACATTTATCCGGTTGGTCCGGCTTTAGTAAGGTAGTGCAATAACGCCACCTTTGTGCAACATGTTTACAACATTTATACGCGGGATAAAAGTCGATCAATCTTTACACGAGAGGAGGCAAATCGGACGTTCAGGGAGCGGAAGATTACTCTTCAAACGATGGGATTAACAGACCTTATGCGGCTTATCTCGTTGATTAAACAAAGGGTTGTAAAATTCGCATGAGAAAAAGTAATGGGTGTAAGCGTTCGACAGCGAGGCTGACAAGAAGGGCGATTTATCTCGTTGGGCCGTTAGCTCAGGCGGATGAGCCGTTGACGCCTAATCAACGAGACAGAGGTTCGCCCCCTGTACGGCCCGCCAACCAAATCAGCGTGTTACGCTCAGACATTTCTTTGATTGTGCCCTCATGGCGCCGTTTTAAGCGCGTATTCTGCAAAAAAATTCGCATTTTTCGACTGATGTTCAGAAAGGTGATCTGGCGCAAACTGCGATGTTGCACCGTACTTTATACGGCAAGGGAGGCTGTGCGCTGGCGCAACGTCGGCGCAGGGATGGGGCATTTGCCCAAGAATCTTTCAGGTCAAGAAACGGGGAACACATGCGCGGCCGACATCAAGAGCAGTGCCCAAACGGCGGCTGAGAGTGCGGCGGTGGCATAGACGTGCCTCGCCGGCAGTTGCAGCATGCCGGCCATCAGCGGCACGGTGTAACGCATCACCGCCAGAAAACGCGAGGCGAACAGCAGCGGCAGCCCGCGCTTTTGCAAGGAACGTTGCGCTTTGCGCAGTGGGGCGTGAAAGCGTGCCGGCAGCCGGCGGCCAAGATCGCGACGGCAGAGCAGTGCGCCGCAGTGGAAAGACAGGATTGAGCCCAACGCCGCGCCAAGGGCGATGGCCGCCCAAACCGCGCCGATCGGCAGCGCATGTTTGCCCGCAAGGATGCCCATCAGCAGCGTCACCGAGGCAGGCGGCAGGACGGAGGACACCACGATCACGGATTTTCCCAGCGCGAACAGGAAAATCAGCAGCAGCAACATCTCCGGTTCCGGGCTGTATTTGGCGATAATGTGCGTCAATTCATCCATTTAACACCTGTGGGCGAGAGGGCTGACTGTCAGTGTCCCATCCGCAGGTTCAATAATGGCTAAATAACGCGTCGCTATCCGGTTATCTCTGCGTCTTGCTTGCGTGCATCAGCATGCCGATGTCTGAGCGCCCCTAACAGCACGGCGCACAGCAGCGAAAAGGCGGCCAGCACCAGCGGCCCGGCATGCGGGCTGTGAAAACGCTGTTCCGCCTCAGTGCGGATCAGCGGGGCTAAAAAGCTGAATGCGGCGCCGAGCGTGGTGCAAAAACCGATGCCGGCCGCCAGCGCCGGACCGGTGAGCAGCTGAGCGGGAAACGTCCAGAAAATGGGTTGTACCGCCAGAAAACTGACTGCGCAACAGCTCAGGGCGACGATAGCGAGCAACGGGCCGGCATAGGAAGAGACGACCAACCCCAGCGCTGCCGCGACCATGCAGCCAACGGCGATCGGCAATCTTCTGGCGGTTTTTCTGTCGGCATAGCGCGGCAGGAAATAGACGCCAAGCGCGGAGCATGCCCAGGGAATGGCGGCCACCAACGAGGCCTTGAAGCCGAGATGGGTGCCCATCAGCGAGGCGATCTGCGACGGCAGAAAAAACATCAGGCCGTATACGCCGATTTGCAGGGTGCCGTAGATCAACGCCAGATGCCAAACTTTGCCGCTTCTCATCGCCGCTTTAACGCTGTTGGTTTCGGTACGCTGCTGTTCAGCGGCCAGCTGTGTGACCAGCGCATTACGTTCTTCCTCGGTCAGAAAGCGGGCCTGCCCTGGGCTATCGTCGAGATAGAAAAAGGCGAAGACGCCGAGGACGACGGCCGGCAACCCTTCCAGCACGAACATCCAGAACCAGCCGGGCTTGCCCAACACGCCGTGCATCTCCAGCAATGCCCCCGACAGTGGTGAGCCGAGCGTCAGGGCCGCCGGTACGCCAAGCACGAAAATGCCAATGACCGAGGCGCGCACCTTATTGGGAAAGTAGATCGACGCCAGCAGCAGGATGCCGGGGTAAAAGCCAGCTTCGGCGATCCCCAGCAGAAAGCGCAGGACAATAAATTGCTGCTCGTTGGCCACCAGCCCGGTACAGGCCGACAATGCCCCCCACAGCGTGGTGGTGGCGCTGAGCCAGCGTTTGGCGCCCCAGCGATTCATCAACAGGTTGGCCGGAATGCCGAACAGCGCATAGGCGGCAAAGAATATCCCCGCGCCCAGCGCAAAGGCGGATTGCGACAGCGCGATATCGATGGCCATCGCGTCTTTGGCAAAGCCGACGTTGACCCTGTCGATAAACGCAATGAAGTACATGGCGAACATCAATGGCACCAGTCTGCGCCAGGTTTTGCGGATGGCGGCGTTGAGCGCTGGAGCGGCATAGGTGGCGTGATTCACTGGCGGTAACCTCGCTTCTGAGAATGATAAACGTCGGTCATAAGGACCGTCCTGGCGCCGTGGCCCATCATGCGGCGATGACATGGCTTTTCTGCGTGAGCCTTAAAGGTCTAAAGGACTAATGGTCAGGCCTTTAGGGGCGAAAAAAACGCCGCGTATTGCGTCGGCATATCGGTACAGATATCACCATGGTGAATGGTGTGTTGCCTTTTTGTTAATTGAAAGTTCACACAGGGCCAGGAGGCGTTCAAGCGCTTTGATCGAGATCTGTGTGCGCTATCACCGAATTGGGAACCCGATGACAGACACTGGAGAGTGGCGCTTTCATCTCGCGAGGGAGGGCGATAAGGTGAAGCACGGCACAACAGAACGCAGGAGCGCAACATGCTGAAGGTCATTGCTGAAGATTTCA
Organism: Serratia sp. H402Y; assembly: GCF_051172415.1. Taxonomy (NCBI): domain Bacteria; kingdom Pseudomonadati; phylum Pseudomonadota; class Gammaproteobacteria; order Enterobacterales; family Yersiniaceae; genus Serratia; species Serratia sp. H402Y. The sequence goes on from NZ_JBPIYZ010000001.1 coordinate 934,174, forward strand.
TTCACCCGGAACACATTGACACCGTTATGCCGTGGTATCGCGAGCTGGTGGAGAAAACCCGGCAGGAGCCGCTGTGCATCAGTTATGAACTGTGCATCGACCAGCAGGATCCCGGGCACTTTATTTTTATCGAAAGCTGGCCGGATCGCGCGGCGCTCGAAGTGCATTGCCAGACCGAGCATTTCACCCGGCTGGTGCCGCAGATCAATCAGTATCAGCGCAAGCCTTGCACCTTCCTGTTTATGCAGGCGTTCCCTGAAACAGGCGATAAATAGGCGAAAAAATCCCCGCAGGGGGCGGGGTCAATGGCTTCTCAACACTATCTTGTTGTGATTAAAAAATAGGCTGATAATGATTTTCATTCTCTAAGAATGCTCTTAAATTAATCAATCTGGTGAATGATTCGCCGTCTGCTTTTCGCTGGCGGTTTTAATGGCGCGCAGCATGCGGCGTCTTATCAACCCACTCACCAGGCGAATCGCATACCAGTAGGGGGTAAACCGCCGCCGGCTGGCGCTGTCGGGGCAGAAGATGCGCGTTTCCGTTACCAAGCGGCAGCGCCCACCCTCCAGCGGGCTCGCGGCATACCCCAGCGCCAGTTTGGCGACGCCGGGCTGAGCGAAGGCCTGAAAGTCCGCCCCGTCAGCGACCTTCACCAAACCGTATTCGGCCTGCCAAAACCGGCCGATCAGGCCATAGACCAACGCGGTTTCATCCTGCTCAAGCAGGCAAAAGTTATGCAGGCCAAACGGCGGAGGACGAGGCTTATCGCGTGGCATCAGCCGCGCGGGCAATTCGCGCAGCGCTATCATGCTGCGGAAAAAACGATCGCGCTTGGGATCGTAAGCGGCCACGGCGTCCAACACCCGCGATTGCGGCGCGGTGATGACGATCGTATGCCGCTCAGAGAACTGGTATTGCCCGAGGTATTTATTCAACAGCGTCATGTTGTTCATGCTCTCGCCATTCGTTATGCAGCAGGGCGAAACCGAATTCATCACCCCATGCGCCTTTGAAAAACACGTTTTGCCGCCAACAGGCCTCACGGCGAAAGCCCAGCTTGCTGAACAACGCGGCGGCGCGAAGATTACGCGCGTCTACCACGGCGGTAATGCGGTGTTTCGCCAGCGGCCCGAACAGCAGGGCGATGACGGCGCTTAGCGCCTCGCGCGCCTGTCCTTGCCGCTGATGAACCGGATCGAAGGTCACGCCCAGTTCAGCCTGACGCCCTTCATCGAAAAAATGCACCGCGACATCGCCCAGCAACGCGCCGTCCTCGCGGCGCTCGACCGCCAGTTGAAACCAGCTGTCATCACGGTTGAACGCGAGCCGCTGTTGCTGTGCGAAAAAGGCCTGCGCCTGTGCGGCGCTGTAGTCGCTCCAGCTCTGGTAACGCGCCACGTCAGGATGGTTGCGGTAGGCGGTAAAGTGGGGCAGATCGTCGGCGGTGAACGGGCGCAAGATCAGTCTGGGGGTCAGCAGAGGCAAGTGGCGCATTATTTTTCCTTATCAGCGCATGAGGGCTACCGGCAGTGTAGCCCAGCGCCGAGAGGCGGGCTGCGTAAAATGAGCTGTGGCGGGGAGGCGCAGCGGGAAATGCCGGCTCAGGCAAGCCGGCAAGCAATAAGGGGGTTAACGACGAGCGGCCGCCTGACGCAGGCGTTCGACCGGCGCCTGCTGAAAATCGAACGATGGCGCCTCGCGCTGCGTCAGCCCCTGGCGCACGATGGCCTTCACGGCCAGGCTGGCGGCGAGATCCTTCCCGGCGATCTGCTCGGCGATGCGCAGCGCTTCCTCCCGGGCCGAGCCCTCGCTGATACGGGAAATGGCGCCGTGTGACAGGGCCTCCCGCGCACCGACGGTTCTGCCGGTCAGCAGCCAGTCGAGGGCGACATAGGGAGAAACTCGCGCCGGCAAGCGCGCGCATCCGCCTTGCGCGGCGACCAATCCGAGCCCGGTTTCGGGGAAGCTGAAGCGCGCGTTCTGGCTGGCGACGATCAGATCGCAAGCCAGGGCGAGCTCAAAGCCGCCCCCGTAAGCGATGCCGTCAACGGCGGCGATGATCACCTTGGCGATCTGCGCATGGATCAGTCCCCCGAATCCCTCCGGCGTGACGATGGGCAGTTCGCCCTGTCGGAACGCGTTAATATCCATGCCGGCGGAAAATACCGCCGGCTGACCGGCCAGGACGATCGCGCGTATCGTATCGTCATTATCCGCCTGCCGCAGGTAACTGCGGATCAACTCGGCCATCTGCAGGTTGATGGCGTTCTTTTTCTCCGGCCGATTGAGGGTGATGACCGCAACCTGCGCGCCATAACGTTCGTAAAGCACCGGCGGTGATTCACTCATCGCTGGCCTCCCCGCGGAAAAAGATCAGCGTCAGCAGCAGGGCGATGGCGCCGAGCGGCAGCGAAAACAGCGGTAAATAGTGGGCCGGCAACGCGTAGAGCGTCAGGCCGCCCAGCATGCCGCCCGCCGCGATGCCGGCGTACAGCACCGAGCTGTTGAGCGACACGGTCAGCGCGCCAAAACGCTTCGACAGCGACAACAGGTGATGTTGGATCGGCACCAGATACATCCAGCCGGTGATGCCCCAGATAAGAAAGATGGCCAACACCCACCACGGTGAGGTGACGTAAAAGGCCAGCAGGAACAGGGACAGCGTCTGGATCGCCACCGAAAACAGCAGCACGAATTTGCTGCCCAGGGCGTCGGTCAGCGCGCCGGAGGCAAAATTGCCGATCACCGCGCCAATGCCGAACACCAGCAGCGCCAAAGGCAGAATGGCCTCCGGGCCGAACTGGGTGTCTTTCAACAGCACGCTGACGTAGCTGTAAACAATGTGCTCCGAGCACACGGCGAAAAAGGTGATCAGCAGCGTGGTCAGCACCGCCTTTTGCCGCAGCGGGGCGAGCCGTTCTTTCAACGAATGTTTGCCTGGCGCCGCAATAGCGCGCAGCGCCAGCGACAGGCCGAGCAGCGCCACCGCCCCCAGCAGGGCGATGAACAGAAAGATGTCGCGCCAGCCGATCAGTTTGGCCAGAAAGGTGCCGAACGGAATGCCGAGCGCGATGGCCAGCGTCATGCCGCCATAGACGATGGAAATAGCCAGGCCGCGGCGTTTTTCCGCCACCAGCCCCACCGCGGCGGCGGCGGCCTGCGGGGTGTAACAGGCCGCGCCCAATGCCGCCAGCACTCGGCCGAACGATATCTGCAGGTAGCTGGTGGCCCAGGTGCAGGCCAGGTTGCCGGCGATGAACAGCACCAGCGCCAACTGCAGGATGTGCTTGCGGTTGACGTTGCCCAGCAGCCAGGCGGTCAGAGGCGCAAACAGCATATAGGCCAGCGCGAATACCGATATCAACTGCCCCGCTTGCGCGGGGCTGACGGCAAAGGTCGCGGAAATGTCGCTGAGCACGCCGGCGACGATAAAGGCGTCGGTGCCGATGGCGAAGGTGCCGGTCGCCATCAGACACAGCGTGACCAGATGGCCGTTATAATCCGCTAACTTCATCCCGCCCTCCGCAGATCGTTTACCGCCCAGACCCGGCTCAACGCCGCCAGGAAGGTCTCCACGTCGGCATGGGAATGCGCCGAGGTCGGCGTCACCCGCAGCCGCTCGCTGCCTGCAGGCACCGTCGGGGCATTGACCGGTTGCACGTAAATATCGTGCTCATCGAGCAGCACTTTACTGATGTGTTTGTTGCGATGGGGATCGCCGACCCGCAGCGGCAGGATATGGCTATCTGCCGACACCAGCGGGATGCCGGCGGCGCGCAGACCGGTCTTCAGGTGATCGACGATCGCCAGCAGGTGCTTGCGTTGGGTGTCGTGCTCGAGGTTGTATTTAAAGCTGGCCAACGCGGCGGCCACCACCGGCGCCGGCGACGAGGTGCTGAAGACGAATGCCGGCGCCCAGCTGCGCACGGCTTCCACCACCGAACGGGGCGCGGCGATATAGCCGCCCGCCGCACCGTAAGACTTGCCGAACCCGCCCTGGATAATGGTGATTTTATCCAACAGGCCCAGCTGTTCGGCATAGCCCAGCCCCCGTTCGCCATACACGCCGGCCGAATGAATTTCGTCGAGATAGGTCAGCGCCTGATACTGTTCCGCCAGCGCCACAATCTGCGCCAGGGGAGCAAAGTCACCGTCCATGGAATACAGCGACTCAAAGGCGATCAGCTTTGGCCGCGCCGGATCGGCGGCCTGCAGCAGCTCGGCGAGGTGCGCCACGTCGTTATGGCGGAAGATTTTTTTCTCCGCCTTGCTGTAGCGAATCCCGTAAATCATCGAGGCGTGATTCAGTTCGTCAGAGAACACGATCAGATCGGGAATGGCGTCGCACAGGGTGGACAAGGTGGCGTCGTTGGCGCCGAAGCCGGTGGTGAACAGCAGCGCCGACTCTTTGCCGTAGGCGCTGGCCAGCAGCGTTTCCAGTTCAGTGTGATAGACCGAGGTGCCGGAAATGCTGCGGGCGCCGCAGGTGCCTAACCCGACTCGGTTAACCGCGTCGGTGGTGGCCAGCAGCACTTTGGGGTGGTGGCTCATGGCCAGATAGTCGTTTGAGCACCAGACGTTGAGACGGCGCTCGCCTTGCTGCCCGTGGCTGGTGGCCCAGGGTTTGTCCTGCACGCCGCGTTCAAGGTTGAGGAACTCGCGAAAACGCCCCTGTTTTTTGGTTTCCGCCAACTTTTCTTCAAGAATGTTCAGTACGCTCATAGCATGTTCCTTGTGTTAAACGGCTTTAAGGTTTAATGACAGCCCCTGACCGACGCCGACGCACATTGTGACCAATGCGTTGCCGGCCTGCCGATCGCGTAATTCCAGCGCCGCCGACAGCACCAGGCGCGCGCCGGACATTCCCAGCGGATGGCCGAGCGCGATGGCGCCGCCGTTTGGGTTGACGCGCGCGTCGCCGGCGTCGATGCGCCAGTGTTTCAGCGCCGCCAGAACCTGCGCGGCGAAGGCTTCGTTAATCTCGATGATGTCAAAATCATTCAGCGTGAAACCGCCGCGCTGCAGTAAGCGCTCGGTGGAGGCGATTGGCCCCAGCCCCATCAGCGCCGGCGCGACGCCGGCGGCCGCGCTGTCGCCGATCTCCGCCAGCGGTTGCCAGCCCTGGCGTTTCACGTAGCGCCCGGAGGCCAGCAGCAGCGCGGCGGCGCCGTCATTGATGCCGGAAGCATTGCCGGCGGTGACCGAACCACCGGCGGCGAAGGCCGGTTTCAGCGCCTGCAACTGCTGCAGCGTGCTGAGCCGGGGGAATTCGTCCTGTGCGAATATACGGGTGGTTTTACGATCCGCCGGCACATCCACGGGCGTGATTTCCCGCGCCAATCGACCACTGTCGATCGCCCGGCGGGCTTTTTGCTGCGAGCCCAACGCGAACAGATCCTGTTCCTCGCGTGAGATACCCTGCTGTTGGGCCACGTTTTCCGCCGTGATGCCCAGCGGATCGCTGCCGTAGCTTTCCGCCAGGCGCGGGTTGACAAAGCGCCATCCCAGCGTGGTGTCGTACAGCTTTACCCCCTTGTCGAACGGCGTTTCGCCCTTGCTCAGCACATAGGGCGCGCGGCTCATGCTTTCCACGCCGCCGGCCAGAATCAGTTCGCTGAGGCCGCTGCGGATTTTCGCCGCGGCGTAGATCACCGCATCCAACCCGGAGGCGCAAAGGCGGTTGAGGGTGATGGCCGGCACCGACTGATCCAACCCGGAAAGCAGCGTCGCCATGCGGGCGACGTTGCGGTTGTCTTCGCCGGACTGGTTGGCGCAGCCCAGCACTACTTCATCCAGATCCTGCTGCACCACCGGATGGCGCTGAAACAGGCTGCGAATAATCGTCGCCGCCATATCATCGGGGCGGGTATGCGCCAGGCTGCCGCCATAGGCGCCGATCGCCGTGCGCGTGCCGTCGATCAGATAAACACCGTCATCTTTAATGCTCATCATGGATCCTTAAGGCGTGGTGGTCAGCGCCGGTTGGGCGGCGTGCAGAAGGGTGTAATGCGGCGCATAGCGCGCCGCGTGCAGCAATTGCGCCAGGTTGCTCAGCGTCGTCCTGACATTTTCCTCCCCGAGGCGAGTGAGCCAGCCGAAAATGCCGTCGGCGTAGTTCACGCCGGCGACGGCGGCGACATCAATGTCTTCCCGACTGCAGACGCCGCTTTCCACCATGATCACCGACTCGTTGATCAGGCTGCTGAGCACGCGGGCGACGATCAAGGCCGGGGAATCCTTGATAAATTCCACCTGCGGGATCGCGGTGTGCAGCAGGCGTAAAAACAGCGCCTTATTGGCCGCAGAGGCGTGGCGGCTATGCGCCGCCACCAGGTACGCCGTATCGCCGTAGTTCAGGGCGACATCGACGACAAAGGCGTCCGCCGCGGTCTGTTCGGCAAGCTGGTTTGCCGTGCGGCCATCGGTAACGCTGACGGTGAAAGCGTCATTGACCTGAATGGCGGCGCCCAGGCCCGGTAATGTCGGCCGTTGTTCCACGCGCAGCCGCGGCCATTGCAGGGCGGCCCGCTGCTGTAGCAGGGTAAAGAGAGGATGTTCACCGTAAATGCGTAGCGTCTCGACCTCCGCATCGACGGCGGCCGCAAGCGGCGGGGGAGATTCTTCGGTGGAAAAATAGGAGCGGCCGTTCTTTTTGCCCAACAGACCGGCATCGACCAGCGAGCGCTGCAGATGGCCCGGGGTATAGCGCGGATCGTACTGCATGTCCTGCCAAATTTGCCGGCTGACCTGATAGTTGATGTCCTGACCGATAAAATCGGTCAGCTCGAGCGGCCCCATGCGAAAGTGTCCGCCGGCTTTGAGGGCGCGGTCGATCTGCGGCGCACGCGCCACGTGTTCTTCCAACAGGCGGAACCCTTCCAGATAGTAGGGGCGGGCCATACGGTTGACGATAAATCCCGGCGTGGCCTGACAGACGACATCGCGTTTCCCCAACGCCGCCACCAGTTGACGGCAACGTTCGGTGGTAACCTGTGCGGTAAAATAGGCCGGAATGATTTCAATCAGCTTCATCAGCGGCGCGGGGTTGAAAAAGTGCAAACCGATAAAGCGTTCGCTGTGCGTCACCGCCGTCGCCAGCTTATTAAGCGACAGTGAGGAGGTATTGGTGGCGATCAGCGTGTCGGGCTTGACCGTCGCGGCGATGGCCGCCAGCACCTCGAGTTTGGCTTGCTCATGCTCTGCGATGGTTTCGATCACCAGATCGCTGTCGGCGATGGCCCCAAATTCCGCGGAGAACGTCAGATTAGCCAGCACCGCGTCTTTGTCCTGCAGCGCGAGCTTGCCCTGTTCCACCTTTTTGTTCAGGTCTTGCACGATAGCGTCGCGAGCTTGATTGAGGGTATTGCCGTTGCGATTATAAAGCACTGTACGAATGCTTTTTTGCGCCAAAAGATAAGCGATGCCTCTGCCCATCGTTCCCGCGCCGATAATCGCAGCCGATTGAATTGCCGCATTACTTTCTGCCATAGAAAATCCCCGTTACTGTATGCCATGCGAAATTCGCAAATGCTTATTATCTCTTTGGATTTACGGCGGCACCGGGTGCCTGTGAGGAAAGTAATTGGCGGTGTCTTGGCTGTCTAACGGTAGAAATGACAGGTTTACCTGCAGACGGGGTTATGCTATTCGCGTAGTTTTGCGGCTCAGCCCAATAAAAAGGCTTATTCTGAGGGAAATAAACCGGGGAATAGCTTTTTTCGTTATAGCGTTCGTATTTTTTATTATATGAAACGGCTATTGGCGCCGGGCGGCGATATCCTATAGTGAGTCTGACCTATCGATAAATCGACATCGCTATTTGGAGAACCTGCGTTATGGATACCCGCACTCAACGGCTCATGGCGGAGGTGATTGGCAGTTTGACCGATCGCGAACGTTTTCTGACCCAACTGGGGCGCTGCGTCGAGGCGCTGGGTTTTGATTATTTCTCCTACATCGTTTTTTCCTGTTATCCGGCGAGCCGGCCAAAAATGCGGGTTGAAGGAACGTTTCCGGCGCGCTATCTCGAGGATTATCGGCGGCAGCGGGCGTATTTGCAGGATCCTGTCATCGAGCGAGCCCACCATTCCACGCTGCAATTCCAGTGGGACGAAAGTTTTTATCACGAGCGGCCGGCGCTTTGGCAGCGCATGTCGCAGTTTGGTCTGCACACCGGGTGGTCGCAATCGGTCAAGGATTGCTATGGCCGCCTGGGGATCCTGACTTTTGCCGGCAAGACGCTGCCGCAGCAAACGCCGCAGGCCGGCGCGGTGAATGAACTCTTTTTCCTTTGGCTGGCGCAAACCGCCCACAAAACGCTGCGTGAAGCGTTGATATCGGTGAACGACGAAGCGATAAAAGATGTGCTGACGCTGCGCGAGAAAGATATCTTGCGCTGGTGCAGCGAAGGCAAAACGGCGGAAGAGATCGCGCTGCTGATGGGGGTGAGTGAACGTACGATCAATTTCCATATCGGTAACTCGATTAAAAAACTTTCGGTCGCCAATAAGACCGCAGCCACCGCCAAAGCCGTTTATTTACAGCTGATTTAATTGCGAGAAATAAATAATTAATCGCCTATCAGTTAGCGGCGCGATGTTTATATTTTGTTAAATTAAGCATTGTCCTTATCAGTATTTACCTCCGATCACAAAAGCGTGATAAAGCGGTTCACCGCGCCCGTGCGCGGCAGTACTCTGTAGGCACCCGGTTTACATAGAAAGGATGTGATATGTACAAGACTATTTTAGTGCCGATAGATATTGAAGAGGATCTGTTGACCGAGCATGCGCTGAAGCATGTGGAATATTTGGCGAAGATGTCCGGCGCTAAAGTGCATTTTTTCCATGCGCTGCCGGATGCCTCGGCTTTTGTTACTGCCTATTCGTTCGGTCTCAAGGAGTTTGAGAATCAGGCGGAAGTGAAGGCGGTGGAGAAGCTGAAGAAAATCATGTCGGAAATCGATCTGCCGTTAGATCGCCTCAATTACACCGTCAGCTTTGGCTCTGCGCGCGATCAGGCGCTGGAACTGGCGGAAGAGATCGACGCCGATCTGATCATCATCGGTTCGCGTCGCCCGAGCGTGAAAACTTATCTGTTGGGCTCCAACGCCGCCGCCATCGTTCGCCATGCCAATATATCGGTGATGGTGGTCCGATAATCCTCCTTTAAGCCCGCCGTTTTCATGCGCGTTCTGCGGTCGCCGGTCGGCCGCAGAACGCAGGCTGCTTTATTGCCATCTCAGCCTGAGCTGCTACGATTTTAGCTGACGTTTTTTATGCCGACCGGGCCAGCGGCCTTGCGCATATTCTTTATTTCAGCCAGAAGAGGGGCAGCCATGCCATTAGAAGTCGATGGGATCATCAGAGGCGATCGAGGCAGTGAACCGAGCCATTGGCAACATACGCCAACCAAACCGCTTATCACGCTGACCTGGCATCACACCATCCCCTGGAACTGTTTACGCAATGTCTGGAATGGTCTGGTGGCTGGCGAGCACTGGAACGCGCTCGACGAGTTTATGAATCTGATCGGTGTGCCTAACCGCGCCGAGGTGCTCAAACAGATCAAGAATGAAAATCTGCAGGATCGCGATGGGTTACATACCCTGGTGACCTGGCAAGGCTGGAATATCGTCGAGGGTCCGGGTAACGAATATCGCGCGCAGGGTGACGATCCCGGTGAAAATTTCGACGACTGGTCCGGCAAAGGCATGAGCACGAATCAGCAAGCGACGCTACAGCAGGTCAAAGTGTTGTATCAGGTGATGGCACCGCTGGGAAGCCGCGCGCTGGACGCCGCCAGACAGGCGCCGAACATTACTGCGGAAGAAGCGAGCGTCTTGCAACGAACGATTAAACAGACCCGCCCAACGTTGCGCGGAAAGGAACCGATCCGGTGGCAAGAGGGCATGTGGCACAAAGTGCAACCTGGTAAAGAGGCGAAACATTTCGCCCAATGGGACAGCAAACCCGTGTGGCGCAAGCGCCTGCACAGCGACTTGGCTCAGGCAGGCTAAACTTCGCCCCGCGCCGGATTGGCGGCGCGGGGGCATCAATTCGGCGCTAATCGCACAGCGCCGCTATCTCGTCGTACAGCGTCCTGGGGATTTCCACGCCGTATTGTTCGCTGTGGCGTCGTTGCCGATAGCGCCGCTCGCCGGGAATGCGTGCGCCTTGCGCTTGCATGTCGGCAAACATCGCCTCCGCGCTGGCGAAATACCGCTCCTTATCCGCGCCGAGAAAACGCTCGGGATCCAACGCGATGATCAGTTCACCGCCGTAGGGCGATGAACCCGTGCCGTCGTCATAGGCCAGCGATTCTTTGCTGGTCATGTCGCCGATCAGCGGCCCAGCCAACAATTCAACCATGGCCGCCAGCGCCGAGCCTTTATGGCCGCCGAAAGTCAGCATCGCGCCCTCCAACACGCTGGCGGCGTCGGTGGAGGGGTTGCCTGCCTTATCAATGCCCCAGCCTTCCGGCAGCGGGGTGCCGGCGCGGCGATGCAATTCGATTTCGCCGCGCGCCGCCGCGCTGGTGGCCATGTCGAACAAAAACGGCGGCCGAGCCGGGCGCGGCCAGCCGAAGGCGATGGGGTTGGTGCCGAATAGCGGGCGTGAGCCGCCGGCCGGCGTCACCCAGGCGTGGCTGGGCGTGCAGGCTAAGGCCACTAAACCCTGTTCGGTCAGCGGTTCGATGTCGGCCCACAGCGCGGAGAAATGCACGCAGCGGTTGATCGCCAGGGCGGCGATGCCGTTGGCGCGCACCTTATCGATAAAGGCCGGCAGAGCGGTGCGGTAGGCGAGCAGGGAAAAGGCGCCGCCGGCATCGGCGCGCAAGATGGCCGGCGCCTGGTCGAAGAGCCTGGGTTTCGCATCGGCAGAGACTTTGCCCGCCCGTAATGAGCGGACGCAGCCCAACAGCCGGTACAACCCGTGCGAAGCACAGCCGTCGCGCTCGCCCTGAATGACATTTTGCGCCACTGTCTCGGCATGCGCCTGATTGAAGCCGTTGCAGCGCAGTGCGCGTAGCGCCAGTTGATAAGCGTGTTCCAGCGACAAAACGTGCATGGTTGTCATTTCGATGTCCTCCCTGGGTCATTCTTCTTCATCGCCGATAAAATTGGCCTGGGGTAAACAGGTATAGGCGCCCCAGTAGTAAATCGCCAGCGCAATCACCGCCATGGTGAGGGTGTCCCACGGATGAGCAATAGCGCCGATGCCGCCGAAACTGCTGAGGTAGGAAAGCGCGATCGTCAGCGCATAGAAGACGATTAGCCACAGCGAGGACCAAATTTGCTGCCTGAGGCTAACGGCGTGGGTCGGCACCTGATTCTTGAACAGGATGTAGATGAAGAACATCAGTATCTGCAAGCCGAGCAGCCAGGAGACGGTGTCCCAGCCGGACCAGAAGACGATCAGCGCCGAAATGATAAATGACAGCGGGCCGAGCACGCAGAAACCGCGCACCCGGAACGGACGCGGCATATCGGGCGCATTGCGCCGCAGCCCGGCGGCGGTGACCGGGGCGATGGCGTAACTCAGCACCAGCGCGGCGGACACCACGCCGATCAGCTTTTCCCACGATGGGAACGGCAGCGTCCAGAAGACCGAGAGGGCGAAGGTGAGCCACAACGCCGGGCGCGGGATACCGGATTCACCATCCACCCGGGTGAACAGTTTGAAGAAGGTGCCGGCGCGCGCCCACCCGTAGATCACGCGAGGCGTAGCGTTCATGTAGATGTTGCCGGTGCCGCTGGGCGAAACGATCGCGTCGCTGACCACCAGAAACGCCAGCCATCCCATGCCGAGCGTGATGGCGATATCGCGGAAAGGCAGGGAAAACTGTTGGCTGATGCCGGCCCAGCCGCCGCTCAGCATCTCGCTGGGGATACTGCCGAGAAACGCTATCTGCAGCAGCACATAGATGATGGTGGACAGCACTACCGACAGGATCAGCGCGATGGGAATGGTGCGCTGCGGTTTTTGCACCTCGCTGGCGACCGAAATGATCGGCGTCAGGCCGAGGTAGGCGAAGATGATGCCGCCGGCGGAAATGGCGGCTTCAACCCCGGCGGAGCCGAAGGGGGCAAAGCCCTGGCTGTGCAGGTTTTCCGGTTTGAAAAAGCTGAACAGCACCACGATCACCAACAGCGGCACCAGAAACTTCAGCACGCTGATGAGATTATTGGATTTGGCGAAGGTTTTGACGCTGTAGTAGTTGAGCGCGAAGAAAAAGCACAGCAGCGCCAACTGCACCAGCCAGCCGATCGCTGTCGGATCGCCGGAACCCGGCTGGCTGAGGAGCGGGAACCAGGCGGCGGCGTACTGACGGGCGGCGACGACCTCGATAGCGATCAGGCTGGAGAAGGCGATCAGCGTGATAAACCCCAGCAGATAGCCCATCAATTCGCCGTGCGAGAACACCGGATAGCGAATGATGCCGCCGGCGCGCGGCAGGGCGGCGCCCAGCTCGCAGTAGACGATGCCCAGCAGCAGCACCGCCAGGCCGCCGATCAGCCAGGAATAGATGCCGGCGGGGCCGGCGATGGAGGAGACATGGCTGGCGGCGAACAGCCAGCCTGAGCCGAATATGGCGCCCAGACCGATGAACGTCAGATCGGTGAGCGTAAGCTGCTTCTTGAATTTGCCTTGGGTTGTCATGGTATTACCCTTTTGTTATTGAGTGGCAGGCAGATGCGGCCGGGCTAATGTTGGGCAGGTGAAACTATGGGATCTCGGGTGTAAACGCCGTTCACCAGCCGCAGCAGGTTGAGCGGGTTGGCGTCCTGCAGCGGCGGCGGCAGCAGCGCCGCTGGGGTGTTTTGCAGGCAGACCGGCCGCAGGAAACGCTCGATGGCCAGCGTGCCTACCGAGGTGCCGCGTGCGTCGCTGGTCGCCGGATAAGGGCCCCCGTGCACCATGGCGTCGCACACCTCTACCCCGGTTGGATACCCGTTGAACAGCACCCGGCCGGCTTTGCGCGTCAGCAATGCCGTCAGCCCGGCGGCCATATCGAGATCGCCGTCTTCCGCCAGCAGCGTGACGGTCAGCTGGCCTTGCAACGCCGCCAGCGCCGCATGCAGCTGCGCTTCGTTATCTACCGCCACCAGCACGCTGGCCGGGCCGAAGACCTCTGTTTGCAGCAGCGGATCGGCCTGCAGCAGCAATGTTTCCTCCGCCTGATAAAGCTGCGCCGCTGCCCGGTGGGGCAGAATCTCGCGCCCCCCCGCCAGATGCCGTATGTGCGGATGGGCATCGAGCGCGGCCAGCCCGCGCCGGTAGTGCTCCAGCGTGCCGGCATTCAGCATCGGCTGTGGGGGGGCGGCGTCGACCAATGCGCTCATCTTCGCGGCCAACCGTTCGAAGGCGACGCCGCGCAGCGCGACGATCACGCCGGGCTTGGTGCAAAACTGGCCACAGCCGAGTGTGAAGGAGGAGACCAGTTCCTGCGCGATGTGCTGCCCGCGCCGAGCCAACGCCTGCGGCAGGATCACGACCGGGTTAATGCTCGACATCTCGGCGAAGACCGGGATCGGCTGGGGACGCTGCGCGGCCAGATCGAACAGCGCCCGGCCGCCTTGCAGTGAGCCGGTAAACCCCACGGCCTGAATCGCCGGGTGCTGCACCAGCTCGGCTCCGACACGGTTGCCGAAGATCATGTTGAAGACGCCGGCGGGCATGCCCATACGTTCCCTTGCGCGCTCGATCGCCTGAGCGGTCAGCTCGGCGGTGATCATATGGCCGCTGTGTGCCTTGAACACGACCGGGCAGCCGGCGGCGAGCGCGGCGGCGGTATCACCGCCCGCGGTGGAAAACGCCAGCGGAAAGTTGCTGGCGCCGAACACCGCCACCGGACCGAGCGCCGTGCGATATTGACGCAGATCGGGACGCGGCAGAGGAGAACGCAGCGGCAACGCGCAGTCGATGCGCACGCCCTCGACGTCGCCGCGTCGCAGCAGCGTGGCGAACAGCCGCATCTGGCCGCTGGTTCTGGCGCGTTCGCCGCTTAACCGCGCCGGCGGCAGGGCGGTTTCCTGCATGGCGAAGGCGAAGAAGGTCTCATCCAACGCGTCCAGCTCCTCGGCGATGGCGTCGAGAAAACTCGCGCGTTGTTCGGCGCTGCATTGCGAATAGGGATCAAAGGCCGCCGCGGCGGCTTCGGCGGCGGCGGCGGTTTCTGCCGCCGTAGCCTGGTGGAAGCGGTAGCCGGTCGGCTGACCGTCGTCGGCGCGCAGGCTGAGCAGCGCCGCTTCTCCCGTAGCACGGCGCTGGCCGCCGATAAATTGTTGGCCGCTGATGGCGGCATCGCGAGCGTTGGGCATGGGTCCCCCCGGTAGAGAAAGTGCGACGCCCGGCGTGGCCGGGCGGTGAAGGCGTTACAGGCCGATGTTCGGCAGCGCGGGACGAGTGGCCAGCGCTTTATCGATCACGGCGTTGATTTCGGAGAGCGTTTCACCCTGCAGCGCCAGACGCGGCGGGCGAGTGATGGCGCTGCCGCGGCCGACCCGCTGTTCGCACAGCTTGATGCATTGCACCAGATCGGGGCGGGCATCGAGATGCAGCAGCGGCATGAACCAGCTGTACAGCGCCAGCGCTTCCTCATAGCGTTTTTCCTTCGCCAGACGGAACAGGGTTTCCCCTTCGCGCGGGAAAGCGTTGGACATGCCAGAGATCCAGCCTTGCGCGCCGACGGCGATGCTCTCCAGCACCACATCATCCAATCCGGCGAACAGTACGAAGCGATCGCCGACTTCGTTGCGCAGATCGATAAAGCGGCGGGTGTCGCCCGACGAGTCTTTGAAACACACGATGTTCTCGCAGTCGACCAGTGAGGTCAGGATGTCGGGCGTGACGTCATTTTTGTAAATGGGAGGGTTGTTGTAGACCATGATCGGCAGATCGGTAGCGCCGGCGACGCTGCGAAAGTGCGCGGCGGTTTCGTGCGGCTTGGCGGAGTAGACCAGCGCCGGCATCACCATAATGCCGTCGACGCCTGCCTTTTGCGCTTCACGCGCCATGTTTTGCGCGAAGGCGGTGGTGAATTCGGCGATGCCGGCGATCACCGGCACTTGGCCGTCGGCGGCGTCCTTTGCCACTTCGATCACCGCCAGCTTTTCCTGTACCGTCATCGAGGTGTTTTCACCGACGGTGCCGCAGACGACCAGGCCGGAGACGCCGTCGCGCACCAGGTTTTTGATCACCGTATGCGTGGCGTCGAGGTCCAGAGAAAAATCGTTGCGGAACTGGGTCGTCACCGCCGGGAATACGCCGCTCCAGCTTAGGGTTTTATGGCTCATCGTGTTTGTCCTGTCATTCGAAAGTGTTAATAAAAAGTGAATCTTTGGTGAGGCTCACCGACAGATTGACCGGTATTGCACAGGGAGGCTTGACGCTTTTCGCCGATTGCTGCGACGAAATTGGCACAATGGCGCCGGAAAGCGGGCATGCAGAAATCGGGCGCCGGTGCGCCATAAAGAATGATTTTAATTTGGTAAATCAGCGTATTAAGCGGAAAGTGTCAGGCGGAAATCGCGCGGCGTGGAACCGGTCATCGCTTTGAACTGACGGCTGAAGGCGCTGTGATCGGTATAGCCGCACTGCAGCGCGATGTCGGTGATCGGCAGCTCGCCCGCCAGCAGTTCCGTGGCCTTTTCCAGCCGCACTTTGTGGATCATCTGGCGCGGAGTGAGGTGGAAGATACGTTTGCAGTAGCGTTCTATCTGCGCCACCGATAACCCGGTCAACGCCGTCAGCTCCTCGAGCGCGATCGGCCGGGCGTAGTGGCGGCGGATGTATACGTCGATCGCGGCCAGCCGTTGGTAAGCCGGATGATTGGCTTTGGCCTCTTGCAGATCGTGTGAAATGCCCGCCATTCCGATGATTTTTCCCTGCGCGTCGTACAGCGCCAGCTTTTGCGTCAGGCACCAGCCGGTTTCACGGCCGTTGTACAGGTGCATTTCCAGCTGATCCTGGATCAGCACGCCGTGGCGCAATACCCGCAGATCTTGCTCGGTGTAGCCTGATCCGAGCTGCGCGGGGAAAACGTCGGCGGACGTCTTGCCCAGCAGCGGCGCGACGGTCTTGAAGCCGCAGCGCCTGGCCAGCGTCAGGTTGGCCAACAGGTAGCGCGCCTGGGCGTCTTTGATAAAGAACACCACATTGGGAATCGCGTTCAGCAACGGCGCGATCAGCGCCAGCGTATTGAGCAGATCGCGCAGGTTGTTCGGACGCTGCTGCGCCAGCCCGTCGCACAGGCGCGACAAATGTTCGACGGCGAAAACGTCCTCCTGATCCGGCAGCTCCACCAGGGCAGGCGGTGAGGGAGAAATCTGATGTTGATGGTCTGAAATGGATCGCATAGCAGTCCCTTTTCGGTCGTTAGCCGGAAAAACAGGCGGCCAGGTTGGCGCTTTCGCATCAATATTAACTTTTTTGTAACGAATCAAGCGCTATTTCCGGCTGGCTACCAAATATGCGGATCGCCGCATACTTTTGCCGGACGGCGCGCGCCGGTTGCTTGAAAACTGCGGTATTTCTCGCTACGCGGTGGTCTAGCATGAAAGTAACGTCATGATAAATAAGTTATTATTATGGTTGCGTTAAACGTATGCCCGTGATGGGCCAGGCTAGCCTGTCCTCATTGTGCTGATTTCTTCATTCGCCACGCCGAAACGCATCAAGCCGTCATGCGCGCATTCGTTCAGGCTAACGCCATTGGTAACATCTCATTAACCCTGGAGACGCCGATGGCACTTTCTGCGCATATCACCGCTTTGCGGGCGATCGATTCTCATACCGGCGGGGAGCCGACCCGGCTGATCGTCGAAGGCTTCCCCGACCTTGGCGAAGGCAGCATGGCGGAACGGCGGGCGCATTTCGCGCAACATTATGACGATTGGCGCTGCGCGGTGATGCTCGAACCCCGCGGCAATGACGTGTTGGTGGGGGCGTTGCTGTGTCGGCCTTGTTCGCCGCAGGCTACCGCCGGGGTGATCTTTTTCAACAACACCGGCTATCTGGGCATGTGCGGCCACGGCACTATCGGGCTGATTGCTTCGTTGGCGCATCTCGGGCGCATCCGCGCCGGGCATCATCTGATCGAGACCCCGGTCGGCCCGGTGAACGCCACGCTGCATGATGACGGCAGCGTTACCGTAGAGAACGTGGCGGCTTATCGTTATCGCCACCAGGTGCGAGTTGAGGTGGCCGGTTACGGCCCGGTGACGGGGGACATTGCCTGGGGGGGAAACTGGTTTTTTCTCATCGGCGAGTCGCCGTTGACCATCGATAAACACAATCTGGAGGCGCTGACCGCGTTCACCTGGGCGGTCCGGCAGGCGCTTGAACAGGCGGGCATTCGTGGCGAAGACGGCGGGGCGATCGACCATATCGAGCTGTTCGGTGACGATCCGCAGGCCGACAGCCGCAGCTTCGTGCTGTGCCCCGGCAAAGCCTACGATCGATCGCCGTGCGGCACCGGCACCAGCGCCAAGCTGGCGTGTCTGGCGGCGGACGGCAAACTGGCGCCCGATATGCACTGGCGCCAGGCCAGCGTCATCGGCAGCGAATTCCAGGCTTATTACCGCTGGAACGGCGAGCGCATCACCCCCTTTATTCGTGGGCAGGCTTATGTATGCGCCGATAGCCAGCTGTTGCTCGACGAACGCGATCCTTTTGTCTGGGGCATACGCTGATGGGCGGCGGACGGGGAGTTGATGCCATCGTGGTGGGTGCCGGCATCATCGGCGCCGCCTGCGCCTGGCGGTTGGCGAGGGAGGGGTACCGCGTCTCGGTGGTGGACGACTGTCGCGCTGGCGCCACCGCCGCCGGCATGGGGCACCTGGTATGCATGGACGACAACCCGGCCGAGCTGGCGTTGAGCGCTTATTCGCTGCGGTTATGGCGTGAAGTGACGGGCCGGATGCCGCAAGCCTGCGCCTGGCGCGGCTGCGGAACGCTGTGGTTGGCGGAGCAAGCGAATGAAATGGCCATCGCCGAACAAAAGCGGGCGCGGCTGGCGGAGCAGGGCGTGGCGGCGGAACTGCTGACGGCGGAGCAGGTTGCCGCCATGGAGCCGATGCTGCGGCAGGGGCTCGCTGGTGGGCTGCGGGTGCCGGGCGACGGCATTTTGTATGCGCCGCAGGCGGCGCGTTGGCTGTTGGCCGACGCTGGCGTGGCGATCGATGTGGTGCAGGGTGAAGCGATCGCGCTGGACGAGGCGGCTGTGCGGTTGGCGGACGGCAGAGAGCTGGCGGCGCCGGTGGTCGTCTTGGCCTGCGGCCTGCGGGCCAATGATTTGTTATCGCAGCCGTTGCTGCGTGCCAAGAAGGGCCACCTGGCGATCACCGATCGTTATCCGCCGCGGGTGCGGCATCAGTTGGTGGAGCTGGGGTATGGCGCCAGCGCGCATGCCAGCGACGGCGCTTCCGTGGCGTTCAATGTGCAGGCGCGGCCCACCGGGCAATGGCTGATCGGTTCTTCCCGCCAGTTCGATTCCGTCGATTCGTCATTGGATATGCCGCTGCTGGCGGCGATGCTCATGCGCGCGCAGCATTTCTTGCCCACACTGGCGCAGCTGAACATCATTCGCTGTTGGACCGGGCTGCGCGCCGCCTCTGCCGATGGATTGCCGCTGTTGGGCGCACATCCGCGGCATACCTGGTTGTGGTTGGCGTTGGGGCACGAGGGGCTGGGCGTCACGACCGCCCTCGGCAGCGCCGCGCTGCTTGCCGCGCAGATCGGCCGGCAGGCGCCGGAGATTGATGATTCCCCGTATTTGGCGGCGCGGGTGTTTGCCGCCGAGGAGTTGTCCGTATGAAAGAGAGGCAAAACACGCTCGCGTTGAGCATCGATGGCAAACCCTACCGGGTGCCGGTTGGCATCAGCGTTGCCGCGGCGCTCAGTTTGTGCGGCGGGGATCATTGCCGGTGGTCGATTTCACGCCAGCCGCGCGCACCATTTTGCGGCATGGGCGTTTGTCAGGAGTGCCGGGTAACCATTAACGGTCTGCGCCGCCTGGCGTGCCAGACGTTGTGCCAATCCGACATGCGAATTGAGAGGAGCGATGATGAGTGACTTCGATTGCGAGGTGCTGATCGTCGGCGCCGGGCCGGCCGGCATGGCGGCAGCGCTGGCGGCGGCGGAAAACGGGGGGCAGATACGGGTGATCGATGATAATCCGCACCCCGGTGGGCAAATCTGGCGTGATGGGCCGCAGGTGGCTTTGCCTGAAGCGGCGAGACGATATCGGCAGGCGATGGCGGCGCGGGAAAATATTGTGCTGCACTCCGGCTGCAAGCTGGTGGCGCAGTGTGGCGCTAACCGATTGGCGTATGAAGACGCCGAAGGCTGCGGCGTGATTCGCTATCAAAAGCTGATTCTATGCAATGGCGCCCGTGAGCTGCTGCTGCCGTTTCCTGGCTGGACGTTGCCGGGAGTGAGCGGCGCCGGTGGTCTACAGGC
The DNA here is from genome assembly GCF_051172415.1 of Serratia sp. H402Y. NCBI lineage: Bacteria > Pseudomonadati > Pseudomonadota > Gammaproteobacteria > Enterobacterales > Yersiniaceae > Serratia > Serratia sp. H402Y. Next base: position 953,640 of record NZ_JBPIYZ010000001.1, read on the forward strand.
GCAAATCAAGCAGGGGCTGGCGATCCGCGGCGAGCGGGTGGTGATAGCCGGCAGCGGTCCGTTGCTGTTGGCGGTGGCGAAAAGTGTGAAACAGGCCGGTGGCGAGGTCGTGCTGGTCGCGGAACAGGCGGCGCTGCGGCGATTGGCGGCGTTCGCCGGCGGCCTGTGGCGTTGGCCGTCCAAGCTGCGTCAGTCGTTTTCTCTGATTCAGACTCATTACCGTGCCGATAGCCGAGTATTGGCGGCATTGGGGCAAGAGCGCTTGACGTCAGTGCGCGTCGGCAACGGCGGGCGGGAAAGTACGGTGGCCTGCGACAGGCTGGCCTGCGGCTTCGGTCTGGTGGCGAATATTGAACTGGCGATGCTGCTGGGATGCCGGATCGCACACGACGCCGTAGCGGTGGATTATTGGCAGCAAACCAGCCAGGCGCAAATTTATGCCGCCGGGGAGTGTACCGGTATCGGCGGCAGTGAATTGGCGCTCACCACCGGCGCCATCGCCGGTTATGCCGCCACAGGACAAAAGGCAAAAGCCGAATCCCTGACGGTGCAGAGGCGGCGATGGCGGCGTTTCGCCACGTCGACAGCGGCCGCTTTTGCGCTTGATAAACGCATGAGTTATCTGGCCAAACCGCAGACGCTGCTGTGCCGCTGCGAAGACGTCACGCTGGAACAGGTATGCCATCAACCTGACTGGAACACGGCCAAGCTGAGCAGCCGCTGTGGTATGGGAACCTGTCAGGGCAAGGTTTGCGCGACGGCGGCGCGGCACCTGTTGGGGTGGCCTTTGCCGCCGCCACGCGTCCCTTTAACGCCGGTGCGGACGGAAACGCTGGTTGCTCTGGGAAGGCATTGCAGCGACGACGATAATTGATGGGGCATCGCGGCAGTGGCGTTTCAGTCCAAATCGATTTCGCTGCATCACCACTGCGGCCAATAGTAGGTTTTCTCTCGCCAGCCCTTGCCGTACATACAAGCCTCGATGGTGGCGTTTCGGGCTGACTGATTGCGATCGGTCTGTACCGTTTTGATCGACGGCTCTTTGTCATAGCGATATCCCGATGGACAATCTTTCTTATTCTTCTCGCAAGGGATGTATTTGTTTTCGTAGCTGAATTCTACGTCCCGCACGACGTCTGGCGGGAAGCGATCGTAGCCCCGACTGCGGCATTCGGCATATTCGGCATTTCGGGTGCTCTCAACTGCGCCGGGTCTTTCCCATTGGGTACAGGCAGTCATCATCAATAACGGCAAAACAATCAAACAACGGTAATTCTTCATGGTGTCCCTAACTCTTCCTCTATCCTGGTGATCACTGACTAGGAATCTTCCCAACCAGCGATGCGAAAAAGTGTAATCAACTGACGACACAATTGGAAATGATAATGGTTATTGTTTAGGTGTGATTGAGGCAACGGCACCCTGAAATGCGCCGTCGGCGATAGGGGAGAGGCTTACAAGGGGCAGATCTGACGATGAGAGTGTGTGGGCAGAGCGATTTTATATCTTTTCTCTTTTTGCTGCATGGCCTGGTCATTATCTCAGCGTTATGAGAGGGAAGAACAGTATGCAAGCTAAGTATTTTCTTATCCTGTTTAAATGGAATTTTGAATTAAGATATTTACCCATGGCCAAGTTTTAATGCACGGTATTAATGCTCTATTTTTTTATTTCTGTTTTTTTATTGTGCCTTTATTTTCGGAATTCTTCCATTAAATACTTTTTAGTTACAGGGAATTCATTTGCATTTTAAATTTGGATTTTTTAAATTCAGCTCAGATGAGGGATAACCGTTAGCGACAGGTTCAAAAAAGGAGTTTATTTTGTCTGGGATAAAGAAAACGCCTGAAAGCCATGGCGGTTTGCCTTCACCATCAGGGGATTATGATAATTTTAAGCACCTTTCCGATGTTGGCACCGTGTTGGGATATGGGCGAACTCGCTTTTATCAGTGGTGCCGCGGACGCGGATTTCTAACGCCGATGAATGTTCCTTCGCATGAAATGCTCAGTCTGGGATATATGGTGGCGGTGCTGTCAGAGACCGGTCATACCCGGGTTTACGTCACGCCGGATGGCTTCAGCTATGTCAGTGATGCGTTTGCGGCAGATATCCAACGCGGCATGGTAAAGTTTTAAATTTGTAAAAATCGCCTTTATTTCAAGGTCTTTAATGCAGAATCTTCTTATCCGGAAAGACGCGCTGGGCGATGAGTGGGAAGTTATCCGATTTTTTCGTCTTTGCGACATGAAGGCTACTGACAGCAGCTATTCTCTTGTTACGATAAGCATTATTTTTTTCAGGAGCCAAGGATGAAGCATTACGCCGCGTTGTTGTTCGCCTCTGCACTGTTGACGGGATGTGCGACCCAAGCCGTACCACCGCAACAGGCTGAATTACCGCCCCCAAGCCGTCTGATGCTTTATCAGAATATCCCGGATACGCCATACGCCACGGTGGTGGTGGTGCGCGACAGTGGAATGCTGGCGGGTAGCTGCCGCACCGGCGTTTATGTGAATGGGGAGTTCGCCGCTTCGCTGGGCGCGAAAGAAAAAGCGGAGTTTCGCGTGCCGCCGGGCAATACTTCGGTGAGCATCGGGCAAGATATGATAGAGAACTCTCTGTGTATTTGGCGAGATACCAGCGGCAGCGTGCCGATGACGCTGCGCGCCGGTGAAAGCCGCTATCTGCGGATCGCCGGCGATCGGCAGCGAGGCTTCGTTTTGCAGGCTGGGCGGCCGTAACCGCCCAGGCAAGGGCGTTAACGCCCTTGCCACCATCCCCACAGTGTAATTAATAGCCACGCCGCCGCAATCCAGCACAGTACCGCCGCACCCAGCGCTAACGACAGCCGCAGACTGTTAATCAGGAAATACAGCGAAATCAAATACACCAGATAGGGCAACACCGCCCACATGCCGAAAATCAGCGTCGTTTTCAGCGCCGCTATTGAACGTTCGCTGCCGACAACATAATGCGCAATCAAAGCGAAAGTGGGGAAGAGCGGGACTAAACCGGCGATATAATAGTTGCGCGTTTTGGCCAGCAGGCCGATCAGAACCACGACCAGCGCGCCTATCAGCGCTTTGACAAGGATGCCCATAACGGTCTCGGGTGTCGGGGGAAAGCCAACACACTGCCCGAAAGCCTGAGCAGAATCAATGGCGTATTGCGTAGTGCGGGGAAAAACAGACCCGCATGAATCGCGGGTCTGAGCGGCAACGTTTACTGGCGGTAAGCGTGCTTGATTTGCTGAATGCTGTTCTTGAAGATTTCCGCCTGAGTCGGATCTTCAATCTGGGCGATGAAACGTTCCATGTTGATGATGACTTTCCCGGCATCGGCCTGGCCGATCGACTTCAGGATCAGCGTCAGCGTGGCTTTGAGGCAGGCAACCTCGGTCGCCAAGATCTCCGGGTTTGCAGACGTAGTGAAATCAACGTTGCTCATTTTCTCTCCTGATTTTTGAGGCCGTAGCCTGATACAAGCTGCTTTAGCGCACCGCGCGCGGACTATAGGCAAGTTGCCCACGCACGGCGGCGAATTTAACTGGGCGCGGAGTATAGCATAGCATGCGTCAGCCATCTGCACCGGGCTTGCTCTGGCGGCGCTGGTGGGTGAAGTTTGCTCATTGCACGTCCGGGTCATCCATTGTCGGCCAGTTATTTCGAGGCGGTTAACAAGTATTTGCCCGGCTCGTTATTGTTGAACAATCGGGGTTATTATAATTATTAGGGGCGGGTGGCACTGATTTTGCCGGCGTTGGTCGGTAATAATAGTTTTGTACGCTGGCTGTCAGGCTCGCGTTGGCCGCGGCTTTAAATATCAAATGATTACAAACAGCCAACAGCCGTGTTAATATTATTCATGTCGTGATTGCTTACACAGATTTCTCCCTCGCGGCATGATTGTCGCGCTATCCTGTGTCTGACGCAGCGCGACGAAATTATTTTCGTCGCTCGATCTTTTCCGACGTGACGATTTATCGGCGGCATAGACGGCTAAAATTGAAAAATCAGCTATGCTCCGCAAAGTTATTCGGAAGTATGTATTAATCTGTGTTCATTCTTGTCTGAAAAACAAGTAATATCTCTGGCGAAAACAGAGGCTGATTGCGTTACTCCCTTTTTTTGGAGAATTTTCCTTGATTAGCGTTCTTCTTGTTGATGACCACGAACTGGTGCGCGCAGGGATACGACGCATTCTTGAAGATATCAAAGGTATAAAAGTTGTCGGTGAGGCCCAGTGCGGTGAAGACGCCGTAAAATGGTGCCGTGGCAACGCTGTCGATATCGTGCTGATGGACATGAATATGCCGGGCATTGGCGGGCTGGAAGCCACGCGCAAGATTGTGCGTTATGCACCCGACGTCAAAGTCATCATGCTGACTATCCATACCGAAAATCCCTTGCCCGCGAAGGTGATGCAGGCGGGTGCCGCCGGCTACCTGAGCAAGGGCGCCGCGCCGCAGGAAGTGATTAACGCCTTGCGTTCCGTGCATGCGGGGCAGCGCTACATCGCGTCTGACATCGCCCAGCAAATGGCTCTGAGCCAGCTGGAGCCGCAGGCCGAAACGCCGTTCAGCTGCCTGTCTGAGCGCGAGCTGCAGATCATGTTGATGATCACCAAAGGCAAAAAAGTGAATGAGATCTCGGAGCAACTGAGTCTCAGCCCGAAAACGGTGAACAGTTACCGTTACCGTATGTTCAGCAAATTGAATATCAGCGGCGACGTCGAACTGACCCACCTGGCCATCCGACATGGATTGTTCAATGCGGAGACGTTGTTAAGCAGTGAATGACCGTTTTGATGCCAAAGCTTTCCTGAGTACCGTCACCAGCCAACCTGGCGTCTATCGTATGTATGACGCCACTGGCACGGTGATCTACGTCGGTAAAGCCAAAGACCTGAAAAAACGTCTCGCCAGCTATTTTCGGCAGCAGGTCAGCAGCCGTAAAACCGAAACGCTGGTTAAAAATATCGCGCAAATAGACGTAACGGTTACCCATACCGAAACAGAAGCGCTGTTGTTGGAACATAACTACATTAAATTGTACCAACCGCGATATAATGTTCTTTTGCGAGACGATAAATCTTATCCGCTGATTTTTCTCAGCGCCGATACCCATCCCCGTTTAGCGGTGCATCGCGGCGCCAAACACGCCAAGGGCGAATATTTCGGTCCTTTTCCCAACTCTTACGCCGTGCGCGAAACGCTGGCGCTGCTGCAGAAGCTGTTCCCGATCCGCCAGTGCGAAAACAGCGTGTATCGCAACCGTTCGCGCCCGTGTCTGCAGTATCAGATCGGCCGCTGCCTGGGCCCTTGCGTCGCCGGCCTGGTGAGTGAAGAAGAGTACCGGCAACAGGTGGACTATGTGCGGCTGTTTCTTTCGGGCAAAGATCAACAGGTGTTGCACCAGCTGATTGCCCGCATGGAAGAAGCCAGCAAGCTGCTCAATTTCGAAGAGGCGGCGCGCATACGCGATCAAATTCAGGCCGTGCGCCGTGTTACCGAGCGGCAGTTCGTCTCGGGCGACAGTGACGATCTGGATGTCATCGGCGTGGCGTTCGACGCCGGTATGGCATGCCTGCACGTGCTGTTCATCCGTCAGGGCAAGGTGTTGGGCAGCCGCAGCTATTTCCCTAAGGTGCCGGGCGGTACGGATATGAGCGAAGTGGTGCAGACTTTCGTCGGCCAGTTTTACCTGCAGGGCAGCCAGGCGCGCACGCTGCCCGGCGAGATCCTGTTGGATTTCAGCTTGCCGGAAAAGGACCTGCTCGCAGAATCGCTCTCCGAGTTGGCGGGGCGCAAGATCCAAATTCAAAGTAAGCCGCGCGGCGACCGCGCCCGTTATCTGAAGCTGGCCCGCACCAACGCGGCAACGGCGTTGACCACCAAGCTTTCGCAACAGTCGACGATCCATCAGCGGCTGGCGGAATTGGCCAAGGTGCTGAATCTGGCGGAAATCAATCGTATGGAGTGCTTCGATATCAGCCATACCATGGGCGAACAGACCGTAGCTTCGTGCGTGGTGTTCGACGGAAACGGCCCGGTGCGTTCGGAATATCGGCGCTACAATATTAGCGGCATCACCCCCGGCGATGACTACGCGGCGATGACGCAGGTGCTGAAACGCCGTTACGGCAAAGCGCTGGAAGAGAAAAAAATCCCGGATGTCATTTTCATCGACGGCGGCAAAGGGCAGCTCGGCATGGCGATCGACGTGTTCAACTCGCTGAACGTCACCTGGGACAAGAATAAACCGTTGCTGATCGGCATCGCCAAAGGCGCCGATCGCAAGGCCGGGTTAGAAACGTTGTTCTTCGTGCCGGAAGGCGAAGGGATTTCGTTGCCACCGGATTCGCCGGCGCTGCATGTGATCCAACACATCCGCGATGATTCACATAATCATGCGATTACCGGTCACCGGCAAAGAAGGGCGAAAGTCAGAAATACCAGCGCACTGGAACTGATTGAGGGCGTAGGGCCGAAACGGCGCCAGGTGCTGTTGAAGTATATGGGCGGACTGCAACCTTTGTTGAACGCCAGCGTGGAGGAAATTGCAAAAGTGCCGGGTATTTCACAAGCATTGGCAGAAAAGATCTACAATGCATTGAAACACTGAGGGCAATGTAGCAACATACTCTTAATTTCCACTTTAGCCAGATAGTTACCGTAGCATTATGCAATTGAATATACCGACTTGGCTTACCCTGTTTCGCGTAGTTCTGATCCCATTCTTTGTGCTGGCGTTTTACCTGCCGTTCAGCTGGGCTCCGATGGTTTGCGCCGTTATCTTTGTGTTTGCCGCTGTCACCGACTGGTTTGACGGTTTCCTGGCGCGCCGCTGGAAACAAACGACGCGCTTCGGGGCGTTTTTGGATCCGGTCGCGGACAAAGTGATGGTGGCGGTAGCGCTGGTGCTGGTGGCGGAGCACTACCACAGCTGGTGGATCACGCTGCCGGCGGCCACCATGATCGCCCGCGAAATCATCATTTCGTCGCTGCGCGAGTGGATGGCGGAAATTGGCAAACGCAGCAGCGTGGCGGTGTCCTGGATCGGCAAAGTGAAGACCATGGCGCAGATGATGTCGCTGGTGGGCTTGCTGTGGCGCCCGGATCGCTCTGTGGAATATGTGGCGATCGGCTTGCTGTATATTGCGGCGGTGCTGACTTTCTGGTCGATGTTCCAATATTTGAACGCGGCGCGTAACGATTTGCTGGAACAGTGATCGATACGCTGCAAAAAGCGGCAAACGATCGTGGAGGGCCAACAATTTTATTGACTCATCACGTCAGGTAAGTAGAATGCATCGCATCAGACGACAACGATGAATTGCAAAAGATAGCAAAGAAATCAGTCAGTTCTGGTAATGCGGGAATAGCTCAGTTGGTAGAGCGCAACCTTGCCAAGGTTGAGGTCGCGAGTTCGAGCCTCGTTTCCCGCTCCAAATATTAGCCTGTTGAATCCCCCGTGATTCGGCAGGTAAGGAAAAGGGGCTTCGGCCCCTTTTTCGTTTTCTGCTTCTGCGCCATTCGGCGAAACCTTTCTTCATCTTCCCATATCGATTATTGACTCTTCTCACGTATCTTTCCTGTCGTTGTCATACTGTTGGATGCAGCCGTTAAACGGTGAAACAATAATTTGATACGTCCGGCGGTTCGCCATGCAAGAAGAAAATAATGCGGCGTATGACGCCATCTGAGCACTCAGGCACAGCCATGCATCGCTGTCGCCTCGTCAAATCGCTGGGTTATCGGCAAAGTGAAGCTGTAGGTCGGTCTTTTGAAACCGGGCATAGGAGGATGTATGGAATCTGGTGCTTTAAAGCATCTGATAAGAACGGCGGCGGGATGTGCGCTGTTCTTCGGCCTGGTCGCCCCGCCGTTGGGGGGCGTGCTCATGTTTCTGCTGATGGCGTTCGGCAGCGGTGAGTGGGTGGGAATAAGTCTTCTCGATGCCGGCGACTTGCTGGGCATGGCGGGGTTTATCGGCATTTTTTCTTATGCGCTCGGTTTTTTGCCGGCATGTTTGGCGGGGGCTATTGCCGGTATCGCCCATTCAGGCATTCGCCAATTGCGGTGGTTTCTGCTGTTGTGTGCGGTGGTTTCCGCCATTGCTCCCGGTTTGCTGAATGCCGATCAGCGTATTTTTGGCGCGATCGCGGTCTTACCGGGAATGTTCGCCGGGTTTTTATGGTGGCGTCGAAGATTGCGTGATGCCCCGACCGATGAGGTTTTGCACGATAGCCCTTCGCCATAAGCAAGCGAAAAGCCGGGGAGAGCTATTCCTGTCGAGAAAAAGAACCGTTTTGCCCATGAATTTCTGAGCCGATGCATATAATATCAACATTGCGCTTGCCTTTTCGTTGGCATTGTGAACAGTGCGCCCACAAAATAAGCAGTTGAAAGCGTTAGAGAACTTTTTGCTATTTCGGGGGGTTGCCAAGGTGGGGGGTTTAGTCCATAATGCAGTCCATCGATTCGGCAGTAACGAAATAAATTACTTAAGAATCAGATGATTAGGATAAGCGATTTTATCATCGCAATCCCGAAGAACAAAACGAAGTGGGTGATTCACCGGCTTTGGCCTGAAAAGGCAAAACAGAATAAAGGCGCGTTAACAAAGCGGTTATGTAGCGGATTGCAAATCCGTCCAGTCCGGTTCGACTCCGGAACGCGCCTCCAACTTTCCCGAGCCCGGGTGGTGAAATCGGTAGACACAAGGGATTTAAAATCCCTCGGCTTATGGCTGTGCGGGTTCAAGTCCCGCCCCGGGTACCAGGGAACGAAAATACCGAATAATCAAAGCAATAAGTAGTAATGTCGTAGACCGCCGAGAGGCGGTTTTTTTGTGTCTGAAATTCGCATTACGCCTGCATTTTTTTCCTTTCTTGTCATGCCGCCACCCTGCCTGCAGGGAGCCCCGCAGGGCTCCACACTACAGATCATAAGAAACCGAACGCCGCGGCGAGGATCCAGCCGAAGACGCAGGAGACGCTGACGCCGATCAGGCCCGGTAGAATGAAGCTGTGATTGATCACGAAGCGGCCGATGCGGGTGGTGCCGGAGCGGTCGAACTGAATTGCCGCCAAATCGCTGGGGTAGGTCGGTAAAATATAATAACCGTAGCAGGCCGGCGCCGAAGCGACGATATAGGCCGGGTTGACGCCGATCGCCAGCGCCACCGGCACCAGCGCCGCCAGCGCGGCGGCCTGCGAATTGACGAATTTCGACACCAGCAGCAGGATCAGCGCATAGGCCCAGGGGTACTCTTTCACCAGCACGCCCAGCGTGGCTTCTATCTGCGTCAGGTGCGCGCCGAACATGGTTTCCGCCATCCAGGCGACGCCATACACCGCCACGATGGCAATCATGCCGGAACGGAACACCTCGTTTTTAGAGATAGACGCCGGGTTGGTGCGGGTAATGATGACGATCAGCGCCCCGGCCATCAGCATGCACATCTGGATCACCAGAACCATGGAAAGTGGCTTGCCACCGAAGCTGGGCCGCAGGTCGGAAAAAGCCCCCAGCACCGCCACCAGGGCGATCGTGGCGAGGAAAATCCACATGGCGATCCAGTTGCTGCGTGGCAATACCCGGTCCAGCAGGGTGGCGGCGTCGCCATAGACGTAGCGATGGTTCTCCGGCACCGAGATGAATTTCTGAAACTCGGGATCTTTGTCCAGGTCTTTGCCGCGGAACCAACTGAAGATACCGATCGCCAGAATGCCGCACAGGGTGGAAGGAATGGTGATCGACAGCAGATCGAGGAATTCCAGATGGCGGCCATTGAAGGTGTAGCTGCTGAGCATCGCCACCAGTGAAACGACAGCCACCGAGACCGGGCTGGCGATAATGCCCATCTGCGCGCCGATCGAGCTGGCTGCCATCGGCCGTTCCGGGCGGATGTTATTTTTGATCGCCACGTCATAGATGATCGGCAAGATGGTGTACACCACATGGCCGGTGCCGCACAGAATAGTGAGAATGCAGGTGACGAACGGCGCGATGATCGAGACATATCGCGGGTTGCGCCGCAGCATCCGCTCGGCGATCTGGAGCATGACGTCCAACCCGCCTGAGGCCTGCAGGGTGGCGGAGGCCGCCACCACCGCGATGATCACCAGCATCACGTCTACCGGCGGTTTGCCGGGCTGCAGGTGAAAGCCGAACACCAGAATCATCAAACCGATACCGCCCAGCAACCCCAGCGCAATGCCGCCTTTACGCGCCCCATACAGCAGGCATGCCAATATAACCGCTAATTGCAGAAAGAAATCCATGATAGATACGCCTTAATAATGTTGAACTTAACTACGTTCAGTTTCCGGCGGCGTTTACAGCAGAAAGTTGTTTTAAATCTAAAGGCATTAATAAATTGTGGTTATTAACCTTAAAGAGTGATGTCGGTCACATTCAAAGAACATAGAGAGCGGGCGGAAAGCGGCATCAGCACGAAAAAGCAAGCCAAGAGGTCAGACCTCTCCTATATGACGGATTTACCACCAGAGGAGAGAGTTATGGATCCGACAAAAATGACGGGGCTGGCGTTATTACAGGCAGCGATGGCCGGCAAAATTCCACCGGCTTCGATCGCTGAAACGGTGCCCATGAAACCGGCCGCGGTTGAAGAGGGATATATCCGCATCGTGGCGCGGGCCGACGAACGCCATCTTAACCCGCTGGGCGGCGTTCATGGCGGCTTCGCCGCCACGGTTTTGGACTCGGTGACCGGTTGCGCGGTGCACAGTACGCTGGGCGCAGGGACGGGTTATGGCACCGTCGATCTGCAGGTGAAAATGTTGCGCCCGGTACCGAAGGAGATTGATCTGATCGCCGAGGGGCGTCTGGTCTATGCGTCGAAAAACGTCGCTTTCGCGGAAGGCACGCTCAAAACGGCGGAAGGAAAATTGCTGGCTTCGGCAACCGCCACTTGCTTTATCATTCGCTCTACCGAACAGCCGCCACAATAACCTGCCATTTATCAGGCCCCGGTTCTTCCATCCGGGGCCTGATGCATTTCTCTGTCGGCTGCACCGATCGCCGCGATACGGCCGCAGGCGCGATGCGTCATTGTGGTCTAGTATTCTTGGGTAAAAATTTATCGGGGTGAGTATGCAGCCGTATAAAGAGGTTGAGTTTGATCATGAGCTTTGTCTGGCGATCGGCAGAGCCGTATTGGACGTGGTAGCGCAAGGGGAAGAAACCAGCGCGACGTCGGTGATGAGCGCCATTGAGCGGGCGGTGGAACAGGGGCTGAACGACGACGACACCGCCGTTGCCGACGACGCGCTGGATTTGATGGCTCGTCTCATTCACGGCTGCGGATTTATTAATCTATCGGGTGAAGAGGAGACTTCCCATGCATTGGTTGAATTTCAAGCGCTACAAGAGTGACGTCGCCAAACAGGCCGTGCCGCCGCATCTGAATGCCGCTGAATTTGCGCGGCATTATGCCGATAAGCCGCAGGAGAATACGGAAGAGTATCTTTCGCTCAGCGGGGAGATGTGTTGGGATGCGGTGGTGCTGTGCGCCCACCGTTCCGGCGCGCTCAGTAAGGCGAAATACAAGCAGCTGTGGCTGACGGTGTTCGATAAGCAGTACAAACATTTCGTCAGCCCCGACGATACCGAGATCCGCACCATGGCGGATATGCTGCGCGCCCCGCAGGGATGTTTTATCGGGATATTCTCCATGCGCGACGCGGCCTCGCCCCGATTGCTGCATGCCATGATCGGCACCGGCGCGGGATTTGCCGCAGGCAATAAAAATCTTTGCATCGGCGTGGGAGGCGCGGTCGGCTGGGAAAATCTCAATCTGGCGCGCGATCTGCGCTGGCAGCCGGAAGGCGGTTTTCTACGCCAGGGCGACAGTGAAGTGCTGCGTATTTTTTATCGGCCTTTCCCCGCCTGAAATGGTCCGGACGCTTTTTAGGGTAAAAAAACCGCCGTTGGGCGGTTTTTGCGTCTTATTTGAACCCGCCGCTGCGGATGAAGTCGAGACCGGCGGCGGTGATCCGCGTTTGGTGCGGATCGATATCATAGTTGTTCTCGTCGATGTCGCTCATCACGTAGGCCTGTATCAGCCCCTTGGTTTTGAGATAGGCGAAGGGATCCGCGAAGGCGTGCGGGCTGGTGGCGTCCTGCTTCCACAGTTCGTAAGTTTTCTCATCCAGCGTGCCGGGATGATTGGCGGCCAGTCGGGTCAGGATCTGATTGTAGAACACATAGTCGGTCATGATGCGGTCCTCTTTATCGCGAGCGACAGTCTCGGAAAATGACGTAACGTCTATCAATCATAGCCGATGTTTGCTCGCCGCCTGCGTTATCGCGAATCCAGGTTATCCACGCTGGCTTTCGAACCAGTGAAACAGACGCGAAATGGTAAGGCTGAGATCGCCGATGTTGAAGAGCGCGCCGCTGCGGAATGGCGAAGGCCGGCCATCAGGATGACCGGCCGGGTTTCAACAGCCTATCTTGCCGCCAAACGGTCAGGCATAGTGGCGGGCGATATGCTCGGCGGTGGCGATCGTCGTCACATTAGTGGCGACGGAGGGCACGTCGGGGAAAATGGAGGCGTCGACAACCCGAAGCCCGTGCACGCCGTGCACGCGGCCCTGAAGGTCAACGACCGCCTTCGGGTCGCCGGCATTCCCCATCGGCGCGGAGGAGGTCGGGTGATGATAGGTATCCAACGTCGCCGTCATCGAGGCCAGAATGGCCTCGTCGCTGTCTGCGGCGGGCGCAAGCTCGCTGTGGATAAGCGTAGACAGCGGGGCGGTTTGCCCTATTTTTCGCGCCAGTTTAACCCCCTCCAGCAAGCGAACACGGTCGCTCTCTTGCGCCAGGAAGTTAAGGTCAATGTGAGGGGCTGCCATTGGATCGCGGCTTTCCAGCCAGATGCGTCCGGTGGATTGCGGCCGGGTCAGCGCCACCGCCAGGACAAAACCGACGCCGGTGGGGCTTTGGTCATGTGGGAACAGATGCGTCGCGGTAATGTGCAGATCGAGCTCCCCCGGTTCCGCCCGGCTGCTGCGGGTCCACAGCTTGGCGCCGATAACCGGCGATTGGCTGCCGATGACGTCGGGGCGGGCTGCGTAGGCATTGTAATAAAAGGGGTGATCGACCAGGTTTTCACCGACGGGCAAATCGGCGACGACGGGGATCCCCAGACGCTTCGACTGTTGCGCAGGCGCAATGCCGGATCGCATCAAAACGGCGGCGCTGCCGTAGGTTCCGGCGCTCAGGATCACTTCAGCGGCATGGATTTCTTCGCCACTGGCCAGGCGAACGCCGATCGCGCGCTGCCCGTCAAATATCACGCGGTCGACCAGCGTATCGGCACGCAGGATGAGATTGTCTCTGGCGCGCGTTTTCTCATCCAGATAGGCCATGCCGGTGTTAACGCGCACACCGTTGACGATATTCATCGGGTAGGGGCCGACGCCATTCGCTGAAGGGCCGTCAAAATCGTCGATGGCGTCATAGCCGTTGGCGCGCGTGGCGGCGACGAAAGCGCGTTGCATTGGCGTGATGTCATCCAATGTGAGTTGCACGACGGGGAAAGGACCGCTATCGCCATGGATTGCGCGGTCGTGCAGGCCATGACGAGTCTCCAGTTTTTTGAAGGAGGGCAGCAGATCCTGATAGCGCCATCCCGGCAGATCCCAGCGTTTGAAATCTTCCGGGCGGGCGCGGATCGCCACGGCGCCGTTGACGCCTGAACTGCCACCCAGGACTTTACCGCGGATGGCGCCGATCGCGTGGCTGACATAGCCGGGTTCTGTCCGGTATCCCCATTCGAATTCCGGGTCGCCATTGGCGCCGAGCACGTCGCTGTTCGCGATGAGGCGCGGATAATCGTAGGGCGCGTAACTGTGTCCGGCCTCTATCAGCAGGACCCGGCGCGTTGGGTTTTCGCTGAGGCGAGCCGCCATCACCGCGCCGGCGGAACCGCCGCCGACGATGATCACGTCGAAGGTGGATGGCTCGCTGGCGCGTTGGGCCGGTTGTGTTTGCGCCGCCGACGCGGAACTTGATGCGCAAGCGCTGAGCGTGGCGGCGGCTGAAACGGCCAGCGTTTGGGATATCAGCTGACGGCGTGACAGGTCTTTCATGGCGTAGTCTCCAGAGCGGGCGGAAGGTGTGTTCTGCAGACTAAAACCCGGAGATAAAAGCGACAAGCGGGCGAAATTCGAACCTGCTGTTCGCGTTCTGCGAACCTTTCAGGTTGACGTCAGGAAAGGGGACAGCGCGGTTTCCCAACTGGGCGTAGGGCCAATGTGCTCACTCAGAAAGTCCACCAGCGCCTTGATCTTGGGGGATGCGCGTTTTGAACGGCGATAGACGGCGGAAATGTCGCCGCCGTCGGGTGAATAGGCGGCCAGCACAATGCGCAGTTCCCCTGCGCGTATCGCGTCGGCGGCGATAAATGCGGGCAGGATGGCGAGGCCCAAACCGGCTTTCGCCGCCGCCAGCAGGTGAAAAGCATTATCGGTGCGCAGGCGTTTGCCGATACGAAACGATCGGATCTCGCCTTCGATGGGGAGTTGCAGCATGCCGGTCGGCTCGCGGTGAATATACAGCAACCCCTGATGCTGTTGCAGGTGTTGCGGGTGCGTCGGCGTGCCTTGACGCGCAAGATAGGCTGGGCTGGCGCAAATCAAGTGACGGTTGGCGCAGATGCGCTGCGCGATCAGGTCGGAATCCGCCAAGGCGCCGATACGGATGGCGACGTCGAAATTTTCCTGATTCAGATTGGCCAGGCGATCGCTGTACTCCACGTCCAGATTGAGGTTCGGGTATTGTTCCATAAAGGCGGATAACAGCGGCGCCAGATAGCGGATGCTGAACGCCATCGGCGCGGTTAACCGCAGTGGGCCCTGCAGTTGGCCGTGCAGTGTTCGCACCGACTCTTCGGCATCGCTCACTTCGCTTAATATGAGAACGGCGCGCTGATAGAACAGGTGGCCGGCGTCGGTCAGCCCAAGCGTTTTCCCGCGTTCGAACAGCACAGTCCCAAGGCGCGTCTCCAACTGCTGGATGCGTCTGCTGACCACCGACTTGGTGGTGCCCAAGCGGCGGGCGGCGGCGCTGATGTTGGCGGCCTCGACCACGGCGATATAGGTCGTCATCTCCTGAAACTGATTCATTCATCTCTCCTTCGGCATCCGCCGGGTCAAGTTACCACTCTGTGCACGCCAGGCAAAAAAAACCACCCGGGCGGGTGGTTTTTGCTTGTCAGAGCGAATCAGTCCAGTTTGGGGTGCTGGTCGATCAGGATCTGTTTTTTCTTTTCCAGTTCGGCGATCTGCGCGTTGATGTCCTCGACTTTCTGTTCGATGTTGTCGTAGGTTTCCTGCAGCAGCTCTTTTGCCTCGGAGCGGTCAGAGGCGGCCGGCGTCGCGCCGCGTAGCGGCTTGTTGGCGGTTTCTTTCATGTACAGACCGGTGATAAGACCGATCACCGCAACAACCATCAGGTAGTAGGCCGGCATGTACAGGTTGCCGGTTGCTTCCACCAGCCAGGCGGCAACGGTCGGCGTCGCACCGGCGATCAGTACCGAAATGTTGAACGAAATCGCCAGCGCGCTGTAGCGAATGTGCGTCGGGAACATCGCCGGCAGGATGGAGGCCATCACCCCGGTGAAGGAGTTGAGCAGTACCGCCAGCACCAACAGGCCGACGAAAATCAGGCCGATGACGTTGCTGTTGATCAGAATGAAGCACGGGATCGCCAACGCCAACAGGCCGATGCTGCCGCCGATGATAAACGGCTTACGGCCGATGCGGTCACTGGTCAGGCCGATCACCGGCTGCACGAACAGCATGCCGATCATGATGGCGATGATGATCAGAACGCCGTGATCTTCCGAGTAGTGCAGGTTATGCGACAGGTAGCTCGGCATGTAAGTCAGCAGCATGTAATAGGTCACGTTGGTGGAAATCACGATACCGACGCACACCAGTAAACTTTTCCAGTGCTTGGCCGCGATCTCTTTGAACGAGGTCTTTGGCGGATTCTCGATGGCGTTGCGATCCTCTTTCTCCATCTTGTCCACGTGCTGCTGGAACGCCGGGGTTTCTTCCAGCGCATGGCGCAGGTAGAGACCGATCAGGCCCAGCGGCGCGGCGATGAAGAACGGGATACGCCAGCCCCAGTCGAGGAAGTTGGCTTCGCCGACGATGCTGGAGATCAGCACCACTACGCCTGCGCCCATCACAAAGCCGGCGATGGAGCCGAAGTCCAGCCAGCTGCCCATAAAGCCGCGTTTGCGGTCCGGTGAGTATTCGGCGACGAAGATCGCCGCACCGGAATATTCACCGCCGACGGAGAAGCCTTGCGCCAGTTTGGCCAGCAGCAGCAGGATCGGCGCCCAGATGCCGATCGACGCATAGGACGGGATCAGGCCGATACAGAAGGTGCTGACCGCCATGATGATAATGGTGACCGAGAGCACTTTTTGACGGCCGAACTTGTCGCCCATGGCGCCGAAGAACAGACCGCCGAGCGGACGCACCAGGAAGGGGACGGAGAAGGTCGCCAGCGCGGCGATCATTTGTACGCCGGGAGAGGCGCCGGGGAAGAAGACCTGGCCAAGCGCATAGGCGACAAAGCCGTATACGCCGAAGTCGAACCACTCCATTGCGTTGCCGAGGGCCGCGGCGGTAATGGCCTTCTTGAGTTTGCTGTCATCGATGATGGTGATGTCGTTAATGTGCATCGGTTTATGTCGTTTTTTTCTTAACTTCATATAATCATCCCTTAATGAATTATTCGTTGTTCGTGAAAGCGTAATCTCCGTTCACTGTTGTTTTCGAGTTATCAAGTCGGCTAATCGAATCGCGGTTCAAGACGATTCATTATCCACATTTAAGTTGAGATGTGGATCACAAAATAGCGTCGCTCATGCCGATGTTATGTCATTTAGGTGACTAATTATTTTGCATCTATAGCTTAACGTTATATCTTGCGGCGATCAAATCCAGCAGCTTAACTTAAGTGTTTGCACCGATTTGGTGCGAGAATGGTCTGATAATTGTGCGATCTGGCGATTTTTCGGCTGATTGATGGTGTTTCCAGTATAGAGAATACGGGAGATAACAAAGGAAAAATTGATGTGTTCGCCGCTAAAAAAGCGCCTGGCCGGGTGGCCAGGCCGCTGAGATTACGGCGCCGATGAACCGCCGAATTCGAGATAGATTTTCGCCAGATTCTGGTACTGCGCGAAACGGTTTTCATCCACCGCCAGTTCCGCCTGACGGCGTTGTTCCTGAGCGTTCAGCCAGTCGGTAATGGTGACGGCGCCCTGTCGATAACGCACCTCGTTCAACCGCTCCGATTTACGCGCCAACGCCAGTGAGGCGCGCAACTGCGTCTCCTGCGCCAGCAGCTGCGTGCGCAGTGACAGCGCGTTGTTCACATCGCCCATCGCTCTGTACAGCGCCTGCTTGAAGGCCAGAACTTGCTGTTCATAGTCGTTGCGGGCGATCTTGATCTCCACGCCCATTTGCCGCCACTGCAGGAACGGCAGCGTCAGGCCGGCGCCGAGGCTGCCCGTCGGGTTGCGCAGGAATTCCAGTAGCGCGCTGCTGCTGGCGCCCAGTGAACCGGTCAGGCTGAACGCGGGATAGTATTGCAGACGTTTTTCATCGACGTTGGCCAGGGCGGCGCGCAACCGCAGCTCTTGAGCGCTGAGATCCGGGCGACGGCTCAGGACGCTGGCGGGAATGCCGGTGTTGATCTGCGGCATCGCCGTCGTCGGCAGGCGCGCGGGTGCGATGGTGGCCTGGCCTGATGGCGCGCCCAGCAGCACCGCCTGTTCGTTCAGCGCCTGTTGACGATCGTGTTGTAACGCCACCAGGCTGCGTTCCTGAGTCAGCAAGTTTTGTTCCGCATTCACTACGTCCAGCGCCGAGATGCTGCCGGCCTGATAACGGGCGTTGGCCAGCCGCAGCGTCGTTTTGGCATAGGCGATGCTCGCCTGGCTGACGCTGATTTGTTGATTGAGAAAACCGATGCGCCAGTAGTTGGTGGCGGCATCGGCCAACAGCTTCAGGCGCGCCGCCTGCAGATCCTGCACGGAAGCCTGGCTGCTCCACTCGGCCGCGTCGCGCTGGCGCGCCAGCTTGCCCCACAGATCGACCTCATAGCTGGTGGTGAGCGACGCGTTGCTGGTTTTATTCCACGCGGAGGACTCGGACAGCGGGCGATTAATGCCGCTGCCTAATGAGGCGCTGACGCCGGGCGCGGTGCTGATGCCGACGCGTTCCGCCTCGAGCCGCGCGCGGTAAACGCGCAGCACGGCGGCGGCCAGATCGTTATTGCTCGCCATCACCTGTTGCAGCCAACGATCGAGCTCGGGATCGTGGAAATCGCGCCAGTCGAACGGCGTCGGCGCGGCGTTGTCGGCAGCGTATTGCCACCCCGCAGGATAGTTGACCTGCGGCGCCCGGTAGTCGCTTTTCAGGGCATTGCCGCAGCCGGCGGTGAGCAGGGCGGCGAGGCTTAACGCCAGGGGAGATAAAATTTTCATGGGTTACTCGCTGGCCAATGAAACGACCGGATCCATCCTTGCCGCTTTGCGGGCGGGGAGATAACCGAAGATCATGCCGATTAAGGTTGAACAGAAAAATGCCGTGGCGGCGGCTTGCCAGGAATAGATGGCGGTGAACATGCCGCCCGCCAGCGAGGTGAACAGCGACCCGGCGGCGAACGACAGCGCGATGCCCAAAGCGCCGCCGATCAGACAGACCAGCACCGCCTCTATCATGAACTGTTGCATGATGTCGCTGCGCCGCGCGCCGACCGCCATGCGCACGCCGATTTCGTGGGTGCGTTCGGTCACCGAGACCAGCATGATGTTCATCACGCCCAGGCTGCCGATCACCAGCGCGATGGACGCCACCATCAGGATCAGCAGGCTGAAAGTCATTGACGTGCGTTCGATGGACTTTCGGATTTTATCGAAGTTGTACAAACGGAAATCTTTTACGCCATGGCGTTGGGTCAACAGCTGTGTGATAGCGGTGACGGCCGATTCGCTGGCGACATTGTCCTTTAGCCGAACGGTGATGCCGCTGAGCGTCGGTTTGCCTACCATGCGATACATCACCGTGCTGTAGGGCATCCAAACAGTAATGCGATTGGGCGCGTAGTTGCGATTGCTTTTCGCCACACCGATCACTCGGGCCGGCACCGAGCCGAGAAACACGATCTGGCCGAGCGGCTCGACGCCGAAATCGCCGAACAGCGCCTGGCGCGCATTGTCGTCGATGATCACTTCCTGCAGCGCATTACGATCGTCGCGGAAAGTCACGCCTTGTAACAGCTCGACGCCGTTAACGCGGAAATAGTCGCGCCCGACGCCGGTGATCGAGGCGGTGGCGGATTTGCTGCGAAAACGGATGCTGTCGGAAGCGTCTACTTCCGGGCTGACGCTGTCGACGAAGCTTTGCTGCGCCAGCGCGTCGGCATCGGCCGGCACCAGAGTGCGGATGCTGTCGATGGCGTCGTCGAAGAAATCGCGGCCCGGATAGATGCTTACCACGTTAGTGCCGAGATCTTTGAGGTTTTCCAGCGTGCGCTGTTTGGCGCCTTCGCCCAGCGCCACTACCGTGACCACGGCGGCGATGCCGAAGATGATGCCGGTCATGGTCAGCGCGGTGCGCAGACGATGAGCGTTCATCGCTTTCAGCGCCATGTGCAGCGATTCGCGGGTGCGGTCGATCAGGCGTTGCCAGCCGCTTTGCCGGCTGCGGTTCGGCGGCGGCAACGATGGGCCGGACGCCGACTTGCGGCCGCTGTCAGCGATGATCTTGCCGTCTTGCAGTTCGATGACGCGCTGCGCATGTTGCGCCACTTTCATATCGTGGGTGACGATCACCACGGTGTGGCCGCGCTGATTCAGTTCGCTCAGGATCGCCAGCACTTCCTGGCCGGATTGGGTGTCCAGCGCGCCGGTCGGTTCGTCCGCCAGGATGATCTCACCGCCGTTGATCAGGGAGCGGGCGATGCTGACGCGCTGCTGTTGGCCGCCGGAAAGCTGGCCGGGCTTGTGGTCTTCGCGTCCCTCAAGCCCCAACCGCGCCAGCAATTGCGCCGCCCGCTGCCGACGCTGATCGCGCCGGGCGTTGGCGTAGATGGCCGGGATTTCGACGTTGCCCAGCGCGCTGAGATCGGGCATCAGGTGATAGCGCTGGAAGATAAAACCGATATGTTCGCGGCGCAGGCGGGCCAATTCGTCCGGCGACAGGTGGGCGGCGTTTTGGCCGCTGATGTAGTAATCGCCGCGATCCGGCACGTCGAGGCAGCCCATGATGTTCATCAGCGTCGATTTGCCGGAGCCGGAGGCGCCGATGATCGCCACCAGCTCGCCGGCGGCGATGGTCAGATCGATATCTTTCAACACCGTTAACGCTTGACCGCCGTTGGTGTACGTTCGGCTGATGCCTTTTAGTTCGATGATCGCGTTCACAGGAAGATGCCATCCTCAGCCGATTTGGCGGCGGGCTGCGACAGCACCACGGTTTCACCGGCTTTCAGGCCGCTGAGGATCTGAATGTCGACATTGTTGGTGATGCCAGTGGTCACTTTGCGCGTTTCCAACCGCTGGTCCTGGGTCAGCACCTGCACCTGCTGCTCTTTGCCATCGATTTTATGCACCGCCTGGATCGGCACCAGCAGGGTGTTCTTCGCGTCGCCGAGCAGCAAGGACACCTGCGCGGTCATGGCGATGCGCAGGCGGTTTTCCGGGTTTGGCACGTCCAGCAGCGCGTTGTAATAGACCGAGGCGTTCGAGGTGCCGGAGCCGGAAGCGGAGCTGGTGCTGGCGAGCGAGTCGTCTTTCATCACCGATTCCGGTGCCAGCTCGATGGTGCGCAGCGTGGCGTCGTAGCGCTTATCCGGATCGGAAAAAATAGTGAAGTAAGCCTTTTGTCCCGGCGAAATGCGGGTGATGTCGGCTTCGGAGATCTGCGCCTTAATGGTCATCATATCCAGCCGCGCCAGCTTGACGATGGTCGGCGCACTTTGGCTGGAGTTGACCGTTTGTCCCTGCTGCGTGACCACGGCGATAACAATGCCGTCCATCGGCGCAACCACGCGGGTATAGCCCAGATCGATTTTTTTCTTCTCGACTTCGATCTGCGATTGCACCAACTGCGCATTGAGCGCCTGCAGATCGGCGCGAGTGGTGGCGAGCGAGGCTTCGGCGGTCTCGAAGTCTTCCCGAGAACTGGCTTCGTCGTTCAGCATGCGGCGCTGGCGTTTGAAACGCGACTCCGCCTGTTTCAGCAAGGCCTGTTTAGCTAACATATTGGCTTTGACTACGTTCAGCGCCGCTTCGGCATTGCGCAGATCGTTGCGCTGTTGCAGATCGTCGATGTCGGCGATCGGTTGCCCTTTGGTGACGCGATCGCCCAGCTTGACCTTCAGCGATTTGACTTCGCCGGAGACGCGGGCGCCGACGTTGACGCGTTCGATGGCATCCAGCCGCCCGGTGGCCAGCACGGCGTTTTCGATATCGCCCAGGCGGGCCGGCGCGGTAACGTAATCCTGCTGCGGCGGGCGTTGCCAAAAGATGGCCAGCGCGACGGCGACGGCGATGAAAACGATGGCGGCGATCAACGCCAGACGGCGGGAGGGGAGTTTCAGTGATGACATACCCAGGTTTTCCATAACGATAAAAGCGGCGGTTCCAGTCTGCCATCATGGCAGCGCCAGCTTGAACTGGCGCTAAACGTGAGGCGCTTTCCCGCTGGAAAGGGGATAGTAAAGGCTTTCCCGTTAAAGATCACGGTGAGTTATTATCCGCCGGGTGTGCAACCGGCTGCGTTGGGCGTTATACTGGGTAAAAAACCAGTATTCATTCATCAGCAGGATAATGCCACCGCCATGATGCCAAACCGCCTCGAGCCGGAACTCGACATTTATCAATACCCGGAGCACCTGCGCGCCTGCCTGGCGCCGTTGCCTAAAGGGCCGGGCGTGTATGTGTTTCACGGTCAAAGCGAGAGCCTGCCGCTTTACATCGGTAAAAGCGTCAATATACGCAGCCGGGTGATGGCGCACTTCCGCGCGCAGGACGAGGCTAAAATGCTGCGCCAAACCCGACGCATCAGCTTTATCGAGACCGCCGGCGAGTTGGGCGCATTGCTGCTGGAGGCGCAGTTGATCAAACAACAACAGCCGCTGTTCAACAAACGTCTGCGGCGCTCGAAACAGCTGTGCGCGCTGCGCTTGCAGGCTGATGCGGTGACGATTGCTCACGCCAAAGAGATCGACTTCGCCGTCACGCCCCATCTCTACGGGCTGTTTGCCAATCGCCACGCCGCGCTGGAAAAGCTGCGCGCCATCGCCGACGAGCATCGTTTATGTTACGGCAAGCTGGGGATCGACAAGCTGCCGGCGGGGCGAGCCTGTTTCCGCTACAGCCTGCGCAAGTGCGCGGGCGCCTGCTGTGGCGTGGAGTCGGCGCAGGAGCATGCGCTGCGGCTCAGCGCGGCGCTTGAGCAGTTGCGCATCGCCTGTTGGCCGTTCGCCGGGCGCGTGGCGCTGGAGGAGCAGGGCGAGACGCTGCGTCAGTACCATGTGATCCACAATTGGTTTTATCTGGGCTCGGTCGGCAATCTGGCGCAGGCGGAGCGGCTACAGAGCGCGGCCAGCCATTTCGACAGCGATGGCTACAAGATTTTGTGCAAGCCGCTTATCGCCGGCGATTACCCGATTATTGAGCTGCCGTAAGGCCATAACGCTGGCGATAACCTAAGACTTATCCGTAAAATCAGGGCATTATGCTAAAAAAGCTTGAGTCCATAATATTGTTATGGATAATAACGCCCCGAAGCGAAGGAACGCGCTATTAACTCAGTTGGCAGAGTGATTGGTTTTATAATGGCTTGTTTTGGCTTGAAAATTGATAGACGCGGGTTCGAGTCCTGCATAGCGCGCCAGCTTTCTTTCACTTCACTTCATCTCATCGCGCTTATCGTAAAGCGCACCCGGGTTGATTTGCACTATCGGCTCCTCGTTGGGATTTTCGGGTGTGCTTTACCGTAACCGCTGGCTTTCCTTCCTCTTTCTCTCTCGATCCTTTGCTAAACTGTAATCAGGCAGGCTTGCTGCCCGGCAACAGGAGGTCGATATGTCCCACTCCGAGCAACTGCAGGAACTCTTGCAACGCGTCGCCGCCCTCGAGGCGAGAGAGAAGGCGCTGACCGCCGCGTCCAACGCTTACCAGGCGATTATCACCACCATGTTGGGCAATATGGAGAAGACCGAACGGGATCGCATCATCGCGATGATCGATCAGGCCCATGAAATCGCCTACGCCCGCGCCATTCAACGCAGCAACGAACCGCAAAAGCAGAAAATCAAACAGGCCGACGACGTCGCCCAGCGCATGTTCATGTTTGCGCAAGGCAAAGCCGCTCAACCGCGCTGAAGCCGAACTATAACAGTTGCCGCCATTAAGTTGGTTAACTGATCTACCCGGCAAAACTGTACTTGTGTTACTTTTAGCGGTGAGATTTGATGGCAATGCTGTTTCCAGCATAAGGTTGTAACGATGGACGCGATTAAAAGCATCTTGGTTAAAGAGATTGAACAGATCAATCGGCGCGAAGGGCGCGACGGCAAGCCGCGCTTCAACAGCGAATTCGCCCGCACTCACCGCTATTTGTGCCTTGCCATGTTCGCCGGTTACTTCGCGGTGATCGCCGTGATGTATCAGGTGCCGTACATGGGGATGTATGCCTTCCTCGGCTTCACCGCCTTTGTGCTGTTCATGTTCGCCATGCTGCTGATAGAGATCCGGCCGGTCTACCGCTTTGAAGACATCGGGGTGCTGGATCTGCGAGTGTGCTATAACGGCGAGTGGTACTTCACCCGCGCGCTGTCGCCTTATGCGGTGCAGCAGCTGCTGGATGAGCCGTCCATCGGCGCCGCGCTGAAACAGAAGATGCGGGTGATCATCGGCAACAAGGGCGAAATCGACTTCTACGACGTGTACGACATGGCCTACGGAAAAAAGCCGCAGGATGAGCCATCGCAGCTGGCGGCGGCAAACTGAAAGGTTTCCGGCCGGCGGCTTGTCGATTATACTCAGCGTTTGAACGCGAAGCAGAATGAGGACCAAGCGATGAGTGATGATATTTTCGATTTTGATATCGATGCCGAACTGGCGAAAGCCGAAGAAAAAGCGGCGCAGAAGGTAAAAGAGGTCCCTGAATTCCTCGAAGACGAAGCGGACTGCGAAGGTTGCAAGATCTGATCGCCTGACCCATAAAAAAACCGCCGCGGCGGTTTTTTTTATCTCTGAGCGTCCTCGGTATCAATCCAGCATGAATCCCCAGATGAGGAATGCCGCCACCAGAATCAGGCAAAGCGCGGACACCGTCACCAGTATTTTCCCCAGAATGTCTTTTTCTTGTTCCCGCTGCGTCACGTTGAAATTATCCAATTAAAAGTCTATGGACCAAACCGGCGATGCTGAGATCGAGCGCCGCTACGCCCAGCGCCATAATCATCATCACCGAAAGAAATCGAGTCTTGCCGTTCACATCCCTAATCCCCGTTGGCGCCGCTGTTAAATTATTTTTATATCAAACGGATATAATTCAGCGACGCCGTACTTCATACATCATGATAGTGATTAAGAACGTTCTTAAGGCCAGAAGTTCCCTCATCTGATAGCGCGGCCGCGTTAGTCGGTCACGATCCTGACGCCTATCTTGCTGACCTGATTGCCCTCCATTTCGGCAATGGTCCAGGTCAGGCCGTCCCATTCCACCTGGTCGCCGATCACCGGTTCACCGCCGATCAGCTGAATGACGAACTGCCCCAGCGTCTGTTGCTCGTCGACATCGTCTTGCAGATTGAGTCCATAAACCTGCGAGATGTCGCTTAAACGGGCGTCGGATTGCAGGATAAAGTCGCCGAAGAAGCGTTCGTCTAGCGTCACGGCCGGCGCTTGGCTAAACAGTTTGCCGAGGATCGGCAGATCGTGCTCATGGCCGATAACGCACAGGATATCGTTCTCGCGCAGCCGGGTACTGCCGCTAGGGTGCAGTAGCTCTTTGCCGCGGAACAGGGCGGCGATGCGGGTATTGGGCGGCATTTTCAGCTCGCGCAGCGCGGCGCCGACGCACCAGTTTTCCGCCGAAAGCTGATACACAAACTGTTCCCACTGGTTTTCCGGGTGCACGTCCAGCCCAACGCGGGAGATCGGCGTCAGCGCCGGCGGCACGATCACCTTGGCCTTTTTGGCGGCGAAAGACAGCGTGGTGCCTTGCAGCAGCAGGGAGACCAGCACCACGAAGAACGCCACGTTAAAGAACAGCTGGGCGTTGGGCAGCCCGGCCATCATCGGGAACACCGCCAGGATCACCGGTACCGCGCCGCGCAGGCCAACCCAGGAAATAAAGCCGCGTTCGCGCAGGGTAAAGCTGCGGAACGGCAGCAGGCCGATAAACACCGACAGCGGGCGTGCGAACAGGATCATCCACAGCGACAGCAGCAGGGCAGGGATAGCGATAGGCAGCAGCTCATGCGGGTTGAGCAGCAGGCCGAGCACCAGGAACATGCCGATCTGGCTGAGCCATGCCAGGCCATCGAAGGTTTGCACGATGCCGTGACGGTTGCGAATTGGACGGTTGCCCAGCAGCAGGCCGCACAGGTACACCGCCAGAATGCCGCTGCCGTCCAGCGCCGTGGTCAGCGCGAAAATAAGAATGCCGCCGCTCACCGCCAGCAGCGGGTAGAGGCCGTCCGCCAGCTTGATGTGGTTAATCAGCGTCAGCAGCAGCCAGCCGCCGCCGAGACCGAAGACGATGCCCATGCCGAACTGCTGCATCAGATGCAGCGGGAAGGTCCAGCTCAGCGCGGTTTCCCCGGCGGCGATCATCGCAATCAGCGTGATGGTGAGAAATACCGCCATAGGATCGTTGCTGCCGGACTCGATCTCCAGCGTGGC
Source organism: Serratia sp. H402Y (assembly GCF_051172415.1). NCBI lineage: Bacteria > Pseudomonadati > Pseudomonadota > Gammaproteobacteria > Enterobacterales > Yersiniaceae > Serratia > Serratia sp. H402Y. The sequence continues at coordinate 979,619 of NZ_JBPIYZ010000001.1, forward strand.
GCTGACGCGTTCGTTCAGGCCTTTGCCGCCCAGCAGCGAAAATACCGCGGCGGCGTCGGTAGAACCGATGATGGCGCCGATCAGCAACCCCTGCAGCAGATCGAGATTGAACAGCCAGGCGGCGGCCATGCCGGTCAGGCCGGCGGTGATCACCACGCCGACGGTGGCGAGAGACAGTGCCGGCCACAGCGCCACGCGGAATGAGCTGACCCGGGTGCGCATGCCGCCGTCGAGCAGGATCACCGCCAACGCGAGGTTGCTGACCAGATAAGCGACCGGGTAATTGCTGAAGACGATGCCGCCGGGGCCGTCAACGCCGGCCAGCATGCCGATCGCCAGGAAGATCACCAGGATCGGAATGCCGAGCCGGGAAGAAAATGAGCTGAGCAGAATGCTTGCCCCCACCAGCACGGCACCGATGACGAACAAGCTGTTAATGGTGCTGGCATCCAAAATATCGTTCTCCTGAGGCTGGGGGATAGTGGGCACTGCGCGTGTTTCGATGATAACGTGTTTAGTGGGTAAAACGCCAAGGCTGATTGCGAAAACAATCGATCAATTATTACCCTTTGGTGCGATTAAACTAAGAAAGTGAGGGGAAGAGGTGAAGTTCTGCCTTTTATCCAACATTATCAGGCTGCTGTATTTCGGGTTTGGCAATAATGCCGGGTTTGCACGGCGGGAAAAACCATTAAGCCCGCGCAGGCAGGCTTAATGGTTTGCAGGCGCGGTAGGGTTAATGGTCGAGCGATTCCAGCGACCGTTTGATCAACTCGGTGGCCAGTTTGCGTTCCGCTTCGGAAATGCCGTCGAGATTGAAGTTGGAGAGCTCAGCGACCAAAACGCTGCGTTCTTTACCGCTGATCGAAGCATCCAGCGCGGACAGCAACCTGCTGAGGATCTTCAGCAGGGTGGCGTTTTCCGCTACGGCTTCCTGAGCCTGGGTGTTTTTATCGGTCATTCAAAATCCTCTCTGTCGTGACGGAAGGGAGAGACAGGTAACGCCATCGAATCAATCAAGCGATCGCGCAGCCCTTCGGGGGTTGAGCCCAATCACTACCGTAAGGCAGGGATCCGGATTTCTACTTATGCATTGCAGTTATAACGGCCATGTTATCTATGCCGCCGTATCACTTTGCCTTAACGGACGACGTCAAGCTGAACAATGTGTGCTCTGCATGCAAACGACCAGTATAGGCTTTTTGCGCGGCGGTAATATGACAGAAAACCCCTGCAAACATTCGGGTTTACAGGGGCCAGGTTTATTGCGGCTTGCCGGAGAACAGGAAGCGCAGCACCGGGATGCGTTTGTGCAGCTCATATAAAGCGAAGGCCAGCGAGAACACAAACAGCAGGCCCAGCAAGAACCCCAACAGGTTGTTGCCGATATAAGGCGTCACGAAAGCGCCATATATCAGGGTCAACGGATGGTGCACCAGATATATAAACAGCGAGGCGTTGACCAGATAGGTGATGCGCGGCGAGTGATAATTCAGCAGGTTATGCCCGAAAGAGAACACCACATTGGTCATCAGGATCCCCATTAGGGTTTTGATCACCACTTCCAGCTCGAACATATAGCTGCTGTGCGCCAACAGTTTCTGGTTCAGCATATATGCGATAAACAGCAGCAGCGAGCCGAGCAGCGCCAGCGGCGAACGGCGCAGGAAAATCTCTTTAAGCCACACATACTTAAACGCATAGGCGCCGAGGATGAAGAACGGCAGGTAGAACATCGTCTCCATCACCACGAAATTGAACAGGCCATTGGATAATAGCTGCGGCGCGAAAATTAAAATAATACGGTGCGCGGCCGAGTAGCATACCGCATAAATAAAGAAACACAGTGAGATGTTTCCTAATCCACGCATTCTGTTGATTAACGCTGGAATAGGCTCGCGGGTTTGACGCTTGATTTTGCGGAACAGATAAAAGCAGGCGAAGGTTAACAATGACAGGGTCAATAAGAACCACAGATGAGACACCAATTCCCAAACTGTTACATTTATTTTCTGATAGAGAGAAAACTCGTCCCAGCCGTTTAATTTATCGGTGAAATATTTCAGCATGAAAAATTGCGGCACCGTAATTAGCGGGATGGAGCTCAACAGCGGGATCGCCACCCGCTCCAGCCTGACCTTCAGCCACTGATGGCGCTCGTAACGTTCGTAGAGCATGTAGGAGAAGTAGCCGGAAATCACGAAGAACACCTGCATGCGGAAGGCGTGGATGAAGTCGTTCAGCACCGTGAGTGAGAAGGAGGGCGACGCGCTGTTCACCGCCCAGACGTGGCTGGAATAAATCAGGGAAAGGTGAAACGGAATGCCGAGCAGCATCAAATAGGCTCGGATCGAATCGAGGAAAAACTCGCGCTGTTTGCTGCCTTTAGTCATAGATTACCGCTGGTGATTTAATCGGGTGCTCATTAACACGCTTAATAAGTCGTCAAACGTTAAATTGTTATCCGGAACCCTACTATAGCCCCTCGCATTTTTCCATAGCGTCTTGTTGCGCGGCTTGCTACGCTGGTGCTCCATCAGCTGCTTAAACAATGAGCCGTAAACATGAACCATCCATTTATCATGTTGTCGGAAAGCTGAGTAATCCATTAATATGGATTTAAATGATTTGAGCACACGAATAGGGGGGGATGTGCTAGTTAATATATTATCCGGACAACCACGCGCCGCGAGCGTTCGTTGGTTAGGTGCTACCGTATTGTTCACGCTGTTCAGTTCGCCGGCATGGGCCTTTTCTATTGATGATGTGGCCAAGCAGGCGCAGGATCTGGCTGCGAAAGGTTTCGAAGCCCCGAAGAGCAACCTTCCTTCTCAGTTCCGCGAGATGAAGTTCGCAGACTATCAGCAGATTCAGTTCAATCACGATAAAGCCTATTGGAGCAAGCTGAAAACCCCTTTCAAGCTTGAGTTTTATCATCAGGGGATGTATTTCGATACGCCGGTGAAAATCAACGAAGTCACCTCTACCAGCGTAAAACAGATCAAGTACAGCCCGGATTACTTCAACTTCGGCTCGGTCAAACACGATCCTGAATCAGTGAAGAACCTCGGCTTTGCCGGCTTCAAGGTGCTCTACCCGATCAACAGCGCCGACAAAAACGATGAGATTATGAGCCTGCTGGGCGCGAGCTATTTCCGCGTGGTGGGTAAAGGGCAGGTTTACGGGCTTTCCGCTCGTGGCCTGGCTATCGATACCGCTTTGCCTTCCGGCGAAGAGTTCCCGCGTTTCCGCGAATTCTGGGTTGAGCGTCCGAAGCAGGGCGACAAACACCTGGTGATCTACGCGCTGCTGGATTCCCCGCGCGCCACCGGCGCTTACCGTTTCACGGTGATCCCGGGCCGTGACACCACCGTGGACGTCGAGTCCAAAGTGTTCCTGCGCGATAAGGTGGGCAAATTGGGCCTGGCGCCGCTGACCAGCATGTTCCTGTTCGGCCCGAACCAGCCGTCGCCGACGCTGAACTACCGCCCGGCGCTGCACGATTCCAACGGTCTGTCTATCCATGCCGGCAACGGCGAGTGGATCTGGCGTCCGCTGAACAATCCTAAACACCTGTCCGTCAGCACCTATACCGTTGAGAATCCGAAAGGCTTCGGTCTGCTGCAGCGCGGTCGCAACTTCAAAGAGTACGAAGATCTGGACGATCGTTACGATCTGCGCCCGAGCGCCTGGATCGAACCGAAAGGCGACTGGGGCAAAGGCAAGGTCGAGCTGGTGGAGATCCCAACGGCGGATGAAACCAACGACAACATCGTCGCGTTCTGGACGCCGGATACCTTGCCGGAAGCCAAAAAACCGCTGACGCTGAGCTACCGTCTGAACTTCACCCGCGATGAAGACAAACTGCATTCGCAAGACATCGCCTATGTGGCGCGGACCATGCGTTCGACCGGTGACGTGAAGCAGTCCAACCTGATCCGCGAGCCTGACGGCAGCGTCGCCTTCCTGGTCGATTTCGTCGGCCCGGTGCTGAAAGCGCTGGACGCCAATACGCCGGTCGCTTCTCAGATCAGCATCGGCGACAACGGTGAAATGGTAGAAAACAACGTCCGCTATAACCCAGTGACCAAAGGCTGGCGCCTGACGGTGCGTCTGAAAGTGAAAGACGACAAGAAGCCGGTAGAAATGCGCGCGGCGCTGGTCAATGGCGATAAGACACTGTCGGAAACCTGGAGCTATCAGCTACCTGCCAATGAATAAGCCTACTCAACCCGCCCAGGATTATCTTGCGGCGCTGCCTCTGACCGCCGAGCGGTCGGAGGCGCTTACCCCTAAAACGGCGGATGACGCTCAGGCTCTGGAGGCGCTCCATCGGCAGATGGGCGCCGCCGACGCCAACGTCAATAGCCTGTCGGCGGATGACGTGGCGCTGGCCTCGGTCAAACCGCGCATCGAAAGCGCCTGGCCGGATGCGGTCAGCGATGACGACTTCGATACCGACGCCGAAGGGCGCGCCATTCTGAAGGCGACGCCGCCGATCAAACGCACCACCATGTTCCCGGAAGCCTGGCGCACCAACCCGGTGGCGCGCTTCTGGGATTCTCTGCTGGGGCGGTCGCCGCACAATCGGCACGCCACCAAAGAGGAGGCCGAGGCCGAGAACCGCTGGCGTACCGTCGGCTCCATGCGCCGCTATGTGCTGCTGGTGCTGATGCTGGTGCAAACCGGCATCGCCACCTGGTATATGAAAACCATCTTGCCTTACCAGGGCTGGGCGCTGATCGATCCTATCGCCATGCTGGACCAAGATCTGATGCAGTCGGTGCTGCAGCTGCTGCCGTATGTGCTGCAAACCGGCATTCTGATCCTGTTCGCCGTGCTGTTCTGCTGGGTCTCGGCCGGTTTCTGGACCGCGCTGATGGGCTTCCTGCAGCTGCTGATCGGCAAGGACAAATACAGCATTTCCTCCACCATCAAGGGCGATGAGCCGATCAACCCGGCGCACCGCACCGCGCTGATCATGCCGATCTGCAACGAAGACGTCGAACGCGTGTTCGCCGGCCTGCGCGCGACCTATGAGTCCGTCGCCGCGACCGGCCAACTGGAACACTTCGATATCTACGTGCTGAGCGACAGCTACGATCCGGACATCTGCGTGGCGGAGCAAAAGGCGTGGATGGAGCTGTGCCGCGATGTCGACGGCCACGGCCGCATCTTCTATCGCCGCCGCCGCCGCCGCGTCAAACGCAAGAGCGGCAACATCGACGACTTCTGCCGTCGCTGGGGCGGTGAGTACAGCTACATGGTGATCCTGGATGCCGACAGCGTGATGAGCGGCGAATGCCTCACCGGGCTGGTGCGGCTGATGGAAGCCAACCCGAACGCCGGCATCATCCAGTCCGCGCCGAAGGCGTCCGGCATGGATACCCTGTACGCGCGCGTGCAGCAGTTCGCTACCCGCGTTTACGGGCCGCTGTTTACCGCCGGTCTGCATTTCTGGCAGCTGGGCGAGTCGCACTACTGGGGCCATAACGCCATCATCCGCGTGAAGCCGTTTATCGAGCACTGTGCGCTGGCGCCGTTGCCGGGCGAGGGCTCCTTCGCCGGTTCTATCTTGTCGCACGACTTCGTTGAAGCGGCGCTGATGCGCCGCGCCGGCTGGGGCGTGTGGATCGCTTACGATCTGCCGGGCAGTTACGAAGAGCTGCCGCCGAACCTGCTGGACGAGCTGAAACGCGACCGTCGCTGGTGCCACGGCAACCTGATGAACTTCCGCCTGTTCCTGGTGAAGGGCATGCACCCGGTGCACCGCGCGGTGTTCCTCACCGGCGTGATGTCCTACCTGTCGGCGCCGCTGTGGTTCATGTTCCTGGCGCTCTCCACCGCATTGCAGGTGGTGCATACCCTGATGGAGCCGCAATACTTCCTGCAGCCGCGGCAGCTGTTCCCGGTCTGGCCGCAGTGGCGGCCCGAGCTGGCGATAGCGCTGTTCTCCACCACGCTGGTGCTGCTGTTCCTGCCGAAGCTGCTCAGCATCGTGCTGATCTGGGCCAAGGGGGCGAAAGAGTATGGCGGCGCGTTCCGTTTGTTCATTTCGATGCTGATGGAAATGCTGTTCTCGGTGCTGTTGGCGCCGGTGCGCATGCTGTTCCATACCGTGTTCGTGGTGAGCGCCTTCCTCGGTTGGGAAGTGGTGTGGAATTCGCCGCAGCGTGACGACGACGACACGCCGTGGGGCGAAGCGTTCCGCCGCCATGGCTCGCAGATGTTGCTGGGCCTGGTGTGGGCCGGCGGCATGGCGTGGCTGGATCTGCGTTTCCTGTGGTGGCTGTCGCCAATCGTGTTCTCGCTGATCCTGTCGCCGTTCGTGTCGGTGCTGTCGAGCCGCGCGACGCTGGGCATGAAAAGCAAACGCGCCAAGCTGTTCCTGATCCCGGAAGAGTACAATCCGCCGCGTGAGCTGCTGGCGACGGAAGAGTACCTGCATCTCAACCGCAACCGCGCGTTGACCAACGGCTTTATGCACGCGGTGGTCAACCCGTCCTTCAACGCGTTGGCGACGGCGCTGGCGACGGCGCGTCACCACCTGCGCGCGACGCTCGATCGCAATCGCGAGGAGCGGGTAAACGAAGCGTTGCAGCTGGGGCCGGAGAAGCTGGTGAAGGGCAAGCGTCTGGAACTGCTGAGCGATCCGGTCACGCTGGCTCGTCTGCACCAGCGCGTCTGGCTGCTGCCGGAAGGCGCTGCCTGGCGTGAACACTACCAGCAGTTGCCGCACAACCCGCTGGCGCACCCAACGGGCCGGCGTTAATCGCTTAACGGCAACGCTTAGACGGGGAATGCGCACGGCGCGTTCCCCGTTTTTTTTACCTTTTGCCTGAGCGCGCCGGTGCCGGTGAAAAAAGGGAACTGTGATAGACTGCGGCCGATGCGTTGTTCACTCGCGAAACAACCCCTTTCTCAGAGTCAATGTCGTGAAGCTCTCTTCCTACTTTCGCCTGGCCTGCGTGACGGCCGGCGTGATGGCCCTAACCGGCTGCGGCAGCATCATCAGCCGCACCGTGCCCGGCGCCGGGCACGGTCACCAGTATTATCCCGGCGTGCAGTGGGATCTGCGCGATACGCCCTGGCGCTACGTCACGGTGATAGACGTGCCGCTGTCGATGGTGGTGGACACCTTTATGCTGCCGTTCGATGCGCAGCATGGCCCCTACGAGTAACTTCGTTCAGCGGGTGGCGAACACCACCAGCTGGTAGCCTTTCTGCCCGCAATGGAAAGGCGCCAGCGCCGTCATCCCCAGCCCTTGCACGTGAGCGGCCAAAGAATGCGGATTGTCGTCGTCGATAAACAGTGCGCCCACGTCGTAATCATGGCGGGTGTGCGCTTTGACTGCGGCGTAGAGGCGCTTTAATACGCCTTTGCCGCGCCAGGCCATGCCGAGGCAGACCGGGCCGTAGAGAAATACCCGCTGCTCACGCAGCGGCCGTCCGGCGAATGAGTGCGTGGCGAGCGTCGCCAGCATCGCATCCACCACCGGCGGCCGCGGCTGCGCGTCGGCGGGCATCAGGCAAACGAACCCCGCCAGTTGGCCTTCCTGTTCCGCCACCCATATGCCGATGCTACGGTTGATCGCCGTCAGCTGCGCCTCATTCATGCGCGATACGATAAATCCCTGCCGTTTTTGGCGCTCATCGAGCGCTTCCGGCACGTTTTCCGCCTGCAGTTGCAAAATGGCGGGGTAGTCGGTGGGGCGGGCCTGGCGAATGTTCATGCTGCCTCCTTGGCGTTCAAAGCGTCGTGCGGGTTAACGTTCATCCCACTCATCGGCGGCGGCCTGGCCTTCTTCGGTATCCAACGGCGGCTCGAGCTGGAAGTCGCCTTCCTCCCATTCGTACAGGGTGTTTTCGTCTATCCACTCGGCGGTGATTTCCACCTCGTCGTAGTCACCGTCGAAGATCGCCTGCGCCGCCGCACCGCTGCGCAGCGTCAGGCATTCCACCGCCTCGCCTTCTTCTTCGAAGAACTCCGCCTGCCACATCGTGTCGCCATCCTGCATCACGTACTTTTGCAGATTGAACTGCTGCGGCACCGGCGGTTCGTCACCGCCGCCGCCTTCGGCGGTGTCGAGAAACTCTTCGCGTGCGGCCTCGATGGCTTCTTCCAGGGTTGCATACAGGCTCATGTTCGCCTCCGTTGACAATGAGAGTAAAGCGTCCGGCGTGCTGCCGGCGCGGTGGGGGAAACGTCAAAACTAATTGTTGTCTCACTGGCGCAGGATGCAAATTTTTTTGTTGTCCGCTCTGCGACGACGGTTGTCCGCAAAGCGGGAGAAGCAGGCGCGGAGGCGGGAAATAATGACGGTATCGTTCACTCAGGCATCAGGAGAAGCCCATGTTAATCGACCCTTCAAGCAAATACCGACCGTTCCCGCCGGTGACGTTACCGGATCGCCAGTGGCCTTCGCGTACCCTGCGACAGGCGCCGCGCTGGTGCTCCAGCGATCTGCGCGACGGCAACCAGGCGCTGGCGGAGCCTATGGATAACGCGCGCAAGCGCGAGTTCTATCAGCTGCTGTTGCAGTGCGGTTTCAAAGAGATTGAGGTGGCTTTCCCTTCGGCGTCGCAAACGGACTTCGACTTTGTGCGCGCCCTGATCGACGAGCGGCTGATCCCGGACGATGTCACCATTCAGGTGCTGACGCAGTCGCGCGACGATCTGATCGACCGCACCTTCGAGGCGCTGCAGGGAGCGCCGCGGGCTATCGTGCATCTGTACAACGCCACGGCGCCGATGTTTCGCGACATCGTGTTCCGCCAGGATAAGGCGGCTACCGTGGCGCTGGCGGTGAACGGCGCGCGGCGCATTCGCCGGCATTGCGAGGCGCAGCCCGATACCGTCTGGTGCTTCGAATATTCGCCGGAAACCTTCTGCTTTACCGAATTGGCGTTCGCGCTGGAGATCTGCGAAGCGGTGGCGGATGTTTGGCAACCGGGGGCACAGCGGCCGATGATCATCAACCTGCCGGCGACGGTGGAGGTGAGTACGCCCAACGTGTATGCCGATCAGATCGAATGGTTCTGTCGCCACTTCAGCCGTCGCGCTGATGTGACGATCGGCGTGCACCCGCATAACGATCGCGGCACCGGCGTCGCCTGCGCCGAGCTGGCGCTGCTGGCCGGCGCCGATCGGGTCGAAGGCTGCCTGTTCGGCAACGGCGAGCGTACCGGCAACGTTGATCTGGTCACGCTGGCGTTGAATCTCTATACCCAGGGCGTGGCGCCGGGCCTGGACTTCAGCCGCTTGAAGCAGGTGGTGGAGGTGGTGGAGCAGTGCAATCAGCTGCCGGTACATCCTCGCCATCCTTATGCCGGTGAGTTGGTGTTTACCGCCTTCTCCGGATCGCATCAGGATGCGATCAAGAAAGGCTTCGCCGCGCAACGGCAGCGGCAAGATGGCTGGTGGCAGGTGCCTTACCTGCCGCTCGATCCCGCCGATGTCGGCTGCAGCTATGAGGCGGTGATCCGGGTTAACAGCCAGTCCGGCAAAAGCGGCGCCGCCTGGCTGTTGGAGCAGAACCATGGGCTGGCGTTGCCGCGCGGTTTGCAGATTGATTTCAGCCAGGTGGTCCAGCGGGCGACCGACGGCAGCGGTAAGGAAATGAGCGTCGCGCAGCTGTGGCGCTTATTCCGCGACTCTTACGGGCTGGTGGAGCAGCCGCGCTTGCAGCTGTTGAGCTATCAAACGGAAAGTCACGGCGTGGAAGCGTACAGTTTCAACGCGCGAGTCGCCTGGCAGGGGGAGCCTCTGCAGCTGCAGGGGGCCGGCAACGGCCTGCTTTCCAGCGCGGTGGATGCGCTGCGCCAACGCTTCGGTTTGCCGTTGGCTATCGAAGATTACCACGAGCATACGCTGGGGCATCAGAGCGACAGTCGAGCGGTGGCTTACATTCGCTGCGTTTTGCCGTACGGCGAGGCGAGCTACGGCGTTGGCATCGACGTCGACTCCGCCAGCGCTTCGCTGCAGGCGTTGTTCAACGTCGCCGGGCGCTATCTGGCGTCAACGTCGGCGCGGCCCGGCTGAAATAGTCGCTGGGCGCGACCCCCAGCACTCGGCGAAACATGGCGCTGAACGCGCTGGGGCTGTCATAGCCGAGATCCAGCGCCACTTCCAACACCGAGCGTCCGGTCGCCAGCGCGTTCAGCGCCGCCAGCAAACGGGCGCGTCGCACCCAATCGCCAAAACGCAGCCCGGTTTCTCGCTGGAAGCGCCGCGACAGGGTGCGTCCGCTGACATTGAGGCGTTCGGCCGCCTGTTCCAGCGTCCAGGGCTGCGCCAGCGTGACCTGAATATGGCGGCACAGGGCGAGCAGCGAGGCCTCGCGCGGTTCGGGCAGGTGCAGCGGCAGGCTCGGCAGCACCCGTAATTCATCCAGAATCAACTCCATGATGCGCTCGTCGCGCCCGCCGCTGGGGTAGCCGGACGCAATCTCCATCGCGCTGATAATCAGCTCGCGCAGCAGCGGCGACACCTGCACCACCTGGCACTGAGCCGGCAGATCGGCGCGCGCCAGCGGATCGATGAATAACGTCCTGGCCGCTACCTGGCCGGTGATGCGTAGACTGTGCACCACTTTCGCCGGTACCCAGACGCCGCGGCCGGGCGGCACCACCCAACTGCCGAGCCGGGTAGTGACCTGCACCACGCCGCTCAGGGTGTGGATCAGCTGCGCGCAGTTATGGTAGTGCTCCGGCTCGCTGTCACCATGATGATAATCCCTGGCTAACGGCCGGACAGGCTGATCGGGCGGCAGAACGTCGTGAAAAAACAGCATCGCTGGCGCCCTCCGCGCGGCAAAAGGATAAGACCAAACAGCATGCCATGCGGCGTTATTTCACGCCAGCCGGTGGCTTTGCGTGCCAATACTTTATAAAATAATATTATATAATTTTGTATATTGATGGAGGGGCAATGGATATTGACGCGATGCGTAAGGCGGCGGCGCAGGCCGGCGCGATGCTGCGCACCCTGGGTAACGAAGATCGGCTGCTGCTGCTGTGCCGGCTCAGTCAGGGCGAGATGGCGGTGAGCGAACTGGCGCAGGCGCTGGATATCCGCCAGCCGACGCTGTCCCAGCAGCTTGGCGTGCTGCGGGAGGAAGGGTTGGTGTCCACCCGGCGCGCCGGCAAGCAGATTTACTATGCGGTGGCCGATGCCAAAGCGCTGGCGCTGCTCCATACCCTGTATCAGCTTTATTGCCCACCACCGGAGAACCGCGATGACCATTGACTGGCAACACTTCACGCCTTATTCCGCGCTGGCGGGCGGGGCCATTATCGGCGGCGCGGTGGCGCTGCTGCTGCTGTTCAACGGCCGGATTGCCGGCATCAGCGGCATTACCGGCGGTGTATTGAGTGCCGGTGGCCGGGAGCGGGGCTGGCGCGCCGCATTTATTGGCGGGTTGCTGCTCTCTCCCTGGCTGTATGCTGCCGCTGCGGCTTTGCCGTCCGGTGAGATCGCGGTCGGCAACGGCGGACTGGCGGCCGCAGGGCTGTTGGTGGGATTGGGCACTCGATTGGGCAGCGGTTGCACCAGCGGGCATGGCGTGTGCGGCGTCGCACGGTTGGCGCCGCGTTCGCTGGCCGCCACGGCGGTGTTTATGCTGCTGGGCTTTATGACCGTGTGGTTGATGCGCCACCTGGCGGGAGGTTGAGAATGCTTAAAACGCTGTTGGCGCTGCTGAGCGGCGTCATTTTTGGTCTGGGGCTGATCGTCGCCGGCATGGCCAATCCGGCCAAAGTGTTGGCGTTTCTCGACGTTACCGGCGCGTGGGATCCCTCGCTGGCGTTGGTGATGGCTGGTGCGATCGCGGTGGCGGCGCCGGCCTTCCTGTGGGCGAGGCGACGAGAGCGTAGCCTGTTGGGGGAAACGCTGCAGATCCCGGCCGCCGGGCGTCTGGATCGTCGTTTGCTGGCGGGCAGCGCGCTGTTCGGCATCGGCTGGGGCATCGCGGGTATTTGCCCCGGCCCAGCCTGGGTGTTGGCCGGGGCGGAGATAAGCCGGGTATGGCCGTTCCTGCTGGCAATGCTGGCGGGCATGGCGCTGTATGACGTTATCATGAGGAGGAGGAGGACATGTCGATAGCCAAAGCGGTGTTGCGCATCGCGCGCCCGACCGATCGGTTGCAAGAGATTGCTACGCTGTATTGCCGCGGGCTGGGGTTCGAAAAGCTGGGCGAGTTTGTCGATCATCAGGGGTTCGACGGCATGATGATCGGGCATCCGCAGCATGCCTACCATCTGGAGTTCACGCAGCATCGCGGGGTACGGGTCGGGCAGGCGCCGACGCAGGATCATCTGCTGGTATTTTATCTGCCGGATGAGAACGAATGGCGGGCCGCGTGTGAGCGGATGCGGGCGGCGGGATTCTTAGCGGTCGCCGCCTATAATCCCTATTGGGATCGGGCGGGGCAAACCTTTGAAGATCCTGATGGCTACCGGGTGGTATTGCAGCATCAGGCCTGGCAAGCATAAAAAAACCGGCGCATCGAGCGCCGGTTTGCGAGATAAAACGGGCTATCCGTCAGGCGTTGGTCGCCGGTTTTTGCGCGCTCTTGGACTGGGTATTTTCCAGCATGCGGCGAATCGGCACGATCAGCACGATAAGCACGGCGGCGCAGATCAGCAACGCGACTGAGCAGCGGGCGAACAGATTCGGCAGCATATCCAGTTGGTCGGCCTTGACGTGACCGCCGATCAGACCGGCTGCCAGGTTGCCCAACGCGCTGGCGCAGAACCACAGCCCCATCATCTGACCGCGCATTCTCTCCGGCGCCAGCAGCGTCATGGTGGCCAGCCCGATCGGGCTCAGGCACAGTTCACCCAGCGTCAGCATCAGGATACTGCCCACCAGCCACATCGGCGATACGCCGGCGCCGCCGTTGCTCAGCACATTCTGCGCGGCCAGCATCATCAGGCCAAAACCGCCGGCGGCGCACAGGATACCGATCACGAACTTGGTGATGCTGCTCGGACGCACGTTATTGCGCGCCAGCGCAGGCCAGGCCCAGCTGAAGACCGGTGCCAGCAGGATGATGAACAGGGCGTTGATCGACTGGAACCATACCGCCGGGATCTCGAAGTCGCCGATCATGCGATTGGTGTAATCGTTGGCGAACAGGTTAAACGAGGTCGGTTTCTGTTCAAACGCTGACCAGAAGAACGCGGCGGAGATCAGCAGGATGAAGCACACCAGCAGGCGTGCGCGCTCTTTGCGGCTCAGGCCGGCAAAGGCGAACAGATAAATGAAGTACAACGTGACCGACGCGGCGATCACGTACACCAGCACGCTGGCCACCTCGACCGGATTGATGACGATAGTGCCTTGGGCGATCAGCACGATGACCGCCACCAGGATGGCCGCCAACGCCAGCAACCAGGCGCCGACGCCTTTTTTCTTCGCGACCGGGCTGTTCCAGGTGGAGTCCAGGCCCACTTCGCGGTCATAGCGTTTCATCGCCGGGACGGCGAACACCCGGAAGATCACCAACGCCACCAGCATCCCGATGCCGCCGATGCCGAAGCCCCAGTGCCAGCCGTGTGACTTGATCAGCCAGCCGGAGATCAGCGGGGCGATGAACGAACCGATGTTGATGCCCATGTAGAACAGCGAGAAACCGCCGTCGCGACGCGCATCGCCTTTCTTGTACAGCGTACCGACCATCACCGAGATACAGGTCTTGAACAGGCCGGAACCGAGCACGATGAACATCAGACCGATGAAGAACAGGTTGGTGCCCATCACTGCGGACAGCGCGATCGACAGGTGGCCGAACGCGATCAGGATCGAACCGTACCAGACGGCCTTGCGTTGGCCGAGCCAGTTGTCCGCCAGCCAGCCGCCCGGCAGCGCCGCCAGGTACATGCTGCCGGCGAAGATGCCGACGATCGCCGACGCGTTCTCGCGCGCCAGGCCCAGGCCGCCGTCGTACACCGTGGCGGCCATAAACAGGATCAGCAGCGGACGGATGCCGTAGAACGAGAAGCGCTCCCACATTTCGGTGAAGAACAGAGAACCCAGCGGATAGGGATGGCCGAAGAAGGTCCGGCTTTCTGACTTATTGACAGAGGATTGCATAACGATTTCCCAATAAAAGGCGCTGCAAGGCTGCAGCCCGTACTGTGGTATGTATGTGTATTTAATGAAGGCGATCCGCCCAATGCGGATTACCCGACAAAACCGCGGCTGCAACGCTGATAAACCGTGGAAAGCGTGCTGACCTTTTCTTCACTTGGCCGATGGTTCACATCTGGCGTGATATTATTTAACCATTTGATAACTGGTCGTTGGTTTTGTCTAGTACCTGTATCCCATTTTTTAGACGAAAAGTCGACAAGCATCTCCTTTTCTGGTTTTTCTGTTGGTTGTGACAGGAATATGATTGACAGCGGGTTTTATGCGCTGAAAGTTAATTATTTGTTGATAAACAAGATGTTGTATTAAGAAAGTTCTGAGTTAGGTGAAAATTCACCGGCGGCGAGAAAGCATTATTAAAAATAGGGGAAACGCGCCGTTGATCCGGCCAACGGCGGAAACTGGCGATAAATGCAGCTATTGCTCTTCCTGCAGCGTATCTTCCCGCATATAGCCCGGCCGTCGTCGCAGACACCACCAGGAATAGCCGGCGTTGAACAGCACCACCAGCGCGGTGACGCCGAAGACCGCGCGAAAACCGTAACCGGCGGAGACTGCGGCGCCGAGCAGCGGGCCGCTGACGTTGCCGACGTCGCGGAACGACTGGTTATAGCTGAAAATACGGCCGGCCACCTGATTGGTGCAGTTATAAATCAACAGCGTCTGTACCGCCGGCAGCAACGCGCCGTCGGCCGCCCCCAGCAGAAAACGCAGCACCCCGAGTTGCCACGGTGTTTGCACGAACGCCATCGGGATCAGCAGCAGCACCGAAACGATCAGCATGAACACCAGTATGCGTTCCGGGCCGATGCGATCGCCCAGCTTGCCCAGCCGCGGGGCGCTCATCAATGCCGCGACACCGGGCACCGAGGCGATCAGCCCGCTGATAAACGCCAGATTGTGGGTGGCGCCGGCCAAATCGCGCACATACAGCGTCAGGATCGGCGCGATCGAGCCGGTGGCGATCTGGATGATCATGGTGGTGACGAACAGGCTGAGCACCAGCTTCGGGTTTTTCAGCGAAGCGAACACCTGTTTTGCGTGCAGCATGTCGCGCTTTTGCACCGGGGTGAATTGTTCTTTGACATACAGCAGCGTCAGCATGAAGCAGACGAACAGCACCGCGGCGGTGATATAAAACACCGGGCGCAGGCCGTATAAATCGGCCAGCAGCCCCCCGATCAGCGGGCCGATCAGCGCACCGCCGACGCCGCCGGTGGACAGGGTGCCGAGCGCCCAGCCGCTGCGGTTGCGCGGCACCTGGGTGGCGATCAGCGCGTTGGCGTTGGGAATGAACCCGCCGAGCAGCCCCAGCACCGCACGCAGTGCGAGAAACTGCCAGACCGTTTGCGCCATGCCCATCAGCGCCATGACGATCGCCATACCGAGCGCCGAACGCAGCAGCATCAGTTTGCGGCCGCGTCGATCGGCCAGGGCGCCCCAGAACGGTGCGGCGATAGCGGAAAACAGGAAGGTGATGCTGAACAGCAGACCGGACCACATGTTGAGCGCCTGATGGTCGGTAACGCCCAGCGTCTCTACGTACAGCGGCAGAAACGGCATCACCAGGCTGAAGGCGGCGCCGGTGAGAAAACATCCCAGCCAGGCGACGAAAAGATTGCGTTTCCAGTTAACGGGGTCTGCTGCCGAAGCCATAAATGTCCACTGCCGAAAGGTGACGCGTTTTGCCGGTGGCGAGATGATGGGGCAAAACGTGAAAGTTAGCGTGGTAAGTATGCGCCGCAGGCGCGGCGACGGCAAACGAGGGGACGCAGATAGGGCAAAAAATGAAATAAAGTTTTAAAAATGGCGTTTAAACCTTATTCCGCGCTTGGCGCGCGGAATTTACAGCGTTTTATAGTCCGGTCAGCGCCTCGAAACCGGCGGCGGTGGTGGTGGCGCTAAAGTCGGTGACCTCGTAGTGGGCCACGGCGTTGAACGGATCTTCGGCCAGGATGGCGTCCAGCCGAGCACGCTCAATGCCTTTGGCCAGGATCACGCCGCCGGTGCGGGGATTCTTGCGGCCGGAGGCGACGAAGGTGCCGTCCTGAAAATATTTCTTAAGCCAGGCGATGTGCCCGTCAAGGTGGCTGTCGACGTCGGCGATCGGGCGATGGTAGGTCAGGCTGACAATGTACATGGCGGCTCCAGGGGTGGCGGCAAAAGCATTACCATCCCACCCTCGCCGGCGATTCTCAAGGGGCGCGCAATAAAAAACCCGCCGCCGGCGGGTTTGCGTGATCAGTACAGCGAAGGCTCGCCTTCCGGGCGGGTCTTGAAGCGGCGGTGCAGCCACATGTATTGGTCCGGCGCCATCAGGATCTCTTTTTCCACCACTTTATTCATGAAGGCGGCGGCGTCGAGTTCGTTGTCCAGCGGGAAGTTTTCCACCGCCGGCTGCATGATCAGCTCATAGCCTTTGCCGTCCGGCAGGCGACGCGGGGTGAACGGAATGATCGCCGGTTTGCCCATCCGCACCAGCACGTAGCTGCCGGTGGTGGTGGCGGCTTTATCCACCGCGAACAGCGGCACGAAAACGCTGCTGCGCGGGCCGTAGTCGTGATCCGGCGCATACCAGATGATATCACCCTGTTTCAGGGCGCGGATCATGCCTTTGACGTCTTTACGATCCAGCATCGATTTGTTGGAACGCATCCGGCCCCAGGTTTGCAGCCAGTCCATCAGCTTGTTGTCGTGCGGGCGGTAAACGCCGATGCCCGGGTTGTGAATGCCAAAAATGCGTGCGCCCAGCTCCAGCGTCAAAAAGTGCAGGCCAATCAGCAACACGCCCTGATGGTTGTCGCGCGCTTTTTGAATGTGCTCCAGGCCGCTGACCTTGAACCAGCGCTCGATGCGCCAGTTCGGCCAGAACCACGCCATGCCGGTTTCAAACAACCCCATGCCGACCGATTCGAAATTCTTTACCACCAGCGCATCGCGTTCAGCCTGCGGCATGTCGGGAAAACAGAGTTCGAGGTTACGTTGGGCGATAACGACGCGCCGCTTGAGAAAGCGCATGGAAAATCGCCCGATCGAGGTGCCGAGCCAGTAGATGACGGGATAAGGCAGCAACACCAGCAGATACAGCAAGCCGATGCCTACCCAGGTCAGCCAGTAGCGCGGGTGCAGTAAGGAGCGATTGAAAGTAGGAACTTGAGTCATGGGTTCTCTGTTTTAATACGGTTGTTTAAGTGTAATGACAGAGTCATAGCATGGTCTGACGGCCGGGTGGGCTCGGTCGCTAGGTTCGTTTCTGCCGATTGTTTGCGACTATTGTGGCATTTTTCTGACGATCCGGGAAAACACAACGCATTAAAATCCCCTTTTGGGCGTTAAATATGCATCGAATGCCGAATTTTTCCACAATGTTTCCTGCCAAAAGCCCATGGCGATATCATTATCAGGAAGGTCAATACGGTGGCATCCGGGATGAGTGCGCGATGCAGGTATGCGCACGCGAGCGCCAGGGCTGCGCGGCGGCGGTTTTTCGGGTATGATGTGCGCCGCGCGCGGGCCGGCTGGCTGCGCGCGGTAATCAGTCACCTCCCGAAAGACAGGAAAGTACACCATGCCAGTGTTACATAACCGAATTTCTAATGAGGAACTGAAGGCGCGCATGCTGGCGGAAACCGAGCCGCGCACCACAGTTTCTTTTTACAAATACTTTTCCATCGACGATCCCAAGGCGTTTCGCGACAGCCTGTACGTTCAGTTCGAAAAACTGAAGGTGTTCGGCCGCATCTACGTGGCGAAAGAGGGCATCAACGCGCAGATCAGCGTGCCGCAGCATAACTTCGACGCGTTCAAAGCCGCGCTGTTCGCCTCGCACCCGGCGTTGGATCAGGTCCGCCTGAATATCGCGCTGGAAGACGACGGCAAATCCTTCTGGGTGCTGCGCCTCAAGGTGCGCGAGCGCATCGTGGCTGACGGCATCGATGACGAGAGCTTCGATCCGAGCAACGTCGGTGAGTATCTGCAGGCCGATCGCGTCAATCAGATGATCGACGATCCGAATACGGTATTCGTCGATATGCGCAATCACTATGAGTACGAAGTCGGCCATTTCGAAAACGCCATCGAGGTGCCGTCGGATACCTTCCGCGATCAGCTGCCGATGGCGGTGGAGATGTTGCAGGACAGCAAAGACAAGAATATCGTCATGTACTGCACCGGCGGCATTCGCTGTGAAAAAGCCAGCGCCTATATGCTGCACAACGGCTTTAAAAACATCTATCACGTGGAAGGCGGGATTATCGAGTACACCCGCAAAGCGAAAGAACAGGGGTTGCCGCTGAAGTTTATCGGCAAAAACTTCGTGTTCGATGAGCGTATGGGTGAGCGCATCTCCGACGATGTGATCGCCAACTGCCACCAGTGCGGCGCGCCGTGCGATACCCATACCAACTGCAAGAACGACGGCTGCCATCTGCTGTTCATTCAGTGCCCGAGCTGCGCCGCCAAGTTTGAAGGATGCTGCAGCGAGATTTGCCGCGAAGAGCTGAAGCTGCCGCGCGAAGAGCAACGCGCGCGCCGTGCCGGCCGCGAAAACGGCGTCAAGATTTTCAATAAATCGAAAGGATTGTTGCAGACCACGATGCACATTCCGGCACCGGAAGAAGAAGGCCCAGCCCGCTGAGCCTGAGGAACCGACAAGCCCGGCCGCCAAGCCGGGCTTTTTTTTATTTCTCGCGCACGCCTTCTACGGAGATGATCAGCTCAACGTCTTGCGACGCCGGGCCAAGATCGGTGGTGATGCCGAAATCTTTCAGCTTGATCTTGCCGTTAGCTTCAAAGCCGGCGCGGTAGCCGCCCCACGGATCGTTGCCCTGGCCAATCAGTTTGGCATCGAGCGTAACCGGTTTGGTGACGCCGTTCAGCGTCAGGTTGCCGACCACCGCGTAACCGTCGCCGCTTTTCTTCACTTCGGTGGATTCAAACTTGGCTTGCTTGTTCTTCTCCACGTTGAGGAACTCGGCGCTGCGCAGGTGCTTGTCGCGCTCGGCGTGGTTGGTGTCGACGCTGGCGGTATTGATGGTCACGTTGACCTTGTCCTTGGACGGATCTTTCTCGTCGAAAGTGAAGCCGCCGTCGAAGTCTTTAAAGCTGCCGTACAGCCAGCTGTAGCCCAGGTGCTGGATGCGGAATTCGATAAAGGCGTGTTGGCCTTGTTTGTCGATCTTGTAGTCTGCCGCCAGTGCGGAACCGGCGCTCAGCAGCAGGGCGCCTGCGGTCAGGCCCAATACGGTCTTTTTCAACATAGCAATCTCCATAAATCCAAAGGTTAATCGGCGCTGCTACCCAGCATCCGTTTCAAAGTGACATCACGATCGATAAAGTGATGTTTAAGCGCGGCCAGCCCGTGCAGTACCGAGAGCACTACCACGGCCCAGGCCAGGTAAAGGTGTATGGCGCCGGCGGTGTCGGCCTGTTCCGCCATGCCGGTCACGGTGGCGGGCACGTTGAACCAGCCGAACACGCTGATCGGTTGGCCGTCTGCGGTGGAGATCAGATAGCCGCTGATCAGAATGCCGAACAACACGGCGTACAGCGCCAGATGCGCGAGGATGGCGCTGACGCGAGTGAGGCGGCCATAGCTGGCCAGCGGTTTGGGCGGCGGTGAGACAAAGCGCCAGACCACGCGGATCACCATCACGATGAACAGCAGCGTGCCGATGCTTTTGTGGATCTCCGGCGCCTGATGGTACCAGACGTCGTAATAGCCCAGCGTGACCATCCACAGGCCGAGTGCGAACATGCCGTACACCGTCAGCGCCACCAGCCAGTGGATCAACACTGACACATGGCCGAAACGATCGGCGGTATTTTTCCAGAGCATCCTGTTTCCTTCGATTACCGATTGGCTGGCTGCAATAATTAAACTTTAGGAAACATAAAATCAATAATAAATTTAACTATGTTACTACTTTGAAATATTAGTCAGTGAATTTGTTCGAGATGTTCGGAGTTAATCAGATAAATCGTTGGAGATAATATTATTTCGCTCACGAGAGGTTCATGCTAGTCATTGAAAAATGGGGCTATTATCTATTAATGTCAGCTTTTGTCATTTTACGTAAGCCCCTCGTGAGTTGCCCGGCGAGATTATTTGTTGGCAAAGGTTATGCCTATTTATTGCGGCGCAGGGCAGGGCGGAAAGATTAACTTTGTCGAACGGTTGCGCTAAATCCCCTGCGGTGCAGCGGCGGATTTTGCTACCATTAGCGCCAAGAGCCGGCGCCCTGGCGCCGGTTAACCCAGTGAAATAACAAGGAAACGTCATGGGCCGAACCCGTGTGACCGACAGCAGCCTGCGTCTGGCCGTCCTGCTGGCGATGTTGGTGATCATTTTGGCCGGGGTGAAAGCCGCCGCCGACATTGTGGTGCCGTTTTTGCTGGCGGTATTTCTCGCCATGGTGCTGAATCCGCTGGTGGCGATGCTGGAGCGTAAACGGGTGCCGCGTATCGTCGGGGTGACACTGCTGGTGACGGCGGTGATCGTGGTCGTGATGCTGTTTATCGGCATGCTGGGGGCTTCGCTGAATGAGTTCGCCCGTTCGCTGCCGCAGTACCGCGGCATGATGATCGAGAAGCTGCGCGAGCTGCAGCATTACGCCGGCCGTTTCAATATCAGCCTTTCCAGCGAAGCGATGCTACAGTATGTCGATCCCAGCGCGGCGATGAATCTGGTCACCCGCATGCTGGGGCATCTGTCTGGCGCGATGACCAACGTCTTCCTGCTGCTGATGACCGTGGTGTTTATGCTGTTCGAAGTGCAGTTGCTGCCTTACAAGCTGCAGCAGGCGCTGGATAAGCCGAACGAGGGGCTCGCCGCGATGCGGCGGGCGCTGGATGGCGTGACGCGCTATCTGGTGATTAAAACCATCATCAGCCTGGCCACGGGGATAATCGTCTGGATCTTCCTGGCGGCGGTCGGCGTGCGTTTTGCCTTTATCTGGGGGCTGCTGGCATTTCTGCTTAACTACATTCCCAACATTGGCTCGGTATTGGCCGCCATTCCGCCGCTGATTCAGGCGCTGTTGTTCAACGGATTAGGAGATGCGCTGGTGGTGGCGGGCGGCTTTATCGCTGTCAACATGGTGATCGGCAATATCCTCGAGCCGCGCGTGATGGGGCGCGGGCTGGGGCTGTCGACGCTGGTGGTGTTCCTGTCGCTGATCTTTTGGGGCTGGCTGCTCGGCCCGGTGGGCATGTTGCTGTCGGTGCCGCTGACGATCGTGGCGCGCATCGCGCTGGAGACCACCGAGGGCGGCTATCGGCTGGCGGTTATCCTGGGGGACGGCCGCCCGCCGCGCCAGCCTCCGGCGGCGCCGGAGTGAGGAATATTTTGCCATTCACGCCGGGCTGGGCGGCGTGCTGCAGCGCCGCTGCGTACTGACGCAAAGGATAAATCGCGGCGGGTGGGCGCAGCGCCAGCTGGCCGCGTCGCAGCAGCAGGAATAACTGATAAAACGCCGTCTGCCATTGCGCCGGCGCTGCCTGTGCGTTCCATTTGCGCAAGTGGAACAGCGAAGCGCGCAGCTTTAACTCGTCCACCACGCGCCGCCAGTCTACCTGGCGGCCGCTCAGCAGGCCCAGCGCCACAAAATCGCCGCCGGTGCGGACCGCCCGTGCCAGCTGCAATCCGTCTTCTCCGCCAATGCAATCGATGGCCGCACGGGCGCCAAAATTCGTCATTTCCGCCAGCTGCGGCGCTTCGATAACGCGCCAGGCGCCGGCGGCCAGCAACGCCTGGCGATGAGCGGCATTGCGCACCACGACCGCCAGACGAATGCCGCGCAGCGCCGTCAGCTGCGCCAGCAGCTGGCTGACAGCGGAGCCGCCGCCGTTGAGCAGCAGTACGTCGCCGGCGCTGAGCGGCAGCCATTGGGTCAACAGCACCCAGCAGGTGAGCGGGTTGATATAGATTTGCGCTGCGCAGGCGTCGTCGATGTCGTCCGGCACCCAGACCACCCGATCTTCAGGCAGCGTGACGAACGTTTGCCAACTGCCGTTACCCGCTACTGCCAGCGCGCGGCGGCCCGTTGAATGCCCATTCTGCGGATTGACGACGACGCCCACGCCTTCATATCCCGGCACCTGAGGAAGGGCGATGCGGTGCGCGTATTGGCCGTGGATCGGGATCAGATCGGAAGGGTTGATCGGGGCATAGCGCATCTGCAATAACCGCTGTCCGGGGCGCAGCAGCGGTCTGCTCGTCTGCTGCAATTCCAGCACCTGGGCGGGATCGCCGAAGCGGTTGAAGCTCAATCGGGGAAATAACGGCGGCATGGATTACATGACGAAGAAGAAATAGACATCCAACGCCAGCAGCACCAGCCACAGACAAAGGTACAGCACCAGATGCTCACGCACATTGTTGACGATAGCCGCCAGTATTCGGTTTAACATTTCAGCCGCCTGAAGAGAAGGACCCTTGATTATAGTCCTTTTCTCGGCGTCATTTATAGCGCGCCGCGCGTGAGTGGCGGGAAAGTGGCGATAAAAAAGCCTGCGTTATCGCAGGCTTGAGGTTACACGGCCAACAGCGCCAGCGGCGTTGAATTCGCCGGCGTGCTCGGCGGGTAGAAATAGCGCAGCACGTTATACAGCGAGTAAAACTCCAGCCGGTTGCGCGCGTTGATCTTTTCCGTGATGTGACGCTTGTGCACATAGACCGTATGGGAGCTGATCTGCAGTTTTTTCGCAATGCGGTAGTTAGGCATCTCTGCCATCCAATACTTCATTACCGTCAGCTCCTGCGGGCTGAACAGGGAACGCTCTTCGCCGTCATCGGCCAGCGCCAGCGGATTCTCGCGCAGCGTGCGTAAGGTGAGCGGCAGAATGCTTTTATTGAACAGAAAAGCGTTATCGGCGATGCGCATTGGCGCTTCGCTGTAAGGGTAAGGTGTGTCGAGATAGATAAACAGCAAGGCGGACTGGCTGGCTTCCATAAAGGCCTGCAGTTGCGCGTCCGCTTCGTTATAGCGGCATTGGTTGCTGAGGTTCACCAGAATGTGGCTCGGCTGAAAGCTGGCCAACAGCGATGTAGCGTATTCAATGCTGTGGCAGCACTTGATCGTCGTGATCCCACTATCAGCAAAGTAGCTGGCTATACCGACCCGGGTGAAGCAGCATTCGTCCACGACAAGTAGTTTCATGGTGACGTCCTTGTTGAAAGCCGATGGAGCATATCTTCTGTAAAATAGGACTTACACTGCAAGTGTTCAATTCGGAAATTCAACTGCTGAATATAAGAAATTTCCGTTATCAGGATTTTTACTTGGTATTTAAAAGAGTTAGCAGGTTAACAAATTGTAACCGCCAAATTTCGCTGTCCAGTGCCAGAGGGGGACTTGGACAGCGAAATCCTTCGCTCAGCTAAATCGTTTCAGACCAAAGCTTGAGACGTCAACCGGCGGCGCTTTGTCCTGCGCGAACAGCGCGGCGATCTCGCCCAGAGCGCTGGCGAACTTGAAGCCGTGGCCGCTCAATCCGCTGATGACCATCAGGCGATCGCAATCCGGCAGGGTATCGATAATAAAGTCTTCGTCGGGGCTCATATCATAGCTGCAGGCTTCACCGTGTAAACATACGCCTACACCCGGCAAAAATTGCCGCAGGAAGGAGAAAACTTCCGTGCCGTCGCTGGCGTAGCTGCCGAAGGGTTTGCGCTGCTCGGGGGCATCCATCGGCTGGCCGCCGTCATGTTTGCCCACTTTCAGGCCGTCGTTATCCGCCGGAAAACCGTAATAGTGCGTGCCGTCTTGCGCTTCGACGGTAAAGGCCGGGAAACGATTGTTCACGCTGTAGCGGCCATCTGCCTGATGCCAGGAGAAGACTTTGCGCAGTGGCGCGATCGGCAGTTGCGGCAACAGCGCTTTGACCCAGGTGCCGGCGGTGATCACCGCTTTTCGCGCCGTGAAACGCCCTTCGCCGGTGATGACCTCAACGCCGCCATCGATGGGTTCTACCGCGTTGACCGGGCAGTTGAACAGCTGGCTGCAGCCGGCTTCTTTCGCCAGCTTGATCAGGCTGGTTATCGCCAGCTCGGCACGCAGGAACCCCGCGTCTGGCTCGAATACGCCGACATAACCTTCCGGTGCTCGGAATTCCGGCCAGCGCTGATTGATCTGTTCGGCGCTGAGGGTTTGCGCGTTCAGGCGGAATTTTTGCGCGCTGAGCTGCGCATTGCGAATGAATTCGGAGTGCTGTGGCCCCAGGTTGAGCACGCCGCACGACTGGAACAGTTCCTCGCCGGATTGTTGAATCAGCGCATTCCACAGCGCCTGCGTGCGCAGCACCAGCGGCACGTACTTTTCGCCTTCGCCGTATGCGTGACGGATAATGCGGGTATCGCCGTGATGGCTGCCGTTTCGGTGCGGAGGGATAGCGCTGTCGATCATCAGCACTTTCAAGCCGGCCCGCGTGGCATAATAGCCTGCCGCCGCGCCGACGGAACCGCTGCCCACCACAATCAAATCATATTCCACGTGCCAACCCTCTCTGATAGCGATTTCTTATGCCCCCATGATAAAAGGTTGGCGGACGCAATGCACTGATTGAACGGCGAAAGGCGAAGAAAAGGCGCCGGGAAAGGTCGCGGCGCCTTAGGGGGGAGGAGACGATGAATCAATGTTTTCTGCGATCAAGATCCTGGTAATCCGTAGCTTCAATCTTGGCGATGCCGGCCTCTAAGATATTGATTAATTGACGGGCGACATCTGTGGTCAGCCAAAGCGTTCGGTCTACTTGGGCTTCTTCGGGCGTTTGGTCTAGTGAAGACAGGTAATGAAGGCGTATCATCATGGCGTCGTAAACGTCGACAGTACTGATATCCCAACCGACAAGCGGGTGCGTCTGAATTACTTCATCATTTCTGTCCATAAAGACCCCTTATTGAGTAGTAACTACCGTGAGTGACTAACGAGGATCAATGCGGCTCATCATCATGAGAGCAATTACAGTATACGCATCCGCTTTCATCGGTGGAGGGGTTGTCACCTAAAATTGCAAAATAAATATTTATTTGAACAATTATTCTACAAATTCGGGTGCGAACGCGCGATGAGTAAAGCCTGTGGCGTTATTCCGCGCCGCCGGTGGGTGGGGCGGAGCCGTGCAGACATTTTTCCAGTTCTTCTGCCAAGTGCGCGAAATGTTTCTGCGTTTCGGCGTCGCGATTCTGGCTTTGCGATTCCAGCCTCAGGCTGTGGATCAGCCGTTGGTTGGCTTTGTCATCCAGGCTGAAGGCCAGGTAAGAGAAGGCCACTTCCAGTACGTTCAAGCGTCTTTTTTGATCGGCAATCAGCGCCAGCAATTCGCCAAACGTCATTGCGTCTTCGGATTTCACCTTGTCCGGGGCCATGCTTACTCCTTTGCGTTAAATACAGCGCTGAGGCGGATTTGGTTCCAGAGTAAGGGTAAGCGATGAATGGGCAGGGCGCCAGAAACAAAAAAGCCGGAGAGCGACCCCCGGCAAAAACAGCATTGCAGTGTTATTCTGCGCTGAACCATTCGTCCGCGCTTTCCCAGGTTTCCTGAAGGATTTCCTCAATCAGATCCCGGTCGGTTTTGGCGCCCCCCAGCACAGAGAGCCCGTTAGCGCCAGCATAACGGACGTGCACGACGGCGCCTGGAAACTGGCGATTGACCCGTTTGCCCAGCTCGCCGGTCAGCGCCTCAATGGCGCCCGACGGCAGCGGCCGGGTTTTATCTATAGTGACTTCAACACGCATAATTGCCCCCGAAGCGATTTACTGTTTATTTATACAGTTAACCGTAAGCGAGGGCAAGAGGGCGAAGCAAAAATATCAGCCTTTCAGCGACCAGTTCAGGGTTTCGCCGGCCAGGAATGGGATCACGGATTCATTGCCCAGGGCGATCTCTTCCGGCTGGGTGGTCGGCACGCGCTGCAGTTCGATGAAGTCTTCGTTGAGCGGCAGGCCATAGAAGCGTGGGCCGTTGAGCGAGCAGAAGGCCTCGAAGTGCTCCAACGCGCCGAGCTGTTCGAAGACGGCAGCGTAAGCCGGGATCGCATTCGGCGCATTGAAGCAGCCGGCGCAGCCGCAGCTGGACTCTTTGCGATGCTTGAGGTGCGGCGCGGAGTCGGTGCCGAGGAAGAAACGGTCCGAGCCGCTGGCCACCGCCTGACGCAGCGCTTCCTGATGGACGTTGCGCTTGAGGATCGGCAGGCAGAACAGGTGTGGGCGAATGCCGCCGACCAGCATGTGGTTGCGGTTGAACATCAGGTGCTGCGGGGTGATGGTGGCGCCGAGGAAACGGTTGCCTGCCTGCACGTACTGCGCCGCTTCTTTGGTGGTGATGTGTTCGAAGACGATTTTCAGTTCCGGGAAGTGACGGCGGATAGGCTCCATCACCTGTTCGATAAAGCGCGCCTCGCGGTCGAAAATATCGACGGCAGGATCGGTCACTTCACCGTGGATCAGCAGCGGCATGCCGATTTTTTGCATTTGCTCGAACAGCGGGTAAATGCCGGTCACGTCGCTGACGCCGTGGCTGGAGTTGGTGGTGGCGTTGGCCGGATACAGCTTGGCGGCGGTAAACACCCCTTGTTCGAAACCGCTGACCAGTTCACTGGCCGCCAGAGAGTTGGTCAGGTAACAGGTCATCAGCGGAGTAAAGTTGTGACCCTGCGGCACCGCCGCCAGAATCCGATCGCGGTAGGCGCGCGCGGCGGCCACGGTCGTCACGGGCGGAACCAGGTTCGGCATCACGATCGCCCGGCCAAATACCTGGCTGGTATAGGGCACCACCGTTTTCAGCATCTCATCGTCACGCAGGTGGATATGCCAGTCGTCTGGGCGGCGGATTTTCAGAACTTGAGGTTGTGCGGTCATCTAGCTAGGCTCCGGCGGTCAAATACGTCTAATGAAAAGCGAATAATGGGTTTATTCACGCCGGGGTGTAAGGATAAGCGGAAAGTGCCGCAGATGCATCTGTTTGTTGGCGACAAGTTGAAATCAACGGCGCAGCAGGCGCATAGTGACAATGATTTCAACGATGCCGACGCCAATAGCGTCGACTTTCATCAAGTGGAAAGGGAGAAAACAATGGAAGTACGCGTTATCGCCACCCTGCAAGCGAAAGCGGGATTTGAGGCCGCAGTCAGTGAAGCGGTGCACGACATTCTCGAGCCGAGCCGCCAGGAGCTGGGCAACCTGCAATATGATTTGCATCGCGATCTGGAAAAGCCGGGCACCTTCGTGTTCTTCGAGCGTTGGGCCAGCAGCGAAGCGCTGGATAAGCATAATGAGACGGCGCATTTTCAGCAGTTCGTCAGTCGACTTGACGGCAAGTTGGATGTTCTGGACATCAAAAAACTGAAAAAGATCGCCTGAGCTTTTTGCAGGCAAGAAAAAACCCGCCGTCGGCGGGTTTTTTTAGGGGGGCAGATTAACTTATTCGTTAACCGGCTGCGGCTTGGTGGCCGGCGCGGTGGCCTGGCTCACTGCAGAGTGACCACCGGCTGAACCTTTGCCTTCAAAGTTGAAGGAAGGGCGCTGCCAGTCGCTGTGCTTGCGTTCTTCCGGCACGTAGGCCGGCGCAGGCGCTTTGGTCATCGGCGCAGTGGCGATGTGTTTGTACAGCGCGTCCTGCACGGCTTTCACCGGCGCCGGCTGCTGAGCAACCGCAGGCGCAGGCTCGGCGGCCGTTGGTTCCGGCGCTTTTTCTACCGGAGCGGCTGCCGCTGCAGGTGCGGCTTCTACCACTGGCGCTTCTTCCGCCGGCGCGGCTTCTACCGGTGCAGTTTCGACCACAGGCTCGTCTTCCGCTGGCTTAGCTTCAACCACTGGCTCTGCCGCTACGGTTTCAGCTACCGGCTGAGCTTCCACTGCAGGGGCAGTCTCTTCCGCTTTCGGTTCTTCAACCGCAACCGTTGCCGGGGCGGTTTCCACCGGCGCCGGGGTTTCCTCGGCCGGGGTGGCAACAACCGGCGCTACGACTGCCGCTTCTTCCGTTACGGTGACGGCGGCAGTTTCAACGGCGGCTTCTGGTGCCGGTTCGTTGACGCTGGCCGCGGCCTGAGTTTCTTCCACGGCAACGCTGTGCTGTTCAACCGCTGCGGCGACAACCGGCGCCTGCTCTACGGCTTCGGTTTGCACTTCGGCTTCTTCAACCTGAGCGACCGGGTAGCTTACCCAGACTTTGCCTGATGCCATTTCCGGAGAAGCGAACGCGCCCACCAACGGCATTGGGGATTGCAGAGGGTAACGCTCGTCGCGGTAACGACGGCGACGCTGGCCGCTGACGCGCAGGTGACGCGGTGAACGACGGGAACGACGCGGCATGCCTTCGCCGTTGCCGCGGTTTTCGCCCTGGGCATCGTCTTCCGCCTGAGCGGCAACGGTTTCCGGCAGCAGCTTCACGCTGTCGTCGGCGGTTGGCTGCGCATCTTCGGCTTTCGCTACCGGCGCTTTCGGCGCCAACAGCTCTTCCGCTGCGCGCTGCAGCTCTTCTTCCGCGGACAGGATGCGCACTTTCTGCGTCAAAGGGCGGCGCTGACGGCGCTGCATGTTCTGCTGCTGGCGTTCTTCCTGCTCTTCGTCGGTGCTCTCGACCGCGTCAACGCTTTCCAGCGCTTTCACTTCCTGCTGAGCCTGGCGTTTCTCTTCCTGACGACGACGCTGGCGTTCAGCACGCTGTTCACGGCGCTGCTGCTGATCTTCGCGCGGCGCTTTAGCGCTTTCTTCCGAGGCAGTTTCCTCCGCTACCGGCGCGTTCTGCTGCTGGTTGCGGCGGTTACGGCGCTGCTCATCGCGGGATTCACGCGATTCACGGCCTTCACGGTTCTCACGCGGTTCACGGTTGTCGCGTTCGCGATTGTCACGGCCTTCACCGCGCTCTTTACGTTCGCCGCGTTCCGGACGATCGCCACGGTCGCTACGCTCACCGCGCTCTTTACGGCCGGTGCCTTGACGGCGCTGACCGCGACGATCCTGACGACGGTTTTCACCGTTGCCTTCCGCCTTCGGCGTTTCGGCCGGTTTGGCTTCTTCGACGGCAGGTTGTTCTTCACCGGCGAACAGGCTCTTCAAACCACCGAACAGGCGGCCCAGGAAGCCCGGCTTGGCGGCGGCCGGCGCTGCGGCTTTAGCCTTGGCGGCTGCAGCGACAGGTTTGGCAACGGCGACGGGTTCTTCAGCCGGCGGCGGCACATCGGCGGACAGGGAGAAGGAAGCCAGGGCCGGTTGCTCCGGACGCTTGCGTTCCATCGGCGCATCTTCCAGCGGACGCTCCATGTCTTCTTCGTGCAGTTTCGGCAGCAGGTAGCTGAGGGTAGAGGTTTCCTCGCCCTTGCGTACGCGCAGCACCGAGTAGTGCGGGGTTTGCATTTCATCGTTCGGCACGATGACGGCTTTCACGCCACCCTGACGTTTTTCGATCGCGCTGACGGATTCACGCTTTTCGTTCAGCAGGTACGAAGCGACCTGAACCGGTACGATAGCGTGAACTTCTTTGGTGTTTTCCTTCAGCGCTTCTTCTTCGATCAGGCGCAGGATGGACAGTGCCAGCGATTCGTTGTCGCGGATGGTGCCGGTGCCGTTACAGCGTGGGCACACGTGGTGGCTGGATTCACCCAGCGACGGGCTGAGGCGCTGACGCGACATTTCCAGCAGGCCGAAACGGGAGATGCGGCCGATTTGGATGCGCGCGCGGTCTTGACGCACGGCGTCGCGCAAGCGGTTTTCCACTTCGCGCTGGTGGCGTACCGGCGTCATGTCGATGAAGTCGATGACGATCAGGCCGCCGAGATCGCGCAGGCGCAGCTGGCGAGCGATTTCGTCCGCCGCTTCCAGGTTGGTGTTGAACGCCGTCTCTTCGATGTCGCCGCCGCGGGTTGCGCGTGCGGAGTTGATGTCGATGGCGGTCAGCGCTTCGGTGCTGTCGATGACGATCGAGCCGCCGGACGGCAGGCGCACTTCGCGTTGGAAGGCGGATTCGATCTGCGATTCGATCTGATAGTGGCTGAACAGAGGAATTTCACCGCTGTACAGTTTGATTTTGCTGCTGAAATCCGGGCGGCCCAGCGCGGCGATGTGCTCTTTGGCCAGATCGAGAATTTTCGGGTTGTCGATCAGGATTTCGCCGATGTCCGGGCGCAGGTAATCGCGGAAGGCGCGCACGATAACGTTGCTTTCCTGGTGGATCAGGAACGGCGCAGGGCGGCCTTCGGCGGCTTTTTTGATCGCTTCCCAGTGCTTCAGACGGAAGGAGAGATCCCACTGCAGCGCGTCGGCGGATTTGCCTACGCCCGCGGTGCGAACGATCAGGCCCATGCCGTCCGGCAGTTGCAGCGAAGAGAGCGCTTCTTTCAGCTCGGTGCGATCGTCACCCTCGATGCGGCGAGAAATACCGCCGGCGCGCGGGTTGTTCGGCATCAGCACCAGATAGCTGCCCGCCAGGCTGATGAAGGTGGTCAAGGCGGCGCCTTTGTTGCCACGTTCTTCTTTGTCTACCTGAACGATGACTTCCTGGCCTTCGCGCAGCACATCTTTGATGTTCGGGCGGCCATGGGAAGAGTAATTGCTAGGGAAGTATTCGCGGGCGATTTCTTTAAGAGGGAGGAAACCATGTCGTTCTGCGCCGTAGTCCACGAACGCTGCTTCAAGACTTGGTTCAATGCGGGTGATTTTGCCTTTGTAAATATTCGCTTTTTTCTGCTCATGACCCGGACTTTCGATATCCAAATCATACAGCCGCTGTCCATCTACGAGGGCAACACGCAACTCTTCCTGCTGAGTTGCGTTAATCAACATTCTTTTCATCTTAACTTACTCGTTATTTTTACATTATCGACAAAGCTGCGGGCAAAATAACCTCATGGCCGGAGTTAAACCGAAAGCCCCGTGTCTTCTCGCAAAGCCGTCAACCTCACGGTTGTCGCCTGCATAGGGGCGCATTATCTCGGTAAGCCTGCTTTTCTTTGTGAAAGACAGCACTTTTACTAGGGGAATAGCCTCTGATTTACGTCGACAGATCTGATTCCATTTGCCGGCCAAGCTGCAACCCGCAGCCCGCTAATTGTTTGATTTCGCATTACGTCTTACGCCATTGCTGCGTTTTTGCGCGATCAGACAAATTTTATAATTCCACCGTTTTCCCTGTTTAACGAGAATCAACGCGGAAAGTGACTGCATTATTCCACTGCTGATGCCGTTATAGCAAGGTGACTTTTCCTTAACTGCGGAAGAAATCGCAAACGTTCAAATCGGCTTGCTGCCTTATTGTCCGCTGGGGTTTCGCCCGCCGTCAGAGAGACAGTTAAGCACAGAAAAAGATGTGGCGCTATTCACGCGCTCTATTTAGAATCCCGCACCATGAAAACGAACAATCCAGCAGTACAATTCATCACGATTTCCGACGACGAAGCCGGTCAGAGAATCGACAACTTTCTACTCGCTCGCCTGAAAGGCGTGCCGAAGAGCATGATTTATCGCATCGTGCGCAAAGGCGAGGTGCGGGTTAATAAAGGGCGCATCAAGGTCGAATACAAATTGGCGGCCGGCGACGTGGTGCGCGTGCCGCCGGTGCGCGTGGCCGAGCGCGAAGAGGCGCCGGTGTCGGCGAAGCTGGATAAGGTGGCGGCGCTGGCCGACTGCATTCTGTATGAAGATGACCACCTGCTGATCCTCAACAAGCCTTCCGGCACCGCGGTGCACGGCGGCAGCGGCCTGAGCTTCGGCGTGATTGAAGGGCTGCGGGCGCTGCGCCCTGAGGCCCGTTTCCTGGAGCTGGTGCATCGGCTCGATCGCGATACCTCCGGCGTGCTGTTGGTTGCCAAGAAGCGTTCCGCGCTGCGTTCGCTGCATGAGCAACTGCGGCTGAAGGGCATGCAGAAGGATTATCTGGCGCTGGTGCGCGGCCAGTGGCAGTCCCACTGCAAGGCCGTACAGGCGCCGCTGCTGAAAAACATTCTGCAAAGCGGTGAACGTATCGTGCGCGTCAACAGCGAAGGCAAGCCTTCGGAAACCCGCTTCAAGGTGGAGGAGCGTTACGAATTCGCCACCCTGGTGAAGGCCAGCCCAATCACCGGGCGTACCCACCAGATCCGCGTGCACACCCTGCATGCCGGGCATCCGATCGCCTTTGACGATCGCTACGGCGACCGCGAGTTCGATCGTCAACTGGCGGGTACCGGCCTGAAGCGTCTGTTCCTGCACGCCGCGGCGCTGCGCTTCGAGCATCCGGCCACCGGCGAAACGATGCGTATCGAAGCGCCGATGGACGAAGAACTGCGTCATTGCCTGCAAGTGCTGCGCCGACAGGCCGCCAAATAATCCGCGTCACACCAGCGGGTTGATGCCTTCAGCCCGCAACATCGCCAACAGCGCGATCAACGGCAGGCCGACCAAGGCGTTCGGATCCCGGCCTTCCAGCCTGTCGAACAACGCGATCCCCAATCCCTCGCTTTTGAAACTGCCCGCGCAGTTCAGCGGTTGCTCCAGACGCACATAGGCGGCGATCTCCGCTTCGCTCAGCGCGCGAAAATGCACGTGGAAAGGCTCGCACAGGGCCTGCAGCTGCTTGCTGCGGCCGTTGTACAGCGCCAGGCCAGTATAGAAGGTCACGGCCTGGCCGCTTGCCTGGCGCAGCTGCGCGCGGGCGTTTTCCTCGGTATGGGGCTTGCCGGTGATGCTGCCATCGATCACGCAGACCTGATCGGAACCGATGATCAGATGCTCGGGGTAGGCGAGGGCCAGCGCCTGAGCCTTCGCTGCCGCCAGGCGCAGCACCAGCGCTTCCGCGCCTTCGCCCGGTAGCGGGGTTTCATCCACCTCCGGCGCGGCGCAGTCGAACGGCAGCTGCAGTTTCTCCAGCAGCATTTTTCGATAGGGGGAGGTGGAGGCTAAAAGCAATCTCTGCATAATTTTTTTCGCAAACCGTAGCGTAAATGGGTACGGCATTTTAAACTGTCGGCCGCTGTGGAAGCGAATATTGGTGAAAGGAGCCGTTTTACGGCCTTTTTCTTTGACTCTATGTCGTTACAAAGTTAATATGCGCGCCCTATGCAAAAGGTAAAATTACCCTTGACCATTGATGCGGTACGTACCGCTCAGAAACGCCTGGACTATGCTGGTGTCTATGCGCCTGAGCAGGTTACTCGTGTTGCCGACTCCGTGGTCAGTGTGGACAGTGATGTTGAGGTGTCGTTGTCGTTTAATATCGACAATCAACGCCTCGCGGTGATAACAGGGCATGCGGACGTCACGGTAACGTTGATGTGCCAACGCTGTGGAGTCCCGTTCGAACATCAGGTTCACACAACATATTGTTTTAGCCCGGTCGTCAATGATGAGCAGGCTGAGGCATTACCGGAAGCGTACGAACCGATCGAAGTTGACGAGTTTGGCGAAGTCGATCTGTTGGCAATGATTGAAGACGAAATTATTCTTTCACTGCCTGTCGTTCCGGTACATGAATCTGAACACTGTGAAGTGTCCGAAGCGGACATGGTATTTGGCCAACTGCCTCCCGAGGCGGAGAAACCGAATCCGTTTGCCGTATTAGCCAGTTTAAAGCGTAAGTAATTGAGGAGTAAGGTCCATGGCCGTACAACAGAATAAACCAACCCGTTCCAAGCGTGGCATGCGTCGTTCTCACGATGCTCTGACCACGACTACTCTGTCTGTAGACAAAGTATCCGGTGAAACTCACCGTCGTCACCACATCACTGCCGACGGTTTCTACCGCGGTCGCAAGGTTATCGGCTAAGTAGCGATACCTTGACTCGTCTAACCCTGGCGTTAGATGCAATGGGCGGGGACTTCGGTCCCTGCGTCACAGTGCCTGCTTCGTTGCAGGCACTGGCCTCTAATTTACAGCTTCATCTCTTGCTGGTCGGTAATCCCGACGCCATCTCCCCTTTGCTTGCCCACGCCGATCCGGTTCTTCTGGAGCGTCTGCAAGTCGTGCCCGCCGAGTCTGTGATCGCCGGCGACGCCAAACCCTCACAAGCGATACGCGCCAGCCGCGGCACGTCGATGCGCATTGCGCTCGAACAGCTCAGCAGCGGCAACGCGCAGGGCTGCGTCAGCGCCGGCAATACCGGCGCGCTGATGGGATTGGCGAAGCTGTTGGTCAAGCCGTTGGAGGGCATTGAGCGCCCGGCGCTGATGACGGTGATCCCGAACCAGCAGCGCAGCAAAACCGTGGTGCTGGATCTGGGCGCCAACGTCGAGTGCGACAGCACCATGCTGGTGCAGTTTGCCGTGATGGGCGCGGTGATGGCGGAAGAGGTGATCGGCATTGCGCAACCGCGGGTGGCGCTGCTGAATATCGGCGAAGAAGAGACCAAAGGCCTGGATAATATCCGCGAAGCGGCCGCTGTGCTAAAAAATACTCCGGCAATCAACTATATTGGTTACCTGGAAGGAAACGAACTGCTCACCGGCAAGACCGATGTGTTGGTCTGCGACGGCTTCGTGGGCAACGTCACGCTGAAAACCATGGAAGGGGTGGTCAGGGTGTTCTTATCGCTGCTGAAATCGTCCGGCGATGGAAACAAGCGAGCCTGGTGGCTGAAATTGTTGGGCCGTTGGTTGCAAAAACGGGTGGTCAAGCGGTTCGGCCACCTGAACCCCGACCAGTATAATGGCGCATGTCTGTTAGGATTGCGCAGCACCGTAGTCAAGAGCCACGGCGCTGCGAACCCTCACGCGTTTGCAGTCGCAATCGAACAGGCTGTGCAGGCGGTGCAGCGGCAAGTCCCGGAAAGGATTGCTGCGCGCCTTGAGGCTGTATTACCTAAGAGTGACTGATCGTACATGTATACAAAGATTCTCGGTACGGGGAGTTATTTGCCCGTACAAGTGCGCACCAATGCTGATTTGGAAAAAATGGTGGATACCTCTGACGAGTGGATCGTCACGCGTACCGGTATTCGCGAACGTCGCATCGCCGCTGCGGATGAAACCGTCGCGACGATGAGCTTCCAGGCCGCTGAGAAAGCGCTGGAAATGGCAGGTGTGGCTAAAGAAGACATTGGGCTTATCGTCGTGGCGACCACCACGACGACTCACGCGTTCCCGAGTGCGGCGTGCCTGGTGCAGCAAATGTTGGGCATCAAAGACTGCGCGGCGTTCGATCTGGCTGCGGCCTGCGCCGGCTTTACTTATGCGCTCAGCGTGGCCGATCAGTACGTGAAAAACGGCGCGGTCAAACATGCGCTGGTTATCGGCGCGGACGTCTTGTCGCGCACGCTGGATCCTGAAGATCGCGGCACCATCATTCTGTTTGGTGATGGCGCAGGGGCGGTGGTGCTGGGGGCTTCTGAAGAGCAGGGCATTCTGTCTACCCACCTGCATGCCGACGGCAGCTACGGCAGCCTGCTGACGCTGCCTTACAAGGATCGTCAGAATCAAGACAAGCCGGCCTATGTCACCATGGCGGGCAATGAAGTCTTCAAGGTTGCCGTCACCGAACTGGCGCGCATCGTCGATGAGACGTTGCAGGCCAACAACATGGACCGCAGCGAGCTGGATTGGCTGGTGCCGCACCAGGCCAACCTGCGCATCATCAGCGCAACGGCGAAAAAACTGGGCATGGGGATGGACAAAGTGGTGGTGACGCTCGATCGTCACGGCAACACCTCTGCCGCCTCGGTGCCTTCCGCACTGGACGAAGCCGTGCGAGACGGGCGAATTCAGCGTGGCCAGCTGGTGCTGCTGGAAGCCTTCGGCGGCGGCTTTACCTGGGGCTCGGCGCTGGTTCGTTTCTGATTTGAACAGGAATAAAAAATGACGCAATTTGCTTTTGTTTTCCCGGGCCAGGGGTCACAGGCCGTTGGCATGCTTGCCGAATTGGCCGCACAGTTCCCGATCGTCGAAGAGACTTTCGGCGAGGCCTCTTCCGCGCTGGGTTACGATCTGTGGCAGCTGGTGCAGCAAGGCCCGGCGGAAGAGCTGAACAAGACCTGGCAGACCCAACCGGCTCTGCTGGCGGCTTCCGTGGCGATTTTCCGCGTGTGGCAGCAGCAGGGCGGTAAAGCGCCCGCATTGATGGCTGGCCACAGCCTGGGCGAATACTCGGCGCTGGTCTGCGCCGGCGTGCTGGACTTCAAGGCGGCGATCCGCCTGGTCGAGCTGCGCGGCAAGCTGATGCAGGAAGCGGTGCCGGAAGGCACCGGCGCTATGTACGCCATCATCGGCCTGGACAACGACGCGATCGCCAAGGCGTGCGAAGAGTCCGCGCAGGGACAGGTGGTTTCTCCGGTCAACTTCAACTCGCCGGGCCAGGTGGTTATCGCCGGCAATAAAGAAGCGGTGGAACGTGCAGGCGCCGCCTGTAAAGCGGCGGGCGCCAAACGTGCACTGCCGCTACCGGTGAGCGTGCCTTCGCACTGCGCGCTGATGAAACCGGCCGCCGACAAGTTGGCCGTGGCGCTGAAGGACATCACCTTTAACGCGCCGCAGGTGCCGGTGGTGAACAACGTCGACGTACGCACCGAAAACGATCCTGAAGCGATCCGCAGTGCGCTGGTGCGTCAGCTGTACAGCCCGGTGCGTTGGACCGAGAGCGTAGAATTTATCGCAGCACAGGGAGTGACGTCGCTGCTGGAAGTGGGGCCGGGCAAAGTGCTGACCGGTCTCACTAAACGTATTGTTGACACCCTGACGGCTGCGGCGGTGAACGACACCGCCAGCCTGTCGGCGGCGCTTGAACAATAAAGAGGAAAATGATGAGCTTCGAAGGTAAAATCGTTCTGGTCACCGGCGCGAGCCGCGGTATTGGCCGAGCTATTGCAGAAACGTTTGTGGCCCGCGGCGCCAAAGTGATCGGCACCGCGACCAGCGAGAGCGGCGCTGAAGCGATCAGCGGCTACCTGGGCGCAAACGGCAAAGGGTTTATGTTGAACGTTGTTGATGCGCAATCTATCGACAGCGTGCTGGCATCGATTCGCGCCGAATTTGGCGAAATCGACATTTTAGTGAATAATGCCGGCATTACGCGTGATAACCTGCTGATGCGTATGAAGGATGATGAGTGGGAGGATATCCTCGACACTAACCTGACTTCCGTATTCCGCCTGTCAAAAGCGGTAATGCGCGCTATGATGAAAAAGCGGTTTGGCCGTATCATCACCATCGGTTCCGTTGTCGGCACCATGGGGAACGCAGGGCAGGCGAACTACGCGGCGGCTAAAGCCGGTCTGATTGGTTTTAGCAAATCTTTGGCACGTGAAGTTGCTTCTCGTGGCATTACGGTCAACGTCGTGGCACCTGGCTTTATTGAGACGGACATGACACGGGCGTTGACAGATGATCAACGCGCAGGCATTTTGTCATCAGTTCCAGCCAACCGGCTGGGCGATGCTAAAGAAATCGCCAGCGCTGTTGCATTTTTGGCCTCTGATGAGGCCGGCTATATCACCGGTGAAACGTTACATGTCAATGGCGGCATGTACATGATTTAAAAAATGTGAAAACCATTTGCGTTATTTGAGGCAAAAACCGCAAAATAGCGTAAAATCGTGGTTTGACCAGCCGGGATTTAGTTGCATCTTTTTCAGCATTTTATACACTACGAAAACCATCGCGAAAGCGAGTTTTGATAGGAAATTTAAGAGTATGAGCACTATCGAAGAACGCGTTAAGAAAATCATTGTTGAGCAACTGGGTGTTAAACAGGAAGAAGTTTTGAACAACGCTTCTTTCGTTGAAGATCTGGGCGCTGATTCTCTTGACACCGTTGAGCTGGTAATGGCACTGGAAGAAGAATTCGACACCGAGATTCCAGACGAAGAAGCTGAGAAGATCACTACTGTTCAGGCAGCTATTGATTTCATCAACGCTAGCCAGCAGTAAGAGAACATATCTAGGCGGTCGTTCGACCGCCTAAGTTTTTTCTATCCCTAGTGTCATATTTTTCCCTCCCTGGAGGACAAACGTGTCTAAGCGTCGAGTAGTTGTGACCGGACTGGGCATGTTGTCTCCTGTCGGCAATACGGTAGAGTCCACGTGGAACGCTCTTCTTGCCGGTCAGAGTGGCATCAGCCTGATCGACCATTTCGATACCACTGCCTATGCGACCAAGTTTGCTGGCCTGGTAAAGAATTTTAATTCTGAGGATTTCATCTCTCGCAAAGATGCGCGCAAGATGGACGCCTTTATCCAGTACGGTATCGCTGCCGGCATGCAAGCCATGCAGGATGCAGGTCTGGACATCACCGAGGCTAACGCCAGCCGCATTGGAGCCGCGATCGGTTCCGGCATCGGCGGCCTGGGTTTGATTGAAGAAAACCACAGTTCACTGGTTAACGGTGGCCCACGGAAAATCAGTCCGTTCTTCGTGCCTTCCACCATTGTGAATATGATTGCAGGTCACCTGACAATCATGTACGGCATGCGTGGCCCAAGCATTTCCATCGCCACCGCCTGTACTTCAGGTGTACACAACATCGGCCATGCCGCGCGTATCATTGCTTACAATGATGCGGATGTGATGCTGGCCGGTGGGGCAGAGAAAGCCAGCACCCCATTGGGCGTCGGCGGCTTTGGCGCAGCGCGCGCCCTGTCCACCCGTAATGACAACCCGCAGGCGGCGAGCCGTCCGTGGGATAAAGACCGCGACGGCTTCGTGCTGGGCGACGGCGCCGGCATGATGGTGCTGGAAGAGTACGAACACGCGAAAAAACGCGGCGCGAAAATCTACGCCGAAGTGGTTGGCTTTGGGATGAGCAGCGATGCTTATCACATGACGTCACCACCGGAAAACGGCGCTGGCGCTGCGTTGGCGATGGAAAATGCCCTGCTTGACGCCGGTGTGACCCCGTCACAAATCGGTTACATCAACGCACACGGCACCTCTACGCCAGCGGGCGACCAGGCGGAAGCGCAGGCGGTGAAATCCGTGTTCGGCGCTGATGCCCAGCGTGTGCTGGTGAGTTCGACCAAATCGATGACCGGCCACCTGTTGGGTGCGGCGGGCGCGATCGAGTCCATCTTTACCGTGCTGGCGCTGCGCGATCAGGCGGTACCGCCAACCATCAACCTGGATAACCCGGATGAAGGTTGCGATCTGGACTTCGTGCCTCACGAAGCGCGCCAGGTCAGCGATATGGAGTACACCCTGTGTAACTCTTTCGGCTTCGGCGGCACCAATGGCTCGCTGATCTTCCGCCGAGTGTAACTCGCGCGGTTGTTCGCTGATGAAAAGCCCGGTTTTTTAACCGGGCTTTTTTACGCCTGGCGTCCGGCCGTCAGCAGGGCTGCGTATTGCCTCGCCGCCTGCTATTCTGCGAGCGTAATGAAATTACCCGGCGACAGGAGGAAGCATGTACTGGATTAACGGACAACGCCACGATGCGCTGGCGCCGAGCGATCGTGGTCTGCAGTTCGGCGACGGCTGCTTTACTACCGCCCGGGTTATCGACGGTAAAATCGAGCTGCTGCCCTGGCATCTGGAGCGGCTGCAACAGGCGGCCCAACGGCTGATGCTGCCCGCCACCGATTGGCCGGCTTTCGAGCGCGAGATGGCGCAGGCGGCAGAATCAATTTCGCTCGGCGTGGTCAAAGCGATACTGACGCGCGGCAGCGGTGGACGAGGCTACAGCCCGACGGGGTGCGAAAACCCGACGCGCATCGTCGCCCGCAACAGCTACCCTGCGCACTATTTGCAGTGGCGCGAGCAGGGCATCACACTTGCGCTCAGCCCGGTGGCGCTGGCGCGCAATCCGCTGCTGGCGGGTTTGAAGCATTTGAACCGCCTGGAGCAGGTGCTGATCCGCGCGCATCTTGACCAGACGGCCGCCGACGAGGCGCTGGTGCTTGACACTGCCGGTATGCTGGTGGAATGCTGTGCGGCTAATTTGTTCTGGCGTAAGGGAAAAGCGGTGTTTACCCCGGATCTGAGCCAGGCGGGCGTCGCGGGCCTGATGCGGCGACGAGTGATCGCGCTGCTGGCGGGATCGGAATACCGTCTGCACTGCGTCAGCGAGCCTCTGGAGACGCTGGCCGATGCCGACGAAGTCCTGGTGAGCAACGCGCTGATGCCGCTGCTGCCGGTAAACGTTGCTCAATCATGGCGTTATCATTCGCGCCAGCTGTATGATTTTTTGCGTCCACACTGTTAACCATGGCTGATTGATGAAGAAAAGAAAGCTGAAGGTCCTGTCTGTTATTGTTGTTCTGGCATTGGCGCTGCTGTTTTGGGGCTACCAGAAGATCGAACGCTTTGCCGATACGCCGCTGGCTATCCAGCAAGAGACTATCTTCAAACTGCCTGCCGGCACCGGCCGGGTGGCGCTGGAAGGGTTACTGGTGCGCGATAAACTGGTGCGCAGCGGCCGCTGGTTCCAGTGGCTGCTGAAACTGGAACCGGAGCTGGCGGAGTTCAAGGCCGGAACCTACCGGTTCACGCCGGGCATGACGGTACGCCAGATGCTGAAACTGTTGGCCAGCGGCAAAGAGGCGCAGTTCACCGCGCGCTTTATCGAGGGCTCACGCCTGCGTGACTGGCAGCAGGTGCTCCAGCAGTCCAAATACCTGAAACACACTCTGGCGGGCAAAAGTGACGCGGAGATCGCCGCCGCGCTCGGCATTGCTGCAGGAGAAACTCCGGAAGGGCGGCTGTATCCGGATACCTACCAGTATACCGCCGGCATGAGCGACATCGCGCTGCTCAAACGCGCCCACGTCCGCATGAACAAAGCGCTGCAGGCCGCCTGGGACGGCCGCGACACCAGTCTGCCGTACAAAACGCCGGAAGAGCTGCTGACCATGGCATCGATCGTCGAGAAAGAGACCGCAGTGCCGGAAGAGCGCAGCAAGGTGGCGTCGGTGTTCGTCAACCGTTTGCGTCTCGGCATGCGTCTGCAGACCGATCCGACGGTGATCTACGGCATGGGCGAGAGCTATAATGGCAACATCACGCGCAAGGATCTGGAGACGCCGACGCCTTACAACACCTATGTGATCGCCGGCCTGCCGCCAACGCCGATCGCCATGCCGGGCGAGGCCTCGTTGCAGGCGGCTGCCAATCCGGCTAAAACGCCTTATCTCTATTTTGTCGCCGACGGCAAGGGTGGGCATACCTTCACCACCAATCTGGCGAGCCATAACCAGGCGGTGCGCGTGTACCGCCAGGCGTTAAAGGAAAAGAATGAAAAGTAAATTCGTTGTAATCGAAGGGCTGGAAGGCGCGGGCAAAACCACCGCGCGCGACACGGTAGTCAATGTGCTGTGTGAACATGGCATCAACGACATCGTCTTCACCCGTGAACCCGGCGGCACGCCGTTGGCGGAGAAGCTGCGCGACCTGTTCAAGCGCGGCATCGACGGCGAATTGCCGACCATCAAGGCCGAAGTCTTGATGCTGTACGCTGCGCGCGTGCAGTTGGTGGAAACCGTGATCAAACCCGCCCTGGCGCGTGGCTCCTGGGTGGTGGGCGATCGCCACGATCTCTCTTCACAAGCCTATCAGGGCGGCGGCCGTGGCGTGGATCCGCAGCTGATGACCTCGCTGCGCGACACCGTGCTGGGGGATTTTCGCCCGGATCTGACGGTCTATCTCGATCTGCCTCCGCTGGTCGGCCTGCAACGCGCGCAGGCGCGCGGTCAGCTGGATCGCATCGAGCAGGAGGCGCTGCCGTTCTTCGAACGCACCCGCGCTCGCTATCTCGAACTGGCGGCGCAGGACGAAACGATCGTCACCGTCGACGCCGCCCAGCCGCTGGAGCAGGTGACTGCGGCGATCCGCGACTGCGTCAGCCACTGGCTGCGGCAGCAGGAAGGCGCATAATGAACTGGTATCCGTGGCTGAATGGCCCTTATCGCCAGCTGATTGGGCAGTACGCCGACGGCCGTGGCCATCATGCGCTGCTGCTGCATGCGGCGGCGGGCAATGGTGACGATGCGTTGGCCTACGGCCTGAGCCGTTGGTTGATCTGCCAACAGCGCAACGGCGAAAAAAGCTGCGGCGAGTGCCACAGCTGCCGGTTGATGCTGGCGGGCAATCACCCGGATTATCACGTGTTGGCGCCGGAAAAGGGCAAGAGCAGCCTGGGCATCGAACCCATCCGCCAGGTGATTGAAACGCTGTACGCCCACGCGCAACAGGGCGGCGCCAAGGTGATTTGGCTGCCGCAGGCGGAACAGCTGACCGAGGCGGCGGCCAACGCGCTGTTGAAAACGCTGGAAGAGCCGCCGGAGAAAACCTATTTTCTGTTGGGTTGCCGTGAGCCATCGCGGCTGATGGCGACGCTGCGCAGCCGCTGCCTGTACTGGCATTTGGCCAGCCCGGATGAGCAGCTCAGCCTGCAGTGGTTGGGCCGGCAGGCGGCGGGCTCTCAGACAGACCGAGTCACGGCGCTGCGCCTGCACGACGGCGCGCCCCTGGCCGCCGAACAGCTGTTGCAACCGCAGCAGTGGCAACAGCGCGGCGCCCTGTGCGCCGCATTGAGCGCCGCGCTGCCGCAACGCGATATGCTGTCGCTGTTGCCGGTGCTAAACCATGAAGACGTCGCCGAACGCCTGCATTGGCTGTGCGCGTTATTGGTGGACGCAATGAAGTGGCAACAGGGCGCGCATCACTATGTATTGAATCAGGATCAGCAGCCGCTGGTGCATCAGCTGGCCAGCCTGCTGAGCAGCGCTTCGCTGCAACAGATTGT
This sequence comes from Serratia sp. H402Y, assembly GCF_051172415.1. Classification (NCBI taxonomy): domain Bacteria; kingdom Pseudomonadati; phylum Pseudomonadota; class Gammaproteobacteria; order Enterobacterales; family Yersiniaceae; genus Serratia; species Serratia sp. H402Y. The sequence continues at coordinate 1,022,401 of NZ_JBPIYZ010000001.1, forward strand.
GCAGCAGTGGCTGAACTGCCGTCATCAGCTGCTCAGCGTAGTAGGCGTCAACCGCGAGCTGCTGCTGACCGAACAGTTACTTCGCTGGGAACAGATGCTTGGCGCCGCCGGCTATTCCCAACCTCATTCGCTGTAAAGTAAAAGAGTTAAAAATTATGTTGTTAGTCGATTCTCATTGCCACCTTGACGGCCTGGATTACCAAACGCTGCACCAGAATGTGGACGACGCGCTGGCCAAGGCCAAGGCGCGCGACGTCGGCTATGTGCTGGCGGTCGCCACCACGTTGCCGGGTTACCGTTCCATGACCGAACTGATCGGCGAGCGCAACGATGTGGCTTTCTCCTGCGGGGTGCATCCGCTTAATCTGGAAGAGGGCTATGATTACGCCGAGCTGCGTCGCCTGGCTGCGGCGGAGCGGGTAGTGGCGCTGGGAGAGACCGGGCTCGATTACTTCTACCAGAAAGACAACCTTGAGCTGCAGCAGGACTCTTTCCGCGAACATATCCGCATTGGCCGTGATCTGAACAAGCCGGTGATCGTCCACACCCGCGAGGCGCGCGCGGACACGCTGGCGATCCTGCGTGAAGAGAACGCGCAAGACTGCGGCGGCGTGCTGCACTGCTTCACCGAAGATCTGGCCACGGCCGAAGCCTTGCTGGATCTGGGCTTCTACATCTCCTTCTCCGGCATCGTCACCTTCCGCAATGCCGAACAGCTGCGCGAAGTGGCACGCTACGTGCCGCTGGATCGCATGCTGGTGGAAACCGACTCGCCTTATCTGGCGCCGGTGCCGCATCGCGGCAAAGAAAACCAACCCGCCTATGTGCGTGATGTGGCTGAATACATGGCGGTATTGAAGGGCGTCAGCCTGGAACAACTGGCCGAAGCGACCACCGCCAACTTTTCACGCTTATTTCACCTCGAACTGTGATCTTTGACCTAGGCTATAGCGGTAGGTCATTGTCTGCGTAATTTTTTTTAAGCTCGTAATTAATCACTGAAACGGGTAAGGTTCGCTCCCGTTTCAGGGTGATTGGCGCGTGTTTTTTGCTCATTTTTGCCAAAAAAACGCCGGTTTATGCAAAGTTGCCGCGGCTCGATCATCGAAACGTGATTGTCATCAAACATTGCGCAGACTATTTATTTTACTCTGCGTAATAAATTCAAGGGGTGCTCAGACACCCTGAATTGCAGGGGTTTTTCTCCCCCCCTTGCAGCGCGACCAATCGCGACAAGAAGTAGCAAAGCATTATTACTCAGGAGCACACTCAACTATGTTCAAGAACGCATTTGCAAACCTGCAAAAAGTAGGTAAATCGCTAATGCTGCCGGTGTCCGTGTTGCCTATCGCAGGTATCCTGCTGGGCGTCGGTTCCGCCAACTTTAGCTGGCTACCTGCGGTAGTCTCCCACGTGATGGCGGAAGCGGGCGGTTCGGTCTTCGCCAACATGCCGCTGATTTTCGCCATCGGCGTCGCCTTGGGCTTCACCAACAACGACGGCGTTTCCGCGCTGGCGGCGGTGGTGGCTTACGGCATCATGGTGAAAACCATGGCGGTGGTTGCGCCGCTGGTGCTGCACTTGCCGGCTGAAGAAATTGCGGCCAAACACCTGGCGGATACCGGTGTGCTCGGGGGGATTATCTCCGGCGCCATCGCGGCCTATATGTTTAACCGCTTCTTCCGCATTCAACTGCCGGAATACCTGGGCTTCTTTGCCGGTAAGCGTTTCGTGCCGATCATTTCCGGTCTGGCGGCGATCGTTCTGGGCGTAGTGCTGTCCTTCATCTGGCCGCCGATCGGTACGGCTATCCAGACCTTCTCGCAGTGGGCGGCTTATCAGAACCCGGTCGTGGCCTTCGGCATCTACGGCGTGGTTGAGCGTGCACTGGTGCCGTTCGGTCTGCACCACATCTGGAACGTCCCGTTCCAAATGCAAATTGGTGAGTTCACCAACGCGGCGGGCCAGGTATTCCACGGTGATATCCCTCGCTATATGGCGGGCGACCCGACCGCGGGCAAACTGTCCGGCGGCTTCCTGTTCAAAATGTACGGTCTGCCTGCTGCGGCCATCGCCATCTGGCACTCGGCCAAGCCGGAAAACCGCGCGAAAGTCGGCGGCATCATGATCTCCGCCGCGCTGACCTCGTTCCTGACCGGTATCACCGAGCCGATCGAGTTCTCCTTCATGTTCGTCGCGCCGATCCTGTACGTGATCCACGCTATCCTGGCCGGCCTGGCGTTCCCAATCTGCATCCTGTTGGGCATGCGTGACGGCACCAGCTTCTCGCACGGCTTGATCGACTTTATCGTACTGAGCGGCAACAGCAGCAAAATCTGGCTGTTCCCAATCGTCGGCATCATCTACGGTCTGGTGTACTACACCATCTTCCGCGTGCTGATCGCCAAGCTGGATCTGAAAACGCCGGGCCGTGAAGACACCGCTGCCGAGCAGACTGCGCAGGGCGGTTCCGAAATGTCCGCCGCGCTGGTTCAGGCCTTCGGCGGTAAAGAAAACATCACAAACCTGGATGCTTGCATCACCCGTCTGCGCGTCAGCGTGGCCGACGTGTCCAAAGTCGACCAGGCGGGCCTGAAGAAACTGGGCGCAGCCGGCGTAGTCGTCGCTGGCTCCGGCGTGCAGGCCATCTTCGGCACCAAGTCCGACAACCTGAAAACCGATATGGACGAATACATCCGTAATCACTGATTCAGGCAGGGGAGTTATCAAGGGAGGCGAAAGCCTCCCTTTTTTATTGCCTGTCGTCAGGCGCTAAGGCGCTGTTCGAGTTCGGCGAGAGAAGGAAGGAACCAGACCTGTTCGCCGCGGTTGGCTTCGCGCACGAAATCTTGCAGCGCGTTGCTTTTCGCCAGCCAGGGGGTGATATCGCCTAGCAGCGCCACGCGCAGGCGGTAGTTGATGAATTTCTGCAATACGGCGCCGGCAATGCCGCTTCTGAGCTGGAAAAAGGTGGCGTCCAGGCGGTTGACGGGGAGGGCAATCATCCCTGCCTCATGTTCAAAGGCGGGCGCGATAAACAGGCTGACGTCGTTTTCGTCTTTCAACATCGGCCCGGCTTCGGCGAAAACCACCAGGCACAGATCATGGATTTGCTGCACGGCGTAGCTCATCGGTGCTCCGGGAGTCAGGGGTTGGCATGTTTTTGCAGGTAATGCTCGAACACCGCCAGCGTTTCGTCCGAGATATGGTGTTCAATCCCTTCGCTGTCCAGCTCGGCGGTTTCGCTCGGCACCCCGAGGCACATCAGCAGATCGACCACGATGCGGTGACGGCGGCGCACCTTCTGCGCCAGCTGTTCGCCTTCCTCGGTTAAAAACACCCCGCGATAAGGGCGCGACTCCACCAGCCCGGCGCTTTTGAGCCGTGCGATATTTTTGATCGCCGTCGGGTGAGAGACGCCGAAGCGGCGCGCGATATCGGTGGTTCTGGCTTCGCGGGTGCTTTGCAGCAAATCGGCGATCAGCTCAACGTAATCTTCGATCAGCGCATTGGACTGCGCTTCGCGGGCGCGGCTAAAACGCATGGCGTGCTCGGCCTCGTCCGGCATGTCGGTCTGGGCGTGGCGGTCGGCGTTATCTGGCGCGCGGGTAACCATAGCGTAGGGCGTCCTGTAAGAATAAAAAAGGCGTCTCCCGGCAATAGCGGGAGGGTTGCCCTAAGTTAGTCCAAATAGCACACATTATCAATTCGATGCCATGCATTGTGGTAGTTAGAAATATCTCTACACAAAGCCCATTAATTTCGCCTGTTGCATAAAGTGTAGCCGATGCTACATTGTCAGCATGATCGGTGGAAAAATAACCAGTAAAAGATTAAGGGTACTTCATGCGAGACGCGGCAACCCCCTCATCGTTAACCGAACGGACCAACATCGCGATTGGCGCCGCCCTTGCCGGACGCAAGCGCGGCGCCTTCACGCCGCTGCTGTTCGCCGGCCCGGCGGTGATTGCCTCTATCGCCTATATGGACCCCGGTAACTTCGCCACCAACATCCAGGCCGGGGCGAAATACGGCTATAGCCTGCTGTGGGTGGTGGTGATGGCCAACCTGATCGCCATGCTGTTCCAGGCGCTGTCGGCCAAACTGGGTATCGTCACCAACCGCAATCTGGCGGAGATGTGCCGCGACCAGTTTTCACGGCCGGTGGTGATCGGCATGTGGCTACTCAGCGAAGTGGCGGCGATGGCCACCGATCTGGCGGAGTTTCTCGGCGGGGCGATCGCGCTGGCGCTGCTGTTCCACATGCCGCTGCTGGCGGGCATGGGGGTGACGGCGGTGATCACCTATGCGCTGCTGATGGTGGAGAAAAAAGGTTTTCGTCCGGTTGAGCTGATGATCGGCGGCCTGGTGGGCATCATCGCGCTGTGCTACCTGGTGGAAATGTTCATTGTGCCGGTGGATTGGCAGGCGGCCGGCATCGGTATGGTGACGCCGCAGTTGCCGGATGCGCAGGCGCTGACCATCGCCGTCGGCATTATCGGCGCCACCGTAATGCCGCACGCCATTTTCCTGCACTCGGGGCTGACCCAGCACCGCAGCCCGGCCAGCGACAACGGCGAGCGGCGCAAGCTGCTGCGTTTTTCCAATATTGAAGTGGTGATCGCGCTGGCCCTTGCCGGGCTGGTGAATATTGCGATGGTGATCATGGCCTCGAGCGCCTTCCACGCCGGTAACAGCGACGTGGCCGAAATCGGCACCGCCTACCATACGCTGACGCCGCTGTTCGGCGCGGCGGCGGCCGGCATCTTCCTGGCGTCGCTGATCGCCTCCGGTATTTCCAGCTCGGTGGTGGGCACCATGGCCGGGCAAATGATCATGCAGGGCTTCGTCGGTTTCCGTATCCCGGTGTGGGTGCGCCGTCTGGTCACCATGGTGCCGGCGTTCATCGTGGTGGCGATGGGCGTCAACGCCACCGACGCGCTGGTCTACAGCCAGGTGGTGTTGAGTCTGGCGCTGCCGGCGCCGATGATTGCGCTGGTAATGTTCACTCGCCGCCGCGACATCATGGGCGAGTTCGCCAACGGCCGCTGGACCAGCCTGGCGGCGGTGGTCGGCACGGTGGTGATTGTGCTGCTCAACGTGGTGTTGCTGCTGCAGACTTTCGGTGTCGATATCCCCGGGTTGGGATGAGCTGCGCGGTCAGTGCCCGGCGGATTTACCGGCGAACAGTTCGCTGATGAAGTCGACGAAAACCCGAATTTTATGGCTGCGATCCCGCAGGCGCGGATAGAGAATATTGATTGGCGCCCCAAGGGGCGCCCACTCCTGCAGTATCGGTTCCAGTTCGCCCGCCTTCAGATAGTTTTCCAGCGTGCAGTCCAGCAAGTAAACCAGGCCGAGATGGTTCCTGGCCACCTCACACAGCGATTGTGAATGGTTGAAGCTCAACAGCGGGCTGGGCGCCAGACGGTAGCGCTCGTCATCACGAATGAACTGCCAGTCGTCCGCCGCCGCCGCGCCTGAACGGATAAATCCCAGCCGCTGATGGCGTTGCAACTGCTCCGGGTGTTCCGGCCGGCCGTGGCGCGCAAAATAATCGGGAGACGCACAGCACAGATAACGGGGTTGCAGCAATGGGCGGCTGACCATCTCGGGGATGTTGCCGGCGCCGATGCGAATAAACACGTCGGCGCGATCTTCCGCCGGATTGACCAAGCGATCGCTGACCGACACGCTGAGCTGCAACTCTGGGTATTGCGCCAAAAAAGCCGGGAGCGCCGGGGCGATATGCATGCTGCTGAGCATCGAGGCTATCTCGACCCGCAGCGGTCCTCGTGGTTGTTCAAAATCGCACGACATGTCGTTTTTCAGCCGGTCAAACTGCTGCAGAATTTCTTGCGCGGTGTGATAGCAACGCTCCCCGGCGCTGGTCAGCGAGAAGCGCCGGGTTGAACGCTTGAACAGGGGTTGCCCGAACTGTTTTTCAAGCTGATTGATGCTGTATGTGACGCTGGCCGGGGAGAGCCCCATTTTGGTTGCCGCCTGGCTGAACCCCTCCATTTCCACCACCTGGCAGAATACGCGCAGCGCGTGCAGTTCATTCATGTTAACGGCTTCCATTATTTAAATTATTAAAAGAGTATTTTTAAATATGCCGGCTGTCAATTTAACGCGGCATTGGATAATTTATTTCCAGCGTTTTTATTTATCTGAAATCGCATCCTGTATTGCCATAATGAAATAACGCCTGAGAGGATATTTATATGAAAAAATTAACTGTCGTATTGTTATTGGCGGGCGTGGGCTTGTGTGGCCAAAGTTATGCCGCAAGCAGCGAGGCCGCATCGCAAAGTTACAGGGTTTCCGCTGAGGTGGGCGTCGCGGCCGAGCAGAAGGCGGTGTATAACCTGATAAACCGCTACCAGACAGCGCTTAACGCCGGCGATACGCAAACAATTTTGTCACTTTTTGCCCCGGAAAGTTACTCGCAATGGAACGAAAAACCGACGGCGGACAGCAATGAAAAACGCCGACAACAATATGACAATTTATTTAAAAACGAGAAATTTGAAACCGAGTTTGCTTATGACAGCATCAGTGTGAACGGGAATATGGCCTATGTGCGCACGCACCATCATCGCGGCGCGACGGTAACCCGAATAAGCGACGGAGCCACCTTGATCGATTTAAACCGTGAAGTATTTGTATTGGAGAAACAGCAGGGCCAGTGGAAGATCGTGGTCTACACCTTTAATACCAACCCGATTCAAGGGGTGAGTTGAGTGACACTGACAAAGGCCGCGCAAGCGGCCTTATTGTGTCGCGCGACGGCTAAAGATTCCCCACGCCGCCGTCCATCTGCAGCTCCGCGCCGACCATAAAGGCCGACTCATCCGCCGCCAGAAACACCGCCGCTTTGGCCAGCTCCAACGCGCTGCCCATGCGGCCGATCGGCACCAGCGCGCGGATATCGTCGCGCAAGGCCCGCTCATCCGCTTCCGCCAGCCCCAGTTTTCCCAGCGCCGGGGTTTCGGTCGGGCCGGGGCTGAGGCCGTTGATGCGAATGCCGCGCGCGTGCAGCTCGCCGGAGAGCGTTCTGGCCAAAGACAACAAACCGGCTTTGCTGGCGGCGTAGGCGCTGCTCTGCGGCAGGCCGATATGGGCGCTGACCGAACCGCACAGGATCACTGAAGAAGGGTTGGCCAGCAGCGGCAGCAGCGCCTGGATCAGAAAGAACGGCCCCTTCAGGTTGATGTCCATCAGCCGCTGGTAGCTCTGCTCATCCCACTCCTGCAGCGGGCGATGCGTGACGTCGCCGGCGTTAACGTACAGCACGTCCAGCCGCGGCCACCGTTGCTCCAACTGCTGCGCCAGCGCGCGCTGCTGTGGGATGTTGCCGGCGTCGCTCAGCAGCAGCAGCGCGTTGCCTGCCAATGCCTGGCCCGCCGCGTCCAGGGCGCGTTGGCTGCGGCCGGTGATCGCCACCGTTGCGCCCTCGGCGATGAATTGGCGGGCGGTTTCCAGCCCGATGCCGCTGGTGCCGCCGGTAATCAATGCGTATTTGCCTTGCAGTCGTGACATAACCGATTCCTCTTTAGCGTCTGTTGCGGCATTATTTGCGCTATAGTTCCTTTTGCATAGTAGGCACCTTTTGAATACTAAAGGACGAGGTGGGATGAAATGACGACGCAAGCGCCCTTAACGGCGGAAAATAATTTGTCGGCGCTGCCGACGGCGGGCGAACCCTGCCCGATGGTGGACTTCGTCAATCTGGTGTCGGGCAAATGGGCGATACCCATCCTGTACCGGCTGATCATAATCGATGGCCCGGTGCGATTCAGCGAGCTGCAGCGGGCGGTGGCGCCCATCGCGCAAAAAGAGCTGACGCGCCAGCTGCGGCTGTTCGAACAACGCGGTCTGGTGACGCGGCAGGTGTATCCCGAAGTGCCGCCGCGGGTGGAGTATCAGGTCACCGCGCTGGGCAAATCGCTGCGGCCGACGCTGGACTCGCTGGCCGAGTGGATGCGTCGGCATGCCCCGCAGCTGATCGGCGGTTAGTCGCCGATGCCCGGCGGGTTGATGGTTGAACGCTCGACCTTTTCGTCGCCTTCGCCCCAGCGTTCCAGCACCTGCGCGTATTCGCCGCTGACGATCGCGCCATTGATCGCGGCGTTGACGGCGTTCACCAATCCGTTGCCTTTTTTGGTGGTGACCGCGACGTAGGCCACGTTGGGGCCGATGCCGACCATTTTGGTTTTGCCGGTCAGCGCCGCCTTGTAGGCGCCGGTGGAGTGGGGGCCGAAGAACGCATCGGCGCGCCCGGACTGAATGCTGAGGTTGGTGGCGGCGTCGTCGGTCACGTAGATCGGCTGTACCGGCGGCAGCCCGGCGGCGCGATTCTGCTTATCCCATCCCAGCAGAATGTTTTCCTGATTGGTGCCGGATCCGACGATGATCCGCAGCCCGGCCACGTCCTGCGGGCGGTTGATCGAGGTGATGTGGCTGGTGGATTTGACGTAAAAGCCCAGCGTGTCCACCCGGTAGGTGGCGAAATCGAATTTGGTTTTACGCTGTTTGGTGACGGCGATGTTGAAGATCGCCGCATCGTATTTGCCCGCGCTGATGCCCAGCGGCCAATCTTCCCAGGAGGTGGGCACCAGATTCAGCTCCAGCCCGAGGCTGTCGGCCACCAGGCGGGCGATGTCCGGATCGCTGCCGATCAGCGTTTTATTGTCTTCGGCGAACAGCGCCAGCGGCGGAGAGTTCTCGAATGCTACCGCCACCGTCAGCTTGCCGGGCACCGCGAAGTGAAAGTTCGCCGGGATCAGCGCGATAGCCGCCGGGTTTTTCTCCGCGCGTATCGGCTCTCGGTTAGCCTGCAGGTCGATACCGCCCGTCGTGGCCGCCTGCACGGCGGCGCTCAGCAACAGCGCGCACAGCGCCGCAATCTTCAGTGGCATAGTACCCTCTATCCTTTGTTAATCATGGGGTTACTATTGGCGGCGGCGCGGGGCAAGTAAAGCAACAATAGTGAATAACCAAAGTGAAAAGATGCACAAGCGGGGCGACGGCCTGCGCGAATCTGCAGCACTCGACGTGGAAAGTGCGCAATCAGGTTGAAAGCAGTAGAATTTGTCACTCATACTGCGTACAGCTAATTGTGTAAAACAAGGAACGCCAGATGGCCGAAGAAACGATTTTCAGTAAAATTATCCGCCGCGAAATCCCTGCTGATGTGGTTTACCAGGATGAACTGGTCACCGCTTTCCGTGACATCTCCCCCCAGGCGCCCACCCATGTGCTGATCGTTCCCAACGTGCTGATCCCAACCGTCAACGACGTGACCGTGGAGCATGAGGCCGCATTGGGCCGGATGATCACCGCCGCGGCAAAAATCGCCGAACAGGAAGGCATCGCCGAAGACGGCTACCGCCTGATCGTCAACTGCAACCGCCACGCCGGTCAGGAGGTCTATCATATTCATATGCACCTGGTCGGTGGCCGCTCGCTGGGGCCGCTGCTGTCACGTTAAGCGAGGAAATCATGCGCGGTAAAAAAACTCTGCGTTGTCTGATGGCGTTGGCGCTGCCCGCCGCGTTGCTGATGGGGTGCAGTTCACCATCCGGCATTGCGGTTAACCGGGGGCAAACGGTGGTGATGGATCCTTCGGTGCTGACCGCCGGCATTTTTGCCGATACGCCCTCTGTCTCGAACGCTTCCGGGCGGGTGATGGCGACTTCGGTGCTCAATAACAGCCAACCGACGCCGGTCACCGTGCATTATCGTTTCTATTGGTACGACGCGCAGGGGCTGGATATTCGCCCCTTCGAGAAACCGCGTGAGATCGTCGTGGCGCCTAACTCGGACGCCAAAATCTACTCGATTAACGGTAATCTGGAAGCTAAAAGCGCGCGTCTGTATCTGTACCTGTAAGCGCTTGCCAGGTTTGGAGAAAAAGCATGAAAAAGTACGTCTTAGTGGCGCTGGCCGCATTCACCCTGAGCGGCTGTCTGTCGCGCCCGCCTGAGCCGGATCAGCCGTTGCCGCCGGTCACCGCCGAACCGGAACAGCCAACGCCGCCGGTCGAGCAGCCGCAGCCGCCAACCACCGAGCCGGTGCCGCAGCCGCCGAAAATCCAGCAGCTTGACTGGCTGGGCAGCGTTCAACCGCTGGTGAATCAGATGCTGAAGGCCGATGGCGTCACGGCCGGCAGCGTGCTGCTGCTGGACAGCGTCAAGAATAACACCAACGGCTCGCTGCAGATGGGCAAAGCCACCGCGGCGCTGTATAAGGCGCTGGCGTCGAACTCCACCTTCAGCGTGGTGCCGGAAGCGAAGCTGACGAGCGCCAGACAAACGCTGGGCCTGTCGGCGGATGACAGCTTCGGTTCGCGCAGCAAGGCGATTGGCCTGGCGCGCATTGTCGGCGCGCAGTACGTGTTGTACAGCGACGTCAGCGGCGACGTGAAGTCGCCGGCGCTGGATATGCAGCTGATGCTGGTGCAAACCGGCGAGATCGTCTGGTCGGGCAATGGCGCCGTTAAACGCTGAGGCCGCGCTGCGACAATTGATGGAAACCAGACTGCCGGCGGTGAATACCGCCGGTTGTCATTTCAGCCCGGTGCAGGGGCTGACCGGCGAGAGCTGGCGCATCGACGGATCGGGCATTACGCTGCTGGCGCGGCAAAACAGCGTGGAGAAACGCGCGCTGGGCGTGAGCAGACGGCGGGAAGCGCAGGTCTTGCGTCGCTGCGCGTCGGGGCTCGGGCCACGGGTTTTCGCGCAGAATAATCAGTGGCTTGTCCTCGAATGGCTCGACGGTGACATCGTCACAGAAGCTGAATTTGACATGCTGAATCAACGCGGCGAGCTGGCGGCGATGGCGACGACGCTGCATCGGCGGCCGCTCAGCGGTTACCGGCTGGATCTGCGGCGGCAGTTCCTCCGCTACTGGCAGCAGCTGGATACGCGGCGTTTAACCCCCGTCTGGCTGCGTTGGCAGCGTCATTTCTTACGCTGCGCGCCGCCGCGGCCATTACGCCTGGCGCCGCTGCACATGGACATCCACCCGGGCAATTTGCTCGCGACCGGCGAGGGGCTGCGGCTTATCGACTGGGAGTATGCCGCCGACGGCGATGTGGCGTTGGATATCGCCGCGCTGTTTCGCGGCAACGGCTGGACGGCTGAGCCGCAGCAGCGCTTTTTGCAGCACTATGCGCGTCAGGGCTATCACGACGTCGCCCGGCTGCAGGCGCAGGTGCAGCGCTGGCTGCCGTGGGTGGATTATCTGATGCTGCTGTGGTTTGAAGTGCGCTGGCAGCAGAGCGGCGACGTTGAATTTTTGCGCTGGGGCGCGGCGCTGCGCCGGCAATTCTGTTTATCATCATCCGAATTCTGAACGAACAATATGAAGTGAGGTGCCCGTGGGCCCAGTAATGCTAGATGTCGCCGGCTACGAGCTGGATGCAGAAGAACGCGAGATTTTGAAACACCCGCTGGTTGGCGGATTGATCCTGTTTACCCGCAATTTCCACGATGCGGAGCAGCTGCGTGAGCTGGTGCGCCAGATCCGCGCCGCTTCGCACGATCGGCTGGTGGTGGCCGTGGATCAGGAGGGCGGACGCGTGCAGCGTTTCCGCGAAGGCTTCACCCGCTTGCCGGCGGCGCAATCGTTCGCCGCCTTGAACGATGCGCAAGAAGGCGGTCGCCTGGCGCAGGAGGCCGGCTGGCTGATGGCGGCGGAGATGATCGCGCAGGATATCGACATCAGCTTTGCGCCGGTGCTGGACATCGGCCATGCCAGCGCGGCGATTGGCGAGCGTTCGTTCCACAGCGATCCGCAGCAGGCGTTGGTGATGGCGGAGCGCTTTATCCTCGGCATGCACAGCGCCGGCATGAAAACCACCGGTAAGCACTTCCCGGGGCACGGCGCTGTCAGCGCCGATTCGCACAAGGAAACCCCGCGCGATCCGCGGCCGCTGGCGCAGATCCGCGAGCATGACATGGCGATCTTCCGCGAGCTGATCAATCGTCAGCTGCTGGACGCCGTCATGCCGGCTCACGTCATCTATACTGAAGCGGACCCGCGTCCGGCCAGCGGCTCGCCGTACTGGCTGCAGCAGATCCTGCGTCAGGAGCTGGGTTTCGACGGCGTGATTTTCTCCGACGATCTGTCGATGGAAGGCGCCGCCATCATGGGCAGCTATGCCGAACGCGGCCAGGCGGCGCTGGATGCCGGTTGCGACATGATCCTGGTGTGCAACCACCGCGAAGGCGCGGTCAGCGTGTTGGATAACCTGTCCCCGGTCAAAGCAGAGAAGGTGAAGCGGTTATATCATCGCGGTCAGTTCACCCGTCAGGAGCTGCGCGACTCCGAGCGCTGGCAGCAGGCGCACAAGGCGCTCAGCGCGCTGAGCGAACGCTGGGAGGAGCACAAGCAGCGTTCGCAAGGGTGAATCCAGGCGCCGCATCGCGGCGCAGAGCGGAAATGATGAGGGCCGCGCCCGCGGCCCTTGGCTTGTTGCGAGGATCCACATGATTATCTATTTGCACGGCTTCGATTCCACCAGCCCCGGCAATCATGAAAAGGTGTTACAGCTGCAGTTTATCGATCCGGATGTGCGCTTTATCAGCTACAGCACTCTGCACCCGCGTCACGACATGCAGCATCTGTTGAAAGAGGTGGACAAGGCGGTGCAGCAGGGCGGCGATGCGCACCCGTTGATCTGCGGGGTCGGCCTCGGCGGCTTCTGGGCGGAGCGCATCGGCTTCCTGTGCGGCATTCGCCAGGCGATGTTCAATCCCAACCTGTACCCGGAAGAGCACATGCACGGCAAGATAGACCGGCCGGAAGAGTATCGCGATATCGCCACCAAGTGCGTGGAGGATTTCCGCGAGAAAAACCGCGATCGCTGTCTGGTGGTGCTGTCGCGCCACGACGAGGTGCTGGATAACCGGCGCAGCGCCGAATTGCTGCATCACTACTACGAGATCGTGTGGGATGAACAGCAGACGCACAAGTTCAAAAACATCTCGCCGCATCTGCAGCGGCTCAAGGCGTTCAAGGCGCTGGGTTAACAGTTTCATAACGCTGCCGCGAGCCGCGCTCCCCGTTTTTCACCGACGGAAAGTGCGGCTTTTTTGTGCGCCAAAGCCAGATTTTGCGTGGCAATCGGCAAAATTTAAAACTGTGACTTAGCGCTAACTATTTGAATCGCAATCCCCAAAAAATGCCCTCGTCCAGCCTTTAACCAAAAAAAATTGATGTACGTCAATTTTGGTATGACCAAATAACCTCACATGCTATTCTGGCTGCAGAGAGCCGATTTATTTTACGCGAACCCTATGTATTCTAAGGATATTATTTATTTACCCTGGGATAACAAATGGTTCACATTTAGGGGGTTATTTTGACAACGCCAAAGAAGAAAATCGTTATTGTCGGCGGCGGCGCCGGTGGTCTGGAGCTGGCGACCAGCCTGGGCCATAAACTTGGCCGCAAGAACAAAGCCGAGATCACGCTGGTGGATCGCAACCACAGCCATTTGTGGAAACCGCTGTTGCACGAAGTGGCGACCGGCTCCCTCGATGACGGCGTGGATGCGCTCAGCTACCTGGCGCACGCGCGCAATCACCATTTCAGCTTCCAGCTGGGGTCGTTGACCAACATCAACCGCGAGACGCAAACGCTGCAGCTGGCTCAGATCTGCGACGAGCAGGGCGGCGAGCTGGTGCCGGCGCGTGAACTGCCGTACGACATCCTGGTGATGGCGCTGGGCAGCACCTCAAACGATTTCGGTACGCCGGGCGTGAAAGAGCACTGCATCTTCCTGGATAACCCGCATCAGGCACGTCGTTTCCACAACGAAATGCTTAACCTGTTCCTGAAGTTCTCGGCGCAGCCGGGGCAAAAAGAGCGGGTCAACATCGCCATCGTCGGCGGCGGCGCCACCGGCGTTGAACTGTCCGCCGAACTACACAACGCGGTGAAACAGCTGCACAGCTACGGTTTTGAAGGCCTGGACAACAGCGCGCTCAACGTGACGCTGGTCGAAGCCGGCGAGCGCATTCTGCCGGCGCTGCCGCCGCGCATTTCCGCTGCGGCGCACCAGGAGCTGATCAAGTTGGGCGTGCGCGTGCTGACCAACACCATGGTGACCAGCGCGGACGCCAAAGGCCTGAATACCAAGGGCGGCGAGTTCATCGACGCCGATCTGATGGTGTGGGCGGCGGGCATCAAGGCGCCGGACTTTATGAAGGACATCGGCGGCCTGGAAACCAACCGCATCAACCAGTTGGTGGTGGAGCCGACGCTGCAGACCACGCGCGATCCGAACATCTTCGCCATCGGCGACTGCGCCTCTTGCCCGAAAGAGGGCGGCGGTTTCGTGCCGCCGCGCGCCCAGTCGGCGCACCAGATGGCCTCACGCTGCGCCACCAATATCCTGGCGCTGATGAACGGTCAGACGCTGAAGCCTTACGTGTACAAAGACCACGGTTCGCTGGTGTCGCTGTCGCGCTTTAGCACCGTTGGCAGCCTGATGGGCAACCTGATGCGCGGCTCGATGATGGTGGAAGGGCGCATTGCGCGTTTCGTCTATATCTCGCTGTACCGCATGCACCAGGTGGCGCTGCACGGCTACATCAAAACCGGCCTGATGATGCTGGTGGGCGGCATTAACCGGGTGATCCGCCCGCGTCTGAAGATGCACTGATCCCGCCGTTGTCGATCAACCCGCGCCGGTTCGCCCGCGCGGGTTTTTTTATGGCGGGGCGAGGCTAACGGCGGCGGTTGCTTGATTCTTCAGCATAAGCTGTCGCCGACATGGGTAAAATTCTTAAGATTCCTCCTAAACAACGGCAAAACGGCCGTTTTCCCGCATTTTTGGTCCCCTTGTCTTATTGCGAGCCCTCAAATCATTGTGCAGACTTTACCTCGTTTACAGACGGCGCGTCGCGCACGCCGTAAACCGGGATACCGCAAGCCGCCCATGCGCAAAATAATAAGCGCGGTGCCATGCCGGTAACAGACCCGGAAAAAATGCGTGGTAACACTTTCAGGAGGTTTCCTGTGAACAAGTCAATGTTAGCCGGTGTTGGGATTGGCATCGCTGCCGCTCTGGGGATTGCCGCGGTAGCCAGCCTGGACGTCTTTTCTGCCGGTCCGCAATATGCGCAGGTGCTCGCCGCAACGCCGATTAAAGAAACCATCAAAACGCCGCGTCAGGAATGCCGCAACGTCACCGTCACGCACCGTGCACCGGTGCAGGATGAAAACCGCATCGCCGGTTCTGTGCTGGGCGCAGTGGCGGGCGGCGTGATCGGCCACCAGTTCGGCGGCGGTCGCGGACGCGACGTGGCGACCGTGGTGGGCGCTCTGGGCGGCGGCTACGCCGGTAACCAGGTGCAAGGGGCGATGCAGAATAACGACGTCACCACCAGCGTTCAGCAGCGTTGCAAAACGGTCTACGACAAGTCTCAGAAAATGCTGGGCTATGACGTGACCTACAAGATCGGCAATCAGCAGGGCAAGATCCGCATGGATCACGATCCGGGCACCCAAATCCCGTTGGACAAAAACGGCCAGCTGGTGCTGAACAGAGCCTGATCGACGCATTCGAATTAAACCCGCGGGCAGTGTTAGTTCTGATCGTTTAACTCGGTTAAGCGAGCGGCGTTAACATTGACGCGGGTTTCTGCTTTTTGTCTGCCCGCGAATTCGACGATCGTTCTAATGTCTGCGTGCGATATCACTGGGCAAAACTTCAAAAAAGCCCCCGCGTTTGTTATATTATTGTGCGATTAAGCGGTGTGTTCGGCGCTAATCGCCGCACCGGCCAAACCCGAGTATTTCGTCTCGCAGAGATAACGACATGTTAGATTTTCGCTTTCCGACAGCGTTGCAAATGGTCCTTAGCGTCGCCGTAGCTGAGAAGCAGGGCATGCGTTCGACGAGCGCCACGCTCGCCGCCACTCTGGAAGCTAACCCGAGCTTTATCCGCAAACTGATGGTGCCGCTGACCAAAGACGGCATCATCGTTTCCACCCTGGGCCGAAACGGCTCTATCCACCTTGGCCGCCCGGCGGAAGAGATTACCCTGCGGGATATCTACCTGGCGGTGATCGACGACAAGCGCATCTGGGCCTCACGCCCTGAAGTGCCGGCCCGTTGCCTGGTGAGCGCCAACGCCTGTTGGTATTTCAAATCGGTGGTGAACGAGGCCGAGCAGGCTTCGCTCGCGGTGCTGGCGCGCCACACCGTGGCTGACTCGCTGGCCGAACTGGAGCGGGGCGACAAGCGCGCCTGTGCGGAATACGCCGCCGCGCAAGAGGCCGAAACCGCCGATAAATAATCGCGGTTCGCATGCATAAAGAAAGGTCGGGCAATGCCCGACCTTTTTGCATGTTAAGACGAGGATTACGCCGTCTGCGTCTGCGTTTTGCGTGCCACCAGGCGACGCAGGGTGACGTAGAACACCGGCGTCAGGAACAGCCCGAACAGCGTGACCCCCAGCATGCCGGAGAACACCGTGATGCCGGTGACGCCGCGCACTTCGGCGCCGGCGCCGTGGCCGAGGATCAGCGGGATGGTGCCGGCGATGAAGGCGATGGAGGTCATCACGATCGGTCGCAACCGCAGGCGACAGGCTTCCAGCGCTGCCTCGACGATGCCTTTGCCCTGCATTTCCAGCTCGCGGGCGAACTCGACGATCAGAATAGCGTTCTTGCAGGCCAGCCCCATCAGAACGACCAACCCGACCTGCACGAACACGTTGTTGTCGCCGCCGGTCAGCCATACGCCGAACAGCGCCGACAGCATGGTCATCGGCACGATCAGGATCACCGCCAGCGGCAGCGTCCAGCTTTCATACAGCGCCGCCAGCGCGAGGAACGCCAGCAGCACCGCGACCGGGAACACCACCAGCGCGGCGTTGCCCTGGGTCGATTGCTGGTAGCTCAGATCGGTCCACTGGATGTTCATGCCGTTCGGCAACAGCTTGTCGGCCATTTGCGTCAGTGCGCTCATCGCCTGGGTAGAGGAGAGGACGCGCGGATCGGCGTCGCCGATCAGGTCCGCCGCCGGGAAACCATTGTAGCGGATCACCGGATCCGGGCCGTAGGTCGTGCCGATGCTGACCATACTGCCGATCGGCACCATTTCGCCTTTGTCGTTGCGGGTACGCAGGTTGGCGATGTCTTCCACGCTGTCGCGGAACTGGCCGTCGGCCTGCGCCATCACCTTCCAGGTGCGGCCGTAACGGTTAAAGTCGTTGATGTAAGACGAACCGAGGTAGGTCTGCAGCGTGCTGAACAGCGCATTGAGCGGCACCCCCTGAGCTTTGGCCTTGTCGCGATCGATTTTGGCGTCCAGCTGCGGCACGTTGGCCTGATAAGAGGAGATCGGGAAGCCCATGCCCGGCGTTTGCATAATGGCGCCGGACATCGTGTTGATCGCGGTCTGCAGCGCGCCGTAACCCAGCCCGCCGCGATCCTGCACGTACAGCGAATAGCCGGAACCCTGGCCGATGCCGAGGATCGGCGGCGGCATGATCGAGAAGGCGAAACCTTCCTGGATCTGCGAAATGCGCGCGTTGATCTCGGCGTTGATCTGCGCCGCGGTGCGGGTACGGGTGCTCAATGACTCCAGCGCGAAGAACACCGTGCCGGTATTCGGCGTATTGGTGAACTGCAGCGCGTTCAGGCCGGGGAAGGCCACCGCATCGGTGACGCCGTCCACGCTCAGGCCGATGGCGCTCATCTTGCGGATCACCGCATCGGTGCGCTCCAGCGAGGCGCCTTCCGGCATCTTCACGCCGCCAATCAGATACAGCTTGTCCTGCGTCGGGATAAAGCCGCCGGGCACGGTCTTGAACATCACCCCGGCGGCGACCAGCAGCAGCAGGTAGACGACGAACACTGCGCCGCGTCGGCCCAGCACGCGGGATACCCCGTGCTGATAACGCTGCGAGCCGCTGGCGAAGAAGCGGTTGAACGGCCGGAACAGCCAGCCGAACAGCCGGTCGATCAGGCGCGACGGCAGATCTTTCGGCGCGCCGTGCGGCTTCAGCAAGCGCGCCGCCAACGCCGGCGACAGGGTCAGCGAGTTGATGGCGGAGATCACCGTCGAGATGGCGATGGTGACGGCGAACTGTTTGTAGAACTGGCCGGTAACGCCGGAGAGGAACGCCATCGGCACAAACACCGCACACAGCACCACGGCGATGGCGATGATCGGGCCGGAGACCTCGCGCATCGCCTGGTGCGCCGCCGCCAGCGGCGACAGCCCCTCTTCGATGTTGCGCTCGACGTTCTCCACCACCACGATGGCGTCATCCACCACGATGCCGATCGCCAGCACCAGCCCGAACAGGCTGAGGGTGTTGAGCGAGAAGCCGAGCAGATACAGCGCGGCGAAGGTGCCGACCACGGAGATCGGCACCGCCAACAGGGGAATGATCGAGGCGCGCCAGGTCTGCAGGAACAGAATGACCACCAGCACTACCAGGATCACCGCTTCCAGCAGGGTGTCCACCACCGCGCGGATCGAATCGCGCACGAACACCGTCGGATCGTACGGTGATTTCCAGCTCATGCCGTCCGGGAAGCGGGTCGCCAGCTCGGCCATCTTGCCGCGCACCGCGTCCGACAGCTCGATGGCGTTGGCGCCCGGCGACTGGAAGATGCCGATGCCGACCGCATCCTTGTTGTTGAGCTGGGCGCGCAGCGCGTAGCTGCCGGAACCCATTTCGATGCGCGCCACGTCGCGCAGCCGCACGATCTCGCCGTTATCGCCGCTCTTGAGAATGATGTTGCCGAACTCTTCTTCGGTTTGCAGGCGGCCCTGGGCGTTGATCGACAGCAGATAGTCGCTGCGCGTCGGCATCGGCTCCGCGCCGAGCTGGCCGGCGGAGACCTGCACGTTCTGCTCCTGCATGGCGCTCACCACGTCGGAGGCGGTCAGGCCACGCGCGGCGACCTTGTTCGGATCGAGCCAGATGCGCATTGCGTATTCGCCGGCGCCGAAGATCTGCACCTGACCGACGCCCGGCAGGCGGGCCAGTTCATCCTTGACCTTCAGGGTGGCGTAGTTGCGCAGATACAGCGAGTCGTACTTGCCGGAAGGCGATACCAGATGCACCACCAGCGTCAGCGCCGGAGACTGTTTCTGGGTAGTGATGCCCTGGCGGCGTACGTCCTCCGGCAGGCGCGCTTCGGCCTGCGCCACGCGGTTTTGCACCTGTACCTGCGCCTGATCGGGATCGGTGCCCGGGCGGAAGGTGACGGTGGTCACCAGCACGCCGTCGGAGCCGGCGACCGATTTCATGTACATCATGTTTTCGACACCGTTGATCGCTTCTTCCAGCGGCGTCGCCACCGTTTCAGCAATCTCTTTCGGGTTGGCGCCCGGGTATTCGGCGCGCACCTGTACGCTGGGCGGCACCACGTCCGGGTACTCGCTGATCGGCAGCAGCGGAATGGCGATCACCCCGGCGACAAAAATCAGTATCGACAGCACCGCGGCGAAGATCGGCCGGTCGATGAAAAAACGGGAAAAGTCCATGGGTCAGAATTCTCTGCTGGGAGCTTAGTTAAGGGCGGAGGCGGTGGTGGTCATGGCGACGCTTTTCGCGTCGACCGGCATGCCCGGCATAAACACTTTCTGCATGCCGTCGACGATCACCCGATCGCCGTTCACCAGGCCTTTTTGCACAATGCGCAATCCTTCGGCCATCCGGCCCACGTCGATGTCGCGGCGCTGCGCCTTGCCGTCTTTATCGACGATGTAAACGAACTTGCGGTTCTGATCGGTCATCACCGCTTTGTCGTCGATCAGCATGGCGTTGAACTCGGCGCTGCCGGGCATCTGCACGCGGGCGAACAGCCCCGGCGTGAAGCGGCGATCGCGGTTGTCGAGCAGGGCGCGCATGCGGATGGTGCCGGTACCGGCGTTCAACTGATTGTCGGTGAAGTCCACCAGCCCCTGATGCGGAGTGCCGTCTTCGCCCACCAGGCCCACCTTCACCGGCAGGCGCGCGTCGTGTCGGCCCTGCTGCTGATAGCGCAGGAAGGTCGCCTCATCCACGTCGAAATAGACGTAAACCTTATCGAGCGATACCAGCGTCGTCAGCACGCTGGCGCTGTCGCCGGCGGTGACCAGGTTGCCGGCGGTGATCATCGCGCGGCTGGCGCGCCCGTCGATCGGGGCGGTGACGCGGGTAAAGTCGAGATTAAGCTGCGCCATATCGAGCTGGGCCTGCGCCGCCAGCACGTTGCTTTGCGCCTGCGCGGCGGACGAACGGCGCTGTTCCCACACCTCTTGCGAGATGGCCTGAGTGCCGATCAGTTTCTCGGTTCGCGAAGATTCGCTGCGCGCGAGGGCTGCCTGATTGCGCGCCCGCACCAGCTCCGCCTGCGCCTGTTCGCGCGCGGCGCGGTAGGTGCGATCGTCAATGATGAACAGCACCTGGCCTTTCTTCACCTCGTCGCCTTCGGTGTAGTTGACCCGCTCGATGTAGCCGGAAACCCGCGGGCGCAGCTGTACGCTTTGCACCGCTTCGACCCGGCCATTGAACGCATCCCACTGGCTGATCGGTTTGACCACCACGCTGGCGGCGCTGACCACCGGCGGCGGTGGCGGGGCGTTGTGCGCGACGCTGTTGTCACACCCGGCGAGCAGGGCGGCCAGCAGCGCCACCCCGGAGAGCCGCTGGCCCAGAGCGAAGGCGCGCGTGCGGCGGCCGGCGTTGAACGATGAGTTTGGTTGATTTGGCATTATTTTTATTCCGATAAGTAAGCGCTGTCTGGCCCCATACCCAGCCCTGTTTTCCGGGCTTTTCCCTTCATGCCGGCGTTCGGCGAAAGGGGCGCCGCGCCTTGTCATGGCGCAACGTTAGGTTTTGAAACATATTGGTGTCACATTAATGTATCAATATCGGTTACATTAATTGGGTGGAGTATAGAGGCGGCTTTCTGGTAAATGCAATAATAAAAATTGCATTTAAAGCGAAACTGTTGCAACGTATGCGCACTGGGCAGAGGGGGACCCTGCCGACATGATGGGAGCATCAGCATGAACACGACGGGTTTCATTACCGATTTGAAGACGTGGATCGACAACAATCTGGAAGAAAAACTGGATATCAACACCGTAGCGGACCGCGCGGGCTACTCCAAATGGCATCTGCAGCGCATGTTCAAGCGCCAGACCGGCTATGCGTTGGGGGAGTATATCCGCATGCAAAAACTGAAGGTGTCGGCGGAGCGCCTGGCCAACAGCGGCGAACCGATCGTCAGCGTGGCGATCTCGCTTGGCTTCGACTCACAGCAGTCGTTCAATCGCAGCTTCAAACGCCAGTTCGGCCAAACGCCGGGGGATTGGCGCCGCGCACTGGCGCAGCCGACGGCGGTGAGATGCACGCATCACTGAGCGGTTTGGCAGTGGGAATAAAAAAGCCTGAATTTGCGTTCGGGCTTTTTTATGGCGGTGAGGGAGGGATAGATTCGCTGCGCTCACCCTGCGGGCCGCCGTTGGCGGTCCAAAACGCAGGCGTTTTGTCGAACCCTGTTGAGGATTCTCACCCTCCCGGTTGGTGCGCTATGCATACAAAAAAGCCTGAACTTTCGCTCAGGCTTTCTCGTTAGAATATGGCGGTAAGGGAGGGATAGATTCGCTGCGCTCACCCTGCGGGCCGCCGTTGGCGGTCCAAAACGCAGGCGTTTTGTCGAACCCTGTCGAGGATTCTCACCCTCCCGGTCGGTGCGCGATGCAAACAAAAAAGCCTGAACTTTCGCTCAGGCTTTCTCGTTAGAATATGGCGGTGAGGGAGGGATTCGAACCCTCGATACACTTTCGCGTATACACACTTTCCAGGCGTGCTCCTTCAGCCACTCGGACACCTCACCATATTTTTTTGTTGCGAAATCATCGCTGCAACGGGGCGCTACTATAGGGAGTGGGGCCGATCCGGTCAAGAATAATTTCTGTGTTTTTGCTTGTCCGCTCAAGCCGTGTTCACTTTGTTGAAAACTGCGGCGAACTACACGTCAGAAGTCATGAAAGGGCGAGAAAATCAGAGAGGCGGTTCTAGGAGAACCGAGAAAAAGGGGAACCTCGGCAGCGTAAGGCGGGAGGCGTTCGCGGCGGGCCGCCGTTGGCGGTCCAAAACGCGGGCGTTTTGTCGAACCCTGTCGGGGCTTCTCACCCCTCTCGGCGGTGCACCATGCAAAAAAAAAGCCTGGACGCGAATCCAGGCTTTCTCTTTGAATTTGGCGGTGAGAGAGGGCTTGATTCGCTGCGCTCACCCTACGGGCCGCCGTTGGCGGTCCAAAACGCGGGCGTTTTGTCGAACCCTGTCGAGGCTTCTCACCCCTCTCGGCGGTGCGCCATGCAAAAAAAAAGCCTGGACGCGAATCCAGGCTTTCTCTTTGAATTTGGCGGTGAGAGAGGGGTTCGAACCCTCGATACACTTTCGCGTATACACACTTTCCAGGCGTGCTCCTTCAGCCACTCAGACACCTCACCGTTTTGTTGCCGATAACGCCTTGCGCTGTCGACGGGCGCTAATGTAGGAGAATCTGATCTCAGCGTCAACCCTCTTATTTCATTCTCATGACTGTTTAGCCAAACTTGCAGCAATTTGCTGATTTACCGAACGATATCCTGACTCTCGGCCGCCGGCGGACAGGGCGGCAGCGAGCAAAATGCGTGAAAGCCGATTGTTTGACTTTTTTCTGTACAGATAGCTCAATATCTCGCCATTGAGGTTGGGTTGTTTGCTGTTATATGCATTAATACTGGATTATTAGTCAGATGTGTCGCTAAATGGAATCATGTCGGCGCGGCGTTTTTGGCAAGGAACATCACGTCGCCGCGCAGATTGCCGGTTGACAGGCCGGCGATACCGCAGA
This sequence comes from Serratia sp. H402Y, assembly GCF_051172415.1. Lineage (NCBI taxonomy): Bacteria > Pseudomonadati > Pseudomonadota > Gammaproteobacteria > Enterobacterales > Yersiniaceae > Serratia > Serratia sp. H402Y. The sequence goes on from NZ_JBPIYZ010000001.1 coordinate 1,045,269, forward strand.
CAGGGACAGACTCATTACATAATAATGCAGTAGAGGTTCGTTTTGACTCCTTCAGATGCCATGCCGGCGCCGCAAGCGCGCCATGCCATTCCCCCCGGCGCGGGGGCGCTGTTCTTCATCCAGATCTTCGCCACGCTGGGTTTCGCCGTGCTCTATTCCACGCTGGTGCTGTACGCCACCAAGCGATTGGGTTTCAACGAAAGCAGCGCCAATGCCATGATGGGCGTGTTCGGCGCCTTCAACTATGGCCTGCACATGTTCGGCGGCTATCTCGGCGGCCGTTTCCTCAGCAACCGCAACCTGTTCGTGCTCGGTATGGTGCTGCAGGTGTTCGGCTGCGCGCTGATTGCCGTCGCGGGCGTGTGGGGGTTGTACTGGGGGCTGGCGATGTTCCTGACCGGCAGCGGTCTCAACGTGACCTGCATCAATATGATGCTCACCCAGCGTTTCAAACCGGACGATGATCGGCGCGAATCGGCGTTCCTGTGGAATTACGCCGGCATGAACCTCGGGTTCTTCGTTGGCTTTACTGTGGCCGGGTATTTCCAACTGACGGAAAATTATCGCGCGCTGTTCCTGTTCGCCACGCTGGGCAACGCGGCGGCGATCATCGTCGCCGTCTGTCGCTGGCGCATTCTGGCCGATCTCAATACGCCGCTCCACGACGCCAGCCGCAGCCAATACCGCTGGCGCATGCTGGTCGGGTTGGCGGTGCTGGTGGCGCTGGTGCCGATTATCCGCGTGATGCTGACCCATGCCGAGTTCAGCGGCCATTTCGTGATCGTGCTCGGCGCGCTGATCTTCCTGATGCTGTGCCTCGTGACGCTGCGCCACCATCCGCGCGATGAGCGCCGCAGAATGGCGGCCTATCTGATCCTGGCGCTGGGGTCGCTGGTGTTCTGGGCGCTGTATCAGCTGGCGCCGATGGGGCTGATGCTGTTCTCCGAGCACAACATCAATCTGAACGTTTACGGCATTCAGGTGGCGCCGCAGTGGATCCAGAACATCAACACGCTGGTGATCGTGGTGGGCGGCCCGCTGCTGGCCTGGTGGTTCAACCGCCTGCGCGCTCGCGGCTGCAACATCGACATTCCGCTGCAGTTCTCCGGATCGCTGTTTTGCATCGGGCTCGGCATGCTGGTATTGCCGCTGGGCATCAGCATGGCGGGCGGCGACGGGCTGGTGGCGTTTAAATGGATCGTCATCAGCTATGTGCTGCAAAGCGTCGGTGAATTGATGATCTCGCCGATCGGTTACGCGATGATCGGCAAGCTGGCGCCGCCGCGCTATCAGGGCGTGATGATGGGCTGCTGGATGATGGTGACCGGCGTCGCTTCGGTGTTGGCGGGCTACGTATCCGGCCTGATGCCGGAAAACAGCGGCAGCACGCCGCTGCAAACCAATCCCGGCTACAGCGAAATCTTCAGCGCGCTGGGTTGGGGGGCGACGGGCGTCGGCCTGGCGATGCTGATTCTCATTCCGCTGTTGCGGCGTCTTATCCGGCGCGACGGCGCGTCTGCCGCCTGATTTTGCGCACATGCACAACAGCCCCACTGGTCGGGGCTGTTTTTATTTTGGGCTTTAACGCTTGCATCCGGCGATGAATCGCGGAAGGCTGAAGGAAAACCAATAAAAACAAACGGGAGCCCGCAGTATGAACATCATCTATTACCATCCCTTATTTAACGCCCAGGAATGGCTGACCGGCATCAAGCAACGCCTGCCGCAGGCCGAGATCCGCGAATGGCAGCGCGGCGACGAGCGGCCGGCGGATTACGCGCTGGTATGGCGCCCGCCGCACGAGATGTTAGCCAACCGCCGCGATCTGAAAGCGGTGTTCGCCCTCGGCGCCGGCGTCGACGCCATTCTCGATCAGGAGCGCAAACACCCCGGCACGCTGCCCGCCGGCGTGCCGCTGCTGCGGCTGGAGGATACCGGCATGGCGCAGCAGATGCAGGAATATGCGCTGAGCTATGTGCTGCGCTATTTCCGCCGTTTCGACGAGTATCAGGCGTTGCAGCAGCGGCAGGAATGGCAGCCGCTCGATCCGCACTCGCTGGATGATTTCACCATCGGCATCCTAGGCGCCGGCGTGCTGGGGCAGAGCGTGGCGCGTAAGCTGACCGAGTTTGGCTTTAGCGTGCGCTGCTGGAGCCGCAGCGCCAAACAGATTGACGGCGTGCAAAGCTTCGCCGGGGAGGATCAGCGCGCGGCCTTCCTCGACGGCGTCAAACTGCTGATCAACCTGCTGCCCAATACGCCGGAGACCGTTGGCATCCTCAACCGCGAGCTGTTCGCACAGTTGAGCGCGGGCGCCTACCTCATCAACATCGCGCGCGGCGCGCACCTGGTGGAAGCCGATCTGCTGGCGGCGTTGGAACAGGGGCAACTGGCCGCCGCCACGCTGGACGTGTTCGCCCGCGAGCCGCTGCCGCAGGATCACCCGTTCTGGCGTCATCCGCGTGTCACCATTACCCCGCATATTGCTGCCATCACGTTGCCGCAGCAGGCGATGGATCAGATCGCCGCCAACATTCGCGCGCTGGAGGCGGGGCATACCCCTGCCGGCGTGGTCGACAGGCAACGGGGGTACTGATCCTTCAGCCGCCGTTCGGTAACTGATAAGCTGACACCGTCATCGCGCCCGCCCGCACCGCTGCGGGCAGGCCCTCTGGAAGGAGAAACAATGTATCCCGTTGATTTGCATATGCACACCGTCGCCAGCACGCACGCTTACAGCACGCTGCACGATTACATCGCCGAAGCCCGGCAGAAGGGCATCCAGCTGTTCGCCATCACCGATCACGGCCCGGACATGGCCGATGCGCCGCACTACTGGCACTTTATGAACATGCACGTTTGGCCGCGCCGGGTGAACGGCGTGGGCATTTTGCGCGGTATCGAAGCCAACATCAAAAACCTGCAGGGCGATATCGACTGCACCGGCCCGATGCTGACGGCCACCGACGTGATCATCGCCGGTTTCCATGAGCCGGTGTTTGCGCCGCAGGATAAAGCGTCCAATACTGAAGCGATGATCGCCGCGATGGCGCAGGGGGATGTGCATATCATCAGCCATCCCGGCAACCCGCGTTATCCGATCGACATTCCCGCCGTCGCGGCGGCGGCGGCCAAATACGAGGTGGCGCTGGAGCTGAATAACTCGTCGTTCACCCACTCCCGCAAGGGCAGCGAGGCCAACTGTCGGGCGATCGCCGCCGCGGTGCGCGACGCCGGCGGCTGGCTGGCGCTGGGCTCGGATTCGCACGTCGCCTTTTCGCTGGGTAACTTTGAGCACTGCGAGCGCATTATCGAAGAGGTGGGCTTCCCGCAGGAGCGCATTCTCAACGTCAGCCCGCGCCGGCTGCTGGATTTTCTCGAGCGGCGCGGCAAGCCGGCGATTGCGGAATTGGCCGATTTGTGACATCGTCCCGGCAAAATTTTCCGTATTGAATAAGGCTTTATCATGAATGAGTTTTCGATTGTCTGCCGCGTGCTGGGTACGCTGTTCTACCGCCAGCCGCAGGATCCGCTGTTGGTGCCGCTGTTCGCGCTGATTAAAGAGGGCAAGCTGCAGCAGCACTGGCCGCTGGAGCAGGATGACCTGCTGAAGCGCCTGCAGCAGGGCGGCGACGTCAACCAACTGGCGACCGACTTCAATGCGATGTTCGTCGGCAGCGAATGCAGCGTGCCGCCGTTCCGCTCCGACTATGTCGAAGGCGCAAGCGAGGCTGAAGTGCGCGCCTTCCTGCAGCAGCGCGGCATGCCGCTGGCTGAGGCGCCGGCCGACCATTTCGGCCAGCTGCTGCTGGCGGCATCCTGGCTGGAAGATCAGTCGCAGGAAGATGAAGCGCAGGCGCAGATCGCGCTGTTCGACGAGTTCCTGCTGCCGTGGTGCGGCCGCTTCCTCGGCAAAGTGGAAGCGCACGCCACCACCGGTTTCTACCGCACGCTGGCGCTGATGACCCGCGACGCCCTCCAGGCGATGCGCGACGAGCTGGCCGAGTACGAGCAGGACGACGAAGCGGGCGACGAAGACGCGTAACGCCGCAGCCATCCTGGCGGGCCGCCCGGCCCGCTAAACACAGGTTTGCATCCCCCAGACGTAAATTGACAAAAGATCCCCTAATCTGGCGGTTTACCGTCGGTTCGGCCGCGCCTGCGCGCCGCGTTTTCTCACGCAAGGGGTAGATGATGAAAAGTAACTGGATGCAGCAGATTCAAACGTTGATCGGGCAGAAGGCCGGCGCGATGGGCGGGGCAGAAGGCATCGGCAAACTGCTGGCGCCCACGGCGCTGGGCGGCCTGGTCGGCGTGCTGTTGGCCAACAAATCTTCGCGCAAGCTGGTGGGTAAGTTCGGCAAGAATGCGCTGATTATCGGCGGCAGCGCGGCGGTGGGCGCGGTGCTATGGAACAAGTACAAGCAGCGGGTGAAAGAGACCCATCAGGACGAACCGCAGTTCGGTTTGCAAACCACGCCGGTGGATCTGCGCGCCAAGCGTTTAGTGCAGGCGCTGGTGTTCGCCGCCAAAAGCGACGGCCATATCGATGCCGACGAGCAGCGCGCCATCGATCACAGCCTGGCGCAGCTGCAGGTGGGGGAAGAGGCGCAGGGCTGGGTGCAGGAAGCGCTCGACCAGCCGCTCAACCCGGCGTTAATCGCCCGCAGCGTGCAAAACGAAGACGAGGCGCTGGAGGTTTATTACCTGAGTTGCCTGGTGATCGACGTCGATCACTTTATGGAGCGCGGCTATCTTGATGCGCTGGCGCAGGCGCTGAAGATCCCGGCGGACGTCAAGCAGGGCATCGAGAGCGACGTCAACGAGAAAAAGCGCGAGCTGGCATAGCGCCGCTTGGCAAGCCGGGGGGAATCGTGTCACTCTTGCCGCAATCTATGTAAGCGGATGATTTAGCAATGATGACCCCACCGAAAGCGGAAAAACGGCCTTATCCCATCACTATCCACGGCGATACGCGCGTGGATGACTACTACTGGCTGCGCGACGATGAGCGCGCAGATCGTCAGGTGCTGGACTACCTGCAGGCGGAGAATGCCTACACCGATGCGATGTTGAAGCCGCAGCAGGCGCTGCGCGAAGCCCTGTACGAAGAGATGGTGGCGCGCATCCCGCAGCAGGAACATTCGGTGCCTTACGTGCGCCACGGCTATCGCTATCAGACGCGCTATGAGCCGGGCAACGAATACGCGATTTATGTGCGCCAGCCGCAGGCCGAGAGCGAGCAGTGGGATGTGCTTATCGACGGCAACCAACGCGCCGAGAACCACGAGTTTTACACCCTGGGCGGGCTGGACGTCAGCCCCGACAATCAGCGGCTGGGGGTGGCGGAGGATTTCCTGTCGCGCCGCCAGTATGACATTCGTTTCAAGAACCTGGCCGACGGCAGCTGGGCCGACGAAGTGCTGGAAAACACCTCCGGCAGCTTCGAGTGGGCCAACGATTCCTCGACGGTGTACTACGTGCGCAAGCACGCCAAGACGCTGTTGCCGTATCAGGTTTATCGCCACGTAGTCGGCAGCGATCCGCAGCAGGACGAGCTGATTTACGAAGAGCAGGACGATACCTTCTACGTCGGGCTGGAGAAGACCACCTCCGAGCGCTTTATTCTGATCCACCTGAGCAGCACCACCACCTCGGAGATCCTGCTGCTGGACGCCGATCGGGCGGATGCCAAGCCGCAGCTGTTCGTGCCGCGGCGCAAGGATCACGAGTACGCCATCGATCACTATCACCAGCATTTCTATATCCGCTCCAACAAGGACGGCAAGAACTTCGGCCTGTACCAGAGCGAGCAGGCGGACGAAGCGCAGTGGCAGACGCTGATCGCCCCGCGCGCCGACGTGATGCTGGAGGGCTTCAGCCTGTTCCGTGATTGGTTGGTGGTCGAAGAGCGCAATGCCGGCCTGACGCTGCTGCGCCAGATCCACTGGCAAAGCGGCGAAGAGAAGCGCATTGCCTTCGACGATCCGACCTACACCACCTGGCTGGCGTATAACCCGGATCCGGAAACCGCGCTGCTGCGCTACGGCTATTCGTCGATGACCACCCCGACCACGCTGTACGAGCTGAACATGGACAGCGGCGAGCGGACGATGCTCAAACAGCAGGAAGTGAAGAATTTCACGCCGGACAACTACCGCAGCGAGCGGGTGTGGGTGAAGGCGCGCGACGGCGTCGAGGTGCCGGTTTCGCTGGTGTATCGCCAGGACAGCTTCCAGCGCGGCGCCAACCCGCTGATGGTGTATGGCTACGGCTCTTACGGCAGCAGCATGGATCCGGCGTTCAGCGCCAGCCGCCTGAGCCTGCTGGATCGCGGTGTCGTGTTCGCGCTGGCGCACATTCGCGGCGGTGGCGAGCTGGGGCAGCTGTGGTATGAAGACGGCAAGTTGTTCAACAAGCAGAACACCTTCAACGACTTTATCGACGTGACCGAAACGCTGGTCGCCCAGGGGTACGGTGATGGCAAGCGAGTGTTCGCGATGGGCGGCAGCGCGGGCGGCCTGCTGATGGGCGCGGTGATCAACCAGGCGCCGCAGCTGTTCCACGGCGTGGTGGCGCAGGTGCCGTTCGTCGACGTGGTGACCACCATGCTGGATGAGTCCATTCCGCTGACCACCGGCGAATACGACGAGTGGGGCAACCCGAACGAGCAGGCCTATTACGACTACATCAAGCAGTACAGCCCGTACGATCAGGTGAAAGCGCAGGAGTACCCGCATCTGCTGGTGACCACCGGCCTGCACGATTCGCAGGTGCAGTATTGGGAGCCGGCCAAGTGGGTGGCCAAGCTGCGCGAGCTGAAAACCGACGATCGGCAGCTGCTGCTGTATACCGACATGGATGCCGGCCACGGCGGCAAATCCGGCCGCTTCAAGGCCTATGAGGATATTGCGCTGGAGTACGCCTTCATTCTGGCGCTGGCGGAATAATAGCGTTCGGCGGGCGGCCTGCGCCGCCCGCCGTGTTAGCCAATCAGATAGTATTTCAGCGTGTGTTTCATGTCCGGGCTCAGATCGTCGATGGATTTCAGCATCCAGCGCAGATAGCCGGGGTCTTCCTGGGCGATGCGGTCGATCTCCTGCCCGCGATACTTGCCGAACTTGAACTTCTTCAGCAGCACCGGCTGTTCGGTGATCTGCACCATTTGCTCCGGCGTCCAGCCCGAATCCTTGATGATGCGTTGCAGCAGCGCGGCGGTGACGTAGCAGTCATACAGCGCGCGGTGCGGGTACAGCGTGGCGTCTGCCGGCAGCTGCACGTCCAGATTCAGCGCGTAGCGCAGATACTGGTTGCCGTACTTGATGTCCGGATACAGCGTGCGCGCCAGCTTGAGGGTGCAGATCCAGGCGCCGTTCATCTCCGGCAACACCCCGCGATCAAAGGCGGCGTTGTGCGCCACATAGTAGGGGCTGCCCTGATAGCGGCCGATCGCCACCGCAATGCGCGGTTTGCCTTCCACCATCTGTTCGGTGATGTGATGAATAGCCATCGCGTCGAGGCTGATGGGGCGGTCCGGGCTGATCAGGTCGCTCATCGGGTTGGTCAATTGGCCGTCGAGCAGATCGAGGGAGGCCACTTCCACCACGCCGCCGTCCAGCCCGCAGGTCTCGGTATCTATTACGCGTAACGTCATGCTTTCCTCCGCGTTGCCGTCAGGTTTCAGCTTAACCGGCACAGGCGGCCGTGCCAACCGTCGCGGGTCTTGCCGGCGATGATAAGACCAGGGGCGTCATCCGGCGCGGCAACCAAAAGCGCTCCCGTTTCATCCCAGATGGCGCTGCGGCCTGCCGGGATCCAGCCTCCGGTCGGCGCCGCATGGTTGGCCATCAGCGTGACCATGCCATAACGACGGGCATAGCCTGCCAGCGCAGCGCTGTCTTTCGCGTAACCGGCTTCAGATACCAGCACGCCGGCGGCATAAATCTGCGCACCCGCCAGCGCGGCGGCGCTTGCGTGGCCGGGTTGCGAGGTGTCGGCGCAGATAGCCAGCGCGATGCGTTGCCGATGTATTTCCAGCAGCGTGCCGCCATTACCGGGCAAGAACCGTTGCTGTTCCGCGCCGTGCAGATGTTGTTTGGTATAGGCGGCCACCGCGCCGTTGGGGGAAAAGATCAAGGCGGCGATATGCAGCGCCTGGCCGCTGCGCAAGGGTGCGCCGACGATGATCGTCATCTGATGCGATTGCGCCGCCGCAGCGAGCGGTTGCAGACGCGGATCGCCCAGCGTCAGCGCCAGTTCGGCAGCATCGGCCAGCTCATAGCCGCTTAGCGACAGTTCGGGAAAAAACAGCAGTTGCACCTGCTGTTCGGCTGCCTGCGCGACAAATTCAAGGTGACGTTCAAGGTTGCAGGCGATATTGGCCGCAGCGGCGGGGTATTGGGCTGCGGCGAGGGTAAAGCAGGGCATTGGCCATCTCTCCAGTGAGGCAATAAAAAACCCGCCTTGGCGGGTTTAATGACGGATGGAAGGACGCTTACTCACCAGACGGATGCGCTTTTTTGGCGCGTTTCTCCGCACGTTTCTCTGCGGGGGTTTTCAACGGCTTCTTCTTCGCATTTTTTTTGCTATCCATTCCCTTACTCATGATGGCCTCTCGTTACCTATGATTGGGTGGCTTGCTCAGCCATTAACCGCCTAAAGCCGACAGGATGCAAGCGACAAAGTGCAAGTAGTATGTAACCGGCTGTTTGCACGTGAAATTTTGTTTTTGGATGACCGGGTGCTTAAAATAATTATTATGTTATAATATTACACTTTTAGGGTTCGGAGAACGCAATGACAGTGATGACATTACCGGATGCGCAGCAACTGCTGGCCATGCCGGATTCTGATTACATGAACTCGGTTCAACGGGCTTTTTTCCGCCAGCTGCTGCAGGATGAGCGGCAAAAACTGCTGTTGCACATCGATGAGCTGAAGAAGGCGATCGACAGCGGCGAAGCGACGGGCGATGAAGCCGACAAGGCGGCGCGCGAAGAAGAGCTGCGCCTGTTGTTCCGCCAGTTGGATCGCGAAAGCCGCCTGCTGCCGAAAATCGATGCGGCGCTGGCGCGGTTGCAGAACGGCGAATACGGCTACTGCCGGGAAACCGGCGAACCCATCGGCTTGGCACGCCTGATGTTGCGCCCGACGGCGGAGCTGAGCATCGAGGCGAAAACGGCACAGGAGATGCGCGAGCCGCATATGCGTAAAGGCGTGTAGGCGTAACAAGGCGTGAACTGATCGGGCCTGTGGGCATTTTGCAGGCGGGTCGTTGCGATTTTGAGCAAACGCGCGCCGAGTTCCCGGCGCGCGTTCGAGTTTTCAGGTTTTACCGTTGACCTGCCGGGCGGCTTCCGCTTTGATGAAAGCATGACTCACAGAGAGACGGAAAGCGCCATGGAACAATTACGAGGTTTGTACCCGCCGTTAGCGGCATACGACAGCGGTTGGCTGGACACTGGGGATGGCCACCGGATCTACTGGGAGCTGAGCGGCAACCCGAACGGGAAACCGGCGGTCTTCATTCATGGCGGGCCGGGCGGCGGCATCTCTGCGCATCATCGCCAGCTGTTCGATCCCGAGCGCTACAAGGTGCTGCTGTTCGATCAGCGCGGCTGTGGCCGCTCCCGTCCGCACGCCAGCCTGGACAACAACACCACCTGGCATTTGGTGGCCGATATCGAGCGGCTGCGCGAAATGGCCGGCGTCGAGCAGTGGCTGGTGTTCGGCGGCTCCTGGGGATCTACGTTGGCGCTCGCCTATGCGCAGACCCACCCGGAGCGCGTCAGTGAAATGGTGCTGCGCGGTATCTTTACCCTGCGCAAGCAGGAGCTGCATTGGTATTACCAGGACGGCGCTTCGCGCTTCTTCCCGGACAAGTGGGAGCGCGTGCTGTCCATTCTGTCGGATGACGAGCGCAAAGACGTGATTGCCGCCTATCGGCAGCGGCTGACTTCAGCCGATCCGCAGGTGCAGCTCGAAGCGGCCAAACTGTGGAGCGTGTGGGAAGGGGAAACGGTGACGCTGTTGCCAAGCCGTGAATCCGCTTCGTTCGGCGAGGATGATTTCGCGCTGGCGTTCGCCCGCATTGAAAACCACTACTTCACGCATTTGGGGTTCCTGGAGAGCGATGACCAACTGCTGCGCAACGTGCCGCTGATCCGCCATATCCCGGCGGTGATCGTCCACGGCCGCTATGACATGGCCTGCCAGGTGCAGAACGCCTGGGATCTGGCCAAGGCCTGGCCGGAGGCGGAGCTGCATATCGTGGAAGGGGCGGGGCATTCGTTTGATGAACCGGGCATTTTGCACCAGCTGATGATCGCCACCGACCGGTTCGCCGGCAAGTGACACGAAAAACCCGCCGTAACGGCGGGTTTTGTTATTTGGCCTTCGGTTCGTAAGGCAGACGCGAAAACTTGTGGGATTCCGCGCGGTAGTGCGCCACGCGCTCGCGAAAATAGTCGCGCAGCGGCTCCGGCTGCTCGCGCTCCACCACTTCCGGGATCACCGGCATGTTGTAACGCTCTTTGTACGCCACGCCTGAGGCGGCGAGATCCACATTCACCCTGTCCATTTCTTCTTTGGACAACTCGGCCAGATTGTAACCCACCTTATGCTCCTTACTTTGCCGCATTGAATCTGCGCAGAAGGTAATCCACCCGGCGGCGCTTGGCAAGCCCGTTGCGCCGCGGCGGCGGGCGATATTTATCCAAGAGTAATGCAATCTATTTATTCTTTTAAATAAGAATGATTCGCTTTATGATTAAAATAAAAGATCTAAATAATTCTCATGTTAATTACCAATAACTCCATGATATTTTAACTTATTGATATAATTTGTTTTTGTAATTGATTTGGTTTGAATGTAAATAAGGTGTTTTTATTTTTACGGCGACAGGGCATAATGCGCGAAAATTAAATTCATGACCTGCAAAATAAAAGGAATGATTATGCTGACGCAAGAAATGACTCAAAAGCTGAATGAGCAACTGAATCTGGAGTTCTACTCCGCCAACCTGTATCTGCAGATGAGCGCATGGTGCAGCGACAAAGGCTTTGAAGGCGCCGCCGCATTTCTTAAAGAGCACTCTCAGGAAGAGATGCAGCATATGCAACGTCTGTTCGACTACCTGAGCGACACCGGCTCTCTGCCGCTGCTGGGCACCATTGCGGCCCCGCCGGTGGCGTTTGAGTCGCTGGCGGACGTGTTCGAGCAGACCTACGAACACGAGAAGCTGATCACCCGTCAGATCAACGAGCTGGCGCACGCGGCAATGTCCTCGCACGATTACTCCACCTTCAACTTCCTGCAATGGTACGTGGCGGAGCAGCACGAAGAAGAGAAACTGTTCAAATCCGTGCTGGATAAGCTGGCGCTGGTGGGCACCAGCGGCAAAGGCCTGTTCTTCATCGACAAAGACCTGAAGAAAATGGGCGCGATGGGCCAGGGCGGCAACGGCCAGGCCTGATCCCTGACTGAACATTGAAAAACCGCGCGCGGGGCAAACCCGACGCGCGGTTTTTTTTACCCTGCGTTTATCGCGGTTATGCGGCGATACGTGCTGCCGGATCGCAAAATGCCAGTGATGCGCTCGACTTGCTGAGGCGTGCTCGCTATGATTTACCGCGATACGCTACAGGGATGGTAGAGTCAAAACAGCGGGTTAGCCGATACAACCCGTTTTTCTGTTTACCCGTGGCGCAATCATTTGCGGTGGGTTGGGGCCGCTGATACATCGCCTTGGCTGTGGCCTTAACCCTTATGACCCTCTTTATATTGTTAAGGGATACCACTGTGATCGGTAAAATTCGTTCCTCCTGTCGCCTGCTTTCCACCGTTTTCGTCCTGTTCGTTGGCTTGTCTTCACAGCAAGCGTTGGCGCACGCTCACCTGAAAGTGGAAACGCCGAAGGCCGACGCCAGCGTCAGCCCGGCGCCGAAGGCGCTGACTCTCAGCTTCTCCGAAGGCATCGAGCCGAACTTCAGCGGCGTGAAAATCATCGGCCCGGATAACGCCGTGGTGAAAACCGGCAAGCTGCAGCTCGATCCGAACAACAACACCCAGGTCAACGTGCCGATCGAAGGCGAGCTGAGCGCGGGCAAATACAACGTCAGCTGGCATGTGGTGTCGGTCGACGGGCATAAAACCAAAGGCCAGTACAGCTTCACCGTAAACTGATCGTGAGTCTGGCGACTCTGTTCGTTCTGTGTCGCTTGGTGCACTTTGCGGCGGTGATGCTGATGTTTGGCATCAGTCTGTTCACCGCCTTATTGGCACCGCAGCGCCTTTCCCCGATCCTCTCCCGCGATGTGCGTCCGCTGCTGCTTGCCGGCACCTGGATTGCCGGGCTTTCCGCCGTGGCGCTGCTGGCCATTCAGGCTGGGCAGATGGGTGACGGTTGGCAAGACGCCTGGCGGCTGGAGGTTTGGTGGGCGGTGCTCGGCACCACCTTCGGCGAAGTGTGGCGCTGGCATCTGGGCCTGTCGCTGCTGGCGCTCCTGAGCCTGCTGCTGCCGGAACGGCCGCGCGCGCAGGCGTTGGCGCTGTGCTCAGCGCTGCTGCTGGTGAGCCTGGCGTTCATCGGCCACGCGGCGATGCACGAAGGCGCGCTGGGTGCGCTGCACCGCGCCAACCATGCGGCGCACCTGCTGGCCGCCGGTTACTGGTTCGGCAGCCTGGCGCCGCTGCTGGTTTGCCTGCGCTACCTGCAACCGCCGCAATGGCGCAGCGACGCCATCACCACGCTGATCCGTTTCTCGCGCTGGGGGCACCTGGCGGTGGCGGCGGTGATTGTTACCGGCATCGTCAACAGCCTGATCATACTCGGCGGTTGGCCGCTTAATCTCAGCTCGCCTTATCAGCGCCTGCTGCTGATCAAAACCGCGCTGGTGGCGCTGATGGTGATGGTGGCGCTGGCAAATCGCTACGCCATCGTGCCGGCGATGAGCCGCGTACCGGCGCTGGCGCAGCGCGGGGTGGTGCTGGCCTGCTGGCTCGAAGTCGGGCTGGGGATGGCGGTGCTGCTGCTGGTCAGTTTATTTGCAACCTATGCGCCGGTTTGACATTTCAGCTTGCCGCAGGCCGGCAAGCTGCGGGAAAATCGACGCGAATAGCAACCTTAAGGCCATCACATGAAATCGGTATTACTCGGCATTACGCTGCTGGCAACCGCGACCGGCGCGCTGGCGGCAGACAAACTGGTTAACATCACCAAACTGGAGTACGGCAAACAGTGGGCGTTCACCAAGGAAGAGGTGACGCTGCAGTGCCGCAGCGGCGGCGCGCTGTTCGTGCTGAATAACAGCACCCTGATGCAATACCCGCTCAACGACGCGGCGGAGCAGCAGGTGAAGAAGGGCCATCAGCGCGCACAGCCGCTGGACGTGATCCTGCTGGACGATCCCGCTGAACCGGGGAAGAAAATGAGCATGGCGCCGTTTATCGAACGCGCCGAGAAGCTGTGCGCTGACTAACCGCTTGTTTGCCAACGCCTTGCCCAGCGCGCGCAGATTGATGCGCATTTGCCGCATAGTTATTTCGTCACGAAACTATCACGCGGCCGCCGGGCGGCTGGCAAAACTGGCGCGGTAGGCTACTCTTAAAGTGCACGGCTGAACAAGCCCTGCATTAAATGCCAACTTTTAGCGCACGGCTCTCTCCCAAGAGCCATTTCCCTAGACCGAATATAGGAATCGTATTCGGTCTTTTTTTGTGTGATTGATTTATAAGTGTTTTTTTTTGAAAAAATCGAAATTACTCGAAATTTACTCGAATTTTGATATTCGGTCTTTTACAACATTACGTACTCTTTACCCCTCGTATTGAGATATTTCAACGTCATCGTTTCTGATGAATGCCCCAGCAGTTTTTGCGCAAAATCTTTCCCTCTTTCCTTCTCATACAGCCGGCCAGCCAAACTGCGGATCTCGTGAAAGGTCGGAGGACTTTCCTCGAACGACAAACCTGAAGCCTTCCGCGCCGCAACAAATTTTTTCGTTAGTCCATCAGGATGCAGTGAGCCGTCAGGGCTGTTTTTGCGGATTCCTGCGCTGATCATAAAGTCTGTCGTGCTGACTAACCTGCATCGATCGATCACTGTCCCGAGGCGAAGGCCTACGATTTTCAGCTCCAGATCGAGGGGTAGGGAAATCATGGCGCCAGTCTTCCCTTGCTCGACAAGCAGTCGACCATCTACGACATGGCTGAAACGCATCTGAGTCAGATCTTCGCGGCGCTGACCAGAAACCAAAGCCAGATCCATCGCCAAGCCGAACCAGGGCGGCATTGTGTCTGCTGCACCACGAATAGGCCCGTATTGTGCCAGTTCCAAGCGTTCCCGCTTCACCACGACTTTTGCGGCGCGGGTAGGCGTTACGGGATTGTTTTCGATATGACCTTCAACGATTGCTTCGCGGAATATATCGGACAGTACTGAACGCATGGTGGCAGCCATTGTTTTTTTGTCCTGGGCGATCCAGAACTCCAGAAACTCGGCGACGTGTCGAGTCGTGATTTTTGAAAGCACCAAGCCGCCTAAGCGCTCGCGGATAATGGCAAGTTGCCCGGCGCGCACCTTGTAAGTGTTTTCGGCAAGCTGGCGGCGTTTGAATATTACCTCGTACCGTTCGATCCAAGAATTCAGTGTGTACTCATGGCTGCCTTTGATTTTCTCCAGTAACAAGACAGGAGAGTAGTTCTGTTCGATGTAGTGATTAGCTTCGATCGCCTGCGCAATGGCGTCACGGCGTGCAATCTGCCCCAGGGATATCTCCCTCTTGGTGACTGGGTTGCGCCAATAGAAGGATTTTCCCTTGCTGCGAAACGTTAGGTTTTTTGGCAAACGCATGTCATAACCCTCCCTTCGCCGTGCCATTGATCACTTTCTCCATGAACGCGAGCCTCGCGGGATTTGGGCTCTGCGCTTCCTTTATTTTTCTCCCCAGGTTGAAGTCCTTGGGGTTGATGTAAATAGTCCCTGGTGTCAGCCGGTACTGCTTGCCGTGCTTCTCCGCCGGCGGGTAGAAGTTTCCGTTGCGCGCCCAGCGCCAGAGCGTCTGGATGCTTGGTTTTTTATCGGTGTAGTTATCATCTCGCCATTCTTCGAGAGTCATCCATTTAGCCATTGGTCATGCCTCACTACTCAGCACAACCGGCCACAATATTAGCCGTGGCCGGCGTTGTGCGTTGATTTTCCAAAATCAGCCCTGAAACTCTGGGCGCATATCGTCGAGCGCTAGCTGGAAACGCTCCATGTCATCAGCGCTTAGATCTCGCTCTGACCGTCGCACCAGCGCCTCTACCGCGGCGAATTCCTCGGCGTTCCGGCAGTCTTTCAGCTGGCTGCTGATGCTGCCGCATGCGGTGATCTGCCGGTGGCGTTTAATCACTTTGTTTTTCAACTCGGTGTAAGCGGCGATCCCCAGCTTTTGACGTAACTCTTCAACCTGTGCGCGGATATTTGATGCTTGGTCTGTTGTTTCTGCCTGATCGATAGCTGTCCGAATGCCGCCGGCAATATCATCCGTATCGACAGGCGGGGCGCTCTGCTGCACGGGGGCGGCGGTAGGTCCGTCCGCAAGCTGGCTCACACTGACGCGCGAGGCGCCGCGCTGCGGGTTAATTTCGCGTTCTTCTGTCTTTTCCAACTCGTCGATCGTGTAGACGCCGAGAATCACTTCCGGGCAGTACAGGCGCGCCCAGCGTTTCACTGCCAGATAGGCCAGTTGTTGGCGCGGATCATCAGCCCAGAGCGTAGAGTTGCGGGTGCGGGCCTGCGCCAGCATGAGCACTAACTCCCGCGGTTTATCCTCCCCCCTCAGCGTTGCCCAGACGCGGATCCCGATCCCTTCTTCATCAGCCAGGCGCCAGCCAGGAATGCGATACTCCCCTTTATCCCCTTTGCGAATATCAAATTTGCCGATCACCTTTTCCCACGGACCGAACCAGTCATAGTTGATGCGGTCGACCAGCGGCCCGCGGGTAGAGATCACCGCATTAACCAGTTGCGCCTCATACCCGAGAACGCCGCTCACGATGAACGTTTTCTGAGCCACCGCGAAGGGGTTCATTTGCCACTGGGCGGCCTGCATGGCGATCGCCATGCAGTCGGCCGGGTTCCCTCGCAGATGGGCGGGAATCGTCGCTGTACCGCTCGCCATGACCTGCGCAAATTGGTTGATAGCGGTCAGGTATTGCGGGTTGAACAGCGCGATGTTCGAGTCAGTAACCGATGCCGTTTTTTCTTCAGGAATGCTGATATTGCTCATAATATTTTCTCCCCTAATGCAACGCGCAGCTCTTCCAGTCGGCGCTGGTCATAATCGTTTAAGTCGGCAACGATCTCTTCGATGATTGGCGCCGGCCAGGTGTCGGTGTCGTATGCGTTTTTGATGCCTCGCAACGCCTTTTTATACTCAAGCCGGCCAAGTTCCAGTAGGTCAGGAGAAGCCTCGACGATAGCTACCCAGTGATAGCCCTCGTCTTTGTTGACGAAGATCCAGAAGAACTGGTCAAAGGCGGCGATGTCGCTATACATGGCGGCGCTAAGGTGGTAGTCCCGATCGGTAATCTCCCAACGCAGCTTTGTGCGTAGCGCGTTTTGCTTCACGCGGCCCATGCTGACTGTTTTCAAATCAACACCGACGCGCACGCTGTTAAGATCGATCTCAAGGTCGGGGCGGACGCGGACCTCGAGGCCAGTTTCCTCATCAAAGCCGAAATAACTCGCTTCAACCGCACGATGCTCATGCTGCAACAGTGGCCCTGCGTACGGGTGCGTAAATAGCGCGCGCTGAATGGCTTTGGCATGCTGCATTTGCTGCTGGGTGACCAGCTGGCGGCCGTCGTCGGAATTTTTCCAGGCATCGATCAGTTCGTCGGCGAAGACCGCCGTTGGCAAAATCGTTTTGATACGCGCGGCCATATCCTCTTTGCTGCCGCTGACCGGCAACGGCGCCGGAATCGCGCGCTCTTTCTCGACAAACTCCGGATCGATGGTCGCCAACTGTTCCAGCAGTGCGTCGCGGCCGCCGGTGGTTTTCAACGGCGCCGGCAGGGTGGCGTTGTACTTCTTGATGCACCCCTTCATAGCTGAAGCCGTAGGTTCGGCCGTTGCCAGGCTTTGAAACTCAACCGGCAGTGAAACATAAAATTGCGCGGTTTCTTCGTAATTTCCGCCCAACGCATACGACGCCGGTAGGGTGGCGTTATGCTTCTCGATCACGGCGCGTAGCGTATCGGCGTCGGTCTGTTTCGGCAGGTTGGTGTTGTGCTGTTCGATAAATGCGCGCATTGAGGCGGTATTCGTGAAAGCGCCGTCCGGGATAATCGGCTCTACGTTGAAATCTCGCTCCAGATTCTCTGGCTCAAGCGCCAGCGTGTGCACCAGCGAGCCGAACGTCAGCGCGTCGCTGCGTTCCCGGCCGATCGTTTTGATGACGTGGCGCCCGTGGTAATACATCAGGCTGATACGCGCGTCCTTCACCTGTGTGCTGCTGATGCCGTTCGCAGCGTGATAGTCTGTGTTTGAAATATCAGCGTAACGGCCTGGCTCGAAATACGCCGGCTGTTGACTTCCTGCAGGCTCATCTTCCGGCTGCAGCGCTACTTCCACTTTTTCACTGTCAATTAAGTCTTCAGCCTGCGTCGGTGCTGGGATCTGCTGCTGCAGCGCGCCATCGTCGGAAGGGGCATTGTCAACCTGCACGGCAGCCAGCGGCGAGGCTTCAAAAAGGCTCGATGCGTCGAAGCGGCCACCGCCTAAACTGACAAGCTCTGGCTCTGGCTCTGGCTCTGGCTCTGCAGCCAACTGCACGGCATCCGGCGCCGCGCCAAATTCATAGACGCCATGCTCAGACAAATATTTCTCAATCCAGCCGCGGAGTGTGGCGGGGAAGTGGTACATATCAGACGATGGAACATTGCGGATCACGCCGAAATTGTCTCACGGCTGTATTTTAGGATGTTCGGGGCAGCGCGCAGCGCCATTGACCAACGCTTAAAGTCTTCGTCATCGTTTTTTATTTTTTTCTGCGCCCAGCGATCGATCTCACCGGCGATATTTTGGCAGTCGACATCACCGACCCACAGCGCGCAGGCGATCTCACGGTCAAGGGCGTCATACGTTTGGGTATAGCCGCGCTTATGTACAGTTTTCGTCGTTTCTGCTTCCGGCTCCAGGGCCGGTTTCAGCAGCTGCTCAACGTATTTGCGGATATTGATGAAGGTCGATTCAGGATCGGTTTCTTCATAGCGACGCGCGACCCCTGCAACGAAAGCCGCGAAACGCTCGGGATCCATGCAGGAAACGGCAGGCAGGCGTAGAGCCTGCAGCATATCGGCGATATAAGCGGATTCGCCGCTCAATGCGGTGTTGATGACATTGGTCATCTGCGATTTACCCAGCACGGTGTCGATCACCTCGAAACCATGCAGGATGACGGCGACAGCCCGCGTGTCAGCGCTCATTTTTGCGAAGTATGCTCGCGGCTCTTGCCCGTGAGCTGGATCCCCGCCGTCATTGGTCGTCTGGTCTATCTGTGGCTTTTGGATGCCGGATTCTGGCGCACCAGCATCACCTGCAGGTTTGTGCTGCTCCTGCACTTGTTCGCGCTCAGTCGCAGGGATGACCTGCCACGACAGGTTATCGTCCAGTTTGTACCGCAGGCACCAGGTATCACAGAACGCTGCTTCTGGCGGCAGATCGTCAACCACGGGGTAATTGGTGCGCACCGGCTTGAAGTAAGCGGATTGATCCAGCTCGGCGTCCTCGATATGGTTTTCGAGGTCACGCTTTGCCCGCGCATCGTTCTTTGCTTCAAACCAGATGAAAAGCGAGGGTTTCCCTGACTTTTGCTTTGCCTTTAAGTGATAGGCGTAGACGTTTTGCATTGTGCAATTCTCCTGAGTTTAGGTAGAATGCAGGCCGATCGGTGCTGCATCCTCGATGTGGTCATTGGTCATGCCTCGGCTGTTAGGGTTGGTCCCCTGGCAGCCCGTCACCGGGACGTTAAGCCGGTAGACTGGCCCGCCTTGTGCGGGCCTTTTTACTTTTAATCGCAATAACTCATTCGGCAGTGCGGGCAATTAATAATGTGGGTGCTCGCTGCCTTTTCTACGGAAATTCCGGAAACAAAGTCGCCGTGTTTATTCTCAACTGGAACGTAAACATCTTTGTTGCAACGGTAACAAATCCCGTCAATTGGCGAGAAATTCGGAAGGCGGTTGTCATTGCAATATTGGCTTTGGGCCTCAATTGCTAATTCAGTGTTGAAAGTTTGCATTATATAAACCCTCTCTTTGATTTATTGAAATGCGCCCTACGAGTTGACGCCCCGGGAGGGAAACGCATGACGCATTTCAATATTTGAAAAAGCCCCGCCATCGCTGGCGGGGAAGACTACACACAGCAATTAGCGGGTTGTGCGTTCTGCTGAGCCGCCAAGCATTGCCATCATGAAGGCCAAAAGCATTTCTTTCTTTTCGTCGCTGGTAATTAAATGACCGTCAGTAATATTGTTTGCTTTGCGGTAAATTTCTTTTACTGCGCAGTCAGGACAATCAAATTCACCGAGATCGGTTCCGTCTGCTAAAACTGCACCAACAGGTAATTCATCGTTTTTGGTCTTAGCGATATATCCAATGACATTATCGTTTTCATATACGGAATGAATACCTGCGTGAATTTTTTCACAAACTAAAGTTGCGCTGGTTACTTTCATGGTCATGCCTCATTCGAATAAAGTGCGTGTTTGGTCCTGCCCATAAATTCGGGCATTTTACTTCTGCTTCAGGTGGTGCTTAGTGCGTGCCGGCTGGCTCGAATTCCGGCGGGATCCGCAGGGATTCAAAAGGGCGCTTGATGGCCCGCAGATTGCCGACCGGTTCGAACCGGTAGCGGCCGCGGATGTAATCGAACGATGCTACCCACGGCGCGCCGGTGCGCGAGTTGCGGAGGCTGACGGCCTTACCGCTGTTTGGGACGATCTTGCTCATTGTCATGCCCCCTTAAAAATCAGTGCTGCTACGATGACTCCCATCCAGAACAGGCCGCAGGCGCCGACGACAATTACAATCCAAAACCCTCTGTCGCTCATGATTGCCTCGGTGGCGCCCCGTAGGGCGCGGTGAGTGTTACTGGAGAGCTGCGTTAAATTCTGCTTCTGACATGGCCTCTTCGCCTTCCGCCAGACTGTCGAAATACTCTTCGTATGATGTGAACATCGTGTTGCCCTCTGCTGTGTGGTCTGTTGGTCATGCCTTGGTGCTGTCTTTCCAGCTGTCAGAACGTTTTTCACCTGCTGCGTTAGCGAATCATCCCGGTCTTCGTGCGCCCCGGGCGGCTACTTCGTGGGCTTCCTGCCTGTTCGCTGCTGCTTGATGAAATGAATTGTGAGCTAAAAGCTAACATGTGTCAACACAAGGCTAACCAAAAAGTTTTCTGAGGGCATAAAAAAAGCCGCTTTTTAAGCGGCCTTTGATAGATAGTTCTATATATGTGGTTGATTATTCTTTGTTTCTTAAAACGTACCGAGTGTAGAATTCTTTTAATTCATTCAGGCGCATTTCAAAAGCAGCCAACATGTTAGCCTGCTCAATTCCCGGTAATTGGCGATATAAATCGAGAAGCTTTTTTTCTTCTTGGCTGAGATCACCACTTCCTTCTGTGTCGTCACCAAGCAGCCAGGCTATTGAGACACCAGTAGCGCTCGAAAGCTTGGAAGCAGCCTCTTTACTGATGCTCCCCCTTTTAAACCATCCGTTAACTGATGATCTGCTGACATCAGCAATTCGTGCCAAGTCAGCTTTTGAAAGATGCTTGGCTTCCATCAATTCATTTAGGCGCTGGGTAACCAGCGAGGTCAGGGCGTCGTCTGTATTTTTCATCATGTGAGTATAAGCCACCGGCTAACACCCCTCAATTTCTCTTGTTGTTGACAAGTGTTAGCTTTATGCTCACACTTGTTGTGTTTTAACTTCAAGGAGGTCTGCAATGACCGGACTAGACAAAGCCATCAAGGTTGCAGTTAACCAGCGTCGTT
The DNA here is from genome assembly GCF_051172415.1 of Serratia sp. H402Y. Taxonomy (NCBI): domain Bacteria; kingdom Pseudomonadati; phylum Pseudomonadota; class Gammaproteobacteria; order Enterobacterales; family Yersiniaceae; genus Serratia; species Serratia sp. H402Y. Next base: position 1,066,314 of record NZ_JBPIYZ010000001.1, read on the forward strand.
TGGCTCTTATGTTAGGGATAAAACCCTCTTCTCTGAATCGCTGGGTAAAGAAATATAACGGCCGTGTCCCAGAGGCTCATTTGCTGAAAATTTATGAACTAACAGGCGTCACGCCACATGAAATTCGGCCTGACATTCACCCAAACCCAACCTCTGGCTTACCACCAGAACCCCAGGATAACAAACCTGGAACTTAAGGATTGATATATGGAAATCAAACACGAGCAGATCCGCGACGCGCTGCGTGGATGGGCCACGGAGGCCACTCAGCGCACGGTCGCGGCAGAAATCACCCGCGCTTACTTCAAGTTGGAAATGCAGACACCGCAGCTGGCGCAGATCGAACGCGCCGACGGCAGCGTTGATGATGCTGCATGGCACAACAATAAGCAGCAGATCTTTCGCTGGCTCGACAGCGATAGTGCTGGCGCCCGCCAGAAAATCCAGGAACTGCAGCCGGCGATCCTTGCTGCGCTGCCGGCGGTGCTGCGCGCCCGGCTGGTGGCGGGGAACAGCATCGAATACCTGGCAATCCGCGCGCTGAAGGAACACCAGGAGGCGATCGCCGCCGCGCTGCTGCACGCATCACCGGCAGATTTTGAAAGAGAGTGCGACGAGGCAGAGCGCAGCTTCTACGAGCTGCGGCGAGCCTACAGCGCACTGCATTAACCGAGGCATGACCAATGACCATTAATCACGACGATTTCCTGCAGAAGCAGATCACCGCGCAGCTGCGCGAGGCACGGTTCGACGAGGCGGTTGCCACGACGTCGGCGGCGGCTGCCGTACAGCACCAGCGCCACAACCCGAACATGAAACTGCCCGACCTGTTGGTCTGGGCGCGAAGTTTTGCAAAGCACTGCCAGCGTTTGAAAGGGAAGCCAGCGCCGCAGGGAGCACGCGCGACGGCGCGAAACTGACCTTTTAAGAAACGCAAACCGTAACGCTGTCGGCGTTACAGATTACAGAAAGTTGAGGCACATATGGCGGCAAGTTGGATCAAGGTTGAAGTGATAACCCCGGATAAACCGGAGGTGTTCCAGCTGTCGGAAATCCTGAATCTGGACCCGGACGCTGTGTTAGGCAAGTTGGTCAGATTATGGGCGTGGGCCGATCAACAGACCATTGACGGTAACGCAAAGTGTAACGCTGCGAGCGTTACAAAAAATGCAGTTGATCGGATCACTTTCGTTTCCGGTTTTGCAGATGCGCTGATCAGCGTTGGCTGGCTGGAGCTCGATGGGGAGACGTTGGTTTTTCCGAACTTTGAAAGGCATAACGGGAATTCATCGAAAAAACGAGCACTTACGAATAATCGCGTTGCAAATTCCAGGAAAGTGAAACGCGGGAGTAACGCAAAAGGTAACGCAATTAGTAACGCTGCGAGCGTTACAGATGCGTATCAAAAAGCGTTACCAGAAGTAGAGGAAGAAGAAGATCTAAAAGATAAACCCCTCTCTCTATCGGGAGCGGGCGAAATTTCACCAGATGGACAGGGAACAGGGCCGACACCCTGGGAAGACCAAGACGACGAGAACCCATGCGGAAAATTTCCGATGAGCGCCAACTGGGCGCCGACGGTTGATTTCCAGCGATTGGCGGCGTTGTGGGGCCGAATTATCGACGGTCCGGCGCCGGGATATACCCCGCATGAGCTGGCGAGCTTCCAGGCGTACTGGAAAGCCGAGGGCAGGGTATTTAACCAGACGCAGTGGGAGCAGAAATTCGCTGACAGCGTGCTCTACGAGCGCCAGGCGGCGGCCAAACGAAAGCAGCATGCAGGAGGTTCAAATGCGACCAGATACACCGCAGCAGCCGCTACCGCTCAGCAACAGGTCAGGGCCGCACGAAACGCAGAACGGGAGCGAAAGGGCTTGGCTCCTCTGGGAGACGATGGCGGGGATTTACGCCAACCGCTGGGTGACCAAAAACGGGGTGGCACCATCCACGATCTGGGGCCAGACGATTTCGAAATTCTCAGATGACCAATTGGCCTACGCCGCGCGCCGGTGCATGGAGCGCTGCAGCGCCGGTAACCACTGGCCGCCTGACCTCGCGGAATTTACCGCGATCGTCGGCGAGTGCACGGCTAACCCGTTCGGCTTGTCGGCGGACGACGTCATGACCGAATACCGGCGTTGGCGCAACGAATCTTGGCGTTTCGACGGCGCAGATAGTTTCGACTGGCGCCACCCGGTGCTGTTCCAGATTTGCCCGGAGCTCCGCCGCGCCGGCGTAGAGCGCAAGCTGGGACACAACGAACTCGCCGCACTGGCCGGCCGGCTGCTGGCAAAGTGGGCAAAGCAGGTGGAAATGGGATTCTCCATCCCGCCAGTGCGAAAAACGAAAGCGTTTGAGAACAGGCCGCCGGGCGACGCACAAGTCGCTGACACGGACGGCCGCTATCAGCGAAAGGGCATGGAAATGCTGGCACGGATCCGTGCCAGCATGAGGAACATCAGCATGAAATAGCCTAAGTAAGAACAAAACTTATAAAATCAGTAAGGTACATGGATTTATATAAGAGGATATAAATCCAGACTTACTTACTTGGCAACGTTAAGTTAATTCTTAATAGAATTTAATTCTATTAAGCCTAATCTCAATTATTACCATTCCTACTACATCATGCTCATGAACCATTGATACTATCTCTTTAATATTATAAATTACTTCTAAAATCTCCATTAAAGATCTTTTTTCTATCTTTATCTCAGTGTTTAATTTTTTTATTTTCTGGACTGATAGTGTCATCAAAAGCATTATAAATATGGCGCAAGATGGCATTACTATAAACAAGAAAACATTAAAGATAGTATCGCTCCCGTGTTTTGTTATGTAATAGCTTGATACCAATGCTAAAATGGAAAATAACGCAAGCGCCCACAAAAATGACAGTCTTATTTTCAACAAGGCTTCATTAGCACTTTTAAGTCTATCACTTGATATTTCTGCTAAATCAATTAGTTTCGTTAATTGCCCAATGCTTTCTTCTATAGAGCTATTATATATTTTTTCGAAGCGAATATCATTCATATATAACCTCAAAAGTACATTTTCATTTCTGTAAGGAAATTTCGGAATAATCCTATTTTTTCTTCTTCGCTTCTTATCATTCTCGAGCGAATTTCTTTTCCTTGAAATTCATAGTTACAACGGTCACTGCAAACTGGAATGAAGTTAATCTCGGAACCATTTCTTGTCAAGCTTGCGATTCTCTTTATAATTTCTTTGAAGCTGTCATCGTTAGTATAGTATTTTAAAGCTCTTCCTCGATCATACAAATCAACTTTATTTAAAACGAAAACAAACCAATCGATTTTTTCACTCCTCGACTCAAGTATTTCCACCATAGATTTGACATGAGAAAGCTCCATCTTTCTATTGAAATCTATTAAATCATCGATGCTCTTAATACCATGTGATGATACGACTGTTTTTATTGTTTCATGCCTGTGATGTGCATGTCCCCAATCAAGAATATGTATTACACCTTTTAGTTTTTTATTGTTAACTATATTATCGACTATGTTTACATGTGCTTTATTGACCATCTGTCCGGGGATTATTGTAAGCTTATTAGGGAATATGCTATCACCTAGATAAAAAACCTTATTCTCAACTGATGTTGAAATCTCAGGCTTTACTGCTCGCTTACCTGATATTTCTTTCCTTAGAGATTCGAAAAAATAACTTTTTCCGACACCTGGATAGCCTGTGACGACCACATCAGAGTTTTTCATCCAATAAATAGATTTTGCTACAAACTCGCTAATCGCCTTTCTATTCGAGTAAAGAGCCGCAAGCGATTTTATGGTTATAGGTAGTGAATCAATTGCCATTACATGTTCCTTACGTAAAATTCCAGTTTATTTTAGTATCTATTAATTATTTAGTAAATGGTTTTGTAAACTAAAATAAGCATAAAATCAACAGGTTGTACGTGACCTGGATAAAACACCACCTATGCCTATCTGTTCGTGCTGAAAAATGACCAGGCCATCTTAGTGCGGCTTCACCTGACTGGGAACTTAATCATAAAATTTGACTTTCTACTAGCTAATGAATTTTACTGTATTAATATACAGTATTGTAGTGTAATAATTACGATGTGAAGCGATTCCGAGAATGTCGGAGATAAATATAATGATTGAAAAACAAAGTATTGCACAACATTTGCCCGATGAAGGCCGGGTATTGGTTTACTTGACTCACGGAGCCGTTAGCGCTGTTCTGCCACTCAAAGATGAGCAGATAGTCGCTGACCCAGAATTAATGATTGTGCTTCTACGCCGAATGGGCTACGAAGTGCGAAGAAAGTGATATAATCCTCTCATCAGCCTGAACAGCTGATCACCTGCTGCGCCACCACGGAGACGAACATGGCGCAGTATTCGTTTTACAAATCCCAAGGCGGGATCCTCGTGCCGGCAACGCCCGACACGGCCGATTTCGTCACGAAAAAACTCAAGCTGGGGGCGGTCGTCACTGGCGAGTTTAAGCGCGCCCGAAATCCCGGACTGCACCGCAAATTTTTCTCACTCCTGAATCTCGGTTTTGAATACTGGACCCCGACTGGTGGCGCAGTATCAACGTTTGAGCGCCAATTTCTCCGCGGGTATATCAATCGCCTGGCTCGCCATGTTGACGATGCTGGCGTGTTCTATGCGCTGGCGGACGAGTACCTGCAGCTGGTTGCCGAGAAGCGCGCCGAACGGCTGACGATTACAAAATCCTTCCACGCTTTCCGCCGATGGGTAACCGTCGAAGCGGGGCATTATGACCTTTTTGAACTCCCCGACGGTTCGACCCTGCGTGAGCCGCGTTCGATCTCATTCGCAAAAATGGACGACCTCGAATTTAACGATCTGTACCAGGCAGCGCTTAACGTGCTGTGGACCTTCATCTTAAACAAATCTTTCCCAACCATCGCCGAGGCAGAGAACGCCGCGGCTCAGCTTATGGAGTTTTCGTTATGAGTGATTGTGTTTATTGGGAAAAATGCAAAGACAAAGACGGCTACGGCATGACGTTTCATAACGGTAAAGTCGTAAGGGCTCATCGGTTGGCATATTGCGAGGCAAATAACCGCAATCTTGTCGAAATAGAGGGGCTTGTTGTTAGGCATAGGTGCAACAACCCGTCATGTGTGAATCCAGCACATCTTTTAATCGGAACTCAAGCCGACAACAACAGAGATCGCGTGTACGCCAATCGATCGCATCGTCCATCCGGTGAAAAAAATTGTTCCGCAGTATTAAGTGAATCAGCAGTAAGGGAGATCAAACGCCGACATAAACGTGGGCTAAAAGACACTCATGAAGCGCTAGGCAGAGAGTTTGGTGTATCACAGGCAACCATTAGTCGAATTATATCTGGGAAGCGTTGGGGGTATGTAAAAGCATGAGCAAACTGACAGACGAGGCCCGCGGCCGTGATTGCCAAATCAGGATCCCCGCCATCTGTAACCGAAACCCAGAAACAACCGTCGCCGCACATTACCGGCTGGCCGGCACCTGCGGCACGGCAATAAAGCCAGACGACACACAGGCAGCCTGGGCCTGCAGCGCTTGCCACGATGAAGTAGACCGACGCACGCGCCTTATCGACGCCAACGACGCCCGACTGATGCACGCCGAAGGCGTCATGCGCACGCAAGAAATTTTGAGAAAGGAAGGAAAGCTATGATCTACCCCGACAACATCGGTAAAGGCGACGGCAAAGAGCTGCATTTGCGTGCATTGGAGCGCGTTTGGATACAAGGGCGGCTGAAAATGTGGGGCCGGTGGTCAGGGATGGAAAGTTTCGGTAGGGCCGGCAACATGTTTAACCGACTTCTGACGAGCAACAAGGTGACAAAAGCGGCGATCACCCAGGCGCTCAATCAGCTGAAAAAGGCGGGATGCGAGCAAGAAGAATTGCGCCAGTATTTGCTCGACATTCTGGAGGGAAAACAAAAAAGCAGCCTGGCATTTTGCACTGATTCGGAGGCGGCGATTATGGATCGGGTGATCGGGGCCGTCCTGCTGGATTACCCAGGGCTGAAATTTATCATTCAGCAGCGCTATATTGGGAAAGGAAAAAGCCTGAAGGAGATGGCCGCAGATCTGCATGATTATCGCCCTGATTGGTGCATGCGAACCTGCGAGACGCGCGTCGCGGTATGGGTAAAAACGGCGGAATTCATGCTTTACCGTCCGATGAGTGATGCATTTGAGATGAATAGCGAACGATTTTATCGTTGACTTTGCGCGGAAATTGATTAAATTGGAGTAAGCTTCGCGAAGTAGTACCCGCAGCGACAAATTCAAAAGAAACCCGCCGTCGAGCGGGTTTTTTATTATCATAACTTAAGTTTTACCTTATGATTTGCTATGTGTTTCTTATTATCAAGGTTGAAACTAATGGTTGAAGAAAACATCACAACTACTCATCTTAGCAAGGAGGACTTTTTCTTAGCCCTTCGAAATTTTGATTGTGCGGTTTGTGAGGCGCTTGCTGTGAGCCAATCTGTTGGCGTAAGGGAGGCCGAAGCTTATATGGGCTGGTCTACGCATATTTTTGCGAGGATATGTGTTAACGCAACAATCATGATTGGGAATATACCAGGCTCCCGATGGGGGAAAAGAGATTATGATTTTTGGGATTTCTCGCTTGTTGCGCCATATACACGAGCACTTATAGAGTCTGAGTTGCTTTTATTTTATCTGTCGAGGATACCTAGCTCACAAGCAGAGTGGTCAGCAAAACTCAATGTTATGCACATGAGCGACTGCATGAAAAGAATGGAGCACTTTTCTCCCGACCCTGAATCAGATGCAGCTTTCGAAGAGCAGCGTGAAATGATAGCAAAGAGGTTGCATGAAAATGAGCATTTTAACGCTTTAGATGCTGGGACCAAAAAAAGATGTTTGAGCGGAAAAGCTCTAACAATTAAAAATAGAGATGAGATACTAGATGACATGGGGGTTGACAGAAAGCAGTTTAAAAAGATTTTTGACCTCTTATCTCATTATACCCATGTATTACCGATGTCTTATTACCGTATGGAGGCTAATGGGCGAGGTACGGGGTGTTTTAATCAGGTGGATTATTCATATATATATCTTGCTATGGAGATTTGCACAGAGGTTCTGACAAGATGTACGGATATAATCACTGAGATGTTCCCAGACACAAAAAAAAGCATGAAAGGTTTAAAATCCAAATTTAGTTTGGGTCCTAAACCGAGGAAATAGTTTTCAGCCTATAGAATACATAAATTAATTAACGCTGTGATGGTCGCCCCGGAGAGTTGCCGCTCTCCGAGGCAGTATGCCCGAGCCAACAGTCACGAGCACACCTCTCTATTGGAGTGCCGAGACATTGAAAAATCATTCAAATGCTGTTGTGTCACGCGCCTGCGGAAAGCCAGCGCCGATCGTCTACGCCGGCGAAACCGTCGGTTATGGATGTGACGATCTCCACGTCGCAACGATCCCCGTTTGGCTTGCCCGCCTGGTGATCAGCCATTTTCACTACAGCAAGCGCGTAGTGAATAACTCCTATTTGCACCTTGGGATTTTCGACGGACGCGAACTGGTGGGCGTTATGCAGTGGGGCTACGCAATGAACCCGAGCAGCGGGGCGCGCGTCGTGACCGGCACCGGCAACCGCGAATACATGGAGTTAAACCGCCTCTGGGTGCATGACCGGATGCCGCGCAATACTGAATCACGCGCAATCAGCTACGCGCTGAAAACTATCAAGCTGCTCTATCCCGCGGTGGATTGGGTGCAGACGTTCGCCGACGAACGCTGCGGCCCGTTCGGCGTCGTGTATCAGGCGAGCAATTTCGATTACGTCGGCAGCCATCAAACGACGTTCTACGAGCTCGACGGCGAGTGGTATCACAAGATCGCAATGACGACGAAAGGGCGCAAAGCTGGCACCCGTGGAAATTTCTTGCAGGCGAATGCACACCGCGCCACCGCCCATACGTTTAACCAATTTCGCTATATCCGCTTTTTGAACAAGCGGGCGCGCCGGCGGCTTAACACGAAATTGTTCAGCCCGAAGCCGTATCCTAAACCCGAAATTTCACCCTAGCCCGGCTGCCGTCGGGCTTTTTCAATTCTGCACTGCCCGCCGCGGCCCGCGGAGGTGGGGATCATGAAAATGAACGACAGCTACTCGAACGCTACCTATTGGCTTGCGGGCATATCTGCCTTTTTCGCCGGGTTAACGCTGCAGGACTGGGGTTTCATCATTGGCCTGGCTGTCAGTATCGCCCTGGGCATATTGACCTACCGCCTCAATCGGCGAGAGCAGATGAAACGAACGCAGATCCTGCGCGACATTTTGAGCAAGACCAACAGCGCCAACCCATCAGCCACCGCGACAATCGTCGCAGAATTGGGCCAAAAAGCTCCGAGAGAAATCTGATGAATTCCATCCTGAGAAATAAAATTGTCGCTGCCATAACCGGTGGCGGCGGGGCGATTGCGATCGCCACTGCAATGCTCGGCGGCCACGATGGGTTAGAGGGGCGGCGGTATGTGGCCTATCGCGACGTCGTCGGCGTTCTGACGGTCTGCGATGGACATACCGGCGCCGATATTATCCTCGGCAAGCGATACAGCGACGCAGAATGTGATTCGCTGTTGCAATCTGACCTGCAGAAAGTAGCACGGATTGTCGATCCGGCTATCAAGGTGAAAACCACGGAAACCCAGCGCGCCGCTATTTACTCGTTTTCGTACAACGTCGGCCCGTATGCGTTTATCGGCTCCACTATGCTGAAAAAATTGAATACCGGCGACCCGGCCGGCGCGTGCGGTGAACTGAAGCGCTGGAAGTATGCCGGCGGCAAAGAGTGGAAAGGGCTGATCACCCGGCGTGAAGTCGAAAACACCGTCTGCATCTGGGGCCAATCATGAACGGCTGGATGAGCAAGATCGCCGGCGGCAGCCTGGTGCTTCTGTTGATGGTGGCTATTTTTCTTGGCGGTTACAACTCGCTGTTGTCGCACCGGTTGGAGCTGGCACGCCATCAGGCTGCAGAACAGCAGAAGACGCTTGCACAACAGGCCGGGCTGATAGCCACGCTGCAGACGCAAGATGCGCAGAATCGCGCGCTGATGGCGGCGCAGCAACAACGCGAGCAGCAGCTGCGCCAGCAGCACGACACCGCCCAAAGGAAATACCGTGAAGCGATTAAAAACGATCCCTGCGCTGGTCAGCTTCTGCCTGCTGTTGTACTTGAGCTCTTGCACGCGACCGCAGGCATAAACCCCGGTGTCGTTAATCCTCCTTCCCCCTGAATCCGTATTTACTCAATGCGAAATGGTTGGATGCAATTTTTCTTATTAACGCTTTGTATTAAGCAAAGAGAAATAATTATCAACAGATTTCAAAGCATACGTGCGACGTTCCGTGTCATACATATAATGTTTGATTAATTCGACAGCTAGTATGTCGGTTCTTGTGATTTGCTTGATAAGTTTATCTATCCCTTGTAGTGGTCCCTCAATTTTATTGTAAATCGATTTCTTAATTTTATTTTGAGATAGGTTTGGGTCCAGTGCTGATAACATTTTCGGGTCTGCTGCCATTAATAATGCGTGGATCAAAATCACCCTAATGAAATCGAACTCCCCATAACACTTGATGCGCAGTTTAGGTAGTATTGAAAAAAGATGCTTTCCGCCATCATTAATAAATGACTGAATGATTTTGTTTATCTCATCTTCAACCGTGCCTGCTGAGATTTTATTGTCATATCCATAATAAAATGCAAATGGTAACCTTTCATTTTTTGGTATGTGTTTTATTAGTTCATAAGAGTGACAGAATCCAGAAATTACCGTCAAATCACCATTGCATCTCTTGGTTACTCCATAAAAAAGCTCAATCAATTTTGACCATTCTATGAATGAATTATCAGGAAGCTGAAGGCCGTTTTTCTTGTCTCCATGAGCATGAATTATAAACATGGGTTTAAAACCAGGATTGTTGAAATGTTGAAAAAGAGCTTCAAAGAAATGCAAAAACTCTTGTTTGTTTGCACATGTTATCAATTTTAGATTTTGCTCTATTTTCTCTGGATTATCTTTTCCTACTAATTTTACTCGCAAATCATCATGGTTTCTCCTTGGAGATGAAATATCAGAAACAGGATTGAGGCAATCCAAAATAACAATAAAGTTAGAATTGGAAGTGTTAGAAGTCTTTAAGGTAAAAATTGGAATGCTCATGCATTAATCCTTTTAATGCGTTAGTTTAAAAATAAGCTGTGGCAAATAAAAAACGTCTTGTGATGTACGTTTAAGAAGTTTAACTCAGTAATAAATTTTAAAACAGATAGATACTAGAAAATTTTATGGCTAAACAGGACTAGGTCGAGCTTCAGCAACGGTTCTAGCCGAGTATTATTCCCAAGCTAGAAGATTCCCGAAAGAATGGCGTGAATCAAACAGACTTAACTACGCGATAGTCTGTCGGTACATAGTAATCAGATACCTAGGAAGCACCAAATTTGGCTCCAATGACTGTGCAATTGCAACAAGAATAGCCGGTGGCCACTAGCAAGACGCCTAACAAAGGAAATACCGTGAAGCGATTAAAAACGATCCCTGCGCTGGTCAGCCTCTGCCTGCCGCTGTGCTTGAGCTCTTGCTCCCGGCCAACGGCACACCAGCCCGCGCCGTTAATCCTCTTTCCTCCTGAATCTGTGTTCACTCTATGTGAGCAGCCAGAAATGGCTGGCGATACATGGGGCGAGGCCGTCAGCTATACGCTGGCACTACAAACCTCACTGAAAATTTGTGCCGGCAGAATTGCCACGCTGAATGCCTGGCGGGCCGGCTTATCGAAACGGTGACATTACCTAAGCGCCGTGTTGTCGCCGTCCTCCTGCTTTAGCTGTGAGACGCTCCTCTCGACGAGCTATGAATGGTTACAGCGGAAACTATAATCGAGATAGAAATATTGGCGTCACAGCTGAATAGTCTGAAAGCGTTCACTAAAAACATTCTGGATGCTAAAATACCTCTCTAAAAACTGAGAGGTGTTTATGAGTGAATGGTTCAATGAAAATGCGCCGGCGATTATTGCTGCTTCAGCTGCTATTTTGGCAGCAATAGTTGCAGCTTTAGCCGCCTTCGGTGGTGCATTAATAAACAATAAATCCAATCAAGCTTTGAGGGAAGGGCAATTTATTACAGAACAATGGAAAGCAAATAGAGAGCTATACTTAAAAAAAGGAGAGGAGATTTTCTCTTTATTTAACTCCTGGGCTGAACACACGAATCTCATGCTCCAATTTGTTCGTGAAGATAGTGCAAATTTGGATGTGTATTTACAGGAGGAAAAGGAGTTAAGATCAAAAGTTGATGTCCTGATATCACTCTATTTTGGAGAGTTGTCTGAGGATTTTGAGTCAATCAAAAGAGATTTGTATGACGCGCACTTAGCTTATCTCGAGTCAGGGTTTGATGATTCGAATAAGGAGAAGTTACTTGTGGGGGTTGTTAGGAAAATAAGCGATGTTCAAGTAAAGTCTACTGTTTTTAGAAAAAGATTGGCAAAAGAGACCCAGAAGTACTTTTAATGGCTTCTGGGTTTTTTAATTACGATTTTCGTTATCGTTCTAAGCTAATTAAATGCCGAACGGGCTAAGGTGTACCCTTTTAGAACATTTTTATGATTAAGAGGTTCTCTATGGTGAAAGGTCGATTCACCTGGCCCACCAATTTCATATCCGGCATAAGCGAACGAGTGTAACCAATAGACCCGTTCATCTCGCCTGTCCTCATGAATGAAATATCGCCACTCGGGAGTGGTTAAGATATGTGATATGGGAACCAATTGCCCCCATTTATCCAACGGTAGTATGTTTGGAGTCTTAGGTGAAGGAGCCCCGGCAGCTAACCACACGCGCTGATCAGGGTTATCGAAAGATAGTATTCTAGCTTTTCTACTTTCTGTTGAAATAATCTCATCATTAGCAGGCTTTACTTCGAAGTATGCTTTAAAGTCATCTATGTAGAAGTCGGGTATATATATCTCTCCCGTTGATAATTTTATTTTTTCAGGCTCGTAGTGATAGGTGACGCCCAAAGCATCAAAAAAAACGGCCCATCGAGCTTCAGTTTGAGAGCGGTACGTGATTCCTCTATACGTAGTCGGCCTAGCATTTTCGCCACGAGTGTTTTTCATTTATTCACCTTAATCTCATAAAAGTTGAGTAGGGATATTATATGGCAAAATCGGACTGGGGAGCCATTCAAAAGCTGTTCCTCGCCGAATACGCCAAAACCAAAATCTCCCCGAAAGAATGGTGTGAGGCTAACGGCTACAACTACGCCACAGCACGCCGGCACATAAAAATCCCTGCGCAAGGGAAAGAGAAGAAAGCGCAGAAAAAAATGCGCAGTGCGCAAGATGCGCAAATTCCCGAAAATCCTGCGCCCGTTACGCCCGGCGTTTCAGCTGCTGGTGGCGATGACGAGGGGAAGGGCAAAGAAAGCCCAAGCCTTTTAAAACCACAGCATGAACAATTTGCGCAGAACATTGCGCAAGGCATACCGCAGAAAGAGGCCGCGATTTGCGCAGGCTACGCGCCGACGAATGCCGAATCGCAGGCCTCAATCCTGATGAGCAGGCCGGACGTAAAAGCTCGCGTGCAGGAACTGCGCAATAACGCTGCGCTGTTGGTTTCCTTCAACGCCGGCCACCTGGCGGAGCTGTCGTATAAATCTGCGCAGTTGGCGCTGCAGAATAAAAAATTTGGTCAGGTCGCGCCGAACGTAAAAAACGCCGCGCAGCTGACCGGCATCGACATGAGCACGAATAAAACCGAGGTGAATGTCGATCTGGCCGGCTTGAGCTACGGCAAAGTTTGCATCGTGACCCCGGCAAACTGCCCGGCGGACGTGTGGGCTGCTCACATGGAAAAGCTTCGCGAGGGAAAGCCGACGGCCCAGTCATAATTGACGGCGTTCTGTACGCATTCAGCAGTGACTGGGCGACAGATGTCCTGTACGACACCCCGATCGGTTCCGTGCGCTGGCGCTGGACCTACGGCGGCCGCGGCGGTGGTAAATCGGTAGAGATTGCGCGCGCGCTGGTTATCCTCGGTGCTATCGATCCGATGATCATTCTCTGCGCCCGCGAATTCCAGAACTCAATCAGCGATTCTGTGCTGGCGCTGCTGGAGGCCGAGATTTATGCCCTGGGCCTCAACCATTTCTACACCGTAAAAAATAACGAGATCACCGGGCGCAACGGCACCCGATTCACGTTCAAAGGGCTGCGCACCAACCTGCAATCCATCAAGTCGATGTTTGGTATCAAAATTTGTTGGGTGGAGGAAGCGCAGACCGTTTCCCAGGAGAGCTGGGACACCCTCGGCCCGACGGTGCGCGCCAATAATTCCGAGGTCTGGGTTTCGTACAACCCGCGGGAAGCCACCGACCCGACCTACACCTTGATGAAGCGCCACGAGGTTGATCCACCGGACGGCGGCGTCATCATTCGCCAGGTCAATTATCCCGATAACGCGTTTTTCCCGGACGTGCTGCGGCAGGAAATGGAGTATTGCAAGCGCGTTGACTATGAAGCCTATGAGCACATCTGGTTAGGGCTGCCGAAGGCGCTCAGCGAGGCGGTTATTTTCTCAGGAAAATATCGCGTTGAGGCATTTCCTGATGATCTTTATCTGCAGGCTGACCGGCTTTTCTATGGCGCCGACTTCGGCTTCTCGCAAGACCCTTCCACGCTGATCCGCTGCTTCATCATCGGGCGAAAACTCTACATCGAATACGAGGCCTACGGCGTCGGCGTTGAGCTGGACGAAATGCCGCAGTTTTACGATTCGATCCCCGAGGCTCGCAAGTGGCCGATACATGGCGACTGTAGCCGCCCCGAAACGATCAGCTACATGGCGCGGCAAGGCTTCAACATCGACGGCGCCACGAAATGGGCCGGCAGCGTTGAGGACGGGATCACCTACCTCCGCGGCTTCGAAGAAATCGTCATCCATGAGCGCTGCAAGCACATGATCGACGAGGCCCGGCTTTATTCCTACAAAACAGACCGCCTCACGGGTGAGGTGTTACCGATCGTCCTCGACAAACACAATCACTGCTGGGATGCGGTGCGCTACTCGCTGGACGGTTATATCACCAGCTCCGACGGCCTCGGCACCTGGGCGCAATTGGGTAGACAAGACGCATGAGCCAAAAAAAAGACGGGGTGCGCGCGTGGTTCCGGGACAGTTACCAGAACTTCACGGCGCGCCTGGGGCTTCGCACGCCCAATATGAGCAGCGACGGCACCTATCAGCCGAACTGGACCAGCCGCAACCGCCTGCAGATCGAGAACGCCTATCGCAGCTCCTGGCTGGTGGGTGTGACCGTGGATGCCGTTGCCGACGACATGACCCGCAAGGGCATCACGATCACCGGCGGTTTGAAGCCTGAAGAAAAATCCAAGCTGGACAACGCCTGGGAGGAATTGGCGCTCTGGGATCGCCTGAACGATACGATTAAGTGGGGCCGGCTATATGGCGGCGCGATCGGCGTCATCATGATTGACGGGCAGGACATGAGCTCGCCGTTGCGCATGGAAACGGTCGGCCCGGGCGCGTTCCGCGGCGTGATGGTCCTCGATCGTTGGATGGTTACCCCGACCACGCAAGACCGCGTTACCGACATGGGGCCGGATTTCGGCACACCAAAATTTTATCAGGTGGTGACGACGGCCACCGGGATCCCTCCGTGGAAAATCCACAACAGCCGAATCATTCGTTTCGACGGCGTCACGCTGCCTTATCAGCAGATGCTGACCGAGAACGATTGGGGGCAATCGGTGGTTGAGAGAATCTTCGATCGTCTGATGGCATTCGATAGCGCCACCACCGGCGCCGCGCAGCTGGTCTACAAAGCGCACCTGCGAACCTATTCGATAAAAGGTCTGCGCTCAGTCCTTGGTATGGGGCAGAACACCGCGGCCTACAAAGGGCTGATGGCCCACATGGACATGATCCGTCAGTACCAAAGCATCGAAGGGATGACGGTCATGGATGCGGAGGACGCATTCGCGACCCACAGCTACACGTTCGCAGGGCTGTCCGACGTTCTGGCGCAGTTCGGCCAGCAGGTCGCCGGCGCGGTAGGAATTCCACTGGTGCGCCTGTTCGGCCAGTCACCGGCCGGATTCTCGACCGGTGAAACCGACCTATCCAACTACTACGACAACGTCAGCACACAGCAGGAGCGCCGGCTGCGCCGCCCGCTGCATAAAGTCATGCAGGTGCTGCACATGTCGCTGTTCAGCCGGCCATTACCGGACGATTTCGCCTTCGAATTTAATCCGCTGTGGCAGATGAGCGAACCCGATCGCGCAGGCGTGGCTGTGAACACGGTTGAAGCGGTGACGAAAGCCGTCGACGCCGGGCTGATGACGCCAAAAGCCGGCGCGCAGCAGTTGAAAGAATCGTCACGGATCACCGGCGTTGGTTCAACCATCACCGACGAGGACATCGAAAATGCGCAGGACATCGACCCGCCGGCGTTCGAGGGCAACGATCTCGACCCAGACGCCGAAGGGGCTACAGCGCCAGTACGCAACGCAGCTACGAAAGATAGCGCAGGTGGTCGGGGACATCGTCTCGACTTCTTACGATGGTTCCGATAATTCCGTCATCCTCATCAACACCCGCCTGACCCGTTACTCCGAACTGATCGCCCCCTGGGCGGAATCCGTTGCCCTGAAAATGTTTGATGCCGTCGCGCGCCGAGAGGCGACACAGTGGCGCCAGATCTCGCAGGAAATTTCTGCCGGGCTGCGTTTTCAGATGGAGAGCACCTCAGTAGGCCAGGTGGCGCGAAATATCGTTGAGGAAAACATCAAGCTGATGAAATCGCTGCCGCTGCATGCAGCTGACCGGGTGAGCGGGATCCACGCCCGCGCCATTGAGGCGATGATCAGCGGCGAGCGCAGCAAAGATTTTGCCGCTGAAATTTTCCGAAGCGGCGATGTTGCCTGGTCACGCGCGAAGCTGATCGCCAGGACGGAAATAGGCCGCGCCACGCAGGCGCTGACGCAAGCCCGGGCGACCGCTATTGGCTCCGAGGGTTACATCTGGCGAACGGCACACGACGGCGACGTCAGGCACTCTCACGCCAAAATGGAAGGCAAATTCGTCCGCTGGGGTGACCCGCCGACGCTTGACGGCATGACCGGCCACGCCGGCGCGCTGCCTAACTGCCGCTGTTACTGCGAAGTGATTTTACCTTGATGAGTTGTCCTATGACGGAGCAAATAAACTCCATTGTGCTAAATTTCTCATTTACTTCCTCAAGGAGGCTTAAAATTGAGAAATATATCGGTCAAGAATGGTTTTGAATATTATTGTGAGAAGCACAATTTTGGAGTTTGGGTCCATTATTGGTACTACAGACCACAAGGAAAGGATGAATGGATCAATTTCTATCTTCCTGTGACTTTAGGTAGAGCCAAAAAACAAGACTTATTGGATTTTTTAGATAATCCAGCCGAAGCACTAAAGAAATATGATGAGAGAATTGCTTACCTCTCAGATGTAGAAGAAGCTCGTCGTGAAATTGAAAGATGTAAAGCTACCTTAGACCGTGTTACTCATCCTGATTGGGGCGGAAGAGGTAATAACCCAGATAAAGATGCCAGAAGAATACGTGACGCTAGATCTGCGTATAGTTCAGCGGAAGACAGGTTAGAGTATGCCATTAAGCTAAAAGAGAGATTAAGTAAAAGCGTTTGAACTATCCATAGAAAGGTCGCTAAGGCGGCCTTTTTTATGTCGTAAATTCAGTAGGTTACCTATGAAGTATTTCTTTAACACCCGGCTCGGTAACACCCGTTACGAGTTAGCCGACGGCTCCCTATTGTGCGAAGCCGTACCGATCGCACGGGTTGGCTGGCAGGTCTACAACGCCGTAGAACTCGACGAGATCGAACCTGACAGCGATGGTGAAATTTCCGTTTATCGCTCCCCCGAAGAAGTTTTCCGCCCAGAGACGATCGCCTCATTCGAGGGGATGACGTTCACCGTTTTACACCCTGAGCAAATGGTCAACCCGTCGAACTGGCGGGAGAACGCCCACGGACACGCGACCAATATCCGCCGCGGCACCGGCGAACAGTCGGATTTGTTGCTGGCAGATCTCGTTGTGAAAAGCAGCGAGGCCATCCAGGCGATTTATCAGGGCGTGGATCAAATCTCCTGCGGGTACGACGCCGAATATCGGCAGACGGCCCCGGGAAAAGCCGAGCAATACGACATTGTCGGCAATCATGTCGCGCTGGTTCCTGCCGGCCGCGCGGGAATCCGCTGTTCAATTGGAGATAGCAGAACAATGGCAACTAAAAAAACGTGGTTTGATTCGCTGCGCCGCGCGCTGAAAACCAAAGACAACGCGGCGATCGAAGAGGCCATGAGTAATGCGCCGGCCGACCTCACCACCGATGATGGCGAGGGCGGGGGCGATTTGCCGAAGGCCATCAACATCAACATCAGCCCGCAATACCCACTCCCGGATAAGGATCCGGAGATGGGCGGCGGTCCGGGCATTACTAAAGATGGCGAGGAGGACGTGCCAGCCTGGGCGCAAGCCATTCTCGCGCGCCTGGATAAATTGGAAGGCGGCGGCACGAACGACGGCGAACCCGGCGACGATGACGACGAAGAGGAAAAGAAAAAGGCGACCACCGACGCCGGCTATCAGCAGGCGGTGATCGCCCGGGCTGAATTGCTGGTTCCGGGGATCAAACTGCCTGAGGGTGGAAAGCTGGCGACGTTTAAACGCGAAGTGCTCGATGCTGCATTCCGCACGCAAAAAGGCGCGCAGATCCTTGTCCCGTTGGTCGGCGACAAGCCCGATTTTAAATCCATGCCGAAAGCGTCGCTGGATGCCGTATTTACCGCGGCCAGCGAAATCGCCAAACGCGCCAACCAGCCCGCAGCCCAGCTGCGCACCTTCGACCATCAAAACCGCAACTCACCGGCAGCGCTGAACAAAGCCTTCGCCGAATACTGGAAAAAATAAGGTAAAAGCCGATGACTGCTTACACGTACCGGATGCCTGCGGGCATCGCCGGGGCTGTTTCACGCCCTCATCACCTCACTGCAGAGCCTGTCGCGCTGAATAACGCCAAAGCGTTCGGCGCTTACGGCCTGGCGGGTAAAGACGTTGGCGGCTATTTCGTGCCGCTGGAAGCCGGTGACGCCGTCGGCGTGATCCTGGCCTTCTACATTCGCCCGTACCCAACCACCTCGACGCCTGATCTGGTCCGCCAGGTAGGCACCGATAAAAACCTCACCGGCGACCGCCTGCGCCGCGGCTACATGACCGTGAATGTCGGCGTTGACGCGTCCGGCATCACACCGCATACGCCGGTGAATATCCGCATCGCCAACCCGAGCGCGACGAGTCCGCTTGGCGCGCCAGTGGCCGCAGCCGTGGCTGATGAAACCGTCGTCCTGCCGACCGCATTTTTCACCGGCCCCGGTGATGCCGCTGGCAACGTCGAAATCGAATACAACATTTAAGGAAATCGCTGATTATGTCACTTCATACCTTTGACCAGGCGACCGTAGACAGCACCGGCGCATTTCTGA
Source organism: Serratia sp. H402Y (assembly GCF_051172415.1). NCBI lineage: Bacteria > Pseudomonadati > Pseudomonadota > Gammaproteobacteria > Enterobacterales > Yersiniaceae > Serratia > Serratia sp. H402Y. The sequence goes on from NZ_JBPIYZ010000001.1 coordinate 1,084,953, forward strand.
TCGGCGAGCTGGAACGGCTCGACCAAGAACTGAATATGCCGCTGGTGGGCTATACGTGGAGCCGCGATATTGAGCTGCGCGAGGACGTGTCGATCGCTGACGACATTTCCAGCTTTACCAACACCGAGCTTGCTGCCTCCGGTACGCCAAACCCGAACGGTAAAAACTGGATCGGCAAGAACTCTACCGAGATCGCGACCGTTAATCTCGACATCAACAAAACCGGTTTCCCGCTGACCCTGTGGGGGATGGAACTTGGCTGGACTGTTGTTGAGCTGGCTGCCGCGCAGCAGGTTGGCCGCCCGGTTGATGCCCAGAAATTCGAAGGCATGCAACTGAAGTGGAACATGGACACCGACGAGCAGGTTTACCGCGGCGATTCGCTGATTGGCGTAAAAGGCCTGGTGAACTACAACGGCGTGCTGACCACCAACGCCCCGAAAGTCTGGACGGCCTCAACCGCTGACGAAATTCGTCAGTCGATCAACTCCGTACTGTCGGCCGCCTGGGCAAACTCGGGTTACACGATTTGCCCGCGTGATTTGCTGCTGCCACCGGATCAATTTGCGCTGCTCTCCAGCATCATCGTGTCGTCTGCCGGTAACCAGTCGCTGCTGACCTACTTGCAGACGAACACCATCGCCTACCACCAGAACGGCGTTCCGCTGAACATCCGAGCCGTGAAATGGCTGAAAGGTGCGGGCGCAGCCGGCAAGGATCGCATGGTGGCCTATACCAACAGCAAAAAGTTCGTGCGATTCCCAATGGTTCCGCTGCAGAACATCCCGATTCAGTATCGCGGCATCTACCAGCTGACAACGTACTACGGCCGCCTGGGCGCCGTTGAGTCCCCATATCGCGAAACTCTGGCTTACGTAGACGGCATCTAAAAACAGCCCCGCAAGGGGCTTATAGGAAAAGCACATGAAGCAATCACTGGTAAAAATCCGCGTACATACGCCATTCACTTTCACGCACCTGAATTATGAGGTGGAGAAGTTCGCTGTTGGTGTGCACTCGGTGGCGCCGGAGGTAGCCGAAAACTGGTTCATCCAGGAATATGCGGAAATTCTCGACGACGGCCAACCAGACAACGCCGGCGCGCCAGCGGAGGTGCTGGCGCAGATCGCTGACCTTCAGAAGCAACTGGCGGAGGAAAAAAGCAAAGTAGCCGACCTGACGACGGAACGTGACGAACGCGATCAGATCATCGCCGAGCACGTCTCCACTATCGGCAAATGCGATGACACGATCGCCGACCTGCAGAAGCAGCTGGCGGCGGCGCTGACTGAGGGCGCGAAAGGTGGCAAAAAATAACCATCTGCCGACCGTCGATAAATTCCGCGAAGATTTCCCGCAGTTCGGCAACGCCGTCACCTTTCCCAACGCTCAAATTCAATTCCGCTTAAATCTGGCTGACCAACTGCTCGATGAAAACAATTTCGGCGAGGTATTCCCGTACCTGGCCGAGCTTTTTGCCGCGCATTACATGGCGCTCCAGGCGGCGGATAACCGGGCGGCGGCGATCGGTGGTGGTGGTGGTGCGAATAGCGGCGTTGTGTCGTCGAAATCGGTCGACAAAGTCAGCGTGAGCTATGACAGCAGCGCCACGATGAACCCGGACGCGGGCTTCTGGAACAACACCCGCTATGGGGCCGAATTCTGGCAGCTGATCCAGATGTTCGGCATGGGAGGGCGGCAGCTATGAAAAGTGGGTTGAAGGTGCGGGCCGATCGGTCGCAGGCCGTTTTTTCTGCGCTGAATGAAATCGCGCGCCGCGACGTGCTGGTCGGCATTCCTGAGGCGGCATCCGACCGGCAACCGGAAGACGGTGAAAAGCCCGGGATAGGCAACGCACAGATCGGCTACATCAACGAGTACGGATCGCCGGCGCAGAACATCCCGCCGCGCCCGCACCTTCAGCCCGGAGTGAAATCGGTGCATGCCGAGACAACCGCCAAAATGAAGGCCGCGGCGCAAGCGGTGTTTGATGGTCGCACCGGCGCTGCTACTGCGGCGCTGGAGTCGGCCGGCACGATCGCCAGCCAGGCGGTTAAAAGCTACATGACCAGCGCCGATTTTACGCCGCTGTCGCCAGCAACGCTAAAAGCCCGGGCGAGCCGCGGGCGCAAAGGTGCGGCTAAAGAATTGCAGAGCCGGGCCGCCGGCAACGCGCCGGACAATGCCAACGCTCGCCCCCTGATCGATGAAGGGCAATACCGGCGCGCGATGACCTACCTCGTGAGGGATAAAAATGCCAACTCTTGACGTTACAGACGTGCTTTTCGATCCCGAGTTTTGCGACACCTCCCTGATTGTCACCCGCAACCAGCAGACCGTCGACGATGACGGCTTCGCCACCAACGCCCCGGTAAAAATGCCGTTTGCCGGAGTGGTTACCGTCGATCGGTCGCTCGAAGCGCGGCGCATGATAGCGGGCCAGGTGGTCACCGGCGCAATCCTGATTGTGACCACTGAGCGGCTCACCGCCGGGCAGACGGCGCGCGACGCGGACATCGTGACATATCAGAACCGCGATTACCGTGTGACCTTCGTCGACCCTTACACGGCCTACGGGGCGGGATTCGTTCAGGCGCATTGTGAGCTGCTGCCGTTCGATGGAGGGATCCCCGTTGAGCAATAACACCAGCACGCAGGCCGGTTACCTGACGCCAATTTCGCCCGGCCCTGATTATGATGAGGCGCTCGAACGTGCGCTAAATCGTTGGGTGCTCGGTATAACCGGGCTGCCGCCGGGCAACGTGCGACCACGCTGGACACCCACGCAGCCACCATTGATGCCGCCTGATGTGGACTGGTGCGCCGTGGGGATCTCCGGCTTTATCGGTGATGATAATCCAGCGTTTACGCGGCAGAGCGACGACAGCGCGGAACTGTGGCGCCATGAGGTGACCGAATGCCTGGCATCGTTCTACGGGCCGCACAGCCAGCGTATCGCGACAACTTTCCGTGATGGCTTGACGCTGTCACAAAACAACGATCAGTTGATCGCCGTCGGCCTGTCGCTGGGATCTATTGGCGACATCATTCCTTTCCCTGAACTCATCAATAACCAGTGGGTGCGCCGGTATGACATTACCGTCCGCCTGCGCCGCAAAGTTGTTCGCGAGTACGGCATCAAGCCGATCGCAGAGGCAACGGTAAAATTCTTCGGAGAATAATTATGGCTCAGCAGGGGTTACCTGTTCGTAACGTCGTCGGCGTTGCGATTAATATGGCCTTGCGCGCGGCGCAGGCTCGAAACTTTGGTTCGTTGCTGATTATCGGGGCATCGCCGGTGATTGACGCCAGCGAGCGCATGCGCGCTTATTCCGGCATTACCGGCGTGCAATCTGACTTCGGCATCCAGGCGCCTGAGGCATTAGCCGCTCAGGTTTACTACTGGCAGCGCCCGCAGCCGATCGATCTGTACGTTGGCCGCTGGGTGAAAGTGGACACTGCCGCCGCGTTGCGCGGGGCAATCCTGAATACTGCGCAGCAGGCGATGACCAATTTCACAACCGTGACCGATGGCGCGATGAAAATCAGCGTCGATGGAACGGTCAAAACGGTATCCGGCGTTGACCTGTCGGCAGAGACCAACCTGAACGGCGTCGCCGCGCGTGTGGCTGAAAAGCTGACTGCGGCGAGTGTCGTCTGGGATGCGAACAATGCGCGGTTTGTCGTGAGCTCGAAAACCACCGGCGAGGCGTCCGCAGTCGGCTTTGCTACGCCAAACGCCACGGGAACCGATATTTCCGCGCTGATGGGCATTCTTGAAGGCACCGGCGCGAAAATTATCGCGCGCCAGCCAGCGGAAACCATCACTGAATGCGTCGCGAAATTTATCGACCTGTCGTCGAAATGGTATGGCCTGTATATCGCCGAGACGATTTCTGATGATGACGTGCTTGCAGTTGCCGGCCTGATCCAATCCGATGATGTTTCCCGCATTTACGCCCACACCACGCAAAATACCGCCGTGCTCGATGCGGACAACAACACCGACATTGCCAGCCGGCTGAAAGCCGCGGCGTTCGGTACAACCTGTGTCCAGTATTCCAGCCAGAGCCCTTACGCCGCGGTGTCGATTCTGGGCCGTGCCTTTACGGTCAACTTCGCCGGCTGGCGCACCACGATCACCATCAAATTTAAGCAAGAGCCGGGGATCGTCGCGGAAACGCTGACACAAACCCAGGCGCTGACCCTGCAGCAGAAAAACTGCAACGTGTTCGTCAATTACGACAACGACACGGCAATCCTGCAAGAAGGCGTGATGTGTAACGCTGATTTCTTTGACGAGCGCCACGGCCTGGACTGGCTACAGAACTACGTTCAGACCAACTACTACAACCGCCTCTATACCAGCTCGACAAAGGTTCCTCAGACCGATGAGGGCATTACCGATCTGCTGACCAACGTCGAAGCATCACTGGCGCAGGGCGCTGAAAACGGCCTGATTGCGCCTGGCGTGTGGGGTGGCGACGGTTTCGGCGCGCTGAATACCGGCGACACGCTGACAAAGGGGTATTACGTCTATTCCCCCCCGATTGCACAGCAGGCGCAAGCGGAGCGCGAAGCCCGCAAAGCCCCGGTGATGCAGGTGGCGATCAAACTGGCCGGCGCCGTGCACTTCGGCGACGTCATCATCAACGTTAACCGCTAAGGAGCTGGTGAATGTCAACTTATAGCTTTTTGGATGTGTCCGCCAATATCACCGGCGTGGGCGGTTCGATTGACCTCGGCAACGGTGCAGCGACTTCCGACGAGGGGATTGTCGTTGCAATGGGCGGCGACAAAAACACGATGGTGACCGGCGCCGATGGCGAGGGGATGCACAGCTTGCACGCCGATAAATCGGGCACGATCACCGTCAACCTACTCAAAACCAGTCCGACGAACGCCAAGCTGTCGGTGATGTATAACGCGCAGTCGCTGTCATCTGCGACCTGGGGCAATAACGTCATCGTGATCCGCAACAAATCCAGTAACGACGTGACCACGGCGCGCGGCGTCGCGTTCAAGAAATTGCCGGATTGGCAGAACGCCAAAGACGGTAACACCGTCGCCTGGGTGTTCGACTGCATCAAGATCGACCAACTGCTCGGCACGTTTTAAGGGGTAATGCATGGAATTTGAAATTAAGGGCCAAAAATACCGCGCGGCCAAACTGAATGTTTTCGAGCAGTTGAAGGTTTCCCGGAAGCTACTGCCGCTGCTGTCCGGCCTGCTGGGGGAAATTAAGGTGTTGCGCCAGCTGAAAACCGGACAGGTATCGATTGAGGATGCGCTCAAAGTGGCGCTACCGGTGATCGCCCAAACGCTGGCAGACATCAGCGACGATGACAGCAACGCGATTATTCATCCCTGCCTGGCGGTGGTGTCACGCCAGAATGGCACCGTCTACACGTCGATCTTTACCGGCGGTCAACTGATGTTCGATGACATCGACATGATGGACATGCTGCAGATCGTCGCGCGCGTGGTCGGGGACTCGTTGGGAAATTTTTTGCCCGCACTCCCCGACAGCGAGACGAAAGACCAGCCGCCGGCCTGACCCTGGACGTCCTGCCGGGCGGCGAGGATTACCTGTTACGCCCGGTGGATGCCGGTATGTGCAGCTTTGAGGCGCTCAAGGATGGGCGCCTCGATTTGTTCGACGTCGCGCTGATGAATGATTACCTGGACATGAAAGCGGATAACGAAGCCCGGATCGCCAGGTGGAGAGAGGATCAATGAACGCTGAAACCATCAAGGATTTTTTGATTTCTCTGGGCTTCGAAATCGACTCCGCCGGCGAGCGAAAATTCTCGGCTGTTGTCGCCGGCGTCACGGCGAACGTGCTCAAAATGGGGGCGGCAGTAGAAGGGGCTGCGCTGACGATCGTCGGCTTCACCACGCAGATCGCCAATGGCCTGGATAAAGTCTATTTTGCATCGCAGCGCACCGGAGCCTCAGTGGCGGGCATCCGCGCGTTGGGATATGCCGCCTCGCAGATGGGCGCAGACGCAGCCGCGGCACAAGGCTCGCTGGAGAGCCTCGCGCGATTCATCCGTAACAACCCGGGCGCTGAAGGTTTCCTGAACCGCCTGGGCGTGCAGACGCGCGGTGCGAACGGTCAGATGCGCGATGCCGCCGCCATTTTTACCGGTGTCGGCGATAAGCTGCGCAGCATGCCGTATTACCGAGCGAATCAGTATGCGCAGATGCTGGGGATCGACGAAAACACGCTCCTCGCCATGCGCCGCGGAATTAACGGTTTTACTACCGATTACCAGAGCATGCTGAAAGCCACCGGCCTGAACGCCGACCGCGCGGCGCAGCAGTCTAATAAATTCATGACCTCCATGCGCAGCCTGACCGCGCTGCTTGGTATGGCAAAAGACAAAATCGGCTCTGATCTGGCCGGCGGCCTGAGTGGCTCACTGGATACGCTGCGCCGGCGCATCATGGATAATTTCCCGAAGATAGAAGGATTCATCACCAAAACCGTTCGAGGCGTTCTCTGGTTAGCCGAGGTTTTCGGGCGGATGCTTTACCGTGGTTATCAGGCTATCGATCAGGTGATCACCTGGTGGAAAAGCCTCGATACCGAATCCCGTAAGCTGATCGGGATTTTCGGCGCACTGCTGGTTGCCTGGCGGCTGCTGAATAGCGCTTTCCTGATGTCGCCGATTGGGATGATCACTGCGCTTATCGTGGGTATCGGCCTGCTGTGGGACGATTACCGCACTTGGAAAGAAGGCGGAAAAAGCCTCATCGTGATTAGAAGTGAGATAAGTATATAGGGGAAAGCGAGATAAATGGGATTTACTGGCAGGGTCGGGGATTTATTGGGATAAGAAATTGTAATTTCATTTCAGCATGTGAAACTAAAAGAGGGGTGTTGCCACCCCATCAATCAATACCCGAACAAAGCCCATTTTAGAATTTCTTCAGCATCGTTCTTCAGACTGCCAATATCCTTCTGAGGAGAGATTACAGCGGCGACATTCAATGATGCAAGTCGCAACTGTGCCTGGTGGAACTTACTCTCCTCATTGAGGCCCAGAATCTCTTCCTTATGTTTAACTGCGTAACGTTGAATAGCAGAACGAGAAATATCGTAACCTCGTTCGCTCAACCAAAAAAACATAGAGTCATAATCAGTGAAGTGAGTCCGAAGCAGCTCAGCGTGTAATGCGCTCCGGACATCTTCTGGAAGTTTATCAAGTATACTCGGGCGAGCCATTATTGCCTCCTTATTGATAATCGAATCTACTCCCCGCCACCGAACAAATCCAGCATCGGCTGCTTGTGCTTCATCACTCGTTTATGCACTCGGTGAATCAGCTTGCGCAGCCCTCGTTCGGTGATGCCATATCGGGAACTCAGGTCGGCCCAATTGTTGCCTTTGAACTCGTTGTAAATCTGCAGATCACGAACGGCCAGCTTATAAACGTAATCACGAGGAAACGTGAAATTCTGCCCACCGAAATGCTCTGCCAGGAAATTTGCCACCGCCAGCCCCAGATGCTCGGCCTGCTCAGTTGAACACCCATAGTCAGATGCTGTCTCGGCGACATGGTCAGCAACCTCAGATAACAGCTTATGGCGCTTTTCTTCCATTGGCGTAATCATGATCTGCCCCCCGTTATTGCAATGCGGCTTGAGCCTTCAGCTCGCGTTTCTGCCACTTCTTCAACGTCTCGATAACGCGACTGGCCTGATCCGTTCCCAGCCACTCCAGCCGACCTACACCTGTTATACGGTGAGCATACGCATTGATCGCACGCTCCGAACTATCACGGACAAACCCCGCTTCAAACATCTCCAGCCACAATGACCGGATTTTTTTCGATTGCTCGTCTGTCGCCGTAATCTTTCCAGGTCTTTTAAATACCGGCCTGAACCCCAGACCATAAAACGCGTCCATCACAGATTCTAATTGCTTGATGGTCATTTCTTTCGTTGAGCTTAAACCCGTATAGCTATCGAGCAGTTGGCGGTAGGTATCGTCATCCAGGCGACGGTCACGTTTGGCGACATGAATTAATTTTACCAGGTTAATACGGTTCATCACATTACCCCCGTGCGTGTTTTATTAGCGACACCACCCATTCAATTAATAAATAACTGCCCCAAATACTCGATGACCAGAATACAGCGCAGAATAACGCCATTAATAGCCACGTTCCTCCTCGTGAAATGGTCATGGTTTTACTCCTATCCCAGTCAAGGAACTGCCTTGGCCGTGTACAGCTTGGTGCAGCTGAGCCTGCTTACCAGCCCAGTAACCAGCATCAGCCGCATCATCACCGCCACGGCATTTTTTTGCAGCCCGAGGGGCAAACTTCTCGAACTCCATTTCGTCGTTCATACGGTTGTAATAGGCCGTCATGAGCGTCTTTTCAGGTTCGGAAACGCGGTATAAATCGATAACGCAGTATGCACCGTTTACCCACCCTTCACAGAACTGATCAGCGCGGGAAACTTTTGTGCTGGGCTTTATATTGCGTCGCATCTTAGCGGTAAACTCACGACGCGCTTTTATTAATTGGCGTGACAAGACGTCAAATGCATATGCTGCAATTTCAGGCCTTTCATTAGGACCATAAAAAATAACTGTCCGGCGACCATTGCCATTCGAATAGAACGCACTTGCATATTCGTAGTAACAAGCCACACCAAATGCACGGCAAACCATTCTGCCCAGGGCGCTCATATATGCCGGTATTTTCTGCGCCTGTGATGGTGCGCCTTTACTGCTGGCGCGGCCAATCTCCATCAGGTCAATATCCGTCTCAGTGAGACTATGCTTGCGCATTAATGCCTGAGCCTGGCTCAGTGCATTCGCGGCTTCATTGCTGTTGGTGCTGCGTCTGGCTAGGTTCAGCAGCTTCTTGATCTTCGCCAGATACTTTTCATTGTTGTGGGTCATAGTTAACTCCCAGGCGTTCTGCCAGCCGCATGAGTTTTTGCCGCTTGTGAAAATCAATGGCCGTATCGAGGCCGTTCAGGCGAAATTGCTCGATCATGATCTCCACGTCGGCCATTTCGCTGGCCAGCTTCATTTCGTCGCTAAGGCCGTTCAGGTTGCGCGACACCTCAGTGCTCAGTTCGCTGGCCTCCTCGGCCAGCTTCAGGAGTTGAGAGTCTGGGCCAAAGCGTTTCATGGCCATGCGATACAACGTCGAACGGTTAGTCGCTATAGACATATCCCCTCCGAATAATCATCGTGAGGTAAGGGCTGGAGCTCGCTGGTGGGTACAAACGCGTTGTAGGTCTGCCCGCAATGCGGGCAGACCAGGATAAGGTCCACACACCAGGTGCCGTCATGCCCCTGAGTAATGGTTGCCTGCTCGGAATCGAGCTCATCTACGTCTTCGCTACAGGTTTTGCATTGCAGGCTCATTGGGCGATCTCCTGTTCAAATGGCACTATGGCGAAATCTTCCAGGTTGCGATTAATAGTGATGCCCGGAATATCTTTTACTGCCGCCTGTTCGTTTAATATCGCGTCCTTATTAATTTCCTCCTTGTAACGAATAAATCGAATCAGCTTGAGTCTTTTCAGAGCGGCTATAACTGCCTCGGCACCGCGTATCGTGCAGCTCGGTGGCCGGTTGCGCCAAATCACCTCGCCGGTGGTTAAATTGACGGTCTTTGTTTTTCCGTCCTGGGTCAGTTCGGTGCGATTGGCCTCGCACCAGGTCTGGATACCTTGCTGCAGACCGCTTATCTCGGCCTTCAGTCGTTCAATCTCCGGCGAATGGTATTGCGTTACCGATGCAATCTGGTCATTCATTTCCGTTTCGATACGGGTTAATTGACGCTGTAAATCACCGAGGGATTTAATACCGTCAATTACCTCAGTTTTCGTTTGCGCGGCGTACGGAACCGCCGCAGCTTTAAGCCGCTTTTTACCTTTTGCCATTTTTAAATACCTTGATTAGTGGTGAGTCTTGCCTTTGCTGGAAAAGTTAATGGCAGGTTTAAATCCCCGGTCTATTAACGCTTTCAGCGCCATTTGTTGAAAAGCGGGTTTCAATTCCTCCAAAAGCTTTAGTTCAACTTCGGTGGCATCTTTTGAGTTTGCAGCCACCATCTGTAAACTCATTGCCCCACCGGGCAGAATGGTGATAATTGACTCTATTTTAATTGCCATGATTTACACTCTTTCCTCCCATACGACCCGACACTTATCCAGCTGATACTGGAATTTTTGATAACGCCCCTGGTCATCGACCCCAGTTGAATATCGAACCGCTTTACCCAGGGCTACCATCCTGCGCGTGGTAGCGTTCGGGTGAATGACCACCGTCGGTCGGCGGCCTTCTTCGATATCGATACGTTTAACCGTAATTCCCTGGGCAGATAATGTAGTAACCGCCTTACTTGTGGTGATGATGGCTATTTGAATTCCCTCGCTTTCCACCACCAACGATAATTTATGAGTAGTACGCATAATCCCTCCGACCTCATTAATTAATAGTTAAATGCCTTTAATTACGTCGGCATTAACCACCGGCACGCCGATTTGGGCGGCGAGGTTCATTGCCGCGATGGTTAAATTGCTGACGGCCAGCGGGTATAACAGGCTAACAACACCTTTGCGGCCGCCGATGTTATTGCTGAGCCTGGCGCGAATTGCGTCGGTGGCGCTGGCGTCCAGAACCTCTTTTACCGATTTACCGGCGCGGTCAAACTTAAACGTCAAAAACGCCTCCAACTGGGTATCCAGCGGCAGCAGCTCGACAACTTCACAGCGCTGTACCACCTCGCGGACCTCCTGATTGCGTTCTGACAGCTTCATCGCCAGCTCCGGCTGGCCGACCAGCACAATGGAGAGCAGTTTTTTAAACCCATTCTCTAGCTCAAAGAAGCGTTTGAGGTGCTTCAGCGTCGGCAGCGGCAGCGAGTGGGCCTCCTCAATCACCAGAACATGGCTGTAACCGGCGTTGCTGCTGTCTTTCAGCACGCGGTGGAGTTGGCGGAACCGGGCCTCCTGGCTGCGTTTGACGCCCTCCAGCGGCGCGAGAGTATTGATGATCGCCTCGGCGATCGACGCCGCTTTCAGGGTCTTGCCCTTGTTGTCGTTGTCTTCCATCGCGATGATGTACGGCTCAATCACAATCACCGGCGCATTTTCGCGGTTGATGCGTTCAATCAGGTCGCGGCGCAGCGTGGACTTGCCCGCACCGGACTCACCGACCACCGCCAGGAACCCACCGTGGCGCGCCGTCTGGAACAATGCCTCACGGACGTAACGAATGTCCGGGGTCGTGAACACATCCTCAGAGCCCTGGAGGGCGTCGTCGGCGAACGGGTCGCGGAACAAACCGAAATGCTTTTTCGTTGCTGGATGTAATACCTGTTTTGCGAGTAACATATTGTCGTCTCCTTCCTTATTTGCCTGTTGCGAGACATTGGTGCAGGCGGTGTCCGCCGCCTGCACCTCTTCAAATGCGCCAGCTGTATCCAGCCCGCGCGCTGCTAAAAATTGGCTGATGCTTTCCCGCACCTCTGCAGTGCGGCGTTTTGGCCAGATGCCGTGGTTCACTATCTGCGAAATGGTCGGTTGAGAGACCTGGGCAGCGTCAGCGACCATCTGCTGATCAATACCGTGTTCCTGCATCAGCGCCTTCAGTACCAACATGCTGCCTCCTATTGGCCGTTAACGACGCTCAGCGTCACGGTGTGCTTGCCAGCCAGGTCACCGGCAATCGTGTCGATATCGTCCGCCGGAACCCCGTCCGGGAAACGCTGAACCAACTGGTTATAGTGCTGCGCCTGCCACTCCCGGCCCTGCGCCGTGAATATCTCCCGTAGCGCTTTCGCTGCCTCAACGTGCGTCAGCGGACGCTGTTCTATACGTGGGCCGCGCACCTCCGACTCCTGGCCGCGTTTCGGCAGGTAGGACGGCAGCTCGGTGTCGTCAATCGTGCGATACGGGTCAAACCGCCCACCAAACGGCAGCGCTTTGGCTTTGCGCGCCGCCGCTGCAGCGTCGACAGAGTCGGTGCCGGTAACCAGTTGCTCAATCTCCTGATTGACCTGCTGGGAGACGGTATCCGCCGGTTTGCGGTAGCTCTCGCCGATAATCGCGGCGTTGGTTGCAAACCCAAACTCGTTCTCCGGCACTTCATCCACCAGGTGGAACACCTCGTGGCCATCCTCGCCGGTCAGCACAATCTGAGCGACATCGGTGCGCCAGGGGTTACGGGTCACCATCACATACTCGCCAATCATCACGCCTGGAACGCCAGATACATCGTACTTGCGGCTCTGGAATGGAATTTCCAGTGTGGACTGCACCTTACGGCGTACCGGTGCGGCGACGGCCAGTTCGCGACAGACCTCCACAGAGGGCGCTTTAATCAGCTGTTCGGCGGTGATACGCAACCAGATATCGTTGCGGCAGAAGCCGTGGCGGCTATGGATAGCCGTGGCGTTAAAATGGCTGCGCCACTTCTTCGCCATCGCGTTCAACTCTTCCAGGCTGTTAACGGCGACGAACTTCAGACCAGGCTCGAACTTGCGCTCGATGATGTCGCGAGCTTTCTCGACCTGGCCGGTCGCGCGGGCGTTCCCCGCCTTGTGGGCGATCATCTCTATGCTCAGTGCCCGGCACAGGTTTTTTGTCATGGCGGCGGTGTTGGCGGAGCCGGGGTCCATGAACAGAATTTTCGGCACACCGTGCAGCACATCAGCGCCGCCGCGCTCCTGCATGGCGTTAATCAGCACCGAGCACAGGTTCTCGCCGGATTCGGCGCCGAGAACGTATTCGACGTAGATCCAGCCGCTGGTGTGGTCTGTGATTTCATAGCTCCAGACGCGGTCGTGGGCGATACGCGCCAGGTTCTTCGGCTTGTTCTTGTAGAACTCAGCGCTGTCCATCACCTGCAGGCCGGTGGTTTTCTTACCGTTCTGCAGGTAGTAGAGGGTGCAGAGTGAGGCATCGACCAGCCAAACGTGGTTAGGATGCAGGCTGGCTAGACGGGTGCTGGGCTCTGGTGCCATCAGTTGGTCGGGATGCACACCGTAGGCCCGCATGGCGCGAATGATGGCGCTTTCTGACAGCAGACGAACTTCGCCCGTACCTTCATCGATGGATTCGGCTGAAATCATGCCGTTGGCCCGCAGCTCTGCTACCGCGTCGGCGACTGCATACAGGCGCTTGCCGTTCTTGCGGGTAGATTCAGTCAACAGTGCGGAGATCATCATGGCATCCTCGCGCGTCAGCGCGCTGGTGCCCGCATCCGTGCGGCGTTTGCGTGTGTCTGTCATCGCGACCTCCTTGATTTTTCGTAACAGCGTTGCGCGGGATATACCCAGCTCAACGCAGGCCTTTTCATAGATAGCGCCGCGCTCACCGTGCCCGGCATTGCGGGCAGCCTGCGCTATCGCAACCAGTCGTTCGGTCAGGGCTGCGCTCATATCACATCACCGTTGCGTTGTTGTTATCGTTATCCGGCAGGTCAACCCAGTCCGGCCGGTCATTGCCGGTGGGGGCTGACTCCAGGTCATAGGTATCGCGCAACTGGTTGACCGCGCGTTCGACCTGGCATAGCAGTCCGGCCATAAAATCGTATGGCGGATCGACCTCATGGTCTGAGCAGTGAGTGGTGAGAACAGAGAAAGCCTCGCGCAGCTTGCCGCTCAAGACGGCCTCTGCCTCATAGGCGATGGCACTGACTTCTTTACGCAGCTTTTCAGCTTCGACGTCCGGTGCAGGCGGCTTGATCTTCGACTGTTTCTGCAGCTTGGTTGTCAGGTCGTCAATTTTGGTGTTCTTGTCGGACAACACGCGGCGCTGGGCGTCGGCATCTTCGCGCGCTTCACGCAGTGCGGCTTTCAGCTCGCGGCTGGTCATGCGGTCGATATCGTCAATATCCAGACCAGCAATGGTGCCGCCTTCGGCGAGCGCTACCAGCTCGTCATCGTCTTCGGTCATCAACTCGAACAGCTTGGTCTTGCCCAAATGCGCAAGCGCCTGCGCTTTTGACTCCAGTTTTGGCGATAAATATTTGAGGGATGCCTGCATCATGACCTGTGCTGTGCGCTTCGAGAGCGCCAGCTGGGATTCAATAATGTCGGTGAAATCGCCGTGCGGTTCGTTCTCCTTGAGAATGACCAGGCGCTTGCCCGCTTCCAGCATGGCTTCGGCACTTTGCGCCATATAGAACTTGGTCTCATGCACAATACGAGAGCGCTCATACGGCAGGCCTTCTCCAAATTGCTCCATGATCTGCTGCTGGTGTAGTGCCATCTGGTTTTGATTTTCGCTCAGGTCAGCAGGTAAAAAGGTGTCGCCTACCATTGGTGCCGGTTCGTTTTTAGGTCTGGCCATTTGTCTCTATCTCCTAACGTGTTCCAGCCATGATGCGCTGGGTGGTTTCATTCATACGGGCCTGCATGCGGGACATGTGCTCGGCGTGAGCCGTGGCGATCTGCAGCATTTGGATGCTGTGAGCGTAGCGGCCGTTGTCGAGTTGAATTACAAGGCCGACGTCCACTAGGGTGGCTAAGTCGCGGCTGATGTTTGCCGGTGAGACGTTCAACGCCTTGGCCAGCTCGCCGTTTGACAGGCCAGTCATCGTGTAGCCTTTGAGGGCAATCAGCACACGCAACGTGCGAGTTGCTGATGATGAGGTGCCGGGTTTCTTGCTCATGCTTTACTCCACATTACCGAGAATGCCAGGGGTGACTTCCCCGCCAATTGCGACAGACAGGTCTCGCAAAATCTTGTACGTCAGCCTGCCTCGCGGTAGCTCTTTTTTACCGGCCCAACGGCTCACCGCCTGAGTGACAGTGCGCGGCTCGTAACCCGCACCAAGCGCGAACTGGCGAAAGTTACTACCACGCTCAATCAGACGAGCCTGAATCTGTCGTTTGTTCATAGCTTGGTTGTTCCTATTGGGTTATTGTGTAAACATTACGAATAAGCGTACTTATTTGGAACAAATAAATCAAGTGAGTTTTATGCAATATGAATAAAAACAGTGTGGACGCGGTCTTGGCGCGCTTAATGGAACTACTTGGAGCCGGAAACGATAGTGAGCTGGCCCGGATGTTAGATGTAAATCGGCAAACCCTTGCAAGCTGGAGAAAGCGCGATTCTATACCTTATTCAATTTGCATAAACCTGTCTGAAGAGCGGGGATATTCGCTAGATTGGCTACTTACAGGTCGTGGGCAGGCTATGCTTGATAAGCAAGCTCCAGCAAATGCAGATGTGATCTTTTCCCGTTCTGACCTGACATTGTTGGAACTGATGAACCAGTTAGATCCTGAAGTAAGGAAAGATTTAATGCGAAGCGCTGAGGAAAAACAGCGAATGATCGAACTTGAGAAAAAAGTAAACGAGCTCTCTTCTGAACTTCAGAAGAAAAAAAATGCGAGCTAATTTGTTCTCATTGGGAACGGTTTATTCGTTTTGGTTGATATTGGATGGGTAGACATGAGCAACTCGAAATTGAAATATGTAAAATTGCTTCTCATATGTACTGGCTTGGTAGGTATTTCTACTTCACATGCAGACGAAAAGTCATTGCGGACTGAATCTCGTGAGCAGATGAAAAACCTGTTGTTAAGTACTCTTAAGGACCCATACTCCGCAGACATTAAAGTGATAAAGGAATTCCCGGCTACCGGAGAAATCAAGATGCTTTGCGGCTTAGTGAATGCTAAAAATGGGTATGGTGGATATAACGGGTTTGAGAAGTTTTATATCCGTGATAATGAAGTGACCTATGTGGCAAAAGATGGGGCTTTTGAGTTCATTACTAATTTGGCTTGGGACGTCTGTGAGTATGCGGTTCAGAAATAACGGCGCATTTAGCGCCGTTCTATCACCAATTTCTAATAACGAGCTCTTTCTGTCGCGACACCGATCTGCCAACACCCTGCAAAGTGTAATGAATGCTAACGCTCTCCATATGAAGCCCCGAAAAAACTGCCCGCATTTCAGGGATATCGTTCACTGAGATCAGCATTTTGCCCGCCATCGACCTGGCTAACTCAGCCATCACCACGTAGTTCTCGAACCCAAAATCGACGCCATAGCCCTCGGTCTGCCAGTAAGGTGGGTCGCAGTAAAACAGCGTATGCGGCCGGTCATAGCGCTGGATACATTTGGCCCAGTCCATGTGCTCAATACAGGT
The DNA here is from genome assembly GCF_051172415.1 of Serratia sp. H402Y. Lineage (NCBI taxonomy): Bacteria > Pseudomonadati > Pseudomonadota > Gammaproteobacteria > Enterobacterales > Yersiniaceae > Serratia > Serratia sp. H402Y. The sequence goes on from NZ_JBPIYZ010000001.1 coordinate 1,101,097, forward strand.
ACGCGCCAGCCGCATATGGGCCTGTGACAAATCCTCTTCGATCCGCAGCAGGTTGAAACGCGGCGGTGACGTTGTTGCAGTGCCGAAGGTTTGCCCCTCGACTTTGCCGCCGAACGCCTGCTTCTGAAGGTAGTAGAACCGTGCAGCGCGCTGAATATCCGTGAGCGTTACCTCTGGCGTGATCTGCAACCACTCGAACATCTGCCTGCTCACCAACGCCCACTTGAACTGCTGAATGAACGCTTCTAGGTGATGCTGAATCACCCGATACAGATTCACCAGTTCGCCGTTAATGTCGTTGATCACCTCGGCCTTACTGGGCGGCTTCATAAAGTACAGTGCTGCTGCGCCGCAGAACGGCTCGACATAGCAGGTGTGTTCAGGGAACTGCGGCAAAATTTTTTTAGCCAGGCGGCGCTTACCACCCACCCAAGGTATGATCGGGGTCGATTTCATAAACTGTAAGCCTTTTTCATATGATGAAAATGCAGTAGGCTTAATCTGTCTCGCGAGACGGACTGAGCCCTGGGTCGACTCACAGGTCTAAGCTGTGGTGTTGATGGCCTGCCGGGTGTTCCACCACCCGACGGGCCGCTCTTTCTTAGTTCAGGGATAGTTTGCATAAAAGGTTTGATAGGAATCTTTGGTCCAGGGACATAAAAATAGAGAGGCGTAAACTTGAAACAGGATAAATTCGAGGTCCCTAGAGAAATTCAGAGTCGTTTGGAGCAAGTGTCTGCTGACGATTTTGCCTTATTCTTGGTAGAAAAAAATGTAGGTCGACTGTTTTGTCCTATTTGCCGTAGTCGTGACATGTCCGTCCCACAAGTTGAAGCCTTTGGCTATGCAGTTTGTAATCGCCCACCAGTCGGAGGCATCACTAGCGATTTACGATATTCATATATCGAATTTATTTGCATTGACCCGAGCAAACCTGATTCCATTTATAGCTATCAGTACAGGATAATTTGCAAAAACTGTGGTTTTACAAGTCATTATGCCGTTCACCCGGTCCTTGAGTGGTTTGAGCATAGCGACAAAAAGCAGCGAGAGGATTAGAATGGGGTCAAATCTTGTTGATTTTCCATCACACCGTATTTCTGAACAACTACATTATTCGCATGGGTCTGATGGAGGTGGAGGCAATGACATGTTAGAAGCGAGAGTAGCCAAACTAGAGTCTGATGTTGAATATATCAAACGCGATATTTCTGAAATAAAAACAGATATTAAAGAATTAAGAACGATCCAGAGAAGTGACTTCCATAAACTCTTTGGCTCGCTAATAGCCGCTGCAATCGGCCTTGCGGGGATTATGGCAAAGGGGTTTGGTTGGCTGTAAACGCCATTATCGACACTTTTAACGCTACAAAGTCTAAATAATCTGTCCCAGGGCAAATTACTCCACAGTCTGTCCTATCGCACAATGTTCCCTGTCTATTGAGCTATTCCACCTCATCAACAGGGAACATCATCATGTCGTTACTTCACAAAGTCCGTCACCAGCGCCTGCGTAACTGGATCATACTCGCAGTCGTTCTGCTGCTCGCCATCGCTATCGTTTCACCGATGCAGCTCGGCGTTACGCTGTACAAGTTGTCGCTGGTGTCCATCGCAGCCATTCTCGGCTATCACCTCGACCGCGCGCTATTCCCGTACGCCAGCCCCGGCAGCTACCTGATTGACGACTGGAAAGAGACCCAGGGTAAACCACTAATCCCGTCAGGCCGCAACGAGCCGGAGTTCCCTGTCGCGACCGGCTACGAGCTGGTGTTTGCCGCTGTGTTGCTGCGCCGGGCACTGATTGTCTCAGCCATCTGTATCGGCGTCACGATGGGGTTATAAGCATGAGATGCCTGCTCTCTTGCCTGTTTCTGCTGCTTAGCGCCTGTCATCCGGTGGCCGCTGCTATCCCTGAGGATGCCCGGCAATATCAGCGCGAACTGACCCGCAACGCCCGCGTAGTCTGGGGGCTGGATGCGCCGGTGGCGACATTCGCCGGTCAAATTCATCAAGAGTCGACCTGGCGCGCCACGGCAAAATCGCCTGTCGGTGCGCTGGGACTGGCGCAGTTTATGCCTGCGACAGCGGGCTGGATTGCGGGCATCTACCCCCAAAGTCTCGGTGATAACCAGCCGCTGAATCCGTCCTGGGCGATACGGGCACTGGTGGCCTATGACCGTTGGCATTATGACCGTATCACTGCTGCGACCGAATGCGACCGTTGGGCCTACGTCCTATCAGCTTATAACGGCGGTCTGGGCTGGGTGCAGCGTGACCGCAAGCTGGCGGCATTGCGCGGACTGGATGCCAGGCGCTACTGGAACGTGGTCGAGAAGGTGAACGCCGGGCGCTCTGCCACCAATTTCCGTGAGAACCGGGGCTACCCAGTTCGTATCATTTACTCGTGGCAACCGCTGTATGAGCGCGCGGGCTGGGGTTCGGGGGTCTGCCATGAGTGATTGGCTGAAAGTTATCGCACGGTATGTGATTTGGGCAGCCCTCATCCTTGGAACCCTATGGGCATTCTACGATGCAGGCCGAAAACAAGGTGTGTTTGAGGCTCGTCTGGAGTGCTCCCGAGGCCAGACCCGCCAAGCTGCTGATGCCCTCAACCAGTTTATTGCCGGTGCCAAAGAACTGACTGCGCAAGCCAACGCCGCCAGCCAGCAGTTGGCGCAGCAGATCGCCGACCGCGCTGCAGCTGATAACCAATCCACTCGGGAGATCCGCGATGCCCTCAAAAAAACCGCTGACCGTCGCGTTAATTGCGAGTTTGACGCTGACGTCATGCAGCAACTCGCCGCCGCCCAGCAGCGTGCTGCTACCGCCACAACCAGCGGTATTGCCAGCAGAATTGGCGGTACGGTGCCCGCCACCGGCGCTGCCGGACGATAACAGCGCCGACGCCGCCGTCGTCGCGCTGAAAACGGTTTACGACCAGTACGGCGTCTGCGCCGGTCGGCTGGCCAATATTATTCAATGTGTTCAAGGGGGTAGTTGTGGAAATTAATGAATTGAGGTTCGACTGGGCATTTCTGCAGTGGGCAGTGATGGCCGTCGTCGGGGTATATACCTGGTTGATTGGCCGCCAGTCGGCCAGCCAGAAAGAACTGCTGGAGTTACGCACCCGCATTACCACCGTTGAAGCGCAGATTAAATCGGTGCCAACACAGTCACAAATCACCGAGCTCATCAGCAAGCTGAGCCGGGCTGAGGCCCAGATGCATGGGATGCAAGAGCAGATGGCCGCGACCTATCGTCGTACCGAGAATATCGAAGCCTATCTGCTGCAGAAGAAATAACGGAGGACACCATGAGTTTTGCCGACTTCCTGCGCGAAGATCAGCGCCTGGTCATGTTGCGCTTTCTGGCCGAGATGCCGAGTTACAGTTCCAATAGCTCAGTGATTTACCAGGCACTGACTCGCTATGGCCACGCTCCGAGCCGTGACCAGGTCAAGTCAGAGCTGCGCTGGCTCGAGGAACAGGGGCTGGTACGTATCGACGATATCGAGACTGTGCTGGTTGCCCGCCTCACCGAACGCGGTGCCGATGTCGCTGCCGGTCGCGCCATTGTCCACGGCGTTAAACGTCCTGGCGCAGGAGGCTGAGATGGGCCGTAAATCGACCATTCACAAACTGCCGACCGACGTTCGGGCGCATATCGAACGCCGTCTGCGCGAGGACCAGCTGACGCTGGATGAGCTGCTGGATGACATTCGCCAGCATTTCCCTGATGCGGACGAAACCCCGAGCCGCAGTGCGCTGGGACGCTATAAACAATCGTTCGGCGAGATGGTTGGCCGCATACGCGAGCAAGACCAGATGGCCCGGCTGCTGGTGAGCGAACTGGGTGAGAACCCGGACGAACGCGCCGGGGCGTTGATGGTTCAGGCTGTCACGACGCTCACCTCCCACGCTACATTTGCTGCGCTTGAACAGCCGGAGACGGATATCGATACCGTGCGTCACCTGGCGCGCGCGGCTAAAGATGTTCTGCAGGCGCGTAAAGAATCCCTGCAGGAACGCCAGCAGATTGAACGCGCTGCCCGCGAACGTCTGCTGCAGGAGCAGGAGGCGAATCTGGAGAAAGTCGCTACTGCTCAGGGGCTGAGTGAAGATCAGGTGCAGTTCTGGCGTGAAAAATTCCTGGGGATCAAGTGATGAAACCGCTGGCATCTACCGTTCGTAATGTTGAGTGGGACGAGCTGCCCGCCAGAGCCCGAGATATTCCGTTCGCGTTCAACCCCTTCGCCGACGGCGTGCTAATGGCACACCAGGTGGAGTGCCTCAAATTCGATGTCTCTATCCTGGCTATTCCCAAGGGCCGACGCACCGGCATCACTTTCGCCTGGGGGCTCAACTCGACGCTGATTGCCGGTGCGCAGAAAGCCGCTGGCGGCGACAACGTCTACTACATCGGTGACACCAAAGAGAAAGGCCTGGAGTTTATCGGCTACGTGGCCAAGTTCGCGCGTGTGATTGCCGCTCAGCAATCTGAGTCGGTGTCATCCATCGAGGAGTTCTTGTTCGAGGACCAGGACGACAAGGGGAATACACGTCAAATCACGGCCTACCGTGTGCGATTCGCCAGCGGGTTTCAGGTGGCGGCGCTGTCCTCTCGTCCAGCCAATATTCGCGGCCTGCAGGGCGTGGTCATTATCGACGAGGCGGCATTCCACCAAGACGTTCAGGGCGTGCTGGATGCAGCGACCGCACTGCTGATCTGGGGCGGGCGTATCGTCATCATCAGTTCACATAACGGCAAAAATAACGCGTTCAATCAGTTATGTACTGATATTGAAGCCGGGCGCTATGGCAAGGATGCGGCGGTGTTTACCGTCACGTTCGACGATGCTGTGGCCAATGGACTCTACGAGCGATCATGCGCCATGAAAGGTGAAGTCGCCACTATTGAGGGGAAAGAAGCCTGGTATAACCGCATCCGCAACGCCTATGGTCCGCGTAAAGCGGCGATGCGCGAGGAGCTCGACGCGATCCCTCGTGACGGTAATGGTGTGTGTATTCCTGGGGTCTGGATTGAGCGGGCCATGCCGGAAGAGCGGCCGGTAATACGTCTCGCGTTGGATGATGAATTTATCAATATGACCGAGACTGACCGAACCGCATGGGGTAACGAATGGATTGACCGTGAGTTGCGCCCCGTGATGGTAGCAACACTGAACCCCGAATGGCGGCATGTATTCGGCATGGACTTTGCCCGTCACAGGCACTTTTCCTCCATCATGCCCGTGGCCATCACACAAAACTTGCGTCGCGATGTCCCGTTCCTCCTAGAGCTGAACAATGTCCCGTCCGCACTCCAGCAGCAGATATTGTTCTGGTTCATCGACCATCTTCCACGGCAATCCGGCGGTGCGATTGATGCCACCGGACCGGGTATGGTACTGGCTGAATATACTGCTGACCGTTACGGCCGCCCGCGTATTGCCGAGATAACCCTGAGCCGTCAGTGGTACGGCATCTGGATGCCTAAATTCACCAGTTTGTTTGAGGACAGCATGATAACCCTGCCTCGCGATGAAAACGTCGCGCAGGATCTGCGAACCGTGGAGAACATCGACGGCATACCGATGGTGTCACGCCTGGAGAAAAAAGACCTGAAGGATGCCGAACTGGTGCGCCACGGTGACTCGGCTATTGCCGGTTGCCTGGGCAACTATGCTGCGCTCAACCTGGCGGCGGAGATCGCCTTTGAATCCACCGGCGCGCGGCCAGTTTATCAGGTGCTGTCGGGCTATGGCTCTACAGGAGGCGGCGAGTTGACGGATACCGGCTTCGGTACGGTGCGCGGATTGAATGACTTTGGAGGATTTATATGAGCCGTAAGAACCGTCGCCGCTCAAGCCAGGCGACACCAGCCATGCTTCGTCCACAGCTGGGCCAGGAGTTTGCGTCCACCGGCGACGGCCGCGACATTACCCGTCCGTGGGTCGGTGCACTGGCGCTCGCAGAGGACAGCGTTCTGCAGAGTCGTGGAGCGCCGGACCTCAAGATTTACCGTGAGGTGCTGAGCGACGAGGAGGTAAAATCCGCGTTCACCCAGCGCCAGGATGCGTTGATCTCCCGCGAGATCAAGGTCGAAGCTGGTGGCGAACGGCCGATTGATATCGAAGCCGCCGACGCCATGCGCCAGCAGATTGAGAGCCTGGGCTTTGACCGTATCACCCGTCTGATGCACTACGGCGTGTTTTACGGCTATGCCGTTGCCGAGCTGATTTACGGCGTGCGCGACAATCTGTTGTGGTTCGATGAGGTCAAAGTCCGTGACCGTCGGCGCTTCCGCTTCAGCCCGACAGGTGAGTTGCGGTTGCTGACACCGCAGAATATGACCGTTGGCGAACCGTGCCCGGCACCGTATTTCTGGTCGTTCGCGACCGGCGCTGACCACGATGACGAGCCCTACGGTATGGGCCTGGCGCACTGGCTCTACTGGCCAACGTTCTTCAAACGCAACGACATCAAGTTCTGGCTGATCTTCCTGGACAAGTTCGGTATGCCGACAGTCGCGGGCAAGCACCCGGAAGGTGCGACACCAGAGCAGAAACGTAACCTGTTGGCGCTGACGCGCGCGATCTCCACAGACAGTGGCGTCATCATGCCGGAGGGCATGGCGATAGAAATGTTGGGCGCATCGCGCTCGGGCGCTGCCGATTACCAGGCGATGTATAACGCCATGAATGAGGCCATCCGACGTGTGGTGGTCGGACAGATTTCCAGTTCTGGCGGTGCATCAAAAGGCATCGGCGGTGACGAGTCTCTGCAGGATAAAATCCTTACGTCGATCGCCAAATCCGATGCGGATGTGATCTGCGAGTCGTGGAACCGTGGTCCAGGCAAATGGCTGACCGAGTTCAACTTCCCCGGCGCTGCCGTACCGGTAGTCTCTCGCGTGTTTGATGATCCGGAAGACCTGGCCGCGCGCGCAGAGCGTGACAAAGCCGTCAGCGAAACCACCGGGTTCCGCCCAACGCTGGCCAGCACCCAGGAAACCTATGGCGGGGAGTGGGAACCGAAACCGGCTGTTGAAACGCCACTCTCCGCAGGTGCGAAAGCCAACGTCGAATTCGCTGAACACAGCCATCAACCTGACGCTCCGGCCGCGATGGCCAACCGTCTAAATCGTGAGTTGGCACCGACCACCGATGGCTGGATGGCGCAGCTGCAGCAGTTGGTCGATAACGCCGAGTCACTGGAGTCGCTGCGCGACGGCCTGGATAAACTACTGCCGGACATGGACCTGGAACAGTACGCCGAGGTGATGGCACAGGCGATGTCTGCCGCCGCGCTGGCGGGACGCTATGAATTGCTGGAGGAAATGAATGGCCGGTAATGTTGCCTACGGCTCGCTGCCGTTCCGCGAGCAGCTTGCCTTTTTCCGACGCAAGCTCAATACCAAGACTGATGCCTGGACGGATGTTTACGGTGCCGAGCATGACAACGAGTTTATTGTGGCCGGAGCCAATCGCGACGATCTGCTGGCAGATTTTCGCCAGGCGGTTGAACGCGCCATCGCCGAGGGGCGCACGCTGGCCGACTTCCGTAAGGATTTTTCAAGCATCGTTGCGCGTTATGGCTGGAGCTACAACGGCGGCTTTGGATGGCGCTCCCGCGTCATTTACGAAACCAATCTCCGGTCATCGTATATGGCAGGTCGCTTCCAGCAGCTGATGGCCATGCGGGATTCCCACCCCTACTGGGAGTACGTCCATAGCGACGTCGTCAAGGAGCCGCGCGAAGAGCATCTGGCCTGGAATGGTATGGTGCTGCGCTGGGACGACCCTTGGTGGGTGTATCATTTCCCGATCAACGCCTGGGGTTGTCAGTGCAGCGTGATCGCCCGCACGGAGGACGACCTTAAACGCATGGGGAAAGCCGGGCCGGATACCGCACCGACCATCAAGTTCGTGCAGCGGACCATCGGGCAACGCAGCCCAGGCGGGCCGCGCATGGTGTTTGTGCCCGAGGGCATTGACCCCGGCTTCGAGCATACGCCGGGCCGCAGCAAATATTTCAGCCAGGTGCCATCACCACGAGACGGTTCACCCACTGCGCCTGCAGCACCCAATGAAACGCCGCCAGCGCCGCCGCTATCTTCGCCACGTCCAGCGCGTGATCCAGCTCCAACCGGGAATGGTCCAGAGGCATTTCTCAATGTCTTTGGCGCGACAACTACACAGCCTGTTGCCTTCCGTGATGCCGCTGGCCAGCGTATCGCCATCGGTGCCGAAATGTTTGCTGCCCGTGACGGCGCGGGCCAGATAAATGATGCTGCAGACCAACTGCTGCTGTTGGCTCAGGCTATCCAGGTTCCCGATGAAATATGGGCACAAGTGGTCTGGCAACCCGGCATGGATCAAGCGGTGGTTCACCGTCGGTACCTGGCGCGTGTTGAGGTTGCTGGCCAGCCTGATCCGGTGTCGGTGATATTCGAGACCGGCACTGACGGCTGGGCCGGAAATGTCTCCACCGACGATGCCCTGCTGCAGTCAATGCGCCAGGGCGTGATGCTGTATCAGCGAGGAGACGAGTGATGGCCGGTGCAACGCTGACGTTTGACTATCAGGATGCGCTGAATACGCTGCTCAACACCCAGGCGGCGCTGGCTGACCCCGCGCCGTTGCTGGCTGGTATGGGCGAGAAGCTGCTGGAGTTTCACCAGCAGCGGTTCAGAGAGCAAAAGTCCCCGGACGGTGTGCCCTGGGCGGACCTATCGCCGCGCTATAAAAAGCGCAAGCGCAAGAACAAGGACAAAATCCTGACGTTGGATGGCCCTTTGCGTAATACGCTGCGGTGGCAGATCAACGCCGAGGAGCTGCTGTTCGGTACCGACCGCGTGTACGGTGCCATCCACCAGTTTGGCGGCACCATCGAAATCGCTGCGCGGAGCCAGCAGGCGTACTATCGGCAGAAGAAGAACGGCAAGGTCGATAACCGGTTCGTTCGCAAATCGAAGTCCAATCTGGCCAAGTGGCATACTCTCCCGGCGCACACGGTCACCATTCCGGCCCGCCCCTGGTTGGGGGTATCTGCCGAGCAAGGTGATCGCCTGGTCGAACTGGCGAAGAATTACCTGCAACGGCAATTAAATCCGTGACCGCCGCAAACGCGCTGTAACGGCCTCAGAGACGTTCTGTGGCATGATGGCACCAATCCTGTTGCCGAGCCGTATTATAATACGTTCTAATACGGCTATCGGCGCAGTTCCTCTCCCGTGCTAACCCCGACTTCCGCTTCCACCCCATTATTATCTGTCCGAGGGCAGATTACCCCCGCGCTGCAATTCGCCATTATCACTCCGTAACGTTCTTGCACGTCTGACGGATGATAACGATGACCACCCAAACCTCTACCGCCACACTCGCTGTTTTTGCACCAGGTACCCATACCGCGATGGATGGGCGCACCATGACGCTAACGGCCGAAGACTGCATCGACATGGCCAACAGCTATGATCCGACCCTGTCTGAAGCCCCCTTTGTCATCGGGCATCCCAAACTGACCGCACCGTCCTACGGCTGGTCTCGCCGTTTCGAGTATCGCGACGGTTTCTTGTATACCGAGCCGCACCAGGTGAACCCGGCGTTTGCCGAAGCTTTCAATGCGGGCAGCTACAAAAAACGTTCGCTGTCGTTTTACCTTCCGAACACACCAGGCAACCCTAAGCCGGGCCACTTTTATCCGCGCCACGTTGGCTTCCTGGGGGCTGTTCCTCCCGGCGTAAAAGGCCTGCCGGATGCCGAGTTCGCAGAATATGCCGAAGGTGACGATGCCCCGGTGTCGTTCGCCATTCCCTGGGAAACCGAAGTCCTGACCGACTTATTGCGCGGTGTGCGTGATTACATCGTGGAAAAAGATGGCGCTGAACGTGCCGACCAACTGATGCCGCAGTGGCGTCTGCGAACCCTCGAAGAGATCGCAGCCAATGCGGTGGATGACTCTCGTATCTCACCATTGGCGTATGCCGAGGAGACCAATGTGGACCCGAACAAAAAGCCCCCCGTTACGGCGGAGACACTCGCCCAGCGCGAAACAGAGCTGGCAGAGCGTGAAGCCAAATTACGCAAAGATGAAGAAGCTGCGAAGGAACGCGAAGCGAAAGCACGTCGCGAAGCGATCGTCAGCTATGCCGATGGCCTGGTGAAAGCCGGTTCCATTCTGCCGCGCCAAAAAACGGGTGTGGTTGAGGTTCTGCTCAGCCTGGACAGCGCGCCACTGTCTTTCGCTGACGGTGAAACCACGGTGAACAAAACGCCGGAAGAGCTGCTGCGCGATGTGCTGAATGAAAAGCCCAAGGTGGTCGATTTCAGCGAGAAAACGCGCCAGGAAGATGGTGCCGCGCTGGACTTTGCCGACGTTACCGTCGTGGCAGACGCCGCCAACGCCTATGTTGCTGAACAGGCAAAAAAGGGTCGCACGGTTTCCTATACCGATGCTGTCAATCACGTGAAGAAAGGAGCTCAGCAATGAATATTCCGGTTCTGATCACAGCGCACAAGGTAGAGGCAGCAACGCTGCCGCGCCAGTTGGTCATGCACGGTAACGTGGATGACGAAATCACCCCGGCCGTTGACGGCAGCAAACTCATCATCGGTGTCACCAGCGCCATCGGCAACGATATCGGTGAAGCGGCGGACGTTATCCGCTCCGGCCTGGCGATTGTTCGTTATGGCGCTGACGTCACCGTCGGGCAACCGCTGACGGCCGATGACGAAGGCCGTGCCGTTCCTGCTGCTGCGGGTAACTTCTACATCGGTTTTGCGGAATACGCTGGTGCGGAAGACGACATCGGTTCGGTGTGGATTGCGCCGGGGCAAATGGCGGCGGCCGCGGCGGGCGGTTAACGCCGTTCAAACCGAATGTTTTCGCCGGATAACACCGGCACCTAATCCCTTTTTTGGAGAGTGACAGTATGTCAAAAGCACCGTTTCCTATTGACCCGCACCTGACGGCCATCGCCATCGCGTACCGCAATACCAGCATGATCGCCGATGAGGTTTTGCCTCGCGTCCCGGTCGGTAAAGCTGAGTTCAAGTGGTGGAAGTACGACCTCGGTCAGGGCTTCACCGTGCCGAACACCAACGTGGGTCGCACTTCGCAGCCCAACCAGGTCGAATTCAATGCAGAAGAGGAAACCTCGTCGACTAACGATTATGGCCTGGATGCACCGGTACCGCAGTCGGACATTGATAATGCGCCGGCGAATTACGATCCATTGGGGCGTGCTGCAGAGCGCACCTCCGATTTGATCCTGCTGGACCGTGAAGTGCGTACCAGTAAAGAAGTCTTCAACGCAGCGAACTATGCGACCGGCAATAAGGAAACGTTGGCTGCCGCCGACCAGTGGAGCAACGACACCAGCAAGCCAATCAAGAAAATCACCACCGCGCTCGACAAGATGATCATGCGCCCGAACGTGGCCGTGTTTGGCCGTGCAACGGCAACCGCCTTGCGGCAGAACCCGTCGGTAGTGAAGGCGTACAACGGCACGATGGGCGAAGACGGCCTGGTGCCACTGCAGTTCCTGCGCGACCTGCTTGAGCTCGACGACATCCTGATCGGCAGCGCGTTCGTCAACATTGCCCGCCCTGGTCAAAAGCCGGTGCTGGTGCGTGCCTGGGCGAACCATGCCGCGTTCATCTACCGCAACAAGCTGGCGGATACCCAGGGTGGCGTCACCTTTGGCTTTACCGCGCAATTCGGCAACCGCGTATCTGGCTCTATTCCCGATCCGGATATGGGGTTGACCGGCGGACAGCGCGTGCGGGTGGGCGAACGTGTTCGCGAGCTGATTGTGGCGCCTGACTGCGGCTATTTCTTCCAGAACGCCGTCGCAGCTGCGTAAGCCCATTCGGTTTGCATCGATACGCATGGCCAGTTTGAACGCTGGCCATGCGGGAGAGTGGTTTTGAGGAAGAGAGTTATGGCTCTGACCTGGTACATCTCGCTGGCTGAATTAGCGGAGCGCCCCGGCGCGGTTGAGTTGTCTCAAACGTTCGCCGGGATGGGGAAACCCATGCCGCGCCCGGAAATATTGGATGCGCTGCTGCGCGGCGAGGAGACGTCGTCCTGGCCACCGGCCGAGGTGGAAGTCGCACTGGCTGCAGTAGCGAAGATCGGCGATGCCGTTGAGGAGACCCAGGGGCTGGTTGATGGCTACCTGCTAAAACGCGGTTATAAGCTGCCGCTCGCGAAGGTGCCGTCGATCCTGACCGGTTGGGCGCGCGCCATCACCCGGTACAAGCTGCATTCGCACCGCGTGTCCGAAGAGAAAACCGATCCGATTGTCCGTGACTACCGCGATGCGCTGAAGTTCCTGGAACAAGTGGCCGCCGGTAAGTTCAGCCTCGGGCTGGGGGATTCGCTGCCCGCTGCAGGTGGTACCCCGCAAATCACCGGACCGGGCCGCACCTTCAGCATGGATACATTACGGGACTACGGCAAATGAGCAGCGGACCGTTCGATATCAACCTGGTTGTCGCGCGACTGCAGGAGCTCGACCCACAGCCATTCAGCCAAATCGGCACCATCGTCGAGTACAGCAAAGTCACCGACCTGTCGGGGTTTGCGATGCCGGGTGCGTATGTGTTGATGGGGCCAGAGCGCGGCATTCCGGGTAACGGTGCCCGCGCTCAGATGGCCGAGGCAGTGATCGGGATTGCGATATCCGTGCGCAATTATGGAATGGGTGCGGAGGGACTGACCCATGAGGTTAATCCACTCATCGGGCAAGTTCGCGACCACCTGATTGGCTGGCGTCCGACGCCCGCCAGTGCCACGGGTATGCAGTGGTTGCGCGGTGATGTCCTGGATTTTGATGGCGGAATGCTGCTCTGGATGGACACGTTCCAGGTTCAACATGTGATCGGGGGGCGACGATGCCTGAAGTGAAACTCCTGCAGCCGCATACCCACGCGGGTAAAGCCGTTGCAGCCGGTGAAACCATCACCGTAACCGACGCCGAGGCCGACTGGCTCCGGGGTCAAAAAATTATCGAGGTGGCATTACCTGTCGTGAACAACGACAACCAGGGTGGTCGCCGTAACAACAAACTGGAGGCGGATAATGGCGCAGCAAGTTGAAACCTATTACTACGGCCAGGGCAAGGTATTCCTCGCTCGCCGTTTACCGAACGGCCGCCCGGGTGCCTGGCGCTGGATTGGCGACGTCTCCGCACTGGCGCTCGCGCTGACCGTGGAAAAATTGTCCCACAAGGAGTCCTACTCCGGTCAACGCACCACGGTGCGCAGCTTCCCAACCAGCAAAGACGGCACCGTGACCAGTACCTGGCATGAGCTGTCAGCGGAGAACCTGTCCATCGTGCTGTACGGCGATCGGGTAACTATTCCCGGCGGCACTGTCACGGCGGAACTGCTGCCCGCCGGTATCACTGCAGGTGAGCGTTATTCCCTGGCCCATCAGCGCATCAGTGATGTCGTGATCGGCACGTTGGTTGAAGGCACGGATTATGAGGTGGATTACACCTACGGTGCCATTTTGTTCCTGACCGACCAAACCACCGCGCCGTCGGTCAACTACAAGTACGCCAGCAGCGTTAACACCACGCTGTTTACCTCACAGCCGGAGAATCTCGCGTTGCGCTTTGAGGGTATCAACCTGGCTGAAGGCGGCGCGGCAAAAATCCTGGAGCTGTACAAGCTGTCGTTCGACCCGGTTTCAACGCTGGCATTGATCCAGGGCGACACTTCATTGGCCGGTCTGGAGACCACTGCCGGGGTGCTGTTCGATAACGCGCAACCGGCAGATCCAACGCTGGGTCGGTTTGGCCGTGTCATCGATGTCGGGGAGCCGGTTGCATGAAAAAGGTAGCACCCAAACCGGCTGCAGAGCCGGAAAACGACCTGGACGTGTTGCTGTCTACCCGCGATATCACTATCGCGGGCAAACCCATCACCGTCCGCGAGGTAACCCTGGTCGATTCGCTGGTGCTGCACGACTCACTGGCACCGATGGTAGCCAGCCTGGCCGACGTCATGCAGACCGAATACCCACGGTTTGAGCATGTACAGCAGGTGCTGGCGAAACATGCCACCGTGCTGCCGGTGCTGATCGCCCACTGTACTGACCAGCCGGTTGAGTGGGTTCAGACATTGCCGGGGAGTGAGGGGCTGGCGCTGATGGACTGGTGGTGGGCTGTGAATCGGCGTTTTTTTATGGGCGCTGCCACCCGCATCCTGCAGCTGCAGCTGGCCAGGGCGAAGACACTGTCGGATTCGGCTGCATCTTCGCAACCCTCATCCGGGCAGGCCACAACCCAGACCGCCTCGGACACTACACCGCCCGCCAGTTGACACTCTACTACCGGGAGGCGCTGCAGCTGCAAAAGCAAGACAGTATCCACCGGATATTGGATGTGATTGCCGGGCACGCCGGTGGCCAAGCGGCGACAACACGAATCAATGCCCTGAAATAATCGGGGCATCTCTCTTCTTTATATAGGGTGCTGTTATGGCTGCAGGAAACTCTACCCTCAATCTGGCGCTACGCATTACCGCCGATCTGAACGATGCCAAACAGGCGCTAGGAACTCTCACCAGCGATATCACCGCGACCGGTACCGCCGCTGACAACAGCAGCCGTAAATGGGCTGACCATGCCAATGCCGTGGAAGGCGCTGCAGCTGCAGCGCGTGAGCATGCCCAGGCAGAAAAAGGCGCAGCGGACTCCACGCGAGCGACCGGCGATGTCGCACAGCAAACTGCGGAAAGTTATCACGGCTATCAGCGCGCGCTGAACCAGACGCGCGAGGCGGCCAACGCCGCGCAAAACACCATCGAAGACCTGACGACTGACCTGGCAACCCAACAGGCGGCATTGGCCGCATTGGTCGGCCGCATTGATCCAGTGGTCGGTGCCTATGAGCGCCTGGATGCGATGGAGGAGCAGCTCAAGGGCTTTAATGCAGCTGGGTTGCTTCCGGGTGAAGAGCTCGACTTGTATGCCGCCAAAGTCGACGGCATGCGTCTGCAGGTGGAAAAAGCCGCCTATGCCGCAACGGAGGCTGGACGCCGTGAGATCCAGACCGCCCGCGAAACTGCCCAGGCCGAGGCACAGGCGGCGACGGCGAAAGAAGCCTTCATCACGCGGCTGCGTGAGCAGGCCGAAACGCTGAACATGACGACCACCGAGCTGCTGCAGTATAAGGCCGCTCAGCTCGGTATTACGGCTGAAGCCGCGCCATTTATTCAGCGCATCAATGAGCAAGCCACGGCAATGGGCCACGGCGGTATCAGTGCCGGGCAATATTCCCAGGCCATGCGCATCCTGCCAATGCAGATCACCGACGTCGTGACGTCGTTGGCCAGTGGTATGCCGGTTTGGCTTGTGGCCATTCAGCAAGGTGGCCAGATCAAGGACTCGTTCGGTGGTGTCGGCAACACGTTCCGTGCGCTGACCAGTCTGATCACTCCGGCCCGTTTGGCCATCGGCGGCATCGCGGGCGGTGTTGCTGCCGTGGGTATTGCGGCATTCAGCGCGGCTAATGATCAGGATGAATTCAACAATAGCATTCAGCAAACCGGCAACTTCGCCGGTGTCAGCGTTGGCCAGCTGCAGCGGCTGACGCAGGCCGGTGGCCAGATGAGCAGCAACTACAGCCAGGTGCGGGATATTCTCAACGGTCTTGTCAGCAGCGGCAAGTTTACCGGTGAGACGCTGGACAGCGTTTCCCAGGCAGCTTCTGCGATGGCCGAACTGACTGGCGACTCTGCTGATCAGGTTGTGGCTGAGTTCGTCAAGATGACCAACAGCGTATCGGATTGGGCAGTCAACAGCAGCGAGCAGTATCACTGGCTGGACTCCGAGACCTATCAACGCATTCGTGCGCTGGAAGACCAGGGGTTGAAAGAGGACGCCATTGAGGTGGCGTCTCAGGCATACAAAAAAGCCGCCGTCGAACGTCTGGGGGAAATCAAGACCCAACTGAACTGGGTAGCGCGTGGGTGGGATGATGTCAAAAATGCGGCTGCTGATGCCTGGCAAGAACTTAAAAACCGCACCAGCACTGCCCTCAACCTCGACACCCCAGATGAGGCGCGGGCTAAGGAAATTCAGGATATCAGAGCCCAATTAGCTAATGCTGGCGATGATATTGATATTGCCTCTCGCGGACAGGGATATTCCGAGTGGGCGCGAGATAAGAAAGCCCGTCTCGCGGTATTGGAGGCTGAAACTGCAGCTAAAGAAAAGGCTTTAGCTGCGGAATCTAAACGACAGCAAATTGAGCGGGACGGTGTAAAAGCCGCTGATACGCTAGGTGCAACTTGGAAAGCCAATGCGTCCGATGTGGACAAGGAGGCTTTAGCGGTTGAACAGCTCCGCAAAAATTATCAGCAAATGTGGGCCACCAAAGGCGGTCAGGATGCCTTGCGTGATCGGGGCGTAACTTCCACCGACGGTCAGAATTTCTCCGGTGGTCAATGGGACGTCGATACCAAAAAGCTAGATACTGCGTGGCAAAAAGCCGAGCAGTACAACAAACAGCTGCAACAGACGCTGAACCAGAAAAAGGCGATCACTCAGCTGGCACGCGTAGAAGCGGATATCACGAACGGGTCGCTGAAGGATGCCAGCAAAGTCGAACAGGATAAGGCCCGCGCTACGGCCAGGCAGATTGATGCTCAGGAAGCGGCCAACAAATCCGCCAAGGCTGGCGCATCGGCGGCCAAACAGTCTGCAGCGGAAAACCAACGCTTTGTCGACCAGCTCGAGAAGCAAGCCTCCAAGCGCGTCGAGGGGGCTGCCGCTACGCGCGCCCAGGAAATTGCGACACGCAACCTCACAGCCGAGCAGCGCCGCCAGGCCGAGGCAGCAAACGCGGCCATTACCGCCCAGGAATTCAAAGGTCAGAACCTGCAGTTGCAACTGCAGCTCATGCGCGATACCGGCAACACGGCCGGAGCCAGTCTGCTGGAGACCCAATCCAAATTTGCCGATATGCGCCGCGAGTTTGAAGCAAGCGGCAATACCGAGGGGCTCAGCCTGATTGACAAGCTGCTGCCGGTCGCTGAAACAAAAATTCGTGTCGATGACATGAAGAAACAGATTGAGGATCTGTTCACCTACCAGGTGCAGCAGGAAACCAGCATTCAGGCGCAGGTCCAGGGAGGGCTGCTGTCCGAAATTCAGGGGCGGCAGCGCCTGGTGGAACTGCATCAGGAAGTCGGTGACAAGGTCAAAGGCTACCTGCCGCAGCTCAAAGAGCTGGCCAACGCGCCTGGCGAAGCAGGAGACAAAATCAGGGACATGATCCGGCAGCTCGAAGAGCAGCTCGGCAAGCTGAATCAGGCTGGCAATGAACTGACAATCGCATTTCGTGATGGCCTGCAGGGCGGGATAGAAAGCTCACTCGTCGGCCTGGCAAAAGGCACGATGAACCTGAGCGATGCGGTGAAGAATCTGGCGCTCAGTATCGTCAACAGCATGGCGCAAATCGCCGCGCAGCAGCTGGCACAAATGGCGACTTCCAGCCTGGTCGGCAGCGGTGGCGGCATGGGCGGCCTGTTCGCCAGCGTATTCGCCGCCGACGGTGGCCACGTTCGTGGGCCTGGCACCACGACCAGCGATTCCATCCCCTCCATGCTTTCTGACTATGAATTCGTTACCCGTGCTGCCGTGGTTCAACAGCCTGGCGCGCTGGACTTCCTGCACAGCTTCAACCGGCATGGCATGGCCGCATTGAATGCCTGGCTGCCGCGCGCTCATCATGCGACAGGCGGCCTGGCTGGCATTCCTGCACCTGCCGCGCCGATGCCGCATACCGTGCCGGAAGCTACACCAGGCAGTTCAGAACCCGGTGCCGCTATGTTGCAGCCTCTGCAGCAGACGCTGGTATTTGATGCAGCAGACGCGTTCACCAAGGGGATCGGAACAGTCCAGGGCGAGCGTGGCGTCATGACAGTCCTGCGCGCTAATGTCCCAACCCTCAAGCAAATGCTGGGGGTGAAATGATGGCGCTCTTCCCTTGGCTAATGGAGCCCGACTGGACCGGCGGCATCACCGAGACGCTCGAGTGGAAAACCGACGTATTGCAGTCGCCGAGCGGTGCCGAGCAGCGCATTTCTCGCCGGTTGTCGCCACGCCGCCTGTTTGAATTCGGCATCCTCGCGGGTGACGTTGACCGGCAGTGGCTGGAGAACGCGGTGTGGCAGGCAGGCGGCAGCGCCTGGGCGATGCCAGTATTCCCGGATGTGACCGAGTTGCGGGCCTCGGTCACGGCCGGAGCCTCTCAACTGTTGGTCGATACGCGCGGCCGCGATTTTTCAGTGGGTGGAACGGTGTTGCTGAAAAATGCCGAGGCTATCGCGTCGCCTGCTGCGCTGGTGACCGTCAGCGCGATCGGAGCTGATTCGCTGACCCTGTCCCAACCACTGGCAGCGGGCTGGCGGGCGGGTACAGCGGTGTACCCTGTGCGCCCTGCAGTGCTGACTGACCCTCCGTCGTTCACCCGCATCACTGGCGGCTTAGCCAGCGCCCAGGTGCGTTTTCGTATCGCCGAACATAACCCATTCTCGGCAGCAACCCGTCTTGCGCTTTACCGTGGCCATCCGGTGCTTGAGCCGGAGGCAGACTGGTCTGAAAACCTGACCGGCGCATATCAGCGCCTGATGATCGAGCTGGATAACGGCAGCGGTATCCCGGCCTGGCTTGACACTGCGCGTCGCCCATTCTATCTGCAGCGCCACACCTGGTCGCTGATGGGCCGCAGCGAGCAACTCGCGCTGCGCCAGCTGATGTACTACCTGCGCGGCCGCCAGCGCGCGTTGTGGGTGCCGAGCCAGAATGACGATCTGACCCCGGCGAGTGCGTTGGCCGGGAACACACTGCCGGTGATCCGCTGCGGGCTCAGCGAGATGGGCGTCGTACCTGGGCGGCGTGATCTGCGCATCTTGCTGGCCGACGGCCGCACGCTGTACCGGCGACTGACTGGCGTGGCCATCAGCGGCCAGGCAGAACTGCTGGCGCTGGATGGCGAGTCGGTCACCGTCCCGCAGCGCCAAATCGCCAGCGTGTCGTTTATGACGTTCGCCAGGCAAAACAACGATTCGGTTGCCTGGCAGCACACCACCGACGCTGACGGTTTCGCCAGCGTCACCACCTCATTTATAGGAGTCCGGGATGAGCTGGAGTGAGTTCGAATATTCGGTAGCCAATGGCCAGCCGCTGACCCTGTACGAGTTTATTCGTGGCGGCGCGGTGCATTACCGCTACACCAACGCCGATCGCGACATTCATTTCGCCAATGTCGACTGGCAGGCAGTGGCCATCAGCGACAACGGACTCAGCGCCGGGAACGGCGACGGCATGGATATCACCGTTCCTGCCAATAACGCCGTCGCCATGCTGTTCCGTGGTGTTCCGCCCTCAAGCCCGGTGCGCATCCGCGTTTATCGGCTACATGCGGAAGATGCTGCAGCTGAGTTTCGCACGGTCTGGGTGGGTACGGTGACCGAGGCCAAGCGTGAGGCGATCGAACGCACCAAACTGATGACCTCCAGCCTGGCCAGCACGTTTTCCCGCGTCGGCCTACGCCTGACTTACGGCCGCGCCTGCCCATACGCGCTGTATGACCACAACTGCAAAGTTGATCCGCTGGCGTTCGGTGTTGGCGGTCTGGTCGTGACTGCGATGGATGGCGTCAGCATCACGGTCAATCTGCCCGAGGGCACGGCGGCGGACTGGTTCTCCGGCGGTTATGTCGAGTGGGCTGTGGATGGCATCACTGAGCTGCGCGGCCTGCGGGCGCAAAACGGCAATCAGATGAACCTGTTTGGCGGCTCGGCCGGTTTTGCCGTTGGCCAGGTGGTGACGCTGTATCCAGGCTGCAACCGCACGATTGCCCAGTGCGACAGCAAATTCCGCAATCACTTGAACTACGGGGGGATGCCGCACATGCCGGGTAAATCCCCGTATCAAATCATCAAGTTGTTCTAGGAGGTCATCGTGTGGTTCGCCATCGCTAAATATGTCGCGGTTATCGTCGCGTCATACCTGGTTAACCAGGCATTGGCCCCTCGGCCGAAAAACAACACGCCGGAAGCGGCGACGGAAGAAAGTTGGCAGTTACCCCAGCCGACCGAAGGCACGCCACAGTGTGTATTTTTCGGCGACTGCTGGACCGATGACTGGTTCGTGCTCGGTTACGGCAACTACCGCTATGACGCCATCAAAAAATAGGAGCGCATCATGAAAATCACGATGGAACATATCCGCGCCGGTGGCGGCTGTGCCTGGGGCCTGCGAACCTTCTTCGCACGCTACCAGCTGGACTTAGAGGCATTCCTCCTCGAGGGCGGCATCGACTCTGAAAAATTCCTGGCCACCGGGGATGCGCTCGCGATCAACATCGTCCGCCTGGCGGAAAAAAACGAGGAGCACCAATAAATGGGTGGCGGCGGTAAAGGGTCAAAAAAAGTCACGGTTGGCTATCGCTACTCCTGGGACATCCACTCTGGCCTCGGGCGTGGTCCGGTTAACGAGATCGTCGCAATCAGCGCCGATAAAAAGACCGTGTTCGCGGGCACTGAGGGGCAGCTCTCTGGAAATACCTCCATCTATATCGACCAGCCGAATTTGTTCGGCGGCGAGGATACCGGCGGCGAAGGTGGCATCCAGGGCACGCTCGACGTAATGATGGGCGGCCCGGACCAGGTACCGCCCCCGTCATTGCTCAAACTTCTGACCGGTCTGGTACCGGGCTTTCGCGGCGTGGTAACGACGTTTTTCTCTGGCCTGGTCAGTTGCTACAGCGCCAGCCCGAAGCCGTGGTCGTTTCGCGTGCGGCGCACGACTGCTGGTTGGGATAACAACGCGGTCTGGTATCCCGAGAAAATGCTGATTCTGCTGGAGAACACCGTCGGCCAGCTCGATGACGAGTCGAAGCTCTCCCCGGAGCAGGTCGCGAACCTGCGCCGTATTCACGCGATGAACCCGGCGCATATTTTGGTGGAATGCGCAACGAATCGCGATTGGGGACGCGGTTTGTCGCTGGCCGATGATCTGGACCTCGACAGTTATCGCATTGCTGCCGACCGTCTCTACGACGAGAAATTTGGTTTGTGCTTCCGTTATAACCGCCAGGACAGCCTGGATACGTTTGTACAGCAGGTGCTCGATCACATTGGCGCGGTGCAATATGGCGACCTCGAGACCGGCAAGATGGCGCTGAAGCTGTTGCGCTACGATTATGTGGTCGATGATCTGCCGCTGTTTACGTATGACAACGGCATCATCAGCGTCCAAGACGATGACAGCAGCAGCGCAGACACAGCACCGAATGAAGTGGTCGTAACCTATCACGATCCGGTCACCAACAGCGATGGCGAGGTCAAGGCCCAAAACCTGGGGTCGATCCAGGCCGTGGGGCTTATCAGCAGCACGGTCGAGTATCGCGCCATTCCGACTCATGACCTGGGTGCTCGCGTGGCACAGCGCGATCTGGAAATGGGGACATCCGGGCTGACGCGGCTCGTGATCAACTTCGACCGGCGCGGCGGCATTCTGAAGCCAGGCGGCGTATTCCGTGTGAGCCTGCCCGACCGAAACATCGCGAACATGGTGCTGCGTGTTGGCCAGATCAGCGAAGGCGACGATGGTTCCCTGAAAATCACTGTGGTGCAGGACGTTTTCGGGCTACCGTCGACGTCCTACAGCACCGGCGAACAGCCCGGCGGCTGGACGCCCCCCGACCAGACTGCGCGGCCGGTGACGGATATGCAGCTGATTGAGCTGCACTACGCGGTGCTGGCGGGCACGCTCTCAGAGTCTGAACTGGCCTACGTGAAACCGGAATCCGGTTATATCGGCATTATGGCCAGCGCGCCGACGTCGCTCTCCATCAACTATCAAATTCAAAGCCGCGCCGCCGGTGCCGGTTTTGTTGATCGTACCCAGGGTGACTGGACGCCGTCCGGTAGTTTACTGGCGGCCGTCGGGCCGCTGAATCGCACATTGCGCGTGGTGATGCCGTTCCCGCCTGCCGTAGGCGACGGCGCGATCGTGGGCAACGAGATAGTCCGAATTGACCAGGTGAATGTGTCTGCTGGCACCCTATCAGTGGGGCGCGCCTGTGCTGACACGCTGCCCGCTGAACATGCTGCAGGGACACCGATCCGATTCTACCGTGATGCCATCGAATCCGATGGCCAGGAGTACCTGGGCGGCGAGAACGTGGATGTGCGTCTGCTGACGCGGACCGGCACCGAGACGCTGGCCGCAAATTTAGCTCCTGTCGGCAACATCACTATGGCCCAGCGCCAATATCGCCCGTACCTGCCAGGCAACATCCGGGTAAACGGTGTTCCGTATCCTGCCGAAGTGGCTCCGGCAACAGGCTACACGCTGACGTTTGCCCATCGAGACCGCGTGCTGCAGGCGGACCGGCTGATTGATTGCACAGAGGCCAGTATCGGCCCAGAACCGGGGGCAAAGTACAGCGTGGCGCTGGTGCGCCAGGACACGTCCGAAACGGTCTGGACGCAGGTATCAGATGGCAACACGGTCAAGCTGCCGTACCACACCGATGGCGTGGATGCGGCTGTGCATATTCTGACGCTCAGTACCACACGCAACGGTACAGAATCGCTGTACCGCTACCAGGCCACGCTCCCGGCCGGGCGCTATATTCCGGTACCGCCGCCAGTTTCGGTGACTATCCCGGCGCTGGAGGTCATTACCGGAGCTGACTGGCAGGCCGCGACGCCAGCGGATACCACGACCGGCGCGGTACCGGAGTTTATTGCGTTGGGAGAGGCTGCGGGAGCTACCGACGGCGCAACTCCGGCGTTCGTGGCGCGCGGGCTGTCCATCCCGGCTGATGATATCGACTACCCGGCGGGGACCTGGCCCAATTCAGCATACAGCTTTGGCCAGCATCAGGTGCTGATGTTGGCCAGTTATCTCAAAAGCCCGTCGCTAACTGTGCTGGTGCTGGCCGGAGATGCCACTGCGTTTGCGATTGAGTCAGTCACGGGAACGGCTGCGCCGGTAGTTTGGTCAGCCGGAGTTTATCGTCCTGTTGATCGCATGACATTATTTACATCGTCCGGCGTTGTTTTGAACGAGGGCAAAATATCACTGACGCTGCGTGAACGGAGTACCGCCTCATGAATGAAACGTACTATTATGGCCAGGGTAAAGTTTATTTGGCACGGCGGGATGAAAATGGCCGACCCGGTGCATTTCGCTGGGTCGGCGACGTCTCGGAATTAGCTGTAACGCTGGCATTTGAGCAAAGGACGGCTAAGTCGTCGCGAGGCGGGAAACTGGTTAATATCCGACGTTACATAACGTCACAATCAGGTGCTGTGACTTCAATATGGCATAACTTCTCGGCTGAAAACCTGTCTCTTTTGTTGAATTCCGATGTGGTCCGTAATTACCCGAGAATTATAGAAAATGAATTTTTGCCGCCAAACATATCAGCGGGCGACCGAGTTGCCTTGTCTCATCAAAATGTGTGGGGCGTAGAGGTTAGCGGGTTGGCTGAGGGGCATGATTATAGAGTTGATGCCCCTTGGGGGATGATTGATTTTATAACGACGCCAGTTAACCAGCCGGTTCGTGTTGATTATGCAAGAGCAAACAGCACTACATCACCCATTTTTATCGGCAAAACTGACGAATTTGCGTTTCGTTATGAAAGTATCAATTTGGCTGAGTCAAACCAGCGAATGTTGGTTGAACTGTATCGACTGTCATTCGAGCCGCTGACAACGCTGCAGCTCATTAATAACGACGCGAAATTGGCCGCGATAGATACTGCAGCAGAAATTATGTATGACCTGACCCGCGTGGATGACCCGATTTTTGGCAAGTTTGGGCGAGTCACGATGATCGACACACTGAGCGGAATTACACACAACGGGGCCATTAATCACGATGGTCGCTATTTGCATGGTGGAAATTAATATGGCCAAGACATTACCTGAATCTCCGACCTGGGTTGATAAGATTTTTCAGTTGGAAACTGACACGCCGGTTTTGGGTGGGCCTAATGGTCCGGATAACTGGCAGGCGCAGCAGTTGGCCAATCGAACAACCTATTTAAAATCACTGGTAGACGGTATTACTACAGGTGAAACTCCATATTCCTCTATCGCCATCGCACAGCAGAGAATAGATGCAGGTGTTATCCCAAACGGTTCTAAGTTTTCTGTTCGTATTGAAGACAGTGATGTGTGGGTTGCTGAATACCAAAACGTAAACGGCGTTGCTACACCAACAGGAAAATCATTACCTGATGGTAAATTATTAAAAAAGGTCGTTGAGTATATTCACTTGACAGAAGAAATTAATGGTGTCCTCGTCGATATGGTTGATGATGACTATTTTTCAGTCTGGCGACTCTTTGGGAATGGTGCATTTGGCGCAATTAATTGCCTTTTATCACCTCAGGGAATGTTTTTGGATGATATGACAATCACCCATGCAGGTAATACTCCAGGTTTGCTCTATCAAGATGTTGATGATTTTACCGTTGATATTATCGGCAAAAATGGAGAATTGGCCCCCGGTGCATTAAAAGGCTACGGGATTTTTTCCACACTCCCTACAGACGGAGCCTGGTTACGTCTCGAAGATGCTGATGGTTTCTACCGAAACTATATCGATCTTTATGGTGAGCCGATTGGCGGGGGAACAGTTACCACCAAATTTGATCTTGTGGCTTACGATGCTCAGAACAAGGCGTATTCTCAATCCGTACGCGATCGTTATAACGCCGATATTCAGCGCCTCGTTTCGGCGCTAAATCACTTGGTTATGTACAGCCAAAGTCTTGGAACCCAGCAAGAAGGTTGGCCCGCACTTACCAGGGAACCGACTGAAGACTATGACAACCTGATGCTCGGCGATAGTGTTCGTCCGAAAAGCCGTACTGCAGCCGAGTTTATCCCGGTGGGAGGGGCTGAGCTGAAACCATTGAAAGCCGTGGTTCAGTCGGGTGATGGTGCAACCGTCCTTAACGATGCACAAGTCGCGTCGCTTCAACCTGGTGCGCCAAATGAAGGGGAAGGCGGTGCCGCACTGGTCAATTTTTTACGCAAGTTATGGCTGCAAAAGAACTGTATTGAGCGTGATCCTTCACGCCGCTTTGTGATGTCAAGTACAGGCGTAAACGGTCGCACAATTGAGGAACTTTCCAAAGGAGCTAGCCCCGAACTGTATCAACGTCCTGTCCAGGCAGTGAAGCAAGTCAAAGTCATCGCCGACCAGATAAATGTCAGCTATGCCATTGCCGCATTCATCTTCATCCAGGGCGAATGGAACTACAATGGCACGCGCGGTGGTGTACAAACCAAAGACGAATATAAAGAAAAGATGACTGCATTATTCGCGGATATGTTCAGCGATATGGCTAATGGGATTGCTGGGCAAAAATCACCTCCCGCGATATTTATGTATCAGACCGGCGCCACCTATACCGTTGATAAATATGAGCTGGGAATTGGTATGGCACAGTGGGAATTTTGTAAGGAAAATGCCAATGCTTATCTGGTTACGCCCGCTTATCCCTTCCCGGACAAAGGCGGCCATCTGACTAGCAACGGCTACCGTTGGATGGATATGCAATTTGCAAAAGTCATGCATAGGGTACTGAATGAGGGGCAAGGGTGGGAGCCTCTCGGCCCGATTCGCACAGTGCGCATAGGGCGCGAAATATTCGTGCTGTATCACGTTCCAAGCCCGCCATTACAATTCCGGCCAGCATATGTGGGTCGCACTCCGACAATGTATGCCGATAAAGGTTTCCGCGTGACTGATATTACTGGCACTACTATGCCGATTGAGTCGGTTGAGATTGTAGCCGATACAATCATTAAAATTACACTCGCAAGCGAACCGGTTGGTGATGCAAAGCTCTGGTATGGGGATAAAACCCTACACAACGGTAATGGCAACGTATTTGACAGCGATACATTCGCATCACTGGCTAATTACGAATATCAGGCAGGATCTGGCCAATACGCCGACGAAAATATTGCTGACCTGGTTGGCAAGCCCTACCCGCTAAACAACGCATCTGTGCAATTCTGCATGCAGATTGAAATTGGAGAATGATATTATGGTTATGGTGATTAAATCGAATGTCCCAGGCGCAACAATTGCAAATCCCGACGGCTGGAATCCTCCATTCAGTACACAGGGATTGAGGTACGCCAACATATTCGGGCGAGGTAACTTGTCTGCTAACCTTGCCCCCGGTGGCGTGGCAGCGGTGGTTCACGGAAACCCTTCTAAAGTTGGAGAAGCGTTCGAATTTTCAACAAACAATTACATCGATACACGCGTACCAACAAGTGAAACAGCAACGCTGATTTCAATCGCAGACATTAGCCACAAGCTGGGCGGCCGGAACTTTTTGATTACAAGTTTTAACGGTGGAAACGATGCAGGGAAGTCGCTGTTGATTGAAGGTGGATCTCCAGCAAAAATCGCAGTGTATGCGCACTATAAAGGAACGGATTCGAACGGTAACAAATTTGATGGTGCTTATACGTCATGGTTTAGCGAAAAAGACAACAGCAAATTGACGGCGTTTTTAGTCGCCCGAGACTTTGGGAACAAGTTGAAAGTTCAGGACTTGACTAACTCGATGCAGCAGGAGGTTAACTCGAGCGGAGACATTCGTTCATTTGCAAACCCTGCTCTCACGTATCTTATCGGCCAGAGTAGAAAGGAAGGGTCAACGAAGCACTTAAACTATGCATCGTTGATTTATGATCGGACTCTAGATGACGCTGAACTGAGAAGTATTTTCGAATACTTTATTGGATACTATATCCGCAGGGGCATTAACATCCAACCATCGTAAGTAGTACAGGATGACATGGACGTCACCTGACACTGTTTTTTGAAATTCCTTTTCGTATAATTAAACAACATCTGTCTCCATTTATCTCGCAAAACTATCCGCATTTATCGCGCGGCGCATCATCATCGATTGGGCGAAGTGGGAGCCGGCTATCACCCAGGCCAAGAACGCGATGATCTGGCTGCGTGACAAGCTACTCGAACTGAAAGACGCTGTCGGCGGTTGGAAAACTGCGCTGGAAATTTTGGCCGGTTTCGTGGCTGTTACCTGGGCGGCGAAAATGGTCAGTGCGATCGGCTCCGTGACTAAAAGCGTCGGTGGCCTGTCAAAAGCGATGGGCGGCTTGGGCAAAGTCGGTGTGATCGGCGGCTTGCTTGCGGTCGAAGAGGCTGTCGTTAAACCGCTCGAGGGGAAATACTCCTGGCTGACCAACAACCCCGTCGCTAATTTCCTGAATCAGCTCCCGGGCAGTGACACGGTCGACGAATGGGGGCGCAAACTGCTGCCGTGGCGCCGTGGTGAATCTACGCAATACGGCCAGTCGGTACGCAGGCCGCAGGCGACAAAAGCAGGGGCGGCGTTGCTGGGCTGGCTGCAGCCCAAGCTGACGCAACTCGAGGCAATGTATAACCTGCCGGCGGGCCTGCTTCGCAGCGTTGCACTAACCGAATCAGGCGGCAATCAGTTTGCTGTTTCCGGCGCCGGCGCGAAAGGCTTGTTCCAGTTCATGCCTGGCACCGCCCGGGACATGGGGCTGCGCGATGATGACGTCTTCGACCCGTCCAAGTCGGCGGCGGCCGCTGCTCGTTATCTGGGTATGCTGCTGCGCATGAACGGTGGCGATTTGGAAAAAACGCTGGCCTCCTATAACTGGGGGATCGGCAACGTTCAGAAGCATGGCATGGGGCTGATGCCGGCGGAGACGCGCAACTACATACCGAGAGTGCTCAGCAACATGCCAGGCGCCGGCGGGAACAGCCTGAATCAGCAGACGGTGATCAACATCCACGGCGTTAACGATCCCGCGCGCGCAGGGATGGAAGTCGCCGATCGTCAAACTGGCGTGAACTCTCGCCTGACCCAGCAACTCTATGCGAGGCCGCAATAATGGATATTCTCTCCGTCCTGTTTTCGCAGCAGACCCGGAAGATCGGCGGCATCATCCCGAGCGTGGCAATCTCGGAAAAACACAGCGACACGCTGGAGATCACCGAGCACCCGATCGAGGATGGCGCGCCTGTCAGCGACCACGCCTACAAGCGGCCGCCGGAGGTGACGATGGAGCTGGGTTTCTCCGGCGGCGGCTCGCTGCTGGATGGCGTCGACACAACCCAATTTATCGACATCAACAGTGGGCAGACGCTCAGCAGCGGCCCGCGGGAAGTCTATAAGCAGTTGCTCGCGCTGCAGGAAAGCCGCTTGCCGTTCGACGTCACCACCGGCAAGCGGCAGTACCAGAACATGCTGATCCGTTCGCTGGATGTCACGACCGATCGCACCAGTGAAAACGTGCTGATGTGTGTCCTGACGCTGCACAACGTCATCATTTCCCGCACGCAGAGCGTTTCGGTTGCGGACAAAGCCAACATGGCCGACGGCGTCAGCACGTCGGCGGTGCAGAACTCCGGCACGAAATCGGCCAAGCCGGTCAACGAAAGTTTGCTCTCCCAGGCGCAGCGCGGCGCGCTGGGAGTGCTGGGAGGTTTCGGGTGAACATTCAGGAAATCCCGCTGACGCCGGACAATCAGCAATTCGGGATCGCGCTGGGTGGCCAGCAGATGACTATTCGGCTGACCTGGCGCGATGAGGCCGGCTGGTTGCTCGACCTTATGGACAGCGCCGGCGGCGCGCTGGTGAATAGTGTGCCGCTGGTGCCTGGCGCCAACCTGCTGGCGCAGCATGCGCACATGGGGTTTACCGGTGCGCTGATCGTCATGATCGACAACAACGAACCAGAGCTACCGACGAAGACCAACCTCGGGATCGGCAGTCATCTTTATTTTGTACAGAGGTAGGGCATGAGTCAGAACTGGATGCGGCATTTTGAGCTGCAACTGCTGGACCAGCAGGGCAGCGGCATCAGCCTGTCAGATTTTAAAGTCACTTTCCGCATTGAGTGGGCCGATACGCGGTGGCCGCGCGTCGCCAACGTCAAAATTTACAACTTATCTCCGGATACCCAAAACCGGATTCTGGGCAGCGAGTTTTCCAAAATCCGCATGATTGCCGGCTATGATGGGATCGCCCCAGATGCAGACGCCAGTCAGGTTGGCGTAGCGCGGCCGGTGGACCCGGCGAAATCCGGTCAGCGGGATGGCCAGAACTTCGGGCTAATTTTTGAGGGGGATCTGCGCTTCACGATCACCGGCAAAGACAACCCGACCGATTCCTGGGTGCTGATTCAGGCCGTGGGTGATCATGAGGCGTTTCTCTATGCGACGGTGAACACCACGCTCGCCGCCGGCTATACCGTGGCTGACGTGTACAATACCGCTCTGAAAAGCTTCAACGCCTACGGCATCACCCAGGGGATCACCGGAACTTTTCCCGATACGGTTTTTCCTCGCGGGCTGGCGCTGTTCCAATCCTCGCGCGATGTCATGGACTCCGTTGCCGGCATGTGTAAGGCCACCTGGCAGCTGATCGACGGCAAGCTGCAGATGGTCAACGAGAACAAATACATTCACGAGGCTATCGTGCTGAACAGCGAAACAGGGCTGATCGGCATGCCTCAGCAGACGATGGGCGCCGGCGTTAACGTGCGCTGCCTCATCAACCCGAACATTCGCATTAATGGCCTGATCCAGCTCGACCAGGCATCAGTTTACCGCACAGCGCTATCCGACAGTGAGATTGCCCAATCCGGCGGCCGCATCAGCGAAACCGACCAAAACGGAAACCGAGTTGTTGCCGGTTCCCTGCAGCAGCCCGCCAGCATTGCGACGGACGGCGTGTATATCGTGAAAGCGATCGACTATACTGGCGACACACGAGGTCAGGCGTGGTACATGGATCTGATGTGCTTCGCGCGCGGCTCGGCAGACTTGATAAGTCAATCAACCCTATCTCGCTCTGGAGGGAGTTAAGTGAGAAAAAATAATTGGTGCTCCCGAGCCATTGTTTCACTGTCATGTTACGTTGTTCTCTCTGGCTGTACCTCCCTTGGCGCCAGTTCCGACACAGATGCCATGTATAAAAAACGCCCAGGATGGGCTCAGCTGAAAATTTTAGCCTCTGATGATTGCAACACATGGAAGAATGGAGGCAACTCATTGATAAATTGGAGTGGAGAGGATTGCTCTCCAAATGGGTTGATAAAATCCATCAATAAAAGCCCGGGAATCATTCCGGTGTTTTATGCGGCCTATCACGAATATGGACATGATGGCGTCAGAGCAATAGATGTGAGGGATACTTCAAAACTGAATTATTTAAATTTTGCTCATGACCTTTCAAAGCAAGTTTCATCGTCATCTGTTGTTTCCAGGATTTATGGCGATTACGTTATAGATAGAAAGGCGATGGGGTTGAGTGAAGTTTCTCAAGCGCATTTTGTTGAAAAACTAAACGAATTTTCTTTGAAGAAAGATGCCATATACCAAGAGATGAACAGGGTAGCCAAAGTTGATTTTGATAGGGGCAATGCATCCACCCGCGCAGAAAAACTCGGTGTAGACTATAAAACCGTTTGCGGTCCGTTCACGATAGATCTCTCTCCAGCTGATGGCTGGTCTCGCATCAATGGCGCAAAACCAGAGTCGCAAAAAATTAGGCGAATAGGCCCAGGTAAAGGTGTCGAAAATGTTAAAATGGAGTGGCGAGTGGCTACCAACCAGCCTGGAAAATGGCTTGGACTGGAGTACATCAAGCGTGATGGTAAAGCATTTTTAAATGCCCAATTACTTCAGGCCAGCATCGCCGCGCCGCGCCAGTATGCGACTTATGATTGTGTGAAAGTAAAATAGGAGAGGTTTAGTGTCTGATATTCAATATATAACATTTCACGATGTCCCCGAAGGGAATGTCCCATCTATACGACTAACTATTACTCGTGACAATGAATTGTATGGAGCAACAGCATCATCCATACAAAAAGGGGTTTTAGTGAGTATCGCTGGGTGCTCCTCCGTAGGGAAAGCGACTGCGATTGATGCGGTGGTTGATGTCCTTACCATACTGAAAAATAGTCAAACTCACATCCCAAATAATATAGCGTTACTGATCGTTCCAGATATGGTTACAGATGTTAGCTTGAAAGACCAATTAGTAAATTTAGACATCCCTTACAATCACGAATTCACAAATTTGTGATTAAGTTAGTTTTTATAAACCCGCTTCGGCGGGTTTTTTTATGGGAAAAATTCATGCCCGTATCCCTTACATCTCAAATCGGCGATAAGCAGCAGGCCGACCAGGCGCTGATCGACGCCATCAACGCAGGAATGCGCGTATCGATCCCCGGCATCATTCAATCCTTTGACGCGGACGCGGTGACCTGTGTTGTCCTGCCGGCCGTGAAAGGTTCCGAGCCGGAAAGCGCCGGCGGCGGAAATTCTGCCAGCTTGCCACTGTTGGTAGATGTGCCGGTCATTTTCCCTCGCGGCGGGGGCGTTACGCTCACGTTTCCGGTCAAGTCGGGTGACGAGTGCCTTCTTGTGTTTGCCGACCGTAGCATCGATTTCTGGTGGCAAAACGGCGGCGTGCAGGAGTCGGCCGCCGAACGCATGCACCACCTGTCTGATGCTTTCGCTATTGTCGGTCCGCAGTCTCAGGCCCAGAAAATCAGCGGTATCAGCACCAGCGCCGCGCAGCTGCGCACCGACGACGGCGCCGCATTTATAGAACTCGACCCCAGCAGCCACGCGGTGACTGTTACCACGCCGGGCAAGCTGACCGCCAGCGCGCAGGGCGGCACGGAGATCAGCTCCCCCGAGATTGTGCTCAACGGCAACGTGACCATCAACGGCAACCTGTCACAAGGCATGGGCGACGGAGGCGGCACGGCTACGATGCATGGGCCGGTGACCGTGAATAACGATGTCACTGCCGGCGGCATCAGCCTGCAGACGCACAAGCACGGTGGTGTAGAAACTGGCGGCGGCCAGACGGGAGGCCCGCAGTGAGATACCGTAAAGAAGACAAGAATGGCGATTACAGCTTCGGGCGCGGCGAGGGTGATTTCTTCATTAACACGCCCGAGGCTGTGGGCATGGCGGTGATCAGCCGCCTGCAGCTGCGAAAGGGCGAGTGGTTCCTCGATACCACCGCCGGCACCGACTGGACGCAGATACTCGGCAAATACACGTCGGGCCTCTATGACATCGTGATCCGCGAGCGCATCCTCGGCACGCCGAACGTGACCGAGATCGTCGAGTACCAGAGCCAGCGCGATGTTGATACGCGCGACCTCCTGATCACGGCCACGTTAAACACCGCCTTCGGTCAAACCTCGATAACAACCTATGTATGAAGACATTATCGATTCGATGCTGCCAAAAATAACGGCGGCAGGGATGAGCGCGCCTGAATTCCAGACCATCCTCACCGGGTGGCAGACGATTTTTCGCGGCATCTATGGCGATGACATCTACATCGAGCCAGACAGCAAAGACGGCGTGCTGTTGTCGCTGATCGCATACGCGATGCACGGCGGCAACAATGCGGCGATCGCCACCTGGAATGCGTTTAGCCCGGCGACCGGCACCGGTGCGGGGTTGGCGAGTAACGTCAAAATCAACGGTATCAGCCGAAAGGCGCCGTCAAATTCCACGGTTGACGTGAAGCTGATCGGTCAGGTTGGCATAGTCATCAGAAATGCCTCGGTACGCGACAGCGCCGGGAACCTCTGGGATTTGCCGGCAGAGGTGGAACTCGATATTCACGGCCAGGCGGTAGTAACTGCGACGGCGCAGAAGGCAGGCGCTATCACCGCGCTGTCCGGCGATGTTTCGCAAATCGCCACACCTACGCGCGGCTGGCAATCCGTCACGAACCCTGAAGCGGCCACCGCCGGCAAACCGGTGGAAACTGACGCCGAGCTGCGCCAGCGGCAGGCGCTCAGCGTCGCGCTACCGTCCCGAACTGTCATGGAAGGGCTGATAGGCGCCATTGCCAATATAACAGGCGTGACGCGCTACAAGGGCTACGACAACGACACATCCGAAACCGACATCAACGGCGTGCCAGCGCATTCGGTTTCGATGGTGGTAGACGGCGGCGATGCAGAAGAGATCGCCCGGATCATCGCGATAAAAAAATCACCTGGCGCGCCGACGTTCGGCACCACGATGGTGATCGTCAAGGACACCTACGGCACAGACAAGCCAATCCATTTCTTCCGGCCGACCAAAGTTCCGATTTGCGCCGCTATCAAAATTAAGGTGCTTCCTGGCTACACCAGCGACATCGGCGAAGACATAAAAAAAGCCGTGTCTGACTACATCAACACGCTTTACATCGGCGACACAGTCTATTTTTCGCGGCTCTACGTTCCCGCCGCGCTGGGCAACGCTGACAGCGGTAAAACCTATGACCTGATGACGGTAAGCATCGGCAAAGATGCGGTCGCGATGAATGAAGCCAATATCCCGATTCTGTTTAACGAGTCTGCGACCTGTTCGCCGGAGAATATCGCAATTATCACGGTGGCATGATGACCAACAAATACACCGCATTAATACCTGCCTATCATTGCCAATTCCCCAAATACTTCGCCACCGTCAATGCGGTTACTGAAGCGTTCGCGCGCCAACAGGACAGCACGCGCGGTATCGTGCCGGCCTTTGACCTCGACAACGCTATCGGCGCTCAGCTCGATGTTATCGGCCTGTGGGTGGGGCGCGGGCGCCGCATACGCGCGCCGGCAGTGAACCATTATTTTTCGTTCGATGATCCGAACCTAGGTTTCGACCTGGGAACGTGGAAGGGGCGTTATGACTCCGGTGATGAGTATATCGATCTGGATGACGACACCTATCGAACGGTGCTCCGCGCCAAAATCGGCGCCAACAATTGGGACGGCACAGTAGATACGCTGCCCGCCGTTCTGGCGGCCATTTATCCGGAAGGCGGTATCGCGATCACTTTTTCGGACAACTTGGATATGAGCATGACGATCACTGCTCGCGGTGCAGTAATACCCGCAATCACTAAAGAAATTATTCGGCAAGGTTATCTCTCGATTAAACCGATGGGGATCACCGTCAATTATGAAGTTGCGGAGGGATAAATGGCGAAGAATGAATTTAAACCGTTTGCCATCGGTGAATATGCAAACGTTTTGACCCAAACAGAATATGAAGCGCTTCCAGCCGTCGGAGCTGGGTATACGGCAGGTATAGCGAAAAGCGAGCAACTTAATAAAACATGGCGCCAGGCATCGGTAATGTCTGCCGTTTTAGGTGACTTTATTGCAGAGCAATCTGGTGATGATGTTCTCGATGATGGTGATTTAAATAAACTGAAACTATCACTTGAGAAAGCAATTCATCAATATTTGGCAGATAGCTCAGTCGATGGACGATATGTTTTAAAGACGCAGAAAGTTAACGGTAAATCGCTCTCCGGTGACATTGCACTATCCTCTGGTGACGTGGGCGCCCTGCCAATTACCGGGGGGACAATCACCGGGCCTATAAATACCCTTGGTGACGTTGGCACGCAAGGTGGAGTAGTGGTTTTTCGTCATGCAGATGGGCATCAAACTGGCGTAGTGGCAGCTTACGATGATGGTTCACTGGCTGTAAGCCGAAGTGATAGTGGTCGCGGTTTTGGCGTGGATGCCGCAGGGAATTTTTACACAACTAATGGAGTTCCAATTTTCGAGTCGGGCCAACGGGTTTACAGCCCAAACAATCGACCGGATGAACTGCATGTCGATGGCGATAATTGGTGGTCGCGTGATTCTGCAGGGAAAATCGTGCAGGGAGGAATAGTAAATCGTTCGGCCAACTCAAATCCCGTATCCTTTCCAATTCCATTCCCCAATAAATTACTATGCATCAAGTTGACATTAAGACAGGTTAGTGAAAGCGGTGGTTCCACTGACAATATAATTGCACAAGGGGCTAGTAATTCTGGGTTCAATGTGTGGATGAACGCTAACGAATTATCAGCATATTGGGAAGCAACAGGGTATTAACTGTTTCAACAATTAAACTGAGAATAAATTTATGTCGAATAACGATTTGCCAGTCACTGACGTGGTAGGGGTTTCTGTTACCCTTGGTCAGCGCCGCACTGCCGGCGCATCAGCAGGTGATGCATACGCCCAGGCGGCACAAGGTAGCGCAATTTCGGCGGCCAATTCTGCAGCGAAGGCTTCGCAGGCTGAACTTGGCGCAGTAGAAGCCGCCCACGGCGTGGCTGAGAATGCAGTCATCTCGACAGACGCCGCTACTAAGGCAGAGGCGGCCGCAGAAAACGCCCAGAACATCGCAGATGCCAATACCCACTACACATCACCAACAGACCCTGACGGTACGATTGCGGGTATTGCTAGCACGCCAGACGGGAAAATGTTCCGTGTTGCAATTCAAGATGGTGCAGGCGTTACCATTTCATTTAACTATTACAAGAACGAATCAGGGGTGGCTAAATTTATAAATTCCGACCCAAGCAAGAGGTTTGTTGAGCACGTAAATGATTCTGTTGTTAACTTAAATCAAAGAGTAGGGATTAAGTTGTACGACCAAACAATGAATGTGCGTAACTATTATGTAGTGGCGGGCGGTGTAGATGCTGGAAAAATTAAACCGACTGCTACTACCCCAACAATAGTAACTTACTACCCGGTTGAGCCTGGGCAAACATATAGGATAGAGTCGCCAGATTTTAGGACGGATTTTTTTGCTATGGCTCTTAAAGTCGATAGCAACGTAACAGGCGACACGCTTGGACTCTTAAAACTAAGTGGAACAGGTTCAGTTAGGGAGTTTACCGTTCCCGCCGACAGCCCCGCTAAATTCGCGTTCATGAATGTGATGATAACAAACGGTGGGTTTGATATTACGCAGAGCGTGGCTGTTCAGGTTGATGTAATAAAACAAGTTGATGGTATAGACATATATGATCAGTATGCGCGCGAGGATATGCTTGTAGACAGCATGTCTCTTATTGAAGACATGGGAGGTGAGTTATATAACTCATTAAACAATAAATCAAACTACTTTGTTCGTGCGCTTGGTGAAAATGCCGGAAATATCGAGTCATCAACAGGGACTGTTTTGAATGTCTTTCCTGTAACTGCTGGAAAAGAGTATACAGTTAGTGCCTCATCGTTCAATGCAAGTTACTTTGCCATTACTCTGAAGACGGATAATCTTGTCACAGGAGCTACGCTCGGACTTGTTACCCTGAGTGGATCTGGCACTACACGCTCGTTTACCGTTCCTGCCGACAGCTCCGCTAAATTTGCGTTCATGAACGTGTATCTACCGGGCCCAGCATGGGACATTCGGCCGACATTATCGATCATCGGGCCTGTGCAAAAAATGTCTGCACTAAAAGCCTACGGAATTGTGGATACCAGAGCACGACAATTAATCGCTGAAATTGAGGGGCAAAAAAACTCACCAATAAAGGGGAAATCGTGGGCCGCAATTGGGGATAGTATCACCGCAGAAAACTTTAGAACAAAGAAAAACTACCACGCTTATGTTAAAGAAAATGTAGGAGGAATGGATGTTTACAACTATGGTATCAGCGGAACAGGATATTATGGCCGCTCTGGGGTTGCAGATACAATTACCGAAAACCCAGATTATTTAACTGTATTTTTCGGCACAAACGATTGGGGACAGATCAGCAATTCGAAGCCGCTCGGTTCATTTCTTGACACAGGCACTGCGACGATTTCTGGTTGCATCAATACGTGTCTGCTCGGCCTGATCACAAAGTTCTACTCGAAGAAAATAGCCGTGTTCACTCCGCTGCCGCGGCTGGACAACTGGGGAAGCAACGCGGCACCTAATGCCGTCGGCTATACGCTTGAACAGCTTTCTGAGCTGATTAAGCGATATGCTGCGCACTACTCAATCCCGTGCCTTGATCTATACCATGTAGCGAATTTACCCGTGTATGTGCCTGCAGCCAACTCATACTATTTCACGTACCCGGGTGGTTCTGCGCCCGATGGTTTACACCCGAACGATGCCGGACACATCGTGATGGCCGCAAAAATACAGGCGTTTCTCGAGTCGATTTAACAGTACGTCACGCCGGGAGGGAACCCGGTCATTCATAGAAACTATCTTTCTTTATCGATCAGGCATCTGTCATTTTCGAGCTGAATCTATCTTCACATCGGTTTTTTCTTACGCTTATACTGTATTTGTATACAGTATTTGTTGTGAGGTAAAACACTATGGGAATGATGCCAAAATTTGCTAGCCCGGCAGCAGACTACGTTGAGCGCCGCTTGAGCCTTGACGAGATCTGCATTTCAAAGCCGAGCGCTACTTATCTGCTCCGCGCCGCCGGCCAGGCGATGGCGGTCGGTATCCACGCTGACGCGTTGCTTGTTGTCGATTCGTCGGCGACGCCGGTACACGGCAGCATTATCGTAGCTGCGGAGGAAGGCGCCCACGTGCTGCGCCGGCTTCGCCTTTACCCGAATCGAGCGCTCGAATTTCTGGACGGCTCGGGCCGGGAAACTGAACTCGGTAATGAAGATTCGGAAGAAGGGATCGAGGTGTTCGGCGTGGTGATGTACTGCGTGAACGACATGCGGAGTTGTGAATGGGATGACCTGCCGGTTATTTGATGACCGGTCATTAACGCAGCGATCACGGCCGAATTTATCCCGAACTGATCCGAGAACTTTGGTAAATGACTGAAATTAAAGAAAGGAAATGCAAGGTATAGCAAGGGACTGTGAAAGGGTTTTATGTTTTAACTATTTGTTTTTTATTGCTATTTTAATTACTTTGCGCATAAAGGAATCGTATTCGGTCTTTTTTTGTGTGTTTGATTTATAAGTAAATTTCACCTAAGACGCCAGCAACAATCCCCGTTTCTCTTTTCGCGTCACAGCCATCAGTCCGAGCTCCCGTCTCACCCCCCAACCGCACCTATCGCTAATTTGGCCGCACCAAAAGTCATTACGTCATCTATGGCGCTGATAAGCTTCGGCCATTGCTCCCATCAACGGTTTAACGAGAGTGTCATTATGGGAAATATCCCGGCATCAGGCGCTATAAAAGGTAACCCGCAGTGAACGAGCAACTGAGTCAATTAAAGATGATGTTGCCCGGCTATCTCAATGCGTGGCGTGAGGGGGCCTTACCCTCTGACTGGGAGCAGGTGGCTAATCCTGAAGTAGTCGCCGCCCTGCTGGCGGAGTGGGAGGCGCTCAGCGAGTTGGCCTCTCGGTTCGACACCGCCACTGAAACACGCGCCGATGCCACCGCGTTTTGGCGGGCGCGCGCCGAGCTGATGGCGCAGCGCAATCGTGATCTGATGGCCCAACTGGCGACGCCAATCCGTTTGCCCGGCGCGCGGGTGGCCTTTTTTGGCTATGTGAAAACGGCCGTGATGGACGCCAGGCAGGTTAAGGCGGCGATTCGCGATGCCGGTTTTATCGTTGCGGGCGGCGCTCCCAATAAGAACACGGCTTAACGCGGTTTCTTCTCAAATTTCTCGGCAAAAAAGAACCGCAGCAATTTATGGGTCCACAGCAGGATGGCGCCGACCACCACCAGCGAGACGACGAAATGCGACAGATTTTTAGGCGCGGCGTAGCCGTGGGTAAAGGAGACCCCCGCGCCGCTGAGCAGCAGAGTGGCGATCCAGAAGCCGAGCAGCAGGCATAAGGTACGAAACAGTTTAAACATG
Organism: Serratia sp. H402Y; assembly: GCF_051172415.1. Lineage (NCBI taxonomy): Bacteria > Pseudomonadati > Pseudomonadota > Gammaproteobacteria > Enterobacterales > Yersiniaceae > Serratia > Serratia sp. H402Y. The sequence continues at coordinate 1,139,785 of NZ_JBPIYZ010000001.1, forward strand.
GTTATCACCAAAAATACGGAAAGCACCGACCGAACGGAGAGGTTCAGCCGGGGCTTTGATTAATTAAAACCGCTTAGCGCGAACAGGTATTGCCGCCTTTATTGCTATTGCAGTTGCTGCCGCTGTTTTTGTTGCCGCCTTTCCCCATACCGACGTTGCCGCCGCCTTTGCTGCCTTCCTTGAAGCAGCCGCCGTTGAGCGCGCCTACCGCCAGGCCGCCAAGGCCACCCAGAGAACCGGTGATCACGCCGTTAACGCAATCCGGCGAGGTGTGCTTGCCGTAGAATCCCTGATTGGATGACCCGCCCCCGTTCTTGTTGCCGCCGTTGTTGTTGACGCGGCCATTGCTGCCGCGGTTGTCGGCAAAGTTACCGGCGCCGGCGATCAGGTGAAAGTGTTTGGCATCGATCTCTTGCATAAAATTCCCTCTTTATCGATTCAGTTAAATTCAGTAAAGCTTGCGCAAGCCAGCTGTTTTTAACAGAAAAAATAGCGGGGGTAATTACCGGTTCGGATAAGAACAGGGGGTTTATTTTGCGATATTTTCTAGACTGATAGAGCACCGAGGAATGATATTTTGGGCGTGTGGATCCGTATCGCTATCCGTTCTCTTGAGCCGGTTAATTTGTTAGCATGGCGCCCCTGGATGACTATTGGTGCAGTACATTGAAAATTAAAGCGTTGTTATTTGTTGCGTTGGCCGCGCTGGCCGGCTGCAGCCAGGAAGGAACCTCGATGAATCAACCCGTAAACGCGAAAGAAGGCCAAACGGAAGTGTTGTTGGTCAACAGCGCGCTGGTGGACTGCGTGGGCGTCGGCCCGATGAAGTGCATGCAGGTGCGCCGCTCCGCGCAGCAGCCGTGGGAGTTGTTCTATACCGGCATCGAGGGTTTCACCTTCGAACCAGGCTATCAGTATCGGCTGAAAGTGCGCGTCACCCCGGTGGAGAACGTACCGGCCGACGCCTCATCGCTGCGTTACACGCTGATCGAGCAGTTGGAAAAGCACAAGGCGTAATGGATCTATCTCGTCACCACCAAATGGCGTTTCATTTGGTGGTGACGTTTTCAGGAAAGTTTGTCTTTTTTCTTTCTTTTGGAGGATTCGAAAGTGGCGAAGGCATGTGCAAGAGCAAACCCCAGCGCACAGTAGCGTAGAGGCCAATTTTCTTTGGCCCATGTTTCAGAGTCAGCAATAAACATCGTGTTGCCGTTGGCAAAAAGGGTAAATTGCCAGCAAAGGATTAAAAAGCATATCGTAACCAGAACGACATAACCCTTGGAACCCAGAGACGGTCTGAAGACGTATTTCACGGCCAGACAGGCCGCGGCAGCGAGAGTAGAAAAAATATAATATAAAGTCGGTTCCATCACTGTTCCTGGCTGCTTTTATAAATGGAATTAATGGTTGAGACATCTGCGCCACCTTCAAGCATCAAGCTGGCTCTTCCCATGTTCCTCCAACCGCGAATATAGTCTGTATTGATGTAACGAAATAATCGCCAGGCTTCGGGTTTCAGCGACAGTTTTAGTAAACCATAGCCTGATAACAGTAAGTCTACGCCACCTAACGCCATGTCTGCTGCTGAATGGGAATAGCCTAGCGTTGAAGCCGCAGAACGGTACATCATTCGGCCTGGACCAATAGTATTCTTGCCAAATAACAGCGTATAACCGTTTTCGTAGACATTATTGATGCCATTGATTAAAAGTAACGTTCCTGGAATGGCTCCGACGCCAGTCCAATCCAAGCCCACGCCGAGTAAAATTTGTGCTATTCCCGAGAGGAAGCCAACGCCGGCTAACACGTAGGTCACTACGGCGTCATGACTGACTTTCTTTCTCATTACGGCATAAGGTGTCACGGCGTCAGTTCGCAATAAGCGATCTTGCTCAGAAAGCGATTGATATTCTTGCTTCATTTCTCTCATTGCAACATTCGCCGCTTCACCTACTTGTTGGCATTTTTGCAATTTATCATTCACAAAGCAGTGCATCTCATGTCTGAAGGCATTACCGACTGTCCGATCTTTTAAAAAGTCCCTATTAACGCGCTCTGAGAGTTCTAAAAGCATACGTCCTTGTTGACGAGCCATCGTTTGCGAGTAGGTATTTAAACGTTCCTTTAGTAACAGTGGATTATCCATTTTTCTTTGTTCCTCCCTGGATTTCGACCGAAAAACAGCCACACCATAACGCAACGCCAGAAGCATGATCAACTTTTGCTGATTTTAAGAGGGAAGGCTTGAACGCGCTGAGGGTGCGAAGCGTGGCGCGTGGAGGCATCACGATGCGGAGTTGGGCAACCCTGATCCCTCGACTAAACTGGTCTGTTCACTGCGCTTGTTTTCGCACTTTCTTAAGTATATCGAGAAAATCAGGTATATTGTCCTTCGGTTTTTAGCTACCAAGAAAAAATTACTATGATTATCAAACCTAAAATTCGTGGTTTTATCTGCACCACCGCTCACCCGGCAGGCTGTGAAGCCAACGTCCGTGAGCAAATCGCCTACGTTAAGTCGCGCGGCGAACTGAAAAACGGGCCTAAAAAGGTGCTGGTCATTGGTGCATCCACCGGTTACGGTCTGGCCTCGCGCATCAATGCCGCTTTCGGCAGCGGTGCGGCCACCATCGGCGTATTTTTCGAGAAGCCTGGCAGCGAAGGCAAAACCGGTTCCGCCGGTTGGTACAACTCCGCCGGTTTCGACAAGGCAGCTAAAGAAGAAGGCCTGTACGCGAAAAGCATCAACGGCGACGCATTTTCCAACGAGTGCCGTCAGACCGTTATCGATCTGATCAAGAAAGACCTGGGTCAGGTTGACCTGGTGGTTTACTCGCTGGCTTCGCCGGTGCGTAAGATGCCGGAAACCGGCGAAGTGGTGCGTTCCGCACTGAAGCCGATCGGCGAGCCGTACAAATCCGTCGCGCTGGACACCAACAAAGACGTGCTGGTTGAGGCCGTGGTCGAGCCGGCCAACGAGCAAGAAATCGCCGACACCGTGAAGGTGATGGGCGGCCAGGACTGGCAGCTGTGGATGGACGCGCTGGACGAAGCGGGCGTGCTGGCGGATAACGCGCAGTCTGTCGCTTACTCCTACATCGGTACCGATCTGACCTGGCCAATCTATTGGCACGGTACGCTGGGCAAGGCGAAAGAAGATCTGGATCGCGCGGCGCACGCCATCAACCAGAAGCTGCAGGCCAAAGGCGGCGCGGCTTACGTTGCGGTGCTCAAGTCGGTGGTGACGCAGGCTTCTTCCGCCATTCCGGTGATGCCGCTGTATATCTCCATCGTGTTCAAGATCATGAAGGAGCAGGGCATTCACGAAGGCTGCATCGAGCAGATCCAGCGTCTGTTCGCCACCAAGCTTTACAGCGGTGCGGCGCCGGATACCGACGAGAAACACCGTCTGCGCCTGGATGACTGGGAACTGCGTGACGAAGTGCAGGAAACCTGCCGTGAAATCTGGAAGCAGCTGAACGACAGCAACATCAACGAACTGACGGATTACCAGGGCTACAAGGCGGAATTCCTGCGCCTGTTCGGCTTCGGTCTGCAGGGCGTTGATTACGATGCCGATCTGAGCGGCGAAGCCAACTTCGACGTGATCGAACTGGTCTAAGCGCGTCGAGCGGTCAAACAAGGTCGGGTTAGCCCGGCCTTTTTTATTGTGCGCGCGTTGGCGACCACCGCCTGACTCATCAGTCCACTTGATCATTGACAGCAATAAATTATCGTTTTACGATAATTTATTGCTGTTGATTAAGGGATAGAAAATTATGGGCGCTGCGCCAAGGATCCATCTGCCGCTGTATGTGCGTTGTCTGTGTTTGCTCATTATGGCGATGCTGATCGTCAGCACCTGCGTTGAGATGTTCATCATCGTGCGGGACTGGCTGCAGGGCGTAGCCTATCGCGATATCGTCGCCTCTTACCGGGAATATTACCCGGAGCTACTCGCCTACGCGATCCCGCAGCAACGCTGGGCGCTGTTCGCCACGCTGGTTATCGACATGCTCGGTTATTTGCCCTATTACAGCGCGCTGCTGTGCGGCGCCGGGCTGTTTTATCAATTCTTCCGCGGCAACGTGTGGCATCGCAACAATATGGTGCTGTTGCAGATCATTGGCATCTTGCTGATCGTCGATGTGTTGTTCCCGTCGTTAGCCGGTCTGCTGCAGGTGATGGTATTGACCGCCGATGAAAAAATGCTGTTTATCCTTTATTATGGCGTCAATAGCGAGTCGGTGCGCTCGCTGATCGTAGGCTGCGCAATCCTGGTATTTAGCCGGGTATTTCTGGAAGCGTTGCGGCTGAATGAAGAACAGCTTTCTTTCGTGTGAGAATAGAGTGGCAATAATCGTAAGTCTTGATGTCATGTTGGCCAAAAGGAAGATGCGTTCAAAGGAGCTGGCGGAGCAGGTGGGGATCACCGAGCAAAACCTGTCTCTGTTGAAAAACGGCAAGGTCAAGGGAGTCAGGCTGGAAACGCTGGACAAGATCTGCCGCATTCTCGACTGCCAGCCTGGCGATCTGCTGGCCTGGCAGCCGGACGGCGAAGAGTAAGATCCCAGCGCACTCGGAAGTGCGCTGAGCCTGCTGGCCCATTTCTGCGATTAGCGTTGTCTTATTGAACGATATTTGTTTGATTCAGGTTAATTAAAATAACGGGTGATTAACACTTGCGTATTCTTTTTGTCGCAGGCGATTGCATGCGGCGAAAGTTATTAAACTAAATAAACTCGTTTTTCATTTACCGTCACTACCAATAGCGTTATTTTAAGGGAAATAGTATGACATGGCGTAATTCTCTTCTGGCATTGTGTCTTGTATTAAACGGATGCAGTGCCATTCACCCCACTGTTTCATCCTCATCCTCCTCCACTCACTGGGGGAATTGGGGAACACCGCAGCCCGCAACGCGAGAACAGAAACAGCGCATTATCGCCGGCGAATCCGCCGCTGCCGTGCTGAATGAAGGCCGGGTCGGTATCGGCGGTACGCTGGACTGGTCGAAAATAGGGGGGCGCTAACCGCCGCTCTTTATTCGGCGGGGCGGCAGACGTTATCTCAAAGATATTGTGGAACGGTTTATTATTAATTCGCTACTCTGTTTTTCCGATGCATTATTTATCTTTAAACGATGAATCTCTGCTTGTTGAATATATATCAACATACCCAGACATCCTTACAGGAGTTTTCAATGGCAAAGCGTATTGTCGCCATGTTGATAATGTCGTTGTTGAGTCTGCAAGCAAATGCGGCCCGTTACGATCGGCAATGCGAGGGAATTTCTCCCGTGCTGTTTCAGAAGAAATTGAAAGAGCTGGCGCATGGCCTGCGACAAGAGATGGCTGAGCCGACCCCGCCCACGGAGAATGAGGCCGAAACCCTGGCGCGTCTGGCGGAATGCGATGCCGAAAACGCGAAAGCGCCGGCGACGGGAGGGCAACATGCGCCCGATCCCGCGGAGCCTCAGGTGTCTTCACTCAACGGCTGTTGAACGGTTCTCTGCGTCGTTTTTCGCGGCGCGCCCCAGTCGGCTTATTCATGGAGCTTGTGTATTGAAACTACCTTCGTTAATCGCTGCGGCGCTGGCGCTGCTGGCCTCATTTTGCAGTCAGGCGTTCATCGATCGCCATTCCTCGCCCGGCGCCTCGACGGAAAGTCCCTCTGCGGCGGGGTGTCCGGCGCGGCTGGATGGCTTGTTGCAGCATATTTGGTTGGCTGAACAGATTCAGGCGGAGCGCATGCAGCTGGCGCTGCTGCGTGCGGAGCGGGAAGCGTTGGAAATCCGGTTGCAAACGCAGGAAGCGGCGAGACCTTCCGCGCAGGGGCATCAGAGCGCCCGAACGGCCTGTGAGCAGGGTGCCGATATCGTCCGTTGCCTGTCGCTGCGTCTGCGGCGGACGTCTCTGACGGGGCCGCATCGGCCGTTTGTCGGCGTTTATTGCCGCGCCTGGCTGAATGGCCGGCCGCTGAATTGCTAAAGATGAGAACAGGGATTTGTCAGGAGTTTATCGATGAAGAGGCTAGTGTTGGCCGGCGTGGCCCTGTGTTGCGCCTGCTTTGCGCAGGCGCGGGTGGATTTGGAATACCACGCGGCGCCGCCGAAGGACAATAAAGTCCCCGAGGAGTACCAGAAAAAACGCAGCGCGCTGCGCCACAAGGTGTGGAATGTCGACAGCCTGACGCAGGCCAATGAGCAAGCGATCGCGCGTGAGCAGCAGCGCGAGGCCGCAGAAGCCGCCAAGCGGCAGCAGCGTCAGCTGGAGCAGCAGCAGAAAAAGCGGCGCTGCCTGCGGATACACTCGAAAGATCCTCACCGCGAGGCGAGGTGTTACATGTACAACTTCTAGCTTTCAACGTCCGGGCGCTTTCTGCGCCCGGCGTCGTTTATGCCGGGCGGCAATGCTCTTTCAGCATGGCGATCGCGTCCGGCTTCAGTTGATACAGATAGACCGGGCGGCCCGTCGCGCCGTACAGAATGCGGGTGCCGAGAATGCCGCTTTCCGCCAGGTAGATGAGGTACTTGCGGCAGGACACCCGCGAAATGCCGATGGCGTTGGCCAGGTTGTCGGTGGAGAATTCGCTGTCGTGCTGCTGTTCTATCCACTCGCAGACCGTGCTCAGGGTGATGCTGGTCAGGCCCTTCGGCAGCTTTTTGCTCTCCTGGCCGCCGGGCTGGCGGCGCAGCAGGCTGTCGACGTCGGCCTGCGAGAACTCGCGCTGCGCCAGCAGCTGCGACTGTTGCCGATAGTGGCTGAGCGCCTCCTTGAAGCGGCTGAACTGGAACGGTTTGATCAGGTAATCCACCACGCCGTAGTGCAGCGCCTTTTGCACTGTGTTCACATCGCTGGCGGAAGAGATGATGATCACATCGGTCTTCTCGCCGAGCTCGCGCAGGCCGGGCAGCAGATCCAGCCCGTTCTCCTGCTGCATGTAGATATCCAGCAGCACCAGATCGATGCTGACGCTGGCGTCGGCCAGCAGGGCGCGCGCCTGGCCCAGGGTGGCGACCGTCGCCTGGCAGTGAAAACCGCCGATCTGGCTCAGGTAATATTTGTTCAGCTCCGCCACCATCGGGTCGTCGTCGACAATCAGTACGTTAATCATGGGTTCCGCTCTTGGCCTGATAGGGAAGGTGCACGAAAAATTGGGTCAGCTCGCCCGGTTCGGACTCGAAATCGATGCCGCCGCCCAGTTTCTCCAGATGGCTGCGGATCAGCGCCAGGCCGATGCCGCGTCCCGTTCCCTTGGTGGAAAATCCGTGTTCAAAGATGTGCGCGGCGATCTCCGGATCGATGCCGGGGCCGTCGTCGCTGACGATACAGTGTAATTGATCGTCGTGGTGATGGAAGCTCAGGCCGATCTCGTGGCCTTCAACGCCATCGATGGCGTCGATGGCGTTTTCGATCAGGTTGCCGAGCACGCTGATCAGCACGTGCGTGGTTTCCGCGTCGTCGGTTTCCGGCAGCAGGCTGGTTTCCTCGATGGTCAGTTCGATGCCGGCTTCGTGGGCGCGGCTGATCTTGCCGATGAAGAAGCCCGCCACTTCCGGCGAGTGGATCTTGCGCAGCAGCGCGCCGATCTCTTCCTGGTAGTTGCTGGCGGTATTGATGATGTAGTTTTCCAACTGCTGATAAGCCTTCATGTGCAGCATGCCGAGTATCACGTGCAGCTTGTTCATAAATTCGTGCGACTGCACCCGCAGGGCATCGGCGTAGTGCGCCATGCCGCTCAGGCGCTGCAGCAGCCGGCTGACCTCGGTCTTGTCGCGGAAGGTGGCGATGGCGCCGGTCACCTGGCCGTTGACGATCACCGGCACGGTATTGGTCAGCAGTTCGCTGCCGTTGAAGCTGATCTGTCGATCGCGCAGCGGCTTGCCGCTGGCCAGCACTTCCGCCAGATGCAGCTGCGCCGGCCAATGCTTGCTGGCGGCGTCCAGCAGCAGGTTTTCCACCGGGCCGCTCTGGCGCAGCAGGCGCTTGGCCTCGTCGTTGACGATGGTGATGCGGGAATCATTATCGACCGCGATCACGCCTTCTTTAATCGACTGCAGCATGGCGTTGCGCTGCTCGAACAGGGTGGAGATTTCGTAAGGCTCGAAACCCAGCATGATGCGTTTGAGCGCGGAGACCAGGAAAAAAGTGCCCAAGCTGCCGACCAGCGCGGCGAAGGCGATGGTCCAATAGATGATCCAGCGGCTTTCCGCCACCACCCGCTGCACGGTGTCCAGCGCGATGCCGAGCGCCACCACGCCGATTTGCCGCCGCTGCTCGTCATACACCGGCACGAACACCCGCAGCGCCGGGGCCAGCGTGCCGCGGTTGATGGCGCTGTTGACGTTGCCCTGCAGCGCCGGCGCCAGATCTTCGCCGATGAAATGTTTGCCGATCAGCCAGGGTTTGGGATGCGAATAGCGGATGCCCTGCATATCCACCACCACCACGAACAGCAGCTCGTTTTGATGGCGCACCTGCTCGGCGAAGCGCTGCACGGCGCCGCTTTGATCGCGTCGCTGCAGGCCGTCTATCACGGTGCTCGAGAGCGCCAGCGTGTTGGCGATAGCGATGGCTTTTTGCTGCAGCTGCTCTTGCCCTTCGCGGCTCATCTGCACGAAAAACAGCGCGAACACCACCAGCAGCACCGAAGCGATGATGGCGGACACCATCAGCGTGATGGAGGTGCTCAGCTTGAGCGGCACCCGTTGTTTTGGCATGGCGGTTCTCCGAATGGCGATATCACGGCGTATTCTAGCGAGGAATGAGGCAAGCTGCAGTTACCGGCAGCAGGTTATAGCATGCTGCCGGGTCGCGAAGGGGTTATTTTAGTTACAAAAGCGGGTCACTGCTGGTGGTAGATCTCCAGCGCCTGTTGGCCGCTGGCGCCTTGATGGATGATCGCCATCAGGGCGCGCACCATCTGCGACGGATTGCTGTGTTGATACACGTTGCGGCCATAGACCATGCCGGACGCGCCCTGGGCCATCAGCGCCGCGGATTTCTCCAGCACCGGGCCCAGCTCCCCCTTGCCGCCGCCGCGCACCAGCGTCGGGCAGCGCGCCGCTTCCACCACGCGGTGGAAATCTTCCACCCGTTCGGTCGGGTCGGCCTTGATGATGTCGGCGCCCAGTTCGCGCGCCAGCCGCACCAGCGGCACGATCTTTTCCACGTCGCCGAGCGACCCGTAGGCGGCGCCCTGGCCGGCCGGGGCCATCACCAGCGGTTCGATCATCAGCGGCATGGCGTAGCGATCGCAGGCGTGGCGCAGGCGGCCGATGTTCTCTACGCACTGGCGGAAAATGCCGGGTTCATCCGGGATCATATACAGATTGACCACCACCGCGGCGGCGTCCATTTGCAGCGCGGCGAGGATCGGCGCTTCCGGGTTGTGCAACACCGCCCACATCTCACGGTGGCGTGCTGCGTTATAGGCGTTGCCGACGTCGGTGCGCATCACCAGCGCCGGCTTTTCGCGCTGCGGCGCGCGCTGCAGCAGCTCCGCCTGGCCGTAGTTGACCTGAATGGCGTCGGGGCGCGCGGCGATCAGGTTGCCCATCACCCGTTCGATATCTTCCAGACCGATTAAGAAATCCGGTTCGTTGGCGATGCCGTGATCGATCGCCACATCCAGGCACTTGCCGTTATTGAACAGGCGGTTCATCCGCACCTTACTGCTGAGCTGCATGTCAGGTCCTCCTGAGATAGGGATATGTCCATTATTGCCGAGTAAGGATGGTCGGGAAACGCGGAAACCGCAAACTGCGCGCCCGCTCGCAGTTTTTGCCGACGCCCGGCGTGGCGCACGCGCGGGGCGCGTTACCCGATGGCTTTCACTGCATTTGTTAGATCCGTGTCATGTTTTTGTTAATAAGCCATTCCAAAACGCATGTTTCGCTTGTTTGGGTTAAAAAGTTTCAATAACCTCAATTATGAAATAAACATTTAAAAAAGCGGCGAAGACGCGGCTTGCTCTGCCAGGGGTTTATTTCAATTGATTGTTTTTAATCTGTTTTGAGATATCGATCACCATTTTGTTCACGGCCTTAATACGGGGATAACGCGGTAATTTCGCCGTATCAAAGGGATAACACCGACCGTAATGTTGTTTGAATGTAAAAAATATCTTTCATTAGCTGTCAATCAACAGACCACTTCATTCTAACGATTAAAGGGTAACGAACATGAAGCTGAAGAAACTGATCGCCGCCTCCGTACTGATGTGCATGCTGCCGGCCAGCGTGTTGGCGAAAGACATCAAGATCGGCGTTTCCATGGCTTACTTCGATGACAACTTCCTCACCATTCTGCGCCAGTCGATGCAAAACAAAATGAAAGCCGACGGCAACGTCAGCGGCCAGTTCGAAGACGCCAAGGGCGACATCGCGCAGCAAATTCAACAAATCGAAAACTTCGTCAGCCAGGGCGTCGACGCCATCATCCTCAACCCGGTGGATACTCAGGGCGTCAAGCCGATGATCAAATTGGCCGAGAACGCCAAAATCCCGCTGGTGTTCGTCAACCGCAAGCCGGAAGTGACGCTCCCGGCCGGCATGGCCTACGTCGGCTCCGATTCCAAGCTGGCCGGCAAACTGCAGATGGAAGCGTTGGCCAAGCTGATGAACGGCAAGGGCAACGTGATGATCCTGATGGGGGAACTGTCGAATGAATCGACCCGCGACCGCACCCGCGGCGTGGAAGAGGTGGCGGCCAACTATCCCGGCATCAAGATTGTCGATAAGCAAACCGCCAAGTGGACGCGTAAAGATGCGGTGGATATCACCACTGACTGGGTGTTGACCGGCCAGCAGATCGACGCCATCGCCTCCAACAACGATGAAATGGCCATCGGCGCCATCCTGGCGCTCAAGCAGGCTAAAAAGTCCGGCGTGCGGGTGGCCGGCGTGGATGGCACGCCCGATGCGCTGGAATTCATCAGAAAAGGCGATCTGGCGCTGAGCGTGTTCCAGGACGCCAAAGGCCAGGGCGAAGGCGCGGTGCAAACCGCCGTTCAACTGGTGAAAGGCGAGAAGGTGGAGAGCAACGTGCTGATCCCTTATCAGTTGATCACCCAGGCCAATTACCAGCAATTCGCCGATAAAAACAAAAAATAAGCCTTGAAGCCTGCCGCGGGCGCTCCACCTGAGCGCCCGCGGCAGAAAACGTGGGTCAGTGCGGAGGTAAGCGGTATGTACCCTTATGTTCTTGAGGCCGAAGGCATCAGCAAGCAGTTCCCCGGCGTCAAAGCGCTGGATAAGGTCTCGATTAAAATCAAACCCGGCAGCGTGCATGCGCTGATGGGCGAAAACGGCGCGGGCAAGTCGACGCTGATGAAATGCCTGATCGGCATCTATCACCCGGATGAGGGCTCGATCAAAATCAAAGGCCGGCCGGTGACCTTCAGCGACACGCTGCAGGCGCTGCATTCGGGCATTTCCATGATTCACCAGGAGCTGAACCTGGTGCCCTACATGACGGTGGCGGAAAACATCTGGCTGGGGCGTGAGCCGGCGCGGCTGGGGTTCGTCAACCACGAACAGCTGAATGAACAAACCCGCGAGCTGCTGGCGCGGCTGAACATCAAACTGCGGCCGGAAACGCTGGTGGGCGAACTGAGCATAGCCAGCCAGCAGATGGTGGAGATCGCCAAGGCCGTATCCTACAACGCCGACGTGCTGATCATGGATGAGCCGACCTCGGCGCTGACCGAAGGTGAAGTGGTGCACCTGTTCGCCATCATTCGCGAGCTGCGCGAGCAGGGCAAGGGCATCATTTACATCAGCCACAAGATGGACGAAATCTTCGCCATCACCGACGAAGTGAGCATTTTCCGCGACGGCACCTTCATCGCCTGCGACAAAACCGAAAATCTGACCAAACAGTCGCTGATCACCATGATGGTGGGGCGCGAGCTGACGCAGATGTTCCCCAAATTCAACAACAACATCGGCGAGGAAGTGCTGCGGGTGGCCGGGTTGCGCCGCAGCGGCTGGTTCCACGACGTCTCGTTCAGCGTCAAACGCGGCGAGATCCTCGGCGTCGCCGGGTTGGTGGGCGCCGGACGCAGCGAAGTGATGGAAAGCCTGTTCGGCATGCACCCGGCGGACGGCGGCGAGATCTTTATCGAAGGCCAGGCGGTGAAGGTGGATTCCCCGGCGAAGGCGATCGAGAGCGGGCTGGCGTTTCTCACCGAAGATCGCAAGAAGTCCGGCCTGTTTCTGGTGCTGTCGGTGGTCGAAAACATGAGCATCGTCAACCTGTCGGAATACATCGGCAAGAACGGCTTCGTCAGCCATGTGCAGATGGCCAAAGACTGCATGGCGCAGATCAAGAAGCTCAACATCAAAACGCCGACCATGGATCAGATCATCAATAACCTCAGCGGCGGCAACCAGCAGAAGGTGCTGATCGCGCGTTGGCTGCTGGCGCAGCCGAAAATCCTGATACTCGACGAACCGACGCGCGGCATCGACGTGGGAGCCAAAGCGGAAATCTACCGCCTGATCAGCGAGCTGGCCAACCGCGGCGTCGCCATCATTCTGGTGTCTTCCGAGCTGCCGGAGATCCTCGGCATGAGCGATCGGGTGATGGTGATGCACGGCGGCCGCATCACCGGCATTTTGGACAAAGACGACGCGGACCAGGAAAAGATCCTGGCGCTGGCCTCAGAATAACGAAGGGTGAACATCATGAGTAACGTAAAGATTGAGAAGCCGCTCTCCGCCGATTCAACGGGCAAGGGATCGCTGTTCTCCGGGCTGAGCGGCAAAATGCCGAAAGACACCGGTATTTTCATCGTGATGCTCGGCATTGCGCTGATCTTCGAAATCCTCGGCTGGTACATGCGCGATCAGTCGTTCCTGCTTAACCCGAACCGCCTGCTGCTGATCGTGCTGCAGGTGGCGATCATCGGCATCATCGCGGTGGGCGTCACCCAGGTCATCATCACCACCGGCATCGATCTCTCATCCGGTTCGCTGATTGCGTTGACCGCGGTGGTGGCGGCCAGCCTGGCGCAGACCTCGGACAGCATTTCGCCGATGTATCCGGGGCTGCTCGATCTGCCGGCGGCGATCCCGATCGGCGCGGGGATCGGGGTGGGCATTGTCTGCGGCTTTATCAACGGCTTTCTGATCACCCGCACCGGCATTCCGCCGTTCATCGCCACGCTGGGGATGATGGTATCGGCGCGCGGTCTGGCGCAGTACTACACCAAGGGCAACCCGGTCAGCTTCCTGTCGGATGGCTTCACGGCGATCGGCCAGGGCGCGATGCCGGTGATCATCTTCCTGGTGATCGCGGTGATCTTCCACATCGCGCTGAAGCATACCCGCTACGGCAAATACATCTACGCCATCGGCGGCAACATGACCTCGGCGCGGGTTTCCGGCATCAACGTCAATAAGTACCTGGTGACGGTTTACACCATCGCCGGCGGGTTGGCGGGGCTGGCGGGCGTGGTGCTGGCGGCGCGCGTCAGCAGCGGCCAGTCGAGCATGGGCATGTCCTATGAGTTGGACGCCATCGCCGCGGCGGTGATCGGCGGCAGTAGCCTGATGGGCGGCGTCGGGCGCATTACCGGCACGCTGATCGGCGCGGTGATCCTCGGCCTTATCAAAAGCGGCTTCACCTTTATCGGCGTCGATTCTTACATTCAGGACATCATCAAAGGCGTGATTATCGTCGCCGCCGTGTCGATCGACATGCGTCGCAACCGCAAAAAACACTGATTGCCGTGAATTGCCGCCGGCGCCAAGGTTGGCCGGCGGCGTTTTTTTACCCGGGGGGACACATCATGAACTTTCTGAAAGGGCTGTGGCTGGCGGCGGCGCTGTGCGCTTCTGCGCCGGCATGGGCGCAAACCATCGGCGTATCGATGGCCTATTTCGACCAGAACTTCCTCACCATTATCCGCCAGGCGATCGACAAGGAGGCCAAAGCGCGCGGCATTACCGTGCAGTTCGAGGACGCGCGCGGCGACGTCGGCCGCCAGACCGATCAGGTGCAGAGCTTTATCAGCGCCGGGGTGGACGCGATTATCGTCGATCCGGTCAACTCGGCCAGCACGCCGGTGATGACCAAAATGGTGCAGGCCGCCGGCGTGCCGCTGGTGTACGTGAACCGCACGCCGGGCGACGCCAGGCTGCCGCAGGGAGTGGTGTTCGTCGGTTCCGACGAGCGGGAGTCCGGCACGTTGCAGATGGAAGAACTGGCGCGGCTGGCCAACTATCAGGGCAATGTGGCGGTGATGATCGGCAACCTGACCGACGCCGGCGCGCTGCAGCGCACCAAAGACGTGGAGCAGGTGGTGGCCAAATACCCGAAGATGAAGGTGGTGCAGAAACAGAGCGCCAACTATTCACGCAGTGAAGGTATGGACCTGATGATGAACTGGCTGACCAACGGCGAAACGATCGACATCGTCGCCGCCAACAATGACGAGATGGCGATCGGCGCGATCATGGCGCTGCAGCAGGCCGCCAAAGCGGACAAGAACGTGCTGATCGGCGGCATCGACGCCACGCCCGACGGCCTCAAGGCGCTGGCCTCCGGCAAGATGCAGATCACGGTGTTCCAGGATGCGGTCGGCCAGGGCAAGGCGTCGGTCGATGTGGCGCAGCGCATGATCAACGGCGAAAAGCTTGAGCCGTATTACTGGATCCCGTTCGAGTTGGTGACGCCGGCCAATCAGGAGAAATACGCGGCCAAACCGTGAGTTCGCCGTCGGATCCGCGTTGCCGGGGCGCTGCTTGCAGCGCCTTTTTCATGGCGCCAATTGCATGTCCGCTTGCGGCCAGCGCTGCGCCGGATGTTGCGTCACACTGAGGCTCTTTTACGGTGTGAGGATAAGAGATGAACGCATTGAACGGTAAGGTGGCGGTGATTGGCGGCGCCAGTTCGGGGATCGGGCGGGCGGCGGCGCTGTTGTTCGCCCGGCAGGGGGCGACGCTGGTGTTGGGCGCCCGGCGCGAGCGGCTGCTGGCTGAACTGGTGGAGGACATTCGGCGCGAGGGCGGCCGGGCGTTGGCGGTAGCCGGTGACGTGTGCGACGAAGCCTTCGCCGAACGGTTGACGGCGACGGCCGTCGATGAATTCGGCGGGCTGGATATCGCCTTCAACAACGCCGGCACGTTGGGGCCGCTGGGGCCGTCGCTGGCGCTCAGCGCGTCAGAATGGCGCGATGTGCTGGAAACCAACCTGTCCAGCGCTTACTACAGCGCCAAATATCAAATCCCCGCCATGCAGGCGCGCGGCGCGGGTTCGGTGATCTTCACCTCCACGTTCGTCGGCCACACCGCGGCGTTTCCCGGTACGGCGGCCTATGCGGCCAGCAAATCGGGGCTGATCGGCCTGACGCAGGCGCTGGCGGTGGAATTTGGCGGACACGGCATTCGGGTGAATGCGCTGCTGCCGGGGGGCACCGACACGGCGATGGGGCGGCAGATGAGCAATACCCCGGAAGCATTGGCGCAGGTGGCCCAGCTGCACGCGCTGAAGCGGTTGGCGATGCCGGAGGAGATCGCGCAGGCGGCGCTGTATTTGGCGTCTGACGCTTCCTCGTTCGTCACCGGCACCGCAATGCTGGTGGACGGCGGCGTTTCCATCCAGCGCGGCTGAGGCTGTCTTCGCCCGTGGCCAGGCGCCACGGGCCCTACGCGCGGCGTTACCAGCCTTTGACGGCGTCGCCCTTGTAGATTTCGGCGGCGCTGGCCGCCACTTCATCGGTCTGATAGGCCTTGACCAGATCCTTCACTTTCTCGCTGTCTTTGTTGTCGATGCGGCTGGCGAAGATGTTGACGTAAGGCGAGTTTTTGTCCTCGACAAACAGCCCGTCCTTCGCCGGCGACAGACCGATCTGGCTGGAATAGTTGGTGTTGATGATCGCCAGCGTCACCTGCTGGTCGTCCAGCGCGCGCGGCAGCTGCGGCGCTTCAATCTCGACGATTTTCAGCTTTTTCGGGTTGCTGACGATGTCCAGCGCGGTCGGCAGCAGGCCGACGCCGTCTTTCAGCGTAATCAGCCCCTGTTTTTGCAACAGCAGCAGCGAGCGGCCCAGGTTGGTCGGATCGTTCGGCACCGCCACCTGCGCGCCGTCCGGCAGTTGGCTGAGCGCGGTGATTTTCTTCGAATAGCCGGCGATCGGGTAGACGAAGGTGTTGCCTACCGCCGCCAGCTTGTAGCCGCGCTCCTGCATCTGTTTGTCCAGATACGGCTTGTGTTGGAAGGCGTTGACGTCCAGATCGCCGTTGTTCAGCGCTTCGTTCGGCAGCACGTAATCGTTGAAGGTCACCACCTCCACGTCCAGATCGTATTTCTGCTTGGCCACTTTCTGCACCACCGCCCACAGCGACTGATCGATGCCGGCGCTGATGCCGACCTTGATGTGGTGATCGTCCTGTGCGGTCGGGCCGCAGGCGGTCAGCAACAGCGTGCCGGCGGCGGCCAGCGCCAGCGTGAGGTTTTTCAGCGTAAATGTCATTTCCCCAGGGTCCTTGTCAACATTGCCTGCTAATTTAGGCGGGAAGAATAGTGGCAGTGACTGTAGGTAATCGCTGAGCTAAAACAAAATACTGATTCACTATGACTAATAGCGATTGGCTATGAGTAGCCGCCGCCCGGCGCGATGCGGATTGCTTTGACGGCGAATCGGCGGGCTTATTATGATAGCCGCTGGCCCGCGAGGGCAGACTGGGTACTGAAACGAAGGAAAAGACAATGCGATTGAACACTTGGAGCAAGGCGCTGCTGCCGCTGGTGGTGTTGGCCTGCGTCTCGGCGACTCAGGTTCGGGCGGCGGAGAGCGATACCGGGCCGATCCCTAAACAGCTGCTGGGCAACTGGCGCGTCAGCAAAATCGTGCCGACCCAAACCACCGGCTGCTGGGATCAGCAGCAGGCGCAGAGCCTGATCGGCGGCAAGATCAGCTATAAAGCGGATGCGTTCAGCTGGAACGGCACGGCGCTGAAAAGCGAGGGGGCTACCGTCAGCACCGTAGAGGCGCAGGAGTTTGTCGAGGACAACGCCGGCAGCAGTTCCTACATCGATTTCCCGATGCTGGGCATCAGCACGCCGTCGGTCGAGCGCGTGGCCATTCAGCATGCCGATACCGCCATCAAAGGCATCACCGATCAAGGCACCGAAGGGGTGCCCGGCGACAACGTGCTGGTGAAAGACGCCAACACGCTGATCCTGTCGTTGTGCAACGTCTGGTTTGAGGCGCAGCGCGAGAAGTAATTTCTGCTTTCAGCCCCGGCAACGGGGCTTTCCCACCGCATCACCTCCCGCCACGAGCGCCATTTCTGAACTAAAATTAACCATAACGATATGACCCCGGCGTGATATCGGAGCCTCGGCTCTACCGAGTCCATGACAGGAGGCGCTATGTGTTACCACCATATTGTCATCGCCACCGATCTGAGCGATGACGGCAAACGGCTGGTCGAAAAGGGGGTGCTGCTGGCGGAAGCGCTGAAGGCCAAACTCTCGCTGATCTATGTGGACGTTCACTACGACACCTACCACGCGGCGATCGGCTTTTCTGAGCGCAGCGACGACGGCGTGCCGTTCGAAGAGAAGATCCGCAAAGAGCTGGAACCCACCACGCAAAACGTCAATTACCCGATCGCGGAAGTGATTATCGGGCGCGGCGGCTTCGTTGACGAACTGCGCACGGCGATCGTGGATAAAGACATCGATCTGCTGGTGTTCGGCCATCACCACGATCTGTGGAGCAATCTGTTTTCTTCCACCCGCAACGCCATCAACCAGTTGAATATCGACGTGCTGGTGATCCCGATCCGTTCATAAGCGCGATCATGCCTCGTCCATTCACTCCGCGCTGCGGCGCGGAGTTTCTTTTGCAGCAAAAAATGCCTTGCTCGGTTGCATAATACATAAGTGAATACTAATGTGTTTGTATGAACGAAAATGACATCTTCAAGGCGTTGGCCGATCCGACCCGCCGCTGCATCTTCGACAAACTCGCCGCCGGCAGCATGAACGCCAGCGCGCTGCGCGAAGGGCTGACCATCAGCCAGTCGGCGATGTCGCAACACCTGGCGGTGCTGCGCAATGCCGGACTGGTGCGCGAGGCGAAACAGGGGCGCTTCGTCAATTACCAGGTCGACCCGGAGGGGCTGGCGCAGATCGCGCAGTGGCTGGCGAAGTACCGTGCTTACTGGCCGGCGCGCATCGACGCGCTGCAAACCTTGCTGAAGGACATGGATCAATGAACAAACAGGCCGAGCCGCCGCCGCAGGAACGGCTGGTGTTGGAATATTCGCTTGATGCGCCGCCGGAAAAAGTGTGGCGAGCGCTCAGCGTGCCCGAATTGCGCGAGCAGTGGCTGCCGACGGGAGATCTGGCGCAGGCAGAACCGTTGGCCGCCACGCCGGGCGAAGCGGTGAGCTATCGCCTGCGCGACGGCCAACCGCCGTTTCTCGAAAGCGTCGTCACCCTGCAGATAGTGCCGGACGCCGGCGGCGGCAGCCTGCTGCGGATTATCCACCAGCTCGACGCCGCCAACGATGGCCCGACGACGGTAATGCGCGCCGCCTGACGCGTTAAACACCTTTCTCTTTGTTGCCAACCCAGGAGTTCACCGATGCGTGAGAAGATGATGCTCGTCCCGATGGTGGTGGAGCAGACCAGCCGGGGAGAACGTTCCTTTGACATTTACTCGCGCCTGCTGCGCGATCGGATCGTGTTCCTCAACGGCGAAGTCAACGACGACGTGGCCGAAATGCTGTGCGCCCAGCTGCTGTTTCTGGAAGCGGAAAACCCGGAAAAACCGGTTCACCTGTACATCAACTCGCCGGGTGGGGCGATCACCAGCGGGCTGGCGATTTACGACACCATGCAGTATATCCGCGCCCCGGTGCATACGCTGTGCATGGGCACCGCGCGCTCGATGGGGTCGTTCCTGCTGATGGCCGGTGAACCGGGGCACCGCATGGCGCTGCCCAACGCCAGCCTGCATGTGCACCAACCGCTGGGCGGCTTTCAGGGGCAGGCGTCCGACATTCTGATCCAGGCAGAGGAAATGAAACGCACCAAAGACCGGGTGATCCGGCTGTATGCCCAACATTGCGGCCTGAACGAAGAGGAAGTGGAGCGGGTGTTGGATCGCGATCGCTTTATGACCGCCGACGAAGCGGCGGCCTGGGGATTGATCGATCGGGTATTGCGGGCCCGGTGAGTGTCGGCTCCGATAGCGGAATGAAGGGGGCAATATCACTCGATTATTGGTAGGTGAGCGCCGTTGAGGTGATCCAGCCACGCTGACCGGCACATTCGCCGGTAATGATGGAGATTTCTTTCCATTCCGCATTGCCGATGTCCATTGCAGCGCTTTTACCTGTCAATGCGACCTGTGTGCCGGCGATGAGCTGGCAAATATGTTTGGTGGGTTCCAACAAGTTACCCATATTGGGTTGAGCAATTAAAGGCATCGGCCGCTTCAGCACTAGCTGAGGCGCCTTTTCACCCGGTGTGTTAGTGATGGTGATATTTCCGCTATTACTACCAATCGTCGTATTCGCGCTGCCATTAACGAACTGACTGCGTGTTTCCGTTGAAGATGAAAAGGCAGAATAACCAGCGAAGAGGGTGCCGATAATGGTGGCTATGCCCGCGAGGATGGTGAGTTTATTTTGCAAGATATTTCTCCAGAGATATTTATTATATTGATGTTTGGTAAATATACCTTTCTCAATAAAATGGGTAAAGCGTAAATGAAACTATAATCCATCATATTTAAAAATGCATTTATGTTTAATTATTCACTTGGAATATAACTACAAATGCGTGTCATTCTAATTATTGTATTTGGTTGTTTCCTTATGTTAATAAACCAAGTTGGGAGAAATGTTTCATCTTTCTCACAATCATTCACGCGGGGATGTTTATTTTTTCTTTATTTAACAGTAAGGTTGGCCATTTTTTGTCTCACTTTTGCACACTTCACGTTGCCTCTTTTTTTGAACCAGTAATGTCTTTTTTTCTTCATGGCTAATTGTTATGAATTTGTTATTGATCACAAATTAAGCAATTTCGTGTTGCCATTGCCTTGTCTATACAACTATATACTTAAGGGGAAAGTAATGTTCAATAATCATCTTAACTTTTCGTGGTTAACTTTTTCAGGTGTTTAATTTTACGACTTAATAATGTCTAAGCATTAATTCATTTTTAATTTGAATGAAATTGATGGGTTGAATGTCAATTTGCCGTATATCACGTGCTAATCGGGATTTTACGCTTCAAGGAGATAATCGAACATGAAACTTGGCGCATTTTTAATGCCGGCACATCCGCGTTATCGCTCGTTGCACGATGGGCATTACCACGATCTTGATACCTTTAGGTTTTTGGACAAAATCGGTTTTGATGAGGCTTGGATTGGCGAGCATTATACGATGCCGGCTGAACCGTGCCCTTCTCCAGATTTGCTCATCGCTCAAGCCATTTTGCAGACTGAGCGCATAAAATTGGCGCCGGGCGCCTTTATGCTGCCGTTTCATCATCCAGCCGAGTTGGCTCATCGCATTTGTTGGCTGGATCATATATCGAAGGGGCGATTAATGGTGGGAATTGGCGCCAGCGGTACCACGTTGGATCTCGACATGTTCGACATAGATCATAAGTCGGGTGTGCATCGGGAGATGACGGCAGAATCGATAGCGATCATGATGCGATTTTGGAATAGCGATGGGCCATTCGAATTTAAAGGTAAGTATTGGACAGCGCGTCGGCCGGCGGATCAGTGGGATAAAACCTCCGGTTATCACCTCAAGCCCTATCAATCACCCCATCCGCCAGTAGGCGTGACCGGCCTTTCACCTTCATCCTCGACGTTAAAGATTGCCGGTCGTAATGGCTGGATCCCTATCAGCTTTTGTTTTACGCCGCAGTATCTCCATACCCATTGGCAAGTTGTTGAAGAGGGCGCCGCATTGAATGGAAGGGTTCCTCCGGCCAGGGATACATGGCGTGTCAGTCGTCCTATTCTGATCGCCGACACAGATGCGCAAGCATGGCGGCTTGCTGTCGAAGGCGAAATGGGACGTTACTTTCGTGAGGATTACTTGCCGATGATCGCCGGCAACAAGGCGCTTGGTTTGTTCAAACATCACCCGGATGTACCCGACAGTGAAGTCACCGTCGAGTATTGCGCCAAGCATTGCTGGCTCCTTGGATCGCCGGAGACGGTACGTGAACGCATAGAAGAAATGCAATCGCTGTCTGGCGGATTCGGTGTGTTGCATGTCATGGGGTTCGATCATTTGGATGAATTGAAACCCGTACGTGAAAGCCATCGCGCATTGCAAGAGCTCGTCACGACGTATTTCGCCTGACCCAGACCGAATATCGGCACCGTGCGGTCATTCATGGAGAGAAAGATGCAACGTCAAAAAGCAACTCAGCCCCCCAATCGGACACGTCGATTTGCCGTTTTGGTGATCGACATGCAATACGACTTTCTGGATGAAGATGGTCCTGTTCCTTGCGAAGGAGGGCGGGAGATTATCGCGTCGCTTCAAGTTTTGTTGAGCTTTGCGCGCGGTGCGGGCATCCCGGTGATCTATACCCAGGAAAGCCACCGCGTCAACCGTGTGGACTTCGGCCGGGAGCTTGACTACGGCGAGACACTTCATTGCCTCGAAGGGAGCCGTGGCGTTGAGATCATCGCAGACTTATCTCCACAGGTTGGCGATCAGGTATTAATCAAACGCCGTTACAGTGCGTTCTTCGCCACCGACCTGGATCTTCTGCTGCGTGGGATGGGAGTAGATACCGTCGTTCTGACCGGTGTTGCCACGGATGTTTGTGTTCGTGCGACTGCTCAGGACGCCATGCAATTAGATTATCGCGTCATAGTGCCGCGCG
Source organism: Serratia sp. H402Y (assembly GCF_051172415.1). NCBI lineage: Bacteria > Pseudomonadati > Pseudomonadota > Gammaproteobacteria > Enterobacterales > Yersiniaceae > Serratia > Serratia sp. H402Y. The sequence goes on from NZ_JBPIYZ010000001.1 coordinate 1,161,675, forward strand.
AGTGCGTCGCGGGGACGCGTCAAGTGCGACATGAGGCGGCGCTTGAGAACATCGGTTATGTATTTGGCAGTATTCAGAGTTTGACTGAGGTTATGAATCTCTTGCGGGTGGGATTGGAGGAAACATGAACGCAACGCTGTCGATAAAACCGCTGGAAGAGCGATTCAGAAACGTCTTGCAAATCTTGGTTGAAAAACGGCTTAGCTTGAGCCGGGAACAGACCCGAGATCTGGTCCAGGCCATGCTGGGACAGCAATTGGATGATATGCAGATCGGCGCGTTGCTCGTCGCTATGGCACAAAAGGGCGAGTCCGCTGATGAGATCGCCGGTGCGGTTGACGCAATAGCGGCACGTTGCCGGCCATTGGTAAGCGGTTTGCCGCTTACGTTGAATATCGGTGGTACTGGAGGAGACCGGAGCGGGACCTTCAATATTTCCACCACGGCAGCCTTGGTTGTGGCCGCAACTGGCGTGCCAGTGATCAAGCATGGCAATAGTCGCGTGACCAGCGTCAGCGGCAGCAGCGACATGATGTCGGCGTTGGGCATTGATGTTTCGCGCAAGGGTGATGAAGCGTGGCTGCGGCGATCGTTGGCAACGAGCAACTTCGCGTTTCTCTCTACTTCGTCTTGGTATGCGTTTCCTGAACGGCTGACTGCTGTACGGCGCGCTTTGGGTGTTCGTAGCCTGTTTAATCTGAGTGGGTCGTTGGTTCATCCTGCTAACGTGACGCACCAACTGATAGGCGTTGCGCATGCTTCGCTTTTGTATCCCATGGCTGAGGCGCTGGTGAGGTTGGGCAAGGTGACGGCTTTTATCGTACATGGTGCCGGAGATTTGGATGAAGTCAGTTGCCTGGGAGAAACCCAGGTCCTGTGTGTAAGTGATGGCTGTATAGGTCGGTTTTCCGTGCAGCCGGATGATTTTGAGGTCCCTGCCTGTGAATTACGGGCGCTGCGAGGGGGGTCTGCGGAGCGTAACGCGAAAATCTGCCTGGCAGTGCTTAACGGCGAGCGGGGGACCTATCGCAACGCGACTATAGTGAGCGCCGCGACGGCGCTGGTGTTGGCCGGCAAGACGCGCTCCTTTGGCGAGGCGGCGAAACTCGTGCGGCAAGTATTGGATAACGGGCGGGCGTATCAGGTTCTTAAACGATTCAAGGAGACGATGAATGAGAACGAGAGTGAAAGTCTGCGGCATCACGCACCTTGAGGATGCTCTGGCGGCATTAAACGCGGGGGCCAATGCATTGGGGTTCATTTTTTCACAAAGTCCACGTCAGGTTTCGCCCGACGAAGCCCGTTCGATCATTGAACGATTGCCGCCTTTTACTCAGGTGGTCGGCGTGTTTGTCAATGAACCCAGGGAATGGGTGCAAAACATTATATGTTATTGCGGCCTGACAGCGATTCAGCTTCAGGGTGACGAAACGAATGAGTATTGCCAGGCATTTGATGTCCCGGTCATTAAAAGTTTCCATCTCGAAAGCACTTTGGCTCTGGACAGGATAAACGACTATCAGGTTAGTGCATACCTATTGGACACACAGGTCGAGGGGCTGAGCGGCGGTTCTGGAAAGCCATTCGATTGGAGTTTGTTGAAAAACAAAACATTTGCGCGGCCGGTAATTGTTGCGGGTGGACTGCATGCCGGCAATGTCAGCCATCTGATTCAGCATTGTTTCCCCACGGCCATTGATGTCTGTTCTGGCGTCTCTCGGTCCGCGCGCCGTAAGGACCCTGTGCGACTCCAAACCTTTTTTGACGCTGTCGCCTATGCCGATCGCCTTCGCGTGCAGGCGCCGGCTGAGAGTGGGCAAGAGGACATCCTCAAGGCGTCTTTTGATCGGCAGCCTTTGGTGGAGATTCAGGGGCGGCGGTTTTTGTTGAATGCTCTGACGGAACAGATCCCGGCAACCCCGGCTGAACTCTTGCGTGAAGCAGCCAGGCGAGTCTGCGATGCGGCGCAATTTCCGCCGGGAACCAAGCTGGTGGGGGAGGAAGACAAAGGAGGCGGTTTATTGGCTGCCGTTTCGCTGCTTTCAGGCCTGTCATACGGCATTGCCCGCTGGTACCCATCCGGTCTTGAAGGACAGGTTAAGGTTGATTTCGATTGCGAATATACCGGCGGCAGCCTCTTTTTGAACGGCGTGGAGCCCGGCGATAACGTTTATATCGTGGACGATCTCATCAGCACTGGCGGAACATTGGTGGGGTTGGTTTGTGCAGTGCGGAAAGCAGGGGCTGATGTATCAGGCATCTTATGTGTGGTGGAAAAACGCAATTATGGTGGAGCCAGGCGCGTGTTCGAGGCGACGGGGATCTCGGTGCAATCGCTTATTGAAGTGGATGTGAGCGGCGAGCATTCGGTCGTTGTCGGCGTTAATTATTAAATAAAAAGGAGGCTGTGATGGTCAAGGAAAGAAAATTCCGCGGTTGGTACATGGTCGGTGCCGTTCATCTTTTACTGGCGGTTATTTTTGGCGCTGCTTACTCATTCGGGGCATTTTTTACTGCATTACAGACGAACTTTGACGCAGGGCGTTTTTCTACCGCCTCAATCTTCTCGCTGACGGCGTTAATTTACTATGCCGTTGGGGTATTTTCCGGTGCCTGGAGCGATCGTACTTCGGTAAGGACGGTAACCGGCATTGGTATTTTACTGCTTTCGCTGGGATTCTTCGGCAGTAGCCTGCTGGCGTCGTCACTGACGGCGTTTTTGCTCACGTTTTGCCTGTTGGTAGGGGTTGGCGTCGGATTGGTTTACGTGCCGGCTGTTTCAACCATTCAACGCTGGTTCGTCGTTCATCGCAGCTCGGCTTCCGGCCTGGCGCTGGCTGGCACCGGCTTGGGAACGCTGGTGGGGCCGATGGTGGCCGGTGGGCTGATGCGACATTTGTCCTGGCAAAGCACTCTGCAAGTGTATGCCGTCGCTATCGCCGTGTTGGGGTTGGCTGCCGCCTTCATTTTACGAGGCCGGCCAGAGGACGTGGGCGAATATCCCGATGGGCTTCGTTCCGTTGAGGTGACCTCAATGCAGCGTCCAGGCTTCAGCGGTAGCGTCACGCTGCGAGAGGCCGCTGGCCGAGCTCAATTTTGGTGGTTTTTTATCGCGATATTTTTCGGCTCTATCGGACTGTTCCTGGCGTTGGTTCATATCAATCCTTATGCGCAGCAACAGGGGCTGCATGTAACACAAGCCAATCTGCTCATCGGTTTGATCGGCGTGGGCAATATCGGCGGCCGTCTGGTTTTGGGACGAATAGGCGACCGTCTGGGCGCGCGGCGTTTTTTGGTTATCGTCACGTTGAGTTTGGCCCTGTTATGCGGTTTTTGGAGTGTGGCGCACAGCTTTACCGCGCTGGCGATTTTCGCGCTGTTGTTCGGCGCGGCCAACGGCGGCTGTATTGCGCTGTACCCGGCAGTGGCCAGTACATGGTTCGGCACCGCCAATCTGGGCGCCATTCTGGGGGCATTGTATATCGCCGTGGGGATCGCCGCCGTTGGCGGGGGCAGCGCCGCCGGTTGGCTGTATGATTTGTATCAGAGTTACACGTTGTCTATTGCGTTGGCCGGCATGGCGGCGCTGCTGTCTGCGTTGGGGATCGTCTTGGCTTCTCGCTGTACTTCCCGGATGGGATGAGGGAGGAGTCAAATGCTATTGCCTAATGACTTGCGCTCTGCCTTGGCGTTGTTGCGGCAAGCAGGGGATGAGATTACCCCGGTGGAGAGATCGATTTCTCCCGAGGTGGAGATGATTGAAGATTTTCTCGATGCCTATCGCCAGCCTGGCGGTTCCTGGTTTGCCGATGAGCAACCGTTACGGCTTTATCGACGACCAACGCGGGGCGAGTTTCCCGTTTTGATGGGGATGTTTGGTAATCGCCGTCGTTGCAGGCTGTTTTTGGATCCCTTCGGACGTTACTCCGCAGACATATCAAATGCTCAGTTGTTGTTGCAGGCGGCGAATAGGCCGATAGCGCCCAGATTACTGGGCGGGGAGGAACGCAACTTTCACAACGTGCGTAAGCCTGCTGAAATCCTGGCTTTGCTGCCGATCCTACGTTATCTGCAAGATGATCCTGGGCCGACGGTGACGTTGGGGTTGATCTATGCGCACGATAATCGAACCGGAGCCGCGAATTGTTCTTACCACCGAGTTACCTTCAAAGAGGATTCGGCGGTGGTGGCGATTGACTCTCGTGGTCACTTACAACACATGCTTTCGACACATCTGGCGCGCGGAGAGCTACTGCCGATTTCCGTCAATATCGGGCTTGATCCGGCCATTTATCTGGCTTCGACATTGACTCGGCCTTGTCTTTCTTACGGTAGCGACGAGTTAGGCGTTGCGGGGGCCCTGCGCGGCAATGCGGTGGAGATTGCGCCATGTCACGCCAATACGGGGCGATATATCGCCCATGCCGAGATCGTTATAGAAGGGATGTTGGGGGCGGAAAAAGAACCGGAGACAGCGGAGGTGGCCGGTTTTTCCTTACCTGAGTATCTCGGTTATCGCTCGCCATGTGGTATGGCCACAACACTGCAGGTTCAGGCGGTAAGCCACCGCGCCGGGGCGATATATCAGACGCTGTCGGGTCCTGGTGTGGAGCAATCCATTCTGCTTGGTTTAGGCCAAGAGTGTTCGCTGCTCGCCCGACTAAAAACAGAGGGGCTTGAGAGGCTGTTTTGTCGCGTCGCGGCTCTGCCTTCCGGCGGCGGTCACTTGCTTACCGTATTGCAAGTCGTTAAACGCGCTTGCAGTGATGACCTGCGCGTTATCGACGCAGCCAAGAGATTGCTCGGTGAGGTGCCGTCACTCAAAAATGTGTTACTGGTGGATGAGGATGTTGACCCTTATTCGGAGCGTGATGTCCTCTGGGCTATGAGTACGCGCGCCCGACTTGAACGCGATATTCATGTCAGCGCTTTGCTGCCCGGCACTTCCCTTGATCCCTCGCAATTGCCGCTCTATGGCGGGAGTGATGCGAATGGGCTCGTCAATAAATGCGTCGTTGATTGTACGGTTCCTTTTAGCTCTCGGCGGCGTTTTCAACGGGCGTTTTAATGTGAGCGGTACGCCTTTCTGTAGCCTGCCTGACCAGGCTGGCGAACCATGATGTCTGTCATGTTGAAGGAGACAAACCATGACGAATACTCTCGATCCTCGTTTCGATTCCACCCGGACTATTTGTGCTCCCAGGGGCAACGAATTGACCTGCAAAAATTGGCTGACCGAGGCGGCCTATCGCATGATTCAAAATAATCTGGATCCCGACGTCGCCGAAAACCCGCAAGGGTTGGTTGTGTATGGCGGTATCGGTCGCGCTGCGCGCAATTGGCAATGTTACGATCAGATTTTGGCCTCACTTAAAGCGCTCAATGAAGACGAAACTCTGTTGGTTCAATCCGGAAAACCGGTTGGTGTATTCCGCACCCATACCGATGCTCCCCGAGTGTTAATCGCCAATTCTAATTTGGTTCCACAGTGGGCCAATTGGGAACACTTCAGCGAGCTTGATCGCAAGGGATTGTTCATGTACGGGCAGATGACTGCCGGTAGTTGGATCTACATCGGCAGTCAGGGCATTGTGCAGGGTACGTTTGAAACATTTGCCGAAGCAGGCCGCCAGCACTATGGCGGGGATCTGACCGGACGCTGGATCCTCACCGCCGGGCTGGGGGGGATGGGCGGGGCGCAGCCGTTAGCGGCGACATTGGCCGGCGCGGTTTCGTTGAATATAGAGTGTCAGCAGAGTAGCCTGGATTTTCGTTTGCGTACGCGCTATCTCGATAAACAGGCAAAAGATCTGGATGAAGCTATCGCCTTGATCAAGGAGCACACGGCGGCCGGACAGGCGGTTTCTATAGGCCTGCTGGGCAATGCCGCAGAGGTGTTGCCTGAACTGGTTAAACGCGCGCATGCAGGCGGTATCCGACCCGATCTGGTTACCGATCAGACGTCTGCGCACGACCTGATCCACGGTTATTTGCCGGTGGGATGGAGCGTGGCGCAGTGGAAAGCAGCGCAACGCGATCCGGGGCAGCATGCCAGGTTGGCTGACGCCGCAGCCGCTAGCTGCGCCATTCATGTGCAGGCAATGCTTGATTTCGTTGACATGGGTGTGCCGGCTGTTGATTACGGTAACAATATTCGCCAGGTCGCACGCGATATGGGCGTGGAAAATGCTTTCGATTTTCCTGGCTTCGTGCCGGCTTATATTCGCCCCCTGTTTTGCGAGGGCAAAGGGCCGTTTCGCTGGGTGGCGTTATCAGGCGATCCGGAAGATATCTACAAAACGGACGCCAAGGTTAAAGCGCTGTTTCCTGAAAACCAGCATATCCATCGTTGGCTGGATATGGCGCGTGAGCGCATTGCTTTCCAGGGATTGCCGGCGCGTATCTGTTGGTTGGGGTTGGGCGAGCGTCATCTGGCAGGCCTGGCTTTCAACGAGATGGTGCGTAGAGGGGAGCTTAGCGCGCCGGTTGTTATCGGCCGAGATCATCTGGATACTGGCTCCGTCGCCAGCCCCAATCGTGAAACCGAAAGCATGAAGGATGGAACCGATGCCGTTTCCGATTGGCCGTTGCTGAATGCATTGCTCAATACTGCGGGCGGCGCTACCTGGGTGAGTTTGCATCATGGTGGCGGTGTGGGGATGGGATATTCGCAGCATTCGGGAATGGTGATCGTGTGCGATGGCAGTGATGAGGCTGACCGGCGGCTTGCTCGGGTGTTGGTCAACGACTGCGGTTCCGGCGTGATGCGCCATGCCGATGCTGGCTATGAGCAAGCCGTTGCTGCCGCGAAAAGGTTTGGATTGAAACTGCCGATGCTTTGAGAATAAGAGCATATTGAGGCTTTATAGCGGTTCTTATCGGGTAGAACCGCTATTTCTCTATAGGATGATTTTTACACCGTATTGCCTGTCTTGTGAGTATTTCACCTCTGGGCATGTGACGATTTAGTCTTGGCGTCAACTTACGGTTTTGCTGTCTGGCCTTCTTGCCAGTTTTGCCAAACGTGTTCAAGCCCGAATTCGACCATCGCGAAATAGAGACTGAAATAACGCTCCGCCATGATGAAAAACGAACTGTTGAGTTCGATCACCACATTATTGGTGGTGGTCAGCAGGCCGGATTTTTCCGCCGCCTGCAGAATGCGGTTCACGTGAGCGCGAGAGACGGAACACGACTTGGCGATTTTCGCCGAGGAGAGCAGCAGAAAGGGGGAGTCCTGTCGGATGCTTTCGATAAACAGCATCAACAACACCATGTGGCCGGCGTCTTTGCTGATAAACAGCCCGGACTGTTGCACCAGGTCGATCAGGTAGATCTCCTTGAGCATCAGTTGCCCGTAGGCGGCGAAAAAGGTGGGCAGAAAGTCGGGCGCCGCCAGCAGCGCCGCGATGGGCATCTGTGGCGCCAGCGCCTGATAAGGCCGCGCCATTGAGGCGATCAGCGCCTGGGTTTCCGCCAGCGCGTGCGGCGTAGGCTTATAGCGCAACTGGCGTTTGTCATGCTCGCAGGGTTTGACCTCCAGCCGGCGCCCGACCCGTAAAAAGAACAGAAAGGAATCCAGGGAGTTCTCGCTGATCATATTCTTCCCTTTGAAAAAGGCTTTGATGTCTTTCAGCGCGGCGGCGGGCTGGTGGTAATAAATGGACAGGATGGTGGAGCAGATGATGAACCGGCTGTTCCTGAAAATGATTTTGTAAAACAGCGGATGCTTCTTGTAGGTCTCCCTCAATAATTCCCCGTGTTTGACGATGGCGGTGTGAAACGCCGCTGATTGCCTGATGTTGTTGGCCTGTTTCTCCAGATGAAACTGTAGCTGGAATCTGCTTAGACTCATTTTCCCTATTTCCTGTACTTAAAAAAATGCGCTGCTTTTTATCGTTATGGGTTTGCTGTGTATGGCTTGACGATCTGCTGGCCCTGGTCGTTGATGAGGGTGGCCTGAACGGTGACCCGAGAGGGGAGCGCGGATGCCGAAACGCCGTCGAGGTGATAATCCCGCGAGCTGAATGGCGCGGTCATCATGTCGCTTTCTTGCCGCACCGGGTAATCGCGCCTGTCGGCGTGCACGGCGATGCGCGCGAACGAGAGATAAAACGCCGATCGGTTTTGACAGCGCAGCAGATAACCGTCCGGCGATTTTTGCAGCGTGAATGAGACGGCCTCGGCCGCGTTTTCGGCTTTTCCCTTCAGCGCCCTGGGCCGGTAGAAGATTTTCATCTGGGTGTTCATCGCCAGCGTCACGCGCGACGCCAGCGGCGGCGTGGTCGGCCGGGTGGGCGGGATCTCATACAGGTTAAGCCAGAACACCGACTCTTTGTCGGCGGGCAGGTTCGCGCCGGCAAACAGGATCCGCAGCCCTTTCAGCGCCGAAGGCTGCAGCGCGAATACGCTGGGCAGGGCGACAAACGGCGCGCGAGACAGTTCGGGGGCGGCGTTGACGTCACCGTTATCGACCCAGGTTTGCGCCACGATCGGGTAGCCGTTGGTGTTGAGCAGCATCAGGGTTTTTTCCGTCTCGCCCTCGTGAAAGATCACCCGCGTGGCGGAGGCGATGATGCCCGCCTGCGCGCCGATGGAGGTCAGCGCCAGCAGCAGGGCGCATCCCATAATCAGGTATTTCTTTCTCATCATTGCACCTTAACCCAGACGTAGGCCCTGGCATCCACCTTGCCGGCGGTGACGGTCTGGCCAGGCAGCCGGGCGAGCGTGGCGGTGAGCTGGGTGGTGTAGTGGGTAAACCCCGCTGCGGTGCTGCCGCCGCCGCTGGCGCCGTTGAGCACCGGATACCAGCCGGCGTCGCTACCCTGCGGGCATTGCCCGGCGCTGCAGCGCGCCCAGCCGACGAAGTTCATCGGCGCGCCGTTGCCGGCGTTGGCGAGCGCGATGCCCACCCCGGTGGCGACGCTGCTGTCGGTGCCGTAGCCGCTGGAGAGCAGGTAACTTACGCCGCCGTTGGCGCTGACCAACCCGAGCCGCTGCGCCGCGACATAGCTTTCATACGGCACCTGCAGGCCGAGGGCGGTATTGTTGCTGCTGACGCCGGACACGGCGGCGTTGTCGCATTCGATATTGAGGGTGAACTGCGCCTGCGAGGTTTGCCCGGCGGTCAGTTGGCTGACGGAGAGGGTCGGCAGGATCACCAGCGGCGTGACGTTGCGCGCCACGCAGGTGGCGGTATAGGTCAGCGAAGAGATCGGTGCGGTGCCCATGCCCATCGCGTTCCAGCGCCCGGTGCCCCAGGTGGCGTAGTTGGTGGCGGAGTCGCTGCCGATAGGATCCGAGGCGATGCCGGGCCCCTGAAAGGTGACATAGCCGTTCGGCTGCGTGCAGGTATAGTTCGAATTGCCGGTGGTCGACGCCATGCCCACCAGCGGGTTGCCGGCGCTGTAGCCGCAGTAGTTGCTGGCGCCCGCGCCCGGCAGCGAGCTGATGCGGATCAGATCGGCGCGGATGGCGCTGAAGTCTTTCACCCGGATCTGGATTTTGTTGCCGACGGTGGCGTAGCGGGTAATCGGCGCCGACTGCCAGTAACGGGTAAAAACCTTGCCGGAATCCAGATGGGTCAAACGAATGCCGACGTAAGGGAAGTAGGTGGCGTAGTAGTTGGGGTTGCCGTCCTGGGCCCCAAGATCGTAATAGCCGCCGACGCGATCGTCGCCGTTGGTGGCGAAGACTTCATAAATTTGCCCAACATCGCCGGCATCGCATTCATACAGCACCTTGTTTGGGTCGGGATAGCGGGTGCCGGAGGTCAGATCGAACACGCTGGTGCCCAGCGGCGTGCCGACGGGCTGCAGATAGGTGCTGGTCAGGTTGACCCGACCCAGCGCCGTGCCCACCCCGCAAGGATCGCAGCCAGAGTCGATCCAGGGGGCGACGCGCGTGCATTGCGCCAGCGCCGCGGGCGCGCCGAACAGCGACAGGGCGAACAGCGCCGGGGCGGCGACCAGATAAGAAATGCGTTTCATCGTCTCTCCTGAGATAAGTTAAACGGGTTAGCGGCACGGGGCGCTGAGCCGCTGAATCGGGCTGTCTTCCGCGGCGGGCAGGCGATAGTGCAGCGTGCACTGTTGGCCGGGCGCGTCGCCCCAGTTCAGCGTCAGCGTGCCGGCATTCCGGTCGCTGCGCAGATACACCTGATTGGCCTGGCCAACCATGCCTACGCTGTTGCCCGCGTTGTCCAACACGTTGGCGCCCATCGGGATCGGCGCGTTGTCGGGACGCTGTGCGGTAATCAGCAGCGCCTGGCCGCGCACGGTGTTGAAGCGCAGGCGCACCGTGGCGCCGGCGTACGGGGCGACGCGTTGCTGGCCGTCCTCCAGTTCCGCTTTATCATTCATGCCCTCGGGGTTCAGCGCGACGGTGTTGTAGTGATAGGGCACCAGCGCCGGCGCCAGCGCATAGCCGAAGCGATCGACGCGCGCGCCTTGGCCGCCCATCACCTGCGCGCCGTTGGCGCCGGGCGCCTCTATCAGGGCGAAGGTATCACCGACATACGGCCCTAATGTCACGCCGCCGCGGTGCGCCACCACCGCGCCCTGCAGCGACAGTGAGCCTTGTCGATACTGGCGCGCGGTGGAGAACGAGCCGGTGACGTTGGCGTAAGGCAGGCGGGTTTGCAGGTTGCCGCCCCAGATGCTTTGTTGGCGATCGTCGTCGGTGGTGAAGTTCAGGCCGTAGCTGACCGGCTGTTCGTCGCCGACGCTGCCCGACAGCGCAGCCTGATAGTTGCCGCCCTGACCCTGGCTGTGGTTGGCCAGCAGCGAGACGCTGGGGGCGGATGACGAACGCCCGAGCGGGAAGCTGAGCGACAGGGCAGTGACGGTTTGCGTGTTCTGCGCCAGCGGCGCGCTGTAGACGTTATCCAACGGCCCGTAGCCGCGATAGTCGCCGTTGCTGTAGCCCAGACTGCGGGTGCGGGTGACGGAGAGGTTAAGCGCCACGCCGTTGCCGAAGGTTTTCCCCCAGCCCAGCTGGAGCTGATTGTCGCGGCCGCGCTGATCGCGGTAGTCCTGGGTCGAGCCGGACATCGTCAAGCTGCCGAACGCGCCCATGCCCTGATTGACGGCCACCTCGAAACGCGAACGCTGGCGGTAGGAATCGGACTGCCAGCGTTGGCCGGTGACGGCGGCGCGCCGCACGCCGAGCACGTCGCTGAGATCGCGGAAGCCTTCGGTGGAGTAACGGTAGCCGGCGATGGATAAGGTGGTGTCCGTCGGGCTGAAGGTTCGGCTGTAAGAGAGATGCAGCATCCAGCCTGAGGCGCCGCCGTCCGGCAGGCTGGCGTGGGAATAGGTGGTGTCCATGCCGAAGGCGCCCAGTTCGCTGCTGTACACGCCGCCCAGCATCATCGCCTGATAGCCGTCCGCCAGCTGGTTGCCGACGTTGAAGGTCAGGGCGTTGGTCAGGCCGTGTTGCCAGGTCAGTTCGCTGAACAGATCGTTATCGCCGACGTAGCGGGAACGGCCGACGATGGCGGAGTAGCGCGACTGGCCGGGGCGGATGGATTCCGGCACCGCGGCGAACGGCACGGTGAAGGTGCTGACGCTGCCGTCGGCCTCGGTCACCACCACGGTCAGATCGCCGGCGTAGTTGGTGGCGTACAGATCGTTGATGGCGAACGGCCCCGGCGCCACGGTGGTTTCGTACAGCGTGCTTTTACCCTGCAGCACCGTCACGCGCGCGTTGCTTTTCGCCACGCCGCGCACCACCGGCGCATAGCCGCGCTGTGAATCCGGCAGCATGCGATCGTCCGAGCTGAGCTGAATGCCGCGAAAGCCCAGGCCGGAAAAGAAGTGCCCGTCGGTAAAGCCTTCGCCCAGCAGCATTTCACTGCGCCAGGGCAAGATCGCGCGCTGCACGTAGCGGCGGCTGGTGTCCAGGTGGCCGCCGAACTCCCGATCGTAGCGGTAGCTGGATTGCTGGCGGTAGCGCCAGAGCCCGAGGTTGAACCCGCCGTTCAGGTTGGCGTAGGTCGAGTCGAGGTCGCGGGTTTGCCCCTGTCGGTAGCTGACGTGGTACTGGTTGAGGTTGTAATTGACGAAGACCATCGATTCGCCGCCGTCCAGGCTGGCGGGATTGACGCTGCCGCGCGGCTGGCCGTTCAACAGCGCCTGCGGAATGCTCAGATCCAGGCGCAGCCGCGAGATATCGGCGTTCACCGTGATGTCCTTCAGATCCCGGCCGGGCAGCAGGCATGCCGTTTCGGCCGACGGCGGATTTTTCAGCCCGAAGCGCGTCAGCTGCGCGCGATCGAAACAGGGCAGTACCTGCTTGCCATCGCGCACGAAACGAATTTGATCGCGCTCGAGAAACTGGCCGTTGAGGTACAGATCGATCTGATAGCTGCCGGGGGCGACGGCGTCCTGTTGGTTGAATTGACTCAGGGCGCTGTTGCTCAGCACGCTGCCGCGCAGCAGCGCGGGATCGAAGGTGTAGCCATCGGCGGCGGCGCAGCCCAGCGGCAGCGCCAGCAGCGCGCAACACCAGCGTGCGGGAAGCGGCGTCGCCTTGCGAGCATCGAACATGAAAACCTCCCTGTCTGGTTTCAGCGCGCGACGTTCAGGGTGCGTGTGATTTCCACCCCATAGTCATTGATGACGCGCAGCGCGATCTGCCGCACCTCACCGTTCACCGGCCAGCTGGCCTGCGAAAACGGCGGGATCAGGTCCGCCTGCGGGATCGCGGTGCGTTTTGCGCCGCTGAGTATCGCGGCCTGGCTGACGTTGGCGTAGTAGCCGGTCGGGTTGTCGACGCGCAGCGCGTTGCCGACCTGGCGCAGGCTGAGCTTATCGATGACGTGATTGGCGTCGCCGGCCAGCCCGGCCGGGCGATAGAACACTTTCAGGCGATTGGTGACCACCAGCAGCAGTTTGTTCTTGTCGCTGTCCGTCTGACGCACGGCGGGCACCTGCAGGAAGTTGAGGTAGAACAGCGATTCGCGATCGCGCGGCAGCGGCTGGCCGACGAACGACAGCCGCACCATCTGCCCGCTGTGCGGATTCATGCGGAAGATTTGTGGCGAGGCGACAAAAGGCGCGTCGGCGTTTTCCGGCGTGGACTTGGGGTTATTGATATCGAGCCAGATCTGCATCAGCGCCGGGGCGCCGTCGTCATTGGTGAATTGCAGCGTTTTTTCCCGCGCCTCGGCGGGGTAGATCACGCGATTGCCGAGCAGCGTGACGCTGGCCGACGCGTAGCTGGCGGCAAAACTCATCAGGCAAAACGATAGGGCGGCCCAACGGCGGGCGTAACGGGTTATCTGCTGCATAAACGTGAACCGATAAAGGGAGCGAGTCATTCAGCGCCGTCCGCTAAGGAACGGCGCTGTCATCAACAGGTATGGCGCCTGACGCCGGCTTATCTGTAGGTAATGGCGAACTGGGCGGTGGCGATCACCGAACCGGCCGCTACGCCGGTATCTTCCGCGTAGTAGCGAGCCACCAGGTTCTGCGAGGTGGACGTGGCGTCTTTCGCCAGCGTCATCGCCGACGTGGTGACGGTAGAGCCGCTGGCGAATGACAACGGCGTAGTGGCGTCGCTGTCCAGCAGTTGAATGGAAACCTTGGCCGCATCGCCCGCGTTGCCCAGGTTGCCGTTAACTGTCGGGTTGTTGCCCGCCAGCACGGTTTTGATCGCCGTATCGCTGGTTGCCGCCGCACAGCCCGTGACGTTAACGGTAAAGGTGGTGTCGCCGGCGGTGGCGCCTTTGGTGGCGAGCTGGCTGGCGGCGACGGTCGGCAGCAGAACAACCGGGTTGGATTGGTTGCCGTTAATATTCACCGAACAGGTTTGCGTGCTGACTTCGCCTTTAAATTGCACCGTATTGGACGAGGCGGCCGCACAGGCGCCGGAGAGAGCCAGCATGGATAATGCGACTAATTTAACATTCATGTGAAATGCCCTTTAATTTACTTTAGAGAAAAGCTTTCCTGACAGTAATAATTTACTGACGTGCGGTTGTTGATTAATCATGTTGCGCAATTGTTTTTTAAACGCGTCGGCAAACATGGATTTTCATCCTAACAAACTAAGAATTTTCCCTATAGATATTTTGAATAAGGCAATAAGGCGATGGCTCCTGTTGTTACATTTGCTTTCATTTTCGCTTATATCATACAAAATAGAAAATAGATCTATATCATTGCGTTGCATTTTTATTGAATTGTCAGTTTTTGCGAATGAAATAATTTGAAACATTCATGCCTTTTTTGCGTATTAATCAAAGCGCTGGCTGTTGCGTGATTATTTGAAAAACATGTTATCAAGATGTTTTATATCGGTGTGCTTTGCAGGCGAATTACCCCAAAAAAGAGCAGCGACAAGCCGCCTGAGGTGTGGAAGCATACTTTTACGCTGATAAGGAGAATTAAAGTGAGAGTGATTTATATCGACGGTTCACCGCTGTGCCGTTTGGGGATGAAAACATTATTGGGAGAAGGAGTGATAACCTTATCCTCGCCTAATATTAATATTATTAAAAATATAAGCCCTGCGCCTGATTTAATTATCATGGATTTTCCCCATGAAATTTATCGGTTCGAAGCGTATTTGCGATTTATTCACGCCTCACGTGCTGAATATGAAGGCGTCCGGATACTGTTCTTCGTCGATAAGACTTCGCCGCTGATCCTGGCGTTTATCGCGGCGGCGCAGCCGGATGCGATTTTGCACAAACGGGAAGCGTTGCAGGTGGTGCGGGAGACCTGCGCGGCGCTGAGCCGCCGGGAAAAGGCGGGCGAACGGCGCGCGCTGAACAGGCATCAGGCGGCGGCGATCACGCCCGGTGAGGCGGCGGTGCTGTGTGAAACGGCCCGTACGGAAGATATCCGCCTGACCGCGCGGCGGCTGAATTTGCACCCGAAAACCGTTTATTCGCACCTCAACAATGCCGGCAAGAAGTTCGGCATCCGCAATCGGGTGGAATTGCTGAAGATGATTGCGCTGCTGTAGATCACAACGAACGGGCTTGGCCGACGGCCAGCCGCCATTGCGTCATTTCGTCGGCGCCCGGCCCGGCCGCCAGCGCCAGGTTTTGCGCCGGCAGCGATTCGCCGGTCACGGCATCCACCGCGCGCAGGGTGGCAGGGTGGCCGGTTACGCGGTCAACCACGCGCAGCGGCGGCCCGGGCAGCTCGGACAGATTCCATTTGTCGCCAATCTGAATCATCGCCATCACCAGCAGCCCGAGATCTTTTCCTTTCTCCGTCGGCAGATACTCATAACGAGCGGGGCGCGTTTGGTATTGCCGCTTTTCGATAAGGCCGTGGCTTTCCAGGGCCTTGAGCCGGTCGGCCAGCGTATTGTTGGTGATGCCGGTCGAGTGGCGCAGATCGTCATAGCGCGAGAGCCCCAGCAGCAGATCGCGCATGAGAATAGCGCCCCAGCGATCGCCCAATGCCGACAGCACGTGCGCCACCGAGCATGTCATGCCTTCAAACCCTTTTGCTTTCACGTTGCTTTACCTCCGCTTGCCGCCTGGTTGCCGAGAATGTTATCGCCTCGGCTTGATAACTTCAATAATTGGAGTTATTACTCTTATTATTGGAGTTTGTATTTAACAGCGGATGATGGCCTGAACGCCGGCCAGAAACCCGCGCCTTCACCGAGGAGAAAACGTTATGCCACTGTGGCAGATTTACCACCCTGAGCCGGCCTTCAGCGCCGCCGATAAACGCGCGATTGCGCAGAAGGTCACTGCCCTGTATCAGGACTTTTTGCCGCGCTTTTACGTCAACGTGTTCTTCCACGCGCTGCCGCCAGGTTCGGCCTATCTCGGCGGCGAACCGGCCGATGATTTCGTGCGGGTGACCATAGACCATATCGCGCGCGCCATGGACAACGACGCAGAGCAGCAGCAATTCCTGGCGGCCTGCACCCGCATCCTGCACCCCTACATCGCCGCCCGCGGGCTGCGCTGGGAATTGCACGTCGACGAAACGCCGTTCTCGCTGTGGACGATAGACGGATTGAAACCGCCGGCGCCCGGGACGGCGGCGGGGGAGAGGTGGCGCAAGAAGAACCGGCCTTCGGCGTGGGAGGGAAGTTGATGGGGGAGCGGCGGCGGCAAAACGCTATTCGCCACCGCGAACCGTTATCAGCGCTTAGCCTTTTCGCTTAAAGACCTTCTGCCGCAGCCAGTGTTTGATCTGGCCCCAATACTCTTTGCCCAGCAGGGCGATGGCAATGACAAACAAGGTTTCACCGACCACAACAAGCGTAGAGACAACGACAATCTTGTAGGGGATGTCGAGGAACGGAATGACAGGAAATGCCAGCCAATACAGCAGAACTACGATAAGCATGGCAAACCCGGCTTTCTTCCTCCCGCTCAGGTTCTTGCTGCGTGCCAGCAGGCTGGGCAACTTGCGCAGCCAGTTTTCAAGATCGTCAATCAGGGTATAAACGACAGGGATAACCAGCAGGCTCAGCACGGTGGAGGTGATCAATCCTCCGATGACGGCCACCGCCATCGGGCTGCGGAAGCTGGGGTCGGCACTGCCGAAACCCAGAGCCACGGGCAACATGCCCGCCCCCATCGCTAACGTCGTCATGATGACGGGGCGGGAACGTTTGTGGCAGGCATCAATCAGCGCCTCTGTCCGGCTCATGGGTTTATTCAGCACTTCGCCATTCGGGCCGTAATGGCCGCGCCGTGACTCGATCGCATAATCGACCAGCAGTATCGAGTTTTTGGTCGCAATCCCCATCAACATGATTAACCCGATCAGGGATGACATCGTGAACGACTGGCCCGCCAGCAGTAACCCAACGAATGCGCCGCCCAATGACAGCGGGAGCGCAGCCAGGATGGTGATCGGTTGGAAGAAGTCTTTGAACAGCAGAACCAGCACGACATAGATGGCCAGGATGCCGGCGACCATAGCCGTGCCGAAACCGGCAAACAGTTCCTTCATCATTTCGTCATCACCCTGCACAACCTGGTGCACGCCGACCGGCAGATTCTGGATTGACGGCAGCTTCGCCACCTGAGCGGCCAGATCCCCGAGTTGGGTGCCCGACAGTTCCACGTCAAGGGTCACGCTGCGTGTGCGATTGATGCGATTAATCTGCGCCGGCCCACTGCCTTGCTCAATATTGACGATCTGATTGAGCAGCACCGGGCCTCTGGCGCCGGGTACGGTCAAACGTTCAAGTAGCCCCATATCTTCACGGATGTCCTTTGACAGCTTGACGACGATCGGGATCTGGCGCTGCTCCACGTTGAATTTAGACAGAAACTGATCGTAGTCACCTACAGTTGCAATACGCAAAGTATCGGCAATCGCGACGCCCGAGACCCCCAGATCGGCCGCTTTGGCGAAATTGGGTTGCATGAGGATTTCGCTGCGCGCCAGCCCGGCACTGGAGGTAATGTTACCGAGGCCGGGGAGCTGCCGCAGGTCACTTAATACTGAATCGGCCGCCTTAGCCAGCAGCTGAGGATCATCACCGGCCAACACCAATTGGTATTTTTCACCTGAGCCGCCAAACCCCACTTTGCTGCGAACCCCCGGAAGTGCTGCCATTGCCGTGCGTATCTCGCCTTCGATGACCTGCTTCTTCGGGCGCGCTTGACGCGCATCCAACAACACCGTCAGCGTTGCCATGCGAACGTCGGTTTTCCCATCGGAAGCCATGACATCGCCGCCCGTTGCACCGCCACCGAGGGTGGTATAGATGTTACGGATATGCGGTATGGGCGCCAGGCGATGCCGAGCGAGTTCTGCCATGGCCTGGGTTTGTTCCAGCGTGCTCCCTGGCGGCAGCTCCAACGTCACCTGCGTCTGGGAGTTGTCATCTGCAGGGAAAAAGCCCTGGGGCAGCAGAGGGATAAGCATCAGAGAGCCAATAAAGAACCCGCCGGCCAGCGCCAGGGTGAGCCCGCGGTGCCGCAGCGTCCACCGGCAGGCGCGCAGGTAGATCGCCATCCAGAAAGGATCGCGCTGAGGGCGCGTATGCGGTTTCATCAGGTAGGCGGCCATCATCGGCGTCAGCAAGCGTGCCACAACCAGCGAGGCAAACACCGCCAGCGCCGCCGTCCATCCAAACTGCGTGAAGAATCTTCCGGCAACGCCGGACATGAAGGCCGTCGGCAGGAAAACGGCGATCAAGGCAAACGTCGTGGCGACGACGGCCAGGCCGATTTCCGATGCGGCATCCATCGCGGCCTGGTACGGCGGTTTACCCATGCCGATGTGGCGTTCGATGTTCTCCACTTCGACGATGGCGTCATCCACCAACAGGCCAATCACCAGCGACAGCGCCAGCAGCGTGACGATACTGAGCGAAAAGCCCATCATGTCCATACCGATGAAGGCCGGTAAAATCGACAGAGGCAACGCCGCCGCCGAGATCAACGTCGCCCGGATATCGCGCAGAAACATGAAGACCACCAGGATGGCGAGAATGGCGCCTTCATAGATCATGTGCATGGAAGCGTCGAACTCCTCCTGCACAGGCCGGACAAAGTCGAAGACCTGCGTGATGTGCAAATCAGGCCGCTCCGTGCGCAACTGCGCCAGAACTTTTTCAACCTTGTTGCCGACCTCGACTTCACCGGCGCCTTTGGCGCGCGTGATCTCAAAGCCAACTACCTTCTTGCCGTTGAGGAGCGCAAGTGCACTGCGTTCCGCAATGGTGTCTTTCAGCGTCGCCACGTCGTCCAGGCGAAAACGTTGCCCGCCGGGCAACGACAGTTCCACCGCGGCTAGTTCATCCACGTTCTTGACGCGGGCGACCAAACGCAGCGGCTGTTTTCCCCGCCCCAGATCGACTCGCCCGCCCGTCGCGTCCATCTGTACATCGCGCAACTGGCGGGAAACTTCGGCGGCGGTGGCGCCAATCGCCTCCAGTTTGACCGGATCGAGTTCGACTTGAACCTCGCGGTTCACGCCGCCCACACGGGTGACCGACCCTACGCCGGCGACGCCTCTCAGACGCCGCGACAGGGTATTGTCCACGAACCAGGACAGTTCATTCTCATCCATCTTGCTGGCGCTGATGGAAAAGGCCAGGATAGGTTTGCCCGTGATGTTGAGCTTGCGAACGATAGGATCACGTAAATCCGTCGGCAACTCGGTGCGAATGCTTTGCACGGCTGACCGGACTTCATCCACCGCTTCCTGAACGGGTTTTTCCAGACGAAACTCCGCTGAGATATCGACCAGCCCATCCTGGATCGTGGTGCGCAGGTTCTTCAACCCCTGTACCGAAGAGACGGTGTCCTCCAGCTTGCGCGCCACCTCCGTTTCGAGCTGGGGCGGCGCCGCGCCCGGAAGCGAAGCGGACACGGTGACCGTAGGCACATCCATGTCCGGGAAGCTCTGGATCTTCATCAATTTGAAAGAATAAAAGCCGGCAACGCTCAAGATGACAAAGAGCAAGATAGACGGAATGGGGTTGCGAATGGACCAGGTAGAGATATTCATGATGGGCCTCTTAGCGCGCTTCCGATGAGTGGGAAGCATCGGTGGTGTTGGCCAACTGGACTTTATCGCCCTCATTGAGGAATACGCCGCCGCTGGCGACGATGCGTTCCGCGCCTTGAAGACCGGACAGGATCTCCTGCTGGTCATTCACCAGACGGCCTATCGCGACTTTAAGCGGATGTGCACGCAGCTCGTCATCTACGGTGAACACCAGGTGAAAACCGTCGCGCGCCACGACGGCGGATTGCGGCACGGTCAGCCCTTGCCGATCGCCGACCGTAATCAGGCCGCTGGCATACGTGCCGGGCCGAATGGGAGAGGCGTTCTTCGCTGTCGATGGGAGGATGTCCACATAGGCAATCCCGCGGCGCGAGGTCGAATTGACCGTCGGTGCGGCCAGGCGCACGACGCCTTCCCAGGTGTTACCGCCAGGTGAGGCGATCTGCGCTTTTTGCCCCGGTTGGATTTGTTCCAGCTGCTGCGCTGACAATTCCGCTCGCCATTCAAATTTTCCCTGGCGGATCAGACGGAACATCTCGGTGCTTTGCATAGGAACTGAACCGATCGTGGCCGATCGCGCGGAGATGATGCCGTCATCGGGGGCGCGCAATATCGTCTGGTCCAGTCGCAACTGCTGGGCCGACATGCGTGCTTTCGCCGATTCCAGACGCGCCTGCGCCGTCTTTTCCTGGGTTAACAGTTTTTGGATATCCTGTTCACTCAGGCTGCCGACACCGCGCAGCAATCGCGCGCGTTTTCCATCCGCTTGCGCATTCAGAGTGACCGCTTTCGCTTCGTTGAGATCGGCTTTCGCCAGCAGCCAGTCATTCATCACGGAGTCGCGTGTAAATTCCGCCAGCGGTTGGCCCTGGCGCACCACATCCCCTTCCTGCACCAACAGTTTTTGCACGCGCAGCCCATTGGCTTCCGGGCTGATGATCGCCTCTTGCCAGGCCGCAACAGAGCCATTGGCCGTGACGGTGCGGGAAAGGGACTGTCTTGCCGGCGTTGTCAGGGTCACTGTCAGCGTCGGTTTATCTGCCGGTGGGGCAACCTTGTCCGCCGGCGTATCGCAGGCCGATAAGGCGGCGGCAATCGGCATCGCCAGCACGGCTGCATGCAGGCTCCGCAAAGACCAAAAGCGGGGACGCGTGTTTTTAGCTATCAGTTGTGTCATCGGGAGAACCCATAAGGTGAATGATTTGTCGAACCTGTCGCCAGCGGCGCGGCGATGTATTGCTCTGTATTGAATTTCAAACGAATACGGCGCTGTCCTGCAGCGGTTCAGCCTGGCGTTGAATCCTTGTTCGCTCTGACGCAGTGAACAGACGCCGTATCCACTTCCGCACTGTCGATCGCACGCGGCTATGATGCTCAGGCGGTTCAGCCTGCCAATCCGCCGCGCTTTCGCCGGGGTCGGTATCCACGCTCGATAGATCCAACGTCCAGGGAACAGAATGCTTGGTTGTGTGGCGGTTGATCCCGCTTCCATCGGCAGCGGTCTTGCCACGCTCGGCGACTTCCTTCTGAGCAGATTGAGACGCCCGGCGAGGGGGCGTTTGTATCGCCCGTTCGAAGGATTCAGGCAATGGCGCGCTTTGGGTAGAGAACGCGTGTTGTCGCCGGCAGGTACGCGATGCGTAATAGAGGGCCGCAGCCTCTGTCGCAACCAGTTTGCGGGCGTCATTCCATAACGCTTGAACGCACTCCAAATTTGCGCGCGCAACCGACGTTTGTGCTCCGCGCTCATTCTCCAAGTGACTGGGCTTGCCGGCCGGAGCGCGCAAGCGCCGGGCTCCGGATTCATTTCGGGCGGGGGGCCATGCATTCCACACAGACACGTGCGCCGAGCCAGGCAGGGAGGCCCGCCATTTTGTTGGAACATGCTGGGTCCCTGACAAACGGTCTGATGCAGGTGCGGTTGCGCAAGCGCAGAGGATCAAAGACACGCTGAGAATAAGAGAAACGAATATGAGTCGGCGGAGCCTTGGATAGGGCCGTGTTCGCAGCATTTTTAGTTTTGAAACGGGTGGCATGATTGTCGTGTCTTTTTAATGCGTGAGTACGCACTCATTATATAATTAAAAAAAGAAGCTAGATGGCTGTATGAGCGTCAGGAAGCTCAATGGCTCGCATCATGGCTTCATAACCTGCGCGTTTGTAAATATCCAGCAGGTGAGGTTTTTGAACGGCCATATCGATAACGCCATTGGCCATTACCGTGCAAATCATGCCCTGAAACTCGCTCGACTGCGGTAAATCCAGCCCCTGGACCAACGGAATACCCAGTTGGGAAATATCACCGAACCGTACGCTTCTTTCCCTCTGTGCGCTGGATAACTTGCCGGAGACCATCAATTTGTTTCCTGTCGCATACGCGGCGGGATTGGCGAGCGCCCAGTCAATGTAGGCATCCCAGGCGGCCTGCATGTTATCTTTACCAGGCGAAACGTCCTGCAAGCTTTGCGTCAGCAGGCACTCCATTTCATCAAGCAGGTAATCGCAGACTGCGCTCAGCAGTACGTCCTTATTTTCAAAGTAGCGGAACAGCGTACCCTCCGAGACGCCAGCCTTCCTGGCGATGGCCGATGTGGGCGCCGCTAATCCTTGTTCGGCAAAAATGTCGGTGGCGGCCTGCAAGAGCGCCTGCTGCTTTTCTTCACTGCGGGGACGGGCCACTTTGAGGCTCCTTTAATAAGTGAGTAAACACTCATTATAAGACTGCAACGGAAGATGACAAGCTTTTTCCTGTAGGACAAAGTATCAACACGAGAGCCATTTTTCGTGCAGCGATGCGGATAATGCCGTCATGAAGGGCGCAATAAAACGTACGGCGAAGATCGTTCAGTGGGAAAGAACCGGGAGGGTGAGACGGCGTCCTGGTTGCCAAAACGCAGGCCCTGGAGACAAAAAAATCCACGCCGAAGCGTGGATTTTTCCGTTTCCGGCAGCGGAGAAAAGCGCTGCGGAGAGAGGCTTAGACGTTGAACAAGAAGTTCATTACGTCGCCGTCTTTGACGATGTAGTCTTTACCTTCGGAGCGCATTTTGCCGGCTTCTTTGGCGCCTTGCTCACCTTTGTAGGTGATGAAGTCGTCATAGGAGATGGTTTGGGCGCGGATAAAGCCTTTCTCGAAGTCGGTGTGGATCTTGCCGGCCGCCTGCGGGGCGGTGGCGCCCACCGGGATGGTCCAGGCGCGCACTTCTTTCACGCCGGCGGTGAAGTAGGTTTGCAGGTTCAGCAGTTCATAACCGGCGCGGATCACGCGGTTCAGGCCCGGCTCTTCCAGGCCCAGTTCGGCCATGAACTCGTCACGCTCTTCGTCTTCCAGCTCGGCGATGTCGGATTCCACGGCGGCGCACACGGCGACCACCACGGAGCCTTCGGCGTCGGCGATTTTACGCACGGTGTCCAGGTACGGGTTGTTCTCGAAGCCGTCTTCGTTGACGTTGGCGATGTACATGGTCGGCTTCAGCGTCAGGAAGCTCAGGTATTTGATCGCCGCCTTGTCTTCATCGGTCAGATCCAGCGCGCGCAGCATGCCGGCGTTTTCCAGGTGCGGCAGGCATTTCTCCAGCGCCGCCAGCTCGGCTTTAGCGTCTTTGTCGCCGCCTTTGGCTTTCTTCTGCACGCGGTGGATGGCGCGCTCGCAGGTGTCCAGGTCGGACAGCGCCAGCTCGGTGTTGATCACGTCGATGTCTTCGGCCGGATCGACCTTGTTGTTGACGTGGATGATGTTGTCGTTTTCGAAGCAGCGCACTACGTGGCCGATGGCTTCGGTTTCGCGGATGTTGGTCAGGAACTGGTTGCCCAGGCCTTCACCTTTGGACGCGCCTTTCACCAGGCCGGCGATGTCGACGAATTCCATGGTGGTCGGCAGAATGCGCTGCGGCTTGACGATCTCGGCCAGCTTATCCAGACGCGGATCGGGCATCGGCACCACACCGGTGTTCGGTTCAATGGTGCAGAACGGGAAGTTGGCTGCTTCAATGCCCGCTTTGGTCAACGCGTTGAACAGGGTGGATTTGCCTACGTTAGGCAGGCCGACGATACCGCATTTGAATCCCATGTTGTAATCACCTTAAATATCTTAACTATCAGCTGGTTAGGTTTAACCGACTGCATAAATGGCAAAATAATGCCGCCATTATACACGTAATGGGCGTTTATCTCGATCAGACTTGCTTGGCGGGGGCGAGTGCCGTACGGGCGACCGGTTTTTGATTGAGATTTGGATCACATTTACCCATACTGGCCGTTCCGATTAACCGACAGGAAACGCGCCGGATGTATTTCTTGCCTACGCCACCCTGAGCTATGCCCGCCTGCAGTCTGCCGCGCCTTGCGGTACCCCATACCCGCTACGCGGGGAGATGATGTCATCTGTCATAAGTGAATAATGCATGTTTAACCTGAGTAACGTCAGGATCGCGGACGTTAAAAATGAAGTCCTGGCGGGCTTTGTGGTGGCGGTTTCGATGATCCCCGAGGCGGTCGGCTTTTCGCTGGTCGCCGGTCTTTCGCCGATCGTCGGTTTGCATACCGCGTTTATTATCGGCCTGGTCACGGCGCTGTTCGGCGGCAAGCCGGGCATGGTTTCCGGCGCCGCCGGCTCCATTGTGGTGGTGCTGATGAGCCTGGCGGCGCAGTACGGTATGGGTTACGTGCTGTGGGCCACGCTGTTTGCCGGGGGGATCCAAATCCTGATCGGCGCCTTCCGGCTGGGCAAGTTCATTCGTCTGGTGCCGCTGCCGGCGATCCACGGCTTCGTCAACGGCCTGGCGATCGTCATCATGCTGGCGCAGCTGAAGATGATCGCCGGGCAGGGGCCGCTGATGTACGGCCTGGTAGCGCTGGCGATTGCGGTGGTGGTGCTGTTCCCGCGCCTGACCAAAGCCATTCCGTCTTCGCTGGCGGCGCTGCTGGTGGTCTCGGCATTGGCGATCGGCCTCAACCTGCACACGCTGCGGGTGGGCAATCTGGCGGACATTTCCGGCGCGCTGCCGCACTTCAGTTTGCCGACGGCGCCGTTTACCCTGGAGATGGTGCGGGTGGTGTTGCCCTATGCGGTGGTGATTGCATTGGTCGGTTTGATCGAATCGCTGTTGACCATGACGGTGCTGGATGAAATGGGCGGCAAGAAGGGGAACGGTAACCGCGAAAGCATCGCGCAGGGCGCCGGTAACGCGGTGTGCGGCCTGTTCGGCTGTTTCGCCGGCTGCGCGATGATCGGCCAGTCGATCATCAACTTTACCTCGGGTGGGCGCGGGCGCATCTCCGGCACGGTGGGCGCCATCCTGCTGATTTTGTTCGTGGTCAGCCTGTCGCGCTATATCGGCCTGCTGCCGGTGGCGGCGCTGGCCGGGGTCATGCTGGTGGTGTGTTACAACACCTTCGAATGGAGTTCGCTGCGCCGTTTGCGCCGTATGCCGAAGGCAGACGCGCTGGTGATGGTCGCCGTCACGTTGATCACCATCTTTACCGATCTGGCGGTGGCGGTGATCAGCGGGGTGATTATCTCGGCGCTGGTGTTCGCCTGGCAGCAGGCGCGCATCCGCGTGCGCCAGCGTCAGGTGACGGGCGACGTGGCGGTGTATCAGCTCGATGGCCCGCTGTTCTTCGGCTCTGCCGCGGCTTTCGCCGAGCTGTTCGAGCCGCAAAGCGATCCGCAGAACGTGGTGCTGGATTTTGCCGGCACCCGGGTGATGGATTCCAGCGGCGTAGAGGCGATCGATAAGCTGACGGCGCGTTACCTGGCGGCGGGGAAAAGCATTCGGCTGCGCCACCTGAGCGGTGACTGCGTGCGCCTGCTCAAGCGCGCCGGGCCGTTTTGCAGCCATGAGCTGGACGATCCGCAGTATTACGTGGCGGAAGAGGGGGTCGCCGCCGATGACCGCCGCGTGAGCGAGGAGACCTTCCACCCGCGTGGCTAAAAGCCGGCAGCGGGCAGGGCGCCCGCTGCGGCAAGGTTCAGGCTTGCGCCTTGAAGCTGTGCAGGCGCTGAACGGTTTTTTCCAGCCCGTCCTTCATCAGCATCTCGGTGCAGCGCAGCGATTCGTCGATCGCTTCGTCGATCATCTTCTGCTCGCCGGCCGGCGGCTTGCCGAGCACGAAGCCCACCACCTTGTTCTTGTCGCCCGGATGGCCGATGCCGATGCGCAGGCGATAGAAGTTCGGGTTGTTGCCGAACTTGTTTTGGATGTCTTTCAGGCCGTTGTGGCCGCCGTTGCCGCCGCCGAGCTTGATTTTGGCTACGCCGGGCGGCAGATCCAGCTCGTCGTGCGCCACCAGGATCTCGTTGGGTTCGATGCGATAGAAGTTGGCCATCGCCAGCACCGCTTTGCCGCTCAGGTTCATGAAGGTGGTCGGCACCAGCAGGCGCACGTCGTTGCCCGCCAGGTTCAAACGGGCGGTATAACCGAAGAACTTGCTCTCTTCTTTCAGCTGCTGATTGTGGCGCTGGGCCAGCAGATCGACGTACCAGGCACCGGCGTTGTGGCGCGTCTGGGCGTATTCCGCGCCCGGGTTAGCCAGGCCGACTATCAATTTAATACTGCTCACTGAGTGATTCGCTATGATCAGGGTAATGGAAAGGGACTTAGTCTACCTGTCGGGGCGGCGAATGACAAAATCCGATCTCCGCCGTCGTCGCAGGTAACAAAGACGAATGATTCATTAGCTGAATAATTCAATTTGTCCGCTAATTTTCAGCCGTGTGTTAAGAAGTGTCAATAATTCTTTACCATTTGTGATCGCCTCCGCAATCCCCTTGCCGCAGCAAGGGCTATACTTAACTTATCAAAGTGGGTTAACAAGTTGCAGCGTTATCCCGGTTGGCACATGGCAATCATGGAGGTGGCATATGAAACGTAGAAACGCGGACAGAATGGGCAACTTTTTTATGGGGCTGGGCCTGGTCGTGATGATCGGCGGCGTCGGATACTCCATTCTTGCTGAAGTATCGCAGTTCAATTTACCGCAATTTTTCGCCCACGGCGCCATCATGAGCATCTTCGTCGGCGCGTTGTTGTGGCTGGTGGGCGCGCGTATCGGCGGCCGCGAGCAGGTGGCGGATCGCTACTGGTGGGTAAAACACTTTGATAAACGGTGCCGCAACGATCAACATCGTTCGTCGCATTGATTAAAAAAGCAGAAGGGAAGCAAGAGCAGGGCAAGGGAACATCTGCCGTGCATTAAGGTTTGAGGTCATGTCGGACTACAAGTAGAAAACCCGTTGTTGCTCGCGCACCAACGGGTTTTTCTTTTTCTGCTGTCGGGCTCGCTAT
This sequence comes from Serratia sp. H402Y, assembly GCF_051172415.1. Classification (NCBI taxonomy): domain Bacteria; kingdom Pseudomonadati; phylum Pseudomonadota; class Gammaproteobacteria; order Enterobacterales; family Yersiniaceae; genus Serratia; species Serratia sp. H402Y. Next base: position 1,188,412 of record NZ_JBPIYZ010000001.1, read on the forward strand.
CTTTCCGGCGCAGTGGGCGCCGCACCGGAAAGACGACGAATCAATGCTCGAACATCGCAGAGATCGACTCTTCGTTGCTGATGCGGCGGATGGCTTCAGCCAGCATGCCGGACAGGGTCAGAGTGCGAACGTTTTTCAGTGCCTTGATTTCCGGCGACAGCGGAATGGTGTCGCAGACGATCACTTCATCAATCACCGAGTTCTTGATGTTGTCCACGGCGTTGCCGGAGAAGATCGGGTGCGTCGCGTAGGCGAATACGCGCTTGGCACCGCGTTCTTTCAACGCTTCAGCCGCTTTACACAAGGTGCCGCCGGTGTCGATCATGTCGTCGACCAGCACGCAATCGCGGCCTGCCACGTCACCGATGATGTGCATCACCTGAGAAACGTTCGCGCGCGGGCGACGTTTGTCGATGATGGCCATATCGGTGTCGTTCAGCAGTTTGGCGATAGCGCGGGCACGCACCACGCCGCCGATATCCGGAGAAACCACGATCGGGTTTTCCAGATTTTGCTGCAGCATGTCTTCCAGCAGGATCGGGCTGCCGAACACGTTGTCTACCGGTACGTCGAAGAAGCCTTGAATCTGCTCAGCATGCAGATCCACCGTCAGAACGCGGTCAACCCCTACGCTGGAGAGGAAATCGGCGACAACCTTGGCGGTGATTGGCACACGCGCGGAACGCACGCGGCGATCCTGGCGGGCATAGCCGAAGTAAGGGATAACGGCGGTAATACGACCTGCGGAGGCGCGACGCAGGGCGTCGACCATCACAACCAGTTCCATCAGGTTGTCGTTGGTCGGGGCACAGGTGGACTGGATGATGAAAATATCACCGCCGCGTACATTTTCGTTGATTTGCACGCTCACTTCGCCGTCGCTAAAACGACCTACAGCGGCGTCACCAAGGCTGGTGTACAAACGGTTGGCAATACGTTGTGCTAGTTCCGGGGTGGCGTTACCAGCAAAAAGCTTCATATCAGGCACGAGAAGAACCTCAGGCTTGCGTCCAGAGAAGATATTGTCATGCGACATCGCCAAGGGGCAGTCGGCGACGCCGGCGCAATATACATACGGGTATGTAAAACTAAAATTGAGACCGCAGGCAGCGCAGGGATAACAGGGCCAGGTGTGCATGACCCTGCGCAGCGAAACGTTGAGCTACGACTCAAACCGCCCGGAACGGATGCGATGTAGTGGGGAGACGTTAACGCCGCGCGCTACAAAACCACACAACCACTCCGGGGCTTGATTTAACACCTGACGGGCGGCGATTTCTGTGTCGAATTCAGCAAACACACAAGCACCTGTGCCAGTCAGGCGTGACGGGGCGTATTCTAACAGCCATGAAAGAAGCTGTTCAACCTCGCGAAAACGTTTTCTTGCGATCGGTTCGCAATCATTTGCGTACGGCGCCTGCAACAGCTCACTTAAGGAGCGAACCGGGGTATCTCTTTTCAATTCGGCGTCGCCGAAGATAACCGGCGTCGGGATGCCGACGCCGGGATGCGCCACCAGATACCATTTTTCCTGCGGATCGGCCGGCTGCAGGCGCTCGCCGATGCCTTCGGCGAAGGCGGCGTGGCCGCGCACGAACACCGGCACGTCGGCGCCGAGGCTGAGCCCCAGCTCTGCCAGTTGGTCGTCGCCAAGACCGCAGCGCCACAATTCGTTCAGCGCCACCAGCACGGTGGCGGCGTTGGAGGAGCCGCCGCCCAAACCGCCGCCCATCGGCAGGCGTTTGTCGATGCTGATATCGGCGCCGCGCGGCGCGGTTTGCAGGCCGCGTTCATCGCAATAGCGTTGCAGCAGGCGGGCGGCGCGCACGATCAGGTTCTGCTCGTCCGGCACGCCCTCAACCGGCGTCAGCAGGTGAATGCGGTCGTCCTGGCGTGGGTCGATGGTCAGGGTGTCGCCGTAGTCCAAAAACTGGAACAGCGTCTGCAGCAGGTGATAGCCGTCTTCACGACGGCCGGTGATGTACAGAAACAGGTTGAGTTTCGCGGGGGAGGGCCACTGGCGGATCATTTGAGTGTCCAGTTATCCATCTTCAGCTTGATGCGCTGGTCGCCCTGCTGCAGCTCCAGACGGTTCGGCAGCGTCGGCTGCACCTCGTTGCTGTAGCCCTGGTAATCCACTTTCCAGGTCTGGCCGCCTTGCTGGTAGGTCAGTTTGCTCAGACGATATTGGTCATCCAGCGCAAAATCGCTGGCTTCGCCCGGCAGGCCGAGCATCCACTGGCGCAGGTTGTTCAGCGGGATCGCCATGCCGGTCAGCTTGCGGATCATCTCTTCCGGGTTGTCGCTGACATAGCGTTTGCCCTGGTTGTCGGTCAGCTGCACCACGTTTTTCTGCACGTTGAGATCCATTTCCGTGCTGCCCAGCGGGTTGGTCAGCAGCAGGCGGTAGCGCTCCGGCGAGAACTGCTGCCAGAAGAAGCGGGCGTAGACTTTTTTCTGATCAGACAAGTAGGCGAAGGAGCCGCGGGTCTGATAGGTGCTGAGCTGTTGCACCGCCTGCTCATGGGCGCGCCACTGCGGTGAGGTTGGGCTGGTGGCCGGGCCGGTCGGCTTGGTGGTGGTACAGGCGGCCAGCACCAGGCTGGCCAGCGGGATCAGACGGAGCAAACTAACTTTGCGTATTGGCATAACTTTCTCTTGTCCTTTTGTCCTTGCGGGCATGCGCGACGAAACCCGGATTCAGCGCTCACGCTAACGGGGCGGCGGCGACGCGTCAATGATAGCGTGTTATGAATATTGGCACAGCAATTGTCGTTCTCGCTAATTTTCGCCTTAAACATTCAGTATGCTGGACCATTTTTTGGTCGATTTAACCTACCGATGTACCATCGTGCAAACATGTGGGGGCCGTTCATCTCCTGAACTTAAAACCTGAGTTAATTCTGAAATGATAGGAATACTATTAGGAAATACCTCAGGCGCTCGAGTGCTGACTTGCGATTTTTTAAAATAAAAAATCAATGTTAGTTGATTGTTTTATTTTTGTTTTTTGTTTTTGCAAAATGTCAAGGTGACATTTTAATTAAATTTCATGCCAATTGTTCTTCATTTGATTGGATTGTCTTTTATGTAATTAGTACTAATATTCCTATATTTATTTATTGGGAATTGACTGTGGAAAATTCGGTTTCAAAAAAAGAGTCAAAGCTTAGGTGCCTTGACTCTATTCGGGGCGTTGCAAGTTTGGCGGTTGTGCTTTCCCATTTGTCCTTGATTTATTTTGTGCATCTGCATAATTTTTCTGGGGGAACGATTTCTGAGCGCTTTCCTGTTCAACAGTTTCTTCATCAATCCTTTTTCGGTTTTCTATACTCTGGAACATCCGCCGTTTTTGTTTTCTTTGTTATGAGCGGGATTGTTTTATCCCGGGGGATTGAGAAAAAAAGCGACGAATATTATTTTCTGACATCATTTACACGATATTTCAGGTTGGCCATTCCAGCTACCTTTTCTTGCTTGTTGATGCTTCTGGTCTTATTCTTTATTTCTGGTGGCGCGCGAGAGTTTCCTGGTGTTTCGGCATGGCTCGATCCTTTCCTTATCAGCGACCCCTCTTTGATTGGCGCATTTACCTATGGTGCCCTGGGATCTTTCGTAGGTGGTTCCGTTTGGGATGGATATATATATAACCCCGTACTTTGGACGATGAAAATTGAGTTAATCGGCTCATTGTTTATCTATATGGCCTGCATCGTTTATAAAAGAAGCAAGTGGCAATCATTGTCTCTGTTCCTGCTGGCGTCATTGGCTATCGTACCTTTTAGTATCCCCATTGCGTTAGGGATGATCTGTTTCTTCTTTGGATTTGTTTACTCGGCCTTTAATATTACCTATAAGAATAATTACGTTGGCCTTGTGCTCCTTATCATTGGATTGTATTTTGCCGGCGTTCACAATGATAGCGCAAGCTATACATGGGTAACCAAACTCCTCGGCTATCGTTCGTATATGTTCCTCAATTTCCTCTCCGGCATATTTATTGTCTACGGCGTGTTAACCAGCCATTCCCTCAGTCGGATGTTGGAAAATAAAGGGTTGGTTTATTTGGGCAAGCTCTCGTTCCCAGTTTATATCATCCACATTCCCGTGATCATTTTGACGATCTACTTGACCCAAGGTTTTGCGACGGCGTCCGTCGCCAGTATGCTGAGCGTTTCGGCTATCGCGATCGCCGCCACTTTGCTGCTCGCGAGGTTTGTCGTACCGGTCGATGATTTTTCCATCAGCTTCTCGAAGCGCGTGTATAACAAAATCACCGGGCTACGGATGATCAGGAGAACGGAGTAATTCATTGTGCACGTCGAGCCGCTGTGTCGGGGGCTCGACTTCCGTGCCCGGTCGACCGTATTTTTAATCCCGCACGGCGGAGTTTTTAGTTCATAATTTTGCTATGGCATGCCGTTCTGTCTGCGATTCGCGTGGCGTCACCAGCGAGCAGCGAAGGTAAAGCGTTCACTATTTTGACAACATTATGAATTTATTGATTTTCATCGATTGATGTCATCTATGACAGCGATTGAACGGAAGATGCGGTTGTTACTTTTATTGATCCCGCGCATCAAGTAGAATGCCGTTCAACGAGAACCCGTACCAAGATAAGTATTACTCGAAGCAATGACCCTGCTGGCGTTAGGTATAAATCACAAAACCGCTCCGGTTTCTCTGCGTGAAAGGGTGACCTTCTCGCCAGAGTCCATCGATGAGGCGCTAACCAGCTTGCTCCAACAACCGTTGGTGCAGGGCGGCGTCGTGTTGTCCACCTGCAACCGCACCGAGCTGTACCTCAGCGTAGAGCAACAGGAACACATGCACGAGCAGCTGGTCGCCTGGCTGTGCGCGTACCACAACCTGCGCCCGGAAGAGGTGAAGAAAAGCCTGTACTGGCATCAGGGCAACGACGCGGTCAGCCATCTGATGCGGGTGGCCAGCGGGTTGGACTCTCTGGTGCTGGGCGAACCGCAGATCCTCGGCCAGGTGAAAAAGGCCTTCGCCGAGTCGCAACGCGGCCAGTCGCTGTCCGGCGAGCTGGAGCGGCTGTTCCAGAAATCCTTCTCCGTTGCCAAGCGCGTGCGCACCGAAACCGAAATCGGCGCCAGCGCGGTCTCCGTGGCTTTCGCCGCCTGTACCCTGGCGCGGCAGATCTTCGAATCGCTGGCCGATCTCAACGTATTGCTGGTGGGCGCCGGTGAAACCATCGAGCTGGTGGCGCGCCACCTGCGCGAACACAAAGTGCGGCACATGATCATCGCCAACCGCACCCGCGAGCGCGCGCAGCTGCTGGCGGACGAGGTCGGCGCTGAGGTGATCACCCTGCCGGAGATCGACGAACGCCTGGCGGACGCCGACATCATCATCAGTTCCACCGCCAGCCCGCTGCCGATCATCGGCAAGGGGATGGTGGAGCGCGCGCTGAAGGCGCGCCGCAACCAGCCGATGCTGCTGGTGGATATCGCCGTACCGCGCGATATCGAGCCGGAGGTCGGCAAACTGGCCAACGCCTATCTGTACAGCGTGGACGATCTGCACGCCATCATTCAAAGCAACCTGGCGCAGCGCAAAGCGGCGGCGGTGCAGGCGGAGTCGATCGTGCAGCAGGAAAGCACCAACTTCATGGCCTGGCTGCGTTCGCAGGGCGCGGTGGAAACCATCCGCGACTACCGTTCGCAGGCCGACCAGATCCGCGCAGAAATGGAGGCCAAAGCGCTGGCCGCCATCGCGCAGGGCGCCAACGTGGAGCAGGTTATTCACGAGCTGGCCCATAAACTGACCAACCGTCTTATTCATGCCCCCACCAAATCCCTCCAGCAGGCCGCCGGCGACGGCGACGTGGAGCGGTTGCAGTTATTACGCGACAGCCTCGGGCTGGATCAGCATTAGTTTTCTCTATTAACAGGGTTTATTACCACGCATGAAGCCTTCTATTGTTGCCAAACTGGAAGCGTTACAAGAGCGCCATGAAGAAGTGCAGGCGCTGCTCGGCGATGCCGGCGTCATCGCCGACCAAGACCGGTTCCGCGCGCTGTCGCGAGAATACGCGCAGCTGACCGACGTCAGCCGCTGCTTCCTGGAATGGCGTCAGGTGCAGGAGGATCTGGAGACGGCGGAAACGATGCTGGACGATCCGGAGATGCGCGAGATGGCGCAGGAAGAGCTGAAACAGGCGCGGGCGAGCAGCGAAGAGCTGGAACAGCAGCTGCAGGTGTTGCTGCTGCCGAAAGATCCGGATGATGAGCGCAGCTGCTTCCTCGAAGTGCGCGCCGGCACCGGCGGCGATGAGGCGGCGATCTTCGCCGGCGATCTGTTCCGCATGTACAGCCGTTACGCCGAAGGCCGCCGCTGGCGCGTCGAGGTGATGAGCGCCAACGAAGGCGAGCACGGCGGCTTCAAAGAAGTGATCGCCAAAGTTTCCGGCGACGGCGTGTACGGCCAGCTGAAGTTTGAATCCGGCGGCCATCGCGTGCAGCGCGTGCCGGAAACCGAATCCCAGGGGCGCATCCACACCTCCGCCTGCACCGTGGCGGTGATGCCGGAAGTGCCGGAAGCCGAGCTGCCGGACATCAACCCGGGCGATCTGAAAATCGACACCTTCCGCTCTTCCGGCGCCGGCGGCCAGCACGTTAACACCACCGACTCGGCGATCCGCATTACCCACCTGCCGACCGGCATCGTGGTGGAGTGTCAGGACGAACGTTCACAGCACAAAAACAAAGCCAAGGCGATGTCGGTGCTGGGCGCGCGCATTCGCGCCGCCGAGATGGCCAAGCGCCAGCAGGCCGAGGCGTCCACTCGCCGCAACCTGCTGGGCAGCGGCGATCGTTCCGATCGCAACCGCACCTACAACTTCCCGCAGGGGCGGGTGACCGACCACCGCATCAACCTGACGCTTTACCGCCTGGACGAAGTGATGGAAGGCAAACTGGACATGCTGATCCAGCCGATCGTGCAGGAGTATCAGGCCGATCAGCTGGCTGCGCTGTCCGCCGAGCAAGAGTGATGGATTATCAACACTGGCTGAAAGCCGCCGCCGCGCGTTTGACCCACAGCGACAGCGCCCGGCGCGACGCGGAAATCCTGTTGGGTTTCGTGACCGGCAAGGCCAGAACCTTCCTGATGGCGTTCGGGGAAACCCTGCTGACGCCGCCGCAACAACAGCAGTTGGAGACGCTGCTGGCGCGCCGCGAACGCGGTGAGCCGGTGGCCTATCTGGTGGGCGAGCGCGAGTTTTGGTCGCTGCCGCTGTCGGTCTCGCCCGCGACGCTGATCCCGCGCCCGGATACCGAATGCCTGGTGGAACTGGCGCTGGCGCGCCTGCCGCCGCACCCCTGCCACTTCCTCGATCTCGGCACCGGCACCGGCGCCATCGCGCTGGCGCTGGCCAGCGAGCGCCCGGATTGTTCGGCAATCGGCGTCGATGTGCAGCCGGACGCGGTCGCGCTGGCGCAGCACAATGCGCACAAGCTGAAGATCGACAACGTTCGATTTTTACAGGGCAGCTGGTTTGCGCCCGTGGCCGGGCAACGCTTTGCGCTGATCGCCAGCAATCCGCCCTATATCGACGCCGCCGATCCGCATTTGTCGCAGGGCGACGTGCGCTTCGAGCCGGGCAGCGCGCTGGTGGCCGCCGAGCACGGGCTGGCCGATCTGGCCGCCATCGTGCGCCAGGCGCCGCACTATCTGCAGCCACAGGGCTGGCTGCTGTTGGAACATGGTTGGCAGCAGGGTGAGAGCGTGCGCGCGCTGCTGCAGGCCGCCGGATTTTCCGCTGTCGCCACCCACCGTGATTACGGCGACAACGATCGTGTGACGCTCGGCCAATGGCCGGGATAAGCGCCCCTCATAATAACGACGTCCGGGCCATCTAAGGGAGCATCATGACTGCATACACCGCGTTGAAACATTTCCATTTGCTGACGGTCGCCATCAGTATTACCTTGTTTGTGCTGCGTTTTTACTGGCAGTGGCGCCGCTCGCCGATCGTGGGGCGCCGCTGGGTCAAGATAGCGCCGCACCTGAACGATACGCTGCTGTTCGTCAGCGGCATCGCGCTGGTGGTGACGTTCGGGTTTTATCCGCTGCTGGGTATGGACTCATGGCTGACCGAGAAGCTGTTTGGCGTTATTATCTATATCCTGCTTGGCTACGTCGCATTGGGCAAGAAGACCAAAAGTCAGCGGCTGCGAACCGTGGCGTTCGTGCTGGCGTTGGGCTGTCTGTATCTGATAATTAAACTTGCCACGACGAAAATACCGTTTCTGATGGGATACCTATGAGTAGCATTGCTGATTTTGAATTTAACACCTCGCCGCTGAGCGAAGGGGTGATCCTGGTGTCGCAGTCGGTAAGGCGTGATTTCCCTGCCGCCGACGTGGAGCGCAAGCTGCAACAGCTGGTGGACGAAGCGCGCGCGGCGGTGCCGGCCGACATCACACAGGAGCAGCAACTGGATGCGCTCATCGAACTGTTCTACAAAACCTGGGGATTCGGCGGCGCCAGCGGCGTCTATCGCCTGTCGGACGCCATCTGGTTGGATAAGGTGCTGGAGGGGCGGCAGGGCACGCCGGTTTCGCTCGGCACCATCTTCCTGCATATCGCCAACGCGCTGGATTTGCCGCTGCTGCCGGTGATTTTCCCCACTCAGCTGATCCTGCGCGCCGATTGGCTGGATGAAGAGCTGTGGCTGATCAACCCGCTGAACGGCGAAACCCTGAGCGAACACCAGCTGGAAGTGTGGATCAAGGGCAACCTGGGACTGGGCGCCGAGCTGGAAGACGACGATCTCGACGAATCCGAGAACATCATGGTGGTGCGCAAGATGCTGGATACGCTGAAGGCCGCCCTGATGGAAGAAAAGCAGCTGGAAATGGCGCTGCGCACCAGCGAAACGGTGCTGTGCTTCGATCCGGAAGATCCGTACGAGATCCGCGATCGCGGGCTGATTTACGCCCAGCTGGAGTGCAACCATATCGCGATTTCCGATCTCAACTATTTTGTCGAGCAGTGTCCTGAAGACCCGGTCAGCGAAGTGATCAAAGTGCAGATCCATTCGATTGAGCCGAAACAGGTGACGCTGCATTAATTCAATGACTCCGTGCAGTTTGCAAGGCGACGGTTACAACCTTAACAAAGGCGAAAGCATGAAACAGAAAGTGGTTAGCATTGGCGACATCGACGTAGCAAACGACCTGCCGTTTGTGCTGTTTGGCGGTATGAACGTGCTGGAATCGCGCGATCTGGCGATGAGCATCTGCGAGCACTACGTCACCGTGACGCAAAAACTGGGCATTCCTTACGTTTTCAAAGCCTCTTTCGACAAAGCCAACCGTTCTTCCATCCACTCGTACCGCGGTCCGGGCCTGGAAGAAGGGATGAAGATCTTCGAAGAGCTGAAGAAAACCTTCGGCGTGAAAATCATCACCGACGTTCACGAAGCGGCGCAGGCGCAGCCGGTTTCCGAAGTGGTTGACGTGATCCAACTGCCGGCCTTCCTGGCGCGTCAGACCGATCTGGTGGAAGCGATGGCGAAAACCGGCGCGGTAATCAACGTCAAGAAGCCACAGTTCGTCAGCCCGGGGCAGATGGGCAACATCGTCGACAAATTCAAAGAAGGCGGCAACGACCAGGTGATCCTGTGCGATCGCGGCAGCAACTTTGGTTATGACAACCTGGTGGTCGACATGCTGGGCATTAACGTGATGAAGAACGTGACCGGCGGCCATCCGGTAATCTTCGACGTGACCCACGCGCTGCAGACCCGCGATCCGTTCGGCGCCGCGTCCGGCGGCCGTCGCGCTCAGGTGGCCGAGCTGGCGCGCGCCGGCATGGCGGTTGGCCTGGCAGGGCTGTTCCTCGAAGCGCACCCGGATCCGAACAACGCCAAGTGCGACGGCCCGTCCGCGCTGCCGCTGGACAAGCTGGAGCCGTTCCTGGCGCAGATGAAAGCCATCGACGACCTGGTGAAGAGCTTCCCGGAGCTGGATACCAGCAACTAAGCGCTCATCGCCAAAAAAAAGCCCGACGAGTCGGGCTTTTTTACGTTTAGGCGCCGGTGTCCGCCAGCGCTTCCGGCAGCGTCGGGTAGAACTGCAGCCGGCCCTCGATCGGCTGCACCCGCGCGCGCACCAGGGTTTTCAGCGGCTGGAACGGCACGTCGGTGATCACCAGCTTTTTATCCGCCGGCAGCACGTCGATAAAGCGACGCAGGGCGCTCAGGCCGCCGGCGTCGAGCACCGGCACCGCATCCCATTGCAGCACGATCGTCCGATAGCCCTCGCTGCGCGCCAACAGTTCGGTAAAGATGCGCTCGGCGGCTGCGAAGAACAGCGGGCCGTTCACTCGCAGCACCAGGCGGCCATCGTCGGCGCTCAGTTCGCTCAGCCGCGTCATGCGGGCGATACGGCGCATAAACAGCAGCGACGCCAGCACGATGCCCACGGTAATGGCGATCACCATGTCGAACAGCACCGTCAGCGACATGCACAGCAGCAGCACCAAAATATCGTCCTTCGGCGCCCGGCGCAGCAGGTAAACCACCTTGTGGGCCTCACTCATGTTCCAGGCGACCATCAACAGCAGCGCCGCCATCGCCGCCAGTGGCAGATAAGAGAGCCACGGCGCCAGGACCAGCAGCGCCAGCAGCACCAGCAGCGCGTGGATGATGGCGGATACCGGCGAGGTGGCGCCGGCGCGCACGTTGGCGGCCGAACGGGCAATCGCGGCGGTCGCGGTGATGCCGCCGAAGAACGGCGCGATGATGTTGCCCGCGCCCTGGCCGATCAGTTCGCTGTTCGAGTTATGCTTCTTGCCGGTCATGCCGTCGAGCACCACCGCGCACAGCAGCGATTCGATCGCCCCGAGCATCGCCATCGAAAACGCCGCCGGCAGCAGGGCGGAGACGGTTTGCCAACTGAGGCTGAACGGTTGCCCGCCGCCGCCCGGCAGATCCCAGGGCAGCAGCAGCTGCGGCAAGATAGGCGGGATGCCCTGGCCGCTGCTGCCGTCGGCCAGCAGGTAGCTGAAACGAGAGCCGATGGTCGCCACCGAGTGGTCAAACAGCGTCAGCAGCCCCATCAGCGCAGTGCCCGCCAGCAGCGCCGGCAGGTGGCCGGGCACGCGCAGGCCGAGTTTGGGCCAGAAGATCAGGATCAAGAGCGTCACCGCGCCGATCAGGGTATCGCCGAGATCCAACGTCGGCAGCGCCTGCAGCAGGGCGTACAGCTTGCCGACGTAGTTTTCCGGCGTGTGCGCCAGCTGCAAACCGAAAAAGTCCTTAATCTGCATGGTGGCGATGGTGATGGCGATACCGGAGGTAAAACCGAGCGTCACCGGCAGCGGAATGTACTCGATCAGCCGGCCAAAGCGCGCCAGCCCCATCAGCAGCAGAAATACCCCGGAGATCAGCGTGGCGACCAGCAGGCCGGCCAGGCCGAACTGCTGCGAGACCGGATAGAGGATCACCACGAAGGCGGCGGTGGGGCCGGAGACGCTGTAGCGCGAACCGCCGCTGACGGCGATGACGATGCCGGCGATGGCGGCGGTATACAGGCCATACTGCGGCGGCACGCCGCTGGCGATCGCCAGCGCCATCGCCAGCGGAATGGCGATAATGCCGACCGTCACCCCGGCGATGGCGTCTTTCAGCAACCGCGCCAGGCTATAAGGTTCCCGCCAGCAGGCGTCTATCAGCGCGCTGTAGGGGCGAATTTTGTTTATTTCATGGGTTTTCATCTACGGTGCGTACCAAATCTTCAAAAGTGAAAGGAATGGCGGGCCCGATGAGGTCCGTCTTGTCACGTGACAGATACCATACGCCTTTTGCTCAGCGGATTACCAGACCTGTATCAATTTGGCGCAGGAAATCAGAGAGTCGTCGTTTTATCCGGCGCTAAATGCCGCTGATGAGTAAGTCAGCCGCAGAATCTGCGGCTGAAAAGGAAGTGAACAATCAAGATTTTGACGGTTAACGCGGGGTGGGCAGGGATAAGCCGAGAAAATGGGCTAAAGTGCTCACCAGCAGCTGATGATCTTCTTTCTGCGGCGCGCCGGAAATGCTGATGCTGCCGACGCAGCCGAGGCCGGTCAGGGTGAGCGGGAAGGCGCCGCCGTGCACCGAATAGTCGCGTACGCTCAGCCCGTAACGCTCCTCCAGCGACGTTTGGCGCTGCTGCAGGCGCAGGCCGATAGCGTAAGAGCTTTTGTGAAAATGGTTCACCAGGTTGCGCTTGCGCCGCACCCAGTCGGCGATATCCGGCGTGGTGCCCGGCATGGCGTAATAAAACAGCGTTTGCCCGGCCAGCTGGATCTCGATGGCGATGCTCAGGCCGCGCCGCTCGGCGGCGGTTTTCAGCGCCGCACCCAGTTCCCAGGCGGTCGCGGCGTCAAAATGCGCAAACGCCAGCGTCGCTTCCTGTTCGCTGAGTGCGTGCAGTTCATCGTCGATATTCATGCGGTTCTCCCCAGATAACCCAAAGCACAGAGTAGCCTGAAGCGTTCGCCATGAGATAGACGGCTTAGCGATAAGATAGAACTGCTACTCTATTAATAGACCGTGTAAAATGGCCGCCGCCGAAGCGGAGACGACAGGGATGCGTTATTCAACGTCTGCATATTACCCCCTGGCGACACCGAGGAGCGCGCTGATTATTTATGACTTACATTGCGTCCATTTCTACCCTTTACAGCGACGCCTGCATCACTTACGCCACGCTGTCGATAAGCTATTTCCTGCTCAGCAAGAATGCCCCTTTTTCTTATCAATCCGCACGGTGGAAGCGCATCGTCTTCGGCCTGCTGGCCGGCGTGGCGGTGCTGTACTTAAGCCAGGACCGCCTGGAGCTGACCGATAAGGTTCACTACAGCTTTGCGATGATCCCGATGATTTTGGTGACGTTCTTCGGCGGCGGCGTCAGCGGGCTGGTAAGCTTTCTGTTCGCTATGGCACTGACCGGCGGCTTCACCGTCGATAACCTGTTCATCGCCTCGATCGTCGCGCCGCTGCTGCTGTCGCGGGTGTGGCTGAAGAAATCCCATCGGGTGTTTTACCTGACGATCGGCGTCATCGCGCTGTATCGCATCGTTGTGGTGTGGCTGTTGGTGGACCTGAGCGGGCTGTGGCCGGATGTGTTGCTGTACCAAGCGGCTTCGGCGCTCTGTCTGGCGATTTGCTATCATGCGCTGAATTTCAAAGAGCGTCACATGTACGCCTATTTCGCGATGCGCGCGCGCGCCACGACCGACAGCGTGACCCACATCAACAACCGCGCCAGCGTCGATTATCACCTGATGCTGCAGCGCGCCGAACGTCGCCCGTGCGGGCTGATGATCCTCGATTTGGATAACTTCAAAAACATCAACGACACTTACGGTCACCCGGCCGGCGACGTGCTGCTGGCGAGCGTGGGGCGGCTGTTGCAAAACAGCGTGCGCAATGAGGACTTTGTCGGGCGCTACGGCGGCGAAGAGTTTATGGTGATCACCGCTAGCTACGATCCGCAGGTGATCGGCGGGGTGGCCGAGCGCATTCGCAGCGCGGTGGAAAGCTCGACGTTCTTGCTGAATGCGCACGACGAAGCGCACATCACAATGTCCATCGGTGTGTCGCTGTATCTGCCTGGCATGATGCTGGACAAGGCGATCGCCATGACCGACGAAGCGTTGTATGAGGCGAAGCGCAGCGGCAAAAACCGGGTGGTGACCAGCCGCGTGATGCAGCTGGCGCCGCTGGGGGCCGGTTTTCCGCGCGAATAAGCCGCCTCCCGCCGTGCAGGCGGGAAGCGTTGGTTCAGGCCGCCAGCGTGTGTTCGCGGAACGCGTTCAGCAGCTCTTCGGTGAACGTCAGGCGTTTCTGGCGATCGGCCAGATCGAGCGTGAACTTCAGCTTGCTCGGGCCATCCAGGCGGTAAACCTGCGGATTGCCCTGCAACAGGCCGATCAGATAACCCGGGTCGACGCGGTTATTGTCGCCGAACTCGATAAAGCCGCCGCGCTCGTTGCTCTCGATGCGTTTGATCCCCAGCTTCTGCGCATGCAGCCGCAGCGCTGCGCACTGCAACAGGTTACGCGCCGCGTCCGGCAGCTGGCCGAAGCGGTCGATCAGCTCGACCTTCAGCTCATCCAACTCACCGTCGTTCTTCGCGCTGGCGATGCGCTTATACAGCGACAGGCGGGTATTGACGTCGGGAATGAAATCTTCCGGCAGCAGCGCCGGCATGCGCAGCTCCACCTCGGTCTGGCTGTTGGTGAGATCTTCCAGCGACGGTTCGCGGCCGTTTTTCAACGCGTCGACGGCGCTTTCCAGCAGCTCCATGTAGAGCGAGAAGCCGACGGTGGTCATCTGGCCGCTCTGGTCTTCGCCCAGCAGCTCACCGGCGCCGCGGATCTCCAGATCGTGGGTCGCCAGCGCAAAACCGGCGCCGAGGTCTTCCAGCGAGGCGATGGCCTCGAGCCGTTTATGGGCGTCGGTGCCCATGGCTTTCGGGTTTGGCGTCAGCAGATAGGCGTAAGCCTGGTGGTGCGAACGCCCGACGCGGCCGCGCAATTGATGCAGCTGCGCCAGGCCGAAGCGATCGGCCCGCTCGATGATGATGGTGTTGGCGCTGGGAATATCGATGCCGGTTTCAATGATGGTGGTGCACACCAGCACGTTGAAGCGCTGGTGGTGGAAATCGTTCATCACCCGTTCCAGATCGCGTTCGCGCATCTGGCCGTGGCCGATGGCGATGCGCGCTTCCGGCACCAGTTCAGCCAGACGCTGCGCCGCTTTCTCGATGTTTTCCACGTCGTTGTAAAGGTAGTAAACCTGGCCGCCACGCAGCACTTCGCGCAGGATCGCCTCGCGCACCACCAGGCTGTCGTATTCGCGCACGAAGGTCTTCACCGCCAGCCGGCGCGCCGGTGGGGTGGCGATGATCGACAGATCGCGCATGCCGCTCATCGCCATGTTCAGCGTACGCGGGATTGGCGTGGCGGTCAGCGTCAGGATATCGACGTCGGCGCGCATCGCCTTGATGCGCTCCTTGTGGCGCACGCCAAAGCGGTGCTCTTCATCGACGATCAGCAGCCCCAAATCCTTCCAGCGCAGATCGCTCTGCAGCAGTTTGTGGGTGCCGATGATGATGTCCACTTTGCCTTCGGCCGCGTCGTCCAGCACCTGTTGCTGCTCTTTGGCGCTGCGGAAGCGCGACATCATCTCGATGCGGATCGGCCAGGTGGCGAAGCGATCGCGGAAGTTGTCGAAGTGTTGCTGCGCCAGCAGCGTCGTCGGCACCAGCACCGCCACCTGCTTGCCGTTTTCCACCGCCAGGAAGGCGGCGCGCATCGCCACTTCGGTTTTGCCGAAGCCGACGTCGCCGCAGACCAGGCGGTCCATCGCCAGCGGCTGGCACATGTCGCTCAGCACCGCGTTGATCGCCTGTTCCTGATCCGGCGTGGTTTCGAACGGGAAGCTCTGGCAGAACAGCTGGTACTGCTCGCGGTTGTGTTTGAAGGCGAAACCGGCCTTGGCGGCGCGCTGGGCGTAGATATCCAGCAGCTCGGCCGCTACGTCGCGCACCCGCTCGGCCGCTTTCTGCCGCGCGCGCGTCCAGGCGTCGCCGCCCAGTTTGTGCAGCGGAGCGTTTTCGTCCGCGCCGCCGGCGTAGCGGCTGATCAGGTGCAGCGATGACACCGGCACGTACAGCTTGTCCTCACCGGCGTAGGAGAGGATCAGGTATTCGGCCTTGATGCCGCCGGCCTCCAGCGTGGTCAGGCCGACATAGCGGCCAACGCCGTGCTCCAGGTGCACCACCGGCTGGCCGGGATGCAGCTCCGCCAGGTTGCGGATCAGGGTATCGGTATTGATGGTGCGCCGGTTGTCCTGCCGGCGACGGCTGACGCGCTCGCCGAGCAGATCGCTTTCGCAGATCAGCGCCCGCCGGCGCAGGCCGTCGAGGAAGCCGTGTTCGGCGGCGCCGACCATCATGTAACGGCCCGCGGTTTCCGCCTGATCGAGTCGTTGGATCAAGGCAGGCGCCAGCTTGATGCGGCCGAGCAGATCCTGCAGCGTTTCACGCCGCCCCTCGCTCTCGACGGAGAAGATCACGCTGCCGTCAAAACTTTCAATAAAGCGGCGCAGATTATCCAGCGGGGATTTATGCTGCGCCTGCACCGCCAGATCGGGCAGGGCATGGTAGTCCAGATTGGTATTGCCCGCTTTGGCCGGCAGCTCATCGGTTTTCAGCGCGATGCGCGGCCAGGCTTTCAGCTCGCCGAACAGTGCGTCAACGCGCAGCCACAGCGTATCCGGCGCCAGCAGCGGGCGCATCGGATCGACGCGGCGGCTTTCGAAACGCTGGTTGACGTCCTGCCAAAAGCGCTCGGCGGCGCCCTCCAGATCGCCGGTGTTGACGATCAGCGTATTGGCCGGCAGGTAGCTGAACAGCGACGGCAGCGGCTGGCTGAAGAACAGCGGCTGCCAGTATTCGATGCCGGCGGGCCAGGCGCTTTTGCTGACCTGCTGATAGATGTGCTCGGCGTCGCGACGCACCTCAAACTGCTCGCGCCACTGGCTGCGGAACAGCTCGATGGCGTTTTTGTCGGTAGGGAACTCGTGGGCCGGCAACAGATTGATGGCCTCGACTTCGCTCAGCGTGCGCTGGGTGTCGACGTCGAAGATGCGCAGGCTGTCGATTTCGTCATCGAAGAAGTCGATGCGGTAAGGCTCATCGCTGCCCATTGGATACAGGTCGAGCAACGCGCCGCGGGTGGCGAATTCGCCGTGCTCCATCACCTGATCGACGCTGCGGTAACCGGCCTGTTCCAGCTGCGCGCGCAGCTTGTCGCGCGACAGGCGCTGGCCTTTTTTCATCACCAGCGCATGGCCGTGCAGGAACTCGTGCGGGCAGACGCGTTGCATCAGGGTATTGACCGGCAGAATGATCACGCCACGCGCCATGGTCGGCAGGTGATACAGGCTCGACAAACGATCGGAGATGATTTCCTGATGCGGCGAGAAGCTGTCGTACGGCAGGGTTTCCCAGTCGGACAGCGTGGTCACCATCTGGTCGGTGAACTGCTGGATCTCGTCGCGCAGCCGCAGAGCGTTTTGCATATCCGGCGCGATCAGCATCACCGGGCCAGGGTGGCGTTCGACGATCTCGGCGCACTCCACGGCACAGGCCGCGCCGGTCAGTTGCCCCAGTTGGCGCAGATCGCCCGCGCGATCGGGCAGAGAATAACGGGGGGATGAAGAACGGTTACGGCTATCGGAAGTGCTCATTCAGGTATCTTTAATCAATGTGTTGGATGGCGTCCCGGCACGGATAACCCAGCGCCTTTATGCTGTTTATAGTAGCCCAGCGGCCGGCAAACTGACACAGCAAAAAGCGCTGCCCATCAATTTTCTGCCGGTTATTTAACCGGTTAATGCCGTCTGTTTTTTGCGGCTGAAGATAAATAACGCGCGAAGCTGCCGCCGTCTCCCTCTTCGCTGCCACGCAATAAAAGGCCGTCGGGTGTTCCCTAAACGAGGGAGAGCCTTTATTATCCATGATCACTTTGCTTAAGCCACGGCTATCAAACGGATTTCATGTATCAACCTGTCGCGTTATTCATTGGCCTGCGCTACATGCGCGGGCGAGCCTCAGACCGCTTCGGGCGGTTTGTTTCCTGGCTTTCCACCATCGGCATTACGCTGGGGGTGATGGCGTTGGTCACCGTGCTGTCGGTGATGAACGGTTTCGAAAAGGATCTGGAGAACAACATCCTCGGCCTGATGCCGCAGGCGTTGGTCACCAGTCCGCAGGGATCGGTCAACCCGCAGCAGCTGCCGGCCTCCGAGGTGCAGAAGCTGCAGGGCGTCACGCGCGTTGCGCCGCTGACCACCGGTGACGTGGTGCTGCAAAGCGCCCGCAGCGTGGCGGTTGGGGTGATGCTCGGCGTCAATCCCGACGAGGCCGATCCGCTGACCCCCTATCTGGTCAACGTCAAGCAGCAACAGCTGCAGCCGGGCCAATACAACATCATCATCGGCGAACAGCTGGCGGGGCAACTGGGCGTCAAGCGCGGCGATTCGCTGCGCGTGATGGTGCCGAGCGCCAGCCAGTTCACGCCGATGGGCCGCATCCCCAGCCAGCGCCTGTTCACCCTCATCGGCACCTTCCATGCCAATAGCGAGGTGGACGGCTATCAGCTGTTGGTCAACCAACAGGACGCCTCGCGCCTGATGCGTTACCCGGCCGGCAACATCACCGGCTGGCGTCTGTTCCTGCAACAGCCGCTGACGGTCGATACCCTCAGCCAGCAGGCGCTGCCGGCGGGCACCGTCTGGAAAGACTGGCGCGATCGCAAGGGCGAGTTGTTCCAGGCGGTACGCATGGAGAAGAACATGATGGGGCTGCTGCTCAGCCTGATCGTGGCGGTGGCGGCGTTTAACATCATTACCTCACTCGGCCTGCTGGTGATGGAGAAGCAGGGCGAGGTCGCCATTCTGCAGACTCAAGGGCTGACTCGCCGCCAGATCATGTCGGTATTTATGGTGCAGGGCGCCAGCGCCGGCATCATCGGTTCGCTGCTCGGCACGCTGCTCGGCGTGCTGCTGGCCACCAACCTGAACAACCTGATGCCGATCCTCGGCGCATTGATCGACGGCGCTTCGCTGCCGGTGGCGGTCGATCCGCTGCAGGTGACGATCATCGCCGTGGTGGCGATGGCGGTTTCCCTGTTGTCCACGCTCTATCCTTCATGGCGCGCTGCCGCCGTACAACCCGCTGAGGCTTTACGTTATGAGTAACCATCTTTTGCTGCAGTGTGACAACCTGTGCAAGACCTATCAGGAAGGCAACCTGCACACCGACGTGCTGCGCAACGTCAGCTTTGCCATGCAGCAGGGCGAGATGATGGCGATCGTCGGCAGCTCGGGTTCCGGCAAGAGCACCCTGTTGCACCTGCTGGGCGGGCTGGACTCGCCGACCTCCGGCGAAGTGATCTTCAAGGGCGAATCGCTGAACGCCATGTCTTCGACGGTCAAGGCCGAGCTGCGCAACCGCCAGCTGGGCTTCATCTATCAGTTCCACCATCTGTTGCCGGACTTCACCGCGCTGGAAAACGCCGCCATGCCGCTCTTGATCGGCGGCGCCAAACCGGCGCAGGCGCAGGAGAAAGCGCGGGAGATGCTGGCGGCGGTCGGGCTGGAAAAGCGCAGCAAACACCGCCCGTCCGAGCTTTCCGGCGGCGAGCGTCAGCGCGTGGCGATCGCGCGCGCGCTGGTCAATAACCCGGCGCTGGTGCTGGCGGACGAACCGACCGGCAATCTCGACAAGCGCACCGCGGACAGCATCTTCGATCTGCTCGGCGAGCTGAACGTGCGTCAGGGCACCGCTTTCCTGGTGGTAACGCACGATCTGCAGCTGGCCAAGCGCCTGAGCCGCCAGTTGGAAATGGCCGACGGCCACCTGCAGGCGCAGCTGACCCTGATGGGGGCCGAGTAATGGCGGGAGCCTCACTGTCCTTCCTGACGGCCCTGCGTTTCAGCCGCGGCCGTAAACGCGGCGGCATGGTGTCGCTGATCTCGGTCATCTCCACCATTGGCATCGCGCTGGGGGTGGCGGTGCTGATCGTCGGTCTGAGCGCGATGAACGGCTTTGAGCGCGAGCTGAAGAACCGCATTCTGGCGGTGGTGCCGCACGGCGAGCTCGAGCCGGTCAATCAGCCGTTCAGCGGCTGGCCGTCGATTCTGCAGCGGGTGGAAAAGGTGCCGGGCATCTTGGCCGCCGCGCCGTACATCAACTTTACCGGCCTGATGGAAAACGGCGCGCAGCTGCGCGCGGTGGAAGTCAAAGGCGTGGATCCGCAGCAGGAGAGCCGACTGAGCGCGCTGCCGCAGTATGTGCAGGGCGACGCATGGGCCAACTTCAAGCCCGGCGAGCAGCAGGTGATCCTCGGCAAGGGCGTGGCCGACGCGCTGGGCGTCAAACAGGGCGCCTATGTCACGGTGATGATCCCCAACAGCGACCCTGAGATGAAGCTGCTGCAGCCGAAGCGTATTCGCCTGCACGTGACCGGCATTTTGCAGCTCAGCGGCCAGCTCGATCACAGCCTGGCGCTGGTGCCGCTGGCCGATGCGCAGCAGTATCTCGACATGGGTGACAGCGTCACGGGCATCGCTCTCAAGATGAACGACGTGTTCGCCGCCAACAAGCTGGTGCGCGACGCCGGCGAAGTGACCAACGCTTACATCTATATCAAGAGCTGGATCGGCAAGTACGGCTACATGTACCGCGACATCCAGATGATCCGCGCCATCATGTACCTGGCGATGGTGCTGGTGATCGGCGTGGCCTGCTTCAACATCGTCTCCACGCTGGTGATGGCGGTGAAAGACAAAAGCGCCGACATCGCGGTGCTGCGCACCCTGGGCGCCAAAGACGGCTTTATCCGCGCCATTTTCATCTGGTATGGGCTGCTGGCCGGGTTGCTGGGCAGCCTGAGCGGCGTGGTGATCGGGGTGATCGCCTCGCTGCAGCTGACCAACATCATCCGGGGCATCGAGAAACTGGTCGGTCACTCCTTCCTGTCGGGCGATATTTACTTCATCGACTTCCTGCCTTCCGAGCTGCACTGGCTGGACGTGCTGATCGTGCTGGCGACCGCTATCGTGCTGAGTCTGTTGGCCAGTTGGTATCCGGCGAGGCGCGCCAGCCGCATCGATCCAGCGCGGGTGCTGAGCGGACAATAAAACCCACGGGGAGGCAGCGATGCCGCCCCGTTTTTTTAGCCTGGGGATGGGTTATGTACTACGGTTTCGATATGGGCGGCACCAAGATTGAGCTGGGGGTGTTCGACGACAGCCTGCAGCGCATTTGGCAAAAGCGGGTGCCGACGCCGCGCGACGATTATCGGCAACTGCTGGCTACGCTGTGCGAGCTGACCCTCGAGGCGGATGCGTTTTGTGGCCGGCGCGGCAGCGTCGGCATCGGCATTCCGGGCCTGCCCAACGACGATGACGGCACGCTGTTTACCGCCAATGTGCCGGCGGCGATGGGGCGGCCGCTGCCGCGCGATCTGGCGGCGCTGATCGGGCGCGAGGTGCGGGTCGATAACGACGCCAACTGCTTTGCGCTGTCGGAGGCCTGGGACGACGAGTTCCGCCGCTACCCGACGGTGCTGGGCATCATCCTCGGCACCGGCGTAGGCGGCGGCCTGATCGTCGAGGGCAAGACGATGCCCGGGCGCAACTATATCGCCGGCGAGTTCGGCCATTTGCGCCTGCCGGTGGACGCGCTCGAGGTGCTGGGGCGTGATGTGCCTCGCGTCGCCTGCGGGTGCGGCCATCAGGGTTGCATTGAAAATTACATATCGGGCCGCGGTTTTGAATGGATGTACGCCCATTTTTATGGCCGACGCTTGCCCGCCACCGAGATCATTGCGCATTATCAGGCGGGTGAGCCGCAGGCCGTGGCGCATGTCGATCGCTTTATGGACGTGCTGGCGATCTGCCTGGGTAACCTGCTGACGGTGCTGGATCCGCACCTGGTGGTGATCGGCGGCGGGCTGTCGAACTTCGACGCCATTTACCAGGCGTTGCCGCAGCGGCTGCCGGCGCACCTGCTGCGGGGGGCTCGGCTGCCGCGCATCGAGAAGGCGCGCTATGGCGACGCCGGCGGCGTGCGCGGCGCAGCGTTCCTCAATTTGGCTCGCCCAACGTAATGGGCGTTGCGGCCAGGCGTGAATGTATACAGCCAACAACGCTGCAACGTCCAGTAAGAAGGGTAAACAGGGAAAAGTAAGGAGAGAGTTAATGCACACTCGCCATCGGCTGTGTCAGTTTCGCAAGAGTAAGCATGTGCTGCATCAGCGCTTTCGTTCACGCATTTTTCACCGTGACACCATGGCGGCGGCCGAGCTGAAAAAGCCGTTTGTGGTGGTGTTGACCGGGGCCGGCATTTCGGCCGAGTCGGGCATTCGCACCTTCCGCGCCGCGGATGGGCTGTGGGAAGAGCACCGGGTGGAAGACGTCGCCACGCCGGAAGGTTTTCAGCGCGATCCGGCGCTGGTGCAGGCGTTTTACAATGAACGTCGCCACCAGCTGCAGACCGAGGACATCGCCCCGAACGCCGCGCACCGCGCGCTTGCGGATCTGGAAGAGTGGCTGGGGGACAACTTCCTGCTGGTCACGCAAAACATCGATAACCTGCATGAGCGCGCCGGCAGCAAGCGGGTGCTGCACATGCACGGCGAATTGCTGAAGGTGCGCTGCACCCAGTCGGGCCAGGTGTTCGAGTGGCCCGGCGATCTCAGCGTCGACGAGCGTTGCCACTGCTGCCAGTTCCCGGCGCCGCTGCGGCCGCACGTGGTGTGGTTCGGCGAGATGCCGCTGGGCATGGACGACATCTACCAGGCGCTGAGCAAAGCCGATTTCTTCGTCGCCATCGGCACCTCCGGCCATGTCTATCCGGCGGCCGGGTTCGTGCATGAGGCGCGGCTGGGCGGCGCCTACGCGATGGAGCTGAACCTGGAGCCGAGTCAGGTGGAAAGCCAGTTCGACGAGAAACACTACGGCCTGGCCAGCGAAGTGGTGCCGCGTTTTGTGCACAAATTCCTGGTGGGCAAGGTGGCGCGGGCCGATAAGCCCTAAAGACATCAGGGCGCAATGCGCGCCCTGATGGGATGGCGGGCGTGTTAGCGCCCGGCTTTCAGCTTTTGGAAGTAGCTTTCGTACAGCGTGCTGGCGTCGCCGACGTCGTTTTGCCACTCGCCGTGCTCAATCACCGTTTTATCCGGGTAGAGAGACGGATCGTTGGCGATCTCCGGCGACAGCAGCTTCTTCGCCGCCAGGTTCGGCGTCGGGTAACCGATGGTTTCCGCCACCTGCACCGCGATTTCCGGCCGCAGCAGGAAGTCGATCAGCTTCAGCGCCCCTTCGACGTTGCGCGCGTTGGCCGGAATGGCCAGGCTGTCCATCCAGAAGATCCCGCCTTCCTTCGGCCAGACGATCTCCAGCGGCGTGCCGGCCTGGCGCGCCACGAAGGCCGAACCGTTCCACACCATGCCGACGTTGACTTCCCCTTCCATAAACGGGTTGCCCGGGTTGTCGGAGTTGAAGGCCAGCACGTTCGGCATCAATTTCTGCAGTTCGTTGTAGGCGGCTTCAATCTCTTTCGGGTCGGTGGTGTTGCCGGAATAGCCCAGCTTGAGCAGCGCCATCTGGAACACTTCGCGCGCGTCGTCGGTCAGCAGCAGGCGGCCTTTGTACTGCGGCTGCCACAGATCGGCCCAGGAGGTGACGGTGGACGGATCCTGCGCGTCGCTGTTAACGCCGATGGCGGTGGCGCCCCAGATGTAAGGGATGGAGTAGTCGTTGTTGGGATCGAACGGCTTGTTCAGCAGGGTAGGATCGAGATCCTTGAAGTGGCTGAGCTTGCTCTTGTCGATTTTTTGCAGCATGCCTTCCTTGCTCATCTTGGCGATGAAGTAAGTGGAAGGCACCACCAGATCGTACGCGCCGTCCTTGTAGGTCTTCAGCTTGGCGTACATGCTTTCGTTGGATTCATAGGTGGAATAAATCACCTTGATGCCGGTTTCCTTGGTGAACTGCTCCAGCAGCCCCGGCGGGACGTATTCAGTCCAGTTATAGAAATACAGCGTTTTGCCGTCAGAGGCGTTTGCAGAGCAGAAACTCAGCGCCATCATCCCGGCTGCGAGCAGATGTGACCACTTTTTCATGCAGCGTATCCTTCAGCAGTAGTGAGCCGAACCCGTATGAGCCGCCGTTTTCGGCCGCGCCATACCCCAGAAAGGGGCCATTATAGGGGCCGGGGCGGGGTGGGTAAAGGCGGTTATCCCAGCGGCAAATCAGCGGGTTAACCGAGTCAGGGCCATCACCAAAGGCCGCTTTCATATCATTGTGGTCAATGAAAGAGACGGGCGCCGCAGCGCCCGGCGGGAAGGATTACTCGGCCTTGGGCGAGCGATCGCGCATCACCCACTGGCTGGCGATCACCAGCGTCAGCGACAGCAGCAGCAAAATGGTGGCCAGCGCGTTAACCTCCGGCGAGACGCCGACTTTCACCATCGAATAGATCTTCAGCGGCAAAATCTCGTAGCTCGGCCCGGTGACGAAGGAGGAGACGACCACGTCGTCCATCGACAGGGTGAAGCTCAGCAGCCAACCGGCCGCCACCGCCGGCATCGCCAGCGGCAGAATGATTTTGCGCAGGATGGTGAACTCGCTTGCGCCGAGATCGCGCGCGGCTTCCAGCATCTTCACGTCGAAGCCTTTCAGGCGCGCGTAGACGGTCACGACCACGAACGGCAGGCAGAAAGTGATGTGCGAGAACAGCAGCGACCAGAAGCCGAGCGAAATGCCCAGCAACATGAACAGCACCAGCAGCGAGATGGCCATCACGATGTCCGGCGACATCATCACCACAAACAGCATGCCGCCGACGAACGGTTTGCCGCGGAAGCGGTAGCGGTACAGCGCCACCGCGGTCAGCGAGCCGATCAGCGTGGCGAAGGTGGCGGAGAGCACCGCCATGGTCAGCGAGTGGCCCGCCGCCTGCAACAGGCTGTCGTTGTTGAGCAGCGTGCTGTACCACTTGGTGGTGAACCCTTGCCAGTTGATGCCAAAGCGCGAGGCATTGAAGGAGTTGACGATCAGGATGACGATCGGGATATACAGATAGGCGTATACCAGCGTCATAAAGCCGCCGCGCAGCAGACGTCCGATCATGCCAGATCCTCTTTCTTGTTCAGCAGGCGGGCGGCCCGGTAATAGACCAGCAGCAACAGCCCCATCACCAGCGTCAGGCAGATGCTGGTGGCCGCGCCGAACGGCCAGTCGCGGATATTGAGGAACTGGCTTTTAATCACGTTGCCGATCAGCAGATTTTTGGCGCCGCCCATCAGATCGGCGACGAAGAACAGCCCCATCGCCGGCAGCACCACCAGCAGGCAGCCGGCGATAATGCCCGGCATGGTCAGCGGCACAATGATGCGGATAAAGGTTTGGAGCTTGCTGGCGCCGAGATCGCGCGCCGCCTCCAGGCAGGATTTATCGAGCTTTTCGATGCTGGAATAGAGCGGCATCACCATAAACGGCAGCAGGATATACACCAGGCCGAGGATCACCGCTTCCGAGGTGTACATGATGCGCAGCGGCTTGTCGATGACGCCGATCCACAGCAGCGCGTCGTTGAGATAGCCGCGGGTGCTGAGAAACAGCTTCAGGCCGTAGATGCGGATCAGCGAGTTGGTCCAGAAGGGCACGATCAGCAGAAACAGCAGCAGCGGCCGCACCTTCTGCGGCAAGCGCGCCAGAATAAAGGCGAACGGATAGCCGATCACCAGGCAGCACAGGGTGGCGATCAGCGCCATGTTCAGCGAGTGCAGCAGCACCTGGGCATACAGCGGATCGAACAAACGCCGGTAGTTATCCAGCGTGAACACCATCTGCACCAGGTTGGCGTCATCACGGGTCAGGAAGCTGGCGCCGATGATCATCAGGTTCGGCATGAACACGAACAGCAACAGCCAGGCGACGACGCCGACGATCACCACATTCTGGAAGACTTTACGCGATTTCTTCATCGGCCAGCACTACCTCCCAGCTTTCGACCCAGGTCACCGCCATCTTCTGATTGAGCGAGTGATCGACGTCCGGATCGTCTTCGTTGAAGAACTCGCTGACCATCACCGTTTTGCCGTTCTCCAGCTCGACCACCGATTCCAGCGTCATGCCTTTGTAGTTGCGCTCACGCACGTAACCGATCAGCCCGTCGTGCTGCGCGCTGTCGTTCACTTCTTCCACCCGCAGATCCTCCGGGCGCAGCAGCACCTTCAGCTTTTGGCCCGGTTCTACCGGCAGATCGGCATAGATGTCGCACTCGCGGCCTTCCACGTTGGCGCGCACCCGCTGCGGATCGAGGCGTTGC
Source organism: Serratia sp. H402Y (assembly GCF_051172415.1). Taxonomy (NCBI): domain Bacteria; kingdom Pseudomonadati; phylum Pseudomonadota; class Gammaproteobacteria; order Enterobacterales; family Yersiniaceae; genus Serratia; species Serratia sp. H402Y. The sequence continues at coordinate 1,214,337 of NZ_JBPIYZ010000001.1, forward strand.
AGGACCACCGCGTCGAAAATGTTGATCTCGCCGATGAAGCTGGCGACGAACAGGTTTTTCGGCTCTTCATAGATCTCACGCGGCGTGCCGTCTTGCTCGATGCGGCCTTCGCGCATCACCACGATGCGATCCGACATGGTCAACGCTTCTTCCTGATCGTGGGTGACGAACACGAAGGTGATGCCCAGCTTGCGCTGCAGCGCTTTCAGTTCGTTCTGCATCTGCTTGCGCAGCTTGTAGTCCAGCGCCGACAGCGATTCGTCCAGCAGCAGCACTTTCGGCTTGTTGACCACCGCGCGGGCGATGGCCACACGCTGCTGTTGGCCACCGGAGAGCTGGCCCGGCCGCCGCTTGGCGAAGTCGTCCAACTGCACCATGCGCAGCGCCTCTTCGACGCGCGGCGTCAGTTCGGCCGCCGGCACCTTTTGCATGCGCAGGCCGAAGGCGACGTTGTCGAACACCGACATGTGCGGAAACAGGGCATAACTCTGAAACACGGTGTTGACGTGGCGATGCTCGGCCGCAATGGCGGTGATGTCCTGGCCGTCGAGCGCGATGCGGCCCCGATCGGCGTCTTCCAGACCGGCAATCAGGCGCAGCACCGTGGTTTTGCCACAGCCGGAGGGGCCAAGAATGGTGAGGAATTCGCCGTGATTAATCGTCAGGTCCAGATCGGCAATGATGGTTTTGCCATCGAACGCTTTGCTCAGGGCATGCAGTTCAACAAGGGGGGCTCGAGAGGATGTCTCAGTCATTTATCGTCTTACTCTATCCCGTGGGCTAATGCAGATAGAACCGCAACTGGAAAAGACTGCCGGAGCTTGCGGGCATGCCCGCGATTCAAAAGAAGCTCAAACCAGTTGCGCCAATGGAAATTTTTCGAGCGCGCATGATAGACGCTGAATGCCGGAATTGAAAGCCGATCCGGCCCAGATGCCGCGTTTTTCATCATGATATCGACAAATGACCCTGTGATGACAGCGTTATTTCCCTCTGAAATCATCACAAAGATTAATGATATTGGCGAATTCTGGTTAAAAATGACCTGACGCAATATTTGATCCTGATCGGTTCAGCATAATGAAACGCGATATTCTGAGGGGCCGCTACCATGGATAAATTACTTGACCGCTTTTTCAACTACGTCTCTTTCGACACCCAGTCCAAAGCGAACGTAAAGCATGTGCCGAGCACCGACGGGCAGTTGAAGCTGGCGCGTGCGTTGCAGCAGGAAATGATCGCGCTCGGCTTCGAGCGGGTGTCGCTCAGTGAGCACGGCTGCGTGATGGGCACCTGGCCGGGCAACGTCGCCTGGCCGGTGCCGGCGGTCGGTTTTATCGCCCATCTGGATACTTCGCCGGATTTCAGCGGCAAACACGTCAATCCGCAGATCGTCGAGAACTATCGCGGCGGCGACATTGCGCTTGGCATTGGCGATGAAGTGCTGTCGCCGGTGATGTTCCCGATCCTGCACCAGATGTTGGGGCAGACCCTGATCACCACCGACGGCAAAACGCTGCTGGGCGCCGACGACAAGGCCGGCATTGCCGAGATCCTCACCGCCATGGCGCGCCTGCGCGCGCGCAAAATCCCGCACGGCGACATCCGCGTGGCCTTCACCCCGGATGAAGAGGTGGGCAAGGGGGCACAGCTGTTCGACGTGGCGGCCTTCAATGCCGAATGGGCTTACACGGTGGACGGCGGCGGCGTCGGTGAGCTGGAGTGCGAAAACTTCAATGCCGCCTCGGTGACGATCAAAATCCTCGGCAACAGTGTGCACCCCGGCAGCGCCAAGGGCGTGATGGTCAACGCGCTGTCGCTGGCTACCCGCATTCATCAGGCGCTGCCGGCGGACGAAACGCCGGAGACCACCGAGGGTTACCAGGGCTTTTACCACCTCAGCAGCATCAAGGGCAGCGTGGAACGCGCCGAAATGCACTACATCCTGCGCGACTTCGAGCGCGAGGGATTCGAGGCGCGCAAACGCAAGATGGTGGAGATCGCCCGCGAGGTCGGCAAAGGCCTGCCGCGCGATTGTTATATTGAAGTCAGCATCGAAGACAGTTATTACAACATGCGCGAACAGGTGGCGGAGCATCCGCACGCGATCGCGCTGGCGCAGCAGGCGATGCGCGACTGCGACATTGAACCGGTGATGAAACCGATCCGCGGCGGCACCGACGGCGCGCAGCTGTCGTTCCGCGGCCTGCCGTGCCCGAACCTGTTCACCGGTGGCTACAACTACCACGGCAAGCACGAATTCGTGACGCTGGAAGGCATGGAGCAAGCGGTGGCGGTAATTATGCGCATCGCGGCGCTGGCCGCCGAGCGGGCGCGGTAAAACGGGACGCTTGCGATTATCATAATCGCTTGCCGCAACAAGGCGTTGCTCATAGTGTGGAAGTCCATTCCCCACGCATAAGGACCGCATGATGAGCACCGAATACCGCATTGCCGGCTCGCATTTGACGCAGTTCGTTCAGGCGATTTGGCGCCAGGCCGGCAGCACGGCGCGCGAAGCCGAGCTGGTGGCCGAACACCTGGTGCAGGCTAATCTGGCCGGGCACGATTCGCACGGCGTCGGCATGATCCCCAGTTACATGGCATCGTTGGCGCAGGGGCAATTGCAGCTTAATCAACATGCCGAGGTGGTGCGCGACGCCGGCGCGGTGCTGACGCTCGACGGCGCGCGCGGCTTCGGCCAGGTGGTAGCCAGCGAAGCGATGGCGCTGGGCATTGAGCGCGCCGGCAAACTGGGCCTGGCGGCGGTGGCGCTGCACAACGCGCACCATATCGGCCGCATCGGCCATTGGGCGGAACAGTGCGCCCGCGCCGGTTTTATCTCGATTCACTTCGTCAACGTGGTGGGCGATCCGATGGTGGCGCCGTTCGGCGGCAGCGATCGCCGCTTCGGCACCAACCCGTTCTGCGCCATTTTCCCGCGGCCGGGCCGCACGCCGCTGCTGTTGGATTTCGCCACCAGCGGCATCGCCTTCGGCAAGACTCGGGTGGCCTATAACAAAGGCTTGTCGGTGGCGCCGGGCTATCTGATCGACGAACACGGGCAACCCACCACCGAACCGAAGGTGATGCACGAAGCGCCGTTCGGGTCACTGTTGCCGTTCGGCTTGCACAAAGGCTATGCGCTGGCGGCGATGTGCGAGATCCTAGGCGGCGCGCTCTCCGGTGGCCGCACCACCCACGACGCCACGCTGAAAGCCGACAGCGACGCCATCTTCAACTGCATGACGACCCTGATCCTCGATCCTCAGGCCTTCGACGCCCCGCAAATGCAGGCCGAGGCCGAAGCGTTTATCGGCTGGGTGAAGGCGTCGCCGCCGAGCGGCGAACAACCGATCGCGGTGCCGGGAGAATGGGAAGAGGCCAACCGCGCGGCGCGGCTGGAGCAGGGCATACCGATAGACGCCAATACCTGGCGGCAGATTTGCACGGCGGCGGAGCAGGCGGGCATGGCGAATGAAGCGCTGGCCGGTTTTCGCGCGCAGGCGCGGCAGGCATAAAAAAAGCCACCCGATAGGGTGGCTTGTTCGCGTACTCGCAATCAGTCGTTAAAGTACCAATAGCCGCTGTTGACCAGCGCGGTCAGCAGCGCCAGGAATGACGGATCGTCCACCGCGTCGCCGAGCAGGGCAGCGTCGACGCTGAAGTGCTGGCACAGGGCGTCTGCGGCCTGCAGCTGGTCGGTGTCGATCAGTTCGCCGTTGACGAAGCAGAGATCGCCGACGCGCAGCACGCGCAACCCGCCCAGGCGCTGCAGCGCTTCACCCTGTTGCAGCAGTTCGTAGATTTCCCCGGCCTGATACGGCGGCTCCGGCGGCGCCAGATCCAGCTCGTGGCGCGATTGGGAGATAAACTCGCCGAACCAGTGCTGGAAGTGTTCCGGCTGTTGCACCAGATCCAGCATCATCTGCCGTAAGGCGTCCACTTCCTGCGGCAGGATCTCCGCCGGGTGTTCGCGCAGTTTAACGTCCGGATCGCCGTAGCGTTTGCTGCCCAGCTCGCGCGCCAGCACGTAATCGGCGAAGCCGCTCACCAGTTCGCGGCCGTTCGGCGCGCGGAAGCCCACCGAATAATTGAGCGCGTTTTCCAGCGCGTAGCCTTCATGCGGGAAGCCCGGCGGAATGTAGAGAATGTCGCCCGGCTCCATCTCTTCGTCGATGATGGCGTCGAACGGCTCTACCTGCAGCAGATCCGGATGCGGGCAGTGCTGTTTCAGCGGCGTTTTTTCCCCGACTCGCCAGCGGCGGCGGCCAGTGCCCTGAATGATGAACACGTCGTACTGATCGAGGTGCGGGCCGACGCCGCCGCCCGGCACCGAGAAGGAGATCATCAGGTCATCCATCCGCCAGTCCGGCAGTTGGCGGAACGGGCGCATCAGCGCTGCGGAAGGCTCATGCCAGTGGTCCACCGCCTGCACCAGCAGCGACCAGTTGTTTTCGCTCAGGTGATCGAAGCTCTCGAAGGGGCCGTGCGCGACCTGCCAACGGCCGTCCTGGTGGCTGACCAGGCGGCTGTCCACTTCGTTTTCCATCGCCAGCCCGGCCAGCTCATCCGGGGAGATCGGATCGATAAAGTTTTTGAAGCCGCGCTTCAGAATCACCGGACGTTTTTGCCAATAACGTTGCAAAAAATCGTTCCAGTCCAGGTCTAATTGATAATCCATGTTCTATTCCAGGAGAGAGGAGTGAGCCTGAGTGCGATTATAACGGAAGTTTGGCCCCGTGGATCGGGGCCGCAGAGGCATAATTTACTCGTTGTGGTGGGTGTCGTGCTGGCGGGCGAAGGTAACCTGCATGCGCGCGCCGCCGAGCGGGCTGTCGCTGATGACGATTTCGCCGTCGTATTGCTCGATGATCTCCGCCGCCACCGACAGGCCAAGGCCCTGGCCGGGACGCAGAGTATCCACCCGCTGGCCGCGCTGGAAGATCAGCTGGCGCTTGCTTTCCGGGATGCCCGGGCCGTCGTCGTCGATGACGAGGATGAGGTTTTTATCGGAATGCAGCGAGGTGATTTCCACGAACTCGAGGCAGTATTTGCAGGCGTTTTCCAACACGTTGCCCATCACTTCCATAAAGTCGTTCTTCTCGCCCATAAAGGTCACTTCCGGCGAGATGTCCAGCGTGATCACCACCCCTTTGCGCTGGTAAACCTTGTTCAGCGCCACCACCAGGCTGTCGAGCAGCGCCGGCACCGAGTGGATCTCGCGCGTCAGCACCGTCTGGCCGGAGTTGATGCTGGCCCGATGCAGGTAGTAACCGATCTGCTGAGAGATGCGCCCGATCTGATCCAGCATGATCGGCTCGGCTTCTTCGATGGTGGTCTGCTTGCCGCTGCGCAGCGAGCGCAGGGTGCTTTGCAGCACCGCCAGCGGCGTTTTCAGGCTGTGGGTCAGATCCGACAGGGTGGTGCGGTATTTGGTGTAGCGCTGGCGTTCGTTGCGCACCAGAATGTTCAAATTGCGCACCAGGCCGCGCAGTTCGCTGGGGGGGTTCTCATCCAGCTGATCGCGTTCGCCGTTCTCCAGCTCGCCCACCTGATTGACCAGCGCCTTGATCGGCCGCAGGCTCCAGTAAGCCGCCAGCCACAGCAGCGGCACCACCAGCAGCAGGTTGGCCAGCAGCACGTAGCTGAACCACTCCCACACCACGTCTGAGCGCTGCAGCTCCTGCGGAATGCTGTCGACCACCACGATGGTCAACGCCGGCAGCCGCGCCGTGGCGGCATAGGTATTGACCGCCACCGAGTGCGTCAGCGCGTTCTGATCGGTATCGTCATAATTCTTCAGCTGATCCTGCGCTTTGGGGTTGTCCCCCAGCACTTCGCTACTGATGCGGGTATCGGTGTCAATTTCGTAGAAGCCGGACTCCTCCAGCCATTCCTTGTTGATCAGCTTCTCCAGCTCCGGCACCTTGCGCTGGCTCCACAGCAGGTTGCCTTTATCGTCGTAGATAAACACCAGCGTGGGAAAATTGAGATCGATATCGGGAGGAATGGCGATGGTGAGCTTGTTGTCTTTCCACTGCGCCAGGCTGAAGAACAGGTTGCTTTCGCCGCGCAGCAGGCGGAAGGCGGTCTTGTCGAAGCTGACGATGTAGCCGACGACCGCCACCAAACCGTAAGAAAGCGACAGCGCCAGGATCACCCCGGCGGTCGCCATCAGGAAGCGGGCGCGCAGCGAAAACGGTTTTTTATTCTTGTTGAACATCATGTTCACTTCGCGTCAAAACGATAGCCCTGGCCACGTACCGTGGTGATCACTTCATGCGGGTATTCCGCCTGCACCTTCTTGCGCAAGCGGCCCATCAGCACGTCGATGGTGTGGCTTTCGCGCAGTTCGGCGTCCGGGTAAAGCTGCAGCATCAACGAATCCTTGCTCACCACCTTGCCGGCGTTGCGGATCAGGGTCTCGATGATGGTGTATTCAAAGGCGGTCAACTTGATCTGTTGATCGTTGACGCTCAGTTCGCGGCGCGACAGATCGATCTGGAACGGCGGCAGCACGATCACCTGCGATGCCAGGCCGCTGTTGCGGCGCATCAGCGCCTGCATGCGGGCGATCACTTCTTCCAGGTGGAACGGCTTGGTGACATAGTCGTCGGCGCCGGCTTCCAGCACCGCCACTTTGTCCTGCCAGCTTTCGCGGGCGGTCAGCACCAGGATCGGCAGCTTGGTCTGGTGCGCGCGCCAACGGCGGATCAGGCTCAGGCCGTCTTCGCCCGGCAGGCCGAGATCGACGATGGCGATATCCGGCGCATGCTCCTGCAGGAAATAATCGGCTTCCTTGGCGTCTTCAGCCGCATCGACCTGATGGCCCATCTCGCGCATCTGAACGGAAAGGTGGTGGCGCAGCAAACCATTATCTTCAACAACCAGTACTCGCATGGCGAACTCCTGTGACTGTGCGGGTGAATGTCCTGTCACCCACGCGATAAAAGGGAACACGCTCTGCGGCGTGTCAGGGGATAACGCGGCCACCTGAACCATTTTGGCAAAAAATGCTGAGGTTATGGTAGGTATAACCCGCCCGGCCCGCAAGAGAGCCGAAGCAATGTATTAAAATAAGCGTTATCAATTTGTTCGCCGACATTATCGACAAGCTCTGATAAACGTCGGATAAACAGCGGCGGGGCAACGTTAAACGCAACTTAAACGCGTCGGGCATTGCCGCGAAAGGAAAGTGTGAACCGGAGCGCTTGATAAGCTTTAAAGGTACTAATAAGGTATTATTGAGGTATCGGCATATTTTCTCAGGAGCGATGGATGAAGCAATTAACCCAGGCAGAACGCATAGCGGGCGCATTTTACGGACAGATGCTGGGCGACGCGCTCGGCATGCCTTCCGAGCTGTGGCCGCGCGAGCGGGTTAAGCGCCACTTCGGCTGGATAGACGGCTTCCTCGATGGGCCGGCGGAGAACTCGGCCGCCTGTTACTTCAAGGCCGGGCAATATACCGACGATACCTCGATGGCGTTGGCGCTGGCCGATGCGCTGCTGGAAGCGGAAGGCGAGGTGGTGCCAGAACTGATCGCCCGCAACGTGATCCGCTGGGTGGACAGTTTTGACGCCTTCAACAAGAACATTCTCGGCCCCAGTTCCAAACTGGCGTTGAGCGAGCAGAAAGCGGGCACGCCGATCGCCGCGTTGGAAAACAACGGCATCACCAACGGCGCGGCGATGCGCATTTCGCCTTTGGGTTGCGTGCTGCCGTCTGCGCCGCTGGAGGGGTTCTGTCAGCAGGTGTGGCTGGCCTCCAGCCCGACGCACAAATCCGACATCGCCGTCGCCGGTGCCGTGGCGATCGCCTGGGCGGTTTCGCGTGCGGTGGAGGGGGCGGACTGGGCCTCGATTCGTCTGGCGTTGCCGGGCGTAGCGGAGTATGCCCAGCGCCGTCAGGTGACGACGTTCAGCCCTTCGCTGGCGGCGCGCATCGAGTTGGCGTTTCAGGTGGTGGATGAGGCGGCCGATCCCGAACAGGCATCCGAGCGGATATATCAACTGATTGGCGCCGGGGTGAGCACCATCGAGTCGGTGCCGGCGGCGTTGGCGATGGTGCAGTTGGCGCAAACCGATCCTACCCGTTGCGCCGTGCTGTGCGCCAACCTGGGGGGCGATACCGACACCATCGGCGCGATGGCCACCGCTGTCTGCGGCGCGCTGCACGGCGCCGAAGCGATGGATCCTGCGCTGCTGGCGCAGTTGCAGCGGGTGAATCCACTGGACGTCGAGGCGTATGCCCAGGCGTTCGTGCGTTTTCGCCGCCGTCGGCAGGGCGAGGCGTAACGGATCAGCTTTCGCTGGTAAATTCGTACATGTCGCTGCGGCAGAAGCTTTCGCTGTATTCGATAGGCTTCTTGCGGTGGTCGAACAGCGTCTGGCGCACGATCAGCAGCGGCATCGGTTCTGATAATTGCAGCGCCCGGCGGATGTCGTCATCGGCCATGGCCGCGCTGACCTGGCTGCGCAGCGATCCCATCTCCACGTTACTTCGGCGGAAGTAGTCATAGAGCGAGATGCCAATCTCGTCGACGTTGGCAATCGCCGCCGCCACCACGTAGGACACCGCCACCGACATCGGCTGCCGATCGAGAAAGTGGATACGTTTGAGTTGATAGATCGGCGTTCCGGTCGCCAGCTGGAGCTTTTCCGCCAGTTCGGCGCTGGCCGGTACCCGTTCACGGCTGAGCCATTGCGTGTCCGGCCGGCGCCCTTGTTGCATCACCTCGCGCGAGAACCCTTTGACGTCCGCTAATGAATAGCGCAGCTTCGGCGCGGGCCGTTGCGCCTGGATGAAAGTGCCGTAACCGCGTGAACGGCCGATGATGCCGTCTTGCTCGAGACAGGCCAGCGCTTTGCGCACCGTGATGCGCGAGATGCCGAGCCGTTCGGTAAACAGACGCTCGCTGGGCAGGAAATCCCCCGCGTTCAGCAATCCTTGCTCGATGGCCTGGCGCACCGAGGCGTTAAAGCGCAGATACAGCGGCATCGCGCCCGCGCTGGCCAGATCCTGCAGCAGTTTTTCCAGCAGACGCTGGTTGGTCTCCTTGCTCATAGCCGACGGAAATCCTGTAGCCTCAATGCAATGGCTTATTTAAGGGGATTTCGCCGGGCAGCGCAACTGCCGCCGCCGAGGGGATGAAATAAGGTAGAGTAGTGTGCAATCGCCCCGAGTTTGGAGAAACAGACAGCCCATGAGTGACCACCCATCCTGCGCGGACGACGCGGCAATCCTGGCGGCCTTCACCCAGCAGCGTCAGCAGGGGCTGACCCGACGTTCGGCGCTGCATCAGGCCCTGTTGCGGCTCATCACCGCCGGGGAACTGCCGTGGCGGGCGAAGCTGCCGCCAAGCCGCGCATTGGCGCCCCGGCTGGGAGTGGCGCGCGATACGGTGGAGCAGACCTACGCGCGGCTGGAGGCGGAGGGATACATCAGCCGGGCGGTGGGGCGAGGCAGCTATGTTCGCTATCGCTGCGATACGTTGCTCGGCCGTGAACTGCTGGCGACGCAGGCGGGCCAGGAGGCGCGGCTGGCGGAACGCGAGCTAAGCGATCGCGGCCGAGCGTTGCTGGCGGTCAGCCATACGCCGCACACCAGCCGTCAGGCGTCGCTGACGCCCTCGCTGGCTGATCTGCGGGCGTTTCCCATCGATTCGTGGCTGCAGTGGGAAAAGCAGGCGCTGCGGCGGCACGGCGAGCGGCTGTTGGGGTATGCCGATCCGCAGGGCTTGCCGGAGCTGCGTGCGGAGATCGCGCACTATTTGCAGCGGGAGCGGGGCGTCAAGGCGACGGCGGAGCAGGTGATCGTGGTCACCAGCTCTCAGCAGGCGCTGGCGCTGTGCACGCAGGTGCTGTTCGATCCCGGCGATGCGGTATTCGTCGAAGAGCCGGGTTACCAGGGGGCGAAAAAACTGGTGCAGTCGGCGGGGCTGCAGGCGCGGCCGATCGGCATCGATGAGCAAGGGCTGGACGTCGGGCAACTGATGCAGGCTTCGGGCGGCGGGCGGGGCGTTTACATCACGCCGTCCCATCATTACCCGCTGGGATACTCGCTGAGCCTCGAGCGGCGCCTGGCGCTGTTGCAGTGGGCCCAGCGCCAGCGGGCCTGGATCATCGAAGACGATTACGACGCCGAGTTCAACTACGATCGACAAACCAAGGCGGCGCTACAGGGGCTGGACAGCGGCGGGCGCACGCTGTATATCGGCACCTTCAGCAAGACGCTGTTTCCGGGGCTGCGCATCGGTTTCATGATCGCGCCGCCGCAGCTGGTGCGGCCATTGGTCGCCGCCAGGCAGTTTCAGGACGGCTACACGTCAGCACTGGCGCAGATGACGCTGTTCCACTGCCTGCACGAGGGCGGCTACGCCGAGCATCTGCGCAATATGCGCACGCTGTACAAGGCGAGGCTGGACGTCCTGTACGACGCGGTACATCGCCATCTCGCGCCCTGGACGCGCCCGGCCTTGCCGCAGGGTGGCCTGCAGCTGGTTTGCCCGCTGGCGGATGCGGCGACGGAGCGGCGGCTGGTGACGGCGGCAGCCGAGCGGGGACTACGATTGTACGGCCTGGCGGATTTCTACACCGGCGCGCCGCAGCGCGGGGCGCTGGTGCTCGGTTTCTCGGCCTATGCGCCGGACGAGATCGTGCGCTTTATCGCCACGCTGGCGCAGGTGTTCAACGCGCTGCCGCGGGAAAACGGCGGTTAAAATTGGTCTGCTCGGCGTTTTGAATTGGTCCGTATTACACCGTCGCTGCGCGGTGTATCCTGCCGCTATTCGGTTATTTCCCTAATGGAAATAATATCTTAACCCCGTGAGGCGCTATGAACCCATCAAATCGTGAAGTGACTATCCGCAGAATCAATGGCGACGACAGAGCGCAATGGCTGGCGTTGTGGCAGGGCTATCTCGACTTCTACCGCGCCGACGTGGCGCCGCAGGTGACCGATCGCACCTTCGAACGGTTGGGGCAGGATGAACAGGTGTACGGGCTGGTGGCGGAGGATGCCAACGGCCGGCTGCTGGGGCTGATGAACCTGGTATTCCATCCGTCCACCTGGAGCGCGGTGGGCTATTGTTATATCGAAGATCTCTTTGTGTCGCCGCAGGCGCGCGGCCATAAAGTGTCGGAAAAACTGTTCGAACAGGCGTATCGGCTGGCGGAGGCGCGCGGCAGCGATCGGGTCTATTGGATGACTCAGGAGTACAACGCGCCGGCGCGTTCGCTGTACGACAAAATCGGCAGAAGAAGTTCGTTTATCGTTTATACCCGTTAACCGCAGGAGGCGCGTATGGCAATGAATCGTTATGGTCAGCCGATTGGCGAACCGATGCCGGATTGGCAGCCGGCTCGCCGCCCGGGCGGCGCAACGCTCGGCGGGCGTTTCTGTTCACTGGCGCCGCTCGAGCCGCAGCGGGATTACGCCGCGCTGTACGATGCTTTCCAGCTGGCGCCGGACGGCCGCGACTGGACCTATCTGTCTATCGAACGGCCCGATACGCCGGCGGCGATGCTGCAGCATCTGGAGACGCTGCAGGCCAACCCGGGGCTGGTCAATCTGACGGTGTTCGACGCCGCCAGCGACGCGCCGGTGGGGACGGTGGCGCTGATGCGCATCGACGAGGCCAATGGCGTGCTGGAGATCGGCCACGTCAGCTGGTCGCCGTTGATGAAACAGCGCTCCAGCGCCACCGAAGCCATCGCGCTGCTGCTGCGCTACGCCTTTGATACGCTGGGCTACCGCCGCTGCGAATGGAAGTGCGACAGCCACAACGCGCCGTCGCGCCAGGCCGCGCTGCGCTTTGGTTTCCGTTACGAGGGCAACTTCCGCTTTGCGGTGATCGTCAAGGGGCGCAGCCGGGATACCGACTGGTTCGCCATCACCGCCGACCGTTGGCCGATGGTGCGGCAGGGACTGGCGCGTTGGCTGAGTGCCGAGAACTTCGATGCGCAGGGGCGGCAGATAGCCCGGCTGCAGGTGTTGCGCGGCGAATAATAAGCAACAAGGCGGCCCGCGGGCCGCCTTGTCGTTGTGGGTCTAACGCGCTTACTTCAGCTCGTCGACCAGGGTGGTGGCGCGGCCGATGTAGTTGGCCGGGGTCATCGCCTTCAGACGGGTTTTCTCTTCTTCCGGCAGCGCCAGACCGTCGATGAACGCCTGCATGCCGGCGGCGTCCACGCGCTTGCCGCGGGTCAGCTCTTTCAGCTTCTCGTAAGGCTTCTCGATGCCGTAACGGCGCATCACGGTCTGGATCGGTTCGGCCAGCACTTCCCAGTTGTGATCCAGTTCGTCCAGCAGGTGCGCCTGGTTCACTTCCAGCTTGCTGATGCCCTTCAGGGTGGCCTGATAGGCGATCAGCGCATAGCCCAGGCCCACGCCCAGGTTACGCAGCACGGTGGAGTCGGTCAGGTCGCGCTGCCAGCGGGACACCGGCAGTTTGCCCGCCAGGTGGCCCAGCACGGCGTTGGCCAGGCCCAGGTTGCCTTCGGAGTTTTCGAAGTCGATCGGGTTGACCTTGTGCGGCATGGTGGAGGAGCCGATTTCCCCGGCGATGGTCTTCTGCTTGAAGTGGTTCAGGGCGATGTAGCCCCAGATGTCGCGGTCGAAGTCGATCAGAATGGTGTTGAAACGCGCTACGCAGTCGAACAGCTCGGCGATGTAGTCATGCGGTTCGATCTGGGTGGTGTACGGGTTCCAGGTGATGCCGAGCGAGGTCACGAACGCTTCGCTGAACTGATGCCAGTCCACTTCCGGGTAGGCGACGATGTGGGCGTTGTAGTTGCCGACCGCGCCGTTGATTTTACCCATGATCTCCACGCGCTCCAGCTGGCGGTACTGGCGCTCCATGCGGTAAGCCACGTTGGCGAACTCTTTGCCGACGGTCGACGGCGTAGCCGGCTGGCCGTGGGTGCGCGACAGCAGCGGGATATCGCGGTATTCCAGCGCCAGCCCTTTCAGCGCATCGATGATTTTACGCCAGTAAGGCAGCACCACGTCCTGACGAGCGCTTTGCAGCATCAGCGCGTGCGACAGGTTGTTGATGTCTTCGGAGGTGCAGGCGAAGTGGATGAACTCGGACACCGCGTGCAGCGCAGGCACCGCCGCCACTTTTTCCTTCAGGAAATACTCGACCGCTTTCACGTCGTGGTTGGTGGTGCGCTCGATGGTTTTGATGCGCTGAGCGTCTTCTTCGTTGAATTCAGCGACGATTTTGTCGAGGAAAGCGTTTGCGTCGGCGTCAAAAGCGGGAACTTCCTTGATTTCTGCGCAGGCGGCCAGTTTTTGCAGCCAACGTACTTCAACCTGTACGCGGAATTTCAGCAGACCGTATTCGCTGAAAATGGGGCGTAGTGCGCTGACTTTATCACCGTAGCGTCCATCAACGGGGGAAACGGCGGTCAGTGAGGATAATTCCATCGGTAGCAACTCCTGGGATCGATTAACAATGAGCAACGATATTTTGCGCCTGCTTGAACAGACGATTACGGGAAAACATTAACTGCAGGCGGCTGCCGCCGACCTGTTGCCACAGCACGGCGGCGCGAATGCCGGCCAGCAGCGTGGCGCGAACTTTGGCCTGCACCTGCGGGTTCTGCAAGATCGCCGGTGAGCCGGTCACCTGGATGCGCGGCCCGAGCGGGCTGACCACGTCGACATAAATGCCGGCCAGCGCGCTGATGATGGTGTCCGACTCAAGATCGAAGTGCGCCAGCTGGCGTTCGAGCTGGCCGAGGCGTTCGCCGAGCGTGTTCATCGCCTGTTTGTTGGCGTTGAGCTTGCGCTCCAGCACCATCAGGCTGATGGTGTAGCGGGTCAGTTCCGCGCCCGGCCCTTTGTTGTTGGCGTTAAGCACGCCCATCAGGGTTTCGAGGCCGACCATCAAATTGCGCTCCTCGCCGCCGAACACCGCCAGCGTAGAGGGTGGGTCCATCTGCAGCAGGCTTTTCAGCGAGGTGTGAAACGCTTCGCGGTCGCATTGCCCTTCATGGGCCAATTGCTGAACCAAACGCGCCGACTGGCTGATACCCGCCATGGCCAGCGTGATGTCATAATAATTCTTCGCCACGATGACTCCTGTAAACGCGGTGAACGGTACATGGCTTACTGTATAAGGTTGTGTGTATCGCAGGGGCAACGGCGGCGGCCGCGAACGGTAACGCTCGGGCGTGGCTGTAACAACGATGACAACGAATGCCGCGGATCATGCCACAAAATCGAGGGTAAACCCAGCGTCTAATACGCCTGTGGCGAGGCGGATGCGCCGTGCGGCGCAGAACTGCGCAAATAGACGGCGAAAATCGCCGGTGGCGCGGCACGAACTTATTGTTGCGGCGGCAAATAAAGTGCGGCGGCTGCATCTATACTGCCAACGTGACCCCTCAAATAAAGACCTTTATATGCACGTAAAAAACAAGCAGCCGCTGCCGGCGGTGACGCTGGCGGCCATCGGCGTGGTGTACGGCGATATCGGCACCAGCCCGCTGTATACCCTGCGCGAATGCCTGACGGCGGAGGAGGGCATCACCCTGACGCCGGCCTCGATTTACGGCTTTTTGTCGCTGATTTTCTGGCTGCTGACGCTGGTGGTGTCCATTAAATACATTTGTTTTGTGATGCGCGCCGACAACGACGGCGAGGGAGGCATTCTGACGCTGATGTCGCTGGCGATCCGCAAGCTGGATGCGCGCTGGGTGCCGGCGGCGGTGCTGATCGGGCTGGTGGGCGGCAGCTTCTTTTACGGCGACGGGGTGATCACCCCGGCCATTTCGGTGCTCTCGGCCATCGAGGGGCTGCAGATTATCGCCCCCGAGCTGGACAGCTTTATCGTGCCGCTGTCGCTGCTGGTGCTGACCGCGTTGTTCGCGATCCAAAAACGCGGCACCGGCAGCGTCGGCAAACTGTTTGCCCCGGCGATGGTTATCTGGTTCCTGACGCTGGCGCTGCTGGGTATCGGCGGCATTCTGCATCACCCCGGCGTGCTGCGGGCGCTGAACCCTTACTGGGCGGTGAATTTCTTCCTCGAATACAAGGCGGTGTCATTCTTTGCGCTGGGCATGGTGGTGCTGTCGGTCACCGGCGCCGAAGCGTTGTACGCCGATATGGGCCACTTCGGTAAAAAGCCGATCCGTCTGGCGTGGTTTACGCTGGTGGCGCCGGCGCTGGTGTTGAACTACTTCGGCCAGGGGGCGCTGCTGCTGGCCAATCCGGCGGCGATCAACAACCCGTTCTTCCTGCTGGCGCCGACCTGGGCGCTGATCCCGCTGCTGGTGATCGCCACGCTGGCGACGGTGATCGCCTCGCAGGCGGTGATCTCCGGCGTGTTCTCGCTGACGCGGCAAGCGGTGCGGCTGGGCTACCTGCCGCCGATGCGCATCATCTATACCTCCGATCAGGAGTCCGGGCAGATCTACATTCCGGTGGTGAACTGGCTGCTGTTCGCGGCGGTGCTGATCGTGATTATCAGTTTCAAACACTCCAGCAACCTGGCGTCGGCTTACGGCATCGTGGTGACTGGCACCATGCTGCTGTCGTCGATTTTGCTGAGCATCGTGGCGGTAAAAAACTGGGGCTGGCCGCGCGCGCTGGGCGGGTTGATGCTGCTGGTCATGCTGTGCATCGACGTGCCGCTGTTCGGCGCCAACCTGATCAAGCTGGCGACCGGCGGCTGGCTGCCGGTGGCGCTTGGGCTGACGATTCTGCTGATCATGCTGACCTGGAAGACCGAGCGTTCGCGCCTGATCCGCCGGTTGCGCGACAACCAGGAGGGGCTGAGCGCGCTGATCGAATCGCTGGAGAAGGCGCCGCCGAAGCGGGTGCCGGGCACCGCGGTGTTTATGGAGCGCACGCCGCATGCGGTGCCGCTGGTGCTGTTGCATAACCTGAAGCACAACAAGGTGCTGCACGAGCGCGTGGTGCTGCTGACCATCGTCACCACCGACATGCCGTACGTGCACAATGTGCAGCGGGTGGCGATCGAACAGCTGTCGGCGAGCTTTTGGCGGGTGGTGGCGAGCTACGGCTGGCGCGAGACGCCCAACGTGACGGATATCCTTTATCGCTGCGGGCTGGAAGGGATGAGCTTCACCATGAACGAGACCTCGTTCTTCATGTCGCGCGATACGCTGGTGCTGGGCAAGCGGCCCTGGTATCTGCGCGTGCGCGGCAAGGTGTTCCAGCTATTGCAGCGCAACGCGCTGCGGGCGCCGGATCTGTTCGAAATCCCGCCGAATCGGGTGATCGAGCTGGGGGCGCAGGTGGAATTCTGAATAAAAAAAACGCTGCGGTAAACGCAGCGTTTTTCTTGGGCGGCAGGCGAACTACGCCAGGCGCTGTTCGATGATGCCGCCGCCGAGGCAGATTTCGCCCTGGTAGAACACCGCCGACTGGCCGGGGGTGACGGCAGAGACCGGCTCGTCGAAACGCACTTCGATGCGTTCGTCGTCGAGCGGGGTCACGGTGCAAGGGATGTCCTGCTGGCGATAGCGGGTCTTCACCGTACAGCGGAACGGGCCGGTCAGCGGCAGGCGATCAACCCAGTGCAGCTGCTGCGCGATAAGGCCGACTGACATCAGGCGCGGGTGATCGTGCCCTTGCGCGACCACCAGCACGTTATTGGCCACGTCTTTATCCACCACGTACCACGGATCTTCGCTGCTGTCTTTCAGGCCGCCGATGCCTAACCCTTTGCGCTGGCCCAGGGTGTGATACATCAGGCCCTGGTGTTCACCGACGGTCTGGCCGTCGACGCTAACGATCGGGCCCGGCTGCGCCGGCAGGTAGCGGCCGAGGAAGTCGCGGAATTTGCGCTCGCCGATAAAGCAGATGCCGGTGGAGTCTTTCTTCTTGGCGGTGACCAGCTCCAGTTGCTCGGCGATGCGGCGCACCTCCGGCTTCTCCAGTTCCCCAACCGGGAACAGGCTTTGCGCCACCTGCTCGTGGCTCAGGGTATAGAGGAAGTAGCTCTGATCTTTGTTGCCGTCGACGCCGCACAGCAGGCGGCTTTTGCCGTCCACGTCCTGGCGGCGCACGTAATGGCCGGTGGCGATGAAATCGGCCCCCAGGTCTTCGGCGGCGAACTCCAGGAAGGCTTTGAATTTGATTTCTTTATTGCACAGGATGTCCGGGTTCGGCGTGCGGCCGGCCTTGTACTCTTCCAGGAATAGCTCAAACACGTTGTCCCAGTATTCCGCCGCAAAGTTCACCGTGTGCAGTTCGATGCCCAGCTTGTCGCAGACCGCTTGTGCGTCGGCCAGATCGGTCGCGGCGGAGCAGTACTCTTCGTCGTCGTCTTCTTCCCAGTTTTTCATGAACAGCCCAGCGACCTGATAGCCCTGTTGCTGTAACAGATAGGCGGTAACGGAAGAGTCGACGCCGCCGGACATACCGACGATTACTTTTTTCTGGCTGTTGTCTGACATGGGGATCTCACGAACTTGAACACGAACCGTGCTGATAAAAACAAGCGCAGGATTTTACCACGTTGCCCGCGCCGGCGCACTGTTCATCTTGTGCTGCACGGTGCCCTTAAAACGGCCAGGCGAAGCTGCCGACCAGCGACAGCGGGTAGCGCTCCGGCTGCTGGTAGCTGCGAATGCTCTCGGCCACCAGCGCGGAACGCAGGTTGGGCGCCTGCAAAATCTCGTCGGCGCTCAACCACAGGCAGCGATCGATGTCGCTGTCGTGCGGCTCGGTCGGCAGCGGCTGTTCCAGCTCGATGACGAAGCAAAACCGCAGGAACGGCGTGCGATCCGGCGCAATCCATTGGTGCAGACGTAAAAACGCCTGCGGCGTGGCGCGGATGCCGGTCTCTTCCCACAGCTCGCGCTCGGCGGCCTGCACCAGCGTCTCGTCGGCCTCCAGGTGGCCGGCCGGCTGGTTCCACAGCGCTTTGCCGTTGATGGTCTCTTCGACGACCAAAAATTTGCCGGCGGCGTGCACTACGCAGGCCACGGTGACGTGCGGTTTGAACATGCGGTCTCCTTACAGCGGTTTGTCGATGCGCCGATAGATATCGTCCAGCTCGGCGATGCGGGTGCGGTAGCTTTTGAGCAGACAGGCGGTGTCGCCGCCGCACCGCTGGCGTTTTGCCAGCCAGGCCTGCTGGCTGTCCTGCATCGCGCCGCGCGCGCCCATGGCGAACAGGCCGCGCAGCAATTGGTATTGGGTGGCCATTTGCACATCCAAATCGTTCAGCGTGCGGTTGGCGCAGATGGCTTGCTCATCGCGGCTTGCCGCCTTGGCGCAGTCGAAGCTGGCGGCCTGGGCGGCGAACGGGGCCGCCAGAGCGGTGAGCAGCAGCGCGATCGGCGTGGATTTCATGGCGCCTCCATCAGTTATCGGTCTACAGAGAATCGATGCTTTTCCATTCACCAGGCTGCAGTGAGCCCAGCGAAAGATTACCCATACTGTAGCGAATCAGGCGCAGGGTAGGGAACCCGATATGCGCCGTCATGCGACGCACCTGGCGGTTTCGCCCTTCGAACAGGGTGATTTTCAGCCAACTGGTGGGGATGGATTTACGCTCGCGGATCGGCGGATTGCGCGGCCATAGCCACTGCGGCTCGGCTACCAGCTCCACCCCGGCGGGCAGCGTGGGGCCGTCTTTCAGCGTGACGCCGGAGCGCAATGGCGCCAGATCGCTTTCCTGCGGCGCGCCCTCGACCTGCACATAGTAGATTTTGCCGGTGCGCTTGCCCGGCTGGGTGAGCTGCGCCTGCAGCTGGCCGTCGTTGGTCAGCACCAGCAGCCCTTCGCTGTCGCGATCCAGGCGCCCGGCGGCGTAAACGTCGGGGAAGGGGATGTACTCTTTCAGCGTGGCGCGGCCGGCTTCGTCGGTGAACTGCGGCAGCACGTCGAAGGGCTTGTTGAATAACACAATTCGGCGCGGCCCCTTCGGCGCGGCGGGTTTGGCGGCATTCGGCTTGCTGAATCGTTTAACGTTGTGATTTCTAACAGAGAATTTTTTCATAACAGTTGAGATTACGGATGATAAGCGCATTATAACCGAATCCGTTTCGGATTGGCGCGGACCGAATATTCAAGTAGTATCTACACGCATCTTACAAAGCATTAACAAAATTGCGCTTGAAGGAGAGGTTGATGGAAAGCAAAGTAGTTGTTCCGGCAGAAGGTAAAAAAATCACGGTTGACGCCCAGGGTAAACTGGTTGTTCCTCATAACCCGATCATCCCGTTCATCGAAGGCGACGGCATCGGCGTTGACGTGACTCCTGCCATGATCCACGTGGTTGATGCGGCCGTTAAAAAGGCTTACCACGGCGAACGTAAAATCTCCTGGATGGAAATCTACACCGGCGAAAAATCTACCCACGTTTACGGTAAAGACGTGTGGCTGCCGGACGAAACTCTGGACCTGATCCGCGACTACCGCGTCGCCATCAAAGGCCCCCTGACCACCCCGGTCGGCGGCGGCATCCGTTCTCTGAACGTGGCCCTGCGCCAGCAGCTGGACCTGTATGTGTGCCTGCGCCCGGTGCGTTACTACCAGGGCACCCCAAGCCCGGTGAAACAGCCTGAGCTGACCGACATGGTGATCTTCCGCGAAAACGCCGAAGACATCTACGCCGGCATCGAGTGGAAAGCCGGCTCCGCCGAAGCGGACAAAGTGATCAAATTCCTGCGCGACGAAATGGGCGTTAAGAAAATCCGCTTCCCGGAGCAGTGCGGTATCGGCGTGAAGCCATGCTCTGAAGAAGGGACCAAGCGTCTGGTGCGCGCGGCGATCGAATATGCCATCACCAACGACCGCGACTCCGTGACCCTGGTTCACAAAGGCAACATCATGAAGTTCACCGAAGGTGCCTTCAAGGATTGGGGCTATGAGCTGGCGCGCGAAGAGTTCGGCGGTGAGCTGATCGACGGCGGCCCATGGCTGAAGATCCAGAACCCGAACACCGGCAAAGAGATCGTGGTTAAAGACGTGATCGCCGACGCCTTCCTGCAGCAAATCCTGCTGCGCCCGGCGGAATACGACGTGATCGCCTGTATGAACCTGAACGGCGACTACATCTCCGACGCCCTGGCGGCCCAGGTAGGCGGTATCGGCATCGCGCCGGGCGCCAACATCGGCTCTGACTGCGCGCTGTTCGAAGCGACTCACGGCACCGCGCCGAAGTACGCCGGCCAGGACAAAGTGAACCCAGGCTCCATCATCCTGTCCGCAGAGATGATGCTGCGCCACATGGGGTGGTTCGAAGCGGCTGATCTGATCGTTAAGGGCATGGAAGGCGCCATCGCCGCCAAGACTGTGACCTATGACTTCGAACGCCTGATGGAAGGCGCTAAACTGCTGAAATGTTCAGAGTTTGGCGACGCTATCGTTAAACACATGTAAGTGTGTTTGCGTTTGAATGAGAGCGGGAGCCTTAGGGCTCCCGTTTTTTTATTGTTCAAATGAGCAAGCGATTTTAAGCGTTAGCCGATTCACGCACGACCAGCACCGGGCAATTGGCGTGGCGCACTACCGCGGTGGCATTCGAGCCGAGAAGGTAAGTCATTGCAGAAGGGCGGTTGGAACCCATCACAATAATCTCCGCGTTAAGCGCATCGGCGAGTTCCAGGATCTGATCTTTGGGATCGCCGACGGCGACATGCGTGGTCACTCGATCCTCGGGTACGCTGAATTGTTTTGCCGCTTTCGCCAGCCCCTCGGTCGCTATCGCAATGGTTTCATCTTTGGTTTCCACCGCCGCCGTGGCGGCAAAGCCGAAGGCCGCGTAGGTGGCGCGCGACGGGATCACCGCCAGGAAATGGACGTGGGAGTCTTCGAGCCTGGCGAGCGCGTTGACATGCGGGATGACCTGCTGTGTTAATTCCGGCTCGGTAATATCCACGGGAACCAAAATAGTTTTGTACATACTCCCTCCTTATCGTTTTAAAAAACTCCACTTATCGGATTATAGCCGTTCGACGCCGGGAAAGGGGAGATCCGTATGGCAAACCTGGCAGCGTTGTCTGCTGAAATGTCAGGCGTTTATCGACGTTATCGTTAAACGCCAATGGGCGCGCTTACTGTTTGAATAGAAAGGGAGCCATCGGCTCCCTTTGTTTTAGCAGGCTCAGATTATCGGAACCTTAATGAGGGATTTCCGACACCTCTTTGACTTCCGTCTTGTTGATTTGCTGTTTGACGCCATTGGCGTCGGTATACCCGATCAACCCGGCAGAAGTCTCTTTCGGTTTGCCGTCACTGATGATCGTTCGGCCATCGTGGGTATGAATAGCGTAGCTGGTGCGTGTGCAGCCTGACAGTGCGGCGATGGCAACCAGGGCGATCGCGGGAAGAACAAGCGCTTTTTTCATTTGAAGCTCCTTTTAGTTATTCAACTCACTCATGTTTGCAATCTGGTCTCGATTGATCTGTTCCGTTTTGCCCGTTTCAGCATTTCGATAGGAGACCAATCCGGTATCTTTATCGATCTGGGGCTTGCCGTCGGTAACAATGGTTTTGCCGTCCGTCGTTTTGATCGCCTGATTGGAAGCGCAGCCCACCAGGGACATCAATGCTGTTGCCGCCAGCAGCGCGGCAAAGGGGCGTTTGCTTTTCATACCTACCATCCTGGTTACTTAAACAAATTTAATATCAGGAAAGTAAGTATAGGCAGATTTTCCAGATTGCCAGGGTTGAAAGTGCTTCTAATGGGATAAAAAATTAAGAATAACTTAATTTATTGATGGAGTGATTGCTCGTTCGGATAACAAGGTTATCGATAGGTCAGGGTTTTCAGGTATACGCCCCGCCTGAGGCGCTATGGCTTCATGTCATCATCGGCCCACGATTCTCCGCATGCCGATGCTTGATACTCGCAATGTCTCTGGCGGTTTGGCGTTAATTCTGTATAAGTATGCGCCGGGGATCTTGTCGAATACCACGTTGATTTCGGCTGATAGTCATCCATAAGGACAGGGTAATGAAAATCACGCATTCAGGCTATAAAACCGGCGCCGCCACATTACTGGCGGGAATGTTCGCACTGGCGTTAACCGGGTGTGCCAAGAACACCGCTCCCAGCCAAACCGATCCGGCAAATAAAGAGGTTGGCGATATTTTCGCCAGCCTTGGCAACCCAAAGGCGCCGGGAAAAGAGGAATTACATTACCTGTCTCAGGTGCAAGCGGAGATCCAACGCCATTTTAAAGACGCCGAAACCTACTCAGGCAGAAGTTGTACATTAAGCATCAAGCTGGCGCCGGATGCCTGCTGATCAGCATTCGGGCTGTTCAAGGGGATCCGGAACTTTGCCAGGCCGCGATAAAGGCAATCGTCAATGCACGTTTGCCTAAACCGCCAACGGCCGCGGTTTACGAAGCGGTCAAAAGCAGCGTATTGGAATTTCGTCCGCAATGAAAATAAACGGCACTGCGATGCCAGACAATTAAACCAAAGTCACAGGCCGTATTTTCATGCGGCCTGTGAGTATTGGGTTGTGCAATATTTCGTATAGCGCTTCCTCATGCTAAAGCCCGTTTTTTCGGCATTATTTCACGGCATGTGGCGCCACTCTCTACCGATACATCATCGCGCTCACGCGCTCGCTTCGGTCTTTAAAACCGTTGCTGCGCATCGTTACCACATAGTAGCGATAGTGGTGTTTCTGTGCGTATTCGCGCACCAGATCTTCGGCGAACAGGCCGCTGAAGGTGACGGTGGTGACGAACGTCAGCCCTTTCACTTCGTAGGTGCCGATCTCTTGCGGGGTGCCGATATACGGCGGCGGGAACACGGTTTTGTGGAACTGGCAGCCGGCCAGCAGCAGGGTAAACAGCAGGGCGGCGGAGATTTGCGGTATTCTCATCGGAAAATGCTTTCCTTCCTTGGCGTGTGTTTTGGTAACTCTATAATAGGATTACAAAATTCGACCGGGATGTAAAAACTATCCCGCCGCGGTTGCCGTTTCGTTGATGCGGTATCGCCGTTATCCATCAGCATGAGGATTAAAACATGTTTGTTCGCCAGGCCACCGACAGCGATGCCGCAGCCCTGATCGCCCTCGACAGCGTCGCCGAACACGAACCGCAGCGCGCGGCGCAGATCCGCGCCTGGTGCGGGCAGGGCGTCTGTTATCTTGCCGAGGAGCAGGGCATGGCGATGGGATACGGTGTGCTGCACTATCACTTCTTCGGCTGCGGCTTTGTGGAGATGCTGATGGTCGGCGAGCGCTATCGCCGCCGGGGCGTCGGGCAGGCGCTGATTGCGGCGCTTAAGTTGCACTGCCGGCACCCGAAGCTGTTCACCTCCACCAATCGCTCCAACCTGCCGATGCAGCGGCTGCTGCTGAACGCCGGGTTTGTCGCCAGCGGCCAAATTGACAATCTCGATGACGGCGATCCGGAGCAGGTCTTTTTCATCCCGCTGCGCTAATACAGCCGGACATCCACCGCCTGCTGTTGCAGCCAGGTGCTGACGTAGCCATAAGCGGCATAGAAGGCCAGCAGCGCGAAGATCAGCACGGAAAGCGAGGCCAAAAATTTGACGTCGCCCTGCTTCGAAAGCTGGTAAGCGCAAGAGATAAAGGCCAGCAGGCACAGCAGGGTGAAGGCGATGGCCAGCGTGGCGTAGAGAATAAGCATAACGAAACCCGTTCTTCCTTGTGAGCGCGGCAAGGATACCACAGACAAAAAAGGGGCCCAAACGGGCCCCGGTGCGATACGGCGCGAGAGGTTTACTCCGCCGCGTCGGGATGATTCTTGCCTTCTTCGATGAATTCTTCGTCGATCTCTTCGATGTTTTCCTTGCTGTCACGGCCGGACAGGATGTTCCAGCAGGCGATGAACAGCGCGGCGATCAATGGCCCGATGACGAAGCCGTTAATGCCGTAAATCTCCATGCCACCCAGGGTGGAGATCAGGATCAGGTAGTCCGGCATTTTGGTGTCTTTGCCTACCAGCAGCGGGCGCAGAATGTTGTCCACCAGGCCGATTACGACCACGAAGAACACCACCAGGAAGATGCCTTTCCACAGCATGCCGGTGGCGAAGAAGTAGATCACCGCCGGCACCCAGATGATGGCGGAGCCCACGGCGGGGATGATCGACAAGAACGCCATCAGCGCGCCCCACAGCAAGCTGCCGTCGATGCCGGTAAAGTAAAACGCCAGACCGCCGAGCGCGCCTTGCACCACGGCGACCACCACCGTGCCCTTGACGGTGGCGCGGGAGACGGCGGCGAACTTGACGAACAGGTGGTGCTTCACGTGCTGTGAGAGCGGTAGCGCTTCGAGCGCCAGGTTCACCAGGTACGGGCCGTCTTTCAGCAGGAAGAACAGCAGGTAGAGCATCACGCCGAAGCCGACGACGAAATTGAAGGTGCCTTTGCCGATCAGGAACACGCTGCCCGCCAGGTATTGCCCGCCCTTGAGCGCCACCTCGGAAAGTTGTTTTTGGATCTCGGCGGCGCTGTTGAGGTTATGTTCCGCCAGGAAGCGCTGCGCCCAGCCGGGCAGATGACGCATGAAGTCCGCCAGCATGGTCGGCAATTGGCTGTTGTTGGTCTGCAGCTTGGTGTAAATCATGTTGAATTCCATCGCCAGCGATGAGGCGATGATCGCTAACGGCGTGAACACGATCAGGCAGATCAGCGCCACCGTCAGCAGCGACACCACGCCGTTGCGTTCGCCGACGTACTGCTTCAACTTCTTTTTCACCGGATGGAAAATCACCGCCAGAATAACCGCCCACAGCACCGAGGAGTAATAAGGCCCCAGCACGTCGAGAAAGGCGGCGGTAACGATGAACAGGATCAGAATAAAGAATCCCTTGGAAATGCCTTTAGACATCATAGTCGTCCCTCAAAAGATGAATTTTCAGCATAGATGAACTGAATGAAAACAACACTATCATTACCTTTGCTTATCCGGTAGGGGATTTTTAACGGCGTATTCCATAGGGTTACTAAGGGGAAAGGAGGGTACCGCGCGAGGCTCAGGCAGCGACGCAAGGAAAGAAAGAACGCTAAATAGTTAACAAAATTTATTGATTGTGTTTCATTTTGTGTGTTGCGCTTGCCCCCTGCGTCAGGCTTTCCTAGTGTTGATGAGGGCGGCCGTTCGCCCGATACCACGCAGGAGTATGCAAATGACAGAACACAAACGACTTGCCGTTATCGAAAAGGCATTGCTGATCGCTTTCGCCGGTCTGCTGATTTATCTTGTTGCGACCGGCGCCTTGTCATTGTCGGGCCTGGATCATCACTGGCCTTATCCTTCACGATAAGCACGCACCCGCACCAGGGAATATTCAGCACCGCTAATAATAAATAGAACCTCCTTTCTCATTATTGCGCCATTACGCCGCATTGCGCGGCCCGCGGCGAAAAATCAGCGCCAATCCCGCCCCTGACACCGCCGCCGCCAGCACCAACCACGCCGGCGCCGCCCAACCGGCCGCGGCCACGATGGCGCTCAGCGCGACCGGGCCGATCACCTGGCCGAGGTAGTTCCCCTGCATCACCAACCCCAGACTCAGCGGCAGCAGCGTGGGCTCTGGCGTCGCCGCCGGCGTGGCGGCCAGAATGGTGGCGGGCAGCATGCCGGCGATGGCGCAGAACAGGAAGCACAGTGGGATCAGCAGGCCATTGGGCGTCATCGGCAGGAAAATGCCGATGCCGAAGATGCCGATGACCAGGCTGGTGGCCGCGAGCAGGCTACCGGCCCGCAGACCGCGCGACAGCAAGAACCCGGCGGCGAGGTTGCCGATGATGTTCGCCGCCACCGCCGCTGCGCTGATGCCGCCGGCGGCCGCCAGCGTCAGACCGATGCGCTGCATCAGAAAGATCGGTAAAAAGGTCATCACCGAGAAAAACTGCAGGTTGTAAGCGGTGAACATCAGCGCCAGCAACAGCGGCTGGCGCACCCGCAGCATCGCGCCCAGCGCTTGCCGCAGCGGCAACGGCGGAGCGTGCGCGTCGGCGGCGCGGCGCGGCGTGGTCAGCGGCAGCAGTAGCGCGGCCAGCAGCGTCAGCGCCGCACCGGCCTGCCAGTTCTGTTGCCAGCCCGCCAGGTGAGGGCCGAAAAACAGCGAAATGGCGATGCCCGCCGGCATGAAGGTGCTCCAGATGCCGAACACCAGGCTGCGCTGCGCCGGGGCGACGATGCGGTTCAGCACCGCCGGCGAGGCGACCACCACGATGACGAAGCCGAGGCCTTCGACAAAGCGGCTGACGATCAAGCCGCTGAAATCGTGCAGCGTGGCGCCGGTAAAGCTGGCGGCGCTGACGATCAGCAATCCCAGCGCCAGCAGGCGCCGATCGCCCCAGCGGCGCACCAGCAGCCCGGCGGCGATGCCGCCGAACACCCCGACGAAAGGAAACGCCGAGATGACCCAGCTTAGCGTCTCCAGTGAACGGCCAAACTCGGCCTGCAGCGCCGGCAAGGCAATGGTGGCCTTGCCCACGTGCAGCGCCGCGGCGATGCCGGCGAACAGCACATTGATGACGGCTAGCCAGGGCGTGGCGGCGGGGGAAACGCGGTCAATGGCGTCCGGTTTAATCGCAGTCATAACACTCTCCAGTGGCGGTAACGCCCTCACTATGCGTCTGCGCTACGACAGAAGTCGTTCAAATGCTGCGCTGTCACGCGGGGAAATTATTCATTTCGAGCTTTATTTTGCGCGCCTCGTTGTTTGGTTCGCCAGCGTGCCGCCCTGCGTGGACGCGGGTGCCCGTTCAGCGGTTTACTGTTCCGGCACGCAGCGAGCGTGCCCGATCAATTTTATTTATAAGGAGCAGTGTATGTCAGAGATGATGAATGAAAACGGAGCGCCGGTGATGGAGTGGAGCTACGGCGGCCGGGGTGACGATATCAGCAGCAGCCTGACCTTCGACACGGTAGAGGAACAGCCGCATGGCTTCCTGATGACGGTCGATCGGCCGGTTCAGATCTTCAAAGAGGCGCTGTCGCCGCTGATGGCCTTTGTCACGCTGCTGCGTCCGCTGTATGCGAAGACGGGCGAGGGATTCCAGTTCGTGCCGGTCTCCAACCCCTGGACCGACGTGCAGCGCCTGCCGCCAAGCGCCGGTTATCTGGGCGTGCAGGTCAACGCCGGTCTGTTCTTCCACGGGGCCAAACCGACGCACTATAAAGATCGCGACGGCCAGATGAAACCGATCGACGGCGGCACTGTCCTGCAGAACATCACCGTGCTGCATCAGGTGGCGCAGCCGCAGGGCCCGGGCGAAGGCGGGATCTGAGGCTGAAACGTTATCACGGGGCCGGACGCGGCCCTTATCTCGCCTTGAAAACCGCCCTTGGCTTGGGTAAAAAGGGTTGTCTATTCAAGGAGAAGAGTATGTACAGCGACAACGAGAAAAAATTCTACATCATCCTCAACCGCAACCACGAACCGGCCACGCTGTTTAACGCCTCCTGCCATCTGACGGCGGGCATCACCGATCTTATCGAGCAGCGCGAGTTTCACCACTACCCGAGCAGCCTCGACGGCGTCAGCGCCAATATGAGCCACTACCCGATCGTCATCCTGCAGGCCAAGAACAGCAGCCAGCTCAGCAACCTGATCCTCAAATGCAAGGAGGAGGGCGTGCTGTCCAACTTCTTCACCACCACCATGCTGTCGCATTCCGCCGAGCAGCAGATCGCCGACACCGCCAATACCCCCTACGAGCAGTTGGACTTCGTGGCGGTAGCGCTCTACGGCGACACTGAACAGCTTAAGCCGCTCACCAAGAAGTTCTCCGTCTACCGTTAATCGCGAACGGCATCACATCAGGGGTGGCAACGGCTATGATATTTTTCCATCAAATCGTTGATGGAGATGAACATGAGCGGCAAGAAAACCACCATGGCGGCCATCGCCAGAGAGGCGCGGGTCGGCATCGCCACCGTCGATCGGGTGATCAACCAACGCGCGTCGGTGCGGCACGCCACCCAGCGCCGGGTGATTGAGGCGGCGAAAAAGTTGGGGTTCGCGTTGGAGAAATCCCACTGCCTGTCGGCGGTGCTGGGCAGGCCGGAGCGCCGCCTGAGAATGGGGTTCATCCTGCTGCGACGCGAACACTCTTTCTATGCGCAACTGGCTGATGAACTGATGGCGCAAGCGGCGCCGTATCATGAGCCGGGTCAGCCGCCGCAGTTCATCTTCCACTCTCTCAATGCCATCGGCGACACCGCAGCCGCCATTAGCCAATTGAGCCGCCAGGTGGAAGCGATCGGCGTGCTGGCGCTGGATCACCCCCTGATCCACTATGCCGTAGAAGAAGCCGCCCAGGCGGGCATCAACGTTTTCGCGCTGCTGTCGGATTTATCGGTGCCCAGCCGCGCCGGCTACATCGGTCTGGATAATCAAAAAGCGGGCCGCACCGCCGGCTGGGCGGTGGATCGTCTGTGCCGGCGTCAGGGCGACGTCGGCGTGATCATCGGCGACAACCGTTTTACTTGCCAGGAAGCCTGCGAGATCGGTTTTCGCTCCTACCTGCGTGAGCAGATGAGCGGCCAGCGTGTGCTGGAACCGGTGCGCAGCCTCGAGGACGCGGAAACGGCGCGCCGGGTCACGCGTGAACTGCTGGCGAACCACCCGGAACTGGCGGCGCTTTACGCGCCGAGCGGCGGTGTGGAGGGCATTATTCAGGCGTTGCGAGAGAGCGGCCGGCAGCGCGACATCACGCTGGTGTGCCACGGCCCGGTGCAGGGCGGTGAAATGGCGCTGCTCGACGGCACGGTGGATCTGCTGCTGTGCCACCGCATTCCCGAATTGGCCGCCACGATCGTCCAGACGTTACTCGCCGCCGATGAACAACCGGGATTACGCCACATCATTAATCGCTTCGATGTGATCACCAAAGAAAACCTCTGACGGCCGCTGAGTGGTGGTTGCCGAGGTCAGGGCGCAGCCAGGCGCTGCCTGGATTTGATTAAAAACTATCAAATAATTTATCAAAAATAGCGCGATCTCTATCAAAAAATAAAATTTTCATTATTGATGATTTTGGAATTTTTGTTTGATACTGCCGGCATTCCCCGCAAAAAAGGAGCCGTCGCCATGACTTTGCCTATCGCCAATGCGCCCTGCAGTTGGGGCGTGGATGATCCGAACAACCCCCATTTGCCGCCCTATGCCACGGTTCTGCAAGAAGCGTCGGCGGCCGGCTACCGCAGCATCGAGCTGGGGCCGTGGGGCTATCTGCCGACGCAGAGCGAGGCGCTGTGTGCCGCGCTGGAGCAGCATCGCCTGTCGCTGGTGGCCGGCACGATTTTTGACGATCTGGTCAGCGAGGCGAACATTGAGCGCCTGCTGGCCCTGACTCATCGGATATGCCGCAACCTCTCGCGGGCGCCCAGGGCGGAGCCGACCGAGGGCGATCGCGCCGCGCCGCCGTTCTTGGTGATTATCGATTTCGGCAATCCACAACGCGCCAGGTTCGCCGGGCGTTCAGATTTAGCGCCGCGTTTGTCGCAGCGGGAGTGGCAGAGGATGATCGGGCACATTACGCGCATCAGCGAACTGGCCTGGCGGGAATACGGTGTGCGGCCGGTGGTGCATCCGCACGCCGGTGGCTGCATCGAGTTTGCCGACGAAATCGACCGGTTGGCGGCGGACATTCCGCATCACACCGCCGGATTGTGCCTGGATACCGGCCATCTGTATTACGCCGGGCTGGACCCGGCTGCCTGGTTGAGCAAGCACTTTGAACGTCTCGATTATCTGCACTTCAAAGACGTCGATCCGCAGGTGTTCCGCGAGGTGCTGGCGCGCGGCGTCGATTTTTTCACCGCCTGCGCCGAGGGCGTCATGTGCCCGTTGGGCAGCGGGGCGATCGATTATCCGCAGCTGCGCGCGCTGTTGGCCGAGCGCGGATACCGGGGCTGGATCACTATCGAGCAGGAACGCGATCCGCGCAATGTGCAGGGCAGCCTGCAGGACGTCACCGCCAGCTTGCGCTACTTGCGCGGCCTCGGCTTTTAATCAGGAGAAACACGATGATCAACGGCAGCAAACCTTTGGCGAGATCGCTGCGCTGGGGCATGGTCGGCGGCGGCGGCACCAGCCAGATCGGTTACATCCATCGTTCGGCGGCCTTGCGCGACGGTGCGTTTACTCTGTTGGCCGGCGCGTTCGACATTGACGCCGAACGCGGGCGTGATTTTGGCCGGAGTCTGGGCGTGGCGGCGGAGCGCTGTTATGCGGATTATGCCGAAATGTTCCGCGCCGAAGCCGCGCGGGCGGACGGCATCGAAGCGGTCTCGATCGCCACGCCGAACAACACCCATTACGCCATTTGCCGGGCGGCGCTGGAGGCGGGATTGCACGTGGTATGCGAAAAGCCGCTGTGTTTCCGCGTCGAAGAGGCGCAGGCGTTGGCGGCGCTGTGCGAGCGGCAGCGCAAAGTCATCGGCGTGACCTACGGCTATGCCGGGCACCAGATGATTTTGCAGGCGCGGCAGATGATTGCCGATGGCCGGCTGGGGGAAATTCGGCTGGTGAATATGCAGTTCGCCCACGGCTTTCACGCCGCGCCGGTGGAGCAGGATAATCCCAGCACTCGCTGGCGGGTCGATCCGCGCTTTGTCGGCCCCAGCTATGTGCTGGGCGATCTGGCGACCCACACGCTGTTCCTGGCGGAAACCATGGCGCCGCAGCTGAAGATCCGGCGGCTGCTCTGCAGTCGACAAAGCTTTGTGCCGTCGCGCGCGCCGTTGGAGGACAACGCCTATGTGCTGATGGAGTATCACAACGGCGCCATCGGCTCCGTGTGGGCTTCGGCGGTCAACTGCGGTTCGATGCACGGCCAAAAGGTGCGCATTGTCGGTGAAAAGGCCAGCCTGGAGTGGTGGGATGAACAACCCAATCAGCTGCGCTTCGAAGTGCAGGGCGAGCCGGTGCGGATCCTGGAGCGCGGCATGCCGTATCTCGCCGCGTCGGCGCTGGCGGACGATCGCATCGGCGGCGGCCATGCGGAGGGGCTGTTTGAAGCCTGGTCGAATCTTTACCGCCGCTTCGCGCTGGCGATGGACGCCACCGATCGGCGCGACGCAGCCTTCCTGGCCGACTTCTGGTACCCGGACGTGCAGGCCGGCGCGCTGGGCGTGAAGTGGGTGGCGCGCTGCGTGCAATCCGCCGAAACCGACGCCGGCTGGGTCGCCTTCGACTGAGCGCGCGATTCGCTCAGACGCTGGCCCCGTCGTAGCTGTGGATCTGTAACGCATCCAGCGCGACGTCAGGCACGCAGCGCAGGTTAACGGCGCACATCGCGGCGCCGTCCGGCGCGGTGCCGTAGGCGAAGGGCTGGGCTCCGCAGACTCGGCAGAACTGATGGCGGATCCGGTGCTGATTGAAGGTATAGGCGCTGAGTTGATCTTCACCGCTGCGCAGCGTGAAGGCCGCGAGGGGAAAGAACGACAGTAACAGCCCCTTGCGGCGGCAAATCGAACAGTTGCAGCTGAGGGCTTCGGTCGGCAGTTCGGCGTCTACGGAGAAGGTGACGGCGCCGCAGTGGCAGCTTCCCTGGAATGACATGGCGGTGATCCTGTGGCAGGAGGGCGGGTTTGCCCAGTATAGTGCAATTTATCGCCATTCGGCCGCGCCGGGCGCGGTTTCCTTAATAAATGCGCGGTTTTCTGGTAGGTTAAGGTTTAACGTCATCAAAAGGAGATCGCGATGTTAGAGCATTACTATCCGGCAAACATGGGCGCCGAACCGGTCACGGACGAACAGCACAAGCGGCTGGTGGCGGTGCAGGCGGCGCTGGAGCTTATCAAGGCTACGCTGTCAGACACCAACGATGGCAACGGCGTGGATTTCCAGCTGAAGGCGGCGGAGAAGCACATCGGCCCGATGGCCGACGCTATTCAGGAAGCCCTGAAGTAACGGTTCGCCGTCACGTCAACCGCCCGTATCGGGCGGTTTTTTTTTTGCGCCGATTACTGCGGTTTTTTTAGCGGCGTATTGCTTTTTTCCCGGCTGGTGCCGCCGGCGGCGCGACGCTACCCTAGCGATCCGACTCCTCATCAGGTGCACGCCCATGTTTCCCTTCCGCGTATTCTCTTTGTTATTGCCGCAACGTCGGTGCGCTGCCCGGCTGGCCGGCATCGCACTGTTCATCGGCGTCGTTATGCAGGCGCAGGCCACGCAACGCATCGACTTTTCGCCGGATCCCGCCGGCGCTTACCCTGAGGGCGTCGCCTGGAATGCGCGCGCCGGCGCGTTTTTGGTGTCTTCCCTGCGCGGCGGGCAACTTGGCCTGGTTTATCCTGATGGCCGCTATCGGCGTTTTTCCACCGGCAAGGGACTGATTACCACCTCCGGCATGCTGGTGGACACCGAGCGCAACCGGGTGCTGGTGTGCAATGAAGACGTAGGGGTGTCCCTCCACTCTTCGCCCGGCACGCGCAATCGCGTGGCGCAGGTGTTGGAATTTCGTCTCGATACCGGTGCGCTGCAGCAGGTGTACGATCTGTCTTCGTTAAGCCGTGGGCCGACGCTCGCCAACGATCTGGCGCTCGATGCGCAGGGCAATATCTACGTCACCGACAGCTTCCAGCCGCAGATTTACAAGATCGACCGGGCAACGCGCCAGGTGTCGATCCTGGTGCGCTCATCGCTTCTGCTGCCCGCCGACGCGCCTGCGGCTGCGCAGGGCACGCAGCCTTATCTCAACGGCATCGTGTATCACCCGGATGGCTACCTGATTGCGTCGGACTACACCCGCGGGCTGCTGTGGAAGGTGACGCTGGATAACACGCCTGCGGTCAGTGAAATCAGGCTGCCGCATCGGCTGAAAGGGCCGGACGGGCTGCGGCTCAAAAACGCCAACGAATTGGTGATCGTACAGTCTTATCCGGGGAGAACAGGGGGCATGTCCGGTGACGTGTCGCTGCTCTCCTCGACGGACGGCTGGGCCAGCGCGCATATCGTCGCCGTCGCCGCGCCGTCGGGGCTGGATGGGCCGACCGGCGCCGCGCTGCGCGATGGCGAGGTGTGGGTGGTCAACTCGCGTTACCCCAAACTTTTTGCCGACGTCGCTCAGGCGGAAAGCGTCAAGCGCTTCAGCATCGTCAAGGTGGCGTTCGCACCGCCCGCAGCGGATGGCCGCTGAGCGACGGTGGTTGCCAACCGCGCCGGAATAGGATTAAATGCCGCACTGACTGTATAAATAAACAGGGGTGTTGCAATGAGCCTGGCGCTGAAGGGTGAGAAGATCGCGCGTAACCGCTTTACCGGCGAAAAAATTGAAAACGGCAGCTTTATGCTGTGTGATTTTTCGGGCGCCGATCTGACCGGCACCGAATTTATCGGCTGTCAATTTTACGATCGCGAGAGCCGACAGGGCGGTAACTTCAGCCGCGCGATCCTGAAAGACGCGAGTTTTAGAAGCTGCGATTTATCGATGGCCGATTTCCGCCACGTTGACGCATTGGGGGTGGAGATCCGCGAATGTCGCGCGCAGGGAGCAGATTTTCGCGGCGCCAGCTTTATGAATATGATCACCAGCCGCACCTGGTTTTGCAGCGCCTATATCACCAAGAGCAACCTGAGCTACGCCAATTTTGCCAAAGTGGTGTTGGAGAAATGCGAGCTGTGGGAAAACCGTTGGCACGGCGCGCAGGTGCTCGGCGCCAGCTTCAGCGGCTCCGATCTGTCCGGCGGCGAATTCTCCGGTTTTGACTGGCGCGCCGCCGATGTCACCCAGTGCGATCTGAGCAACGCGGAACTGGGCGAGTTGGATTTGCGCACCACCGATCTGCAGGGCGTTAAAATGGACAGTCACCAGGCCGCTCAACTGCTGGAGCGGCTGGGGATCGCAATCATCGGCTGAAGAGCTGCCTGATGCCCAGGCTGATGATCAGCACGCCGCAGGCGCGATCGATCCAGGCTTTACTGCGTCGGTAGGCGCTGGCGATCGGCGCGTGCGACAGCACCAGCGCCACCAGGCCATACCACAGGCTAGCGACTACCGCGACCTCCAGCAGCATGGCGGCGAAGGTGGGCATGGAGACATGGGCAGGCGCCGCCGACGAAAACACCGCGGCGTAAAAGGCGACGGATTTGGGGTTGGCGATGTTGGTGGCGACCCCTTGCAAGAATGCCGATCTGAAGCCGGAGTTCACCCCACCCGCCGCGCCGATAACCCCTGAGCCGGGAGCTGCATGGGCGATCAGCCGATAACCGAACCAAATCAAATAACCTGCGCCGGCCACTTTTACCGCCAGCGCCAGCCAAGGGAACAGGGTGAAAATCATGCCGACGCCGAGCAGGGCGCTGCTCGCCCAGAACAGGTTGACCAAGACAATACCTGCCACCAGAGCGAAAGCCTCGCTGCGGCGCGCGGAAACAGCTTTGTGTGCAACGGCGACAAAGTTGGGGCCGGGGATCACCACGCCGACAATATACACGGTGAAGACGGCGAGCACGGCTGGCATATCAATCATCGGTTAACGGCCTGTAAGAAGGGGGAACCTAGTTCTATAATGAATCGCCGGCATGATCCAGCAGTGCGAAAAAATTTTTTCATAGGCCGTTAGCGGCAGATGCAGGCGGTGCTTTGCGGTAATAAATTTATGAGGCAGATGAATATAATTTAAAATATATCTTGCTTAAATAATTTAGCTGTGTGTAAATAGCGTCATCGGTTTGTAGTACAGACCTTATGAAAGCAGTTTTAGTAAAGCAGTTCTCAGTATTAGCGATATCCCTCAGATACCTCTTCTTCCGCGAATTCTCTTCTCTAGCGCCCCATAAGTTTCCAATAAAAACAGACCTCTATCGCCCTATGGCGTCGCAAAAATATAAAGGAAATATCTCTATGTCCAATAAAATGACGGGTTTGGTAAAATGGTTTGATGCAGGTAAAGGCTTTGGCTTTATCACCCCGGCAGACGGCGGCAAAGATGTGTTCGTACACTTCTCCGCTATCCAGAGCAACGATTTCAAAACGCTGGACGAAGGCCAACAGGTTGAGTTCACTATCGAAAATGGCATGAAGGGGCCTTCTGCCGGCAACGTGGTCGCGTTATAATTTTCGGCCGAGGTGCAATTTCTTACGACAGCGATGATGGTTTAAGCCGGAGCAGTTAAGCAATGAAATCCTCAGCCTGAATAAACTCCGGGTTCGCCCGGAGTCTTTCTCGATACGTCATTAGCTCAGCAGGAAGAGCGGCAGCGAAATTATTCGTTGGCGGACTGGGGTTCGATTCCTCGATGACGTTCCAATAATTAATGATTATTGACAACAGAAAAACAGATTGCCGCAGAATTAATAACGCCGCGTTTCCGTCTATTTTTCTGTTGTGAAAAAGTCGCGCTTAGGCTGCGTAATGTTGGAGTGTGGGATGGACGCTTACGCCATAACATGACAGCCGGGAAAGTCACCGGCACACGATTAATAGCCCCGGCCTTGGCCGGGGTTTTTTATGCCCGCGATCTTAACGCTGCGAGTCCAGCAGTTCGTTATTTTTCACCACGTCCTGCGCCTTGAGGTAGCTCTCGATCAGCAGCTGATAGGCCGGGAAGATTTTGGTGTAGACCTCGGCCCACTGCTGAGCGTCGGCGCGATTCCAGCTGCCCTGCAGCTCGGAGGCGACGCCGGCGGTGTCGATCGGCACCACGCCCGCCTGTACCACGCGCGCCAGGGTAATTTCCTGCGCCATTTTCGAGTAGGTGCCGGAGGCGTCGATCACCGCGAAGACCTTATAGCCTTCGGCCACCGCGCTGATGGACGGAAAGGCCATGCAGACGCTGGTGATGGTGCCGGCGATGATCAGGGTTTTGCGGCCGGTGGCTTTGACCGCCGCCACGAAGTCCGGGTTGTCCCAGGCGTTGATTTCCCCTTTACGGGCGACGTATTGCGCGTGCGGTGCATTCTGGTGAATTTCCGGGATCAGCGGGCCGTTGGGGCCCTGCGGCACCGAGGCGGTGGTGATCACCGGCAGTTTGCTGAGGGTGGCGATGCTGGCGAGGGCGGCGGCGCGAGCGCGCAGTTCGGTCATCGGCATATCGGCGACGGTCTGAAACAGACCGCTTTGGTGGTCAATCAGGAGCATGACCGCGTCATTAGCATCAATAACAGGACGCTGGCCGTTGAAGTTGGCTGGAGTGCTCATGGTGTTTTCCTTTTCTCGTCGTGAGGTCAGTGGGTATCTTCTTTGATTGATAAGGCTGAAACTCAGCACTTGCCTACAGTGTAGAGAGAGGAGAGAAATCCGGTAGAGCCTAAAGCCGGGATGCATCGTTCCATTAATAGAACGACACTGCAGCAGGCGAGGGGGCCGGCGCTGGGCTAAACTTAAGGTACATGAGAAACATGCGGCAAGGAACGCCATCCTGTTCATGGGTTTGACGCGGAGGGCCGCCGTCATGGCTTATCAGCATATCGTTGTCGCCACGGATCTCAGCGAAGACGCCGAGTTCCTGTTGGGCAAGGGCGCCAGGCTGGCCGCCGCGCTCCAGGCCAAACTTTCACTGATTTATATCGATATTCACCGCGCCGGTTATTATGTCGATCTGGGCGTGGGAGATTACAACTACACCGATCGCACGTTTTCGGAGCGGGTGAAGAATATGCTCAATGCGATCAAAGGGCAGTCTTCCTATCCGGTGGAAGAGGTGATCGTCAGCCGTGGCGCGTTGACGGAGGAGCTGAATCGGGTGGCGAAGGAAAAAGGTTTCGATCTGGTGATCTTCGGCCATCACCACGATGTCTGGAGCCGGCTGGTTTCTTCGGCGCGTCAGGCGATCAATGAGTTGAACGTCGATCTGCTGGTGATCCCCATCGAGAAAAAATAGTCGCGGCCGCCGGCGGGCGGCTGCTTTTTTCATTCGCATCGCTTATCTCTGAGCGGCCATAACCGTCTATCCGCAATAATCTCGCTTGCTGACAATCCGCCAGGAAAATAGTGACTGGCCGCAATTTTATTATCTCCATCAATATGTTGGCCAAAATCCGATAAAGATTAACCCAGCGCATTGAAATGACTCGCATACCTCCTTTTAGTTAATAAACCGCACGTTTTGACTGGCTCTCAGGGAGCCTGCGTCTTATCCTCGGGGCAATGAGATTTGTATGACTTATATAAATGCGTTTACATGGAGGAGGTCTCATGCGTTTTGACAATAAAGTCGTGGTTATCACCGGTGCGGGCAATGGCATGGGGGAAGCGGCGGCGCGGCGTTTCTCCGCCGAGGGCGCCATTGTGGTGCTGGCCGACTGGGCCAAGGAAGCGGTAGACAAGGTCGCCGCTTCGCTGCCGAAGGGCCGCGCGATGGCGGTGCATATCGACGTTTCCGATCACGTGGCGGTTGAAAAAATGATGAACGAGGTGGCGGAAAAACTGGGCCGCATCGACGTCCTGCTGAACAACGCCGGCGTACACGTGGCGGGCAGCGTGCTGGAAACCAGCATCGACGACTGGCGTCGCATCGCCGGGGTCGATATCGACGGCGTGGTGTTCTGTTCCAAATTCGCCTTGCCGCACTTGCTGAAAACCAAAGGCTGCATCGTCAATACCGCATCGGTGTCCGGCCTGGGCGGTGACTGGGGCGCGGCCTATTACTGCGCGGCGAAAGGCGCGGTGGTTAACCTGACGCGCGCCATGGCGCTGGATCACGGCGGTGACGGCGTGCGCATCAACTCGGTCTGCCCGAGCCTGGTCAAAACCAACATGACCAACGGCTGGCCGCAGGAGATCCGCGACAAGTTCAATGAGCGCATCGCGCTGGGGCGTGCGGCGGAGCCGGAAGAAGTGGCGGCGGTGATGGCGTTTCTGGCCAGCGACGACGCCAGCTTTATCAATGGCGCCAACATTCCGGTCGATGGCGGGGCGACCGCCTCGGACGGCCAACCGAAGATCGTCTAAGCGTTAATGCGCAGGCCCGGCCATCATGACCGGGCCTGTTGTTTTAGACGCCGATGCGATCGCGCAGCGTGTAGTAGGCCGCGCCGATGGCGGTGAACGGGATCTGCAGATTGCGTCCGCCGAAGAACGGCAGGTGCGGCAGCTTAGCGAAGGCGTCGAAGCGTTCGGCGTCGCCGCGCATCAGCTCGGCGATCAGCTTGCCCGCCAGATGGGTGCAGGTCACGCCGTGGCCGCTGTACCCCTGCATGTAGTACACGTTATTTTCCAGCCGGCCGAACTGCGGCATGCGCGACAGCGTCAGCAGGAAGTTGCCGGTCCAGCGATAGTCGATACGCACCCCTTTCAGCTGCGGGAAGGTCTTCAGCAGCTTCGGCCGGATCAGGTTATCGATGTCGTCCGGATCGCGCGCGCCGTACACCACGCCGCCGCCGTACAGCAGACGATGATCGGCGGTGATGCGGTAGTAATCCAGCAGGTAGTTGCAGTCCTCCACGCAGTAATTCTGCGGGATCAGCGCCTGCGCTATCTCCGGCGCCAGCGGTTCGGTGGTCACCACCTGGGTACCGCACGGCATGCTGCGCTTGGCCAGCCGTGGCTCCAGCTTATCGCCCAGATAGGCGTTGCCGGCGACGATGACGAAGCGCGCCTTCACCTGGCCATTGGCGGTGCTGATGAGCGCCGGTTCGCCGTGGCGAATGTTCGTCACCGCCGATTGCTCGAAGAGGCGCCCGCCCTGCAGGCGAATCGCCTCGGCCTCGCCCAGCGCCAGATTGAGCGGATGGATGTGGCCGCCGCTGTGATCGAGCAGCGCGCCGACGTAACGATCGCTGGCGATCTCCTGGCGCACCCGGTCCGCGTCGAGCAGCTCAAGCTGGGTATTGCCGTAGCGCTCCCAGTTGCGTTTTTGCTCGATCAGCGCATGGAACTGCTTGTTGTTCAGAGCGGCGAAGATGCCGCCGGGGCGGTAGTCGCAGTCGATGGCGTAGCGGCTGATGCGGCTGCGAATGATCTCCGCGCCTTCGAACATCATGCTGCCGAGCAGGCGGGCGCTTTCCGCGCCGTAACGCTCTTCAATCACATCGATGTCGCGGCTGTAAGAGTTGACCAACTGGCCGCCGTTGCGGCCGCTGGCGCCGAAACCGATGCGCGCCGCTTCCAACACCACCACGTCGTAACCGGCTTCCACCAGGAACAGCGCGGAGGAGAGGCCGGTATAGCCGCCACCGATCACGCAGACGTCGCATTCGATCGATTCATTCAGTTGCGGATAGGGCTGATGTGCGTTGGCCGTGGCCGCATAATAGCTTTTTACGTGTTCAGTCATGATGTAAGCCCTTATTCCAGCGAGATCCAGGTGGTTTTCAATTCGGTGAATTTGTCCAGCGCATGCAGCGATTTGTCGCGGCCGTTGCCGCTTTGCTTGTAGCCGCCGAACGGCACGGTCATGTCGCCGTCGTTGTAGTTGTTGACGAACACCGTACCGGCCTTCAGTTGGCGCGCCATGCGGTGCGCGCGCGCCAGATCGCGGGTCCAGACCGCGGCACCGAGGCCGTAGTCGCTGTCGTTGGCCAGCTGCAGCGCCTGATGCTCGTCGTCGAACGCCGTCACCGCCAGCACCGGGCCGAAGATTTCATCGCGCGCCACGCTCATGGCATTGTCCACCTGGGTGAGGATGGTCGGCCCCAGATAGCCAGCGTGGTCGCCCTGCGGATGGTCGCGCCCGTCGAGGAACAGCGCGGCGCCCTGGCTCAGCCCCCGATCGATATAGCCGGCCACTTTCTCGCAGTGGCCGCTGTCGATCAGCGTGCCCATCACTGTGTCGGGATCGAGCGGATCGCCGGGCACGAAAGCCGCCGCGTGTTTGCGCAGCGCCTGCAGGAACGCTTGCTCAATGCTCGCTTCGACCAGCAGGCGAGTGCCGGCGATGCACACCTGCCCCTGATTGTAGAAGATGCCGGCGGCGGCGCTGCGGGCGGCCTGATCCAGATCCGGGCAGTCGGCGAAGACGATGTTGGCGCTTTTGCCGCCGGCCTCCAGCCAGACGCGCTTCATGTTCGATTCGCCGGCGTAAATCATCAGCTGTTTCGCCACCAGCGTAGAGCCGGTAAAGGTGAGGGCGTCGACGTCGCGGTGCAGCGCCAGCGCCTTGCCGGCGTCGTGGCCGTAGCCGGGCACCACGTTCAGCACGCCGTCCGGCAGCCCGGCCTGTTGCGCCAGTTTGCCGAGCAGGATGGCGCTCAGCGGTGACTTTTCGGAGGGTTTGAGCACCACGCTGTTGCCGGCGGCCAGCGCCGGGCCGAGCTTCCAGCAGGCCAGCAGCAACGGGAAGTTCCAGGGCACGATGGCGCCGACCACGCCGATCGGCTCGCGTTCGATCAGCGCCAGCGCGTCGCGACCGGTAGGGGCGATTTCGCCGTACACCTTATCGATCGCTTCGGCGTACCAGCGGATGCAGCGGATAGCGCCCGGCACGTCGTCGCGCAGGCTGTGACGAATCGGTTTGCCGGTGTCCAGCGTTTCCAGCAGCGCCAGCTCTTCGTGATGCTGTTCCATCAGCTCGGCGAAGCGCAGCAGCGTGGCTTTGCGCTGCGCCGGCGCGGCCTGGGCCCAGTCGCCGCGTTCAAAGGCGGCGCGCGCCGCGCTGACCGCCCGATCGATGTCGGCGGCTTCGCCGCGCGCGACCTGCGCCAGCTCACGGCGACCGGCGGGATCTTCGACGGCGAAACGTTTCCCCGCGGCGGCCGGCTGGTAGCGGCCGTCGATAAACAGCTGGTGCTCAATCTTCAGGGCCTGCGCCCGTTGTTGCCAATACTGCAAATGGTGAAAGTTCATGCCTGGCTCCGTTGATCAGAATGTCGTCGGCGTATGGGCGCTGATAATCCGGCAAATGCGCGCCGACGTGTTGCTGAAACTGTGGGGAATGCCGGTATTGATGGCGTAGCTCTGCCCGGCCTGCAGGTGATAGCTCTGGCCGTTGACCTGCAGCACCACTTCGCCTTCCAGCAGCGTGCCGATCTCTTCCCCTTGGTGTTTGATGCGCTCGCCGGTGGTGGTGCCCGGTTCGTAGGTCTCGATCATCATTGCCAGCGTGCGATTCGGATCGCCGTTATGGATCAGCTTCATCGATACGCCCTGGCTGCCGATCTCGATCAGGTCGTCGCTGTCTATCACGATCTGCGGCTCAGCCGGTTTTTCCGGTTCGGCGAAAAACGCCGACAGCGACAGACCGTATACCGTCAGCAGCTTTTGCAGCGTGCTGATGGCCGGGCTGACCTTGTCTTGCTCGATAGTACTGATGGCGCTGTGGGTTAACCCAGACAGTTCGGCGACCCGGCGCTGCGACAACCCCAATTGTTGACGGATCTGCGACAGACGTTTTCCCGGTGCCAAGCTGACGTCGCTCATGGGCGTTTTTCCTTTTGATAGTTCCGACAGGCGGTAATGAAACCATCAAACAACAGGCGCGACAGGGCGTACTCGTCGCTGTTCCACTCCGGGTGCCACTGCACGCCGAGCGCGAAAGGCTGATCGCGCACGCTGATCGCCTCCACCAGCCCGTCGGCGGCGTGCGCCTCGATGCGAACGCTCGCGCCCAGGGTTTTGGCGCCCTGGCCGTGCAGCGAGTTCACCCAGAATCTGTTGCAATCCGGTATCAGTTGCGAAAGCAGCCCCCCTTCCTGAACGATGACCTCGTGGGCGGGGGCGTATTGCTGTTCCAGCGGCAGGTCGTGATCTTCACGATGCTCCAGCAGCTCGGGCAGTTCGTACAAGCGGCGATGCAGGGTGCCTTGAGTGGCGACCACCATTTCCTGCATGCCGCGGCAAATGGCGAAAAGGGGAATGCGCCTGTCGAATGCCAGGCGGATCAGCGCCAGGCTCAACGCGTCTCGGCCAGGATCGGCGTCAGGCTCATCGCCGTTTTCACCATAAAGGTGCGGCTGCACATTACTGGGGCTGCCGGGCAGCAAAATGCCGTCGAGGCGCGGCAACAGTTCCGCCAGCATCTCAGGCTCCGCCAGCGCGTGCGGCAGGGCGATCGGTAAACCGCCGGCGGTGATAACGGCATTCAGGTACTTTTCTTGCAAGGTCTGCGTAAGGTGCCCGTTTAACCTATACCTGCACATGACGACGCCGATGACTGGTCTGTTAAATATATTGTCCATGCTATCCCCTTGGTACGTTCGAAATTATGAACGATAAGCTTCTCCACCGCCGATTTCGTTCAATATTCTATAAATCTAGCAGTCGATTGGCCAATATTCAAACCAAAAGTAACACTTGCAAAACAAATTTGTTTCATCTACGTTTCAATTGTGGGCATTATATTGAACAAGACGGTCAATAAACATCGACGACAGCAAAACACAAACGGCGGGTGAACCATGCAGACCAACATCGTAGAAGTGGAAAACTTTGTTCAGCACAGTGAAGAGAGACGAAGTAGCGCGTTCCAGCGCGAAGTGAAGAAGTACCTGGAACGTTATCCGTTAACCCAACATGTCGACGTCCTGTTGACCGATCTGAACGGCAGCTTCCGCGGCAAACGCATCCCGGTCGGCGGTCTGAATAAGCTGGAGAAAGGCTGTTACTTCCCGGCGTCGGTATTTGCGATGGATATT
Organism: Serratia sp. H402Y; assembly: GCF_051172415.1. Taxonomy (NCBI): domain Bacteria; kingdom Pseudomonadati; phylum Pseudomonadota; class Gammaproteobacteria; order Enterobacterales; family Yersiniaceae; genus Serratia; species Serratia sp. H402Y. Next base: position 1,256,794 of record NZ_JBPIYZ010000001.1, read on the forward strand.
CTCGGCAACGTGGTGGAAGAAGCCGGGTTGGGACAGGAGCTGGGCGAGCCGGATCACGTGTGCGTGCCGGTACCGGGCACGCTGACGCCGTCGGCGGCGGATCCGCAATATATCGCGCAGGTGCTGCTCACCATGTTGGATGAAGATGGCACTCCCTTTGACGTTGAACCGCGCAATGTGCTGAACCGAGTGTGGCAGCGTTTGCGTCAGCGCGGGCTCTCCCCCGTGGTAGCGGTAGAGTTGGAGTTCTATCTCATCGATCGTCAACGCGATGCGGAGGGGTATCTGCAGCCGCCGTGCGCCCCGGGGACCCAGGAGCGCAACACCCAAAGCCAGGTGTACTCCGTCGATAACCTGAATCATTTCGCCGACGTGCTGAGCGAGATCGACGAACTGGCGCGCTTGCAGGGCATTCCGGCGGACGGCGCGGTGGCGGAGGCGTCGCCGGGGCAGTTCGAGGTCAACCTGCACCATACCGATGATGTGCTGCAGGCCTGCGACCATGCGCTGGCGCTGAAGCGCTTGGTGCGCATGGTGGCCGAGAACCACAATATGCAGGCGACCTTTATGGCCAAGCCGTATGAAGAGCACGCCGGCAGCGGCATGCACGTGCACATCAGCATGCTGAATGCGCAAGGCGACAACGTGTTCGCCGATGACGACGGCGAAGATTCGGCGCTGCTGAAACAGGCGCTGGCGGGCATGATCGCCCTGATGCCGTCCTCGATGGCGCTGCTGGCGCCGAACGTCAACGCCTACCGCCGCTTCCAGCCCGGCATGTATGTGCCGACCCAGGCCTCCTGGGGGCATAACAACCGCACCGTGGCGCTGCGCATTCCCTGCGGCGATCGCGATAACCACCGGGTGGAGTATCGCGTGGCGGGCGCCGACGCCAACCCGTATCTGGTGATGGCGACCATTCTGGCCGGCATCGTCTACGGCCTGGAAACCGCATTGCCGCTGCCTGAGCCGGTGACCGGCAACGGGCTGGAGCAGGACGGGCTGCCGTTCCCGATCCGCCAGAGCGACGCGCTGTACGAGTTCGAACATCAGCCGGTGCTCAACGCATTGTTGGGCGAACGCTTCAGCCACGTCTATCTGGCCTGCAAAACCGATGAGCTGGTGCAGTTCGAGCGCCTGATCACCGAAACCGAGATCGAGTGGATGCTGAAAAACGCCTGATCCCGCTCACCCTGCGACTACCGCGCGCGTCCGGCGCATTTCATCGGCTCTCCTGTGGCCGGCGAGGCTGCGCGCTGCGGTACAGAATTTCTTCTATCACGGCGTACAGGACGCCGACGAGGAAATAACCATGACTCAGTCATCCCCCTGCGCAGACGTTTGCCTGTGCCGCAGTGCCGACGGGCCGGTCGCCGGCCGCCCGACAGCGATCCCAACCCGTTTTTACCGCCGCCTGAGCAGCAGTTTCCCTGCGGCCTCTCTGAATGACGTTGCACGGTTGACAGCAGAGGACCAAAAGGGGAAATGCCATGACGACTAAAGACATCGACGGCGGCCAGGCGGGCAAACCGCAGCTGCGCAAATCCCTCAAGCTGTGGCAAGTGGTGATGATGGGCCTGGCCTATCTGACGCCGATGACGGTGTTTGACACCTTCGGCATCGTCTCCGGCCTCACCGACGGCCATGTGCCGACCTCCTACCTGCTGGCGCTGGCCGGCGTGCTGTTCACCGCCATCAGCTACGGCAAACTGGTGCGCCAGTTTCCCACCGCCGGCTCTGCCTATACCTATGCGCAGAAGGCGATCAATCCGCACGTCGGTTTCCTGGTGGGGTGGTCGTCGCTGCTGGACTATCTGTTCTTGCCGATGATCAACACGCTGCTGGCCAAGATCTACCTGACCGCGCTGTTCCCGGAGGTGCCGCCCTGGGTGTGGGTGGTGGGCTTCGTGATTCTGATTACCGCCATCAACCTGAAAAGCGTCAATCTGGTGGCCAACTTCAATACCCTGTTCGTGCTGGCGCAGGTGGCGATCATTCTGGTATTTATCTACCTGGTGGTACGCGGCCTGCACAACGGCGAGGGGATGGGTACGGTGTGGAGCCTGCGGCCGTTCCTCAGCGAGAATGCGCACCTGCTGCCGATCATTACCGGCGCGACTATCCTGTGCTTCTCGTTCCTCGGCTTTGACGCAGTCACCACGCTGTGTGAAGAGACGCCCGACGCCGCCAAGGTGATCCCGCGCGCCATCTTCCTGACCGCGCTGTACGGCGGGGTGATCTTTATCAGCGTGTCGTTCTTCATTCAGCTGTTTTTCCCGTCCATTCAACGCTTTCATCAGCCCGACGCCGCACTGCCGGAGATTGCGCTGTACGTCGGCGGCAAGCTGTTCCAATCGATCTTCCTGTGCGTGACCTTTATCAACACGCTGGCCTCCGGCCTGGCGTCGCACGCCAGCGTGTCGCGCCTGCTGTACGTGATGGGGCGTGACAACGTGTTCCCGGAGAAATTCTTCGGCTATATCCACCCCAAATGGCGTACGCCGGCGCTGAACGTACTGATGGTCGGGCTGGTGGCGTTGTCGGCGCTGTCATTCGATCTGGTGACCGCCACGGCGCTGATCAACTTCGGCGCGCTGGTGGCCTTTACCTTCGTTAACCTGTCGGTGATCAGCCACTTCTTTATTCGCGAAGGGCGCAACAAAAGCTGGAAGGATCGCTTCAACTTCCTGTTCCTGCCGTTGGTGGGGGCGCTGACGGTAGGGGTGCTGTGGCTGAACCTGGAGAAAAGCTCGCTGACCATGGGGCTTATCTGGGCGACGCTGGGCTTCGGCTATTTGGCCTGGCTGACCCGACGCTTTCGCCAGCCGCCGCCGCAGTTGGAGCGGCAACCGCAGCAATAAATTCACAGGCGGGAGTTTCCCGCCTTTCTTTTTGGCGCGTGCGGCAGTAGAGTGAAAAACCTGATAAAAAATAACCTATTGGACCTGCCTTATGCCCGCTTTGCCCTCGCGTACCCGCGCCACGTTGTTCGGTTTATTGGCCATTGTGCTGTGGAGCAGCGTGGTCGGCCTGATTCGCAGCGTCAGCGAAGGGCTGGGGCCGATCGGCGGCGCGGCGATGATCTACAGCGTCAGCGCGGCGTTCTTGCTGGTGGCGCTTGGCGTGCCGAAATGGCGCAGCTTTCCGCGGCCTTATCTCATCGTCGGCAGCCTGCTGTTCGTCAGTTACGAGATCTGCCTGTCGCTGTCGCTCGGCTACGCCAATACCCGCCTGCAGGCGATAGAAGTGGGCATGATCAACTACCTGTGGCCCTGTTTCACCGTGCTGATGGCGCTGGCGATCAACGGCCAAAAGGCGAAATGGTGGCTGCTGCCGGGGCTGCTGCTGTCGCTGTTCGGCATCGGCTGGATCATGAGCGGCGAGGGCGGCTGGTCACCGGCGCAGATGCTGGCCAACGTGCGCAGCAATCCGCTCAGCTACGCGCTGGCCTTCAGCGGCGCGGTGATTTGGGCGCTGTATTGCAACCTGACCAAGAAGATCGCCCAGGGCAACAACGGCGTGGTGCTGTTTATCGTGCTGACCGCACTGGCGCTGTGGCTGAAGTACGCCTTCAGCGCGGAAAGCGGCATGCAGTTCAGCGTCGGCGTGACCGTGACGCTGCTGTGCGCCGGGGTGGCGATGGGGGCGGGGTATGCCGCCTGGAACGTCGGCATTCTGCACGGCAACATGACGCTGCTGGCGACCGTCTCCTATTTTACCCCGGTGCTCTCGGCGGTGTTCGCCGCGCTGGTGCTGCACACCTCGCTGACCGCCAGTTTCTGGCAGGGCGTAGCGATGGTCACACTCGGCTCGCTGATCTGTTGGCGGGCAACTCGCGGAAATTAACGGAAATTATCCGCTGTCGTCGCAATGTTGAACTAGAATTTAACTAGCCATGTTGCCTGAAGGAACGACGACAATGAGAAGTGACATTCAATTTATTCAGCAGCCTGAAATCGACGTGCATCATTATGAGCGCGGCGATACCGTGCGCCTGACCACGGCGAATTTGCGGCATGAATATCAGCTCGATGTTTATATTTTGCGCCGCGACGACAAGCTGATTTACGGTTCGGTCGTCGCGGCGGCGCCCAAAACCGATATTCCGGTCGCCAGCTGGGAGGTCAAAAACGGTGAAGAGGTGGCGTTCCGCCAGGAAAACATCGCCAAAGCGGTGCCGGCGGTAAACTGATTTCACGTTCCGCACTTTCTCCTGATGCTGATGAAGGCCGACGCTCGCGCGTCGGCTTTTTCTTTTCCACCTCGTGATGACGCCCTGATGTCATTTGGCTTAAAAACTGCGCTAAAAAACGCGACACATGACAAAAATCACAGCGAATGTGAATTTGCATGAAACATAATTTGACAAATGTGAACGCAATCGATTACCTATTCGCGAAATGCGTAACTGGATCACAGATTCTTACAGTCAGTGGTTTCTATAATGCGCGCGTCATCCGAGTTTCTGTGTGAAGACAACGCCAGGTGTCGGCAGACTCATTGTCATCTTTTCTAAACGGGCAGGAAATGGCCCTTTAAGCATGTGGTAATAAAATGAAAAAAATAGCTCTCGCAGCAGGTGTACTGCTCGCAGCGTCTTACAGTGCATCATCAATGGCTGATAGCAAAGACAGTCAATATGTCTCCGACTGGTGGCACCAGAGCGTTAACGTGGTGGGCAGCTACCACACCCGTTTCGGGCCGCAACTGAATAACGACGTGTATCTCGAATACGAAGCCTTCGCCAAGAAAGACTGGTTCGATTTCTACGGCTACGTTGACGTGCCGAAGTTCTTCGGCGTGGGCAATACCCCGGACCGCGGCATCTGGGACAAAGGCTCCCCGCTGTTTATGGAGATTGAACCGCGCTTCTCCATCGACAAGCTGACCGGTACCGATCTGAGCTTCGGTCCGTTCAAAGAGTGGTACTTCGCCAACAACTACATCTATGACCTGGGCCATAACGCCGACGGCCGTCAGAACACCTGGTACATGGGCCTGGGTACCGATATCGACACCGGCCTGCCGATGAGCCTGTCGATGAACATCTATGCCAAATACCAGTGGGAAAACTACCAGGCCGCCAACGAGAACAGCTGGGACGGTTACCGCTTCAAGGTGAAATACTTTGTGCCGCTGACCCAGGTGTGGGGCGGCAATCTGAGCTACATCGGCTTCACCAACTTCGATTTCGGTTCCGATCTGGGCAAGGACAGCCATTGGGTTGACGGCACCGGCAAACAGGTGCGCACCAGCAACTCTATCGCCTCCAGCCATATTTTGGCGCTGAACTACGATCACTGGCACTATTCTTTCGTGGCGCGTTATTTCCATAACGGCGGTCAGTGGCAGGATGGCGCGGAGATCGGCACGCCGCAGGGCCCGATCAAGTCTACCGGTTGGGGTTACTACCTCGTGGTCGGCTATAACTTCTGATTTTCCGTGTTATCAGAAACAGAAAACCCCGCCTGGCGGGGTTTTTTTTCGTCATCACTGGGCTTGTTCTACCGGGAGATGCCTCACCGGCATAAACAGCCTGCCTTTGATCACGTGACATTCATTATTTATCCAACTAATGATTTGTTCACGGCTGACGCCTTCCGACTGCGCGTAACGATGAAGATCGCCGTTAAAGTGCCGAGTGATGTATTCCATGAGGGTCATTTGCACGTCTTTTGCTCCTGAACGCCCACCCGTTGCCAGCCTGGCCACCGCGGGAGGTTAAGGTTTCTCAGACAGCGAATGTAAATTATCGGCAACGAAATCTCAACATAAAGCACCAAATAGGGGCGACGCCGGTGGGAAAAAGAATCCCGCACGGAAAGGCGGGAAGTGTTCGATATTATCATTCTGGATGATAAGAATAAGATTTGAGGTGCGACGAAAAAGAGCATGCTAACTCTTTTTTGTTACCGTACCACGCTAGCGGAAGGCTTATTTTTCTTCAAGAAAAATCGGGGGTAGATTTCGGAATTCTCGAGGCGTTTTGCGTTAAAACAAGAGAGTGGCGCGAATGCCGTAAAACCGCACTGTCATCTCGGAGTTTTCCTTATACTTTGCCCGGAAAAGGCCAACTATAGTAAACAGAGTCCCCCACGCAGGAATACACAACATGAACAAACGTCGTACGACTCTCACGGTGTTGGCACTGATTGCATCGCTGGGGTTGTCATCCGCCCCGGCCATGGCCGACAAAGGCGGCAATGGTAACGGCAACGGCAACGGGCATGGCAACAGCGGCAATCACGGCAACAACGGTAACCACGGCAACAACGGCAACAAAGATAAAGGCGACTATAGAGACTATAGAAACGACGATAATCTGGTTTCCGTCAGCCTCTCGCGCGACCGCGCCCGTTCGCTGGCGCACACCTACGGGCTGACCGGCTACCGCTCGTTGCCGCCGGGCATCGCCAAGAATCTGGCGCGCGGCAAACCGCTGCCGCCGGGCATCGCCAAAAAAATGGTGCCGTCTTCGATGCTGCGTGAACTGCCGCAGTATCCGGGTTATGAATGGCGCATCGCCGGCGACGATCTGGTGCTGGTCGCGCTCAGCACCGCGATTGTGGCTTCCGTCATCAACGGCGTGTTCGACTAACGCCGGTTGGGTCTCATCGGGCCTCGCTGCGGCGGGGCCTTTTTTATTTGCCGGCGCGGGGTTGACGTGGTGAACTTGGCGCCTGACCTTTTCACTGCATCATAAGGGAGGCGCCATGTTCAGGGCGTTATTGATAGCGTGTTGCCTGACCAGTTTTCCGGCGTTGGCGGACGGCGGCGCCGCTATCGGCGAGCTGGTGAACCAACGGCTGTCGTTGATGAAAGACGTGGCCGGTTACAAGGCGCAGCAGCATTTGCCGATCGAAGATCTGGCGCAGGAGGCGAAGGTGTTGGCCAACGCGCAGGCGGAAGCGGGGCGTTTGGGGCTGGAGCCGGCGTCGGTACGGCCTTTTATCACCGCGCAGATGGACGCCGCCAAGGCGATTCAGTACCGCTATCGCGCCGACTGGTTGGCGAGCCCGGAAAGCGATTGGCAGCCGCGTCCGCTGGCGCAGGTGCGGGTGCAGATCGGGCAATTGAGCAGCCGGATACTGCAGCGTTTGGCGGCGCGGCTGCGCGCCGGCCCGCTTGACGCGGCGGATCGGGCGGCGTTTATGGCGTCCGTGGAACAGGTGAATCTCAGCGCCGCCGACAAGCGGCGGCTGGCGGATGCGCTGCTGGCGGTCAAAGCCGACAGCGCGCGCTGATCGTCAGTCGCGGCCGACGGTGCTGCGGCGGAAGGTCAGCATCCGGCTGCGGTTGGCGATGAGATCCACGTTGTAACCGCGGAAATAGAGGCAAAAGCGTTTCAACCACGGGCCGTCCTGGCACTCCACCAGCATGCGTCCCTGGCCCAGCGGGCTGAGCGTGCCGGTCTGCGCCGCCGGGCCGACGCCGATATGCACCCGATTGCCGCGAATTTCAAAGGCGGTGCGATAGTGCGGGTGGTACCACAGCCCCTGCACATGCTTCAGGCAGTCGCCGTTGGCCGTGACCGGCAGGAAACGGCGCGCCACATGCCCGACTTCGCCCTCTACCGCTTCGCCGGTCCACTTCAGCCTGATGGGCATATGGGCGGATAACGACACCGCGTACCCGTCCTCCCCTTGATACAGCGGTTCATCGCTGCCCAGATAGGCCAGGTTACCGTTTTTGACTTCCAGCCAGTGCGGCTCCGCCAGCGTGGCGTAGAGGCCGTCGGGGATCGCCGCGCTGCGCTGCGGCAGCGGCTCGCCCAGCAGCGTCGCCATCACCTGCAAGGCCATGCCGAAACTGTCGCAATCTTCGCGGTTGGCCACCAGCGCGACGCCGGCCTGACGGTCGGGCGCCAGCAGGAAATAGGTTTTGTAACCGGCATGGGAGCCGCCGTGGCCCAGCAGGCTGCGGCGACCCAGCGGCGTGCGCGCCAGCCCCAGGCCATAGGCGCTGAGTTGGCCCTGATTGAGGCGGCGCGGCGCGCTGAGCTGCGCCAGCACGCCCTGGCCGGGGCCTTGGTCCGCCAACAGCGTTTGCAGCCAGCGGGTGAGGGCGTTGACGCTGCCGGTCAGGCAGCCGGAGGCGGAAAGGTGCAGGCCGGCGCTGGCGTGTTGCCAGCCCTGCGGCGCCCGCCAGTAACCCGGCACCAACCCCGGCACCACGTCGAACCAGCTTTCCGGCGCCCGCATCTGCACCTGCAGCGGCTGGGCGATATGCCGTTGCACCAACGGGTCGAAGTCATACCCTTTGCTGCGCAGCGCGGCCTCCAGCAGCCGATAACCGGTATTGCTGTAGGCGATCTCGCTGCCGGCCTCATAGTTCAACCTTTCCAGCCCCTCGACAAACTGCATCACCGGCTGCGCCTCGCTGACGGCGTGCAGCGATATGCCCAGCAAGCCGAGTGTTTCGCGCACGTCAGGCAGGCCGCCGGTCATGTCCAGCGCCTGGCCGACGGTAACGTCCGCCAACGCGGGCTGCAGGGCGGGGAGCAGTTCACCCAGGCGTTGCTCCAGCCGAACGGCGCGATCGGTGGCGTTCAGCGCCAGCGCGGCGAAGATATGCTTGGTCACTGAGGCGTAGCGCACCACGCTGTCGGCGGTGAAGGGGGTGTTCTGCGCCAGATCGGCCAGGCCGGCGCAGGCGGTGGCGCGGAGTTGTTCGGCGTCAAACAGGGTGATGGCACCGCCGGGTTCGCCACGCCGTTGCCAGCCGGCCAGCAGTTGTTCGGCGACGGCGCCGGCAGCGCGCCAGTTTAACGGTGTTACAGACATAGGGCCTCCAGAGAGATATTCGAAACGGGCCAGTTGGCCACAGGCCGCCCGGTGCTGACGATGAACACGGGCTTTTGGGCTGATTGTGGCGCAGTGCGTTTTTCGTCGGCCGCTGTTTTGTGCGCTGTTTGGACCAGTTAGCGGGGAATCACGCGAAACTTTGATATAGCGCGCAGATTGCCGCTGGCGTTGCGGTTAAAGGCAGGAGAAAAACAGGCGCCCGGCGGCGCCTGTAAAGGGGGATCAGTTCAGCCTGGCGGCACCGTCCAACAGGCTTTCAACCATCTGCTTGAGCAGGCGCTGCAGCGAGGCGGCGCGCTGCGGTTCGAACGCGAAAGGATACTGTTCGGACATGTAGTTGACCTGCGCCAGCTCGAGCTGGATCGCATGCTGTTGCTGCTGCGGTTGACCGTAGGCGCGGGTGATGTAACCGCCCTTGAAGCGGCCGTTCAGCACGTGGGTGTACTGCTGTTGCTGCTCGCAGCAGGCGACCAGCCGATCGCTCAGCGCCTGGGCGCAGCTTTCGCCGCCGTTGGTGCCGAGGTTGAGATCCGGCAGTTTGCCGTCGAACAGCCGCGGGATCACCGAGGCGATGGAGTGCGCGTCGAACAGCAACGCATAGCCGTGCCGCGCTTTGAGGCGCGCCAGCTCGTTCTGCAGCTGCTGATGATAAGGTTGCCAAATCTGCTGCAGATAGCCGGCGCGTTCTGTGTCCGTCGGCGCTTTGCCCGGCAGGAAGCTAGGGCGGCCGTCGAACAGCACGTCGGGATACAGACCGGTGGTGGCGGTGGTGTACAGCGGTTTGTCATCCGCCGGGCGGTTCAGATCGATGACGAAGCGCGAATAGTTGCCGACCAGCACGCTGGCGCCCATCGCCCGGGCGAAGTCGTACAGCTGCGGAATGTGCCAGTCGGTATCGGGCAGCGGGCGGGCGTCGTCGGTCAGCCCGGCCTCGACCGCCGGCGTCAGTTGCGTGCCGGCGTGCGGGATGCTGATCAGCAGCGGCAGGCTGCCGGTCTGGAAGCTAAAAGGATCGCGAATGGTCATTGACGTACTTCTCCTCGGAAAATCACCGTACAGGGCAGCTGGCCGCCCAACCAATAAGCCAGTTCCGCCGGCCGCGACAGCGGCCAGTGAACGAAGTCCGCCACCTTGCCGGTTTCCAGCGTGCCGTGGCTGTGTTGCAGCCCCAACGCTTTGGCGGCGTGGGTCGTGACACCCGCCAGCGCTTCTTCCGGCGTCAGGCGGAACAGCGTGCAGGCCATGTTGATCATCAGGCGCAGCGACAGCGCCGGCGACGTGCCGGGATTGGCGTCGCTGGCGAGCGCCATCGCCACGTTGTGTTTGCGGAACAGCTCTACCGGCGGGCATTGGGTTTCACGCAGCAGGTAGTAGGCGCCCGGCAGCAGCACCGCCACGGTGCCGGCGTCGCCCATGGCGCGGGCATCTTGCTCGGTGGCGTATTCGAGATGGTCGGCGGAGAGCGCGTGATGGCGCGCCGCCAGCGTGCTGCCGCCGAGGGTGGAGAGCTGTTCGGCGTGCAGTTTGACCGGCAAACCGGCGGCTTCGGCGGCGGCGAAGACTCGCTCCACCTGCGCCGGTGAGAACGCCAGATGTTCGCAGAAGGCGTCAACCGCATCCGCCAGGCCGGCGGCGGCGGCCTGCGGGATGATGGTATCGCAGACCAGATTGATGTAGTCGTCGGCGCGGTTGGCGTATTCCGGCGGCAGCGCATGGGCCGCCAGACAGGTGGTTTTCACCTCGACCGGCAGCAGCTCGCCCAGTTTGCGCGCCACCCGCAGCATTTTCAGCTCGCTTTCCGGGCTGAGACCGTAGCCGGATTTGATTTCCACGCAGGTGACGCCTTCCGCCAGCAGCGGACGCAGGCGGAACAGCGCCTGTTCCAGCAGCAGCGCTTCGTCGGCTTCGCGGGTGGCTTTCACGGTGGAGATGATGCCGCCGCCCTGCGCGGCGATGTCGGCATAGCTTACGCCGTTCAGCCGCTGTTCGAACTCGCCGCTGCGGTTGCCGCCGAACACCAGGTGCGTGTGGCAATCAACAAAGCCGGGGGTGATGATGCCGCCGTCGAATTTCACCGTTTCGTCCGCGATCAGGCCGGGCGGCAACGCCGCATGTTCGCCAATCCAGACGATCTTGCCGTCGCGTACGGCGATGGCGCCGTCGGTCAGGGTGTGATAGTTGCCGTCGCGCATGGTGACGATATCGGCGCCGTGCCACAGGCTGTCACAGTGAATCTCAGACGTCATTGCTTTCCTCCGCCGGAGCCGCAGCTCCCACATGGTTGTATATACAATTAAAAACAACCTAACGCATTCACCGGGATGTCACAAGGGGCGGGAGAGATTTTGTTATCAGGATGTGATCGACCGCGGAGATGCGGGCGCAGGGCGCGCCCGCCGGGGATCAGACTTCGCTGGTGAAGCGGCCGAACAGCTGGTAACGGCTGCCGGGGTACAGCAGCCGGGCCGAGGTCACCACGGTTTTGCCGGACCAGGTGCGGCGGTGGATCAGCAGGCCGGGTTCGTGGTCCTCCAGCTGCAGCAGCTCGCGTTCGCGCCGGGTGGGGATCACCGCTTCGACGATGTGCTCGCCGGCGGTCAGCGGCGCGGCCTGCGTCAGATAGGTGTAGGGCGTGACGCGGTCGAAATCCTGCTTCAGGTAATCCGGCGCCACCAGCGGATTGACGCAGCGGTCTTCCACCTGCACCGGCACGTCGTTTTCGTAATGCACGATCTGCGAATAGAACAGCCGTTGGCCGGGCTGAATGCCGAGCGCCGCCGCCTCTTCCTCGCTGGCCGGGCGGGCCTTCAGCTCGAGGATTTTGCTGCTGTGGCGATGACCGCGCGCGGCGATCTCATCGGCGATGTTGTGCACTTCCAGCAGCGCGGTGTGCGCCTTGGCTTCGGCGACGAAGGTGCCGACGCCTTGCATGCGGATCAGAAAACCTTCGCTGGTCAGCTCGCGCAGCGCGCGGTTGATGGTCATGCGGCTGACGCCCAGTTCCGCCACCAGTTCACTTTCGGAGGGCACGCGCTGGTGCGGTTGCCAGTGCCCCGCACGGATTTGATTCACGATCGCCTGTTTGACCCGTTGGTAGATCGGGGCGGGGGCATCGCTCATTGCAGCCGCCAGTTGTAACACGGTCTGTTGTTCAGCCACGACGTTAACCTCGTCAAATAAAAAAATAATAACACCAGTTTACTGTTGATGTCGGCGTATGTATATGTATATACAACTAGTGGCCGTCGCGCCAGAAACTTGCCGGCGACCGCCAAAAATTCCTGAAGACGCGCCATCGCCGCGCCTTATTCGCCGTTACATTAACCGTGGAATACTGCCATGCCTGCTTATTTTGCCCCACGCGCTTTGCTCCCTGAGGGCTGGGCGCATAACGTCCGGCTGGACGTCGATGCGCAAGGTTATCTGACTCAAGTTACCGCCAACGCTGAACCGCAAGGCTGCACCCGGCTGCACGGCGATGCGGTGCCGGGCATGCCGAACCTGCACTCCCACGCCTTTCAGCGCGCGATGGCCGGGTTGGCGGAAGTGGCGGGCAACCCGCAGGACAGCTTCTGGACCTGGCGCGATCTGATGTATCGGCTGGTGCAGCGCCTGACGCCGGAGCAGGTGGAGGTGGTCGCCCGTCAACTGTATATCGAAATGCTCAAGGGCGGATATACCCAGGTGGCCGAATTCCACTACCTGCATCACGACGCCGACGGCAAGCCTTACGCCGATCGCGGTGAAATGACCGGCCGCCTCAGCGCGGCCGCGCATCAGGCCGGCATCGGCATGACGATGCTGCCGGTACTGTACAGCTACGCCGGTTTCGGCGCCCAGCCGGCCCAGCCGGGGCAGAAACGGTTTATCCAGGATGCCGAAAGCTATCTGCAACAGCAGCAGGTGATTGCTCGCCAACTGGCGGATCGCCCGTTGCAGAATCACGGTCTGTGTTTCCATTCGCTGCGCGCGGTGGAACTTGGCCAGATGCAACAGATTTTGGCCGCGTCGGATCGCACCTTGCCGGTGCATATTCATATCGCCGAGCAGCAAAAAGAGGTGAACGACTGCCTGGCGTGGAGCGGGCAGCGACCGGTGGCCTGGCTGTATGACCATCTGCCGGTGGATCAGCGCTGGTGCCTGGTGCACGCCACCCATCTGGATCGCGATGAGCTGGAAGCGCTGGCGCGCAGTCGCGCGGTGGCCGGCCTGTGCCCGACCACCGAAGCCAACCTCGGCGACGGCATTTTCCCCGGCGACGCCTATCTGCAGCAGCAGGGGCGTTGGGGCATCGGCTCCGACAGCCACGTTTCGCTCAACGTGGTGGAAGAGCTGCGTTGGTTTGAATACGGCCAGCGGCTGCGCGATCAGCGCCGCAATCGCCTGACGACACCGCAGCAATCGGCGGTGGGCGATGTGCTGTATCACCAGGCGCTGCAAGGCGGCGCGCAGGCGTGTGGCGCGCCGATCGGCCGCTTGCAGAGCGGCTATCGCGCCGACTGGCTGGTGCTGGACGGCGACGATCCGTATTTGGCGGCGGCGCCGGATGCCTCGATCCTCAACCGCTGGCTGTTCGCCGGCGGCAAAGAGCAAATTCGCGACGTGTTCGTCGGCGGCCGACAGGTGATCGAGCAGGGGCGGCACGCGCTGCAGCAGCAGAGCAGCGCCGAGTTCCTGCAGGTGCTGAAAACCTTTCAGCAGGAGGCGTGATGAGCCTGACCCGTTTTAATTTCGCTGGGTTGCCGGTCAGCCCGTGGCGCAACGGCGGCGGGGAAACCCGTGAAATCGTCAGTTGGCCGCCGGGCGAGCCGGATTTCGACTGGCGCGCCAGCATCGCCACCATCGCACAGGACGGGCCGTTTTCCGCCTTTGCGGGCATCGATCGTTCGATTACGCTGCTGGAAGGCGACGGCGTGCGGCTGTTCAGCGCCGGGCATATCGACCATCAGTTGGCGCGTATCGGGGAGCCGTTCGCCTTTTCCGGCGACGTGGCGCTGGAAGCGACGCTGCTGGGCGGCGCCAGTCAGGATTTCAACATCATGACGCGCCGCGGCCGGCTAGCGGCGCAGGTGCAACGCAGCGCCGAGCCGCTAACCTTGCCGCCGGGGCGGGCGGGGGTGCTGTATGTGCTGAGCGGGCTCTGGTCGCTGCCGGGGGGCGGCGAACTGAGCGCGCGCGAGGGCGTCTGGTGGACGGCATCGGCGGCGGGGGGCGACGTGGCGCCGTTAAGGGCCGGCAGCGCTATCCTGTGGGCGGACATCACATCCCGTTAACGCAGAGTAGAGTCCTGCGCCCGGTTATGGGATTATTCACTTTTTCCCATTAATCATAAAGAAGGGCGCATGGCTTCGCTGAAAGACGTCGCAAAACTTGCCGGAGTCTCATTGATGACGGTGTCCCGCGCCATCAATGATCCCGGCAAGCTGCGGCCGGAAACCTACCGCCGCGTCAAACAGGCTATCGATCGGTTGGACTATGTGCCGGATCTGTCGGCGCGGCGTATTCGCGGTGACGGAAATCGCGTGCAGACGCTCGGCGTGCTGGCGCTGGACACCGCCACGACGCCGTTCTCGGTGGAAATGATCCTGTCGATTGAGAAAACCGCGCGCGAGCGCGGCTGGAACAGCTTCGTCGTCAACCTGTTCGCCGACGACAACGCCGAACAGACCGTCGATCTGCTGCTGGCGCATCGGCCGGATGGGGTGATCTTCACCACGATGGGGCTGCGTGAGGTGACGCTGCCGGCCAAACTGCTGGACAAAAAGCTGGTGTTGGCCAACTGCGTCAGCCCGGCGCATTCGATCGCCAGCTACATTCCTGATGATGAGCAAGGGCAGTATGACGCGACGCGCACGCTGATCGCCAAAGGCTATCGCGCGCCTTTGTGCATTCATTTACCGGCGGATACGCCGGCGGCGGGGCTGCGCCGCCGCGGTCTGGAACGCGCCTGGCGCGAAGCGGGGCGCGATGTTGAACAGCTGCGGCAGTATCATCTCGATCTGAGTGCCGGCGATCAAAGCTATCGCGACTGCGTAGCGTTGCTGGAGCGGCATTTTTCCGCCGGCCGGCGCGATTGCGATGTCGTGGTGTGTGGGAACGATCGGATAGCGTTTCTGGCGTATCAGGTATTGCTGGCGCAAGGATGGCGGATACCGCAGCAGGTGGCGGTGCTGGGCTACGACAATATGGTCGGCACCGGCGAGCTGTTCCTGCCGGCATTGACGACGGTGCAGCTGCCGCATTATGAACTGGGTCGTCTTGCGGCGCTGCATGTGATTGAGCGGCGGGAACAGCGTGATACGGTGAAAGTGCCTTGCCCGCTGCTGGAACGTGGTTCGCTGTAAGCGCACCGGGGGCATCGCTGCGCGCCCGGTGCTCATTCCCATTACCCCCAGATGCTTGCCAACTGCCATCCCGTGATGGGCTCGAACAGCGCCTGGCCGCCTTCGGCGAACAGGCTGAGGCGGCGATCGCCCGCCGTCGGATAGATGCGGCTGGTCAGGCAGGCCTGCCCCTGATTAACGAAGATCTCCAGTGAGGAGCGATCGATAAAGATCCGCAGCGACAGAATGTCACCCTCCGGCAGCGGCACACTGCGGCAGGTGCACAGCGCCGGGTGTTCATTAAAACGCTCCAGCACCAATCGGTGTGACTGATTGTCGACGAACAGCCGCGCCGCACTCCCAATGGCCAGACCGTACCGCTCGGCGTCGCTGTCGGCCGGTCTCAACGTCAGGATGAGCTCCTGCATATCGTTCGTCAGCGGCAGATGCTGATTGGTCAGCGTCTGCGCCGACAACGTCTGCGATCCTCGGCGCAACGCCGCCAGTTCACGAGCCGGATTCATGCGGACGCTGCCGTCGGCGGCCAGCGTCAGCTCGCGTGGCAGGGTGAGGGCGCCGGCCCAGCGGTGCGCTTTGCTGGGCATCGGTGATTCCCACATATCCATCCAGGCAAACAGCAGCCGACGGCCGTCGGCGGCGGTGAAGGTCTGCGGCGCATAGAAATCGTGGCCGGCATCCAGCTCGCAGAAGGGCTGCGTTACCGTAAAGTCGCCGTCCGGCCGCCAATGGCCGAGCAGATAGCCGCTCTGGAAGCGATTGCGGTAGCGGTAGCCCTGCGCCGCCAGCCCCTGCGGCGAAAACAGCAGCAGGTGTTGCTCCCCCAGCTGAAAGAAATCCGGGCATTCCCACATATAGCCCTGATGCGCCGTTTGCGCGCCGGCCAGCACCCGATCGAAGCGCCAGGCGCGCAGGTCGGCAGAGCGGTACAGGCGCACCTGGCCCAGGCCGTTTTCTTTGGCGCCGACCACCAGCCACCATTCGCCGTTTTCGCGCCAGACTTTCGGATCGCGAAAATGCTGAATGCCGTCCGGCGGGGCCAGTACCGGTCCGTGCTTGACGAAGCGTATGCCGTCTTCGCTGGTGGCCAGACATTGCACTTCCCGCACCTGGCTGTCGTCACCGGGTTCGCCCAACCACACGTGGCCGGTGTAAAGCAGCGTCAGCACGCCGTTGTCATCCACGGCGCAGCCAGAAAAACAACCGTCTTTGTCATAGGGCGCATCGGGCGTCAGGGCGATGGGCTGGCGCTGCCAGCGTATCAGATCGCGGCTGGTCGCATGCCCCCAGTGCATGGGCCCCCAGTGCTCGCTATGGGGATGATGTTGGAAGAACGCATGATAGACGCCGTCAATACAGATCAGGCCGTTGGGATCGTTGATCCAGCCGGCGGCCGGTGCGAGATGGAACTGCGGATAATAATCGTCTCGGCGCTCTGCGCGCAGGGCTTCGACCGCATGGTCGGCTTGAGCTAAAGCAGTGTTCATTGGACAGACTCACTTGATTTAATGGCGGATGGAAAGGGCGTTGCCGTGGCGGAGCGTTCGCCGCGCAGCAAGAAACAGGAGACAAGCGTGGTGGCGGCGACCGCGCAGCCCATCAGCAGATAGGTGTCGGCAAAGCCGATGCGGTCATAACCGTAGCCCGCCAGCGGCGACAGGAAGCTGGCCATCACCTGGGTGATGAACTGGAAGCCTACCAGGTACAGCGTGGAGGAGAGTCGGCTGTCGAAGCGGCTGGCGATGTATTTGAAGATAGCGATCAGCAGGATTGGCAACTCTACGGCGTGCAGCAGTTTCATGGCGGAGATCATCAGGGCGCCGGTGACCAACCCGGAACCGAACATGCGCAGCGCCATCACGCTGCCCGCCAGCAACAGCCCCTGCTTGGCGCCGATACGGTTCACCAGCAGCGGGGCCAGGAACATGCCGCCGGCTTCGAGGAAGACCTGCAGCGAGTTGAGAAAACCGTACATCTCGTTGCCCTGTGCGCGAGAAGCGAACTGTGAAGCGAAGTAGACAGAAAATTGCTGATCGAAAACGTTGTATACGCTGATCCCCAGCACAAACACTACCAGCGCCCAGAAGCCCGGCATGCGCAGCAGCGCCAGCGCGTCCTGCAGCCGCAGGTTCTCCGGTTTGCCGAACGCCAGGCCGGCCATGGCGTTCGGCTTCAGCTCGCGTACCTGACTGAGCAGCAACAGGAACACCACGGCGGCGGCGGAGGCCAGCCAGAAATTGATATTCGGGTTGATATTGAAGATAAAACCGGCCACAAAGGTGGCGCTGGCCCAGCCGAGCGAGCCCCACATGCGGGCGCGGCCGAACTCGAAACCGCTGATGCGGCTGACGCGCTCGGTATAAGACTCCAGCGCGCCGATGCCGGCGAAGAAGGTCGCGCCGATGAACACCCCGCCGACCAAAGCGCCGAGCGGCAGGCTGCTCGCCAGCAGCGGGGCATAAACGTAGATAAAGAACGGGCCGGTCAGCAGCAGCATCACGCCGAGAAACTGCAGCAGGTGTTTGCGCAGCCCAAGTTTGTCCTGAATAAAGCCGTACAACGGCTGTGCGCACAGCGCTACCAGCGAGATGGCGGAGAAGATCAGGCCGGTCTCGGCGCCTTTCAGCCCGATCTTTTGATTCAGCCATAGCGAGATCAGCGAAAAGCTGGAAGACCAGGTGAAGAAAAAGAAGAACAGCAGGCCGCTGAGCAGCACGTAATATTTTTTAGTTTCGCGGTTCATGGGTAGGGCCCCGGTGAGTGAAGTTAGCTCTATTGTTAACGTTAACTCGCGGATGGATGAAGCTGTCAGTTATCACTCATGCGATGTTAATCACAAAAGTTAACGTTAACATTATTGCGTTGTGATCATTATCACGAGTTGGAATGGGGGCGATGCGCCCCCGGAGGATTAACGTTCGTTCAGCGAGCGCAGATGATCGTCGCGGCGCAGCGTCATCAGCGCAAACAGGCTGACCACCGACGTGGCGACCACATAGTAGGCGGGAATGTCGATATTGCCGGTCTGTTTGATGAGGCCGGTGATAATCAGCCCGGCCGAGCCGGAAAACACCGCATTGGACAGCGAGTAAGCCAGCCCCAGGCCGGTATAGCGCACCCGGGTCGGGAACATCTCCGCCAGCATCGCCGGGCCGGGACCGGCCAGCAGGCCGACCACGGCGCCGGCGATCATGACTGCCAGCCCTTTGATCCACAGTGAGCTCTGCGCATCCTGCAACAGGTGCAGCAGCGGGAAGGTGAACAGGATCACCGCCGCCACCGCCGTCAGCATCACCGTTTTTCGTCCCAGCCTGTCGCTGATGATGCCCGCCGGCAGGATGGTCAGGGCGAAACCGACGTTGGCCAGCACCGTCGCCACCAGCGCTTGCTGGAAGGTGGCGTGCAGCGAGGTTTGCAAATAGGAAGGCATCACCACCAGGAAGGTATAGCCGGCGGCCGACCAACCCATCATGCGGCCGATGCCGACCAGAATGGTTTTCACCACGCCGCCCAGCTTCACTTCCGGTGGGGTGATAGCGTGTTCCGCATGTTGCTGCGCCTGGGTAAACGTCGGCGTTTCCTCAAGCTTGAGCCGCAGCCACAGCGCCACGGCGCCCATCGGCAGCGCCAGCAGGAAGGGAATGCGCCAGCCCCAGTCATGCAACTGCTGCACGCTCAGCAGCGCGGCCAGCAGCGCCACCAGCCCGGCGCCGGCCAACAGGCCGAGCGCGACGGTCAGCGATTGCCAGGCGCCGAACAGCCCGCGCTTGCCCTTTGGGGCGAACTCGGTCATCAGCGACACGGCGCCGCCGAATTCGCCGCCGGCGAACAGCCCCTGGAACATACGCAGCAGCGTCAGCAGCAGCGGGGCGGCGACGCCGATCGAGGCATAGGTCGGCATGACGCCGATCAACGCCGTCGCCAGCGTCATCAGCAGCAGGACCGCAATCAGCGTCGGACGACGGCCGATGCGATCGCCGATACGGCCGAAGATCACCGCGCCGATCGGCCGGCAGAAAAATGCCAGCGCGAAGGCGGCGTAGGTGAGGATCAGGCTGGTGATTTCATTTTCACCCTGCAGCGTGAAAAAATTGGCGGCGATGACGGTGGCCAGAAAACCGTATACCCCGAACTCATACCATTCGATAAAGTTGCCGACCGAGCCGGCCAGCAACGCCTGACGCGACCGGCGCGCGTCGAGAGTCTGTTGATTCATCCCCGTTCCCATACTTTTGATTTATTGTTCGTCAGTTCTAAATTTATACGACAAAACAATCAATTGATTTCAGCGGGAACTGTGAGGCGCTCAGCGCATGCCGTCGATACGCCACCATTCGGGGCAAACATCGGCGAACGCATGTGAGGTCGGGCGCAGCTCCGGCAGATTGGCCCGATCGAAGCTGCCGGTGGCCAGCGCCACCGTCGGCTCGTCGTCGATCGCCCCCAGCGTGCTGCCGCAGCGCGGGCAAAAGGCGCGGCTGGAATAGGGTGAAGAACGGTAGAGTGTGGGCATGCCGCCCGGGCCGTTCCACTCGATGGCCTGACGCGGAAATTCGACCCAGCAGAGCGTCGGCGCGCCGGAGTGGCGGCGGCAAAAATCGCAGGAACAGCTGTGCGGATTGCCAGGCAGGCCGCGTGCCTGAAAGCGAATATGCCCGCACAGGCAGCCGCCGCTATAGCAGGGATTTTCCATGATGTCTCCGTCATGAGCGCAGGGGAAAACGATGAAAATCACTATAGCGATATCGCGAAAAATTAACAGGTCCCCGCTGATGCATTACCAGAGCAGCGGCGCCGGCTCGCGGCCGTTTTCGGCGTAGTACAGCGACGGCAGGAACTGCGCCAGATAGCTGAACTCGTTGTAGCAGTGGCGCATCAGGTTAAACCCGATGTCGTCCGAGAGTTCGTCGTGGGCGTTGGCGCAGGCTTTACCCAGCAGGAAACGGCTGCGCAGCACGCACCCGTAGGGCGTATCGCGCGCCAGATGCAGCATCTCGCCGTCGCAGGGATCGCCGTTGTCATCCAACGCCACCTGGTCGCCGAAGCCGATGCGCGCGCACACGGCGGCGGAGAGCGCCTGCGCGTCACGCGCCTGGCGCAGCGGTTGCGGCGCGAAGAAGTCCTCGGCGGCGTGGAATTTGAGGCGCGCCGCGACCGGCGGCAGCTCCGCCAGCCATTCGACCGCTTCGATGCTGGCGCCGACGTAGCTTTCCCCTTTTTTCCAATGGCGGTCCCAGCCGCGATGTTCGACGTGATCGTGCGGGTGCCACCAGTTGATGTGCTGCGTGTTCTCAAAGAAGGTGAACCACCAGTCCAGCATGCGCCCCTTGCAGCCGTGCAGATCGGTACGGACCGCGACGGTCAGCAAACCGTCGGCGCTGCGACTCAGCCCCATCTCCAGCCGCAGCGGTTCAGGTTTGAGCAACTCGTTGATATCGTTAACGCCCCACGGCGCCAGCAGGGAAGGATGTGTCATAATGGGTTCCTGTTTTATTTTGGAAACTAATTGTGTTTCCAAAATAAAACTATGCCGCTATGCTGAGTCTGTCAATGCTTGTGAGGAATAAATATGGCGAACCCGAATGAAGAACCGCTGCGTGCTCGCGGCCGGCCGGCCACGCCGGAAACGGCGCTGCGCGCCGCGCTGGCGCAGGCGACGCTGGCGCTGTTGCTCGACGGCGGCTATGCCGCGGCAACGGTGGATGCGGTGGCGAAACGCGCCGGGGTGGCTAAAAAAACCCTGTATCGCTTTGCGGCCAATCGCGACGAACTGGTGGCGCAGGCGGTGAGCGGCTGGACCGATGCGTTTCAGCCGGCTTTCGCCCAGGATGCCGGGCGGTGGGAGGCGGTGGCGCCGCTGTTGGAAAAAGGGCTGAAGGCGGTGGCGCAGCAGGTATTGAGCGCCGAAGCGGTGGGGATGTTTCGGCTGCTGCAAAGCGAGTTTCCGGGGCGCGAGGCGCTGCTGGACAGCTATCAGCGAAACGGCATTCTGCGCGGACGGGCGACGGTGGCGGACTGGCTGCGGCGCCAGCAGCAGTGCGGGTGGCTGCGTGAGCGTGACTGGGCGCAAACCAGCGATCTGCTGTTGGCGATGACCATCGCCGAACCGCTGCGGCAGATGACGCTGGGGCTGTTGCCGCCCGGCAGCGCGATCGACGAGCGCATCGCGGCGGCGGTGGCGCTGGTGATGCCGGGTTTGCTGGCGGAAGGATGAAAACAAGAAAGGGCCGAAAGTTCGGCCCTTAAACAGCAGGATGCAAAACGTCTGCGTTACAGCTTCGGCCCGGCGTTCACCAGCTTTTCGCCCGCCTGGGTGACGGTATATTTGGCGAAGTTATCGATAAAGCGCTGCGCCAGATCCTGCGCTTTCTCCTGCCACAGCGATTCGTCGGCGTAGGTTTTGCGCGGATCGAGGATCGACGGATCGACGCCCGGCAGCGCGGTCGGCACTGCCAGCCCGAAGATCGGCAGCGTGAAGGTGTCGGCCTGCTCAATGTCGCCATTCAAGATGGCGTCGATGATGCCGCGCGTATCTTTGATCGAGATACGCTTGCCGCTGCCGTTCCAGCCGGTGTTGACCAGGTAAGCCTGGGCGCCGGCGGCCTCCATGCGTTTCACCAGCACTTCAGCGTATTGCGTCGGGTGCAGCGTCAGGAACGCGGCGCCGAAGCAGGCGGAGAAGGTCGGCGTCGGGGCGGTGATGCCGCGCTCGGTGCCGGCCAGCTTGGCGGTGAAGCCGGACAGGAAGTGGTATTGGGTCTGCTCCGGCGTCAGGCGCGACACCGGCGGCAGCACGCCGAAGGCGTCGGCGGTCAAGAAGATGATCTTGCGCGCGTGGCCGGCTTTGGACACCGGTTTGACGATGTTCTCGATGTGATAAATCGGGTAAGAGACGCGGGTGTTCTCGGTTTTGCTGGCGTCGTCGAAGTCGATGCTGCCGTCGGCCCGCACGGTGACGTTTTCGAGCAGCGCATCGCGGCGGATCGCCTGATAGATTTCCGGCTCCGCCTGCGGCGACAGCTTGATGGTTTTGGCGTAGCAGCCGCCTTCGAAGTTGAACACGCCGTCGTCGTCCCAGCCGTGCTCGTCATCGCCGATCAGCTGGCGTTTCGGATCGGTGGAGAGGGTAGTTTTGCCGGTGCCGGACAGGCCAAAGAACACCGCGACGTCGCCTTGCTCGCCGACGTTGGCCGAGCAGTGCATCGAGGCGATGCCCTTCAGCGGCAGCAGATAGTTCATGATCGAGAACAGGCCTTTCTTCATCTCGCCGCCGTACCAGGTGCCGCCGATCAGCTGCATGCGCTCGGTCAGGTTGAAAGCGACGAAGTTTTCCGAGTGCAGCCCTTGCTGTTGCCAGTCCGGGTTGGTGCATTTGGCGCCGTTCAACACCACGAAGTCCGGCTCAAAGTCCGCCAGCTCGGCGTCGCTTGGGCGGATAAACATGTTTTTCACGAAGTGCGCCTGCCAGGCCACCTCGGTGATGAAGCGCACCTTCAGGCGCGTATCGGCGTTGGCGCCGCAGAAGGCATCCACCACGAACAGACGCTTGCCGGAGAGCTGGTTGCCCACCAGCGTCTTCAGATGCTGCCAGACTTCCGGCGACAGCGGCTGGTTGTCGTTCTTGCCGGTACCGTTGTCGGACCACCAGACGGTGTCGCGCGTGGTGTCGTCGCGCACGATGTATTTGTCTTTCGGCGAACGGCCGGTAAATTCGCCGGTCGCGACGTTGACCGCCCCCAGTTGGGTGAGGGTGCCGCGTTCCAGCGGCGGCAGGTCGGCGCGGGTCTCTTCGGCGAACAGCAATTCATAGCTGGGGTTATAGACGATGTCGGCGGCCTGATGGATGCCGTAGCGAGCGAGGGTTTGTGGGGTAACAGCGCGTGAAGACATATTCTACTTCCTTATGAGTCATATTATGCCTTTTTCCCGTGCGGTGCCGCGCGCAGGATTAAGGTTCGGATCAAGCTGACCGGATTCAGCTAATGGCGTTTCCGGTTCTTTATTAATAAAGCAGGGGGCTTTTTCGCCCTCCTATAGCATAGCAGCGAATTTAAGCCTGATTACTTTAATTACAAAATGCTGACGATAATTAATTAAAACCAACCTTGGCGGAGGGTCACAATATTGAATTCCCTCAGCGTAATTTAGTTTTGCATTTTTATTTTTTATCATATTGTCAGTGCTGTCTACTGTTTTATTTCTTATTAGAAAAAGCGAAATCCGCAATAGGATTTTTGTAATTAGTTGTTTTCACTTGGCTATGGCGGGATTGTTGCGCCAGGTGAATCTAACCGTACTGTACGCTTGTCAGCAGGGTGAATAATGAAACAGATAAATGCAGAAATAGCCTGTGATAAAAATACGGCATCGTCCGAATCATCAGGATTAATTAATCAACTTCGTCAAATAGATATCGGTGCGGTGCCGATCGCGTTGTTTATCACGATTTGCGCCATCGTGGCGATTTCCGCCTACGCTAACTTCCTGCCGAAGAATATGATCGGCGGCCTGGCGGTGATAATGACGCTGGGCTTTGCGTTGGCGCAGTTGGGTAAAAGCATTCCCGTGCTGCGCGATATCGGCGGGCCGGCCATTCTGTGTTTGATGGTGCCGTCGGTGCTGGTCTACTTCAACGTGTTCCAGCCCAACGTCATGGGCACCGTCCATCTGCTGATGAAAGACGCCAACCTGCTTTATTTCGTCATCGCCAGTCTGGTGGTCGGCAGCATTCTCGGCATGAACCGGGTGATCCTGATCCAGGGGATGATTCGCATGTTCGTGCCGCTGGTGGTGGGCACGGTCACGGCGGTGATCACCGGGCTGCTGGTGGGGAAACTGTTCGGCTTCACCTTCTATCACACCTTCTTCTTTATCATCGTGCCGATCATCGGCGGCGGCATCGGCGAGGGCATTTTACCGCTGTCGCTGGCCTATTCGGCGATCCTGGGATCGACACCGGACGTCTACGTCGCGCAGCTGGCGCCGGCGGCGGTGCTGGGTAATATCTTCGCCATCGTGACCGCCGGGGTGCTGGCGCGCATCGGCATGCAGCGCAAGGCGCTGAGCGGCGACGGCATGCTGATCCGTTCGGCGCAGGAGAACGCGATGTTCGCCATCAAGGAACAAAGCGGCAACGTCGATTTCCAACTGATGGGCGGCGGGCTGCTGGTGATCTGCGCCTTCTTTATCGTCGGCGGCCTGTTCGAGCATATCGTGCATATCCCTGGCCCGGTGCTGATGATCCTGTTCGCGGTGCTGTGCAAATACTGCCGGGTGATCCCGGCCTCGATGGAGACCGGCGCGCACAGTTTCTATAAGTTCGTCTCCACCGCGTTGGTGTGGCCGCTGATGATCGGTCTGGGCATGCTGTACGTGCCGCTGGAAAGCGTGGTTGCGGTGTTCTCGGTCGGCTATGTGGTGGTCTGCGGCTCGGTGGTGCTGTCGATGGGGTTGGTCAGTTTCCTGATTGCGCCTTACCTGAAGATGTTCCCGGTGGAAGCGGCGATCGTCACCTGCTGTCACAGCGGCCTGGGCGGCACCGGCGACGTGGCGATCCTGTCGGCGTCCAACCGCATGGGGCTGATGCCGTTCGCCCAAATCGCTACGCGCATCGGCGGCGCTTCCACGGTCATTGGTGCGACGCTGTTGCTCGGTTGGTTAGTCTGAGTCCAGAGTGTGTTATGGATAGCCGGGGTTGGATTGCCCCGGTTTTTTTATACTTTTTTCGACATCGTGATAATGCTGATTATTACCTTGAAAATCATTCGCATGGCGGAAAATCCCTGTCACACTTTTGATAAGAAAAATCTGTTCTCGGTAAAATGTGTCTATTCTCTTCTCTTAAGGGATTATCGTTCTCATTCAGAGTGCCGATGGAAGGCGCCAGCGCATTACCGATATCCCCGTATTGATTCAACACCGGGCCGCTGCCGTTCAGGCAATCCGCCAGTTGGGGCATCCCCCCGATTGAATTGACGAATATGGAGATAAGGTTATGTCATCAAGCAATGCTTCCGTTAAGGCCGAAGGCGTATTAGCCCTGCTGGGCGCTTATAAACCCGATGAAGACGACACCATTACCGTGCTTCATCCGTCGAAAACGTTCGAGAATGCCGGTCTGGAACTGGTGCGCGGCGATCGCAGTTGGCACGACAAGGGCGTGACCGAAAAGCCGGTCTCCCTGACCTACAGCTTCTGGGAAAAGGCGCCGGGCAATATGTCGAGCATGAGCATCAGCGGCTTCAGCAGCTTTAACGCGGAACAGCGCGAGCAGGCCAAACTGTCGCTGCAGTCATGGTCCGACGTGGCCAACATTACCTTCACCGAGACCAGCAACACCGCCGCCGCCAATATCAAATTCGGTCTGTTCGATTACAGCTCGCGCGGCTCCTATGCCTTTGCATATAACCCGGATTCATCGCCTTCGGTCGCCGGTCAAACCTGGTATAACGCCAAGAACCACACCTTCGTCAACAACCAGATCCATGAAAACGAGTACGGCCGCCAGACCTTCACCCATGAGATCGGTCATGCGCTGGGGTTGCAGCACCCGGGCGACTATAACGCCGCGCCGGGCGTCAGTATCACCTACGCTAAAGACGCGACCTACTTCGAAGACAGCCGCGCCCACAGCCTGATGAGCTATTTCAGCGAAAGCAACACCGGGCAGGACTTTAAAGGCGCGTACTCTTCCGGGCCGTTGCTCAATGACATCACGGCGATCCAGCATTTCTACGGCGCCAACATGAACACCCGCACCGGCGACACGGTTTACGGTTTCAATTCCAACACCGATCGCGACTTCCTCACCGCCACCGGCGCGCAGGACAAGATAATCTTCACCGCCTGGGATGCCGGCGGCAACGACACCTTCGACTTCTCCGGCTTTGGCCAAAATCAGCGCATCAACCTGAATGAAAAGGCGTTCTCGGACGTCGGCGGCCTGAAAGGCAACGTGTCGATCGCGGCGGGCGTAACGATTGAAAACGCCATCGGCGGGTCGGGTAACGATGTGCTGGTCGGGAACGCCGCCGATAACGTGCTCAAGGGCGGCGCGGGCGATGATGTGTTGTACGGCGGCAAAGGGGCGGATCAGCTGTGGGGCGGCGCCGGCAAGGACACCTTCGTCTACTTCGCGGCGGATGAGTCGACGGCGGCGGCGCCGGATTGGATCCGCGACTTCGTGCGCGGCGAGGACAAGATCGATTTGACGCTGTTCAACACCGGCAGCGCCGATGGCATCCGCTTCGTCGATCAGTTCAGCGGCAAGGCGGGCGAGGCGAAGCTGAGCTACGATGCGCAAAATCACGTCAGCGATGTGGCGATCAACCTGGGCGGCGCCTTTGACGGCAACGATTTCCTGGTGAAAGTGGTGGGGCAGCCGCTGGATGCCGGCGATTTCGTGTTGGCGTAATGCAGGCAACAAAAATAGGGCGTTTTGGGCAAAAACCCGACAATTCCTATTAATTACGTCATATTAGCGTGACATAGTAGCGCGCAGAAGGCCGGGCTTGCATACCTCGGGCTTCTGTCGGATCGCCAACCTTTTCGGTTGGCGATTCATTTTCCGCCTTTCAGCATGTTGATGGCGGCGCCGAGCAGGATACGCCGTTCGATGTCGTTGCTCTCGGCCAGCTGCCGCGCCAGATGTTTCTCCAGCGTTTCCACCGACAGCGCCTCGCCGCGATGGCGCAGCTGCATCACGCTGTCGCCGATCAGGCGCGCGACTTCATCCCATACGGGTTTAATCTCCTGTTCCGAGAACGTCATGGCCTACACCTCGGTGGGTTGATTTTCGCCCAATGTAGCAGTTGAACTGCGGCTTCGCTACCGACGGTCAAAAACAGGAAGCATAAAAAACAAGCCATCAGTATTTCTTCTGGTTTTTGCGCTCAATACTGGCAATGTCGAAAAGCAGGAGAACACATCATGAACTGGGTCGAAACCTTGGCGGAGTACTACCGCCTCAGCCGCACGGGTGAAACGCAACATTGGCTGTGCCGTCGCTGGTTGCCACAGGGGGAAGCGCGTCTGGCCTATTTGCGCGAGTTACTGGAGCCGACCGCGGCGCCGCGGCGGTGAGCAGGGCGCCGGC
The DNA here is from genome assembly GCF_051172415.1 of Serratia sp. H402Y. NCBI lineage: Bacteria > Pseudomonadati > Pseudomonadota > Gammaproteobacteria > Enterobacterales > Yersiniaceae > Serratia > Serratia sp. H402Y. The sequence continues at coordinate 1,284,033 of NZ_JBPIYZ010000001.1, forward strand.
GGTTGGCCGGCGTCGTTTTATGGGATTAACCGAACGCTATCGCCGCCCAACGCAACAGCAACAACGCCAGGCAGATCAGCAGCAGCACCACCACCATTTTACTGAGCTTGTTGCCCATGCGTTTTGTCGCCACGTCGCCCTCTCTTAACTGAAATACCATCCGCCGGCGATGGCGATGAGCAACAGCGTCGCCAACGCGACGCTGTTGAGTAAATCGCTGAAGGTATCGTCAGCATCGAAATCGTCTTGCCGCATGTTGCCGCCTGGCGTTGCCATTGAGTGAATACTGTTCACAGTATGCGCCCCGTAGCGCTGAAGGCACAGCGAAGAACGGTAAAAACTCGTAAAGACGGCGCTGGCATAACGCGCAGTCGCGCTTGTGACGGATGCAGACGGCCGCCAATACGTTGTACTATCCTGTCTGCATTGAGGCATTTTTCCAAAAGGTATAATCATGGCGACGGCAATTCCACAGAAATACGAGCACCTTGAGCGCTGGGCGTTCGGCGATACCGAACAGCAGGCCGATGAAGTGGTGCAATTGATTTTGAACGGCACCAAAACGGCGACCTGCTCCAACCTGGACGGCGAGGGCATCCCACAGGCCGGCGATCGGTTCCTGGTGGTGGACGGCAAGGGAGAGCCGGTCTGCGCGGTTGAGCTGACCGCGGTGGAAATGAAAACATACGATCAGGTCGATGAAGCGCACGCCTTTGCCGAAGGCGAGGGCGATCGTTCGCTGGCGCATTGGCGCAAAGAGCTGCAGCGCTTCTTCGAAGAGTACGATCTGTTCTCGCCGGACATGACGCTGGTGCTGATGAATTTCAAAGTCGTCGACAAGTTCTAAACGGATGCGCGCCGTTCCCTACGAGTGCCAGTGGGCGAGCCCGGAGATGGCCGCCGATCTGATCGCCGGCCGCGCGACGTTGGCGCAAGACGAGAATTGGGCGCGCAGCGGTGCCCGCGATCGGGCGGAGTACGTCGAATGGGCCAACCACGTGTGCGGCATGGCCTGCCTGAAAATGGTGCTGGGCCACCGCGACGGCGCAGCGCCGCCGCTGCTGGAACTGGCGCGCCGCAGCCTGCCTTATGGCGCCTATGTGCGTGAGAACGAGCGGATAAAAGGACTGATTTACGCGCCGTTCGTCGAGTACGTGCGCGAGCAGTTCGCGCTGCAGGCGGAGGTGAAGGTGGGGTTGGCGGCCGCCGATGTGCCGGCGCTGCTTCATGAATGCCGCTACTTTATCGCCTCGGTGCATCCCGCCATTCGCCGGCCCGAGAGCATACCGCCGCAGCGGGGCGGGCATCTGGTGTTGATCACCGCCGCCGATGCGCAAAGCGTGACCTTCCATAATCCTTCGGGCGACAGCCCGGCGACGCGCGAGCGAGTACAGCTGTCACTCAACCGCTTCGCCCACTTCTTTGCCGGCCGCGGCATCGCCATCGCATAAAAAAACGCGCTGTTTCTGATGAAAGCAGCGCGTCGTCAGCCGACTGGATGCATTTTCATGCCACCCGCATCACCCAGGCGTCCGTCTGTCGATCGTAGTGTTGCTTGTACAGCAGCGACTGCTTACCGTTGAGGATGGCCGGAATGCTGGTGTGTTCATCCCAGCCGTCGAGCTGCATGCACAGATCCGGATCGGACTTGCAGGGGATGCTCAGGGTGCCTGCACGGTCGGCGGTGGCGTGAAGATGCGCGTCATCGACCTCGAAGCTGCCAATTTTTACGACGGTTTTGCTCATGGGAACTCCTTGCTCAATGATGTGGTAGGAGGTTAGACCAGTCAGGTCATCGGTATGAGCATAGCCAAATGAGCAAAAAATGCCACATAAAAAATACACTCTGGCAACATTCGGCCGGGCGGCTAGCGGCTGCGCTAGTAAGTCACGACATAGCTGACGTTATCCTGATAGGTGCCGACCGGCACTTCGGTTTGCGCCGGATTGACGGCGGCGGTAAAGGGGATGCTTTGCGCTAGGCCAGTGCCGGTGCCGCTTTGCGCGTTGGTGCTGCTCCACACGGTGCTGGTATTGGGCAAATAGATCTGATACTGCAGGAAGTTGCTGGTGCCGCTGATCATTCGCCGCCAGCCGGTGATCGGATTGTTGCCGTTGGTGAAGTAGGAGCTGTAAGACTGGGATTTGGTACAGGTCAGCGTGATGCTTTGGTTGATCGGATTGAATTGCCCCACTAAGGCCATGCTGCCGAAGTTGACGTTGTTGGCGGTGTTGATCAGGCAACTCTTGGTGATGACCGCGGTGACGGTCACGGTGCTGGGTTGATTGGTGCCGTCCCACCAGATGCATGCTCCCAGGATGCCGATGCCGCAGATGTGATAATTCCACACCAGGTTGATGGTATCGGTATAGGTGCCGGCGCTGACGTTCGCGCCGACGACGGTTTTGATATACACCGGAAAGTTGACGTTGGCTGAGATCAGGATCAGCGACAGCAGATTCAGCGAGCTGTAATCGATGGTCTGGCCGACGCTATACGGGTACTGGTAGTTCGAATCCGGGTAGATCAAATAAGAAATTTTATCGCCTGAGCCATTGCCGTTCAGCAGAGCCATGTTGTTGGTGGTGGAAGCGATCTTGACCGTGACGGTGTTTTGCGACAGCAAATTGAGCCCGAGCCCGGTGCAGTTCAACCCCGCGGTGCCCTGGGCGCTTATCTGGCCGTTGTAGACGGCGAAGGAGTTGCTGCTGGGCAGGGTAACCGTGCCGTTGGTGGTGGTGCAGTCCGCCAGCGCGCGTTGTCCACACATCAACAGCAGCGCCGCCAAAAAGATTTTCACTTGCCGAGACATCATTCTTCTTCTCCGTGTGTTACTGGCAGACGAGAGGGCCGACGCGTTGCAGCCCCTGCGGGTTGGCCAGGCTGAAACTGACCTGGCACGGCGGGCCGCCGTCGGCCGGGATTACGCTTAATCGGTTGTGTTGCTGCACCGGATCGATATAGGTCATGCCATCCCACCCGACGTAGCTTTGTTGATTGCCGCCGAGCACCGCAACCTGGCTGCCGTTGGCCAGCGGTTTGCCTTGCGCATCGACCAGCTCCACGTCGGCGGCGGACAGGCGCTGGACGGGGAATTCGACCAGGTAGCCGCTGTGATCGCGGATGGCGACGGTTTTTTCGACCGCCGGCAGGTTAACGTCCGCCGGTAAATTGAGCGGGTCGATTTGGAACTTGGCGTGGTAATACGAGGTGACGGTGGGCACCAGCAGATAACCTTTGTCGTTGGTGACGCCGATGCGCTGGTTCTCGTAGCTGACCGGAATGCCGGCGTAGCCGTCGGTCGATACCAGCGCGAAGGCATCGTTGATGGTGTTGGTGGCATAAACGCCGCCGTTCATCGCCACCAGCGAACCGCTGACTTCGCCCCAGCGGGTGTAGTCGTTACGGTTGCCATACAGCCCAGCGCGGGTTTCCAACAGCGAGGTGCGCCAGGTCACATCCGCCTGACGATAATCGCTGTTGCTGCCCTGGCCGCCGGCATAGGCCAGATTCCAACCGAAGCCGCCGTCGGTCGGCGCGGCGCGGCTGTAAGCCACGCGTTCGCTCCAGCGGTTGCCGGCGTCGCGGGCGGTGCTGACGTTGGCGGTGCCCCAGGTATCGAACGGAATGCTGATCTGCAGCTGAGAGCTGTAACCGTCGCCGCCAATCTCGCGGTTCGCCGAGGCGTACAGGCTGATGTTGCGCCACAGCGTCAGGCTGTACGACAGGTTGACCAGGCGAGTGCGCTGGCCGATGGCGTCGCGCACGTCGAAATAACCGGCGCCCAGGCTGCCGAAGCGGCTCAGGCCGATGCTGCCGGTCAGCTGATCGGTGCGGCGGCTCAGCCGATAGCTGCTCTTGTAGGTGGAAAGATCGCCAAAGTCCGCGCTGCGCAGCACCCGTTGAGCGTTGAGGCTGAAATACTGATTGCTGTAGGTGTAACTCAGGCTGGTTTGATCGCCGTGGCGGCCGGCGTACTGATACACCGGACCGGCATCCGGTTGCTGCACCGGTTGGCCGGTGACCGGATCGTAATACCGCGGCGTGACCGGAGGGGCGTTGAAAGCGTCGCGGCCCGCCTGGCTGTAGCTGTAGGAGGCGTTGAGCACCCCTAGCTGCCCGATGCGCACGCCGGCGCCGGCGCCGGTGACCGCCAACTCCGCCGCACCTTCCGCCCGCCCTTCGATCGTGAGCCAGTCCGTGACGCCGTAACGCCCGCTGCCGCTGGCCACCCACTGGCCGTAGTCCGCGGATCGGTAACCGTAGTTTTGGCGCAGCGCGCCTGCCGACAGGCTGAAATCGCTCAACCCGGCCTGCAGCAGCGAACTGGCGACATAGAACGGCACCGTCGTGCTGATCTGGCGGCCGAGCGCATCGGTCGTCACCACCGTCGCCTGACCGGCGCCGTTGATGTAGGGCACGGTATTCAGGGTGAACGGGCCGGGATTCACGTTGGCGGAGGTGTTTTTATAGCTGTTGATGTACAGATCGACGCTGCTCGGCACGGCGGCCTGGCCGGAGAACTGCGGCAGCGGGTAGGTAATGAGATCCGGCCGCGTGGCGAAATTACGCGCTACCTGCAGACCGCCGACGCGCACCGAACTGGTCCAGGGCAGCGAGCCGGTCGTGAGATCGCCGGCGGTGTAGCTGAGCATGGTGTCGTCGTCGCTGTAGCGCCAACTGCTGTCGTAGCGGATATAGCGATTGTTCTGCTGCGCGGCGGTCTCGCCGTTGAAGCTGCTGCGGAAAATGCCGGTGTTGGCGATAACGCCGAAGCCGTCGAACAGGCGCTGTTCGCTCCAGGCGGAAAAATAGCCCGGATTGCCGCGCCCGCCGCTTTGGCTGACGTAGGCGTCGTAATTCAGCAAGAAGCCCAGGCTGCTTTGCGCCGGCAGCCGCTGCTCCGGGTTGGCGTCACCGAGGGTTTGCCTGGGGAGCCAATCGTTGGGCACCGAGATCAGCAACTGCTGCGTTTCGCCGCTGTAGGTGACGTCGACCTTATCCAGTTGATCGACGGCGATCTCTTTCACCTGTTTGTCCGTCACCGGCAGGCCGGCATCGATCAGCTGCTGAGGCGTTAAATAGTAATGGCCGCCGCGGTAGGCGACCGGCACGACTTTGCCGGTCGGGCGGCCGTTCACCACCGGCTCCAGATACAGCGTGGTATCCGGCATGCTGACGGCGCGGGGCGGCGGTGGCAAATCGTCGGCGGCGGCAGGCGGCGGGCACAGTTCTACCGCCATACAGAGTACGGCCAGGGCCAGCGGCTTGAGCTGCATGCCGCGTGAGGGCGATGGCGACATCCGCATCACCTGCGCCTCGGGCTCAGTAAGACGGAAGGGTTACGGGCTGCTTGTTGTCGTTGACCATCGCCTGCAGCTTGCCGGCGGCAAAACTGCCCGACGGCGGCAGGGCGAAACGCATTTGCGAACCCGGCAGCACGTAGCCCAGCAGCCCGTTGTTGAGCGGCTTGCCCTGAATGCTGACCTGCGACAGACGAGCATGCACGATGCCGTCGTTGCGTACGTCGAGCCAGCGCTGGCTGTTTTGTTGCAGCAGCCGGTAGCTGAGCTTCGGCTGGTTGGCGGTGGCGTAGTCGCGCGGGTGTTCGAAGTCTTGCTTGGTCCAGACGCCTTTGCCGCTGACGAACAGCGGCACCGAATAACGCATCTGGAATTTCAGCCCCATCTGCGCGCCTTTGTCGGGCGCTGCGCCATCTTTATCTTTGATCGGCACTTCATCGACCAGGATGCGGTAAGCCCGCTCTTGTCCGGCGGCGGCCGGCGTCTGCTTGATCAGGCGAATCAGTTGGCGTTTGCCGGGGAGAATGGTGGCGACCGGCGGGCTGGCGAGCACCTCGCTCTGGTTGCGGTAATCGTCCTTACCGCCGGTTTGTTGCCAGCCCAGCACGCGAATTTGCATGTAAACCGGCTTGCTGTCGCGGTTTTCCAGCCACAGGGCCGTCGCCTGCTGGTTGTCTTCAATAACCGGATCGATGGGCCAAATCAGAATGGAGGCGGCGGCGAAGGCCTGCGGCTGGCCGGCTAACAACAATCCTGCCAGCAGAGGCAGGCGAAGCAGAGTACTACGCATAATGTGATCCTTTTAAAAGCTCAATAACTCACCGTCACTAAGACCGTATCGTTGTAGGTGCCGCTGGTGGGCAAGGTGCTGCTCGCCATTAAACTGGCGTAGATTTTTATTTCCTGCGTACTGCCGGTGGAGGAGACGGTTTGGGCGGCGCCGCCGTTGCCGCCGTCTCCCCACAAAACGGCGTAGTTGGCATCCTGGTAGAGCTGGTAAATCAGCGTTTCCGAGGTGACCGAGTTCAACAGCTTGCGCCCGCCGGCGATGGAGCCGGTCACGTTATTGCCGACGTTCAATCCCAGGGTGACGCTGAGCCCGGGGTTGCAGCGGATAAGGATCGAGCCGGCGCCGGCGCTCGAGACAATTTTTATCGGGCTGCTTAAAGACGCCACCTGGCCGAAGCTCATACTGCCGAACGAGGTAACGTTGGTGACGCCGCTGCCGAGCACGCAGCCTTTGATGATCGAAGCATTGACCGTGAAGCCCTGGCTGACGGTATCGGCATGTGCCGCCGGAGCGCCAAGCAGCGCCGTCAGCAGCAGGGTGCGCAGCGTTCCGTTAATCACCAATTTATCGTCACCTGTACCGTGTCCGTATAAGTGCCCGTCGCCGGCGTCGCCTGCACCGGGATCATGCCGTACACCGGCAGCCAGACGCTTTGACCGGTGGCGGTCTGCGTCACGCCGGTGACGTTATCCCAGACGGTGGCGTAGCTGGCGCTGGTATACAGGTTGTAGTTCACGCGGGCGCCCGCCGCGCTTTGCAGATAGCGCGAAGCGGTATTGCCGCTCTGTCCGCCGCTGAGCAGTACCGTGTAACTGGTGCCGTTGTTGCAGTTGATCTGCAGTGCGCCGGCGTTCGCCTGGCCGGTCACTTTTATCGCCGTATTGAGGAAGTAAACCGTGCCGAAGTTAAAGGTGCCGAACGTGGTGTTGCCGCCGCTGGTGGTGCCTGCGACACAGGATTTGACCAAGGTGGCGCTGACGCCGACCGTCGCAGTGCTGACGTCGGCGCGGCAAGCGCCTGCCAACGACAGCAGCATGCAGGTGACGGCCAGGCGCGTCATGCTTACCAGGTGACGGTCATGGTGACGGTATCGCTGTACGCGCCTGCCGCCGGGGTGGTGCCCGCGGCGGGCACCAGACCATAGACGATCAACGGGACCGCCGAGCCGGTGCCGGTGCCGGTCAGCACGCCGGTGGTGCTGTTCCACGGCACGGCGTGGGCGCTGTCCTGGTAGAGGTTATAGCTGATGTAAGCGGGCACGCTGCTGGCCATGCGCCGCTGGCTGCCGGAGGCGTTGAGGCCGTTGTCCAACGCCACGGTGTAGTTGGTGCCGGTGGTGCAGTTCAGCCCCAAGGTGCCGGTGCCGCCGCTGCCGGTGGCGCTGGCGGTGATGACGTTAGCCAGCGACGAGTAGGTACCGAAGCTGATGGAGCCGAAGTTGTTGGTGGTGCCGGAGCTGTTGCCGCCGGTAACGACGCAGCCGGCGCCGATGGTTAAAGTGACGCCCAGCGTGCCCTGAAGGGTGCCCGCCGCAAAGGCGGCGCCAGAGGTGCACAGCAGAACCGCTGCCGAGGTTAATGCCGCCAGAGTCTTTTTCATCATGGTTCCTTGCCGTAGTAGAGAAGCCTGCCAAAAAGCCCGAAAAATGAGTCAAATGCATTAATCTATTTACAGATTAATTAATAGAATAAGAACGGGAGAATGTCTTGCCGAAAGATTAAAAACTTTATTTATTTTTAAGCGAGATCGCAGGTTGGTGGGGGGGGCGTAAAAATTAGGAGGGTGATCACGTTTGAGATAATGATGGGGTGGGTGGGAATATTATTATATTAATGAGTAACGGAGCGCCGTGGCGGCACTCCGTTGGCGGTAAAAATCACCAGGTCACGGTCATGGTGACGGTATCGTTGTACACGCCGGCGGCCGGGGTGGTGCCCGCGGCGGGCACCAGACCGTAGACGATCAACGGGACCGCCGAGCCGGTGCCGGTGCCGGTCAGCACGCCGGTGGTGCTGTTCCACGGCACTGCGTGGGCGCTGTCCTGGTAGAGGTTATAGCTGATGTAGGCGGGCACGCCGCTGGCCATGCGCCGCTGGCTGCCGGAGGCGTTGAGGCCGTTGTCCAGCGCCACGGTGTAGTTGGTGCCGGTAGTGCAGTTCAGCCCCAAGGTGCCGGTGCCGCCGCTGCCGGTGGCGCTGGCGGTGATGACGTTAGCCAGCGACGAGTAGGTGCCAAAACTGATGGAACCAAAGTCGTTGGTGGTGCCGGAACTGTTGCCGCCGGTGACCACGCACCCGGCGCCGATGGTCATTGTCACGCCCACCGTGCCCTGAATGGTGCCCGCTGCGTTGGCTGCGCCACTGATGCACAGCAGAGGTGTTAACGAGAGCAAAACCAGCAGAGTTTTTTTCATCATGATTCCTTGCCATGTCAGAGAAAGTCCGCAAAAACGCCACCCAGAGCTGAGTTGCACGCATTTATTTACTTACATTTAAATTAATAGGATAAGAACGTGAAATTGTCTTTATCAAAGGTCAAAACTTTTTAATTGGCACAGGGCAAGCGTGCGCGGGTGAAATAACGTGATGGTGAAATGATTAGAATAATAACGAATGGCGATGGGAATATTGTTATCTTTATTTATCGCCGGGGAAAGCGGCTCCCCGGCGCCAGGGCGATTACAGGTGAAAATCCAGCGCGCCGTCGCGCACCAGCTCGCGCGGCAGGTTGTTCTTGATGCGGCTGCCGATGCGTTTGGCGATGCCCAGCGGTTGCCCCTGATAGGTGACGATGCACTCGTCGCCCGCCGGCGGCTGCTCAGGGTAGAGATCGCGGCCGTGATACCACTCCTGGGCCAGCGCGGCGTCCAGCTCGTAATGCTGTTTGCCGTCGGCGCCCGCGAGGGCGATCGCCGCTTCGTGCTGCCAACGGAACCCTTTCGGGAAGCGCTCCGCCAGCTTGAGGCCGATACGCGAGAAGCGCACTTTGCCGAACAGCGGCTCCAGCGCGGCCGGGAAGAGCCAGATTTCCTTGTCGCGCTCCCACAGCCGGCTGTCATCGCCCCAGGTTAAGCCGGATGCGGCGGCGGCTTGGGCGATCAGCGCCGCCTCTTTGCCGGACAGCGGGCTGAACGGGAATTTACCGACTTTATAGGTCGGCTTCGCCAACGGCGCCACGGCGTGTTTTTTACGCAGGCGGGCGACGAAAAACCCTTCGCTGTCGTAAATCTGCGGGAAGACGTGCAGGAAGCCCTCGGCGGTCACCGCCTTGTCGGCGCCGGGGAACAGCTCACCCAGCGGCTCGATGCTGACCGCGTCGCCATAGGTGTCCAGCAGCCAGCGCACCACCTGCTGATTTTCCTGCGCATTGAGGGTGCAGGTGGAATAAACCATCACGCCGCCCGGCGCCAGCGCATGAAACGCGCTGTCGATCAGCTCGCGCTGGGTGGCGGCGATCTCGGCGACGCTTTCCGGCGACCAGTTGCTCATGGCGTCCGGATCTTTGCGCACCACGCCTTCGCCGGAGCAGGGGGCGTCGAGCAGAATGGCGTCAAAACTCTCCGGCAGCGCGGCGCCGAACACCCGGCCATCGAAGTGGGTCAGCGCCGTATTCTTCACGCCGCACCGGCTGATATTGGCGTGCAGCACTTTCACCCGGCTGGCGGAGTATTCGTTGGCGACGATGCCGCCCTGATTATCCATCAACGCGGCTATCTGGGTGGTTTTGGAGCCCGGCGCGGCCGCCACGTCCAGCACCCGATGGGGCGCTGCGCCGCCGGCGAACAACGCGCTGACCGGCAGCATCGAGCTGGCCTCCTGAATGTAGAACAGGCCGCTCAAATGTTCGGCGGCGCTGCCCAATCGCAGCTCTTCATCGTCGCGCTCGATCCAGAACCCTTCCGCGCACCAGGGAATGGGATCCAATCGCCAGTCGTAGTCCCGCACCAGCGCCAGGAAGTCGGTGACGCTGATTTTCAGCGTGTTGACGCGCAGGCTGCGGCGCAGCGGGCGCTGGCAGGCGGCGATAAAATCGTCCATCGCCAGTTCGGCGGGCATGATGGCGCGGGTGGCGTCAAGGAAAGCGGGGGGCAGAAAAACGGCGGTGGATTTGGCCACGGGCGAACTCTCAGGGTGCAATAAAGACAAGGGCGAGAGTTTATCACAAAGCGGAAAAAAACAGGGCCCGGCATTGCCGGGCCCTGAGGGAAACGCGAAAGTTAATCGCGCGGAATGGCGGTGCCCCAGGTTTTCCAGTCCTTCGGCTCTTCCGGATTCAGCAGGAAGTGCTTGTTCGGCGTCGCTTTCGGCGCCAGCGGAATGGTTGGCGGCGTGGCGAAGGCGATGCCGCCGCGGATGAATTGCTGGAAGGTGCCACTCTTGATCACGCCGCCGGTCAGTCCGAACTGCAGGTTGTAACCCGACGCCAGCCAGAACACGCTGTTGTTGCGCACCAGATGCTGGTACTTCTTGCTGATGCGCAGCGCGACGTGCACCCGATCGGACATGGCGCCGAGGTAGAAGCCGGTGATGGTGCCGACCTCCACGCCGCGGAACAGCACCGGCGTGCCGATCTGCAGCGAGCCGGTTTCGGCCGCGTCGAGCACGACGCTCAGCCCATCGAGATAGCGCGAATCGGTGATGCTGGCCTGCTGCAGTTCGAAGGTGCGCAGCTCGCGCCCGCGGCCCGGCTCCACGTTGATATAAGGCTGGAGCAGGGTATCGAGGTTGCTGACGCCGGCGGCGGAGATCTCCGGCGACACGATCGAGAAGCGGCTGCCGAGGCGCGCGAAGGTCTGCACGTATTCCGGATACAGCACCGCTTTGGCCAACACTTCGTTGCGCTCCGGCGCCAGCTGCAGCGACTCCACCTGGCCGACGTCGATGCCGAGGTAACGCAGCGGCATGCCCGCCGACAGCTTGCTGGCGTCATAGGTTTTCAGCGTGATTTGGCTGCCCACCGCGCGGGCGGCGGTTTCGCTGGCGTACAGTACGCGGTTGGCGCCTTTGTTCAGCGTCACGCCCTGCAGGTTGTCGAAGCTGATGGCGCCTTTCAGCGCGCGGTTGAGCGGTGAAGCCTGCACCGTCAGGCCGCTGCCGTTGAGCTGCACCTTGGCGCCGCCTTCGGCCCAGAAGATGCTTTCACGGGTCAGCAACTTACGGTATTCCGGGCTGATGTAGACGTCCACCTCAAACTCGTTGGCCTTCGGCCGAACGTTAACGATCTCGCCCACCTGGAATTTACGATACAGCACCACTGAGCCGGCCTGCACGTCCGGCAGGCTGGTGGCGCTGAGGGTCAGGGTGGTGGAAGGGGCGTTGCCGACGATGCCTTCCTCGGCTTTTTCGCTGTTGGCGTACAGCGGGTATTGGCCGCCAGGCTCCCCTTTGCTGCCGGGGATAATGCGCACGCCGCCGTCTACCCACTCCTGCGCGCTGGCGCCGAGCACTTCCATGCCGTCTATTCCCAGCTTGACGTCGAGGCGGCTGTTGACCACGAATTTGCTGTCTTTGTGCAGCAGGCCGCGATATTGCGCATCAACGGCGGCGGTGAACACCACGCCGCCAGCGGTCAAGGTGCGGCTCAGGATTTGGCCGACTTTCACGCCGTGCACCACCAGCGGTTGCCCGACGTCGATGCCGTAGCTTTGCGGCGCCGTCAGCGTGACGGTCAACACGCCCGGCTGTTGCAACAGCGTTTCGCTGCTGTCCAGCACGTTGAAGCGCTGCTGCGGTTCGCCTTCACCCGGTACCAGTTCCAGCGTGGTGCCGGTCAGCAGTTGGCTGAGCTTGGCGTCGTTGAGGCTGATGCGCGGGCTGCGCATCACGATGCGGGTGCCGCTGCGCATCAGATCGACCACCGAAGGATCGATGGTCAGTTCACCGATGACTTTGCTGTCCTGTTGCAACGTCAGCTTGGTCAGGGTGCCGACCTGCAGCCCCTGGTACATCAGCGGCGTGCGGTTTGCACTCAAACTGTTGCCGCTCGGCAGATCCAGCAGAATATTGACGCCGCGCTGGCTGTGGGCCAGGTCCGGGTAAAGGGTATAGTTCTGATCGCCCTTGGCCTGCTGGCCATCGGCCGGCGAATCGAAGGCGATGGCGCCGTTGACCAGCGCCGCCAGGCTCTCCATCTGCACCGTGGCGCCGGACAGGCTGAAATCGCCCTTGAAGCCGGAGACATTCCAGAAGCGGCTGTTGCTCTTCACCAGGTTGGCGAAGCGGCGGTCGATCAGCACGTCGATGGTTACGCCCTTGTTGCCTTCGCTGATGGTGTAGTCATACACCTTGCCGACCGGGATTTTACGGTAATAGACCAGCGAGCCGCTGTTGAGCGAACCCAGGTCGTCGGCGTGCAGGTGAATCATCAGCTCGCCGGTGTTCAGGCGGTACTTCGGCTGGGTATCGAGCGCGGTGAAGTGGGTTTGCTCCTTGCCGCTGCCGGGCATCATGCCGATATAGTTGCCGCCGACCAGCGCATCGAGCCCGGAAACCCCGGCCAGCGAGGCCTTGGGCGTCACCAGCCAGAACTGGGTGCCTTCGCGCAGCGAGTCTTCCAGATCGCTTTTGATGCTGGCTTCCACCACGATGCTGCGCAGATCTTTGCTCAGGCTGATTTTTTGCACCGTGCCGACCTCAACGCCTTGGTAGCGCACCGGCGTGCGGCCGGCGACGATGCCCGCCGCCGATTGGAAATCGATGGTGACGGTGGTGCCGCGCTCCTGGAAATTGTTATAGACCAGCCACCCGGCGATCAGCAGGGCGATGAACGGCAGTAACCAGAACGGTGAAATGCGGCGTTTGTTCTTGACCCGCGCTTCAGTCGGTGTAGTCGGCGTTTCCTGTTGCATGTGCATCCCAAATCAATCGGCTATCCAGCCACTCAACGGCAAGAATAGTCAAAATGACCGCCGAGCCAAAGTAAAACGCGGCCGGTCCCATAGTAAAAGATAACAGTTGATCGCGATTTACCAGCGACATCATCAAGGCGATAACGAACAGATCGAGCATCGACCAACGGCCGATCCAGGTGACCAGGCGCAGCAGACGAATGCGCGTCTTCAGGCTGTGCGAGGTTTTGAAGTGGATGCTCAGCAACAGCACGATCAGCACGATCACCTTGGTGAAGGGCACCAGCACGCTGGCGATGAACACGATGGCGGCGATCGGCACGTTGCCGGAGGTGGCCAATGAGACCACGCCGGAGAAAATGGTGTCTTCCAGCCGCGTGCCGTTGGCGTAAATGATGGAAATCGGCAGCAGGTTGGCCGGTATCAGCAGGATCATCGCCGCGATCAGCGCCGCCCAGGTTTTCTGCAGGCTGTAGGGCTGGCGATGGCACATCGGCACATGGCAACGCGGGCAGCGGCCGCGCGCGTCGGGATAGCCGGTATAGTGGCAGGACAGACAAATGTGCAGCGCCGTCGGCGGGCCTTCCGGCTGTTCCTGCGGATAGTAGCGCTCCCACAGCTGCTCCAGATTGACGTGGATCAGCGTCAGGATGCTTAGCACCGTGAGCGAAAGGTAAGCGATCAGCGCGCTGCCGGGCTGGATGTCGGCGTAATCCTGCACTTTGATCGCCGCCACCGCCATGCCGATCAGATAAATGTCCAGCATCACCCACTCTTTGAGCCGCTCCAGCATCAGCAGCACCGGGCGCAGGTTCATGCCGAGCGCATGGCCGAAACGCAGGTACAGCAGCGACAGCACCAGCGTCAGCGGGGCGCCGATGGTGCAAAACGCCACCATGCTGGCGGTGAGCGGATCGCCCTGGCGGCTCATCTGCCAGATGCCCTCCAGCAAACTGGCGTCGATGCGCGTGCCGAGCAGGCGGATGCTGATCAGCGGCTCGGTGAAGGCGAACGGCATCAGCAGCAGCATGGCGATCGCCATGGCGGTCAGGCGCGTCATCGACCAGTCGCGGCCGCTCACCACCTTGGCGTTGCAGCGCGGGCAATAGGCGGCCTGATTGCCGCTGAGCGGCGGCAGCACGAACAGCAGGTCGCACTCGCAGCAGCGTTGGTGGCGCGCTTTGGAAAGGGGGGCGGTGATCGCGTGTATTTTCATTTTTGACAAGTAGCTGCCCTTGAGCCCGCCGGAACTGTCAGCGTAGCTGAAAAATAAACCGGCCGCGTCACCGGCGATCGGGCGCCGGACGGTAAAACGAGGTAAACCGGGATTCTGAGCGGCAAACATACCCCGAGCGACGGGGTTTTGTGAAGCAACAGATGATTAACCTTGTGGCTATACGCATTTAATGCTTATTTTATAGGGCCTAAGCTTTGGGCTTCTGGCCATCTTCACTGTTTCAATGGTTATCACATGACAAAAGAACAATTCTACGCGGAATTAAAACGTGACCTGAGCGCGTTGCTCGGCGGGGAAACCAACTTTATCGCGGCGTTGTCCAACGCCAGCGCGTTGCTCAACGAGCGTCTGGATGACGTGAACTGGGTCGGTTTCTATCTGATGGATGGCGACCAACTGGTGCTGGGGCCGTTCCAGGGCAAGATCGCCTGCGTGCGCATTCCGGTGGGCAAGGGCGTGTGCGGCACGGCGGTGGCGGAAAATCGCGTGCAGCGCGTCGGCGACGTGCATGCGTTTCCGGGCCATATCGCCTGCGATGCGGCCAGCAACGCGGAAATCGTGCTGCCGCTGGCGGTTGGCGGCCGAGCGATCGGCGTTTTGGATATCGATAGCACGGTTTATCAACGCTTCGACGAACAGGACGAAGTGGGCCTGAAAGCAGTGGTGGCGGGGCTTTGTGAGCAACTGGAACAGTGTGACAGTGCGAAATATGTGACTGTGGCGGCAAGTTGATCGACGGTTAACGTGGCAATTACCGATGGCGTCATTATAATGACGCCTGTTCATGCCTGTGGCTTGTTGGCAATACCGTTGTAATCAGGAAATTTCATGGAAAATCAACCTAAGTTGAACTCTAGTAAAGAAGTCATTGCTTTTCTTGCCGAGCGTTTTCCGCTCTGCTTTAGCGCCGAAGGCGAAGCTCGTCCGCTGAAAATCGGTATTTTTCAGGATTTGGTAGAGCGCGTGCAGGGGGAAGAGAATCTCAGCAAAACGCAATTGCGTTCTGCCCTGCGCCTATACACCTCAAGCTGGCGTTACCTGTACGGCGTCAAGGTTGGCGCGCAGCGCGTCGACCTGGACGGCAATCCGTGCGGTGAACTGGAGCAGCAGCATGTCGATCATGCTCGCCAGCAGCTTGAAGAAGCCAAAGCGCGCGTTCAGGCACAGCGTGCCGAACAAAACGCCAAAAAACGTGAAGCCGCCGGCGAATCCGCCGATGCCGCTCCGCGCCGTCCGCGCCCAGCCGGTAAAAAGCCCGCTGCGCGTCGCGAAGGCGGAGCCGCGCCGGAAAACCGCAAGCCGCGCCCACAAACTCGCCCACAGCCCGCTCGCCAACCTCGTGCAGCCAAAGAGGAAAGCCAGCCGCGTTATGCGCCAGTCACGGATATCTCTAAACTGCAAATTGGCCAGGAAATCAAAGTCAGGGCAGGCAAGAGCGCGATGGATGCTACCGTACTCGAAATCGCTAAAGATGGCGTACGTGTGCAGCTCTCTTCCGGTCTGGCGATGATTGTGCGCGCAGAACACTTGCAGTTCTGATACGGAGGCCAACCCAGGCATGAACAAATTCGTCAGATTAACAGCGATTGCAGGGCTGCTGTGGGCGGGTGTCAGTTACGGCGCGGAAACAGCCAACATCCGCATCGGCCAACTGCCCCAACTGCAACAGGAACCCCAGCACGCTACGGTGAGTGAGCGCGTCACCTCGCGCTTCACTCGCTCTCATTACCGCCAGTTCGCCCTCGATGCGGAATTTTCAGGCAAGATCTTCGATCGCTACCTGAACATGCTGGACTACAACCATAACGTGTTGCTGGCCTCCGACGTGGCGCAGTTCGCCGGCAAACGCAATCAGGTTGGCGAAGAGCTGAAAACCGGCAAGCTGGACACCTTCTACGCGCTGTTCAATCTGGCGCAGAAACGCCGCTTTGAGCGTTACACCTATGCGTTGTCGTTGCTGGACAAGCCGATGAACTTCACCGGCAACGGCACTATCGATCTCGACCGCAGCAAAGCGCCGTGGCCGAAAGACAAGGCCGAGCTGGATAGCCTGTGGGATGCGAAAGTCACGTATGACGAGCTGAACCTCAAGCTGACCGGCAAGACCGACAAAGAAATCCGCGACACGCTGACCAAGCGCTATCAGTTCGCCATCAAGCGCCTGACGCAAAGCAACAGCGAAGACGTCTTCCAGCTGGCGATGAATGCCTTTGCACATGAAATCGACCCGCACACCAACTATCTGTCTCCGCGCAACACCGAGCAGTTCAACACCGAGATGAGCCTGTCGCTGGAAGGCATCGGCGCGGTGCTGCAGATGGATGACGACTACACCCTGATCAACTCGATGGTGCCGGGCGGTCCGGCGGCGAAGAGCAAAGCGATCACCGTGGGCGATCGCATCGTCGGCGTCGGCCAGGCCGGCAAACCGATGGTGGACGTGATCGGCTGGCGCCTGGACGACGTGGTGTCGTTGATCAAAGGGCCGAAGGGCAGCAAGGTGCGCCTTGAGATCCTGCCGGCCGGCAAGGGCACCAAAACCCGCGTGGTCACCTTGACCCGCGAGCGCATCCGTCTGGAAGACCGCGCGGTGAAAATGACCATCAAGACCGTCGGCAAAGAGAAGGTGGCGGTGTTCGACATCCCCGGCTTCTATGTCGGTCTGACCGATGACGTGAAAGTGCAGCTGCAGAAGATGGCCAAGCAGAACGTCAAGAGCGTGATCATCGATCTGCGCACCAACGGCGGCGGCGCGCTGACCGAAGCGGTGTCGCTGTCCGGCCTGTTCATTCCGAGCGGCCCGGTGGTGCAGGTGCGCGACAACAACGGCAAAGTGCGCGAAGACGCCGACACCGACGGCGTGACCTACTATAAAGGCCCGCTGGTGGTGCTGGTCGATCGCTTCAGCGCCTCCGCCTCCGAAATTTTCGCGGCGGCGATGCAGGATTACGGCCGCGCGCTGATTGTCGGCGAGCCGACCTTCGGTAAAGGCACCGTGCAGCAGTACCGTTCGCTGAACCGTATCTACGATCAGATGCTGCGCCCTGAGTGGCCGGCGCTCGGTTCCGTGCAGTACACCATTCAGAAGTTCTACCGCGTCAATGGCGGCAGCACCCAGCGCAAGGGCGTGACGCCGGACATTCTGATGCCGACCGGCGTCGATCCGGCGGAAACCGGCGAAGCGTTTGAAGACAACGCCATGCCGTGGGACAGCATCAATGCGGCGACCTACAGCAAGACCGGCGATATGGCGCCGTTCGAGCCGGAGCTGCTGAAAGATCACCAGCAGCGCATCGCGCAAAATCCGGAGTTCCAGTACATCGCGCAGGATATCGCGCATTACAAGGCGCTGAAGGATAAACGCAACATCGTGTCCCTCAATCTGGCGGTGCGCGAGAAAGAGAACCACGATGACGACGCGACCCGTCTGAAACGCATCAACGAGCGTCTGGAACGTGCGGGCAAGAAGCCGCTGAAATCGCTCGACGATCTGCCGAAGGATTACCAGGAGCCGGATCCGTATCTGGATGAAACCGTGCATATCGCGCTGGACCTGGCTCATCTGGAAAAGGATCAGCCCGCTCAGCAGCCGACGCCGGCCAAATAAGGCCACGGCTTTGCCTGTGAAAAACGCACCCTCGGGTGCGTTTTTTTTTGGTTGCGGCAAGCCCGGCTTAAGCCGGTTTTTTGCGGTGACGCAGCCCGAGTTGAATGCAGGAAACCACCACCAGCAGACAGCCGAACAGCGACAGCAGCAGCGGGATCTCATGCCAGAACAGCCAACCCCAGGCGATGTTGAACACGATGCCGATATAGCGCACCACCGAGACCACGATCAGGTTATCGGAAGAGAAGGCCTGGGTTAAGACGACCTGCCCCAACAGCGACACCAGGGCGATGGCGAGCAGAATGGCGAACTGATAGGCGTTGGGCCAAACGAACGCGTTCCACATCAGCGGCAGCGAGATCAGCGTTGCGATGAACAGGAAGTAGAACACGATCTCGTAGTTGTGGTGGCGCTTGCTGAGTTTGTTGACCGACAGATAGGCGATCGAGGCGAACACCGCGCTCATCACGCCGACCAGCGACGCCAGGGTATAGGCCGAGAAGTGCCACGGCCGCACCAGCAGCACGGCGCCGATGATGACCATCGTCAGCCAAAACGCGGTGCAGGCGCTGACCCGTTCACGCAGCACCAGCAAGGAGAGCAAAATGGAGAAAAACGGCGACAGATAGGCCAGCATGCTGGCGTCGGCCAGCGTCAGATGGGCGATGCTGTAAAAATAACAAATGAGATACAGCCCGCCCATGGTGCCGCGCAACACCAGCAGCGGCCGGTCTACGCGGCTGAAGGCGATGCGGTGGCGGTACATCAGCAGCAGAACCAGCACACAGCCGATGCTGCTGCGAAAGAACACGATTTCACCGGTGGGAATAGCATCGGAGATGGTTTTAACCAGCGCGTTCATGACGCTGAAAATCAATGAGGCAAAAATGGCCAGTAGCGCACCCTGATTCATGCTTGCCTCCGCCATTGTCGGTAAATGATGTCCGCCTGCTCGTCGCAGGTATCGTCCAGCAACGAACGATGGCAATGCTCGGTGCCGATCCGGGTGACGAAGTGCTGCAGCGCCTGCTGAAAGCGGGCCAACAGACGCTGGGCGGCGGGCATCTCGACGTCAAGCCGCTGCGCCAGCAAGACCAGGACGCGCAGTTTGCGCACGTCCTCTTGCGGCACGCGCGGCAGGCGCCAGCGCCCCTGGGCATCCTGGAAGACGCGGGCGACCCTGACGGCGGAAAAATCATAGTAGCGGCCCTGCGCGTCCGGCTCGGAATAGGGGTCGACCAGCAGCGCGGTATAACGCGTAAACAGCGCATAGCATTGCTCCGTCGGCGCGAGCTGCGGGAATTGGTCAATCCAGCGGCGGCTCACCATACGGGGCGGAACCGGGTAGTTGTCGTCATTCAAAAAGCGCAGCAGGTTAATGGCCTCGATGCCGAGCCGGTTGAGCAACTGCTGGTAATCCTGCGAGAGCGCCAGCATGTCGGCGATCGCCTCGGGACAGATGGGGCCCTCGGGGTGGGTTTTATACAGGTACTGGATCGGCGCCTGCGGCTGGAATATCGCCTGCAGCGTGGTTTCGGCCAGCGCCAGCGGAGGATGAACATAATTGGTGATGCTGAAGCGCTCGGCGGCGAGCAGGCTGTTGCAGCGTTGGGCGTCAATGCCGTGACGCGCCAGCAGCGAGCAAAGCCAGTCGAGTTCGGCACAGTCTGACCTTGCGCCTGCGCCGGCCAGATAAATCCGCTGCTTGAACGCCTTGGTGTAGGCGCGGTAAGGCTGTTCGGCGTTCTGGTATTTGGTATCGGCGTAGTAGCTCGACAGGCTGATGACCTCGACGTGGGATTGCCCGGCCTCCTGCAGCAGGCTTTGCGCCATCAAGCCGGAGCCGATGGAGGGAGAGAGCAGGATCAGTGAGCGCAGTTGGGGCAACGCCGCCCATGGTACCTGTCGCAGCACGTCATGGTATTGATCGGCGGGGACGGCAAGGATCAGTCTGCGCCAGTCGCCGCCGACGAGCGCCAGATCATCGCAATAGCGGTCAATCGTCACCTGCGCATCGTCTTGGGTGCGCTGCGCCTTACCGGCGCCCGTCAGCCACAGGCTGGGCGTGTGCGCCAGATGTTGCTTCAGGCGGCGCCCTTTTTCGCTGGGACGGTTGTACAGGCCGATGCGCGCATTGCCCGCGGCCTTGATGTCCGCCGCCAGTTGGATCGCCGCCGGGCCGGCGCCGAGGATCAGGGTGGGAAAGGCATTATTCATGGCGGTGAGGCTCCAAAATCAAGAGATCGTACAGCGGGGTGGTGAGCGGTTTACCGCTGACGCGCCAGGGCGAGCCGGCGGCCTGGTGGTGGTAAGGGCAGTTGAAGATCGACTTGAGGCCATTGCCATAGCGCACCAGCAATTTGCCGCACTGGGGCAGCAAAGGCCGTAGCGCCTTCAGCAAACCCTGCTTGTCCGCCACCAGGGAGGCGATGATGATGTGATCGATATCGTTGCGCGTCAGGCCGTTCAGCTTGTCGATGCAGGGCATCTGCTGCACCAGCCCCAGGTGGCGCGTAAGCCGGCGGGCAAAACGCTGGGCCGCCGGATCGCAATCGTAGCAAATGACGGTGGCGGAGAGCCTGGCGACCAGCGCCAGCGCCGTGGTGGGCAATGCGCCGCTGCCCACCAGCAGCACCCGTTCGCCGGGTTTAATGTCGGCGGCCGCGATCTCCAACTGCAGCGCGCGGTCGAAACTGTTCAGGTAGGCGTTGGTTTGCGCCGGTTCCCGGCACAGCGCCGAGACGCGATGCTTCTCGTAGTCGCACAACGCGGCGTTGGCCGTCGCCCGCAGTTGGGTGATCTGCGCCGTTATCAAACGGTCGTTTTCCAGCTTTTGACGATAGGCCTGCAGCTGCGGTTCGTCGTTAAAGGCCTGCAGGCGGCTGAAACGACGTTCCAGCAGGGAAAAATGGCGCCGATCTTGCCGGGCGGAACGGTGAAGCTGGTGAATTTCCTGTTGCAAGCCGGCGAGTTGCGCCAGCATGTCCGCCTTGGTCAGAGTGTACATGGGGATTCTCCGTGTGCGTGTAACAGCTGTGTCGGCAGCAGATAGGGGTAGCCCTGCGGGCTGACGCCGTTTTCGATGCCGACGCCAAATACGCGAGACACCATCGGATGTCCCATCATCTGATGGGTATCGCCGTGGCAAACGACGCGTCCGTGCGCGAGCAGCGTGAGTGAGTGGCAATAGCGCAGCGCCAATCCCAGATCGTGGATCACCAGCAGCGTGATGCAGCGGTGGCGCCGGCCGTAGTCGGCGATCTGATTGAGCACGCGCAGCTGGTGGTGGATATCCAGCGCGCTGGTGGGTTCGTCGAGCAAAATGATCTGCGGCTGAGAGACGAAGGCCTGAGCCAGCATCACCAACTGTCGCTGGCCGCCGCTGAGACGGTTGAAGGGGCGATCGGCGAGCGCGGAAATGCCGCATTCCGTAAGCGCCTGCTCGACCGCATCGGCCTGGGCGGCGCTGATGCGCCAGCTCAACTGGCGTACCTTGCCCAGCAGCACCATGTCAAAAGCGGTCAATGCCGAATCGCAGCGATTAAGCTGCGGCACATAGGCGATACGGCTGGTTTTCGGATCGAGAGGGCGCTCGCGGTAAGCGATCTCGCCGTTGCACGGCACCATGCGGTTAATCGCTTTCAGCAGCGTCGATTTGCCGGCGCCGTTGGGGCCGATGATGCCGCCGAGCTGCGCCTCCGGCCAGCTCAATGAAACGTCTGCCAATAGCGAGCGGCGATGCAGCGAGACGCCGACGCGGGTGAGGGTCAGTTGAGTCATGGGCGTTTAACCTGTCGAGTGACGAAGTAAAACAGCACCGGCACGCCGATCAGGGCGATAACGATGCCGATGGGCACCACGCCGTTCGGCATCACCAGCTTGGCGACGATCGAGGCGCACAGCAGCAGCAGGCTGCCGCAGAGGGCGGAAATGCAGATCAGGTAGCGCTGATCCTCACCCACCAGAAAGCGGGCGAAATGCGGGGCGATCAGCCCGACGAACCCGATGGTGCCGACAAACGAGACCGAGGCGGCCGTCAGCAAGGTCGCCAGCAGAAAGGCCAGCTTGCGCAAGGCGCTGACATTGATGCCCAGCCCCTGGGCCTGCTCTTCGCCGGCGGACAGCGCCGTCAGCCGCCAGGCGAGCCGCAGACTGACGAACAGCGCGCACAGCAACACGACGCCGGTGATCGCCACGCCGTGCATATTGGCTTTGAGCAGGCTGCCGAACAGCCAAAAGACAATTTGCTGCATGGCTTCCGGCGAGGCCAGAAACAGCAGCAGCGATTGCAGCGACTGAAAGAAAAACAGCACCACGATGCCGCTCAACACTAATATTTGCGGCGTCATGCCGCGGCGTTGTCCCAGCAGATAGACAGGCACGCAAGCCAACAGCGCCATCAGCGAAGCCAGCAGCGGCGTGCCCAGCGCCAACGCGCCGCCCAGGCTGAAGCCGGTGAGGATCGCCAGCGCCGCGCCGAACCCCGCCGCGGCAGAGATCCCCAGCGTATAGGGGCTGGCGAGGGGATTGGCCAGCACGGTCTGCATCAGCAGGCCCGCCAGCGCCAGGCTGGCGCCGACCACCAAGGCGGTGAGCGTCATCGGCAAGCGAATCGACCAGAAAACCGCCTGATGCAGTGCGTTGCCAGGCGCAGAGCCGGGCCAAAGCATCCGCACGATATCCGTGAGGCCAAGTTGCGCGGCGCCGACGGTGAGATCGATGGCGGTCGCCGCCAGCAGCGCGCCGAGCAGCGCCAGCGTCAATAGCCCGCGGCGCAGCCTGCGCCGTCGCAAAAACGCACGTCCTGTGTGGGCCACGGTTATTCTCCTTGCCAGCGTTGCAAGAAGACGCCGTCCGCCTCTATCGGCAAATATTGATGGTAGAACTGCGCCAGATTGCGCGCGGGATCAACATCGGCAAACGCGGCGGGATAGAGCGCTTTCGCCAGATACTGGACAAAGATAAAATCGTAAATCGTGCGTGCGCCGCCATGGTAAAGCGCATAAAGACGCTGATTTTTTACCGCCGGCAGTTGCGGCCATCCCGCCCGCCGGGCGTATTGCGTCAGGCGCGTCTGTAGGGGGGCTGCCTGCGTGCCGTAGCCCATCGGCACGGCGTTCGGCATGTTTTCCCAGTCGCCACCGGCGAGAAAAATCACCTCGGGCCGTTGGGTCAGGACATAGTCGGCGCGCAAGGGGGAAGGGCTGCCGACGACGCCGGCGGCGATATTGTCGGCGCCGGCCAGCTGCAGCAGCGGCCCCCAGATCGATGCGCCATAGCTGCTGCCGTACTCGCCGGGGCCCTTGTCCCCCAGCTCAATGTAGGTGACCGGCGGCGGCAGCTGCGCCTGGCGGATGCGCCGCCGGGTATCCTCGAGACTTTGGCGATATTCGTCGGCCAGCCGTTCCGCTCGCTCGGCGTGGCCCATCGCCTGGCCCATTAACCGGATGCTGGCGAGCTTGACTTCAACGCCCTGATTGAAGTCGACGACGATGTAAGGAATGTTGAGCTGTTGCAGCACCGGCAGGTAGTTGGCGAAGCCGTCGAGCTGCCACTTCGCCAGGATCAGCAGGTCTGGCCGCGTGGTCAGCAGGCGTTCAAAATCGAAGCTCTGGTTATAGAGCGAACCGACATCGACCAGTTGAGCGAGCCGTGGCAGCGCCGCCTGATAGCGCGTCCATTGGCTGGCGCGCAACGCCCAGTCGCTTTTGGAGAAGGCGACGACCTGTTGATAACTCTCCGGGCCGTTCACCGCCAGAAAATCTTCGTAGTAAAAGCCGATATAGGCGCGCTGTGCGGGGGCGGCCAGGGTAACCTGGCGTCCTTCAACGTCGGTGAGGTGAATTTCAGCGTGCGCGACCTGGCAGAAAAGCAGCCACGTCGCCAGCATCCAGACGATACGCGATAACATGATTGACATCCCTTTACGATTAATTGTGATGTTATAATGTAACAATTAATCGCGAGATTCAAACTTTCGTCGCCGCTGAATCAGGCGGGGCATGATGAAACGCGCTGAGCGGATATTGGCCTATAAAGCGTGAGGATAACGGTTCTCGTTGTCATGGCGTGCGGGCAAAGAAATTTTTCTGCAAAATCCCTCCGCCTTGCGCAACAATCGTTTACAATTTGCCAAATCCCGGTCGCGCGTCGTTTTTGTAAAGTTTCGTATTTTTAGTAGGTTAATGGCGCGCAACTCTTGAAACTGTGACGAATGCCCATACGATCCAGGGTATCTGGACAGTGTTTTGTTAACATTTATGAGGAAGTAAACATTTTATGATGCGTATAGCTCTGTTCCTGCTCACCAACCTGGCGGTGATGTTGGTTTTCGGGCTGGTGCTCAGCCTGACAGGAATCCAATCCAGTAGCGTTCAGGGCCTGATGATCATGGCCGGTCTGTTCGGCTTCGGCGGCGCTTTCGTGTCGTTGCTGATGTCCAAATGGATGGCGCTGCGCTCCGTGGGCGGGGAAGTGATTGAACAGCCGCGTAACGAAACCGAAAACTGGCTGCTGGAAACGGTGCGCCGTCAATCGCAGCAGGCGGGCATCGCCATGCCGCAGGTCGCTATCTACCACGCGCCGGACATCAACGCCTTCGCCACCGGCGCACGGCGCGACGCTTCGCTGGTCGCCGTCAGCACCGGCCTGCTGCAGAGCATGAGCCGCGACGAAGCGGAAGCGGTTATCGCGCACGAAATCAGCCACGTCGCCAACGGCGATATGGTGACCATGACCCTGATCCAGGGGATCGTGAACACCTTCGTCATCTTCATTTCGCGCCTGATCGCACAGGTTGCCGCCGGCTTCCTGGGCAACCGCGACGGTGAAGGGGAAGGCAACGGCAACCCGATGATTTACTTCGCCGTGTCGATGGTGCTGGAACTGGTGTTCGGCATCCTGGCGAGCATCATCACCATGTGGTTCTCGCGTCACCGCGAATTCTATGCCGACGCCGGTTCCGCCAAACTGGTGGGCCGCGAGAAGATGATCGCCGCCTTGCAGCGTCTGAAAACCAGCTATGAACCGCAGGAAGCGGGCAGCATGATGGCGTTCTGCATCAACGGCAAATCCAAGTCGTTCAGCGAGCTGTTCATGTCGCACCCGCCGCTCGACAAGCGCATCGAAGCGCTGCGCACCGGTCAGTACCTGAAGTAATCGGCTGAATGAAATGAAAAACCCCGGCTTGCCGGGGTTTTTTTATGGCATTCCTGAACCGCTATTTCGGCGGCGGCGACGGATTCAGCAATGAAATTCGGCAATGAATGGGATGAGCGCTTCAGCGAAGTTTGCGGGCGTTAATGCCGTGCAGCAGCGCCCGAAGTCGCTGAAGCCCACCTGCAAACCGCGTCTTTCGGCCTCTCAGCCTGGGCAGGCGCGGTGCCAGATCACCCGGTGAGAGGGCAAGCCGCATCGGGCCCGGTCACGACCGCCTGTTTGGCTTTGGAAGCGCATGTTATATGCTTTGGCACAATGACATTTGTCCCTGAGGCCCTATGAAAATCAACCACCTTCCCTTACTCAACGGTGATGAGGTGTCGGCGCGCCTGGCCGCATTGGCTGGCGGTGTCGCCGATGCGGTTGCGGAATTGTTGAATCGGCATGATGACGATGATGAGCCGCCGGTTATTCGCTGGCATTCAGGCGATCTGCGCCAGCCGGCGTTTTTCCCCGATGAGCACGACGGCCACGATTACGATTACCTGATCGTGGACGGCGATGTGATCGTGGAGGGATGCCTGGCGGTGTCACCGCAGCGAGAGGACGGCGGCATTGTCGTGCTGGGGCGGCTGCAGGCGGATACGCTGATTTGCTGGGGCGGGCTGGTCGTGCGTGACGATGTCCGCATACGCCATGCCTATTGCAGCTCAGGAAACGACGGCGCGTTCGTGGTGGGGGGAGACCTGACCGCGCTCACCCTGGTAGAAACGGGGGAGTTTATCCATGTTCATGGCGATCTCGACGCGCGATGTCTCGCTTCGTTGCAGAACTTCGTTCAGGTTGACGGAGAAACGCGCTGCGACTGCCGCATCGACAGCGCGCAGTCCGAAGATCTGATAAAGCGCATGTTCGCCCCCGGCCTGCTCAAGGCCTTCGAGGGGATGGATAACGACGGCCAACGCCTTGTTGGCTGGTATCCGGATGACGACGCCTATTTAGCCTGTTTACGACAAGGCCGCAGCCCGTTGAGGTGCGGCGACTGACGCCTGGCCTGCCATGCTCCCGGCACCGCACCCGACGCGGCCCGGCCGCCAGTGCTGGTCCCGTCGGTTTTACAATCGATGAGGGCTCGGCTCTTTTATGTGCGCTATTTCACCTCGCGGCTGGGCTGCGCCGTTTGCGTCGTCGGTTGAGTGATGCGCAGGCTGCTGATGGCCGCCGCCAGGGTGGCGAACACCCCAGCCAGGATCAGTGAAGCGTGGGTGCCGGAGGCTGGGAACAGGTTGAACATCAGCGCCACCAGGGCGGCTCCCGAGGTTTGTCCCAGCAGACGGGCAGTGCCCAGCATGCCGCTGGCGCCGCCGCTGCGGTTGCGCGGTGCGGCGGAGATGATGGTGTGGTTGTTGGGCGACTGGAACAGGCCGAAACCGGCGCCGCACAGCACCATGCGCCAGATGATGTCCATATTCGACGGCGCCGCGGGCAGCAGCGCCAGCGAGAACAGCCCGAGCGCGAACACCGCCAGCCCGATGCAGCCCAGCAGGCCGGCATGCACGCGTTCCACCAACCGGCCGGCGATCGGGGCCATCACCACGATCGCCAGCGGCCACGGCGTCAGCAGCAGCCCGGTCGCCACCTCGTCGCGGCCCAATGCGCTTTGCAAGAAGAACGGCAGCGACACCATCGCCAGCATTTGCGCGGCAAACGAGCAGATTGAGGTGCCCATCGACAGGGCGAAGATCGGAATGCGCAGCAGATCGACCGGCAGCAACGGAAATTCCTGGCGCAGCTGGCGGCGCACGAACAGCGCGCCAATCGCCAGCAGCGCGGCGATCTCGCTGAAGATCAGCGTCAGGCTCTGGCCCTGGGCGAAGCCGCTGATGGCGGTGATCAGCAGGCCGAAGGTCAGCGCATTCAGCACGGCGCTGGTGGGATCGAAACGGCGGTTATCGCTTTTTTGGCCGTTGGCCGGCAGGAATTTCATCCCCAGCAGCAGCGCGACGATGCCGATCGGCAGGTTGATGGCGAACAGCCATTGCCAGGACGCGACCGACAGGATAGCGGCCGCCACCGTCGGCCCGGCCGCCGAGGAGCAGGCGACGATCAGCGAGTTGATGCCCATGCCGCGGCCGAGAAAACGCTGCGGGTAGATGATGCGGATCAGCGCGGTGTTGACGCTCATGATGGCGGCGGCGCCAAAGCCCTGCAGCACGCGGGCGATGGTCAGGGTGAGCAGCGAGTCGGACAGGGCGCAGAACAGTGAGGTGATGCTGAACACCAGCAATCCAGCCTGATAGATGCGGCGATAGCCGACCAGATCGCCGAGCGACGCCAGCGACAGCAAAGAGACGGTGATCGCCAGTTGATAGGCGTTAACCACCCAGATGGAACTGGCCGGACTGGCGTTGAGATCGCGCGCGATGGTGGGCAGCGCCACGTTGGCTATCGCGCCGTCGAGCACGGATACGGTAATGCCGAGGGCGATGGCGAGGATCGCCCCATAGCGTTGCGGGACGGGGAGGCCGTCGGAACAAGGACGCATGCAGGTCTCAGCGGTATTTATTCAGGAGAGTATTATCATGCTAATCATATTCGCCTGCGATTGCATGCCCCTTGTCCGCTTAATTGTAAACGGCGGTGAGCGGCAGGCGGTTATTCATTTGGCTTCAATCGCTTAGCCTTCAGCTGCGTTGCGCATCGCGATCTGTTCCGATTATACTGAAACCCTTGTTTAAATTTCCTGAAACAAAACCGTTAAGTAGGGTATTCGCCATGGCTAACGCAGATTCAGACAAGCAACCGGATGCTGTCTCATCCGTGATGAAAGTGTTCGGCATTTTGCAGGCGCTCGGCGATGAGCGCGAGATAGGCATTACCGAACTGTCCCAGCGGGTGATGATGTCTAAAAGCACCGTCTACCGGTTTCTGCAGACCATGAAAGCGCTGGGTTACGTTTCACAGAAGGGCGAGACGGAAAAGTATGCGCTGACGCTCAAGCTGTTCGAACTGGGCGCCAAATCGTTGCAGAACGTCGATCTGATCCGCAGCGCCGACGTGCAGATGCGCGAGCTGTCGAATCATACCCGTGAAACCATCCACCTCGGCGCCCTGGACGAGGATGGCATCGTCTACATCCATAAGATCGACGCGATGTACAACCTGCGCATGTATTCGCGCATCGGCCGCCGCAACCCGCTGCACAGCACCGCCATCGGCAAGGTGCTGCTGGCCTGGCGCGAGCGGGATGAGGTGGCGCAGATCCTGTCGCAGATTGAATTTACCCGCAGCACCGAGCATACCCTGACCAGCGCCGCCGAACTGTTGCCGGTGCTGGATCGGGTGCGTGCGCAGGGATATGGCGAAGATGCCGAAGAGCAAGAAGCGGGGATCCGCTGCATCGCGGTACCGGTCTTTGACAGGTTCGGGGTGGCGATCGCCGGGCTGAGCATCTCTTTCCCGACGCTGCGCTTTTCCGAAGCGGCGCGGGAGGAGTATGTGGCGTTGCTGCACGTCGCCGCCCGACGCATTTCCGAACAGCAGGGCTATCACGACTACCCGTTCTGACCTGCGTTTCGATGAGCAAGGCGCCGTCATGACGGCGCCTTGCTGTTATTTCGCGCCGGGCGTCAACCGCTGAGAAATCCGCTCCAGCACCAACATCAGCACCAGCGTGGCCGCCACCAGGATCATGGTCAGCGTTGCGCCATTGGCGATGCTGCCGCGATCGGTCAGACTAAAAATGGTAACCGGCAGCGTCGCCCAGCTCGGCGGGTAGATCATCATGGTCGCGCCCAGCTCCCCCATCGACAGCGACAGGCTGAGCGCGAAGGCGGAGATCATGTAGGGGGCGATCATCGGCAGGGTGACGTGGCGCAGGCGAAACAGCGGCGAAGCGCCCAGGCTGGCGGCGACGTTCTCGTAGTCGTCAGGCAGCCGGGTCAGCCCGGCCATGACGTTGCCGAAGGTAAAGGCGGAAATCAGCACGAAGTGGGCGGCGGGCACGATCAGGAAGGTGCCGTTCATCTGCAGCGGCCCCTGGCTGAACGCCACCAGCATCCCCAAACCGATAGAGACCGAAGGCACCGCGCTGGGAATGAAAAACAGCGTGCCCAGCAGCCGTCGGCCGCGTTCAGGCACGTGGCGCAGCGCCAACGCCGCCCAGGTGCCGCACAACAACGCGAACAGGCTGGCGCTGAAACCGATAGCCAGACTGGCGATCAGCGCGTCCCAGGAGGCGCCGCTGAACGCCTGGCGGAAGTGGCTGAGGGTGAAGCCGCTCGGCAGCACGCCGCTCCACTGTTCACTGAAGCTGGACATCAGGATCACCGCCAGCGGCAGGCAGAAGAACAGGGCGAACAGCGTGACCGCCAGTGTGCAGGTCAGGGTGCGTCCGGTGCGAGACCAAATCAACATCGTCAGTTCCTCAGCCCGGCGCGCGCCGCGGCGTAGCGGTAAAGGGAGAACAGCCCGAGCGACAGCGCGATATTCACGACGGCGATCGCGCAGGCGACGGCGTAGTCCGATTCCAAAATCGCTTTGGCGTAGACCATCATCGGCAGCGTGGTGACGCCCTTGGCGCCGATAAACAGCACGATGCCGAACTCATTGGTGGTCAACAACAAACACAGGCTGCCGCCGGCCAGCAAGGCCGGCAGCGCGGCCGGTAAAATCACCTGGCGCACCACCCGTCCCGGCCGGGCGCCGAGGATGCTGGCGGCCTCGAGCTGGCTGCGGTCGATCTGCGACAGCGCCGCCATCAGCGGGCGCATCACCAGCGGGGTAAACACGGTGATTTCCGCCAGGATCACCCCCCAGATGGAGTAAAGAAAATCCACCGGCGGCAGGGTGAAACCAAAGGTCGCCATCAGCGTGCCGTTCAGCAGGCCGGCGGAACCGTAGATGAACGTGAAGGCCAGCGTGATGAGGAAGGTCGGCATGGCGATAAAGGTATCGATCACCCGGGCGATCAGACGGCTGCCGGGGAACGGCGTGAACACCAGCAACAGCGACAGCAGGGTGCCGAGCACCAGGCAGCCCAGCGTCGCCAGCAGCGCGATCTGCAGCGTGTTGAGAAGGGCGCCGACAAAGCGGCGTGATTCAAACGCCTGCTGCAGCGCGGTGACGCTGAACAGCCCTTGGTCGTCGGTAAATGCCTGTTTGACGATCAACGCCAGCGGGTAGAAAAACAGCGTCGCCAGCGCCAGCAGCGGCAACAGGATCCACAGGCGGCGCGGCAAACGCAGCCGCTGGGCCGGGCGAGTAAGCGTAGAGTCGGTCATGTCAGTCCTCGATCAGTACCGCATCGTCGGGGGCGAAATAGAGCGGCACCCGTTCGCCGATCTGCGGCATCCGGCTGCGATGGGTGGTGACCACGCGCAGCGGGTGGCCTTGCGCGTCGAACTGCAGGTGCGTCAGTTCACCCTGCCAATGAATATCGCGCAGCGTGCCGATAAGGCAGTTGCTGCGCTGAGCGTCGGCATCGAGCGCAATATGCTGCGGCCGGATGCACAGCAGCTTGTCGAAGCCGCGTTGTGCGCCGTAGGTGAAACAGCCGATCACTTTGCCGGCGCAGCTGACGGTGGTCATGCCTTGCCCGGTGGTGGTCTCCAGCGCGGTGGCCGGCAGCAGGTTGGCGCGGCCGAGAAACTCGGCGGCGAAGCGGTTCGTCGGATGGTGGTACAACGCGCGGGTTTCGCCGTGGGCGATCAGGTGGCCGTCGCGCATGATGCCGATCTTGTCCGCCAGCGTCAGCGCTTCGCCCTGATCGTGGGTGACGTACAGGATGGTCAGATCCGGCAGCTCGCGGTGCAGGCGGGCGATCTCTTCCACCATGCTGTGGCGGATTTGCGCGTCCAGCGCCGACAGCGGTTCATCCAGCAACAGCACTTTGGGGCGCACCGCAATGGCGCGGGCGATCGCCACCCGCTGTTGCTGGCCGCCGGAAAGCTGGCTGGGATAGCGCCTGGCGTAGGCGGACATGCCGACGATGGCCAACGCTTCTTCGACGCGCTCGGCGGTCAGGCCGCGCGGCTTGCCCTGGGCGCGCAGGCCGAACGCCACATTGTCTTCGACGCGCATATGCGGAAACAGCGCATAGTTCTGCACCACCATGCCCAGGCCGCGTTCATAGGGCGGCACGTCGGTGACATCGATATCGCCGATGGCGATGCGTCCGGCGGACGGCTGCACGAAACCGGCAATCGCTCGCAGTACGGTGGTTTTGCCCGAGCCGGAGGGGCCGATCAGCGCCAGCACTTCGCCGGGCGCGATGGTGAGCGTCAGGGGTTTCAGCACTTCGGTGCCGCGGTACGACACGCTGACGCGGTCGAGCTGAATGCCCGACGGCCCGGCGATATCCCGGCTGTTATCCCGCGCCTCGGCGCGGGAGGAGAGGGTAGAAGGCATGGTCAGCGTCATTCTGTCACCTTGTGCCAGCGGGAAATGTCGGCGGACAGGCTGCTCACCACCTGATTCCAGTCCGGCGCCCAGATATCCACGCCCTGCAGCGCAGCCTGCGACTGCCTGAAGTTATCGTCGGTCGGGGTCACGTCTTTACGCACCGGCATGCCGTAGGAAATGGCGCTGACGCTGCTCTGCGCCTCTTTGCTCAGCAGGAAATCGATCAGCTTTTTGCCGTTGGCGCTTTGCGGCGCGCCTTGCACCAGGCCGATGTAGTAAGGCAGCACCAGCGTGCTGCGCTTGCCGTCCGGCCCGGCCGGCCAGAACACCTTCACGTTCGGGTTGCTGCGCATCTGCGCCAGGTTCATCTGCAGATCGCCGTTGGCCACCAGCAGCTCCCCTTTATTGACCAGCGCGGTCAGCTTGCCGGTGGAGGCGGAAGGGCCGACGTTGTTGCTTTGCAGCTTGCCGAGGTAGTCGAAACCGGCGTCTTTGCCGCCGAAGCTGTGGAACGCCTGCAGCATCACCGCAGTGCCGTCGCCCGCCTGGCCCGGCGTGGAGTACTGCAGCTTATTGCGGAACTGCGCGTCCAGCAGCTGTTGGTAGCTGGCGGGCGCCTGCGGCAGCAGTTTGGCGTTATAGATGAAGCTCAGGTAGTTGTTCACCAGCGGCACGAACTGTGGCTGCGCATCGGCGATTTGCGCGGCAGCCTGCGGGGTAAAGTCCTGCAGCAGTTTTTCCGCCGCCGCGCGTTGAATGAACGGCGGCAGCGTCACGAGCACGTCGGCCTGCGGGTTGCTGCGCTCTTTCGACAGGCGTTCCACGATGGCGCCGGAGCCGCCTTCGACGTACTGCACCTTGACGCCGGTCGCCTGGGTGAAGGCGTCGAACTGCGTTTGATACCAGCTGTGATCGCCGTCGTGCAGACCATCGGCGGAGTAGACGGTCACCACCGCCTCGGCGGCCCAGAGCGGCGCGGAGCCGAGTGCGATGGCGGTCATCACGACCAGTCGAGAAAGTTTCATAGCTTCAGCCTCACTGTTACGGGTTAATGCGAAACTGGTATACACCAGATATGCGGCCACGCTAATCGGCGAATATGACAAACAAATGAAATCAGCAAAATATCATTGCCGGGAACGGGGAGGACGACGCGGGAGAGAAAGGCGGGCCTGCGTGCGCAGGCCCCGTTGGGCAGGGGGTTAAAGCGTATCGACTTCGATGCGCAGGCTGTCGTGGCGCCAGTATTCGATATCGAAATCGAGAATGCGGCCGTGCTGATCGTAATTCAAGCGGCGCAGCAGCAACGCGGGCAGGCCGACCATGGCACCCAGCGCGTTGGCGGCGCGATAAGGCAGGGCGGTCGGGTAGAACGACAGGTGCATGTTGCTGTAAATCAAATCGTAATGCTGCTGATAAACCTCGGTCAGGCTGCCGTTGAGATCGTGGCTGAGCAGTGCCGGCACCCGTTGCGGCAGGCAGTGGTTCTCGCAATAGCAGATGGCGCGGCCGTCGGCATAGCGCACCCGGCGCAGCAGATACACCTGATCGAACGGTTCGAGCGCCAGCGGCTGCATCACGTCGAGCGGCACCGTGGTTTTTTCGCCGGACAGCAGCGCGGTGCGCGGCGTGCGCCCTTGCTCCTGACAGAGACGGTGGAAGTTGGTGTTTTGCGTCGGATCCAGCCACAGCCGCTCCGGCGTGACGAACCAGCCGCGACGATCGGCGCGGTAGATGGCGCCGGTGGCTTCCAACTGCGCCAGGCTCTCGCGGATGGTGACGCGGGTGGTGGAGAAGATGGCGCACAGCTCGCGCTCCGAAGGCAGCTTGTCGCCGGCCTGCAACGCGCCGCGGGTGATGCGCGCCTGAAGCTGATCCTTGATCTGCAGATAGTGGGGCATATCGCCCGGATGTTCTTTCATTTCATCTCGCTATGGCATCGGCCTGGCATTCCGGCCCGCTTATTATACATAGCCAGATGAATTTTTTGTTTCACCGCGCTTTGCCGTTTGACCTGGGAAGGAATTTGCCGCCACAATCAGCGCAATCTGGTATAGACCAATAGGTGAATAACATGTCCGACCGTAACTACCTGCTGTTGACCCCCGGCCCGTTGACCACGTCGAAAACGGTGAAAGAGGCGATGCTGTATGACAGCTGCACCTGGGATGAAGATTACAACCTCGGGGTGGTGCAGCGCATTCGCCAACGGTTAGTGGCGCTGGCGACGCCGTCCGCCGGCTATACCTCGGTGCTGTTGCAGGGCAGCGGCAGCTTTGCGGTAGAGGGCGTGCTGGGCACGGCCATCGGCCCGCACGACAAGCTGCTGATCGTCAACAACGGCGCTTACGGGGCGCGGATGATCGAAATGGCGCGGCTGATGGATATCGACCACCACGCGTTCGACTGCGGCGAGGTGAACGAACCGGACGTGGCGGCGATGGAGGCGGTGCTGAAAAGCGATGCGCGCATCAGCCATATCGCCATGGTGCACTGTGAAACCACCACCGGCATGCTCAACCCGCTGCAGAAGGTCGCCGGTCTGGCGGCGCGCAACGGCAAGACCTTTATCGTCGATGCGATGAGCAGCTTCGGCGGCATCCCGCTGGATGTGGACGCGCTGGGCATCGATTTTCTGATCAGCTCCGCCAACAAATGCATTCAGGGCGTGCCGGGCTTTGCTTTCGTCATCGCCCGCCGCAGCGAACTGGAGAAATGCGCCGGCCGTTCGCGCTCGCTGTCACTGGATTTGTATGCCCAGTGGCGCTGTATGGAAGACCAGGCCGGCAAATGGCGCTTTACGTCGCCCACTCACACCGTACTGGCCTTCGCGCAGGCGCTGAAAGAGCTGGAACAAGAGGGCGGCATTGCCGCGCGTCACGACCGCTATCACGCCAATCAGCGTCGGCTGGTGGCGGGCATGCGTGAACTGGGCTTTGAGACCCTGCTGGACGATGCGCTGCATTCGCCGATCATCACGGCGTTCTATTCGCCGAAGGCCGACACTTACCGCTTCGCCGAGTTTTATCAGCGCCTGAAGCAGCAGGGCTTCGTGATTTATCCCGGCAAAGTGTCGCAGAGCGACTGCTTCCGCATCGGCAACATCGGCGAAATTTATCCGCAGGATATCGAACGATTGCTGGCGGCCGTCGGGCAGGCGATGTACTGGAATCAATAAGGATTGACCATGAAACAGATCAACGCAGTGATCCTCGACTGGGCCGGCACCACGGTGGACTTCGGCTCCTTTGCGCCGACGCAGATTTTCGTCGAGGCGTTCAAACGCACTTTCGATATCGACATCAGCCTGGCGGAAGCGCGCATTCCGATGGGGCTCGGCAAATGGCAACACATCGAGGCGCTGGGCAAGTTGCCGGCGGTTGACGCGCGCTGGCGGCAGAAGCTGGGCCGCTCGATGAGCCACCAGGATATCGACGCGCTGTATCAGGCGTTTATGCCGCTGCAAATCGCCAAAGTGGTCGACTTCGCCGATCCTATCGAGGGCGTGCCGCAGGTGATTGCCGCTCTGCGTGAACAGGGCATCAAAATCGGCTCCTGCTCCGGTTATCCGCGCGCGGTGATGGCGGTGCTGGCGCCTGCCGCAGCGCAGCGCGGCTACGCGCCGGATTACTGGGTCGCCACCGACGATCTCGCGGCCGGCGGGCGACCGGGGCCGTGGATGGCGTTGCAAAACGTGATTGCGCTGGGCATCGATGCGGTGGCGCATTGCGTGAAGGTGGATGACGCGGTGCCTGGCATTGCCGAAGGGCTGAACGCCGGGATGTGGAGCGTCGGGCTGGCGCTGTCCGGCAACGAGTTTGGCGCGACCTGGCAGGAGTATCGCCAAATGCCGCAAGGGGAGATCGAGCGCCGCCGCACGGCCGCCGCCGATAAGCTGTACGCGGCGGGCGCGCACTATGTGATAGACACGCTGGCGCAATTGCCGGGTGTGATCGCCGATATCAACCGGCGGCTGGCGAACGGCGAGCGGCCGTAACGACCGAACGCAGGGCATAAAAAAACCGGGGATCATCCCCGGTTTTTTCGTTCGCGGAAGGCGTTAACGGTGAGCCAATTCGACTTCGTCTTCGCTGTCCATCACGGCTTTGTCGGTTTGTTTCATCAGTTGGCTGGTGATGGTGCCCGCCGCCATGGAACCGTTGACGTTCAGCGCGGTACGGCCCATGTCGATCAGCGGTTCAACCGAGATCAGCAGCGCGACCAGCGTCACCGGCAGGCCCATCGCCGGCAGCACGATCAGCGCGGCGAAGGTGGCGCCGCCGCCCACGCCCGCCACACCGGCGGAGCTGAGGGTGACGATACCGACCAGGGTGGCGATCCACACCGGATCCAGCGGGTTGATGCCGACGGTCGGCGCAACCATCACCGCCAGCATCGCCGGGTAGAGGCCCGCACAGCCGTTCTGGCCGATGGTGGCACCGAACGACGCCGAGAAGCTGGCGATGGATTCCGGCACGCCCAGGCGGCGAGTCTGCGCTTCCACGTTCAATGGAATGCTGGCGGCGCTGGAGCGGCTGGTGAAGGCGAAGGTGATTACCGGCCACACCTTGCGGAAGAACTTCAGCGGGTTCACGCCGGTGAAGGCCAGCAGGATGGCATGTACCACGAACATGATGGCCAGGCCGATGTAGGAGGCCACCACGAAGCTGCCGAGCTTGACGATGTCGTGAATGTTGGAACCGGCGACCACTTTGGTCATCAGCGCCAGCACGCCGTACGGCGTCAGCTTCATGACCAGACGCACCAGCTTCATCACCCAGGCCTGCAGGGTATCGATAGCCACCAGCACGCGCTCGCCTTTCGGCTTGTCGTCTTTCAGCAGCTGCAGCGCCGCCACGCCGAGGAAGGTGGCGAAAATCACCACGCTGATGATCGAGGTCGGGCTGGCGCCGGTCAGATCGGCGAACGGGTTTTTCGGGATGAACGACAGCACCATCTGCGGCACGGTCAGATCGGCCAGTTTGCCTACGTAGTTGGTCTGGATCGCCGTCAGGCGCGCGCTTTCCTGCGCCCCCTGCACCAGGCCTTCGGCGGTCAGGCCGAACAGGTTGGTGACCAGCACGCCCACCAGCGCCGAGATCAGCGTGGTGAACAGCAATGTGCCGATAGTCAGAACGCTGATTTTGCCCAGCGAAGAGGCGTTATGCAATTTGGCGACCGCGCTCAGGATAGAGGCGAAGACCAGCGGCATGACGATCATTTGCAGCAGTTGCACATAGCCGTTGCCGACGATGTTGAACCAACTGATGGATTCTTTCAGTACCGGGTTGTCGGCGCCGTACACCAGCTGCAGCCCCAGACCGAACACCACGCCGACCACCAGGCCGACCAGCACTTTTTTCGCCAGGCTCCATTGCTTGTGGCGGGTTTGCGCCAGCAGCAAAAGGAGCGCGACAAACACCAGCACGTTAATCACGAGCGGAAGATTCATCCCCAATATCTCCAATAATCTTTCTTATATAAAAACGACTACGCACCATTAGGTGTGTCGCGATGTAAATATCGTAACAGTTTGCCGAGGGGCCTACTTATATCCAAATGGAATTTAATATAGCTTTTTGTGTGATTTTGTTCGTTTTATATACGCATGGGTGATGGATTGAGCGATTTTTTGTGATCAGAGTCTAATATTTCTGATTTGCTCTACGTAGGATTGCACCGGGAGGGTGAAATCACCTTGCCAGCAGATGGCAAACGCCACCAGGCAGAGGCACAGCACGCGCTCCAACTGATTGCCTTTTTGTGAGTTGAGCAGCGGCAGGCGAAAACGCCAGCGGCACGGCCACAGCAGCGGCACACCGGCGGGCGTGAGCATGTCGGCCAGCAGATGGCTGAAGTAACCGATGATCATGGCGTGCAGCGCGTCGGCCGGGATCGGCCAACTGCGCGGCACATCAAGCTGAAACAGCGCCATGCCGCCGGCGATCGCCAGCAGGCTGTGGGTGAAACCGCGGTGGCCGAAGGCGCGGGCGATGGGAATGGCGATCCAGCGCAGACGCTGGCCCAGCACCGACTTGGGGTGATCGATGTCCGGCAGCAGTGAGGTCAGCAGCGCGGCGGGTATGATGTGCCACCAGTCGCCGGTAGCCAGCTCTGGCGTCACTTCCGCCTTCTTGGCGAAGATCGCGCAAGCGACAGAGAATATAAGGTGTCCTTCCGCGGTCATGCTGTTGCGATTCCGACTGGTAAACTGTTAATTTATCCAGTATATGGGAAAATTCCCAGTAGTGGAAGCAGTTACCCTGTAACCAATTGTTTATTTTTCCCTGTTTTACAACGGCTTGTTACGGCAATGGGTAACAAAGCATCGATTTTGACGGGCGAGAACAAAAAGCGGGCGATGGGGGGCGTATGGCGGTGAGAAAAAAGACGGTTGCTCAGCGTGTGGCGGGAGGAAGCGGCGGCCTTGAACCGCGCTGCGTGGCAGTGACAACGCGCCGCGGGCCGTCGCTTTCCCTGCCATGCAGCATAATGAGAACGTCATGCCAATTCAATAAAATGAAACGGTGTTTCGTTTATTTTGCGGTGCGGATCCCTTTTATGACGCAGAGCGGCAAACCCAGGGCGCCGATGGCCGGCGCCGCAGGTCAGGCAAAGTGGGCGGGGGTGAGCTGTTCCAGGGTGTCCAGCTTGTGGTCCGCCAGCGCCCAGCGCGGATCGTGACGGTATTCGGCTGCCGGGATCACGATGGAGCGCATGCGTGCGGCCTTGGTGGCGATCATGCCGTTAAACGAGTCTTCCAGCGTGATGCAGCGCAGCGGATCGCTGCCCAGGCGTTCGGCGGCGATCAGGTAGACCTCCGGGTGCGGCTTGCTGTACGGCAGGTCTTCGGCGGAAACCAGCTGATCGAAGTAATCCTCAAGCTCGAACATCTTCAGCACCTGCCGTTGCATGTGCAGCGGCGAGGCGGAGGCGAGACCGATGTT
Organism: Serratia sp. H402Y; assembly: GCF_051172415.1. Lineage (NCBI taxonomy): Bacteria > Pseudomonadati > Pseudomonadota > Gammaproteobacteria > Enterobacterales > Yersiniaceae > Serratia > Serratia sp. H402Y. Next base: position 1,322,325 of record NZ_JBPIYZ010000001.1, read on the forward strand.
CAGCCCCTGGCTGCGGCACAGCTCCAGCGCCTGCTGAACGCCCGGCAGCAGCGGGCGCGTCTCGTGCACCAGCTCGATGGCGCGCTCGATAATCCGCGCCGACACCTCATCAAGCGAAACCCCTTGCCACGGCATCGCCTGATACCACATCTTCACCACCAGATCGATGCGCAGCCCCAGCGTGTCCGGCAGCTTGTGACGGTCGGACAGATCCAAACCCAGCGCGCCGAAGATATCCAACTCAGCCTGCAGCCACAGCGGTTCCGAGTCGATCAACAAGCCGTCCATATCAAAAATTGCGGTTTCAATGCGTTGCGAATAAGCCATTAACGGTTAACTCCTGCCGGCGCGGGTGAATGTGCCCGACACTTTATCATCGCCGGTGACGAGACTAAAACCTTTGCCTGCGCGTTTGGCTTTTGCCAAAACGCAGGATATTCCACACCTCGCGCAATTTTAGCCACCAGCGCTGGTGTTGACGCTCGGTGACCTGTTGCAACATGCGTGCGTAGTCCAGCACCAAACCCGGCGTCCAGGTCATGCTTTCGCCGCGGCTGCGCAGTACCGCCAGCATCCACAGGTTGGGATCGAGCACCAGCAACAGAAAGCGGCGCCACAGATGTTTATCGCCCAGCACGCCTTCCAACGCGCTGTCGAGCGCGCCGATGACCGTGGTGGAGCAGTTGCGCCGGGTCAGATTGTAGGTGGCGTCCTGCCGATAACGCAGCCAGAATGCGCGCAGCGCCGCCGGGTTATAGCGGTAGAATTGAATTTTCTTGTCCGGGGGGCACCAGGCGGCGATCTCGCCCGCCAGGTCGGGCAGGAAACGCCCGTCGACGTTGTTCTGTTCGCCGGCATGCAACAACTGGCGGAAATCCTGAACGGAATGGCTGATGTCGTTGAGCGGATAGTGACTGATATACACATCCGGCGCGAGCGCCAGGGCGGCGTGACCGGTGGAGATATTGCCGCCGCCGTCGACCGCCGCGATGTATCGGTCGACGATATAACGCCGGCGCGGATCTTTAGCCGCACCAATCGGTGTCCAGACATACACCGTGAGCGGCGCAGTCTCATCCTCCGGGTGCGGTGGCTGCCGCGCGGGGTGCTGATTCAGAGAGAAGGTTGTCAGTCTCCGGGCGATACGCAATAAGGCCCAGCCGGAAAGCACCATCATCACGCCGAGGCAAAAGGGCACCGTCATCCGATGCGGCGCCGGCCAGCCGACAAAAATCATCAACGAAAGCAGGATCTCGCCGCTGCCCGCCAGCGCCACGCCTTTCCATCGACTGTGTTGAATCACCGTGGAGGAGGCGATGCGCACGGCGCCGTCAAGCAGCAGCGCGCTGCCAAACACCACGGTGGCGACGATGTTATCGTCTGCGGGCACGTCCAGCATTAAAAAGGCCATAAAGACAAAACCCAATCCTTTCAGCAGCACCGGCCTGCTGGCCGAAGAGCCGATCACCAGCGCGGCGGATACCGCCACCAACCCCTCCAGCGCCAGGATGACCGCCAGCGCATCCAGCGCCAGCACCGACCGGCCATCCTGCAGGATGTCGAACAGCATCAGCGCCCCTGCGGCTATCCACAGCCAACCGAACAGCACCAGCAGACGGCGCTGACCGTGCAGCGCCTGCGCGCCCAGCAATAAGATAATCAGTCGAATCATGGCGGCCTCTGCCCGAATGGATAACGTTATCTCTTCAATGATAGTGTGCCGGCGCGGTTAAGTTTTTGATTTCGACTAATTCGGCTAAGCTTGTAGCACAGCGGGAGTGAAGAAAACGGTGGGCGAGTTTCGCCAACAGCAGGTAGACTTAGCCGATTCGGTTACGTCGCTAACAAGGGGAACACATGACGTATCAACAGGCCGGGCGTCTCGCCATTTTGAAACGCATTCTCGGATGGGTGGTTTTTATCCCGGCGTTGCTGTCGACGCTGATTTCCGTGCTGGGTTTTATCTATCAGCACAGTGAAAAAACCAAGGGCATCAACGCGGTGATGCTGGATTTCGTCCACGTGATGGTGGACATGGTGCGTTTCAACACGCCGTTCCTGAACCTTTTCTGGTATAACTCACCGGTGCCCGACGTGGATAAAAGCCTGTTCAGCGGCGCCAATCTGATGTTCATCATCATCTATATTCTGATCTTCGTCGGGCTGGCTCTGCAGGCTTCCGGCGCGCGCATGTCGCGTCAGGTCAAGTTCATCCGCGAAGGGTTGGAAGACCAGATGATCCTGGAGCAGGCCAAGGGCAGCGAAGGGCACACGCGCCAACAGCTTGAGGAGCGCATTACGCTGCCGCACCACACCATCTTCCTGCAGTACTTCCCGCTGTACATCCTGCCGATCGTGATTGCGGTGATCGCCTGGTTCGTGATCCGCCTGTTGGGGCAGTTGGCCGGCGCGGCCTGAACCATGAACGGGGCGCCGCTCGGCGCCCCGGAACGTTATGACGCTTCCGGCTGCAACAGCGCCTCCACCGCGCGTTGGGCAGCCACCAAATGCTGGCCGCCGAACAGATTGCTGCGGTTGAGCAGGTAGTACAGCTGATACAGCGGCTGGCGTTCGATAAATCCGGCCCCCAGCGGCCACACGCTCTGATAGCCGTCGTAGATCTGCGGCGGCAGCTCCGGATACAGCGGCAGCATCGCCAAATCGCACTCTCTGTCACCCCAGTAGCTGGCCGGATCGAACAGTATCGGCCCGTTGGCGGTCATCGCGCAGTTGCCCGGCCACAGGTTGCCGTGCAGCAGGGAAGGCTGCGGCTGGTGGTGCTGCAAGCGCAGATACACCCGATCGACGATGTCGTCGATGTCGCCGAAGGTCATGCCTTTTTCCGCCGCCAGCTGCAGCTGCCAGCCGATGCGCTGCTCGGCGAAGAATTCCGACCAGCGGCGTTGCCAGGCGTTGGGTTGCGGGGTGGTGGTCAGATCGCTGTCGAAGTCGAGACCGAACTGCGGTTGCTCGCTCCACTGGTGCAGATGCGCCAGTTGTTGCCCCAGGCAGTAGGCGCCATGGGCGTCGAGGGGTTTCAACTGCTGATACTCCAGCAGCAGGAAGCTGTAGTCGCGATCGCTGCCGACGCCGTACACTTCCGGCACCCGCACGCTTTTGCTGCGCGCCAGCAGCGCCAGCTGATCGGCCTCGGCGGTGAATATCGGCAGTTGTTCACGGGCGTCGCATTTCACGAACACCTCGTTGTCACCGTAACTCACGCGCCACGCCGGGTGAATGTCGCCCCCGGGCAGTTCAATCCTTTCGCGTATCTCTGCGCTGCCAAGATGTTCACTTAACAGACGGCTAACGGCTTGCCACATGGTATTTCCCCCTCTGTGCTGCCTGATAATTCATTAGGTTAGCGTCTTTCCCGTGGTGAAAACACGACGCGGCGCACAGCCGGCGTCAAAGGCGGCGATTTTTTCAGCATCCCGCCAGCTCACAGTATATACCCTATTGATTAATTTAAGCGCAATACCGGTTGCAACTTGATGACAACGGATAAGGGGGCAGAGGAAACAGGATGCGGCGGAGAGCGCCGCCGCATCAGAGGAGGGCGTTTAACTGTCGCCCAGGGCGGTTTGGTTACGCTGTAACGGACGCAGTTTACCGTACAGTAAGGCGATAACGAACAGCACGGCCTGCACAATGACGATGCAGGGCCCGGTTGCGCCGTCGATGTGGAAACTGATCAGCGTGCCGAGCACGCAAGAGAACACCGACACCACCGTCGCCACCATCAGCATGCGATCGAAGCGGCGGCACAGCATAAAGGCGATGATGCCGGGGGCGATCAGCATGGCGATCACCAGGATCACCCCCACGGCCTGCAGCGAGGCGACGATGGTCATCGCCAGCAGACACAGCAGCCCATAGTGCAGCAGCTTGACCGGTAGGCCAATCACCCGCGCATGGTGCGGATCGAAACAGTAGAGCATGAAGTCTTTGCGTTTAAGCAACACCACCGCCAGGGTGAAGCCGGCGATCAGCAGGGTTTGCTTCAGCTCGCCGTCGGTGATGCCCAGCATGTTGCCGAACAGAATGTGGCTCAGGTGCTGGTCGGTGTCGATGCGCGAGAACAGCACCAGGCCGAAGGCGAACATGCCGGAGAAAACGATGCCCATCACCGTGTCTTCTTTCACCCGGCTGTTCTCTTTCAGGTAGCCGGTGGCCACCGCGCAGAAAATGCCGGAGAGGAAGGCGCCGATCGCCAGCGGAATGCCGATGACGAACGCCACTACGATGCCGGGCAAGACGGCGTGCGAGATGGCGTCGCCCATCAGCGACCAGCCCTTGAGCACCAGATAGCAGGAGAGTACGGCGCATACCACGCCGGTGACGATGGCGGCGACGATCGCCCGCTGCATGAACGGGTAGGCGAAGGGTTCGCTGAGCAGTTGGTAGAGTGTGTCCATCAGCGGCCTCCGGTTGGTGACTGTGCTACGCGACGTTTTGCCGCCAGCAGGCCGTGTTTCGGCGCGAAGCAGAACGCCGCCAGGAACACCAGCGTTTGCAGGGTGACGATCACCCCGCCGGTGGCGCCGTCGAGGAAGAAACTCAGGTAGGCGCCGATGCCGCTGGTCAATGCGCCGATGATGATAGCGATGATCACCAGCCGGCTGAAGCGGTCGGTCAGCAGATAGGCGGTGGCGCCCGGCGTGATCACCATGGCGATCACCAAAATGGCGCCGACGGTTTGCAGTGCGGCGACGGTGCAGGCGCTGAGCAGGGTGAAGAACAGGATCTTCAGCTTCAGCGGCGACAGGCCGATCGACACGGCGTGGCTTTCGTCAAAGAACACCGCCAGCAGATCTTTCCACACCAGGCATAGGATCAGCAGCGAAACGCCGATGATGATCTCCACCTGCAGCACGTCTTCGTCGGCGATGCCGAGGATATTGCCGAAGATGATCGACTGTACGTTGACCGAGGTGGGGTTGAGCGACACGATCAGCAGGCCGACGGCAAAGAAGGTGGAGAAGATAAAGCCGATGATGGCGTCTTCGCGCAGCCGGGTGATGTGGCGCACCAGCGTCATCGCCAGCGCCGCCAGCATGCCGGTGAAGAAGGCGCCGGCGGCGTAGGGCAGGCCGAGGGCATAGGCGCCGGCCACGCCGGGCACCACCGAGTGCGACAGCGCATCGCCCATCAGCGACCACCCTTTCAGCATCAGGTAGGCGGACAGAAACGCGCAGGCGGCGCCGACGATGGCGCTGACCCAGATGGCCTTCACCATGTAGTTATAACTGAAAGGTTGCAGCAGAAGGTCCAGCATCAGGATTGTTTCTCCCTGGCCTGACTGTTGGCAGGCGGATCGCTCTTGGTGTGGCCATAGAACACCGCCGGGCGTTCATCGTCGGTCAACACCGTGACGGTGCGCGGATCGTTGTCGTCGTGCAGATCCGGGCCGGAGAGGTTGATATGGCGCAGCACGCCGCCGAACGCCAGCTCCAGATTGCTCTGGGTGAAGGTGGTTTCGGTCGGGCCGGCGGCCAACACCGTGCGGTTGATGAGGATCACCCGATCGCAGAACTCCGGCACGCTGCCGAGGTTATGGGTGGAAACCAGGATCAGATGCCCCTCGTCGCGCAGCGAGCGCAACAGATCGATAATGGCATTCTCGGTTTTCACATCCACGCCGGTGAAAGGTTCATCCAGCAGCAGCACCGTGCCCTGCTGCGCCAGGGCGCGCGCCAGAAACACGCGCTTTTTCTGACCGCCGGAGAGTTCGCCGATCTGCCGGCCGCGCAGCTCGCTGAGGCCGACGCGCTCCAGCGCCTTGTCGACCCGCAAGCGATCCTCGCGCGACGGAATGCGCAGGAAATTCATCTTGCCGTAGCGGCCCATCATCACCACGTCTTCCACCAGCACCGGGAAGTTCCAGTCAACGTCTTCGGTTTGCGGCACGTAGGCGATCAGGTTCTTTTTCAGCGCGTCCGCCACCGGTTTGTCGCTCAGCGACACCCGGCCGCTGGTGGGCTTGACCAGCCCCATGATGCTTTTGAACAGCGTCGATTTACCGCTGCCGTTAACGCCCACCAGCGCGCAGATAGAACCGCCGCTCAGGGTAAAACTGGCGTTATGAATGGCGGTGTGCCCGTTGTTGTAGGTCACGGTGACGTCGTCCACGTTCAATTCAGGGCGGACAAACAGCTCATGGGTCATTGATCGAATCCTTTGGCGATGGTTTGCACGGTGGTGTTAAGCAGATCGATATAGGTCGGCACCGGGCCATCGCGGGTGGACAGCGAGTCCACGTACAACACGCCGCCGTATTTGGCGCCGGTCTCTTTCGCCACCTGCCTGGCCGGCTTGTCGGAAATGGTGCTCTCGCTGAACACCACCGGAATATGGTGGGCGCGCACCGCGTCGATCACCCGGCGGACCTGTTGCGGCGAGCCTTGCTCATCGGCGTTGATCGGCCACAGATAGACTTCTTTCAGCTGATAGTCCTGCGCCAGGTAGCTGAAGGCGCCTTCACTGGTCACCAGCCAACGCTGCGCGGCCGGAATGCGCGCCAGGCGTTCGCGCAGCGGGGCGTCCAGCGCGCCGATTTTCTCTGCGTAGGCCTTGGCGTTGCGGTTGTAGGTTTCCGCATTGGCCGGATCGTGCGCCACCAGCGCTTTGCGGATGTTTTCGATATATACCAGCGCGTTGCTCGGTGACATCCAGGCATGCGGGTTCGGGTTGCCGTTATAGGGCCCTTCACGGATCGGCAGCGGGGTGATGCCTTCGGTCACGACCGCCGCCGGCACCTGCTTGATGTTCTCGAAGAAGCGCTGGAACCAGCGTTCCAGGTTCATGCCGTTCCACAGGATCAGGTCGGCGTGCTGCGCTTTGACGATATCGCGCGGGGTGGGCTGGTAATCGTGGATCTCGGCGCCCGGTTTGGTGATGGATTCCACGACGGCGGCGTCACCCGCCACGTTCTGGGCGATATCCTGAATGATGGTGAAAGTGGTCACCACGCGCAGCTTTTTTTCTGCCAGCGCGGGTTGGCTGACCAGAGCGGCGCCGAGCAGCAAACAGGCGAGCGTGAAGGGGCGTAACAGTGCGGCAGCGCGGGGAGGGCGACTGCGACGAAAAGCGCAAGTTATCAATGGCATGATGACGTCTCCTGGTTCAAATGAAAATGATTATCAATATCAATTGAAGCGAAGTCAAGCGTCACTTGCCCACCGCCGGCGGGGCTATTTCTCCAACTGAAAAATAATTCCGTCCGGGGAGTTATAGCATTTTATGTATCAGTATGTAACCGCTGAAGGTAGTCCTTACAGGTGCAGATCGCCACCTCCGGCTGTTTTCCCAACGCCAACTGCCCGAACCCCTGCGCCAGACGCTGCACATCCTCTTGATCCAGAACGGTTATGAACGCAAAACTGTTGCTGCCGAGTTCATGATGAACGCCATTTTCGTCTGTCACCGACGTGACAAAACCTTCACGGGTCAATTGCCCGGTCAGCTTGGCCAGGTCGGTCAGTCCCGCTTCCTGATAGCGAAAAGTCACCACAAAGCAGCTTGTTGCAGATTGACTCATAAATCACCTCTTGGTATATGGATAGCTTGAGATTAGTCCAAAAAATTACTGCAGGTGTCCTTACAAGTTGTATATGCTACGCAACTCATTGAAAGGAGTGAGGGATTCTGTGAAAACAAAAATAGGTTGCCTTACGGCAATTTTGCTTTTGTCGGGGTGCGCCAAAGACCCGCAAACGGCGAGCAATATTTCAGGCAGTGGCACAACGCGCGGCGGTTGGTTAAAACCCCCTCCGCAGGCACCGGTAAACCGCACAGGCACCCCGGTTGCTTATAACGATTACATTCGTCAGGCCGCCAGCAACTACGGCGTCGACGAAACGCTGATTAAAGCGATTATTCAGGTGGAGTCCGGGTTTAACCCGAACGTGGTCAGCACCTCGAACGCAGTGGGATTGATGCAGCTGAAGGCTTCTACCGCCGGCCGCGACGCCTATCGCATGAAAGGACGAAGCGGGCAACCCAGCTCGCGTGAGCTGAAGGATCCGGCGGTCAATATTGATCTGGGAACGGCCTATATCAATATTCTTCAAAGCCAGCAGCTAGCCGGGATCAACAACCCACAGACTTTGCGTTACGCCACCATCGTTTCGTATGTGAACGGGGCGGGCGCCATGTTGCGCACTTTCTCCTCGGACAAGCGCGTGGCGGTTAATCGCATCAATCAGATGAGTCCGGATGAGTTTTATCAGCACATCCAGAAAAAGCACCCGGCACCGCAGGCGCCGCGCTATTTATGGAAAGTGACCACCGCTTATCAGGCGATGTCGCAGTAATCCCATCCTTTGAATCGGCCGCCGAACGCGGCCGATTTTGTTTTCGGCGTCAGTTTTTAGCGCGACCCGCCTCTCATTTTTCGTTATTTCCTCATCGCTTATCAGAAAAACCGCACAAAAAGTTAAATTTACGTTAGCAGATAAATCTTTACGTTCATTCAATAAGTTACCGGTAACATTTTTGCTTTTGCTCGCATTCTGACCTTCAATAAATAGACAAATAAGTAACAAATTATTTTAAAAACCCGTATCGATCGCAAGGTTGCGGTTAAATAGTTGTGACTATCTTTGGATGGAATGTGACATGTCGAATCATAAAACCAACAATTCGCGGCGCGATTTCTTGTTGAAATCGATGACCTTAATTCCTGCGGCGGTAATTGGTGGCAGCGGCGTTGGCGCGCTGACGGCCCCAGCACCAGCGGTCGCTGCCTCGAACACTTCAACGCAGAACGATTACCAACCGACCTTTTTCACCCCGGAAGAGTGGGCCTTCATCAAGGCCGCCGTCGCGCGCCTGATCCCGGCCGACGAACGCGGCCCTGGCGCGCTGGAAGCCGGCGTGCCGGAGTTTATCGATCGCCAGATGAACACGCCGTACGCCACCGGTTCCATCTGGTACATGCAGGGGCCGTTCAACCCCGATGTGCCGAAGGAAATGGGCTACCAGCTGCCGCTGGTGCCCAAGCAAATCTACAACCTCGGCATCGCAGACGCCGACGCCTACAGCAAGAAAACCGCCGGCAAGCCTTTCGCCGAACTGGATGGCGCGCAGCAAGACGCCCTGCTGCAAAAGTTTGAGTCCGGCGAGGCGGAGTTCCAGCAACTGCCGTCGAAACTGTTCTTCTCCTATCTGCTGCAAAACACCCGTGAAGGTTTCTTCAGCGATCCGATCCATGGCGGCAACAAAGACATGGTTGGCTGGAAGCTGATTAATTTTCCGGGCGCGCGCGCCGATTTTATGGACTGGGTTGAGCGAGGGGAGCGTTATCCCTTCCCGCCGGTCTCGATTCGTGGGGAGAGGGGCTAACCATGGCAACGGTAATGAAAAAAGTAGACGCGGTGATCGTCGGCTTCGGCTGGGTGGGCGCGATCATGGCCAAAGAGCTGACCGAGGCCGGCCTCAACGTGGTGGCGCTGGAGCGCGGCCCGATGCGCGACACCTACCCGGACGGTTCTTATCCGCAGGTGATCGACGAGCTGACCTATAACATTCGCCGCAAGCTGTTCCAGGATCTGTCGAAAAGCACCGTCACCATTCGCCACAACAGCAGCCAGACCGCGGTGCCTTACCGCCAGCTGGCGGCGTTCCTGCCGGGCACCGGCGTCGGCGGCGCCGGTCTGCACTGGTCGGGCGTGCATTTCCGCGTCGATCCGATCGAACTGCGCATGCGCAGCCATTATGAAGAACGCTACGGCAAAAACTTCATTCCGAAGGACATGACCATCCAGGACTTCGGCGTGACCTACGACGAGCTGGAACCGTTCTTCGACAAAGCGGAGAAAGTGTTCGGCACTTCCGGCACCGCCTGGACCATCAAAGGGCAGAAAGTGGCGCAGAAGGGCGGTAACCGCTTTGCGCCGGATCGCTCCGACGACTTCCCGCTGCCGGCGCAGAAAAACACCTACTCCGCCCAGCTGTTCGAAAAAGCGGCGCTGGAGGTGGGTTATCACCCTTACAACCTGCCGTCCGCCAACACCTCGGACTCTTACACCAACCCGTACGGCGCGCAGATGGGCCCGTGCAACTTCTGCGGTTTCTGCAGCGGCTACGCCTGCTACATGTATTCCAAAGCCTCGCCGAACGTCAACATCTTGCCGGCGCTGCGCATGGAGAAACGCTTCGAGCTGCGCACTAACGCCAACGTGCTGAAGGTTAACCTGACCGATGACAAGTCCCGCGCCACCGGCGTGAACTACGTCGATGCGCAGGGCCGTGAGATTGAACAGCCGGCCGACCTGGTGATCCTGGGCGCGTTCCAGTTCCACAACGTGCACCTGATGCTGCTGTCCGGCATCGGCAAGCCTTACGATCCGGTGACCGGCGAAGGCGTGGTCGGGCGCAACTTCGCCTACCAGAACATGACCACCATCAAGGCGTTCTTTGATAAAGACGTCTTCACCAACCCGTTCATCGGCGCCGGCGGCAACGGCGTGGGCGTGGATGACTTCAACGCCGACAACTTCGATCACGCCAAAGAAGGCTTCGTCGGCGGTTCGCCGTTCTGGGTCAACCAGGCGGGCACCAAGCCGATCTCCGGCCTGCCGACCCCTCCGGGCACCCCGGCCTGGGGCAGCAAGTGGAAAGCGGCGGTGGCGGATGCCTACACCCACCACGTCTCGATGGACGCCCACGGCGCGCACCAGTCGTACCGCAACAACTATCTGGATCTCGATCCCAACTACAAGAACGTGTTCGGCCAGCCGCTGCTGCGCATGACGTTCGACTGGCAGGAAAACGACATCAAGATGGCGCAGTTCATGTACGACAAGATGGCGCCGATCGCCAAGGCGATGAACCCGAAACTGATCGCCGGCAGCCCGAAAAACGCCAACAGCCACTTCGATACCACCAGCTACCAGACCACCCACATGAACGGCGGTGCGGTGATGGGGGAAGATCCGAAGACCAGCGCGGTCAACCGCTATCTGCAGAGCTGGGATGTGCACAACGTGTTCTCGATCGGCGCATCGGCCTTCCCGCAAGGGCTGGGCTACAACCCGACCGGCACCGTGGCGGCGCTGGCTTATTGGTCTGCCCGCGCCATTCGCGAGCAGTATCTGAAAAACCCAGGCCCATTGGTGCAGGCATAAGGACGGCGAACGATGAAAGCATTTGTACCGGCACTGGTTCTCAGTGCAGTGAGTTTCTCCGTTTGGGCGCAGGACGCCACCGTCAGCAGCGAGCTGATCAAGCGCGGCGAGTACCTGGCGCGCGCCGGTGACTGCGTGGCCTGCCATACCGATGGCAAGAACGGCAAGACCTTCGCCGGCGGCCTGGCGATGGAGACGCCAATCGGCACCATCTACTCGACCAACATTACGCCGGACAAGAAAACCGGCATTGGCGATTACAGCTTCGAGGATTTCGACAACGCGGTGCGTAAGGGCGTAGCCAAAAACGGCAGCACCCTGTACCCGGCGATGCCGTACCCGTCGTTCGCGCTGGTGAAAGAGGACGACATGCGCGCCATGTATGCCTATTTCATGCACGGCGTGCAGCCGGTGGAGCAGGCCAACAAGGACTCCGACATCCCGTGGCCGCTGTCGATGCGCTGGCCGCTGAGCATCTGGCGCGGCATGTTTGCGCCGTCGCCGTCGGATTTTGTCGCCGACGCCAAGGCCGATCCGGTGATTGAGCGCGGCCGCTACCTGGTGGAAGGCCTGGGCCACTGCGGCGCCTGCCATACCCCGCGCAGCATCACCATGCAGGAGAAAGCGTTGAGCAACAGCGAAAGCGACGACTACCTGTCCGGGAGCAACGCGCCGATCGACGGGTGGGTGGCTTCCAGCCTGCGCGGCGACCGCAAGGACGGCCTGGGCAGCTGGAGCGAAGCCGAGCTGACCGAGTTCCTGAAAACCGGCCGTAACGACAAAGCCATCGTGTTCGGCGGCATGAGCGACGTCGTGGAGCACAGCCTGCAATACCTGAGCGACGACGATCTGACCGCCATCGCGCGCTACCTGAAATCGCTGCCGCCGAAAGACGGCAAGCAGCAGGCGGCGCCGGTCGAAGACAGCGTGGCCAAGGATCTGTGGCGCGGGAATGACAGCAAGCCCGGCGCGGCCCTGTATGTTGATAACTGCGCGGCCTGCCACCGCACCGACGGCGTGGGCTACAAGCGCGCCTTTCCGTCGCTGAAGGGCAATCCGGTGGTGCAGACCGAGGACGCGACCTCGCTGATCCACATCGTGCTGACCGGCAACACCACGCCGGCGGTGCAGGGCGCGGTGTCCAACATCACCATGCCGCCGTTTGGCTGGCGTTTGAACGATCAGCAGGTGGCGGACGTGGTGAACTTCATCCGCTCCAGCTGGGGCAACAGCGCCAAACCGGTGAGCGCCTCCGACGTGGCCGACGTGCGTAAAGACCGCTCGATGATCCGCGATGAGAAGGAGATGGGCAGCGCCGAGGTGCCGGACCATCCGGACGCGAAGAAGTAAACCGTTTAAGGGCTCCGCAAGGGGCCCTTAGTTTTTCTGCCGCCGCCTGCTTTTTCAGCAGATTGTGTTCGCAAATCGTCCGTTCAGCCGATAAAACATAGACCCGCAGCGGATTTTTCATTATCCTTTGCCGTCCTTTCATCAGGCGTAAGTATGAAATATCGCTTTAATTCACTGATTATTATTAAAAAACTCGCGGAGAAGGATATCCCGTTAGGCGCAATCGTTGTCGCCGCAGATTAAGGTAGACTGTCTCATGAGTACGATTTCTCCCGATTCAGGCACGCTGACGGCCGCTCAGACTGCCAAATGGAACAAAACCGACACCGTCTGGATGTTCGGTCTCTATGCGACTGCGGTGGGCGCAGGTACGTTGTTCTTGCCGATCAACGCCGGCCTGAACGGCCCGCTGGTGCTGCTGTTGATGGCGCTGTTCGCTTTCCCGCTGACCTATTTGCCGCACCGCGCGCTCAGCCGCTTCGTGCTTTCCGGTTCCAGCCGCGACGGCAACATTCACGATGTGGTGGTGGAACACTTCGGCGTGCTGGCCGGCAAAATCATCATGGTGCTGTATCTGATGGCGTTCTTCCCGATCGTGCTGGTGTACAGCATTTCGATCACCAACGCGCTGGACAGCTTCCTGATCCATCAGTTTCACGTGGCGCCGCTGCCGCGCCTCGGGCTGAGCCTGGCCGTGGTGGTGGTGCTCAATCTGGTGCTGCTGCGCGGCAAAGACAGCATCGTGGCGGCGATGGGCATGCTGGTGTTCCCACTGCTGGTGTTCCTGATGGGCATTTCGCTCTATCTGATGCCGAGCTGGAATACCGCCAACTTCGTGCATGGCCTGGCCGCCACCCGCTTCGACACGCCGGGGTTGTGGCATTCTCTGTGGCTGGCTGTGCCGGTGATGGTGTTTTCCTTCAGCCATGCGCCGATCATCTCTTCCTTCGCCTCGACCCAGAAGAGCCTGTACGGCGACAAGGCGGAACGCCGCTGCGCGCGCATCATGCGCTACAGCTATGTGCTGATCTGCGTTACCGTGCTGTTCTTCGTGTTCAGCTGCGTGCTGAGCCTGTCTCATGAAGACATGCTGCAGGCGAAAGAGCAGAACATCACGGTGCTGACTACGCTGGCCAACAAGTTCTCCAACCCGCTGATCGCCTACCTTGGCCCGGTGATGGCGATGCTGGCGATGGCCAAATCCTATCTCGGCACCTCGCTGGGGGTGACGGAAGGGGCGACCAGCCTGATCGACGGCGTCACGCGCGCGGTCGGCAAGCCGCTCAGCTCGCGCATGACGCACCGCATTTCGGCGGTGTCGCTGTTCCTGCTCACCTGGGCGGCGACGGTGTGGAACCCCAGCGCGCTGCATATCATCGAAACCATCAGCGGCCCGCTGATTGCGGCGATCCTGTTCATCCTGCCGATGTACGCCGTGCGTGCGGTGCCGGCCATGCGCCAATATCGCGCGGCGAGCAACGTCTTCGTGCTGGTGATGGGGCTGATCGCGCTCTCGGCGCTGATCTACGGCCTGATATGATCCCCTGGGCGCGCCGGCTCCGGCGCGCCTCTTATCCTTCCTTTACACATCCCTTTGCAATTAATCGCCGGCATGCCGGGCGTTATCTTTGATAATGCAAGCCATTCTCATTAGTATTTCCTGAATGTAGTCATGACTAAGGAGTCTTTCGTGCACCGTCGAATCACTTTGCCGGCGCTGGTTTGCGCCGCCTTACTCGCCTCTCCGGCGATGGCCACTACCTATCCGTTGACCCTGACCGACACCTCCGGCCAGACGGTCACCCTCCCGCAGGAGCCGAAACGCATCGTGGTGCAGGACGGGCGCGACATTCTCACGCTGGCGCTGCTCGATCGCGCCAACCCGTTCGGCCGGCTGGTGGCCTGGAATAACCTGCTGAAGAAAAGCGACGCGGCGACCTGGGAAATCTTGCAGAGCAAATGGCCGGCGGCGAAAAACATCATCGATATGGGATTCAGCGATAAAGGCGAAGTGAATCTGGAGAGCGTGATCGCCAAGCGCCCCGATCTGATGATCGCCCAACTGCGCTCCAAGCCTTCGCTGAGCCAAACCGGCGTGCTGGATAAGCTGAAGGCGCTGAACGTGCCGGTGCTGTTTATCGATACCATGCTCAAGCCGGTGGAAAACACGCCGAAAAGCGTGACGCTGTTGGGGGAAACCCTCAACCGTGAAAGCGAAGCCAAGCAATATACCGATTATTATCAGCAGCATTATCAGGCCATTCTGGCCAAAACGCAGGCGGTGGCACCCAAACCGTTGGTGTTCTTCGAAGCCAAGGCCGGTCTGAATGGCCTGGAATCCTGCTGCTTCACCCATGCGCACGTCGGCTGGGGCGCGTTGGTCGAAGCGGTCGGCGCGCGCAACATCGGTTCTGCGCTGCTGCCGGGTGCGACCGGCGACGTGGCGCTGGAAAAAGTGATCAGCATGAAACCGGATGCCTACATCGTTTCCGGCTCGCAGTGGGCCAGCAAGACTAACGCCGCGGTGCCGTTCGGCTATGGCGTGACGCAGCAGCAGGTGGATGAGGCCTTCAACCGCATGAAACAGCGCCCGGGGTTCTCGCAGGTGTCGGCGGTGAAGGAAGGGCGGTTCTACGGTATCTACCATAACTTCTACAACCACCCGTACAACATCGTCGGGCTGGAGTATCTGGCGAAGTTTATCTATCCGGCGCAGTTCCCGGATTTGGATCCGGCCAAGACCTACAGCGAGATCCTCAGTCGCTTTACCGAAGTGCCGGAAGGCGAGGGCATTTTGGGCGCGCAGGCGCCGGCGGGGAAATAACGGCAACGGGCGCGATGTCGCGCCCGTTTTTCATGGTCAGGCGGCGGCCGGTGTATAGGTGGAGATGATCTCCAGCACGCCGTTGATGATGAACTGAACGCCCATGCACACCAGCAGGAACCCCATCAGGCGCGAGATCGCCTCGATGCCGCTTTTCCCGACCAACCGCATGATGGCGCCAGAACTGAGCAGGCAGGCCCACAGGATCACCGCGACCGTCAGGAAGATGGCGACCGGCGCCACGGCCAACACCCAGGGTTCAAAACCCAGCGAATTCGCTTTGACGCTCGACGCCGAGCTGATGATCATCGCGATGGTGCCCGGCCCGGCGGTGCTCGGCATGGCCAGCGGCACGAAGGCGATGTTGGCCGACGTCTTGTGGCGCAGCTCGTGCGACTTGCTCTCCACCTCCGGCGCGTCTTCGGGGCTCTGCTGCGGGAACAGCATGCGAAAACCGATGAAGGCGACGATCAGGCCGCCGGCGATGCGCAGGCCGGGGATCGAAATGCCGAAGGTGTTCATCACCACCTGCCCGGCGTAAAACGCCACCGTCATGATGCAGAACACATAAACCGAGGCCATCAGCGACTGCTGATTACGCTCTTCGCGCGTCATATTGCCGGACAATCCGAGCAGCAACGCCACCGTGGTCAGCGGGTTGGCCAGCGGCAACAGCAGCACCAAACCCAGTCCGATGGCCTGGAATAACTGCAAAATACCCGTCATAAAATAGACTCCCTGTGCAACGTTCAAGCCGCCAAACGGCGGCCCATGAGCTGAACAGCCTAGCCTGCCGTACGCCTGGCGGCAATGGGGATAGCTCGTAACGTTAATTAACCGTCGGCCCGGGCGTTCAGCATCGCCGGCCGGCGAAATTCGTCGGCGGGAGACTCATCGTCATCGCCGCACTCGCCGGCGAGCTCAGATTCATCCTCACACCCCAGCGGCGCCTCGTTGACCGCAATCGCGCGCGGCACCGAACGTGCGCCAAAATGCACCAGCCCATATAACGTCGCCAATGCTGCGCACGCCACGATGAGGGCTGCGAGTAACCGGTTCATGTTGTGCGCTAAGACCTTGTTCATTGGTGGATAGCGTAAGAATAGTGACGCTAAGGCGGCCTGTCAGCGTAGCGCCGCTGAAAGTAAACGCACGTCTGAAGTCATTATCATTAATTATTTTTAACTGTTTTCACCCTTTAACCGCCTGATCGATGAAGCGAGTCTATAATGGTAAGGCTTTCTGGCATTTCTTTATAATCGAAAACTTAAAAGGAGTTTTACTATGGAAGTGGCAAAAGAATGGGTAGCAGCGAAAAAAATCTCCTGGGGCAGCGTCATCGGCGGCGTGATCACCGTATTGGCTGTTTCACTGTTGCTGTCGACGTTAGGCACCAGTCTTGGATTCTCCATCGTGGATCCGACATCAGACGATCCGATAAACGGCGCCGGTACCACCGTAGTGATTTGGTCCGCTGTTTCAATCATTATTAGTTTGGCCGCCGGCGCTTTTATTGCCGGGCGTTTGGCTGCTAATGACGGACTTATTCATGGCTTCCTGGTATGGGCGACCTCACTGATTGTGGCGGCGGTGCTGGGGGGGATGCTGGTCGGGTCTGCCGTGAAGGCGACCGGCAATGCGCTGGGCGCTATCGCTTCGACCTCCGGCAGCTTGCTCTCCGGCGCCGGTTCAGCGATTGGCAAAGGGGCATCCGGATTGGCGGACGCCGGCGGTAAAGTGTTTGACAAGTTGGGCATTGACACAACCTTGGAACCTGAACAGCTGCAAGGCGATGTGGTTACGGCGCTTAAAAAAAGCGGTATCCCGTCATTGCAGCCTGAATTCATGCAACAGCAGTTGAATGCGGCCAAAACTGATTTGGCGGACGCAGTGAAAGCTCTGGCACTTCAGCCTGACAATAGCGACGCCATTATTAATCAACTGGTCGCCAAGCTTAAAAAACAGGGTGAGGCCATCTCGCAAGATGTGGATCAAGACGCCCTGAAAAAGGCCTTGGCGGAAAATACCGATATGACGCCGCAGGAAGTGGACCAGACGGTGAAGAATTTGGTCGAAGCCAAAAATAAAACTGCGCAGCTGGTTAATCAGCGTTTGGATGACGCCGAAGCAAAAATCAATCAGGCAGAACAGGAGTATGTGGAGCTGAAACAGAAGGCGCGCGAACAGGCTGCCGCTGCTGCGGACGAATTGTCGCGGGCCGCATTGTGGTCGTTCTTTGCGCTGTTGATTGGCGCAGTGGTCAGTGCGTTGGCCGGCTTGTGGGGCGTTAACACCAATGTCCGCCGTATCGCGGTATCACCTGCGCAGGCGTAATCTTCAGGCTCCTTTGCGCGTCTCGATGATATAGGGATGAGAGCCTGGAATACTGACGACGATGAAGTGACTGCCAGGAAAGACTGGCCTTACCCCGGCCCAGGTGCCGGGGTTTTTATTGTTTCGGCGTAATTAACGACCACCTTTCGCGCGGCGCAGGGCATTAGGCATCAATTGCCACGATCCCTGAGAACAGGTGGATACCATAGATGCGCTGTAAATAATAATGAGTGTGATTATGAAACAAGAACTGCATATTTTACTGGGGAAAATCGGCGCATTCGCGCTTTCCGCCGCCTTCATGGCGGCATTGGTCGGCCTGGTGTTTATCGATGTGCACTGGCTGCATAACTTCGTGCATGAAACTTCGTTGACCGAAGCGGCGCAGGAGCTGTTGCTGCTCGCCATCTCCGGCGGTTTCTTTGCCGCGGCTCGGCGACAGGCCGAGCGTCGTTCCGCCTGGCTGCTGGTTGGCGGCTTCTTTCTCTGCATGCTGATCCGCGAGATGGACTTCGCTTTCGATGCGTTGTGGCACGGCGCCTGGGTGTGGTTCGCGCTGGCGGTCGCCTTGGCCTGTCTGTGGCATGCCGCAAGGCATATTGCGGCTACGGCGCGCGGCCTGGTCTATATCGTGTCGCACCCCGGCTACGGCATGATGTGCGCCGGCCTGCTGTGCATCCTGGTGTTTTCACGCCTGTTCGGCATGAGCGCGCTGTGGCAAACGCTGATGCTGGACGGTTACAACCGGGTGGTGAAAAACATGGTGGAAGAGGGATGCGAACTGCTGGGCTACGGCCTGTGCCTGCTGGCCACCCTTAGCTACCTGAAAGGCGTGTTTGCGCCGGATAGAGCGAAAGTGTGAGGGCGGCGGCGCTTTATTTATCCGGAACAATTTTAGTGATACTATTCGCTTAGCCGAATGCGGCTGAGAAGGTATGCGTTCCATTCTGTATACCCAGTGAGGTTTCAATCTGGCAATTGTGGGCGAGATCTGAAACCTGGCTGACCAAACCCAAAATCCAATTTTCGTACTGCATGTGATCTGTCGTGTGGGTCACCACTGTAGATAAGGAATTATTAATGCCTGTTATTACCCTTCCTGACGGAAGTCAGCGTCATTTCGACCACCCCGTTTCCCCGATGGATGTCGCGCGCGATATTGGCCCTGGCCTGGCGAAAGCCTGTATCGCCGGCCGTGTCAACGGCGAGCTGGTCGACGCCGGCGATCTGATCGAATCAGATGCGCAGCTGGCCATCATCACCATCAAAGACGAAGACGGTCTGGAAATCATGCGCCACTCCTGCGCGCACCTGCTGGGTCATGCGATCAAGCAGCTGTGGCCGGATACCAAAATGGCGATCGGTCCGGTGATCGACAACGGTTTCTATTATGACGTGGACATCGATCGCACCCTGACGCAGGAAGACCTGGATCTGCTGGAAAAGCGGATGCACGAGTTGGCCGATAAGGATTACGACGTCATCAAGAAGAAGGTCAGCTGGCAAGAAGCCCGCGACACCTTCGCTGAGCGCGGCGAAATCTATAAAGTGGCGATCCTGGATGAGAACATCAGCCATGACGATCGTCCGGGCCTGTATCACCACGAAGAATACGTCGACATGTGCCGCGGTCCGCACGTGCCGAACATGCGTTTCTGCCACCATTTCAAACTGCAGAAAACCTCCGGCGCTTACTGGCGCGGCGACAGCAAAAACAAAATGCTGCAGCGTATCTACGGTACCGCCTGGGCAGACAAGAAGCAGCTGAACGCCTACCTGCAACGCCTGGAAGAAGCGGCCAAGCGCGATCACCGCAAGATCGGCAAACAGCTCGACCTGTATCATATGCAGGAAGAAGCGCCGGGCATGGTGTTCTGGCACAACGACGGTTGGACGATCTTCCGCGAGCTGGAAGCCTTCGTGCGCATGAAGCTCAAAGAGTACCAGTACCAGGAAGTGAAAGGTCCGTTCATGATGGACCGCGTGCTGTGGGAAAAAACCGGCCACTGGGAAAACTACAAAGACGCCATGTTCACCACCGCGTCGGAAAACCGCGAATACTGCATCAAGCCGATGAACTGCCCGGGTCACGTGCAGATCTTCAACCAGGGCCTGAAGTCGTACCGCGATTTGCCGCTGCGCATGGGCGAATTCGGCAGCTGCCACCGCAACGAGCCTTCGGGTTCCCTGCACGGCCTGATGCGCGTGCGCGGCTTCACGCAGGATGACGCCCACATCTTCTGTACCGAAGAGCAGGTGCGCGCCGAAGTGAACGAATGCATTCGCATGGTCTATGACGTGTACGGCACTTTCGGCTTCGACAAGATCGCCGTCAAGCTGTCCACGCGCCCGGAAAAACGCATCGGCACCGACGACATGTGGACCCGTGCGGAAGAAGACCTGGCCGCCGCGCTGACCGAGAACGGCATTCCGTTTGAATATCAGCCGGGTGAGGGCGCCTTCTACGGACCGAAAATTGAATTTACCCTGCATGATTGTTTGGATCGCGCATGGCAATGTGGTACCGTGCAGCTCGATTTCTTCTTGCCGGGCCGTTTGGGCGCATCGTACGTTGGCGAAAACAACGATCGCGTCGTGCCGGTAATGATTCACCGCGCCATTTTGGGCTCCATGGAACGTTTCATCGGTATCCTTACCGAAGAATACGCCGGGTTCTACCCGACCTGGATCGCCCCGGTGCAGGTGGTGGTGATGAATATCACCGATAGCCAGTCTGATTACGTCCAGCAATTGACCAAAAAACTGCAGGATGCAGGTATTCGCGTGAAAGCGGACTTGAGAAATGAGAAGATTGGCTTTAAAATTCGCGAACATACTTTACGTCGAGTCCCTTACATGTTGGTGTGCGGTGACAAAGAGGTCGAAGCAGGCAAAGTTGCCGTTCGTACCCGCCGTGGCAAAGACTTGGGAAGCCTGGACGTAAACGAAGTCGTAGACAAGCTGCTGAAAGAGATTCGCAGCCGTAGTCTTCATCAACTGGAGGAATAAAGTATTAAAGGCGGAAAACGAGTTCAACCGGCGCGTCCTAATCGCATTAACAGAGAAATTCGCGCGCAAGAAGTTCGCCTAACCGGCGTCGATGGCGAGCAGATTGGTATTGTCAGTCTGAATGAAGCTCTTGAAAAAGCTGAGGAAGCGGGCGTTGATTTAGTAGAAATCAGCCCAAATGCCGAACCGCCAGTTTGCCGAATCATGGATTACGGCAAATTCCTCTACGAGAAGAGCAAGTCGACGAAAGAACAGAAGAAGAAGCAAAAAGTTATCCAGGTCAAGGAAATCAAATTCCGTCCTGGCACCGATGATGGCGACTATCAGGTCAAACTACGCAACCTGATTCGCTTTCTGGAAGATGGCGATAAAGCCAAAATCACCCTGCGTTTCCGCGGGCGTGAGATGGCGCACCAGCAGATCGGCATGGAAGTGCTTAACCGCGTCCGTAAAGACCTGTGTGAAGATATGGATCTGGCAGTGGTCGAGTCCTTCCCTACGAAGATCGAAGGCCGCCAGATGATTATGGTGCTCGCTCCTAAGAAGAAACAGTAAGGCTTACAAGTAATGGAACCCGCGCGGCGCTTGCGCTGTGTGGGTTTTATTCGCCCAACTGATTCGTTGTTTAACAATGCGAAGTGGATTTAATTAAAATGCCAAAGATTAAAACTGTACGTGGTGCAGCCAAGCGCTTCAAAAAAACCGGCAGCGGTGGTTTTAAGCGTAAACATGCCAACCTGCGTCATATTCTGACCAAAAAAGCAACCAAGCGTAAACGTCACCTGCGTCCGAAAGGCATGGTGTCTAAAAACGATCTGGTCCTGGTTACCGCGTGCCTGCCGTACGCATAAGCCATTTTTTTTGAATTTAGAATAAGACTTTAGGAGAGAGCATATGGCTCGCGTAAAACGTGGTGTAATTGCACGCGCACGTCACAAGAAAATCATGAAGCAGGCGAAAGGTTACTACGGTGCCCGTTCGCGCGTATATCGTGTTGCCTTCCAGGCAGTAATCAAAGCAGGTCAGTATGCTTACCGTGACCGTCGTCAACGTAAGCGTCAGTTCCGTCAGCTGTGGATTGCACGTATCAACGCAGCTGCTCGTCAGAACGGTCTGTCTTACAGCAAGTTCATCAACGGCCTGAAAAAAGCCTCGATCGAAATTGACCGTAAGATCCTGGCTGACATCGCAGTCTTCGACAAAGTGGCCTTCGGCGCACTGGTTGAGAAAGCGAAAGCAGCTCTGGCGTAAGTCAGTAGAAGAGGGAGCTTGCTCCCTCTTTTAATCTTTGTTTTCAGCGACAAATATTGACTTTCATTGCCCGCCGCTATATCACTGGTGGACAATCATCGACAAGGTACCGCAATCATGCACGCAGCTATTTTTCGTTTCTTTTTTTACTTTAGCGCCTGATTTCAGGAGGCTTTGCGCGTAAGAAAAGAAACGAAAAGTAGCGCCTAAGCCTCCCTCGTGGAGGCTTTTTTGTTTTTGGCCATCGTCCCGCCTTGCAAAGCGTTGCGGTGAGAACGGCGGGTACTCAGCCGGCCCTGCGCCGCGCAGGCGAGCCGCCTGGCCGGCAACGCATTGAAAAGTCTTTGAAGATTGCTCAAAGGCGTGTTCGAATAATAGATAACAATTACTTAGGGCCATCCCGGCCAGAGGAAGAGGAAAGCAATGCCACATCTCGCAGAGCTGGTTGCCAATGCCAAGGCAGCCGTAGAAGATGCCCAGGATGTTGCCGCGTTAGATTTGGTGCGCGTCGAATATTTTGGCAAGAAAGGTCATTTCACCTTGCAGATGCAGTCTCTGCGCGACGTACCGGCGGAAGACCGTCCGGCGGCCGGCGCGGTGATCAACCAGGCCAAGCAAGAGGTGCAAGACGCCCTGAACGCGCGCAAGAACGCGCTGGAAAGCGCCGCGCTGAACGCGCGCCTGGCGGCTGAAACCATCGACGTCTCCCTGCCGGGCCGTCGCATGGAAAACGGCGGCCTGCACCCGGTGACCCGTACCATCGACCGCATCGAAACCTTCTTCGGCGAGCTGGGCTTCTCCGTCGCTACCGGCCCGGAGATTGAAGACGATTACCATAACTTCGACGCGCTGAACATTCCAGGGCATCACCCGGCGCGCGCCGACCACGATACTTTCTGGTTCGACGCTACGCGCCTGCTGCGCACTCAGACCTCCGGCGTGCAGATCCGCACCATGAAGAACCAGCAACCGCCGATCCGCATCATTGCGCCGGGCCGCGTTTATCGTAACGACTACGATCAGACTCACACCCCGATGTTCCACCAGATGGAAGGGCTGATCGTCGATAAAGACATCAGTTTCACCAACCTGAAGGGCACGCTGCACGATTTCCTGAATAACTTCTTTGAAGAAGACCTGCAGGTTCGTTTCCGTCCGTCCTACTTCCCGTTCACCGAGCCGTCCGCCGAAGTGGACGTGATGGGTAAAAACGGTAAATGGCTGGAAGTGCTGGGCTGCGGCATGGTGCATCCGAACGTGCTGCGCAACGTGGGCATCGATCCGGAAGTTTACTCCGGCTTCGCCTTCGGTATGGGCATGGAGCGCCTGACGATGCTGCGTTACGGCGTCACCGACCTGCGCGCATTCTTCGAAAACGATCTGCGTTTCCTCAAACAGTTTAAGTAAGGCGGGAATATCACATGAAATTCAGTGAACTCTGGTTGCGCGAGTGGGTAAACCCGGCCATCAGCAGCGAAGCATTATCCGATCAAATCACCATGGCCGGTTTGGAAGTGGACGGCGTGGATCCGGTTGCCGGCGCGTTTAACGGCGTCGTGGTGGGTGAGGTTGTCGAGTGCGGTCAGCACCCGAACGCCGATAAACTGCGCGTCACTAAAGTTAACGTGGGCGGCGATCGCTTGCTCGACATCGTCTGCGGCGCGCCGAACTGCCGCACCGGCCTGAAAGTGGCGGTCGCCACCGTGGGCGCGGTGCTGCCGGGCGATTTCAAAATCAAGGCCGCCAAACTGCGCGGCGAACCTTCGGAAGGCATGCTGTGTTCGTTCTCCGAGCTGGGCATTTCCGACGATCATGACGGCATTATCGAACTGCCGCTGGATGCGCCGATCGGCACCGACATCCGTGACTATCTGAAACTGAACGACAACACCATCGAGATCAGCGTCACCCCGAACCGCGCCGACTGCCTGGGCATCATCGGCGTCGCGCGTGACGTGGGCGTACTGAACCAGGTTGCGCTGACCGAACCGGACATGAGCCCGGTGCCCGCGACGATTGACGCCACGCTGCCGATCCGCGTTGACGCGCCGCAGGCGTGCCCGCGTTATCTGGGCCGCGTGGTGAAAGGCATCGACGTCAAGGCGCCAAGCCCGCTGTGGATGCGTGAAAAACTGCGTCGTTGCGGTATCCGTTCTATCGATGCCGTCGTCGACGTCACCAACTATGTGCTGTTGGAACTTGGCCAGCCGATGCACGCTTTCGATCTGAGCCGCATCGACGGCGGCATCGTGGTACGCATGGCGGAAGAAGGGGAAACCTTGACGCTGCTGGACGGCAACGAAGCCAAACTGAACGCCGACACCTTAGTGATCGCCGATCACCAAAAAGCATTGGCGATGGGCGGCATCTTCGGCGGCGAGCATTCCGGCGTCAACGGCGAAACCCAGGACGTGCTGCTGGAGTGCGCTTTCTTCAGCCCGCTGTCGATCACCGGCCGCGCGCGCCGTCACGGCCTGCACACCGATGCTTCTCACCGCTATGAGCGCGGCGTCGATCCGGCGCTGCAGTACAAAGCCATGGAGCGCGCCACGCGCCTGCTGCTCGACATCTGCGGCGGCCAGGCCGGCCCGATTATCGACGTGACTCACGAGAATGAACTGCCGAAACGCGCCACCATCACGCTGCGCCGCGAGAAGCTGGATCGCCTGATCGGCCACGTGGTGCCGAGCGAGCAGGTCAGCGACATTCTGCGCCGCCTGGGTTGCCAGGTGACCGAACAGGGCGACAGCTGGCAAGCGGTCGCGCCGAGCTGGCGTTTCGATATGGAGATCGAAGAGGATCTGGTGGAAGAAGTGGCGCGCGTTTACGGCTACGACAACATTCCGGATGTGCCGGTGCGCGCCGATTTGGTGATGACCCAGCATCGCGAAGCCGATCTGACGCTCAAGCGCGTGAAGACCATGCTGGTCGATCACGGTTATCAGGAAGCGATCACCTACAGCTTCGTCGATCCGAAAGTGCAGGCGCTGCTGCACCCGAATGAAGAAGCGCTGATCCTGCCGAGCCCGATTTCGGTCGAAATGTCGGCGATGCGTCTGTCGCTGTGGACCGGTTTGCTGTCCGCGGTGGTGTACAACCAGAACCGCCAGCAGACGCGCCTGCGCCTGTTCGAAAGCGGCCTGCGCTTTGTGCCTGATAGTGCGGCAGATCTGGGTATCCGTCAGGACGTCATGCTGGCGGGCGTGATCGCCGGCCATACGCACGATGAACACTGGGATCTGGCGCGCAAGCCCGTCGACTTCTATGATTTAAAAGGGGATCTGGAGTCTGTCCTCGAGCTGACCGGTAAATTATCCGAAATTCAGTTCCGGGCGGAAGCCAATCCGGCCCTGCATCCAGGGCAAAGTGCGGCGATTTATTTGCACGGCGAACGCGTTGGTTTCATCGGTGTGGTTCACCCGGAACTT
Organism: Serratia sp. H402Y; assembly: GCF_051172415.1. Taxonomy (NCBI): domain Bacteria; kingdom Pseudomonadati; phylum Pseudomonadota; class Gammaproteobacteria; order Enterobacterales; family Yersiniaceae; genus Serratia; species Serratia sp. H402Y. The sequence continues at coordinate 1,347,650 of NZ_JBPIYZ010000001.1, forward strand.
GAACGTAAACTGGATCTTAACGGCCGCACCGTGGTGTTTGAACTGGAGTGGAACAAGCTTGCGAGCCGCGCCGTGCCTCAGGCGCGGGAGATTTCGCGCTTCCCGGCAAACCGCCGTGATATCGCCATTGTGGTGGCTGAAAACGTCCCCGCAGAAGATATTTTGGCCGAGTGTAAGAAAGTTGGCGCAAATCAGGTAGTTGGCGTAAACTTGTTTGACGTGTACCGTGGCAAGGGCGTGGCAGAAGGTGACAAGAGCCTGGCTATCAGTCTGGTATTGCAGGATACCGCTCGTACACTGGAAGAAGAGGAGATAGCCGCTACCGTTGCAAAATGCGTAGAGGCTCTAAAACAGCGATTCCAAGCATCCTTGAGGGATTGAACCTATGGCGCTTACTAAAGCTGAAATGTCAGAACACCTGTTTGAGAAGCTTGGGCTTAGCAAACGGGACGCCAAAGACCTGGTGGAACTGTTCTTTGAAGAGGTCCGTCGGGCCCTTGAGAATGGCGAACAGGTAAAACTGTCGGGTTTTGGCAACTTTGATCTGCGTGACAAGAACCAACGTCCGGGGCGTAACCCGAAGACCGGCGAAGACATTCCGATTACGGCGCGCCGCGTGGTGACCTTCCGTCCGGGGCAGAAGCTGAAAAGCCGGGTAGAAAACGCCAGCCCGAAAGGGTGAGTGACGTGACATCAAAAAAGGCCGCTTGCGCGGCCTTTTTCTTTTCTGGGACAAAATTCAGTTTATTCCTAATCGATAAGACATGACTCCATTGAGCCGTTAAGTCGGCACGGCGAAAATTATTGCCATTAATTACGGAATATTCTTATATCTTATTTCATGTAATGCGTGGCTTTTATTTCTCACTTCAATAACGGCCGTAATAATGGCCAGGGCCATCGCCACGGTGGCCGCCGCCTCCGTGAGGGCCCCAGCAACAGGCGCTAAGGGTTGAGGCCAGGGCGACCACGGCCAGCAGCATACCGAGTCGTTTAATCATCTTATTATCCTCCGGTGGGGATCCGTTTAATTATCATTGTCGCGCCGCTTAAGCGATGTCAGTTATTCGTTAAGCCTTGGCAGAGGCAATAATAATTAAAGACGTCGGCAAACAGTGTCGGGATTGTGTAAGGCCGTCGAAAACGATCTGAAAATAGGCACCGGTGAGATAGTCGCTAAATAAGCGCACTGATATAACCACTGCAGCAAGAAAAATAGAGTGAGAAGGCAAAATGAAAAAGATCCTGTTGCTGGTGTGTTTCCCTCTGTTGCTGCCGCTGGCGGCACAGGCCGATGTCTCCGTCGATATCAACGTGCCGGGCGTTTCCCTGCATTTGGGGGATCAGGACCGCCGTGGTTACTACTGGGATGGCTACGACTGGCGTCCCCCGCAATGGTGGCATGCACACCAGGGCCGCGGTTTGGGGGAGCGAAATGCGCGCGGCCTGTACTGGGACGGCGGGCGCTGGCAGCCTTCGCCGCCGCGTGGCTATGAGCATCGCGAGCCGGCGCGCAGCGGCAATCCTTTCCACGGCGATCGCGATAATCGTGATCATGATGGCCGCCATGACGATCGCGGCGACCATGACCGGCGCGATGACGGCCGCGGCCGGCCCTATCCGCAGGGCAACCCCGGTCAGCATCGTTAACCCCTGAGTTTATCGGCGGCTGGTTTTGCCATCATCCTGGCGATGACGGGCAGGGCCAGCCGCTGCTTTCCTGCGCCATCGCTTACGCAAGGCTTCCCCTTGCGGCGTTAACCCCCTAATATTTGACTCAGACGTCAATTATCCGGCCACGACAGCGGCCGGCAGGGAATCGCCGCGCCATGCCAACCAGCCGTACCTTCACCTTACTGTTGCAACATCAACGTTACCGCGATAAACGCCAGGTCATTCTGTTGGCGCTGGGCGTGGTGCTGGCATTGCTGTTTAGCCTTTGCGCCGGCGATCGATGGATATGGCCGTCAGAATGGTTCAGCGATCGGGCGCAGCTGTTCGTCTGGCAACTGCGATTGCCGCGTGCGCTGGCGGTGATGTTGGTCGGCGCAGCCCTGGCGGTAGCCGGGGCGGTGATGCAGGCGCTGTTTGAAAACCCGTTGGCGGAACCTGGCCTGCTGGGGGTGGCGAACGGCGCCGGCGTCGCGCTGGTGCTGACGGTGCTGCTGGGCCACGGTTTGCTGCCGGTAGCGCTGATGAGCGCCGCCGCGATAGCAGGCGCGCTGGCGATGACGTTCTTGCTGCTGGGCTTCGCTCGCCGGCGCCGCCTGACCAATACGCGGCTGTTGCTGGTGGGAGTGGCGCTGGGCATCGTGTGCAGCGCGCTGATGACCTGGGCGGTCTATTTCAGCACCAGTCTCGATCTGCGGCAGTTGATGTACTGGATGATGGGGGGCTTCGGCGGCGTCGACTGGCGCCAAAAGTGGCTGGTGTTGGCGCTGCTGCCGGTGCTGCTGTGGCTGTGCGGCCAGGGGCGAGCGCTTAACCTGATGGCGCTGGGCGAGGTGCAGGCGCGGCAGCTCGGGCTGTCGCTGCATCTGTGGCGCAACCTGCTGGTGCTGGCGATCGGCTGGCTGGTGGGCGTCAGCGTGGCGCTCGCCGGGGTGATCGGCTTCGTCGGGCTGGTGATCCCGCATATTTTGCGGCTCACCGGCCTGACCGACCAACGCTATCTGTTGCCGGCCTGCGCGCTGGCGGGTGCCGGCGTGTTGCTGGTGGCCGATGTGATCGCCCGCGTTGCGCTGCTGGCGGCCGAACTGCCGATCGGCGTGGTGACCGCTACGCTGGGAGCGCCGCTATTTATCTGGTTACTGACCCGGGCAAAAGGCGTAAGGTAGTTTTCTTCATTCACCTGCCATTAAAAAACTACAGGATGACAACCGATGAGCAATCCAATTTATAACCTGCCGTTACAGACCATCGAAAATCAGGCTACCACGCTGGGGGCCTATCAGGGCAAGGTGCTACTGGTGGTCAACGTGGCCTCGGAGTGCGGCCTGACGAAGCAATATGAAGGGCTGGAAGCGCTGTACGAAACCTATCGCGATCGGGGGCTGGAAGTGCTGGGGTTCCCGTCCAATGAATTCCTGGGGCAGGAGCCGGGCAGCAACGAAGAGATCCTGGCGTTTTGCCGCGGCACTTTCGGCGTGCAATTCCCGATGTTCGCCAAGATTGAGGTGAACGGCGAACACCGTCATCCACTGTATCAGGCGCTGATTGCCGCGCAGCCGGCTGCTGTCGCGCCGCAGGGCAGCGAGTTCCTGGCGCGGATGACCAGCAAAGGGCGTGCGCCGAAGCACGCCGGCGATATTTTGTGGAACTTCGAGAAATTCCTCATCGCGCGCGACGGCACGGTGATCCAGCGCTTCTCGCCTGACACCACGCCGGAAGATCCGGCGCTGGTGGCGGCGGTGAAACAAGCGCTGGCAGGGTAAGACGGATGCTGCAACTCGTTGAGGTTGGGGTGGCGGGGCGCCTGGCGCCTTTTTCGGCACAGATTGACGGCGGGTTGCAGGTTCACCTGATCGGCCCAAACGGCGCCGGGAAGAGCACTCTGCTGGCGCGGGTGGCGGGCATGCTGCCGGGGCTGGGCGAGGTTCGTCTGGACGGACGCGCGCTCTCAGATTATCCGGGGAGCGAACTGGCATCCCGGCGCGGTTACCTCAGCCAGCAACAGCCGCCGGTGTCGCTGATGCCGGTGTTTCAGTATTTGGCGCTGCACCGGCCTGCGGCGGCGACGCAAACCGATGTGGAGCACGCCATCCTCTATCTGTGCCGGCGGTTGAAGCTGGTGGATAAGCTGTCACGCATGCTGACGCAGCTTTCTGGAGGCGAATGGCAACGGGTGCGGCTGGCGGCGGTCTTGCTGCAGGTGTGGCCCAGCGTCAATCCGCACAGCCGCCTGTTGTTGCTGGATGAGCCGACCAACAGCCTGGATGTGGCGCAGAAAGTCGCGCTGGATCGCCTGCTGCGCGAATTCTGCCAGAGCGGGCGCAGCGCGCTGGTATGCGCGCACGATCTGAATCACACCCTGCAGCAGGCCGATCGGGTTTGGTTGCTGCATGCCGGCCGGCTGGTGGCGCAGGGCGTCACGCGTGAAGTGATGGCGCCCGCGCTGCTGTCGCAGATTTATGAAGTGGATTTCCAGCTGCAATGGGTCGGGGACCAGCGTTGGATCATGACCCGCACGGCTTAATTAACCCGGTCGGCGGGGCGCAACGTAAACGGAAACTAAACATAGTGAATATAAATAGTCAGATAAGCATCGGCGAATATTGTGCGGTCTCTCATTTTCATACCGATTTTCTTGAAAAACGTCGATGACGTGCTACGCTTGATTCGGCAAAAATAAAATACGTAAGTAATTATTAAAAAATATAAGAAATTGATTTACATAATAAAATTAAATTAATGATGACGGCACCTTCCTATCAGTTCTCCCACTGATGACAAGTCTCGTCTTAAGGTTTAGTTAAGCTTGCGGCCTTACATTGGCAGTTAATCCACGGAAACGATTCTTCTCTGGCGTTTAATATTCGTTAAACGAAAGGGATTTACAGTGTCATCAAAAGCAGTTCGATACGTTTGGGGTTAACTATGGATCAATTTTTACCTTTCTCTCGTCCAGCCATCGGCGATGAAGAAATCGCCGCGGTAGAGAAAGTGTTGCGTTCCGGTTGGATCACCACCGGCCCGCAAAATCAGCAACTGGAAAGCGACTTCTGTTCCACCTTCGGCTGTAAGCACGCCATCGCCGTCAGTTCAGCCACAGCGGGCATGCACATCACTTTGATGGCGCTGGGCGTGGGGCCCGGCGATGAAGTCATCACCCCTTCCCAAACCTGGGTTTCCACCCTCAACATGATCGAACTGCTGGGCGCTACGCCGGTAATGATCGACGTTGACCGAGAGACCTTGATGGTCAGCGCCGCCGACGTTGAGGCTGCCATCACCCCGAAAACCAAAGCGATTGTTCCGGTGCATTATGCCGGCGCCCCCCTGCAGATGGACGCTTTGCGCGCCGTGGCCGAACGCCATGGTCTGCCGTTAATCGAAGACGCCGCCCATGCGGTCGGCACGCGTTACAACGGCGAATGGGTCGGCGCGCGCGGCACGGCGATTTTCTCGTTCCACGCGATTAAGAACGTGACCTGCGCCGAAGGCGGCCTGATCGCCACCGACGACGATGCGCTGGCGGATCGCCTGCGTTGCCTGAAGTTCCACGGCCTGGCCGTCGATGCCTTCGATCGCCAGCAGCTGGGCCGCAAACCGCAGGCCGAAGTGGTGGAGCCGGGGTACAAATACAACCTGTCCGACATTCACGCGGCGATCGCCGTGGTGCAACTGTCGCGCTTCGCCGAGCTGAACGCGCGTCGTAAGGCGCTGGCGCAGCGCTACCTGAGCGCGCTGGAAGGCTCGCCGTTCCAGCCGTTGGGCGTGCCGGATTATCCGCATGACCACGCCTGGCACCTGTTTATGGTGCGCGTCGATCCCGAGCGCTGCGGCCTCGATCGCGACCAGCTGATGGAGCGCCTGAAAGAGGTTGGCATCGGCACCGGGCTGCATTTCCGTGCGGCGCACACCCAGAAATTCTACCGTGAGCGCTATCCGCAGCTGTCGTTGCCGAATACCGAATGGAACTCGGCGCGGCTGTGCACCTTACCGCTATTCCCTGATATGACCGACGCCGATGTGGATCGCGTGGTCAATGCCTTGTCTTCTGTTGTGGAGTCTTTACGTGTCTCGCGTTGAACCGATCAAAAAAGTGTCGATAGTCATCCCGGTATACAACGAGCAGGAAAGCCTGCCTGCGTTGCTGGAGCGCACTACCGCCGCCTGTAAGCAGTTATCCCAACCTTATGAAATCATTCTCGTCGACGATGGCAGCAGCGACAACTCCGCTGACATGCTGACCGCGGCGGCCGAAAAGCCGGACAGTCACGTGATTGCCGTCCTGCTTAACCGCAACTATGGCCAACATTCGGCGATCATGGCCGGTTTCAATCAGGTGACCGGCGATCTGGTGATTACCCTTGACGCCGATCTGCAGAACCCGCCGGAGGAAATCCCTCGGCTGGTCAGCGTGGCGGAAGAGGGCTATGACGTGGTGGGCACCGTGCGCGCCAACCGTCAGGACTCCTGGTTCCGCAAAAGCGCTTCGCGCGTGATCAACATGATGATTCAACGCGCCACCGGCAAATCGATGGGGGACTACGGCTGTATGCTGCGCGCCTACCGTCGTCATATCGTTGAGGCGATGCTGCACTGCCATGAGCGCAGCACCTTCATCCCGATCCTGGCGAATACCTTCGCCCGTCGCACGACCGAGATCGACGTGCGTCACGCCGAGCGCGAGTTCGGCGACTCCAAATACAGCCTGATGAAGCTGATCAACCTGATGTATGACCTGATCACCTGTCTGACCACTACGCCGCTGCGTTTGCTCAGCGTGGTCGGCAGCATCGTGGCGCTGTCCGGGTTCGTGTTGGCGCTGGTGCTGATCGCGCTGCGTCTGCTGCTCGGTCCTGAATGGGCCGCCGGCGGCGTGTTCACGCTTTTCGCCGTCCTGTTCACCTTTATCGGCGCCCAGTTTGTCGGCATGGGGCTACTGGGTGAATACATCGGCCGCATCTATACCGACGTGCGCGCACGTCCTCGCTATTTTGTTCAGAAAGTGGTCGGCGTACAGCAAGACCACAATACTCAGGAAGAAGAATGATGAAAGCTATTGTATTTGCTTACCATGATATTGGCTGCGCAGGTCTGAAAGCGCTGACTGAGGCGGGTTATGACGTGCAGGCTGTGTTCACGCACACCGACGACCCAGGTGAGAACAACTTCTTCTCCTCCGTGGCCCGTTTGGGCGCCGAATTGGATCTGCCGGTCTATGCGCCGGAAGACGTGAACCACCCGCTGTGGGTTGATCGCATTCGCGAACTGCAGCCGGACGTGATCTTCTCGTTCTACTACCGTCACATGCTGAGCGACGAGATCTTGTCGCTGGCCCCGTTGGGCGGTTTCAACCTGCATGGTTCGCTGCTGCCGCGCTACCGTGGCCGCGCGCCGGTGAACTGGGCGTTGGTGAATGGCGAAACCGAAACCGGCGCCACCCTGCACAAAATGGTGAAACGCCCTGACGCCGGCGACATTGTGGGCCAGCAGAAAGTGGCTATTGCCGACAACGACACCGCGCTGACGCTGCACAAAAAAGTGCTGGAAGCCGCACAGGCCGTGTTGAAAGAGCAGCTGCCGAAGCTGAAGAACGGCACCGCCACTTTTACCAAGCAGGATGAGTCTCAGGCCAGCTACTTCGGGCGCCGCACCGCGGCGGACGGCGAGATCTTGTGGCACAAATCCGCCAAAGAGATCAACAACCTGGTGCGCGCCGTCACTGAACCGTACCCGGGGGCATTCAGCTACCTCGGCCAGCGCAAGCTGATCGTCTGGCGTTCCCGCGTGCTGGATACCCAACACGATAAACAACCGGGCACCGTGCTGAGCACCGCCCCGCTGGTCATCGCCTGTGGCGAAGGCGCGCTGGAAATCGTCGCCGGGCAGAACGAAAGTGGCCTGTACGTGCAGGGTAGCCGCCTGGCGCAGGAAATGGGCATCGTCACCGACGTGCGTCTGGCCGCCAAGCCCAACGCCGTGATGAAACGCCGCACCCGCGTGCTGATCCTCGGGGTCAACGGTTTCATCGGCAACCACCTGACCGAGCGTCTGCTGCGCGACGATCGTTACGACATCTACGGTCTGGATATCGGCTCTGACGCCATCAGCCGCTTCCTCGACAACCCGCGCTTCCACTTCGTGGAAGGCGACATCAGCATCCACTCCGAGTGGATCGAGTATCACATCAAGAAATGCGACGTGGTGCTGCCGCTGGTGGCGATCGCGACGCCGATCGAATACACCCGTAACCCGCTGCGCGTGTTCGAGCTGGACTTCGAAGAGAACCTGAAGATCGTTCGCGACTGCGTGAAATACAACAAGCGCATCATCTTCCCGTCTACCTCCGAAGTGTACGGCATGTGCGACGACAAAGAGTTCGATGAAGACCATTCGCGTCTGATCGTCGGGCCAATCAACAAACAACGCTGGATCTACTCGGTCTCCAAACAGCTGCTGGATCGGGTGATCTGGGCTTACGGCGCCAAAGAAGGCCTGAAGTTCACGCTGTTCCGTCCGTTCAACTGGATGGGGCCGCGTCTGGATAACCTGGACGCCGCGCGCATCGGTTCTTCCCGCGCCATCACCCAGCTGATCCTCAACCTGGTAGAAGGTTCGCCGATCAAACTGATGGACGGCGGCGCACAGAAGCGTTGCTTCACCGACATCAACGACGGCATCGAAGCGCTGTTCCGCATCATTGAGAACCGCGACGGCCTGTGTGACGGCCAGATCGTCAACATCGGCAACCCGACCAACGAAGCGAGCATTCGTGAGCTGGCGGAAATGCTGCTGGAAAGCTTCAACAACCACCCGCTGCGCGACCGCTTCCCGCCGTTTGCCGGTTTCAAGGATGTGGAGAGCAGCAGCTACTACGGTAAAGGTTACCAGGACGTCGAGCACCGCACGCCGAGCATCAAAAACGCGCGCCGCCTGCTGGGCTGGCAGCCGACCATCGAGATGAAGCAAACCGTCGCCGATACGCTGGACTACTTCCTGCGCACTACCGTTCAGGAAGGGAACGATGCATGAAGAAAGTCGGTCTGCGGGTTGATGTAGATACCTTCAGCGGCACCCGTGAAGGGGTGCCGCAGTTGCTGGACCTGTTCGAAAAGTACGACATTCAGGCCAGCTTCTTCTTCAGCGTGGGACCGGACAACATGGGGCGCCATCTTTGGCGCCTTTTGCGTCCGAAATTTCTGTGGAAAATGCTGCGCTCGAACGCCGCTTCGCTGTACGGCCTGGATATTCTGCTGGCCGGCACCGCGTGGCCGGGGCGCAACATTTCACGCGCGCTGGGGCCGCTGATGAAGCGCACCGCCGAAGCCGGCCATGAAGTCGGGCTGCATGCCTGGGATCACCAGGGATGGCAGGCCAACGTCGGCAAGTGGAGCGAGGCGCAGCTGACCGAACAGGTGCAGCGGGGCGTCGATGCCCTGAGCGCCAGCACCGGCCAGCCGGTGAAATGTTCCGCCGTGGCGGGGTGGCGTGCCGACACGCGCGTGCTGGAGGTCAAGCAGCGCTTCGGCTTCCATTACAACAGCGATTGCCGCGGCACCCATCCGTTCCGTCCGGTGCTGAGCGACGGGCGTCACGGTACGGTGCAGATCCCGGTGACGTTGCCGACCTTCGACGAAGTGATCGGCAGCGAAGTCAGCATGGCCGACTTCAACGACTACATTCTGCGCGCCATCGAGAACGATCGCGGCGTACCGGTGTACACCATTCACACCGAAGTGGAAGGCATGTCGCAAGCGGCGATGTTCGAACAGTTATTGCAACGCGCACGGCAGCAGGGCATCGAATTCTGCCCGCTGAGCGCGCTGTTACCGCAAGATTTGGCGTCACTGCCGTTGGGCCGCATCAAGCGCGCTCCTTTCCCCGGCCGCGAAGGTTGGCTGGGCTGTCAAACCGATGTGAAGGACGTTACATGAAGGCGCTAAAAGGATCCTGGGCCATTCTGCTGGCCGTTTTTTTTGCTCTGGTCTATCTGATCCCGCTTAACGGTCGCCTGCTGTGGCAGCCGGATGAAACGCGTTATGCCGAGATCAGCCGTGAAATGCTGCAACGCGGCGATTGGGTGGTGCCGCACCTGCTGGGGCTGCGCTATTTCGAGAAGCCGGTAGCGGGATACTGGTTTAATAACATCAGCCAGTGGCTGTTCGGGGAAAACAACTTTGCGGTGCGGTTCGGCTCGGTGTTCAGCACCGGCATGACCGCGCTGCTGGTGTTCGCGCTGGCGATGCTGATGTGGCGCAATGCGCGCCGCGCCAGCCTGGCGATGCTGATGTTCCTGTCGATGGTGCTGGTGTTCAGCATCGGCACTTACAGCGTGCTGGATCCGATGATTTCGCTGTGGCTGGCGGCGGCAATGGTCAGCTATTACCTGACGCTGAAAGCCACCTCGGTCAAAGGCAAGCTGGGCGCCTACGCCTTGCTGGGCTTGGCCTGCGGCATGGGCTTTATGACCAAGGGCTTCCTGGCGCTGGCGGTGCCGGTGATTGCGGTGATCCCGATTGTCATTCAGCAACGTCGCATCAAGGATCTGCTGTGCTACGGCCCGATGGCGATCGTGACCGCCACATTGCTCAGCCTACCGTGGGCGCTGGCGATCGCGCAACGTGAGCCCGATTTCTGGAATTACTTCTTCTGGGTCGAACACATTCAGCGCTTCGCCGAAGATAACGCCCAGCACAAGGCGCCATTCTGGTATTACCTGCCGATCCTGCTGGCGGCGGTGTTGCCGTGGCTGGCGCTGCTGCCCGGCGCGCTGCTCAAAGGTTGGCGCGAACGCGTGCAGCGCCCGGAGCTGTTCTTCCTGCTGAGCTGGGCGATGATGCCGCTGATCTTCTTCAGCATCGCCAAAGGCAAGCTGCCGACCTATATTCTGCCGTGCATGGCGCCGCTGGCGCTGCTGATGACCGCCTATGCGGAAGACTATGCCGCCACGCTGCGCGCCAGGCTGTTTAAGGCCAACGCCTGGCTGAACGGCCTGTTCGGGCTGATTGGCATCGTGGCGCTGGTGGTGTTGAGCTCCGGTTTGCTGCCGAAAGCGCATCTGTTTACTCCGCAGGAGTGGCCGAAAGTGGTACTCGGCCTGATCGCGTTCGGCGGTTGGCTGCTGTTCGCGCTGGTCTCCGCGCGCGATAACGGCCGCCAATGGCGTTGGGCGGCCGCTTGCCCGGTGCTGCTGTGCCTGGTGATCGGTTACGCGATTCCGCAGCAGGTGACCGATTCCAAACTGCCGCAGAACTTCGCCCGCGCCACGATGGCCGAACTGGGCGACAGCCGTTACGTGCTGACCGACAGCGTCGGGGTGGCGGCCGGCCTGGCCTGGGAACTCAAGCGCAGCGACGTGCTGATGTACAGCCAGAAAGGCGAGGTGGCCTATGGTCTGGAGTATCCGGACGCCAAAGGGCACCTGATCAGCGACGCCGACTTCCCGCAGTGGCTGGCGCAGGCGCGCAAGCAGGGGAATGTGTCGCTGGTGTTGCAGCTCTCCCGCGGCGAAGCGCTGCCGCAGGAACTGCCTGCCGCAGACAAGGTGGATCGCATGAACCGTCTGGTGCTGATGTGGTATAAACAGCAACCATGATCGGTTTTCTGTTGGTGATAGTGGTCAGTCTGCTCACCTGTGGTGGGCAGCTGTGCCAGAAGCAGGCGGCGCACTGCTGGGAACGGGCGGACGAGGCGCGGCTCAAGCAGACGCTGCGTTGGCTGGCGCTGGCGGTGCTGTTGCTGGGGCTGGGCATGGCGGTGTGGCTTAATGTGCTGCAACGCCTGCCGCTCAGCCTGGCTTACCCGATGCTCAGCCTTAACTTCGTGATGGTGACGCTGGCCGCGCGCTGGCTGTTTCATGAGCCGACGACCGCGCGCCATTGGTGTGGCGTGGCGTCGATTATGCTGGGGATCCTGCTGATGAGCGTGCATTCATGAAGGGCTATGCCTGGGGCGCTGCCAGCGTACTGCTGGTGACGCTGGCGCAGTTGCTGATGAAGTGGGGCATGGTTCAGATCCCGCTGATGTCGTTCGCCGACGTCTCGCTGACGCTGATCGGCGACTACTGGCTGCCGCTGCTGGCGGTGGGCGGCGGCATCTTTGGCTATGCGCTGTCGATGCTGTGTTGGTTCTTTGCGCTGCGCCATCTGCCGTTAAACCGCGCTTATCCTCTGCTGAGCGTCAGCTATGCGCTGGTTTACCTGGCGGCGGTGATCCTGCCGTGGTTTAACGAATCCGCTACGCTGCTGAAAACGTTGGGCACGCTGTTTATTCTGTTCGGCGTCTGGCTGATTAACAGCAAATCCGAGACCAAATCGCCGCAATAGGGCCAAAACCGGCGATCCTGCTATTATCTCCCTCATGGCGCTTGCCTTTTTCCCCGTGCGGGAGATAAATTAACGCGAAATAGCGCTTTCCTTACGTGGTGCCGGCTTTGCCTCGCAGGCAGTGTAGTGGTGTACCGAATGGCATAATGCGGCAACGTGTTCAATGAAGGGATATTATGCGGATGCGTGTGTGGTTTTTATTAGCCAGTTTAATCCTCGCCGGTTGCAGCAGCCATGCGCCGCCACCCAGCGGCCGCCTGGCGGATTCTATCGTGGTGGTGGCTCAGCTCAATGAACAACTGCGCCAGTGGTACGGCACGCCATACCGTTACGGTGGCCTGGATCGCGGCGGCGTGGATTGCTCCGGCTTTGTTTACCGCACGTTCCGCGATCGCTTCGATATGCAGCTGCCCCGTTCGACCGAAGAGCAAACCTCGCTGGGCACCAAGGTCTCGCGCGACGAACTGATGCCGGGCGATCTGGTGTTTTTCAAAACCGGCGGCGGTGAGAACGGTCTGCACGTTGGCATTTACGATACCAACGACCAATTTATCCACGCTTCGACCAGCCGCGGGGTGATCCGCTCCTCGCTCGATAACGTTTACTGGAAACGGGTGTACTGGCAGGCGCGGCGCATTTAGCCTTAACCCGTTGATTTGGTGTATCATGGCGGCATCACGTGTTTTGAACGGTGCCTGCCATGAACAGTTTGCGTTTACTGATCTCCGACTCCTACGATCCCTGGTTCAACCTGGCGGTGGAAGAGTGCATCTTCCGCGAAATGACCACGCAAAAAATCCTCTTCCTGTGGCGCAATGCCGAAACGGTGGTGATCGGCCAGTCGCAGAACCCCTGGAAAGAGTGCAACACCCGGCGTATGGAACAGGATGGCATTCGGCTGGCGCGGCGCAGCAGCGGCGGTGGGGCGGTATTCCACGATTTGGGCAACACCTGTTTCACCTTTATGGCCGGCAAGCCGGGGTACGATAAAAGCGTCTCCACGAACATCATTCTGCAAGCGTTGCGGCAGTTGGGCGTAACGGCCGGCGCATCGGGGCGCAATGACCTGGTGATGGAAACTGCCGATGGGCCGCGCAAAATATCCGGCTCCGCCTATCGCGAAACGCAGGATCGCGGTTTCCACCACGGCACGCTGCTGCTGAATGCCGATCTGGAGCGGCTGGCGGACTACCTCAATCCGGATCCCAAAAAACTGCAGGCCAAGGGCATCACCTCGGTGCGTTCGCGCGTCGCCAACCTGGCGGAGTTTTTGCCGGGCATCAGCCATGAGCAGGTGTGTGAGGCGATCGTGCAGGCCTTCTTCGCCCACTATGGCGAGACGGCCGAGCCGGAGATCATTTCGCCGGATGTATTCCCCGATCTGCCCGATTTTGCCGCGCAGTTTGCCAAACAGAGCAGTTGGGAATGGAATTTCGGCAAGGCGCCGGCGTTCAGCCATCTGCTAAATGAACGCTTCGTCTGGGGTGGTGTGGACCTGTTCTTTGATGTCGAGAAGGGGACAATTGTTCGTGCGCAGGTATTCACCGACAGCCTGAATCCGGCTCCGCTACAGCGGTTGGCGGACATGCTGGTGGGCTGCGCGTATCGCAGTGAGCCCGTCGCCGCCTGCTGCGACCGTCTGGTGGCGGCCTATCCGCAACAGGCGGCTGAATTGACCGAGCTGCGGCAATGGCTGAGCGATACCATCCGCTAGCCGGGCGGTCTGGCTGCGAGGGGATGAGCGTGCTCATCCCTTTTTTTATCGCTGAAAGCGACGTTTCGCTGGGCGTAGTGCAGATTTTCTGAAAATCAAGGTGGGCATTTTTTCAGGTTTTCAATGCTGCGAATAACGGGCGGAATTGATGCGTTATTAAATTTAATCAGTCATCGTTAACGGCCGGAAAAATTGGCGTTAAGTCAGAAAGATTATTTTACTTTATTTAGGATTTTTCTTAATTAAAACAAAGGAGATAAGTCAAATTTGGCCTCAAATCCATTCCACTTAAGCCAAATATCTTTTCGCATCACGCGCCGAACGAGAAAACTGGCGTAAGTGCGGCTGCTTTTCTTTGCGCCGTTCGCGATTGTCGTATAGCTTTAATCTATCAATTAAATGATATTTTACGAGCATTTGCATTGATATTTCCGATTAATCCCAGAAGGATTGATCGATAAAATATATTGATATACGATGATACGCTAGCCATTCATCCTGTGGCATTAAAATGAACATCCAACTCGAAGCTGACTTTATTAGTAGCTATGTTTTTCAACCTGTTTACTCAATGGAGGGCGGGCTGTTGGCGGTGGAAATGTTGAGCCGTTTCAACAGTCTCGACGGTGATTTAGCCATGCCGGCCGAAATTGGGATTAATTTATTGGCGCCTGAACAAAGGATTGAGTTATTTAATGAGCAATTGAGACTGGCGGAGCAGCATGCGGCCTGGTTTACCGGTAACAGCGTGCAGTTGACCATCAATATCGAAGAAACCATCGTCGAGCTTATTCTTTCCGATCCGGCCTTGTGCCAGAGGATCCGGCAATATCCTTTTATTGCATTTGAAATGAGTGAGAGTTTTCCGAATCTTTCTGCCGGAAAGAACAATACGAGCGTGCGGCGATTAAGCGAATTGTTTACGCTGTGGCTCGATGATTTCGGTTCCGGTAAAGCCACGCTGACCGCGTTGTACGATGGTTTGTTTGACTACGTAAAGATAGACAAGCGTTTTTACTGGCAGCTGTTTACCCATCAGGGGTATGACGTGGTCATCGACTCGTTGTTAAAGAATATCAACCTGTTGTGTAAAGGCGTGATCGTCGGAGGAATAGAGAAAAAAGAGTACTTTAATAAACTCAGATACGCCGGTGTTTTAGGCCTGCAAGGTTTTTTATGGCCCAGCGTTGGTGTGGATAATCTGCAAGCTTTGCTGGCGATGCCCAGCGAGTTCAATAATTAAGAAGTGATACAAAAAAACTACACACAATGAGGTAAATAAGCGACGGGGTGATGTTTAGCGTGATTCAGTCGCCGTTATTCCCCCACGTTTTGCTGATAACCGCGTTTGTCAGCCGACGTTCAGCGCGTTTCCTCACGCGAAACCTCCCGCATCCGTTCTGGCGACAGGCGGATGCGTTCTCCCTGCATTCCTTCGGTGTTAATCCTCCCGTTCAGGCTCTACACTACGCTGAAACGGAGGGCCTATGCCGCAATTCGATAACGCTTACTACCAACAATTACCCGGTTTTTACACCGCCCTGAACCCGACGCCGCTCAAGGATGCGCGCCTGCTGTACCACAGTGAGCCGCTGGCGCGCGAGCTGGGGCTGGATGAAAGTTGGTTTACTCAGGATAAAACCCCGATTTGGGCGGGGGAAACGCTGCTGCCGGGCATGCAGCCGTTGGCGCAGGTGTACAGTGGCCACCAGTTCGGCGTCTGGGCCGGGCAACTGGGCGATGGGCGCGGCATTTTGCTGGGCGAACAAGTCCTGGCGGACGGCAGTCACCGCGACTGGCACCTGAAGGGCGCCGGGCTGACGCCGTATTCACGCATGGGGGATGGCCGCGCGGTGCTGCGTTCGGTTGTCCGCGAGTTTCTGGCCTCTGAGGCGTTGCACCATCTGGGGATCCCCACCACGCGTGCGTTAACTATTGTCACCAGTCAACAACCGGTATACCGCGAGCAGCCGGAACGCGGCGCGATGCTGCTGCGGGTGGCGGAAAGCCATGTGCGCTTCGGTCACTTCGAACACTTTTATTACCGCAAACAGCCGGAGCAGGTGCGGCAGCTGGCGGATTTCGTCATCGCCCGTCACTGGCCGCAGTTGCAGGATCAGGCCGATCGTTACCTGTTGTGGTTTACCGACGTGGTCGAACGCACGGCGCGCCTGATCGCCCATTGGCAAACCGTCGGATTCGCCCACGGCGTGATGAACACCGACAACATGTCGATTCTCGGCATCACCATCGATTACGGCCCTTACGGCTTCCTCGATGACTATCAGCCCGGCTATATCTGTAACCATTCCGACCATCAAGGGCGTTACGCCTTTGATAATCAACCGGCGGTGGCGCTATGGAACCTGCATCGCCTGGCGCAAACCTTGTCGGGGCTGATGACTGCCGAACAGTTGCAGCAGGCGTTGGCGGCGTATGAACCGGCGTTGATGCGCGCCTATGGCGAACAGATGCGCGCCAAACTGGGCTTCTTCACGCCGACGGCGCAGGATAACGACGTGCTGACCGGCCTGTTGAGCCTGATGGCCCAGGAAAGGCGGGACTATACCCGCACGTTCCGCCTGTTGAGCGAAACCGAACAGCAACAGGCGCAGTCGCCGCTGCGCGATGAGTTTATCGACCGCGCGGCCTTCGACGCCTGGTATCAGCAATATCGTCAGCGTTTGCAGCAGGAGCAGGTCAGCGACGCGGAGCGGCAACGGGCGATGAAGGCGGTGAACCCGCGGCTGATCCTGCGCAACTACCTGGCCCAGCAAGCGATTGAGGATGCGGAGAAAGACGACGTCGGCCGTTTGCAGCGGTTGCATCAGGCCTTGCTGCGGCCGTTCGACGATGCGCCGGAGTATGACGATCTCGCCGCGCTGCCGCCGGACTGGGGCAAACATCTGGAGATTTCCTGCTCCAGCTGAGATGAAAAAAGGGCGCCTCATGGCGTAATGCTGGTCAGTTAGCGTTTTTATGCAGGCGTTCGTGAAATTTTCGGTCGATAAAAGTGAGATGCCTCATGTGGCTCACGCACCTCGACCGAGCCAGGGGCCGAAGGCGCGGCTCCTGGCAACCCGCGCCTTTGCCCTGTCAGACGGTTGGCTTTGCCAACTGCCCTCTCTCCGCCATAGCGCATTGAGGCCGGTTGCGACAGGCGTCCCTGCCTGTCTCACCTGAAACCGCCGTCCATGGCGGTTTCTCCTAATGCGCTATGCCTGCGTTCGGCGTCTTCAAGGGCGCCCAACACCGCGCTCATCTCCAACTTCTCTACCACAACCTCATAAGCGACAGATTTCCCGGTAGCAGCCAGCTCAGGTGTTGACCTTGGGCTCGCATCACCGGCTGCCGAGCAAGACGGCGTTGTCAGGGGCAACCGGCCAGGGAAGGCCGGTTGAGGCGAGACTAACAGGGACGTTTGTCGCAGCCGACCCGCCCGACAATGCAGACGCGGCGAGGGTATCCGCATAGCGGACAGACGGTGTTAGGCGAAGGCGCGGGTGGAGGGGCCGCGCCATCGGCCCCTCCAATTGCCGTTCATATTGGCCACAGAGAAATGCGGGACATTTACGGCAATTCCCCTGCACAGAACGCCCAGAGGCTGGATAAAAAAATGCCACTCAGGATTAACTGAGCGGCATTACGCCTCATGGCGCCCTTGAACGTTTCATTGGCGCAGATAGACCTGCGGCAACGACACTTCGGGATGATGAATCACGCCGAGATCGGCCTGGTACCAGCGGGTGAGGATTTCCGTCTGCAACACTTCCTGCGGTGTGCCGCTCGCCACCAGACGCCCCTGATGCAACAGCAGGATGCGGTCGGCGTACAGCGCCGCCAGATTGAGATCGTGCAGCACACAGCAGACGCCCAGCGGCTGTTGGCGCGTCAACGAGCGCAGCAGGCGCAGGGTATGCTGCTGGTGGTAAAGATCCAGCGCCGAAGTCGGCTCGTCGAGGAACAGCCAGGCGGGGGACGGCTGCGGCTGCCACAGCTGCGCCAATACCCGCGCCAGTTGCACCCGCTGCTGTTCGCCGCCGGACAGCTGACGATAGTCGCGCTGCGCCAGCGCCAGGCAATCGGTCTGCGCCATCACCTGTTGGATCGCCTGGTGCTCGTCGCGTTTGCCGTGCGGCGCGCGTCCCATGCTGACCACTTCTTCCACGCTGAAGGGGAACGCCAGATCGCTGTATTGACGCATCACGGCTCGGACTTTGGCCAACTGCTGCGGCGCCCAGTGTTCCAGCGGGCGGCCAAGCAGCCGGCATTCGCCGCAGTCCGGCGTCAAATAGCCGGTCAGCAAACGCAGCAGCGTCGATTTGCCGGCGCCGTTAGGGCCGATAATCGCCACCATTTCACCGCCGGCGAGGCTGAGCGAAACATCGTTGATCAAGCGGCGCGTACCGAGGCTGTAGCGCAACTCCCGGGCCGTGAGGTTGGCGGCGTTATCCACTGGTTCGCTCCCGCTGGCGCACCACCAGCCACAAGAAGTAAGGGCCGCCGATCAGGCTGGTCATCAATCCCACCGGCATTTCGGCCGGCGCCACCAGCGTGCGCGCCAGCGTGTCGCTGACCAGTAACAGGCAGGCGCCGCCCAGGGCGGAGCAGGGCAACAGCCAGCGGTGATCCCCGCCGAGGCGCATGCGCACCAGATGCGGCACCACCAGACCGACGAAGCCGATCACGCCGCTCATCGCCACCGCCGCGCCGATCAACAGGGCGCTCAACAGCAGCAGCTGCAGCTTGGCGCGCTGAACGTTCACGCCGAGGTAGTGTGCCTCTTCGTCCCCCAGCTGTAACAGGTTCAGACGACGCGCCTGCAGCAGCGTCAGCAGCGCCGTGGGCAGGATCAGCGAGGCGGAAACGGCCAGCGTCGGCCATTGCGACTGGCTGAGGCTGCCCATCATCCACAGCGAGAATTGGCGCAGCTGTTGATCGCTGCTGATGTAGGAGAGCACGCCGATGGCCGCCATGCACAAGGCGTTGATCGCGATGCCCGCCAGCAGCAGCCGCGACAGATTGCCGTGCCCGCTGCGGCTGATGCCGTAGATCAACAGCGATACCAGCAGGCTGCCGAGGAACGCCGCCAGCATGTGGCCATACAACGCGATCGTCACCGGCAACGCCAGCGGCATCACGATGAACAGCGCGACAAACAGCGCGCCGCCGCTGCTGATGCCCAGCAGGCTCGGATCCGCCAGCGGATTGCGGAACAGCCCCTGCATTACCGCGCCGGATACCGCCAGCGCACAGCCGATCACCACCGCCAACAGCACGCGCGGCAGACGAATGTTGATCCAGATGTGCCAGGCGGCGTCGCTAAAGGGTTCGCGCCACAGGGTGCCAAACGACAGCGTCAGCGCGCCCAGGTTAGCGGCGACCAGCGCCAGCAGCGTCAGCAGCACCAGCAGGCCGATGATGGCTAACTGAGGCGAGGTGCGACAGCGCATTACTTTTGCTCCGCCGCGTGGCGCAGTTTGGCCAGCGCAGCCGGCGTTTCCAGACCGAAGCCCAGCAGCGCCATGTCATCGACGATCAGCACGCGACGCTGCTTGCCTGCCGGCGTCAACGCCAGACCCGGCAGCGTCCACAGCTGCTGTTCGCCGCCGAGGGTGCGCACGCCGTCGGTGGTGACCAGCAACAGGTCCGGCGCGCTGGCGATGACGCCTTCCTGCGACAGCGGGCGGTAGCGGTCAAAGCCCTGCATGGCGTTTTTCAGTCCGGCGGCGGCGATCACCGCGTCGGCGGCGGTGTGTTGCCCGGCCGCCATCGGCGTAATGCCGCCGTGGCTCATCACAAACAGCACCTTGACCGGCAGCGGAGTGGTATCGACCGCCGCCAGCTGCTGTTGATAGCGCTCGCTCAACTGCTTGCCTTGCTCATCACGCTGCAGCGCGGCGGCGATCGCGGCGATTTTTTGCGGCACCGCCTGCAGGGTGGTGTCACCCGGCACGCTGACGACCTTGACGCCGCTGTCCGCCAGTTGTTTGAGCACCAGCGCCGGCTGCGCCAGCTCGGTCGTCAGCACCAGCGTCGGTTTCAGCGCCAGAATGCCTTCGGCGTTCAGCTGGCGCATGTAGCCGACGTCCGGCAGCTTTTTCGCCGCTTCCGGATGCAGGCTGGTGCTGTCGCGGGCGATCACGTCGTCGCCGGCGCCGAGCGCAAAGGCGATTTCCGTCACGTCGCCGCCGATCGAGACGATGCGCTGTGCGGCGGCGGCGGTGAGCGGCAGCGTCAGCGTCACCATCAACGCCAGGCGGCGGATCAAGGAGGATTTCATGCGGCGATGTCCTTGGCGGCGAGCGCGGCGACCTGCTCGCGCCACTGGGTTTGTTCCGGTTGGCCTTCGGTGCGCTGGCCATACAGCTGCGCGATCTGCGTGCCATCTGCGGCGAACAGCTCCAGGCTGGTGACGATGCCGTCTTTGGTCGGTTTGCGGGTGATCCAGCTTTCGGCGATGGCGTTTTCAATCAGGTGCAGCGTGAAGCGGCGGTTGAACACGTTGATCCAGCCTTCCTGCGGCATCAAGCGTTCGATCTGGCCGGTGAAAATCTGCACGCAGCCACGGTTGCCGACGAAGATCATGATCTCATTTTGCTGTTGCTGCGCCGCCTCCAGCAGTTGCGACAGCGCGCTGTTGTCCACCTGATAGGCCAGATCGTCGCCGACGGCGCGGAAGGCCTGCTGGCGCGTCAGCTTATTGCGGCTCAGCAGCTGGAAGAACTGGTGGACGTCGGTCATCGCGCGCCATTCAGCGTCGATTTTGGCCTGATCCTGCGTGGCTTCATCGGAGGTGGCCGCCTCGGCGGGCTGCAGCGCCAGCGCCGGGTTTTCTTCGCTCAGGTGGCGTTCCACCAGCGCCATCCAGGCCGGCAGATCGGTTTCCTCGGTGGTGTAGACCTTGTGCAGCGCATCGCCCTGCGGGTCAAAGAACTGAATGCTGTGGCGCACGCCGCGCTTGTTGGTTTCGCTCATGGCGAAGACGCTGGTCCAGTGGTTGAGGAACAGGCGCAGATCCAGCTCGCGCGGGTTGAGGATCAGCCCGGCGTGGCCGTTGAGGTGCTGGTTGCGGTAGCGCCCCATCTGCTCATGCACCGCATAGCTGTTGCGGGTGATGGACTTGGTGACGCCCACTTGCTCGAGTTCGGTCAGCAACGTGCGGGCGTCGGCCTGCAGGCGGCGGGCGTCGTGGCCAACGCGGGCGTGCGTCAGTTCCGCTTCGCTGACGCCAAGGATCGCCGCCAGATCGCGGGCGTATTTGCCGGGATGGTCGATTTTAGCCTGTTGGTAACGTTCGTACAGGGTGTTGCTCATGCGGGATTCTCCTGCGCTGTGATGCGAATGGCGGACACACCGGATGTCCGCCAGATAGTCAAATGATCACCACTGGTAGCTGACCAGCAGTTTGGCGTTGCGGCCATCCTGCGGGACGCCCTGCGGCGAGTAGTACTCTTTGTCGAAGGCGTTGCCCAGCACCACGGTGGTGGTGACGCCCTGCAGACGGTCGCGGCCTTTGTAGCTCAGATAGAAGTCGTTAACCCCGTAGCCGCCTTGCTCCGGCGTCCCCGTCTGCACGCGGGTGGCGCGTTCGGCGAAGGTGGCGACCCAACCGGCGGACAGACCGGTTTCGCCCAGCGGGACATCCAGCGAGCTGGTGACGGTGTCCGGATTGATGTCGGCCAGCCAGTCGCCGCTTTTCGCGTTCAGCTCGCCATTACGAGACTTGTCCTTACCACGTGTGCGGTTGTAAGCCAGATCCCAGTTAAACCACTTGGTCTGATAATTCAGTGAGGTGTCCCAACCCCAAATCTTGGCGCGAGAGATATTTGCAGAGGCAGTCTGTGTGCGAGTCACATACATGAAGATGTAGTCTTTGGCGTCGGTATCGAAGTAACTGGCCTTGAATTGCAGGCTGTCATCCGCCATCAGCAGATCGTCGAAGCGCAGGCCGAAACCGGCTTCTGTCGTGCTGGTGGTTTCCGGTCGCAGATTCGGGTTAGGCACCCAATAATTGCCGGGGAAGTGGCGCGAATCGTTGTACATCTCTCCCATCGTTGGGGCGCGGAAGGCCTGGGAATAGGAGCCGAACAGCATCAACCAATCGGTCGGTGAATAGCTCAGGCCACCGCGTGAAGACCATTTGTCGGCTTTGACGTCTTCATGACCCTGGCTGCTGCCCTTGTAATCGTCATAGCGGGTGCCGGCCAGCACGGTGACCGGTATGTCGCGCAGCGTAATTTCATCCTGCAGCCAGCCGGAGGCAAAGTTGATTTTAGCTTGCGGGAAGCTGGTGGTGGCGCCGCCTGGACGTTGTTTCTGTTGATAAACCTCGGAACCATAGGTCAGCAGGTGTGACGCGAAGCTGTCGGTGAACAGGCGCGTGCGGTTTTCCAACTTGGCGCCGTTGGTGGTCTGTTTGCGGAATTCGTCGGTCACGCTGGCGTTGTGCGCATTGATTTTGACTTCCGAGGTGTAGAGCTTGGCGGTGGTATCCAGCCAATCCTGGTCGACCGGTTTGAGTTTATAGCTCAATGCCGCATCACGCTGGATGGTGGAGCGGTTGGTCATCGGGTTGCCGCTCGAGCTGTCCGGTGTCTGCGGGTTTTTCGGCTCTTGGGCGCTGTTGTTGTAGTAGCGCAGATCGCCGCTCAATGACTGGTTGTCGTCGATCTTCCAGGTGCCTTTGGCCAGCACGTTGTTGATGGTTTCGTCGTTGGGGGCATCGAAGCCATTGCCCTGGCGCAGATTGCCGACGTCGCGGGTGCCGAACGACAGCAGACCGTCGAGGTTATCGGTCTTGCCGTAGGCGCTGGCGCCCATGCCCAAGCTGTGATCGCCGCTGCCGGCGGTGCCGTAGACGCGGAACCCGCTATCGTGGCCCGGCAACAGCAGATCGGCGGCATCGACGGTCTCGTAGGCTATGACGCCGCCCAGCGCACCGCTGCCATACAGCAGGGCAGAAGGGCCGCGCACGATTTCAATGCGTTTTACCAGCGCCGGATCGAGGAAGGTGCCACCGATGTGGCCGGTATCGGTGCCCTGGCGGATGCCGTCGACCAGCGTCAGCACGCCGTTTTTGCCATAGCCACGGATGCTGACGTCCTGACCGTTGCTGCGCCCGGTGCCGTTGACAGTAATACCCGGCACGCGACGCAGCATATCGGCAGCCGAGGTGGCGGTCTGGCTTTCCGGCGAACTGCCTTCGATGACCGTCACCATCATCGGCGCTTCAAAGCTGCTGCGCTGATTGCCGGTGGCGACCACGGTCATGGTTTCGTCAGCGGCTTTGGCTTTTTTGGCCGGCGTCGCGGGGGAGGAAGAGGGTGTCGTGCTGGTGTTTTGTGCCAAGGCCACCGTAGGCAGAGCGCAGGCAATCGCCAGACTCAACGCGGAAAAACGCAGCCGGGTGGAAAATGTCAGAGGCATGGTGCAACTCTCCGTATGTAATGAAACATATCAATAGATTTGCTGGCTGCCTGGATCACAAGATCGGGGTGGCTGGCGTTTGAGGATGCTGTGGTTATTTGGTCAGGATCAATTTCCCTGCCTTGGTCTGCCGCAGTTGATAGCGCTGGCCCTGATGGGTAATGAACGCGATGCCGTCGGCGCCGAGCAGCTGTGCGCTGTCGTAGCTGGGCGGCGCGTTTGCGCTGTGTTCGGTCGGGGCCGCGGCGGCGGGAGTTGGCGTGTTGGCAGTATCCATCATCTTTGTGCTTATAAAACAGACCATTAAATGGTAATTAATATCAAATTGAGAATCATTATCATGTGATGGAAAGGTTACATCAAGGAAAATTTTCTTACCGATGGAACCTTTTTGCCGAACGGACATCCGGCGACGGGCCGAACGCGCTCGGCCCGTAAAAAAGAGGGGATTATTTCAGCAGGGTTTCGATACGGTCGAACAGACGCTCAGGTTTGGTGATCGGCGCAAAGCGCGTGACACGTTGACCATCGGCGGTGAGCAGGAATTTGGTGAAATTCCATTTGATGCGGCGGCTGCCCAGAATGCCGGGCGCCAGGCGTTTCAGTTCGTTGAACAGCGGATGGGCGCCGGGGCCGTTGACCTCTATTTTGTTGAACAGCGGGAAACTGACGCCGTAGTTGAGGCTGCAAAAATTGGCGATCTCAAGCGGACTGCCCGGCTCCTGAGCACCAAACTGGTTGCAAGGGAAGCCGAGCACCATCAACCCGCGTTCGCGATAGTATTGCCACAAATTTTCCAGCCCGCGGTATTGCGGGGTGAAGCCGCACTTGCTGGCGGTGTTGACCACCAGGTAAGCGCGCGCCGGGAAATCGCCCAGCGTTTTTTGCTCGCCCTGCAGCGTGACGCAGGGGATGGATAACAGAGAGTGAATCATGCCGGGGCTCCCAGTGCGTTGCGGCGGGTGTTAAAGGATTGCGATCAGTATAGATGAGCGAAACAGGGGAGATAAAGCCGGGGCGTGGCCCCGGCCTGCGATAGGCTAGAAGCGGCTATCGATGGCATCCGCCAGCATCGCCAGCAGCTGTTCGCTGTCGGACCAGCTCAGGCAAGGATCGGTGATCGACTGGCCATAGGTCAGCGGCTGGCCGGCGACGATTTTCTGCGTGCCTTCCACCAGGAAGCTTTCCGCCATCACGCCGGTGATGGCGGCAGAGCCGGCGCGGATCTGCTGGCAGACATTGTCGGCCACTTCCAACTGACGGCGATGCATCTTCTGGCAGTTGCCGTGGCTGAAGTCGATCACCAGGTGCTCCGGCAGATCGAATTCACGCAGGCTGTCACAGGCGGCGGCGATATCGCTGGAGTGGTAGTTCGGCGTTTTGCCGCCGCGCATGATGATGTGGCCGTACGGGTTGCCGCTGGTCTGGTAGATGGTCATCTGACCATGTTTGTCCGGCGACAGGAACATGTGCCCGGCGCGCGCCGCGCGAATGGCGTCGATGGCGATGCGGGTGTTGCCGTCGGTGCCGTTTTTGAAGCCGACCGGGCAGGAGAGCGCCGAGGCCATTTCACGGTGGATCTGGCTTTCGGTGGTGCGCGCGCCGATGGCGCCCCAGCTGATCAGATCGGCGATGTATTGGCCGACGACCATGTCCAGGAATTCGGTGGCGGTCGGCAGGCCGAGCTGGTTCACCTCCAGCAGCAGGCGGCGCGCCATTTCGATGCCGCGGTTGACCTGGAAGGTGCCGTCCAGCGCCGGATCGGAGATCAGGCCTTTCCAGCCGACAACGGTGCGCGGTTTTTCGAAGTAGGTGCGCATCACGATCTCCAGGCGATCCTGATAGCGTTCGCGCAGGGCGTTCAGCCGGCCGGCGTAATCGACGGCGGCGTCGAGATCGTGGATGGAGCAGGGGCCGATCACCACCAGCAGGCGGCGGTCTTCACCGGTAAGGATTTTTTCAATGCGTTTACGTGACGCTGTCACGTTATCGGCGACGGCCGCCGAGATCGGCAGCTTATCCGCCAACGCTTGCGGTGTGACGAGGCTGTCGATGCGCGCGGTCCGCAGTTCATCTGTTTTGTGCATGTTGTTCCCTGGAAACTGTTCTTCTCTGCGGCAGGAGCGCCGGGAAGTGATGGCGATCACAATAACGCAAAAAGCGCTGAATTCAACCGTAGAGATTGCGTTCTGTTGATCAAAGCCGCGAAAAAAAGCACAAAAAAATCAGCTACTGCTGAAATAAACGGCAGGCGGCGGGGCGCGATGGCCCCGCAGGGAAAGATCAGAACATGCGGCGGCTCATGCCGAGGATATCGAGGATTTTGGTGGAGATCTCTTCGACCGAATAGTTGGTGGTGTTGAGGTAGCGGATCTGGTTTTTGCGGAACAGCGCCTCGACCTCGGCGATTTCCATGCGGCACTGGCGCAAGGAGGCGTAACGGCTGTTTTCGCGCCGCTCTTCACGGATCGCCGCCAGGCGCTCCGGATCGATGGTCAGGCCGAATAATTTATGCTGAAACGGTTTCAGCGAGGCCGGCAGATGCAAATTGTCCATATCGTCGGCGATAAACGGGTAGTTGGCGGCGCGGATGCCGAACTGCATCGCCAGATAGAGGCTGGTGGGGGTTTTGCCGCAGCGCGAGACGCCGAGCAGGATCACCTGCGCCTGATCGAGGTTGCGCAGCGAAATGCCGTCATCGTGCGCCAGAGTATAGTCGATGGCGGCGATGCGGGCGTCGTACTTGCCGAGGTTGCTGGCGGTCAGGCCGTGGGTGCGGTTCGGCACCGGCGTCGGTTCCACGTCCAGTTCGCCCTGCAGCGGGCCGACCAGCGCCTGCACGATATCCTGGCAGAAGCCCTGGCTCTGGACGATCACATCGCGCACTTCCGGCGAGATGATGGAGTAAAACACCAACGGGCGCACGCCGGTTTCATGGTAAATATCATCGATTTGCTGGCGAACTGCGCGTGCGCGGGCCTCGGTTTCGACAAACGGCAGGGTATAGGTGGTCGCCGTGACCGGGAACTGCGACAGCACCGCGTGTCCCAGCACTTCGGCGGTGATCGCCGTACCATCCGAAATATAAAAAACGCTTCTTTCCACCCGAGGCTCCTTACCTGAAAACGGTGTTCCTGCTGTCATCACTGTCAATATCATGGGCCGCAGACGATCCGTCGGTAAAGGGGCGAGAGAAAAAATTGTGACGGCGGGGCGATAAACCGCCATGCGGCGGCGCAGGCGGAAAGCGCGATTAGCGGCCATAAAAAGTGCGGCCCAGCGGCGCTTTTCCACCTGAAGCGCGAGTTTGCCGTTATTTTCACCAAAAACGGTAGCGTTTGCGCGGTCGTTAAAACAGAAGTTTAAAAAGAACGTAATTAGTTGAGAACTAAGCTTTTCGTGCGTTTGGGAACGGTTCCCAGGCAAATCAGCCGGTTAGGACATTCTCTTAAAAACCACTTTCTTCAGTGGGTTGATCGATTCACCTTTCCATTTTCCCCGGATCAGTGTGCTAGTCTGATTCGGCTCCGCGTTTAGCGGCGCCGTAAAGCAAGCGAATTAAATCCGTCTTTACCCTACTGATAGCAATAAGGATTGTCTCGATGTCCAACAATGGCCCAGACTTGCGTAATGTGCTTTGGTACAACCAGCTTGGCATGCACGACGTTGACCGTGTCGGCGGCAAAAACGCTTCCCTCGGTGAAATGATCACCAATCTTTCCGATTTGGGCGTGGCCGTGCCGAACGGTTTTGCCACCACCGCGCAGGCGTTTAACGATTTCCTCGAACAAAGCGGTGTTAACCAGCGCATCTATCAGTTACTGGATCAGACTGACGTTGACGACGTTGCACAACTGGCCAAAGCCGGTGCCCAGATCCGCCAATGGGTGATCGACACGCCGTTCCACGCCGAGTTCGAGCGTGAAATTCATCAGGCTTACCAACAGCTCGCCGACGGCGAACCGGAAGCCTCCTTTGCGGTGCGCTCCTCCGCCACGGCGGAAGACATGCCGGACGCTTCCTTTGCCGGCCAGCAGGAAACCTTCCTCAACGTGCAGGGCATCGACGCCGTGATGGTGGCGATCAAGCACGTGTTCGCGTCGCTGTTCAATGACCGCGCCATCTCTTATCGCGTGCACCAGGGCTACGACCACCGCGGCGTCGCGCTGTCGGCGGGCGTACAGCGCATGGTGCGCTCCGATCTGGCCTCCTCGGGCGTGATGTTCACCATCGACACCGAGTCCGGCTTTGATCAGGTGGTGTTCATCACCTCCGCCTTCGGTCTGGGTGAGATGGTGGTGCAGGGCGCGGTGAACCCGGATGAGTTCTATGTGCACAAGCCGACGTTGCAAAAAGGCAAGCCGGCGATCGTGCGCCGCAACCTGGGCTCGAAAAAAATCCGCATGGTGTACGCGCCGTCGCAGGATCACGGCAAGCAGGTGCGCATCGAAGACGTGCCGGAAGCGCAGCGCAGCCGGTTCTCGCTGACCGATGACGAAGTGCAGGCGCTGGCGCATCAAGCGATCCTGATCGAAAAACATTACGGCCGCCCGATGGATATCGAGTGGGCGAAAGACGGCCACACCGGCAAACTGCTGATCGTGCAGGCGCGCCCGGAGACCGTTCGCTCCAATGAACAGACCATGGAACGCTATCAGCTGAACGGCTCCAGCCCGGTGCTGGTGGAAGGCCGCGCCATCGGTCATCGCATCGGCGCCGGTCCGGTGAAAGTGATTCACGATATCAGCGAAATGGATCGCATCCAGCCGGGCGACGTGCTGGTGACCGACATGACCGACCCGGACTGGGAGCCGATCATGAAGAAGGCCGCTGCGATCGTCACCAACCGCGGCGGGCGCACCTGCCACGCGGCGATCATCGCCCGTGAGCTGGGCATTCCGGCGGTAGTGGGCTGTGGCCACGCCACCGACGTGCTGAAAGACGGCCAGAAAGTCACCGTATCCTGTGCGGAAGGCGACACCGGCTTCGTTTACAGCGACATGCTGGACTTCAGCGTGCAGAGCTCCGAAGTGACCGAACTGCCGGATCTGCCGCTGAAGATCATGATGAACGTCGGCAACCCGGATCGCGCTTTCGACTTCGCGCGTTTGCCGAACGAAGGCGTGGGCCTGGCGCGGCTGGAATTCATCATCAACCGCATGATTGGCGTGCACCCGCGCGCGCTGCTGGAGTTCGATCAGCAAACGCCGGCGTTGCAAAACGAAATTCGCGCGTTGATGCAGGGCTATGACCACCCGGTCGAGTTCTACGTCGGTCGTTTGACCGAAGGGATCGCGACGCTGGGCGCCGCCTTCTGGCCGAAGCGCGTGATCGTGCGTCTGTCCGACTTCAAATCCAACGAGTACGCCAACCTGGTGGGCGGCGACAAGTATGAACCGCACGAAGAGAACCCGATGCTGGGCTTCCGCGGGGCCGGCCGCTACGTGGCCGACAGCTTCCGCGATTGCTTCGCGCTGGAGTGCGAAGCGGTGAAACGCGTGCGTAACGAAATGGGGCTGACCAACGTCGAAATCATGGTGCCGTTCGTGCGCACCGTGGCGCAGGCGGAAGCGGTGGTGGCCGAGCTGGCGCGTCAGGGGCTGAAGCGCGGCGAAAACGGGCTGAAAGTGATCATGATGTGCGAGATCCCGTCCAATGCGCTGCTCGCGGATCAGTTCCTTGAGCACTTCGACGGCTTCTCCATCGGCTCCAACGACATGACCCAGCTGGCGCTGGGGCTGGATCGCGACTCCGGCGTGGTGTCGGAACTGTTCGACGAACGCAACGACGCGGTGAAAGCGCTGCTGTCGATGGCGATCCAGGCGGCCAAACGCCACGGCAAATACGTCGGTATCTGCGGCCAGGGGCCGTCCGACCATGAAGACTTCGCCGAGTGGTTGATGGAGCAGGGCATCGATAGCCTGTCGCTCAATCCGGATACCGTAGTGCAGACCTGGATCAACTTGTCGAAAAAGAAATAAGGCTTCGGCGTTGCTAAGGCATTAATACCCGGCCGCAGTTTACGCTGCGGCCTTTTTATTTCTGAATGTAAATAACGGCGCGTTAAATAATCAATTTGGCGAAAAAAGAATAAAAAAAAGCCCATCGTAGGAGATGGGCAAAGACTACACACAGCAATTCACATGTATGGCATTACATTGTTCAGAAAGGTTGCTTTAAAATCAGTGATTTGAAGCAATAGATGGCCATAATACTAGATATTTGAACGCGACTAGTCATTAAGAATCATCCTAATCGATAGCGGTATCACCATTTATTTGCGGGCGTTATCTCTTTTTGCATTTTGCAGCAAACACGGATTTACATTGCACCTTTCCATTTGCCGCGCCTTAATCAATAAACAACGGCATTATATTTGGCGAAGATATTACCCGAATGAGGTAGGCGTAGTGAGAGGGGAAACTCTTCCGCCCGGCGATGCGGGCGGAAGGGAGGGCGATTAACGTTTTTCCAGTTCTTCGATCACTTGCTCCGGCGCGGTGGTCGGCTCCGGCGCTTCATCCATCCAGGCGGTCAGCAGGCGATAAGACACCGCCAACACCACCGGGCCGATGAACAGGCCGATCATGCCGAAGGCCAGCAAACCGCCGATAACGCCGGACAGGATCAGCAGCAGCGGCAGATCGGCGCCCATGCGGATCAGCACCGGGCGCAGCACGTTATCCAGCGTGGCCACCACGCAGCTCCAGACCAGCAGCACGGTGCCCCAGGTGGTGTCGCCGTGCCAGTACAGCCAAATGATGGCCGGCACCAGCACCAACAGCGGCCCCAATTGCGCCACACAGCAGATGAAGATCAGCATCGTCAACAGGGTGGCGGCCGGAATGCCGCTTACCGCCAGACCGATGCCGCCCAGCACCGACTGCACCAGTGCCGTCACTACCACGCCCAGCGCGACCGCGCGGATCGCCTGGCCGCCCAGCAGCACCGCCGCATCGCCGCGCGCGGAACCGAGGCGCACCGCAAAGTGACGGATACCCAGCGCGACCTGTTCGCCGCGCGCGTACAACAAGGCGCTGAACAGCAGCATCAGCGCGCAGTGCAGCAGCAGGCGGCCGATATGCGCCGCCTGCGCCACGAACCAGGTGGCGGTCTGGCCGAAGTATGGCTGTACCTTCGCCAGCAGCGCGGCGCCGCCGGCGTTAACCAGCGTATGGTAGCTGGTATAGAGCCTGTCGCCGATCATCGGGACGGATTGCAGCCAGGCGAGGTCGGGAATATGCAGCTTGCCTGGCGAGCTGGCCCAGGCGATCAGCGGCGCGCTGTTATCCACCACGCTGCTGATCAGCAGGGAGATGGGCAGAATGAACAGCAGGATCAACAGCAGGGTCATGACCAGCACCGCCAGCGAGCGGCGGCCCCACAGCAGCTTTTGCAGTTTGAGCAGCAGCGGCCAGGTGGCGATGACCACCATGCCCGCCCAGGCGAAGCCGAGAATGAACGGTTGGATCACCCAGAAACAGGCGACGATCATGATGGCGATAAACAGCACGCCGAAAATAATTCGCGGTAAGTCGTAACGCGATTGCGGGAGTGGCATCAGTGGGTTCTCATCCTGGTCAATTAAATCCCTGGCACCGGCGAATCGGGGTGCCTGTCGGTCGGTTTATCACCGCCGGGCGGCCGCCTGTGGCGGCGCTCGCAGGGCGGTAATAATGTGAATGCCTTCACTAAACGAGTATGTTAGTTTTTAGTGTCACTAAAAAATAGGGTGGGTCTGAATTAAAGGCCCGATTCAGCGTACATCAGCGCATAAAAAATAGACGGACAGGGTCAAAAAAGCGAATGATCCCACAGATTTCTCAGGCGCCCGGCCTCGTTCAACGGGTGCTCGACTTTTTGGAAGCACTGAAGCAAAACGGATTCAACGGCGATACCGCCACCAGCTACGCCGACCGGCTGACGATGGCCACCGACAACAGCATTTACCAGCTGTTGCCCGATGCGGTGGTGTTTCCCCGTTCCACCGCCGACGTGGCGCTGATCGCCCGCCTGGCGGGGGAAGAGCGTTTCAATACGCTGACCTTCAGCCCGCGCGGCGGCGGCACCGGCACCAACGGTCAGTCGCTCAATACCGGCATCGTGGTCGATATGTCGCGTCATATGAACCGCATTCTGGAGATCAACGTCGAACAGGGCTGGGTGAAAGTCGAAGCCGGGGTCATCAAGGATCAGCTGAATCAATATTTGCGTCCGTTCGGCTACTTCTTCTCGCCGGAACTGTCCACCAGCAACCGCGCCACCTTGGGCGGCATGATCAACACCGACGCCTCCGGCCAGGGCTCGCTGGTATACGGTAAAACCTCCGATCACGTGTTGGGCCTGCGGGCGGTGCTGCTGGGCGGCGAGATGATCGACACCCGCGCCATGCCGACGGCGCTGGCGGAAACGATTGCCCTGGAAGAGACCGCCGAAGGGCGCATCTACCGCACGGTGCTGAATCGCTGCCGCGAGCAGCGCGCGCTGATCCTGGAAAAATTTCCCAAACTCAACCGCTTCCTCACCGGCTACGACCTGCGCCACGTGCTGAGCGACGATCTGCACACCTTCGATCTGACGCGCATCCTCACCGGTGCGGAAGGCACGCTGGCCTTTATCACCGAAGCGCGGCTGGACATTACGCCGCTGCCGAAGGTGCGTCGTCTGGTTAACGTGAAATACGACTCCTTCGACTCGGCGCTGCGCAATGCGCCCTTTATGGTCGAGGCCAAGGCGCTGTCGGTGGAAACCATCGACTCCAAGGTGCTGAATCTGGCGCGTGAAGATATTGTTTGGCATTCGGTAAGCGAACTGATCGCCGACGTGCCGGATAAAGAGATGCTTGGGCTGAACATCGTCGAATTCGCCGGCGACGATCGCGCGCTGATCGACGGCCAGATGGAGACCCTGTGCCAACGGCTGGATGAACTGATCGCCCAGCGGCAGGCCGGCGTGATCGGGTACCAGATCTGCGGCGACCTGGCGGGCATCGAGCGCATTTACAACATGCGCAAGAAGGCGGTCGGGCTGCTGGGCAACGCCAAAGGGCGCGCCAAGCCGATCCCGTTCGCCGAGGATACTTGCGTGCCGCCGCAGCACCTGGCGGACTATATCGTCGAGTTCCGCCAACTGCTCGACGACCACAAGCTGAGCTATGGCATGTTCGGCCACGTCGATGCCGGGGTGCTGCACGTGCGTCCGGCGCTCGACATGTGCGATCCCCAGCAGGAAGTGCTGATGAAGCAGATCTCCGATCGGGTGGTGGCGCTCACCGCCAAATACGGCGGCCTGCTGTGGGGCGAGCATGGCAAGGGGTTCCGCGCCGAGTACAGCCCTGAATTCTTCGGGGAAACGCTGTACGAGGAGCTGCGCCGCATCAAGACGGCGTTCGATCCGGATAACCGTCTTAACCCGGGCAAGATCTGTGCGCCGCTGGCGGTGGATGCGCCGATGATGCAGGTGGATGCGGTCAAACGCGGCACCTTCGATCGCCAGATCCCGGTCGAGGTGCGCACCTCGTTCCGCGGCGCGCTGGAGTGTAACGGCAACGGCCTGTGCTTCAACTTCGACGTGCGCAGCCCGATGTGCCCGTCGATGAAGATCAGCGGCAACCGCATTCATTCGCCGAAAGGGCGGGCGACGCTGGTGCGCGAGTGGCTGCGTCTGTTGGCCGAGCAGGGCGTCGATCCGTTGGCGCTGGAGAAACAGCTGCCGCAGCAGCGCCTCAGCTTGCGCGGTCTAATCGAGAAAACCCGCAACAGCTGGCATGCCGGCAAGGGCGAGTACGACTTTTCGCACGAAGTGAAAGAGGCGATGTCCGGCTGTCTGGCCTGCAAGGCCTGTTCCACCCAGTGCCCGATCAAAATTGACGTGCCGGGGTTCCGTTCGCGCTTCCTGCAGCTTTACCATACCCGCTACCTGCGCCCGGTGAGCGACTACATGGTCGCCGGCGTAGAGAGCTATACCCCATTGATGGCCCGCGCGCCGAAGGTGTTCAACTTCTTCTTCCGCCAGCCGTGGCTGCGGGAGATGAGCCGCAACGCCGTCGGCATGGTCGATCTGCCGCTGTTGTCCAGCCCGACGCTGCGTCAGCAGCTGTCAGGCCACCGGGCGACCACGCTGACGCTGGAACAGTTGGAAGGGTTGAACGCCGAGCAACGCGAAGAACACGTGCTGATTGTTCAGGATCCGTTCACCAGCTATTACGACGCCAAAGTGGTGGCGGATTTCGTCCGGCTGGTGGAAAAGCTCGGTTATAAACCGGTGCTGCTGCCGTTCTCGCCGAACGGCAAGGCGCAGCATGTGAAGGGCTTCCTGACGCGGTTCGCCCGCACCGCGCGCAAAACCGCCGATTTCCTCAACCGCGTGGCGCAGCTCGGCATGCCGCTGGTGGGCGTCGATCCGGCGCTGGTGCTGTGCTATCGCGACGAATACCGCGAGATCCTCGGCGCCGAGCGCGGCGATTTCCAGGTGCAGCTGGTGCATGAATGGTTGCAACAGCGGATCGCGGATCGCGCCGAACAGCCGGCGACCGGCGAACCCTGGTATCTGTTCGGTCACTGCACCGAAACCACCGCGCTGCCGGCCAGCGGCCAACAGTGGGCGGCGATCTTCGCCCGCTTCGGCGCCCGGCTGGAGAACGTCAGCGTCGGCTGCTGCGGCATGGCCGGCACTTACGGCCATGAAGCCAAGAACCTGCAAAACTCGCTCGGCATTTATGAGCTATCATGGCATCCGACGCTGCAGCGTTTGCCGCGTCAGCGCTGCCTGGCGACCGGCTATTCCTGCCGCAGCCAGGTGAAACGCATTGAGGGCAATGGCGTGCGACACCCATTACAGGCACTTCTGGAGATGATTGAGTGAAATTGTGGAAACGTGAAACATCGCTGGAGCAGCTGAACCGCGCCGGCGACGGCTGCATGGTCAGCCATGTGGGCATCGAGTTTACTCAGCTGGGCGAGGATTTCCTGGAGGCCACCATGCCGGTGGACGGCCGCACCCGGCAGCCGTTCGGGCTGTTGCACGGCGGGGCGTCGGTGGTGCTGGCGGAATCGATGGGATCGATGGCCGGCTACCTGTGCAGCGAAGGCGAACAGAAGGTGGTGGGGCTGGAGATCAACGCCAACCACCTGCGGGCGGTGTTCGATGGCCAGGTGCGCGGGGTGTGCCGCGCGCTGCACGTTGGCCGCCGTCATCAGGTGTGGCAGATAGAGATCTTCGACGCGCGCGATCGGCTGTGCTGCACCTCGCGTCTGACCACGGCGGTCATCGACTGATCCCCGCCGGTTTCCGCAGGCGATCGGCCTGCGGAGCGCTTCGTTTTACAGCTGAAACGGCACGCGTTTGACGAAGTCCTTCTGAAACGCGTTCGCCTTCTCCCAGGTGCCTTCCATCGCATATTTTTGGCAGATCAGCGTCAGCGTGTGGCGGGCGAAGTGGTAGCTTTGCACCCGAAACAGCTGGCAGCGCTGCGGATTGTTGATCTCGACGATCAGCCGGTTGTGCAGCTTGCTGAGCGCGTGCAGATAGCTGTCATCATCGCCGTTCTCCAGGCAAAGATTGGCCATGGTGAGGCTGACGCTGTTGTACCGCTTCAGATGATCAATATTGCATTCCGGGCGGCGCAGCGCCGCTTCGGCCATATAAAAGTCCACCGTGGCGTCGCGCACGCTGAATTTGTAGTCATCAATCTTGCCCAGCAACCATGCGTTAATCGAAAGAGTCATTGGCTTCGCGCTCAAATTCAAATTGAATGATAATCATTATCATATAAACTGCCGCGTTGCCGATCAATCCCCGTGGCGGCGTTTTTTCATTCCATGGGGGTAAAAGGCCATCGACGGCCCAACTTAACCCAGAGCGACTAAACTTTAACTTAAAGGCCGCGCCTTGCGCCGCGGCGCAAAATGCCGATAAACGCACATTTACGACAGACAGAATGCAGAAATAGGTATTTTCTATGAATGTTTAGATCGGCAACGCACCGCGGCGCTGTAACGCTGACGGGCCACCGGGGAGTGCGGTACGGTGATGCAGGATAAAGAACAAATTCATAGGGATAGCATGCACGCCTTGCCGCCACACGCCGCAAGCCGCCACGGATGTCCCGCTGGCTTGCCGCACGCCGCAGCGAAAAACCGCGCTCGCGGCGGATACCCCCGCAAAACAAACGGTTGAAGTGATAATCGTTATCACTAACATATAAGTAACCCAGATTGGCTGTGGCCAAACACGAGTGTGAGGTAGACCCTATGCAAACGGAAAATGTCGGCACTTTTTCTTTGGACGAGAATGTCTGGCAAGGCATTTCGCTCAGCGACAGCGCCGTACGACAAATAACGAAACTGATGCAGCAGGATCCGCAGGTGAAAGGGCTGCAGCTAGGGGTAAAACAATCCGGCTGCGCCGGCTTTGCCTATGTGCTGGATCTGACCCGCGAACCCGCCGATGACGATCTGCTGTTTGAGCGCGACGGCGCCAAACTCTATGTGCCGCTGAAGGCGATGCCGTTTATTGACGGCACCACGGTAGATTATGTCCGCGAAGGGCTGAATCAGATATTCAAATTCAATAACCCTAAAGCTCAGCATGCCTGCGGGTGCGGCGAGAGTTTTGGCGTTTGAGCGATGCAATCAACATGACACGAAGCAATGTAGAAATGCCTAATGAAGTGCAGGCTTGGGTCAGCGAAGGTCGCTACAAAGAAGGTTTCTTCACCCAGCTGGCAACCGATGAGTTGGCCAAGGGCATCAACGAAGAGGTGGTGCGCGCTATCTCGGCCAAGCGCAACGAACCCGAGTGGATGCTGGAATTCCGCCTCGAGGCCTACCGCGCCTGGCTGCAGATGGAAGAGCCGCACTGGCTGAAGGCCAATTACGAACGCCTTAACTACCAGGACTACAGTTACTATTCGGCGCCGTCCTGCGGCAGCTGCGACGACGCCTGCGGTTCGCAGCCCGGCGCCGAGCAGCAACCGGGCGCGGCGACGGAAAAAGATTACCTGACCAGCGAAGTGGAGCTGGCGTTTAACCAGCTCGGCGTGCCGGTGCGCGAGGGCAGCGAGGTGGCGGTGGACGCTATCTTCGACTCGGTCTCGGTCGCCACCACTTACCGTGAAAAACTGGCGGAGAGCGGGGTGATCTTCTGCTCGTTCGGCGAAGCGATCCAGGAATACCCGGATCTGGTGCGTCAGTATCTGGGGCGCGTGGTGCCGTCCAACGATAACTTCTTCGCCGCGCTGAACGCCGCGGTGGCCTCCGACGGCACCTTCGTCTACGTGCCGAAGGGCGTGCGCTGTCCGATGGAGCTGTCGACCTATTTCCGCATTAATGCCGCCAAAACCGGCCAGTTCGAGCGCACCATTCTGATCGCCGACGAAGGCAGCTACGTCAGCTACATCGAAGGCTGTTCCGCCCCGGTGCGCGACAGCTATCAGCTGCATGCGGCGGTGGTGGAAGTGATCCTGCATAAAGACGCCGAAGTGAAATACTCGACGGTGCAGAACTGGTTCTCCGGCGGTGAGAGCAAGGGCGGCATCCTCAACTTCGTCACCAAGCGCGCGCTGTGCGAAGGCGCCGGCTCGAAAATGTCCTGGACCCAGTCGGAAACCGGCTCGGCCATCACCTGGAAATACCCGAGCGTGATCCTTCAGGGCGACAATTCGATCGGCGAATTCTTCTCGGTGGCGCTGACCAGCGGCCATCAGCAGGCGGACACCGGCACCAAGATGATCCACATCGGCAAAAACACCAGGTCGACCATCATCGCCAAAGGCATTTCCGCCGGCCACAGCGAGAACACCTATCGCGGCCTGGTGAAAATCCTGCCGGGGGCGGAAAACGCCCGTAACTTTACCCAGTGCGACTCGATGCTGATCGGGCCGGACAGCGGCGCCCACACGTTCCCTTACGTTGAAGCGCGCAACAACAGCGCGCAGCTGGAGCACGAAGCCACCACCTCGAAGATTGGCGACGACCAGCTGTTCTACTGCCTGCAGCGCGGCATCAGCGAGGATGACGCCATTTCGATGATCGTCAACGGTTTCTGCAAGGACGTTTTCTCCGAGCTGCCGCTGGAGTTCGCCGTCGAGGCGCAGAAACTTTTGGCCATCAGCCTGGAACACAGCGTGGGCTAATCGCCGCATTTTTAGCGCCGTCGGCGCTATCTGAGGACACAGCATGTTAAGCATCAAGAATTTGAAAGTCAGCGTGGAAGGCAACGAGATCCTCAAGGGATTGGATCTGGAGATCAAACCGGGCGAAGTGCACGCCATCATGGGGCCGAACGGCTCGGGCAAGAGCACGCTGTCCGCCACGCTGGCCGGGCGTGAAGAGTACGAAGTGACCGAAGGGGAAGTCACCTTCAAGGGCAAGGACCTGCTGGAGTTGGATCCGGAAGATCGCGCGGGCGAAGGCGTGTTCTTGGCGTTCCAGTACCCGGTCGAGATCCCCGGCGTCAGCAACCACTTCTTCCTGCAGACGTCGGTCAACGCGGTGCGCAAATACCGCGAACAGGAGCCGCTGGATCGCTTTGACTTCGCCGATTTCATCGAAGAGAAGATCGCGCTGCTGGATATGCCGGCCGATCTGCTGACGCGTTCGGTCAACGTCGGCTTTTCCGGCGGCGAGAAAAAGCGCAACGACATTCTGCAGATGGCGGCGCTGGAGCCGGATCTGTGCATTCTCGATGAAACCGACTCCGGTCTGGACATCGATGCGCTCAAAATCGTCGCCAACGGCGTCAACTCGCTGCGGGACGGCAAGCGCGCCTTTATCATCGTCACGCACTACCAGCGCATTTTGGACTACATCCAGCCGGATTACGTACACGTGCTGTCCCAGGGGCGCATCGTCAAATCCGGCGATTTCTCGCTGGTGAAACAGTTGGAGGAGCAAGGCTATGGCTGGCTTACCGACCAACAGTAACGCCAACGCGTTGCAGCAGCTGTATCGTCTGTTCGAAGGCCGCGGCGGCGAGCGTTCGCCCCATGCGCTGGCGCACTGGCAGCAGGCGCTGAGACTCGGCTGGCCGACGCGCAAACATGAGAACTGGAAATACACGCCGCTCGAGGGGCTGCTGGAGCAGCAATTCCTTGAGCCGCAGCCCGCATCCGTGAAC
This sequence comes from Serratia sp. H402Y, assembly GCF_051172415.1. NCBI lineage: Bacteria > Pseudomonadati > Pseudomonadota > Gammaproteobacteria > Enterobacterales > Yersiniaceae > Serratia > Serratia sp. H402Y. The sequence goes on from NZ_JBPIYZ010000001.1 coordinate 1,385,903, forward strand.
GCCGCGCAGCTCGAGGCGCTGGCGCTCGGTATCGACGCCTGCCGGCTGGTGTTTATCGACGGCCGCTACAGTGCCGCGCTCAGCGATGGCGATCTGGGCGACTACCAGTTCGAGCTGACCGCTTACGGCACGCCGCAGGCGCTGCCGGAGCCCATTCAGCCCGAAGTCTTCCTGCATCTGACCGAAAGCCTGGCGCAGGAAACCAGCCTGATCCGTCTGCCGGCCGGCAAAGCCCCCACACGGCCGCTGTACCTGCTGCATATCAGCAGCGGCCGCGGCGTGACGGGGGAAGTGAATACCGTGCATCATCGTCATCATCTGGAGATTGGGCGCGGGGCCGAGGCGGAAGTGATCGAACACTATGTCAGCCTGAGCGAGGCCGCGCACTTTACCGGCGCGCGCCTGACCGCCAACGTGGCGGACAACGCCGGGCTGTTGCACTGCAAGCTGGCGTTTGAAAGCCGGCCGAGCTACCACTTTGCCCATAACGATCTGGTCATCGGCCGCGACGCGCGGGTGAAAAGCGACAGCTTCCTGTTGGGCGCCGGCCTGACGCGCCACAACACCAGCGCGCAGCTGAACGGCGAAGGCGCCAATCTGGTGATCAACAGCCTGGTGCTGCCGGTGGGCAAGGAGATCTGCGATACCCGCACCTATCTGGAACACAACAAGGGCTACTGCGAAAGCCGCCAGCTGCATAAAACCGTGGTCAGCGATCGCGGCAAAGCGGTGTTCAACGGCATGATCAAAGTGGCCAAACACGCCATCAAAACCGACGGGCAGATGACCAACCACAATCTGTTGTTGGGGAAAGTGGCGGAAGTGGATACCAAGCCGCAGCTGGAGATCTACGCTGACGACGTTAAGTGCAGCCACGGTGCCACCGTGGGGCGTATCGATGAAGAACAGCTGTTTTATCTGCAGTCGCGCGGCATCGACAAACGCGCGGCGCAGCAGATGATTATCTTCGCCTTCGCCGCCGAGCTGACCGAAGGCATCGCCAATGACACCATCCGGGAACGGGTGCTGGCGCGCATCGCCCAGCGCCTGCCGGGGGAGGCTGCATGAGTTATCCGATTGAACGCGTGCGTGGTGACTTCCCGCTGCTGGCGCGCGAGGTGAACGGCCAACCGCTGGCCTACCTCGACAGCGCCGCCAGCGCGCAGAAACCGCAGACGGTGATCGACCGCGAACTGGATTTCTATCGCCACGGCTATGCCGCGGTGCATCGCGGCATCCACACCCTAAGCGCCGAGGCGACTCAGCAGATGGAAGCGGTGCGGGAACAGGCGGCGCGCTTTATCAACGCCGCCTCGGCGGAAGAGATGGTGTTCGTCAAGGGCACCACCGAAGGCATTAACCTGGTGGCCAACAGCTTTGGCCGCCACCGGCTGCAGTCGGGCGACGCGATTCTCATCACCGAGATGGAGCACCACGCCAACATCGTGCCCTGGCAGATGCTGGCGCAGGAGCGCGGTCTGCAGCTGCGAGTTTGGCCGCTGCAGCCCGACGGCACGCTGGATCTGGCGCGGTTGCCGGAACTGGTCGACGCGTCCTGCAAACTGCTGGCGCTGACCGAGGTCTCCAACGTGCTGGGCACCGTCAACCCGGTGCGCGACATCATCGCCCGCGCCAGAGCCCTGGCGCCGGATCTGACGGTGCTGGTGGACGGCGCGCAGGCGGTGATGCACCAGCGCGTCGATGTTCAGGCGCTGGACTGCGATTTCTACGTGTTTTCCGGCCATAAGCTGTATGGCCCTTCCGGTATCGGCATGCTGTATGGGCGCCAGGCGCTCCTGCAGCAGATGCCGCCGTGGGAAGGGGGCGGTTCGATGATCCGTCAGGTCAGCCTGACGGCGGGCACCACCTTCGCCGATCCGCCCTGGCGCTTCGAGGCCGGTTCGCCGAATACCGCCGGCATCATGGGGCTGGGCGCGGCGTTCGATTACGTCGAAGCCCTGGGGCTGAATGCGATCCGCGATTATGAACAGTCGCTGATGCATTACGCGCTTGAGGCGCTCAAGCAGGTGCCGACGCTGAAAATCTATGGTCCGGCGCATCGGGCCGGGGTGATTGCCTTCAATTTGGGGGAACACCACGCCTATGACGTCGGCAGCTTCCTCGATCAGTACGGCATCGCTATTCGCACCGGCCACCATTGCGCCATGCCGCTGATGGCGTTTTATCAGGTGCCGAGCATGTGCCGCGCGTCGCTGGCGTTATATAATACCCGCGAAGAGGTGGACCGGCTGGTGGCCGGGCTGCAACGCATTCATCAGCTGTTAGGCTAGCCGGGGCGCGTCCTCGGCGGTACAAAAGGATCCCCATGGCGAATTTGCCGGACAAAGACAAATTGGTGCGTAATTTCTCCCGCTGTTTGAACTGGGAGGAGAAATACCTGTACGTGATTGAACTCGGTGCCAAATTGCCGCCGCTGGACGAGGCCGAGCGGCAGGCCGAGAACCTGATTTCCGGCTGCCAGAGCCAGGTGTGGATCGTGATGCGCCGCGATGAGCAAGGGCAGGTCGAATTCCATGGCGATAGCGACGCGGCGATCGTCAAAGGGCTGCTGGCGGTGGTGTTTATTCTTTATCGTCAATTGACGCCACAGCAAATCGTCGAGCTCGACGTGCGGCCGTTTTTCACCGAGCTGGCGCTCAGCCAACATCTGACGCCTTCGCGCTCGCAGGGGCTGGAGGCGATGATCCGCGCCATTCGCAGTAAAGCCGCTCAGCTGGCCTGATCCTTAACGCCACTGCTCTTTAAAGGCTCATTGATATATTCGCTTTGTCAATGAGTCTTTACAATCCGCCGTTTTCCCCAGGGTTCATCCCCCAATTCAGTGATATTTCAGCAGCTTACCCATTGACGTTTCGTTGACAATCAACGACGGCGATTACGTTATAACGTGTTGATTTTTAGAGAACTTATTGCCTTTGATGCCAGCGTTGCTAGTATTAATCAGGTATTGTCTGATTTACCCACCGCCAGGCGCTCGTTAGCCTTGGGGGCGAACCGTCATAAAAAATATAGGGATGATAATGAAACGTGCGTTGAGTTTAATGGGCATGGTCTTCGCCACCGTACTGGCCGGCACGCAGGCCGCCAGTGCGACCGAATACCCGCTGCCGCCGCCGGACAGCCGTCTGATCGGCGAGAACACCACTTATACCGTGCCAAACGACGGCCGTCCGCTGGAGGCGATCGCCGCCGACTACAAGATTGGCCTGCTGGGCATGCTGGAAGCCAACCCCGGCACCGATCCGTTCCTGCCTAAGCCGGGTACGGTGCTGACCATTCCGACCCAAATGCTGCTGCCTGACACCAAGCGTGAAGGGATCATCGTCAACCTGGCAGAGCTGCGCCTTTACTACTATCCGAAAGGCGAGAATAAAGTGATCGTCTATCCGATCGGTATCGGCCAGACCGGGATGCACACGCCGCTGGAGGTGACTTCTATCAGCCAAAAGATCCCTAACCCAACCTGGACGCCCACCGCCAACATCCGCAAGCGCTATCAATCCCAGGGCGTGACGCTGCCTGCGGTGGTGCCGGCCGGCCCTGAGAACCCGATGGGGCTGTTCGCCCTGCGTCTGGCGATGGGGCGCGGTGAATACCTGATCCACGGTACCAACGCCAACTTCGGTATCGGCATGCGCGTCAGCTCCGGCTGTATTCGCCTGCGTCCGACGGATATCGAGGCGCTGTTCAACATGGTGCCGCGCGGTACGCGGGTGCAAGTGATCAACGATCCGGTGAAGATTTCGGTCGAGCCGGACGGCAAACGCTATGTGGAAGTGCACCAGCCGCTGTCGCGGGTGGAAAGCGACGATCCGCAGACCATGCCGATCGCGTTGTCTAAAGCGGAGAAAGCCTTTGCTGCCGATGGGCAAACCGATCGCGCCGTGTTCGATAGCGCGGTTGTCCGCCGCTCTGGCATGCCGGTGCTGGTCAACGTAGGGGAGAGCCCGTCTGAGGTGAGTTTAACGCCTGCAGCGGCTCCTGCGGCGAATAAGAGCCCATTCAAGGCAGCGCCAATCAGCTCGGTGAACTAAGTTTGCCGGATTGAGCGGTCGAAGAGGGGTTCAGCGTGCTGAACCTCTTTTTTTTGCCTGCCGCGCTGGAAAGCCCAGGCCGACAAACAGACAAAAAAAACGGCGCACAATGTGCGCCGTTTTCAATAACCAAAGCTATCTTACTTTTTGTAAGCGTGAGCTTGGTTGTCCAGACGCTGGTTAGCGCGTGCTGCGTCGTCTTTAGCCGCTTGAACGTCAGAACGCATTGCGTTCACGTCGTTGCTCAGCTGATCAACTTTAGCGTTCAGAGTCTGAACGTCAGAAGACAGTTGATCGATTTTAGCGTTGCTAGAGCAGCCAGCCAGCAGAGTGGAACCCAGGATTACCGCGCCCAGTACCAGTTTAGTACGATTCATTATAACACCCTCTAGATTGAGTTAATCTCCATGTAGCGTTACAAGTATTACACAAACTTTTTTCGAAAGAGAATAATTTTTTAGTGTTGAGGTGCTTTATTTTGATCGTTCGCTCAAACTTGCATCTGGTTTTACAAATTAGTTAAAAAAACGAGGGAAAACAGCCGGCTTCCATGGGACTACTCCGATTTGTTATTAGCTAAATAATGAGCAGATCGCGGTTGCGTTTTGAGAAAAATAGTTTACTGCCGATAAAAAAAACGCCGCAAAGCGGCGTTTTGATCAAGATAATTATGTCACGTTTTATATTACAGCACGTGTACCGAGGCGGTGTTGGTGGTGCCGCTCGGCACCAGCGCGCCGGAAACCATCACCACGACGTCGCCTTTTTGCGCCAGGCCGCTGGCCAGCGCGGCTTCTTTACCAATGCGGTAGAAGTCATCGGTGGAGGCGATTTCTTTGACCATCTGCGGGATAACGCCCTTGCTCAGCACCAGCTGATGCGCGGTGGTCTGGTTGGTGGTCAGCGCCAGGATCACGGCGTTCGGGAAGTATTTACGCACGGATTTCGCTGACTTGCCGCCGCTGGTGGCGACGACGATCAGCGGCGCGTCCAGTTTTTCGGCGGTTTCAACCGCGCCGCGGCATACCGCTTCGGTGATGCGCAGCTTGCGGCGATCGTTCAGGGTATCGATGCGGCTTGGCATCACGCGATCGGTGCGTTCGCAGATGGTCGCCATGATGTTGACCGCTTCCAGCGGGTATTTGCCCTTGGCGCTTTCGCCGGACAGCATGACGGCGTCGGTGCCGTCCAGAATGGCGTTGGCGACGTCACCGGCTTCCGCACGGGTAGGGCGCGGGTTCTTGATCATGGAATCGAGCATCTGGGTGGCGGTGATCACCACTTTACGCGCACGGTTGCATTTTTCGATCATCATCTTCTGGGCGAAGATCACTTCTTCTACCGGGATTTCAACGCCCAGATCGCCGCGGGCAACCATGATGCCGTCGGACGCTTCGAGAATTTCGTCGAAGTTGTTCAGGCCTTCCTGGTTCTCGATCTTGGAGATGATCTGGATCTGCTCGCCGCCGTGCGCTTTCAGGTGCTCGCGGATCTCCAGCACGTCGGAGCGTTTACGGATGAAGGACGCCGCCACGAAGTCGACGCCTTGCTCGCAGCCGAAGATCAGGTCGCGTTTGTCTTTCTCGGCCAGCGCAGGCAGCTGGATGGACACGCCCGGCAGGTTGACGCCTTTGTTCTCGCCCAGGTCGCCGTTGTTCAGCACCTTGCAAACGACTTCGTTCTCGGTCACGTTGGTGACTTCCATGCCGATCAGGCCGTCGTCAACCAGCACGGTGTTGCCGATCTTCAGGTCGGCGGCGAAGCCGGCGTAGGTCACCGCCACGCGTTCGCTGTTGCCGATCACGCTCTGGTCGGTGGTGAAGGTGAAGGTTTGGCCGGCGACCAGAGAGGCGTCTTTGCCGCCTTCCAGTTTCATGGTGCGAATTTCCGGGCCTTTGGTATCCAGCAGGATGCCGGCGTTGATACCGGTTTTCGCCATCACGGCGCGCATGTTCTTGATGCGGTTGCCGTGCTCTTCATAGTCGCCGTGAGAGAAGTTGAGACGCATCACGTTCATGCCCGCATTGAGCAGGTTGGTCAGCATTTCTTCCGATTCGGTTTTTGGACCGATGGTACAAACAATTTTGGTCTTTTTCATGGCGGAGTTTTCTACAAGTTGTGATGGATAAAAAAACGAATTTGACCGGCGTTGTTTACGCCGATAGGGAATTTGAGCCGTGCCTGGTGGTGAAAAACATAGTTAAGGATAGGTGACGACAGTTGATGTGGGGCGGAAAAATTCAGCCCGCGCGGGGGCGCGGGGATGCTGCGCAACGGGGTGAGATTAAATCGTGTTGTTATTGCGTTTTCGCAGATCAAGGGCTGAAACCATTCAACTGATAGACGTTGCGCATTATAAAGGCTAAGCGGCGGGAAACAAAATAAAAAACCGCGGCGGTGCGGCGGATATGTCAAAACGAGGGCAAATGTGGCGCAAATGCAACGCGTTGCGTACGGCTTGTTGCGCAAATAACCTTGCTGTAAATACGGCTTAGCGCGTTTGCGGGATTTCCAGCAGCACACCGGCGCTCAGGCAGAAGCAGCCGCTGGCGACGTTGGCCGGCAGGGTCAGGCTCTCGCCGGTCCGCACTATCCGCGTGTCGCCGCCGAGGGTGAACTCGAATTCACCCGATATCACCCGGGTTTGCAGCGCGTGCGCGGGCTTTTGCAGCTGGCCGAAGGCCCCGGTCTCGAAACGCACTTCCGCTGCCGGCGAACCGTCGCTCATCACGCCTTCACGACGGGCAAGGCCATTGTCGAGCGGTAAAAAGGGGGTGTTGGCGGTGAAGGTGGTCATGTGGCGTTCCTGATGGCTGATGGCGGTAGTTCGGCGCAATCGACATGAAAAATCGAGCGGTCGGGCAGAGACGAAACAGCGAGAATTATAACGCGATAGGGGGAGAGGTGAATCAGCACTATGGTGCGTCCGAGTGGACTCGAACCACCGACCCCCACCATGTCAAGGTGGTGCTCTAACCAACTGAGCTACGGACGCACTGCACTGCTTCTGAAATTTGGTGCGTCCGAGTGGACTCGAACCACCGACCCCCACCATGTCAAGGTGGTGCTCTAACCAACTGAGCTACGGACGCACTGTACTGCTTCTGGAATTTGGTGCGTCCGAGTGGACTCGAACCACCGACCCCCACCATGTCAAGGTGGTGCTCTAACCAACTGAGCTACGGACGCATCTTTTCCTGTCTGTCATGGCTGACAGCGGGGACGAATATTAACGAGCTACCCGCGTGCTGGCAAGGGGAAAAACGCAATTTTATTCGGTATTTCACGCGATTGCTGAGGTTGTGCGCAGACAGGCGTTTTTTTCCGCAACCCGCTGCCCGGCCGGGGAGAAAACCGGCCGGGAACGGACTCAGCGGGTAGAACGCTGCAGGATGACGGTGGTCGGCTGTTTCTGCAGCCAGCGCATGCGCAGCGCCATCATGATGGCGGCGAAGGTCAGGCCGATGATAAAGCCGATCCAGAAACCGCTCGGCCCCATCGCCGGCACCACCGCATCGGTCAGCGCCAGCAGATAGCCGCTCGGCAGGCCCAACACCCAGTAAGCGATGAAGGTGATGAAGAAGATCGCGCGAGTATCTTTATAACCGCGCAGCACGCCGCTGCCGATCACCTGGATTGAATCCGAGATTTGATACAGCGCCGCCAGCAGCATCAGCTGCGAGGCCATCGCCACCACCGCCGGGCTGTCGTTGTACAGCAGGGCGATCGGTTCGCGGAAGGTGGCGGTAAACAGCGCAGTGCAGACGGCCATGGTGATGCCGACGCCGATGGCGGAGTATGCGGCGACGCGCGCGCCTTCTACCGACCCTTCTCCCAGACGATAACCGACGCGAATGGTGGCGCCGACGCCCAGCGACAGCGGCAACACGAACATCAGCGCGCTGAAGTTAAGCGCGATCTGGTGGCCGGCGACCGCGACGATCCCGAGCGGCGACACCAGCAACGCCACCACGGCGAACAGGGTGACTTCGAAGAACAGCGCCAGCGCCACCGGCATACCGATGCCGATCAGGCGCTTCAGCGCCGCCCAGTCCGGGCCGCCGAGATCGCCTGTCTGGCGCTTGATGTCGCGCTGCGACGGCGCGCGCTTCACGTACCAGCGCATCATCAGGAACATGATCCAGTAGACGCTGCCGGTGGCGACGCCGCAGCCCACGCCGCCCAGTTCCGGCATGCCGAACTTGCCGTAGATAAAGATGTAGTTGATCGGGATATTCACCAGCAGGCCGAGGAAGCCGATCACCATGCCGGGCTTGGTTTTGGACAGCCCTTCGCACTGGTTGCGCATCACCTGGAAGAACAGATAGCCCGGCGCGCCCCACATGATGGCGTGCAGATAACCGACGGCTTTATCCGCCAGCTGCGGATCGATGTTGTGCATCATGTCGATGACGAATTTGCAGTTATACAGCACGACGATCAACAGTACGGAAACGCCGGAGGCCAGCCAGAAGCCCTGACGCACCTGATGGGCGATGCGATCGCGACGGCCGGCGCCGTTTAACTGGGCGATCACTGGGGTCAGCGCCAGCAGCAGGCCGTGACCGAACAGGATGGCCGGCAGCCAGATAGAGGTGCCGACCGCAACCGCCGCCATATCGGTGGCGCTGTAAGCGCCGGCCATGATGGTATCCACCACGCCCATGGCGGTTTGCGAGATTTGCGCGATGATCACCGGGATAGCGAGAGCCAATAAACTACGCGCTTCAATTAAGTACTTCTGCACGCATACACCTTTCTATTTTATATATGTGGGAGGGAGGGCTGCCGCGAGAGGACAACAATTAAAATAGCGGAATTTTGTCAAAAATATTGTACCTGCTCGGCGTCGTTAAGCAAACGCCGCAGATAAATAGTTATTAAATGCGCAGGGACGCGTTTTTTGCCGTCGCGGATTTGGTTTTCAGCGCCAACTGGGGCAAACTGCCGGAAGCGTTTTAATCTATTGAGTAAGAAGAGGCACATATGTTCACCGGTATCGTACAAGGCACCGCGCCGCTGGTCGCCATTGATGAGAAACCCAATTTCCGCACCCATGTGATCGAGATGCCTGCAGAACTGCTGCCGGGGCTGGAGCTGGGCGCGTCGGTGGCCCATAACGGCTGCTGCCTGACCGTCACCGCGGTGGAAGGCAACCGCGTCAGCTTCGATTTGATCAAGGAAACGTTGCGCCTGACCAACCTCGGTGATCTGGCGTTGGGCGACATCGTCAATATCGAGCGCGCGGCGAAATTCAATGATGAAATTGGCGGTCATTTGATGTCCGGCCATATTATCTGCACGGCGGAAGTGGCCAAAATTTATACCTCGGAAAATAACCGTCAGGTATGGCTGCGCATGCCGAATGCGGAATTGATGAAATATGTGCTGCACAAAGGTTTCATCGGCATCGACGGCATTAGCCTGACCATCGGCGAAGTGGTGAATAACCGTTTCTGCGTGCATCTGATCCCGGAAACCCTGGAGCGCACTACGCTGGGTAAAAAACGCCTGGGCGATAAGGTGAACATCGAGATCGATCCGCAGACGCAGGCGGTAGTGGACACCGTCGAACGCGTGCTGGCCAATCGGGAAGCGACGCTGGCGGCGGCGGCGCCGGCGCACAAAGACTGACAGCGATTCGGGCGTTGCCGCCGGAGTCGAATCATAAGCAGAGAGGAGAAACGCGTGAAGTTTTATGGGAAAACGTTGTTGTTAACCGCGTTGCTGGCGCTGAGCGCCTGCAGCAGTTCACCTGAGCAGGGCGGCGGCGCGCAAGTGGCCGATGCGGACGATACCTGCGGCGCTTCGCAGTATCAAAACTACGTCGGCAAGCCGATGACGTCGCTGGAAGGCGTGCGGATCGAATCCAAGGTGCGCGCCATTCCGTACAACTCTGCCGTCACCATGGATTTCAACCTGCGCCGTCTGAACTTCCTCGGCGATAGCAACGATAAAATCATCCGCGTTTACTGCGGCTAAGCCGCCTGGTTCGAAAGAGCAAAAAAAGCCCCGGCGATGAGGTTGCCGGGGCTTTTTTTATTAGGGGAGCGTTCAGCGTGCGACGCGGATGCCGCCTTCAACGCCTTTCGGGCTGAACACCACCTGCCACAGCTGCAGATCGCGCGCCCGAAACGCGCCGGCGCAGGCGTTCAGGTAATAGCTGAACATCCGCTCGAAGCGCTCGGAATAACGTGGAGCAAGCTGCGGCCACGCCTGCTTGAAGCGCTCGAACCAGGCCATCAGCGTGCGATCGTAGTCGGCGCCGATGTTGTGCCAGTCTTCCATCACGAAATGGCCTTCGCTGGCCTCGGCGATATGCCTCACCGAGGGCAGGCAGCCGTTCGGGAAGATATATTTGTTGATCCACGGATCGACGTTCATGTCGGTCTTGTTGGAACCGATGGTGTGCAGCAGGAACAGGCCGTGCGGCGCCAGATTGCGCTCTACCACGTTGAAATAGGTGCGATAGTTTTTCGGCCCGACGTGCTCGAACATGCCGACCGAGACGATGCGATCGAACTGCTGATGCAGATCACGATAGTCCTGCAGCAGGATCTGCACGTCCAGCCCGGCGCAGCGTGCCTGAGCCAGCTTCTGCTGCTCGGCGGAAATGGTCACGCCGACCACCGACACGCCGTAATTTTTCGCCGCATAGGCGGAGAGGCCGCCCCAGCCGCAGCCGATGTCCAGCAAGCGCATGCCCGGCTGCAGCTGCAGTTTTTCGCAGATCATCCGCAGTTTCGCTTCTTGCGCTTCCTCCAGCGTGGCGGCGTCTTTCCAGTAGCCGCAGGAGTACTGCATGTAAGGATCGAGCATCAGCGTAAACAGATCGTTGCCAAGATCGTAATGCTCTTTGCCGACGATCCAGGCGCGCTTTTTCGATTGCAGATTGGTCAGGCGCGCCGCGGCGATACGCAGGGTATCTTTCAGGTGGTGGGGGAGCTTCTTCTCCAGCCCGGCGCTGACCACGCGCTGGAAGAATATATCCAGCCGCTCGCATTCCCACCAACCATCCATATAGCTCTCGCCGAGACCCAGGGAGCCTTGCTGCAAAACGCGTTTAAAGAATTCGGGGTTTTTAACCTGAATATCGAAAGGGCGCGATCCGTTAATTTCGATACCGGCCAGACCGAGCATTTCGTGCGCGATACGGTACCACTGGTTATCCTGGATGCTCAGATCTTCTATACACGATGAACTCATAGCTTCTCCATCACCTTCTTCTGACTGATGACCCGTTAGGAAACAGCTTAGACAATTTCTGCGGGTGCATACGTATACCGACGGGAAATAAGCCCGCGGCGTCTGATATCCGACTATGAACAGAGGAAATTTAAAGAAGCGACCCGACGCAAACGGCGCAGGATAAACGCCTCTTCAAAAAAAGAGTGTGACGCAAGACGCGTACACAACAGCTAATTGAGATATAGAGATTATAAGGTGTTACTTTACAAGGTTGTTTTTGAGTATAGGCGCGCCTAGGCATTGACTCAACTGTAAATCGCACTCGGCACGCATATTCTTTAAGTGATTATTTAGCTTGGCAATTATGACGCTGAGTTAGCATGTTCGCGCGGCGTTTCTTGCGGCGCCTTGGCCGCTTTTCCCCGCTGCAGGAAATACCCCAGCGCGGCCAGTATCACCGTGGACACCATCACCGTCACCGTCGCCAACAGCGGCTGCGCAATAAACGTCGATACCAGCATGCTCGCCACGAAACACAGCCCCAGCTGCAGCGTATTTTGCAGCGCGGCGGCTTTGCCGCTGCTGTCCGGGAACGGCATCAGCGCGTTGGCCACCATGATCGGATAGCCGGCGCCGTTGACCAGCGCCATCACGCAGAACGGGATCAGGAGCGTGGTGAGCGTCGGATTGGTCAGGGTTGCCACCAGATACAGGGCCACCATGCTGACAGCATAAGCTACCAGCAGCCACGGCAGCAGGGTTTTGCCATTGATGCGCTTGAGCGCGGCGCGGCACCCGTAACCGCCCAGCAGGAAGGCCAGCGTCTGCGGCACATAGCTCAGGCCGATGTCGCTCGGGCCGTAGCCCATATCACCGAGGATAAACGGCGAGCCGGTCAGCCAGGCGAAGAAACCGGCCGAACAGGCGGCGTACATGGCGACATTGCCACTGAATACCGGGGATTTCAATAATTGCCAAAAACTGACGCTGCTTTTTGGCGCGTCGACGGCGGGTTTTGGCCTGGCGTTCTCTTTGAGCAGCAGCGTCGGCAACAGCAACAAGGCGGTGATGGCCAGCAGCACGGCGAAGATCGCGCGCCAGCTGGCGTGGTTCAGCAGCCAGGCGCCCAGCAGCGGCGCCAGCGCCGGCGATAGCGCCACCAGCGGCATGATGGTGGCGAATACGCGGTTGGCCTGGCCTTCACGATAGCGGTCGACCACCAGCGCTTGCCAGATGGCGGCGGCGGAACAGACACCTACGGCCTGAATAAAGCGCAGTATCCAGAGCTGCGCGGCATTTTCCACCCACAGCATGCCCAGGCAGCCGAGCGCGAACAGCGTCAGGCCAATCAACAATACCGGTTTGCGTCCCAGACGGTCGGAGAGCGGCCCCCACAGCAGCTGCGCGAAGGCGAAGCCGGCCAAAAAGATGCTCAGGCTGGCGCTGACCGCGCCGGCGGAAATTTGCAGTTCCTCCCGCATGGCGCCGAAGGCGGGCAGGTACATATCGGTCGCCAGATAACCCAGCATGCTCAGGCCGGCGAGGTAGAACATAAAACCAAAGGAATTTCGCATGGTATTTCTCGTTAATATTTTAGTGTCGCAGGTTTTTAGCGCCGGCCAGTGTATCCGGCTGGATCTCTGCTTGTGAAACGGTAATATTTGCAAAGTGCTGTTAAAAAAATTGAAGGCAAAGCGATGTGGTCTGAATATTCTCTCGAGGTCGTTGATGCGGTGGCGCGCACCGGCAGTTTCAGCGCGGCGGCGCAGGAGCTGCACCGGGTGCCGTCGGCGGTAAGTTATACCGTGCGGCAGCTGGAGCAATGGCTGGCGGTGCCGCTGTTTGAGCGGCGTCACCGAGATGTGGAACTGACGCCGGCCGGCGCGCTGTTTATCAAGGATGCGCGAGCTGTTATCAAAAAAATGCTCGACACCCGCCGCCACTGTCAACAGGTGGCCAACGGCTGGCGCGGTCAGCTGAATATCGCGGTGGACATCATCGTCAAACCGCAGCGCAGCCGCCAGCTGGTGCTGGATTTCTACCGTCATTTCCCCGACGTCGAGTTGATGCTGCAACCCGAGGTGTTTAACGGCGTGTGGGATGCGTTGGTGGACGGCAGGGTGGACATGGCGATCGGCGCCACCCGCGCGGTGCCGGTCGGCGGCGGCTTCGCTTTCCGCGACATGGGGGATATGAACTGGCTGTGCGTAGTCAGCCCACAGCATCCGCTGGCGCAGCTGGCAGGGCCGTTGAATGACGATCGGTTGAGGCCGTACCCTGCGCTTTGTCTGGAAGACACCTCGCGCAATCTGCCCAAGCGCGTCACCTGGACGCTGGATAACCAGCGGCGGCTGGTGGTGCCGGACTGGACCTCGGCGCTCGACTGTTTGTGCGCCGGATTGTGCGTCGGCATGATGCCGGCGCATCTGGCGCTGCCGCGGGTGCAGCGCGGTGAGCTGAAGGCGTTGCAGTTGCAGCAGCCGTTTCCCGCCAGCCCCTGCTGCCTGACCTGGCAACAGGATAAACCGTCACCGGCGATGAGCTGGCTGCTGGCGTATTTGGGCGATGGCGAGACGCTGAATCAGGAGTGGCTGAGTGAGGCGGCACCGGAAGCCGTGCCGGCTTCCGGTAGGGAGGAGGATCAGCGGCGGTAGTCGATGAACGGACCGTCGGCGACCGACCGGCGTTCGACCAGCTTCGGATGCACTTCGATCACCTGCGATTCTTCGCGCTTGCTGATGATGCGATCCAGCAGCATGGTGAAGGCCATTTCGCCCAGACGTTCTTTCGGCTGATGAATGGTGGTCAGCGCCGGGGTGAAGTAGCGGGCGTTGCGCACGTTGTCGTAGCCGATCACGGAAATATCCTGCGGCACCCGCAGCCCCAGTTCGTCGGCGGCGCAGATGGCGCCCATCGCCATGATGTCGCCGCCGCAGAATACCGCGGTCGGTCGCTGTTTCTGCGACAGAATTTGATGCATCGCCTTGTAACCGGACTCCGGCTCGAAGTCACCCTGGACTATCCACTCTTCGCGAATATCGATATGCGCTTCCTGCAGCGCCTTCATAAAGCCCTGATGACGGCCGCCGCCGGTGTTGCGCGACAGCTGGCCCGGGATAGCGCCGATATCGCGGTGGCCGCGCTCGATCAGGTAACGGCCGGCCAGATAGCCGCCTTCGAACGCGTTATCGATGATGGTGTCGGTGAAGTCGCCGCGCGCGGCGCCCCAGTCCATTACCACCATCGGGATGTTGCGGTAGTCTTCCAGCATGCCCAGCAGCTGATCCGGGTATTCGGAACACATGACCAGCAGGCCGTCGACGCGCTTTTGCGCCAGCATCGCCAGGTAGGCGCGCTGTTTGTCCAGATTGTTGTGCGAGTTGCACAGGATCAGGGTATAGCCTTTGCTGTAGCAGCTGTTTTCCACCGCCTCGATCACTTCGGCAAAGTAGGGCGCTTCGCTCGAGGTGGCCAGCAGACCGATAGACTTGGTGTGATTGACTTTCAGGCTGCGCGCCACGGCGCTCGGCGAGTAGTGCAGCTCTTTGATGGCGGCCCACACGGCCGCTTTGGTCTCTTCGGCGACGAAACGAGTCTTATTGATGACGTGCGAAACGGTGGTGGTGGAAACGCCCGCGCGTTTGGCCACATCTTTAATCGTTGCCATGTAAGGAATGACTCCTGAACTCACATGTTTACAGCATGTAAGTGTGATGTTAATCGTTTGCCTACGTAGATCCTTCTCCAGAGAAGCGAAAACTGAGTTTTTAGTGTTGAAGTCGTCAGCGCTTAATCAGGAGGGGCATGAATGCCGGTACGCAGTTGTGAACTGCGAATTTTGTCGCATATTGAACAAAAGTGGAAGAGGTAATCGAGATTATAAACCGGGAAATGATAACAAGATTTTATCGGCGAACTGTGGGAAAATGATTTGACGTACTAATTGTGCGCCTTTTATCCTTAGGAAAGCCCATTTTAAAGGAGTTGTCATGGATACCGATCTGAAGATGTCGCTGTTCACCACCGTTTGCGCATTGGCGATGATCATCGCTTTCAGCTTTGTCGCCGCGTTGAACTGATTTCCCGCCAGTTTTAAAAAAGGCGCAGCCAAGCTGCGCCTCATCACTTAGGCAAGGCCTGCGCTTACGCCAGGTTTTCCGCCGCGAAGGTCCAGTTGACCAACGCCCAGAAGTTTTCCAGGTATTTTGGACGCGCATTGCGGTAATCGATGTAATACGCGTGTTCCCACACGTCAACGGTCAGCAGCGGTTTGTCTTCGCCGGTCAGCGGGGTTGCCGCGTTGGAAGTGTTGACGATCGCCAGCGCGCCGTCCGGTTTTTTTACCAGCCAGGTCCAGCCGGCACCGAAGTTTTTCACGGCGGCATCGGTGAACTGCTCTTTGAACGCAGCGAAAGAGCCGAAGGATTTGACGATCGCCGCCGCCAGTTCGCCCTGCGGTTCACCGCCGCCCTGTGGCGACAGGCAGTGCCAGTAGAAGGTGTGGTTCCACACCTGCGCGGCGTTGTTGAACACGCCGCCGTTAGAGGTCTTGATGATCTCTTCGAGCGATTTGCCTTCGAACTCGCTGCCTTTCACCAGGTTGTTCAGGTTAACCACGTAGGTGTTGTGGTGTTTGCCGTAGTGGTATTCCAGAGTCTCGGCGGAGATGTGCGGCTCGAGCGCGTTTTTCTCATACGGTAATGCAGGTAATTCAAACGACATTGCTTCCTCCTTTACAGCGCCATTCAGCTTCTCGCCGGGGCGAACGCCGGATGGGCCGTTTTTTATTGTGGTCATTCAATCTTAACAATTTTCATCATAAAAAACAGGAGGAAAAGCGAGAAATGCGCGTGGGGGAGTGCGATGGGCGATAGCTTGAGCAGGCGGTTGCGGCCGAGGCCGCAACCGCGAAGAGCAGGGAATTAACGGATGGTTTTCGGCGTTACTACGCGGCGAGCGCCGATGTAGTGGTTCTGCCAATAGTCGTTATCAAGCTGGCTGATGCGGATCTCTTCGCCAGTGCGCGGCGACTGGATGAATTTGCCGTTGCCGAGGTAGACGCCGACATGATCCGCCACGCCGCGGTTGTTAATGCGGAAGAACACCAGATCGCCGCTTTCCAGTTCGCTTTTCTTGATCGGCGCCGCGTCGCGCAGGTGATACATTTCGTTGGCGGTGCGCGGCATCTTGATTTTCACCACGTCTTTATAGGCGTAATAGATGAGGCCGCTGCAGTCGAAGCCGGTGCGCGGCGAGCTGCCGCCCCAGCGGTAAGGCTTGCCCATCTGATCCATCAGCTTGGCCATCGCGGTCTGCTTGGCGTGCTGGTAACGCTTTTTGTGCGCCGGGCTGAGTTTCAACGGTTTTTCATCACGCGCCAGCTTGGCGGTGGCCATACCGGCTTCGCGGTGGCGGCCATAGCCTTTTTTGTAGCCCTTTTTCGGCGGGGTGACTTTAATTTTGGCGGTTTTCTGCGCTTTGGCCTTGGGTTTGGCGCTGACGATCTTTTTCGCGCTTTTCTCGCTTTTGACCTTGGCGGTCTTGGTTTTTTTCTCGGGGGCCGTCACTTTGGCTTTTTTGGCGGCTTTATCCGCTTTCTTTTTTCTGCGGTCATCGGGCCGCGCTTCATTGGCATGGCTTTTACGCTGCTCGGCGGCAACACGCGCCTGTGGCGCAGCGTGCGCCAAATTGAAGAAGAGCTGCGTAAACAGCAGCGCAAAGAGCGTAAGAATTAAACGCATGTCGACGTCACCAACCTTGGCCCCGAAACGGATATCGAAAGAGTTACAGTATTCCCGAATTTCGCCATATAAAACAGCGAAGAACTCATAAATAATAATCCATATTGTGAGAAAACGTTAATGACATTTTTTTTGGTTTAAAATCAGCCTGTTGATGTATAAAAAAGCGCCAGGCGGCGGTAGCGGATATAATTAAGCCGCGCCGTCATCGCGGCGCAATATATTAGTGAAATGGTCGGATTAAAAATGTTATTCTCAACGTATGTTTTGACCGGAATGACGTGGCCGGTGAAACGCGATCGGCGGCGGGCGAATATCCTTGCAAAAGATGGCGTTTTCTTGCGACTGTTCCAGCCGCTACAATAGCCCGCGTGATGCATGTTGTAGCCATGAAATGTGGCTTGAGGAAGCAATAAATGACGACGACACTTGAAAAAATTCAGCACCAGATCGCTGAAAACCCGATTCTGCTGTACATGAAGGGTTCGCCAAAGCTGCCGAGCTGCGGCTTCTCTGCGCAGGCTGTGCAAGCGCTGTCCGCCTGCGGCGAGCGTTTCGCCTATGTGGATATTCTGCAAAACCCGGACATCCGCGCCGAGTTGCCAAAATACGCCAACTGGCCGACTTTCCCGCAGCTGTGGGTAGACGGTGAACTGGTCGGCGGTTGCGATATCATCATCGAAATGTATCAGCGCGGCGAATTGCAGCAGCTGATCAAAGAAACGGCAGAAAAGTATAAAGCGCAGGAAGACCAGCAGTCTTAATCGACAGACGTGCGGTTATCGCGTAACGGGCGGCGCCAGTGCAAACTGGGCCGCCTTTTTTATTGGGCTTATTCGGCGAGATCGCCGGCGGGCAGCGGCCAGCCGCCGAGACGCTTCCAGCGGTTAACCAGCTCACAAAACAGCAGGGCGGTTTGTTCGGTGTCGTACAGCGCGGAGTGCGCCTGGCTGCTGTCGAACGGCATGCCGGCAGCGATGCAGGCTTTGGCCAGCACCGTTTGCCCCAGCACCAGGCCGCTCAGCGCAGCGGTGTCGAAGGTGGCGAACGGATGGAACGGATTACGCTTCAAACCGGCGCGTTCGGCCGCGGCCATCAGGAAGCTGTGATCGAAGTTGGCGTTGTGCGCGACGATAATGGCCCGGTTGCAACCGCGATCCTTGAGCCCTTTGCGCACCGCTTTGAAAATGGCGTGCAGCGCGTCGTATTCGCTGACCGCACCGCGCAGCGGGTTGTGCGGATCGATGCCGTTAAACGCCAGCGCTTCCGGTTGCAGGTTGGCGCCCTCGAAAGGCTCCACGTGGAAGTGCAGGGTTTCGTCGCGCTGCAGCCAGCCGTCTTCATCCATTTTCAGCGTCACGGCGGCGATTTCCAGCAGCGCATCGGTATTGGCGTTGAAGCCGGCGGTTTCAACATCTATTACTACGGGATAAAACCCACGAAAACGACCACTCAGGGCGTTAAGATCACTTTTTTCGGCCATCAGTTTCTTATCTTCATCGAATGCAGCGCGCATTATGGCAAATTTTGCGCCCGGTTGCAGGCGCTATCGCGCGGAGAATCAGCGGGGCGCAGGCGCGCCCCGAGAGAGGCTTAGTGGCCGAGGCCTTGGCCGGCGTGTTTGTTTTCGATCAGCTCGATTTTATAACCGTCCGGATCTTCGACGAACGCGATCACCGTGGTGCCGCCTTTCACTGGGCCGGCCTCACGGGTGACGTTGCCGCCGGCGCGGCGGATGTTGTCGCAGGTGGCGGCGACGTCGTCCACGCCCAGCGCCAGGTGGCCGAAGGCGGTGCCCATGTCGTAGCTGTCGGTGCCCCAGTTATAGGTCAGTTCGATAACCGCGCCTTCGCTCTCTTCCGTATAGCCGACAAAAGCCAGCGAGTATTTGTACTCCGGGTTTTCGCTGGTGCGCAGCAGGCGCATGCCTAATACCTTGGTGTAGAAGTCGATGGAGCGTTGCAGATCACCGACGCGGATCATGGTATGGAGTAAGCGCATAATTCCTCTGAATTGACTGTGCCGTGGCAGACGGCGGGTGGATTGAAGCACAAGCGAGTATAGCCTTGTCCCGCAAGGGAATTCAACGTGACTAGTTGGTGACGATGTCACTTTTTGCCCCCTCGCCATGGGTGTTTAAATATTGATCGAGTGTACCGATCGATACGAAGTAATTGATCTGCACAATCAATTATCAATTCCGCGCGTAACCGTGTAGAAATTGACCTGTAGCAGATAACAACACCAGGGAACGTCGGCCCGCCTTGTGCGGGCCTTTTTGCGTGCATAAAAAAACGGCCAGGCGGTTGCGTGGCCGTTTAGGGTCAGGACGGGTTACTTCGTCAGAAACGGATAGTCGGTATAACCTTCGGCGCCACCGCCGTAGAAGGTTTCCGGCTTAGGTTCGTTGAGCGGGGCGTGTTGACGGAAACGCTCGACCAAATCCGGATTGGCGATGTAGCTACGGCCAAAGGCCACCGCGTCGATGAAGCCTTTTTCGATCAACGCTTCGGCTTTTTCAGCGGTGTAGGCGCCGGCGCCGACGATCACCCCTTTAAAGTGGGCGCGCACCGAGTCACGGAAGGCGTCGGAATACGGTTTGCCGCCGGCCCAGTCCGGTTCGGAGATGTGCAGATAGGCGATGTTGCGTTTGTTCAGCTCTTCCACCAGGTACAGCGCCGCTTCTTCCTGATCTTCACCGTTGTCCAGGCCGTTGAACGGCCCCAGCGGCGAGATGCGGATGCCGATGTGCTCGGAGCCCCATTCTGCGATGGCGGCGTCGACCACTTCCAGCGTCAGGCGGGTGCGATTCTCGATGCTGCCGCCGTATTGATCGGTACGCTGGTTAGACGCCGGAGACATGAACTGGTGCAGCAGATAGCCGTGAGCCGCATGCAGCTCGATAAAGTCGAAGCCGGCTTCACGCGCGTTGGCGGTCGCCTGGCGGAAATCGTTGACGATGCCCGGGATCTCGCTGGTTTCCAGCGCGCGCGGCGTAGAGGTCGGTACGCGCACCCAGGCGCCGGTTTCGTCACGCACGGTGGTGCGGGTGTCTGCGTTGATCGCCGAAGGGGCGACCGGCGCTTGTCCGCCCGGCTGGAGGCTGGTGTGGGAGATGCGGCCTACGTGCCACAGCTGTACGGCGATGTGGCCGTTTTTGTCGTGTACCGCCTGCGTGATGTGTTTCCAAGCGGCGATCTGCTCCGGGGTATGCAGGCCCGGCGCACCGGCGTAGCCTTTCGCCTGGAAGGAAATCTGCGTCGCTTCGGTCACGATCAGACCGGCGCCGGCGCGCTGCGCATAATACTCCGCCATCAGCGGCGTGGGAATGTCGCCCGGTTCGATGCTGCGCAGACGCGTCAGCGGAGCCATAAACACGCGGTTGGGCAGGGTGACTGCGCCAACTTTCAGCGGAGAGAGCAATTTTTCAGTCTTCATAGTGCATCCTGTATTTAATAGACCGGTCGTCTAGTTATGGGCGATAAAAAAACACGAACTGCATTTTCACGAAAAAAGACGGTGGTGTTACGGCTGCGGCGGGCGCAGCAGCAACTCGATGCTTTCCAGCGCGCTGGTCAACGGGGCCAACGATCGCCGGATCTTGGCGCGCAGCGAGGCGCCGAGCCACAGGGCATACAGCGTCTCTGCAGTTGCCGCCGGGCTCATGGCTACCGACAGCGATCCCTCGGCGATGCCGCGCTCAATGGCCGCCTGCAGGTGGCCGATCACCCGGGCGGTCCCGGTTTCCAGCGCATGGCGCATCGGCTCCGACAGGTCGCTCACCTCGGCGGAGAGTTTCACCGCCAGACAGGCGTTATGACATTCGCTGCGGCAGTGGTAACTGATGGCCTGGGCGTAATACCCCAAGAGCTGGTGGCGCGCATCGGTATGCTCGTCGGCAAACAGCTTTTGCATTTGCGCATCATAGTGCGCGAAATAGCGTTGCAGCATCGCTTCGCCGAAGGCTTCCTTCGAGCGGAAATAGTGGTAGAACGATCCTTTCGGCACGCCCGCCGTGGCCAGCAGTTCGCTCAGCCCCATGCCGGTAAAGCCCAGGCGCAGGCTGAGGGTTTCGCCGGTGGCGAGCAGATGTTCACGTGTATCCACGTTGCAATGCGTTGATTTGGTCATCATGGCGCCGAGCATAATAGACCGATTGGTCTAGGTCAATGGGAATAAAAAAACCGGCGCACAAAACGCCGGTTGGTCTCAGGCATTGTGCCTCAGCGGCACGCGTAAGTTAAGCGCTTACGCCGCGTTGCGGCAGCGTTGCAGAATATCCAACTGGGATTGATATTCACGCGTCTGCACATTCAGCATGCCCAGCAGGGTGTGGAACAGATTGTCCTGCGACACGTCGTCCTTTTCCGCCAGCGCGCTCAGGCACTGGCGATCGATGCCGAAATTGCGCTGATAGTCGGCCGACATCCACATCAGGAATGGCACGTGAGTTTGCTGGCTCGGCGCGAAGACATAAGGCGTGCCGTGCAGATACATGCCGTTTTCTCCCAGCGATTCGCCGTGATCGGACAGGTAGACCAGCGCGGTATTGAACCGGTCGTCATACTGCTGCAGCAGCTTGATGGTGGCATCGAGCATCGCGTCGGTATACAGGATCGAGTTGTCGTAGGTGTTCACCAGCTGTTCATGGCTGCAATCCTGGATCTGATTGCTGTTGCAGGTCGGCGAAAACGTCTGGAACTGCGGCGTGCTGCGGCGGTAATAAGCCGGGCCGTGACTGCCCATCTGGTGCAACACGATCACGCCGTCGTCTTTCAGGCTATTGATGTAGTCGTTCAGTTTGTACAACAGCACATTGTCCATGCAAACTTCGCCGTCACAGTCCTGCGGCAGTTTCAGTTTGGTCATGTCGATGTGCGGCACCCGATCGCAGGCGCCTTTGCAGCCGCCGTCGTTATCGCGCCACAGCACGTTGACGCCGGCATGCGCCAGCACGTCGAGCATGCCTTCCTGGTGCGTCGCCTGAGTTGCGTCGTACGCTTTGCGCGGCATATTGGAGAACATGCAGGGGACGGAGATCGCCGTTTCGGTGCCGCAAGAGCTGGCGTTCTTGAAATAGACCACGTTGTCCTGCTTGAGGCGCGGGTTGGTCTCGCGATCGTAGCCCCCGAGAGAGAAGTTTTCGGCGCGGGCGGTTTCGCCCACCACCAGGATCACCAGCGTTTTCTTGGCCTGTCCGGCGATCAGCGGCCCTTTGCGCGCGTCTTCACCGATCTTCACCAGCGGCAGATTGCGCGTGAAGTAGCGCTGCTCGGTAAACTTGATGGTGCCGGCGACGAAGTTGGAAGGCGTTAACATCTTCACCACGCTTTTATTGTTGCGGATCAGCGAAGCGTAGTCTTTGTAGAACAGCGCGGCGATGATCAGGATCACCACCAATGACAGCATGACGTTGGCGGCGCGCAGCCCAACCATGTACCACCAGGGGCGGGTCTGGCGAATATGGGTGAAGCAAACCGCCGCCGCCGGCAGGACGCCGAGCAGCGCCAGCCACAGCCCCATGCGCGGCGTCAGCAACGCCGTCGCTTCGTGGGTGTTGGTTTCAAAGGCGTTTTGCATCATGTTGCCGTCGATCACCACGCCATAGCTGTACATGAAATAGTTGGCTGCGGCGCTGCCGAGCAAGAAAAAGACGATCAGCGGTTTGCGCAGGTAGGGCACGGTCAACACGCTGAAGATAATATTCAGCGCACAGAAGATCACCACCGGCATGCTGGCGGCGAATATCACGCTGTGGACGCTATCGAAGGTGATATACGACCAGGCGCGATGCAGGAATAACGCGTTTTGGAACAGAGTGAAGAACAGGGCGGTGGCGAGGATAAAACCGAGGCTGTTGCACTGTAAGCGTTGACGTAACCACATTGCCAAATCTGGATCCTGAGAGTAGATAATGCCTTGAAATCTACCGGATGAAACTTAAGAAAACCTTAGAAATTCAGAATACTGGCGGCGGCGAACGCGGGAAAACGCCAGGCCGGTGGCCTGGCGGTGAGGGGAATTAGTAGGCGGCGGTGAATTGGGCGCGAATAAACTGAGGTTTTTCAATCTCATCGACGATAGCCACCGCCAGATCTTCCACCGAAATGCTGGCCGGCGCGTCGCCGTTCATCAGCAGCTGCGTGGTGCCGAGGCGGAACTGGCCGGTGCGTTTGCCCGGTTCCAGCAGGGCGGCCGGAGAGAGATAGGTCCAGTCGAGCGCTGATTCGTTCCGCAGTTTATTGCGCAGATCGCGCACTGCCTGCGCGCCGGGGCGGATATTTTCCGGGAATTGCGGCGTATCCACCAGTTCAACGCCCGGCGCCACTTCCAGGCTGCCTGCGCCGCCCACCACCAACAGGCGCTTGACGCCTGCCTGCTCGACCGCGGTAAGGATCTGCTGGGCGCCGCGCGTAGTCTTCTCATACAGGTTGTCTTCGCCCCAGCCGGGATTGTAGGCGCTGATCACCGCATCCTGACCGTGCAAATGTCCCGCCAGCCAGGCGGTATCGGCGACGTCGCCCAGCGCGACGGTCAGATTGGCGTGGTCCGGCAAATCTTTTTTCTGACGGGCGATCGCCGTTACCTGAATGCCGCGAGCCAGCGCTTCATCCACCACACGGCGGCCAACAAAACCGGTTGCTCCAATAATGGCTACTTTCATCTGTATGCTCCTTCAGGGATGGGTCAGTATCGTAAGGCAGGCCGATGTGCCTGCTGCGTGGGATCTACTCTAGTCCTTAACAATAGCCGTGATTAGTGCCATATTCATGCTTTCTTGATTAAGTAAAACTTCATAATCGTGGATAAACTCAATCGAATGGCGGTGTTCGCCACCGTGGTGGCGGAGGGATCGTTGGTCGGTGCGGCGCGGCGGCTGGGCATGACGCCGTCGGCGGTCAGTCAGCATATGCGCTCGCTGGAGAAGGCGCTCGGGGTGCCGCTGTTGCACCGCTCCACCCGCCGTCTGGCGTTGACCGAGGCGGGGGCGGCGTTTTATCCCGGCTGCGAGGCGATGTTGCAACAGGCGCAGCAGGCGGAGCAGCGGCTGGCGGAACTGCGGGACACGCTGGTGGGTGAGCTGCGCATCGCCACTCCGGTCGGCATCGGCGGCCGCTCGTTGGCGGAGGCGCTGGCGCCGCTGTTGCAGGCGCATCCCAAGCTGACGCTGCGGGTGCTGGCGGACGATCGCATCGTCGACATGATAGAACAGCGGGTCGACATTGCGCTGCGCGCCAATCGTCAACTGGCGGACGCCAATATGATCGCTCACCCGCTGACGGCGTGGCCGATGGTGCTGTGCGCGGCGCCGCGTTACCTCAGCCAGCATGGGGTGCCGGAAAAGCCGCAGGATTTGGTGCAGCACCGCTGGATCTCCAGCGGCTATAGTGGGGCCCATCTGGATTTGCTGCATCAATCCGGCCAGCAGGTCAAGCTGCGGCTGGCGGAGGGGCAGATCGTCAGCGAGAGCATGAACGTGATGCGCGCCTTTACCCGCGCCGGTCTGGGCATTTCCGTTCAGCCGCTGTATGAAATTGGCGACGAGCTGCAGCGCGGCGAGCTGTTGCTGCTGTTGCCGGAGTGGCGGCCGGCGCCGCTGCGGCTGCACGCGCTGACGCTGGAACGCACTATGCCGGAGAAAAGCCGTCAGGCGCTGCGCTATTTGCGCGACTATTTTCGCCGCAATGGCGAAAAGGGACTTGCCAGCGGCGGCGATGACGTCTTCAATTAGCAGGAGAATGCAGGAGGGCCCGTGGCACAGCAGCTTGAATTTTTCGACATCCCCAGCCCGTGTCGCGGCATTTGCCAGGCCGACGATCGCGGTTTCTGCCGTGGCTGCCTGCGCAGCCGCGAGGAGCGGTTCGGCTGGATGAGCATGAGCGACGCGCAAAAGCGCGAAGTGCTGCGTCTGTGTCGCCAACGTTTCCTGCGCCTGCAGCGCGCCAACAAAGCCCCCGACGAGCCGCTGCCGGAACAGCCTTCGCTGTTTTGACCCTTTCCTGATCTGCCGCACGTTCATGCGCCTTTGCGCTTCCCTGCGCCTCACCGGCTTGTGTATGCTGGCTGACAAATAATGTCATGAGGTTTTCGCAATGGTAGAACGCATTCGTCTCGCGCCGCAGGGGCCTGAATTTTCCCGCATGATTTGCGGTTACTGGCGGTTGATGGAGTGGGGCATGTCGCCGCAGCAGCTGCTGACGTTTATCGAACAGCACGTCGAACTGGGCGTCACCACCGTCGATCACGCAGATATCTACGGTGGTTATGCCTGCGAGCAGGCATTCGGCGACGCGCTGCGCCTGAAGCCCGCGTTGCGGCAGTCGCTGGAGCTGGTGAGCAAGTGCGGCATCGCCACCACCGCCAAGCCCGGCAACCCGATCGGCCACTACATCACCGACCGCGATCATATCGTACAGAGCGCGGAACACTCGCTGCGCCATCTGCATACCGACTACCTCGACCTGTTGCTGATCCACCGCCCGGATCCGTTGATGGACGCTGACGACGTGGCCGAAGCCTTTGTCGCGCTGCACAAAAGCGGCAAGGTGCGCCATTTCGGCGTCTCTAACTTTACGCCCGCGCAGTTCCAACTGCTGCAGTCGCGTCTGCCGTTCTCTCTGGTCACCAATCAGGTGGAAATCTCGCCGATTCACCAACCGGCGATCCTGGACGGCACGCTCGACCAGTGCCAGCAACTGCGCATCAAACCGATGGCCTGGTCCTGCCTGGGTGGCGGCCGCTTGTTCAACGACGCCGAGTTCCAGCCGCTGCGCGACGAGCTGCTGCGGGTGGCGCAAGAGATCGGCGCCGAGACCATTGAACAGGTGGTTTACGCCTGGGTGATGCGCCTGCCGTCTTCGCCGCTGCCGATTATCGGCTCCGGCAAGATCGAGCGGGTGCGTTCGGCATTGAAGGCGCAGAAACTGGCGCTGAACCGCCAGCAGTGGTTCCGCATTCGCAAGGCGGCGTTGGGGTATGACGTGCCCTGAGACGGGGTAGAAAGAGGAAAGCCGGGCGGCGAAAGCGCCCGGCTTTTTTTACGTCGGTCTTTAGGCCAACACCACCTGATCGGGGTTGAAATGATCGAGCGAGACGCCGATCAGCGTGACCTGGCTGTGGCCGAAGGCCAGCACCAGATCGTCGTTTTGCTGCGTGGCATAGTCGCGGATATTCCCGCTGGCGCCCTCGGTGCCGATAAATACCAGTTTGTCGGTGGCGTTGAAGCCATACAGCTGGTCGCGGCCGAAATCACCGCTGAACAGGAAGGTATTGCCGTTGCCGACCCCCTTCAGGATGTCATCGCCGCTGCCGCCGACGAAGGTCAGGTTGCCGCCGGCATGGCCGATCAGCGTATCGTTGCCGGCGTTGCCGAACAGCCAGGCGTCGTGGCTGCGAGCCTGCAGGACGTCATCGCCGTCGCCGCCGGTGGTGGCGGCTGCATAGGCTTTGAGGCCCGAATCCGATTTCAATCCGGCGGCGGTCACCTGATGATCCACCTCTTTGCTGAAAATCAGCCAGGAGGTTTCTTTGCTGCGCAGGGTGCTGATGTCGTCCGCCAGCGTAATGCCGCCTTTGGCGTCGCGCAGGTAAAGCGTATTGCCGTCGTAGGCGACCTCGGTGTTTTTCAACGCCTGCTGGGTATCAAAGATATTGTGGCCTTTGCCGCCGGCGATCAGGTTATAGCCGCCGGCGTCGCGGAAGATATCGTCACCGTCGCGGCCCTCGAGATAGTCGTTGCCTTTGCCGCCCCTGATCAAATCATTGCCGTCGCTGCCGATGATAAACGTCGGCCCGCTGTGCGTTTCCGCGTTGCGGTTCAGATCTTCCACCCAGGTACTGCCGCGCGTGACGTTCGACAAGTTGGAGACGATGATGGTCGAGTCTTTGTCGGTCAGCGAATAAAACTCGGAGTTCAGCACCCGCATCAGGCCATCCTGATAGAAGAACGGCAGGTGGGATAGCCAGGTCGGAATGTTGAGAATGGAGAACGGCAACAGATTCCAGGCGTCCGACGCGTAGTGGTCGTTGAAGTTGACGATATTGTTGGTGGCGGAGGTATGCGGCGCATCGTGAACGCCCAATGACGGCAGGGTCAGCGAGGTGCCGTCGAGCGCGCGAAACACCGGATCGTTCTCATAGCCGATGTTGATCACCTTGCCGCCGGCTTCGTACTGGGTCGGCGAGGCGAAGGCGACATAGTTGGACTGCGCGTAGAAGCCGCCCCAGTTGGCGTCGCTCTGCGCCGCCATGCTGTTGACCGCCAACCCGCCGAGGCTGTGGCCGCTGATCACCACGTCTTCGCCGCTCAGCCCGTGGGCCTGCGCGAATTTCGCCACGTCCCCCAGCAAATTGCCGAAGGCCTTCAGCGTATAGCCATCGGCATAGCCTTTCGGCCCGAACCCGGCCAACAGATCGTTAATCACATCGCCGATGGTATCGCCGATCAGCGACTCGCGCGGGCCGCTGGTACCGCGAAATGAGATGCCAATGGCGGTGAGATTGCCTTCGCTGTCATATTTGCCCAGCACCTCGGCCTGAGCGGTGGTGTAACCGGCGGTTTCGCCGTAGTAGGTGCCGCGCGCATCGGTTTTGCCGGCGTATCCCAACTGCGCGGCGTCGATCACTGACCAGCCGGCATTGTTCACCGCGTCCTGCGCGGCCTGTTCGGAGTCGGGGTTCCAGGGAAGACCGGGCAGGCCGCCCTGCGACTGGGTGCTGCCGATGAGCGCCGTGATCAGCGTCAGCGGCAGACCGAGGCCGAAACCGGTCTGGTGATAGCCTTCATCGAAGCCGTTATCGATATTGTGGTAAGCGTAGGTAGAGATGGCCAAGGCGTCGGAAAACAGCGCCTTTGACGCGTTTTCGTCCAGATCCTTATAGCTAAAGATGCCCATATCAGTTCCTTATGAAGTATGCCGCCTGGCCGGGAAGTGAACTCTCGCGCGTCGGCGGTGGAAACAGGGAAACAACGTTAGCCGAACGACAGCTGGTCAGAGGACCAACATCGGTAGAATTATTATTGGTGCTAAATATTAGGCCCGCGAATCAAATTGGCGAGATTGTGCGTTGGTTAACAGTGCTGGCGCTGGCTCTCCTATACTGATAACTCGATATAGTCATTAAGGAGACTGATTGATGAAACGTTATTGGTATGCGGCGCTTGGCCTGATGGCCTGCGGGGCCGCTCAGGCGGCGACGGTCGACGTTGAGATGAACTTGGTGACCGGGCAGGGCATCGGTCAGGATATCGGCAAAGTGGCCATCAGCGAAACGCCTTACGGCTTACTGTTCACGCCGAGCCTGAAAGCCTTGCCGGCCGGGGTGCACGGTTTCCATGTGCATGAGAAAGGCAGCTGCGAGCCGGGCATGAAGGACGGCAAGGCGGTGGCGGCGCTGGCGGCCGGCGGGCATTTTGATCCGCAAAAAACCGGGAAACACCTCGGGCCGTATGCCGACGGGCATCTGGGCGATTTGCCGGCCATCTATGTGACCGCCGACGGCATGGCGAACGATCCGGTGTTGGCGCCGCGGCTGAAAAAAATCAGTGAAATTGAGGGCAAGGCGCTGATGGTGCATGCCGGCGGCGATAATCACTCGGATCATCCGCTGCCGCTCGGCGGGGGCGGTGAGCGCTTCGCCTGCGGCGTGATCAAGTGATCATCCGCCGCTGACGGCCGCTGTGGCGGCGGGCTGGCCAATGGCCTGTTGCAATTGCTGCAGCGAGCAGTAGAGCCGCCAAATCAGGCCGGCCAGATCGCGCGCCGCCTGTTCCGGGTGGTGCGCCAGGGCGTTGCTCATGCGCAGCAGTTCTTGCAGCGTGGCGTCCAGCGAACTGTGCTGCACGCCTTTCTCCGTCATGATGCCGCGCAGGCAGTGGATACAGACGTTGCGCACCGCCGACAGCGGATCTGAGCGGGTTTGCCAGTCGCGCAGCTGCCAGACGATGTGGCTGCAGTTGAGCAGCACCACGCCCCAGCGCAGCAACCAGGTGCGCGCCTCCTGATCCTGACTTTGATTGAGCTGGCTGATGCGATGGTAGATCAGCGATTCAAACTGGCTTTCGCTTTGCTGCGGCTTTTTGCTCAACTGATCGATAAAGTCGCGGCGCAGCGCGCGGATAATACGGCGGCTCTTTCGCTTGTCCGAGCTGGGGCGCAGGATCTGAAACGCCAGCCCGGCCAGCAGCACACCGACAATTTTACCGATGTTGTCATTGATAAAGGACTGGTAGTCATAGCTCGGCGGATTGCTGACGGTCAGAAATGAGCCCATAAAGACGATCAACTGCCCCCAAAGCGCGGCATAAGGCGGATTCTGCAGCTTGAGCATCTGCATGGTCACCAGGATCGGGAACAGGAAGGCGCAGAACACCCAGAAATCGTCAATCTGGATCATCAAACCGAATTTCACCACGAAGCAGGCGACCGAGAGCAGCAGCACCGCCTTGAGCAAGGTGCTGACGCTGTTGATCGGCGAAGGCGTGGAGGAGTAGAGCACGCAGCTGATGGCGGTGAGCGTCAGCGCCGCGCTGCCGGCGTCCCACTGCGTGTTGATCCAGTAGGCGCAGCCGATCACGATGCATAAAAAGGTGCGCAGGCCGTTATAGGCGGCTTCGTAGCTGTCGGTATGGCGCGCCAGCGAGGTGACGCGCGGCGGCTGGAGATCGCTGACCGCCGTGGCGCTTTCCAATCGCTGCAGCCAGCGGTTGCAGCGCAGATAAAGCCAGCAGAAATCACGCAAACGCAGCCAGAAGGCGCGATGGCGGTAGTCCGCTGCATCTTGCGGGGCGATCTGCTGGAGCAGGCGCGCCAAGCGATATTTATCGGTGGCGGGATCGCGCAATTCATCCAGCAGTTGCGTCAGCACCGGCATCAGATTGGCGGGACGATCCGGCCAGTTCAGCAGCATGCGGCGCAGGCTGGAGATGACGCTGGTAATGCGCAGCTGCTGGTGCAGCAGATAGTTGAGCAGGTTATTTTGCCGCCGCAGGCGGTAGTGGCTCCAAAACGCCTGAATGCGCAGCAGGTTCATGGTTAGGATCTGGCCGATAACCCCTTCGTGTGAGGTGCGCATCTGCGCGGTGACCTCCGGCTGCCACAGCATGGCGGCGTGCTCCAGCAGCCGCTGCTGCATGCGCCGCAGCGAAGTCAGCAAGGCTTCGCCGTCGGAGGTGCTGGGCAGGATCATCATCATCAGTCCGCCGCACAGAATGCCGGTGATCACTTCGCAAACCCGCGCCTGCGCGATATCGAAAATCTGCTGGGTATCGGTGACGTTAACCGTACCGAAGGCGATAATGGCGGCGGTATAGCCCGCCAGCGCGAACGCGTAAGAGACGTTGTTTTGGTAATGGTTGGAGATATAGGTGCATAGCCCGATCCAGGCGGCGATGAACAGCGTAAACAGCCAGGGGTCGTTCAGGCAGTGGCCGGCGATCGCCACCGAGGCGGCGGCGCCCACCAGGCTGCCGAAGATGCGGCCGATGCTTTTGCTGATCACGCCGCCGATGGTGGGGAAGCTGACCACCGCGGCGGAGGTGAGCGCCCAATAGGGTTCGTCGAGCTCGAGCACGAACGCCACCCACAGCGCCAGACACATCGCCAGCGAGTTGCGCAGCGCATAGCGCCATTGGCCGCCGGTCGCCTTACCCCAGGGGGTACGGCTCCACTCCAGAAAGGGCAGGTTCACACTTTAGTTCCGCTGATGAATCGAAATGGTGCAGGTGGTGCCGGCAACCAGCGTCAAATCGGCGGGCACGTTGAGCAATTTTATCCGCACCGGCACGCGCTGAGCCAAACGCACCCAGGGAACATTGGGCTTAACATCCATTAATAGATCGTTGTTGCTGTCAACGCTCTGATCGTAAATGGCGCGGCCGATACTCTCTACTTCCCCCTGCAACGGGGTGTTGCCGTTATATAAGACAATATCGGCTTTATTGCCTTCTTTTATATGTTTCAGCTTGGTTTCTTCGAAATAACCGAGTACATAAAACGAATGGACATCCACCAGTGCGACCAAAGGCGTGCCGGCGTTGGCGTAGTTCCCGACCCGCGCCTGGAGATTGGTGATATAACCGTCGGTCGGCGCGTAAATTTTAGTTTTGCTCAAATTCCATTTGGCCTGTTCCAGGTTGGCCAGGGCGGCTTTATAGGCGGCCTTCATTGCCTGAGCGGCTAAATTGGACTCATCCAAATCTTCAGCGGAAATAACGTTGCGCGGCAACCCGCGGCGTCGGGCGGCTTCGTGGTCCGCCTTGGCCAGATCCGATTGCGCTTTTGCCACCGCGGCCTCGGCATTGTCCAGCGCGATCTGATAAGGCACCGGGTCGAGGGTAAAAATCAGACTTCCCGCAGGTACGAATTGATTGTCATTCGCACTTATTTTCTCTAATCTTCCAGAAACCTCAGGGGTGATATTGACGAGTTCTGCGCGCACTTTTCCGTCACGGGTCCATGGGGATTGCATATAATAATTCCAGAGCCACCAACCGGCGCAGACGGCAATGGCGCAGACGATCACCGTAGAAAAGTATTTTAATGTTTTATGCTGCATGGGTTACCAACTCGCTAAAATCCATAAGGAACCGCTGACGGTCAGGACGAAAATGGACAGGTCCATCAACATGGGGTGCCAGATTTCACCGGAATACATCCAGTCCCTGAGCAGCTGATGAATCAGCAACCATAAGACCAGTCCTAGCAAAAAAGCTTTAAATATGGGTGGAAAATAAAGCGATGCCCCCAGGACCAAATCGGGTAAGGGCGATGAGGCGTGTAACCATGATGTATTCACATTAACAATCCCTACGGGTGAATATGTTGAATATTTGCATAACGATTAAACAATAGCGGTTAAAAATAGTGGTTATTTCCACAATATACATTATATACATTTGTGTTTTTAATGTGAGTTACCCAAAATAGTCTAAGCTCTGGGAGGTAATGTTAGCATGCTAATTATAAGGAGGGGTAAGTGGAGTCAACATTAGGTTCAGATTTAGCACGATTGGTTCGTGTTTGGCGAGCGCTCATCGATCATCGGCTCAAGCCGTTGGAGCTGACCCAAACGCATTGGGTTACGTTGCACAATATCAATCGCTTGCCGCCGGAGCAGTCGCAAATCCAGCTGGCCAAGGCGATCGGTATCGAGCAACCGTCACTGGTTCGCACGCTGGACCAACTGGAGGAGAAGGGGCTTATCACGCGTCACACCTGTGCCAACGATCGCCGCGCGAAGCGCATCAAGCTGACCGAAGCGGCCGATCCGATCATCAGGGAAGTCGACAGTGTGATCACGTCTACGCGCAGTGAGATTTTAAGCGGCATTACCGCCGACGAAGTGCATCTGTTGGTAGGGCTGATTGGCAAGTTAGAACAAAATATCACCGAACTGCAGAACAAATAATAATATTCTTATTTTTCTACGATTACAGTTTCACAGCATCAGAAATAAAACCGGAGGCGATTGCCTCCGGTTTGCCGTGTGCCGCCTGCTGACTTACAGCGGAGAGACGGTGATGGTGTCGCCCATGCGCGCCATGCGCACGCGCTGACCCGGGCTGAACTTGGTGTCGCCTGCTTTCTGCACCACGACGATGTTCTCTTTCTGGTCGGTTTTGATTTCCAGCTCGTAGCCTGAGGTACGACCGGCCACTTCACCGATGCTGTTGCCCGCCGCGCCGCCGGCGATAGCACCCGCCGCGGTAGCCAGCGTACGGCCGGTGCCGCCGCCAACGGTGTTGCCCAACAGCCCACCAATTACCGCGCCGCCGATCATCCCCAAGGCGTTGGAGCCTTCGCCGCCCTGAATTTTAACCGGACGCACGGAAACCAGCGTCCCGTAAGTGACGTTCTGCACCTGCTTGGCCTGCGAGGACGAGTAGACATCGCCGGACATGGATTCATTGGCACACCCAGCCAACGTAACGGCGGCGACGGCAACGACGAGAAGACGCTTGATCATATAAAACTCCTGATGGTAGTAGTCCATAACCTGGCAATGCTCACCAGGCAAGATTCAGTGAAAATGATAGACAAAGTATGGCTGAAAGTTGATACAGCGCCATGCCTCATCGCTGCACGCAGCTTAACTTTTCTCTGTTCAACCAATAATAAACCGCGGTTTACCTTTATGACAGCCTCACCGACATTCCGTTGCCGGTTAACGCACGGTTTAACACATAAAATGTGCCACAGCGACGCACCTGGCTCACGGCGCGTAAAAAAAGCATCATAATTCATGGCGTTAATTCGTCAATTCTGGTTTATTTGTCAGGATAAAATTTGCTTACCGTGCGGGTTAGAGGATGTTGCTATGAAGTCAGGCCGCTATATAGGCGTCATGTCCGGCACCAGTCTGGACGGAATCGATGTGGTATTGGCCGCGATTGACGATCGCATGGTGGCGCAGCAGGCCAGCTATAGCCATCCGATGCCGATCGCGCTGAAAAAAGAGATCCTGGGGATGTGCCAGGGGCAGCAAACCACACTGGCCGCGGTCGGCCGGTTGGACGCACAGCTGGGCACGCTGTTTGGCGAGGCGGTGCTCGGCCTGCTGAAGCAAACCGGTATCGACGCGGATCATATCACCGCCATCGGCTGCCACGGCCAGACGGTATGGCACGAACCGGAAGGCGACGCGCGTTTCTCCATGCAGCTCGGCGACAACAACCGCATCGCCGCACTGACCAATATCACCACCGTCGGCGATTTCCGCCGGCGCGACATGGCTTACGGCGGGCAGGGCGCGCCGCTGGTGCCGGCGTTTCATCAGGCGCTGCTGGGGCATCCCGTCGAGCGGCGTATGGTGCTGAACATCGGCGGCATCGCCAACCTCTCTCTGCTGTTGCCCGGTGCGCCGGTGCGCGGTTTTGACACCGGGCCAGGCAACATGCTGATGGACGCCTGGATCTGGCGCCACCGCGCGCAACCTTACGATCAGGACGGCGGCTGGGCTATGCAGGGGCGCGTCTGTTTGCCGCTGTTGCAGCAGATGCTGGCGGACCCTTACTTCGCGCTGCCTGCGCCGAAAAGCACCGGCCGCGAGTATTTCAACATCGCCTGGCTGGAGCGTCAGCTGGCCGGATTACCGGCGATTGCGCCGGTCGACGTGCAGGCCACGCTGACGGAGCTGACCGCCGTCAGCATCAGCGAACAGGTGCAGCTGGCCGGCGGGTGTGAGCGCCTGCTGGTCTGCGGCGGCGGGGCGCGCAACACGCTGCTGATGGCGCGCCTGTCGGCGCTGCTGCCGGGCACCGAGGTCGGCCTGACCGACGATTGCGGCGTTAGCGGCGACGACATGGAGGCGCTGGCCTTCGCCTGGCTGGCGTTTCGCACGCTGTCCGGCCAGGCCGGCAACCTGCCTTCGGTGACCGGCGCCAGCCGTGAAACGGTGCTGGGTGGGATTTATCCGGTTTTGCCATTCGGGGGGCGCTAGCTCTGTTAGGATAGCCTGTGAAGGATTTTTCTAAGGAGCAACAGCATGAAAAAAGTCATTTTCGTCGCCGGCGCGCTGGCGCTGTCCGGCTGCAGCTACATCCTGCCGCAGAGCAGCCAGACGATGCACTACCAGTGCGGCACCACGCCGTTGACGGTGGCGCTCGACGGCAAGGCGAGCGAAGTCAGCCTGCTGATGGATGGCGAACAGCTGCATCTCAAGCAGGTGCTGGCGTTGACCGGCGCTAAATACAGCGACGGCAAATACACTTTTTGGTCGAAAGACCGCAATGCCTATCTTGAGCGCAACGGCAAGGTAGTCATGAGCGACTGCGTGTTGACGGAGTGACGGTCAGCGGCGGCGTCGGAGCGATTGAGTTCCTGGCGCCGCAGGCGCAGAATGTAACGACGGATTTTTCAGTTGGTCGATAACCCAGATGATTGAAAAGAATGAGTTTGATGTTGCGGACCTGCGCCGTGAATATACCCGAGGCGGCCTGCGCCGCAACGATCTGACCGCCAATCCGCTCGAGCTGTTCGAGCGTTGGCTGAAACAGGCCTGCGACGCGCGCCTGGCCGATCCGACCGCCATGTGCGTCGCCACCGTCGACGAACGCGGCCAGCCGTATCAGCGCATCGTGCTGCTCAAGCATTTCGATGAGCAGGGGCTGGTGTTTTACACCAACCTCGGCAGCCGCAAGGCGCAGCAGCTGGCGCAAAACCCGCATATCAGCCTGCTGTTCCCCTGGCACATGCTCGATCGTCAGGTGATTTTCCTCGGTCAGGCGGAGCGCCTGTCGACCCTCGAAGTGCTGAAGTATTTCCATAGCCGGCCGAAGGACAGCCAAATTGGCGCCTGGGTGTCGCAGCAGTCGTCACGCATTTCCGCGCGCGGCGTGCTGGAAAGCAAATTCCTCGAGTTGAAGCAAAAGTTCCAGCAGGGCGAGGTGCCGTTGCCGAGTTTCTGGGGCGGATTCCGCGTGAAATTTGACTCCGTCGAGTTCTGGCAGGGTGGCGCCCACCGCCTGCATGACCGTTTCCTGTATCAGCGGGACGGGAATGACTGGAAAATTGACCGACTGGCACCTTGAAGACGTAAAATCCCCCTCTAAGCGCTGGTGCTGACGCCGCCGGCGCTTTATTCTATGCGCTACCCTGAATTTTTATTTCGCCACTGGGCGAAAGGCCGTGTACCGGCAAAGGTGCATTCGTTTATACATGGAGTCATTGATGGCAAGCAGCAACTTGATTAAACAACTGCAAGAGCGGGGCCTCGTTGCCCAGGTTACGGATGAGGAAGCGTTAGCGGAGCGACTGGCGCAAGGGCCAATTGCACTGTATTGCGGTTTCGATCCGACCGCTGACAGCTTGCATTTGGGCCATCTGGTTCCTCTGTTGTGCCTGAAGCGCTTCCAGCTGGCCGGCCACAAACCGGTAGCGCTGGTGGGCGGCGCCACCGGCCTGATCGGCGATCCGAGCTTCAAAGCGGCGGAGCGCAAGCTGAACACCACCGATACGGTGAACGAGTGGGTGGAGAAGATCCGCAAACAGGTTTCCCCGTTCCTCGATTTCGACTGCGGCAGCAACAGCGCTATCGCGGCCAACAACTACGACTGGTTCGGCGGCATGAACGTGCTGACCTTCCTGCGTGATATCGGCAAGCACTTCTCCGTCAACCAGATGATCAACAAGGAAGCGGTCAAGCAGCGCCTGAATCGCGACGACTCCGGCATCTCCTTCACCGAGTTCTCCTACAACCTGCTGCAGGGCTTCGATTTCTCCGAGCTGTACAACCGCCACCAGGTGGAACTGCAGATCGGCGGTTCCGATCAGTGGGGCAACATCACCTCGGGTATCGATCTGACGCGTCGTCAGCATCAGAAGCAGGTGTTCGGCCTGACCGTGCCATTGATCACCAAGGCAGACGGCACCAAGTTCGGTAAAACCGAAGGCGGCGCGGTCTGGCTGGCGCCGGAAAAAACCAGCCCGTACAAGTTCTACCAGTTCTGGATCAACACCGCCGATGCCGACGTTTATCGCTTCCTGAAGTTCTTCACCTTCATGAGCCTGGAAGAGATCAACGCGCTGGAAGAAGAAGACAAGAACAGCGGCAAGGCGCCGCGCGCCCAGTACGTGCTGGCGGAAGAAGTGACCGGCATGGTGCACGGTGCGGAAGGCCTGGCGGCTGCCAAGCGCATCACCCAGAGCCTGTTCTCCGGCGCGCTGCATGACATGACCGAAGCGGACTTCGCCCAGCTGGCGCAGGACGGCATGCCGACCATCAAACTTGAGCGCGACGCCGATCTGCAGCAGGCGCTGGTGAATGCCGAACTGGTGCCGTCACGTGGCCAGGCGCGCACCATGATCGGTTCCAACGCGGTGACCATCAACGGCGAGAAACAGTCGGATGCCGAATACCGCTTCAGCGATGCGGACCGTCTGTTTGGCCGTTACACGCTGCTGCGCCGCGGCAAGAAACACTACTGCCTGGTGGACTGGCAGTAAGCGTATAATGATGGTAAGGGGCCCAGGCGGCCCCTTTCTTTTTGGGCAGCCGCCAGGCTGGCTGCCGCATTCCCAACGAGTTCTGTCGATGAAAAACATTCTTTCTATCCAGTCGCACGTGGTGTTTGGTCACGCCGGCAACAGTGCGGCGGAGTTTCCGATGCGCCGCATGGGCGTCAACGTCTGGCCGCTGAACACGGTGCAGTTCTCCAACCATACGCAATACGGTCAGTGGACCGGCTGCGTCATGCCGGCCAGCCACCTGACCGAGATCGCGCAGGGCATCGCCAATATCGATCAGCTGAAACGCTGTGATGCGGTGTTGAGCGGTTATATCGGTTCGCCGGAGCAGGGCGACCATATTCTGGCGATCGTGCGTCAGGTTAAGCAGGCGAACCCGAACGCCTGGTATTTCTGCGATCCGGTGATGGGACATCCGGAAAAGGGCTGCATCGTGGCGCCGGGGGTGGCCGAGTTTCACTGCCGTCAGGCGTTTCCGTGCAGCGACATGGTGGCGCCGAACCTGCTGGAGCTGGAAATGCTGAGCCAGATGGCCGTCGTCAACGTGGGCGACGCGGTGCAGGCCGCTCGATCGCTGATCGCCAAGGGGCCGCGACTGGTGCTGGTCAAGCACCTGGCCCGTGCCGGCTATCACACCGACTGTTTCGAAATGCTGCTGGTGACGGCGGACGAAGCCTGGCACATCAGCCGGCCGCTGGTGGACTTCGGGGCGCGTCAGCCGGTCGGCGTCGGCGATTTGACCAGTGGTCTGCTGCTGGTGGATCTGCTGAAGGGCGAGGCGCTGGATAAAGCGCTGGAGCATGTGACCGCCGCCGTGTATGAAGTGATGCTGACCACGCAGGCGATGGGCGAGTATGAATTACAGGTGGTGGCGGCGCAGGATCGGATCGTGCAGCCGCGCAGCGAGTTCAGAGCGGTAAAACTGTAAGCGGCATCGGGCCCCGGCGAGAGCCGCCGGGGCTGAACCTTACTTCAATCCTTCGGCGTTCAGCGCCGCATCTACCGCCGGGCGCGCCGCAACGCGATCGAACCAGGCCGCCAGATGGGCGTGCTTGCGCACATCGAACTGCAGGGCGAATGCCCAGCGCAGCACGGTGAACAGGTAGGCGTCGGCCACGCTGAAACGGCTTCCCAACAGGAAGTGCTGCTTCGCCAGTACCGAATCCAGATAGCTGAACTGCTGCTCCAGCCTGGCGCGCGCGATGGTTTTATATTCCTCGGGCGTCTTCGGGTTGAACAGCGGGCTGAACCCTTTGTGCAGCTCGGTGGCGATGTAGTTCAGCCATTCGATCGCGTGGTAGCGCGACAGGGTGCCCGCCGCCGGGATCAGGTTGCGGTCCGGCACGCGGTCCGCCAGGTATTGCACGATCGCCACGCCTTCGGTCAGCAGGCTGCCGTCATCCAGCAGCAGCGCCGGTACCTGTCCCTTGGGGTTGATGGCGAGGTAATCGGCACCGCTCTCGGTTTTCTTCTGCGCCAGATCGACCTTCTCCGCCGTAAAATCCAGCCCTGCCTCACGCAGCACGATATGCGGGGACAGCGAACAGGCGCCGGCTTTATAGAACAGTTTCATCGGAAGCTCCTTGTTGATGACGAATGACGGGCATGCTTAACCTCTCATCGTAGTCC
This sequence comes from Serratia sp. H402Y, assembly GCF_051172415.1. NCBI lineage: Bacteria > Pseudomonadati > Pseudomonadota > Gammaproteobacteria > Enterobacterales > Yersiniaceae > Serratia > Serratia sp. H402Y. The sequence goes on from NZ_JBPIYZ010000001.1 coordinate 1,424,480, forward strand.
CACAGCGCCAAAATTACAGCGGCTTAGCTAACAAATTTAACCGACGATCGCCTCGGCGGGCTGCAGCTGCGCCAGCGTCGCGGCGATCTGCTGCTGCAGCGCCTGCGGCGCCACCTGCATCGGCGAGCGCAGTTCGTTGGCGATCAGCCCCTGTTGGGCCAGCACGGTCTTGACCGGCGCCGGATTCGGGAAGCTGAACATCTGGTGGATCATCGGCAACAGCTCATAGAAGTTGCTGCGCGCCGCGGCCAGATCGCCGGCGGCGACTTGCTGCACCAGCTGGACGAAACGTTCCGGGTGAACATGCGCGGCGGCGGAGATGGCGCCGGTGCCGCCGAGGCACAGCGTGGTGAGGATCAGATTGTCTTCCCCGGTCATCACATCGATTTCGCCGTCGGCGATCAGCGCCATGGTGGCGTCAGGGTTGCCGCCGCAATCCTTGATGGCGGTGATGCGCGGGTGACGTGCGAGCCGGCGCAGCGTGGCCAGCTCCATGGCAATGCCGGTGCGCTGCGGAATGTTGTACAGGATCACCGGCACGGTGGAGGCGTCGGCCAACTGGGTGAAATAGTCTATCAGGCCGCATTGCGAAGGGCGGATGTAGTAAGGCGCCGGGATCAGCACGCCGGCGATGTCGCGCAGCTGAATGGCCTGCTGCATCTGCAGCGTGGCGGCCATGTTATTGCCGGAAAGGCCCATCACCACCTGATGGGCGGGCGCCACCTCCAGCACGGCGTCGAGCACCGCCAGCTGTTCTTCCTTGCTTAGCGCGGCGGCTTCACCGGTAGAGCCGCAGACCACCAGGCCGTCGATGCCGGCGTCGAGCAGGTGCCGCGCCAGGCGTTTAACCGCCGGCAGATCGACGGCATCTTGATTGAAAGGGGTAACCATCGCCACCCAAATACCCGAAAATGAGGCCATAAAATATTCCTTCTGTGTGACCGACAGAGAAGCCAGATGAGAAAATTGAAGGCGGGGCGTTGCAGGCCATCCAGTCAGCTCATCTGACGGGACAGCTCGCCCCGGTCAAATGAGCGTCTGTTTCTTTGATGTAACCGCCGCCAAACCGCCAACGGGCAACGCCGGGAGAATCGGTGTATTAACGTTGCGCGGATAGGCCATGGCAGTCTCGTGAAAAGAGGATGTGGGGTGATAATGAATATTCTTCATCAGGCTGTCAATTTACAACAGATTGATAACATTGTTATTCATGATGGGTGAGGGCAGATGAGTTTGGCTAATAAACGACAATCCCCGCGGCGGCGGGGATTGTTTGGCTGATTCAGCGCGGCGGGCGGGTACCGATGGTGGCGGACCAACTGAAGGTGTCGCCGCTTGGCCGGTAGCGGTTGGCTTTGCGTTCCGCGCGCTCTGCCTTGGCGAGCTTCGCTCTGGCGGCCATGATGCGCGCCACCACTTCATCTTTGACCTTGTGCTGTTCGGCGTTGGTCAGCGGCCGGCCGTGGCTTTTACGCGCTTTGTCCAGCTCGGTTTTGACTTCTCGTTGCTCGCTTTCCGTCATCTCTTTCAACGTCAACTTTTTCATCTTTGCCGCCCGTTCGGTGAAGTTGGTTTTCAGTTTAACGGCGTTATGTGACCGAAAATGTTATGGGCATAACGAAAATGCCCCGTAAGCCCAGGTTACACCTCTTCCAGCAGATCGTCGACAAAGCGCCGCATGCGTTCGGTGCGCTGCTCGGCCATCTGTCGCCCGGCGGCGGTCTGGAAGCCGTCTTGCAACTTGAAGAGCTTGGTTTCGAAGTGATCCAGGCTGAAACGCTTGTCATCGTATTGACGATGTTCGGCCCGCGGATCCGCAGCGTCATACAGCGCGCTGCGCATGCGGCCGCCGATATAGAAGCAGCGGGCTACGCCAATCAGGCCAATGGCGTCGAGACGATCGGCGTCCTGCAGGATCTTCGCTTCCAGCGTTTGCGGAGGGATGCCGGCGGAAAAACTGTGCGCTTCGATAGCGTGGGCCACCGCCGCGATGTCCGCCGGCGCCCATTCGAGCCGGGTCAGCGTCAGCGTGGCTTGCTGCGCCGCCATGCGCGAAGCCAGGTGACGCTGCGGCGAATTCTTTTCCACCGCCACGGCGTCATGCAGCAGCACCGCCGCGCAGAGAATGCGCCGGTCGCCGCCTTCCAGCTTGCTGATGCGGCGGCAGTTCTTCCAGACTCGGTGCAGGTGCGCCACATCGTGCGAGCCATCGTCCGATTCGAGGGTGAGCGGCAGCAGCGTTTGCGCCAGCGTCTGGTAGGGGGAAAACGGTTGTAACAGCTCTTGCGTCAGCGAGGGTAAAGACACGTTCAGCTCCTGTTGGGGGAAATCGGGCAATCAGCATAGTCGCGTCGGAGGTCGAGGGAATGACAGAAGACGACTATTGTTTACTAAAGTGCAACCTACTATTGTCACAACTGCGGTTTTTGCAGCGAAACAAGCAACCTAGAATAGCCGCATTCCGCCGTCTCCGCCTGGTGAGAGCCTGTGTCCGCGGAGATGGTCGGAATATCCTTATCAGCCATGGGAGAAGAGACATGCCAACCCCTCTTGAGATAGTGCGCGCGACTTACGAAGGCAGTTCCGAAGAAAACGGCCGTAATCTGCTGGCGGCGCTGGCCCCCGATGCCGAGTGGACCGAAGCCGCCGGTTTCCCTTACGCCGGTACCTATATCGGCCCGGAGAATATCATCAAGAACGTGCATCAGCGTTTGGGCAGCGAATGGCAAGGTTACCGCGCCGATGTCGATCACTTTTACGACGCCGGCGACAACGTGATTGCTCAGGGTTTTTATCACGGCACTTACCGGGCCACCGGCAAAGCCTTCAGCGCCTCCTTTGCGCATATTTATACGGTGCGCGCCGGCAAGATCGTGAAGTTCGTGCAGATTGTCGACAGCGCTAAAGTGCTGGAAGCGATGCAGCCTTAATCGCCGCTGTGCTTGCCGAATTTGCGGTCAAACTCGCGCCGGTAACCCCGAGCCTTGTTGCGATCGCGGATCCACAAATAGCCGCACACCAGCGCAACCGCTCCCGAGAAGGTGACGTTGCGCATATCCCGGTCATACCAAAACACCAACAGCGCATCCAGCGCAGCAATCAGCGCGATCCATTTGTACATATGGGATTGGCGCCGCGTGGCGGCGTTGAGTCGTTTTAACTGTCTGGCTTCGTCCAACACCGGTTTTTGCTGCATAGCGTTTCGTTATCATCAGGCTGTTCACGCTAAATTAGCAGAATCCTCCCAACTGCCGCAAAGATTAACGCACGCCGTCAGGCGGTTTTCAGCGTTCCCCGGAGTACGCGGAAAATTTATGCGCGGACGCTGGTATTGTTTATCGGGTGTGATAGGTTATTTATTCGCTATTTTCGTGTTTTTATTCAATTAGCGCTGTATCATCAAGCCGTAGCACTGGGCGGTTAACGTGATGGGTTCGACGCATGCGGCGGTTAACTTCGGCAGGAGAACATGATGAACGATAAGACGGCACGCCCGCAGGATGTGGTTCAACAACAGCTTGACGCCTATAACGCCCGCGATATCGAGGCCTTTATGGCCTGTTGGGCGGATGACGCGCAGTATTACGAACACCCCGACACGCTGCTGGCCAGCGGCAAGGCGGCGATCCGCGAACGGCATCTGGCGCGCTTTCGCGAGCCGAGCCTGTACGGCGAACGAATAAAACGCATGGCGGTGGGGAATATGGTGGTCGATCAGGAGGTGGTGACGCGCAACTTCCCGCAGGGGCGCGGCAAAATGGATGTCATCGCCATTTACGAAGTGGAACAGGGGCGGATCGCCAAAGCCTGGTTCAAGATCGGCCCCTGCGTGCCGGACGAAGGTGCGCTCTAGCCGCAATGCCGCTCACTTAAGCCTGAGTGGCATTTTTCTTATCCAGCCTCTGGGCGTTCTGTGCAGGGGAATTGCCGTCAATGTTCCGCATTTCTTTATGGCCAACATGAACGGCAATTGTAGGGGCCGATGGCGCGGCCCCTACACCCGCGCCTTTGCTTAACACCGCCTGTCCGCTGCGCGGATACCCTCGCCGTGTCTGCATTGTCGGGCGGGTCGGCTGCGACAAACGTCCCTGTTAGTCTCGCCTCAACCGGCCTTCCCTGGCCGGTTGCCCCTGACAACGCCGCCTTGCTCGGCAGCCGGTGATGCGTGCTAAAGGTCAACACCCGAGCTGGCAGCTACCGGGCAACCTGTCCCTTATGAGGTTATGACAGAGAAGAGAAATCGGAGATGAGCACGGTATTGGACGCCCTTGAAGACGCCGAACGCAGGCATAGCGCATTAGGAGAAACCGCCATGGACGGCGGTTTCAGGTGAGACAGGCAGGGACGCCTGTCGCAACCGGCCTCAATGTGCTATGGCGGAGAGTGGACAAATCTGCCTGGAGCAGATTTGAACGCTGCTTGCAGCGGCCCCGAAGGGGCGAGGCCCAGGGATGGGCTGAGTAACGTTGGCAAAGCCAACCGTCTGATAGGGCAAAGGCGCGGGTTGCCAGGGGCCGCGCCTTCGGCCCCTGGCTCGGTCGAGGTGCGTGAGCCACATGGGGCATCTCACTTTTATCGACCGAAAATGTCACGAACGCCTGCAGAAAAACGCTTAACTGAATCAGCATTGTGCTCTAGCCGCGCCTTATTGCAACGCCATCACCGCCTCTATCTCTACGCACACTGCGGGTGAGAACAACGCGCTGACCGCCATCAAAGAACAGGCCGGCAGCGCGCCGTCGAAATAGTCAAATAGCACCGGGCGCACGCTCGCCAGATCGGCGATGTCGGTCAGGAACACGCTGATTTTAATCAATGCCTTGAGATTGACGCCTTCGCTGGCGGCGATGGTCGCCAACTGCTCAAGGATCTCTTGCGTTTGCTGCGGCGCGCTCAAGCCCTGCGCGTCGGTGGCGAAGGCCGTCAAGCCAGATACGTACAGGCGATCGCCGTGGCGCACGGCGTGCACATAAGGGCCACCCGGCGTAGGCAATTGCGGATAATTAATGCGTTTTAATGATGTCATGGTCAAACCCCGCGCAAGACCGGTTAATAAAATCGACAAACTTGGTTAGGATACTGGAGAAAACGCGGCAAAGCGCCGCACGCCGATGATATCTGAGAGAATCATCCCCCTTTATGTTATACGCCGTCTCTCACGCGAATGTGACAGTGCGGCGCAGATCGGCAACAAGGATGCAGAGACGATGAACCCGCTTTTTACGCCTTACCTGCAGCGCTGGCGGCTGGAGCAGGACGGCAAAGCCTTCGAAACCCACAGCAGTCTATTGATGCCGGTGCGTTACCGGGGCGCGGCGGCCATGCTGAAGATCGCCCGCGAGCAGGAGGAGCGCTTCGGCGGGCAGCTGATGTGCTGGTGGCGTGGAGAAGGTGCCGCGCAGGTGCTGGCGTGGCACGACGACGGCATTTTGCTGGAGCGCGCGCAGGGCGAAGGGTCGTTGGCGCAGCTGGTGCGTGACGGCGACGATGAACAAGCCACGCAGATCCTGTGCCGGGCGATCGCCGCCTTGCATGCGCCGCGGGCGGCGCCGTTGCCTGAGCTTATCCCGTTGCAGGAGTGGTTCAGCTCGCTGTGGCCTGCGGCCCAGGCGCACGGCGGCATGCTGCGTCTCAGCGCCACGGCGGCGGCGGAGCTGTTGAGCAGCCCGCGAGAAGAAAGCGTGTTGCACGGGGATATCCACCATGACAATGTGCTGGACTTTGGTGCACGCGGTTGGCTGGCGATCGATCCCAAGCGTTTGTACGGTGAACGGGGCTTCGATTACGCCAACATCTTCTGCAATCCCAACTACGGCGTCGCCACCGATCCGGCCATTTTCCATCGCCGCGTGGAACAGGTGTGCCGGTTGGCCGGGCTGGATCGCCGGCGTCTGCTGCAATGGATCCTGGCCTGGTCGGGGCTTTCCGCCGCCTGGTTCATGGAAGACGGGCAGGCGGCGGACATCGATTTTCGCGTCGCGGAACTGGCGGCGCGCGCGCTGGATCTCACGTTGCCGGACGGCGATTCAGGGTTCATCCTGCCAGTAATCGAGCGAGGCTGAAGGACGCTGCAGATAACGCACCTGCTCGCCGTCATTGCCGCGCGCCATCGCCTGGTATTTGCCTGAGTCCGGATACATCACCACTTCCGGCTGTTCGCGCGTGCTGACGGACAGATACTTCAGCGGCGCATCGGAGGTGTTGATGATCTGGTGCGGGTATTCCGGGCCAGGCGGAATGAAAATGACATCCCCACTGACGATCGGCAGCATTTCTCCGGCTACCCGCAGCGTTCCGCTGCCTTCCAGAATGATGAACATTTCCTCCTGAGCGTAGTGAAAATGATAGGGGCAGGAACGCATGCCTGGCGCCACACAATCGAAGGAGGCGCCCAGCTTGTCGGCGGCGGTGCCGGTGCCGAGACGAGCGCCGACGCTGTCATACAGCGGCGGCCGCCGGTCATGCTTCATCTCTACCTGTTCGACATTGCGTATCAAGCGCTGGGCCAACAGCGCGGCTTTCTCGGTCATAAGCTTCCTTGGTGACGGCGTCACTTATTATGTGAATTGACATTCAGACGACAGAGAAAGTGAAGGCGCCACGGCGCCGCTTGTCAATGTAGACCGCCCCTTACGTCACGGTGTTTCGCCGCGGCAGCGACAGCAGCAGATGCGCGATGGCGCCGCCGACAATGCCCCAGAATGCCGAACCGATGCCGAGCAACGTGACGCCGGAGGCGGTGATCAGGAAGGCGATCAGCGCCGCGTCGCGCTGTTTTTCATCATGCAGCGCGCGTTGCAGGCTGCCGCCGATGGTGCCGAGCAGCGCCAGCCCGGCGATGGTGTGGATCAAGGCGACCGGCAACGCGCTGAACAGCAGGCCGATGGCGCCGCCGAACAACCCGGCCAACAAATAGAAGCCGCCGGCGGCCACCGCGCCCATATAGCGCCGCTGTGGATCGGGATGCACGTCCGGCCCCATGCAAATGGCGGCGGTAATGGCGGCGATGCACACCGAGAAACCGCCGAATGGCGCCAGCAGCAGCGCGGTCAGAGCCGTCCAGGCGATCAGCGGTGAGGTGGGGACACGGTAGCCCGCCGCCTGCAGCGTAGCGATCCCGGGGGCGTTCTGTGAAGCCATGGTGACCACGAAGAAGGGCACGCCGATGCCGAGCAGCGTCGGCCAACTGAAATGCGGCGCGATAAATTCCGGCACGGCGACCGCCGGCGCCTGTTGCGCCAGATGGATATCGCCCTGTAGCGCGGCGATCGCCAGCCCAATCGCCAGTGTCAGTACGATGGCATAACGCGGCAGGTAACGGCGGCTGAGCAGATAGGCCAGCCCCATACCGGCGCTGAGGAGGAAATTGAGCTGCAGTGAAGCGAAGGCGTCCAGCCCGAAACGCAGCAGGATCCCCGCCAACATCGCGGCAGAAATCGCCTGCGGAATATAATCCATCAGGCGGGCGAACAGCCCGGTGACGCCGCAGAGCAGGATCAGGCCCGACGCGAAGATGAACACCCCGATCGCCTCATTGATCGGCGTGCCGGGCAGGCTGGTGACCAGCAGCGCCGCTCCTGGCGTCGACCACGCGGTGAGGATCGGGGTGCGATAGTACAGCGAAAGCCCCAGCGAGGTGACGCCCATCGCGATCCCAAGCGTGCTCAGCCAGCCGCCGATCTGCGCCGGCGTGGCGCCTGCGGCGGCGGCGGCCTGGAAAATGATGGCGGCAGAGCTGGTGTAGCCGACCAGAACGGCGACAAAGCCGGCCATGACGGCGGGCAGGGTCAGATGGCGCAAGGAGAGGGCTGGGCGCATGAGGAGCTCCAATCGGTGAGTGTGCGTTATAACGCACGGTAAGAAATCAGCATAGCACCGTGCGCTATAGCGCACAAGCGGGTATAATCGAGCGCGATACGCAGAGGAGAACAGGATGCAGGAACTTGCCGGCCATTTGGCGCACACCCTTCGCACGCTGCGCGCGCAGCGCGGCTGGAGCCTGACGCAGGCGGCGGAATACACCGGCGTCAGCAAGGCGATGCTCGGGCAGATTGAGCGCGGCGAATCCAGCCCGACGGTGGCGACGCTGTGGAAGATCGCCACCGGTTTCAACGTGGCGTTCTCCGCCTTTCTTGAGGCGTCGCCCGCGCAGCAGCAGGCGACGCTGCACCGCTACGGCGAACTGCCGGTGTACGATCAGGACAACGCCGATATGCGCGTGGTGCCGCTGTTTCCCTACGATCGCCAGCTGGGTTTCGACATGTTCGTCATCGATCTCGCGCCGGGCGCGCTCAGCGAATCGTCGCCGCATGAGCCGGGCGTAATTGAGCATGTGATCGTGATCAGCGGCCGGTTGGAATTGGCGATAGACGGCGAGTGGCACAGCCTGGCGGCCGGCGAGGCGATGCGCTTTCAGGCCGATCGGCCGCATGCCTACCGCAACGCCGGTTCACACACGGTGCGCATTCACGATCTGATCCACTATCCTCAATCCTGACTCAACGCGGCGGCCGCGGGCTTTGACTCCGCGCCGCCAAACGCCTACCTTGTTGAAAATGACTCTTATTCCACAGGCTGTCGCCCATGACGAGGCGGCGTTGCAGCCGACTCAAAAGGAGCTTGATTTTGCCGGTCACCAATCGACGTCAGTTTATTAAACTCAGTGCGCAAACCGCAGGAGCCGTATTCGCGATGACTTCATTACCCAACAGTATCCGCCTGGCGATGGCGGCGGAGGGCGGCGCGGCCGCCGGCGATGAATTCCTGTGGCTGGAAGAGCTGCAGGGTAAAAAAGCGCTGCAATGGGTGCAGCAGGAAAATCAGCGCACCGTGGCACGTTTCGGCCAGGGCGAAGACTTTCAGCGCATTGAGCGCGAAGTCCTGGATATCCTCAATAAAGACACCCAGATCCCGTGGGTGAGCAAACGCGGCGAGTACTATTACAACTTCTGGCAGGATCAGGCCAACCCGCGTGGCCTGCTGCGACGCGCCACGCTGGATGAGTACCGCAAGGCCAAACCGGCCTGGGAGACGGTGCTGGATATCGATGCGCTGGGCAAGGCGGAGGGCAAAGATTGGGTTTATCAGGGCTCTCAACCGCTGGCACCGGAATACCGTTATTGCCTGATGCAGCTGTCGCCGGACGGCGGCGACGCCACCGAAATCCGCGAATTCGATCTGGTGGCCAAACGCTTCGTCAAAGACGGCTTTAACGTACCGGTGGCGAAAAGCCGGGTTTCCTGGGTCGATCGGGACACGCTGTTCATCGCCACCGATTTCGGCCCCGGCTCGATGACCCAGTCCGGCTACGCGCGCATCGCCAAACGCTGGCGGCGCGGCACGCCGCTGAGCGCCGCCGAAACGCTGTACGAAGCGCAGCCCGAGGACATGGCGGTCTTCGCCTATCACGACCGCACGCCGGGCTTTGAGCGCGATTTCGTCGGCCGCAGCCTGGACTTCTACCGCCGCGACTATTTCTTGCTGACTCAGGACGGCCGGCAGAAAAAAATCGACATCCCCGCCGACGCCGAGCTGGATACGCATCGGGAATGGCTGCTGATCAAGCCGAGCAGCGATTGGGACGTGGGCGGCAAGCGCTATCCGTCCGGCTCGCTGTTGGCGGCCAATTTCGACGACTATCTGGCGGGCAAGCGCGAGCTGCAGCCGCTGTTTACCCCGACGGCGGAGCAGGCGCTGAGCGGCTACAGCGGCACTCGCGATCACCTGATCCTCAGCATCATGGATAACGTGGTCAACCGACTGGAAGTGCTGACGCCGCAGGGCGGCAGCTGGCAACGTCGCCCGCTGGGCAACCCCGGCGCCATCAGCACCCTTTCCGCCGGCGGCATCGACGACGAGAGCAACGCCTATTTCCTGACGGTCAGCGGGTTCCTGCAGCCGACCTCGCTGTATATGGGCAACCTCGACGGCGGGGAAGCGACGCTGCTGAAACAGGCGCCGCAGGACTTTGACGCCGCCGGCTATCAGGTCAGCCAGCATTACGCGCGCTCCAAGGACGGCACCCGCGTGCCGTATTTCCAGATCGCCGCCAAAGATCTCAAGCTGGACGGCAGCACGCCGACGCTGCTGTACGGCTACGGCGGGTTTGAAGTGCCGCTGCTGCCGGGCTATCTGGGCGGCAAGGCGCCGGCCTGGCTGGAGCGCGGCGGGGTATACGTGGTGGCCAACATTCGGGGCGGCGGTGAATATGGTCCGGCCTGGCATCAGGCGGCGCTCAAGCAGAATCGTCATCGCGCCTATGAGGATTTCGCCGCCGTGGCCGAAGACCTGTTCGCGCGCAAGGTGACTTCCGCGCCGCATCTCGGCGCGCGCGGCGGCAGCAACGGCGGCCTGCTAGTAGGCAATATGCTGACGCTGTATCCGCAGCTGTTCGGCTGCATCGTCTGCGAAGTGCCGCTGTTGGACATGCAGCGCTATACCCAGCTTTCCGCCGGCGCGTCGTGGATCGCCGAATACGGTGACCCGAGCAAGCCGGAGGAATGGGCCTATATCAAAACCTTCTCGCCGTACCACAACATTCAGGCGCAGACGGCCTACCCGCCGGTGCTGTTCTATACCGCCACCAGCGACGATCGTGTCAACCCGGCCCACGCGCGCAAAATGGCGGCGCGCATGCAGGCGATGGGGTATCAGCAGGCTTACTTCTACGAAAATACCGAGGGTGGGCACAGCGCCGCCGCCGACAAGCAACAGGCGGCGTTCCACAGCGCGCTGGTGAGCGAATTCATGTGGGCCAACCTGAGCGGCAAGCGCAAGCCAGCGTAAACACGTTTCTTACGGGCATAAAAAAACGCCGGGGGTTAACCCCGGCGTTTCTATTTACGCTCAATCCACAGGCGATCAGTGAGCCGCCGTGGCTTCCTGCGCTTTCTGATTCAGGTCTTCGCTGGTGTCCAGCGTCATGCGGTACAGTTTCGGCGCGGTCAGCATCATCAGGATGGCGATGACGGCGGTGGCGATGCCGATTTGCATAAACACATGGCTGTAGATGGCCAGTGAAGCGTGCGCGTCGTTGATGTCGCTGGGGACGGCGGTCAGACCGGCGACTTTACCGGCGATCAGCGCCGCGGCGGCGGTGGTCAGGAACCAGGAACCCATGATGAAGCCCATCAGACGCTGCGGCACCAGCTGCGCCACCATCGCCAGACCCAGACCGGAAATCATCAGCTCGCCGATGCTCTGCAGCGCGTAGCTCAGGATCAGCCAGTTGACCGACACGATGCCCTGTTCGTTGGCGAAGCTGGCGCCCCATGGCAGCACCAGGAAGGCGCAGGAACACAGGATCATGCCGAAAGCGAACTTGTGCGGCATCGGCAGACGATCGCCCATCTTGTTATACAACGCGGCCAGAATCGGGCTGGCGAGCATGATCCAGAACGGGTTCAGCGCCTGGTACTGCTCCGGCTCGAAGGCGACGCCGAAGATGCTGTGCTCCACGTTGTGGATGGCGAAGAAGTTCAGCGACGTCGGCATCTGGCTGTACAGCACGAAGAATACCACCGCTTCCAGCATCAGCAGGAAGGCGACGATCATTTTACGGCGTGCGGCGCCATGCAGGGCGAAGGCTTCCTTGGCGAACACGATCACGATCCCGGCGGAGATGAAGGCCAGCGCCCAGCGCGCGATCACCTGGTTGTGCAGCAGCCAGCTGGACACGGCGACCAGCGCCACGATGCCGACCAGCACCATCAGCAGTTTCGGCAGATGCAGCGGCTTGAAGTCAGGCCTGGAGCCGTTTTTCTTCACCCACTTGTGGCACATCATAAAGTTGACCAGGGTGATCAGCATGCCGACCACGCTCAGGGAGAACGCCACGCTCCAGCCGTACTTCGCCGCCAGCCACGGGGTAGCCAGCATGGAGAAGAAGGAACCGATGTTCACCGACATGTAGTACATGGTGAAGGCGCCGTCGATACGCGGGTCGTCTTTCTCATAGCAGGTGGAGAGCAGGGAGGACGGGTTGGCCTTGAACAGGCCGCTGCCCACGGCGATGGTCGCCATGCCCAGGTAGACCCAGAAGATGTCGTGGCCGGAGTAGGCCACCATGGCGTAACCGGCGGCCAGCACCAGCGCGCCGAGCACGATCACGCGTTTGGCGCCCAGCACCTTGTCGCCCAGCCAGCCGCCAATGGCGACGAAGCCATATACCAGGGCGCTGAAAGAAGAGAACAGGGTGATGGAGTCGGCTTCGCTCAGACCGAGCATCTTGACCAGATAAACCGCCATGATGCCTTGCAGGCCGTAATAGCCGAAGCGCTCCCACAGTTCGATCGAGAAGATCAGATAGAATGCTTTCGGTTGTTTGAACGCGTTAAGGCTCACGCTCTCCTGGTGTTGGTTGTTTGCTGTTGACACGGGTACCTCTGTTTTTTCGCAGCCCGTCTTTAGGGGACGGGAAAGTACAAAAGTTGATGCGGAACGGCATCCTTTTGCGTTGTTATAGGATGGGGACGGCGGTTAATGTTCACTATCTTTGTCAACGTGGCAAGCAGTTTGTCATATTCGGTTACATTTAACGCCGGCAGGATTATGCCGCGATGTTGCAAATGTTATGCAGTATTAACTTTGGGCTTTTAGTGGTTTATCGATTTTTTGTTTTGATTAAAAGCTATACGAATTTTAAACAGGGATATATTCTGCTGAATTGCTATTTTTTAGCGCATCAGTGTACGTGAGGTTATTAATCCGTTGGAATGTTGTGTATATGGCGCGATTTGTAAAATTATAGAAATTTAGGAAAACGGGGCTGGCATTTGTGAACGCCTTGTGATCCCGAAAGCGTGACGTTCACCGCAATTTTCGACTAATTTTTTGCTTGAAAATAACGCAGCGATGGGTTTCTTACTGAAAACCGCGATAACGCCGGGGTTACTGCTGCGCGATATCACATTTTTGATAAAAAAGCGGCGTTGGCGAGGGAAGAGGACGCGGCGGGTGCGGTTTGCCGCACCCAACGGACTCAGGATTCCGGATAAACCTTTTCTTTATATTCGCACAGGTCTTCGATGATGCAGGAGCCGCAGCGCGGTTTGCGCGCGATGCAGGTGTAGCGGCCGTGCAGGATCAGCCAGTGATGGCAATCGACCTTGAATTCGGCGGGCACCACCTTCAACAGTTTCTCCTCCACCTGATCGACGTTCTTGCCAGGCGCAAAGTGGGTGCGGTTGCACACCCGGAAGATATGGGTGTCCACGGCGATGGTCGCCCAGCCGAAGGCGGTGTTGAGCACCACGTTGGCGGTTTTGCGGCCAACGCCCGGCAGCGCCTCCAGCGCGGCGCGATCTTCCGGCACTTCGCCGCCGTGCAGCTCCAGCAGCATGCGGCAGGTCTTGATCACGTTTTCGGCCTTGCTGTTGAACAGACCGATGGTCTTGATGTACTCCTTGACGCCATCAACCCCCAGCGCCAGCATGGCGGCGGGGGTGTTGGCGACCGGATAGAGTTTGGCGGTCGCCTTGTTGACGCTCACGTCGGTGGCCTGCGCAGACAGCAATACCGCGATCAGCAGCTCAAATGGCGTGGTGTACACCAGCTCGGTGGTCGGATGCGGATTGTTGTCGCGCAGCCGGGTCAGAATTTCCAGTCGCTTCTGCTTGTTCATCAGGCCTTCTCAGCACGTCCTTGTTCCAGCAGCGGTTCCGCCGCCACGGCGCGGGCTTTGCGCGCCTTCATTCTTTCGTCGATCAGATACTTGACCGCCAACAGCAGGCCCAGGCCGATAAAGGCGCCTGGCGGCAGCATGGCCAGCAGGAACGGGCTGTCGAAGTGCACCACTTCGATGCGCAGCGATTTGGCCCAGCCGCCCAGCAGTTGATCGGCGCCGTCGAAAAGCGTGCCGTTGCCCAGCAGCTCGCGCATTGAACCCAGCGTCACCATGACGCCGGTGGCGCCGAGGCCGATGGCCATGCCGTCCAGCGCCGAGAGGCCGACCGGTTTCTTGGCGGCCACCGCTTCGGCGCGTCCCACGACGATGCAGTTGGTCACGATCAACGGAATAAAAATGCCGAGCGACTGATACAGACCGAAGGCATAGGCGTTGATCAGCATCTGCACGATGCTCACCACCGCAGCGATGATCATGACGTAGATAGGAATACGCACTTCGCTTGGCACCCAGCGGCGCACCGCGGAGATGGAGGCGTTGGTGAGCGTCAGCACCAGCGTGGTGGCCAGCCCCAGGCCCAGCGCGTTGGTGACGGTGGAGGTCACCGCCAGCAGCGGGCACATGCCCAGCAGCTGCACCAGGGCGGAGTTGTTCTTCCACAACCCCTGGACGATCAATTCTTTGGCTTCACTCATTCGCTGGCTCCACACGCAGGTAAGCTTTCAAGTTTAGGCGGCAGCGTTTCCATATACAACGCAGTGCGGCGCACCGCATTGACCACCGCACGCGGGGTGATGGTGGCGCCGGTGAATTGGTCGAACATGCCGCCATCTTTCTTCACCGCCCAGCGTTTGTCGTCCGGGCCTTCGATTTTCTTGCCGCTGAAGAAGGAAATCCAGTCGGAAATGCGCAGTTCGATCTTGTCGCCCAGCCCCGGGGTTTCATGGTGTTCAATCACCCGGGTGCCGAGTACCGTGCCGTTGAAATCGGCACCGACCAGCAGCTTGATGGCGCCGGAGTAACCGTCCGGCGCGGTGGTTTCCAGCGCGGCGGCGGTCGGTTGCCCGTTTTTGCGCGCCAGGTATAAACGGTGTGGCGCGCCGTCGCCCAGCGCCGGATCGCTGACCAGGAAGCATTCGTTCTGCATGACGTTGTCGTAATTTTCCGGCGGCACCACCTGATCGAGCAGGGCTTTTTGCTGCAGCGCCGCCTGATGCGCGATGGTGGTTTTCGTCAGGGCGTAGACCACGGCGGTGAGGCCGGTGGTGACCGCCGCAAACACCGCCAGCGTGGTGCCGTGCTTTCTCATGGAATTCAGCATGGCGGCTCCTTAGCGATGGCCGTACACGCGCGGCTGCGTGTAGTGGTCGATTAACGGGACGGTGATGTTGGCGAGCAGCACAGCAAAGGCCACGCCGTCAGGGTAGCCGCCATAAACGCGGATCAGCCAGACCAGCACGCCGATCAGCGCACCGTAGATTAAACGGCCCTTCGGCGTGGTGGAGGCGCTGACCGGGTCGGTGGCGATAAAGAACGCGCCCAGCATGCTGGCGCCGGAGAACAGGTGGATCAGCGGCGAAGCCTGATGCGCCGGATCGAGCCACCAGGCCAGACCGGAGCAGAAGGCGATAGCGGCCAACATGCTGAAGGGTATCTGCCAGTGGATCAGGCGGCGCGCCAGCATAAACAGGCCGCCGGCCAGAAAGCCGAGGTTGACCCACTGCCAGCCGATGCCCGCCAGCGCGCCGCCGAACAGCGGCTGCTGCAACACTTGTTCAACGCTGTGGCCGCTGCGCAAACCGGTTTTGAAGCCGTCGAGCGGTGTAGCCTGGCTGATGCCGTCAACGCCCATCTGCAATTCGTGCAGCGTCGCGCCCTGAGCGGTATGGCCGCTGAAAATGGCCAGCAGCGTGTCGTGGAACGACAGCGCGGTGGCGCGCAGCTCATCCGGCGGCAACCAGCTGGTCATCTGCACCGGGAAGGAGATCAGCAGCACCACGTAACCGACCATCGCCGGATTGAACGGGTTCTGCCCAAGGCCGCCGTACAGCTGTTTGGCGATGACGATGGCGAAGAAGGTGCCGATGACGATCATCCACCACGGGGCCAGCGGCGGCAGGCTGATGCCGAGCAGCAGCGCGGTCAGCAGGGCGGAGTTGTCCGCCAGCCGGCTGCGCACCGGCAGCTTGCGCAGCCTGAGGATCGCGCCTTCTGCGGCCAGCGCGACGATCGCCGCCAGCGCCACCTGAATCAGCACGCCGTAACCGAAGAACCAAATCTGTGCTGCGATGCCGGGAATGCAGGCCAACATCACCCACAGCATAATGCGGCTGGTGCTTTGCTGGTTGTGGGTGAACGGCGAGCTGGCGATGTGTAAGCCTTTGGCGGCTGTGGGTGATACCGGCCTGAACTTCATAGAGTAACGATACCTTCTGCGCCGCGCCTGCGGCAGTTTCGATGCGCCGAATTGCGGGCGCGGCAAAAATAATAGCCGAGCATTCTACCTGATTCGATGCGAGGGTAATACGCCTTAATGATAGGGGTATTCGGCTTTTCGCACCCGTTGAGATCGGCGTGGCGCGATTTGATTTTTTTTTGGCCGGAAAATGGGCTAACGTGAGGAATTGTCTGTGGAACTTGTGCCGCCATCGCCCCTGAGAAATGGGGTAACCGTATGAATGAAATATCATTTTTGTCCAGATTTCCGCACAAAATAACAACTTTCACATAATACGTGTAGGTTACTATCGCGAACATTATTGAGTCAGTGAATCCATAATAATGACAAATGAAGACATTTTTTTTATTGAAGAGCTAATTGAGTGGGTGGAGATACATCTGGAGAAACGGCCAAACCTGGATGAAGTTGCGCGTATTTCGGGCTACTCCAAGTGGCATCTGCAGCGTAAATTCAAGCGTATTACCGGCATTCAACTCGCCACCTATATCCGCTCGCGCATCTTGACGCGCGCCGCGGTGGCGCTGCGCATCACCCGTCGCTCCATCATCGACATCTCCGATGAGCTGGGCTTCGACTCGCAGCAGACCTTTACTCGCATGTTCAAGCAGCGCTTCGGCACCACGCCCAATCGCTACCGCTCGATGGAGCACTGGGACGTGAAAAACCTGATGCCGCGCTTTAACTTCGAAGCCAGCTACGGCGCGGGATATTATCCGGAAGTGAAGCGGCTGACGCTGCCCGAGATGCAGCTGGTCGGCTTCTCGCGCCGGCTGGATTTCGCCTCCGAACAAGAGCTGGAGTACGCGTCCTGCATGGCGATGAAGGACGAGATTTTCAATGACTTCTTCAAGGGGTTGCACGTCGACTGCCGGCGAATTTACAGCATTTATTGCCCGCAGGCCGGGGAAGGCGACGAGCTGTCGTCCACGCTGGTGATGGCGGTCGATCCTGAACATAAAAAGGACATTCTTTCCAATCATCAGATAGACACCATCCATCTGCCGAGCCGCGAGTTTATCTCCATCAACCATAAGGGCACGGCGAAGGAGTGTCTGCAGTTTTTCGGTTATCTGGTGTCGCATGTGATGCCGGGGCTGAAGGATAAGGTGCGCGGCAGTATGGAAATGGAGATCATTCAAACCAAAGAGTGGAACCCGGAGTCCAAACTGCGTCAGATTGAAGTGGACTACACCTATCTGATCTCTATCGATTAAACGGCGCCCGGCGTAGGCCAGGCGCCGCCGTCATCATTTGTCTTCCGTTTCCGCCGCCAGCGATTCTCTGGCGGCTTTTTTGGCTTTGGCGCGGGCGATAGCCGCCGCGACCGCCGCCTTGCGCGGATCTTCTTCGGCGTCAGCCGGAGCCGGTTCTGTCTCAGCCGGAGCGTCCGCCTGCTGCGCCGCTTTTTTGGCTTTGGCGCGGGCGATAGCCGCCGCGACCGCCGCTTTGCGCGGATCTTCTTCGGCGGTAGCCGGAGCCGGTTCTGTCTCGGCCGGAGCGTCCGCCTGCTGCGCCGCTTTCTTGGCCTTCACGCGAGCCAGGGCGGCGGCGACTGCCGCTTTACGCGGATCTTCTTCTGTCGCGGCAGCCGGAGCCGGTTCTGTCTCAGCGGGAGTGTCCGCCTGCTGCGCCGCTTTCTTGGCCTTCACGCGAGCCAGGGCGGCGGCGACTGCCGCTTTACGCGGATCTTCTTCGGCGGTAGCCGGAGCCGGTTCTGTCTCGGCCGGAGCGTCCGCCTGCTGCGCCGCTTTCTTGGCTTTGGCGCGGGCGATAGCCGCCGCGACCGCCGCTTTGCGCGGATCTTCTTCGGCGGTAGCCGGAGCCGGTTCTGTCTCAGCG
This sequence comes from Serratia sp. H402Y, assembly GCF_051172415.1. Taxonomy (NCBI): domain Bacteria; kingdom Pseudomonadati; phylum Pseudomonadota; class Gammaproteobacteria; order Enterobacterales; family Yersiniaceae; genus Serratia; species Serratia sp. H402Y. The sequence continues at coordinate 1,442,404 of NZ_JBPIYZ010000001.1, forward strand.
GGAGCGTCCGCCTGCTGCGCCGCTTTCTTGGCCTTCACGCGAGCCAGGGCGGCGGCGACTGCCGCTTTACGCGGATCGTCCTCTGTCGCGGCATGGGCGGTGATGTCTGCGGCCGGTGCCTCTTTGCGCGCCTTCACGCGGGCCAGCGCCGCGGCCACGGCGGCCTTACGCGCGTCGTCGCCTGAGGTTGCCGGCGAGGCTTGTTCCGCTTCGGCCGCCAACTGGGCGCGCCGTTCACGCGCCTGCGCTTTACGCGCTTCGCGGGCGGCGATCATCTCGCTGTTGTCCGGCTGCTGGCCGTCGACCGGCGTAACCGCCGCTTCGGCATTCTTGCTGCGTACGCGCGCCAGTGCGGCCTGTACCGCCCCCTGATCGTCGTCGGTCAGTTTGACGGCGGCCTTTTTGTGCCGCTCTTCGCGCGCCAGTTTCTCGCGCTCCAGACGCGCCAGCTTGGCCTCGTAACGCGCCTTGGCCTCGGCGGTGCGCGCCGCTTCCAGATCGATAGCCTTGATTTCGGCCTTTTCCTGCCGGTAGTACTGTACCAGCGGGATATTGCTGGGGCAGACGAACGCGCAGGCGCCGCATTCGATGCAGTCGAACAGGTTGTGGTTGCGCGCCTTGTCGTGCTCCTGCCCGCGGCTGAACCAGTACAGCTGTTGCGGCAACAGCCCGGCAGGGCAAGCGTCCACGCACAGGCCGCAGCGGATGCAGGATTGCTCGGGTTCCTGCGGCGTCATTTCATCCACCGTCGGCGCCAGAATGCAGTTGCTGATCTTGACGATCGGCACGTTCAGCGCGGGCAGGGTAAAGCCCATCAGCGGGCCGCCCATCACCACCATCTGCTGCGCCTGCGGACGGAAACCGACGAAATCAAGCAGGTGCTGCACCGGCGTGCCGATGCGTGCCCACAGGTTGCCAGGGCGCTCGACCGCCTCGCCGGTCAGGGTCACCACGCGCTCAATCAACGGTTCGCCGTCGACGATCGCCCGCTTGATGGCGAAGGCGGTGCCGACGTTTTGCATCAGCACGCCGATAGCGGAGGAGTGCTTGCCGTGCGGCACTTCCTTGCCGGTCAAAATCTTGGTCAGCTGCTTGGCGCCGCCGGACGGGTATTTGGTGGGGATGACGCGCAGGGCAATGCCGGGCTGGCCGCGCAACGCGTGTTTCAGCGCCGCGATCGCCTCCGGCTTGTTGTCTTCGATCCCGATCAGCGTGACCTTGGGCTGCAAAATGTGTTGCAGGATCTGCGTGCCTTCAACGATCTGATCGGCATGTTCCTGCATCAGGCGATCGTCGGCGGTGATGTAAGGTTCGCACTCGGCGGCGTTGAGGATCAGCGTTTCCACGCCGCTCATGCCGCCTTGCAGTTTACTGGCGGTCGGGAAACCGGCGCCGCCCAGACCGGCGATGCCGGCCTGATGAATACGTTGAATCAGCTCCGCGGCGGGCGATTGGCGGTAATCCGCCACCGGCTCGCGCTCGCACCAGCGGTCTTCGCCGTCTGCCTCGATAATCACGCACAGCTCCGACAGCCCGGAAGGGTGAGCGGTGATGTGCGGCGTGATGGCGCTAACGGTGCCCGAGGTCGGGGCGTGCACCGGCACGGTGCGCCCGCGGCCGACGGTCAGCGGCTGGCCTTTCAACACCCGATCGCCGGCGTTGACGCACAGTTCGCCTTCCGGCCCCAGATGCTGCTGCAGCGGAATGATAAAGGTCTTGGGCAGAGGGGCGACACGCAGCGGCGCGCCGCTCGACTGAGTCTTCATTTCCGGTGGATGGATCCCGCCGTCGAAATCCCAGATCCGGTCTTTTTTAAAGGCGGCGAACAGATTAAGCATGTTGCTCCACGTGGATCACTTGCACCGGGATCGTCTTCATGTCCCACTTCCAGTTGGCGGTGGTGGTGGCGACCGGTCTCATTTCAATACAGTCGGTAGGGCAAGGGGCGACGCACAGATCGCAGCCGGTACAGAGGTCGGTAATGACGGTATGCATGGCGCGGGTGGCACCGACGATGGCGTCAACCGGGCAAGCCTGAATGCACTTGGTGCAGCCGATGCAGTTGGCCTCGTCGATATAGGCCACTTTACGCTCCGGCTCGGCGGCGGCTTCGCTGCCCAGCGGCTGCGGCTCCACGTTGAGCAGCTCCGCCAGTTTCAGCATCACCTGTTCGCCGCCCGGCGCGCATTTGTTGATCATCTCGCCGTTGGCCACCGCCTCGGCATAGGGGCGACAGCCGGGGTAGCCGCACTGGCCGCACTGGCTCTGTGGCAAGATCGCGTCGACCTGCTCGGCGACCGGATCCTCTTCCACCTCAAAACGGCGCGCGGCGTAGCCCAGCACCAGTCCGAACAGCAGCCCGAGCGCGCTCAAAGCCGCGATAGCTATCCACAACGCAGTCATTAGAATTTCACCAGCCCGGTAAAGCCCATAAAGGCCAGCGACATCAGCCCGGCGGTGATCAGTGCGATCGAGGAGCCGCGGAACGGCGCCGGCACGTCGGCCACCGCCAGACGTTCGCGAATGGCGGCGAACAGCACCATCACCAGCGAGAAACCGGCGGCGGCGCTGAAACCGTAAACGGCGGACTGCAGGAAGTTATAACCGAGGTTGACGTTAAGCAACGCCACGCCCAGCACCGCGCAGTTGGTGGTGATCAGCGGCAGGAAGATGCCCAGCAGGCGATAGAGCGCCGGGCTGGTTTTGCGCACCACCATCTCGGTGAACTGCACCACCACGGCGATCACCAAAATGAAGGAGAGCGTGCGCAGGTACACCAGGTCCAGCGGAACCAGAATAAAGGTGTTGATCACCCAGGCGCTGACGGAGGCCAGCGTCATGACGAAGGTGGTGGCCATTCCCATGCCGATGGCGCTTTCCAGCTTCTTGGAAACGCCGAGGAACGGGCACAGGCCAAGAAACTTCACCAGAACGAAGTTGTTCACCAGTACGGTGCCGACAAACAGGAGCAGGTATTCGGTCATTGCGATGCCTAAAAAAATAAAAGCCGCCTATTATCGGGAATCGGCGGCCGGACGACAACATATGAATCGCAGGGGTATTGCCTTTTTTGGTGAAAATTTACACAAATCACCCAATAAAACGTGCTGCAATCGCCTTTAACGTTCGGTAAAGGTCCCTTTGACCCGCTGCGAACGCTTAATGTAAGGCACCAGCAGCGCCGCCATCAGCAGCGGCCAGCCGAGGCTGCGCACCGCCACTTCATCCGGCACCGGCGCGAAGGCGAAGGCTTTCACCGCCAGGATCACCGTGATCAGCAGCCATAACAAGAACAGTTTAGGGAAGCGCTGCGACCGCTGGCAAAACAGAAACACCAGCCACAGGGTGAAGCCCCACATCAAGAGCGTGGTCAACACCGAAAAGTACCATTGCAGGGTAAACGCCTGGGCGTTGGTCAACAGATAGTCGCGCGACTCGGGCATGAAGATCGCCATGGCGTACAGGAGCAGCATCAGGCTGGCGCTGAGCAGGGTGACGATCAGATAGGCCAGCGGGGCCAGCAACCAACCGCCGATACGAGAGTATTCAGCTTGAGACATAAAACGGCTTCCTGATTGAATCGGGGATCACAGGCGGCATAGCTTAGCGGGTAATACCGGCTTCGTCATCCCTATCAACCGGATAGCTCGGCGTCGCGGGGCCGGGCCGCACGTTTGGCTACTCCGACCCCGCTTCGAATTAACATCTCATTTACTTCTTGTTCCAGCCGTCCGCATGGTGTCAAATCGAAAGGGTGTGTCGTGAGCCTGCAAGAGGAAATCCCATGGCTGAGAAAATTCGTGTCGGGCTGGTCGGTTACGGCTACGCCGGCAAAACCTTTCATGCGCCGCTGATCGCCGGTACGCCCGGGCTGGAGCTGGCCGCCGTTTCCAGCAGCGATGCCGGCAAAGTGCGCGCGGACTGGCCGTCGATGACGGTGGTGGGCGATGCGCAGGCGCTGTTCGCCGATCCGGCCCTCGATCTGATCGTGATTCCTACCCCCAACGATACCCATTTCCCGCTGGCGCAACAGGCGCTGGCCGCCGGCAAGCACGTGGTCGTGGACAAACCGTTTACCGTGACATTGTCACAAGCTCAGGCGCTGCAGCAACAGGCGCAGCAGAGCGGTTTGCTGTTGTCGGTGTTCCACAACCGTCGCTGGGACAGCGATTTCCTGACCCTCAAAGCGCTGCTGAACGACGGTTCGCTGGGCGAGGTGGTGTACTTCGAGTCGCACTTTGATCGTTACCGGCCACAGGTGCGTCAGCGCTGGCGCGAACAGGGCGGCGTCGGCAGCGGCATCTGGTTCGACTTGGGGCCGCATCTGCTCGATCAGGCGCTGCAACTCTTCGGCAAACCCGAGCGGCTGTTTGTCGATTTGGGTGAGCTGCGGCCGGGGGCGCAGGCGGTGGACTATTTCCACGCGCTGCTGAGCTATGGCGATCGCCGTGTGGTGCTGCACGCCAGCATGCTGGCGGCGGCGGAGAGCCCGCGCTATGTGGTGCACGGCACCCGCGGCAGCTATGTCAAATACGGCCTGGATCCGCAGGAAGACCGGCTGAAGGCCGGCGAACGCTTGCCGCAGGCCGACTGGGGCTATGACATGCGCGAGGGTGTAGTGACGCTGTCACGTGGCGACCTGCTGGCGGAACAGCCGCTGCTCAATATTCCCGGCAACTACCCGGCTTATTACGCGGCGGTGCGCGACGCGATTGCCGGCATAGGCGAAAATCCGGTGCCGGCCGCCGACGCCATCGCGGTGATGGCATTGATCGAACTGGGGCTGGAATCGGCCCGGCTGCAGCAGGCGCTGCCGGTGGTCTGATCCCGCCCACTTTTCTGTGGCCCGGCGCAACGTCGGGCCTTTTTACGACTCTACGTGCAAGGAAATCCGTTTCATGTCCTGGTTGCAGCGTTTGCGCATTGATAAATTTTTGCTGGTTCTGATTTTGGTGGTGATCGTCGCCTCGCTGTTCCCCTGCGAAGGCATCTGGAAAACCTTCTTTGAACACCTGACCACCGCCGCCATCGCGCTGCTGTTCTTTATGCACGGCGCCAAGCTGTCGCGTGAGGCGATCATCGCCGGCATGAGTCACTGGAAGCTGCATCTGCTGGTGTTCCTCAGCACCTTTGCGCTGTTCCCGCTGCTCGGGCTGGCGATGAACCTGTTGGTGCCGGGCATCATGACGCCGACGGTCTATCTCGGCTTCCTCTATCTGTGCGCGCTGCCGGCCACGGTGCAGTCGGCCATCGCCTTTACGTCGGCGGCGGGCGGCAACGTGGCGGCGGCGATCTGCAGCGCCTCGGCGTCGAGCATTCTCGGCGTGTTCCTGTCGCCGCTGCTGGTGGGGGCGTTGATGCATACTCAGGGCGGTAATACCGACGTGCTGCACGCCATCGGTTCAATCATTTTGCAATTGATGGTGCCGTTCGTGATCGGCCACCTGGCGCGGCCATTGATCGGCAAGTGGATCGATCGCCATCGCAAATTGATCAACCTGACCGACCGTTCGTCGATCCTGCTGGTGGTGTATACCGCGTTCAGCGCGGCGGTGGTGGAAGGGATTTGGCATCGCATCGACGGCTGGTCGCTGCTGACCATCCTGGTGATGTCGCTGGTGCTGCTGACGGTGGTGCTGGTGATCAACACCTACGCGGCGCGCTGGCTGGGCTTTAACACCGCCGATGAAATCACCATCGTCTTCTGCGGTTCGAAAAAGAGCCTGGCGAACGGCATCCCGATGGCCAACGTGCTGTTCCCGGCCGCGGCGGTGGGCGCCATGGTGCTGCCGCTGATGATTTTCCACCAGGTTCAGCTGATGGTGTGCGCGGTGCTGGCGCAGCGCTATGCGCGTAAAACCGCTAAACAGCGGGCCGAGGCGGAGGCGCTGGCGGCCAAATAGGCCGCAGGCCGCTAACGGCGGCCCAGCGCGTCGAGCAGAAAGTCGGCGCGCTCGTCCGGTGAGGCGTGCGGCAGTTCTTGCAGCTGATAGCCATAGCGGCGATAGACGACCACCATCGCCCGATAGGTTTGCTCGGCTTCGGCGAAAGACTGTTTTCTCTCGCTGTCCTGCACGTAGATCGCTTGCCACGGCGGGGCGATGAACACCGTATCGGCATAGCGAAAGGCGCCGATCGCCGCCGTCAAATGCGCGGGGATCGGCAGTCCGCACAGCGTGAGATACCCGGCGATATCCGGCAGCCCGCGATCGAAGAACCAGCATGTTGCGCCCGTCGCTTCGCGCCATGAGCGCAGTTCCCAATCGAGCATCCGCTCGGCGAAGGCCTGGCGATCGCCCCACGGCAGCGCATGGCCGCCGATACTCACCTGATCCTGAATAATCGCCCGGCCGGCCTCCTGCGAGTGCGGAAAGCCGCGGCGATGAAGAACGTCGATGAGCGTGCTTTTGCCCGAGCCCGGGCCGCCGGTCAGCACGATGCGGCGTGTTTTGTCAGACATGCGGAATTCCTCTCTTGCGGCAGAGTCATGGGGTAACACAGCGATAAAGACGAGCAGGCGGAAGAAAACGGGGGATGAGAAGAAGGCGCCGTTTGGCGCCTGGGGGGATTTAGCCCTGAACTTTGGCGCGCAGCGCCTGTTTTTCCTGCTCGCTGAGGAAGGCCAGCTTCAGGCCGTTTTCCTGCGCGGTGCGGATTTCTTCCGGCGTCAGCCCGGCCTGCGGCGCGGCGACGCGGTATTCATGCTCGATCTCGATGCCCTGAACCGCCGGATCGTCGGTGTTGATCGACGCCAGCACGCCGTGGCGCAGGAAGGTGGCCAGCGGATGCTGCGCCAGCGACGGCACGGTGCTGGTCTGGATGTTGGAGGTCAGGCAGGATTCGATGCCGATGCCGTGTTCCGCCAGGAAGTCCATCAGCGCCGGGTCTTCGACCGCTTTCACCCCGTGGCCGATACGTTCGGCGCCCAGCTCGCGGATCGCCTGCCAGATGCTTTCCGGGCCGGCGGCTTCGCCCGCGTGCACGGTGATGCGCAGGCCGGCGTCGCGGGCGCGGTTGAAGTGGCTGAGGAACAGGCTGCCGGGGAAGCCCAGCTCATCGCCCGCCAAATCCAGCGCGGTAATGCCGTCGCGGTGCGCCAGCAATCCTTCCAGTTCCTGCAGACAGGCGGCCTCGCCGAAGGTGCGGCTCATGATGCCGATCAGGCGAATGTCGATGTCACGATCGCGGCAGCCCGAACGGATCCCGTCGATCACCGCTTCCACCACGCCGGCGACCGGCAGTTGATGCTTCATCGCCATGTAGTAAGGGGAGAAACGCAGCTCGGCATAGTGCAGGCCGGCGTTGGCGGCGTCTTCGACGTTTTCGTATGCCACCCGGCGGCAGGCGTCCAGATCGCCCAGCACCGCCACGCCCCAGTCCAGTTTCTGCAGGAAGCTGACCAGATCCGGTTCGGCATGGGTGATCTGCACGTGCGGGCGCAGGCTCTCCAAATCGTTGGCCGGCAGGGTGAGGTTGAACTGGCGGCCGAGGTCGAGAATGGTCTGCGCGCGGATGTTGCCGTCGAGATGGCGGTGAATATCGGTAAGCGGTAGGCGGGGATCGATCATGCTGGGCACTCGCTAATTATCGTAGGTAAAGTGCAGAACAGTATAAAAACAAATGGATGAAACTTGCCATTGCGTTGCATAAAAAAGTGATGTAAGTCACAAATAATGCGCGATATATCGCATTATCGTCATGAATCAGGCTTTCAACACGCTGACCCCCGCCTGCTGCAACGGCGCGATCAGCGCGTCATCGGTAGCCCGCTCAACGATGATGGTGTGCGCCAGCGTAATATCGCCGATCGCATACTGCGAGGCGGCATTAAGCTTGGCGGCGGAAGCCAGCACCACGGTTTCCGCCGCACGGGCCGCCAGCGCGCGCTTGATGTAGGCTTCTTCCAGATCGCCGGTGCTCAGCCCTGCGGTGGGGTGCACGCCGGTCACGCCCATGAAATAAATATCGGCGCGGATATGCGACATCGCTTCTACGGCGGCGGCGCCGACGCTGACGATCGAATGCTTATACAGTCGGCCGCCGATCAGGATCACCTCGACGGTGGGGTGATCGACCAGGCCCACGGCGACGCTGGGGCTGTGGGTGACGATGGTGGCGTTGAGGTTGGCCGGCAGTTGCCTGACCAGCTCTGCGGAGGTGGTGCCGCCGTCGATGATCACCACCTGGCCGGGGGCGATCAGCGCCGCCGCCGCTTTGGCGATCGCGCGTTTGGCGCCGGATTCCAACTGATTGCGTTCGGCGAAGCTGGCGATGGCGGAAGAAACCGGCAGGGCGCCGCCATGCACCCGTTGCAGCAACCCCTCGGCGTCCAGTTCACGCAGATCGCGCCGGACCGTATCTTCCGACAGCCCGAACATCTCGCTGAGCTGTTTGGCCAAGACCTGACCCTCCTGGGCCAGTTTTTCCAAAATGATCTTCTTGCGTTGGCTGGTCAACATGGCCATTTCCTCTCAAATTCCCTATGCACGAAATATCTTGATCATACACGAAAATGCACGATAGTATCAATTTCCTTCCTCTGGCGGAGTAAACCGATGATAGCCACCAAAGACAGGGTTCGCATTGTCGAAACCCGGGTGTTGTCCGATGACTGGTACCTGCTGAAAAAAACCACCTTTGATTTTCTGCGGCGCGATGGCGTCTGGCAAAGGCAGAGCCGTGAGACTTACGATCGCGGCGACGGCGCCACCATTTTACTGTTCAACCGGCAGGCGCAAACGGTGATCCTGACGCGCCAGTTCCGCTTTCCGGTGTTCGTCAACGGTCATGACGGCATGCTGATTGAGGCCGCCGCCGGGCTGTTGGACGACGCGTCGCCGGAGGCGCGCATCCGCGCCGAAGTTGAAGAGGAAACCGGCTATTTCGTGCAGAACGTGGAGAAAGTGTTTGAGGCGTACATGAGCCCTGGCTCGGTCACCGAAAAGCTGCACTTTTTCGTCGGCGAATATCAGGCGGGCGACCGCCTCAACGAGGGCGGCGGGCTGGCGGCGGAGGGGGAAGATTTGGAGGTGATCGAGCTGCCGCTGGCGCAGGCCCTGCAGGCGGTTCGTCAGGGTACGATCGTTGACGCCAAAACCATCATGCTGCTGCAGTTTGTCGCCTTGAATCGGACGTTGGAGGAACAACGATGAAAGCCCAACAAATCTTGATCGCCGGCCCTTATCGCAGCGGCACCGATGGCGATCCGCAGCGTATCGCCGCCAATCTGACGCGCCTCGAACAGGCGGCGCTGGCGGTCTACCAACGGGGGCACGTGCCGGTGATCGGTGAATGGCTGGCGCTGCCTTTGGCGGCCGCGGCCGGTTCCACTCAGGTTGGCGATGCGGTCAGCGAGGCGTTTCTTTACCCGGTGGCTCACCGACTGATTGCGCAGTGTCAGGCGGTGTATCGCATCGAAGGGGCATCTGCGGGGGCCGATAACGACGTGCGGTTGGCTAACGAATGGGGATTGATGGTCTATCGTCATCTGGAGGAAATCCCGTCTGTTCAGGCGTAACCGAGGGGCGGGCAGAGGCTCGCCCCCTCGCGTTATTGCTCGTCCAGCACAAACTTCAACCCGGCGATCAGCTTGTCCATGCCGGCTTCCAGCTTGCTGCGCGGGCAGCCGACGTTGAGGCGCAGGAACCCGCGGCCTTCTTCGCCGTAGGTAAAGCCCGGCATGATCGCCACCTTTTCACGCTCGATAAGCACCTGCTGCAGCGCCCGATCGTCCACGGCCAGCGGCCGCAGATCGATCCAGGCCAGATAGGTGGCCTGCGGCGGGCGCCAGCCCAGCGCGGGAAACGCCTCCGCCAGCCGTTCGGCGACATAGGTCAGGTTATCCTGCAGATAGTCGCGCAGGGCATCCAGCCAGGGTTCACCGCGCCGATAGGCGGCTACGTGCGCCGCCACCGCCAGCACCGCCGGCGAGGAGAGGCCATCGCGGGCTTTGAGCTGCTGGAAATAGGCTTCGCGGCTGGCGTCGTCGCTGATAAAGCCGTAGGCGCCGGTTAACGCCGGAATGTTGAAACTTTTGGAGCCGGAGGTCAGTAAGGCCCAGGGGCCGGTCGCCACCTGGCTCCAGGGCGTATGGCGGTGTTCGCCCCATACCATGTCCATGTGGATTTCATCGCTGATCACGCGCACGTCGTGGCGTTCGCACAGTTCGGCCATCTGCTGCAGCTCTTCGCGGCGCCACACTTTGCCGGTGGGATTATGCGGGCTGCACAGCAGCAGGATCTTGGTCTGCGGCCGCGCCAGCAACGCTTCGAGGTGCGCCATGTCGCAGCGCCAGTCATCTGCGGCCTTGTGCAGCGGGCAGGCCAGCAGCTGGCGCTGGTTGGCGAGGATCACCTTATAGAAGGCGTCGTAGGCCGGGGTATGGGTCACCACGTAGTCGCCCGGCACGGACCATTGGCGGATCAGCTGCGCCGCCATGTAGATAACGGAAGGGCCGTACAGCGCCGTTGCGGTATCGATAGCGGTGTTGAAACGTTGCTGATACCAGTGGCGCAGCGCGCCGAGAAAATCCTCATGCTGCCAACGGCTGTAGCCCAGCACGCCGTGTTGCAGGCGCTGTTGCAGCGCCTCGAGAATGCACGGCGCGGTGGCGAAATCCATATCGGAGATGGTGAACGGCAGCAGGTCGGCGTTGCCGAAGCGATCGGCGATGTAATCCCACTGGGTGCACCAGGTGCCGTGGCGGTCGATCGGGGTGGAGAAATCAAACATGGGTGGCTCCCTGCAGCGCCGCGGCAGGGGGCGCCGTGGCTATCAGTGAGTCTAATTCATCCTTCACCGATTGCACCTGCGGGCCGATCACTACCTGCAGATTATGATCGTTGAGATGCACTACGCCGATGGCGCGGTTGGCCTTCAGCGCCGCGTCGTCCACCCGGCTCATGTCGTTGACCGACAGGCGCAGGCGGGTGATGCAGTTGTCCAGCGTAATGATGTTGCCCGGGCCGCCGAGGGCCGCCAAAATCGCCGGCACGTTGTAGCCGGATTTGCCCACCGCGCCGCTCGGCGCGCTTTGGCTGACGGCGCCGTCGCTCTCACGGCCCGGCGTTTTGATGTTAAAGCGCCGGATGGCGAAGCGGAAAATGGCGTAATAGCCGACGAACCAGACGGCGGCCACCACCGGCACCAGATACCACTTGGTGGCGGTGCCGTGCAGAATGCCGAACACCACGAAGTCGATAATGTTGCCGTCGGTATTGCCGATGGTCACGCCCAGCAGCGCCATGACGGTAAAGCCCAGCCCGGTGAGCAGCGCGTGGATCAGGTAGAGGAACGGCGCGACGAACAGAAACAGAAACTCGATCGGTTCGGTGGTGCCGCCGACGACGCAAGCCACCACGCCGGAAATCAACAGCCCCTTGATTTTATGGCGGTTCTCAGGCTTGGCGCAGTGGTACATCGCCAGCGCCGCGCCCGGCAGGCCGCCGAGGAACGCCGGCATTTTACCCTGCGACAGGAAGCGGGTGGCGCTTTCGGCGAAACCGGTGGTGGTCGGGCAGGAGAGCTGCGCCTGGAAGATGGTCAGGGCGCCGCTGACGCTGTGGCCGCACACCTCCATCGTGCCGCCCGCCTCGGTAAAGCGGATCAGCGCCACCAGTATGTGATGCAGACCGAACGGCAACAGCAGGCGTTCGCCGGTGCCGAAAATCATCGGCCCGAAAATGCCGGCGCCATTGATCATGCGCCCCAGGCCGTTGATGCCGGCGGCGAACCATGGCCAGATCACGGGGATGAGCAGGCCGCACAGGCCCAGCGTCACGGTGGTGACAATCGGCACGAAACGGGTGCCGCCGAAGAAGGCCAGCGCATCCGGCAGCCGGATGGTGTGGAAACGTTCATGCAGCAGATACACGATGATGCCGACGATCACTGCGCCGAGGATGCCGGTGTCGATCGACTGAATGCCGAGAATGTTTTGGATGTTGTTGGCCTTCAGCACCAGCGGATCGCTGGTGGGCAGCACGCCGGCAGCGGTCAGGTAGAAGTTGGTGGCCAGATTCAGCACGGCGAAGCCGACGAAGCCGGAGAAGGCGGCGACGCCCTTGTTGTCGCGCGCCATGCCCAGCGGAATGGCGATGGCGAACATCACCGGCAGGAAGCTGAAGGCGAAGGAGCCTATCTTGCTCATCCAGGTGAAGATCAGCTGGAAGATCGGATGGCCGATAAACGGCATCAGGGTGATCACGTCGCGGCTGCTCAGCGAGCTGCCGATCCCCAGCATGATGCCGCAGAAAGAGAGCAAGGCGACGGGCAACATGAATGTTTTGCCCAGGCTCTGGAAGAACTCCCAGAGGGTGATTTTGGGTTTATTGGCTGCTGACATAACCGACTTCTCCTGGCGAAAAGACGAGCAAAAAGGGGACTTCTGATTAGGTAAAAAGAAGATAAAACGTTTTACCTAGCAAAAATGCGCCGCCAATCACAAATCTGTCGCCCGGCTTTTGGCGACAATGTGTTGGGTAGTAAAACGTTTTACTGCATTGACGGATTCGGTATACCCTTGATCACTACGGCGCGGGTTGCCCAGGAACGGGTTCGCAGAGACTATGAGCATCAAAAAGATCACCATTACCGATGTGGCGCAACAGGCGGGCGTTTCGGTCACCACGGTTTCTCTGGTATTGAGCGGCAAGGGGCGGATTTCGCCGACCACCGTCGAGAAGGTCAATCAGGCGATAGAGCAGTTGGGCTACGTGCGCAATCGCCAGGCGGCGACGCTGCGCGGCGGTGAATCCGGGGTGATCGGCCTCGTTCTGCGCGACATTTGCGAACCCTTCTATGCCGAAATGACCGCCGGGCTGAGCGAAGCGCTGGAGGCGCACGACAAACTGCTGTTTTTAACCCAGAGCGGGCGCGATGGTCAGGGGCTGCAGCGGGCGTTTGACGCGCTGCTGGCGCAGGGCGTCGACGGCATCGTGCTGGCGGGCGGCATCCGTGCGGCGGCCGGGCTGAAGGAAAAGGCGGCCGAGCAGGGCGTGCCGCTGGTATGCGTGGCGCGCTCCAGCGGTCTCGAGGGCGTGGACGTGGTGCGGCCGGACAATATGCAGGCCGCCAAGCTGGCCACCGAATTTTTGATCAAACGCGGCCACAGCCAGATTGCTTATCTCGGCGGCCAGAGCGACTCGTTGACGCGCGCCGAAAGGTTGGGCGGATTTTGCGCCACGCTGTTGCAGTACGGCCTGCCGTTTCGCAGCGAATGGATCGTCGAGTGCGATTGCCGGCAGCGTGAGGCGGCGGAAGCGGCGGAACAGCTGCTGCGCCACTACCCGAATATCACCGCTGTCGTTTGCCACAAGGCGTCGGTGGCGCTTGGCGCCTATTTTGGCCTGACGCGCAGCGGCCGCAGCATCGGTTCGGACGGGGTCGACGCCTACTACGGCCGGCAGGTGGCGCTGATCGGTTTCGGCGACGTGCCGGAGGCCGAGCTGACCGAACCGCCGCTGACCTTTGTCTCCAGCTCGGCGCGGGAAGTGGGGCGCAGCGCCGCCGCACGCCTGCTGCAGCGCATCAATGACGCCGATCTGCCGGCGCAGAACGTCATTTTGCCGCCGACGCTGATCCGGCGCGGCTCCGCTTAGTCCCGCCGCTGTTCCTCTTCCGCTTCGCGGCAAATCCAGCCAATAAAAGCCTTCATCGCCGGCGTCAGATCCCGCGATTTCAAATGGGTCAGCCAGTAGGCGCCGAGCGCGGCCTCGGCGGCGAACGGCCGCTGCAGCGCGCCGGCGGCCAGTTCGCGGCGGAACATGCTGACCGGCGCCAGCGCCACGCCGTCGCACTGGAGCGCGCCTTCCACCATCAGCCTCGATGAGTCGAACACCGGGCCGTTGATTCGCCACGGCGTCACCTGCGCAGCCGTGAACCAGCGTTCCCATTCATCCTGGCGGTAAGTGCGCATCAGCAGTTCGTGCTGCAGATCCTGCGGCGTATGCAAGCGCGCGGCGACCGCCGGCGAGCAGAGCACCGTCAGCGGCGCGTCGAACAGCTTAATATTGCGGGTGGCGGACCATAAACCTTCGCCGAAACGGATGGCGAAATCCATGCCGTCGGCCGACAGATTGACCAGGTTGTTGTGGGTCAGCACCCGCAGATCGATGAACGGATGCGCCGCGCGGAACGCCGCCAGCCGCGGCATCAGCCAGCCGACCGCGAAGGTGCCGACTACCGCCACCGTCAGCACTTCGTGGAAATGCCCGCCTTCGAACTGCTGCAACACCGCCTCGATGCGATCGAAAGCGTCGCTCAACACCGGCAGCAGCGCCTGGCCCTCTTCGGTCAGATCCAACCCGCGCGGCAGGCGGCGGAACAGCTGAATGCCCAGCTGTTCTTCCAGCATGCGCACCTGCTGGCTGACGGCGGCCTGAGTGACGCGCAGCTCCAGACCGGCGCGGGTGAAGTTCAGGTGGCGGGCGGAGGATTCGAACGCCCGCAGGGCGTTGAGGGGAAGTCGGTTGCGCATTGTTGATAGCCATAAGTTTTTCTTTATGCTGGCTGAAATTATTATCGCTTGTCAACCCGGCGGCAAAAACCGATATTTGGCGCGGCTGCCGCAAGATTGGCGGAGCCCGTAAAGGAATGACATCATCCATCAGGGAGTGCGCCGTGCGCAACGCCAATAAAAACTTTTGGCCGCGGCCGATGCCCTGCAACCGAAGAGCCTCTATCATGACGAAAATGAACCGCCTGGCGGCCGCGCTGATCGCCGCACTGATCTTGCCGACCGCGCACGCCGCGCAGCAGCAGGATATCGACGCCGTTATTCAGCCGCTGATGAAAAAATACGGCGTGCCGGGCATGGCGATCGCCGTATCGGTCGATGGCAAACAGCAGATTTACCCGTATGGCGTCGCCTCGAAACAGACCGGCAAACCGATCACCGAGCAGACGCTGTTCGAGGTGGGGTCGCTGAGCAAAACCTTCACCGCGACGCTGGCGGTCTATGCGCAGCAGCAGGGCAAGCTGTCGTTCAGCGATCCGGCCAGCCATTATCTGCCTGAGCTGCGCGGCAGCGCCTTCGACGGCGTCAGCCTGCTGAATCTGGCGACCCACACATCCGGCCTGCCGCTGTTCGTGCCGGACGACGTGACCGACAACGCCCAACTGATGGCTTACTACCGGACCTGGCAGCCGAAGCACCCGGCGGGCAGCTACCGCGTCTATTCCAACCTCGGTATCGGCATGCTGGGCATGATCGCCGCCAAGAGCCTCGATCGGCCGTTTATCCAGGCCATGGAGCAGGGCATGCTGCCGGCGCTGGGCATGAGCCACACCTACATTCAGGTGCCGGCGGCGCAGATGGCCAACTATGCCCAGGGTTACAACAAGGACGATAAGCCGGTGCGCGTCAATCCCGGCCCGCTGGACGCCGAATCTTACGGCATCAAATCCAACGCCCGCGATCTGATTCGTTACCTGGACGCCAACCTGCAGCAGGCGAAGGTCGCGCAGCCGTGGCGCGAGGCGCTGGCCGCCACGCACGTCGGCTATTACAAAGCGGGCGTGTTCACGCAGGATCTGATGTGGGAGAACTACCCGTACCCGGTGAAACTGTCGCGGCTGATCGAGGGCAACAACGCCGGGATGATCATGAACGGCACGCCGGCCACCGCCATCACGCCGCCGCAGCCGGAGCTGCGCGCCGGTTGGTATAACAAAACCGGTTCGACCGGCGGTTTCTCCACCTACGCGGTGTTTATCCCGGCGAAAAATATCGCCGTGGTGATGCTGGCCAACAAATGGTTCCCGAACGACGATCGGGTCGAGGCGGCTTACCGCATCGTGCAAGCGCTGGATAAGCGCTGATCGTGGGGGGCGCCGTCGGGGCGCCCCTGTTACCGGTGCTGTCGCTCTCGCCGCTCGCGCATGAAATCGATAAAGGCGCGCAGCTTGAGCGGCAGATGCCTGCCGGCGGGAAAGTAGATGAAAAATCCCGATGCCTCGCTGGCATACTCCGGCAGCACTTCCACCAGATCGCCCTGCGCCAGTTCCTGCACCACCGTGCCCTGAAAACGTTGCGCGATCCCCAGGCCCGCCAACGCCGCATCCTTGATCAGCCTGTCTTCGTTAAAGATCAAACTGCCGCTGACGTCCAGCGCCCGCTCATCGCCGTGCCGACTGAAATGCCAGGGCTCCAATTTGCCGCTGCCGGGAAAACGGTAGCGCAGGCAATGGTGCGCGAGCAGATCGTCCGGCGTGGCCGGCGCGCCGCAACGCGTCAGATAATCGGGTGAGGCGACCAGCACCCGGCGCTGGCCGTTGTCGATCGGCACGGCGATCATGTCCTTTTGCAGCATGGCGTGCATGCGAATGCCGGCATCGAAACTGCCCAGCACCAGATCGGAAAAGCGGTCTTCGGTAAACAGCTCCAGCTGCACTTCGGGATAGCGCCGCTGAAACTCCGCCAGGTGCGGCATCACCAGCAGCGAAGCGGCCAGTTGCGGCAGCGTGATGCGCAGCAGGCCCGCCGGCTGCGCGCCCAGGGCGCGCACGTCGTCCGCCGCCACGTCGATCTGGTTCATCGCCGGCGAGACCTTCTGGTAAAACAGTCGGCCCTCGTCGCTGAGACGTACCGAGCGGCTGGTGCGGTGGAATAAGCGCACCCCCAGCTGATTCTCCAGCGCCTGAATGTTTTGCGACACCGCCGGCGGCGTGACGCCCAGTTGGTTGGCCGCGCGGGTGAAGTTGCCCAGCCGCGCGACGGCTTCGAAATAGGGCAGCAGCTGCAGGAGTGAACTCATCTATCAATAACCTGTGCTTAATGATTCATTAAATTATGCCTTATTTTAATTTATGACGAACGTTTTAGACTGATTTTTACTTTCCCTCAGCGAGATAAAAATCATGTCGGCAGAACAACGGGCGTTAACAGAACGGATCGCGGCGATCGATCAACAGGCGATGGCCGAAGGGCGCATCGTGGGCAGCGTGGTGCTGGTGGCGCGGCGGGGTGAAATTTGCTACGCCGGTGCGGCCGGTTATGCCGATCGCGAAGCGCGGCAACCGATGCGGCGAGAAACGCAGTTTCGGCTGTCGTCGGTTTCCAAACCCTATACCACGCTGGCGGCGCTGCGCCTGATTGAACGAGGCAAGCTGAGCCTGGACGATGCGGTCAGCGATTGGCTGCCGTGGTTTACCCCGGCGCTGGCCGACGGCCGGCGCCCGACGATCAAGATTCGTCATTTGCTGAGTCATACCGCCGGGCTCGACTATCGGCTGAACCAACCGCCGGCAGGCGTTTACCATCAGTTGGGGATCCAGGACGGCGTGGAGCTGTCGACGCTGACGCTGGAGCAAAACCTGGGGCTGTTGGCGCAGGCGCCGTTGCTATCGGAACCGGGCGCGCGCTTCAACTATTCGCTGGCGATCGACGTGCTCGGCGCGGTGCTGGAGCGAGTGACGGGCATGCCGCTGCCGCAGCTGTTTGTCGAATGGGTGGCGCGGCCGCTGGGGCTCGGCAATACCGCGTTCCATGCGACCCATGCCGCTAACCTGGCGACGCCTTATTACAATACGCCGCAGGGGCCGCGGCGCATGCCGGAAGGCGTGCGGATCGCCTTGCCGGAAGGCATGGCGGGGGGAGAAGTGACGTTCTCGCCGGCGCGCGCGCTTAATGTCGGAGCCTATCCCTCCGGCGGCGCGGGCATGGTCGGTGATGCCGACGACGTGCTGCGGCTGGTGGAGGCGCTGCGCAGCGGCGGGCAGGGCATTTTGCAACCGGATACGGTGGCGTTGCTGCGTCACCCGCACGTCGGCGCCGAGGCGCAAACGCAAGGGCCGGGCTGGGGCTTCGGCTTTGGCGGCGCGCTGCTGGTGGATCCAGACGCTGCGCAGACGCCGCAGCATGCCGGTACCCTGACCTGGGGCGGCGTTTACGGCCACAGCTGGTTCTTTGATCCAGAGGCGCAGCTGAGCGTAGTCGTCTTGACCAATACCGCATTTGAGGGCATGTGCGGCCGCTACCCGCAGCAGATCCGCGATGCGGTTTATGCGGCGTAAATAAAAAGGGCCCCACAGGGGGCCCTTGTTCAGGCTTTCAGGCGATTACTGCGCCGGTGCCGGAGCGGGTTCCGCTTCCTGCGCCGGTTCAGCGTCTTCCGCCGGGGCGCCCAGCATGGCGAACTGGCCGATGAACTCCTGCAGCGACATTTTGTTGCCGTTCAGGTCAACCTGATTGTCAGCGTAGTGGAACTTGCTCGCGATCACGCCGTCTTTCTGGGTGGTCAGCTTGAACATCTGACCCATGGCCGCCAGGCCCTGCACTTGCTGCTGCGCCAGTTTCTGCGCGTCTTCCTCATTGTAACCCTGCAACAAGGCGGTCTTCGCGGTCACTTCGGTGGCCATCGCTTCCGGAATGGTCAGGCTGAGATCCAGCTTTTTAACCGCCTGAGCGATCACTTGATCCGGCGACTGTGCCGGGGAGGCGGCCTTGCTCGGATCGGTCATCGCCAGATCCAGCGTGAAGATGCTCTCACCCTTGCTGTTTTTCCAGCTCAGCGGGGCGATGCTGAGGCTTGGGTTGCCTTTCAGCAGCATCGGCAGGTTCTTTTGCAGCATCTCGGAGGTCTGCTGTTCGTAGACGTCCGGATCCAGGTTCTCGCCCTGCTGCAGCAGCGCCATGGTTTGGCGGTTGTAGCTGTCGGAGAAGTCTTTCAGCGCCTTGCCGTCGACGTTGTCGATTTTCAGCGTCAGTTTACCGGCGCCGAAGTCGTTGCCCTGCACCTTGAGCGCGTCCATGGTGTAATCGATCTGGCCGCCGATATTGCTGCTGCCTTGCTCGCCGAACTTGCTCACCAGATTGAAACCGTCCAACGCCACGGTGTCTTTACCGTCGATCGTCAGTTTGAACTGCTTCAGGGTCATCGTCTGATCGCCGAGCTTCACGCCGAACTTGCTTTCGTTGCTGTTGCCTTTCAGGTTGAAGCCCTGGAAGGTAATCTGCTCGTTTTGGCCGAATTCGTTCGGGCTGGCGAACACGATGTTGTCGCTGTTGGCGTCCAGCGCGATTTTTTTCAGATCGCGGGACACGTCGGCGTCAATGGTGGCGCCGCTGAATTTCAGCGAAGACTTATCCTTCTGGTAGTCCAGTGGGATAAAGTCGATGGTGGACGCAGTATCGCCGCTGTAGGAGATGCGCGAATCGGCGGTAAACAGCGATTTGCCTTTGGTGGTTTCAAACAGGCCTTTCACCGCCGGGGTGTTTTCCAGCTCGGTATGCACCGACGCCATGCTCGGCAGCAGGTTGAATTTTTTCAGCTGCGCGAACGGGAACGGACCGTGATCGATGGTTTCCAGGAACGCCACTTCTTCACCGGCTTTCAGCGCCGCGTTTTCGCTGGTATCCGTGCCGTCGGAGCGCAGCACATAACGCACTTTGCTGCTGAACAGGCCGCGCTGGTAATTTTCATAGCTCAGCTTGACGCCGGCTTTCGGCAGATAGGCTTTCAGTTGGCCGTTGGCGTTGTCGACGACTTCGCCCATGTGCTGCTCGATCTGTTTCCCGGTGTACCAGGATGCCCCGGTCCATGCTGCGCCAAGAACGACAATGACGCTGACAGCGACTAACGATTTTTTCATAGCTCTGTTTCATCCTTTTTTCTTATAACCCTCCGTTGCGAGGGAGGGGGCAAATGTGGGCCGACAAAAAACGCCCGCAGGCGTTTAATTGTGGGGGCAGCTCTCGCTTTCAGCAAGCAATTTGCTGAAATTTATCAACGGTTAGGCCAGTTGGTTATAAACCCGGGCGATACGGCCGCTGCCGCTGACGTTGACCGGCGATTCGAAGGCGCCGATAAAGCAGGATTCACCCGGTTTGAGCGTCAGGCGCTGCCCGGATTTTTCCAGCGTCGCTTCGCCGCTGACGCAGAACACGATAGCCGCGCTCCGTTGCGCGAGCGCCTGCGGCGCGGCGGTCAAATCGTGCAGCGAGAAGGCGAAATCTTCCACCGGGATCGGGAAGAACAGTTCGTTGCCGCGCCGCTCCGGTTGGGTCAGCAGGCCGGACGCCGGCTGCGGGCGGAACTGCAGGTTGGCCAGCAGCTCGGGCACGTCGATAAATTTCGGCGTCAGGCCGGCGCGCAGCACGTTGTCCGAGTTGGCCATCACCTCCAGCGCCACGCCTTTCAGATAGGCGTGCGGCGTTTCGGCATACAGGAACATCGCCTCGCCCGGCGCGAGCTGCACCACGTTCAGCAGCAGCGGTGAGAACAGACCGCTGTCGTCCGGATAGAAACCGGCGATGAAGCGCACGGTATCCCAGGGTTCACCCTGCTGGTTGTTGAGCGCGGCTTTCAGCACGCCGAGCGCCAGCGACTTTTGCTCGCCGCTCATCGTCAGCAGGCTGGCGAACAGGGTTGACAGATGGGCGGTGTCCGGCTGCTGCAGGAAGGTGGCGATATCGTGGTGCGCGCCGGCGATCGGTTGCAGCAGGGAGACGATATCGGCCAGTTCGCGAAAGCCGTTCATCGCCAGGAACGGCGTCAGGGCGAAGACCAGCTCGGGCTTGTGATTGGGATCTTTATAGTTGCGTTCGGCGGCGCTCAGCGGGATGCCGGCGGCGTTCTCTTTCGCGAAGCCGATCTCGGCCGCCGCTTTGCTCGGGTGGACCTGGATCGACAGCGGTTGATCGGCGCAGAGCACTTTAAACAGGAACGGCAACTCGCCAAAGCGGCTGGCGACGTCAGCGCCCAGCTGCTTTGGCTGGTCTTCATCGATAAGACAGCGCAGCGAACGCAGTGCGCCATCGGCGCCGGGCACGCGGGAAGGGCTCTTGGGATGCGCGCCCATCCACAGTTCGGCCATCGGCTGATTATCCGGGTTGGCGATGCCGTAAAGACGGGTCAGCGCATCGTGGCTGCCCCAGGCGTAATTCTGTACCGCGTTGGTCATTTTTTGCATGTCGATAAACGTCCTTTGCGTCATTGCCGCACTAATGGCAATAACTTACTGATTTTATAAGATTCGCTTCATCTGTGCCGACAACCATCATACGCCCGCGTCGGCAGGAACCCTCATGGGCGCGATCAAAACAACGCCGGATAAGGTTGCGTCCGGCCACGCGGCCAGAGTATAGCGTGATAACGATCGGCGTCTCAAATGGCTCACCGGCCTCAAGAGGGCCCGGCAAATCCGCCAATCGATCGTTGATGGGAGGGAAAGAAATTATTGCCGACAGCGCAGGCTTTCTACGTCATTATTTATTTATCGGCATGTCAAAGTATGTCGGCGGAATTTATTTTTTACCTTCTGAGCCATTCCCTTATTATTATTTTTGCGCCAAGTCGGGCGATCACACGCCGAGCTTAAACCTGAACGACAGACCGCTTTACCGTAGCCGTTAACGAGTCGATTTAACGAAATGAGAGGTCTGTTGCATGAAAAAATGGTTGCTGTTGTTGGGGCTTTGCACCGGGGCGGCTCAGGGGGCGGTGATCGTCACCTATCCCTACGCGGCCCCGCGCGCCGTGGTGATAACGCCGGCGCCGATCGTCGTTGCGCCCGCACCGGTCGCGCTTCCCGCCGTGACTGCACCCGTGGCGCATCCGCTGGCGCTCACCGCCGGCGCGGTGGCGACCGGGGCGTATCGCCATAATGAACGGCAGGATGCCTACGATGAGATCAATCATTTGCAACAGCAGCGGATCGATGAACTCAATCACTTACAGGCGCAGCGCATCAATAATTTTAATTCGCGTCACGCGCGTTAATTTCATCTCCGCGTTTATTATCCCGGTTCTTTCTTCGTCTTTATTTCGGCACGGGTTAACCGACGGCAAATAACCGCGTCATGAATGGGTAAAAGAGATGAATCGTGCTGTGAGATAACTCTCTTAATGCGAATAGTTATTATGTCACTATACTGGGAATGCGTGCCGACGGGGGGTAGCGCGTCGGCCTAACCCTACAATTTTAGGAATTATGCTAAGGAGACAATGATGGCAGGCGTTCGTATCGAAAAAGACTCCATGGGCCCCATCGAAGTACCGGCCGACAAGCTGTGGGGCGCACAGACCCAGCGCTCATTGGCGCATTTCCGCATTTCCTCCGAAAAGATGCCGACCGCGCTGATCCATGCGCTGGCGTTGACCAAGCGCGCCGCCGCGCAGGTGAACGTGGACCTGGGGCTGCTGCCGGCCGAGCGGGGCGCCGCCATCATCAACGCTGCCGACGAAGTGCTGGCGGGCAGCCATGCCGACCAGTTCCCGCTGTCCATCTGGCAAACCGGCTCCGGCACTCAGACCAACATGAACATGAATGAAGTGTTGGCCAACCGCGCCAGCGAGCTGCTGGGCGGCGTGCGCGGTGAAGAGCGCAAGGTGCATCCGAACGACGACGTCAATAAAAGCCAGAGCTCCAACGACGTGTTTCCCACCGCGATGCACGTGGCGGCGGTGATTGCGCTGCGCGAGCACCTGATCCCCGAGCTGAAAGTGCTGCACAAGACGCTGAGCGACAAGGCCGAAGCCTACCGCGACATCGTCAAAATCGGCCGCACCCACCTGCAGGACGCCACGCCGCTGACCCTGGGCCAGGAAATCTCCGGCTGGGCGGCGATGCTGGCGCACAATCTGAAACACATCGAAGACAGCATCCCGCACATCGCCGAGCTGGCGCTGGGCGGCACGGCGGTCGGCACCGGCCTGAACACCCATCCGGAGTATGCCGTACGCGTCGCTAAAGCGCTGGCGGAGTTGACCCATCAGCCGTTCGTCACCGCGCCGAACAAGTTCGAAGCGTTGGCGACCTGCGATGCGCTGGTGCAGGGGCACGGCGCGCTCAAAGGGCTGGCGGCTTCGCTGATGAAGATCGCCAACGACGTGCGCTGGCTGTCGTCCGGCCCACGCTGCGGCATCGGCGAGATTTCTATCCCGGAGAACGAGCCGGGCAGCTCCATCATGCCGGGCAAGGTCAACCCGACCCAGTGCGAAGCGATGACCATGCTGTGCGCGCAGGTGCTGGGCAACGACGTGGCGGTGAATATCGGCGGCGCTTCCGGTAACTTCGAGCTGAACGTGTTCCGCCCGATGGTGATCCACAACTACCTGCAGTCGATCCGCCTGCTGGCCGACGGTATGCAGGGCTTCAACGAGCACTGCGCGGTGGGCATCGAACCGAACCGCGATCGCATTACCCAGTTGCTGAATGAATCGCTGATGCTGGTGACGGCGCTCAACACCCATATCGGTTATGACAAAGCGGCGGAAATCGCCAAGAAAGCGCACAAGGAAGGGCTGACGTTGAAAGCCGCGGCGCTGAAGCTCGGCTATCTGACCGAAGCGCAGTTCGATGAATGGGTGCGCCCGGAGGCGATGGTCGGCAGCATGCAGAAATAATTGATCTGTGAGGCAACCGGGGGCTTACTGAGGTAAGCCCCTTTTTTATGGAGAAATTAAGATGTCGCGCGCACAACGTTTACTCGATCTGATGCAGCTGTTGCGCAGCCACCGCTATCCGGTGGCGGGCCATGCGTTGGCGCAGACGCTGGGCATCAGCATGCGCACGCTTTACCGCGATATCGCCACGCTGCAGCAGCAGGGAGCGGAGATCGTCGGCGAAGCGGGGCTCGGCTATGTGCTGCGCCCCGGTTTTATGCTGCCGCCGCTGATGTTCTCGCAAGCGGAAATAGAAGCGCTGGTGCTGGGCATGCGCTGGGTCAGCCGCCGCGGCGACAGCCAGTTGGCGAGCGCCGCGGGCCAGGCGCTCGCCAAGATCGCCGACGTGCTGCCGACGGCGCTGCGGGAGGAGCTGGAGGCCAACACGCTGCTTATCGCACCGGCTCAGTCGCCGCCGGTGGCGGATGAGATGCGGGTGTTAATCCGTGACAGCATCCGCCGCGAGCGCAAGCTGCATATCGACTATCTCGACCTGGCGGGGCAGCGCAGCGAACGCCTGCTGTGGCCCTTTGCGCTGGGCTTTTTCGACCAGTTCCAGATGCTGGTTGCCTGGTGTGAGTTGCGTCAGGCCTTTCGTCATTTTCGCCTCGATCGCATTCAGGCCGCCACGCCGCTTGAACAGCGTTATCCGCATGGCCGGCGGCGACTGTTGAAAGAGTGGCGGTTGAGCGAAGGCATTGCGGAACAATAACGACACGCTGCTGCCATAAACTGTCAGTCGCCTCCTTTAGTCTGTGCCTATCGGGAACCAACCGGTTCCCATCACCCAGAGGACAGACCGATGACCCTTCCCAGCATGACCCTGCTTTACGTCGATAACCCGCTCAACAGCGCCGCCTTTTATCAACGCCTGCTGAGGCAGGCGCCGGTAGAGCTTTCTCCCGGCTTTGCCCTGTTCGTGCTCAACAACGGCTTCAAGCTCGGGATGTGGGCCAAACAGGGGGTAAAACCCGCCGCCACGCTGACCGGCGGCGGCGGTGAACTGGGCTTTTTATGCCAGGATCCGCAAGAGGTGGAGGCGCGCTATAACCAGTGGCGCGAGCTCGGGCTGCCTATCGAGCAAACGCCAACCGAAATGGAATTCGGCTACACCTTTGTGGCGCGGGATCCGGACGGCCATCGCCTGCGGGTATATGCCCTCAGCGAGTAGTGCCGTCGGTATACAGATGCAGACGCGGCACCAGCAGCCGCAGCGGCCTGGCGTCGGGTTTGTAGCGATGCTTCACTGCGTCGGCGTCGTAGTTGAGCAGTTCGCCGATCTTCGGCACCGCAGCGCCGCTTTCAACCTGACACAGGGCGATCAGCGGCAGCGGGCAGGGATGTTGCACTTGTTTTTGCTGCTGCTGATACCACACGCGGGCGATCGGCTGCACTTTTACCGGCCGCTTGATTTTCAACGTCGCATGCTGCGGCAGGCGGCTGACATCGTCTATCTCGCGGCTGACCAGGGCGGCCCACTGTTCACGGCTGTGCGGCGGCACCGCGCGGCCGGCTTTCAGGCTTTTCTCCAGCTGCGCCAGGATGTCGTCCCGTTTGACGTTTTTGATGATGTGCTTGTTGGCCCAGCCGAAACGCACCGAGTCGGGATTGGTCAGGGCGGTGAGGGTGCGGTAGGCGCTGAGGGTAATCAGCCCGTGCAAATGGGTGTGCACGAATTCGAAACGCTGCTCCGGCGCCAGGCCGGAATCGACGGTGATAATCTGCTCCAGTTCGCCCTTCAGGCGGTTGATCAGCGCCAGCTGCGCCTGCAGCGCCTGATACTCCGCTTGCTCTACCGCCAGACAGATGACGCCGGGCAGGCGCACGGCGGCCTTGCTGCTGACATTCTCACGGTTATGGTGGATGAAGAGCCGCTGATAGTGTTCCAGCGCCAGATCGCGCGCCGCTTGCCCCACATGCTGCTCGACCGCGATATGCGAAATGGCCTGATGTTCCTGGCCTTTTTCTACCTCCGGCAGGCTAAACACCCGCGCCGCCAGCAGCCGCAGCGGGGTTATCTGCTGCTGCAATGCGCCGAGAGCTTGCTCCAGTTCGGCAAAGCAGGCGTTCATCCGGCCAATCACATCGTATTTGCTCATCATATGCCCCTTTTTTAGTTACAACATACTATAGGAGAGTAACAGGCTGGGGGCAACATCGGCAATGGGGCAATACTCGGCTTAACTGCCCGCCCGGCTTACCAGGGGGAAATAGGGCGGGCAGCAGGGGGAATTCTCTCGCTCGTCTGCTACGCATGCGGGCAAGTGTGATTGTCGAAAATAAACCTGCTCTTCTTATGGTTTTGATTCATTGATGGATTTTTTCCTGTTCGTTTGTCTTCTGTTTAATCCATTTCCCGTTTGCCGTTGTCCAAACGCTGGAACAAACAGAATGGCAGGACGCTATGAGCCCTTGGGGTTATCTTTTCTTCTGTCATTAACGGGTGCTTTAACAGGAGGTTTACTGTGGATATTAAACAGAAAGTCAAAAACATGACGCTGGAAGAGAAGATCGGGCAAAAAATCATGCTGGATTTTCGCTACTGGGATCGGAACGGTAGCAGCAATCAGGATATGACCGTTCCCGATGAAGCCATTGGCAAGCTGATCACCGATAACCATGTGGGCGGGGTGATCCTGTTTGCCAATAATCTGAAAGATAAGCAGCAGATCAATACGTTAACGGCCTGGTATGCCGCGATGAAAACCCACGCCGGCATCCGCCTGTTCATTGGCACGGATAACGAGGGCGGTAACGTTTTCCGGCTGCCGCGCGGCGACTATGCCTCATTCCCCGGCAATATGGCGCTCGCCGCGGCGATTGAGGGCGGCGCGGATAAACAGCTCGCCGTTGAACAGGGCGAACTGATGGCCCAGGATATGCGCGCGTTGCATATCAATACCAACTTTGCACCGGTTGTGGACGTCAACACCAACCCGTTCAACCCGGTGATTAACGTTCGCGCCTTCAGCGATGATAAGAACGCCGTTTCCCACCTGGCCGAGAAAATGGTGGCGGGGATGAAGCAGCAAGGGCTTATCACCGCTTACAAACACTTCCCTGGCCATGGCAGCACCTCCACCGACTCGCATACCGGTTTGCCGCGCGTCGACCGTACGCGGGAAGAGGCGTTTGCCATCGATATCGCGCCTTACAAACAGGCCATTGACCGCTGTGCGGCGCCGGACATGGTCATGACCGCGCATATTCAGTACCCCGCGCTGGATAACCGCCAGATCGACACCCGCAGCGGCGAAAAAATCACGGTGCCGGCCACCATGTCGCATGAAATTCAGACCCGCATCCTGCGCGATGAGCTGGGTTATGCCGGCGTAACGATTTCAGATGCGCTGGATATGGGTGCGATTGCCGAGCATTTCAGCCAGCAAGGGGCGGCTGAAAACGTCTTTGCCGCCGGGGTGGATATCGCCCTGATGCCTGTCAGCATCGCTTCGCCGGCCCAGGCTAACCTGCTGCCGGACCTGATTCGTTACCTTGCGGACCGGGTGAAAACAGGGCATCTCAACGAGGCCGATATCGATGCTTCGGTCGAGCGCATTTTGCGCCTCAAATTACGCCATCACCTGATGGGGCATCGCGAGGCCCCTTGTTCCAGCAGCGTTTCGTCCTCAGCGCATAAGCTGGAAAAACGCATCGCCGATCGCTCCATTACCGTGGTCATTAACCGCCACAGCCTGCTGCCGTTGAAAGACAAGGCGCTGCGCTATTTTATCCTGACCCCGTGGGGTGAGCAGGCCAAAGGCATCGCTAACGTGATGGCGCAGGAGGGCTACCAGAACGTCGTTGCCGCGAAGGAAACGGAACTGAGCGATGCCCAAATCAGGGCGCATATTGCCGATTGCGACGTGTTCCTGCTCGGCACGCTTTCGACCCGCTTTACGCCTGCCGAGCAGGATGGTGTCGTTACCGCTGCCACCGGATCGGGTAATGACAGCAGCCCTTACCCGGGCTGGTTGAAATACGCCGCCGAGCAGGGGAAAAAACGCGTTCACCTCTCATTGCGCGCGCCTTACGATATCGTGAACTATGCCGCAGACGTGGATGCAGCCGTCGCCACCTATTCTTACTATGGGTATGACAGCGGCGTATGGCGCGGTCCCTCGATGATATCTCTGGCACAGGTGCTGACGGGGAAAATCACGCCGCACGGCAAACTGCCGGTCAACACCTGGCATGACTACGATGAGGAAACCAATACGGGCAAGGTGGCGTTCCCTCGCGGGACGGGGCTGAGCTGGTAATGGGACAAGTACCGGCGTCGTCAGAAAGGGCGACGCCGGTCGCGGGATAGCGTTGATAAAGCGGGCGGTTTCTTGCTCTGCACGATACGACATGGGATAACCGTCACTCACGGAAGGAGAACATTTATGCCGACAGGCGCAACAAAACTAGGCGGATGGCTGTTGATGGCCGCCATGCTGGGCGTGAGCGGATGCGCCAAACCCCCTGAGCCGGAAAAGCCTCCGCAGCCTGCACAGCCGGTCACACCGATGCGGGGCATCTGGCTGGCCACCGTCATGGGGCTGGACTGGCCGCCGGCGGCCTCCCTGAAAGCGGAAACCGCGCCAGAGCGAATTCGCCTGCAGCAGCAGGCATTGACGGACGCACTGGACGACATGGTGAAAACCGGGATTAACACGGTGTATTTTCAGGTTAAACCGGACGGAACGGCCCTGTGGCGTTCTGACATCTTGCCCTGGTCGGAGGTCTTGACCGGCACCGTGGGCCAGGATCCGGGTTACGATCCGCTGGCCTTTATGCTGAAAGAAGCGCACCGGCGCGGCATCAAAGTGCACGCCTGGCTGAATCCTTATCGGGTTTCCATGAATACCCGGCAGCAAACGATTGATGCGCTTAATCAAACGCTGCAGTCCCCGCCGGCCAGCGTCTATGCGCTGCATCCCGACTGGATACGTACGGCCAACGACCGCTTTGCGCTCGATCCTGGCTTACCCGATGTGCGCAACTGGATCACCGGCGTGGTGGCTGAAGTCGTCAAAAACTATGACGTCGACGGCATTCAATTTGACGATTATTTCTATTATGAGACGCCGCAATCGCCGCTGGATGATGAAAAGACGTATCGCGAATACGGCAAAGGGTTTGCAGACAAGGCCAGTTGGCGAAGAGACAATACGCTGCAATTGATAAAACAGGTTTCAGCCACCGTCAGGGCGCTAAAGCCCGCTGTCGCGTTTGGCGTCAGCCCGGCGGGCGTCTGGCGAAACAAAGCGGACAATCCCGCCGGCTCGGCGACTCAGGCCGGCGCGCCATCGTACGATGCGGCCTATGCCGATACGCGCCAGTGGGTCAAACTGGGGCTGCTCGACTACATCGCACCGCAGCTGTACTGGCCCTTCGATCGTGAAATAGTTCGCTACGACGTGCTGGCCAACTGGTGGGCCGAGGTGGTGAAAGACACGCCGGTTCGGCTTTATGCCGGGGTGGCGCTGTATAAAGTGGGCACGCCATCGGCGAGCGAACCGGCATGGACCGTCGACGGCGGCGTTCCCGAGCTGAAAAGGCAGTTGGATCTCAACGAGAGCTTGCCGGGGATGGGGGGAACCATCCTGTTCCGGCAACGTTATCTGACCGAGCCGCAAACGGATAAGGCCGTGGAGTACCTGCGCACCCGCTGGAAAACCGGTCAATAATCACCGGCATTGGCATAGCGAGCCGCGGTATTCCACCGCGGCTTTTTTATTCACAGTATTCACAGGCGCGCCGCTTCCGGCAGGCGCTTCAGGTAATGCACCACCAGCAGCGCCAGCAACAGCATCAGGCTGATGAACGCCGCCACGCCATTCCAGCCGAAACTGTGCCAGAACACGCCGCCGAGGGTCCCGGCCACGCTCGAGCCGACGTAATAACAGAACAGATACAGCGACGACGCCTGGCCTTTGGCGCGGCGTGCACGGCGGCCGATCCAGCTGCTGGCCACCGAGTGGGCGGCGAAGAAACCGGCGGTGAACAGCATCATGCCGATAAAGATCGCCGGCACCTGCGGCAACGCGGTAATCAGAATCCCGATCAGCATAATCACGATCGACGCCAGCAGCACCGGGCCGCGCCCGAAGCGCGAGGTGAGCGCCCCGGCCTTGGGCGAGCTGTAGGAACCGGTGAGGTAGACCACCGACAGCAGGCCGACGATCGCCTGGCTCAGATGATAAGGATCCGCCAGCAGGCGATAACCGATGTAGTTGAACAGGGTGACGAAGCTGCCCATCAGCAGAAAGCCTTCCGCGAACAGCAGCGGCAGCCCCTTATCGTGCCAATGCAGTTTGAAGTTGATCAGCAGCGTGCGGGGGCGCAGCGAGCTGGCGCGAAAATGCCGCGAAGCGGGCAGGATGCGCCAGAACATGAAGGCGGCGGCGAGGGCGAACAGACCGATGACCCCGAGCGAGACGCGCCAGGAGAAGAAGTCGGTCAACACCCCGGTCACCAGGCGGCCGCTCATGCCGCCGATCGAATTGCCGCTGATGTACAACCCCATCGAGAAGGCGACGAAGCTGGGATGGATCTCTTCGCTGAGATAGGTCATGCCGACCGCCGCCACGCCGCTCAGCGACAGACCGATCAGCGCGCGCATCAGCAAAATGCCGTGCCAGCTGGTCATAAAGGCGCAAATCAGCGTGCAGACTGCCGCCAGCAACAGCGCCACCACCATCACCGACTTGCGGCCGATGGCGTCGGACAGTGGCCCGGTGAACATCAGGCCGATCGCCAGCAGGCCGGTAGAGACCGAGAGCGACAGGCTGCTTTCGGCCGGCGAGACGCCGAAATCTTGCGACAGCACCGGCAGGATCGGCTGCACGCAGTAAAGCAACGCGAAGGTCGCCAGCCCGGCGGAAAACAGCGCCAGCGTTACGCGCATAAACTGCGGCGTGCCGCGTTCGATATAGGGGAGTTTGTTGTTGAGGGTGGAGCGTTTTACTTTTGGCGCAGCGGCCGCGTCATCGTTGGCGGCCAGCGTCGACGGCATCACGGCCGCAGAACGCACAGGGGTTGTCACAGCGTTTCCTTACCGAACTTCGGGGAGATAAACAGACACTTTGCAGATAACAAAATGATAGGGAGCGGCGATTTTTTTGTCTAATATATTAATAATTACAATTAAGACTTTTTAAATATGAATATCGAGTTAAGACACCTGCGTTACTTTATCGCCGTTGCGGAAGAGCTGCATTTTGGCCGCGCCGCGGAGCGGCTGCGTATCTCCCAGCCGCCGCTCAGCCAGCAAATCCAGGCGCTGGAGGATATGGTCGGCGCACGGCTGTTGGCGCGCAACAACCGCAACGTCAGCTTGACGCAGGCCGGGGAGATGTTCCTCAAAGAAGCCTATCAGGTGCTCGATCAGGTCGGCCGCGCGGCGGAAAAGGCGGCGCGCCTGGATCGCGGTGAACTGGGGGAAATGACCATCGGCTTTACCTCTTCCGCACCGTTTATCGGCGTGGTGGCGCGCAGCCTGCGCGCTTTCCGTCAGCATTCTCCGCAGGTGCATATCAAGATGCGCGAAATCAACACCAAACAGCAGATCGAACCGCTGCTGAACGGTGAGCTGGATCTGGGGGTGATGCGCAACACGCGGCTGCCGGAAGCGCTGCACTATCAGCTGCTGCTGCGCGAACCGCTGCTGGCGGTGGTGCCGGAGGGGCATCCGCTGGCGGAAACGCCCGGCGGCGCGCTGCGTTTTCAACACCTGGCGCAGGAGCCGTTCGTGTTCTTCTCGCGCGAAGTGGGCACGGCGCTGTATGACGAAATTCTGCTGCTGCTCGGCAAGGCCGGCATTACCCCGTATATCACTCAGGAAGTGGGGGAAGCGATGACCATCATCGGTTTGGTCTCCGCCGGATTGGGGGTCTCGATTCTGCCGGCGTCTTTCGCCCGGGTGCGGGTGGACGGCGTGCGTTATTTGCCGCTGGCGGAGCCGGACGCCACGACCGAAGTGTGGCTGGTGCATCACCGCCGACGGCCGCTGACCGCCGCGGCGCAGGCGCTGATGGCGTTGATGCTGAAATGACGTTGAGATTGGGCAAATAAAAATCAATTCGCGCTGAAATTGCGAGGAATTTGTGCAGCAAATCACATAACGAATCAAATAGTTGACGCTGTATGGCAAAAGCCCCACCATAACCCCTAGTCTTTATTTAGAAGCGCGAAAAATAGTAGGAGCCGGTTTGTGATTGCGGTTGGGCAGCCTGGGCATATTGATCAAATCAAACAGACCAATGCGGGGGCGGTTTATCGGCTAATCGATCAACTGGGCCCGATTTCGCGCATCGAACTGTCAAAACGCGCACAGCTGGCGCCCGCCAGCATCACCAAGATCGTGCGCGAACTGCTGGAAGCCCATCTGGTCAAGGAAACCGAGTACCAGGAAATCGGCAGCCGGGGCCGCCCGGCGGTGGGGCTGGTGCTGGACACCGAGGCATGGCACTACCTGTCCGCCCGCATCAGCCGCGGCAGCATCACGCTGGCGCTGCGCGATCTGAGCAGCAAACTGGTGGTGGAAGAGCTGCTGCCGCTGGCGGCCGAAGATCCCGAACCGCTGCTGAAACGCATCCTGACCGAAGTCGATCAATTCTTTATTCGCCACCAAAGCAAGCTGGAACGGTTGACGGCGATCGCCATTACGCTGCCGGGCATTATCGACGTGCAGTCCGGCGTGGTGCACCGCATGCCGTTTTACGACGTGCTGGAGATGCCGCTCGGCCCGGCGCTGGAAACCCGGACCGGTCTGCCCGTCTATTTGCAACACGACATCAGCGCCTGGACCATGGCCGAGGCGTTGTACGGCGCCTCGCGCGGCAGCCAGAACGTGATTCAGGTGGTGATCGACCACAACGTCGGCGCCGGCGTGATCACCGGCGGCCACGTGCTGCATGCCGGCAGCCACAGCGTGGTGGAGATCGGCCACACCCAGGTCGATCCTTACGGCAAACGCTGCTACTGCGGCAACCACGGCTGCCTCGAGACCGTGGCCAGCATCGAGAACATGCTGGAGATCGCCCAGCAGCGACTGAGCGGCTCGATGAGCTCCAGCCTGCACGGCGCGCCGCTGACCGTTGAATCGCTGTGCGACGCCGCGCTGGCGGGCGATCAACTGGCGCGGGACATCATCCTCGGCGTCGGCCACAGCGTGGGGCGCATTCTGGCTATCATGGTCAACCTGTTCAATCCGGAGAAGATCCTGGTGGGTTCGCCGCTCAACCGCGCGGCGGAGATCCTGCACCCGGCCATCGCCTCCTGCATTCGCCAGCAGGCGCTGCCGGCCTACAGCGAGCAGGTCAAGGTTGAATCCACGCAGTTCTTCAATCAGGGCACCATGCCCGGCGCGGCGCTGGTGAAAGAGGCGCTGTATAACGGTTCATTGTTGGTGCAGCTGCTGCACGGCTAACATCAGAACTTCTTATTAATCCCGCAAAAGATTGAGCTACCTCAAGCCCCTACGTGGCGGCATCCCCTAGAATTTTTCCGCAAGACTTCTTCGCCGCCGGTGCGGCGATACATTGTTAACGGGGCATTCTGGGGCATTTTATTCATGTTGAAGCGTTTATTTGTGACAGGCACGGATACCGACGTCGGTAAAACCGTGGTTTCCCGCGGGTTGATGCAGGCGCTGGCCGCCGATGGCCGCTCGGTCGCGGGCTACAAGCCGATCGCCGCGCGCTGCCAGGAAACCAGCGAGGGCATCCGCAATAAAGACGCTTTGGTGTTGCAGGCATCTTCCACCTTGCCGCTGTGCTATGAGGAGATCAATCCCATCACCTGTCTGGATGAGGTGTTTCATGCGCATGCCACCGAGGACATCAACTACGGCCTGATGAGCAGCGGCCTGCGCGATCTGTCCGCCAAAGCCGATACGGTGGTGGTGGAGGGCAGCGGCGGCTGGCGCGTGCTGATGAACGATCTGCGGCCGTACGCCGAATGGGTGGTGCAGGAGCAACTGCCGGTGGTGTTGGTGGTGGGCATCAAGCTGGGCTGCGTCAGCCACGCGCTGCTGACCGCGCAGTCGATCATCAACGACGGCCTGCCGCTGCTGGGCTGGGTGGCCAACCGCATCAATCCGGGGTTGGCGCACTATGCCGAAACCATCACGGCGCTGCAGCAGCGCATTTCCGCGCCGCTGCTGGGTGAAATTCCGTATCTGCCGCGCGCGGAGCAGCGCGAACTGGCGCACTACCTCGATATTTCCACGTTGCTGTAGCCCATTCAGGCGCAGAACGTCGCCAACAACCGGGCGGCGATCAGCAGGCCCAGCCCATACACCGTGTGGGTGAGCAGGCTGAGGAGCCGCGCTCTGCGCGGGCTGGCGGTTTTCGCCGCCGCCACGCCAAAGCCCAGCGCGGGCTGCATCACCAGAAACGGCGCCGCCAGGCTCAGCCAGCCGCTCAGCAGCGCGATGCGGGGTTCCGGCGCCGCATACCACTCGATGCCCGCCAAACCGAGCGGGATAAAGGCGAACGCCAAGCCGATGGCGTAGTGCAGTATCCAGCCGATTTTTCTCTCACCCTGGCGCGGCGGCGCCGTGACGATGGTGGCGTGAAACCAGCGGCCGTCGAACATGCCGAGAAACCAGCGGCCCACCAGCGCGTAATCGAGGGAAGGGATGCCGAAGTGCCGCTTCAGCAGCAACGCCCACAAATCCATGCAGAGGGTGGCGCCGGCGCCGGTTAACAGAATGCGCAATAACAAATCGGGGGTCATAGGGGTGTCCTTGGCTCAGTGACGTGATAAGGTGCGCACAGTGTGCAACTTAAAGTCGGCTTCAAGTCAATGGCAAAAGAGCTGGATATCGGCGCGGTGGCGCGCCTGAGCGGAGTCGCGCCTTCTGCGCTGCGGCATTACGAGAAAAAGGGGCTGATCGCGTCGATAGGCCGCCACGGTTTGCGCCGTCAATACGCCGCCGGGGTGCTCGATCAACTGCGGTTGATCGCCCTCGCGCGCTTGGCCGGTTTTACGTTGGATGAGATGAGCGCCTTGTTTGACGAACGGGGCAAAATCGCGCTCGATCGCGTGTTGCTGGCGGCGCGGGCGGATGAGTTGGATCGCCATATCCAGCGCCTGATGCAGGTGCGCGACGGGCTGCGGCACATGGTCGATTGCCCTGAACCCGAGCACCTGCAGTGCCCGCAGTTCAGGAAAATATTGCAGCAGGGTGAGTTCTAAACCTCGCGTTTGGGCAGCGGCGCCGTGTGGTACACCGAGATCGGCCGCAGGCCGCGCGACACGGTGGTGGCGATCACGCAGGCGAGCAGAATGCCGGGCAGCAGCGCGTATTCGCCGGTCATTTCAAACACCATCAGCGCCGCCATGATCGGCGCATGGGTGGTGGCGGCCAGCAGGGTGGCCATGCCGGTCAGCGCCAGCAGCAGCGGCACCGCCGCATCCATGCCTGGCCACAGGCCGAACAGCTGACCGATTATCGATCCGAGCGCGGCGCCGACGAACAGCGTCGGGGTGAAGACCCCGCCGGGCGCGCCCGAGCCGCTGCTGGCGAGGATCGCCAACAGTTTACACACCAGGATCGCGCCCAGCAGCAACACCCCCGGCGGCGCGATCAGCAGCGCCTGCACCACGCTGTAGCCATTGCCCCACACCTGCGGGAACAGCAGCGAAAGCAGCCCGACGATCAGGCCGCCCAACGCCAGCTGCAACGGCGGCTTCAGGCGCAGCGATCGGAAGGCGCGGCCGCTGGCGGTCATCAACCACAAAAACAGCGGCCCGCCGGCGCCGGCCACCACGCCGACCAGTGCCATCAGCAGGTATTGCGTCGGCAAGGGGGCGGCGAGCGGCGTCACCAGGTAGAGCGGCGCCTGGCCGCCGTTGAGCAGGTTGGTCATCAGCAGGGCGCTCACAGCGGCGATCACCACCGGGCCGAGCGAGGCCAGCATCAGGGTGCCGAACAGGATCTCGGCGATAAACAGGCTGCCCGCCAACGGCGCATGGTAGGCGCTGGCCATCCCGGCGGCGGCGGCGCAGGCCACCCACAGTTTCCATTCTTTCTCGTGCGTAAAACGCTGGGCGAAGAGCGATCCCACCAGCGCCGCCAGCAGGATCATCGCGCCTTCACGGCCGATGGCGCTGCCGCTCGACACCACCAGCAGCGACGCCAGACACTTCACCAGGCTGGCGCCGGTATCCAGCTTGCCGTTGCCGGTCTCAATCGCTTCCATATAGTCGGTGGGCGCCGCCGGGCGCTGGTGGCGGTAGCGCTGGTGAATATACAGCAGCAGGCCCGCCGCCAGACCGCCCAGCGCGGGCGTCAGCGCGCGTCGCCAGCCGGGCAGCGCGGCGGCGGCGGCCACCAGGCTGCCGTCGGCATTGCCGAGCAGCAGCCACTCGAGGCCAATCATCGAACGGTGAAACAGCCACACCGCCAGGGCGGCGGCGACGCCGATAAACACGGCGATAAACAGGCTGCGCAGCAGGGCGCGATAGTGGTGCAGGTGGACCAATCTTTTCATGCGTGGGCGGCGTCGTGAGAAAAATCAAAGGGTCATCAGCGCATTGTGCTTGGCGCTCCGGCCGATGACCAGTGAATCTTTAGCAAACTGCGGCATGGGCGGGGCGGCGAGCGCCCCGGCGTGGGTTATTGCGGCGTCAACACCCGGCGCGTGCGGCCGGAACTGAGGTAGTCGGCGATATAATCCTGCGAGATTTCGCCGCTGTAGCGGCCGTCTTCATCGACGATCGGCATCCAGGAAGTATTGTGTTCGTACAGCTTCGACAGCACCACGCGCAGGTTCTCTTCCGCGCGGGCGGTGACGCGGAAACGGTGCAGGCTGTCGGCGCACACCCCCGGCGCGCCGCGCGCCTCACGGCGTTTGACGTAGCCCAGCGGCTTGCCGTCGGCGTCCACTACCGTCACTGAACGGGCGTCGATATCGTCCATCAGCCCGAACGCCTCCACCAGCGGCGTTTCCCGGCGCACCGTCACCGTCTCTTGTTGGCCTGCCACGTCGCCGGCCTGCACCAGCAGCAGGCGCTTCAGCGTGCGATCCTGGCCGACAAAGGAGGCGACGAACTCGTTCGCCGGCCGCGCCAGCAGCTCATCGGCGCTGGCGTTCTGCACGATTTTGCCCTGGCGGAACACCGCAATGCGATCGCCGAGCTTCAGCGCTTCGTCGATGTCGTGGCTGACCAGCATCACGGTCTTTTTCAGCTGGCGCTGCATGTCGAGAAACTCGTTCTGGATGGTTTCGCGGTTGATCGGATCCACCGCGCCGAAGGGTTCATCCATCAGCAGCACCGGCGGATCGGCCGCCAGCGCGCGGATCACGCCGATGCGCTGTTGCTGCCCGCCCGACATCTCTTTCGGGTAGCGGTGCAAAAAGCGCTTGGGATCCAGCGCCACCATGCTCATCAGCTCTTCGGCGCGGGCGTGGCAGCGTTTTTTGTCCCAGCCCAGCATGCGCGGCACCACGGTGATGTTCTCCTCGATGGTCATGTTGGGGAACAGCCCGATCTGTTGGATGACGTAGCCGATTTTACGGCGCAGGCTGACGGTATCCAGCGCGCTGGTGTCTTCGCCGTTGATCAGAATGGTGCCGCCGGTGGGTTCGATCAGGCGGTTGATCATCTTCAGCGTGGTGGTTTTGCCGCAGCCGGAAGGGCCGAGCAGCACGCAGATTTCACCTTCCGGCACGTCCAGATTGATGTTGTCGACGGCGTTGAACGGCGTGCCGTTCTTTTGCATGAACTGTTTGGTCAGATTTTCCAATTTAATCATGAGCGGATCCCCTTGGGCGTTAGCGCAATTTGCAAGCGGTGCAATAACCAATCGAGGACGATCGCCAGCAGGCTGATCATCACGGCGCCGGTAATCAACTGGCGAATGTCACTGCTGCTGATACCGTTGAGCAGCAGCAGGCCGAGGCCGCCGGCGCCGATCACCGCGGCGATCGCCATCACGCCGATATTCATCACAACGGCGGTGCGGATGCCGCCGAAAATCACCGGCAGCGCCACCGGGATTTCCACCCAGCGCAGGCGTTGCCAGAACGTCATGCCGATGCCGCGGCCGGCTTCGCGCAGCCCGCCGGGCAGATTGTCGAGCGCGGTGTGGGTATTGCGCACGATCGGCAGCAGCGAGTAGAGGAACACCGCGGTGATCGCCGGCACGTAGCCGATGCCGTGGCCAATCAATGAAAACAGCGGGATCATCAGCCCGAACAGGGCGATGGAGGGCACGGTCAGCACCAGCGTGGCCAGGCTCAGCACCGGCGTCGCCAGCCATTTGTGGCGGACGATCAGCACGCCAAGCGGCACGCCGAACAGGATCGCCAGACCCACGGCGACGCCGACCAGCAGCAGGTGTTCCAGCGTCAACCCGGCGATATAGGCCCAGTTTTGCCAGGCGTAGAGTAAGGTATTCATCATGCCTCCTTAAATCAGGCCGCGCTGCTTGAGAAACGCGTCGGCGACCTGTTGCGGCGTCTGGTAGTCGATATCCACCTTAGCGTTCAGCTCGGTGATCACCTGGTTATTGAACTGTTTCGACAGCGTGTTCAGCGCCTCTTCCAGCCCCGGCGTGTTTTGCAATACGTCGGCGCGCACTACCGGCGTGACCGCGTAGCTCGGGAAATAGCCCTTGTCGTCTTCCAGCACCTGCAGATCGAACCCTTTCACCCGGCCATCGGTGGTGTACACCAGCCCGGCGTCGACGAAGCCGTCGCGGATGGCGTTGTAGACCAGGCCGGGATCCATCTGGCGAATTTGCGGGCGGTCGAGTGGCATGTCGTACAGCGCCTGCATCGGTTTCAGGCCGTCCGAGCGGCCGGCGAACTCCAGATCCAACCCCAGCAGCCAGTTGTGTTTCGGGTCGGTTTTACGCACCTGTTCCACTTTGGCCACCAGCTGCGACATCGTGCGAATCTGCTCTTTTTCCGCGCGCCGGCGCTGCATGGCGAAGGCGTAGGTGTTGTTCATGTCCGCCGGCTGCAGCCACACCAGGCCGAGTTTGGCGTCGAGCTTTTTCACCGTGTCGTAAGTTTCCTGCGGCGTCATGCGCTTATTGATGTGGTTAAAGATGATCAGCGAGGTGCCGGTGTATTCCCAGGTCATGTCGATCTGCTTGTTGATCATGGCGTTGCGGGTGATCACCGTGGCCAGGTTGGTCTTGGGTTCGACCTGAAAACCTTTGGCCCGCAGGTATTGCACGGTGATCGCCGACAGAATGCGCTGTTCGGTAAAGTTCTTGCTCGCCAGCGTCAGCGGGGCGGCCCAGGCGGCCGCGCCGGTCATCAGCAAGGAGAACAGCAGCGCGTGGCGGAGGCGTTGTAACCATCGAGTCATCGCGTTTCTCCCATCAGGATGCGGTGTGCGGGCTGAGCCGGCGGCCGAGACCGGCCAGCGCCAGATCGAGCAGCAGGGCGATCAGCGCGGTGGCGGCGGCGCCGAGGATCAGCGTCGGGAAGTCGTTCAGGTAGATGCCGGGGAAAATCAGCTCGCCGTAGCTGCTGGCGCCAATCAAAAACGCCAGCGGCGCGGTGCCGACGTTAATCGCCATCGCGATGCGTATCCCGGCAAAGATCACCGGCAGCGCGTTGGGGAGTTCGACCTGGCGCAGCCGCTGCCCGGCGGTCATGCCAATACCGTTGGCGGCCTCGACCAGCGCCGGCGGCACCGAACGCAGGCCGGCATAGGTATTGCGCACGATGGGCAGCAGCGAGGCGAGGAACAGCGCCACCACCGCCGGCCGATCGCCGATGCCGATGATCACCATCGCCAGCGCCAGCACCGCCAGCGGCGGCAGGGTGTTGCCGACGTTGAAGATTTGCATCACGTGTTCCGCCCAGCGGCGGGCGAAAGGGCGGCTCAGCAAGATACCGCTGGGAATGCCGACCAGCAGCGACAGCAGCATGGAGCAGGCCACCAGGAACATGTGTTGCTGGCCGAGGTAGATCAAATCTTCCCGGCGCGACTTGAGGGTGTCCCAACCGATGCCGTAAACCAGCAGTGCGATGACGGCGATAAACAACAGGCTCCCGAGGAGCAGGCGCCGGTATGGCGCTGACTTGTGCATGATGTTGCGTCCTCCGTTGCGCGGAGCGGCCGACGAGACGGCGCATTCCGCTCTGATTGTTACCCACGGCCCGGCGGGCGTGGCGGTACAAAACGGGCGTTTCGCATGAGGTTAGCGACATTGAGCGAAGGGTGCGTTCGGCACAGCGTGCTGAACGTAGGCTCAATACGTGAGTTAATCAGCATAAGATACTGATATTTAAACCCGAGAAAGCACGAAGCCCAACGACTCCGGCTAGGGAAGGTATAGCACCCTGTCGTTGACCGTGCCAAGTTTTATGAACAAAATCAGGTGATTGAGTTTGCGCCGATCGGCGTCTCAGCCCGCGTCAGCGCTGGGATGGGGGGAAAGTGAAAAAAATCCGCCGCATAACGTTACGCCGTAACAAAAAGTCCAAATGGTGCGATCCGCCGTCGGCGAAGACGGGATGTGAGGGCGGATAGACTCGGCGCAGGCGCTTGCTGATATACTCAGGGAAAACAAAAACGCCAGGAAACCTGCATAACGCCATGACAAATAACGTTTCACCCGCACCCATCGCTCACCGCCCGCTGATTCTGATCGCCTGCATGCTGGCGATGTTCATGTCGGCGATCGAAGCCACCATCGTCGCCACCGCCATGCCGACCATCATCGGCGATCTCGGCGGTTTCTCGCTGCTGGGCTGGGTGTTCGCGGTCTATTTGCTGTCGCAGGCGATCACCATTCCCATCTACGGGCGGCTGGCGGATCTCTACGGTCGCAAACGGGTGTTCTTCTTCGGCGCCACGCTGTTCCTGTTGGGATCGGTACTGTGCGGTTTCGCCCCCGACATGTATTGGCTGATCGGCTTTCGTCTGCTGCAGGGGCTGGGCGCCGGCGCCATCATGCCGATCGCCTCCACCATCATCGGCGATATCTACAGCGCCACCGAACGGCCGAAGGTGATGGGATACCTGTCGAGCGTGTGGGGCGTGTCGGCGATCATCGGCCCGCTGTTGGGGGCGTTTATCGTGCAGCATTTGCCGTGGGCGTTGGTGTTCTGGGTCAACCTGCCGATCGGCCTGTTGGCGATGTTCTTCCTCTGGCGCTATCTGCCGGCGCATCAGCCATTGCGCCAGCACGCGCTGGATCTGGCCGGCACTGCCTGGCTGACGCTGTTCGTTTCGGCGCTGCTGCTGGCGCTGTTGCAGATGGAAAGCCTGGGCTGGTGGGTGGTGCCGCTGTTTGCGCTGGCGGCAGCGGCGCTGGCGCTGCTTGTCCGCCAGGAGCGGCGCGCGGTCGAACCGCTGTTCCCGTTGGCGCTGTGGCAAAGCCGGGTGATCGTCGCCGGTAACATCGGCGGGCTGGTGATCGGCGCTGCGATGATGGGCATCAGCGCCTTTCTGCCGACCTTCATTCAGGGCGTGATGGGGGGCTCGCCGCTGGAGGCGGGCACCACGCTGGCGCTGATGTCGATCGGGTGGCCGCTGGCCAGCACGCTGAGCGGCCGCTTGATGCTGATGACCTCGTACCGCGCCACGGCGCTGCTGGGCGCGCTGTTGTTGGTGGCGGGCGGCCTGATCTTGCTGCTGCTGCAGCCGGAGGGCGGCTTGCTGTGGGGCCGGGTGGCGGCGTTTATGGTCGGCGCCGGCATGGGGCTGTGCAATACCACGTTTCTGGTTTCGGTGCAGAACGCGGCCCATTACAGCATTCGCGGCATCGCCACCGCCTGTACGGTGTTTACCCGTATGGTGGGCTCGGCCATCGGCACCGCGATTTTGGGCGCGACGCTGAATCTCAACCTGCAGTGGCGTTTGCCGGAGATTGACGATCCGGTGCAGCGGCTGATGGAACCGGCGGTGCGCCAGAGCATGGGGAGCGAGGCGTTGGCGCAGCTGACCCAGCAAGTGGCGGCTTCGCTGCATTGGGTGTTTCTGGTTTCGGCGCTGGTGTCGTTGCTGGCGCTGGCGGCGGCGATGCTGATCCCGGCGCGTTGTCGGCCGCAGGGCGAAGAGGAAGAGGCGGAACAGGCGTAAGGAAAGAAGGAGCGGGCGCTGCTGCAGAGCGCCCTGGTAGCCGGTGCGGCTTACTGCGTGTTGGAGGTATCCTGGCTGGTGCCGGTCTGCGCCGCATCACCGCGATCGTCGCCGTTGTTCAGGCGGGTGTAGACGATCTTCTGGGTGTCGTTTTCGCAGTGGCCGACCACCTGGCCGCCCGCTTGATCGGCCTGATCGTTGGGCACGATCTCCAGTTTGAAGCCGGACTCCGGCACGCCGTTATTGACGATTTTTTGCGAAATGTCCGCTTTCACGCTTTCGCAGGAGGCCAGGGCCGCTATCGGCGCGCCGGCCAGCAACACAGCGGTTAATATCAGCGTTTTTTTCATCACGTCATCCTTTTAGACAATGGACTTCCTGTAACAGGATAGCAGCAACGGCGGCCGGGTTTCACACTTGCCCGCCCGCCGCAGGCGGATTAAGGATTAATCCGACGCCCGGTCTGGCGATCCAGACATTTACGGGTGTCCGGCTCCCAGTAGGCGTTGACGTTGTTGCTGTCGTTGCAGCGATCTTCGTCATCCGCCGCGCGATCGATCTTGTCGAATTCTTTCTCGACGCGGGTGTTAACCTTGTGGCGCAGGGATTTGGTATCATTCCACTGCTCTTTGCTCTGGCGCGCTTCTTCGGTGCTCATCGCGCCGCTGCCTTTGCCATCGACGGTGACGCAGGTACTGCCCTGAGTGCAGGTGGCGGCCAGCGCCGGCGCCTGCCAGGCGCCCATTACGGCCAGCATGGCGACCGGCAGCATCCCGCGCAGCAGTCGTTGGGTCGAAAATGTTTTCATCGTTTCATCCTTATGAGTGAGTGCGCCTGATGAAGGCGGCACTGGCGTTACCTCGCCCGCAGGCGTGGTGACAAATATACCACCGCGCTCCTGGAATTCACCAGCCAAGCGCCGATTCGTTTACTTTATCGAGAGAAAACTGCGACCGATGTTAAAAACTACGCTGTTGTTTTTCGCCACCGCCCTCGCTGAAATTATCGGCTGTTTCCTGCCTTACCTGTGGCTCAAGAAGCAGGGCAGCGCCTGGCTGCTGTTGCCGGCGGCCTTGAGCCTGATGCTGTTCGTCTGGCTGTTGACGCTGCATCCTGCGGCCAGCGGGCGGGTCTACGCGGCCTATGGCGGCGTGTATGTGGCGACGGCGCTGCTGTGGCTGCGAGTGGTGGACGGCGTGAAGCTGTCTGCGCTGGATTGGGTCGGCGCCGGGGTGGCGCTGGCGGGCATGCTGATTATCGTTTCCGGCTGGCGCGCGGCCTGAGGAAACACGGCGGGAGTTGCCTCCCGCCGACAGGGCTCAGGCGCCGCGGTGGATGTTCAGCCCGGCGAAGGACTGGCTGACCGGCATCATTTCCAGCGTGTTGATGTTGACGCGCGCCGGCAACGTGGCGACCCAGAATACCGACTCGGCGATGTCTTCCGGCGTCAGCGCATCGGCGCCTTCGTAGGTTTTATTGACCTTGCCGTCATCGCCCTTGAAGCGCACGTTGGAGAACTCGGTGCCGCCCACCAGGCCCGGCTCGATATCGGTCACGCGGATGCGCGTGCCGTGCAGATCGGCGCGCAGGCCCAGGCTGAACTGCTTGACGAACGCCTTGGTGGCGCCGTACACGTTGCCGCCGGCATAGGGCCAGTTGGCGGCGGTGGAACCGATGTTGATCACGTGGCCGACGTTGCGCTCGACCATGGCGGGCAGCAGCGCGCGGGTCATGTTCACCAGCCCTTTGGCGTTGGTGTCGATCATGGTTTCCCAGTCATCGGCGTTGGCCTTGTGCGCCGGCTCCAGCCCCAGCGCCAGCCCGGCGTTGTTC
Organism: Serratia sp. H402Y; assembly: GCF_051172415.1. Classification (NCBI taxonomy): domain Bacteria; kingdom Pseudomonadati; phylum Pseudomonadota; class Gammaproteobacteria; order Enterobacterales; family Yersiniaceae; genus Serratia; species Serratia sp. H402Y. The sequence goes on from NZ_JBPIYZ010000001.1 coordinate 1,485,666, forward strand.
ACCAGCACGTCGATCTGGCGCAGCTCGGCCGGCAGCGCTTCTATCACCTGCTGAATGGCGGCGCGGTTGCGCACGTCGAGCCGCACGATGTGCAGCGCTTCCCCCAATTCTTCCTGCAGCGCTTCGAGACGCTCAAGGCGGCGCCCGGCGGCGATCACCTGGTGGCCTTCACGGATAAAACGGCGTGCGATCGCCTCGCCGAAACCGGAGGTGGCGCCGGTAACAAAAATAATCATGTTGCTGTTCCTCAACTGTTTTTACCCTACATGCCTCTATCATTAGCACAAACCCGCAGGCAGTGGCAGCGGTTATCACGGCGGAAAGGAAAAAAGGTCACACAGGGCCGGCGGCCCGATGCTGATTAGCGCTGAGGCGGCAGGTGGTAGACCACGGCGTCATACTTGATGTTTTCACGCTTGCCGGCCAGCACGCCGCCCAGCGACTCGACGAGGCGGCGGCTGGCGGTATTCTGCTCGGCCACCGGGTAGAGAAAGTGCGGCGGCTGAAAGCGCTCGCTGGCCCAGCGCGCGATGCCCTGCACGATTTCGCGGCCGTAGCCCTGGCCATGCAGGCTCTCTTTCACCCAGATGCCCAGCTCCGGGGTGGGGCTGCGCAGGTTGTGCGCGCCGCCGACGCCGACGAACTGCCGGTCTTCGCGCCGGCGGGCGACGAAGATCACTTCTTCGCCTTCGCGCATCAGCGGCAGCCAGCTTTGCCAAACGTTGGCGAAATCTTCCGGCGACGCCTCCGGCTCAAAGGTCATAAAGCGCGTCAGCGTGGGGGTGATCGCCTGGTAAACATCGTCTGCGTCTGCTGCGGTAAAGGGGGCAATCAACAAACGGTCGGTGTCAACGCGGCACTGAGAAAGGTCATTGTGATTCATTTTATTTCCTCGCTTTTCAGGCCATAACGGCAAAAAATCCGCGCACATAAATCGGGGCGGATCGTCGATATTACGCGTATTGGCGTCAGAAGCGACTTATTTTTCGCCGCTGCGGCGGCGCGGAGGAACGGTTTTATGTGACGTCGTCACGTTGGCGGGAAAGGCGGCGGGCACGGTTAACCGCACCCGCCGTTGAGGATCAGAACTTCACCGAACCTTGCAGATAGATCGTGCGCGGCTGGCCGATGTACAGACCTTTGTTGTTGTCGTCATAGGCGCGGGTGAAATACTCGTGGTTGAACAGGTTTTTCACGCCGACGCCCAGATTCAGGCCGGCCATTTCCGGGCCGAAATCATAGGCGGCGCGCACGCCCCACAGCATATAGCCGGGAATGCGACCGGTGCTGCCGTCGGCGCTTTCCGCCACGGTGTTGGCGTTGTCGGCGAACTGGTTGGATTGGAACTCGCCGTTAAGGTTAAACGCCCAGTTGCCCGGTGTGTAGTCCAGCCCCAGGGTGCCTTTATGCTTCGGCGAGAACGGCACCTGGTTGCCCTTGTAGCCGCCGTCTTCGCGGATGGTGGCGTTGACGTAGGCGTAGCTGGCGTAGGCGGTCAGGTCGTCCAGTTTCGGCGTCAGCTGCGACAGATCGTAACGCAGGCTGCCTTCCAGCCCGGCGTGGCGGGTTTTGCCGCGCGCGGTCACGCTGTCGGTCACCTGGTTGGAATCGTACTGGTTGTTGAAGTTGATCAGGAACAGCCCGATCTCGCCGGTCAGCGCATCGCCGGCATAGCGGGTGCCCAGTTCCCAGGTGCGCGCCTTCTCCGGTTCAATCTTGCCGCTGTCGACTGCCTTGCCCATCTGGCTGTATTGCACGGTGCCGAAGGAGCCTTCGGTGTTGGCGTACAGGTTCCAGTATTCGTTCAGGTGATACATCACGTTCAACGCCGGCAGCGGCGCGTTATAGCTGACGTCGAGGCGGTTGTTCTTGATGTAGTTGTTCTGATACGACTTGATGTACTCGTAGCGCATGCCCGGCGTGATGGTCCAGTCGCCGATGTCGATGCGATCGTCGAGATAGAAGGCGTGCGCCTCGGTGCCGGACTGGGTGTCGCGATCGTACGGGCTGGCGGTGGACGGCAACCTGCCGGTGCTGGCCCTGCTGGTGTAGCGCAGCTCATGGGTGGATTCACTGACGTAACGGTAGCCGACGCCGACCTCATGGGCAGAATCTCCCCAGCGGAAACTCTGGCTGTAGCGCGGTTCTACGCCGCGCACCCAGTATTCGCGCGGCGACAGCGTCAGGTTCTTGCCCTGATCCAGATAGCCGCTGCGCAGGGTGTAGGTGTAGAAGCTCTGCACGTCGAACTTGTGCTGCTGATCAGGCTGATATTGATAGCCGAAGTTCGCCAACTGGCGGCGGCCCCAGAACTTGTCGTACGGGCGCGTAGACTGGAACGGGTTGGCGTTGCAGTCCGCCCGGCTCAGGCCGCCCGGCATGTTCGCTTCGCCTTCGTAGTATTGCAGCAGGCTGTTGAAGGTGTGCACCTCGTTCGGGGCGTAGCGGCTTTTCAGCATCACGTCGTCTATCTTGGTTGCGCTGTGCTCGCGCCAGTCGCTGCCGCGGGTGCCGGAGTAAAGCAGCGCCGCACCGAAGCCGTTGTCGGCGGTGCCGCCGATCATCAGGTTGCCGGTGCCTTTCGGGTGATCCTGGCGCGAGGTCGGGCTGAGCTGCCCCTGCATGCCGGCCTCCAGGCCGAAGGTTTTCGGGATGGCGCGGGTAACGAAGTTGACGACGCCGCCGACGCTCTGCGGCCCATAGCGCACCGCGCCGCCGCCGCGCACCACGTCAATCGCATCCATATTGCCGAGCGAGACCGGCGCCAGTGACAGCTGCGGCTGGCCGTAAGGGGCGAAGGGCACCGGAATGCCGTCCATCAGCACGGTAGAGCGGCTGGCGAGGCGCGGGTTGAGGCCGCGTATGCCGAAGTTCAGCGCCATATCGTGGCTGCCGGTGCCGTTGTTCTCCGGCGCCACCACGCCCGGCACGCGGTTCAACGCTTCACGCACGGTGGTGGTGCCGGTTTTAACGAAGTCTTCGCGGCGCACGACGTCGCGCGCGCCGGGGTGTTCGAACACGTCTGCCTGACGGCCTTCCGCCAGCCAGTCGCCGACCACGGTGATGTCCTCTTCTTTCTGCGGCTGCGGCAGTTTGGCCAGCGTGTAGCCGTTGTTGCCGAGCGCTTTAGCCTGCAGGCCGCTGCCCGCCAGCAGGGCGTTCAGGCCGTCATCGACGCCGTAGCTGCCGCTCAGGCCCGGCGAACGTTTACCGGCGGTCAGCGCGCCGTCTACCGAGAGCGCGATGCCGGCGCGCGCGGCGAAAGCGTTCAGCGCGCCGTCCAGCTCACCGGCCGGAATGTGATAGGCGGCAGCGGCGCTGGCGGCGCTCGCCATCTGCGGTGCAGCGAAGACCAGGCCAATGGCCACGGCCAGCGGCGTGGCACGTTTTCCCCAAAGCGAAGCCGGAGCGACCTTTCCCCAAGCGTTGTTCATACCTTCTCCTGAATCATTTTTTATTTATTGCTGCAGTGTTTTCCTGGGAGTCGGATGAGCAAAGCAAAAGGGACAATCAAGAATGCGATTTTTTATCATTTTCATTTAAAAAATTCAGGCGGGGACGATTTGCAACCAATAGCGGGTAAAGCTTTGCAGGCGTACCGGCAGCGTCTGGCTGAGCAGGGCGAGGGCGCGATCGGTATCGTTGAGCGGGAAACTGCCGCTGACGCGCAGGCCGGCAACGGCCGGATCGCAGCTCAGGTGGCCGCGCCGATAGCGCGCCAGTTCGGCGATCACCCGGTCCAGCCGCCACTGGCTGACGCTCAGCACCCCGTGTAGCCAGCCGTCTTCCGCCGTAGCCGGTTGCTTATCGCTGAAGGCCGCCGCGCTGAAGCTTATCTGTTCGCCGGCGTTCACCCGGCGCTTTTGTTGCGCGTCTTGCGCCAGCTGCGCTTCGACTGCATGCTCCAGCACCGTCAGGCGCGTTTCGCCGCCGCTCTCGCGCACCAAAAAACGGGTGCCGAGCGCGCGCATCGCCCCTTGCGGGCTCTGCACCCACAGCGGCCGGGCATCGCGTCCGGTAACCAGGCTGATTTCCCCGGCGTGCAAGCGGATCAGCCGTTGGCGCTCGTCGTAATGCACGTCCACCGCGCTGGCGGTGTTCAGCACCAGCTGGGTGCCGTCGCTTAACACAATGGGTTTGATTTCGCCGGTGGCGGTGCGGTAGTCGGCGCGCAGCTCCTGGCCGAGTGGCGACCGGTAGAAGAAGCCGCCGCCGCCCACGCCGAGCAACAGCAGCAGGCTTTTCAGCAGGGTGCGGCGCTCGATCGCCGATTGACGGCCGGCGCGATCGAGCGCGCGATAGCTGAATTTGCCCGGCACGCCCTGCAGCTGGCTCTGCAACGCTTCGACGCGTTGCCAGGCCCAGCGGTGATCGTCATGCTGCTGGTGCCAGGCTTGCCACTGTTGGCGCTGGCGTTCGGTGACGTGCTCGTCGCACAGCAGGGCATACCAGTGTGCGGCCATTTTCAGCGCCTGGCGCTGCTCGGGGGTGATGGCGTTGCTCATGAATAAACGTCGTTTTCGAGGATGAACAGCAGGCAATGCTCGGTGGCTTTGGCCATGTATTTTTTAACCGAACTGACCGACACGCCGAGGCGCGCGGCGATGTCCGCATAGCCCAGGCCTTCGAGCTGCGACAACAGAAAGGCCTGTTTTACCTTCGGCCCCAGGCCGTCGAGCATGGCGTCGATCTGCTGCAGGCTTTCCAGCAGGCTCTGGCGCTGCTCCGGCGACGGGGCGTAGCCTTCCGGGATCAGCGCCAGCATCTCAAGATAGGCGCGCTCCAGCGTTCTGCGGCGGAACAGATCGACCATCACCCGCTTGGCGACGGTGACCAGAAAATCTTTCGGCTCGCGCAGGGTCGCCGCGGCGTCGCTTTTCAGCAGGCGCATAAAGGTGTCCTGCGCCACATCGTCCGCGTCGAAAGCGCAGCCCAGCCGCCGACGCAACCATCCCTGCAACCAGGCGTGGTGGGTGGCGTAAAGGCGCGACAGCGCGGCGTGCGGGGCAGAGGCGGTGGCGGACATGGTTTTCGCATTGCTGGTCAAAAAGATGCGCGGATGATAATTGAGAATAGTTATCGTTTCAAGTTTGACCGTTGCCTCCAGGCTGGGGTTCCGCCCCCGGACGCGGCGTTGAAATAAAGCGGACGGTCGTAAAGAGCGTCGTTTGCCCATTAAAGGTGCAGCGGCGCGGTGTTATTTCGGCAAGCAAACGGTTGCTATTTATCTGCCGTCGAAGACTGAGCGTGGGTCTTATTCTCTTTCGCCGGTCTATGCTTTTAGGTTAATTACCAATCAATTGTTTTTATTTAAAAATGTATTTTATCGCCGCCTGTTGGCACACGGCTTGCTATGCTTAATCCGGTCTTTGCGTTTGGGTAAAAAGGGCCTTGTTTCATCATCGCAATTTATTATGCGGATGGGCTTGGCCGGTCGTCACAAGGAAGAAAATAATGGCACTGCAATTCACCACGGCTATTCGTGGCAATTTTTTTGATATCGCAGCCTGTGTGGAGGCGCCGCAACAGCTCGAAGAACGCCTGCGGCATGTTCCCGACGGTTTGCTGCTGCTGAACGACGGCGTCATCGTCTGGTTCGGCAGCTGGCGGCAGGGCGAGGCGCTGCTGCCGCCGGGCTTCGCGGTCACGGAGTATCGCGACAAGCTGATCGTGCCGGGTTTTATCGATACCCATATCCATTATCCGCAAACCGAAATGATTGGCGCCTATGGCGATCAACTGCTGGACTGGTTAAACAATTACACCTTCCCGACAGAAAGCCGTTACGACTGTGAGCAGCACACCGACACGATGTCGGCTTTCTTTCTGCAGCAGTTGTTGAGTAACGGCACCACCACCGCGCTGGTGTTCGGCACCGTGCATCCACAGTCGGTCGATGCGCTGTTCAGCCAGGCGGCAGCGCTGAACATGCGCCTGATCGCCGGCAAGGTCATGATGGATCGCCATGCGCCGGAGGCGCTGCTGGAAACGCCGGAGCAGAGTTATCGCCAGACGCGCGAACTGATCGAACGCTGGCACGGCAAAGGCCGCCTCGGTTACGCCATTACGCCGCGCTTTGCGCCCACCAGTACGCCGGCGCTGCTGGCGCAGGTGCAGCGGCTACGTGAAGAATATCCCGACGTTTGGCTGCAGACGCACCTGAGCGAGAACCCGCAGGAAGTGGCCTGGGTAAAAGCGCTGTTCCCGCAACACCGCAGCTATCTGGATGTTTACCACCGCTACGGCATGACCGGCGATAAAAGCGTATTCGCCCATTGCCTGCATCTGGAGGAGCAGGAGTGGGACTGCCTGTGCGATACCCGCTCGGCGATCGCCTTTTGTCCCACCTCCAACCTGTTTCTCGGCAGCGGGCTGTTTGACCTGCAGCAGGCCTGGCGCAAGCGGGTGAAGCTCGGTATCGGCACCGACGTGGGGGCCGGCACCACCTTCAATATGCTGCGCACGTTAGGCGAGGCGTACAAGGTCGGCCAGCTGCAGCATTACCGGCTCTCCGCCGTAGAAGCGTTCTATCATGCCACCTTGGGCGGCGCGCGCGCGCTGGCGCTGGACGACAAAATCGGCAACTTCAACGTCGGCAAAGAGGCGGATTTCGTGGTGCTCGATCCGGCGGTGACGCCGCTGCAGCAGCTGCGTCACGCCAACAGCGCCACGCTGATGGATCAAGGGTTCGTGCTGATGACCCTGGGGGACGATCGCAACATTTATCGCACCTATGTGGACGGTAAGGTGGTTTATGAGGCGCCGCGCTGACGCAGCCGCGCCTGCAGCCAAACGCTGAGCGGCGCGACGGCGACGGCGCTCAGTGCGCACAACCACAGCAGGCGTTGCAAACTGCGCGGGGTGAGGCCGCCGCTCAGCAGCGCGGAAGAGAGCAAGAAGGCCACCGTGGCGCTCAGGTGTATCAGGGCGGTTTGCAGCGTGCCGAAGGCGGCGCGTTGCCGATTGTCCGGCCAGCGCATGCTCAGGGAAGAGATCGCGACCAGCCGCGCGTAGGCCGCCGCGAGAAACGTCACCATAAACAGTTCAGCGCGGTCGCCACCGCGCGCCGCCAGCCACAGGCTGCCCAGCAGCAACAGCGTGGCGCTCACCGTCAGCGTCACGGCGCCAAAGCGTTGCAGCCAGCGGCCTGTCAGTACGGTCGCCAGATAGCCAGCCACGCCGCCGATGAGAAACAGCCAGGACAAATGCGCGTCTGCCACCTGTAACCGCTGGGTGAGCAGCGGCGCCAGCACCGGGATCAGCAGCATCGGGCTGAACTGCGTCAGACCGGCGGCGGAGGCGAACAGCAACAGCCGGCGATCGAGCGTGACGGGCGCGGCAGCCTGTGGCTGCGGCGCATCCCTGGGAACGAACAGCGCCACCAACACCGCCGCCAGCAGACACAGCCCGCCGATAGTCACCAGCGCGGCGCGCCAGCTTGCCACCTCGCACAGGTACAGCATGCCCGGCATGCCGACGATGCTCACCAGCGAAAAAGACGCGATCACCGTCGCCAACATTCGGCCGTGCAGTGCGGCCGGCGCGGCGTTGAGCAGCAAGCCGATCCCCACGCCCATCGTGGTGCCGCCCAGCAGACCGGCCAGCAGCCGCAGCGCCAACAGCCAATAAAACTGCTGGGTTGCGGCGATCAGTAAGGTCGTCACCCCCAGCAGCGCGACGTTGAGCAGCAGAAAACGCCGCTTTTCAACGCCGCCGATCCAATAGAACGCGCCGATGCCGGAAATCACCGCTGCCAGCGTATAGGCCGCGCTGACATAACCGGCGTAACTGACGGGCACGGAAAAGTCGGCGGCCATATAGAGAAATATCGGGTTGAACACCATGTATTCCAGGGCATTGGTGAATTGAATAAAGGCGATGACCAGCGCTATCGCCGTCAGCTTTCTCGTGGGTGTCATAAGCATCCTTCGGTCGCAGAGTCAGGCCGGCAGTGAAGCGCGTGGCGTTGCGCGGGATTAGGTGGTAGAAATGGCATGGTTTGTTATCAAATGTGGGATAATCATGCGCGCCAAATTGGATTTAAACCTGTTACGCATTTTCGTGGCGGTGGTGGAGCAAGGCAGCTTCGTCGGGGCCGCTCGGGCGCTGGCGATGCCGACCTCCAACGTCAGCCGCGCTATCTCGCAGCTGGAGCGCCAGCTCGACCAGCGCTTAATCGAGCGCAGCACCCGCTCAATGCGGCTGACGCCGAACGGCCAACTGTTGCATGAGCGGGCTCAGCCGTTGCTGGCGTCGCTCGATCACACCGCGCAAACGCTCAGCGAACGGCAGCAACAGCTGCGCGGGCCGCTGCGCCTGTGCGTGCCGAATGAAGTGGGGCCATATCTGTTGGGCGATCCGTTGGCGGCCTTCGCCCTGCAGCATCCGCAGATCGAAATCAGCTGCGTCACCAATCTGGCGGGCATGGCGTCGCTGCTTGACGATGTCGATCTGGCGGTCATGGTCAGCCGGGGCCTGTTGGACGACAGCGACTATGTCGCGCAGCCGCTGGCGACCTTTCCCTGCATCGTGGTGGCTGCGCCGGCGCTGGTGGCGCAGTGGCCGCCGACGTCGGAGATTGAGCAATTCACGCAATTGCCCTGTATCAGTACGGTGGATGCGCTGAAGGGCATGCCGTGGCAATTCGTCCGCCCGGACGGCAAGTTCGTTACCGTCCCGGTCAATGCGCGCTATCGCGTCAATAGTGGGGAGATGGCGCTGAAGGCGGCCTTGGCCGGCGTGGGGTTCGCCATACTCTCCGAGCTCGGCTGCCGGCCGTTTCTGGCCGACGGACGTTTGGTTGAGATACCGCTGGCCTTGCCGCCGGCGCCACTGCAGCTGTATGCTGTTTATCCCGGCCGCCGCTATCTGCCGGCCAAAACGCGCGCGCTGCTGACCTTTCTGATACAGCAGATCGGCGAGGCGGCTCACTTCTAATCACTTGTTTTTGCTCAAACTGCCAACTGCGCCTAAGCTAGGAGGTGACTCAGAGGGAGCCATTCCCCGAGACCTTATTCCGTGAACATGGAGGAGTTTCGATTTGATGCGTTTATCCACATTGGTGCTGGCGATCGGCATGGCGCTCGGCTCGCAGGCACAGGCAGCAGAAACCCAACCTCACGCCGACCATAGCGCGCTGCCCAGCGGCCAGGCGAAGGAGGCTACCGTGACCGGTGAAGCCAATCAGCACGACAAGCAAAAGACCCAAAATCCGTTCTTCTATCAAAGCCGTCTGCCGTTCCAGGCGCCGCCGTTCAACCTGATCAAGGAAAGCGACTACGCGCCGGCGATCGAAGCGGGCATCAAGCAAAAGCGGGAAGAGGTGGAGAAGATCGCCAACAACCCGGCCAAGCCCAACTTTAAAAATACCTTCGTGGCGCTGGAGCAGGCCGGTTCGCTGCTGACGCGGGTGATGAACGTGTTCGGCGCCATGACCTCGGCCAATACCAGCGATGCGCTGCAGAAGCTGGATGAAGAAACCTCGCCGAAGCTGGCGGCGCTGAACGACGACATCATGCTCAACGGCAAGCTGTTCGCGCGCATCAAGGCCATCTATCAAGATCGCGATGCGCTGAAGCTGGATCCGGAGTCGCGTCGGCTGGTGGAAGTCACCTATAAAAACTTCGAGCTGGCGGGCGCCAACCTGTCGGACGCCGACAAGGCCAAGCTGAAAGCGCTGAACCAGGAAGCGGCGACGCTGAGCACCCAGTTCACCAACAAACTGCTGGCGGCGAGCAAAAACGGCGCGCTGGCGATAACCGACCAGGCGAAGCTGGACGGTCTGTCCGAAGGTGAGCTGGCCGCGGCAGCGCAGGCGGCCGCCGAGCGCAAGCTGGAGAAACAGTGGCTGTTGGTGCTGCAGAACACCACCCAGCAGCCGCTGCTGCAGAGCCTGAAAGATCGCGATACCCGCAAAGCGCTGTTCGACGCCTCCTGGACGCGTGCGGAGAAGGGCGACGGCAACGATACCCGCCAGACCATTTCCCGACTGGCCAAGGTGCGCGCCGAGCAGGCCAAGCTGTTGGGTTACCCGAACTACGCCGCCTGGAAACTGCAAAACCAGATGGCCAAGACGCCGGATGCCGCGCTGAGCTTTATGCGCAACATCGTGCCGGCGGCCACCGCGCGCGCCGAACGTGAAGCCAAAGATATTCAGGCGGTGATCGACCAGCAGAAAGGCGATTTCAAGGTGCAGGCCTGGGACTGGCAGTTCTACGCCGAACAGGTGCGCAAGGCCAAGTACGATCTGGACGAGTCGCAGATCAAACCTTACTTCGAGCTGAACAACGTGCTGAACAACGGCGTGTTCTACGCCGCCAACCTGCTGTACGGCATCAGCTTCAAAGAGCGCAAGGACATTCCGGTCTACCAGCCGGACGTTAAGGTGTATGAAGTGTTCGACAAGGACGGCAAATCGCTGGCGCTGTTCTACACCGACTACTTCAAACGCGACAACAAGGGCGGCGGCGCCTGGATGAGCAACTTTGTCGATCAGTCGAAGCTCAATGGCACCAAGCCGGTGATCTACAACGTCGCCAACTTCACCAAACCGGCGCCGGGGCAGCCGGCGCTGCTGTCGTATGACGACGTGATCACGATGTTCCACGAGTTCGGCCACGCGCTGCACGGCATGTTCGCCGATCAGGAATACCCGAGCCTGTCGGGTACCAACACCGCGCGCGACTTCGTCGAGTTCCCGTCGCAGTTCAACGAGCACTGGGTCAGCGATCCGAAAGTGTTCAGCCACTTCGCCAAGCACTACCAGACCGGTGAGGCGATGCCGCAGGAACTGGTCGACAAGATCAAGAAGGCCGACAAGTTCAACAAGGGCTACAGCATGACCGAGCTGCTGTCCGCCGCGCTGCTGGATATGCACTGGCACATGCTGACCGCCGATCAGCCGCAGCAGGACGTGGACAAGTTCGAGGCCGAGTCGCTGCAAAAAGACAAGGTGGATCTCAGCTACGTGCCGCCGCGTTACCGTTCCAGCTACTTCCAGCACATCTGGGGTAACGGCTACGCCGCGGGCTACTATGCCTATCTGTGGACGGAAATGCTGGCGGACGACGCCTTCCAGTGGTTCACCGAACACGGCGGCCTAACCGCCGAAAACGGCCAGCGCTTCCGCGACATGATCCTGTCGCGCGGCAACAGCCAGGATCTGGAGAAGCTGTACATCGACTGGCGCGGCAAAGAACCGAGCATCGAGCCGATGCTGATCAATCGCGGGCTGAAGGACGAATAATCCCGAGGGTATGAACAAGGAGAGTGAATAAACCAACGGCACGCCAAATGTCGGGTCGCATTCCGACGTTTGGCGGTGCCGTTTTCTGGTCGGCAGGGAGAAGACAAGCTACCTGGCCTGAATTTCATGCACCAAATCGATAAATGCTTTGAGCCCCGGAGGCACATGTCGTCTGCCGGGATAATAGAGACGCAATCCGCCGAAAGCTGGGCACCATTCGTCCAGTACGCTAATAAGGCGGCCTGATGCGATATCTTCACGGGCAAACCAATCTGAAACGAAGGCAATCCCCACACCGCTCAATGCGGCACGATGAATGGCGCGCATTTCATTCAATACAATGCGCGGCGGTACGTTGACTCGAAGTTTCTGCTGGTGGCGTTCCAATTCCCAATGGTAAATCCCTCCGTGTGACATACGCATCCCGACGCTTTTGTGCCGTAACAGATCCTCCGGCGATTGCGGTATGCCATGTTCAGCAAAATAGTCTGGTGTAGCGACCACCAACATGCGGATATCTCCCGTTAGCTCCACGGCGATCATGTCCTGCGGGACGGACTCCGCCAAACGGATCCCCGCGTCGTAACCTTCCGCCACAATGTCCACCATTCTTGATTCGCTGGTGATATCGAGCCGCATTTGCGGGTAACGCCGCAAATACGTTTCGATCAACGGTTCGTAGAGCAGGGAGACGCACTCCTGCGGTGCGCTGATGCGCAGCGTGCCGGTTGGCGCGTCGGGCTGGGTGGCGATCTCTTCCGATGCACGCCGAATCTCGGCCAGAGCGGGGGCGATTCGTTCTACATAACGCGCGCCCGCCGGCGTCAGCGCCACGCTGCGGGTCGAACGGTTAAACAGACGTATTTTCAGGCGGCTTTCCAACCCGGCCACCGCATTGCTGACGGCGGTGGCCGACATGCCTAATTGCCGTGCGGCGGCGCGAAAGCTTTGTCGCTGCGCTACGGCCAACACGACTTCCAACTCTGTCAGTCCACTGCGATGCATAGATTATCCCGATTATCGGTACAGTTCGTACAGGATAGACCCACTTATCGTATTGATCATCTGTTTCTATACTCGTTTGACTAATCGGAACATGTGGAGCACACCATGCAAAAAATTGACAGCATTTATATCAACGGTGAATTCGTGACACCCCACGGTGAAGAACGCTTCACGCTGTTTAACCCGGCGACAGAAGACGTGATTGGCACTGTGCGTCTGGCGGACGAGGTGGATGCCGAGCGGGCGATTGCCGCAGCCAAGGCCGCATTTCCTTACTGGTCCAAGACCAGTAAGGCGGAACGCCTTGCCGTATTGCGCCGTATGCACAAAGCGGTTATGGCCCGTGAAGATGCGCTGATGGACGCTGTCGTGATGGAATATGGCGCGCCCAAAATTCGTGGGCGCTGGATGGCCAGTTACCCGGCGGACGCGATAGCTCAGGCGATCGACGCGCTGGAAAATTTCGAGTTTACGGAACAGGCGGGTAAGGCGCAGGTCATCATGACGCCTGTCGGCGTCGCCGGGCTGATTACGCCTTGGAACAGCGATGCCGGATTTATCTGCAACAAACTGGCGACGGCAATGGCGGCAGGGTGCACCGCGGTGATCAAACCCAGCGAAATGAGCGCGATGCAAACGCGGGTCATCACCGAAGCGTTGCACGACGCGGGCATTCCTGCCGGGGTATTTAACATTATCACCGGGCGAGGCGAGGTGGTGGGTGAGGTCATTAATCGACATCCCGATATTGCCAAGATCTCGTTTACCGGTTCCACGGCGGTGGGCAAACATATCGTAGAAAGCGGTGCAGAATCGCTGAAACGGGTGACATTGGAACTGGGGGGCAAATCGCCGACGCTGATCCTGGACGATGCGGATGTCATGCAGGCCGTGCCTTTGGCGCTTGCCGCCGGTTTTATGAATAGCGGCCAGGCCTGCATTGCAGGCACGCGAATTCTGGTGCCGCGCAGCCGTCAGGCGGAGTTTGAACAGGCGATTGCCGACGCGGTAGGCAAAGTCCGGTCGGGCGATCCGCGCGATGAAAATACGGAAATCGGCCCGATGGTGAGCCAAAAACAGTGGCAACGGGTGCAGGATTATATACGCCTGGGCGAGGAAGAAGGGGCGACATTGTTGGTTGGCGGCGTTGGCCGTCCATCGGGTATGGATAAAGGCTGGTGCGTGAAGCCTACGGTATTTGCGGGCAATAACCGGATGCGCATTGCCCGGGAAGAAATTTTTGGTCCGGTGCTGGTGATCATCCCTTACGACAATGAGGCCGAAGCGCTTGCGATCGCCAACGACACCGCCTACGGGCTGAGTGCGCTGGTGTTAAGCGGCGATCGCGAACGCGGGGTGCGGGTGGCGCAGCAGATTGACTCCGGGCGTGTTCTGGTGAACACGTTGGATCATGAACCTAAAGCGCCGTTTGGCGGTTTCAAACAGTCCGGGCTGGGCCGCGAGATGGGCAAATGGGGGATGCAGGCTTATCTGGAAGCAAAAACGTTGTTGGTGGGGTAACCCAGAGCCCATCGTCGTTATTGACATGCCCTGTTATGGGGAGAAAACGGCGCAAGAATCAAAGCAGACAACGGTCCCTTATCATCATTGTCATTGTCTTGCGCCTTTTCCCTTTCTATTAACGCTCAGCGGTTCACCACCTTGGCCGGCAGGGCCACCACCAGCAGCGAGCTGAGCAGCAGGCAGCCGGCGAAGGCCCAGAGCGCGCCGCCGCTCTTGCCGGTCAGATCCAGCGCCAGCCCCATCAGCGAATTGCTTACCAGCCCGGCGATGTTGGCCAGCGAACAGGCCAGCGCGAAGCCGGTCGCCGCCGCCGTGCCGCGCAGGAAGGTGGCCGGCAGGCTGAAGAACACCGGCACTGCGCCGATGATTGCCGCCTGGGCGATGGAGAACAGCAGCACCGTGGCCAGCGCATTGTGGGTGAAGAAGGTGCTGCCGGCCATCGCCAGCGCGCCGATGATAAACGGCACGATGATATGCCAGCGCCGTTCGCGCAGCCGATCGGAACTGCTGCCGATCAGCAGCATGCCGAGCAGGGCGGCGACGCTGGGGATCGCCGTCAGGTAACCGATGGTGGTGATGTCGGTAACGCCGGCGGTTTTGATGAAGGTCGGCATCCAAAAGCCCATGGCGTAGGCGCTGAGCAGAATAGCGAAGTCGATGCCGCCGAGCATCCACACCTTCAGGTTGAAGAAGCCGTCGCGGAAGCTGTGCTTGCCGTGATCGGCCTCGGCGTCGTCGCGCGCCAGATCGTCGGCGATGCGCTGTTTCTCCTCGGGCGTCAGCCACTTGGCCTGCTGATAAGTGTTAGGCAACAGCCAGAAGGTCAACACGCCCAACAGCACGCTGGGAATGCCCTCCAGCAAAAACAGCCACTGCCAGCCGTGCAGCCCGTGGCGCATGTCGAAATGGCCCATGATCCAGCCGGAGAGCGGCCCGCCGATCACGCTGGACAGCGGCAGGCCGATCATGAACAGCGCAATGATGCGGCCGCGGCGATAGGTCGGGAACCACAGCGTCAGGTAAAAGAGCACGCCGGGCAGGAAACCGGCCTCCGCCACGCCGAGCAAAAAGCGAATGACGTAGAACTGGGTCGGCGTGGTGACGAACATGGTGGCGGTGGACAGCAACCCCCAGGTGATCATGATGCGGGCGATCCACATCTTGGCGCCGACGCGCTGCAGGATCAGGTTGCTCGGCACCTCGAACAGAATATAGCCGACGAAGAACAGCCCGGCGCCCAGACCAAAGGCCGCTTCGCTCAGCTGCAGCGCGTCGGCCATCTGCAGCTTGGCCAGCCCGACGTTGATGCGATCGAGGTAGGCCGCCAGGTAGCACAGGCAAAGAAACGGGATCAGTTTCCAGGTGATTTTGCGGTACAGCAGCAGCGATTCTGCGTCCGCTTTCCCCGCCAGCGGGGTGTCGACAATGGCCATGATGTTGTCTCCAGGTGGTGCGTGTTGGCCTCCGCAGGAGGCGCCTGTTGTGTTTGCGTTGCATGGGCGCCGCCCTGTTTCGGGCGGTCGCGTGAGGCGCTGTCTGCGCCTTCGTTATTGTCGTTGCAGGTGAATCGTTGACTCATAACCGGTTCAGGTAGTCGAGCGCCTCCTGTTTGTGCACCACATCGCCGTATTTGCTGTCGATGTCGAACAGGTTGGCTTCGTGCGGGCCGGGGTGACGATCGCCGACGCACTCGCGCACCACCATGGCGCGAAAGCCGTGCTGCACCGCATCCACCGCGCTGGCGCGGATGCAGCCGCTGGTGGAACAGCCGATCATCAGCAGCGTGTCGATCCCTTGCGCCACCAGCAGCGGCGCAAGCGCGGTGCCGAAGAAGGCGCTGGCGTATTGCTTGCTCAGCACCACCTCATCGGCCAGCGGCGCCACCGGCGGGCAGAACGCCGCCAGCGGGTTGCCCGCCACCATGTCCTTCATCACCGGCGCTTTTTTGACCCACAGGCCGCCATCGGCAAAATGGCCTGCATGATAGCGGATGTGGGTGTGGATCACAGGAATTCCCGTGCGGCGCGCACAGGCCAGCAGCTCGCGGCTTTCCTCGACCGCGCTCACCACGCCCGGCGCGAACAGCGGCGCGCCTTCGGTGGTGTAGGCCTGCATAAAGTCGATCGCCAGCAGCGCCGGGCGCCGGCCGAAGCCGAGGCGCTGACCCCAGACGCCGCGATAATTGTCGCTGAGGGTGTCGTTCATCATGCCTCCTCAATAGGCGCCGGACAGCAGGGCGCCGGCGCCGGGGACGATCGGCTCCAGCTCCAGCGCGGTCAGCATCGCGTAAGTGGTGGCGATGGCGGCGGTGATCACCGGTTTGCCGGTTTGGGCCTCCACCGTCGGAACGGCCGGCAGCGAAGGCATCTGCACGCAGGCGGACAGCACGATAGCATCGACCTCGCGTAAATCCATCTCGGCGACGATCCCCGGCAGCCTGGCCGGATCGTGCCGGCCGACGTCGAGGTTGTCCGGGATCTCCAGCGCGCGCCATACCTTGACCTCAATGCCTTCGTGCTGGATGTAGTCCACCACCAGCTGGGTCAGCGGTTTCATATAGGGCGCCACCAGCGCGATGCGTTTGGCGCCGATCACCTTCAGGCCGTTGACCAGCGCGCCGGCGCTGCTGATAACCGGCGCGGCGGCCTGATTGTCTTTCGTCACCTGCGCCAGCCGGGCCTGCGATTCGCGGTGGTAGCCCAGCCCCATTGCCATGATGGCCACCAGGCAGGCGTAGCCGAGCACGTCGACCCGCGCGTCGGAGAGTTCCAGCGCACAGCGATCGGACTCGGCGTCCATCGCCGCCAGCTCTTCTTTATTGACGTGTTTCATGCGCATGCGGCTGGAGTGAAAGGTGAAACGCTCCGGGCGTATCAGCTGGCGCGCGCCCAGCATCGCCGGGATCTCGGTTTCCATCGTGGTGTTGGAGCTGGGCACGATCTGGCCGATGCGGTAGTGGTTGCTCATGTCGGTGTTCCTCAGTTAATCCAGAAAATCGCCCAGGGCGCGGAAGAATCCGTCGAAATCGTCCCACGGGATCATGTGTCCGGCGTTCTCGACCTCGACGATGGCGATCTCCGGCTGCAGCGCGCGGATATCCGCCCGGTCTTCGGGCTGAATGACGCCGCCTTTGCCCGCGGCCATCAGCAGTGTCGGCATGGCCAGCAGCGGGTAGTCACGGTGGCTGTCCACCTGATGAAAATCGTCGTAGGCGCGTTGGATCGCCGGCTCGTAGCAGGTATGCAGCCACTCGGCGCGCAGCCGGCGTTGCTCCTCGCTCCAGGTCGGGCAGAAGGCGCGCATCTGCTCGGCGCTCATGCCCGGCAGCGACTGCCGGATAGAGTCGGCGTACCACGGCCATTGGCCGGGATAGGCGCGGCGGCCGGGGCCGGAAACCGGCGGGTCGACCAGCACCAGTCGCCGCACGCCGGCGGGCTGCAAAACGGCGGCGCGCAGGGCGAAGCGGGCGCCCATCGAATGGCCGAGCAGGGCGTAATTGGCCAGGTTCAGCGCGGCGGCGAAGGCATTGACGTCCTGCGCGCAGGTCTCTGCGTCATAAGCCAGTTCCGGGCCGCTGGACGACAGACCGCGGCCGCGTACGTCGAGTACGTAGACGTCGTATTTTTCTCCCAGCCGCTCGGCGACGAAGCCCCAGGTGATCGCCGGGCTGGTGATACCGGGGATCAGGATCAGCGCCGGGCCGTGGCCGCCGTAGCGCAGGTAATGTTGGCGAATGCCGTTGGCGTGAACGTGGGCGCCGTAGAGGAAGGTGCTCATGCGGCGTTCTCCGATTTCAGCGCTTGCGCGTACAGGTCGTAGCCGTAGACCCAGGCTGGATCTTCCTGAGTGCGCAGGAAGGTGTTGGCGTTGGACACCGCCTGCACCCTGGATGCGCGCTCCTTGCGGTTGGCTTCATACAGCTGGAAGGCGGTGCGGTAGTCGCCGAGGCCGGTTTCCTGCAGGCAGCGGGTCAGCATGGCGGCGTCTTCGATCGCCATCGCCGCGCCCTGCGCCATGTGCGGTTTCATCGGATGGCAGGCGTCGCCGAGCAGCACCAGACGGCCTTCGCTCCACAGCGGCAGCGGTTTGCGGTTCAGCAATGGCCATTTGGTGACCTGCTCGCTGGATTCGATCAGCGCCTGCACGATCGGGTGGTAACCGGCGAAGGTCTCGAACATTTCTTCGCGGCTGCTGTCGATGAAGCTGCCCTGGAAATCCCAGGCCGGGTGCGGCACGCCGCTCACGTAGTAATACTCGTCGCGCCGTTGGGTGGTGTAGTAGACCATCAGATGGCGATCCGCCGACCACCACTTCACGCAGTCTTCGAACGTCAGGTTGTATTTCGCCAGCTTCTCGCCGCGGATCAGCGCGCGGTGGGCCACCCAGCCGCTGTAGGTCGGCGCTTCCGCCCCCAGCAGATGTTCGCGGATGCGCGAATTGATGCCGTCGGCACCGATCACGATGTCGGCATGGGCCGAGGTGCCGTCGACGAAGTTCAGCACCACCTCGTCCCCGCGATCTTCAATCTTGCTCAGGCATTTGCCGAAATGCAGGGTGCCGGGCTGCAGCGCGGAAAGCTGCAACGCCTGGAGATCGCCGCGGTGCACCGTCACATAGGCGGCGCCGTACTCCTGGCGGGCGAAGGCGCCCAGTTCGATGCGCGACAGATAGTCGCCGCTCTCGGCATCGCGGCTGAACCAGAAATCGGGATGAGACGCCATCTGCTCCAGCCGCTGCTCAATGCCGAGCCGGCGGAAAATCTTCAGGACGTTCGGCCCCATGTGAATGCCGGCGCCGAGGCGCGAGAACGCCGGGCTCTGTTCATACAGATCGACGGTAAAGCCGGCTTTTTGCAGCAGCCCGGCGGCGGCGGCGCCCCCCAGCCCGGCGCCGACGACGGCGATGCGTGGTTGTTTGCTCATCATGTTTCCCCTGTCTGTTGGCTTTTTTCAGCGTAGGCCCAACGCGTGGCTGGACGATCGATTTATAGTGTATGCACTAGATAACGCAAAGTTGCAAAAGTGTTAAATCAGATCTTGCTCACGCTAATTGACGGCGCATTACTGTTAAACTCATGTTAATCACAGGATTGCAGAGGGATGAAATAGGACTTTCTTATGATGGATAGTCGCAACTTGCTTTCCTTTGCTTTTTTGACTTAGATAAAAACGAGTGTGTTCACTTTAAATTGTTTGAAAAATCACCGCCGCCTTGCGGGCGTCGGACACCCTTGACGAGACAGGAGACAGGCCATGGCGGTCAATGAAACCCAGTTGGTACAGCTGTTCGAGCAGGTGCTTACGCTGTCGAAGGTCGATGCTTCGCAGAGCGTGGCGATTTTGAAAAGCCATTATTCCGATGCGCGCACGGTGCGCGCCGCGACCGACGCGGCGCTGCGGCTGGGCGCCAGGGTGTATGCCGTCGAGCTGCCGGCGTTCAACCATCCGCGGGCGATGGGCAACGACATGACCGCCTATTGCGGCGATACCGCGCTGACCGGCAACCTGGCGGCGCAGCGTGCGCTGGAGGCCGCCGATCTGATCGTCGATACCATGATGCTGCTGCATTCGCCGGAGCAGGAGCAGATCCTGAAAACCGGCACTCGCATCCTGCTGGCGGTGGAGCCGCCGGAGGTGCTGGCGCGCATGTTGCCCAACGCGGAGGACAAGGCGCGGGTGCTGGCCGCCGCCGCCGTACTGGAGCAGGCGAAGCTGATGCAGGTGACCTCCGCCGCCGGCAGCGATTTCCGCGCGCCGCTCGGGCAATACCCGACGGTGACCGAGTACGGCTATGCCGATGAACCGGGGCGCTGGGATCACTGGCCGAGCGGTTTCCTGTTCACCTGGCCGAATGAGGAGCAGGCGGAGGGCGTGTTGGTGCTGGAGGTTGGCGATATCTTGCTGCCGTTCAAAAGCTATGCGCGCGAACGCATCACGCTGGAGATCGAACAAGGGTTCGTCACCCGCATTCACGGCGGTTTTGAGGCGGAATACCTGCGCGAATACATGAAATACTTCGACGATCCGAAGGTGTACGGCATCTCGCACATCGGCTGGGGTCTGCAGCCGCGCGCCCAGTGGACGGCGATGGGCCTGCACGACAAGAACGACGGCATGTGCATGGACGCGCGCGCGTTCTACGGCAACTTCCTGTTCTCCACCGGGCCGAACACCGAAGTGGGCGGCACGCGCAAAACGCCTTGCCATATGGATATCGCGCTGCGCCGCTGCGACATTCGCCTCGACGGGCAAACGGTGGTGGCGGACGGTGAAGTGGTGGCGCCGGAGGCGTCGCGCGTGCGCCGGGCGTAATCGTTGCTGCCAACGGCGGGGGTTTGTACTATTCTCGTGGATTCCATAGATGGTGAGAGTAACGCAATGACGCCCCCCGAATACCCGTCAGCCGTGAGCGGCCAACCCGAAAATTATCATTTTACCGAGCAAGTCGGGCACCTGCTGCGCAAGGTTTATCAGCGCCACGTGGCGATTTTCCAGCAAAACGTCGGCGATTCGCAGCTGACGGCGGTGCAGTTCATCACCCTGTGCGCGGTGCGCGATATGGGGCCGAGCTCGCTGACCGAGCTGGTGCAGGTGACGGCGGTGGATCAGGCCACCATCCGCGGCATCGTCGAACGGCTGAAGGCGCGCGATCTGATCACGGTGACGCCGGATCCGATCGATCGGCGCAAGGTGGTGGTCGGCCTCACCGACGCCGGCGGCGCGCTGCTGGCGGAAACGGTGCCGCAGGCGGCGAAAATCACAGAGCTGACGTTCGGTACGCTGAACCCGGCCGAACGGATAGCGCTGATATTCCTGCTGAATAAAATGCTGGAAGAACCTGCCACCGGCTGATTCGCCCGCGCAACGTCGGTTGCCTGGTGGTCGGCGGCGAGAGGCCAGCCCATAAGATCATCACGTGCAGGCGGAGACGCGAACAATGGCGATATCTGAAGTGCAATCGCCCAGGGACGGCGCGAAAACCACGCTGACGGAGCATCGGCTGATGCTGTCGGTGAACGGCGAACAGCTTCATGCGCAGGTGATGGCGGATACGCCGCTCTTGCTGGTACTGCGCAACGATCTGGCGCTCAATGGCCCGAAATACGGCTGCGGCCTGGGCGAATGCGGCGCGTGCACCGTGCTGATCGACGGCGTGGCGGCGCGCTCCTGCGTGATCCCGGCGCTCGGCGTGTCCGGCCGGGCGATCGTCACCCTGGAAGGCCTTGGCGATCGCCAGCGCCTGCACCCAGTGCAGCGTGCCTTTATCGAAGAGCAGGCGGCGCAATGCGGCTACTGCCTCAATGGCATGATCATGACCACCAAAGCCCTGTTGGATCGCAATCCCGCCCCGAGCGAGGCGGAGATCCGTCAAGCGCTGTCCGGCAACCTGTGCCGCTGTGGCACCCATCTCGAAATCCTGCGTGCGGTTCAGCGCGCCATCATTCTCTGCCGCGATGAGGACGCCCACGCCCATGACTGATTCCCGTGCCCCATCGCCGAGCCAGGCCGAATTGCTGCAGCGCGACGGCGTGCTGCTGATCGTCGACAGCGTGCAACCGCCGTCGGGGCCGGTGCCCAAAGGGCAAACGCCGGTGCTGAAGCCCAAAGAGCAGGGGCTGTTTATCGCCCTGTGCGGCAGCGGCGAAATCTATGCCTTTAACGGTCATGTCGATCTTGGCACCGGCGTGCGCACCGCGCTCGGGCAGATCGTCGCCGAAGAGCTGTACCTGCGCATGGATCAGGTGCAAATGGTGTTGGGCGATACCGAGCGCGCGCCGAATCAGGGCGCCACCATCGCCAGCGCCACGCTGCAGATCTCCGCCGTGCCGCTTCGCAACGCCGCCGCTGAAGCGCGCCGTTGGCTGTTGCGCCAGGCGGCGCAGCGCTTCGATGCGTCGGTGGAACAGCTGACGCTGGAGGAGGGCGTGATCCGCAGCCCGCAGGGGCAGGCGCTCAGCTACGCCGAGCTGGTGGCCGGCGACCATGTCGAACTGTCGATTTCCGGCGACGCGCCGCTGAAACCGCAGGCGGAGTATCGCCTGGTGGGCACCAGCGCCGCGCGCGTCGATATTCCGGCCAAGGCGACCGGCGAAACCACCTACGTACACGATATGCGCCTGCCGAACATGCTGCACGGCCGGGTGGTGCGGCCGCCCTATGCCGGTTACGACAGCGGCGAATTTGTCGGCACCAGCCTGCTGGCGGTGGACGAAACCTCGATCGCGCATATTCCCGGCATCGTCAAACTGGTGGTGATCGGCGATTTCATCGGCATTGTCGCCGAGCGCGAAGAGCAGGCGATCAAGGCGGCGCAGGCGCTGCAGGTCAGCTGGAAAGACTGGCGGCGCAATTTGCCGCAGATGACCGACGTGGCGCAGGCGCTGCGCGACAACCCGCATTCGACCCGGGTGGTGCACGATACCGGCGATGTGGACGCGGCGCTGGCGGCGGCCGACAGGCGTTTCACCCGCAGCTACCTGTGGCCGTATCAGCTGCATGCCTCGATTGGCCCTTCCTGCGCGCTGGCGGACTACCGGCCGGAGCGCCTGCAGGTCTGGTCAGGCAGCCAGAACCCGCACCTGCTGCGCGCCGATCTGGCCTGGCTGCTGGAATACCCGGAAGCGCAGATCGAGATCGTGCGCATGGAGGCGGCCGGTTGCTATGGCCGCAATTGCGCCGATGACGTCTGCGCCGACGCGGCGCTGCTGTCGCGCGCGGTGGGCAGGCCGGTGCGGGTGCAGCTGACCCGCGAACAAGAACATGTGTGGGAACCGAAGGGCACGGCGCAGCTGATGGAGGTGGACGGCGGGCTGGACGCCGCCGGGCACCCGGTCGCCTACGATTTTCGCACCTATTATCCTTCCAACGGCGCGCCGACGCTGGCGCTGTTGCTGACCGGCCGGGTCGAACCGCTGCCGGTGGCCTATGAAATGGGCGACCGCACCTCGGTGCCGCCATACGAATATCCGTCGCTGCGCGTCAGCATCGAGGACATGGCGCCGATCGTGCGCGCCTCCTGGATGCGCGGCGTTTCCGCCTTGCCCAATACCTTCGCTCACGAGTCTTATATCGATGAGCTGGCCCACGCCGCCGGCGTCGATCCGCTGGAGTACCGGCTGCGCTACATCCATGATGAACGCGCCAGTGAACTGATGCGCAGCACCGCAGAACGCGCCGGCTGGACGCCGCATACCGAACCGATGCAGACCCCGGCGGAAGACGGCGTGCTGCGCGGGCGCGGCTTTGCCTACGCCCGTTACATCCACAGCAAGTTTCCCGGCTTTGGCGCGGCCTGGGCCGCCTGGGTGGCCGACGTGGCGATCGACAAAGCCAGCGGTGAAGTGGCGGTAACGCGCATCGTGGTCGGCCACGACGCGGGCATGATGGTCAACCCGGACGGCGTGCGCCACCAAATTCACGGCAACGTATTGCAATCGACCAGCCGGGTATTGAAAGAGCGCGTGACCTTTGAGGAATCGACGGTCTCCGCCAAAGAGTGGGGGGCTTACCCGATCCTGACCTTCCCGGAGGTGCCGGAGGTGGACGTGGTGATGATGCCGCGCCCTTACGATCCGCCGCTGGGCGCCGGGGAGTCGGCATCGGTGCCCAGCGCGGCGGCCATCGCCAACGCGGTGTTCGACGCCACCGGCATTCGTTTTCGCGAGCTGCCGATCACCTCGGACAAGCTGCGAGAGGCGCTGAACGGGCCGGACGCCGAGCGGCAGGCCGCGCCGCCCAAGAAAAAGAAGCGCGGCAAATGGTGGTTCGGCGGCGCGGCGGGACTGTTCGGCGCCGTGCTGGGCATCGCCGGCAGCGCCTTGCCGTGGCGGGCGGAGATCGCGCCGGTGGCGACGCCCGGCGCCGGCACCTGGTCGGCCGCCACGCTGGAGCGCGGTCGTCAATTGGCCGCCGCCGGAGACTGCGCGGTTTGCCATACCGCGTCGGAAGGGGCGACCAACGCCGGCGGGTTGGCGATGGCGACGCCGTTCGGCACGCTCTACAGCACCAACATTACCCCGGACGTGGCAACTGGCATCGGCAACTGGTCGTTTACCGCATTCGATCGGGCGATGCGTCAGGGTATCGCCCGCGACGGCCGCCACCTCTATCCGGCATTTCCTTACACGGCATTCAGTAAAATGACCGACGGCGACATGCAGGCGCTGTACGCTTATCTGATGTCGCAACCGGCGGTGCGCCAGAGCAATCCGGCCAATCAGATGCGCTTCCCGTTTAACCTGCGGCCGCTGATGGCGGGCTGGAACGCGCTGTTCTTGCGCCAGGGGGAATATCAACCCGATCCGCAACAAAGCGCGCAGTGGAATCGCGGCGCCTATCTGGTCAACGGGCTCGGTCACTGCGCCGCCTGCCATTCGCCGCGCAATCTGCTGGGGGCGGAAAAGGGCGGCGCGGCTTTCCTGGCGGGGGGGATGGTGGACGGGTGGGAAGCGCCGGCGCTGAATCAATTGGCCAACGCGGACAAACCCTGGACCGAGGAACAGCTGTTTCAGTACTTCCGCAGCGGGCATTCCGCCGAGCACGGCGTGGCGGCCGGGCCGATGGGGCCGGTGGTCAGCGAACTGGCGACGTTGCCGCAGAGCGATCTGCGGGCGATGGCCAACTATGTGATGTCGCTGAGCGCCAAGGCGACGCTGAATGTGGAACCGCAGGCGCAGTTGGCGGCCCGCGCGTTGCCTGCGGGTCAACTGGCGGGCGAGCGGTTGTTTCAGGGCGCTTGCCAGGCCTGCCACAGCGCCGCCGCCGGCGGGCCGCAGCTGTTCGGCATCAGCCCGGATCTGGCCAATAACACCAATATCTTCAGCGATCGCCCCGATAACCTGATCAAGGTGATCCTGCAAGGGATCCCCAAACCGGCCACCGCCGAATTGGGCTTTATGCCGGGCTTTAAGGACAGCTTTTCCGATCGGCAGGTGACGGCGCTGGTGAATTATCTGCGCCAACGCTATGCCGGCGACAAACCGGCCTGGCGCGACGTGGAGGCTCAGGTGGCGCGGCTGCGCGCAGAGCCGGGCACGCACTGAGCCGCCTCAGGCTTGGCGCAGGAACGCCACCAGCCGCTGCGCCGGCAGCGGCAGCTGCGCCAGGTCACGCACCGCGATCGACAGGCGTCGGGTCGCCCACTCGTCTGTCAACGTCAGTGCGCTGTGCCGAATTTGCGGATGGCGTTGGGCGCTCTCTTCCGGCACCACCGCCAATCCGGCACCACGCAGCACCATGCGGCAGATGGCGTCGAAATGAGCCGCGCGCGCCCGCAGCCGCATCGGGCCGCCGCTGCGTATCGCCAGCTGTTCCAGATGCTGTTGCAGCGCACTCTCTTCCGGCAAGCCGATGAAATCAAAAGGCAGGGCGTCCGCAAAGCTGAGCGTGCGGCGGCCGCTGAGCGCATGCCCCGGCGGCAACGCCAGCACCAGACGATCCTGGCGAAAAGGGTAGCTTGCCAGCCCGCGCAGATCGGCGTGATCCGCCGCGATGCCGATATCCGCCGCCTGTTCAGCGATCGCCTGCGCGATGGCCGGGCTGGGCAGCTCCTCCAGTACGATATCGGTATGCGGGTGCAGCACCAGAAAATCCGCCAGCAGCTCCGGCAGAAAAGCGTCGGCGGCGACGGTATTGGCGACGATGCGCAGCCGGCTGCGCTGGCCCGGCGCGAACTCGGCCAGGTCGCCGCGCAACCGCTCACGCTGCTGCAAGAGCACTCGCGCGTGATGCAACAGGCGCTCACCGGCAGGCGTCGCCTGGACGCCGCGCGGATTGCGCGTCAGCAGCGCTACGCCGGCCTGTTGCTCCAGCCCGCGCATGCGGGCGCTGGCGGCGGCCAGCGACAGCCCAACGCGCTCGGCGCCGGCGGTGATGCTGCCGGTCTCGAGCACCGCCGCCAACAGCCGCAGATCGATAAAGTCAAAATGCATGCGTTTTCCCTCTGTCTTTGCCGCAGGCAGGCTCTGCCATTGCCGCATTGTGCCGCGCCATACCGCCGGCCACAATCGAGCCGTTGATTCGCCATAAGGATAGACGCATGTCGCTGACGCTACTCGAGATTATCGCCCTGACGGGCATTTTTACACTGGCCGGCACGGTCAAAGGAGCGATCGGTCTGGGGCTGCCGACCGTGTCGATGGGGCTGCTCAGCCTGATGATGCCGCCGGGTCAGGCCGCCGCGTTGCTGTTGCTGCCTTCGCTGATCACCAACCTGTGGCAGTTGCTGCGCGGGGCGCGGCTGGGGGCGCTGTGCCGCCGGCTCTGGCCGATGATGCTGTGCGTCACGCTTGGCACGGTGTTGAGCGCGGGGGCGCTCACTGCCGGCGACGGCCGCCTGGCGCCGCTGGCGCTGGGCGTGTGTCTGATCGGTTATGCGCTGCTGGGTTTTACCCGTTTCGACTGGCGCGTTTCCGCTGCGGCGGAACCCTGGTTGGGGCCGCTGTGCGGCCTGGTGACCGGTGCGCTGACCGGCGCCACCGGAGTGTTCGTCATTCCGGCGGTGCCTTACCTGAATGCGTTGGGCCTGGCGCGCGACGATCTGGTGCAGGCGCTGGGGCTGTCGTTCACCGTCTCGACGCTGGCGCTGGCCGCCGGTTTAGCCTGGCATCAGGCGCTGCCCGCCACGCTGCTCGGCGGTTCGCTGTTGGCGCTGTTGCCGGCGTTGGGCGGCATGTGGCTGGGGGAGAGGGTGCGCCGTCATTGTCGCCCGCAGCTGTTCCGCCGCCTCTTCTTTATTGGGCTATTAATCTTGGGCGTTGAGATTATTTGGCGATTCAATTAATTGAATCGATAGCATGTGCGTGTAATTAGGTTCGATATATTATTCTGGGGTTTATTTTAATATGATGATTTGCAATGTTTAGAACACACTTTTCTTATTGGTTTTTTTCATAAAATACAGGGTGGTTATGGATTGTTATTAGTGTGTTTTACATTTGCCACTACAGCTGTTTTTAATGACTGTAAAACCAGTAAACCCATAGGAGAGTATTTATGAAGGAAATTTTAAGTAGCCAATTCGATGCGGTGTCAGGTGGATGGCAGGATCGAGATGGGAGCGGCAAAAGATCGTCTGATAACGGAGGCTCTGGTGCTTCAGATCGTGGTGGAAATAACGGCGGTGACCGCGGGCCTCAGTCATTCTTGTCAAAAAACAGTCCTTATGGCAGTGGTTCCGGCGCCAGTGGTTTCTGGGGGAATGGCAGCTCTACAGGAAATGGTTATGGCGGCAATGGCACTGGGCCGAGAGAAACCAGAGAATCCGGAACCAAACGCTAATTAACAGCTGCAATCCCAGCACAGAAGTAACATTCTGTGCTTTTATGGGGTATATGATGAATAAATATGTTGTTTTTATAAAGAGCGATGAGTCAAGGGTACTGAGAAAGGAAGTGGTTACACGAGAAATAATTAAAGACATGAAGCGGAAGGGGTTCAGAAAGCATCATGTTGAAGTAGAAGCTGAGAACGAAAACGATGCTATTAACAAATTAAATAAGAACAGCAATGACTACCTAGACTCATTGAGAAATTTTTCTGGTGATTTATTGTTTTGTTCTATTTGTGTCATTGTTATGGTCATGGTTTATTTGTTTAACTGACCCATAATCCAGAGTTGAATCATTCGGATTTTTTTATACTATATTTTGCGTGGTGATTTAAATGAGCCATCAGATATTGGGTGTGGATTTATCAAAGATAGAAAAGCCATCCGTTCCAAATATCTTGCACTTTATATGGATTGGTGACTTAAATGAAGTAAATACTCATTATGTCGATATATGGAAAAAGACGAATAAAGATAAGCAGATATTCTTTTGGTATGACAAAGACGCTTCACTGTGTCATTTGCTAAACAATGCCATACGCGATTTCGTCAACGCCGAAAAAAATAAATTTAAGGTTGAATTGAAAATAAAAAATCACGCCTTTAATTATATATACCCAAAGATAATGGAGGGCTTTTCTTTTGATGAACTGATTGTTGAATTCTTAATTAAAAATGAAATTCCTTATCAGAAACCGCCAAAAGCGATTGAAGACGCATGGTTTGAAAGTAGAGGTTTTACAAAAAAATGTATAACGGAGCTTTTTTGCAATGGTTTCGATGATTTCATGAGATATTATTATTATGAGATTATATTAAGGTGTAATCTTGCCAGTGCAAGCGACATAGTCCGGCTTTTAATTATCTACCAATATGGCGGGACTTATGTAGATGTTGATACACTCCCATATACTGACAGCATATATCATGGATTAAATAAACATATAGAAGATGAGGGCATTATCGAGAGTAACTCGTTTCTATTATTTAAGACCGTGTGTTTTTTAAAAAAGACAAATTCAGAAGAGCTATGGCCTGCAGCAGTGATCGGCTGCGATGAAAATGAGTTAGGAGTAGATGCTGTTGGATTTGAAAAAATAAAACAGCTTGTCGAACAGGACCTCTCTGGTTTTTCTTTGGAGATGATACTGCCATTGGGTGAAACATACGTTCATAAAAATTTATTGGCGTTAGGATTACTCAGAAGATTTAAAGGTGTTTATTTTAATAATTTCATGTCTTCTCATCAAAAATCAAAAGCGATAAGGATCATCCTTAGAACCATGAAGAAAAGGTATCGCTTTTTGGAAAAAAGCAATTGCATATTTGATTGCTACGTTGATGACAAGCCCAAGTGTTATCTGACCAGACTTTTAACATGGAGAACCGAGTTAACAACAAGGGACTATTGTGTGACTCAGGTCTTAACTGGTCCGGGATTGATTGTCGAGGTTTTATTGGGGTTGGCTTATAAAGTATTCAATATTGAATATTCAGTTGAGCCACATGTTATAGCCGAGTACATGCAAAATGCTGATTTTGGAATTGCATTATTTCAACACAACATAGATACACCTGATGGCGTCTATTCCACATGGAGAAAATAAAAAATAGCTTTGGACGCAAGGTGGTTTAAGTTTCGATGGATTATTGCCAATCTAATAGCGTGTGAGTTTTGTCATTATATTTCACTAAGGGACGCTGCTCATGTTTCGCCAGGAAGCGATCGAGAATCAGAAAATGAAATGGCGTGGCAGGGCGCTCCTGCTACCCGGTATTCCCGTTTGGGGCACGACAGGGCTCTGCCTGTTTTTCTTCATCGCCTTTCTCACCTTCGCGATCGCCGGTACCTATACCCGGCGGGTCAACGTGACCGGCGAGATCAGCACTTATCCGCGCGCCGCCAACGTTTATTCCGCCGTCCAGGGGATAGTGGTCAAGCAATTCGTCACCGAAGGGCAGGTGATTGCCGCTGGTGCCCCCATTTACCAGATCGACGTCAGCAAGAGTACCCGTAGCGGTGTGATCAGCGACAACCAGCGCCGGGATATCGATGGCCAGCTGGCACGCATTGCGCAAATCATCAACCGACTGGAAAGCAGCAAGCAGGCCACGCTTATCATGCTGGAACAACAGAAGGCGCAATACACCGCCGCATTCACCCGTTCCACCGATATCCTCAAACGCGCCCAGGAAGGGATTCGCATCATGAAGGAAAACATGGAGAACTACCGGCACTATCAGACCAAAGGGCTGATCAATAAGGATCAGCTCACCAACCAGGTGGCGCTGTATTACCAGCAGCAGAACAACCTGCTGGGCCTGTCCGGCCAGAACGAACAGAATGCGCTGCAGATCACCGCGCTGGAAAGCCAGATCCATATCCAGGCTGCCGAATTCGACAACCAGATTTACCAGATGGAGCTGCAGCGCTACGAGCTGCAAAAGGAGCGGCAAAACATAGATGCCACTGGCGATATTATCGTTCGCGCGCTGGCCGGCGGCCGTATCGATTCGCTGAGCGTCACGGTTGGCCAAATGGTCAACGTCGGCGACAGTCTGCTGCAGATTATCCCGCAAAACATCGATCGCTATGCCCTGGTACTGTGGGTGCCCAACGACGCTATCCCCTACATCGTCGCCGGCGATAAGGTCAATGTGCGCTATGACGCTTTTCCGGCGGAGAAATTTGGCCAGTTTGCCGGTACGGTGGCCGTCATCTCCAAAGCCCCGGCCTCGCCGCAGGAAATGCTGACCTATCAGGGAGCGCCCAAAGCGGCGCTGACCGCCGCCGTGCCGTACTACAAAGTGATCGTCATGCCGGAGAAACAGGCCATTGCCTATGACGGTAAACGTCTGAGCCTGGAAAACGGCATGAAAGCGCAAAGCACCCTGTTTCTGGAAAAAAGGAAGATTTATCAATGGATGCTGTCGCCGTTCTACGACATGAAACACAGCGCGACGGGGCCAGTCAATGAGTAGGACCTCATTCAAACAACGGGTCAGCCAACTGGATCTGCGGTTGCGCCACCGGGTTTCGATGGTGCACCAGACCGAGTCGTCGGAATGCGGGCTGGCCTGTCTGGCGATGATCTGCGGTTATTACGGCAAAAATATCGACATGATCGCGCTGCGCCGGCAGTTCAACCTGTCAACCCGCGGTGCAACGCTGGTTGGACTGACCGGTATCGCCGAGCAATTGGGGTTGAGCACCCGTCCCCTGTCTCTGGATCTGGACGAACTCGGCGCGCTAAAACTGCCCTGCATTCTGCACTGGGAATTCAACCATTTTGTGGTGCTGGTCAGCGTCAAAGGCCACCGCGCAGTGCTGCATGATCCGGCGCGCGGGCGCCGGGCCGTCAGCCTGACGGAACTGTCGCACAGTTTCACCGGCGTAGCGCTTGAGGCCTGGCCCGGCAGCGCCTTTACCGCCGACAGCGTTCGCCATCGCATTCATCTTCGCACGCTGATCGGCAGCGTGCATGGCCTCAAGGGGGCGCTCGGCAAAATCTTTTGCCTGTCTCTGGTATTCGAAACCATCAACCTGGTGATGCCCATCGGCACGCAGCTGGTGATGGATCACGCTATTCCTGCCGGAGATCGTGGGTTACTGTCGCTCATCTGCGCCGGGTTGATGCTGTTTATCTTGTTGCGGGCTGCCATCGGCATGGTGCGGGCATGGTCAGGATTGGTCATGGCGACGCTTATCAACGTTCAGTGGCAGTCCGGGTTGTTCACCCATCTGCTGCGCCTGCCGCTCGGTTACTTTGAACGTCGTAAGCTGGGGGACATTCAGTCACGTTTCGGTTCACTGGATACGCTGCGCAGCACTTTCACCACCAGCATCGTCGGCGCCATCATGGACGGCATCATGGTGATCGGTGTGCTGGTGATGATGGCGCTGTATGGCGGCTGGCTGACCTGGGTAGTGCTCACTTTCACCGCGCTTTATGTGTTGATGCGGCTGCTGACCTATGGCTATTACCGCCAGCTGTCTGAGGAGGCGCTGGTGAGAGAGGCTCGGGCCGGCTCGTATTTTATGGAAACGCTGTACGGTATCGCTACCGTCAAGATGCAGGGCATGGCAGAACGCCGCATCGCTCACTGGCTAAACCTTGAAATCGACACCATCAACACGGGGATCCGCGTCACCCGAATGGACATGCTGTTTGGCGGGATCAACACCTTCATAGCGGCGTGTGACCAGATCGTCATTCTGTGGTTGGGAACCAGCCTGGTGATCGATAACCAGATGACCCTCGGCATGTTCGTGGCGTTCGGCGCCTTTCGGGGGCAGTTCTCCGACCGCATCGGGTCGCTGACGGAATTTTTGCTGCAGCTGCGCATGATGAGCCTGCATAACGAGCGCATTGCCGATATCGCCCTGCATCCGCGGGAGGAGCGTAAACCCGATCACCCTTACACGGCGGGCCTGCAACCTTTGGGATTGACGACCCATGCCCTGAGCTATCGTTACGACAGCCAGTCACCGGCTATCTTTGATGGCCTGGACATCAGCGTTGCGCCGGGCGAAAGCGTGGCCATCGTGGGCCCGTCCGGCGGCGGCAAAACCACGCTGATGAAGGTGTTGTGCGGACTGTTTACCCCGGCTTCAGGGCGGGTTGAGGTGAACGGCGTTGATATCCGGCAGCTCGGCATCAACAACTACCACAAAATGATTGCCTGCGTGATGCAGGACGACAAACTGTTCTCCGGCTCGATCCGGGAAAATATCTGCGGGTTCGCGGACGAGATGGATGATGCCTGGATGGAAGCCTGTGTCCGTGCCAGCTATCTGCATGAGGTGATCATGCGCATGCCGATGGGGTATGAAACCCCGATCGGCGAGTTGGGGGAGGGATTGTCCGGCGGGCAAAAACAACGGCTATTCATAGCCCGGGCAATCTACAAGAAACCGGCTATTTTGTTCCTGGATGAGGCCACCAGTGCACTGGATAAGGAGAGCGAAGCTGCCGTGAATCAGGCAATTAAGAGACTCAATATCACTAAGCTGATCATTGCCCACCGTGAAACGACCATTGCGTCGGCAGATCGGGTTATCCATCTTGGATAAGGGGGGATATCACCTGCGCCACAAGCCATTTACATTGCTTTTCTCCCTAAAAACCCAATAAGTGGCGATGGGGCAAGGCTATTTTTGCTGCTCGCTTCCGCTTTCAATTTACGGCGCGGCGCATTGCGCGATATTCTGGTTTTCTGATGGGCTAACGGCGGATGAGGGAACCATGACAGACAGCCAGGCATTTGAACAACAAAGCCTCGATAATCTGCTGAGCTATTGGCGGCGCCACCGCCGCCTGCCGGGCGCGCGTTATCCGGCCGGCCCGACCGACACCCTGTGCGACGTGCCGGGCGTCAGCGTCGGGCATCATACGCTGGCCGACGGCGAATGTCAGACCGGCGTCACCGCCATCGTGCCGCCGGGCGATCTGTTCAACCAGCCGCTGCCGTGCGGCAGCGCGGTGCTCAACGGCTTCGCCAAGCCGCTGGGGCTGGTGCAGCTGAACGAACTGGGGGTGCTGCAAACGCCGATTCTGCTGAGCAATACCTTCGCGGTCGGCACGCTGTTCAACGCCATGGTGCGGCGCAGCTGCCGGCGCTATCCGCAGATCGGCCGCGGCAGCGCCACCATCAACCCGCTGGTGCTGGAGTGCAACGACGGCTACCTCAACGATATTCAGGCGATGGCGGTGCGTGAGGAGCACGTCTTCAGCGCGCTGGATAACCATTCCACCCGCTTTGCGCGCGGTAGCGTCGGCGCCGGGCGCGGCATGAGCAGTTTCGGCTTGAAAGGGGGCATCGGCACCGCCTCGCGCTATTGCCCGGGGCTCGGCACCACGCTCGGCGTGCTGGTGCTGGCCAATTTCGGCACCCTCGACTCGCTGACGCTGAGCGGCGTGCGCGTCGGCCAGGCGCTGGGCAAGCTGTTGGCGGATCCGCCGCCGCAGGTGGATGCCGGTTCGGTCATCATCATCATCGCCTGCGATCGGGCGCTGGACAGCCGCCAACTGAACCGCATCGCCCGCCGCGCGGGCGCGGGCCTGGGGCGGGTGGGCAGCCATTGGGGGCACGGCTCCGGCGACATCGCGCTAGCGTTTTCCACTCGGTTGCTGGGGGCGACGCTGCCGGACGAACGGCTGGAGCCGCTGTTCGCGGCGGCGGCGGACGCCACCGAATACGCGGTGCTGGATGCGTTGCTCAGCGCCGAAGGCGTCAGCGGCTTCGAGCAGCATGCGCGCGTGGCGCTGGGCCCGCTGCTCGATCGGCTGGCGGCAAATTAAATAACGGGAGCTTGATGTGAAAGTCTTTATCTCTGCGGATATCGAGGGGATCGCCGGCGTGATGCGGCCGGAGCAGTGCAACCCGGCCCACGCCGACTATGCGGCGGCGCGCGAGCTGATGGAGCAGGAGGTCAACGCCGCCATCGACGGCGCTTTTGCCGGCGGCGCCACCGAGGTGACGGTGGCCGACAGCCACGCGATGATGCAGAACCTGCGCGCCGAACGCATCGATGCGCGGGCGCGCCTGGTGCAGGGCAAACCGCGCGGGCTGTCGATGGTGGAAGGGCTGCAGCATCAACGTTACGACGGCCTGATGTTTATCGGTTATCACAGCGCCGCCGGCGAGCGCGGCGTGCTGGCGCATACCATCAACGGCCGGGCCTTTTATCGCGTCAGCCTGAACGGCGAGGCGGTAGGCGAAAGCGATCTGTATGCGGCGGCGGCGGCCGAATTAAACGTGCCGCTGTGGCTGGTGAGCGGTGACGACGAGCTGCAACGCTGGATCGCTGAACGTTATCCGCAATCCGGCTATGTTTGCGTGAAACGCGCCCTCTCGCAAACCGCCGCCGAATCGCTCAGCCCACAGCGGGCACGCGCCGAGATCCGCGAGCGCGCGATGCAACAGGTGCGCCAGGGCGCCAGACTGCCGGTGGAGCGCCGTTTTATGCCGCCTTACCGGCTGACGCTGATGGCGGCCAAACCGGTGCTGGCGGATCTGTTCAGCCTGGTGCCCGGCGTGGAGCGCCAGGATGCGCTCACCGTGGCCTTCGACAGCGACAACATGGCGGCGCAAATCCGCCTGCTCAGCGTCTTCTCCTATCTGGCGACGACGCAGAGCTGACCCCCGGTGCGGGTTCCCGCCCGCACCGCACGATTCTCCAATAGAAAATCCCTCTTCAACATTAAGCCTACTGGATAATAGGCTACGCTAATTATTGCTCTGTTGTGCTATGTCACCTGACCGGCGCGGCAAGCCATTCCCATAATTAGCGCTGTTTCGCCGAGGGCAGTGACGCCTTCGGTTTTTTTGGAGTCATGAGCAATGAGCATATCCCAAGTTCCGCTTTCGCGGCGGCGGTTTATCGTCGGCGCCGGGGCGTTGGTGATCGGCGCCTATCTGCCGTCCACCGGTGCGCTGGCGCGCTCGAACGCGCCGACCGCCGCCGGCGCGACGGCGTTTGACGCCAACGCCTTCGTCCAGATCGGCGCCGACGGCATCGTCACCGTCATCAGTAAACACACCGAAGTAGGCCAGGGGGTCTATACCGGCATGGCGACGCTGGTCGCCGAAGAACTCGACGCCGACTGGGCGCAGGTGCGGGTCGTGGCCGCGCCGGTGGACACCAATATCTACAAAAACCTGGCGTTCGGATTCCAAGGCACCGGCGGTTCCAGCTCGGTCGCCAATGCCTATGAACAGATGCGGCGCATGGGCGCCATGGCGCGCGCGCTGCTGGTGCAGGCCGCCGCGCAGAGTTGGAAAACCTCCGCGCAGGAAATCACCGTGCAGGCGGGCAAGATCCGCCATGCTGCCAGCGGGCGCGAAGCGGGTTTCGGCGAGTTCGCCGAGTTGGCCGCCACGCTGCCGCCGCCCGATCCCGCCAGCCTGGCGCTGAAGGATCCGGCCAATTTCACCCTGATCGGCAAAACGCGCGGTCTGCACCGCGTCGATTCACTGGCGAAAACCAACGGCAGCGCGCAGTTCTCGCAGGATATCCACGAGCCGGACATGCTGACCGTCACCATCAAGAAACCGCCGCGCTTCGGCGGCAAGGTGGCGACGTTTGACGCCGACCGTGCGTTGGCGGTGCCGGGCGTGGTGGCGGTGAAACAGGTTGCCACCGGCGTGGCGGTTTACGCCAAAAATACCTGGGCGGCGATCCAGGGACGGGATCGGCTTAGGGTCACCTGGGACGATGCGCAGGCGGAGCGACGCAACACCGAGGAAATCTACGCCGAATTCCGCCAGGTGGCGCAGAAAACCGGCGTAGTGGCGAAGAGTCTCGGTAAGCCGGACGAGGTGTTCGACAAGGCCGATAAGGTGATCGAGGCCGAATACACCTTCCCCTACGTCGCTCACGCGCCGATGGAGCCGCTGGACGGCTATCTGTTCTGGGACGGCGAAAGCGTCAAGGCGCGCTACGGCTGCCAAATCCAGACGCTCGACCACAAGCAGCTGTGCGATCTGTTCGAGCTGCCGCCGGAGAAGGTGCAGATTGAAACCATTCTGGCAGGCGGCAGCTTCGGCCGGCGTATCGATCTGGGCAACCCGACGCTGGGGCCGGATCTGGCGGCCGACATGGCGGCGGCCGCCAAGGGCATCGGCCCCGGCCACGGCGTGAAGGTGGTATGGACGCGCGAGGACGACATCCGCAACGGCTGGTATCGCCCGATGATCCTGCATCGCCTGCGCGGCGCCATTCGCGGCGGCAAGGTGGTGGGCTGGACCGATACCGTAGTCGGCCACTCCTGGACGCGCCACAGCGCGATGGATGCGCTGGTGGTCAACGGCCTCGATCAGATGATGGTCGAGGGCGCCAGCGAGGTGCCTTATACCTTCGAAGCCTTCCGCTGCGATGCGCATATCGTGCCCGGCAAGGTGCCGACCACCTCGCTGCGGTCGGTCGCCAGCACCCACACCGGCCACGCGGTGGAGAGCTTTATCGATCAACTGCTGCAGGAAACCGGGCAGGATCCGGTGGAAGGGCGGCTGGCGCTGATGGGCGACGCGCCGCGCGCGGCGGGCGTGCTGCGGGCGGTGGCCAAAGCCGCTGATTGGCAGGGCGCCAAGGTGGTGGACGGACGCGCGCGCGGCGTGGGCGTCGCCAAGGCGTTCGATACCTATGTGGCGCAGGTGGCCGAGGTATCGATCGGCGAAGGCGGCATCCCGAAAGTGCACAAGGTGTGGTGCGCGGTGGACTGCGGCGTGGCGGTGAACCCCGACGTGATCCGCGCGCAGATCGAAGGCGGCATCGGCTACGGCCTGAACCTGGCGCTGTACGGCAATATCACGCTGAAAGACGGCGTGGTCGAACAGTCCAACTTCAATAATTTCCGCCCGCTGCGCATCAATGAGATGCCGGAGGTTGAGGTGATCATTGTGCCCTCGACCGAGAAACCGACCGGCGTGGGCGAACTGGGGGTGCCGACCATCGCTCCGGCGGTCGGCAACGCGCTGGCGCTGCTCGGGCGGCCACGCGCCTCGCTGAGCCTGCCGCTGCATAATCCCACTGCGAATCCGGCGTCTGACAAGGAGAGAACCTGATGATTCATTTAACCGTAAACGAGCAGCCGCTGACCTTCGAGGGCGATCCGCACATGCCGCTGCTGTGGTTTTTGCGTGACGAAGCCGGACTGACCGGCACCAAGTTCGGCTGCGGCATCGCCATGTGCGGCGCTTGCACCGTGCATCTGGACGGCGTGCCGGTGCGTTCGTGCATGACGCCGGTCTCCGCCGCCGCCGGCAAGAAAATCACCACCATCGAAGCCGTCGGCGCCACGCCGGAAGGCAAGGCGGTGCAGGAAGCCTGGCTCAACCTGGACGTGGTGCAGTGCGGTTACTGCCAGTCCGGCCAGATCATGAGCGCCAGCGCGCTGCTGGCCCAGAGCAAAAACCCGAGCGATGCGGACATTGACGCGGCGATGGGCGGCAACGTCTGCCGCTGCGCCACCTATGTGCGCATTCGCGCCGCCATCCACCAGGCCGCCAAGGCGTTGGGTTAGGGAGAGATGCGATGAGCAACGCCTTGAAAGGGCTGTTATGGCTGATTATCGCCGTGGTGGTGTTGGCGGGAGGATACGCGCTGTATACCCTGCTGCGGCCTGCCGGCGCGGAGCCTGCGGCGCCGATCGCCGGGGCGCCGGCCGGCATGACCGATAAACTGGCGCGCGGCGAGTACCTGGCGCGCGCCGCCGACTGTGTGGCGTGCCATACCGCGCCGGGCGGCGCGCCTTATGCGGGCGGTTTCGCCTTTAAACTGCCGTTCGGCACCATTTACGGCACCAACATCACCGCCGACAAGGAGACCGGCATCGGCAACTGGAGCGACGATCAGTTCGTGCGCGCGGTGCGTGAGGGCATCGGCCCGCAGGGCAACCTGTACCCGGCGATGCCGTACACCTCGTACACCGGGCTGAGCCGCGACGACGTGCTGGCGATCAAGGATTATCTGTTCAGCCTGCCGCCGGTGAAACAGGCCAACCCGCAAAACGATCTGTCGTTCCCGTTCAATCAGCGTTGGGGCATGAAATTCTGGAACCTGGCGTTCTTCCAGGAGCAGCGCTTCGCGCCGGATCTCAACAAGGATGAACAGTGGAATCGCGGCGCCTATCTGGCGACGGCGCTCGGCCACTGCGGCGAGTGCCATACGCCGCGCAATCTGGGGTTCGGCCTTAACCAGAGCAAGCACCTGAGCGGTGAAGTGGTGCAGGGCTGGTTCGCCGCCAACATCACGCCGGACAAACAGACCGGCATCGGCGGCTGGAGCGACCAGCAGCTGTCGCAATATCTGGCCACCGGTCATGCGCCGGGGCGCAGCAGCGCCGGCGGCCCGATGGCGGAAGCGGTGGAAAACAGCCTGCAGTTCCTGACGCCGGAAGATAATCTGGCGCTGGTGAAATACCTGCGCGATATCGAGCCGATCGCCGGCGACGGCGCCGCAGCGGTGAACTTGCAGCCGAAGGGCGCGGGGGCTTCCACGCCGATCCTGCCGGGCGGGCAAGACAGCTCGCTCGGGCGCCGGGTGTTCGCCAACGACTGCAGCGGCTGCCACCAGTGGAACGGGCCGGGCCGCCAGAGCGAGTATGCGTCGCTGGTCGGCAGCACGGCGGTGAACGATCCGCAGGGGCGCAGCGTGGTGCAGGCCATCCTGAAGGGGACGAGCATCAGCGTCGGCGAGCGGCATGAGATGATGCCGGCGTTCGGCAGCGCGTATTCCGACGAGGAAGTGGCGGCGGTCGCCAACTTTGTGGTTGGCCATTTCGGCGACAAGCAGGGCAAGGTCACCGCCAAACAGGTGGCGGAGCAGCGCAAGCAGTAAAGAAAGCGGCGAGGGAGATTCTCCCTCGCCGCGGCGTCAGCGGCTGCGGCGCGACATCACCCGTTTGTCTTTCGGTCTATCCTGCCAGTCCTCAACCTGATTATTGAAGTTGTCCGCCAGCAGGTAGGCCGGGGTTTTCGCCAGCCAGTCGGACAACGAAATATCCTGATAAATGCCGTTGTCCATCACGATCAGTACCTTCAAATCCTCATCGCCGATGTTCTCGATGTAATGGCCGAAGCCCTGCGGCACGTAACCGACGTCCGAAGGGGCGTACTCTTCCGTCTGCGCATGGCCGTGTGAGCTGAACACCGTCATGCGGCCTTTGCCGGCAATATAGTATTGCCATTCGTTGGCATTGGGGTGCCAGTGCAATTCCCGGATTGCGCCGGGTTTCACGATCTCGATGATGCCGGTCATGGTGGTGGAAATGGGAAATTCTTTCGACGACACCAAATGGACGCTGCCGGCGTCATTTTCAAAGAACGGCTTTTGCTTCATTAATTCATAGCGGTGGGTCAGCGGGGCGTTATTTAATCCGCCGTCGCTTTTCGGCAATGGCAATGTGGGCGGAACGGCGCCGCCGACAATATAAGCCTCGCCCTGTTTGGCCTTGGAAAATACCGCCGCCGGCATGTCGACGCTTTTTTCCAATACTTCTTTCGGCATATGCGCCACCCAATCGGTAATGCTGAAGGTGCCGAATTCGGAGAAGTGGCCGTTATCAAACGCCAGAATAAAATGCGCGCCGTCCGCCAGCGCCTGAATGGAATGGCCATAGCCTTTCGGGAAATACCAGACGTCGCCGGGGCCGAAGTCCGCCACCTCACATTTTCCCTCGGGATCGAGGATGGTGATGCGCGCATGGCCTTCCAGCATAAACGCCCATTCGGCGGCGATGGCGTGCCAGTGCAGTTCGCGCACGCCGCCCGGCTCCAGCGTCATGTCGACGCCCGCCACGCCTTCGGAGATCGGGAATTGCTCGACGGTGGCTTCGCGCGCCCAGCCGTTGGGCAGGCTGCGCTTTTTGCTGTCGGTGAATTTGTATTTATAGAGATGCTGCGCATCGGCAGGCGGCTGATAGCTGCTGGGGGGCACGATATTGCGATGGTCGTCGGCAGCGGCATTTTTGGCGATGCCGCCGATCATGCCGGCGGCGGCCGCGCTGACGGCGGAGACTTTCAATATATCACGACGTGATAGCATAGCGTTTTCTCCAATATAAAACCGTGCGCCTGCAGCGGCAGGCGACAGGGAAGGCGCGATCGCCATTGAAATGATTTTTTGTCATCGGCGGGAATAGGCTGTGACCCTTAAATCCTAGCGGCTGGAATGTATTGCGTAGGCGCTTATTTGTTTGCGTTTGTTACTAAGTGAGAGCGGGTTTAATTAATTAACCGGAAGTTGAATAGTCATGGATTGGAATTAATTTTCACCGCTCACAGGCTTAAATAAATAATAAACGAACGTCATTTTTTATTGGCCGTTCGGGCTTTTTATGACTGCCCCACGGTCTCCAGCACCAACTGACGAAAGCGCTCGACGATCGGCGAAGCCGGGCTGCGGCGCAGCGCCAGGTAAAGCGGGGCGCTGAGCTGCGCTTCTTCGGCGATCGGGCGGTAGACGATGCCGTCGCCGCCCAGCCGCCGCATGGAACCGGGCACGATTGACACCCCTAATCCGGCGCCGACCAGGCTGAGGGTGGCCGGCAGGCGCGGCGCTTCCTGCACGATGCGCGGGCTGAAGCCGGCGCGGTGGCAGGCGGCCAGGATGGCGTCGTACAGCCCCTGGCCGGCCGGGCGGCGATAGAGAATAAACGCCTCGTGGGCCAGTTCGGCCAACGGCAGCGGTTGCTGCGTTTCTTGCGCCAGCCGATGGCCCAGCGGCAGGGCGACGATCATCGGCTCGCTGAGCACCGGCTCGACGCTCAGGCCGGGAATGCCGTTGGCCGGCGAGCGCACGAAGGCGGCGTCGAGGCGCTGTTCCAGCAACGCATCCATCAGTTCGCCGCTGCCGGCTTCTTCCAGTTGAGTGGTGATGCCCGGCAGGATGTCGCGGTAGCGGCGCAGCAGGTTGGGCACGAACGGGTGCAGCGCGGCGGAACTGGTGAAACCGATGGCGATGTGGCCCTGCTCGCCGCGGGCGGCGCGCTGCACCGCTTCGCGCAGGCGTTCGGCGCGCGCCAGCAGGGCGCGGGCTTCTTCGAACAGCACGCCGCCCGCTTCGGTGACGCGCACGCCGCGCGGCAATCGCTGTAACAACTTCACGCCCAATTCGTCTTCCAACCCCTGCAACAGGCGGGTCAGCGGCGGCTGCTGGATAAACAGCCGCTCGGCGGCGCGGGTGATGTTGCCTTCTTCCACCACGGTGACGAACGCCCGCAGGCGACGCAGTTCAATCATAGCCATACCTCAAAGGTATCTTTCGTTGTTCCGGAATGCATTAGACATCATGGCACGGCGGCGCGCATGATACCAGACATCAAAACAAGCGATGTGGAACGGCAATGTCATGTCAGATATCAATACGTTAAAACCGCACCTGGCGGCAGCGCCGGGCAACGCGGCGCTGTTTTTGGGCTTTCTGTGGCTGGGGCTGATCGGCTTCGGCGGCGTGCTGCCGATGGCGCGCAGCATGTTGGTGGAACGCCGGCGCTGGCTGAACGCGGAACAGTTCACCGAGCTGCTCGGCCTGTGCCAGTTTTTGCCCGGCGGCAATGTGATCAACCTGTCGGTGGCGGTGGGGATGGAATTTCGCGGGCTGCGCGGCGCGCTGTGCGCCTTGCTGGGCCTCATCAGCGCGCCGACGGCGATCGTGGTGGGGCTGGGCGTGGTGTACGCCCGCTTCCAAAACGATCCCCATGTGCAGCATGTGTTCGCCGGGCTGGCCGCCGCCGCCGCCGGGCTGCTGCTCTCGACCGGGATCAAGATGCTGCTGCCGCTGCGCGGCAAATGGCCGGCGCTGGCGATCGTCGCGCTGGCGCTGATCGCCATTGCCTGGCTGCGCCTGCCGCTGTTGCCGACCATGCTGGTGCTGGCGCCGCTGAGCATTCTGCTGATGTGGCGGTGGCCGTCATGAGCGGGGTGTTGATGGCGTTGGCGCTGATCTTCACCGAGCTCTCTTTATTGGCGTTCGGCGGCGGCATGACCATTCTGCCGGAGATGCAGCGGCAGGTGGTAGAGGTGCATCAGTGGATGAGCGCCCAGGAGTTCAGCGCGCTGTTCGCCATGGCGCAGGCCGCGCCGGGGCCGAACATGATGATCGTGCCGCTGGTCGGTTGGCACGTGGCCGGCTGGGCGGGGCTGCTGGTGTCTTCGATCGCCAAGTTCGGGCCGTCTTCCATCGTTACGCTATTGGTGATGGGCGCCTGGCGGCGCTTTAAGGATCGTCCGTGGCGCCGCATCGTGCAGGCCGGGCTGGTGCCGCTGACCGTGGGGCTGGTGGTGGCCAGCGGCCTTTTGATCGCCGAGGCTTCCGCGCCCAATTGGCGGCTGGCGGCGATCGTGGCGCTGGCGACGGGATTGAGCATGAGCAAGCGCCTCCATCCGCTGTGGGTGCTGGCGGGCGGCGCGTTGCTCGGCCTGCTGTTTGCCTGAAGGATTAGCGCGGGATCAGCACAAAGCGTGAAGGGCCGTTGCGGTCGATCAGTTCATAGCGCTTCGGCGCGGTCAGGGCCAGAAACGCCACCATGCTCCCTTCGGCGTCGGTCAGCGTCATGCCGTCCGGCGTCGGCCGCCAGGCGACCGGCAACGTTTGCAGCGCCAGCGGCTGCAGGCACTCGGCGGAGGCGCTGAAGCGGAAAGCGTTGGTGTTGGCTACCGCTTCATCGCTCAGCTGCACCTCGCAGACGGCTTTACCGTCGCCGATGGCGGCGAGCTGCCAGTCGCCCTTCAGCGCGGCGGGTTCCAGCAACGGCAGTGAACTGCCCAGGGCACTGCTGCACAATACGCTCATAACGACTCCTGTCAGGCTGGCGCGGCGCAAGGCGCGCATAAGGAAATGGGTTGGCATCGGGTCACTCCTTTCGGCTGTCCGTTCACACCTTAGCACGTTCCCGGCGGGATGATGAGGCAAGGATTAGGTTTTTTAATCCTCGATTATTCTGATCTAACCGTCGCTAAAAGGCGCGAAAAGACGAGTGATTAACCTGTTATTGCGCTTATTTTTCTCATTAATATAGTGAGAATACAAATTGTTATGGTTATCTCCTTCTTAACGCCCGGCGCGGTGAAGCCAGGCTGGGCGGGCTCGCGCCGCCGGAGTGAGTCACTATACTGGTCAATCCTAAGCCTCGGCTTAGATAAGAACGACTGATAAATAGTCTTACAAATCGAGTGGATTCCTAGTGTGTAAAAGGAGAATGCAATGAGCAGTCGCCACAACGACATTTTGCAAGATGACGATGAGTTCACCAGCCTGGCCGCCACATCCCCCAACGATCATAACTATCAGTTTTACTATCACCAGCCCGGCAGCCCCTATGACGGATTGGGCTACGGCGCGCTGTTCACGCTGGACAACGCTAACCTGTACAGTAACCAGCGCGGCGGGGCGGCGATTAATAATTTGGGTAAAATCCGCGATAACTTCAGCTTCGATCGCGCCGCCGATCAGTTGACGCGGCCGGGCCTGACGCACAACGGCGACCA
Source organism: Serratia sp. H402Y (assembly GCF_051172415.1). Lineage (NCBI taxonomy): Bacteria > Pseudomonadati > Pseudomonadota > Gammaproteobacteria > Enterobacterales > Yersiniaceae > Serratia > Serratia sp. H402Y. The sequence goes on from NZ_JBPIYZ010000001.1 coordinate 1,528,756, forward strand.
GGTGTATCACCAGCCGGTCGCGCTGACCTATTCCTTCCTGACGCAAAGCGCGTTGAACCGCATCGGCCAGACCGGTGACGGCGACAAGGGGCTGCAGCCGTTGACCCAGGCGGCGCAGGCTCAGGCGCTGAAATCGATGCAGGCGTGGGCCGACGTGGCGAACGTAACCTTCACCGAGGCGGCGTCCACCGATATCAACCACCGCGCGGATATCACCTTCGCCTACTTCACGCAGCGCGCCGACGGCAGCACCGCCGCCGGCAGCGGCCCGAATGCCATCAACGCTTACGCCTATTACCCGCCGAGTTCCAAATCGGGCAGCGATAACGCCTTTGCGGGCACGGTGTGGTTCAACAAAAATTTCGCCACCCATAAGGCGCCGGTTAGCGGCGACTTCAGCAGCCAGACCTTCACCCACGAACTGGGGCATGCCCTGGGGCTGGCGCATCCGGGATCTTATGACGCATCGTTAGGCAACCCGAGTTACCAGAATGACGCGGCTTATTATCAGGATTCGCTGCAATACTCGATCATGAGCTATTTCAACGCCGGTTACACCGGCGCCGACACCAAAGGGGTGTATGGCTATGGGCCGATGGTGGATGACATCGCCGCGATCCAGAAGCTGTACGGTGCCAACATGAACACCCGCACCGGCGACACGGTGTACGGCTTCAACTCCAACACCGGCCGTGATTTCCTGACCGCCACGGCGGACAACGGCAAACCGGTCAACTTCGCGGTGTGGGACGCCGGCGGCAACGACACGCTGGACTTCTCCGGCTACAGCCAGCAGCAGATGATCAACCTGAACGACGGCGCGTTCTCCAGCGTCGGCGGCGGCACGCAGAACGTCGCCATCGCGCGCGGGGCGATCATCGAGAACGCCATCGGCGGCAGCGGGCGCGATCTGCTCATCGGCAACGATCAGGACAACCTGCTGGCGGGCAATGCCGGTTCCGACATCCTGTACGGCGGGCGGGGGGCGGACCATCTGTGGGGCGGCAAAGACGCCAACAACTTCACCGACTATTTCGTCTATCTCAACGCCAAAGAGTCGACGGTGGCGGCGTTCGACGTGATTGAAGACTTTGAGCACGGCATCGACAAGATTGATCTCTCCGGCCTGCGCTTCAACAACAGCCTGAGCGAGCTGCGCTTTATCGACAGCGGCAGCGCCTTCAGCGGCCAGAAAGGCGAGATCCAGCTCAACTTCGACGCCTTCAACGGCACCACCGATCTGTTGATGAACACCCAGAGCAACAGCTATGCCGCCGACTTCAAGATCCACGTGGTCGGGCAGGTGGAGCAGAGCGATATTTTGTTTGCCTGAGGTGAGGAAGGGGAAGAGAAAAGGGCCGACCGGCCCTTTTTTTACGACTGGGCCGCTGCGGCGCTTTCCGCCACGAAAGAGCCGGTTTTCACCGCGCCGGCGCGGCGGTAGTGAGCCACAATGACGCCGCCGGGCGAGACCACCGAGTGGGTCAGCGTGAAGGCCGCCGGCGCCGCGTTGTCATCGAACAGCCGCTTGCCGCCGCCGAGCAGCACCGGGTAGGTGAGCAAGCGCAGTTCATCCACCAGATCGTTGGCCAGCAGCTGTTGCATCAGCGTGCTGCTGCCCTGCACCAGCAGCACCGGCCCCTGGGTGCGCTTCAGCTCGCGCAGCCGGGCGAGGATGTCTTGCCCCAGCCACTGGCTGTTCTCCCACGTCAGCGTCTCGCCGTGGTGGGTGGCGACGTACTTGGCCGCCTGATTGAACGTGCGGGCGATATCGGCGGAAAACGGGTCGGCCTCGTCGGTGATATGCGGCCAGTAGCCGGCGAAGATATCGTAGGTGCGCCGCCCGAGCAGCAGATCGAAAGGCGCAGAGAAAAGTTCGCCCATCGTTTCCGCGACGGCGTCATCCCAATAGGGGGCGGTCCAGCCGCCGAAGCGAAAGCCGCCGCTGCGGTCTTCGTCCTGCCCGCCGGGCGCCTGCATCACGCCGTCGAGGCTGACGAACGCGCTGGCAATAATCTGTCGCATGGCTGTCTCCTGCAATTGAGTGCCAGCTGAAAGTTTAGCCGCCGCGCGCCGGCTGCGCCAACCGGCCGCTCAGGGTTGCAGCGCCTTGAGCAACGCCTGATGGAAGCGCGCCGGCTCCTCCATTTGCGGCGCATGGCCCAGCCCGGCGAATTCGATCAGCGTGGCGTGCGGGATCAGTTTCGCCGCCTGCTTGCCCAGCACCGCGTAGTGCCCGATCTTGGCCTTGACTGCCGGCGGGGCGATATCGCTGCCGATGGCGGTGGAGTCGGCGGTGCCGATCATCAGCGTGGTGGGCGTTTGCAGATCCTTGAACTCGTAATACACCGGCTGGGTGAAGATCATGTCGTAGATCAGCGCCGAGTTCCACGCCACCAGTCTGTGGCCCGGCCCGTTGTTCAGCCCGGCCAGCATATCCACCCAGCGATCGTACTCCGGCTTCCAGCGGCCGCCGTAGTAGGTGCGCTGCTCATAGTTGCGGATGCCCTCGGCGGTGGTGTTCAGCTCGCGCTCGAACCACCGATCGACGCTGCGCCACGGCACGCCTTTCGCCTTCCAGTCCTCGAGGCCGATCGGGTTGACCATCACCAGCCGTTCCACCGCCTGCGGATACATCAGGCTGTAGCGCGTGGCCAGCATGCCGCCGGTGGAGTGGCCGATGACGATGGCCTTGCTGATGTTCAGGTTCTGCAGCAGGCCGTGGGTATTTTGCGCCAGCTGTTGGAAGCTGTACTGGTAATGCGCCGGCTTGGTGGAGGAGCAAAAGCCGATTTGATCGGGCGCGATGACGCGGTAACCGGCCTTGCTCAGCGCCTTGATGGTGTCCTGCCAGGTGGCGGCGCAGAAGTTTTTACCGTGCAGCAGCAGCGCGGTGCGGCCGTTGGCGGCGCCTTCCGGCGGCACGTCCATATAGCCCATTTTTAACGGCTGCCCCTGCGAGGTGAAGCTGAATTGTTGCAACGGGTAGGGGTAGTGAAAGCCCTGCAGCTCCGGGCCGAATTTCGGCGTTTCGGCAGCGCCGGCGGTGAACGCGGCCAACGTGGCGCACAACAGCGCGCGGCGGGTTAATCTCAGCATCCTGATCTCCTGAAAAGGGCGATAGCCGAGTATAGCCACAATCGGCGTGCTGGCGCGCCAGTGGTTTCAGATAATTCTGTAATATTAAGGTTTGATTCCCGGCAAGATTCCGACAACGGTCTTTTTCACAGTGAACGGGGTCACGCCGTGCAACATTCGCAGTATCTGATGGTTTTATTTCAAGGCTAAGTTATGCGATGCTTAAGCATTATTTATGCAAAAGGATCCTCGCATGTCCGCTTTATCCCGCTGCGCTTTCAGCGAAGGCAGCGTCGCTTTGCCGGAAGGCTATGCCGATCGCACCGTCAACGTGCTGTTGGCCGGTGATGATGTTTCCCCCTCAGTCAATATTTCCCGCGATGCGCTGCAGCCGGCGGAGAATCTGGAAAGCTACGTCACTCGCCAGCTTGATGCGCTGGCGCAAGGGCTGAAAGGTTGGGCGTTCAAAAGCCGCGAGCCGGCGTCGCTGGGCGATGGGCTGGCCGCCGGTGAGTGGGTACGCGCCAGCTACCTGCGCGACGGCAAACGCATCTGGCAGAACCAGGCGGTGTTCGCGCTGGCGGAAGGCCGGGTGCTGGTGTTCACCCTGGCGATGGCGCGCAAGCTGACGCCGCAAGACGACGCGCTGCTGCTGCAGGTGCTGAACAGCTACCGGGCGGCCTAACGATGAACTCTTTGCGTAAAAGGAACTTACGATGACCGAAGCGGCCCGCGTCGGCGATACCATCGGGCACTCCCATGCCCTGGCCGGCATGATTGCCGGCACCCTTGTCGGCGGCCTGATCGCCGCCGCAGGCGCATTGGCGGCGGGTGCGCTGTTCGTCGCCGGCCTGGCGGCTTCCTGTATCGGCGTCGGCGTGCTGCTTATCGGCGCCAGCCTGGCGGTGGGGTATCTCACCGGGGAGGCGGCCACCGCGGCGCGCGACGGCATTGCCGACGCCGGTGCCGGTAGCCTGACCCCCAAAGGCAATATCGTCACCGGCTCCCCCAACGTCTTCATCAACGGCAAACCCGCCGCGCTTGCCACCAACAGCCAGGTGGCCTGCAGCGACGACGGCCCGAGCATGCAGATGGCGCAGGGCTCCGACAAGGTCAGCATCAACGGCCAGCCCGCCTCGCGCGTGGGGGACAAAACCAACTGCGACGCGCAGGTGATGGAAGGTTCGCCCAACGTGTTTATCGGCGGCGGCACCGTCACCACCTTGCCGATCAAGCCCGAAGTGCCGGATTGGCTGTATAAGGTCTCCGATCTGACGCTGCTGTTCGCCGGCCTGGTGGGCGGCGTGGGCGGCGCCGCCGGCAAGCTGGGGGCGCTCGGCAAACTGCTGGGCAAACTGCCCGGCATCAACAAACTGGCGCGCATCGCCTGCCGAGCCGGCACCCTGATGACCGCGACCGCCGCCGTCGGCATTATCGCCCGGCCGGTGGATATCGTCAGCGGCCAGAAATTCCTCGACGGCGAAGACGATCTCGATTTCGTGCTGCCATCGCGCCTGCCGGTCGCCTGGCAGCGCTATTGGCGCAGCGGCAACCCCGGCGACGGCGTGCTGGGCCGCGGCTGGAACCTGTTCTGGGAGAGCAGCCTGCAGCCGTATCAGGACGGCCTGGTGTGGCGCGCGCCTTCCGGCGACTTCGTCGCTTTCCCCAGGGTGCCGCGCGGCCACAAAACCTATTGCGAAGCCGAAAAATGCTGGCTGATGCACAACGACGACGGCAGCTGGCAGCTGTTTGACGTCGGCGAACAGATTTTCCACTATCCGCCGCTGGCGGGCGATCGGCCGAGCCGGCTCAGCATGATCACCGACGCCATCGGCAACGCCACCTCGCTGTTCTACGACGACGAGGGGCTGCTGAATGAACTGGTGGACAGCGCCGGGCAGCGCCTGATGTGCCGCTATGCGCAGGGCCGCCTGTGCGAAGTGGCGCTGCAAACCGCCGAAGGCGAACGGACGCTGGCGCGCTACGGTTACGATGAGCAGGGCCAACTGACGACGGTGAGCAACCGCGCCGGTGAGGTGACGCGCCGCTTTGGCTGGCGCGACGGCCTGATGGTCAGCCACCAGGACGCCGCCGGACTGCTGAACGAATACCAATGGCAAGAGATCGACGGCGTGCCGCGCGTGACGGCCTATCGCAACAGCGCCGGAGAATCCCTTGAGTTCGGCTATGACTTCGCCGGCGGGCGCCGCAGCGCGGTGCGCGGAGACGGCAAACGGGCGGAGTGGCGGCTGGATGACGACGACAACGTGGCGCAGTACACCGATTTCGACCAGCGCCGCTACGGCTTTATCTACCAACGCGGCGAACTGTGCAGCGTGCTGCTGCCCGGCGGCGCGCAGCGCCGGAGCGAATGGGATCCTTATGGCCGCCTGCTGTCGGAGACCGATCCGCTCGGCCGCGTGACGCGCTATCAATATTCGCGCAACAGCGGCCGGCTGTTCGCCGTCGCATACCCGGACGGCAGCAGCGAAGCGCAGCACTGGGACACGCTGGGGCGCCCGACGCGCTATGTCGATGCGCTGGGCAATGCCACGCTCTACCGCTATCCGGATGACGAAGAGAGCCTGCCGGCCAGTGTGATCGACGCGCTGGGCGGGGAAGTGAAGCTGGAGTGGGACGCCCGCGGCCAGCTGACGCGCTACACCGACTGTTCCGGCAGCGTCACGGCTTATACCTACGATGCGCTGGGGCAACTGACGGCGCAGACCGATGCCGAAGGCCACCAGACGCGCTACCGGTGGGATAACGGCGGCCGCCTGCATACCCTGATCCACCCGGACGGCGGCGAAGAGCGCTTTAACTGGAACGCGCACGGCCAGCTGGCCGAACATCAGGACGCGCTGGGCAGCCTGACCCGCTGGCAGTACAACGCCCTGGGGCTACCGGTCAGCATCACCGATCGCATCAACCGCACCCGGCGCTATCACTACAGCCCGCAGGGCTGGCTGACGCGGCTGGAGAACGGCAACGGCGGCGACTACCGCTTCAGCTACGATGCGGTGGGCCGCGTGCTGACCGAAGAGCGCCCGGACGACACCCGCCATTATTATCGCTACGGCGCGGCCGGGCTGCTGGAAGAGCACCGTGAGGTCGGCTTGCCGGGCAGCGCGGGCGAGCTGACGCAGCGCGAACAGCGCTTCCGCTTCGACGAGGCCGGGCAACTGGTCTGGCGCGGCAACGCCAGCGCGGAATGGCATTACCGTTTCGACGCCATGGGGCGGCTGCGCGAGCTGAACCGCCTGCCGACGGCGAGCGGCGTGGCGCTGGGCATCGAGCCGGACAGCGTGCAGATGCGCTATGACGCCGCCGGGCGGCTGCTCGGCGAGCAGGGCGTGAATGGCGAACTGCAATACCAATGGGATGCGCTGGCCAACCTGCAGGCGCTGACGCTGCCCCAGGGCGATCGCCTGCAGTGGCTGTATTACGGTTCCGGCCACGCCAGCGCCATCAAATTCAACCAGCAGGTGGTGAGCGAGTTCACCCGCGATCGCCTGCACCGGGAAACCGGCCGCAGCCAGGGCGCGCTGCAGCAGCAGCGGCGTTACGACGCCATGGGCCGCCGCAGCTGGCAGAGCAGCGCCTTCGGCCACGACAAACTGACCCGGCCGGAAGACGGCGTGCTGTGGCGCGCTTATCGCTACACCGGCCGCGGCGAGCTGGCCGGGGTGAGCGACGCGCTGCGCGGCGAAGTGCACTACGGTTACGACGCCGAAGGCCGCCTGCTGCAACACCGCGAACCCAATCAGGGCAAACCGGGCGCGCGGCTGGTGTACGATCTGGCGGATAACCTGCTGGGCGAGCGCAGCCCGCAGAGCGACATCGACGCGCACCTGCCACTGGCGCCGATCGCCGATAACCGGCTGACGCACTGGCAAAAACTGTTTTACCGTTATGACGCCTGGGGCAACCTGATCAGCCGGCGCAACGGCCTGTATGAACAGCACTACCGCTACGACGCCGACAACCGGCTGGTGCAGGCGCGCGGCCGCGGCCCGCAGGGCGAGTTCGAGGCGCAGTATCATTACGACGCGCTGGGCCGCCGCAGCCGCAAGGCGGTGCGCTACAAGGGCAAAACCGAACAGACGACCCGTTTCCTGTGGCAGGGCTACCGATTGCTGCAGGAGCAGCGCGACGATGGCAGCCGCCGCAGCTGGAGCTACGATCCGGCCAGCCCCTGGAGCCCGCTGGCGGCGCTGGAGCAGGCGGGCGACAGCCGCTCGGCGGATATTTACTGGCATCACACCGATCTGAACAGCGCGCCGCTGGAGGTGACCGACGCGGCGGGCAACCTGTGCTGGTCCGGGCAATACGACACCTTCGGCAAGCTGCAGGGCCAGACGGTGGCCGGCGCGGCGAAGCGGCAGGGCGCGCAATATCAGCAGCCGTTGCGTTACGCCGGGCAATATCAGGACGACGAAAGCGGCCTGCACTACAACCTGTTCCGCTACTACGAACCCGAGGTGGGGCGTTTCACCACGCAGGATCCGATAGGGTTGCGCGGCGGGTTGAACCTGTATCAGTATGCGCCGAACCCGCTGATGTGGGTGGATCCGCTGGGGTTGACAAATGAGGATGTAACGACATTCTATCATGCTGGTGATATTAAAGGAGCAATAGACCCTTCTTATGGAAACGGACTAAAAGACTTTGATCCAGCAGGCAAAGGTGGATTCTATGTTACGACTGATAGAGCTCAAGCGGAAAGGTGGGCTCAGATGAGAACCGACCGAAATATGTCTATAACTCAATTTGATGTGCCAAATTCAGAATTAGCCAAACTTAATATTAAAACGTTTGGTTCAGCAAATGCAGAGTGGGCTGAGTTTGTCACGAAGGCTAGAGCAGGAACTCTTGCACATTCATATGATGCCGTGAGTGGCCCTATGCTATTGAATTTAAAAGATTTCAGGAGAGGGGGTAAACCTAAGGCTGGTGGTTCCCAATTTGCAATATATAGTGATAAAGCAGCAACAACATTCAATAAATACAAATCAGGATGTAAGTAACATGATTGAACGAAATGAACTAAAAGATGGATTGGTGTTTGTGAATGAATCCAATAAAAATGAAAGTGTCATTATGAATTTTTATTCTTGGGTCCATATTATTTATGGAGTAATTGTTTTTTATGGAAGAAAAAGTGAAGAGGAAGCAAGTTACATAATTAACAATACACCTATGTTTACGACACCACCCAAGAATTTCATGGAGGCCTGTATGTTAGGTCATGAGGATGAATATTATTGGGGTATGGTAATGTCACATGGTGATAGATATTTTGAGAAGGGTTTTCCTCGTACAGCACCGGATGATTATTTTGAATGGGAGGATAGCTATATAAAAGATCACAATCTTGAGAGAAATACTCTAGTTTTTAATGATTAAAACAAGTGATGTTGCTAGAGCCGACAATTCTCAGTCGGTTCTGAATGTTTAGAATGAAAATTATCTAAACGAGCAGATTTGAAAATTTTCAAATATCCATCCGTACACATTGATAAATAATTTAATATTACGGTATCTAACATGATTGATTTTAACGCTAGGATTGTGTCTGGTGTTTCCATAGGGAATGTCGTTCTAAATGAAAATATTTCATTATATATTAATGAGATGCAATCCAGATTTAGCGTTAAGATTAAAAATCACTCCCTACCTGACGGGAGTGAGCGAAAGTCATATACAGCCGATAATACCTTATCCGTCATAACTGATAAAGACGGTGTCATTTTGTCACTTGGATGTAATGCTCATTACCAAGGGGGCTACAATGGAATCATATTCCCCGGAATGGAAATAACAGATATAATCAAGCTGACGATATCACAGAAAATATACAATGGTTCAATAGTTATTAATGATGACTTTGGTATTTCGTTTATCCTCCCATGCCCATATGATGAGATTGCCGATGCGATAAACGATATTCCTGGCGGGGTGATAATAAACGAAATTTTCGTATCTGATTTTTCATTCTGGCGTTAGCTTATGGAACATATGAGTGAATTTAGTGAGAATATAATTAAATATGGGGTGGGTGATATAATTGCTACTGGTTACATAGATTCGGATACACCACCGGTTTTTCATCCGATGTATGACAGGGTTTACTTTATATCCGGTGAGGTTATATTTGAATTTTACATTGATGATGATGGGGTTGTTAATTCACATTTAGTTGAAAACATCTCTCCGTGGTTTGAAGTAGATGTGGATGATCAATTTTCCGTGATGTCAATCTATTCACAAGCTTTTAAAACTGAACAGGAAGTTAAAATAATTGCAGTGAATTATAGTGAAGAACCGTTCTCAGTGTTCATCGTCAGCTATAAAGATGGTGACCATGAAAATTCACTGTATTTAGAGCCAAAGAGTTTTTTTGGCTTTTTGATTTCATAGAAAAAAACCATGGAATGATTAGGAGTTCAATGTGAGCAAGGAATTAAAGCTTGATGTTATGAATAACAAAAATGACTTGATTGAAGGGACTTTTTGCCACTCGCTTTTTGAGAGGTCGTTCTTTGATGAAAAGCTGTTAAGTGACTTAATAAATAATTCAGGGGCATTTTTAAAAGAAAACGAATGTGATAAGGATGTTTTAAATTTGCTATCATGGATTGTCAATGGTGTTGATCAGTGTTTTACATCCCATAATGATGAAAATGACTATTATTTAATTGAAAACTACTCTGTGGCATTGGAAAATAGGTGGGTGCTTTTGTGGCGGTCAAAAATTGATAAAATAATTGGCGGGAAGTAAAATGGATATCAAGAAAATACAAGAGAAATGGGAGCATGGTCAGTTAATTGGAGTGGATCTCATCGCAAGTAAAAACAATACAGCAAGAGAGATAAATATTTACTCTGAAGAAAGTGATGGCTTCAAAAATACTTTTAATAAGGAGTATGGCATTTCATATGGGAGTGTTATTTCGTTAAGCTCATTCATTAAGAAACGTGATGATTTGTGGTCTGAAATTCAAATAAACAACAAGGTATTGCTTCCTGATGGTGACGTTTTATTTTGCGGGGAGGGCGAAATGGGGAGTGATGGTTTTATTGTCAGAGCAGATAAGTATAATAAATTGAAATGGTTCATGTACTCTACGACCTCTAACCCATTTCTTGATGTTATAAGGTTAAACGGTCGGCTGCATATAAAGTCCACGTTGGGTTTTTATCTTGACTTCGGTATCGCTGACAATGATATTTTTCTGAAAAATAAATGAGTGATATTTTTCTAATTGACATCATTAGTATTAAGCCTAATAATCAATGAGTTTTTAATTTGATGCAGATTACCAATGATTAACAAATCTAGCCTGGTTGATGGTATCCTTTTTCGAGATGAGAATGACTCGAATGAAACTGTAGTTTTCAATTTTTATACTTGGGTGGAAATGCTTAAAGCGATCATTGTTAAATATGCGCAAAAGTCTGAAAGTGACGCGGAGTTATTGGTTTTATCATCGAGCTTAGTGTGCAAACCTATCAACAGTTATACGGCTGTCTGTCTCAGGAGCCATGAAATTGAATATCATTGGGCAATGCTGATAGCTTATGGTGAACAGTATTGGCTGAAAGGCGTAGAATCCAAACAGCCTGATGGCTACTTTGACTGGGATGTGCAACATAGGAAAGAACATAACTTAGCAGAGGAAAGCTTTGTTTTTAGCAATTCATGAATCGCGATCCGATAGGGTAAACACCCCTCCAAATGTCCAACGCCTTCCTTATCCTACATCCCCAAACTAAATACCCAATGTGCCGTTAATCAGGGTGCAGCACTGCCCGCCGATCCAGGGCTCGCCGTCAATAAAGCGCACGCTCACGCGGCCATCTCGCTTCAGTTGGGTGCCCTGGCGCACCAGATAGCCATGCGCGGTCCAATCGCCGTCGGGGAAGCGGTTGGCCTTCAGTAAGCGCGCCAGGCAGGCGTTGGCGCTGCCCGTTACCGGATCTTCGATCAAGGCGCCGCATTCCACCATAAATGCGCGCATTTCGTAATCTGCCGGTTCGGCCGCAGAACAGGCGCCATAAATCACTACGCCATCCACATCACAGGCGGTTTGCAACTGTTCGATCATAGCCTGATCCGGCATCACCGCCAGGCAAGATTGCGCATCCGGCAGGCGCATCATCAGCCAGCGGATGCCCATGTCGACAATAACCGGCAGGGTATCGGCTTCAATCACCGCCGGCTGTAAAGCGGCCATCAGCCGTTCTGTTTCCTCAACCGCCATCGCGCGAAAACTGACTTCGGGCGCGGCGAACGCCAATGCGCCTTCCGGCAGGATATTGATCGCCACCAGGCCGACGCCGCATTCCTGCATCACCGTTCCGGGGCGTTTAGGCGCCAATCCGGCTTCCAGCAGGGCGTGTGCGGTGCCCAGCGTCGGGTGGCCGGCGAAGGGCAGCTCTTTTTCGGTAGTGAAGATGCGCACCTTATAATCCGCCGCCGGGTGCGTCGGTTTAAGCACAAAGGTGGTTTCCGAAAGGTTGGTCCAACGGGCCAATGCCAGCATCTGCGCGTCGTTCAGCCCTTCGGCTTCCAGCACCACCGCCACAGGATTGCCGAGCAGCGGCGTGGCGGTGAAAACGTCCACCTGTTTGTAGGCGCGGGGTGTCACATCATCGCTTCTGAGCATTGGCCATCATCCGTTATCAACAAAACCTGATGATAACGATATTCGCCAATGGCTTCAAAGGGTTGAATTTTGTTTTGGCATTCCAGCCCGTCGCCACCTCAGCCCCGGCTTGGCGAACATCACCAGGTTGCCCAGCAGAATCAGGCACAGCCCCAGCACGGCGTTGAAGTGCCACTGGTAGCCTTCGTAGATCGTCGAGATGGTCAGCGCCACCAGCGGGAACAGCAGGGTGCTGTAAGCCGCCGCGCCGGCGCCGATGCGGCCGAGCAGGCTGAAGTAGGCGGCGAAGGCGATCACCGATCCGAAGACAGCCAGGTACAGCAGGGAGCCGATATAGCGGCTGCTGAATTCGATCTGGAACGATGCGCCTTGCGCCAGGGCGATCAGCGCCATCAGCATCGCGCCGTAGGTCATGGCGTAGGTGTTGGTGGAAAAGATATCCAGCCCGCGGCGCTGATGACGCGCGCTGATCATATTGCCCAGCGAGAAGCCGTAGGTGCCGAGCGCGCTCAGACCGATGCCTTTGAGCAGCTCCGGCGCCATGCGGGTGGCGGCCAGGTCTTGCCAGAACAGCGCCACGATGCCGGTCAACCCCAGCAGCGCCGCCGGCAGCAGGTTGGGGCTGGGGCGCTGGCGGAAAAACAGCAGGCTGTTGAGGGCATTGAACAGCACCGCCATCGAGAAGATCACCGATTCCAGCCCGCTGCTGATATAAGCCGCCGCGTGGTAAAAGCAGAAGAAGTTGAAACCGAACACGCAGCAGCCCTGCAACACGCAGAACAAATGATCGCGCGGGGCGATGCGGCGCAGGCGGCGCGTTAGCAACAGCACGGCGAACATCACCGCGGCGGAAATGGCGAAGCGGTAAGCGATCGAGACGGGAATAGCCACCGGGCCTTCTTGTTGCAGGGTGATCGCAATCCAGGTGGTGCCCCAAATCAGCACCACGGCGAGGTACAACAGCGCATTCATTCTATTCACTCCGAAAAAGCCGATGGCGCAGTATCCGCTTTGGCGTGCGGCCGCGCTTGCAGCGCCTTGCGCCCAGTTGCATATTCTTGCGCTTTTTTTGCCAAAAGCGCGGGGCGGCCGCTGGCATGCCGAGGCGCCACTCTTTACACTGTCGGCATGTCGAACAACGGGGCCGGTGATGTCCAACTATCAGGCGTTTGAAACACTGCGTGAGCATAAAGCGCGGTTGCACGGCAGCGTGCTGCTGGGCACCGGCGTGGAGCTGGCCGCCTGGTCCAACTGCAACGATCGCGTCACGCAGGAGAGCGCCGACCACCATACCCTGAGCCTGTACGTCGCCGACGGCTATGAGTGTTACCAGCAGGTGCCGGGCGGCTGGCGCAACGGCGGCGGGCCGGATCGGTTCTGCATCATGCCGCGCCAGTATGCATCTACCTGGGATGTGCGCAGCGATCTGTCGTTCGTGCATCTGTATTGCACCGACGGGCATTTGCGCCGGCTGGCGGAGCAAACCTGGGATCGCAGCCCGGCGGCGATCAACGTAGAGCCGCGCAGCTTTGGCGAAGATCCGCAAATTACGCTGCTGTATCGCCAGTTTTTGCTTAACTGCGACTGGCGGGACAGCGCCAATCTGCTGGCGCTCAGCAGCGCGTCGAACCTGCTGATGTCGCACCTGATCCAACGCTACAGCCAGCTGCAGTGGACGCTGCCGCAGGCGCGCGGCGGCCTGGCCCCCGCGGTAGCCAGGCGGGTGCGGGAATATATCGCAAGCCATCTCGATCGGCCGCTGCTGCTGGCCGATCTGGCGGCGCAGGCCGGATTGAGCGAGTACCACTTCGCCCGCATGTTCAAGCATGCCACCGGCCTGGCGCCGCACCAGTTCGTGATGCGCGCGCGGCTGCAACGGGCGGAACAGCTGTTGCGGCATAGCCAACAGCCGATCACCGAGATCGCGCTGGCGTGCGGCTTCAGCTCCGCCAGCCATTTCAGCAACCGCTTCAAGGCGGCCTATGGATTTGCTCCGCTGCAGGTGCGGCAGGGGTGCTAACCGGAAGGGAGTGCAAGCATGGATCAACAATTTGCGGGCCTGGGCGTGTTGTTCGTCGCCGGATTCGGGCCGATCACGCGTGAGAGCGACGCGAGCAAGGCGTTTTATGTCGAGGCGCTGGGGTTGCCGCTCAAGCCGATGCCGGGCAACGAGAGCTATCTGCTGGCCGAGCAGGGCGCGCTGGACGGGGTGAAACACTTCGCCCTGTGGCCGCTGGCGCAGGCGGCGCAGTCCTGTTTTGGCGACGAGCGCTGGCCGGCGGATCTCGCGGCGCCGCAGGCGTGGATCGAATTTGACGTGGCCGACATGGCGATAGCCACCCAAGGGCTAATCGATCGCGGTTATCGGCTGCTGGTCGCCAACCGTGAAGAGCCGTGGGGGCAAAGCGTTACCCGGTTGCTCAGCCCGGAAGGATTGCTGGTTGGCGTCACCTATACGCCCTGGCTGCGTTAAACGCCGCGCCGCCCGCCGCCGTTCTCCCTGCGGCGGGCGGCTTAAGAACAAATTCGCATTAGCTTAAAGCTATCTGCGCTATAGACCTACCGAATCCCCGAGCTATCCCTCATCCTGAAAACAGTAATCCCGTTCATTGCGTAAAAACCAAGGGTCAGAACGCGCTATTGCCACGCCATTTCACGGCGATTTTTCACCCTCTTTTGGCGTCGTCAGGTGCCTGATGGGAATAGAGATTATTCTTATATTTCCGCTAACCGTTAAGAAATAATAATGATTCTCGTTTTCAACCACGGAAAGGAGAAGGAACGATGAAAACAGTGAAGCGAACGGGTATCGCGCTGGCGATAGCCCTGACTTTCCCCCTGGCATTGCCTGCCGCTACGGCGGCGCAAACCTCCCTGACAAACAGTAAGGCGGCGACGATGACGGAAAAACACGGGCAGTTTATTGCGGTTGGTAAAGTGGTGCAGGTGACCTTTGGCGATTTCGCCTTCAAGCTGGATTTTACCGATGACAAGACCATGACCTTCACCGGCATCGGCGAGGCGTCGCAGGGCATCACCGATACCGTGCAGTACACCGCGGTGGAAATTCGGCCGAAGGTCTACATGGTCTACTGGCATGAGCCGCAGTCCGGCGACAACGTGACGCATATCGAGGACTTCGAGCGCGGCGAGGTGTACACCAACATCGCCGCCAAGGACGGCAGCTTCACCCATCTGAAAGGGCAGCTGAAAATTGTAGGTCACTCAGGAAACTAAGGAGCAGTTATGAAAAAGGCATTGATCACCTGTGCGATCGTCGGCGGCCTGCTGGCGAGTTACCCGGCGCTGTCAACGGATCAGGCGGCGTCTTACAAATCGGCCGGCAAGGGCGGTTATCATCATGCTCAGCAAAAGCTGAAGGTGGTGGAAGATCTGTACGCGGGCTTCTTCAACCGCCATGACATCGGCGTGGCGCGGAAGCTGATTGTGGAAAACTACAAGCAGCATAACCCGTTCGTCGGCGACGGCATCAAGCCGTTCCTCGATTTCTTCAGCCAGACCTTCAAAGACAACCCGCAGTACAGCGCTAAAATATACCGCAGCGCGGTCAACGGCGATCTGGTCTACGTTCACGTCAAATATCAAAATAACCCGCAGGATCGCGGCACTGCCAGTGTGGATATTTATCGGGTGAACGATCAGGGGAAAATCACCGAGCATTGGGACGTCAATCAGGATGTGCCGGAAAAATCGGCCAACGACAACACCATGTTCTGATGCAAAAGGGCCGCTGCGGCGGCCCTCTACGCGCCTGCAACACTTTATTTACTTACATAAATACCAAACGTTCATCGCGTCGAGTAGGCTACGGCCGCCTTTGGCAGTGGCGGCACGGTTGATGGGCGTCATTGTCCCGCCACTGCTTGAGGCGCTTCCCTCGCATTCCCCGCTATCCCGCGCGTTTAGGCTGCACTTTTTTGAACTGATGGCGCAGCTGCAGCGCATTGAACAGCACCAATACTGCCGTCACGGCGAACACCCAACGGAACCCCATCATCGCCGAAATGCCCGAACCCAGCAGCGGGCCGACCACGTTGCCCAGATACATAAATGACTGGTTATAGCCGAAGATGCGCCCGGTCACCTGATCGGAGGAATACTTCAGCAGCAGCGCCTGCACCGCCGGCATCAGCGCGCCATCGGCGAAGCCCAACAGAAAGCGCAGAATGCCCAGCTGCAGCGGCGTATTCACCCAGGCCATCACGGCGAACAGGCCGGTGGTGAACAGCAGCGCGGCGATCAGAATGCGCGCGGTGCCGATGCGATCGCCGAGCCGCCCGAGGCGCGGCGCGGAGATCAGCGCCGCGATGCCGGGCACGGCGGCGATCATGCCGCTGACGAAGGCGATATTGCTGACGTTGCCCGACAGTTCGCGAATGAACAGCGTCAGGATCGGGCTGATGGAGGAGTTGGCCAGCTGGATCATCAGGGTGCAAACGAACAGGGTGACGATCAGCGCCGGATAGGGCAGCGACCGGAATACCGCCTTGCCGCTCAGCTGATCCGCTTTTTTCACCGTGATGCGCCGCTCTTTAATCAGGAACAGCGTCACCAGGAAACTGACGAACATCAGCCCGGAAGTGACGAAAAACACCACCCGAAGCCCCAGATGGTCGGCCATCAACCCGCCCAGCAGCGGCCCGGCGATCACGCCGGAGATCTGCCCGGTCGAGAGTGTGCCCAGCGCCCAGCCGCTTTTATCGCGCGGCGCCTGCGAGGCGACCAGCGCCATGGCGTTGGGAATATAGCCGGACGTCAGCCCCATCAGGGCGCGCAGCGCGAACAGCTGCCACACGTTGGTAGCCAGCCCCTGCAGCGCAATGACGATCGCCATGCCCAGCGAAGCGCGCAGCAGCATCAGCTTACGGCCCTTACGGTCGGCCAGGCTGCCCCACAGCGGCGACACCACCGCCGAGACCAAAAAGGTGCCGCTGAATACCAGCCCGGACCACAGGCTGAGGGATTGATGATCGCTGACGCCAAGTTGTTCGACGTACAGCGGCAGAAAAGGGAGGATTTGGCTCATCGCCAGCCCGGTGAAGAAACACCCGAGCCAGACCGAGATCAGATTGACTTTCCACGCTTCCATCGGCTTATCGTACCACGTTGAATGAGGAGGGATTTGTTAAGCAAAATAATAATAACACTGCAAATTAGTCGGCGAGGGGGCAAATGCGTGAGCAAACGTAACCCTGCCGGCTGCAGTGTCTTTTTGCTATATATTAATAGCTATATTATCATAGATAAATGGGTTAAGCCAGAAGCGCGCGGTGGCCGAACGGGGCGCCATTGACGGCGCGATCCGGCGATGTGAAAGTAGGGACAAACTGGACGTTATCGACTGATGCCAATGAAAAAAGATCATCCTGAAGACGTGACGCTGCTGCGCACGCAGTTAATGTCGCTGGTGCGCCGCATGCGGCGCGAGTCGCGCAGCGACGAAAAATCCTGGGCCCAGCTGATGCTGTTGGGGGCTATCGATCGCCATGGCGGCGAGGCGACGCCGTCGTTGCTGGCGGAGTCGGAGCGTATGCGCTCCTCAAACCTGGCGGCCGCGTTGCGCGAGCTGGAAGCCGATGGGCTGCTGGTGCGCACACCGGATGCCGAAGACAAACGCCGGGTGCGGGTGCGGCTGACGTCCGCCGGGCTGGGTTTGCTGCAGCAAAGCCGCGCCCGACGCGAGGCGTGGTTGCTGGCGGCGATGGAAAGCTGTCTGTCCGAGCGGGAGCAGGCGCTGTTGCTCGAAGCGGGGGCGCTGATGGCGCGGCTGGCGGCGGCGCCGTCTGCGGAAGCGGACTGATTGCAGGGGCGGCCTGAGTTGCCCCCCAGCGGCGAGATTACGGCATCGGCCAATCGACCGGCATGGTGCTGACCACGTCCACGTAGCGATCCCAGGCCGATGACCAGAATTGGGCGAAGGCTTCGAGGGTGAAGTGAATGCCCATCAGGCCCATCACGAACCAGCAGGCGGTAAACAGGCCCAGGCTGCTGAACATGAACGCCATGCCATTGCGGCTGGTTTTACGGCAAACGACGTTTAACTGGCTGGCGAAGAACATCATCACGGCGCTCAGCAACTCCCAGCGCATCATGATTAAACCGGTGGCAATGGTACTCATCGAACTCGATCCTATGTAACAAAAAGCCGCATCCGGCAGGGCGCCGACAGGAAAATGCGGAGGAGAATAACGGTAATAGTGTGATAAGGATCACATTGTAGCATTGAGAGGAACGGCGGCTCAATGGGGCGCGCGGTGAAAAAATCGCCGCCGGTAACATTCCAATATGCTGAAACAGTTATGCCATTTCATTAGCAACCTTTTCATGGGGCGTCGCGCCCGATAACGCTATGCTTGCCGGCTTTTCAGTTCCCTGATTTTGCGGGGAAATGTGACGCAAAAGGTATCGGCTCCGCATGGCCCTGTTAAAAGAAAAAATTCGCGACCACTCCGCGGAAGAGATGCTATTTATCCGCCGGGCGGCCGTGGCGCTGGCGCTGGTGGTGGTCTGTTTCGGCGCGCTGGTCGTCAATCTCTACCGGCTGCAAATTCGCCAGCACGGCTTTTACCAGACGCGCTCCAACCAGAATGACATCAAGATGTTGCCGATCGCCCCGAGCCGCGGGCTGATCTTCGATCGCAACGGCATTCCGCTGGTACGAAACGTGACACTGTATCGCATCGAGATCACGCCCAGCAAAATCACCGACATGGCCGCGCTGCTGCAGGCGTTGACGCCGATCGTCGATCTGACGCCGGAAGATATCAGCGCGTTTCGCGACGACATGCACCACAACAGCCGCTACAAGCCGATAACGCTAAAAGCGGGGCTGAACGACACCGAGGTGGCGCGTTTCGCCGTCAATCAATACCGTTTCGACGGGGTGACTATCGATACCTATCAGCAGCGCGAATATCCTTACGGCGCGCAGCTGGCGCACGTGCTGGGTTACGTGTCGAAGATCAACGACAGCGATCTCAAGCGCCTGGACAAGGCCGGGTTGAGCGAGAACTATGCCGCCGATCGCAACATCGGCAAACAGGGCATCGAGGCCTATTACGAGTCCGAGCTGCACGGCACCACCGGCTATCAGGAGGTGGAGGTGGATAACCACGGGCGGGTGATCCGCTTGCTGAAGGAGCAGCCGCCGCAGGCCGGCAAAAACATCTACCTGACGCTGGATCTACCGCTGCAGCAGTACATCGAATCGGTGCTGAAGGGGCAACGCGCCGCGGTGGTGGTGGAAGATCCGCGCGACGGCGGCATTCTGGCGATGGTCTCCAGCCCCAGTTACGATCCCAATCCCTTCGTCAAAGGCATCGGCTATCAGGCCTATAAGGCGCTGCTCCGCAACCCGGATCTGCCGCTCATCAACCGCGTCACCCAGGGGCTGTACCCGCCGGCGTCGACGGTGAAGCCCTACATGGCGGTTTCGGCGCTGTTTGCCGGGGTGATCACGCCCACCACCACCTTTTTCGGCGCGCCGACCTGGACGCTGCCCGGCACCGAGCGGCGCTATCGCGACTGGCTGAAGACCGGTCACGGCATGCTCAACGTCACCAAAGCGATAGAAGAGTCCGCCGATACCTTCTTTTATCAGGTGGCGTATGAGATGGGCATCGATCGCATTCACCATTGGCTGAGCCAGTTTGGTTACGGCCAGTCGACCGGCATCGATCTGAACGAAGAGTACCGCGGCGTGCTGCCAAGCCGCGACTGGAAGCTGAGGGTGCACAAAAAAGTCTGGTATCAGGGGGATACGGTATCGGTCGGCATCGGCCAGGGATATTGGGTGGCGACGCCTATTCAGATGGTGAAAGCGCTGACTACGCTGATCAACAACGGTAAGGTGAAAACGCCGCACCTGCTGTATTCGCTGCAGCAGGGTAACCGGGTCACGCGTTATCAGCCGCCGACGCAGGCGCTGCAGATTGGCGATCCCCGTTCGCCTTACTGGGGCATTGTGCGCAACGGCATGTATGGCATGGCCAACCTGCCGAACGGCACCGGATACAAGCTGTTCCATAACGCGCCGTACCAGATTGCCGCTAAATCCGGCACCTCGCAGGTGTTCAGCCTGAAGCAAAACCAGACTTACAACGCCAAAATGATTCCGGTGCGGCTGCGCGATCATATCTTTTATACGCTGTTCGCCCCCTACAAAAACCCCCGGGTGGCGATGGCGCTGATCCTGGAAAACGGCGGCGGCGACGGCGTGGTGGCGGGGCCGACCGCGCGCGCGATCCTCGACCACATTTTCGATCCGGCCAACGCGCCCCAGCCCGGCGACGCGGCGCAAACTAAACCGCAGTTAAACGACAGTGCGGATGTGCAACGGTGATGCGGTTTGTTTTTACTTTCTTACAAACTGCAATCTCCTGACCATTTCCGGCAAGGTAGACTGAAATAACACGATAAACCGAATAAAAACGCAGGGTTAACACAACAGTGGCGCCATCGACCAAAAAGAGCGGTAAAACCTATTCCACAGTTCGCTTCGGCTGGATTTGCGCCGGCATGCTGGTCTGTTTTTTTCTGTTGGCGTTCAGGGTCGGTTACCTGCAACTGCTGGAACACCAGCAGTTGGCGAACCAGGCAGATCAGCGCTCGATTCGCACCCAGGTAGTGCCGACCAACCGCGCCATGATCACCGATCGCAACAATGAGGCGCTGGCGGTCAGCGTGTCGTCGAAAGACATCGTGCTGGATCCGAAGCATATTCTCGATACCCAGACCGATACCGGCAACGAACGCTGGCAGAGCATGGCCAACGTGCTGAAGATCCCGCTGGCGGACGTGCAGCATCTGATCCAGAGCAACGGGCACAAACGCTTTGTCTACCTGGCGCGCAAGGTGGAGGACGACAACGCCGCTTATATCAGCAAGCTGCACCTGACCGGCGTCAGCACCGAGCAGGATTTCAGCCGCTTCTATCCGATGGGCCAGGACGCGGCCGGACTGATCGGCATCGTCGGCCAGGACAATCAGGGGCTGGAGGGCATCGAGCTGGGCTTCAACCCGTTGCTGCAGGGTAAAAACGGCCTGCGGGTCTACCAGAAGGACGGCAGCGGTGCGGTGATCGGCGTGATTAAAAGCGTGGATCCGGTTCCACCGCCGAATGTGACGCTCAGCATCGACAAATTTATCCAGTACGTGCTCTATGCGCAGATCCGCGACGGCGTGGTGGCTAACCAGGCCGACTCCGGCTGCGCGGTGCTGGTGAAAATCGACACCGGCGAAATCCTCGGCATGGCCAGCTATCCGTCGTTCAACCCGAACAACTATGGCAGCACGCCGGCGAAAGATATCCGCAACGTGTGCAGCAGCGACAGCTTCGAACCGGGTTCGACGGTGAAGCCGGTCGTGGTGATGGTGGGGCTGGAACATAAGCTGATCCGGCCGGATACCGTGTTGGACACCACGCCGTATCGGGTGAACGGTCACCTGATCAAGGACGTCGGCCACTGGTCGAAGCTGACCATCACCGGCGTGCTGCAAAAATCGAGCGACATCGCGGTATCGCACATTGCGCTGGCGCTGCCGGCCACGGTGCTGCCGGCGGTCTACCGCAGCTTTGGCCTGGGGCGGCCGACCGAGCTTGGCATCGGCAACGAGAGCAGCGGTTATCTGCCGCAGCATCGTGAACGCTGGGCCGATATCGAGCGCGCCACGTTCTCCTTCGGTTATGGGCTGCGCGTGACGCCGCTGCAAATGGCGCGCGAGTATGCCGCGATCGGTTCCTTCGGCATTTATCGGCCGCTGTCGATCACTAAGGTGACGCCGCCGGTGATGGGGCAACGCATTTTGCCGGCCGATACGGTCAGGTCCGTGGTGCATATGATGGAAAGCGACGCCTTGCCGGGCGGCAGCGGGGTGAGTGCTGCGGTGCCCGGCTACCGTTTGGCGATCAAAACCGGTACCGCCGAGAAAATGGGCCCCAGCGGCAAATACGACGGCGGCTATATCAACTATACCGCCGGCGTGGCGCCGGCCAGCGATCCGCAGGTGGCGCTGGTGGTGATGGTCAACAACCCGAAAGCCGGCAAGCACTTCGGCGGCTCGGTAGCCGGGCCGGTGTTCGGCAAGATCATGGCCCAGGTGCTGGAGCACATGAATATCTTGCCGGATGCCCAGCCGCTCAATGTGGTGTCGTCGGTTAAAGGGTGAGGATTTAAGCGGGAAGTGAGTGGGTCGGAAAATGTCTGGCCCACGCTTCAATACAACGAGTTTGACCTACGGCAGTATTTATTATGGATATGCCTTGAGGTATTGATTGATATTCGACTTGAATGAATTTCTCTGTTTCTAAAATAATATTTCTTATTTGGCGATTCGCAGAGAAGCTTATTTTCTCACCAAGACAATTCCCTCTTTCGTTCACGCCTTGACATGATTTCAACGAATTCCGAACCCGGCAACACCCGCCTATGGGCGGCTGTAATCGTCGTGTCATCAATGCTCGTTAGACTCGCGGCATCCTGGTATTACCGACTAAAAATCATGAACATAAAACTGACACTTGGCCGCGGGGCAAAACCTGCGCCCGCGCTGCCGCGCGCGTTTGGCTTCGGCAAAAGCATGGGGTTATTAAGCGGCGTAATTTGCGTTATCGCGCTATTTTCTCTGCTGCAATTGTTTTCCACCGTATTTATTTCCAATATTCTGCGCGACGCCAAGATTAACCTGGTGACGGGCGACGCCTTGCATCGCCAGCAGGCGGCGATGGATCGCGCCAGGCTGTCGCTGCTGACGGCCAGCGATACCCTGAACCGTGCGGGCATTTACTATCTGCAGGATAAAGCCACCGGTTCCGACGGCAGCTGGCATAGCCTGCTGGATGAATCGCTGGCGGCGCTGCAGGCTTCAGAGCAGGCCTTCGCCCGGTTTGAGCGCCTGAGCGCGACGGCGCCCGAGGCCGCTGACGCCCTGAAAGGCAGTTATCGCCTGTTCTATGACGGTCTGAAGGAGCAGGCGCAAGGGCTGCAACGCAGCGACAGCATCGATGCGTTTTTCGCCGTGCCGATCCAGGCTTTTCAGGCGGATTTCAACGAGAAGTATCTCGCTTATCAGGCGCTGAACGAACGACGCGGCGATGACGTCAACGTGCGGCAATTGGCGGCGCTGGAGCAGGCCAAAACCTATGCGCTCGGCGCGCTCGTGGCGTTGGCGCTGATCGCCTTGGGCGTGTGGTTCGGCGTTGCTCGTTGGGTGATTGCACCGTTGCAAAGGGCGATCGCCCATCTCAACGTGCTGGCCGCCGGCGATCTTTCGCGGCCGTTGCCGCCTGAACGGGCGGTTAACCGCGAAATGCGTCAGTTGCAAACCAGCATTGGCCACATGCAAAACGGCCTACAGCGGCTGGTGAGTGAGGTGCGCGATGCGGCGAGCGGGATCCTGAACGGCGTCGGGCGGCTGGCGGACGGCAATCGACAGTTGACGGCGCAGTCGGCGAAGCAGGACGGCGAATTGCAGTTGGCGACCGAGCACGTGCAGCAGTTGGCGGCGCGGGTGGAAGAAAACGGCCAATACGCGCAGCTGGCCAATCAACGCACCGAACAGGCCAGGCAGTGCGCCGGCGCCGGTGAAAAGATGATGCAAACCGTCAACGTCTCGATGCAAGGGATCGTCAACCAATCGGCCGAGATGCGCGGCATTGTGGCGCTGATCGACAGCGTGGCGTTTCAGACCAATATTCTGGCGCTGAATGCGGCGATCGAGGCCGCGCACGCCGGCGTTCACGGCCGCGGTTTCGCCATTGTCGCTAAAGAAGTGGGCCTGCTGGCGCAGAAGAGCAGCCATTCTACGCGCGATATTCAGCAGCTGATCAACCGTTCGTTGCAGCAAATCGATCAGGGGTCGCAAGCGGTAGAGCTGCTGGCGGGCAATTTGCGTCAAATTATCGATCTGGTGAACACGTTTAGCGCACTGATGGGGGAGATCTCGCTGGCGTCGCTCAATCAGGGGGAGAGCATTCAGGACGTGACGGCGCGCATCGCCGGGCTGAATCAGGTGGCGCGGCAAACTGGCTCCGTGGTGAACGCGGTGACCGAGGCTTCGCAGTTGCTGCAGGGCGAATCGGAACGATTGGAAAAAGCGATGGCGCGTTTCAGGCTGCCGGCGCAATAAATAACCCTGGCGCAGGTGAATGAATAATAAAGCCGCGCTTAACGTTATTTATTTAGGTTCGCTCCCTGAGGAATTTCAGCGGAGTAAATAAAGCAGGCCGGCGCGTGTGGATTAAAAAAACGTCGGCCTGCGGAGGTTATTTTTGGCGGGAGAATTAACGGCTGGTCTGGTGGCCGATGATGCCGCCCAGCGCTGCGCCGCCGAGGGTGCCCAGCGTGCTGCCGTCGGTCAATACCGCGCCGCCCACGGCGCCGACGCCCGCACCGATCGCCGTGTTGCGATCGCGATTGGACATATGCCCACATGCGGTAACGGAAAGCGTCGCCATTACCACCACCAACACACCCGCGGCACGTTTAATATTCATAATGAGTTCCTGGTAAATTGGCTAATTAATGGATTAAAAATAATCCGATTAACTCGCCGGTAGAAGTTGGGATGAATGTATTCCTCCGAAAGAAAATCGAACAGGTAAAAATTCTTAATTTTGGCGCGGTGAAAAGCGATCGCTCGCCGAATGTGCGGCCGTCGGCAAAACCGTTCGGCTATACTGGGAAGACGCCTCACGAGGGGCGGGGCGCACACGCTGGAGGCCGCCATGTCCGAGCTCGTTTCCGCATCCGGCAAACCGGTGAAAATTCCCGGCCCGGACCATCCGATTACGCTGACCCGCCATCCGACGCGGGTCGTGGTGCGCGGCGCCGGCCAAATCCTGGCCGACAGCCGTCATGTGCTCATCTTGCAGGAAGCCAACTATCCGCCGGTGTTTTACTTTCCGCGTGAGGATGTGAATATGGCGCTGCTGCATAAAAGCACGCACGTGAGCTACTGCACTTATAAGGGCGACTGCAGTTATTTCTCCCTCACGCTGAACGGCCCGCAGGGGGACAATGTGGCCTGGAGCTATGAAATGCCTTACAACGCCGTGGTGGCGATCAAGGATTATCTGGCATTTTATCCCGACAAAGTCACGGCGATCCGTACCGAAGCCTGAGCCGCCGCCGCCTTCGGGCGGGGGCAGGTTGACATTCCACTTATCCCTACTCATTATGTGTATTACCGGGAATTGATACGCTTTCCTTATGTTTTAATCCGATATAAGCGAAACTCTGAGCAGGTGCCAAGGTGTCTACCTCTACGCGATTTGCCGTTGCCATCCATATTCTGACCAACATCACGCTGTGTCGCGGCCAGACGGTGCGTTCCGAAGATATCGCCCGCAGCGTCAACACCAATCCGACGGTGGTGCGGCGCATTCTCGGGGCGTTGGCGGAGGCGGGGCTGACCTATTCACAGATGGGGCAAGGCGGCGGGGCGCTGTTGGCGCGGCCGGCGGAAGCGATTTCTCTGCTGGACGTGTATCGCGCGGTGGAGGATCAACCTTATTTCACGCTGCATCGCACCCGGCCTAACGAGGCGTGCTATATCGGCCACGCCATTACCCCGGTGCTGGAGCAAGAGTTTGCGCGCGTCGGTCACGCGCTGGAAGCCAGCCTGGCGCAGACCAGCATCGCCGAAATGGCCGGGCAGGTTGAGCTGCGCGCCGGCTATCCCTTCGTCCCTTGTTCACCGCAATATCAAGCAGATACGCAATAAAAAATCACGCCAAACCCCGTTCCGCGCAGAGCATTTTTTGCATTGCGTTAATGTAATTGTGTAAGTTACATTAGCTCGCATCAAGTGTGATGTAGCTCACGTTTTAGACTGCCTCCCCACGATAATCGACCGTTTGGCCGGAAACCTTTTCTTCCGGCGCAGATTCGCTGTGCTTATAAACCAGGAGAGAACGATGTTAGAAATGATTGAAAGCTTGGCCACCGTGGTGGTCCTGGTGCCGGTAATGGTGGCCGTCTTGCTCGGCGCGATTTACGGCCTGGGTGAAGTGTTCAACGTCTTTTCCGCTATCGGCAGAAAAAATAACGGCTGAATTTGAACGTCAGGGGACGCAACGCCCCCTGACGGAGGGTTACAATACCGTCGCCAGGAAGTTGCGCGTCCTCTCATGTCCCGGCGCATCCAGAACCTGCTGCACGCTGCCCGTTTCAACCACCTTTCCCTGATCCATAAAGACAATCTGGTCGGCCACTTCGCGGGCGAAGCCGATTTCGTGCGTGACCACCACCATGGTCATGCCCGAATGCGCCAAGTCTTTCATCACCTGCAGCACTTCGCCAACCAATTCAGGATCGAGCGCGGAGGTCGGTTCATCAAACAGTAACACCTGCGGGTTCATCGCCAGCGCGCGGGCGATGGCGACGCGTTGCTGCTGGCCGCCGGACAGTTCACGCGGCCAGGCGTTGATGCGATGTTCCAGCCCGACGCGGGCCAGCAGCTGCTTCGCCCGTTCCTGCACCTCGGCTTTTTTTTCCTTTTTCACCCGCAGCGGCGCGTCGCTGACGTTTTGCAACACGGTGCGGTGCGCAAACAAGTTGAACTGCTGAAATACCATACCGATGCTTTTACGCTGTTCGGCCACCTCGGCTTCTTTCAGCTCGTATAGATGCCGGCCTTTTTGACGATAGCCGATCAGCTGTTCGCCAACGCGAATGGTGCCGCCGTCCAGCTTTTCCAGGTGGTTGATGCAGCGCAACAGGGTGGATTTGCCGGAGCCGGAAGGGCCGAGGATCACCGTTACCGAACCTGCCGGAATGGTCAGGCTGATGTTTTTCAACACTTCGGTGCCGGAAAAGGATTTCCGCACCCGGTTGATGTGGATGGATGCGCTCATTGTTCACCTCCCTGAGGGGCTTTGCGGTTGAGGAAGAACCGGCCGCTGCGCGTTGCCTGCGTGCCGCGCCCAAAATAGCGCTCCACGTAGTATTGACCAATTGACAGAATCGAAGTCATGGCCAGATACCACAGGGTGGCGACCAGCAACAGCGGGATGACCTCGTAGGTGCGTTGGTAAATGATCTGCGCCGAATACAGCACGTCCTGCAGGGCAATCACCGACACCACCGCGGTGGTTTTCAACTGCCCGATCACTTCATTGCCCGCCGGCGGCAGGATGGTGCGCATCGCCTGCGGTAATACCACGCGCCACAGGATTTGCCCACGACGGTAGCCCAGCGCTTTGGCGGCTTCCAACTGGCCGCTGCTGACGCTTTGGATGCCTGCGCGCACAATTTCCGCCGCATAGGCCGACTGATGCATCACCAGCGCAATCACCGCGGCGCTGAAGGTGCTGATAAGGGTATTGGTCGGCGCGCTGGCGACTTCGCCCAGAAACGGGATCCACAAGCTGATGCGGGGATAAAGCGCGGCGATGTTGTACCACAGGAACAGCTGCACCAGCATCGGCACTGCACGGAAGAACCAGGTGTAGAACCAGCTTACCGCCACCAATACCGGATTGGCCGACAGGCGCATCAGCGCCAGCAGCACGCCGCCGGCGAAGCCGAACACCACCGAAATCACCGTCAGCTTCAGCGTCATGAGCACGCCGTTGAGGATGGACGCCTCGGTGAGGTTTTCCGCCACCACCGACCATTCAAAGCGCGGGTTGTGCAGCATGGAATTGACGATAACGCCGACGATCAGCAGCACAACCAGGGCGCTGAGCCAGCGTCCGTAATGCCGGTGGCCGACGATGCTCAGTTCCGCGTCGTCGACAGGGTATTGCCCACTCATTTTGCGATCTCTTCATTGATGCCGGCGGTTTTCACTGCACCAAAACCGATATCCCAGCCGTCGAGGATTTTCTGGTAGCTGCCGTCGGCGATCAGTGAATTTAGCGCTGCCTGCACCGGTTTCACCAGTTCGGAGCCTTTCGGCAGGGCGATAGCCACCGTGGTGCCGTCGATGTTGATATCACCGGCCAGCGTCAGCGGTTTGACGTGGGTGGCCTGGTAGCGCAGCCCTTCATACGGGCCGAAAAACATCGGCACGCGGCCGCTGATCACCGCTTGCACCCCGGCCGGGCGGTCCGGGAAGATCGGCATGGTGATGGCCGGTTTGTCGGCGGCGACGCATTGATCGCTGGCCTGCTGCAGGCGAGTTATTTGCGAGGTACCTGCGCCGGCGCCAACGGTCTGGCCGCACAACTGGGCCAGCTCGGTGTAAGGGCCAAGCGCAGCGTCTTTGCGGGCGATCAAGGCCAGCTTGGAAGCGTTGTAATAGCCGACGAAGTCCACCTGCTGGAAGCGCTTTTTGTTGGCGTCAATGTTGGCCAGCGCGACGTCATAACGGCCGGACTTCAGGCCGGGGATGATGTTGTCGAAACCGCCGGTGTCCTTCCAGTGGATCGCCACGCCCAGGCGATCGGCAATCGCGCTCATCACGTCGATTTCACGCCCGGCCAGCGTTTTGTTGTCCGCCTGGTAAAAAGTGGTCGGCGGGGTGTTCGGGTTGGTGCCGGCAACGATATAGCCGGCCTTTTTGATTGATTCAGGCAGGCTGTCGTGCAGCGCCGGATCGGCGGCAGCTTTCACCGCCGCCTTGAAGGGAACATCGCCTTCAGCGGCATGACCGGCGGCCAACGGCGCCAGCGTGGAGGAAGCCAACAGCAGGGACAGTACGGTGCGTTTGAATGTGGTTTTCATCATGATTTCCCTGCGGATTAAGCCGATTTTACGTTAGCGAAGTTGATTGCCGGTTCAGGCAGGCCCAGGTTTTCACGCAGGGTTGCATACTGATACTCCTCACGGAACAGGCCACGGCGGCGCAGCTCCGGGATCACCAGCTCGACGAACAGTTCCAGTTGGTTGGGCAACACCGCCGGCATGATGTTGAAGCCGTCTGCGCCTTGCTGTTCCAGCCATAGCTGGAAGTCGTCGGCGATCTCTTCGGCGGTGCCTACCACCACGCGGTGGCCGCGCGAACCGGCCGCGACGGCCGCCAGCTCGCGCAGCGTCAGGTTTTCCCGCGCGGCCAGATCGGTCAGCAGTTTCACGCGGCTTTGGCCGCCTTCGGTGGCGCCCACGTTCGGCACCGGGCCGTCCAGCGGGTAATCGCTCAAATCGAAACCAAAGCGCGCCGACAGCTGCTCAATGCCGTTATCGATATCCACCAGTTGATTCAGCTGATACCAGGTTTCCCGCGCTTCTTCTTTGGTACGGCCGACAATCGGCATCACACCTGGCAGGATCAGCAGGTGGTCCGGGTTGCGGCCGGCGTCGGCCACGTATTTTTTCTGACTGCGGTAGAAAGCCTGTCCTTCTTCCAGGCTGGCGGCGGCGGTGAACACCACTTCGGCGGTTTCCGCCGCCAACTGTTGGCCGGCCGGGGAAGAGCCGGCCTCAATGATCACTGGCCGCCCCTGCGGCGAGCGGGAAATGTTCAGCGGGCCCTGCACCGAGAAATGCTTGCCCTTATGGTTGGCGGCGTGGATTTTCTCGTCGATGGCGTACACGCCATTTTGCTTGTCGCGCACGATGGCGTCTTTTTCCCAGCCGTCCCACAGTTTGTAGCTGGCCTCGAGGAATTCCCGCGCCACTTCATAGCGCTCGGCGTGCGACGGCAGATCTTCACGGCTGAAGTTGCGCGCCGCATCGCTGGAGAAAGAGGTCACCACGTTCCAGGCGGCGCGGCCGTGGCTGATATGGTCGATGGAGGCCATGGCGCGCGCCAGGTGGAAGGGTTGATCGAACGTGGTGGAGGCGGTCGCCGCCAGCCCGATATGGCGGGTATTGACCGCCAGCGCCGCGAGCAGCGTCAGCGGCTCCAGGCGTGACATCGTCGAGGGCAGTCGGTGCACGCTGGTCGCCAATGCGTCGCCGACGAAGAACATATCGAAGGTGCCTTCTTCGGCTTTTTTTGCGATCCAGGTGAACCAGTCGATATCGGTCGGCGAACCGCTGGCGCCTTCTGCGCGCCATCCCCCGATATGGTGCCCCAGCGCCTGAACGAACAGGCCGAGACGGAGTTGGCGCGATGGTGTTGAAGGTGAAGTACTCATAATTATTCCTGTTTTATTATTAATTTAACAATGCAATCAGTCGCGGCAGCGCGCCAGGGGACATGAGGGCGCAGTCGCGGATAACGCTTTCGCCTTCGAGGCCCGGAAGCAGCTGCAGAATGGCGCGCAGCTTGGCGTCGAGGTCTGTTGGCCGGGCGGCGGTTTGCCTTCTTGTGACAATGTCACTTATTTGCCTTCCGTCCTGCAGCGTCAGGGTCAGGCGATGGAAGCGCATCTCCGGATCGAGCGCGTCCGGCGGGGCCGCGGGATCGACATGGCGCTCAACTTTTGCCGCCAGGGCGGCGATAGCCGTATCGACCGGCTGTTCGCCGTAATGCATCAGCGGGACCTCGCCGTGGTATAGCGCATCGGCGATGACGTATTCGAGGCTAAAACGCGCTTCCACACCGGTGGCCGGTTGGCGAATATAGGGCGCGGTATCTGCGCCGGACGGAAAACTGACCTCAATCTTTGCGATCTCCGCAAGGGCGTCGCCTTGTTCCTGCAGCCGCGCGCGCAGGGCGAGCGCCGCCTCGGCCGCGCTGTGAGTGCCACCGCAGGTCGGGTACCGCTTGAACTCCAGCCCCGGCTGCAGGATGCGCCAGGGCGCGCCCCAACCGGCGGTCAGACATTCCGGTTTTTGCCGGCCGCCGCCATGGGATGTCAGCAGGCTGTCCAGCACGCCCTCCGGTTGGCCGATGAAACCGGCCTGAGCCAGCAGGGCGGCGTTGACCGCGTTGCGTGCCGCCAGGCCGGCGTGCAGCGGTTTGGCCGCCGAACCGAACTGGCTGCGCAGGCCCGCCGCCTGCGTGGCCGCCAGGCCGAGAGCAATCTGCGTTTGCCGCTGGTCAAGCTGCAGATAACGCGCCACGGCGGCGCAGGCGGCGACCGCGCCCAGGGTGGCGGTGCTGTGAAAACCCAGCACGTAATGTTGCGTGCCAGCGGCCAATCCCAGCCGGCCAGCGGCCTCTACGCCGATGACATAGGCGGTTAACACTTCAGTGACATTGTCACTCTCACCGTTCAGCGCCAGCAGGGCGGAGAGCACTACGGTGCTCGGATGGCCACGCAGCGCAGGATGGTAATCATCGAAGTCCAACGAGTGGCTGACATAGCCATAGCGCAGTGCGCGGTTCTCACTGCCGTTCGGCGGAAACGTCGCGCCGATCGCTGCCAGACCGGCATCGCTCAACGCCCCGCGGGCAATCGGCAATGCGCAGGCGAAGTAATCTTTCACGCCGCGGCGAGCGGCTGACAGGGCGGTTTGATCCGGCTGGCTGTTCAATATCAGATGAGCGAATTGGGCGGTTATCGATAATGACAAGGCGTTAACACCTGAATTTATAGATGGTTATGCACGAGTGCGGGGTGAAAGGTATTGTGTGGCGGTTTTCTTTGTCCCGAAAGAACGAACGGCGCTTCCATATCGCTGAATGGAATATCACGACGGCACTGCGCCTCCGTCAGGGCTGCTGGCAGGCGCGCCAGGCTGCGCTTTAGCTATTTTTGTGCAAAGCAAAGCTGAATTTGTTCTGACGCGGTAGAGGACTTAGGCCGAGAAAAGGCGAACGCTCATGATGTCGATAAATGCCCTGAGACGCGGGGTAAGATGTTTGCTTGAAGGCCAGAGAATTTTGAGACTGCCACTGTGTCGGCATTGGTCGCCAAGCACGGGTTGGAGCCGCTGCTGCTCCAGCGCCTCCCGTACCGCGAAATCGGGCAGGCAGGCGATGCCCAGGCCCTGTTCCGCCAGGTAAATCAGCGTATCGACGGTGTTGCATACCGTGCGCTTGCCCAGGCCTTCGTCGAGCAGTTTATCTCCGCCCGCCACCGGCCAGGTCTCGACTTTGCCGGTGGTGGGGAATCTGTATAACAGGCGGGCGTGATCGCGCAGTTCTGCCGGCTGGCGGGGTATTCCCGCCCGGCGCAGATAGTCCGGCGCCGCCACCAACTGTAGGTGAAACGTGCCCAGTTGGCGGCTCATTAAGCGAGAATCCTCGGTATCGCCCACGCGGATCACCGCATCGAACCCTTCTTCGATCACCGCGACCCGACGGTCGGAAAAATCGGCTTCCAGCTCAATCTCCGGGTAACGCCGAATAAATTCCGCCAGCACCGGATTCAGCAGGCCGCCCACCAGCGGCAAACTGACACGCAGCTTGCCGCGCGGCGCGCTGTGCGTATCGCTGATTTCCCGTTCCGCCGCCGCCAATTCTCCGAGAATGCGCTGACAGCGGTGCAGAAACAGCCGGCCTTCGGCGGTCAGCGTCATGCTGCGTGTGCTGCGGTGAAACAGGCGCGTGCCCAGCCGGTTTTCCAGGCGGGCGATGCTTTTCCCCACCGCGGAAGCGGAAATGCCGAGCACGCGCCCGGCCTCAACGAAACTCAGCGTCTCCGCGGCCTGCACAAAGACGCTCACCCCAGACAGATTATCCATTGCTTGCCCTATTACGGACGTGAGTGTCCGCTATGAAAGGAAATCTAGCCTGTTTTTTCGTTAATCGCCACGCCCTATGCTCGGTGGCGACAGCATGGGCTGACTATCTGAGGTAATAAAGATGAATGAATACGGATCCTCCGCCAACGCGATTGACGGCGCGATAGAGCAAGCCTTGCGCGAAAAACGATTGGTTGGCGCAGTGGTTTTGGTGGCGCAGGGGGGCGATATGTTTTATCGCCGCGCGGCGGGGCTGGCGGATCGCGAAGCCGGCCGGCCGATGGCGTTCAATACGCTGTTCCGTCTGGCTTCGGTATCCAAACCGATCGTGTCCACGGCGGCGCTGGCATTGATGGCGCAAGGCCGTATGCAGCTGGAGGATCCCATCACCCGTTGGCTGCCGCATTTTCGTCCGCGGCTGGCGGATGGCACCACGCCGTTGATGACGCTACGGCATCTCATGACCCACACCGCCGGACTAAGCTACCGTTTTTTTCAGCCGGAAGGGGGATTCTACGCCCAATCGGCGGTCTCCGATGGCATGGATGAGGCGTCTGTCAGCCTGCAAGAGAACGTGCGGCGTATTGCCTGCGCCCCTTTGCTGGCTCCGCCCGGCGCGGCGTGGCGCTATTCCATCGCGACCGATGTCCTGGGCGCAGCGATCGAACAGGCGAGCGGCCTGCCGCTGGCGCAGGCAGTAAAAAAATGGGTGACCGGGCCGCTGGCGATGACGGATACCGATTTCCTGGCGGTGGATCCTGCACGTTTGGCGGCCGCTTACGCCGATCATCCCGGCGAGCCGCGCCGCCTGCGCCAACCGGATCATTTACCGTTTATCGATGGCAGCGCCGGTTTTCATCTGTCGCCGGCGCGAGCGTTGGATCCGTTGGCTTACGCCTCAGGCGGCGCCGGCATGGTCGGCTCGGCCGAGGATTTCCTGCGCCTGCTGGAAGCGTTGCGCCAGGGAGGAACGCCGGTGCTGCCAACCGATTGGGTGACGGCGTTCACCAGCAACCAGATCGGCGATTTGCCGATGCCGTTTTGGCCGGGGCGCGGTTTCGGCCTCGGCATTACCGTACTGAAAGACCCCATCGCCGCGCAAACGCCGGAGTCCGTCGGGACCTGGCGAATGGGCGGCACCTATGGCCATTCCTGGTTCGTCGATCCTGTCCGGCAGCTCAGCGTGGTGGCGTTTACCAACACGGCGCTGGAGGGCATGTCCGGCGCCTTTGTCGGCGAGATTTGTCAGGCGGTCTATGCCGCGACGGGAGCGATGCAATGCGCCTGATGCCGCCGATTTTCTTTATCGCGCTGGGGTTGTTCGGCGTCTACTGCATCGAGTTCGGTGTGGTGGGCATTTTGCCGCAGATCATCGCACGGTATGGCATCTCTACGGCGCAGGCCGGCTGGCTGGTCGGGATCTTCGCCCTGACCATCGCGCTGCTCGGGCCGCTGTTGGTGCTGCTGGCGTCGCGATTCAATCGCAAACGCATGTTGTTGATCGCGTTGACCGTGTTTGCGGCGGCCAGCGCGCTGTCCGCTCAGACGGACAGTTTCGCCATGCTCATGCTGCTGCGCATTGTGCCGGCGCTGTTTCATCCGATCTATTTTTCGCTGGCCATGGTGGCGGCCGCGGCGCTTTATCCCCCGCATCAGGCCACCAAAGCAACCGCCTATGCGTTCATCGGCACCAGTATGGGCATGGTGCTGGGGATACCGTTGACGCAATGGATCGCCGGGCAGTTCAGCTATGAAGCCTCGTTCCGGTTCTGTGCCTGGGTCAATCTCCTGGCAGCGGCGGGATTGCTGATGCGGTTGCCCGACGTCGCCGTTCAGCGCCTCAGTTATGGCAAACAGCTGACGATCCTGCGCAGCGGGACGCTGTGGCTGAATATCATCACCTGCGTGCTGATCTTTGCCGCCATGTTCGCCGTCTATGCTTACGCGGCTGAATATCTCAGCCGTGAAATCGGCCTCAGCGGCGGCGCCATCGGCTTTCTTCTGGTGGCGTTCGGCGTGGGCGGTGTCGCGGGCAACCTGTTGGCCGGCAAGGGGGTGAGCCGCCATCGAGCGCTGACGGTGCTGCTGCACCCGCTAGCCTTGATTGCGGCTTATGCGCTGCTGTATCACTACGGCAGCGCGAATATCGGTTCGATGACGGCGCTTTGTCTGTATTGGGGAGCGGCGCACACCAGCGGTTTGATCGTGACGCAGATCTGGCTGACATCCGAAGCCCCCCAGGCGCCGGCGTTCGCCACCGGGCTGTATATCGCCTTTATCAATCTGGGCGTGGCGCTGGGCTCGCTGGCGGGCGGCTGGTTCATCACCGCGTGGGGGCTACAGGGCAGCCTGCTGTGCGGAGCCTTGTTCGCCGCGCTGGCGGTGATTACGATCGCTGCCAGGCTGCGGCTGCAGCGGCAGGCTACCGTTGCGTTGCGTCGATCATCGCCATCACCTGCCGAAACATCGCGCTTTCCGCATCCGCCAGCTCGTTGACCAGCGTAAAGTGATTGCAGTGGCGGTCGGCCAGCAGGTGGACGTCGAGACCGCGCGCCAGGCAGGCGTCATAATAGGCCTGCGTCTGGTTTTTGAAGCCTTGCGTTTCGCGGTGGCCGACGTCGAGCAGGATCTGCGGCGCATGCGCTTTCGCCGGCAGCAAAAACAGCGGGCTGAGAGTTTGCGCCTGTTCGGGCGTCAGGTGCAGCCAGTCGTTGATGTAGATATCGCACAGCGGGCGCAGATCGTAGAGGCCGCTCAGCGCCAGCGCACCTTTGATTGCATCGGGCGGCAGGCGATAGCGTTGCTGCCAGCCGTCGGCGATCAGCATGCCGCACAGGTGGCCGCCGGCCGAACTGCCGCTGACGAAAATGCGCGCCGGATCGATGCCGAACGGCGCCCCGTGATGATAAAGCCAGGCGACGGCGCTGCGCACCTCATGCACGATCTCCGCCAGCGTCGCTTCCGGCGCCAGCGTATATTCCAGCGTGGCGATCGCCACACCGCGGCGGGCGAACGCGGCGGCCATCGAGCAGGCTTCCTCTTTGCGCTGTGAATGCCAGTAGCCGCCATGAATAAAGATCAGCAGCGGGGCGGGCTGTGCGCTGGCCGGGAACAGATCG
Organism: Serratia sp. H402Y; assembly: GCF_051172415.1. Lineage (NCBI taxonomy): Bacteria > Pseudomonadati > Pseudomonadota > Gammaproteobacteria > Enterobacterales > Yersiniaceae > Serratia > Serratia sp. H402Y. The sequence continues at coordinate 1,564,102 of NZ_JBPIYZ010000001.1, forward strand.
AGACGCTCGGCGGCGCTCATGCCGTAGCGCAGATCGTAAATGCCCGGCGTCTGCGCTTTGGCGCGCTGGGCCAGCGCGGCATAGTCCGCCATGCAGGCGTCAAAATCCTCCACCGAAGCGCGGGCGTTGTATTGCGCGGCGCGGGCGCTCAGGTCTTCAAACGTCAGATCGATGTTCATGCGTTTCTCCGGATTGTTATGCGTTATGTCTTCATCATCGTCCCGCAGGGGAAAAGATGTTTGATCTCCGGTGCGCACAATTGCGGCTTCTCCAATGCTGTTATCTGCTGTATATTGCCGTTTTATGCTTTTTTAATGCGGAATAATCCCATGCACAAAGCGGCACGACAGCGCCATTTACTGGATTTGCTCAGCGAACGCGGGCAGGCGGCGGTGGCGGAATTGGCCAGCGCCATCGGTGTTTCGGTCGATACCGTGCGCCGCGACTTGGCCGATCTCGAGCGGCAGGGGTTGGCGCAGAAACATCACGGCGGCGCGATAGCGCTCGAACCGTCCGGCATGCCGCGCCAGGCGCGCGCGGCGCTGTTGCCGCTGGTCAAGCAGCGGCTCGGCCGCGCGGTGGCCGCGCAGATCCCGCCCGGCAGTACCCTGATGCTGGATGCGGGCAGTACGCTGCTGGCGGTGGCGCAAGCGTTGCGCGGCCCGGCGACGGTGATCACCGCCTCGCTGGATATCGCGCAGTGCCTGAGCGATAAGCCGGAGATCCAACTGATCCTGCTCGGCGGCCAGTGGGACGCGCGCCAACGGCTGTTCGCCGGCAGCGCGACGCTGGCGTTGCTGGAACGCTACCGCGCGGACATCGCTTTGCTGGGCGCCTGTGCGGTGCATTCTCAACTGGGGCTGAGCGCCGGCGAAGAGGCCGATGCAGAGGTCAAACGCGCCATGCTGGCCAACAGCGGCGAGCGCTGGCTGGTGGCCGACCATATGAAGCTGGATCGCTGCGAGCCGCATCACGTGGCGGATCTGGCGCAGATCCAACGCCTGTTTACCGATCGCCCGTGGGATAACCTGGACGAGCAATCAATGATTGAACTTTGTGTCGTCGCCGACGACCGCTAGAGGAGAACACTGATGAACGATAACGCTCAACCGTTGCAGGTGGCGCTGATTGGTTACGGCTTTGTCGGCAAGGCGTTTCATGCGCCGCTGATTAACGCGGTGCCGGGTCTGGCGCTGAGCGTGGTGGCTTCGCGCGATGCCGCCAAAGTCCATGCCGATCTGCCGCACGTGCGCGTGATCGCCGATCCGCTGGAGGCGATCCGCTTGCCGGAAGTGGACCTGGTGGTGATTGCTTCGCCGAACGCCACCCATGCGCCGCTGGCGCTGGCTGCGCTGGAAGCGGGCAAGCACGTGGTGGTGGATAAGCCGTTTACGCTGGATTTGGCGCAGGCGCGCACGCTGATTGCAGCGGCGGAGAAGCACGGCCGTCTGCTGTCGGTATTCCAGAATCGCCGCTGGGACAGCGATTTCCTGGGCGTGAAGCAGGTGATCGAGCAGGGACTGATCGGCAAGGTAACGCACTTTGAGTCGCACATCGATCGCTACCGCCCAGAAGTGCGGGTGCGCTGGCGCGAGCAGAATCTGCCGGGCAGCGGGCTGTGGTTCGATCTGGGGCCGCACATGGTCGATCAGGCGCTGCAGCTGTTCGGTTTGCCGCACAGCGTGCAGGCCAACATCGCCACGCTGCGCGCCAATGCGCAGATCAATGACTGGGCGCATGTGGTGCTGAACTACCCGACGCTCCGCGTGATTTTGCATGGCAGCATGCTGGTGGCGGGCGGCGTCTCACGCTTTACCGTGCACGGCGATAAAGGCAGCGTGGTCAAAGCGCGCGCCGACGGGCAGGAGAGCCAACTGCTGGCCGGCGTAACGCCGGGTTCGGCTGAGTGGGGTAAAGACGACGACGCGATGAGCCTGTTTATCGGCACGGAGCCGGTGCGTACGTTGCCGACACCGGATGGCGATCAGCGCCAATATTACGTCCAGGTGCGTGACGCGCTGCGCGGCGCCGGCGCCAACCCGGTCACCGCATCGCAGGCGTTGGCGGTGATGGCGGTGCTGGAAGCGGCCACGCTGGCGGCGGAAACCGGCGTAACCCAAACGCTGCCGCTCACCGAGGCGGAGATCGCCGCCTGGTAACGCATCGCGCCAGATAAGGCGTCAGATGCATTGATACAGTGCATCGCATGCGTCTTCCGCCATCCCAACCCCTGACATAGGCTAAGCCTCAGTCTATGTCAGGAGTGCTTATCATGTTATCCCATCCTTCGCCGCAGGGCGTCCGCGGCATACTGGCCGCACTTTCTCTGTGTATGCTGCTGTCATCGCTCGGCATCAGCATCGCCAACGTCGGGCTGCCGGCGCTCGCCACCGCATTCCATGCGTCGTTCCAGGCAGTGCAGTGGGTGCTGCTCTGCTATTTGCTGGCCGTCACCACCTGCATCATTGGCATCGGCCGCTTGGGCGACAGCCTCAATCGTCGCCGCCTGCTGCTGGCGGGCATCGCGCTGTTTACCGCCGCTTCGCTGGCTTGTGCGTTGGCTCCGCAGCTGTGGCTGCTGCTGGCGGCGCGCCTGGCGCAGGGGCTGGGGGGCGCAGTCATGATGTCAATCACCATGGCGCTGGCGGGCGAGGCGCTGGGCACGGAAAAGATCGGCCGCGCGATGGGGCTGCTCGGCACTATGTCGGCCGTGGGCACCGCGCTGGGGCCGTCGTTGGGCGGCGCGCTGATCGCCGGCTTCGGCTGGCGAACGATATTCCTGATCAACCTGCCGCTGGGGCTGCTGGCGCTGTGGCTCGCCTGGCGATACTTGCCGGATGGGGCGCGGGCGGCGACGCGCCCTGAACCGTTCGACCGCGCCGGCACGCTGCTGCTGGGCGGCGCATTGCTTTGCTACTCGCTGGCGATGACTCTGGGACGCGGTGATTTCGGCGCGCTTAACCTGGCGTTGATGTTGGGCGCTCTGTTGGCGGCAAGGTTGTTTATCCGCGTGGAACGCCGCGCCATGTCGCCGCTGTTGGCGCCGACGATGTTTCGCCATCCGGCCCTGACGGCGGGGCTGGCGGCCAGCGCGTTGGTCATGACGGTGATGACCGCCACGCTGGTGGTCGGGCCGTTTTATCTGTCGCGCGCGCTGGGGTTAAGCGCCGCGCAGGTGGGGCTGGTGATGTCGGCAGGGCCGGCGGTGGCGATCCTGACCGGTATTCCGGCGGGTTATCTGGTGGATCGCTTTGGATCGCAACGCATCGCCCAGCTTGGGCTGGCGGCAGTGGCCGCCGGGGCGGGATTGCTGTCGCTGCTGGGCCGCTGGGGCGTACTCGGCTATGTCGCGCCGATCGCGCTGTTGACCGCCGGTTATGCGCTGTTTCAGGTGGCCAACAACACGGTGCTGATGAAGGATCTGTTTCCCGAACGACGCGGGTTGATCGCCGGCATGGTCAATCTGGCGCGCAATCTGGGGGCGATCACCGGCGCGTCGGCGATGGGGGCGCTGTTTTATCTGGCCTCGCAGCGGGTGGCGGGCGCCGCGGCGGCCGCGGCTTACGGCATGCGCGTCACCTACGGCGCGGCGGCGTTGCTGGCGTTGGCGGCATTGCTTATCGCCTTCGGCGGCCGCCGACTGGCGCTGCGTTATGACGCGCGCTGAACGGCGTAGCGTTCTTGCACGAAACCGTTGTCCGACTGGGTGACGGCGAGCAGACGCAGGCGCTGCTCAGGGGCATCGGCGCCGAACAAGGGAATGCCGCCGCCCAGCAGCAGCGGCACGCGCGTAATCGTCAATTCGTCGATCAACCCGGCCTGCAGGAAACGCTGCACGGTCTGGCCGCCGTCGATATACAGGTGACGGCAGCCGGCCTCGGCCAACCGCGCCACGACGCTGGCCGGTTCGCCGCTCATCCAGCGGACAGGCTCTGCGCCGTGCGGTGCGGATTGCGTCGACAGTACCACCACCGGCAGTTCTCCATAGGGCCATTCGGGAAAGGCGCGGACTTTTTCATAGGTATGGCGGCCCATCACCAGCGCGTCGATGTCGGCGATAAACGCTTCAAAACTCAGGCCATTGAGCAACGACACCGCGTACTCGGGCCGCAGCAGCCAATCGATGTCGCCGTCGGGGCCGGCAATGAATCCGTCTACGCTGGTGGCGATGTAAACCGAGCATTTCATCAGGCGAGATCTCCGCGGTAAACCACATGGACCTTGTTGCCGTCGGGATCGCGCAGGTAAGCGCCGAAATAGCCTTTGCCGTAGTGCGCGCGCTCGCCGGGTTCGCCTTCACTGCTGCCACCCGCCAGCAGGCCGGCGGCGTAGGCGCGTTTAACCGCCAGCTCGTCGGCGGCGAGAAAGGCCAGCATGCTGCCGTTGCCGGCGCTGGCGGGCTGTCTGTCGAAGGGTTGGTAGGCATAAAACCGCGGCAGCGTTTGGCCCGGCATCACCCAGCAGCGGGCGGCGGGGCCGCCGTCCGGCGTCACTTCCCGCCGTTGTAAACCCAATGGCAACAAAATGGCGTCATAGAACGCGGCGGCGGCGTCCAGATCGCTGACGCCGACGGTAATATGGCTGAACATGGCGCGTTTCCTTTCCCAAGAGAGAATAATGAACGGATAAAACAGTAGCAGCGATAGCGCAGGATGGACAGACCGTCGTGGAGGATTCGGATTAGGGACGCGCGCAGGGGGGCAAAGCGCGCTTCACGGTTTGTGGGGCGGGCCGCCTCAATTGCTCTCGACGCGAGGATTGGCGTGGGTCGGCTGGCTGGGATAATCCACCTGATGCTTGTGCAGATAATCGCGTATCAGCTGGCGCACCACCTGGGAAGGGGTGACGTCCTGCTGCAGACACAGCTCTTCCAGGGCTTTCTTCTTGTCCGGGTCAATCAGCACCGTTAGCCGCGCCGTTTTCTTTTCCATCAGTGTCCTCCAGAGAATGATGACTGAATGATAATACCATGTGAGCGAAGCGGCCAGCCAGACCGCGCCACCGCTCGTCTTTAGCGGAAATGCAGCCGCTCTATCTTGCGTGACAGGTAGCCGAGTTCGCAGTTGAACAGCTCGCCGCTGCCGGCGGCCAGCGTGCGCAGCGTGCTGAGCGGCAGCGACACCTGGGCCGGCGTAGCATAAATGATCACGTTGCCGCTGGGGGCGACGCAAAACAGCACGGTGGCGAATATCCGGTGCAGGCTGTGGTACAGCAGGCTGTTTTCGTCGGGCAGGTCGTGGTAATTCAGCACCAGCCAGCCCCCGTCATTCAGCCGCGCGGCGCAGTTCTCCAGGAATGTCTGGGTGCCTTGCTGCGGATCCATGGCGAACGCCGAATAGAGATCGGAGAAAATCAGATCGTAACGCGTCTCGGCGGGCGGGCGCACGAAGTCCATGGCGTCGGCGGTGCGCAGGCTGATGGTGTCGGTGGCCGGCAGCGTAAAATAGCGGCGCGCGACGGCGATCACCGCGGCGCGCAGCTCGACGACCTCCAGGCGCATAGCCGGATCGAGCGCGTGCAGCGCACGCAGCAGGCTGCCGCCGCCTAACCCCAGGATCAACGCCGACGTCGGCGGCTGCCAGGCCACCGCCATCAGCATCGCTTTGATGTAGTTGTGGATCGGCTGCGCGGGGTTGCTGAGGCTCATCTTGCTTTGCTCGCAGATGCCGTCAAACCGCAGCGTGCGGTAGTCCTTGTGATCGGAAACGATGATTTCGCCCCAGGCGTCGGCTTCGCGAGCGATCACCTGGCCACGCGGGGAGAAATCGAGGGTTCTGAGTAAGCTGTCAACCAGAGACATGGTATTCGCAGGGCTCCTTTGGCAAGCGGCCTGTTTACTTACGGGCGCACATGAAATCGGCGGTGCAAATGCGCCGGCCATCGATGCTGGCACGACCGGTGAAGCGGGCGATCGCGCCGCGCCGGCGTACAAAGGCGACCTCCATCAACACCTGGTCGCCGGGACGGGCGGCGCGATAAAATCGCGCCCGCTGAATGGAAGCGAAGTAGTAATGTTCCCCTTCGTTAAGCGCCCCGAGATAGTAATGCGCCAGCAGACCGGTGCTTTGCGCCAGCGCTTCCACCAACAGCACGCCAGGAAAACCGGCGAAGCGCGCATGGCCGCTCCAGAACGTCGGCTCATTGGCGGTGATGTTCTTGATGGCGCTCAGCCGCCCTTCGGCGATGCAGGTGCCGGCGGGCAGCACGCGATCGACCAACAGACAGGGATAGCGATGAGGCAGAATCGCCTGAATATCGTGGAATTGCAGGGGGTGACCATGTAATGGCATGGGGGAGCGTGATCCTGTCTGCGGCGAATCCGGCGCGATGGCCGGCGTTCGGTCCAAAATGAGTGTAATGACATTATAATAAAATTATCATCAGATGTGCCAGATGAAAGACATGACGGCGACGACGGTTGGGAAACAGCGAAGGAGGGGAAGACACCCGATCCTGACGATCGGGCGTGGCGGCGCGTTTAGTGCTTGGAGCGGGTCACCTTGTCCAAATAACCCATCACGAAGGCGGAGAGCACGAAGGTGAGGTGGATGATCACATACCACATCAGCTTGTTGTCTGGCACGTTCTTGGCGTCCATAAACACCCGCAGCAGATGGATGGACGAGATGGCGACGATAGACGCAGCGACTTTGTTTTTCAGCGAGGTGGCGTCCATTTTGCCCAGCCAGCTCAGCTTTTCTTTTCCTTCGGTGATATCCAACTGCGAGACGAAATTTTCGTACCCGGAGAACATCACCATCACCAGCAGCCCGCCGACCAGCGCCATGTCGACCAACGACAGCAGGGTCAGGATCAGATCGGCTTCAGCGACGGAGAAAATGTTGGGCAGGACGTGCAGGATCTCCTGAAAAAATTTGATAGACAGGGCGACCAGGGCCAGTGAAAGGCCGAAATAAACCGGCGCGAGCAGCCAGCGGGAGGCGTACATCGCGTTTTCTAGCAAGCGTTCCATCATAAAATTGTTTTGAATGCGTAGCAAAAAGGGCGCTCAGTATAGCGCAAGAGGCCTGGGTGAAATCAACCGCTTGCGCCAGTAGAGGGCGATATCAGGCCGCTACGCGTGCCGTTTTGCGCCCGCAGCGGATCCACAGCGCCACGGCCCCCGCCGCGGTTGCCAGCGCCACGACGCCCGGCCAGCCCGCGCTTGCCAGAATGCGGCTGCCGAGGGCGGCGCCGGTCGCCATGCCGATGAATACGCCGGTGAACAAGAGGGCGTTCAAGCGGCTGCGGGCCGCCGGATCAAGACCGTAGACGATGGTCTGGTGTGCGATCAGCGTCGCCTGGATGCCCAGATCAAATCCGACGGTGCTCAGCGCAATGAGCGCCAGCTGCGCCGGGAGCGGCAACAGCGGAAGCAGAAACATCAGGGCGAAGGCGGCCAGGACCAGTGCCGCGCCGATGCGGGTCACGGCGTCAGGGCCGTGCCGATCGGCCAGGCTTCCCGCCAACGGCGCCGCCAGCGCCCCCGCCGCCCCCGCCAGACCAAACGCGCCGGCCGCCGCGCTGCCGATCTGGTAGCGCTCCGCCAGCATCAACGCCAGCGTTGACCAGAAAGCGCTGAAGCCCAATGACAGAAAGCCTTGCGCCAGCGTTGCACGCCGCAGCTCGGGATACGCGGCCCACAGATGCCCCAGCGAGCGCAGCAGCGCGGGGTAACTCAGCGCGTTATGGGGGCGAAGACGCGGCAACATGCGCCAGATAGCCAGCGTGATCGGCAAAACGCCCAGCGCCGCCAGCGCGTAAACGCTGCGCCAGCCGGCGAACTCGGCGAGCGCGCCGCTGAACACGCGCGACAGCAGAATACCGGCCAATAGCCCGGTCATCACCGCGCCGACGGTTTTGCCGCGGCTGGCCTCCGGCGCCAGCGTGGCGGCGGCGGGGATAATGTCCTGGGCGACGGTGGCGGTCAGGCCTATCGCCAGGCTGCTGAGCAACAACAGCGGGAATGAGGCGGCAAACGCGCAAAGCAGCAGCGTCAGCGTCAGCAGCGCGCCTTTAATCAGAATGATCCGCCGGCGATCGTACCGGTCGCCCAGCGGCGCCAACAGTAAAATGCCCAGCGCATAACCCAACTGGGTCAGCGTCGGCACCATGCCGGCATCGGCGACGCCGGCGTGGAAATCGGCGCCCATCATGCCGAGCATGGGCTGGCTGTAATAGATTGAAGCGACGCTGAGGCCGGCGCCGGCGGCCAGCAGAAACACGACGTTGGCGGACGGGGCGCCGTTGGTGGCGGTGGTGCTCATGGCAAAGATCCCTGCAAAGTGAATGTGCGGCCATTTTTACCGCTTGCTTCATTCCGCTGTAGCCCCCTCGCAGGTAAAACTGTTATACACTTAACGTATGAATAAAATTAATTTACCCAACGGCGACCGCATAACTTTGCTGCATACGCTGGTGCGCATCGTCGAAAGCGGCAGCCTGTCGGCGGCGGCGCAGCAGCTGGGCACCTCACAACCGACGATCAGTCGGCGTCTGCAGGCGTTGGAGCAGCTGCTGGGCGCCAAACTGATCCAGCGGACGACTCACGCCCTCAAACTGACCGACGACGGCGAGCGCTGTTACCGCCAGGCGCGGGGGCTGATCGAACAATGGCAAAGCCTGGAAGAAGGGCTGGGCGGCGCGCGCGACGAACCGGTCGGGGTGTTGCGCGTGCGGGCGCCGCACGCTTTCGGCCAGGATCAGCTGATCGGTCCGTTGGGCGAGTACCTGCGGCGCTACCCGCAAACTTACGTTGAGTGGACGCTGAACGATCATTCTCCGGACTTTATTCCCGAAGGCGTGGATTGCGCCATTCACGTCGGTGCGGTGACCGATCCGTCGGTCGTGGCGGTGTTGCTGGCGGAGGTGCCGCGCAGCACGGTAGCGTCGCCGGCGCTGCTGACGAGCCGAGAGCCGGTTCGCTGTCTTGACGATTTGGCGCGGTTGCCGTGGCTGGCGTTGAACAGTTTTTATCGCAATGAAGTGGTGCTGACCCATGTTGAGCGCGGCGAGCAGGGGCGGTTCGATATCACGCCGAGGTTGAGCACCGACAGCCTGTACGCGGTACGCAAGGCGGCGCTGGAGGGGCTGGGCGTCGCGATTGTCTCCTCCTGGCTGGTGCGGGACGATGTGGCCGACGGGGCGCTGCAAACCGTGTTGCCGGCCTGGCGCGCCGCGCCGCTGCCTATCTACCTGCTGTATCCCTACGCCAGCTATTACCCGGCTCGCCTGCGCAAGTTCATGGAAATGATGAAAGAAGTGATGCCGCGCATTCTCGGCGCGCGGCCGCCGGCGGCGGGCTGACGCCGTTCAGTGCCGGGCTTTTTTGCCGTCGCTGTGGCCGAGGGAACGCTCGGGAAAGCTGTGATCGCGTAGCCGCTGCTTTAACTGCGCCGCATCGGGGAAGCCGCCGTCAATTTTGCGATCCCAAATCATCACACCATCGACGCTGATTTGATACACCCCGCCGGTGCCCGGCATCAGGGTGACGGAGGCGAGATCGTCGCCGAAGGTATTGAGCAGCTCTTGCGCCATCCAGCCGGCGCGCAGCAACCAATTGCATTGTGAACAGTAGTGAATCGTAACGGCGGGGGCATTTTTCATCGTTGATCGACCGGTTAGTGGTGACGGCTTGCAATCAGCCTGATGGCTCGCAAGCGATGGTGGCTGTGTATCGCCAAATAGTCAAGCGCCTGCGGAAGCCGCGAGGCGCGGATAACGATGACGGTCGCTATGGCTTGCTTTTGGCAAACCATTCGACCCCGCGCAACATGCCCGCCCAGTAAAATTTGGGTAAAAACCAGGCCTTCAGCCACCATGCCATACGGCTGGGATGCGTGTTGTCGAACAAAGGAAAGGTGGGGAGCAATTTACTGTCGTAACCAAACTCCGCCAGAACAACCTTGCCTTTCTCTACCGTCAATGGGCAGGAGCCATAACCATCATACCGTGCCGCATCAGGAGCGCCGTTAAGCTGCGCCGCGATGTTCTCTGCCACCACCACCACCTGTTTGCGAGCCGCCGCCAGGGTTTTGGCATTTGGCGTGGCGCAACAGTCGCCAACCGCAAAAATCGTCTGCCACTGCTTATGCCGTAGGGTGAATTTATCCACGTCGCACCAACCTGACTCGTCAGACAACCCACTTTGCGAAATGAACGCCGGCGCAGATTGCGGCGGCACTACGTGCAGCATATCGAAGGGCAGTGTCACTTCGCGTTTGCCTTCTTCATCACCGTCCAGAGAAAAGGTCGCTTGCCGACGCTGCCCATCAACGCGAACTAAATTATGCCGGAAGTTGACCTGTGCGCGGTATTTTTTCAAGTAATCGGTCAGCGGAGGAACAAATTGCGGCACGCCGAATACCGCCGCGCCCGCCAGGCAAAAATTGACGTTAATATTATTAAGGACACCTTGTTGCCGCCAGTGATCGCATGAAAGGTATAAGGCTTTTTGCGGCGCGCCGGCGCATTTTATCGGAATTGGTGGTTGAGAAAATATCGCCTCGCCGCCTTGCATTTCACGAACCAGTTTCCAGGTGTATTCCGCAAGATCAAAACGATAATTAGAGGTGACGCCATTCATTCCCAACGTTTCTTCAAGACCCTCTATTTTATCCCAACGTAAAACGAGGCCGCAGGCAACAATAAGGAAGTCGTAGTTTATTTTCTGCCCTTGGCGAGTCTCGACATATTTTTGGCCGGGCTCCACTCTGACCACGCTATCCTGAATCCATGCGGTTCCTGGGGGGATGACGGCGCGCATGGAACGCCGCGTTTTATTGATATCAAAGAGCCCGCCGCCCACCAGGGTCCATGCCGGTTGATAATAATGACAGTCGCCAGGTTCAATTACCGTTATATCAATGCCTTTAACTCGCTTCCTTATGCTTGCCACGACGCTTATTCCAGATGAACCACCGCCAATAACAACAACTTTTTTCTGGGTGTTTATTTTTTCCGGTTTCATGCAGGCCTCCTTTCATAAGAAAGTAGGGGGTTAATGCCCAGATTAAAAGGGAATTCATAGAACTTATGGTTATATTGAAAATCATATATTCTATTTAGCTATATGTAATAGCTAAATGTAATAAGTTATTTGACAATCAATGCGAACTGATCGTTAATAAATGCCACAAACACCGTTCAGGAATTAGCGCATTGGATTTTTTCCATTTTACTTTTTATACCCTGATGTTATTGGTGATAACCGGAGGAATAGTCGGATTTCTCTTGGCCCTGACAGGCGGAGGCGGCTCCATCGTTTGTGTGCCGCTGCTGCTGTATATGGTGCAAATCCCGGATACGCATTTGGTGATAGGCACCAGCGCCATGGCCGTCGCCGTCAGTGCGCTGCTCAACCTTTTTGCGCACGCCGCCAAAGGAAACGTCCGGTGGCGAACCGGCTTTGTCGTGTCGCTGGTCGCGGTGGCAGGAACGCTGGCAGGTTCACAGATGGGAAAAATCACGGACGGGCGCTATCTAACCCTGCCTTTCGCTTTGCTGATGCTGATTGTCGCCGGATTAACGCTGAAAAAAAATCACCGGGCCGGCAACGGGTTGGCTTCCCCGGATGCAACCTTTCATCCCGCCATCGTGTGGCTCAGCGTGTTGGCGCTCGGCGCGGTGGCCGGCTTTCTGGGTATCGGCGGCGGATTTTTAGTGGTGCCGGCGCTGCTCTGGTTTTTCCGCTTTTCGCTGCTTGAAGCGGTGGCCACCTCGCTGGTGGTGGTTTCTGCCATGGGTTTATCGACGAGCGCAAGCTATGCCTTGTCCGGCAAGGTGTCGCTCGTCATCACGTGCTGGCTGATCGTCGGCGGTGTTCTGGGGGGCGTCGTGGGGGTTGCGCTCACCGAGCGCCTGAAGAAACGCGAGGACATTATCCGTGTGCTCTACGCCGCCATGCTCTTGGTGCTGGCCCTTTATATGCTTTTTAAAAGCTTATAAGACAGAAGGAAAAAATATGCGCATCCGTACATACCATCATCAGCTCTCCTTTTCGGGGGCGCCCGCAGCGAGTGATTTCGCTACCCTGCATCAACAAGGCTACCGGCTTATCGTCAACAACCGGCCAGATGAAGAACCGGGGGAGCATCTATCCCATCAGCAAGAGAAAACGCTGGCTGAAGGCATGGGCATAGACTACGTCTATCTTCCTTACACGTTCGACACGCTGACCTGGGAGACCGTTTATACCTTCCATTACCTGTTGCGGCGAGGCAAGAAGACCCTGGCGCACTGCCGGAGCGGGGCGCGCTCAGCCTGCCTTGCTCTGCTGCATGCGCTGCGCGAAGGGCGGATCGATGAAGCGCGATTCCGCAGCCAATGCGAAGAATATGGCGCGGATGCCGATAAGGCGCTCAGCTGGTATCGCCGGCATCAGTCCGTTCAGTCTCATGCGCAAGTGCACGCATTTTATGAGCCGGAAAGCGGCAGCCTGCAGTATGTCGTCGCCGATCCCGAGGCGCGTCGCTGCGCCATCATCGACCCGGTACTGGATTTTGACCGCCGATCGGGCACGGTATCGCATCAGCAGGCGCACACCATTTTGAGCTTTATCCGGCAGCAAGGGTGGGGCGTGGCCTGGGTGCTGGATACGCACCCGCATGCCGACCATTTTTCTGCCGCAACCTGGCTGGCGCAGAAAACCGGCGCCCTCAGCGGCATAGGCGAAAAAATCACCGCCGTGCAGGGGCTGTGGCAAGACATCTATAATTTGAAGGAACTGCCTCCCGCCGAGACCGTGTGGGATGCGCTGTTTGCGGATGGGGACGTCTTTTTTATCGGCAACCTGCGCGCTGAAGTCTTGCTGTCTCCTGGCCACACCCTGGCTTCCGTCACGTATCACATTGCCGATGCGGCGTTTATTCACGATACGTTTTTCATGCCTGACAGCGGCACCGCAAGGGCCGATTTCCCCGGCGGAAATGCGGAAGCCCTGTGGGATTCGTTGCAGCGGATCTTGAGCCTGTCAGCGGATACCCGCCTGTTTACCGGCCACGATTATCGCCCGGCGGGGCGTGAGGCCCGCTGGGAAAGCACCGTGCGAGAGCAGCGCGAGAACAACCCCTGGGTGGCCAACATGGATAAAGCCCAATTTATCGCGCAAAGAAAGCAGCGAGACGCCACGTTGCCGCATCCGGAATTGATGCTGATGGCGCTGCAGGTCAACATTCGCGGCGGCGTTCTGCCTGATTGCGAAGATGATGGGCGGCACTACCTCAAAATCCCTGTTAATCGCTTCAAGGGGTAAATCAAGCCAGAGAGGCGCGATTGTTCACGGCTGCCAATCTCAAGGCGATCGCGCCGTCTGTTAATGGTTTTTTATGAAATAATCAGACTGATTCATATTTAATTATTTGTTTTTACACAAAACACGCGGCGCTTGCCCTCGCCGAATACAGTCACTACATTAACAACTGTACTTCCCACACTGCTAAGGAAAACACCATGAAAGCTGCCGTAGTGACGAAAAACCATACCGTAGACATTCAGGATAAAGTACTGCGCCCGCTGAAGCACGGCGAAGCGGCGTTGAAAATGGAGTGTTGCGGGGTGTGCCACACCGATTTGCACGTGAAAAACGGCGATTTCGGCGAGGTGCCGGGCATTACGTTGGGGCATGAGGGCATCGGCGTGGTCTCCGCCGTCGGTGAGGGCGTCACCTCGTTAAAAGTGGGTGACCGCGCCAGCGTCGCCTGGTTTTACCAGGGTTGCGGCCACTGCGAATACTGCGTCAGCGGCAACGAGACCCTGTGCCGCTCGGTGAAAAACGCCGGCTACAGCGTTGACGGCGGCATGGCGGAAGAGTGCATCGTGGTGGCGGACTACGCGGTGAAAGTGCCGGACGGGCTCGATTCTTTCGCCGCCAGCAGCATCACCTGCGCCGGCGTCACCACCTACAAGGCGGTGAAGATTTCCGATATCAAGCCGGGGCAGTGGATCGCCATCTATGGCCTGGGCGGGCTGGGCAACCTGGCGTTGCAGTACGCCAAGAACGTGTTTAACGCCAAAGTGATCGCCATCGACGTCAATGATGGCCAGCTGGAGTTCGCCAAACAGATCGGCGCCGATCTGACGATCAACTCCAAAACGCAAAACGCGGAGGAGATCATTCAGCAGCAAACCGGCGGCGCTCACGCGGCGGTGGTGACGGCGGTGGCGAAAGCCGCCTTCAACTCGGCGGTCAATGCGGTGCGCGCCGGCGGTAAAGTGGTGGCCGTGGGGCTGCCGCCGGAGAGTATGGATCTGAGCATTCCGCGCCTGGTGCTGGACGGCATTCAGGTGGTGGGTTCGCTGGTGGGCACGCGCGAAGATCTGAAAGAGGCGTTCCAGTTCGCCGCCGAAGGCAAAGTGACGCCGAAAGTGACCAAACGGCCATTGGGCGATATCAACGCCATCTTCGAGGAGATGAAGGCGGGCACCATTCGCGGTCGCATGGTGATCGATCTCGGCATGGCGAAGTAGGCCACGCGAAAAAAGAAGGCCACCTGCGGGTGGCCTTCTTGTTATCTCATTACGCCGGATTCAGAACAGGCCCAGCGGTTTGGCGTCGTAGCTGACCAGCAGGTTTTTCACCTGCTGATAGTGCGACAGCGCCGCCTTGTGGGTCTCGCGCCCGATGCCGGAGTTTTTGTAGCCGCCGAACGCGGCGTGCGCCGGGTATAGGTGGTAGCAGTTGGTCCATACGCGGCCGGCCTTGATCGCGCGTCCCATGCGGTAGGCGCGGTTGATGTCGCGGGTCCACAGCCCGGCGCCCAGCCCGAACTCGGTGTCGTTGGCCAGCGCCAGGGCTTCGGCCTCATCCTTGAAGGTGGTGACGCCAATCACCGGCCCGAAGATCTCCTCGCGGAAGAAACGCATGCTGTTGTCGCCGGTGATCAGCGTCGGCTGCAGGTAGAAACCGTTTTGCACTTCGTCGCCGCGCTGAGCGGGCTCGCCGCCCGCAACGATTTTGCCGCCCTCGTTTTTAGCGATGTCGATGTAGGACAGGATCTTGTCGTACTGCTGTTTTGACGCCTGGGCGCCGATCATGGTCTCGGTGTCGAAGGGATCGCCCTGGCGGATGGTGGCGATACGCGCCAGCACTTTCTCCATAAACTGCGGGTAGATGGACTCCTGGATCAGCGCGCGTGAAGGGCAGGTGCAAACCTCTCCCTGGTTGAAAAAGCCCAGCACCAGCCCCTCAACCGCCTTGTCGATAAACGCCGGCTCCGCCTGCATGATGTCTTCAAAATAAATGTTCGGCGATTTGCCGCCCAGCTCGACGGTGCTGGGGATGATGTTCTCCGCCGCACAGGCGAGAATGTGGCGGCCGACCGGCGTGGAGCCGGTGAAGGCGATTTTTTCGATGCGTTTGCTGCGCGCCAGCGCTTCGCCGGCCTCGGCGCCGAAACCTTGCACCACGTTGAGCACCCCCGGCGGCAGCAGATCGCCGATCTCTTCCATCAGCACGCTGATGCCGAGCGGCGTCTGTTCCGCCGGTTTCAGCACCACGCAGTTACCGCCCGCCAGCGCCGGCGCCAGTTTCCAGGCGGCCATCAGCAGCGGGAAGTTCCACGGGATAATCTGGCCGACCACGCCCAGCGGTTCATAGATATGGTAGGCCACGGTATTTTGGTCGATCTCCGCCGCGGTGCCTTCCTGCGCGCGCAGGCAGCCGGCGAAGTAGCGGAAATGGTCGACCGCCAGCGGCAGATCGGCATTCAGGGTTTCGCGGATCGGTTTGCCGTTGTCCCAGGTTTCGGTCAGCGCCAGCATCTCCAGCCGCGACTCGATGCGATCGGCGATGGCCAACAGCACATTGGCGCGTTCCTGCACGCTGGTTTTACCCCAGGCGTCCGCCGCCGCATGCGCCGCGTCAAGCGCCAGCTCGATGTCTTTGGCGTCGGAACGCGGGAATTCGGCGATCGGCTGGCCGGTCACCGGCGAGGTGTTGGTGAAGTAGTTGCCGGATACCGGTTCGACAAATTTGCCGCCAATGTAGTTGCCATAGCGTGGACGGAACGAAACCAGCGAGCCAGGCAAACCGGGGTGAACATATTTCATGTGAAGCACCTCTCTGCAGATGATAACCGGCGCTATTGCGCTGCGCCTGTGAGTGCGGCCTGTCGCCGCAGCACAGAGAAGCACGCCCCGTGCCAGATTAGCGACGGACGTAGCGTTCGTAAAAAAATGGCTATTTATTAAAACGTTAAGCATTGATGAGGGTAGGCCAATCGAGCGGTTCCGCTGCCGCCGATGATTTTTTGTGTTCCGTGTCGCAACGCCTGATACACATCCATGATACATATTTGCAACACTTGCAGCCGGGGGAGAAACGCATGTTGCCTGACGATCGCTTGCTCACTGAGAGCGCCAGTTTGCTGACCCACCCGCTGGCGGAATCCTGGCAGCGCAGCCGCAGTTACGGCCTGACGCGCGCCGATCAACATATCCCGTTTATCAAAGCCGGTCTGCTCGAAGAACTGCGCAGCCGCAACGACTGGGTGCCGCAACGGGTACAGCCGCTGATCGAACAGTTGGGCGCGCAAATTACGCGTCAACCGGCCATCGTGGTGATCGCCGACGCCGACGGGCTGGTGTTGGAAACCCGTGGCAATCACGATTTTCTGCACAAGGCGTCGCGATTTGCGTTGGCGCCGGGCAACCAGTGGGGAGAAGCGGAGCGGGGCACCAACGCCATCGGCACTGCGCTGGCGCTGGGCGCTTTCTGCGAAGTGCGCGGCGATCAGCATTTTCTCAACCAAAACGCCGGATTGAACTGCACCGCCGCGCCGATCTACCGGCCGGATGGCCATATTGCCGGCATACTGGATCTCTCTGCCCCGGCCCAGCGCCCGTATCCTGATGCGCAGCGTCTGATCATGCAGGCGGTGCGCCATATCGAACACCGCTGGGTCAGAAGCGCGATCGCCGATCGTCACTGGACGCTGCGCCTGCACGCCGACGCTGGCCGCCTGGGCAGCGCGCAGGAACTGCTGCTGGTGTTTCACGACGAAGTGCTGATCGCCGCCAATCGGCTGGCGATGGTCGAGTTCCAACTCTCGCCGGCCGCATTCGGCTCGCTTGAATTCGCTCAGCTGTTCCCCGATCTGTTGCGGCAACCCTCCGGCGCGCCGCGCCAGACGCTGGCCGGCAATCAACGGCACTATTATTCGCTGCTCGAGGCGCCCCAACGCCGCGTTAGCGCTCTGCGTTCGACGCCGCCGGCGGAACGGCACGACGAGCAGCATCAGAAAGCGTTGCGTATTCTCAACGCCGGCCTTTCTCTGTGCGTGACCGGCGAAACCGGCTGCGGCAAGGAGCACTTCAGCCGCCGCCTGTTTCAGGAAAGTCGCTGGCGCAACGGCAACTTCGTGGCGATCAACTGCGCGGCGCTGCCGGAACCGCTGATCGAGTCCGAACTGTTCGGCTATGCGCCGGGGGCGTTTACCGGCGCCAACCCCAAAGGCTATATCGGCAAGATCCGTGAGGCGGATGGCGGCGTGCTGTTCCTCGATGAAATCGGCGACATGCCGGCGGGCCTGCAAACGCGCCTGCTGCGGGTGTTGCAGGAGAAAACGGTCACGCCGCTCGGCAGCCGCAGCGCCTATGCGGTCGATTTCGCGCTGGTTTGCGCGACGCACCACGATCTGCATCGGCAGGTGCAAACGGGGGCGTTTCGCGAAGATTTATTGTATCGCATACAGGAATACAGCCTGCGCATCCCGCCGCTCAGAGAGCGGGCGCAATTGGAGGCGTTCATTCTGCAGCTGTGGCGGGAGCTGGGCGGCGAACGGCGCGACATTCGCCTGTTGCCGGAGGCGCTGGCGATGCTGGCGCGCTATCCGTGGCCCGGCAACGTGCGGCAATTGTTAAGTACGCTCAAGGTGCTGCTGGCGCTGGCGGACGATCGCGCGGTGCTCACCCTGGACGATCTGCCGCAGTCGATCGCGGTGCTGTCGCCGCGCCAGGCATGCGCCGACGCCGGCGGCGAGGATCTGCAGGCGGCGATCGACAGGGCGGGCGGCAATCTCAGCCGGGCGGCGAAGGCGCTCGGCGTTTCGCGCAGCACGCTGTACCGCAAGCTGGGGAGGCGAAAAGCGGCAGAGGAATGACGCTTCTCGATTGACCGGCGAATAAGGCCCCGCTGCGCGGGGCCTGTTTGTTGCTCTCTCAATCCCCCAGTCCCGGCGGGTTAATCTCGGAATGGGCAATCTTCTCGTCGCTCTCCGCCCAGCGATCCAACACCTGCAGATAACTGCCGTTGGCGATGGCGCTGTTGAGCGAAGCCTGCACCGCGTCCACCAGGCCGTTGCCTTTCTTCAGCGTGACGGCGATGTTGGCGGTCTTCGGCCAGCCGCCGGGCACGATGCCCACCAGCCGGGTTTTACCGGTCAGCCGCGCCTGATAAGCGCCGGAGACGTTGGGCCCGAAGGTGGCGTCGGCGCGGCCCGACTGAATGGCCAGCGTGGAGGCGGCCTTATCGGTGACGTACACCGGCTGCAGCGGCGCTAATCCCTTGGCGCGGTTCTCCTTGTCCCAGGCCAGCAGCACCGCTTCCTGATTGGTGCCGGAATCGACGATGATCTTTTTACCGGCGATATCCGGCGCCGTTTTGATCTGGGTGATTTTACTGTCGGACTTGACGTAGAAGCCCAGCGTATCCTGCCGATAGGTGGCGAAATCGAATTTGGTTTTGCGTTCGTTGGTCACGGTGATGTTGTAAACCGCGGCGTCATATTTGCCAGAGGCCACCCCCAGCGGCCAGTCTTCCCACGACGTGGGCACCAGCCTGAGTTTCAACCCCAAACCGTCGGCCACCAGGCGCGCGATGTCCGCCTCGCTGCCGATCACCGTTTTATTGTCGCGGGCGTACAGGCCGAACGGCGGGCCGCTGCCCAGCAGGGAAATGGCCACCGTCAGCGTGCCGGGTTCCACGAACCGGAAGCCGGCGGGGATTTTGGCCACGGCTTCGGCGCTCTTCACCGTGTGGATCGGCGTTTCGTTGGCGACGAGATCCACGCCCGGTGCGGCGGCGGCGGAAAAACTCAGCAGCGCCGCAATCACTATCATCTTTTTGCTATATATCATTATGTTAATTACCTTCATTATTATGGGTGTCACACGGTCGTTGCACTATCTCTAAAGGCTGCAGATCTGTGAACGAACAAAATCAACTAACCAATCTTGGAAAAATCATGAGGCGCCTCTGGCGGCGCTGAATCGATCGAGGATGAACCATGTCGTCGCGTTTCGCTACGTTGGGCCGCATACCGCGCGGCGTGTGGGTATTGGGTGGCGTGAGCCTGCTGATGGACGTTTCCTCGGAAATGATCCATAGCCTGTTGCCGCTGTTTATGGCGACGACGCTCGGCGCCAGCGTGATTGTTATCGGTCTGATCGAAGGGCTGGCGGAGGCGACGGCGTTGATCGTCAAGGTGTTCTCCGGCGTGCTCAGTGATTACCTCGGCAAACGTAAAGGGCTGGCGCTGCTGGGCTATGGGTTGGGCGCCATCAGCAAACCGTTTTTCGCCATCGCGTCGTCGTCCGGCATGGTGATGAGCGCGCGCCTGCTGGATCGCGTGGGCAAAGGCATTCGCGGGGCGCCGCGTGATGCCCTGGTGGCCGACGTGACGCCGCCGGAAATTCGCGGCGCGGCTTTCGGGCTGCGCCAGTCGCTGGATACCGTCGGCGCCTTTTTAGGGCCGCTGCTGGCCGTCGGTCTGATGCTGCTGTGGCACAACGATTTTCGCGCCATCTTCTGGGTGGCGGCGATCCCGGCGGCGCTGGCGATTGCGCTGCTGTTTTTCGGCCTGAAAGAGCCGGCCGCCGCGATAACCCACAAGCGCACCAACCCGATCACTCGCGCCAACCTGCGGCTGCTGGGGCGCAGCTATTGGTGGGTGGTGAGCATCGGCGCGATCTTCACGCTGGCGCGCTTCAGTGAAGCGTTCCTGGTGTTGAAGGCGCAGCAGGGCGGCACGCCGCTGGCGCTGATCCCGCTGGTGATGGTCGCCATGAATCTGGTCTACGCCTGCTCGGCCTATCCGTTCGGAAAACTGTCCGACCGCATGAGCCATGAAGGATTGCTGAAAGCCGGGTTGCTGGTGCTGATCGCCGCCGACCTGGTATTGGCGCTGAGCGATCATTGGGGCGGGGTGCTTTTTGGCGTCGCGCTGTGGGGCGTGCACATGGGCATGACCCAGGGGCTATTGGCGGCGATGGTGGCGCATACCGCGCCGGCGCACCTGCGCGGCACCGCGTTCGGCATGTTCAATCTGATCAGCGGCGTGGCGCTGCTGCTGGCGAGTCTGGGGGCCGGAACCCTGTGGGAGCTGTTCGGTTCCGCCTCCACCTTCTACGCCGGGGCGCTCATCTGCGTGGTGACGCTTATCGGCATGAAGCTGGCGCCGTTCGGCGAACGGCGGCCGTGAAAGCGGCGGCGCTCAACGCCGCCGCGCGGTTTACGCCGGATGGGCGTCATTCTCGTTGCCGCCAATCGCCAGGTAATCCGTGTAGATTTGCGGCGCGCCGGAGAACGACGCCAGTGTTTTCCACTCGTCGTACATGCGTTCGGTGTCCTGATGCTCGGCCACGAACCTGAGCGCTTGCTCGGTTGAGACATCGAGCTCCGGATGGAACGCGTTGAGCGACGCCAGACTTTCAATGATCAGCATCACCGCGTATTGGTCCAGCCGGTTGCCGCTCTGGCCCTTCAGCAGGTGAAACTTCCAGCCCGGGTAGTCTTCCACGCGGTGGATGTTGTCGGTAATGAACCGTTCAAACCGCTCGGGTGAGACGCCCGCTTTAAGCGCCAGGTTATGAATGCCGATGACACGCTGAATGCTTTCCTTCCCTGGTTCGCTGCGGTAATTGGGGCCGGGCGGCAATGAACTGCGGCTATTCTCGGCCACCAGACGGTAACAGGTGTAAAGGGTCGGCAGTTCGGCGAAGGTCGCGAAGGTTTTCCACTCCTCAATCAGCGCGGCGGCCTCCGGACGCTGCCGCCAAAAGGCGTGCGCCTCGTCGGTCAGCTCGCCGTTGCCGTCGATATAGCGCGCGTAGGTGGCGGCGTCTTTAGCCTGATAAACCATCAGGTACTGATTTTCACGCTCGCCGCGCAGGCCGCGCAGCAGCGTCCATCGCCAGCCGGGATAGGCCGGGATGGCGACGCCTTTATGGCGAACGAACGCTTCGAAACGATCCGAGGCGACGCCCCGTTTCAGGTTGATTCCCACGTAGTGCAGGGAGAAAACCGGCGTGGTTGATGCATGCATTAAACGATCCTCGCAAGTTAAGTTAGTGAGATGTGTTCGTCACGGCTTTGGCGCTGATGCTGACCAGCAACAGGCACAGCAGCGTGCAGCCGAACGCCAGGGCCAGGCTGGTGTAATTGGCGATAAAACCGATCAGCGCCGGGCCGGTTAATAAGCCGAGATAGCCGACCAGCGTCACGGCCGGAAACGCCTGGCCGGGCGGCACCTGTTTTTGATTGCCGACGGCGTTGAACAGAATGGGAACGATGTTGGCGATGCCCAGGCCGGCGAGCATCAACCCGCCAAAGGCGGCCGATGCCAGAGGGACGGTGACGGTCAACAGCACGCCCGCCGCGGCGCACAGGCTGCCGAGCAGCAGAGTGCGAAAGCGCCCGATTGCGCCGATCAGCCTGTCGCCATACAGCCGCCCGCAGGCCACGGCGACGGCGTACAGCGTGAACCCGATCCCCGCCTGCGATTTGGCCACGCCGCGCTCGGCATGCAGGAATAATGCCGACCAGTCGAGCATCGCCCCCTCGGTCAGGAACACGAAGAAACAGAGCAGGGCGATAAACAGGATCTTGCCGTGGGCCAGCGCCCACCGCGCGCCGCCCCGTCGCCGCTCGCCGATGCCGCCGTGCGCCAGTAAATCGCCGGCGACGATCAGCAGCAGGATCGCGATGAGGAGGGCGATCAGGCCGATGGCCTGGGTCGGGGCGAGGCCCGCCAGCAGCAACAGACTGACGCCGCCGGCGCCGGCAATGCCGCCAAGGCTGTAGAAGCCATGAAAACCGGACATTTTCGCCTGGCCGCTCTCCCGCTCGACGATTATCGCCTGTGAGTTCATCGCCACATCCATGATGCCGTTGACGGCGCCAAATACCCCCAATGCCGCCCCCATCAACAGCGGAGCATCGAGTAACGCCAACAGCGGCAAGTCGATGCACAGCAAGGCGCCAGCGCCCAGCAACACGGCGCGGCACCCCAGTTTGGCGATCAGATACCCGGCGAAGGGCATGATCGCCATGGAGCCGGCGGCGAGGCAAAACAGCAGCAAACCGAGCGCGCCGTCATCGATGCCCAATCGCGCTTTCACGAAAGGGATCAACGGCGCCCAGGCGGCCATGCCCAACCCGGCGAGGAAGAAGATCGCTCGGGTGGCGATTTGCCGGCGATGATTCTCAGCAGCCTCGCCGGTTAGCCAAGGCAGCATCATGACGATCGGCTCTGTGCGACGGACAGATAATCGGTATAAATCTGCGGTGAACCGGAAAATGACGCCAGTTGCTTCCACTCTTCATACATTTGCTTGGTGTCGCGATGCGCTTTGGCGAAGGTTGCCGCTTCGGCGGTGGCGATATCGGGCTCCGGATAGAACACGTCCAGCGCCGCCAGGCTGACGATTTCCATCATCACCGCGTACTGATCGAGCCGATTGCCGCGCTCTCCCTTCAGCAAGTGAAACTTCCAGCCCGGATAATCCTCAATGCGATGGTGATTTTCGGCGATAAAGCGTTCGAATTGCGCCGGGGTCACGCCTTCGCGCAGCGCCAGATTGTGGATGCCGATAATGCGCGCCTCGGGCGGTTCGCCCGGCCGTTCCCGGTAGCGCGGGCCGGGCGGCACGTCGCTTTTTCTGTTCTCAGCCAGCAGGCGATAATCGCTGAACAGCGTCGGCAGCAGGCTGTAGGTGCCCAGTTTTCGCCACTCGGCGAGGATTTCCTGCGCGGCGGCATGCCGCCGCCAGAATTCGTGCGCGTGCGCCGTTCGCTGCCCGGTGGCGGTGACGTAACGATCGCGCTGCTCGGCGCTGTCAATCTCGTACAACATCAGGTATTGCCCGACGCGTTCGCCGCGCAGGCCGCGCAGCAACGTCCAGCGCCAGCCGGGATAACAGGGGATATGCACGCCTTGTTCGCGCACGAAGGTTTCAAACTGTTGTGGCGTGACGCCGGCTTCGGTATCGATGCCGATGTAATAAAAGCTGAATACCGGTTTGGGATCGGAGACTGTCGTCGTCATCTTTCACTCCTGATTGGCGAATGCGGCGGAAAATTGGGTATTGATAATGGCTTCGACCAGCGTGACGCCGATGGGCGTGAGCGTCACGCACGGGCCATCGACAGTGACCAGCGCTTTATCCACCAGGGTTTTCAATGTGCGGCGGATGACCGGGTTAGCAAACAGGCTGTTGCCGTCAAAGCGCCGTTTAAACACCCGATCGTCCACCGGCAGCAAGGTGGAGAGCGCCATTTTGAAGGCGTTCACTTCACGCTGGATCGGGGAGAAACCGCGGCTTTCCTCGATGGGCAGGCGGTCTTGGTTGAGCGCCTCCTTGTACTTCTTGTAACCGGTGATGTTGATGGCTTCGGATCGCGTCGATTTGGAGCTGCCGCCCAAACCGATCGCCACTTCCGGATACTGCTTGTCGAGATCGGTGATGAGCGCTTTCCACTTTTCCGGCTGTTGATCATTGCGGTGAAAGTACATGGTGGGGTGTTCGGTATAGCCGCCATTCAGGTAGTTCTCGACCAGCTCGCGCATTTGGTACTGTTTGCCCAGGCCAGGGAAGCGCAGGTTGTTGATGCTGATCAGCCCCTTTTTCTGCCACAGGCTTTCGCGCTCGCCCGAGACGCCGGTGCGATTTTTAATAAACTCATCCATGTGCAGCTTGGTGCAGACGACGTGCGACAGATTCAGCTCGAGGGTTTTTTCCATGTCGTATTTCACGTCGTCCACGCTTTGGCCCAGCATGCCGTAAATGAGATCCACGCTGACCCAATCAATGCCGAGCGCGCGCGCATGATGAATGGTCTCCACGCACTCTTCGGCCGAGTGCATGCGCCCGCAGGCGGTGATGATGTCGTCATTGAAGGATTGGGTGCCGAAACTGATTTTGCTGAAGCCGAGCTCTTTCAGCAGCGCCAGATAGGCTTTGTTCAGGGTGCCGGGCTCCCCTTCGAAGCGCAGGGTGGCGTTGGTGAAGTTAAAGTGGCTGAAGTAGAAGGCCATCATGCGGCGCAGTTCCGGCTCCGGCAGCAAGGACGGCGTGCCGCCAAAGACGTTGAATTCACCGATTTCCACTTCGGCCAGGCTGGGCACGCGCGCCAGCCACATTTGCGCCTCCTTGATGTTGAAATCGACCAAATCGCGGAATACCGCCTGAGAGGCGGGCGCCTTGGGATTGAGGATCACCGTGGGGTACTGACAAAAATGGCAGCGATAGCGGCAGGTCGGGATATAGGCCCAGAGGTGGATTTTGCCCGCCTGGCGAATGTCGGCCTCCATATCGGCAAAAAACGCGGCCAGCGGGTAGTCGACGAGATCGCCGGGGAACACGTGACAGCCGAACGGATCCTTATGGACGTACTCCAGAAAGGCCCGGTTTTCCGGTTGCGCCAGGAACGCGTTCACCCGCGGCGTGGGATAGTTTTCATCGATATCCAGCAATGAGTGCAAGGCTTCGTCGTTCATCAGAATACCCCTCCGTTGCCGAAATAGTTGTGGGCTTCGCCGGACTCGCGGTCTTCACAGAAGTAATAAACAAAGCGGGTGAAATCCTCGTCTTTGACCGTATCGAAGCAGGCCGGCAATGCGGGCGGGAAGCCGATATCGTCACCGACGGCGCGCCGCATGGCGGCAAACAGCGCATCGCGAAATTCGAGGTAGAGCCGATAGGCGGGGGTTTTATAGGCATGGATCGGTTTGAAATCGATGAGGCGCATCTCGTGTTTCAGCTCGTGAATGCGGCGGTAGAGGCTGTCGGCCAGCGGGCCGGAGAAGAAATCGCGCACTTCGCTGTTTTCCAACAGCAGATACGGATTGAGCAGCACCGGCAGTAAGATATTCTTTGGCGTGTAGTCCTTGACCGAGTAGTCCCAGGCCAGTTTCGCCTCCGCCGGCGTGGCGTCCGCCAGCGCGGTTTTCTGTCGCTCAACGTCCGGCCGGACGTCCTTCATGATAATGATGCCGTCCTTGCCGTAGGCGATGCCGTTGATCACCTCATCGAGAATGGTGTCCACCCGGCGGCTGTTGATCTCAACGTAAGCATGGCGAGCGTAAACCGGCTTGCCGCCGTAGGCGATGACCTTAATGCCGAAGTCCCAGTCGTCGGACAGGTGTTCGACAAAGCGGCCATGGTTGAGCTGGTAGAAGATTTCGATGCCGCCTACCGCGTCATACAGGCTGCGCTCCACCCCGAACCCTTTGCCGTCGGGGAAGCCGCCGAACAGGGAGAACGAAAATTCGCGCAGACGCAGCGTTTTTTGGATCTCGCGGAACAGGTTGGGGCGGTGCTCAAACTCTGCGGGAGGGTAGTAATAGTTGCAGGTGCCCAGGTCGCCTTGTTGCTCGATCATGGTATTCACCAGCTCGTAAAGCCAAAATGCATCCACGGTGCAATCGGCATCGGCGGAAACGATATAGTGCTTGCGTTTATTTCCCAGCCGGCTGTCGCGGGCTTTAGAACGCAGCGACGCATAGTCCATGCCGCGTTTTCTGGCCGAGGAGACACCCTGCACCGTTTCGGCGATAACATGAATGGTCATAGCCGGATGCCTTTCACTAAACGCGTTTATTTTAGCGACGGAATCATCGGTGGAGTTGTTATCAACGACAATCAGTTCGTAAGTGTCGTGGGTGATTAATTCATTCTTGGTGTGCTGATTAAACAGCGAAAGTAAAACCGCCTCAATACGGTCGCTTTCATTATAAACGGGCAGTACGACAGACACAAAAACAGTATCACGCATAGATCCTCCAAGGGCTAATGAAAGTCCACAGTTAGAAATGGCTTGTCTGAAAATGAAATGTCACGTCATTCGATGATTAGCTGATATTTAAGAACTCCATGACGTTGTTGGATAAAATCCGCTTGCCCAGCGCGTAATTCTTTTCCGCCACGCGCTTCATCTTCTCCTTGTTATTAATGAACCGGTAGACTTCCTGGATGAATTCGTCGTTCGGCGGCCCATCCTGTAACTCGGAGATCGGCATGACGGGCGCTTCAAACCCATGCCGGCCGTAGACCTCGTGATAATATTCGTAGCGAGTGGTGATATAGCAACGGCGGCAACTGATCGCTTCGCCGATAGGATTGCCATAGCTATCATAATCATACGAGGTGAGAAAAGAGACCAGGTCGCAAGAGTGATAGAGGTCCTCTATGCAAAACGCGTCGTTTTCCGAGCGCATATCGACATGGGGAAGCATGCCGACGAATTTGACATAGGGGAGAACATTCAGTTCCTGCGCCAATTTGGCGAGTTGCAGATAACATGACGGATTTTCATATTCATTGCCGGCGATCGCCAAATAGGCGCGTCGCGTGTTGTGGTCGCGGATAAATAAATCGTTAAGCCGGCTGATAAGCACAATATCGCGATCCAATCTTTTCTGAGGGATGATGCGGGTGGTTCTGGCAATGAGAAGATCATTGTCGCGAATATTCATCTGCTTTCTGACATTCGTTCTTTCATGACTGTCTGAGAAGTCATAGGTATTTTTCTTTACCTCGACATGGACATCATGATTGCACCAGGCCTCCAGCTTTTGCTTCAGATCGTGATTGAGCGTGACATAGGTAATGTATTTTGAAGGGATTGGTTTGATGGCGTGAGAATAAGGCGGCGGGCCGTATTTGAGCACCTTTTTTTCGCTGTTCCACATCAGGTCATGATCGCGCCAGATGACGAAACGCGTCAGTCGATAACGTCGGCCATAATCTTCGATCGCCAGATACAGCGCTTTGGTATAGATGATGTTTTCCGGCAGCGTGCCGTTTTCCACCACCACATGACTGATTGCGAGCGCTTCCCATTGGGCGACGAGGCGATCCGCCAGCTGCCGCGCCGTCAACGCGATGGTATGCAACAAAGCGGCTTTTTCTTGCTCGTCAATGGGCGTTTTCTGGCCGATCAACGCCGCGTGCGCGTACTCGAGAAAGGCGGGGTGGTAATCTGGAATCGACGTGATGTCGTCCAGGCGGACCAGCGTAAAGACATCGCGGTAGATGTCATGCTCATGCTGATAGGGTTTATTAAAGTTTCCCTTATCAATCTTGATGTCGTATCCCAAATCAAGATAAGAGCGAAATCCACAGGCTTGCAGTCGTTTGGCAATCTTCATTGCTTCCACCGTGATCCCCGAGACCGAGACGGCATCGAACGAAATGAACATTGCATTCTTCTCTTGCCTTTCGTGCATCGCAGTACCTCCTGCTATTATTTGTAGTGCATTGATTTAAATTAACTATTTCTTAACAAGTCTCCGGTAACGTTCCCAATTGAGTGGAAAAAGAATCGTTTTGACGCTCTGGAATACACTCAAATCTGACAGAACGGAAGCTTAACCGTTCAAAAATGTAAAGATACGTTTATGCTTTGTGAGGGCTCTCACAAATATTCCGGTGCGGGAGGCGTGAAACAAGCAGAGGAAAAGAGGGGGGATCAAGCCCCCCGAATGTGGGGCATGCGATGCCGATTTAACGATTCGCCATGCCGCCTTCGGCAGGCTGAAGTATCGCCTGCAGCAGCGTCGGCACCTGCTGGGATCCCACCGCCGGGCTGAACAAAAACCCCTGGCCGATATGGAAACCGGCTTCGCACAGCGTTTGGCGCTGCTGCTCGGTTTCCACGCCTTCGGCGATGATATCGATCGACAGCTTTTGACCGAGAATGCCGATGCTTTCCACGATCGCCAGGATCGCCGGTTCGGTGTTCATGCGTTGAATGAAGTCGCAGTCCAGCTTAATGCAGTCCAGCGGGTAGTCCATGATATGGCTGAACGAGGAGTGGCCAGTGCCGAAGTCGTCCAGCGCGATACGGATACCCATCTCTTTGAGCATGTGCAGCGCGCGCAGTACGTATTTCGAACCGTGCTTGTTGAACGCGTGTTCGGTCACTTCCAGTTCGATCAGGTGGTGGGGAATGTGGAACTTCAGCAGGCGTTGCAGGAAGGTTTCGGCGTAGTTGTCGCGTAAAAACTCGATCGGCGACACGTTCAGCGAAATGGGCCGCACTGCCACGCCGGCTGCGCGCCAGCGGGCGATATCGGCGAAGACTTTCAGCTGCATGGCTTCGCTGATTTTGGTCGCCAGTTCGTAGTCGTTGAAGGCCTCGCTGACCGTCGCCGGCAGCTGTATGCCGTTTTGCGGGCAATGCCAGCGCAGCAGCGCTTCGAAGCCGACGATGCTGCCATCGGCGAGGCTGACCTTCGGCTGGTAGTTGGGGCGAATGCAATTATCGCGCACGATCTGGCGCGCGTAGTTGAGCTGACTGGCGCGGGCGCGGGCTTTGTCCATCATCTTGCTGTCGAACATGTAGACGCCGCCGCGGCCGCCTTCTTTCAGTTCATACAGCGCGGTATCGGCGCACTTCATCAGCTCTGACGCATCGCGGGCATCTTTGGGATAGATGGCGCCACCGATGCTCATGCCGCAATGCAACGTCTTGCCGCCGTGGGTGATCGGCGTCTCCAGCTGCAGCAGAAACTTGTTGGCGATGCGGAAAATATCCTGCTCGTTTTCGACGTCGCTGATCACGACGGCGAACTCGTCGCCGCCGAGGCGAGAGACAAACGAATGGGTATTCATGCAGGCGCTCAGCCTTTTGCCCAGCACCCGCAGCAGATGATCGCCCGCCGCGTGGCCCAGCGTATCGTTCACCAGTTTGAAATGGTCAAGATCCAGCAGCATCAGCCCGAGCGACTTGTTGCCGTGCAGGGCGCGCTTCATCTCTTGCTTCAGCTTTTTCTTGAAGAGGCGTCGGTTGGGCAGGCCGGTCAGTTCGTCATACTCGCTGGCAAGCAGCAGGCGTTGCTCCATCACGCGCTGCGATGTCACATCCCGTGAGACGCACAAGATCTCGGCCACGGCCCCGTGCTCATCGCTGACGGGAGAGAGGATGTTGTCCCAATGCTGTTTTTTGCCCTGCGGCGTCACGCTCAATCCCGCGAAGCGCGCATTCTTACCGGCTTTGACGCTGCGCAACGCTTTGCTGCCGCGGCGGCGAACTTCGGGCGACAACAGCCCCAGCCAGGGCATGCCAAACTCTTTTTGCGCCGGATCGAGGCCGAGCGCCAGGCTGCCGGAGCGGTTCATGTGGCGCAGCGTGCCGTCGCGATTGATCACTTTGATGCAGTCGACGCTGGCGTCCAGCATGTCTTGCTGGATAGAGAGCGCCTGAACGTTTTGCTGGCGTTGCAGCATTTGCGGATGGATGTCTGTAGCGGTGAGGTACCAGCTGGGCTCCAGCGCCTTGCCGTCCTGGCGGGCGTTAAACGCCAGCATAAACCACCGGTAGGCGCCGCTGCGCTCGCGCAGACGGGCTTCGCCGGCGAACGAGGAGAGGGCAACGATGGCCTGGCGCCATTGCGCGGCCAGGCGTTCGCGATCGTCAGGGTGCAGGGCCTCGAGCCAGTCTGCGGCGCCGTGCTCACCGGCGATTGCGCCGGTATAGTCGCGCCACTGCTTGTTGAAGTAACCGCCAAGGCGGTTGCCGAAACAGATCAGACCCGGCAAGTCGTCTACGATTTCGCTGTAGAGGTCGATCGGATTTTTGTTATTGGTCTGCTCGGGCAACAGGCTCATGCGGTATTTCCTCGGAAAATTACCCATATTCTTGCTCTATAGCAGAGCCTCTTTCAATATAGTCTTGCCAATGAAAATGGGAATAGCCAGCGGGCGCGGCTAAAAATCGGCCTGGTAGCATGAAATAGATTACGCAAGAACGCATTAGGAATACTCCTGTTATTTATAAGCCCCTCTTATATTGCATCGAAAAATAAGTGCTCCGACCAGGCGGTTTAATAACCGCAAAAAAGTAATCAAACCTGATGTTTCTTTTTGAGGAAATGTTCAGTCTTTCTGCTGCTCTTTCACTCGTCATACCGCCTCTCTTATGCATCATGACTGACAAAATCCGCATGCCGGGCGGTAAAAAGCGCCATGTTATGCCCGGCTCAGCGGTGGCCGACGCACTTGTCGCCGACGTTTGCGGTGAAAGTTATGATGCAAATCAAGAAATGTTTTGTTTCATCTGTTGACACTTTGCTTACGTATAAGATAGCCTCGCGAATGAAAATCATTAACAAAACTGGATAATTGAGCGGGATGCACTCACAGCCTGATTCTCGCGCTTCGGCCGGATGGCCGAGCCGTGCCGGTATAACGGCGCCGGGTTTATCGCCGGCAAACGTACATTCGCCACCTGTCTGCACTTCTGCGCCCTAAGCGTATGGCGTGGTGACATCTTCATGTCCGCACGCCCGAATTTTTATCACTCAGCCTGTTTTATGCGGCCCGCGTCGGGCAGGCATGCGTTATCTGTCGTTTCACGATCATAGGAGGTTTCAGCGCAGTTAAAACGTCAGTTTTCTTCTGGGTATAAATAAACATGGAGCGTAAAATGATACTTAATAAAAAATTGAAGTTAGCGTATTGCGTGTTTCTTGGTTGTTATGGCTTGTCTCTTCATTCATCTCTTGCCGCTTATCGGGAACCAGGACAATTAGGTTCGCCCGACAGTTGGAAAACCGCAGAATTTAATCGCCAATGGGGGCTTGAGGCTATTTCCGCCGAGTTCGCCTATGCCAGAGGCTATACCGGAAAAGGCGTGACGATTGGCGTTATTGATGATGCCATTCTCTCTCATCCGGAATTCGCCGGTAAACTGACGCGGCTGGATAACGGCAGCTATAATTTCTCGTATGATAAACAAGATAATATGTCATTCGGCACGCATGGCACGCATGTCGCCGGTATTGCAGCCGCCAAAAGAGACGGCTCCGGTATGCATGGCGTCGCCTACGACGCGGACATTATCGGCGCCAAGTTGAACGACTTCGGCAACCGCAACGGCCGCGAAGAACTGATCCAGAGCCCAGCCCGGGTTATCAATAACAGCTGGGGGATCCCACCGGCGGTCAGAAAGGATGCCAATGGCAACACCATTTGGCTGCCGAACGGGCGGCCTGACTATGTGGCGTGGGTGAAAACCGACGTCATCAATGAAGTGATGCGCAATAAGTCCAACCTGGAATGGGGCAGCGAGCAACCCGTGCCCACCGGCGGACACAGCGCCATGGCGACGCTGCTGCGCGCCGCCAAGCATGGCAAGCTGATCGTTTTCTCGGCCGGCAATTACAATAACTACAATATTCCTGAGGCGCAAAAGTCACTTCCCTATGCTTTCCCTGAGGTATTAAACAATTATCTGATCGTGACCAATCTGAGTAATAACGATAAGTTAAGCGTTTCCTCAACCAGCTGCGGACATACGGCCAGTTTTTGCGTGTCAGCGCCAGGCAGCAGTATTTACAGCAGCGTAGGGGAGCTGGTTTCCAATACCGGCGGGGCGGTGAACCGCGAAGCCTATAATAAGGGCGAGCTGACGGTTAAACCCGATTACGGAAATATGTCGGGCACCTCAATGGCGGCGCCGCACGTCACCGGATTTGCCGCCGTATTGATGCAGCGCTTCCCTTATATGAGCGCCGCTCAAATATCCGCGGTCATCAAAACCACCGCCACCGATTTAGGCGAGGCCGGCATTGATCATTTATTCGGCTGGGGCCGTGTCAATTTACGCGATGCGATCAACGGGCCGAAGATGTTTATCACCCAAGAGGATATTCCGCAGGAATTCTATGTGCCGGGTTCCTACAGTGAAAAACAGTTTGTGGTGAATATCCCCGGTCTGGGGAATATCGTCGAAGCCGGAACCCCGGTTGAGCGGCGTTGCACGTCGGGCGAATGCGACTTCGATTCGTGGAGCAATGACATCCGCGGCCACGGCGGGTTGACCAAAACGGGCGCCGGTACGCTGGCGCTGTTGGGCAATAATACTTACAGCGGTGACACCTGGGTGAAACAGGGCG
Source organism: Serratia sp. H402Y (assembly GCF_051172415.1). Classification (NCBI taxonomy): domain Bacteria; kingdom Pseudomonadati; phylum Pseudomonadota; class Gammaproteobacteria; order Enterobacterales; family Yersiniaceae; genus Serratia; species Serratia sp. H402Y. The sequence goes on from NZ_JBPIYZ010000001.1 coordinate 1,596,216, forward strand.
TACTGGCGATCAACGGTTCGGTGGCGTCCAATGTCTATATCGAAAATAGCGGCACGCTGGCCGGCGACGGCACGGTGGGGGCATTCAGAGCGGTTCGGGGCGGCAGCGTGACGCCGGGAAATGGCATCGGTACGCTGCACGTGTTGCATGACGCCGTGTTTGATCGCGGCTCGGAGTATAACGTCGAGGTCGCAGACAACGGCCGCAGCGATAAAATCGAAGCGCGGCGCGCTTTCCTCTACGGCGGCAGTGTGAACGTCAGCCTGGAGCACAGCAAAAACCTGCTGTCGCAAAATGAGGCGCAAAGCCTGCTGGGCAACAAATACACCATCCTGACGACGACGGATGGCGTGACCGGCCGCTTCGAAAATGCCAATCCTTCGTATCCGTTTGTCAATGTGACGCTGGACTATCAGGGCAATGACGTCGGCCTTGGGATCACGCGCACCGCCGCCCGTTTTGACAGCCTGGCCAGCACCGAAAACGAGAAAGCGGTCGCCCGTGCGGTGGAAACGCTCAACGCCACGGAACCGGTCACGGAAACGGCCAAACGCAGCGTCGCGGCGCCTACCGCTGAAGCGCTAACCGCACTGCAGGGCGTTGAAGGCGAGGCGACAGCCGTTACCGAAGCGACGAGCCCCGTGGCCGGCCATCCGGTTTATGAAAGCTTCCTCGGCTTCACTTCGGCCAGAGAATTGCAGCAGGCGACCCGTCAACTGTCCGGCCAGATCCACGCGGATATGGCTTCCGCCCAGATCAACGAAAGCCGTAATTTGCGCGATACCGCCACCGAGCGATTGCGCCAGGCTGAAGGCCGCCGCACCGCTTCCGATATCAAAGCGGATGATAATGGCGCCTGGGCGAAACTGCTGGGCAACTGGGGGCATGCTTCCGGCAACGACAACGCCACCGGTTACCAGACATCCACCTATGGCGTGCTGTTGGGTCTGGACAGTGAACTGTTTGACGACAGCCGGCTGGGCGTGATGACCGGGTATACCCGCACGTCGCTGGATGGCGGCTATCAGTCAGATGCTCACAGCGACAACTACCATCTGGGGCTGTACGGCGACAAACGTTTCGGCGCGTTGGCGCTGCGAGCGGGCGGCACCTATACCTGGCATCGCATCGACACGTCGCGCTCGGTAAACTACGGCGCGCAGGCGGATCGCGAAAAGGCCCGCTATAACGCGCGCACCGGTCAGCTGTTTATCGAAAGCGGTTACGATTGGAGCAACGACGTGGTCAATCTTGAGCCGTTCGCCAACCTGGCGTACACCCACTATCGCAACGAGGGGATCAACGAGCAAGGCGGAGCGGCGGCGCTGCGCGGCGATAAGCAAAGTCAGTCCGCCACCGCTTCGACGCTGGGCCTGCGCGCCGATACGCAATGGCAGACCGACAGCGTGGCGATCGCGCTGCGCGGCGAGCTGGGTTGGCAACATCAGTACGGCAAGCTGGAGCGTAAAACACAGCTGATGTTCAAACGCAGCGATGCGGCGTTCGACGTGAACAGCGTCCCCGTTTCCCGTGACGGGGCGGTTCTGAAGGCGGGCGTCGATGTTTGGGTTAACAAAAACGCCGTGTTGTCCCTCGGTTACGGCGGGCAATTGTCGTCCAACCATCAGGACAACAGCGTCAATGCCGGTCTGACCTGGCGCTTCTGATAGCCGTTGATCCGTTTCACGCTACTCAGCCCCCATCGCAACGATGGGGGTTTTTTATTGGGCGCGCGGAAGCGACAGGCCGGGCGGCGGTGTCTTCACAGGATAAAAGCGCGTTAGAACAGGATGTTTCTAATTCTTTTGGTTAGAAAAATTGATGATAATCATCTGAAATGACTAAAAGGATTTAGGCCGAAACATGGAATTTCTCTTCATTTTATTATTTTTTACCTTATACATATCAATTGCCTGTGAGTATCACCGGCGCCGGTGGCGCGTGCTGTATCGCCGTAAGAGAAATAGAAGAAAAGGCATGAAAATGAAACGGATGGTTAATATTCTGCTGTTCAGGCAATAAACCCAAAAAAAAGGAGACGTCATGCAACGTCTCCCTCTAAATGCCCATTGAGCGCGGTGCGCCGCTTTATTTAACCGGCGTTCCGGCGATTATTTATCCAGCGCGTAGGCGATGACGTAATCACCGCGATCCGGCGACTGACGTGCGCCGCCGGCGGAAATGACGACATACTGCTTACCGGTGGTCGGCGAGACGTAACTCATCGGCGTGCCGCCGCTGCCGACCGGCAAGCGCGCTTTCCACAGCTCTTGCCCGGTGGATGAATCAAAGGCGCGCAGATAATAATCCTGCGTACCGGCGATAAACACCAGGCCGCCTTGAGTCGCCAGCGTGCCGCCCAGCGTCGGCATGCCGACCGGCATCTGCGCGCGCATTTTGATGCCGAACGGCCCGGTATCCTGCACCGTTCCTACCGGAACCTGCCACACCACTTTGCGCGTCTGCAAATCGATGGCGGAGAGGGTGCCGAACGGCGGTTTTTGGCAAGGAATGCCCAGCGGCGACATGAAGCGATTCTTATTGACGGCATACGGCGTGCCTTTGAGCGGGACCGCGCCCATGCCGGTATTCACGGCTTCACCGCCGTTGCCGGCCGGCGCGCCTGCGTCGGCTTTCTGCGGGATCATCTGCACCCACAGGCCCAGACGCATATCGTTGGCGAAAATATAACGGTTGTTCGGATCGGTAGAGAGACCGCCCCAGTTCATGCCGCCCAGCGAGCCGGGGAAGCTGAGGGAAACGTCGGTGTCCGGCGCGGTGAACAGGCCGTCATAACGCATCGATTTAAAGCTGATGCGGCACATCAATTGATCGAATGGCGTAGCGCCCCACATGTCGGACTCGCTGAGCTTCTGCGCGCCAATCTGCGGCATGCCGACGGAGAACGGCTGCGTGGCGGAATATTGCTCGCCCGGAATGGTGCGGGTCTTCACCGGCAGTTCCTTCACTTCGGTCAGCGGTTTGCCGGTATGGCGATCCAGCACGAAGATCTGCCCGCTTTTGGTGCCGATAACCAGCGCAGGGCGGGTGGTGCCGTCCTGCATCGGGAAGTCGAGCAGGCTGGGCTGCATCGGCAGATCGAAGTCCCACAGATCGTTATGCACGGTCTGATAGACCCATTTCTCTTTGCCGGTGGTCGCGTCGAGCGCCAGCACCGAGGCGCCGTATCGGTGATCCAGCGCGTTGCGGTTGGCGCCCCACAGATCGACGGAGGAGCTGCCCATCGGCAGGAAGACCGTGTTCATCGCCGGATCGTACGACATCGGCGCCCAGGAGTTCGGGGTGCTGCGCACGAAGTGTTGATCCGGTTTCAGGGCAGCGTTCGGCTGCGGATTGCCCGGGTCAAACGCCCAGCGCATTTCGCCGGTGATCACGTTGAAGCCGCGCAGCACGCCGCCGGGCATATCGGTTTGCACGTTATCGGCAACGCGCCCGCCGACCACCACGGTGGTGCCGGCCAGCGTCGGCGCCGACGTCAGTTGATATTTCGGATCGGCGGCGTCGCCGAGACCGGCCTTCAGGTCTACCACGCCCTGGTTGCCGAAGTGTTGGCAGAATTCGCCGTTGTCGGCGTTAATCGCCATCAGGCGCGCGTCGATGGTGTTCATCAATATGCGCCGTTGGCAGCTGTCGCCGGCCGCCAGCGCGACGGGCGCGGCGGGGGTTGAACCCGGCACGCTCGGCGCGGGCAACGGCTTGTTGACGTCGAAGTAGGCCAGGCCGCGACAGCGGTTCCATACCTGCGACTTGGCGTTGACTTCTCGCCGCCAAATTTCTTTGCCACTGTCGGCGTCGACGGCGATCACATTGTTATGCGGCGTGCACAGGAAAATGCGGTTGCCGATCTGCAGCGGCGTTTGCTGATCTTCCGCGCCGTTGCCATCGGGACTGATAGGGATGTCACCCGTATGGAACGTCCAGGCGACTTTCAGCTCCCGCACGTTATCGCGGGTGATCTGATCCAGCGCGACGAAACGGCTGCCGCCCGGCGTATTGCCGTAGTTATCCCAATCTTTCTGCTGTTGCGCTTTATCAACCGGGATCAGCGGCAGCGGCTGGCCGCTGAAGGCAACGGTGGGATGCGGCTGGAACATTTGGACAAAGGCGCCGACCATGCCGACCGCCAGCAAGGCGGAGAGCAGGTAAGCCGGCTTGGCCAACGGCGCTTTGCCTTCGCGCTTACGCAGCTCCGGCCAGGTGAGGAAGGCCAGCAGCATCAGGCCGGTCGGCACCATCAGGCGGGAAATCAACGGCCAAAAATCAAAACCGGCGTCCAACGGCGCCCAAATGACGGTGCCGATGAACACCGCCAGGAACAGCCAAACCGCTGAGGACTTGCGGCGGAAAAACTGAATGGCCGACAGCAGGATGACGAGGCCGGCAATCAGGAAGTAGGCACTGCCGCCCAGCGAGAGCAGTTTGCCGCCGGCGACAGTGAAGAACAGGCCGGTGGCGGCCAGGATGATGCCCAACAGGCAACACCATAGCGTAAGTTTTATGCCCGAACGTGCATTGGCATCTGACATTGAATAATCTCCAATAACATACTGATTCTTAAAGGTGAAAAGGTCGTTATTGGCGACTATTGTAACATTGATGGAGGTGCGCTTGTTAAGGATATGTAACTGTTTTTATGAGGGAAAAGCCGACGTTATCGGCACAACCTCGGTTTGGCTTAGAGGAATATCCGTTTCTGCCAGTGTACGAGCTGCGCGGCAGGCAGAGAGGCAACCTGCGCCACCCGGTGGCGATTTTCCAGGGCGATTTCCCGGGCGCGTTGCAACGGCTCGGCGCTGAGGCGCTGCACGCTTTGCCGCAGCGCCTGTTGCGCCAGCGCCAGTTCGCCGGTGCCGAGATGCGCCAGTTCATGGCGCATCTGCAGCAAGAATTCGTCGGTTAACTGCCGCAGCTGCTCAACGGCGAACGTCGGGGATTGCAGCGCAAACAGCAGGCCTTCGGCATCGGCGCTGCGATGAAAGGCGCATTGCACCACGTAACCCACGTTGCGCTCGACGCGCAACTGCTGGAAGTAACGCGGCGCGTAAAGCCGGGCCAGCACGCGCAGCGCCCAACGGCCTTCGGCTTCGTCGTTCGGCAGCGGGTAAAATTGCAGCAAGGCGTGTTCTGCGCCGCTTTCCGTCAGGGTGACGGGGTGGCGATGCAGAGGCGTCGGCCGCTGAGCCTCGTCGGTTATGGGAAAAGGAAAGTCATACAGCAAATGCGACAGCCGCCGCTTTAACTCGCCGTCGCCGCCGACCAGGGTGGCATGCCAGAGTGGGGCCGTTGCCGTTGATACGCTCAACGCCGCCGGCAATTGGGCTAACAGGCGGCGAATGGCGATATCGTTTTGCGCTTTGAGCTGCGCGTGGCGCAGGTTTCTCGCCGCCTCGTTGATGACGGCCGGCGGCAGCGCCGCCAGGGCTCGATTCACGACGTTCAGACCGTGGCAGATCAGCGCTGCGCTGCCCGCCAGCTGTAACAACCACACGCCCTGGTGGCGATCGAAGCTTAAATGTCCCTCCCGATGGGCTAACTCGGCCGCTCCAGGGCGCAATGCCGCCTGCAAACCACAGGCCTGTTCTTCGCTGAGAGCGCCATGCGGCGATGGGCGCAGCAGCAGCACCGGCTGTGCTTCATCGGGGCGCAGATGCCGCAGCGGCGCCTGGCCGGCCGGCAGGGGCGGGATCGGCAGCGCCGCCGAGGTGGAGAAAAAGCGGAAAGGATCTATTGTGGGCGTCGGCACGGTGCGGACGAAGGGCGCGAGCGCCAACGGCAGCCCTTGAATTTCACGCGTTTCACCGCCTCCCTCAGGCAGCACGGCCAGACGGCGATGCGGCGCGCTAATCAGCGCCGAAATATGCCGTGGCCAATCGTCGTTCGGCTCCACCGGCGGCAGCCCAAATGCTCTGGCGCGCAACTGATCGAGCGGCGCCAAACGGTGGAAATCGCGGTTTGCCAGTTGCCCGAAGTGCGCAAGCTGAGCCGGTGTCAGCGCGATCAGCGCCTGCAACCAGGCCAGCAAGGCGCTTTCGATGTGGGCGGCTTCAGACGCCGCGCCGTGATTGACGGTAAAAATAAAACTCAGTAGGGCGCTGTTTTCAGCGCAGCGAGCGTAATCCAGCCTAACGGCGTCGGCCCACGCGTGAGCGCGCAGCCGTGCCAGCAGCCCGCCAGGGGCTTCGTCCAGCAATAAACGCTCCAGCCGCCGCAGCCAGCCGCGTGAACGGGAGTGCGGCAGGGCAAACACCAACCGCAGCTGCGGCGCGCCGGGCAGAGACAGCGTGTAATCTTGCCCGGCGGCCAGCGGCGGCAATGCCTCGGGCGGCGCGACGCTGCCCGGCGGCAAGGCGCCGCCGTAGCGCTGCGCCAGCGCATGCAACTGCTCGAGCGATTGCGGGCCTTGCAGCCACAGCGTGATGTTCGGCGCGCGGTAATAGTGGTGGTGAAACTGCCGCAGCGCCCGTTGCAACGCGGGAATATCGCTGCCGAAAGCGGCGCGGCTGCCGATATGAAAGCGGTGCAACGCGTCAATGCCGCTGAACATCTGCCGCTGCGCCGCTTCGCAGCGGGTTTCATCGTCGGCGCGCAGCAGGCGATATTCGGCGTCGATGACCTCGATCTCCTGGGCGATTGACTCAGCCGTCAGCTGTGGGACGGCGAGCATATCGATCAGCCTGGCCAACCCCTCCGCCAGCTGTTCGGCGCCCACCTCAAAGAAAAACGCGGTTTGCGTGGCCTGGGTCGTGGCGTTTAACCGGCCGCCGACCGTCGGCGTCCAGCCCATCAGCCCATCCTGCGCGCTAAAGTTCATGCTGCCGCGAAACAGCATATGCTCCAGCAGATGCGCCAGGCCCGGCCAGGCGGCAGGCGCCTGAAAGCTGCCCGCCTCGATGCGCACCAGCGCGGCGGCGGCCTCGGCGTCAGGCGTGCTTATCGCCCTGACGGCCAAACCGTTATCGAGCTGCCACGAGGCGGCGAGTGTCATCGTCAGCCCTTGAAGATCAGTCGGGAGTTGGTCTGATTGCGAAAACGCAGCTGATCGATGCCGATCTGCGAGCGATTCGCCGCTTCACGCGCCGCCAGAATGGTGCCATGGTGCGGCGACTTGCCGCACACCGGATCGGCGTTGTCGGCGTCGCCGGTCAGCATGAACGCCTGGCAGCGGCAGCCGCCGTAGTCTTTCTCTTTCTCCGAACAGGAACGGCAGGGCTCAGGCATCCAGTCATAGCCGCGATAGCGGTTAAAGCCGAAGGAGTGATACCAGATATGCTGCAGATCGTGCTCCAGCACCGACGGAAAGGCGATCGGCAACTGGCGGGCGCTGTGACAGGGTAACGCCATGCCTTCCGGCGTCACGCTCATGAAAATAGCCCCCCAACCGCCCATGCAGCCTTTGGGGCGTTCCTCATAGTAATCCGGCGTGACGAACAGCAGGTTGGCCAGCTTGCCGTCGGCAGCCATGCGCTCGCGATAGCGTTTCACCACGGCTTCCGCATCGGCGATCTGTTCGCGGGTCGGCAGCAGGCCTTCACGGTTCAGGTGCGCCCAGCCGTAGAACTGGCAGGTCGCCAGCTCGACGTCGTCGGCATCCAGCTGGATCGCCAGTTCGATGATGCGGTCGATCTGGCCGATATTATGGCGATGCAAGACGAAGTTGAGCACCATCGGATAGCCGAGCGCCTTGACCGCCTTGGCCATCGCCAGCTTCTGCTGAAACGCCTTGGCGGAGCCCGCCAGTGCGGCGTTCAGCGTTTCATCGCTGGCCTGAAAACTGATCTGAATATGATCCAGCCCGGCATCGGCGAAGGTCTGCAGCTTTTTCTCGGTCAGGCCGATGCCGGAGGTGATCAGGTTGGTGTAAAACCCGAGATCGCGCGCGGCGGCGATCAGCTCGGGCAGGTCTTTACGCACCAACGGCTCGCCGCCGGAGAAACCGAGCTGTACGCTGCCCATCGCCCGCGCCTGGCGAAACACCGCGATCCATTGATCGGTCGTCAGCTCTTTTTCCTGCGCGGCAAAGTCGAGCGGGTTGGAGCAATAGGGGCACTGCAGCGGGCAGCGATAGGTCAGCTCCGCCAGCAGCCAGAGCGGCGGATTTACCGCCGGCGCGCGTGGCTCAGTCACGGAAGGTCACCCATTTTTGTTCGTAGGCGCGCTGGAAAAACGCCAGCACGTCGTCCGCCAGCCCCTCGGCGCCGGGGAAGCGGGCGTTCAGCTGCGCGATGATGCCGTTCAGCGTGGTGTTGCCGTCAACCAGCTGCAGGATGGCGGCGGCGCTGTCGTTCAGTTTGGCCATGCCTTCCGGGTAGAGGATCACGTGGCTGTTTTGCACCTGCTCCCATTGCAGGCGGTAGCCGCGGCGGAAGACGGGGGTGTGTTCAGGATTCAGTGTCATTACACCAGCCTCTGATTGTGCCAGACCCGCGCGGCGGTCACGCTGTGGTAAGGCGGGCGGTTCAGGGTATAGGCCATGCTCATGGCGTCCAGCATGCTCCACAAAATATCCAGCTTGAACTGCAGGATTTCCAGCATGCGCTGCTGTTTTTCAACGGTATCGCAATAGTCCAGCGCCAGCGCCAGCCCGTGCTCCACGTCGCGGTTGGCCTGGCCGAGGCGACTGCGGAAATAGTCGTAGCCGGCGGCGTCGATCCACGGGTAGTGCTGCGGCCAGCTGTCGAGGCGCGACTGGTGGATCTGCGGCGCGAACAGTTCGGTCAGCGAGCTGCAGGCCGCTTCCTGCCAACAGGCGCGGCGCGCGAAGTTGACGTAGGCATCCACCGCGAAACGCACGCCGGGCAGCACCAGCTGCTCGGATAGCAGGGTGTCGCGCTGCAGCCCAACCGCCTCGCCGAGGCGCAGCCAGGCCTCGATGCCGCCTTCGCTGCCGCCGTAACCGTCGTGATCCAGAATGCGCTGCACCCATTTGCGACGGGTTTCCGGCTGCGGGCAGTTGGCCATGATCGCCGCATCCTTGATCGGAATGCTGGTCTGATAGTAGAAACGGTTGGCCACCCAGCCCTGGATCTGCTCACGGGTCGCTTCGCCGTTGTGCATCGCGATGTGATACGGGTGGTGGATATGATAATAAGCGCCTTTGGCGCGCAGTGCCGCTTCAAATGCCTGCGGAGTCAGGGGGAGTGGTTGCGTCATGGCGATTCCCTACAGTTCGATATTCATGCCGTCCCAGCTCACTTCGATGCCGGCGGCGCTCAGGCTCTGCCGTTCCGCGGAGTCTTCATTGAGGATCGGGTTGGTATTGTTAATGTGGATCAAGATCTTGCGTTTGGCGGGCAAGGTGCTGAGCAGGGCCGCCAGCCCGTGCTCTTCCGCCAGCGCCAGGTGCCCCATGTCTTTGCCGGTATTGCGCCCCACGCCGGCGTTGGCCAGCTCATTGTCGCGCCAGAGCGTGCCGTCGATCAGCAGGCAATCCGCCCGGCGCAGCCAGGGCATCAAAGCCTCGTCCGGCTCACCCAGGCCCGGCGCGTACAGCAGACCGACCCCGCGCGCGGTATCTTCGATAAACAGCGCCACGTTGTGGCCCGGCAGCGGGCGATCGCGGTACGGCGAATAGGGCGGCGCGTTGCTGAGCAGCGGAATGGCGGTGAAGCGCACGTTTGGGCAGACCGCCGTGTGGAACGGTTCGCCGGGCGTCACCGGGTGATGGATTAACCCGCCGTTCCAGTGAGAGAGCATGGGAAACACCGGGAAACCGGTGCTGAGATCGTCGTGCACTTCGGGGGTGCACCAGACCTGATGCGGGCAGCCCTCACGCAAATTGAGCAAGCCCGCGCTGTGATCGATCTGGCTGTCGGTCAGCACGATCGCGCCGATGCCGGTGCCGCGCAGCACGTCGGGATTGTTCAATTCGGGCGAGGCCAGCAGCTGATGGCAAATGTCCGGGGAAACGTTGCACAGCACCCAGTTTTTACCGTCGTCGCTGACGGCGATGGAAGACTGCGTGCGGCGCGTGGCGTTGATGCTGTGGCTGCGAACGCCCCGGCAGTTGTCGCAGTTGCAATTCCACTGGGGAAAGCCGCCGCCCGCTGCCGAGCCGAGAACTTTTATCTGCATGACTGAACCAGAAAAAGAAGGAAAGAAATGCCCGCGCGAAAGGCGGGCAGACAGGCGATTAACGGTTGGAAATGTACAGCGTCACTTCCAGCCCCAGACGCAGGTCAACAAACTCAGGTTTGGTCCAGGTAGTCATAGCGGTGCTCCTTTGCATGCATCGTGATAGTTCGAAGCCAATGAGAAAAATTCGCATTCGGCTGGCTCAATGTTGACGAAATGTGACGGAGATCGCAACCGTTAAAGCGTAACCGGGTTATTCACCCCAGGTGGCGGAGAGCACGTTCAGCCAGTTGCGCCAGGTCAGCTTCTCCAGCAGCCGGTCGTCAAACCCCGCCTGCTTGAGCGCTTGCGTCAGGCGCGGCAGGCCTGCGGCGTCCTCCAACGGTTGCGGTACGTTAACCCCGTCAAAATCAGAGCCAAATCCCACGCGATCTTCACCAAGTTTAGCGATCAAATACTCAACGTGTTTAACAATTTCTGTTAAGCCTGTCGTTGCACTGTCACGTTTTCCGTCAGCCCGCAGGAAGGCGGTGCCGAAATTGACGCCGACCATACCGTCGCTCTGGGCGATAGCGTCCAACTGCGCGTCGGTCAAGTTGCGCGGTTGCGGGCAGAGGGCGTGGGCATTGGAGTGGGTAGCGACCAGCGGTGCGGTGCTCAACGCGGCGGTTTGCCAGAAGGTTTTCTCGTTCATGTGCGAGACGTCAATCATGATGCGGCGCTGGTTGCAGGCGCGGATCAGCGCTTCACCGGCCGGCGTCAGGCCGGGGCCGGTATCGGGTGAGCCGGGGAACGGCCCGCTGACGCCGGTGCCGAAGGCGTTCGGCAGATTCCAGAACGGCCCGATGCTGCGCACACCCAGCCGATAGAAGGCCGCCAGCTGCGTCAGCGCCGCGTCGATCATGCCGGCGCCTTCGATATGCAGCACCGCGGCGATTTGCCCGTCGAGGCGGCACTGTTCTATCTCGGTAGCCTTGCGGCAGAGGCGCAACTGCCCCTGAGAGGCGCCCTCCAACTGGTGCAGGATGGCTATCTGCCGTTCGGCTATCGCCAGCGGATCGAACGCGGCCTGCGCTTCCTCCAGCGTTTGATTACGCATTTGGGCGATATAGCTGACCGGAGGAATAAACACCGCGAACAGCCCGCCGCAGAATCCGCCGCGCCGCATGCGTGGAAAGTCGAGGTGGCCCGGCGTGACGTGCGAATAAAAGGCGGTGACCGGATCGTCATCGTGCTGCAGCCACAGGTTGAGCAGCAGGTCGTTATGGCCGTCGAACACCGGCCAAAGGGGGGGAAGCGTCATGGGCGTTTCACTGTGTCAGGCATCATGCACGCTATGTTGTACGATCGCGCGAGGGGGAACAACCCCCGCGCGATGAGGGATTTAAAGGCGTATCGACAGCTCGACGTCATCCGCGAACGGCGTGGAGAGATAACCCGACGCCGGAGAACGCACGCGCGCCAGATAATCCGGGCTGTAATCGGCGTTGTCGGCGACGATCAGCGCGCCGGGGCGCAGACGATTTTCCAGCAGCGCGAGGATATCGGGGTAAAGCCCCTTGGCGCCGTCCAGCAACAGCAGGTCGACAGTGGCCGGCAGATCGTCGCGCAGCGTTTCCAGGGCATCGCCCACGCGGATCTCCACCAGATCGACGACGCCGCCTTCGGTCAGGTTGTGGCGCGCCTGCGCCGCTTTGCTCGGTTCAAATTCGCAGGTGATCAACCTGCCGCCGCCGTTGTCGCGCAGCGCGGCGGCCAGGTGCAGCGTTGAAATACCGAACGACGTGCCGAATTCGACGATGTTTTGCGCCCGACAACCGCGCGCCAGCATGTACAGCAATGCGCCGGTTTCCGGCGACACCGCCAGGGGGAAATCCTTCAGGCGATGGTAGAGTTCACGATAGTCGGTTTTACTCTGCATCAGTCGATTTTGCTCTTCGTCAGGCACGTCGCGGAACAGGGCGGCGAGCGCCGGTGAACGGCCGGCGGCCTGCTGGAACAGGGTGCTTAGCAGCGGCGCCAACGGCGCGGTGGTCAGGGTACTCATGGCAAAACTCCCGTAGAAAAAGTGAGCGCGAAAGCGCGTGCCGCTATAATATGACGAACTATTCGCATTTCACTATTCGCATTGGCCGCCCGCTATGACTGAACGCCGCAGTAAGCAAATTTCCTCGAGAAAACAACCGCAACAGGCGCGATCCGCCGAATTGGTCTCCGCCATTTTGACCGCCGCTATTCAGGTTTTGGCGCAGGAGGGCGCCGCGCGTTTCACTACCGCCAGAGTGGCTGAACGCGCCGGCGTCAGTATCGGTTCGCTTTATCAGTATTTTCCCAACAAAGCGGCGATCCTGTTCCGTTTGCAAAGCGACGAATGGCGGCAGACCACCGCCATGCTGAGCGGCATTCTGGCCGATCGAGAGACTGCGCCGTTCGAGCGTTTGCGGTTGCTGGTGCAGACATTTATCCGTTCGGAATGTGAAGAGGCGCAGATGCGCGTGGCGCTGAACGATGCGGCGCCGTTGTACCGCGATGCGCCGGAGGCGCAGGCGGCGAAGACCACCGGCAAAGACATCGTGCAGGTGTTTATGGGCGAAGCGTTGCCCGATGCGGCGGAAGGCGTCCGTACGTTGGCAGGCGAGCTGATCGTCGGCACGCTGGGGGCGGCGGGCAAGCAATTCTCCGAAACGCTGCGCAGCGATGCGGAAATTGTGGCTTATGCCGATGCGATGGCGGACATGTTTTGCGCCTATCTGACCGATTTAAACGGGCGAGAGGCGCCGTAAGGGAATGCTTGGTGACATTGTCACTTGAGGTGCGCGGTGCCTACGCCCGTTGACGGCAAACGGCCAACACCAACTGCCGCAGCCAGCGGTGCTCCGCTTCAGCGTCCAGGCGCGGGTGCCACATTTGCGAGACGGTAATGGGCGGCGTTTTCACCGGCAGCTCGAACATGCGCAGCGGGCCGTCGTCCGGATGAGCATGCAGAAAGGAGGCGGGTAACAGCGCCAGCAGGTCTGAGGCTTGCGCCACCGCCAGCGCGGCCGGAAAGCTCGGCACCACGGCGGCAATCTGGCGCGTCAGCCCCAGCTCCGCCAACGCGGCGTCTACCGGCCCGAGAATGCGCCCGCTGCGCGAGGCCACCACGTGGCCGCAGGCGGCGTACTCGGCGGCGCCTATCTTGGGCCGCTGCGCCAGCGGGTGCGCGCTTCTCATCACGCCGACGAAGCGGTCGCGAAACAGCGCCTGCAGGCGGATTTCCGGCCCCATTTCGCCCAACACGCCAATCTCCAGATCGACCAGGCCTTCACGCAGGGGGCGGTCGCTTTTCTCCGGCTTGGGCGCAAAGCGCAGCCGCGCCCGTGGCGCCTGTTGCGCAGCGGCGGCGATCAGCGCTGGGCCGAAGGCCTCGACGAAGCCGTCGTTGGCGCGCAGCGTAAAGGTCCGGTCGAGCGTAGCGGGATCCAGCGCGTTCGGCGTCGGACGCAGCAGCGCCCGAGCTTCGAATGCCGCGTTTCGCGCCCGTTCGCGCAGCGTTTCGGCATAAGGCGTCAGCACCATATGACGCCCGGCGCGCACCAACAGCGGATCGCCGGTGGCCGTGCGCAGTCGGCTGAGTGTGCGGCTCATCGCCGAGGCGCTTAAACCGAGACGTCGCGCCGCGCCGGCAACGCTGCCCGTCGACAGCAGCGCGTCGAGCGCGGTCAGGAGGTTGAAATCAGGGTCGGTCATGCGTTTATCCTGTGGCGCCGGAAATAAGAGAAGGCGTTTACTGCAGTATATCAGCGTAAGCGCTGTGTCACTTGCTCTCTGATGGGCAATAAAAAAGCCGATAACCAGGGGGTTATCGGCTTTTAATGCGCAGTGGCGGAGGGTTACGCCGGCAGCTGCTGCGCGGTTTTCTCGACCAGCGCCAGCAGCAGCTTGATGTCTTCCAGCGTCACGATCGGGTTCAGCAGCGTCATCTTCAGGCAGGTCACGCCATCGAACTCGGTCACGCCGACGTTGGCGCGGCCCGACTCCAGCAAGGCGTCACCGATGCGCTGGTTGAACAGCGCGACGGCCGCGTCGCCTTTCGCCGCCAGCTGCGCCGGACGGTAGCGGAACAGCACGCTGGCCAGCTGCGGCTGCATCACCAGTTCCAGCGATTCCTGATCGGCGATGTAACGCGCCACCTGTTGCGCCAGCGAGACGCCATGATCGATGATCTCGGCATACTGCTTCTGCCCCAGCGCTTCCAGCCCCATCCACAGCTTCAACGCATCGAAGCGGCGGGTGGTCTGCAGCGATTTGGAGACCAGGTTCGGCACGCCTTGCGCTTCGTCGAATTCGGAGTTCAGGTAGGCCGCCTGATAGCGCATCAGCTCGTAGTGGCGCTCGTCTTTCAGCAGGAAGGCGCCGCAGCTGATGGTCTGGAAGAACTGCTTATGGAAGTCCAGGGTGATGGAGTCCACCAGCTCCAGGCCGTCCAGGTAGTCGCGGTACTGCTCGGAGAGCAGCAGCGCGCCGCCCCAGGCCGCATCCACGTGCACCCAAATTTTCTGCTCCGCCGCCAGCCGCGCGATATCGCGCAGCGGGTCGATCGCGCCGGCATCGGTGGTGCCGGCGGTGGCGACGATCGCCATCACCTGCTCGCCGTTAGCCTTGGCCTGCGCCAGTTTTTCCGCCAGATCGTTCACGTCCATGCGGGCGAAGCGATCGGTTTTCACCAGCGTGACGGACTGGTAGCCGAGGCCCATCAGCGCCATGTTCTTCTGCACCGAGAAGTGGGCGTTTTCAGAACAGAACACTTTCAGCTTGCGCAGATCGCCCACCAGACCGTCCTGCTGCACGGAGTGGCCCTGATGCGCGAAGAATGCATCGCGCGCCAGCATCAGCCCCATCAGGTTGCTCTGGGTGCCGCCGCTGGTGAACACCCCGGCGTCGCCGGGCGGGTAACCGACCTGGGCGCGCAGCCACTCGATCAGCTTCATTTCGATCAGCGTGGCCGACGGGCTCTGATCCCAGGAGTCCATGCTCTGGTTGGTGGCGTTGATCAGCACTTCAGCGGCCTGGCTAATCACCAGGCTCGGGCAGTGCAGGTGCGCCACGCACTGCGGGTGGTGCACCGACAGGCTGTCTTTCAAAAAGTACTCGATGGCGCGCTCGATCGCCGCCTGGTTGCCCAGGCCTTGCGGGGTAAAGTCGAGCTGGATGCGCTCACGCAGTTCGGCAACGCTTTTGCCCTGATACATCTCGGGCTGTTGCAGCCACTGCACGACGGCTTCACTGCTCTGTGCGATCGCCTGGCGGTAAGCCTCGGCGCTGTGCGCCGAGGAAGCCAGAATCGGGTTTAACTTGGACATCGCGGTCATTCGCTCCAATCAGACTGGCTTGACGCCGGCGGCCAACAGCGCCTGCTCAAATTTATCCAGGAAAATACCCAGCTCATCATTGGTGATCAGCAGGGAAGGCAACAGGCGCAGCACACAGCCGTTGCGCCCGCCGCGCTCCAGGATCAAGCCGGATTCGAAGCATTTTTTCTGCAGCAGCGCGGACAGCTCGCCATCGGCCGGGTAGCAGCCCATGTGATCCTGCGCTTCGTTCGGCTTGACGATCTCGATGCCGATCATCAGGCCCAGACCGCGGACGTGACCGATCACCGGATAACGTTTCTGCAGCTCGGCCAGCTTGCCTTTGAGCCATTCGCCCTGAGCGGCCACTTTATCGGCAACCTTATGCTCCTTCAGGTACTGCAGGGTGGTCAGGCCGGTGGCCATCGCCAGCTGGTTGCCGCGGAAGGTGCCGGTGTGGTGGCCCGGTTCCCAGGCGTCGAACTCTTTTTTGATGCCCAGCACCGCGAGCGGCAAGCCGCCGCCGACCGCTTTCGACATCACGATGATGTCCGGCTCGATGCCGGCGTGTTCGAAGGCGAACAGCTTGCCCGTACGGGCGAAACCGGCCTGAACTTCGTCGATGATCAGCAGAATGCCGTGTTCCTGCGTCACTTTGCGAATGCGCTGCAGCCACTCGGCCGGGGCCGGGTTAACCCCGCCTTCGCCCTGAACGGCTTCCAGGATCACCGCCGCCGGTTTACGCACGCCGCTTTCCACGTCGTTAATCAGATTATCGAAGTAGTAGGTCAGCGCCTTGACGCCGGCTTCGCCGCCGATGCCCAGCGGGCAGCGGTATTCATGCGGGTAAGGCATGAATTGCACTTCCGGCATCATGCCGTTGATGGCCGCTTTCGGCGACAGGTTGCCGGTGACCGACAGCGCGCCGTGGGTCATGCCGTGGTAGCCGCCGGAGAAGCTGATCACGCCGGAACGGCCGGTGTGTTTTTTCGCCAGCTTCAGCGCGGCTTCCACCGCATCGGCGCCGGACGGGCCGCAGAACTGCAGGCAGTACCCTTTGCCTTCGCCAGGCAACAGAGAGAGCAGGTAGTCGGAGAAACGATCTTTCAACGGAGTCGTGAGATCGAGAGTATGTAACGGCAAGCCGCTGGTAATGACATTTTGGATGCTTTGCAGGACGTCGGGGTGATTATGTCCAAGAGCCAACGTTCCCGCCCCGGCCAGGCAATCAAGATATTGATTATTCTCAACATCAGTGATCCAAACGCCCTGGGCTTTCGCAATTGCCAACGGCAATTTGCGCGGATAACTCCTAACATTCGACTCAAATTCGGCTTGACGCGCCAAATAGGTTTCATTGTTTCCGTTTAATGAGTTTGCAACTAAAGTATCAATACGGACTTTATCCGTCATCATATCTCTCCTACAACCGAAGGTCTCAAGACGCAACGATTGAATTAATGAATTAGAAAAGTAACTGCCTTGTGAAAAGCGCGACCAATATATGGCTTTTTCGCCTGGGACTCAATAGCCGATTTTGTTTTGAATTGTTTAGTTTTTTCTTAGGTTCATCAATATGTTGTTGATTTGTTGACCGTTGGTTTTGCCGGCAAAAAACAACATTTCTTTAACATTGCGTAAAAATCCTTTTCTGCTTTCCTTTGGCTGCTTCTTTAATGCATTTATTATTAAGGTGAATTTCCGATTAATAACATAAATAGAAAATAGCGGCTTATTTTCATCTATTCACCACCTTAAGTCCTATAGCGGTTATATACACAAAATTTGTGATGAATATAAGCAGTCGAGCGTTAAAAGCGCAGTAGCCAGAGTGGTGATTTCTTGCAGATTTTACGTAGCGCGATCAAAATAGCGGGATTTTTGTGCGGCGCCGGCGTGTCTGCCGGCGCCTCGGTCATTAACGTTGCCGTAACCAGGCATGATAGCGCCGCAGAGTGCGGCGGGTGCGCCATCGATCGATGAGCAGCGACCACAGCGGGGAGTAGCGCACGTTGCGCGTCCGATCGCGGCTCAGGGCGTGCATGCGGCGCTTGATCAGCGCCATGCGGGCGAGCAGCGTCAGCGTTTTGTCGCGCCATTTTACCGGTGCGGGCAGCGCATGAGGGGCTTCGCCGGTTTGCCAGCGGCGCGGCAGATCGGGAATTTCCGCCATGGCGGTGGCGATGCCGACCACCGCGACGCCGCTGTTCAGCACCCGTTGCGCCACCGACGGGCGGGCGATGCCGCCGGTGGTCATCACCGGCATGCGCGCTACTGCGGCGAGATCGCGGGCGAAGGTCAGAAAATAGGCTTCGCGCGCCAGGGTGCTGTCGTCTGCGGCTTCCCCCTGCATCGCCGGGCTTTCATAACTCCCGCCCGACAACTCCACCAGATCGACCGGCAGTTCGTTGAGCATCAACAACACCTGTCGGGCCTCGTCCGGCGAAAAGCCGCCGCGCTGAAAATCGGCTGAATTGAGCTTCACCGCCACGCAAAAGTCTGGCGAGACACGCTGGCGCACCGCGCGCACCACCTCCAGCAGCAGACGGGCGCGATTCGCCAGTTCGCCCCCCCAACGATCGCTGCGCTGGTTGGCCAACGGCGACAAGAACTGGGAGATCAGGTAGCCGTGCGCCGCGTGGATCTGCACGCCGGTAAACCCGGCCTTTTCGGCGGCGTGCGCGCTGGCGGCGAAGCGGGCGATCACCTCGGCAATCTGCGCTTCGCTCATGGCTTCCGGCTGCGCGAACGCCTTGCTGTACTTGCCCATCGCCATCGGAATGGCGGAGGGCGCCCAGGCGTTGCCGCCCATGTTGGCCATCACCTGACGGCCCGGGTGGCTGAGCTGCATCCATACCTGCGCGCCTTCCTGGCGCGAGGCCGCCGCCCAGGTTTTGAACGCCTCGAGCGGCGTATCCTGTTCCAGCACCACGCCGCCGGGGCCGGTCATGGCGCGTCCGTCGATCATCACGTTGCCGGTGATGATGAGGCCGGCGCCGCCGATACCCCAGTGGCGATACAGACGCCATAGCGCGGGGCCGGGCAGTTGGCCTTCATCGGCCAGATTTTCTTCCAACGCGGCTTTGGCCAAACGGTTGGGTAAGCGGCTGCCATTGGGCAGAATCAGCGGGGTAAACATCGGGTACGTTCCTGTCGCAGGGGGAATGGCGCTATACTAGGTTTAAAGTTAACTTTAAGGTCAATAGGGCATGAAAATCGGAGAGTTGGCGGAGCGCGCCGGCATGGCCGCCTCGGCGATACGTTACTACGAACAGCAGGGTCTGCTGCCCAAAGCGGTGCGCGGCGTTAACGGATATCGGGTGTATAGCGAAAGCGCGCTGGAGCGGCTGCACCTGATCCAAATCGGCCAGAATCTGGGGTTCTCGCTGCAGGCGATCCGCGGGGTATTGGCGCTGCAGGGCAGCGCCTATCAGGATGGGTTGATGCAAGGCGTCGACAGCCGGCTGGCGGAAATCGAACGGATGATGGCGACGCTGAACGAGCAGCGTGAGACGTTGATGGCGACGCGGCGTATTCTGTTGGAATCCGGCGTGGCGGGATTATGCCGCGCAAAAAATGAAAAACAGGCCGGTGCGTGGCCGGCCTGCAAAGATTAACGGTGTTTAAAGGCGGCGCGCCCGGCATATACCGCCGCGCTGCCCAATTGGTCTTCGATGCGCATCAGCTGATTGTATTTTTCGATCCGCTCGCCGCGGCACGGCGCGCCGGTTTTCACATGGCCAGCTCGCATCGCAACCGTCATATCGGCGATAAAGCTGTCGACGGTTTCGCCGCTGCGGTGTGAGATAAAGGCGCCCCAGCCATTTGCCTCGCAAAGCTGCACGGCGGCGAAAGTTTCGCTCAGCGTGCCAATCTGGTTCAGCTTGATCAGCGCCGCATTGGCCAATCTTTCATCAATCCCGCGCTGAATGTATTTCACGCTGGTGACGAACAGATCGTCACCGACCAGTTCCACCTGATCGCCCAGGGCGTCGCTGAGAATGCGCCAGCCCGCCCAGTCGTCCTCGGCCAAACCGTCTTCAATCAGCACGATGGGAAAATCTTGTACCAGCCGCTGGTAATAGGCCGTCATCTGTTCGGCATCCAGTTCAGCGTTTTCGCTGCGCAGGCGGTATTTGCCGTTGGCATAGAATTCACTCGAGGCCGGGTCCATGCAAATGGCGATATCGTCTCCCGGTTGATAACCGGCTTTCTCTATCGCCTGCACGATCAGCTCCAGCGGTTGCCGGTTCGAGGCAACCGCCGGCGCAAAACCGCCTTCGTCGCCAACGCCGACCGACAGGCCTTTCTCCAACAGAATTTGGCGCAGCGCCTGATAAACTTCACTGCCCCAGCGCACGGCCTCGCGCAGCGACGGCGCGCCCAGCGGCGCTATCATAAATTCCTGAAAGTCCGCACCTTGCCAGCGGGCATGCACGCCGCCGTTGATGATATTCATGCAGGGCACCGGCAGCAGGTTGGCGCCGAGACCGCCCAGATAACGATACAGCGGCAGCTGCGACAATTGCGCCGCGAGGCGGGCGGCGGCCAGAGAAACACCGAGCAGGGCGTTGGCCCCCAATCGGCTCTTGTTCTCGCTGCCGTCCAGTGCGATCAACCGGCGGTCAATCTCCCCTTGTTGGCGTACATCTACCCCGCGCAGCGCTTCATTGATCGCCGTTTTGACGCTTTGCACCGCCTCCAGTACGCCTCTGCCGCCGTAACGATGCGGATCGCCGTCGCGGTGTTCCACCGCCTCGCGTGAACCGGTGCTGGCGCCGGAGGGAACCGAAGCCCGTGCCACGACGCCCGCCGCAGTCATTTCAACTTCGACGGTGGGGTTGCCGCGCGAATCCAGAATCTCTCTGGCGGTTACGTTTTCAATTTCATAGCTCATGGATGATCACCTCATTCTAGGGAGTGGGCACGTGCTTTATCAGCACGTCGATCGACAAATGGTTAATGAACTCGAAGCCGAAGGAGGCAAAGACGCCGAACGGACGGTTCTGATGGCCGAGCAGCAACAGATCGACGCCTTCACGGGCAATCAGGGCCTCGATGTCTTCGAAGCGGTGAATACTGACAATTGCGCGCACCTCCAGGGGGATTGTGCAGTCTTCCACCAGCCGGCTGAGCATGGCTTTGGCAGCGATCACCTCGCTGGACTGGCGATCTTTGGTTTGTGCATCGCTGAGGTAGTCCAGCTCGGCATAGTCGGCGCTGATGTGCGCCACGGTAATGCGCGTATTCATCTGCTGATTGAGGCGTTCGGCATGGCGTAACAGCAGCCGGCCGTCGCGTTCATCCTGCACCAGCAGTAAAGCATGTTGATAGAGCGACATGACTTATCTCCCTGCGTTAGCAATCTGTAGGGTTAACCACGGTAAAACCTCTTTTTTCCGGCTCGTCATGCCGGGCAGCGACACCTGCCGAATGGCCAGCACCCGGTTCGACGAGAAATACAGGGTAGAGCGGTGGCGGGTGATATCGGTAACCAGCAGCGCGGCCATCTCCAGCCCGGCCTCCTGCTTAGCCTGCTCGAGCGCCTGTTGCAGCGCGGGCAACAGCGGATCGATATCGCTCATAGCCCGCACTTCTATCTGCGACAGCAGCAGCGAGACGCTATGGATGCGGTAATTCTTGGCGTCACGGTGCAGCAACTGCGGGGCGGATTGCCCCGAAAGATCGGTTTTGGCGGCAAGCAATCCGGCGGTGAAGGCGTCATAGTCAACGTGAGAGATTGCGCATAACCGCGCGACCGCCACCCGATCCTGTTCGGTGGTGGTCGGTGCGCTCAGCGCAACGGTATCGCTCAAAATCGCGCCCAGCAGCAGCGTGGCCTGGGCGGAAGAAAGCGGCATCGGCGTATCTGACGTCAGTATGGACAGGATCACGGTGGCGCAACAGCCAACGGCGCGGATCCAGACATCGGGCGGGTTGCGGGTGATCAAGGTGCCCAGCCGGTGATGATCGATAACGCCGACCACATCGCTGTCGGGCAATGAGGCCGGCCCTTGTTCGACGTCGGTAAAATCCACCAGCCAGACTTTGCGGTCACGGAGATCGTCTGTCAGCAGCGCAGGCGCTTGTACGCCGGCGGCGGCCAGTATGTAGCGGGTTTCCGGCGTCAATTCGCCAAGGCGGAAAGCGACGGCCGGTTTGCCGAGGTGATTGAGCCAGTCCGCGACCACCAGCGCGCTGCAGATACTGTCGCTGTCGGGATTTTTATGGCCGAAAACGTACAGCGGCATTTCCCGCACGGCGAGATCAGGCTGGGACGGAAAAGGGGTAATACGTGAGATTTCATTCATAGCGACTCCTGACATACCTGCCTAAAAAATAAAGCGAAGTTGTATATCAGGCGTCATCATCCGGTTCGAGCGAACGCGGCGGTTGGGAAAGGTGGAACACCATCACCTTGTGAACGACTGTAGCGCAGCGCGGTGGCAAACGCAACGCCCGGCAAAGCTGGCGAGAATGCATAATCGGATTGATACTGAGTGAGTCTATGATGGACAAGGATATTTGCCGCTAACCGACGGATAGGCTGAACGGAATCACGCCGGCCGGCTGCACCGGATCCGTGGGTGTCACAATGGGAGTCAACATGCTCGAGCCATGCTTCCCCGAAAACGAAGCCGAACGCCTGTCGGTATTGGATTCGCTGAACGTGCTGGATTCGAACTCAGTAGAAAAGCTGGATCGCATCACGCGGCTGGCTGCGAAATATTTCGGCGTCACCATTGCGCTGGTGTCACTGATCGACCGCGATCGTCAATGGTTTTTATCACGCTATGGCCTGGATGTCCGGGAAACGCCGCGCAACATCTCGTTCTGCGGCCATGCCATCCTGCAACGCGAAGCGCTGGTGGTGCCCGATACCGCGCAGGATCCGCGCTTTTTCGATAACCCACTGGTGGTCGGTGGCCCGCGCATCGGCTTCTACGTCGGGCAACAGCTGCTGTCCCTCGACGGGTTGCCGCTCGGCACGCTATGCATTATCGACAGTCACCCGCAGTCGTTTCCTCAAGATAAACTGGCCGACCTGCGTGACTTCGCCGCGGTGGTGGAAGAGTATCTGCAGAGCATCGAACGCAACGTCTATACCGAAAACCTGAAATCCGATCTGCAGCGCACGGAGGCGTTATTCGAACAGACTTTCTCTCAGGCGGCGGTGGGCATGGCGCTGGTTTCGCTGCAGGGGTATTGGCTGCGGGTCAATCCGCGCATCTGTGAAATGCTGCAATACTCCGAGCGCGAGCTGATGGATCGCACCTTTCAGGACATTACCTATCCGCTCGATCTCAACACCGATCTGGAAAAACTGCAGCAGTTGCTGAGAAACGAGATCGACACCTACTCGCTGGAGAAACGCTATTTCCGCGCCGATGGCACGATCGTATGGGTGGAACTGACGGTGGCGCTCAATCGGCTGCCGAACGGCAAGCCGGATCATTTCATCTCGGTCATCGTCGACATCAGCGAGCGCAAGGCGGCGGAGGCCGACCTGTATGCCTTGCAGCATGAGCTGGAAGAACGCGTCGAAATTCGTACGCATGAGCTTAACGTGGTGGTCAAACAGCTTAACGAAGAGATAGAAACCCGGGTGCTCGCCGAATCTCAGCTCAGTGCGGAAAAAGAACGCCTGCGCGCCATTACCGACAATATGCCGGCGTTAATCAGCCAAATCGACGCCAATGAACGCTACCTGTTCGCCAATAGCGCCTATAAGACCTGGTTTGGTCTGGAAGAGGCCAGCCTGCAGGGCATGACGGTGCGCGAGTTCATGGGGGAAAGCGTGTATCAGATGGCCCGGCCGATGATCGCGCGGGCTTTGGCGGGCGAAATGGTCAGCTTCGAAAACGAATTGCAGACCCAGCAGGGGCTGCTGATGATCCATACCACGCTGGTGCCGTGCGAGGCTCAGGGCTTTTACATTCTCTCCATGGATATCACCGAGTTGAAGCGACTGCAGCAACGATTGGAATATGACGCCACGCACGACATGCTGACCGGGTTGACCAACCGACGCGCATTTCTGCGCCGGTTGTCGGGCACGTTGCAAGCCTGCTGTCATCAGCGGCAGATGGCCCTGTTGTTCATCGATCTCGATGGTTTTAAGGGCATGAACGACAGTTACGGCCATGACTTCGGCGATCTGATCCTGAAGACGTTCGCCAAATTGCTCAGCGCTTGCGCCGACGAACGGCACAGCGTCTCGCGCCTGGCCGGCGACGAGTTCACGGTGATCCTGTGGCCGCTGACAGCGCCGCGGCCTGAGGTCAGCGCGTTTTGCGAAAAGGTGTTGGCGGAGCTGGCCGGTATTTCGCAGATCGGTCAGCAGAAGGTCTGCCTGTCCGCCAGCATTGGCGCCGCTATCTCTGCGAGTGGGGACGTGACGCCGGAAATGCTGCTGGCCAGCGCCGACGGCGCGATGTATCAGGCGAAATCCGCCGGCAAAGGCACTTACGCCATCTGTGAGCTATGAGCCAATGTTACGACATCTCAGTAAGAACGAAGACGAGCGCCTGGCGGCCATCGATGCGCTGGCGGGGTTGGGCGCCGGCCATGACGACGCGATCCATCAGGTGCTGACGATCACCCGCAAGCTGTTACAGGCCGAGGGTTGCCTCATTTACCTGCACGGAACGCGCAAGATTTGGATCCGCGAGCACATTGACGTCGGGTTCGAGGAGATCGATTTCGTCAGCCCCTTGTTCAATTTCGTTCGTCTGAGCGGCGAGGCGTTGATTTGTCCGGACACCCATGCGGATGAACGCTTTGCCTCGGATCCCATGGTCAACGGCGCCGCGGCGATCCGCCACTGCGCCGCCATCCCGCTGTGCACCCGCGAAGGCTATACGATCGGCGCGTTCTGCCTCGTGGGTTCGCAGCCAAAGCATCTGACTCGCCGTCAGGTCGAACTGCTGCGCAGCATGGCCACCATCGTCGGCGAGCTGATTGAAGCGCAGAGTGAGGTCGGCCTGGTCGATGCCATCACTCGCTTGCCCAATCGACAGCGGCTGATGGGTGAACTC
Organism: Serratia sp. H402Y; assembly: GCF_051172415.1. Lineage (NCBI taxonomy): Bacteria > Pseudomonadati > Pseudomonadota > Gammaproteobacteria > Enterobacterales > Yersiniaceae > Serratia > Serratia sp. H402Y. The sequence goes on from NZ_JBPIYZ010000001.1 coordinate 1,620,676, forward strand.
GGCAATTTACCGGACACGGGCAAATACGCGTTATTGCTGTTCGATACGATAGATATCCAATACGCCTACGAGATGGCGCGTTCCTTCGGCCTGTCTACGGTAGAGTTACTGCTGGGGGATATCAGCCATTTCCTGAAAGAGACGTTTCTCAGTGAGCGCATGCTGTACAGCATCGCGCCCGGACGTTTCGCCGTCATTATCGAGGCGCAGCACATGCTGCAGGCGAAGCGCGATCTGTTGCGTTGCGCCGACCGTTTGCATCACGAAGTGAGAGGCGCCGTGCCGCTGCGCCTGGAGCTTAATGCCGGTTATGCGTTGTTTTCCGCGCCGCATGCCGATCCTCCCGAGATTTTGCGCCAGGCGACCAGCGCGCTGCATGATTCGATCGACGAGGGGCGAGCCGTCTCCCTCTATAGCGAGCCGAAGGATGCGGCGCGCAAGCATAATTTCAATATTTTTAATGAGTTGGCGCAGAGCCTGAAGGAAGATAATCGCGGGCTATTTTTGGAATACCAACCGCAGATTGATTTGGCGAGCGGCAGGATCGTCGGCGCGGAAGCATTGCTGCGTTGGCGGCATGAACGTTGGGGGGCGATCCCGACGGGGGAGTTCATTCCGCTGGTGGAAAATACCTCGCTGATCAAACCGTTGACCGAGTTTGTCATCGCGCAGTCGATTGAACAGTTGTTGTTGATGCGTGAAGCGGGGATCGCGTTTCCCATCTCGATCAACGTGACGGCCGGCAATCTGGCTGAGCGGCACTTTGCGGCGCGGTTGAATGAAGCCATCACCCGGCGCGGGCTGCAGGCGGGGGACATTGAGATAGAGTGCCTGGAGTCGCAACGCATTCAGGAAAGCAGCGCGGCGTTGGCCTGTCTGCATGCGCTCAAGGCCAACGGGCATCGCATCGCACTGGATGATTTCGGCGCCGGCTACAGCAATTTAAACTATCTGCGCCATATCCCCGCCGACGTCGTCAAACTGGACGCCTCCCTGATAAGACTGCTGAAGAGCGATGCGGACAGCCGCATCATCGTGCAAAGCATCATCGATATGCTGCATAAACTCAACTATGAAGTCTTGGCGGAAGGGGTGGAAGACCTGGAGTCGCTCCACTACCTGACCGAGTATCGGTGCGATGTCGTACAGGGCTTCTATTTTTCACCGGCGGTGACGTTGGAAAAGCTGTGCGCGCTCGTCGACATTCACGGGCAGCAGCGGCGAAATGCCTGAGGCAACGCCGCTCATGGCGCGCCAACCGGAAATCGCCGGCGATTCTCACCCAGGCGCAGGCCATGACTGTCCGTCAATGTCGTCACCCGGTCAGGCCTGGTAAGTGCGCAGCCAGGCGGCGAATGTTCTCACGACGTCATCGTCCCGGTCGCGCAGCAGCAGAGAATAGACGCCGGTTCGGATGGTCAGCGTCGGGAAAGGCGACACCAGTCGGCCGGACGACAGGGGTTTGGCGCAGAACAAATAAGGCACGACGGCCAGCCCCAGGCCGTCTTCGGCCGCCTGAATGGCGGCGAAGGTATGATCGAGCGTGAGCGGCGGCGGCGAAGCGTCCAGCGCCGTCGGATAAGCATTCAGCCAGCTGCGCCACAAATCTTCCCGGGCGCGGATGCGGATGGCGGTATGCTCGCCAAGCGTGTCCGGCGCAATGACCGGTCTGGCGTGCAGATAGCTCTGGCTGCAGACCAGCAGGCTGTCTTCCTGCAGGAAAGGGATCGCTTTCAGCCCGGAGAAGTGCGCGGGATCGCGTCGGATCGCCACGTCAAACGGCGTATTGCGATCGACGGCGCCGATGCCGGTGGTGATATCAATCGCGACGCCCGGATGACGCTCATTGAATGCCGCCAGCTTCGGCATCAGCCAGTGCATGGTGAACGTCGGCAGGCTGTGCACCACCAGCCGCTGCTGGCCGGCGCTCGCTTTCAGCGCGCTCTCTGCAGCAAACAGTTCGCCGATGACCCGGGACGCGGTGCGGGAAAAGTTCTCACCGGCCTGCGTCAGCCGCACGGATTTGTGTCCGCGATAAAACAGCGTGATCCTCAGCTGTGCTTCGAGACTGCGAATATGGCGGCTGACCGCGCCGGTGGTGAGAAACAGCTCATCCGCAGCGGCGCTGAAGCTGCCGAGACGGGCGGCGGCTTCGAAAGCGGACAGGTGCGGCAGGGAGTGGATTTTTTTCATAGGTTGAGTCTAGCTCAACCAAATGGGGGAAGAAAGATCGTTTGTCAGCCTTTGATTTTGCTCACTATGATGAGGCATCTCCTTCTGATTGCTGAGTTTATGATGCGGATCTTTTGGCTATCGGTCATGCGTGTTAATGGCGTTATTCTCCCCCTGCGGTTGGCAGGGAGGCGGCGCTGAAATGCGGGCTTTTTATCTGCTTTGCGTGAGCCGGGCGGGTCTGTGTCTGGGCACCATGATGTTCGCCGGCGCGCTGCCGACCATCAGGAGCGAGTGGCAGCTCGACGCCGCTTCGGCCGGCACGGTGCAGGCGGTGTTCAGCCTGACCAACGCCCTGGCGTTGCTGGTGGCCTCCTGGTGGTGTGATTCGTTGGGCGCCCGCCGGGTTTATCTGCTGTTCTCCTGGCTGGGCGCCGCTGCGTTGATGCTGTTCGCCGTATTTGCCCATTCTTATCTCAGCGCGTTGGTGTTGATGGCCTTCGTCGGTTTGACGCAGGGCGGGGCTTATACGCCGGCGCTGCTGTTGGCGATGGGGATGAACGGTCCGGCGCGGCGCGGTTATGCCATCGGCATGGTGCTGGCGGCCAGTTCGTTGGGGTATTTTCTGTCGGTTTTCATCGCCGGTTGGAGCGCCATGCGCTGGGGCGCCGGCGTGGCGTTTTCTCTGTGCGCCGCCGGTGCGTTACTGGGAGCGTTGGCGGGATCGTTGGCCCTGGTCGGTTATCGGGAACCGCAGCCGCGCACGCTGGGGAGGAAGACGAAGCGTGAGAGCTATGCTATCACCTATGCGACCCTGCTGTTGCTGATCGGGTATATCGCCCACAGCTGGGAACTGCTCGGCAACTGGGCCTGGGCGCCCAGCCTGGTCAGCGAGGCGTTGAGCGGTTTCTCTCTGGATCCGCTCAGCGCCGGATTGATCGTCGCGGCGGTGATCCACCTGGCCGGCATGATCGCCACGCTGATTGTCGGCACCGTTTCCGACTATTTCAATCGCGCGTCGGTGCTGATGTTTATGGGCGCCGCCGGCGCATTGGGTTCGCTGCTGATGGGAGGGTCGGCGAACTGGGGGCCGGGCTGGACGCTGCTGCTCGTCAGCATCGGCAGTTTCTTTATTCTCGGCGACTCCGGCGTGCTGTCGGCCGCGATGGCGGACAACGTACCGCCGCAACAGCTCGGCAGCGTGATGGGCTGGCGATCGTTGCTGGGGTTCGGCATCGGTTCGTTCGCCCCTTTCTCCTTTGGCGTGGTGATGGATACCACCCACAGTTGGGGCGCGTCTTATGCCGTATTGGCCTGCGGCGGCGGGGTAGCCTGTCTGGCGGCCTGCTTGCTTTGGCGACAACATTTGAAATGAGGTACGGACATCATTAAATGAATGGAACATCATCACGCATTGTTATCGTGGGCGCCGGGATTGTCGGGGCATCGATCGCCTATCATCTCGCGCGTCAGGGGCAGCGCGTTATCGTCGTTGAGCAGGCGCATCCCGCGGCGGGGGCCACAGGCAGCTCGTTCGGCTGGATCAGCGAAGGCGTGCCAGAGGGCGCTCCCGACGCGTTTCTGCGGCGCGAGATCGTGGCTGACTGGGTGCGGCTGACGCAGGAGATCCCGGAATTGTGGGTGAATTGGTCCGGCGCGCTCAGCTATGGTCAGGCGCCGGCGACGCAAAACCCCGACAATCGGCGTCTGTCCTCCGCCGAGGTGATGGCGCTGGAGCCGGCGCTCGGGCTGCTCGATAGCCAGGCCTATTTTGCGGCGCGCGATGGCGCGGTCGATCCGCAAGAAGTGACACAGCGGCTGCTCGAACGGGTAGGCGCGTTGGGCGGCGAGTTGCTTCTGGGACGTGCGGTCAGCGGATTTCTGCGCGAGGCCGGTGGTCAGATAACCGGCATCGTTACCGAGGAGGGCGCGATCGCCGCCGAACGGGTAGTGCTCGCCTGCGGTACGGGGATCTCGGCGCTGCTGGACGGCAGCGAATTCTCGTTGCCGATCGAGGCGTCGCCGGCAATTTTGTTGCGCTATCACGCGGCGGCGCAGGCGGTGAACACGCTGATTGCGGGCGACGACATCGAAGTGCGTCATGCGCAAAATGGCGATCTGCTCGCGGCGGAGGATTATCCCGCGGGCGGCGATGTCAAACGCGTGGAAGAGGACGCGCGATCGGCGATTCAAAACCGCCTGCACGGCTCGGCGCCATTGCAACTGCAGGCGTGTTCGGTGAGGCTGCGCCCCAGGCCGCGCGACGGTTATCCCATCCTCGGGCCGCTGGGCGTCACCTGTCTCTATGTGGCGGTGATGCATCCGGCCGTGATGTGCGCTCCGACGTTGGGTCGGCTGGTCAGCGACGAGCTGTTGCACGGCGTTAATCCCGCCATTCCTCACGGTTACCGCCCGGCGCGATTTATTGATGATGGGGGTGAAGGGGGGGATATCATCGCGATTGCCGGTCGGTTCGCGCTGGATACCGCGCAGCCGCCGCTCAGTCTTTATCCCTATGCGCCGGTTTATAAGATAGGGGAGCACGTCCTGAAGCGCACCCGTCCGACGTCGGGCGAAGCCCAGGCGCTGGCGGCGTATCTCACCGCGTTGCGTCGTCAGGGCGTTGACGTCGTGGCGCCGACGGCCTGTCCGCAAGAGATAGCGGGCAGTATGTGGGTGGTTTATCCCTTTGTGGCGGGAGAAAAATATGCGGGCCGCGATGAGCAGATTATCGCGGCGGGCAGGCTGTTGGGAAGGATCCACGCGTTATCTTCGGCAGACAATAACGCCGGGCTGGCGGTTTATGACGAGTATGCACTGACTGAAGACGATATCTCAGCGGATCTGGCCGAGATCGCCAGTCATGCGGCAAGCCAGGGGCTGACGCTCGACATCGAGGCGCTAAAAACGCGTATGCTGCAGATTGCCGGGCGGCAGACGGCGCTTAGCGCACAGGATCTCCCTTGCGTGGAAACGCCCTATGACTTTAAAGCCGATAATCTGATTTATGTCGCGCAGGATAGGCCAGTGCTGATCGACCCCGATAACGCGCTGTTTTTGCCGCGCGTGTTCGATCTGGCGCTGGTCCTGCTGCTGTTCCACAACGCACTGGACTCGGCGCCCGACCGCGTGTTCACCGTACAGGAATGGCGGCTGTTTTTGACGGGGTACGGTGAGTCTGTCGCGTTGACGGCCGGCGAAGTGCAAAGCTGGCATCAGGCGGTAGAGCATCTGTTTCTCGACGAAGTCCTGTGGCTGATGGCGGACTTTGCCGATGGCTGGCGCGATCCTCGGCAAACGGCGCTGTTCTTCTCTCTGATCGGGCTGCTGGATAATCTTTCCGACTACGGATTAACACCGTAATGCGCTCAACGTTGCAGTGGTTTTTTGCGCCGTTGGCGAGGCTCTTATATATTTATTAGCATGCCTGGGGCAGGTTAGGCATGAAGCGGTGGCCGTACAGGCCGCTGCAAGCACGACAGTTAATCCGTTCGCCAAGAGGCTGCGAGACGGTGCTTTCGGTAGGGACAGCCGCCAAACGTTTTTACGGCGACCGAAGGCGGAGCAGCTACTCACAGGTCACGAGGACACTTACCATGCATAAGAGAACACTGGCGTCACTGCATTACGAAAACATGCCTTACGATGGGGTGCGCTTTCATATTTTGAAACGGGAGACGCCGGGCCATACGGCGTTGCTGAAGCTGGATGCGGGCAGCCGACAACCGGCGCGTTTTCATCCGGGATGGGTGAAACTGATGGTGCTGAGCGGTGAACTGAAGGTTGACGATCAGACGCTGCAACCTCATGAGATGTTAATCATTCCTGCCAATACCGCCTATACGGTAGAGGCCATAACGGAAGTGATTTGTCTGGCGATTTCCGAGCTGGACGGCGCCGAACTGGCCCGTTGACGTATTGACAAGAAGGGATAGCGGAGAGCCTAGGCGCTCTCCCTATCCCTTCAGCATTGAGCCGCCCCCCAGGCTAAGCTACCTGCTGACTAGGCATAAACCTCCTGATTCAATCCACCGCGCTTTCCCTTTCCATCACTTTCGGCCTCCGTCGCCCCCGCAACGTTGCCGCCATTGTGCAGCGCATGCACAATGTCATCGCCCCGTTACCACGCAGAACGATGAAATGTGGGTGTCATAGTGAGTTTATTCGCATAAGGCCCCTGGTGTGGCTTGCGAGAACGTCACTATATGGAGGATCATGCGGCCTCTCTATCAAATAAAAGACATTCGCGTTATCAAAAGGGACAAACGACCATGGGATTCGAAGTCGACAACGCCGAAACGAAACGCATCAACCTGAGCAGCCACGAGAATTCCTCGTTCGAGGTGACAGGGCTGGTGAAACACTATCCGGCAGGCTTTGTCGTTCCTTTCCACTCGCATAAACGTTGCCATTTGCTCTATTCGCAACAGGGAGTGATGGCGGTCGAGGCGGGCAGCGGGCGTTGGATCGTGCCGCCAACCACCGCAGTCTGGCTGCGGCCGGGGGTGGAGCATCAGCTGGTCATGCAGAGCAATATCTGCGTTTACGGGATTTTTGTCGATGAATTCACCGCCGCGCGGTTGCCGTTGCGCGACGGCGTTTTGCAGGTGTCACCGCTGCTGCGGGAGCTGATCGCCCAACTGGCGACGCTGGCACCCGAGGGCGAGGAAACCAAACGCCACGCGCTGCTCAGAGCGCTGTTCCTCGAGGAACTGAGCCTGCAGCCGCAGCTGGCGCTGCATCTCCCCTGGCCGATGGAAGCGAGAATGGCCGACATTTGCCGGCAGTTGGTCATCACGCCGGCCGACGATCGCGGCATTGAGATCTGGGCAGATTCACTGTCGATCAGCGCGAAAACCTTCCAGCGTCACTTTACTCAACAAACCGGCATCACCTTTGGCCAGTGGAAACAGCGTCTGCGGCTGCTGTCGTCCATTCCGCTGCTGTTGGCCGGCCACTCAATCATACACGCCGCTTTCGAAAGCGGTTATGAGAGCCACAGCGCCTATTCGGTGGCGTTTAAAAAACTGTTTGGCGTTTCGCCTTCGCGCTTTACGCTATAGCCGTATTGCAGAGCGCGCTTCTCCTATAGATTGAAGCAACCTAATGACGTATAAAGCAAAGCAGTCAACCTCCGAGGCCGCTTCCCGTGATAAAAATTGTCGTGTATCTGATTATCGCCGTGACGATCGCCATTATTGCGGCAAGAGTCATCTTTCGTTTGCCGGATATTTCGCAGCGTTTGCCGCAGGCGGCATTGCCGGCGGATCCTGCCGCGCTATTGCCGGCGCGGGCCGCCGAACAGATGGCGGCACACCCCGGCCTGAGCGGCGTGGTGCCGCTGGTCAGCGGCCACGATGCGTTCGCCAGCCGCCTGGCGTTGGCGCGGATGGCGGAAAGGTCGATCGATGCCCAGTACTATATCTGGCATAACGACACCTCCGGGCAGATCCTGCTGAAAACCCTGTATGACGCGGCCCAACGCGGCGTGCGTGTGCGGCTGCTGCTGGACGATAACGGCGTCGCCATGGATGAGACGCTGGCGGCGCTGAACGCGCAGAAAAACGTCGAGATCCGTCTGTTCAACCCGTCTACCGTGCGTACGCCGAAGCTGGCCGGTTACGCCTTCGACTTTATGCGCATGAACCGGCGCATGCATAACAAGTCCTACATCGTCGACGGCGCCGTGGCGATCATCGGCGGCCGCAACATTGGCGATGAGTATTTCCAGGTCGGCGACGAGAACTATTTCCTCGATCTCGACGTGTTGAGCGTCGGCAGCGTGGTGGCGGAGACCGCCGATGTCTTCGATCGCTACTGGAACAGCGCCTCGGTATTCGGCGTTGAGCAAATTATCCGGGGCCAGGGCAACCTCTCGGCATTCCTGACGCAGGCCGCCGCAACCGAAACCAGCGAGCGCGCCCGTAAATTGGCGGTGCAGCTGGAAACCAGTGCGGTGCGCTTTCGTGATGGCGCCGTGCAGCCGGAATTCACCCAGGTAGAGCTGGTGGCCGACGATCCGGCGAAAGGATTGGGCAAAGCGTCGCGCGATCGCTTGATGGTGACGCAGCTGGGCAAGATCATCGGCGGCGTCAGCCGGCAATTGGATCTGGTCTCCGCCTATTTCGTGCCGGGGCGGGAAGGGGCAACCTTCTTTGAATCGCTTGCCAAACAGGGAAAATCCATCCGCGTGCTGACCAACGCAATGAACACCACCGACGTGCTGGTGGTCCACGCCGGCTACGCCAAATACCGGCGTGATCTGCTGCAGGCGGGCGTCGAGCTGTTCGAGCTGAAGCTGCGCGCCGGGCAACCGACGGGGCGCAAGGAACTCAAGCCGCTGGGGCTGTCCGGTGCGGCGCTGCATGCTAAAACCTTCGCCATCGATGACAAACGGGTGTTTATCGGCTCGTTCAATTTCGATCCGCGCTCGGCGCACCTGAACTGCGAAATGGGATTCTTGATCGATAGCCCGTCGCTGGCGGCCGACACCCGCCAACTGTTTGATGGCCCGCTCGAATACGCCGCCTATCGGCCGGTATTGACGCTCGAAGGCAAAATGGTGTGGAAAGAAGCCTTCGAAGACGGCCACACCGAGGTGCACCTGCAAGAACCCGGTGCCGGCTGGATAAAACGCATCGTTCTTACCGTGGCCGGCTGGCTGCCTATCGAGTGGATGCTGTAACGCCGGCGAAGGCCGTCGCCACCCGGTGTAACAGCCGTTGCAAGGGAATCTCGCCCGCGATGATTGCGATGAGGCGCGCATCCTCAAACAGGGCGAGGGAGGGCGCGGATTTGATGCCGAACGCAGGGGCGACCGTCGGCGCCTGCGCGACGTCAATGCGGCCGAAGGCGATCTCGTTGGCGTGACGGTGCAGCTGTTCGACGATCCCCTGCATATTCTGACAAGGGCGGCACCAGGAGGCGGAAAAGTAGAGGATGGCCCGCTGCCCCTCGGGTTTGTCAGCGTCATAGAGGAAACGGGTCACCTCATGGGGCTCTGCCAGGTTCGTGATCGTCATGGCAGGCTCCTGACGATCTCTATCCCCATCCAAATCATCGTGACGATTTGCGTGAAAAAGAAAGCGAAGCGCCAGGTGGCGACTTTCTCCGTCTGCTCGAAACCGATGTGAACCAGACTCTGCGCCATACGCGCGCCGAGCAGGACCAGAGACAAGACATTCAGCGTCGTGCTTTCCACCTGAAATACGGCTGTCGCCACAACGAGGGCGGTATAAACCGGCAAATTTTCAATGCAGTTGCGATGCGCCGCAATGGCGCGCTGGTAGCCATCGCTGCCCTGCGGTTTGTTCGCTTGCCATTCGCTGACCGTGGCGCGGCCGGTTAAAATTCGGGACCAGCGATAAACGCCGACGGTGCCGAATAGAATCAATAATGTCCAGCCGGCAAACGCCAGCAACACCAGGGTTGGCATATTCATAACGCATTCTCACTTGTCTTGGGAAAGAGCCTGCGGCCTCAGGGAGAGCCGCTCGGCTTGAATATAAGGTTATATTAGAATTATATAAATTAGCAATATCTAATTTAATGGATGCTAATGTAATGCTGTGCCGGCGCCTGAAAGCCGCTATAATGCGGCTGAATGATGACGGGGCCGTGATTGACCATGAATGCAAAAGCTAAGCAGGATCCCTTTTTGAATGAAGGGGCGATTGAGGCCGCCAGGCTGTTGAAAGCGATAGGCAACGAACACCGTTTGCTGGTGCTTTGCCTGCTATTGAAACACGATGAGATCGCCGTGGGGGAGCTACAACAGTTGGTGCCGCTCAGCCAATCGGCGCTGTCGCAGCACCTGGCGAAAATGCGCAATGAAGGTCTGGTAACGTACCGACGCGAAGCGCAAACCCTGTTTTACCGCATCGATGACCCAAACGTGGCGAAAGTGATCGCCACGCTCAGAGAGATTTACGCGCCGAAGTGAGGGGGCCGGCGATCGCCGCTTTGACGCCGGCGAAGTGCGTCGGGACTAGCGCACTTCTCGCGTTGCGGCCAACAAGGCTTGTAACGACGGCGCTTCGACCAGATTCTCGATGCAGGCCATCAGTTTTCGCGCATTGAGGCGTAATCCCTCACTGGGTGATTGCGCACAGCAGTGAAGAAATTTCTCACGAATATCCTGCATGTCGGCCGGATTCTCCGGCCAGCCGCGGCCGAACTCGGCCTCGAGCCGCAGCGTATCACCCTGCTCCGGCGTGATGTGTAGTTCGAAGCGGTCAAACCTATCGAAGGCATGTTGTTCATGAACTTCGATACGCTGCGCCAGAGCAACGACCGTAGGTTCTGTCGCTGAAGCCGCGCTGAATTCACGTGCGCTGGCCTGGCCGCGCAGCAGCGCGTTGGCGATGATGTAACGCGCGCTGAATTGCGCATCGATTTCGGCCGTTTTCTGCGGCTCGTATGGCGCGCCGCAGACCATGCGCATGGTCGGCGAGGCATGCAGAGTGATCTTCGCCCGTGCGGGATCGGACAACTGCCGATGCGGGCCGTCGTTCAACAGCGCTTCGGTCAGCGCCAGCAGAATGCTGCAGTGCGGGTAGAGTTTGAAACAGGTCGCTTCTTCACCCAGAAAGGCGGAGCCCAATTGGTGGGTCAGCAATCCCAGATCGGGTTCGCCCGGGGCATAGAGATTGAAAAATCCGTTCTCGCCGCTCAGGACGCGTTTAGGACCACTTATTCCAGCCTGCGCCATTAAAACCGCTTCCAGCGCATGGCGAGCCACCAATCCCTGGCTGATACGTACAGCCAGCGTCTTGTCCTGATAGTGTTGGAAGGTGCCGATGCCAAAATCGAACGCCAGGCCGATAGCGTCGGTAAAGGCGTGCGGGTCCAGGCGCAACAGGCGGGCGGCGATCGCTGCGCCGGAAAACAGGCCGAGGATGTTCGAGTCGAATCCGCGGTAGAAAAAGCCGTTCGCCTGCGCGGCGAGGTTGATGCGTTGAGCGAAGTCTTGCCCAACGGCCAACGCAGCCAAGGTGTCGAGGCCGGAAGCGCCCGACAGTTCCGCCGCCGCCAAGGCCACAGGAATATCCGAGGAGCTGGGGTGCCAGCCAGGAGAAAGCACGTCGCAATAATCGAGCGCGCGAGCGCGTACGGCGTTGACAAACGCCGCCTGCGGCGCGGCGAGCCGCTCTTCGCTGCCGATAATGCTGGCTTCGGCGTTGCCGCTCCAGCGTCTGGCCAGCGACAGCGCCGCGTCAACGCCGCTTTGATCGTAGCCGGCGGCGAGACAGCCAAGATTATCCATGAGCCGTTTACACTGGAATGCCAGGACGGCGGGGGGAATCATGCACGCATCTACCTGCGAAGCGAAAGCGATCAATTCTTCGATCGGGTCGACCGATAATTTTGTCATGTTCATTCCTCGTTCAGTCGTTCAGGTGACTTGTTCAGCACGGCGTTTCCGGCCTGAGGATGCAGACGGAAACGCGGATGCAGCATGATCAGCAGCCACACGGTCATCACGATGCTGAGTAATCCGGCACACAGCATGGCGATCCCGAAACCATTGGCGAAGGCGCTGTGCGTCAGCGCTTGCATGCGGCTCGTGCTCAATGCATCAACGGCCGTTTGCTGTTGTTCGATGACCGCCGTCCGGGCGATTGCGGCGGCCTGTTCCACGCCTTGCGTTTGCAAAGCCGCAGTCAAGGTGGTCACCGCTTTCATGCTCATCAGCGTGCCCAGCAAGGCGATGCCCAGCGTCATGCCGGTTTGTCGCAGCGCGTTCATCGTTGCCGACGCCATCCCGGAACGTTGCGGCGCGACGGTGCGCATCACCAAGGCGCTTGTCGCCGGCATGGACAGCCCCATGCCGAAACCGAGCAGGGCCAAATAGAGCGCCACCAGAGCGTAAGGCGAATCGGCGTGCAGCTGCGTCAGCAACAGCAGGGCAACGCCCATCAGGCCATAACCGACGATCATCAGCGAGTTCACGCTCAGTTTGGCGGACAGGCGGCCAAAACCGGAAGCGGCCAGCGCCATGGCGAGAAATTCCGGCGCCATGCGCCAACCGGTGTCGGCGGGGCTCCAGCCCTGGGCTTGTTGCAGGAATAGCGAGACGAAGAAGACGCTGCTGTAAGCGGAAAAACCGAGTACAAAAGAGGCGAGGTTATAGCCGCTAAAATCGGCGTTGCGAAACAGGCTCAGCTGCAGCAAGGGGCGTTTGACCCGCGTTTCCACCCAGAGAAACAGCGCAAACAGCGCCAGGGCGGCGTACAACGGAAAACGCGATTGCACACTGTGCCAACCGAATTCTCCGGCGGCAATCAGCCCGTAGGTCAGCGCGCCAAGCCACAAGATGCTCAACCCTTGCCCCAGCGGGTCAAGCGCCGCGTGCTCAGGATGCGAGCTTTCTCGCAGCCCCCAACCGCCCAATATCAACGCGACGATCCCGACCGGAATGTTGATCCAGAATATGCCTGGCCAACCGGTGGTATGCACCAGCAAGCCGCCCAAAACCGGGCCAATCACCAGCGAAAGGGCATTGACCGAAGACCAGATCCCGATCGCGCGGGTGCGCAACTGTTCCTCCGGAAAAGCATGAGTCAATAACGACAATGCCCCAGGGATAACGGCTGCGCCGGCGATACCTTGTATCACCCGGCCCGTCAGCAGCATGCCGAGAGAGGAGGCGAATGCGCAAACGATCGAACCGACGGTAAACAATGCAACGCCGTACAGCCAAATACGCTTGCGGCCAAATCTGTCGCCCAGCGGACCGGAGGAAAGGATTAACGCGGAAAGGCAAAGGGCATAGGCGTCAACGACCCACTGCAGGCCCGACATGTCGGTTTGCAGCGATTCCAGCATCGTGGGCAGCGCCACATTGACAATGCTGATATCAAGCGACGCCATAAATGTACCCAGACAGATGGCGGCAACGAGCGAAATCCTGCGCATACCGGACATAGTGGGGCTCCTTATTGAGATGGGGGTGATAGTGAAAACTATTCTCATCCTATATTATGACTGACCGTCGGTCAATGGAGCGTAAATATTGATTTCACTGAGATAGGCCGGCTGGTCAATGGCAACAACATTGGTTACGATGGCCGCTGGACTCCTAGTGGATGTTGATATGAAGACAAAAGAGAAGATGAAAGAAACACAGCCTCGAACCAAACCGGCGGAAGTGCGCTTGGATGAATTGATGGATGCGGCGCAGAAGCTGTTTATCGAAAAAGGGTTTGAAGCGACCACCATCAGCGATATCGTCCGCGACGCCAACGTCGCCAAAGGGACCTTCTACCACTATTTCCCGTCCAAAAATGAAATGTTGTCCGCTTTACGTATACGTTTCACCAATCACTTTATCGAGAAAATTCAGCTGGCTATCGATGAATGCGCGCCGGATGACTGGTTGGCGCGTCTGAGAGCCTGGTGTGATGCCGGCGTGGCGACCTATTTTGAAGGCATGGAACTGCACGATGCGTTGTATCACGATCATCATTATCATACCCGAGGCAATCAGGATCGTGATGCCGTGCTGGAGCAGATCCTGACGATTTTAAACGATGGCGCAGCGGCGGGCGCCTGGCGTCTGGAGAATCCGCATCTGACCGCCATCTTGATGTATCACGGCATGCATGGTGCCGTGGATGACGTCATGGTCAACCCCGACGCCGACCGCCAAGGGCTGGGGCCTGCGCTGGCGCAGGAATTCATGCGTTTGCTGGGATGTCGCTGATCGTTTACGGCGCCGCCTTGAGCGACACCCAGTAACCGGGCTGATACGGAATGGGAAGAAAGCGGGCGAAGAGTTCAGCAAAAGTCGCTTCGGGATCAACGCCGGCGAACAGCGACGGATGGAACCAAGTGGCCAGACGTTCGATCGCGACGAAATTAAAAGGGTGATCGTAAAACGGGTGCCAGATGGCGTACGCCTGTCCGTTCTTTGCCGCGGCCAGGGTGCGATAAGCCGGGCGTCGCATCAATTTTTCCAGCCGCGTTTTTGCCAGCGTCAAATCTGCGCCTGGCCCAAGGTTGATCCAGTCACCGTGGGGCGAGTAATGACTCCAGTTACTGCCGGTCACGACGATTTTATCGGGCCGGGAAGCGATCACCGTTTCCTGACTCAATGCGCCGTAAACGCCGTGAATATGCGTCTGAGCCAAATTGAATCCTCCTGCGCTATCCACCATCTCGCCGTAGTTGCCATTGCCCCAAGACAGGCAGCAATCCTCGTATAATCCGGCGGCGCGCTCCATCATTATGCGTGGGCGCGGCGGAGCCCGTTTCATCAGCGTGTCGCGGATCGTATCGAGATGACGCTGGCGGAAGCGAATCAGGCTATGTGCACTTTGCGGATTATCAAACAGCTGCCCCATGATGGCGATGCTTCTGGCGCTGTTGTTCATCAGGCCGATGCTCATATCGACAAACACCACGGGGATGTTCGCCGCCGTAAGCTTAGCCATCAGGCCGCTCGTTTCCAGCACAGAACGCGTATTCGCGTTGAGCAACATGGCTTCGGGCCGCAAGGCGATCAACCTTTCCAGATCGAATTGCATTTGCTGCACGCCGGCGAAGGCCGGCAGCTTGGCCAGTTCGGGAAAATAACGCAGATACAGCCGGTAGCTGTCCAGGTCGGCGGTGCGGAAATTGTCTCGCCAACCCACCAGTTTTTCCATCGGCGCGCGTGGGTTGAGCGCCGCAACGGTATAAAACAGGTTGCCTTCCGCCAGGAAAATACGCCGCAGAGGATAGCGTAAAGTCACCGTACGCCCGACGATATCGGTCACGATCTGTGTATCAGCCTGGGCGCGCAGAGAGCGTGAAGGCGAAGAAAGTGCCAGCAAAGCGGCCGCCTGAAGAAAACGTCGTCTGTGCATCAGAAATACCAGCTTATCGAACCGATGATGCGGCGTTCGATGCCGATGCTGCAGTAAGGCGCACTGGTGCAACTGGCGATGTAAGATTTGTTGGTCAGGTTGTTGACCGTCAATCCCAGCTCCAGATTATACAGACGAGGATCCCAGGCACCCGGCGTATAGCGGACGGTCATATCGCCGAGCCAAACGGCGGGCACTTTGAAGGTGTTGGCGCCATCTCCCCAACTGGCCCCCAGGTAGCGGGTACCGCCACCGATCAGCAGCCCCTGCAGCGGCCCTTTAGTAAAGCGATAGTCCAGCCACATCGAGCCGGTCTGCGCCGGAACCCCCACCGGATGTTTCCCCTGCGTGCTATCGTTAGCCTCCGTCACGACGTTGTTGACCCAGGCATAGGACAGCATCAGATTAAGGTTATCGGTCACCGCCGCCCGTGATTCCAGCTCCACGCCGCGAGAACGCACTTCACCCGTTTGGGTGTAATAACTGGGATTAAGGGGATCGATGGTGTTCACATCGCGCTGCGTCAGTTGGTAGACCGCCAGGCTGGTCATCGTTGCGCTGCCGGGTGGCTGCAGTTTCATCCCCATCTCATACTGAGTGGAATGGGTTGGCTTGAACGGCGTGCCTTGAGCGTTTGTGCCGGTCAACGGATCGAAGGCGGTAGAGACGCTGGCCCACGGTGCCAGGCCATTGTCGAACGGGTAGCTCAACCCGGCGCGATAGCTCCAGGCTGCGTCATTGGTTTGCGTTTGAGTATGGGCCAGATTGTCACTGGTACGCATGCGTGACCAGTCATGACGGCCGCCCAACAACAAATGCCATCCGCGCCAGCTGGCTTCGTCCTGTCCGTATAAGCCCGTGCGCTGGAAGCGTTGCGTTGTCGACGTGCGTGAAACCGGGATAGGTTCGAATGAAGGGCGGTACTGTTCGGACCAGGGATCAAACGTCACGGTTTGCGATCCCCACCAGTCTTTATCCAATTTACCGGCCTGAAAGTCGATCCCGGCCAATCCCTGATGGACGATGGCGCCGGTAACGAATGTCGTCTCGGCCTGGTTATCCATCACGATGCTGTCCGCCTGACTCGGTGCGTCCTGATAAACCGCCGTCAAAAGTCCCTCGTCCGGCGTGATGGCGCGCGTAAAATCGCGCCGCACCGTCGAGTCTACGTGGGAATAGCGCAGGTTTTGCTTTAGGCGCCAGCGATCGTTCAATTCGAATTCAAGCAGCGAGGTCATATCGTATTGCGTACGGCTCGAGTGTTCGTGCGCGGGATCGCTGTAATTTCTATCGGTATCTATCTTGCCGTGCGGATTGGGCAACAGCCCCAAAACCTGGGCGGGAAGGGTGTTGTAATAGCCTGATTGGGGCTCGCGAAGATAGTGAGCCAACACGGTCCAGCGCGTGCGGTCATTGGGTTGCCAGGTGATTGCGGGCGCCAGAAAGAGGCGCTTTTGCCTGGTGTCTTCGATCTGCGAACCGCGCGTGGCCGCCAGGCCATCGAAGCGGTACACCCACTGTTCGTCATCGGTCAGCGCGCCGGTGGAATCGAGGCTGAGGGAGTGCGAGCGGTCATTGCCGACCTCCCATTTAAGCTGATTCGACTCGGCGGTGGAAGGGCGTCGGGAAATCATATTAATAACGCCGCCGGCGCCCCCCTGGCCGTATAACGAGGATGAAGGGCCATGCAAGACTTCAACGCTTTGCACTCCCCAGGTTTCAATTTGCGGTCCCCAAATGCCGCTATTGCCGATGACGCGCAATCCATCCAGGTAGTAGTCGGCCTCAAAACCGCGCACTTTGGCGAAGTCCACGCCGCTGGAAAAGGCGCCGAAACGTTCCACGGCAACGCCGGCGCTGTAGCGCAACGCCTGGCTAACCGTGTCGGCCGACTGCACGTCCATTTGCTGGCGATTGACCACCGAGACAAATTGCGGCACGTCGACCAACGGTGACCGGGTTTTGGTCGCCACCGTCGCTTGCTGTGCGGCATAACCTTGTGGGGCATTGTCTGAGGATGAACCCTCTGCGACCACCCAGATCGACTCTTCATCGGCCGCCAGGGTCAGGCAGGGCATCATGCCCAGCAACAACGGGCAAAGATAAGCCTTCCGCAGGCGAAATCCGTTGAATTTATTCAAAAAAAATCCCTCTTTAAGTAAGAGTCTCGCTGCGAGGGCGGGAGTCTGGTCATCTCAGGCAAGCGTTAAAATACTCATTGACCGACTGACGGTCAATATGAATAATTATCAATACCATTTAACGATTGGATAACATTATGAAGACTCTGGATGATTTGTTGGCGCTGTTGGCTGAGGTGGGGGTACCTGAGGATGTGCTGCAAGAGGCGGATGGCAGCTGGCAGTTGCGTCAAGATTTAGCACTCAGTTCGGCGGAAACGGTGGCATTGCAAGCCCTGCTGAAAGCCCGCTGTGTTAACGCGCCATCGCTGTGGGGAGGGCGAGACTATTCATTAGAACAGCTTATTTCTGAAATGTCATAAGCAAGCATAAAAAAAGTATTATTTATAATCTGTTGTTTATAAAAGAGATTAAAACGACATGATAGGGGTGAAACATAAGATCTACAAATAATTAACGCCAAGGTAATTGACTGACGGTCGGTCATGGTGTTTGATGTCGGCCAGAAAATGAAGTGTTTTTGAGTCCGTTTTGCTTTTCATTCTGAGCCAATACAGAAGTGATGGCGCCGCCTGACCGAGGTGCCGAAAGCTGTTTGTTTAACGAATTGTGATTGAGAAAGATAACAGTCAAACAGTGAGTTAACTCATTATGGAGTCGCTATGGTTAGTGTTGAGGATTCGATCAACCAACGTTTATTGCTGGCCCTTCAACAACATGGACAGCGCCCGGCGCTTTTTGAACACGGGGAGGTTTACACTTACGACTGGCTGAACGGTGCGGTGGCTTCAGCCGCTTTGAAGCTGTGTCAATTGGGCGTGGTGAAGGGCGATCGGATCGCCTATCAATTGCGCAACACCCGTGAAGCGGTTGTCATCATGCTCTCTTCGTTGATGCTCGGTGCGATCCCTGTGCCGATATTACCCTCTTATCGTGAAAAAGAGCTGAGGCACATTCTGCATCTGACGGCGCCAAAAGTATTTGCCCTGCAGCGAGGTTCCCGTCGCTATAACCCACTTGCCGCTTTGCAGACGCTGTTGGCCGAAGGTCTCAATATCGATGTGATATTGGTCGAAGACTACGATGACGCCGGGCACGACACTCGTTACCTAAACCTGCAACATTTCTGTTCGCCTTTGACGCCCGCGCCGCCACTTCACGCCGCCACCATGACGCCCTCGGATACCGCCGTCATGTTGCTCTCGAGCGGCACCACCGGTTTACCTAAAGCGATTGCCCGTAAAAATGGCGGCTACAGCTATATGATCGAGTGCGGCTGTGACGTGTTTGCTTTAGACAGCCATTCGGTCTATTTCGCCGCGATGCCGGTTTCGCATGGGTTTGTCATCAATTGCCCCGGTATACTCGGTACGCTTTCTCGCGGCGGCGCCGTTGCGCTCGCCGACGCCCCGTCGGCGGAAACGGCGTTGGACGTGATCGAGCAATGCGGCGTGACGCACACCACGCTGGTGCCTGCGTTGCTGTCTCAATGGAGCGAACTGCAGCGGCAAACGCCGCGCGACCTGACGTCTTTGTGGCATGTTCAGGTGGGTGGCGCCAGGGTGACGCCTGAGCTAGCGGCCTCCGCCTCCCGCAACCTCGGCATTACCCTGCAGCAGTGCTATGGCATGAGCGAAGGGCTGCTGTGTTTTAACTCGATTGACGATGATGACACTCTGCGATTCAGCTCTCAGGGCCGGCCGTTGAGCCCGCATGATGAAGTGCTGATCGTCGACGAGAATGGCCGTCCTTTGCCCGTGGGCAAATCAGGCGAACTGATCACCCGCGGCCCTTATACGCTCACCGAGTATTACCAAAATCCCCAGGCTAACCGTAGCGCGTTTACGGCGGACGGTTTCTACCGTACCGGCGACCTGGCGCACGTCGATAGCGCGGGCAACATTTTCATCGACGGCCGCGTAAACGATTCGATCAACCGCGGGGGAGAGAAATTCAGTCCCAATGAGATAGAGGAGTTGGCTGAACAGCATCCTGCAGTGGTGCGAGCCGCCTGCGTTGGTATGCCGGACGATCTCTACGGTGAGGTGCCTTGTCTGTTTGTCACCAGCACGGATGCCACTCTGACTCTCAGCGCATTGCGCCGCTTCTTTGAGAAAGAAGGGCTGGCGGCGTTCAAGGCGCCGGAGCGGCTGATTGTCATCGATACCATTCCGATGAAAGGGATCGGCAAGATAGATCGCGTGACGTTGCGCGACATGCTGCGCCAGGAACAGACGGTCAAAAATACGGCGGGGTTGAACTCATGACGCCATTGCGCACGTCTCTCGGTTGCGTGGTGAGGCTCAGCCGCCCATGCAGTTCACCGGTCAGCAAACAATTGGTCGTATTTCCACATGCCGGCGGCGGCGTTGCGTTCTACCAGCACTGGCGTGATCTGCTGCCGGACGAGGTGGATCTGTTCATCGTGCAGTACCCCGGCCGAGAAGACGCGCAAGACGCGCCGGCTTGGGAAACGGCGCAGCGAGCCATTACGCGCTGCGTTGATGCGCTGCATTCTTCGCTGGGCATCGCGCCGGTGGTGATTTTCGGTCATAGCATGGGCGCGCTGTTTGCCCTGCAGGTTGCCGCGGCATTACAAGCGTCGCGTTTTAACATCGACGCCGTGTTGTCGGCCCAGCGCGCCCCCTCTGAACTGAAAATACTTCAACAGGAAAGCCTGCGGCAAGAGGTGTTGGGCGACATCCTGACATTCAGTGAAAGCAGCGGCGCACTGTCGCTGGATGAGATCACTCGCCCGCTTGTCACCCGCTTGATACAGCAAGATCTACAGCTGTTGGGCGCGCTCAGCGCAGAACCTTTGCCCGACATGCAGCCACGCATTTTGGGCGGCGATAACGATCCGTTGGTTAGCCGCGCCGCGCTGTCGCTGTGGGAAAAAGAACTCCCCGGCAGCCGGGTGCAATTCCTCGCGGGCGATCACTTTTATTTCGCGCAGGACACCGCTGCGTTTCTCCGCCAGCTGCTCCGGTAACGCTGGCTTATTTGTCAACGTATGGCTTTAAAGGAACCTCTGATGAATTTTGAGCTGTTTAACCCACAGGATTGCGCACCGGATACGGAGAAAGCCTTCGCTCTGTTCCCCCAGTTGAAAAAATTCTATGCGACGTTAGGCAATACCCCGCTGGTTGAAGTGCCGTCGCCAAAGGGAAAGGCGTCGATTTACGCCAAGTTTGAGTTTGAGAATCCGTTTGGCTCGGTGAAAGACCGCACCGCGTTCGGTCTGTTTTGCGATGCCATCAATCAACACGACTTCGCCGCCGGTGAATTGAAGTTGCTCGATTCCTCGGGGGGCAATATGGCGAAAGCCCTGGCCAAACTCGGCAATATGTGCGGGATAGCGGTGCAAGTGGTGATCCCGGATTCGTCTCCGCAACCGCTTATCGACACGTTAAAAGCCGATAAAGCCATCGTTACTCTGGTCGATCGCAATCAGTTCCTGCTCGGCGTCATTGCACGCAGCCAGCAGATTGCGCATGAAGATGGCAGTTGGACGCTGCTTTCTCAGCATCTTAACCTGGTCAACACCGCCGTACATCAGCATGCGACGGGCGCAGAGATTCGCCGGCAGCTGGAGGGTGAGCGCATCGACGGTTGGGTATCGGCGGTAGGGACCGGCGGGACTTTGTCGGGGGTGGCCGCCGCGTTGCGTCAGGATAACCCACAGCTGATCGTATGGGGCAGCACGCCGCGCGAATTGCCTTACGGTACGCTGTCTGCGCCGAACGGTGAACCTAAATTTGCCGGAGCCGGCGGGCTGGGCTTCGGTTTCCGTCAGCCTTTCATCAGTAAGTTGATGCCGCAGGAACCGCCTTTCAATCCGGTTTCCTATCGGGAAGCGCTCAGCGCGATGCACGAATTCCATCAGTTGACCGGCGTTAAAATCGGCGCATCTTCCGCCGCCAACTGGAAAACGGCCTGTAAGCTGGCAGAAACGCTGAGTGCGGATCAACGGGTTGTCACACTCTTTGCCGACGCCGGTTCCGATATCGATCGAGAAAAAGGGCGCGAGTGGTTCAAACAATCTGAAGCCTTGACCGTTTAACAACGTCTAAAAGGAATATTTCATGGAAATTATACAGGGCAATAATAATGTATTGTCTGAGCTGATCGCGCTTGGCGATTATGTTCGCCAGTTAATAAGTTCAGGTAAAGAGGCCAACGATATTGAGCATATTTTGGCGACGAAAGACGGCTATAACAATGCCACCGTGCTTTCCGTTATCGAAATGGCAAATATTACCTTTAAAGCAAAAGCGGATAATGTCCCTAACGTTGGCGATGCCAATTCACATATCGATCGGTTGGTGGATAAGCAGGGGCATGATATCGGCACGATGAAGGGCCAGGGGTGGAAAATCGCCTCACTGCCGGACGACAGCGTGGTTTCCTGGTACCACGAGACGGCCGAGACGCCGCTGGGGCGAATCGAAACCGCCGGCATTTGGAATTCCAGTGCGATTTGGGCGGGGCAATGGCAATCGTTGTTCGCCGCCGGCGTTAGCGGGGATGTGATGGGGAAGATCGGCGTTCGTCAGCTCTATCAGGATATTCCGCGAGAAAAATATCTGACGCTGATCGTCCTGTTGCCGCTGGATCAGATTAAAAGCTTAATTAAAAAATAATTTTATCAAACACACACAATATCCATTACGAGGGATAGGTATGCACACGTCGGTACACTGGGATGTCATTATTATCGGCGCTGGCCCCATCGGGCTGGCCGCCGCATGGAATTATGCGCGAGAGCATCGCGACCATAAGGTTTTGGTCCTGGAACAACATGCGCTATTTACGCAACTGGCCGGCACCAGCGGGGAGGAGCGCCATTGGCGTTTGCAATATTCGGAGCTGGAAATATTCCGCCTTACCCTGGAGGCCGACAAATTGTGGCGGCAGCTGGAACAACAGGCGGACAGAAAACTGATCCACCGCATTGGCAGCCTATGGTTCGGCGATGCGGATGTCTGGACCAATGAGGGGCAAATCCGCCAAACCATGCTTTCAATGGATGAAATGAGGTTGCCTTATGAACGTCTGACGATGCGTGAAATCGAACGGCGCTATGGTTTCACCGGCTTGGACAGCAACTATGAAGGTTTCTTGCAGCAAGACGGCGGCGTGATCGACGTTAAAGGCACCCTGGCGTCGCTTTACTCGCTGGCCAGCGAAGCCGGCGTGGAGTTCCAGTTCCAGCAATGCGTGAAGGCCGTGGAGCCCGATGCTCGGGGCGCAACGGTGCTGACGACGCAAAACCGTTATCGCGCCCGTAAAGTCCTGGTTGCCAGTGGGCCGGGCAGCAAGAAACTGCTGCGCCAGTTGGATATTGAACTTGCGCTTTCTACCTATGAGATGGCCTGCATCAGCATGCTGCGCAGCCAGCGCCTGGGAGCCAACGATCCCTTCTGGTTTGCTTTCCAACCGCCGGTGGAGAGCGACAGCAACCTGTTTTATGGCTTCCCGCCCAACCCTTGGTCCGTCAATGGGTTTGATCGGCTGGGGACCGACTTCGAAGTGGATCCGATCACCGAAGCCAATGCGCCTGGCTATAGGGCAAACCCGCAGCACGTGGAGCGCGCGTTGGAGTTTGCCCGCCGGCATATGCCGTTCCTCGAACCGGATAAACAGCATTCCGCTGCAAGCTGTCTGGCCGTGTTGCCCACCGATCCGGCGCGCCAATTCTATCTCGACAGCGCCAAAGGCCGCTGCCACGGCGGCGAACATCTGGTGGTCTCGGCAGGGGGATGGGCGTTCAAATTTACGCCTCTGATGGGGCAAATTTGCGCCGATCTGCTGGCGGAACGAGAGCCCCGTTGGGACATCAGCGCATTGCGTTTCTGAGCGGAGAACCTTCATGCAGCAGGTGAACAGCAATGAACGGGATATCGCCCTGGTTGGCATGGCCTGCCGTTTCCCGGGTGCCGAGGACATCGAAAGCTGGTGGCATAATTTGATCAACGGTGTCGAATCCCTGGTTCGCATCGATAACGATCGGGATGATGCCGTCGACAAGGGATATATTCCCGTCGCCGCGCCTGTGGCCGGCGACATATCTCGCTTTGATGCAGGATTCTTCGGTATTAGCGCGCGCGATGCGCTGCTGATGGATCCCCAGCAGCGGCTCTTTTTGGAATGCGCCTGGCACGCGCTGGAAAGCGCCGGTGTGACACCGGGGGAACTTGAGGATACCGGGCTGTTCGCCGGCTGTAGCAGCTCTGACTATTTACGTCAGGCGCAAGGATCCGAGCTACTCGATAAACTCAATCCTTCGCCGTTCGAGCGGCAAATAATGAGCGATAAAGATTACCTCACCAGCAGGGTGGCCTGGCATCTGGGCATCGGGGGGCCGGTGTGCAACGTGCAAGCCGCCTGCGCCACTTCGCTGGTGGCGGTATACGAAGCGGTCCACGCCTTGCGCAGCGGCCGTTGCAACCTGGCGTTAGCAGGCGCTTGTACCCTAAGGATCCCGCAAAACGACGGCTATTTTGCGCAGCAAGGCATGGTGTTTTCCACCGATGGGCACTGCCGGCCATTTTCCGCAGATGCCAGCGGTACGGTATTCGGCAGCGGCGTCGGTGTGGTGGTGTTGAAGCGCCTGAGTGATGCGCTGGCGGCCGGCGATAACGTCGTCGCGGTGATCAAAGGCGTGGCGATGAATAATGACGGCGCGCGCAAAGTCAGTTTTACCACCACCAGTTTGCATGGCCAGCAACGCCTGCTGCGCCAGGCGATGGACGATGCCCGGTTGACGCCTGAGGATTTTCGCGCCATCGAAGCCCACGGTACGGGCACTCTGGCCGGCGATCCCATCGAATTCGAGGCGCTGAACGGCGTTTTCCGAGAGCATACGACACGACGGGGGTTCTGCGCCATCGGCGCAGTCAAGGCTAACGTCGGGCACCTGGAAACCTGCGCCGGCATGGCGGGATTGATTAAGGCCGCCCTGCAAGTTCAGCATGGCTGGCTCACGCCGCAGATCAACGTTGGCTCACCGAATCCGGAAATGGCATTGGCGGAGAGTCCGTTTGAGTTTATCTGTTCCGCTCAACGGTGGGATCGCGAGGATCCGCGCCAGGCCATCGGCGTCAGCGCATTCGGTATTGGCGGTACGAATGCGCATGTCGTACTGGCGAGGCCGCCTGTCATGCCGCCGGCGCGAACAACGGCCTCATTGTCCTCCACCGTCGTACCGATCAGCGCACAGTCAGAACAGGCCTGGCATCGGCTGGTAAAACGCTATCTGCAGCGACCGCACGGCGAAAACGACGAACGCTTGGCCTGGAGCGCGCAAAGCGGAAGAAAGTCGCTGCGCTATCGCGGCACCTTGCAGATAGACGATCGGGGCGCGTTGAGCGTGAAAGAAAACATGATGGATACGGGGAAAGGGCGCTTGTCGATAGTTTTCCAATTCCCTGGCCAGGGAAGCCAGTTTATCGGTATGGCCAGCGATTTGATGGCGCAGGACGCGACCTTCAGAAAACTGATGAACGACAAACTACAGATAGTACAAACGCAAGCCGCACTGGATCTCTCGGCGTTATTTACCGGAGAGGCCGCGCCCGAGTCGATTAACGATACCGCGTTGACGCAGCCCGCGCTGATCGCCGTCGAAATCTCCGTGGCCGAACTGCTGATGCATTACGGGGTCGAGCCGGATTGGGTCATTGGGCACAGCCTCGGCGAAATTGCGGCGGCCTGGGCCGCAGGGGTGTTCTCGGTGCAAGAGGCGCTGGTTTTCGCCGCTCATCGTGGGCGTCTGATGGCCGGGTTGCCGTCCGGGATGATGTTGGCGGTAGAGCTGAGCGTTCAACAGGTTCAGCCCTGGTTGAGTCATCAGCTATCGCTGGCGGCAGAAAACAGTGATGACGGCTGCGTGCTGTCCGGCACCGCTGAAGCCATTCGCGCTTGCGAACGCCAGATGCGAGACCGAGGCGTGCGATGCAAAGCCTTGAATGTTTCACATGCGTTTCATTCGACCCTGATGGATCCCATTCTTGACGAGCTGGCCGATGTTGCGCCGCCGCCGCGTGAATCGGCGACGGGGGTACGTTACGTCTCCGCCTTGCTGGCGACCGAAGTCGAATGTTCGGCGCTTGACGGCCGCTATTGGGCGCGTCATGCCCGTGAACCCGTAAATTACCACCGCGCCTTGCAGCAGCTACCGCAGCGCGGCAAGACGTTGTTTATCGAAGTTGGGCCGGGTTCGACGCTCACGGCGTTGGTTGCACAGCTGAAATCCGCCGGATCTGTGACCGCGGTGCGAACCTTGCCGCGTCGCGACGAAGCGCAGAATGAAGGCGCCGTATGGATCCAGGCGCTGCAAAAAATCTGGCGCGCCAGCGTCAACGTTAACTGGCGCCGCCTGTGGCAACTACCGCCTTCGCGCATCGCATTGCCGATGTATCCCTTCGATCCGGCGCACTGGTGGTTGGGCGAACGGGACAGGCAGGGGCCGCAAGCCGAGCGAACGCCGGCGGCAACAAGTCAGTCAGATCCTCAGATGGCGCGTATCTGGCGCGTTTGGGGGGATGTGACCGGCGTGAACCCCGATTCTAACCACTGTGACTTTTTTGACGCCGGCGGACAGTCGCTGATGGCGCTGCGCCTGCTGGCGATGTTGGAGCAAGAGTTTGGCAAGGCAATAGGGATGGCCGATTTTCTTAAGCGGCCTACGCCGTGGGGCATTAAACAACAGTTGGACCAGGCTGGAGCATTCGAGCAAGATTCTCATTAAAACAGGATGGCAAATTATGTCAGTTAACAATGAATTGCTGAATACACATAACCAATACCAGATAGAAACGGTCGTAATCGATGACGAAACGTCATTCACCCTGGCTTACTCGTCGCAGATCAAGCTGCTACCGGCCAATGGAGGTATCCGTTGGCGAAACTATGCGTCCCGGCAGCAGCAGGAAGAGGAGGCGATCATGCTGGCGCAGCGCATGTCGCTGAAGCACGGGCTGTACAATACTGGCTTCAGCGGCGGCAAAATCGTGGTGAACAGCAAACGTTCTCCCCAAGAGCAACCGGCAGTGCTTGAAGCGATAGGCGCTCTGCTCAATCGCTATGGCGGCACCATGTTTACGGGATGCGATATCAATACCGGCAATCGAGAGATGGACTATCTGCGGCAGTTTACGCCGTGGATCCTGAATGCCATGGACAGCCCACAAGTCGATACATCGGTGGCAACCGGCTACGGCGTCTGGAGTTCGATGAAAAAAGTGTTGACGCTGAGGCTCAATCATTTGCCTCGCGCGCGCATTGCCATTCACGGTATGGGCAAGGTCGGCACTGAAGTGGCGAAACAAAGCCTGCTGTTCGGTTGTGAGGTGACGGCCTATGACATCAACCCCGCAGCGCAATTTCCTGCGGGGGTGCGCCGCGTGAGCGAAGAGGAACTTTGGGCGCAACCCAGCGAGGTGCTGTGCATCGCGTCAATGTCCAACGTATTGAATACACAGAATATTGAACAGCTGAATACCCGCTGGGTGGTGAGCAGCGCCAACTCACCGTTTAATACGTCACAGGCTGAACAGCGGCTGTTGGCGCGCGGTATTCACTATCTGCCGGACTACGTCAGCAACGCCGGTGCAGTGATCTGCGACAGCATCGAAATGGCGTTTACCGACCGTTATAACCAAATGAACCAGGAGCAGGTCAACGCCTATGTTCACTCCGTGATTGGCGCCAAGACGGAGGAGTTGTTGCAGCGCGCTCAACTGCTCAATTGCGATATTGGACAATTGTTGCAACCGATCAAATCCGCCGCCATGGTGGCGTAAGAAATGGGCCGGGGAGCCTGCGTTTTCCCGGCCTCGGCTTTTTTAACGGGCACATAACTCCATGATTATTGTAAAAGACGCTTTGCGTTGCAAAGTAGAGGCCGAATCGCAAGGGCGTCGCACCGTGCTTTACACCGCAAGTGGGCAGCCCAGCTATATGCATGTGATACCTCGTTTTACGCTGCAAGAGGTCACATCAGGGTTAGGCGAGGCGGTTCATCCTGCGTTTATCGTTAACGGTCAGCGAAAAGAGGCTTTCTTCTACGGCTGTTACCCCGGCACGCTGATCCATGGCGAACTGGTCAGCCAACCTGAGACGGCCCCGGCCAGCTGGCATGACCTGACCGCATTTCGACAGGCTGCGGCTCGCAATGGACGCGGCTGGCACATTGGCACCAACGCCGAATGGGCCGCGTTGATGTTCTGGTGCCGTCATCATGGATGGCCGGAGTTAGGCAATACCGAGAGTGGGCGATCGCATCGCGATCGACGCCAGTATGGCAAGCGATGTGACGGCGGTGCCGTGGGCGATGAGCAGGGCGATCCGACAACGTTTACCGCATCCGGCCCGGCCGCCTGGTATCATGACGGTACGCCGCACGGTATTGGCGATCTCTGCGGCAACCTTTGGGAATGGCAACACGGGCTGAAATTGGTCGCGGGGGAAATCCTGCTTTTACCGGACAATGACGCCGCGATGCCGATGACCGATAATGAAGACGAACGCTGGCGCGCGGTCGAGCTGGCAACAGGCGAGTGGCTACCTCCCGGCAGCCCGGGAACCGCAAAATTCGATGCTTCATCGCCGAGTCTTACCGGCAATGCCGGCACGCCGCGCATTTCGGACCGTATCCGGCATTTCAACGGCGATCCGCATGACAATGGGTATCCGCCAGGTTTGATGGATGATGAGTTCGGGCGTATTGGTGCGGCAAGTGGAGAGTCGGTGCCGGATATATTGAAAATCCTCGGCGTTGTACCGCATCACCGGTGTGCGGACGGCGATCAGGTTTATCTGCGCAACTACGGCGAACGCATGCTGATGCGAGGCGGCGCCTGGTATTCCGGTGCGGGTGCCGGGCTGAGAACGCTGTGCCTGAGCCATGGCGCTGGGCATGCCAGTGCGACGGTGGGCGCCCGGCCGGTATGGTGTTTGTAAGCGGTTGGCAATTCACTGGGTGGCGCAGCGGCCGTGGCCGCCGCGCAGGATATTTATTGGCTGAGGGTTTGCTGCAGCGCCTGAACGGAAGAGGCGATGCCGGCATCGACCGACATGGTCAAGTCTTCCATTTCCAGTGACACCCAGTCGTTGTAACCCATCATGCGCACCACCGAGAAGAATTCCTTCCACCACTGCAGATCCCGGCCGCAGCCGACGGCGACATAATTCCAGGCCCGGTCAGCTACCTCGTCTATCGGTTTGGTCTCCAGCAGCCCGTTAACCTCGACGACGCCGCGCTCAAGGCGTACGTCTTTGCCGTGCACATGGTGAATGGCGGGCCCAAGGGCGCGGGCCACCGCGATGGGATCTGCGCCCATCCAGATCAAGTGGCTGGGATCGAGGTTCAGACCCACCATCGGGCCAACGGCCTCTCGCAGCCGGAACAGCGTTTCCGGGTTCCACACCAGCATGGCGCTGAAGTTTTCCAGCGCAAAGCGCTCGACGCCGCACGCTTTGGCTCGGGCGACCAGCGCCTGCCAATAGGGGATCGCCACCTCATTCCATTGATAGTCCAGACAGTTTTTCACCGTAGGGGGCCAGCTGACGGTATAGGTAATCCAGTTGGGGATGGTGTCATGCGGGCTGGCCGGGGGCAGGCCGCTCATCATGACGATCTTCTTCACCCCCAGCAGGCCGGCCAGCTCCAGCGTATTGTCGGTTTGGCGCAGATGGCGCTGCCCCAGCTCGCCCGGATCGAGCGGATTGCCGGAGACATTGAGCGCGGCGATCTCCATGCCGCGGCTGGCCAGGGCCTGCTGCAGCTGCCGGCGTTTGGCCGGGTTGGCCAGCAGATCGTCGGTATCCAGATGGGGCGCCGGAGACCAGCCGCCGGTGGTCATTTCCACGCCGCGCACCTCCAGCTCCAGCAACCGATCCAGCATCGGCTCGAAGGGCAAATGGCCCAGGCTGTCGGTACAGAATGAAAGTTTCATGATGCTTTCCTTATCGGTAATTGACCCAGGTGGCGCCGTTGTCGGCGGAACGAACGCAGTTTTCAATCCAGCGCACGCCTTCTAACCCGGCATCGATATCCGGATAGATCAGCGTGGCCAGCGTTTGCCGATCGCCGTGCTGGCTGGCGCTGATGGCGATGGCGAACTTGAGGTAAATATTGGCCCAGGATTCGGCCAGCCCTTCGGTATGCAGCGCGCCGAGCCGCTCTTCGGCCAGCGCGCTGTCGTCCAGATAGGGCATGCCGTGGTGCAGCGTTTGGTTGGGCCGCCCCTGGATCTCATAGCGCAATTCGCCGGGCGTGGAATCGCTCCATTGCAGGCTGGCGCGTGCGCCCACCACGCGAATGCTTTGGCTGTCCATCGCGCCCGCGTTGATGGCGGAGGCCCACATGCGGCCGACGGCGCCGTTTTCGTAGTGCATCAGCACCATGGCATTGTCTTCCAGCGGGGCGCGGGAAGGGATAAAGCTCTGGCGATCGCACAGCAGGGAGGCAATTTTCATGTCGGGCATCACCAGCTGTGAGATGTAGAAGGTGTGGGT
The DNA here is from genome assembly GCF_051172415.1 of Serratia sp. H402Y. Taxonomy (NCBI): domain Bacteria; kingdom Pseudomonadati; phylum Pseudomonadota; class Gammaproteobacteria; order Enterobacterales; family Yersiniaceae; genus Serratia; species Serratia sp. H402Y. The sequence continues at coordinate 1,650,359 of NZ_JBPIYZ010000001.1, forward strand.
AGAAATATCGCCCAGAACAAAGGAGGGGCCGGCGATTTTCGGATCGACGCGCCACTTTTGCGCCTCGAACGTGTCCGCGCTTTCGTTGGCGTTGAAGCCATGGGTGTACTGCAATTCGACCATGCGTATTTCGCCGATGTCGCCGTTCGCGATCATGGCGCGCATCTGCATCAGCAGCGGATGCCCGGAGAAGCCGTAGGTTACGCCGACGATCAGGCCTTTCTCCGCCGCCAGCGCCTTGATTTCTCTCGCCTCCGCCGTAGTGAAGAACAGCGGTTTTTCGCAGATGACATGCAGGCCGGCATTCAGCGCGGCGCGCGTGATTTCATAGTGGGTGCCGTTAGGGGTGGCGATGGTCACCACCTCAACACCATCTTCGCGGTTGGCCTCTTGTTTCAGCAACTGCTGATAGTCGTCATAGCAGCGTTCAGCGGGCACGCCGAGATTGACGCCAAACTCACGCCCGCGCGCCGCGTCGATATCAAAAGCGCCGGCAACCAGCCGATAGGCGGTATTGTCGCGCAGTGCGCCGGAACGGTGCTTGTAGCCCACCTGACTGAGGCGGCCGCCGCCGATCATCGCCCAACGCAGCGGGCGAGGGATGCTTCTTTCACCATTTAACATGCTGACTCCTGATACTGTGGTTTTGCACTCGGGTGCAAAATGGGTTGAAAAAGAGAGTGGCAACGGTTTATTTCTGGTTCATTTGCGCAAATTGCGGGTAGTTTTCTCGCGTCACGGTGGCATAAGGCACCCAGTTGTAAGACTCGGTTTTGGCGTGATCCAACATCGCTCGGGTCACTTGCACCGCGCCGATCGCCTGGGCTTTGGCATCCTGGAAAATGGTCACCGCCAGGTCGCCGTTTTTGATAAATTGCAGGCCGTCGGGCGTGCCATCGATACCGGCAACCAGTACGCCGTTCTTTTTGGCCTGCTTCAGCGCCATGATCGCGCCGATGGCCATCTCATCGTTGTTGGCGGCGATCGCATCGATCGGTACGCCGTTCAGCAACCAGCCGGAGACCACGTCGACCGCTTCATTGCGTTGCCATTTCGCAGTCTGTTTCTCTACCACTTTCAGCTCTTTGTGTTTGGCGATCACCGCCTCCACCGCGCGGGTGCGCTCGCGGGTTTCTTCGTTGGAGAGGGCGCCCATCAGGATCGCCACGTTGCCGCGGTAATTCATTTTTTTCGCCAGAGCCTCCATCTGCAGGCGACCGCTGAGCGCCGAATCGGAGCCGACGTAGGCCGTCGCGCCGCTCAGCGGCACTTCGGGTTTGCGGTTGACGAAGATAAGGGGGATAGCGGCGCGTTGGGCGGCCGCTATCATCGGCTGAACGCCTTGCGTATCGACCGGGTTGAGGATAATGGCGTCCACGCCCTGATTAATCAGATCGTCTACCTGCTGCACCTGCAGGGCGACATCGCCTTTGGCATCAACGAACTGGCCTTGCAGCTGCTGCGCAACCAGTTCCCGCGCCATTTGGCTGCGCAGGATAGAGACGAAGTTGAGATCGAAGTTGGCCAGCGCCACGCCGACCTGGTAGGTCTTGGCCTGGGCGGTCACGACAAACAGCGAGCAGGCTAACATCAACAACAGTCTGGTTTTTTTCATTACGGTATCCTGTTGAGAAGAGAGGTGTTATGTAAAAACAGCGTTTTGCAACCGGGTGCAAAACAGGAGACAAAACGGCGATGAGTCTCTGAATGCCACCGTGAATGTCGGCCATGGATAAAATTTGGTCAACAGGGGAAAGGTGAAAACAGCGCGGAAGATCACAAACTCTTTATGTTTTGCACCCGGTTGCATAACAAATTGCAATCGGGTGCAAAAACGGGACATAATCGCAGCAGGTATGCCGGCAGGCGCTTAGGGGATCTGAGCGAGCAGGGTTATAGTGTGACTTCACCGAAGCAGGGATCGACGCAACCATGACGAAACACCACAAAGCCACCGCCAGCGACGTCGCCGAAAAGGCCGGCGTCTCTAAATGGACGGTATCGCGCGCCTTTACGCCCGGTGCGTCGATCTCAGACAGCGCGCGTGAAAGCGTACTGGCGGCGGCGGCCGAGCTGGGCTATCGACCCAATCTGCTGGCGCGCAGCCTGTCGCAAAAACGCACGCACATCATCGGCGTGGCCATCGACGAGATGAAGAACCCGCATTCGATGATGATGCTCGATATGGTCACCAAACAACTGCAAACCCGCGGCTATATGGCGCTGCTGTTGAACATCACCGCCGGGGAAAACTACCGGGCGGTGATGGCGATGGCCGATCAGCTGCAGGTCGATGGCATTTTGTTCCTGGCGACGGTGTTAACCCAAGAGTGGGCGGCGATCGCGCAAGATCTGCATCAGATCCCGCTGGTGCAGGTGTGCCGCAATACGGAAAGCGAACACATTGATGTGGTCAATATCGACGGTTACCGCGCCGGCGAAGAGATCGCTGGGTTGCTGATAGAACAAGGGCATCGGCGATTTGGCTACATGAAGGGGCCAGACACGCAAAGTAGCCATTTGCTGCGCATGGAAGGCTACCGCGATAGGCTGATAACCTCTGGCTTTCAGCTGGATCGGGTGCTCACGGCTGGCCACTACGATCGCCAACGCGGTTTCCAGCTGATGAGCGAATACCTGCAGGCAACGCCGGAAAGTGAGCGGGTTGAGGCGCTGTTCTGCGAGAACGACGTGTTGGCGCTGGGGGCGCTCGAAGCGCTCAGGCAAGTGGCACCGTCGTCTGCAATGGCCGTGGTAGGTTTCGACGATATCGACGAGGCCGGATCAGCCAACTGGGCGCTGACCAGCTACAGCCAACGCATCGACCGGCTGGTCGAAGAAGCCTTGAATCGCCTGCTCGATAATCGCACCACGGCAGACGGCGCCTGGCGGCATGGGGAATTGCGGGTTCGGCGGTCGCACCTGGGAGAGAAACAGGCGTGAGGTTTTTCCTTTTGGTGACGGCGTCACTTTGGAGGTTTAATGAGAACTCGTCGCGATAAAAAAAACTCTATAGAAGAGAAAGTGTTACCTTCAGATGCCCCATAGCCAGCGGTGGCGAGTACCGCTGGGGGCGCCATGGCAAAGTCAGGTTTCACGAGTGTCATTCTGTTGTAGATTGACTGCCGAAGTTTGCCAGATTTCACGTAGCGCGATCAAAAAGGAGGGCATTTTGACGCATTCTGCAAAGTTGTTTAGCCAAATCCAGACGCTTGAGGTTGAACTGCATCAGCCATCGGTGCGCCGCGATCCGCAGCGCGTCGCGGCATTGCTGCATGAAGACTTTGAAGAGATTGCTCGCTCAGGTCTGCGTTATGACAAACGCCAGACCGTTGCGGCGCTGGAAATGGAAACTGAGCATCCGCAGATTGTTGCCGAAGGTTTTACGCTGGCGAAAATCAGTGAAGGCGCCGTGTTGCTGACGTATAAGAGTTTTCAACGCAACGCGCAGGGCAACGCCATTCGTTGCACAGAACGGTCGTCGATTTGGATGCTGACGGAAAAGGCCGGTTGGCAAATGCGGTTTCATCAGGGCACACCGACCGAGGATTAAACTGAGGTGCTGAAACTGAACGGGCTGATGATGGGCTTAAACATAAAAAAGGTTAGCAGCCTGATAAGGCTTGAAGGTGAGGTGAGAAAGGACGGCCAGGCTAACGGCGGTGCGTACCCAACAATGCAATTTAACATAATATACATTATGCGCACCCATGTGGTTATACGTGGATTCTGGCGTCCTGGCTTGATCATGGGTTTTCTCCTGTGGCCAACCATTTCAACGCCCGTTGCTCATGCCGTTGAACGAATTCGTTTTTCAGCTGGTCTTAAGCCGTCGAGTTTTCGCTGCAGGCTTCATTGCCATTGCCGCTTATTGCTGAGCGACACCATGATGTTTGCGCAAAAATCTCTGAACACACAATGCCTGTCGCCTGTTCACTTCCTGCAGTAAATGCATGCATGTGGGGCGTGCGTTTGCCGCTTCCCAGGATTTCGCCACTTGGCGTTCCAACGCCGCTTAACCTCCCAGCAAAATTATCAATCGTTGGTTTGGCCGCCAGCCAACTCTGCCGATGTGATGGACTGCCGTTAACACGCCAGCCAATATCTCGCGAAGTTTCAGCTTTATCACGTTCCACCCACTGAGGAGCATAGATAAATGCGTTCTGCCATTAATGATGACCGGGCATGCTTATAGCGACACATCTCTGCGGATATTGAGGCGAAATCCCCCCGCTTTTTTGATCGCGCTACGTGAAATCTGATAAAACATGGCTACTGCGATACTGCAGATTTCACCAAAACGCGCCATAAAAATGAACAACTTCTGCCTGCCAAATGCGTACTGGCGTTCGTCTTCACCGTTTCCGGTGGCCTTCATGGCGTTGGCTATACTGAATGGGAACATTCTTCCACACTCCAGGACATCCCCATGTTTGACCATGTGAAATTTGGCGTCAGCGACTTTGCTCTGAGCAAAGCGTTTTTCCTTAATGCGCTGGCGCCGCTGGGCGTAAAGATCGTTGCCGAAGGTGAACCCGATTATGGCGTTGAGCTGTGTCCCGATCGGGGTAACGTGTCATTATGCCTGTTTCAGACCGATGAAAAACCGGCGCATCTGCACCTGGCATTTACCGCAAGCAGCCGTGAACAGGTCGATGCGTTCTATCACGCCGCGTTAAGCGCCGGCGGCAAAGACAATGGCGCGCCCGGTTTACGCCCCAATTATCATGCCCACTACTATGCGGCGTTTGTCATTGGTCCGGATGGGCATAATATCGAGGCGGTTTGCCACAATGCGATAGCCTAGTTTTCCATTTAAAAACAAATAATTATACAGAGAAAAGACTCTGTATTTAACATAACGTATTGTGACGATGTCACTATTAGTTACCCCGTCACGTCAATCCACTCCGCTCCCGTGACGCCGGCCAGCCGCTGTGGCGCAATTCTCACGCCAGAGTTATCGCTGCCGCCTGCCGGAAGCACTTCATCGAAAGCGCGCAGGCTATGATCGCAGTAGATCCTCACCGCCTCCGGTGCGGCAAAGGGACAAACGCCGCCGGGCGGATAGCCGGTTAATGCTTCAACCTCTTCCGCCGGCAGCATACGCGCCTTCACGCCGAAGAATTGCTTGTACTTCTTGTTGTCGATTCTGGCAGTTCCCGCCATCACCAGCAGCACCACATCGCCGTTAACGCGAAACGAAAGCGTCTTGGCGATCTGCCCGCTCTCCACGCCAAAGGCTTCTGCCGCCAGCGCCACCGTTGCGGTGTTCTTTGCCAGCACCGTCACCGTCGTCTCCGGTGCGTGCTCGGCCAGAAAACGCTGAACGCGTTCTATGCTCATGCCCTGCCTCCTGATATTGCTAAACCATTGATAATGCCGAAGTGATGGTTTCGGTTTTAACATCGCATGCTAAAAATGAGAATCAAAATTGTTCAAATCGCTGGATCTGAACAAAGCTTTAAGGGGCCAATGGCCTTTTTACCCATCATTTTTCATGGAGATGCCTGCATGACCACGCAAACGACAGCAAGGCCCTCAGCGGCCGCAGTGGCCGTCTATGAATGGCTCAACCCGATACCTTACGGATTTTTCACCGCGGCGCTGATTTTCGACATCATTTATGCCTGTACCGCTAATATTCAGTGGGTCAATGGCGCAAGTTGGCTAATTGCCATCGGCCTGATTTTTGCCATCATTCCCCGCCTGATTAACCTGGTACAGGTATGGTTCGGCAGCGCTCGGCTGCGGGGAGCGTCGGTCAAACTCCATTTCTGGCTGAATTTGCTGGTCATCGTTCTCGCCATTATCAACGCTTTCGTGCATAGCCGGGATGCGTATGCCGTGGTGCCCCAAGGCCTGGTGCTGTCTGCGATCGTGGTCGCGCTGCTCAGCCTGGCGAATATTCTGCTGGCCCTTGGCGCCCGCGCAAAATAAGGAGGTTTTCATGAAGCTCTCATCTCTGGCGCTCACCCTTTCCGCCGTTTTGGCCTTGGCCGGCTGCGATAACAGCGCCGTCATTTCGCCAGAGCAACAAATGGGCCCGGACCCGACGTTGCCGGCGGCGCAAGACTTTCTGATGCCGCCGATGCAGGTGCCTAAGGGCGTTGGCTGGCAACAAGATCAGACGCCGAAAGTGGCGGAAGGCTTGAAAATCGATAAGGTGGCAGACGATTTGCTTCATCCGCGTCAGTTGCTCACGCTGCCCAATGGCGATGTGTTGGTCGTGGAGGCCAACGGGCCGGGCACGGAAGCGGTGAGCACGCCCAAGCAGCTGATCGCCGGCCTGGTGAAAGGCCAATCCGGTAAAGGCGGCAAAGGGGGCAATCGCATCACCCTGCTGCGCCCGACCGCCGGCGGCAACTGGGAAAAGCACGTCTTCCTCGAGGGGCTCGATTCCCCGTTCGGCGTCCAGTTGATTGGCAATACGCTGTACGTGGCCAATACCGGCAATATCATGCAGTACGCCTATCAGCCAGGCGAAACGCGCATCAGCGATCCGGGCAAAGAACTGGCCGACCTGCCGGACACCATCAACCATCACTGGACCAAGGCCCTGCTGGCCAGCCCTGACGGGAAAAAGCTGTATGTCGGCGTCGGTTCCAACAGCAACATCACCGAAAACGGCCTGGCCGTAGAGTACCGGCGCGCCGCCGTGCTGGAAGTGGACACCGCCTCCGGCGCCAGCCGCATCTTCGCCAGCGGCCTGCGCAACCCGACCGGGCTGCAGTGGGAGCCGCAAAGCGGTAAGCTGTGGGCGATTGTCAACGAGCGTGACGAAATCGGCGCCGATCTGGTGCCGGATTACCTGACCTCGGTGCAAGACGGCGGTTTCTACGGCTGGCCTTACAGCTATTTCGGTCAGCACGTCGATCGACGGGTACAGCCGCCGCGGCCGGATCGGGTGGCGAAAGCCATCAAGCCGGATTACGCGCTCAGCTCGCACGTCGCGCCGCTGGGGCTGCTGTTCTACACCGCGAGCGCTCTGCCGGCCGACTATCGTGGCGGCGCTTTTATCAGCGAGCACGGCAGTTGGGATCGCTCGCCGCTGAACGGCTATCGGGTCAGCTATGTGGCGTTTGAGCAAGGCAAACCGGTCGGCAAGCTCAAGGCCGTGGTGACAGGTTTTGTCTCCGATAATGAGAAGGAACTCTATGGCGCCCCTGTGGGGCTGGCTGTCGATAAGACCGGCGCTTTGCTGGTTGCGGATGACGTCGGCAACACTGTCTGGCGCGTCAGCGCGAAGTAAGGTTACGGGCGGGTTCCGGTGAACTCGCCCGTGACATTGTCACTCACTCCTCAGCGCCAGCCAGATCGTCATAAAGCGGAATAATCGTGCTCGCCAGTTTTTCCGTCATTAATATTGTCCCCGTCACGTTATTGGCGTAAGAAAATAGCCTTTGGTCAGAATTAAAGCGCTTATCCGATAATATATTCATCAACAGATCGTTGATCAGAAATAAAAGGTTTTAACATTTCGACATAAACCAGTACAATTCCCTCCCCTGTGTTAACCCTTTTTTAGGTTGATTGTGTCGTTAATTCAGCCCCCTGCATCACGTAACCGGGCCGCCGCCTGGTTAGGGATGTTCGCCATTCTGATGTTGTTCATTGCGCCGGTGGTCTCGCGATCCCTGGAGCATGCGCGCGCCGGAAGTGCTGAAACGACCGTCATGGCGGACTGCGGCATGGCGATGCCGAAGCCGATGCATCATGATATGCATTCGCCGCCGGCCGCGCCGGAAAAGGCCGCATCGCCGATGATGCAGCACGGCGGCGGCCACCACAACATGGCGATGATGATGGACGACAGCGCCTGCGGCTACTGCGTGCTGTTGCTGCACGCGCCGCTGCTGGACGTGAGCCACGCCCCGCTGTTCTGGTCTCAATCTCTGGCCTCGCGCCCGCCGCCGACTCATTATCTCGTTCCCCTGTTTGCCCACGTCGTTCATACCGAATTACAGCCGCGCGCGCCGCCCATCCCTTTCCTCTGATTTAACAATACCCCATTGCCGTTTCTGTATTGCCGTTGATCGTTTCAACATGGCGGAATTAATACGCCCAATGGTTATGCATTGAGACGACATTATTAGCCCGGTTATTTCCACGTTGAGGGAATTAACCCCCGTATTTTCCGATGGTGATTTTCACCAGGCATCCCCACGCCTGAATAAATCGCCGGAGAATAATGGAAAAAAGTTAGCTTAAGGAAAGATGATGTTTAAACCCGCTTATAAAAAGAACGCCGTCACCCGCGCAATCACCACCGCCATGCCGCTGTTCCTGCTGGCCGGGCACGCGGCGCAGGCGCATCAGCACCCTACCGACGCACAGGTTAATGATGGCGACGTGATCACCGTCACCGCACCGCTCTACTCTCCGCTGACCATCGTGACGTCACCAAAAACCCCGCGTCAGCCGGTACCCGCCAGCGACGGTTCGGACTATCTGAAAACCATTCCCGGTTTTTCGCAGATCCGCAACGGCGGCACCAACGGCGATCCGGTATTTCGCGGCATGTTCGGTTCGCGGCTGAAAATTCTCACTGACGGTTCGGAGATGCTCGGCGCCTGCCCATCGAGAATGGATGCGCCCACCTCTTACATCTCGCCGGAAAGCTTCGATCTGCTGACCATCACCAAAGGGCCGCAGACGGTGCTGTGGGGGCCGGGTTCGTCGGCGGGCACGGTGCGTTTCGAACGTGAACGTCCGCGCTTCGACAAGCCGGGCATCAAGGGCAACGCCAGCGTGCTGACCGGCTCCAATGGCCGCTGGGACGAGAATATCGACGCCAGCCTCGGCGCCGAGCAAGGTTACCTGCGGGTGATGGCCAACAAGTCGCGCGCCAACGATTACCAGGACGGAACGAATACGCGCGTGCCATCGCGCTGGGACAAATGGAACGGCGATCTGGCGCTCGGCTGGACGCCGGATGCCGACACGCTGCTGGAAGTGACGATGGGGCGCGGCAACGGCGAAGCGCGCTATGCCGGCCGCAGCATGGACGGTTCGCAGTTCAAACGCGAAAGCCTGGGCATGCGGGTGGAGAAATCCAACATCGGCGAGGTGCTGGATAAGTTGGAAGCGCAAGTCTACTACAACTACGCCAACCACGTGATGGACAACGTGACCCTGCGCTCGCCGGGCAGCGGCGGCATGGGCGGCCACGGTGGGCATGGCGGCATGAGCATGGGGGGCCACGGCGGGCACATGATGTCTTCCGGCATGACGATGCAGCTCGATCGCCGCACCGTCGGCGGCCGTGTGATGGGCACCTGGCAGTGGCAGGACGTGAAGCTTGAAAGCGGCCTGGACACGCAGACCAATACCCACCGCAGCATGAGCCGCGGCAGCTGGGAAAAAGACGCCCAGTTCAACAGCTACGGCGCCTTCGGCGAGCTGACATGGTCCACCAGCGAGCAGGATAAGCTGATCGGCGGCGCGCGTCTCGATCGCACCCTGGTGGAGAACTTCCGCAGCGGCAGCGATGTGGAACGTTCAGACACCCTGCCGAGCGGCTTTATGCGCCTGGAGCATACGCTGGCCGAGCTGCCGCTGATGCTGTATGCCGGCGTCGGCTATACCGAGCGCTTCCCGGATTACTGGGAGCTGTTCTCGCCGAAGCTGGGTCCGAACGGCAGCAAGGATCCGTTCTCCAGCGTCAAGAGCGAGAAAACCACGCAGCTCGACATCGGCGCGCAGTACAACGGCAAGCGCTTCAACGGCTGGGTCTCCGCGTATGTGGGCCGCGTCGATGATTTCATCCTGTTCAAATACGATCCGCACAATGCGCGTCTCAGCCAGGCCGATAACGTCAACGCCAACATTATGGGCGGCGAAATGGGCATGGGTTATCAACTGAGCGAGCACTGGAAAACCGACGCCAGCCTGGCCTACTCCTGGGGGAAAAACACCAGCGACGGTCGCCCGCTGCCGCAGATCCCGCCGCTGGAGGCACGCTTGGGGCTGACCTATGAGTACGGCGACTGGAGCGGCACCGGCCTGTGGCGTCTGGTCAGCAGCCAGCACCGCGTGGCGATCAACGAAGGCAACGTAGTAGGCAAAGACTTTGCCGAAAGCGCCGGCTTCGGCGTGCTCTCCGCCAACGCCGCCTACAAGGTGAATAAAAACGTCAAGCTGAGCGCCGGTCTGGATAATATACTGAACAAGACCTACAGCGAGCACCTCAACCTGGCGGGCAACAGCGCCTTCGGCTATTCGGCCAACAGCGCGGTGAATGAACCGGGCCGCACCCTGTGGGCCAAGGTTAACGTCACCTTCTAAGCCGTTCACCGGGCGATGGGTAACCGTCGCCCGGTTACGCGATATGCGATCCGGTTCTTAGGATATGAGTTTTAAGTTTTTCCCATTCGGTTTAGCGGCGATTACTATCACTCTCAACGTAATCAACGATCCGGAGGGAATATGCAAAAGCTCACTCGTTTTCTGGCCCTGCTCGGCGAGCTGATGATTGAAAAAGCCGAAGACGCCGCGCCGCAGGCTGCTCAGCCTGACGATCGCGACGACGCGCTGCCACCGCGCCTCGAGCGTGGCGTTGCGCTGGCCGACCGCTTCCTGTTCATGTAATTTCCCGCGCAGTTTAACCCGCTCACACTGACCGCACGATATGTTCGCGCAGCCACCGGTGCGCGGGATCCCGATGCGATCGTTCGTGCCACAGCATGGTCATTTCAAAACCCGGCACCGCCAGCGGCGGCTCGAGCTGTTGCAATAAAGGCTGGTTGCGCACCAGCCGCTCCGGCAGCATCGCCACCAAATCGGACTGCGTCAGCACCGAGATAACGAAGAGAAAATGCGGCACGGAAAGCACCACGCGCCGCGTCAGCCCCACGTCCGCCAGCGCCCGATCGGTGATGCCGTAGAACCCGCCGCCGTCCGGTGAGACCATCACCTGCTCCAATCGGCAAAATTGCGCCAGCGTCAGGTTTTCATGCAGCTTGGGATGGCCGATTCTGCCCACCAGCACATAGCGTTCACTGAACAGCGTGCGCTGACGCAGACCGGGCGGCGCCCCTTCGCGGGTGTGAAACGCCAGATCGATCTCCCCCTGTTCCGCCAGTTTGGCGATGCGTGACGGCGCGGTCTCCAGCACCGCCAGCCGGGTGCCGGGCGCCGCCGTGCGCAAACCGTTCAGCGCTGGCAGGACGATGGTGGATTCGCCGTAGTCGAAGGCGGCCGCACGCCAGGTATCGGTCGCCACGGCGGGATCGAACGGCGTCGCCGGCGTCACCGCCAACTCAAGCGCCGCCAACGCCTGACGCAGCGGTTCCCGCAGTTGCTCCGCTCTGGCAGTCGGACGCATGCCGCGCGGGCCGGGCAACAGCAGAGGATCGTCAAAGATCGCCCGCAGTTTGGCGAGATGCACGCTGACCGCCGGCTGAGAGAAATTGAGTCGCTGCGCCGCGCGCGTGACGTTGTGCTCCGCCAGCAGCGCGTCGAGCGTCACCAGCAGGTTGAGATCCAGCCGCCTTAAATTATTCATGGTTATACCTGTGATAACGGCAATTCATTTCTAATATACCTTGTGATGCCCTAACCTGCAGCTCTCACCCCAAGGAGCGTTGTTATGAATGTGCTGATTGTTTACGCCCACCCGGAGCCACAGTCGCTGACCGGCTCACTGAAAAACTTCGCCGTTGAGCGTCTGACGCAGTCCGGCCATCAGGTACAGGTGTCCGATCTGTACGCCATGAAGTGGAAAGCGGCGATCGACGCCGACGACAGCCTGGAAGGCGCATCAGGGCCCCGTTTCGTTCCTTCGCTGGATTCCCAGCGCGCGTTCGCCAACGGCGTGCAGAGCGCCGATATCGAACGGGAACAGCAAAAGCTGCGCTGGGCGGACGCGGTGCTGCTGCAGTTTCCGCTGTGGTGGTTCTCGATGCCGGCGATTCTGAAAGGCTGGTTCGATCGTGTCTATGCCTATGGTTTTGCCTATGGCGTCGGTGAGCATTCCGATACGCATTGGGGCGACCGTTACGGCGAGGGTATGTTGGCGGGCAAACGGGCGATGCTGCTCGTCAGCGCCGGCGGGTGGGAATCCCATTACGCCCCGCGCGGTGTCAACGGGCCGATCGACGATATTCTGTTTCCTATCCAGCATGGCATGCTGCATTACCCGGGGTTCGAGGTGTTGCCGCCGTTCGTCACCTATCGCGCCGGAAAGACCGACGAGACGCGCTTCGCCGCCCTGTGCGAGCAGCTCGGACAGCGGCTCGATAATCTGTGGCACACCGAGCCGATTCCGTTTCGGTGGCAGAACGCCGGTGACTACCTGATCCCGCAGCTGACGCTGAAAGCGCATCTCGCGCCAGGGCAAGACGGTTTTAGCATTCACCTGAAATAGCGCGAGCCGCTCCCCTTATCGCGGCGCTGACGCAGCGCCGCCCCCGAGGAGGAGTTTGGCGCCCAATCCCATCATGACCAAGCCCGTGAATCTCTGCTGCCACACCAACAACCGGGGATTGCGGGCGAGCCATTGTCCCACGGTGCCGGAGGCCATAGCGACAGAACCCAGCGAAAGGATCCCGGCCAGCTTCTGAATGGAACCTAAAACGAGCAATTGCAGCCAAACCGGCCCGGTTTCAGGGTTAACAAACTGCGGGAGGAAAGCAAACATGAACAGCAGCGACTTAGGGTTGGTCAGGCTGTTAATCGCTCCTTCTTTCACCGCCTGCCACTCGGTCATCATCCGGGGGTTTCGCACGGCATCGGAACGCTGCCGGCTTACCTTCAGCATTTTTATCCCCAGCCAGACCAGATAGGCGGCCCCAACCCAACGCAATACGTCCAACGCCAGCGGATAAGCATGCAGCAGCGTGGCGAGGCCGAGCACCAGCATGGAAACCTGCACCATACCGGCGACAAAAACCATGCCGAAAACATTGAGCAGCGCGATACGGCGGCCTTGGCCGATACCTCGGGCCAACGTGAGCATCATGTCCGGTCCAGGAGACAGTTCCAGAAGGGTAAGTGCAACAAGAAAAGCAATAAACGTTTCGGCTGAAGGCATGGGGTTATCACCGGCGAGTCAAAGGATACGGCAATCATATTCCTCCCCGGACATTCGCAACAGCACTATCAGGCGCATCCGGGGAGTCTCGTTAATTCAGAGCGGCGAGAAATGCCCGATAGCCCTGCGCGCTACTGTCCAACTCGTGCTGCTGAACCTGCTCTGCCGTCCCGTCCGAAGCGGCTTCCTTGCCGTAAAAGGCAAAGAACGAAGCATAGTCGGCCCGCACGTAATCGGCGGTCACTTCAAACGGCCGGAAAATCTCCTCCAGCGAGTAGCGATAACGCCCTTCACGCGCGTAATCTTCTGCGCGTACGCCCGCCGTGACCGCCAGCGCCAGTTTCTTGTTCTGCATCTTATAGCCACTGCGAGAACCGTAGGCCCAGCCGTAGGTGAGCACGTCGTCCAGCCATTTTTTCAGCAGCGGCGGGCTGCTGAACCAGTAAATCGGGAACTGCAGCACGATGTTGTCATGCGCTTCAATCAACTGCTGTTCTTTGGCGACGTCTATCTGCCAGTCCGGATAGGCCTGATGCAGTTCGTGCACGGTATACAGCGCCGGATAGCGCCGCAGTTCCTCCAGCCAACGTTTGTTGACCACCGAGTTCGCCATATCGGGATGTGTCACTACCACCAACGTTTTCATACTGATCTCTCCAGTCAGGTGTTTCGACGCATCTTAGGGTATGCTGACAGAATGTAAAATACGCACACTCACGACACATACTTACCCTGGAGAAAGTGTAAATGACCGCCGAATCCCACTGCAGCCCTACGGGCATCAGCCTTGAAGACACCGGTTATGGCTACACCCTGTCGGTGATCAACGGTAAATACAAAATGATTATTCTCTACTGGCTGGCCTTGTATAAGCCGGTATTGCGGTTCAACGAACTGCAACGCTGCATCGGCACCATTTCGTATAAGACGCTGAGCTCGACGTTGAAAGAGCTGGAAAAAGACCGGCTAGTGGTAAGAAAGGAGTATCCGCAGATCCCGCCCAAGGTGGAGTACAGCCTGTCCGAGCGCGGGCGTTCGCTGATCCCGGTGATCGACATGATGTGCGACTGGGGGGAGCGGCACCGGCCGGAACAGCCGGCGCCGTGAGGGGTTAGTTGTCCGCCGCCGCTGAGGTTGTCGGAGCCGGCTCATCGTGCTCGACCAACGCGTCCGCCGGCCGGCACTGGCGCAGCGTGCGCACGCTGAAGGCCACCAGCACGCCCAGCAAGGCGGCGAATGCGCCAAACGACAGCACGCTCATCAACGGGGTGAACACCCTGCCCAGTACGCCGAGCCCCAGCGCGCCTATCGAATCGCCGGTCACGTCCTGCGCGGTGCCGAGGCTATTCACCCGCCCCAGCAGATGATCCGGCGTATTGCTCTGGATCAGCATGAACTGCAAGAGCGAGGCGATGGCATTGGCGTAGCCGTAGCACACCAGCGCCAGCAGCGCCGGCGCCAGGTGACTGAACAGCCCCAGTGACGCGATGGCAGTAAACGCGACGATAGCGGCGATCAGGATCAGCACCCCAGGGCGAGGGAAACGCCCCACCCAGCCGCTGGTCAGCGCGCCCAGCATCGCACCGAGCGGCACTGCGGAGTACATCAGGCCAATAGAGGACGCGCCGACGTGGTAAGCGTCCTGCGCCAGCGCCGGAAACAGTACCCTGACGGCGCCGACGATGCTCATCAGCATCCCCAGCAGCACCACCGAGCCGACCACCTTATTGCGCCAGACAAACTGGAAGCCGCTGGCGAGCGCGCGCAGCGGGTGTTCCAGCTCCTGCTGCTGCGGCAGCAACGTCGGCAAGCGCACCAGCGGGACCAGGGTGCCCAGCGTCCCTGCCGCCGCGACGGCGAAGGCGAGACCGACGCCGCCGAACACGATGATGATCCCCCCCAGCGCCGGCGCCAGGATCGCGCCGATGCGCACCGTCACCATGCTCAAGGCCCCCGCCGCCGCCAGGTTTTCGCGCCCGACCAGCAGCGGGATCACCGCCATCAGCGCCGTCATGCCGAGCGCGCCGAAGAACCCGTCCCAGGCCGCCAGCAGGTAGAGCGCCCACAGCGACGGGGCCGGCGCGAAGGCATTCAGACTCAGGGCGACAAAGCCCAGCCCGCAGGTGCCGCGCGCGAACAGGATCAGCTTGCGGCGATCGTAGCGATCGGCGAGCACCCCGCCCAACATCAAGCCGATAAACATGCCTACGCCGTCCAGCGCCACCGCCACGCCCACCTGCAACGTGGAGCCGGTCATCGCCTGGATCTGAATCGGCACCCCCACCGCCAGCATGCCGAGTGAAAACACCGACAGCATGCGGGCGCAGAAAATCGCACGAAAATGCGCATTGCTTCTCAGCAAACTGAAATCAAGAAAAAAAGAAGGTCTGGCCATAGTGTCCTGCATATCATGTTTTAGTACGGGCCGTGGCGCACGCCCCGGCCCGGTTGCGTTATACCAATCCGTATTGCCGCGTCAGCAGCGAATGCAATAGCGGCCCGAGCGTCTCCAGCGAGGCCGGCGACAGAATGTCCGCGTGCTCGCAACCTTGGTGATGACAGATCAGCCGATCCAGATACGGCGCCCACACGGCGTTGATGTCCATCAATGGCGGCAGCGTCCGGTCGGCGACAAACAGCGTCGCCGTGCCGTGGAAACGCTGACTGCGCGCCTGAGAAAGAAGGCGCACCGCGTCACGATAGTTGGCGACGATGCTGTCGAACATCGCCGCCTTCTCCGCCATCAGCGTTGGATCGCCATGATCTTCCGCCATAAACTCGGCCTGTTCCTGCGCCACCTCCTTCTGCGCCTCTTCCTCGGTGGGGCCGGTCCAGTCCTGGCCTTCCGGCGGATAGGTATCCAGCATGCCGAGGAACGCCACCTCTTCACCCTGCTGCTGCAGACGCGCGGCCATCGAATGCGCCAGCGTGCCGCCGAGCGAATAGCCCAGCAGGTAGTAAGGCCCCTGCGGCTGCAGGCGGCGCAGAGTGGCGAGATGACGATCGACCATCTGCTCAATGTCCTCGCAGGTGGCGATGACGCCGTCCGGTCTTGGCGACTGCAGACCGATGATCGGGTAACTCCCCGGCAGATACCGGCTCAGCCCCGAGTACTGCCAGGCGAAACCGGAAGCCGGATGCAGGCAGAACAGCGCCGGGCCTTGGCCCGCCCGCAGCTGCAGGCACTCGCCGACGCCGCGGCTCTCGGCCGAGCCGGCGGCCTGCGCGTCATCGAGCAGGTGCGCCATTTTCTCCAGACTGCGGGCGAACATGATCTGCCCGACGCTCAACGGCCGGGTGACGCGCCGACGCAGCTCCGCCGCCAGGCGCATCGCCAGCAGCGAGTGGCCGCCCAACGCGAAGAAGTCGTCGTCGGCATACACCGTCTCGCGCCCCAGCAGTTCGCTGAACAGCGCCGCCAGCAGGCGCTCGCTGTCGCTGTGCGGCACGCGGCCGCTCTGCGGGCTCAGCTGCGGCCGAGGCAACGCCTTGCGATCCAGCTTGCCGCTGGCGCTGAGCGGGAAGCTGTCGGTAATGACATAGCTGACCGGCATCATGTGCGCCGGCAAACGCGCCTCCAGCGCCTGATGCAGGACGGCGGTATCCAGCGTCACGCCCGGCTGGGCGATCAGCCAGGCGACCAACTGCCGCATATCGGCGCCGCCCAGCCCCGTCGCGCCCTCACCCAGTTCGATGGCGTGCACCGCCGCCTGCGCTACTCCCGGCTGCGCCAGCAGCGCCTGTTCGATTTCGCCCAGTTCGATGCGCTGGCCGCGGATCTTCAGCTGATCGTCGCTGCGCCCCAAATACTCGACGCTGCCGTCTTCCAGCCAGCGGGCGATATCGCCGGTGCGATACATGCGCGCCCCGTTGCCGGCGGGATCGGCGACAAACCGCTGCGCCGTCAATCCCGGCCGATGCAGATAGCCGTCGGCCAGCTGAATGCCGCGCAGGTAGAGATCGCCGGCGCAGCCGACGGGCACCGGCCGCAGCATGGCGTCGAGAATGCTCAGTTGGGTGTTCCAGACCGGTTTGCCGATCGGCACGCCGGCGCCGCTCACCGCCGCCAATGCCTCGCCGGACGCCGGTTGATAGGTGACATCAACCGCCGCCTCCGTCGGGCCATACAGGTTATGCAGCGGCGCGGCGACCAACGCCTGGTAGCGGGATGCCAGTTCACACGACAACGCCTCACCGCTGCAGAACACGCGTTTCAGGCTGGCGGCGGCGCGCTGCGGCGCACGTTCGTTCAGCGCCTCAACCCAGATAGCCAACATGGACGGAACGAAATGCAGCGTGGTTACGCCATAATCGTCGATCAACGTTGTCAGCGCCTGCGGATCGCGGTGCGCCTCCGGCGGCGCCATCACCAGACGCGCGCCGACCATCAGCGGCCAGAAGAACTCCCAGACGGAAACGTCGAAGCTGCACGGCGTTTTCTGCAATACCACGTCCTGCGCATCGAGCGAATACTCATGCTGCATCCAGAACAGACGGTTGACGATCGCCCGGTGGTTCACCACCACCCCTTTCGGCCGCCCGGTAGAGCCCGAGGTATACAGGACGTAGGCGGGATAATCGCCGTTCCCCGCCGGTGCGCGCTGCATCGGTTCGCGCCCGCTGTCCTCCAGCGCATCGAACCGCAACGTCGGCGCCAGCGCGGCAAAACGGGCATCCAAGGCGCTCTCGGTGATAATCAGCCGTGGCTTGGCGTCTGCCACCATGTAGGCCAGACGCTCATCCGGGTAACCGGTATCCAGCGGCAGCCAGGCGGCGCCGGTTTGCACAATCGCCGTCAGCGCCAGGCTGAGGCGCACGGAACGCGGCAACGCCACCGCGACGATATCGCCCGGCTGAATGCCCGCCGCCGTCAGCCGTTCGGCCAACAGCGCGGCCTGGCGCTGCATGTCACGGTAGCTGAGGGTGTGCCCGGCATCCTGCAACGCGATGCGTTCCGGCGTGCGCCGCGCTTGATCGGCGATCGCCTGATGCAAGGTGGTGTCCGCTACCGCCTGTGCGGTGCGGTTGACCGCCGCGATCAACGCCTGTTCCTGCGGGGTTTGCAATTGCCAGCGCGGCAACGGCAGATCCGGTTGCGCAATCCATTGTTGCAGCAGCGCCATCAGCCGCGCGGCGAAGCGTTCAGGCTGCGGCACCGAGTCACGGTACTCCATCAGCAGACGCAGACGTTCGCCCGGCAGCACCAGCAACGTCAGCGGATAGTGGGTATAGCCTTTGTTGCGGATGGCGTCGCAGCGCAGGGAACCTGTGCCGCCGAGCAAGGCATCGTTGTCCGGGTAGTTCTCTACCACCAACAGCGTATCGAACAGCGTGCCCGCGCCGGCCAGGTGCTGGATCTCACCCAATCCCAAATCGTCGTGCTCCAGCAGTTCAATCTGCCGGTGTTGCAGAGCGGTCAGCTGTTCCGTCAACGGCCGGCCGTTTTCCAGCCGTACGCGTACCGGCAGCGTGTTGCTGAACAGGCCAACGTGCTCTTCCACGCCGTCGATCTGGCCAAACCGCCCGGAAACCGGCGAGCCGAACACCACGTCCTGATGGCCGCAACAGCCGGCCAGCTGCAGCGCCCAGATGCCCTGCATCACGGTATTGAGCGTCAGCCCGCGTTCGCGGCACAGGGTCAGCAAACGCTGTTCCTCCGCCGGCGGCAGCGTCATTTCCAGCTCAAACACGCGGTCGTCCTGCGTCTCGCCAAACAGCAGCGTTGGCCGAACGTCCTGCAGCGTCTCGCGCCAGATGCGGCGCGAGGCGTCGGCATCCCGCGCGGCCAGGCGGCGCACGATATCGGCATAGTTCGAACGCAGCGGCGGCAACGCCGTTATCCCTTCACGCAATGCGAGCATCAGATCGTTGAGCACCACCGGCGTCGACCAGCCATCGACGATCAGGTGGTGGGCATTGAGGAACAGCGTGCAGCGTTCACTGTCGCCGTGTTTGACCCACAGCGCATGCAGCATCGCGCCCGGCTGGTTAAACAGATCGCGCTGCAGCTCTTTCTGCTCCAGCTCATTCAGCGCCTGCATTTCTTGTTCGGCGGACAGCGGCGGCAGCCTGTGGCTGTCCAGCGGCCAATGGCTTTCCTGCGGTATCAGCTGCAGCGGTTCGCCCTCGCGGTTGAACCGCGCGGCCAGCTGCGGATGGCGGCGGATCACCGCATCCAGCGCCTGCTGGAGCCGTGGCGCGTCCAGTTCGCCGCAGAGGCTCAGGCGCGTCAGCGAGTTATAACTGCCGCCCTGCTGCGCCGTCTGGGCATGGAACAGCAAGCCGTGCTGCAAGGGCAACAGCGGCAGCGCATCGGCCAACGGCCCATACTCCCGCTCCCAGGCGCGCAGCGTTTCATCGTCGACGTTCGGTTGGGCGATCTCGGCCGCCGTCAACGTTGCCGCTGCGCGTTCGGGATGCCGTTCAGCAAACTCGCACAGCGCACGCACGGCCTGCTCGATGCCCCTATGCAACGCCTCGATGTCACTCGAGCTGAAGATAGCCTCCAGCCAGCTCCAGTTGATCGCCAGACACGCGCCGTCGCGCCGCTCTTCGACAAAGATGTTCACTTCCAGCCCGTAACACAGCGCCTGCTGCGTATCCTGCGCCACGGCGAAGGCGTCGCGGAAACGGGTCCGGCTGCGCAGCGGCGTCCAGTGTCCCTCATCCTGGCCGAAGCGCCCGAGGTAGTTGAACAAAATCTCCGGCGCATTGCGCTGCGCCAGCGCGGCCAGTTCGTCACGCTGCGGATGCAAATAGCGCAGTTGACCATAGCCGATGCCGCGATCGGCCACCGCGCGCGTCACCCGTTTCACCGCGCGCACGGCCTCGTGGTGTTCGGCGTCATGCAGTTCGATGCACAGCGGGTACTCCGCCGTCAGCCAGCCGACGGTGCGCGCCAGATCGAGGCTATCGTCCAGTTCGGCGCGGCCGTGCGACTCCAGCGAAAAGCGCAGCGAAGCGGCCTGGAAATGACGCCGGCAGGCCAGCGCCAGCGCGCACAGCATGATCTCTTCGACCTGAGCGCGGTATCCCTGCGGCAAGGCGCCCAGCAGCGCGGCGGTCAGCCGGCTGTCGAGCAGCGTGCGCCGTTCGCTCACCGAAGCGAGACGATCGGTCTGCGGATCCAGCGCGCGTCGCCCCAAGCGCGGCACGCCGTCCGCCAGCATCTGCCGCCAGAACGGCAGCTCGGTTTCCCGGCGTTTGGCGTCGGCCCGTAAACGCGCGGACCACTCATAGAGCGAGGTTTCCTCCGGCGGCAGCGCGATCGGCTGCCCCTGCATGGCGCTGTCGGCCGCTTGCCGCAGTTCGTCGAGCAGGATGCGCCAGGAAACGCCGTCAACCACCAGGTGATGGATCGCCAGCACCAGCCCGAGGCTCTGCCCGTCACGCTGCAACAAGATGGCCTGCATCATGCTGCCCTCGGCCGGATTGAGGCGCGCCAGCGCGGCATCAAACGCCTGTTCCGCCGCGGTTTCCAGATCGCCGGATACGGGATGACGCTGCATCAATTCACCGGCGGCGGCGGTTTCAACCACCAACTGGCCGTCGCGGATCCGCGCGCCCAGCGCCGGGTGTGCCGTACGCAGCTGTTCCAACGCATAACGCAGCTGTGCCGGTTGCAATTCGGCAGGCACGCGCAGGAAAACGCCGTGCGCGAAGAGACGATGCATGTCGCCCGTCTCGGCAAACCAGTGCAGGATCGGCAGCCCGTCGATCGGGCCTTGCTGCACGCTGCGCGCGGCCTGAGATCCAACGGCCAGCGGCTGCATCGCCTGCGCCATGCGCGCGGGGGTGTGCAGCGCGAAGATCTCACGCGGCCGCAGCAGATACCCGTTGCGCCGCAGGGCGGTGCCCAGCCCCATCGCCGAGATGCTGTCGCCGCCGAGCGCGAAGAAATCGTCGTCGGCGCCGACGCGCTCCATCCCCAACAGCTGGGCCATGGCGCGGCAAATCAGCCTTTCCTGCTCGGTGGCCGGCTCGCGCAGGCTTTGCGCCAGCGTCTCCTGCGGTTTGGGCAGCGCCTGACGGTCAATCTTGCCGTTAACGTTAAGCGGCAGCTCCGGCATCACCACCAGGATCGCCGGCACCATGTAATCCGGCAGACGCTGCGCCAACTGCGCCAGCAGCTCGCTCTGCAGCGCGGGTGAGGCGCGCCGCGCGTCATCCTGCACCGAGCAGTAACCGATCAGGCGATAGGTGGCGCCGATCGGCTCGGCGA
The DNA here is from genome assembly GCF_051172415.1 of Serratia sp. H402Y. Classification (NCBI taxonomy): domain Bacteria; kingdom Pseudomonadati; phylum Pseudomonadota; class Gammaproteobacteria; order Enterobacterales; family Yersiniaceae; genus Serratia; species Serratia sp. H402Y. The sequence goes on from NZ_JBPIYZ010000001.1 coordinate 1,671,613, forward strand.
TCACCACCGCCCGCCCCACGTCTGGCAAGGCAGCCAGCGCGCTCTCCACTTCACCCAGTTCGACGCGGAAGCCGCGCACTTTGATTTGGTGATCGGTACGGCCAATGAACACCAGCTGGCCGTCCGCGCTCCAACGCATCAGATCGCCGCTGCGGTACATCACCTCGCCGTCGGCGAACGGATTGGCGACAAAGCGCGCCGCCGTCAGATCCGGGCGGCGCAGGTAACCGCGCGCGATGCCCTTGCCTGAAATGTACAGTTCCCCCGCCGCGCCGATCGGCACCGGCTGCAGGCGACTGTCGAGCAGCCAGATTTCGGTATTGGCCAGGGGGCGCCCGATCACCGGCTGGTCTGCGGCCGTGACCGGCGCGCCGAGGGTATCGACGGTGTATTCGGACGGGCCGTAATAGTTATGGATCTCGACTTCCGGATGCTGCCGCATCAGGTTCCACAGCGTCGGCGTCGCCGCCTCGCCGCCGATCATCACAAACGCCGGCAGCGGGAACTGTCCCTTCAGCAGGCCGCAATCCACCAACTGCGAGAGGAACGACGGCGTGATGTCCAGCAGATCGATCGGGGTCTGTTGGGTCTGTTCGAGCAGCGCCCAGGGGTCGCGGCGCAGCTCTTCATCGAAGATAACCAGTTCGCTGCCCATCATCATGCAGAACAGCGGCTCCCAGGAGGAGTCGAAAGAGAACGAAGCGGTATGCCCGGCGCGCAGACGCCGCCCGCGGCGAGCCTGGAATTTTTCAATCGCCGGGCCGAACAGCGAGGCCTGATGCGACAAGAACAGGTTCAGCAGCCCGCGGTGCGTGGACATCACGCCTTTGGGTTTGCCGGTCGAACCGGAGGTGTAAATCATGTAGGCAAGATGCGCCTCGTTCAGCGGCACGCGCCGCTCTTCGTCCGATATCGGCGCGGCCTCGGCGGCCGCGCAGCGCGCCCGGCATTGCGCCTCATCGAGGCACATGATCTGCGGCAGACCCGGCATGTTGGCCCGCGTGTCGCTGTGGGTCAGCAGCATCACCGGCCGCGCGTCGTCGCACATCAGCGCCAGACGTTCACGCGGATAATCCAGATCGAGCGGCATATAGGCCGCGCCGCTGGCCAACACGCCAAACAGCGCGACCAGCGTGTCCACCGAGCGCGGAATGCCGATGGCGACCACGTCTTCGGCGCCGATACCGCTTTCGATCAGCACGCGCCCCAGTTGCATCACCCGTTCACTGAGTTGACGGTAGCTGAGGCGCACATCGCCGCAGGTCACCGCCAACGCCTCGGGCTGTCGCTCAACCTGACGCTGGAAAGCGTCCATGATCGACACCATGCCCGCCGGCGGCGTCAGCTCAGCGCCGCGCCCCCAGGCCGCGAGTTGGCGCAGCTCCCCTTCGCTGACCAGCGCCAGTTGACCGTTCGGCTGATGCGGCCGCCGCGCCAGTTGCTGCAGCCAATGGCCAATGCGCTCCGCATGGCCTTGCAAGGTGCGCGGCGCGTATTTGGCCGGGTTGGCCACCAACGACAGCGTCAGCACGCCGCTTCGAAAACCGATCTCAAACTCGAGGTCGTCGACCGGCCCCATCGCCAGCGTATGGGTAACGGCCGCTTGACCGTCGAAGGACAAGGCGCTGTGGTAAACCTTGACGTTGACCACCGGGCCGTACAGCTCCTGATGGCCGCCGACCAGGCCGAGATCGCGTTTGATCTGCTCCGCCTCATAGCGTTGATGGCGCCGCACCTGTTTGATTTCCGCCGCGGTGGCCTGGCAGACGTCCGCCAGCGACATCTCAGGCGTCACGTTCAGCAGCAGCGGCAGCACGTTAACCACCGGGCCGATCGCCGCCAGCGCCTGCGAGCCCATGCGGCGCATGAAAGGAAAACCGATGGAGAGCCGGGTTTCGCCGCTCATGCGCGCCAGATACATCGCCAGCGCCGCCGTGACGATATCGGCCGGTTGCAACGACTGCAGCGCCGCATCGCGCAGCGCTTCGTCAAACAGCGACTCCGGCAGCACCAGCGCCTGTTTGAGCGGCCGAGCGCCCGGTTCGACCTCGCGGTTTTCCGTCGCCAATGACAGCGGCGACGGCAGATCGCGCAGATGCTGCCGCCAGAATTCGGCCGCCCGCTGGCGTGCGGGCGACGTTTGCCATTGCTGAAACTCTTCCACCACCTTGCCGAACGGGGTAAACGGCGAGGCCGCCGGCGACAGCCCGTGGCGCAGCGCGCGGTAGATATCGGCGATCCGGCGGGTGATGGCCTCGAAGCTGAAGCCGTCCAGGGTCAGATGATGAAAGCGCTGGTACCAGAACCAGCGATCGGCGCTGATGCGGATCACCGCATGGCGATAGAGCGGGCGCTCGCCGTCCGCGGGCAGATCCTGCGCCAGATCGTCGTGCATCAGCGCCAGCGCCGCCTGCTCGGCGTCTGGCCGCGCGCTGAAGTCAAACCACTCCGGCGCCAGCACCCGCGCGGGATCCGCGTTCAGCGGTAAACGTTGCACCGGCTGGCCGTCCTGCGCCTCAAAGAAGCGCGCCTGAACCGTATCCGCCTCCGCCAGCCCCTGGCGAATCGCGCGCTCCAGCGCCGAACGATCGATATCGCCGTGCAGTTCGGTGTAGTGCGCCACGGCAAAGCTGTTGCGCCGCAGCGCGATTTGGTCGGCAATCCAGATCCCCGGTTGCGCCGCAACCAGCGGATAATCCCGATACTCGACCTGAGTATCCGGCAAAGAAAGCGTTTCTGACATGGTGTCTGTCCTTTTCCTCAAACGGAATGTAGCGATGTGGCTGTGCGGCGATTAACGCGGCGCATCCGCCGCTTTCAACGACGCCGGCCGCATGTCCTGCCAGTGCGCTTCGATATAGTCGATACATTCACCGCGCGACGCCGGCCCCATCAACACGCGCCATCCCGGCGGCGTATCGGCAAACTGCGGCCACAGCGAGTACTGCTGTTGCGCGTTGACCAACACGGAGAAACGGAGACTTTCGTCATCGAACGGGTTTTGTTGTTCCTGAGTCATTTGCCTTACCTGTCTGTCAAAATGTGGAATTACTTCATTGCGGAAAGCAGCCGGCGCACGCCGTCCACCAGACCGCCGCGCCAGCAGAGCGCGTCATGTCCGCCGGAATACACGCGGTAGTCGGCACGATGCCCGGCCGCCGTCAGCGCCTGGTGCATCTGGCGATTGACGAATTCGATGTCCGCCTCCCGATCGCCGGCTTGCTGAATCACGGTGAGCGTCGGCGCGGTCGCGCCGCGCTGCCGAACCTGGCGTATCAACCAGCCTTCCTCCAACTCGTGGCGTTTTTCAAACTGGGTAACGAATTGCACCGTGGGCCACCAGAAGGAGCCGGACTGGCTCAGCACATGGCCGAAGCGCTCGGGCCAGTGCAGGCCGGCGTATAACGCCGCCAGCCCGCCGTAGCTCTGGCCGGCGACCACGGTGCGCGCCCCCTCTTCGCTGAACGGTTCGCGCCGCTGCGCCTGCGGCAGCAGTTCGTCGATCACCGCCTGCCAAAAGGCGGCGTTGCAAGGCAGCTCGTTTTCCCTGTGTTCGCCATCGATCGCATCGATCAGCAGCCAGCACGCGGGCGGCAGATGCCCTTTTGCGGTCTCGTTCTCAATCACCGGCAGCAATGCGTGCCTTTCGATCCAGTTCTGGCCGTCGAGCAGCAGCACCAGCGGGCGGTTGGCGTTGTCCGCCGCCTCGCCGCCGGCATACAGCCACACGCGCCGCCGGGTGCCCAGCCGTTCGCTGTGCCAGTGAAAAAGTTGTAGCCGCGCTTCATCCAACGGCCGATCGGCGGCCTGCCAGGCGCTTTGGTCGTCCGCGTCCGGCCCCTGAGCCAGGGAAACGGCGCGCGGGCGATAAGCCGGCCCCAGCGAGGTGCGATTCAGCGGATCGGCGATCGCCAACGGGAACAGCGATACCCACCAGGCGCGCTGCTGGCGATCGCGCAACGTTTCGTCGTCGCTGAAGACGGGAGGAAGATCTCGCGCCGTAATCGGGATCAGGCTGTAACTGCCGCGCCAGCGGCGGTCGACAACGGCCGCGCCGTACCAAACGTCGGTGCCGGGGAGCCTTTTCAGGCTGCTGGGGGACGTGCTGTGATGGTCGGTAATGCCGTTGATATCGGCATAGACCCGGCATATCGGCGAGAGCCGCTCGTCGCCGGCAGGATCGCGCCATAGCCAGGTCATTCTGACGTGCTGTTCATCGTGCGCGTCGACGACAGGCGTGCCATGAGCGGCAACCTTCTGCCACCATGCGGGTTGCCCCGCCGCCGCCTCACGCAGCCAGTGCGCCGCCAATCCCTCATGGCCCTGTTCTGGCCTCTTTTCCGGCAAAAACTCCATAGCGCCCCTTACATAACGTGCGTGACTTTTACAAAACCTGACAATCGTATTGATACTCATTATCATTTTCAATACTATTTGTCGGATTTTTGCCGTCGTGCAAACGCGACGTCTCCGCGTCGACGAGGGAAAGCGTATTCATCGGCATTGCGGGGTTTATCAGGGTGGCATTACACACAAAAGTAGGCATGCAGGAGAGATAATGAATATTAGAAACAAAGGGATAGAAAACGATAGCACAGAGGCGATGTCCGCCAACCGGCTGTTGCTGGGGGCGACGCTGGCGCTACTGCCCTTCGCGCAAAACGCTTTTGCCGCGGCGGACGAGACGATGGTGGTGACCGCCGACGCGCAGAGCAGCGTGACCGCGCCCGTCAAAGGGATCGTCGCCAAAGAGAGCGCCGCCGGCACCAAAACCGCCGCCCCGCTGAGCAAAACCCCGCAGTCCATCTCGGTGGTGACGCGCGAGCAAATGAACGACCAGGAACCGGCGTCGGTCGCCGACGCCTTGAACTACACCAGCGGGGTGATCACCACCTATCGCGGCAATTCCAACCGCAATGACGAAGTGATCAGCCGCGGCTTCCGCTACGCGCCCAAGCTGCTCGACGGCCTGCACTTTGGCCTCTCGAGCCAAAACGGCGGCGCCGGGCAGATCGATCCCTGGTTGCTGGAGCGCGTGGAAATGGTGCACGGCCCGGCCGGCGTACTTTACGGCCAGGTCAGCCCCGGCGGCGTGGTGGTGATGACCAGCAAACGCCCTACCGCCCAGAGCATTCACGAAGTTAAATTCAGCACCGGTAACCGTCATCTGGCGGAAACGGCGTTCGACTTCGGCGGCAAACTCAACGACGACAACACCCTGTTCTATCGCCTGAACGGTATCGCCAGAACCGAACATGAGTTTGTCAAAGACAGCAAGCAGCAACGGGTGGCCATCGCCCCGGCCTTCACCTGGCTGCCGAACGAAGACACCAGTTTTACGCTGCTGACCAGCTACCAGAACGATCCGAAAGCCGGATCGCGCAACTTCCTGCCGCGCGCCGGCACGCTGTTCCCGACCAGCGCGGGCTATGTGCCCTATGACTTCAACATCAGCGAACCCAGCTTCAACAAGTCGCGGCGCGAGCAGGCGTCGATCGGCTACAGCCTCGAGCACAACTTCAGCGATGCGCTGTCGTTTACCCAGAACCTGCGTTTCACCCACCGTGATGAGGACTATAAATATCTGGTTTATAACGTAAACTCGAAGGTCAACGACCACACCGTCACCCGCATGGCGCAGCATGAAACGCAGATGACCAACGAGTTTGGCGTGGATAACCAACTGAAGGGCCTGTTCGACACCGGCGAGGTGAAGCACACGGTGCTGGGCGGATTGGATTACCGCTACAGCCATATCGATTCGAAGATGTATCGCGATCGCGGCAACGATTACCCGATCGACTGGGCCAACCCGGTTCGTCCCAGCATCGATGGCAGCACGCTGGCGCTGGCTTCCAGCGATTTGAAGACGCTGAATCAGGTCGGGGTGTATCTGCAGGACCAGCTGGCGTGGAATAACTGGAACCTGCTGCTGTCCGGCCGTCAGGACTGGTCGCAGGTCAACACCCGCGATCGCACCAGCGGCGGCAAAGAGCAGACCTACAATGATGCCCAGTTCACCGGCCGTGCGGGCCTGCTCTACGCCTTCGACAACGGCATTTCGCCGTACGTCAGCTACAGCACCTCGTTCGATCCTAACCTGTACCCGAGCGCGCCGGGCGCCGACCCGCTCAAGCCGACCACCGGCAAACAAACCGAGGTGGGCGTGAAGTACCAGATCCCGGGCGGCAACACCCTGCTGACCCTTTCCTGGTTCGACATCACCCAACGCAATGTGGCGTCTTACAACCGTCTCACCTCCGCCTACGAGCAGATCGGTGAGGTGAAATCCAAAGGGATTGAGGCGGAAGTGCACGCTCAGCCGACGCCGGAGATCAAGCTGATCGCCGCCTACACCTACACCGACGTGGTGACCAAAGACTCCAACTCGGCCGACGAAATCGGCCACAGCCCGGCGGGCATTCCGCGCCACGCGGCGTCCGCCTGGGGCAGCTACAGCTTCCTGAGCGGCGCGCTCAACGGCCTGACCGTCGGCAGCGGCGTGCGTTACATCGGCGATGCGCCGGCCGACGCCACCGGCCAGTACGATGTGCCGCACTACACGCTGTACGACGCCATGGTGAAATATGATCTCGGCCAGGCCTCGCCGGCGCTGCGCGGTGCGGCGCTGCAGCTCAACGTGCAGAACCTGACGGACAAGAAATACGTTTCATCCTGCAGCGGCGAGTACGCCTGCTTCTACGGCAGCGGCCGCAGCGTCATCGCTTCGGTGAACTACCGCTGGTAACGAAAAGGGGCGGCCAGCGCCGCCCCTTTCTTCCACCTTTCCCGCCGCGTTTACTCTTGCTTCAATTCCCGCAGATGCTTGTACACCGTGGCGCGCCCCATCGACAGCACGTTGGCGATATAGTCCGCCGCGCTTTTGGCCTTGAACGCCCCCTGATGATAGAGATCGCTGACCAGCCGACGTTTCTGTTCGCGGCTCAGCGCGCCGAGCGCAGCGTTCTCGCGCCGCAGCCAGTCATGCAGGAAGGTATTGATCTTCTCTTGCCAGTCGTCTTTGAACAGCTGTTGCGGCTGCGGCTGCAATCGCGTGACCGACAGGAACATATCCAGCGCGTTGCGGGCGTCCTCGAACATCGCGGTGCTCAGGTTGATGCACAGCAGATAGCTGGGGTTACCCTGCTCGTCGCGCGCGGCGATGCTCACCGAGCGCATCTTTTTGCCGTCCCAGTTCAGCTTCTCGTAGGGGCCGGTCACGTTGGCGCCGCCATCAAACGTGAAATCTTCCAGCCCCGCGTCGTCGCCCGGTTTGCGCTTCGACAGGTTGTTCGCCAGGTAAGCTATCTTGTTGGCGGCCAAATCGTGGATCACCACTTCCGCATTCGGGAAAAACAGGGCCGCGATGCCGTCGGCGACCGACCGCAACAGTTCAAGTTGAGAAGAAGAATTCGCCACGCTGGGGTGTCTCCGTATAGCCCGGTTTGGTTTGTTGTTCAGCCGCTTAGCATACCGCAGTTGCCGCCGCTTGCCGAGCGGATGGCGTTGGTTCCCCCCTCACCACCGGCTGCGCCGCAAGTGACCTTTTATCCCGACGGGGGGGCATGATTGGCCATTGCCGGTCGCCGGCGAAATAACGCACGCCCCTTCAAAGTGGAAAAGGAAATAGGTTAACCACGCCGTTCACCTACCGTTTTTTATTTAAAAACCGCCCCTTGCCAATGACATTAATAACCGCACCACCGTTATTGAATTATTGCCTCAGGCCGTTGGCGAGTTGATTAGCAAACTCCCTTATGCAAGAAAAATCTCATATAAATCATCATGTTTTGCATAAAACAAAGCGCCAATTCAGATTATTCCTAATTATTTATTTCAGACATCAGGAATAAATTTAACCTGCAGTACTGCAATAAGGATGCAGCTTAATTTGAGTTGTATAAGCAATTTAATTTAAAGGACTTTTATTATGAATTATGAATCCAAGGCGGACTGTTCCGCCAACAGCTACATTATTGAAATTTCAAGTTTTAAACTGCCGGCCTCACTCAGCCCTGAAGCGTTTGCCGTATTGGACAAGCGCGTAGAAGAGGAATTTATCTCGAACCAGAACGGGTTTATTTCGCGTGACTCGGGCATCAGCGTAGACAATGAGCCTCGCTGGGTGAACATTGTAAAATGGGAGACGCTGTTGGATGCGGATGAAAACATCTACCAATTTACGCAAGCTTCCGCGCCGGCGTCCGTCAAAGAATATCTGGCGAGTATCGGCGCTGAACCGGTGGAATTACAACGCTATCAGCATACCGGCGCCTAATGCGTATCGGACGACCACGCCACCGCGGCGCGGTCTTCTTTAAACGCTGATTCGCCAAACCAGAACGGGTGGCCGGCCGCTCGCGGTCACCCGTCCGTTTCAGGTGAACACGCTTTTCAGCCCACTCTTCTGCCGCAATACGGTAAAACAGCCCCGAATCATGCTTCTCGCTGCCCAGGCAAAACGCGGCGGCAGACGGCATTTTAACAGGATTTTAACGCTGCCGAGGGGAAACGCCATTGTCAACATAGCAGTTAAATAAAATGAAACTTTTTGATCACATTCAAGCTTCTGAAAAATAGATATAAAGGGTTTTTATGCGTTTTATATGCATAAAGTATGCATGCGACCGCTAACGGCCGGCGAAAAGTAATTAACTATTCATTTACCGCCCTGCAGGCGGCGAAAAACCGTCCGCTGGCCCGATGAGCGGGGGGCTAACAACCGGCATAATTAGTGGTAAATTTAGCGGCGCAAAGTGTTATGCGCTTGCTAATCCACGGTTAAACGAAATAAATACCTCTAAAATATAAAGGTTGGTTATGGAAAAGCTATCCTACGCTTCAGACAGCAGCACCACCGCTTGGGCTACATATCTGCAACAAATCGATCGCGTCGCTCCTTACCTCGGCGACCTCTCACGCTGGGTTGATACGCTGCGTCACCCTAAACGCGCTTTGATTGTCGATATCCCGCTGCAGATGGACGATGGCACCATCCGTCACTTCGAAGGCTTCCGCGTACAGCACAACCTGTCGCGCGGGCCGGGTAAAGGCGGTATCCGCTTCCACCCTGACGTCGATCTGAACGAAGTGATGGCCCTGTCCGCCTGGATGACCATCAAGTGCGCCGCGGTCAACCTGCCGTACGGCGGCGCCAAGGGCGGCATCCGCGTCGATCCGTTCAAACTGTCTGAAGGTGAACTGGAGCGACTGACCCGCCGCTACACCAGCGAAATCGGCTTCATCATCGGGCCACAGAAAGACATTCCTGCGCCGGACGTCGGCACCAACGCCAAAGTGATGGCCTGGATGATGGATACCTACTCCATGAACCACGGCACCACCATCACCGGCGTGGTAACCGGTAAGCCAATCCACCTCGGCGGCTCCCTGGGCCGTGAGAAAGCGACCGGCCGCGGCGTGTTCGTGACCGGCAGCGAAGTGGCCAAGCGTCTGGGCGTGCAGATCGAAGGCGCCAAAGTAGCGGTGCAAGGCTTCGGTAACGTGGGCAGCGAAGCGGCTCGCCTGTTCGTCGGCGTCGGCGCTCGCGTCGTCACCATCCAGGACCACTCCGCTACCCTGTTCAACGCCAACGGCATCGATCTGGCCGCGCTGACCGAATACCAGGCCAAGCACAAGCAGATCGCCGGTTTCCCAGGCGCCAGCGAGATCGAAAGCGAAGCGTTCTGGTCGGTTGACATGGACATCCTGATCCCTGCGGCGCTGGAAGGCCAGATCACCCGTCAGCGCGCCGAAATCCTCAGCGCCAAGCTGGTGCTGGAAGGGGCTAACGGCCCAACCTTCCCAGAAGCGGACGACATTCTGCGTTCCCGTAACATCACTGTGGTTCCGGACGTTATCTGTAACGCCGGCGGCGTAACGGTCAGTTACTTCGAGTGGGTGCAGGACATGGCGAGCTACTTCTGGAGCGAGTCCGAGATCAACGAGCGTATGGACAAGATCATGACCGACGCGATGGTCCACGTCTGGAACAAGGCCGCAGAGAAAGAGTGCAGCCTGCGCACCGCCGCTTATATCGTGGCTTGCGAGCGCATCCTGACCGCACGTAAAGAGCGTGGCATCTACCCAGGTTAATGCCCGTTTCCCGGCCTGCCCCGGCAGGCCGGATTTTCCTCAGCGCAAACAGCGTTTCAACACCTTACCGGTACTGGTCATCGGCAAGCGTTCGACAAACTCGACGATACGCGGATACTTGAACGCCGCCAGCCTCTCCCGGCTCCAGGCGATCAGCGCCTCTTCCTCGATCGGCTCCTCCGTCTCTTTCAACACCACCACCGCTTTGATCTCTTCACCCAGCGAAGGATGCTCGACACCGATCACCGCCACCAACGACACCGCCGGATGGCGAATCAGCGCCTCTTCAATCTCGCGCGGATAGACGTTGAACCCGCCGCGAATGATCATGTCCTTGGCCCGATCGACGATGAAATAGAAGCCGTCGGCATCGCGGCGCGCCAGATCGCCGGTGCGGAACCAGCCGTTTTCCAGCACTTCCGCCGTCGCCTCGGGACGGTTCAGATAGCCTTTCATGATGTTGTAGCCGCGCACCGCGATCTCTCCCACCTGATCGACACCGTCGATCGGTTGCCCGGTGACGTCGAGCAAGCGAACCTCCACGCCCCAGATCGGTTGGCCGATAGAGCCGGGTTTGGTCACGCGGTGCGGATGGTTAAAGGTGGCGACCGGGCTGGTTTCCGACAGCCCATACCCTTCGAGAATGTTGACGCCGAAGCGGCGCGAGAAATCCTCCAGGATCTGCACCGGCAGGCTGGCCCCGCCGGACACCGCCATACGCAGCGTGCTGCGCAGGCGCTCGATATCCGTATGCTCATCCAGTGCATTCAACAACGCCCAATACATGGTCGGCACGCCGGCAAAAAAGGTAATGCCGTGCCGCTGCATCAGCGCGATGGCCTGCGCGGCGTCGAAGCGTTCGACCAGCACCAGGGTGGCGGCGGCGGAAAATCCGGCATTCATCTGCACCGTCGAACCAAACGTGTGGAACAGCGGCAACGTCACCAGATGGCGATCGGGATCCGTTTCCGAGCCGTCGAACAGCCTCACCGATCCCAGCGCGTTAAGCACCAGGTTGGCGTGGGTCAACTCAGCCCCTTTGGCCCGGCCGGTGGTGCCGCTGGTATACAGCACCACCGCCGTGTCGCTTTCGAGCGTCGCGGCCGAAGCGAACTCGGTGGCCTGTTCGGCTATCGCCGTGCTGAAACGTTCGCCTTCGAGCGGCAGCCGATCGCCGATGATAAACACCTCACGGCATTGCTCCGCCTTCGCCGCCGCCCGCAGCGCCTCTTCCCCCAACGGCAGGCCGCTGCTGCCTTCGAAGCAAAACAACGCCACCGCCGCCGAGTCCGCCAGGTAATAGTCGAACTCTGCGCTCTTAAGCAGAATATTGAGCGGCACCACCACCGCGCCGCTTTTGAGAATGCCGTAATAGATAGCCGGAAACTCCGGCCGATTGGGGCAGGCCAGCGCCACCCGTTCACCGGGCTGCACGCCGCGCGCGACCAGTAAATTCGCTACCCGGTTAGCCATTTCATTCAGCGCCCGATAGCTGAGCGGTATATCGTCCTGTATCACCGCCGGCCGTTCCGGCCAGATGCGCGCACTTTCTTCAAGCAAGGTAGCCAGATTCAGCATCGGGGATCCTCCCTGGGTTGAGCGGCGAGAAAGCGCCGCAGTATCACGAGTATAGATAGGCGCTTTGCGGTTCGCATTCCCAGGGGCGCTGGGCTATACCTTAGGCATTCCCCCTCCTGCAGGAGTTGTGATCATGAGCAAGAAAAAAATCCTGATGCTGGTCGGCGACTACGCCGAAGATTACGAAACCATGGTGCCGTTTCAGGCATTGCAAATGCTTGGCCATTGGGTGGACGCCGTGTGCCCCGGCAAAGCCGTCGGCGACTACATCCAGACCGCGATCCACGACTTTGACGGCGCGCAGACCTACAGCGAGAAACCCGGTCATCGTTTCACCCTGAACGCCGACTTTGGCGCCGCCAAAGAAGAACACTATGACGCGCTGTTGATCCCCGGCGGTCGGGCGCCCGAATACCTGCGCCTGAATCCCGACGTGATCGCGCTGGTGCAGGCGTTCGACGCCGCCAAAAAACCGATCGCTGCCGTTTGCCACGGCCCGCAGCTGCTGGCGGCGGCCGGGGTGTTGAAGGGCCGCACCTGCAGCGCCTACCCGGCTTGCGCCCCGGAGGTGCGGCTCGGCGGCGGCCATTATGCGGAGATCGGCATCGATCAGGCGCACGTCGACGGCAATCTGGTCACCGCCCCGGCCTGGCCGGCGCATCCGCAGTGGCTGGCGAAATTCGCCGAGCTGCTGGAGCAGTAACCTGGCGCTAGCGCAATTGCTCGATAAGAAAATGGATGTCGTACAGCCAGCGTTTGGCGCGCGCCGAGCGCACCAGCATCGATACGCACAGCGGCCGGGTGTGTTCTTTACAGGCGGAGGGGGAAAACCAGCGCCCGGTATTGCTCGGCGGCTGGAAATACAGCTCGTGGTTGTAGTTGCTGCTGTCGACGCCGAAGGTATCGAAGTAGCGGCGCATCAGCGTGTTGGAGTCGCTGAACGACAGGTTGAGCGCGGTGTTAATCTCGGTTTCCGGGGTGATGACCGCCCCCTTCTTCTGCCGCCCTGGTGCGTTGAATGCGGCGATAAGCGCGATGACCTGTTGCTGAATGTCTTCTGCCATGACGACCTCGAGCCGATATGAAGAAAAGGTGAATGCAATTATCTGTCTGACTCTGCCCGCCGCGGCGAGTTCGGGCCGCCGCGCGGGTTTTCCGTTTCTTTACACTTTCCATAAGTAAACCGCGCGCCGCCCAACTCGCGGCGCGCGCGGTCGACGGTTAGCGGCTGAGCGCCGCCTTATCGGCGATGACGCCGTTCCCCTGCCGCTCGGCGGCAACCCCGCCGCCCAACACTTTATACAGGGTCGCCTGATTGTCGTACGCGGTCTGCTGTGCGGCGATCAGCGACTGCTGCGCCGTATACAGCGTGCGCTGCGCGTCCAGCAGCGTCAGGTAGCTGTCCACGCCCTGGCGGTAACGCAGTTCGGCCAGGCGATAATATTGCTGCGCCGCCGCCACATAGCCGGTTTGCGCCGCCAGCTGTTCCTGCAGCGTGGCTTTGCGCGCCAGCGCGTCGGCGGTTTCCTGAAATGCCGTCTGCACCGCTTTCTCATAGGTGGCGACATACAGGTCTTTCTGCGCCTGGGTGTAGTTGAGCTGAGCCGTGTTGTAGCCGCCGCTGAAGATCGGCAGGCTGATGCTCGGGGCGAATGACCAGACGCCGGCGCCGTGGCTGAACAGCGCCGAGAGTTCACCGCTGCCCACGCCGCCGCTGGCGGTCAGGCTGATCGACGGGAAGAACGCCGCCCGCGCCGAGCCGATGTTGGCGTTGGCGGATTTCAGTTTATGCTCGGCCTGCAGCACGTCCGGCCGCGTCAGCAGCACCTGCGAAGACACCCCGGCCGGCAGATTGCGCATGATTTCGCCGAGCGCATCGATACCGCCGGGCAGCAGGTTTTCCGGCACGCTTTGCCCCACCGCCAAATCCAGCGCGTTCTTCGCCTGCGCGGCGAGGGTGGCGTAGCTGGCGGCGTCCGAACGCGCCTGCTGATAAACGGTTTCCGCCGACGCCACGTCGACCAGCGACGAAATGCCGTGCTGTTGATTGTTGCGCGTCACGTCCAGCGAACGTTTGGCGCTTTCCATCGTCTGCTGCGCCACCGCCAGATTGCTGCGCTCGGCCGCCACCGCCACCCAGTCGGTGACGATATCGGCGATCAGCGTCAGACGGGTGCTTTTCGCCGCTTCCGAGTTGGCCAGATAGGTTTCGAACGCCGCCCGCGACAGGCTGGCGTTCTTGCCGAACAGATCCAGCTCGAACGCGCTGACGCCGCCCTGCGCTTCGTAGCTCTGGCTGATGGCGGTGGCATTGCCGTTGCCGGTCAGCGAACGCCCGCGGCTGCCGTCGGCGGTGGCGTTGATCGTCGGGAACAGCGTCGAGCGCTGCTCACCGTACAGGGCACGCGCCGAGGCGATATTGGCGATCGCCTCACGCAGATCGCGGCTGCTGTTCAGCCCCATCGCCACCACCTGCCGCAGCCTGGCGTCCTGCACATAGTCGCGCCAGGCGACGTCCGGGTAGCTCAACGCCTGCTTGCCGGCGGCCTCGCCCTGCGGCAGGTTGGCGGGCACCGGCGCCGCCGGGCGCTGGTAGTGCGGATCCAGCGACAGACATCCGCTCAGCAGCAGCGGTAAAGTTAACATCATGACTCGTTGCAACACGTTATTCTCCTGCCTGCGACGGCGAGTTGGTGGGCCGACGGGTAAACATGCGGCGCACCAACACATAAAACAGCGGTACGAAAAAGATCGCCAAGGCGGTGGCGGTGATCGTGCCGCCGATAATGCCGGTGCCGATGGCGATTCGGCTGTTGGCGCCGGCGCCGCTGGATACCGCCAGCGGCAGCACCCCGGCGGTGAACGCCAGCGAGGTCATCAGGATCGGCCGCAGGCGCATGCGCGCCGCGTGGACCGCCGCGCCAATCAGCGTTTCCCCCCGCTGGTGCATCTCCTCGGCGAACTCGACGATCAAAATGGCGTTCTTCGCCGACAGCCCGATGATGGTGAGCAGCGCCACCTGAAAGTAGATGTCGTTTTCCAGCCCGCGCAGCGTGATCGCCAGCAGTGAGCCCACCACGCCCATCGGCACCACCAACATGACCGCGAATGGAATCGACCAGCTCTCATACAGCGCCGCCAGGCACAGGAACACCACGATGAGCGAAATGGCGTACAGCGACGACGCCTGGCCGCTGGTCAGCCGTTCCTGATAGGACAGCCCGCTCCAGGAAAAGCTGCTGCCGGCGGAGTATTTCGCCGCCAGTTTCTCCATCTCGCTCATTGCCGTACCGGAACTGACACCGGCGGCGCCCTGCCCGGTGATCTCGAACGACGACAGCCCGTTATAGCGCGACAGGTTTTCCGGGCCGTAGATCCAGTGCGAAGACGCAAAGGCGGAGAACGGCGTCATGCTGCTGTCGCCCGCCGCGTTGGTGCCGCGCACAAACCATTTGTCGAGATCTTCCGGCTTGGCGCGGTACTCTACGTCGCCCTGCATATAGACTTTTTTCACCCGGTTGCGGTCGATAAAGTCGTTGATGTAGGTGCTGCCGAACGCGCTGCTGAGGGTGCTGTTGACGTCCGCGGCGCTCAGACCGAGCGCCTGCAGCTTGCCGTTGTCGATCTCCACCTGCAGCTGCGGGGTGTCCGGCAAGGTGTTGGCGCGCACTGCCAGCAATGCCGGATTGTTCCCGGCGGCGGCGACGATCTGGTCGCGCATCGCCTGCAGCTCGGCGCGGGTGGTCGCCCCTTTGGCCTGCAGCTCGAAGGTAAAGCCGTCGGACTGGCCAAAGCCGTCGATCGCCGGCGGGCTCATGGAGAAGACCTGGGCGTCGCGCAGCGAGGCGAAGTGCGCCATGGCGCGTTTGGCGATGGCGTCGGCGGTGTTTTCGCTGCCGCTGCGTTGGCTCCAGTCCTTGAGGCTGACGAACGCCATGCCGGCGTTTTGCCCGCTGCCGCTGAAGCCGAAACCGTTGATGGTGAAAATGGTGCTGACGTTGGCCTTTTCCTGGTCGAGGAAATAGGCGGTCACCGCCTCGCTCACCGCCGAGGTGCGCGCGTTGGTGGCACCGGCCGGTAAGGTGTACTGCACCATCACCGTGCCCTGATCCTCGTTGGGCAGAAAGCCGGTCGGCAAGCGTAGATACATCACGGCCGCGGCAATCAACAGCAGGCCGTACAGCAGCAGATAACGCGTCGGCCGGTGGATCACTGCGCCGACTTTGTCGGCGTACTTCTCCTGCAGCCGGTCATAGCCGCGGTTGAATTTGCCCAGCAAGCCTTTGTCGGTCTGCGCATCGTGCGCCGGTTTCAGCAACGTGGCGCACAAGGCCGGCGCCAGCGTCAACGCCAGCACCACCGACAACACCATCGAGGAGACGACGGTGATCGAAAACTGGCGGTAGATCACCCCGGTGGAGCCGCCGAAGAACGCCATCGGCAGAAACACCGCCGACAGCACCAGCGCGATGCCGACCAGCGCGCCGGTGATTTCGCGCATCGATTTCTCCGTCGCCTCGCGCGGCGGCAGCTTATCCTCCCGCATCACGCGTTCGACGTTTTCCACCACCACGATGGCATCGTCCACCAATAGCCCGATCGCCAACACCATGCCGAACAGCGTCAGGGTATTGATCGAATAGCCGAACGCCGCCAACACGCCGAAGGTGCCCAGCAACACCACCGGCACGGTGATGGTCGGGATCAGCGTGGTGCGCAGGTTTTGCAGAAACACGAACATCACTACCACCACTAACGCCACCGCTTCAAACAGCGTTTTCACCACCTCTTCGATCGAGATGTTGATGAAGTCGGGGCTGTCTTTCGGGTAGGCCACCTTGTAGCCCTGCGGCATGGCGCTTTGGTATTCCGCCACCTTGGCCTTTACCAGCTTGGCGGTGCTCAGGGCGTTGGCGCCCGCCGCCAGCTTGACCGCGATCCCCGCCGCCGGGTGGCCGTTGAGGTGCGCGCTGGCGGAGTAGTCTTCGTTGCCCAGCTCAACCCGCGCCACGTCGCCCAGCCGCACCAGCGCCCCGCTGCTGTCGCTTTTCAGGATGATATTGCGGAACTGTTCCGGCGTTTGCAGCCGCGACTGCGCCTTCACCGTGGCGGTCAGCTGCTGGTCGGCGGCGGCCGGCAGATCGCCTATCTTGCCGGCGGACACCTGGGTGTTTTGCGCCTCGATCGCCGTCTGCACGTCGGAAGGCATCAGCGAAAAGCTCGCCAGTTTGGTCGGATCCAGCCAGATGCGCATCGCGTATTCCGAGCCGAACACCTGCACGTCACCGACGCCCTCGATGCGTGACAGCGGATCCTGCAGGTTGCTGACCAGATAGTCGGAGATATCGGCCATCGTCGCCTTGTCGCTTTCGTCATACAGCCCGACGATCAGCAGAAAGCTGCTCTGGGATTTTTTGACCGTCACGCCCTGCGCGGTAACGGCGCTCGGCAGACGACTTTCCGCCTGCTGCACCTTGTTTTGCACCTGCACCTGAGCGATATCCGGATCGGTGCCCTGCTCAAAGGTGACGTTGATGCTGACCGAGCCGCTGGCGCTGCTGGTCGACGAGAAATACAGCAGGCCGTCCAGGCCGGTGAGCTGCTGCTCAATCACCTGGGTGACGCTGTTTTCCAGCGTTTCCGCGTCCGCGCCCGGGTAGGTGGCGGAGATGGCGATCTGCGGCGGTGAGACGTCCGGGTACTGCGAGACGGGCAATGAATTGATCGACATCAGACCGCACAGCATGATGATGATGGCGATCACCCAGGCGAATACCGGACGCCGGATAAAGAACTGCGCCATATCACTGCTCCCCGCGTTGGGTTTTGTCGACCGAGACGTCTACCGGCTTCACCGCGGCGCCGATCGTCACCTTGCTGGTGCCTTCGACGATCAGGCGATCGCCGTCGTTCAGCCCGCTGTCGATCAGCCAGTTGCTGCCCACCACCCGTTCGGCGCTGACGGTGCGTTGCGCCACTTTGTTTTGCGCGTTTACCACCAACGCGGTGGCTTCCCCTTTGGCGTTGCGGGTGATGCCCTGCTGCGGCGCCAGGATGGCTTTGGGATCGACGCCGTTATCCACCGTGGCATGGACGTACATGCCGGGCAACAGCTCATGTTCGGGGTTGGGGAACACCGCGCGCAGCGTGACCGAACCGGTGGCCTCATCCACCGCCACCTCGGTCAACTCCAGCTTGCCGGCGTGGGCATAAGACGTGCCGTCCTCCAGCTTGATGGCGACCGGCGTGACCGCACCGCGCTGCAAAGCGGCCTGCTGACGGCGCAGTTTAAGCAACTGGGCGCTGGACTGGGTCAGATCGACATAGATCGGATCCAACGCGCGGATGGTGGCCAACGCATCAGTCTGGCCGGCGGTGACCAGCGCGCCCGGCGTCACCGACGAAATGCCGATGCGGCCGGCGATCGGCGCCCGCACCTGGGTATAGGCGAGGTTGATGCGCGCCGTTTCCAGCGCCGCCTGATACTGCGCCACCGACGCCACGGCCTGCAGATACGCGGCTTTGGCGTCGTCTGCGTCCTGTTTGGAAACGCCGTTCTCTTTCACCAGCGCCGCATAGCGCTGCGATTTGAGCCGGGTGGATTGCACCGTGGCCTGAGCGTTTTTCAGCTGGGCGGCGGCCTGATCGTAGCTGGCCTGATAGCTGGCGGGGTCAATTTGATACAAGACCTGCCCGGCTTTCACCTCGGCCCCTTCGGTAAACAGCCGCTGCTTGATGATGCCGTCGACCTGCGGCCGCACGTCGGAGGTCATGGTGGCGTTAACCCGGCCGGTCAACTCGCTGCTCAGGGTTACAGACTGGCCGCGCAACGTGACGACGCCGACCTCCCGTTCACCGCCTGCGCCCGTCGGCGCGCCGGCGTTTTGCCCATCGCAGGCGGCCAGCGACAGCGAAAGCCCCAGCGCCAAAAGCGTTTTCCTCTGCATTGCAATACGATCCTGTTGAGAATGATTATTCTCAATATATCGAATGCCGGAATGCGCTTCTGAAAGGGTTGCGTAAGGATTGCGTAAAATCTTTTCGAAGCGGAAAACGGTGGCGCAATCTCGTTCAGCGTGGTTTCAGCACATTGCCGCAGCGGTTTTTAGCCCATGCAATAAAGCGTTCCACTTCAGCCGGGGGCGGCGCCGCGTGGGATTTTTAGGGTTTAACCAGCCTAAACACCCGATGATGACAAACAACCGCACGCGTATTTTTTGAACATTCACGGGTCTGGTTTGCCAGGCGCCGGCAGTTGGCTGGTCACGCAGTGAATGCCGCCGCCGCCGCCGGCGATCGCGTCGATCTCCAGCTGCACCACCTTGCGCTGCGGATAGAGCGCCGACAGCAGTTCAAACGCCGCCTTGTCCGCCTGCGGGTCGCCAAACTCCGGGGCGATCACCGCGCCGTTGATAACGAAATAGTTGATGTAGCCCGCCGCGAAATCAGGATTGCGGCGGCTGAAACGGCTGTCGCGCGGTGCCTGCGGCGGCGAGAGCGTATGCACCTGCAGCGTGCGGCCGTCGGCGTCGGTCGCTGTCTTGAGGATCGCCAGATGCGTCTGGGTGACCGCATGATCGTAAGAGGCCGGGTCGGTGTCCAGATTGGCCACCACCACGCCCGGCCGCACGAAACGGGCGTAAAAATCGACGTGGGCATCGGTGATGTCCCGGCCTTTAATGCCCGGCAGCCAGATAATTTTACGCAGGCCGAGCATCGCCTTCAGCTCCTGCTCAACCCGATCCCTGCTCCAGCCCGGGTTGCGGTTCGCATTCACCCAACTGCTCTCGGTCATGATGCCGGTGCCGCGCCCATCCACCTCAATGCCGCCGCCTTCGCCTACCAGTGCGCTGCGGCGCGGTTGAGCGACGCCGTATCGCCTGGCGGCAAACCCTGCCAGACGCGCATCCCTGGCATGCTGCTGCTTATCGCCCCAGCCGTTGAAGTTGAAATCCACTGCGCCCAGTTCGCCGGCATCATTGACGACGAAATTGGCGCCGATGTCGCGCATCCAGATATCATCCAGCTCGGTGACGACATAGCTAACGTTGTGACTGCCGCAGGTGGCCTCGGCCAATTGCCGTTCACGCTCGCGGCAAAAAACCGTCAACGGCTGAAATTCGGCGATGGCGTGGGCGATACGCCCCTGCGCCGCCCGCACGTCCGCCATGAGGTCGCCCCAAATCGCGCGCTGCGCGCCGAACGCGATAAACGCCCGCTGCTGCGGTTCCCCTTCATCCGGCAAGCGCCAGGCCGGATTAAGCGCAGCTTTTGCGTGACCGCGTAACGAAATACCCAATGATACCGTCAAGCCGACGCCGGCCACCGCCGAAAGCTGCTTGATAAAGGTGCGACGTGTTGACATAAACGCCCTCTTTTAATTAATTTAAATTCAATTGGTTAACCGGTTTTTTCGCTCTCCGGGAATTGAATCTCATGCTAGTCTTCCCCTGCCGCTGCGACAAACGATATATTTAGTGGATATCTGATTAGACAGGCTTATTGATAATGTTAAAACACTGGCCCCCGTTAAGCGCATTGCGCGGTTTTGAAGCGGCGGCGCGTCTGGGCAGTTTTCATCAGGCCGCCGAAGAGCTGCACCTTACCCAGTCGGCGATCAGCCAGCAGATCCGCAGCCTCGAGGCGTTTCTGGAACAGCCGCTGTTTTTCCGCACCGGCCGCAGCGTGACGCTGACCGATGCCGGCCACGATCTGTTCAGCACCGCGCAGGTGATGCTGCAACAATTGGCCGTCGGCATTCGTCGTCTGGACCAGTACCGCAAACCCAATCAGTTGATCGTCAACACGACGCCGGCCTTTGCCCGCCACTGGCTGACGCCACGGCTGGGCGAGTTCAACCAGCGGCATCCGCAGATAGATCTGTGGCTCTTCACCAGCTTCGAGCCACCGGATATGGCGACGGACAGCATCGACTTGGCGATCCGCGACGATCTCAGCGCGCAGGCGGACTGCACCTTTAAGGTTCTCTGCACCGACCGGCTTTATCCCGCCTGCCACCCCAGCCTATTGGCGCTGGCGGCGGAGCAGCGCGTCACGCTGCACGGCGAACGCGAAATGGACTGGAGCCACTGGACGGTGGCGGGCGGCGCGCACGTCGGCCAGCGCGACAGCGGGCTGAATTTCTCCGATCCCGGCCTGCTGCTGGACGCCGCCTGCCAGGGGCTGGGCATCGCGTTGGTCAGTCAGCTGCTGGCGCAGCAAGCGCGTGACGCCGGGTTGCTGCATCCGTTAACCGAGCAACGCGTGCGCGGCGCCAACTGGGCGTGGCTGCTGCATCGCGACAGCGAACACAATCCGCTCGCCCGGCACTTCTGCCAATGGCTGCAATCGACGCTGCCGGCCGACGCATAACGCGCCACATCACGATTTGCTACTCTGGTCAGGCGGCCCCGCCTGACCGCTGCTACTTTCAATAAAGCGCCGCAACAGCCCGAATAAAACGCGCTAACCTGCTGTTTCAAAAATAATTAGTTGAATTCACCTGATAACTGAACATCGCTAAAAGGATCTTCTATGTCTGCCGGTTTATTGAAAACGATAGCTCTGAGCGTGGCCCTGGCCTGCACCGTTCCCGCCGCCTTTGCCGCCGATCTGAGCGCCGGCGCGGTCGCCGCTCCGGATCAGTATGGCGCAAAAGTCGCCGCTCACATTCTGCAGGCCGGCGGCAACGCGGTTGATGCGGCGGTCGCCACCGCCTTTACCCTGGCGGTCACCTACCCTGAAGCCGGCAATATCGGCGGCGGCGGCTTTATGACGCTGTACGTCGACGGCAAACCCTATTTCCTCGACTACCGCGAAGTGGCGCCCAAGGCCGCCGGCAAAACTATGTATCTGAACGAGAAAGGCGAAGTGATCGAGAATCTCAGCCTGGTGGGCAGTCGCGCCGCCGGCGTGCCGGGCACCGTGCTGGGATTGTGGGAAGCCCATAAACGCTTCGGCAAGCTGCCGTGGGCCGAGCTGCTGACGCCGGCGATCGGCTACGCCCGGCAAGGTTTCACCGTGGCGGGTCAGCAGTATCAGTACCGCGAAGACGCCAACAAGCTGTTTGCCGGTAAAACCAACTTCGGCGACTATTTCGGCGCCATGAAGCCCGGCACGGTGTTCAAACAGCCGGAGCTGGCCGCCACCCTTGAGCGCATCGCCAAATCGGGCGCCGACGATTTTTATCACGGCGAAACCGCCCGCCTGCTGGTGGCGCAAATGCAGCGCGACAACGGGCTGATCGGCGCGGCGGATCTGGCCGACTACCGGGTGAAATGGCGTGAACCGATGCGCATCAGCTGGCGCGGCAACACCGTGTATACCGCCCCGCTGCCCAGCTCCGGCGGCATCGCGCTGGCGCAGCTGCTGGGGATAAAAGAAGATCGCGCCGCCGACTTCAAGGGCGTGCCGCTCAACTCGGCGCGCTATATCCACCTGCTGGCGGAAATCGAAAAACGCGTGTTCGCCGATCGCGCCGACTACCTCGGCGACCCGGATTTCACTAACGTGCCGGAAGCGCAGCTGATCGCCCCCGACTACCTGCAAAAACGCGCCGCCGAGATCAACCCGACGGCGATCTCGCCGACCGAGCAGGTGCGGCCGGGGCTGGAAAGCCACCAAACCACCCACTTCTCGATCGTCGATGCGGCCGGCAACGCGGTCAGCAACACCTATACGCTTAACTGGGACTTCGGCAGCGGCGTGGTGGTCAAAGGCGCCGGTTTCCTGCTCAACGACGAGATGGACGACTTCAGCGCCAAACCCGGCGTCGCCAACGCCTTCGGCGTGGTGGGCAGCGACGCCAACGCCATCGAGCCGGGCAAACGCATGCTCTCCTCGATGAGCCCGACCATCATCACCCGCGACGGCGACGTCACCCTGGTGATCGGCACGCCGGGCGGATCGCGCATCTTCACCTCGATCTTTCAGGTGATCAACAATCTCTACGATTACCATCTGCCGCTGGCGCAGGCGGTGGCCGCCCAGCGCGTGCATCACCAACTGTTGCCGAAGGACACCGTTTATTACGACAGCTTCGCGCCGCTGACCGGCAAACCGGCGGACGAGCTGAAAGCCATGGGCTACACCCTGGAAGATCAGGGCTGGAACATGGGGGATATTCAGGCTATCCGCATCGATGGCCGCACGCCGGAAACCGCGTCCGATCCGCGCGGCCGCGGCGTGGGGCTGGTGGTGAAAAAGTAACCCTCCGGCGGCCCGCTTCCGATTAGACGGGCCGCCGCTCTCCCCGCACAGATGGCCGCTGTCTCCTTTTTCACTCATCTATACTGAATCGACAGGCCTGCGTTCAACGACGGCGGCGCCTGCGGTCCGCCTTGGACGATAAGGATAATATTCATAGTAAATCAATCACCTGCATTTATCGTAAGCGGTGTCGGAGGCAATCAATAATGGCGAAAAGACGAGCAGTGCCCGGTGTTCATCCCTACGATGGGCCCGCCGGCGGTTGGGGCGCGCTGAAAGCGACGGCCATCGCCGTGCGCACTCAGATGGATACCCTGGAGGCGCCGGTAACGCTGATGCGCACCAATCAGCCCGACGGGTTTGATTGCCCGGGATGCGCATGGCCGGATAAAGAACATCGATCCACCTTCCAGTTTTGCGAAAACGGCGCCAAAGCCGTGACCTGGGAAGCGACCAGCAAACGCGTGACGGCCGAATTCCTGGCGCAAAATACCGTGACCTCACTGCTGCGGAAAACCGATTATGAACTGGAGGATTATGGTCGCCTGACCACGCCCCTGTTCTATGACGCCGGGACCGACACGCTGCGACCGCTGGCCTGGGATGAGGCGTTTCAACGCATTGCCGCCGTTTTGCAGACGCTGCCGCCGGAGCAGGTGGAGTTTTATACCTCCGGCCGGGCGTCCAATGAGGCGGCCTATCTGTTCCAGCTGTTTGCGCGGGAATTTGGCAGCAATAACTTCCCCGACTGTTCCAATATGTGCCATGAGCCGACCAGCGTTGGCCTGCCCCAGTCGATCGGCATCGGCAAAGGCACCGTGTCGCTGGACGACTTTGACAGCGCGGAGCTGATTATCTCCATCGGGCACAATCCGGGCACCAATCACCCGCGCATGATGGGCACGCTGCATGAGCTGGCGCGCAAAAAAGTGCCGATTATCGTGTTCAATCCGCTGCGCGAGCGGGCGCTCGAGCGTTTCACCGATCCGCAAAACGTCATCGAAATGGCGACCTACAGTTCGACCCCTATCGCCTCCACCTACTATCAGGTCAAAGCCGGCGGCGACGCCGCAGCGCTCAAAGGCATCGCCAAAGCGCTGCTGCAGTTGGATGACGAACATGGCAATGCGCTGGACCACGCCTTTATTGCCGAGCACACGGAAGGTTTTGCGGATTTTGCCGCCGATCTGAAGGCCACCGGTTGGGATGCGATTGAGGCGGAGAGCGGCCTGGCGCGCCAGGATCTGGAACAGGTCGCCGCCGCTTACGCGAAATCCAACGCCACCATAGTGACCTACGGCATGGGCATTACGCAGCACAATAAAGGCACCGCCAACGTACGCCTGATTGCCGATCTGCTGTTGCTGCGCGGCAACATCGGCAAACCGGGCGCCGGCATCTGCCCGCTGCGCGGCCACTCCAACGTGCAGGGCAACCGCACCGTCGGCATCACCGAAAAACCCTCGGCCGATTTTTTGGCGAAGCTGGAAACGGTGTTTGGCTTCACGCCGCCCAAAGCCCACGGTCACGATGCCGTGAAATGCATGCAGGCGATGATCGACGGCGCCTCGAAGGCGTTGATCTGCCTGGGCGGCAACTTCGCCGTGGCGCTGCCGGACCCCGAGCAGAGTTTCCCGGCGATGAAAGCGCTGGAATTAAGCGTGCATATCGGCACCAAACTCAACCGCAGCCATTTGTTGGTGGCGAAAGAAACCCTCATTCTGCCCTGCCTGGGACGTACCGAACTGGACATGCAGGCCGGCGGGCGACAATCGGTGACGGTGGAGGATTCGATGTCGATGGTTCACGCCTCGTCCGGCAAATTAAAACCGGCGTCGGAGCTGTTGCGTTCGGAACCCGCCATTGTGGCCGGCATGGCCAAAGCGGTGATGCCCGCCAGCAAGGTGCCCTGGGATGAACTGATCGAAGATTACGACGTGATCCGCGATTTGATCGAAAAAACCATCCCCGGCTTCGACGATTACAACGCGCGCATTCGTCAACCCGGCGGTTTCCGCATGCCGCTGCCGCCGACCGAGCGCCAGTGGCCTACGGCGACGGGCAAGGCGATGTTTTCCGTATTCAGCGGGCTGCATGAGGACGAGACAACGGCAGACAAAGACACGCTGCGGCTGATTACGCTGCGCAGCCACGATCAGTACAACACCACCATCTATGCTCTGGACGATCGCTACCGCGGGGTCTTCGGCCGGCGCGACGTGCTGTTCATGAATGACAGCGATCTGCAACGTTTGGGGCTGGAACATGGCGACGTGGTCGATCTGGAAACGGCGCTGCCCGGCAGCACCCAGCGCCTGGAAGGCATCACGGTGATCGCCTACAACATCTCAGCCGGTTCGGTCGGCGCCTACTACCCGGAGGCCAACGTGCTGGTGCCGCTGCATTACATCGATGAGGAGAGCGGCACGCCTTCGTATAAATCGGTGCCGATCCGCGTGAAGTTGAGATCCAAAGAGGTGCGCGCGGTCGATATCGCCTGACGGAAGCGGTTTAAGCCTTTCTCCGCATGGAGAAAGGCTTCTCCCCCTTTAGACCTGCGCCACCAACACATTGACGTTGGCGGGGAAAACCAAGCCTTCTAATGCGTTACCGCTGTCGGAGGTCACCAGATAATCGACCTCGGGCCATTTGGCCACCAGCGTCATCGCATGTCCGCGCAGCTTATTTTCGTCGGCCAGCACGATGCACTTGCGGCTCTGGGCAATCATTTTGCGCGCGATGGCCGCTTCATTGACGTTCTGATCCATCACGCCGGTCTGCAGATTGACCGCGCCGGCGCCGATGATGGCGTAGTCGGCGAAAAACGCCTCGATATTATTCAATGCGATCGCGCCCAGGCACGCCATTTTGGAGTCGATGAACTGCCCGCCGATCAGCACCACGTCAATGGAGTCATTTTCCAGACAGACGTTGGCGATAAGCGGCGAGTTGGTGATGACCGTCAGTTGATCGATCGTCGCCAACTGCCGGGCAAACTCCAGCGTGGTGGAGCCGAAATCCACGAACACCGTATCGCCCGGTTGGAGCAGCGTCGCCGCTTTCTCCGCGATGGCGCGCTTCTCGGCCTCGGCGATTTTGGCCCGCTCGTTGAATTCATGCTCGAATTTAAACTGGCTGCTCACTGCGCCGCCGTGGATCTTCTTGATCAGCCGATAGTCTTCCAGCTTGTTCAGGTCGCGCCGAATGGTTTCCTGCGAAACCTGGAATTTATCCGCCAGCTCATTCACGTAAACCCGGCCGTTGGCCTGGATCAGCGCCAGTATTTCATTGCGCCTTTCCACGGAATTAGAGATATCCATTCACATTACACTCGCTGCCTTTAGTAAGAGTGACTGCCTCCGCCGAGACTTGCGGCGTTAACTGACGGAATACTACGGGTTTCAGGGCGTTAGACGCAAGCCGTTGCCGTCGTTCATCCTGCGGATTCGATGCTGATGTGCAGCGCATCACGCTCAGCCTCGGCCGGCAAGACGATATTGCGCAGCAGGATCCGCCGTTCAGGCAGGCAACGATGCGTTTTACGGTACAGCACTTTCTCTCCCAGCCGTACCACCACCGAACCGGACACCGCCTGTTCCACGCGCATATTGATCGTGACCGTGGCGGGATTGCCGATCAGCGCCACACGGGCGGGCGCAGTCAGGCGTATCCGTTCGTCGTGCCGCACCGGCAGGATTTGCCGCGCCGGCGGCAGCGTGCGCTGCAGCGAATGGGCAACGGCCTCGCCGACGCGCAGCCCTTCCTGATAACACTGGTCGCCCATGTCCGCCGGGTGCAACATGTTGCCGACGGCGAAATAGGCGGCGTCGGAACAGCGGCCGAACTGATCGGTCAACGGACAGCCGCTGTCCGGCCGCTGCGCCAGGTGGCTCTGGCGGATCAGCGTATACTCCCCGGTGAAGCGGCCGGTGAAGATCAGGCTGTCGCAGGCGATGCGCCGTTTCTCCCCCTGGCGATTTTCCACTTCTATGGATTCAACCCGATCGCGGCCGGCAATATCGGTCACGCGCGAATAGTAGTGGATCGGCACTCCCATCAGACGCGCATAGAGCGCGCTCAGACGCCAGGCGACGGGTCTGCCGCCGCTTTCAATCATGGCGACGGCGCGCACGCCGGCGTTACGCAGCGTCCACAGCGCGGAGAAACTGACCAACTCGGTGCCGATCACCACCGGCGCCTTGCCCGGCTGCAGCCCGCGCAGATAGACGAACTGCTGCAGCGCACCGGCGGTGAGTACGCCCTGCGGCCGCAGCCCGCTCACCAGACGCGGATGGCGCGGCGTCTCGCGCACGCCGGTCGCCAGGATCACCCGCTGCGCTTTCAACGTGCTGACGCCGCGGCAGTCCGTGATGGTCAGCTCGCCGTCCGGCTTGATGGCGAGCACCGTCACGCCGGTACGGATCTCCACCTGCCCGGCGCGCGCCAGTATTTTATCGACATAGGTGGATCCCAGCATCGGCCTATAAAACGTTTGCAGCCCAAAGGTGGGGTGCCGACAGTGTCTCGGCACGCCGCCCGCCTGCCGTTCCCGTTCCAGGATCACCACATCCTCGATCCCCGCTTGCCGCAGCGCGGTCGCCGCCGCGATCCCCGCCGGCCCGGCGCCGACAATCGCCACCTGATACTCAGTTTTCATCAATGCTCCCTACGGCCAGCGTTTGGCCAAAACGATCGCCTACCATTTCCGCCACCCGGCTGCTGCAATAAAAGCCGTTGCAGCGCCCCATCATCACGCGCGTGCGGCGCCGCAGCCCGCCGATGCACTCCGGCGGCACGGCGGAATCGAACGCCGCCTCGATCTCCCGCTGGGTCACCAGCTCGCAGTGGCAAACGATGCCGCCGTTGTCCGGGCGCGCGTAATCGCGCAGCGCGTAGTCGGCAAGCATCGGCATTTGCGGCCAATACACGGTCTCCGGCGTTTTTGGCGTGAAGCACGGCGTAAAGTGGTCGCGATAGAGCTGTTCCACATATTGCGCGATGCCCAGCGCCGCCGTCAGGCCGGTGGAGCGAATGCCCGCCACGCAGATCCACTGCCGATCGGGATAGTGCTGAATGCGGTAGTGTTTCTGCTCGGTGGCCGGACGCAAGCCGGCATAGCTGGCGGTCACGCTGTAATTCGCCAGCGAGGGCAGCAGCCGGGTGCCCTGTTCGATCAGCTCGCGCATTTTGGTTTCGTCCACCGTCGCCGTCTCGCGATCCTGCTGTTCTTCGGCGGTCGGCCCGAGCAGCAAATTGCCGAAGATGGTTTTCGACAGCAGCACCCCTTTGGTGATCGCCGTCGGCACCGGCAGGATAATGGCGTTGACCTGCCCGGCGGCGGCCTTGTCGAACACCAGGAACTGCCCTTTGCGCGGGCGAATTTCAAACTCGGGCTGATGGCAGAAACTTTCTACCCGGTCGCCCTGATTGCCGGCGCAGTTGATGACGATTTTGCCGTGAAACTCGCCCCGGTTGCTGGTTAGCCGCCAGCCGGTCGGCAAGCGTTCGGCGCCGGTCACCTCGGTATTGAAGCGATAGTCGCCGCCGTGTTTAACGCCCTGCGTCAGATAAGCCAGCGGCGTGCTCCAGGGATCGATCACGCTCTCCCCCGGCACCTCTACCGCCGCCAACGCGCCGGGCGCCAGCTGCGGCTCACGGCGATACAGCTCGGCGGCGTCGATCTGCGCCACGTCCAGCACGCCGTTGTCGTGCGCCTGTTGCACAATCGCGGGCAGCGCCGCCAACTGCTGCTCGTCCCAAGCCACGACCAGCGCGCCGGTGGGCAACAGCGGCAGATTCATTCGTTCACGGATGGCGATAAATTCCCGGTACCCGGCCTGCATGCAATGCAGTTCCAGGCTGCCGCTGGGCGCATCGAAGCCGGTATGCAGCAGCGCGCTGTTGGCTTTGCTGGCGCCGGACAGGATATCGCCCCCTTTTTCCAACAGCAGCGTACGGGCGCCCATCAGGCAGAATTTGCGGAATACCGCACACCCGACCACACCGCCGCCAATCACGACAATGTCCCAACCCGTTTGTTCTTCCATCATGCTGATGTCCCGTTTTGATGTGATAACCACAATAAAACCACACAATAACCGCATTTGAAATGACAAAAACAACATAACTCCCAAAAAAAAGCCGCAAAAGGCGGTGATAAGCAAAAAGTATGAGGTCGATCACGCGGGGTTATTTTATCTTGTGATTTATGTTGCTTTTGTGTGTGAAATTGAAGATAGATTATTAAAACAGTCACACAACCAACACCAGGCACAAAAAAAAACAAAACCTATAAGAGAGCGAAGCAATGATGAATCAACGTTATGCCGCGATTGATCAGGGGACCACCGGCACCCGGGTCGTGGTGTTCGGCGAAGACGGCAGGCACCATTCACCGGCCAGCATGCCGCACAAGCAGATCACCCCCAATCCGGGCTGGGTGGAACACGACGCCCTGGAGATTTTGGCGAATATCCGCCGCTGTCTCAGCCAGTGCGACATGGTGGATGCCATCGGTTTAGGGCATCAGGGCGAAAGCCTGCTGGCCTGGGACGCCGACAGCGGCCTGCCGCTGTACAACGCCATCGTTTGGCAAGATCAGCGCACCGAGCCGGAGATCCAGCGGCTGAAACGCGAAGGCGTTGAGCCGCTGGTGACGGCGAAAACCGGTCTGCCGCTCGATACCTACTTCTCAGCCAGCAAGATGGGCTGGCTGATGAACAACGCCCCGGGCGCCAGGCAATTGGCGCAACGCGGCCGCCTGCGGCTCGGCACCATGGACGCCTTCTTCCTGTTCCACCTGTGCGGCCGGCATCTTACCGACTATAACTCGGCCTCGCGCACCTCGTTGTTCAACATTCATACCCTGCAGTGGGATGAGGAGCTGTGCCGTTTGTTCGGCGTGCCGATCGACAGCCTGCCCGAGGTCAGAGACAACATCGGCCACTTCGGCGACGTCGCGCTCAACGGCAAACCGGTGCCGCTGACGGCCTGCATCGTCGACCAGTTTGCCGGCACATACGGCCACGGCTGCCATCAACCGGGGCAGATGAAGATCACCTTCGGTACCGGCGCCTTTTTACAGGCGATCACCGGGCCGCGCCCGATCGATGCCGGCGAGTCCGGCCTGTTGCCCACGCTGTGCTGGAAGCTGCCCGACAGCGAGCCGGTGTATGGCCTGGACGGCGGCGTTTATAACGCCGCCTCCGCCATTAACTGGGCGAGAAAGATCGGCCTGTTCAACGATTTCGATGAATTCGGCGACTTCCCCTCTCAGCCGGCCATCGCGCGCGGCCTGGCCTTTGTGCCCGCGCTCTCCGGACTGGCTTGCCCGTACTGGGACCGCTCCGCCGCCGGGATGTGGGCCGGGCTGTCGCTGGAGACCGAGCGCAAGGATCTGCTGCAGTCGATCCTCGAAGGCATCGCCATGCGTTCCGCCGAGGTGATCAACGCCATGGATAAACTGAAACCGATCGGCGACAGCATTTCGGTGGACGGCGGCCTGTCCGCCAACCGCTATTTCACGCAGTTTCTCGCCAACCTGATCCAAAAGCGCATCGTCTCTCCCGCCAATAAGGAGATCACCGCCCAAGGCGTTGCGTTGTTGGCGCGTAAAGGACTGGGGGTGGAACATCCGCTCAAGGTGCTCAACCGCTATGAAGTGACGGAACCCGCCGAGGTCGATATGGCGGGCTGGTTTGCCCGCTATCAGGAAATCATCGCGCGCTCGCGCGGCTTACGTTCATCGCAGGAGGAACACCATGGCTGAGTTCGGTAATTTCATCATCTATATCATCATGGCCGGCACTCTGATCGGTGCGCTGGCGTCGATCGCCAAACCGGAAGGCGATCTGGGACGCGAATTCGTCAACGGCATTCACGCCATCGGCCCGGTGTTTCTCGCCCAGGCTGGCATCATGGCCGCAATCCCGATCATCTCTTACCTGATCATGTACAGCATCGGCCCCTTCTTCTCGGCGCTCGGCTCCGACGCCTCGATCGCGGCGCTGGCGGTGATCGCCGTGGACATGGGCGGCTATCAGCTGGCCGACGCCATTGCCGCCAACCGCGACATGTGGATCGTCGCCATGTTGGTGGGCTACACCTCGGGTGCCAGCATCGTGTACCTGATCCCGGTCGGGCTTATCATGCTGAACCGCGACGACCATAAATATCTGGCGCTGGGTGCCATGGCAGGCCTGATCAGCATTCCGTTCGCCGTGCTGATCGCCCTGGTGACCATCACCTTCAATAACCTGCCGGTCAGGGAGATTATCTCTACCACCTCACCTGCCGCGCACTATCTGCAGCTGGACTTGCTGCAGGCGCTGCGGCTGCTGTCGCCGCTGTTCGCCCTGTGCTTCCTGCTGGCGTTGGGGCTGAAGCTGCGGCCGGCGGCGATGGTGAAAGGATTCCTGATCTTCGGCAAGGCGGCGGATGCCTTTATCAAGCTGGTGTTGGCGCTGTGCATCATCGAGCATTTTACCGGTGTATTTAAAAAGGTGTTCGGCGGCTGGGTATTCGATCCGTTATTTGCCGACAAAGACGAATTATTCCGCGCTATCGAGATCGCCGGTTATATCGGCATTATGTTGGCGGGCACATTCCCCATTTGTTATTTATTCCAGCGCTATTGCCGCAAGCCGATGCATTTCATCGGTAAAAAGCTCGGTTTATCGGATACCGGCGCGCTGGGCTTTATTATGGTATTGGCCAATATCATCGCCGTTTATCACCTGTTCAAAGGCATGCGCGCCCGCGATAAGGTGCTGTGCGTGGCCTTCGGCATCTGCGCACAGGCCACGTTGGGCGATCACCTGGCGTTTACCGCCAACTTCCAACCTTCGCTGGTGTTGCCGATCATGATGGGCAAATTCCTCGGTGGCATGATCGCCGTGCTGATCGCCATAAAAATTTCGGTGCCGGAGGCTGAATTGCTGGAAAAAGAACAGACGCAAAGGCAATCGACGGCCATCGCCGCCGCCGCTCGCTAAATTTATCCCTAAGCCATAAAAATAAACGGGGCGCCGCCTCATGGGGAAGCTGCGCCCTTTTTTCGTCCCTGACAACAATTATTGAGAGAACAAACGCTAATGAGAAAAATATTTTTAGCCTGCCCCTACAGCCACACCGACGCCAACGTCGTGCAGCAACGCTTTATCGCCTGCAACGACATCGCCGCCGCTATCGTGCGCGCCGGCAACGCCGTTTTTAGCCAGGTCAGCATGTCGCATCCGATCAACCAGTGTTTGCAAGAGCTAGACAAAACCGCCATCGGCAAGCTGTGGGCGCCGATCGACGCCCTGTTCATGGCGGCGATGGATGAATTGATCGTGCTCGACTTGCCGGGTTGGCAAGAGAGCGGCGGCATCAAGCGCGAGATGGACGCTTTCGCGGCGCGCGGCTGCCGCGTCAGCCTGTGGTCCGAGGTCGCAGGCGAGTTCAACTGAGGCGTGCGCCCCGCCGCTTGGCGCGGCGGGGCAGCGGCCTATTTGCCGTTGGCCAATTCACCGTACACCACCTGGCCGCGGAAACCGCGCCGCACCTGCTGGAACAGCTCGCGGAACGCCGGGTAATCCTGCGCCTGGCACAGCGCTTCCTTGCCGCGAATGGCGTTCACCTGCAGGCGGTGATTGACGGTCACCTGCTGCCCGTCGCGCCGCCACTCGACGCGATAGTCGCCCGCCGCATTGCGGAATTGCCGATCTTTCGGAATAGCGATGATCGGCACGTTGGCCGGCAGCTGCAGACGGTAGGTTTCGTCGTAGCGCTGCGCGGTGCAGTAGAACGGCGTTTCGTTGCCCGGCGCCGCCGTGGTGGTATACAGCGTGCGGAACGATTTGCCGCCGGGCGGGTTGGGCAACGTCATGCCGCCCACCACGCCGAAATCGACGTAGTCGTCCGCCTTGAAGCGGAAGCGATAGCCGAACTGCTTTTTGAGATCCAGCGGATCGCTGTTCATCGCCACTTCGCCGTTGCCGTCGATGCCGGAAGCGGACATGATTGTCGCTTCGGCCTGCGCCCGATTCTGACGGTTGATCTGCGAGAAGTAGCCCCGCAGGTCAATTTCTTCCACTTCGCTCAGCCGGCGCTCGGTCTGTCCGCGCAGATTGCCCGCCTTGTCGAACACGAAATCGACGTTCAGCGCGCTCTTGACCGGCTGCTCATCGCTGCCCGGCGTGCGCGCCAGCCTGGCGTCGCGCGTCAGCAGCACCGGCGCGCCCAAATCGCCCTCCGGCAGTTGCCCGAAACGCGCCCAGGGATTGGTGGAATCGAGGTACAGTTTGAATTCCGGCACGTAGGTGATGGCGTGATTGAAGCGGCCAAGCAGCGGCACTTTAGGCAGTATCGGGCCTTCATCCATGCCGATCAGCACCGGCGAGCTTTCAATGCCTTTGGCGGCGAGCAGCGCCTCCAGGATCACCACGTGATCCTTACAGTCGCCGTAATGGTTATCGAGAATGCTCTGCGCCGAATTCGGCTCCAGCCCACCGTTGCCCAGGTACACCGCCACGTAACGAATGTTTTGCGCCACCCAGCGATAGAGGGCCTCCGCCTGCTCGCGCCGATCGCTGATACCGGCGGTGATATTGTCCGCCAGCGCCTGAATGCCCGGCGTCACCTTCGCCGCCGCGCCGGCCTTCAGCTGGTAGGCCTTGGCCAGCTGCGGCCAATCGCGGTAGGTGCTGGCCATGATGGTCGGGCTGAAGGTCCAGCTGTCCGCCGCCCAGTTTTGCGCCTTCATCGGCGCGCTGCGCGAATAATGCCAGCGCCAGTGCGCTTGGCCGCCGCGGATCAGTGGCTGGTCGCCGCCCGCCACGCCGCGGGTGAAAATATGCATCGGCAGCTTGGCCGGCGCCTGCAGGGTCACTTCGGCGTCGTCGAACTGATCGAAAACGCTGAACGTCTCCCACAGGCCGAAATAGTCGGGGAAATACGGGGTGTTTTGCGTGCGGCGCAGCTCATACACCACGCGCGATCCCGGCGCCAGGTTGGAGAACACGATGACGCGCACTTTGCGGTCGGCATACAGCGGCGCCGTGGCGCTGGAGTAGCTCTCCTGGGTGTAGATGCGGTCGGGCGCCACATCGTGGCGCTGGCCGTCGGCGGTCAGCGTATAGGCGGCGACCACCTCCAGCGTTTCCATTTTCTCGCTGTAGCTCAGGCGGATCTGGCTGAATTTTTCGACCGCCGCCTTGGTTTTCAGCAGCACTTCGTAGCTTTCCGTCTTCACGTTGGTGGCGTTGGCGTTAACGCGGTAATCCGCGCGATAGCGCACGAAGCTGAAATCGTTGTTGGCCGTGTCGTTCTGGCCCTGATCCGCCGCGGCGGGCGGTGCAGCGGCCAACACGGTGGCCGGGTGCGTCGCCGTCAAACCGGCGAGTAACAGTATGGAAGGAATAGCGATTTTCATCTTCGGTCCTTGAAGGGCGTTAAGCAGCGACACCGGGCCATACGTCCGTCCCGGCGTCAAAACAGGCGGGCACACTAATATAATTGAGAATCATTTTCAATAAACGAACCGTCAACGCCGTGCTAGCCCTGCTCGATCAGCATCACAGCGGTGGTCTCCGGCTCCAGGGCCTCGAAAACGTGCTCGCGATCGGCGGAGTAACTGATGTAATCCCCGGCGCTCAGCTCCAGCGGCTGATCCGCCGGCCCGAGGCGCGCCCGTCCACTGCTGATGATCACATGCTCGACGGTGCCCGGCGGATGCGGCCGGGAAAGTTTGACTTCGCCGGGCTGCACCCGCAGCCGGTAAATGTCGCGCTGCGCGCCCGGTGGACAAGTGGCCAGCAACGTGGCGGCGTAGTTGCCCTGCTCTGACACCGCCGCGGTCCCCTCATGAGCGCGGATCACTTGCACCTGCCTGCTGGGTTGCGAAATCAGTCGGCTGACCGGCACATCCAGCGCCATCGCCAACGCCCACAGCGTTTCCAGACTGGGATTACCGCTGCCGGCTTCGAGCTGCGACAACGTGGACTTGGCGATACCCGCGCGCTTCGCCAGTTCGGTGACGGACAGGTTCAATCGCTCCCGCTCACGGCGGATTGCCGCCGACAAGAGGCCGATCGGCGTGATGTTCTGCATTAGGCTCTCGCTCATTGTTCGTTATACCATTCATTTGTTCGACTTGACGAACGCTGTCAACCATGTTCATCATAATGTTCGATTGTTCATTTTAATGATTAAGCGACTTCACCACAAGTACGGTCAGGCCGCGAGGGAAACGACATGAAAACGAAAACGCGCGGCGCAGTGCAAATGATCCTCGCCATGACGATCTCCGGCACCGTCGGTTGGCCGGTGATCGTGTTAGGGCAGCCGCCCGCCACGGTGGTGTTTTGGCGCTGCGCGTTCGGCGCGCTGGCGATGCTGGCCACCTGCGCCGCGCTTGGGCAACTGAAATCAGGCGCCATCAACCGGCGGCAGCTGGCTTTCGCCGTCCTGGGGGGCCTTGCGCTGGTGCTCAACTGGACTCTATTGTTTGCCGCCTATGCGCATGCCTCGATCGCTGTCGCCACCGTGACCTACCATGTTCAACCATTTATGTTGGTGGCGCTGGGAGCGCTGCTGTTCGGCGAAAAACTGACGGCTAATCGGCTGGGCTGGCTTCTGCTGGCGTTCGCCGGGATGGTGTTGATCGTCACCGGCCGGCAGAGCGGTGGCGGCGATGGCGACTATCTGCTGGGCGTAGCGCTGGCGCTCGGTGCGGCCCTGATGTACGCCCTGGCGGCAGCGATTGTCAAACAGCTGGCCGCGTTGCCGCCGCAGCTCATCGTGTTGATTCAACTGACCGTCGGCGCGCTGGCGATGGCGCCGTTCGCCGGTCTGGCCCGCCTTCCCGCAGAACCGTTCGACTGGCTGCTGCTGGCGACCCTCGGCCTGGTGCATACCGGGGTGATGTCCACGTTGCTCTATGGCGCTATCCAGAAAATCCCCACCGCTCTGGTTGGCGCGCTGTCGTTTATCTACCCGGCAGTGGCGATCGTGGTGGACTGGGCGGCGTTCGGGCACCGTCTCAGCCTGTTGCAGCTGCTGGGCACGCTGGCCATTCTCGGCGCGGCCGCGGGCATGAACTTCGGCTGGCGATGGGCGCCCGCCGCGCACCGGGCCGGTAAAATCGGTTAATCCCGTCCGACGGGCAAGCTATGCACAATAAGGCATTCGCCTTGTGTTCGGCGCGGTGCTATTTATTTAAACCGTGTAGGGTAGAAGGAGTGTTCTATGTGGCATCACCGCCTGCAACGGCGCATCCGTTTCAGTTACTGGAACGAACTGTGCGTCATAAAAAAATAAGGGAAGGCGCAAGCCTTCCCTTTTGTCATTCACCGTTCAGCTCAGAAGCGATCGGTTTTCACCACCTCGTCGAACGGCAGCTTGCCGATGCGCGGGTAAGGTTGCCCCGCCGCCTTGCCGATAGCGACCATCAGCGCGATCTGATAATGCGCCGGCTTATTGATAATCTCGCCCACCGCGTCGAAATCAAAACCGTCCATCGGACAGGAGTCGTAGCCCTGCGCCTTGGCCGCCAGCATCAACGTCTGGGCGAAGATGCCGCTGCTGCGCATCACTTCGTCGCGCTGCACCTGCGGTTTACCGCGATAATACTGATCGACGGCCGGGATCATGAACTGCTGCACCGGCTCCGCCGCGTCGGCCCAAACGGTTTTTACCTTCGATTCCCAACTCGACAGATCGCCGCACAGCACGACCAGCATCGACGCGTCGGTCACCTGCGCCTGCCCCCACGCCGCCTCGCGAATTTTCTCGCGCTGCGCGCGATCTTCGATCAGCAGCGGGCGCCAGTGCTGCAGGTTAAACGCGCTGGGAGCGCCCTGCAGCGCAATGTTCAACAGCGCTTTTTTCTCTTCGAGCGTCATCACGTGCTGCGTATCGAACTGCTTGGTGGCGCGGCGTTGGCGGATCGCGTCTAACGTATTCATTTTACTGCCTCTGTCCATGTGAAAAGGTCTATTGTCGTCAACGCGGCGCGGCTGTCCAGCCCCAGGCGGCTATTTCTGCGCGGTTTCGGCGCGCAAACGGCTGACCTGCGCCGCCAAGTCCGGCCACGGCGCCTGACCGGCGTAATGCTGCCGCAGGTAGTTGAGCAGAATGGCGATCTGCGCGTCATTCAGGTTATGGCGAAAGCCCGGCATATAGCCCAGCTCGGCGTTCGCCGGCCGCTGTATGCCGTCCAGCACCACACGAATGGCGTTGTCCGGCGCGTCGGCGAACAGGTTGGTGTTCAGCGCCAGAGACGGCCGCACCCCCGCCATCTGCGCGCCTTTTTCCTGCGCATGGCAAGCCATGCAGGCGCCGGAAAACAGCCGCGCCCCTGCCGAACTCAGAGGCTCCACCTGCCGTTCCGCCTGAGCGTTTAACGTTGTGGCCGTAGCGCCCGCCGCCGCTTCAGGATGATAGCTGCGCAGATAGACGGCGATCGCCTGCAGATCGGCCTGCGGCAAGCGCGACAGCCCTTCTTCGATCACCGGCGCCATCGGGCCGGCGGCGACGCCGTGGTTGGCCGAGTAGCCGGTGCGCATGAAATCGACCAGATCATGCTGCGTCCACGCGAGCGGCGCGGGCGAGCGGCCGGTCAACGCCGGCGCCGTCCATCCCTCCGCCACGCCGCCGGCCAGGTGCTCGCCGCCGGTTTTCTCGCCGAACAGCACGTTGCGCGGCGAATGGCAGGCGCTGCAGTGCCCCAGTCCTTCGACCAGGTACGCGCCGCGGTTCCAGTCGGCGCTTTGGGTCGCCTGTTCCGGCATCGCGCCCGGCGTCAGGAACAGCAGGTTCCAGGCAAAGATGCCCTGGCGAATGTTGAACGGAAAGTGCAGATCGGTGGCTGGCGGCCGGTACTTGACCGGCGGCTGCGACATCAGATAGGCATACAGCGCCTGCAGATCGTCGTCGCGGGTGCGGGTAAAGGCGGTATAGGGAAACGCCGGATAGAGATAGCGGCCCTGGCGATCGACGCCGTGGCGCATGGCGCGTTCGAACGCCGCGTAGCTCCAGCTGCCGATGCCGGTTTCCACGTCCGGCGTGATGTTGGTGGTGTAAATGGTGCCGAAGGGGATCTCCATCGCCAACCCGCCGGTGTTGCGCTCGCCGCCCGCACGGGTGTGGCACACGGCGCAGTCGCCGAGATCGGCCAACGTTTTGCCACGCGCGATCTGCGCCTCACTGAAACTGTGGGTCGCATCGGCGGCGAGCGGCGCAATCTCCGGCTGCCAACTGGCGACCACGCCGGCGACCACAACGGCGATCACCGTGACGCCGCCCCACCCGACGATTTTTTTCATCTTACTCATCTTTGCTGTCCTTGTTCGTAACGGGGGGTTAATGGCCGGCCTGAGCGCGCAGCGCGGCGAGCACCCGCGCCGGTGTGAACGGCACCTCGCGCAGGCGCACGCCGAGGGCGTCAAACAGCGCGTTGCCGATCGCCGCCGCACTCGGCACCGAGGCGGACTCTCCTGCGCCCATCGGCGCTTCGTCCGGGCGGTCGATCAGTTGGATATCGATCTGCGGCAATTCGTCAAAGCGCAGGATCGGATAGCCGCCCCAGTCCAATGACGTCACACCCGACGCGTTGAAGGTCACAAACTCTTTCAGCACCCGGCTGGCGGATTGGATAATGTTGCCGTGCACCTGATGGCGCACCCCGGCCGGATTGATCATCCGGCCGCAATCATGCGCCACGAAGATTTTATTGAGCGTGATCTGCCCGGAAAGGCGATTGACGCTGAGATCGCACACCCAGGCCGCCCAGGCGGCGCCGAAGCCGGGGAATTTGCTGTGGAAATAGCGCGCATAGGCGAAACCGCGGCCGCTCACCACTTCGGCCCCGGCGGCGCGTGAGCGGTGCGCCGGGCCGTCTTGCCAGTTAGCCTGGCGCTTCAGGGCCTCAATCAAGGCCACCGCGCGCGGATCGTTCAGGTAACGCAGGCGAAACGCGATCGGGTCCTCGCCGGCGCGCCAGGCCAGCTCGTCGATCCAGGATTCATGGGCGAACACGTTGGGCAGCGCCGAAACGCCGCGCATCCACGACGCCCGCACGATCGGCGCGGCGTCCTGACAGATCACCCGCATATGCGGATACGCGTATTGCGGAATGGCGGTGCGATCGCCCATCTGTTGCACGTCGGCCCGGTTGGCCACCTTGCCGGTCAACACCAGCGGCAAGGTCACCGCATTGTTGGAGGGATAGCTGGTTTTCAACTCGTAAGCCGCCACCCGATTTTGCGCGTCGAGGCCGCCGCGCACCCGGATCAGTTGGCCGGTGCCCTTCGGCTCCCAGCCGGATTCCTGTTCACGCATCAGCTGCACTCGCACCGGGCGGCCGGTGGCCCGCGCCAACAGCGCCGCGTCCGCCGAGACGTCGTCGGCGCAGTTGCGGCCATAGCAGCCGGAGGCTTCCATGCGGGTGATGTGCACCTGCTCAGACGGCAACTCGAGCAGCCTGGCGATATCTTTGCGCAGATCGTGCGGGTTTTGCGTGCCGGACCACACCTGCGCCCGCCCGTCTTTGACCTCCGCTACCGCGCAGGAGGGGCCGATCGAGGCGTGCTGATGGTAAGGCCAGACATAGTCCGCCCGCACTTCGGTATGCAGCAATGCCAACGCCTCGTCCGTGCCCGCATCATCGCGCAGCACGCGGTCGGTTTTCGGGTTGGCTGCCAGCGCGGCGGGCAGCGCCTCCGGCGACAGGTCCGGCAGGCCGGCCCAGGGTTTCCATTCGGTTTTAAGCCGGCGCATGGCGGCGATCGCCTGCTCTTCGCGCTCGGCCACAATGCCGATTAAATCGTTGATCACCACCAGTTTCACGATGCCCGGCAGGTGCGCGATCGAACTTTCATCCACCGACAACAGGCCGCCGCCCAGCGGCGCGCTGCTGTCGGCGCCTGCGTAAGGCGGACGCACCACCCGGCCATGCAGCATGCCGGGCAAGCGCAGGTCGTGCACGTAGGTCAGCCCCCCGCTGACCTTGGCCGGAATATCGACCCGGGCGACGGCGCGGCCGACATAGCGGCCCTGCTGTTCACCGTTCAGCGGCACGTTTTTATCCAGCGTCACATGCAGATTTTGCCCGCTCGCCAGCTGCGCATAGCTCAAGGAACGCCCCGGGTGCTTGGTCACAAACACCTGTCCCGCCGCCGCCGTCAGCTGGTCGGCCGGCAGTTCGAAGGCTTTGGCCGCCAGCGCCGTCAGCATATGTCGCACCTGCGCCGCCGCCTGCCGCAGCGGCACCGACGTGACCTGTATGGTGGCGCTGGCGATGGTCGGCCCCTGATCCGGCGTGCGTTGCGTATCGCCGAGGAGCATCGTGACGTGCTCGAACGGCACGCAAATTTCGTCGGCGACGATCTGCGCCAGCGCGGTGCGAATGCCGGTGCCGAGATCGACATGGCCATTGAAGGCCGTCACCCGGCCGTCGGCGGTGAGGCTGATAAAGCTGTCCACCCGATCCAGCGGCAGAGCGGCAGGCGATGCAACCGTCTCGGCGGCGAAGGCGTTAAACGGCGCGGGCAGCAGACTGCTGACCATCACCACACCGCCGGCTTGCAACAACTGTCGGCGGGTCAGTTCGAGGCGGCTCATGCTTGCCTCCGCGCAGCCAGCAGATCGCGGGCGCGCTCGGCGGCGCGCAAGATCTCAAGGTGGGTGCCGCAGCGGCACAGGTTGTAGGCCAGCTCTTTCTTGATGGTTTGTTCATCTGCATCCGGCTCGCGTTCGAACAACGCGACCAGCGTCATGATCATGCCGTTGGCGCAGTAACCGCACTGCGCCGCCTGCTCATCGATAAACCCCTGCTGAACCGGATGCAGCGCCTCCGGCGTGCCCAGGCCTTCCAGCGTGGTGACGGACTTGCTTCCTACGGCGGCCAGCGGCATTGAGCAAGAACGCGCGGCGACGCCGTCGATCAGCACCGTGCAGGCGCCGCACTCCCCCAGGCCGCAGCCATATTTGGGGCCATTCAAGTGCAGATCGTTGCGTAAAACGTACAGCAGCGGCGTGTCGGGCGCGAGATTGCCGAGTGGAACCACCCGGCCATTAACGTTGATTTCCATGGTGAAACTATCCCTTAAACAAACGGATTTAATCCGTAACATCACTGCGGTGAATAATTGCGCAGCGTGCTAATAATTATCATCAAAAGACTTGACGATGTTAAGGGAATGTAGCCGCCATGGCTTTAACGAAAAGTGGGTATTTTCTATAAATTTCCGATAGATAAGCGCATTTTTATGATTGCCGCCCGTGATTATTGTCGATCGCCAGTCCGGCCTCGGCGCCGTCGACCAACAGCCGCACGCCGGCTTCGAACAGCGCATCCGCGCCCTTCTCCTGCAATGTTTCCCAGCCTTGGCACAGCAGCGGGTAACGCCGGCGATCGGCGTCATTCAGCGCATCGTCAGGCTGCATTTGCTGTTCCTCCAGCACCCAGCCCACCACGAAACGCCCGACGGCGAACAGCAGGTTTACCGCGCGCTCCGGCGTCAACCCCGCCCGGCACAGCAGCGCCACCTTGGCCTCAATGACGGCGAATTGCGGCTCCTGCGGCCGGGTTCCGGCATGCAGACGCGCGCCGTCGCGGTAAGCCAGCAACGCCCGACGAAAGTTGCCGGCATTGGTGACAACCCAATCCTGCCAGGGTATGTCGGCGGGCACCTCCTCACGGTGATCCAGCATGATGGTTTCCGCCATCGCCTTCAGCAGCTCGGCCTTGTTCTTGAAATGCCAATAGAGCGTGGGAGATTGCACGCCCAAATGTTGCGCCAGGCGGCGGGTGCTCAGGGCATCGATGCCGATGTCGTTCAGCAACGCCAGCGCCCCGCGCAGGACGGTTTCTCGCGTTAAACGTGTCGCAGTATTTTTTTCGCTCATCTCTCTATCACTGATAGGGTAACTGTGGAATACTCAATACTCTATCACTGTTAGAGTCACAATTTTGAAAAAACCCATGCTGGTTATTTTGTTGACGGTGTTGCTGGATGCGGTGGGCATCGGTCTGATCATGCCGATTCTGCCGGCGTTGTTGCGTTCGCTGGGCGGTCTTGACGCCGGCAGCCTGCACTACGGCGCCCTGCTGGCGGCCTATGCGTTAATGCAATTTCTGTTCTCGCCGATCCTCGGCGCGCTGAGCGATCGTTTCGGCCGGCGGCCGGTGCTGCTCATCTCGCTCGCCGGCGCGGCGGCCGACTATCTGCTGATGGCGTTCACGCCGACGCTGGCCTGGCTCTATCTGGGCCGGTTGCTGGCGGGCATCACCGGCGCCAACATGGCGGTCGCCACCGCTTACGTCACCGACATTACGCCGGCCGGTCAACGCGCGCGGCGTTTCGGCCTGGTGGGCGCGGTATTCGGCGTCGGTTTTATCGTCGGCCCGCTGCTCGGCGGTTCGCTGGGCGAGTGGCATCTGCATGCGCCCTTCCTGGCGGCGGCGGCGATGAACGCCGTCAACCTGGCGATGGCGTTTTTCCTGCTGCCGGAATCGCGTAAACCCCGCGCCCGCGCCGCCGAGAAAATCCGCCTCAATCCCTTTTCGTCATTGCGCCGGCTGCACGGCAAGCCTGGCCTGATGCCGCTGGCCGGCATTTACCTGATCATGGCGCTGGTTTCGCAGGCGCCGGCCACATTGTGGATTTTATACGGTCAGGATCGTTTCGGCTGGAGCATGATGGTGGCGGGCCTGTCGCTGGCCGGTTACGGCGCCTGCCACGCGCTGTCGCAGGCCTTCGCCATCGGCCCGCTGGTCGCGCGGCTCGGCGAACGCAAGGCGCTGCTGATCGGCCTAGCCGCCGACGCAATGGGCCTGGCGCTGCTGTCGATCGCCACGCGCGGCTGGGCACCTTTCGCCTTGCTGCCGTTCTTCGCGGCGGGCGGTATGGCGCTGCCCGCGCTGCAGGCGTTAATGGCGCAAAAGGTGGACGACGATCATCAGGGCGAGCTGCAAGGGACGCTGGCCAGCATGGGCAGCCTGATCGGCGTCGCGGGGCCACTGGTGGCGACGGCGCTGTACGCCGCCACGCGCGATGTCTGGCCGGGCCTGGTCTGGGCGTTGGCCGCCGCCCTCTATCTGTTGGTTCCACTGTTGCTGGCGCGTTCGCGCGAGCGTGACGCGGCATAACGTCGAGCTCACCCTCTCCCGCTTAAGCTGATTTCTGGCTAAGCAAGGCATTATTCAGCATAAGCGGGCGCTTTACACGCCACTGCGCCGCTCATTATCATCGCCCTTATCCCGCCGCAGGAAAATTTAAATGCCGTTTCATGGCGTTACGCCCAGCGCGTCATCGCTACCGTTCACTTCGCCTATCGGAAAATCAGGATGAGAAAACTCACAACGCCGCTGATCGCCGCCCTGCTGCTCGGCCTGTTTAGCCTGCCGGCCGACGCGCAGGAGAAACCGCAACAAATCACCATCGGTTACCAGAAAGCCAACATTTTTGCGCTGCTGAAATACCGCGGCACGCTGGAGAAAACCCTGGAGCCGCAGGGCGTCAAGGTTCGCTGGATAGAATTCCCCGCCGGCCCGCAGATGTTGGAAGGGTTGAACGTCGGCAGCATCGATCTGGCGGCGACCGGCGACGCCCCGCCGGCCTTCGCGCAAGCCGCCAAGGCCGATCTGGTTTATTTGGCGCATTCGCCGCCCAGCCCGAAAACCGAAGCCATCGTGGTGCCGCAGGATTCGGCGATCCGCTCCGTGGCCGATCTGAAAGGCAAACGCGTGGCGTTGAACAAAGGGTCGGACGTCAATTACCTGCTGGTGAGCGCGCTGGAACAGGCCGGCTTGAGCTACAAGGACATCACGCCGGTCTATCTGCCGCCGAGCGATGCCCGCGCCGCCTTCCAGCGCGGCAGCGTCGACGCCTGGGTGATTTGGGATCCCTACTACGCCGAGGTGGAAACCCATGCCAACGCCCGCCGGCTGAAAGACGCGGAAGGCCTGGTGCCGCACTACACCTTCTATCTCGCCAGCCGCCGCTTTGCCGAAACCTACCCGGACAGCGCCAAGCAGGTGATTCAACAGCTCGGCGCGCTGAGCGACTGGGCCAACGGCCATCCGCAGGAAGCGGCGGCGATCCTCGCTCAGAGCACCGGCCTGGATCAGGCGATTTGGGCCAGAGCCATCGCCCGCATGCCATTCGGCAGCCAGCGCATGTCGCCGAAGGTGTTCAGACAGCAGCAGCAGTTGGCGGATAAATTCACCGCCATCGGACTGCTGCCGGGTAAGGTGGACGTCAACGCCGCCCGCTGGTCCGAAGATAA
Source organism: Serratia sp. H402Y (assembly GCF_051172415.1). Classification (NCBI taxonomy): domain Bacteria; kingdom Pseudomonadati; phylum Pseudomonadota; class Gammaproteobacteria; order Enterobacterales; family Yersiniaceae; genus Serratia; species Serratia sp. H402Y. Next base: position 1,715,764 of record NZ_JBPIYZ010000001.1, read on the forward strand.
GCCCGAGGCGCCGTAGCCTTTGCCGCGCTTTGGCTTTAGAAAGCAGAAACCGGCATTTTGCCGCCGGAGTAAGCTGACCTATGCTAACCCTGTGTGATGAAACGCGTTTTCATGGCATGTCTTCCGGAACGTTTTGCTTTATTTGTTCGTCGTGAACCCTGGGCCGCCCCTGACTGGTGCGGCTTTTCTTTTTTGTTCGGCAGTGCCAGCGGCGGGGAATTTTGCTATGTTAACCCGCAGATACGCTTCCCGTTTTCAGCCGCCGGATCGACTCATGTTTACCCACAAATCAATCGCCGCGCTCAACGCCCTGGAGCTGATGGTTTATAACTACGTCAGCAAACACAAGAATCAAGTGATGTACATGACCATCCGCGAACTGGCCGAGGCCGCCGGCGTGTCCACCACCACCGTGCTGCGATTTTGCAAAAAAATGGGGTGTGACGGCTATTCGGAATTTCGCATCCGTTTCAAACTGTACCTGGAGCAAACCGATGCGCCGCCGGTCGATTCCGGCATCGGCGAAATTCTCAGTTTTTTTAAAAGCGTCAGCAACGATGAATTTAATCAGCTGCTCGATGAAGCGGTGCGGCATATCGCCGCCGCCGAGCGAATTATTTTCGTCGGCATCAGCACCTCCGGCGCCCTGGGGAAATATGGCGCGCGTTTCTTTTCCAACGTCGGAAAATTCAGCACTCATATCGACGATCCTTATTATCCCGTCAACAGCGATATGTATAAAAGCGCGGTGGCGATCATGTTGTCGGTTTCCGGCGAAACCGAAGAAATCCTGCGGCTGGCCAGCCAGTTCAGCCTGCACCACTGTAAAATCATCAGCATCACCAACAACGAAACCTCTTCGCTGGCGCGGCTGGCGGACTTCAATCTGTCTTATCACGTCCCGCAACACTTGATCGGCGATCATCATAATATTACTACGCAAATCCCCGTGCTTTATATTATTGAAACCATCGGCAAGCGCCTGGGAAGAATGAACGCGATAAAATAAAACAGGCTGTTTTTTTATTGTGACAAATCACGTTTTACGGTGATTTGTTATATCGTGACATTTCTTTCGGTCTTGTTACTCTATTGGCAACGCGAGCGTTATTACCCTTCATTAAATAAGATGAGACATTGACGATGAAACAGTTGCCGAAAGATTTTCTGTGGGGAGGCGCGGTCGCCGCGCACCAGGTTGAAGGCGGTTGGGATCAGGGCGGCAAAGGGCCAAGCATCGCCGACGTGCTGTCCGGCGGCTCGCACGGCGTGGATCGCGTGATGACCGACGGCGTGCTCGACGGCTATCGCTATCCCAACCACGAAGCGGTGGACTTCTACGGCCGCTACAAGCAGGACGTGGCGCTGTTCGCCGAGATGGGCTTCAAGTGTTTTCGTACCTCGATCGCCTGGACGCGCATTTTCCCGAACGGCGACGAAGCAACGCCGAACGAAGCCGGCCTGCAGTTTTACGACGACCTGTTCGATGAACTGCTGAAATACGGCATCCAGCCGGTGATCACCCTGTCCCACTTCGAAATGCCTTACCATTTGGTGAAAGCCTACGGCGGCTGGAAAAATCGCCGGGTGGTGGAGTTCTTCGTGCGCTTTAGCGAGGTGGTGATGCGCCGCTATCGCGAAAAAGTGAAGTACTGGATGACCTTCAACGAAATCAACAACCAGAGCAACTACCGCTACCCGCTGTTCGGCTACTGCTGTTCCGGCGTGGACTACACCCAGGAAGACAACCCCGAGCAGACGCTGTACCAGGTGTTGCACCACCAGTTCGTCGCCAGCGCGCAGGTGGTCAAACTCGGCCATCAGATCAACCCGGAATTCAAGATCGGCTGCATGCTGGCCTGCGTGCCGTTCTATCCTTATTCCTGCAAGCCGGACGACGTGATGTACGCCGTGGAAGCGATGCACCAGCGCTATCTGTATACCGACGTGCAAATGCGCGGCTACTACCCCAGCTACCTGCTGCGTGACTGGGAACGCAAAGGGCTGAAGATCGAGATGCAGCCGCAGGACGCGCAGATCCTGCGTGAGGGCTGCACCGATTACATCGGCTTCAGCTATTACATGAGCAATGCGCTGCAGGCCAACGCGGTGGACGGCAGCGACGGCATGTTCGGCTTCCCGGGCAACGTGCCGAACCCGCACGTCAAAGCCTCCGACTGGGGCTGGCAGATCGATCCGGTCGGGCTGCGCTATTCGCTGAACGTGCTGTATGAACGTTACCAGAAGCCGCTGTTTATCGTGGAAAACGGCTTCGGCGCCTTCGACAAGGTGGAAGCGGATGGCCAGATCAACGATGACTATCGCATCGACTATCTGCGCGCCCATATCGAAGAGATGAAAAAAGCGGTGATTGAAGACGGCGTAGACCTGATCGGCTATACGCCGTGGGGCTGCATCGACTGCGTGTCGTTCACTACCGGCGAGTACAGCAAGCGTTACGGCTTCATCTACGTCGATAAACACGACGACGGCACCGGCACGCTGGAACGGTCGCGCAAGAAAAGCTTCGACTGGTATCGTCGGGTGATCGCCAGCAACGGCGAACAGCTGTAACCGCCGCAGTTCAGGGGCGGTGACGCCCCTTCTCGCCCATGCCGCCCGGCATGGGCGTTTTCGCTTATATCGCCGGGAATGGCGCACCGACATAATTTTCCGCCAGCATCGTCATGGCGCTGCGCGATTTCACCGTGTACTGCAACTCTGAGAGTTGCAGCCGGTGTTCGAAAGGCGTGTCTTCCCGCCGGGTATGCAGCATGTGGGTCATCCACCAGGAAAAATGCTCGGCGCGCCAGACCCGCTGCAAGGCGGTGTCGCTGTAATCGTCCAGCCGTTGCCAGTCGCATCGCCGGTAAAACGTCTCCAGCGCCTGGGACAACAGGCAAACATCGGCCATGGCCAGATTCAACCCTTTGGCGCCGGTCGGCGGCACGATATGCGCCGCGTCGCCCGCCAACAGCAGGCGCCGGTAGCGCATCGGTTCGGTAACGAAGCTGCGCATGCCCACCACGTTTTTCTGAAATATGCGGCCCTTTTTCAGCGTCCAGCCTTCATGGTTTTCCAGCCGCTGCTCCAACTCGCGCCAGATACGATCGTCCGACCATTGATCGACCTGTTCCGCAGGATCGCACTGAAAATACATGCGCTGCACGCCGGGCGAACGGGTGCTGATCAACGCAAAACCGCGCGGATGGCAGGCGTAGATCAGCTCTTCGCTGGACGGCGGCGCTTCGACCAGAATGCCGAACCAGCCGAACGGATAGGTGCGGGTGTAATCCTGCCGCAGCCCGCCGGGCATCGCCGCGCGGCTGATGCCGTGGAATCCGTCGCATCCGATGACAAAGTCGCAGCGCAGCCGGCGCGGCTGGTCGCCATGACGGTAGTGAACCTCGGGCTGCGCGCTGTCCAGCGCCTTCAATTCAACCTGTTCCACCTCGAAAAACAGATGGCCCTGCGCCGCCAGACGCGCAGCGATCAGGTCTTTCAAGACTTCATGCTGGGCATAGACGGTGACGGCGCGCTCGGTCAATCCGGCCAGATCGATGCGGTGCTGCCGGCCGCCGAACGCCAAGCGGATCCCCTGATGCCGCGCCCCTTCCCGCCGCATCCGCTCCCCCAATCCGGTCTGCTCGAGCAGATCGACGGTCCCCTGTTCGAGCACCCCGGCGCGAATGGTCGATTCCACCGCCTCCCGGCTGCGCGTTTCCAACACCACCGATTCCACACCTTGCAGGTGCAGCAGATGGGACAACATCAAACCGGCCGGACCGGCGCCGATGATCACAACCTGTGTGCGCATAGCATGACTCCCTCATAGCATTTTGTTGAGCGGCGCCGGCAGCGCCGGGTAGCCGCCGGAAAGGTGTTTGGCGAGCAGCGCCAGCGCCGCGATCAGCGCCGGGATGGCCAACAGCGTGAAAATGGTGCTGAACGACAGCTGCATCTGCATCAGCACGCCACCGCTCATCGCCCCCAGAATGCCGCCAAAACGCCCGAGACCGAGCATCCAGGCTACGCCGGTCGCCCGGCTCTGGGTGGGATAGAACCCGGCCGCCAGGGCCGGCATGGATGACTGGGCGCCGTTCATGCAGGTGCCGGCGATGAACACCGTGAGCGCCATCAGCAGCGGAGAGGTATAGACATAGCCGATGATGCCGACGAACAAACCGGTCAGCAAATAGCCGACGGCCACCACCTTGTGCGGGTTCATGCGATCCATCAACCAACCGATAATCAATACGCCGAGCCCCCCGCCGAGCGGAAACAGCGCGGTGATCAGCGACGCCTGCGTAACGGAGGCGCCGGTTTCACGGATCAGCAGCGGCAGCCAACTGGTCAGCAGATAGAAGATCATCAATCCCATGAAGTAAGTCAGACACAGCATCAACGTGCCCAGCAGATAGCGACGCGAAAAGATCATGCCCAGCGGCGACGCTGCCTTTACCAGCCCCTCTTCCTGCAACATGAAGCGCGGCGGCGGCGTCATTCGGATCGGCGCAATGCGTTTCAGCACCTTGGCGATGCGCTCTGCGGCATAGCCACGCGCGACCATGAAGCGCACGGATTCAGGCAAGGCGGCGATCAGGACCAGCGCCAGCAGCAACGGCATGACGCCGCCCAGCACCAGCACGCTCTGCCAGCCGAAATGCGGGATCAGCCAGGCGGAAGAAAAACCGCCCAGCGACGAACCGAGAGGGAAACCGCAAAACATCAGATTCACCATCAGGGCTCGGCAGCGCTGAGGGGCATATTCCGACATCAGCGTGGCGGCGTTCGGCATGGCCGCCCCCAGTCCCAGCCCGGTCAAAAAACGCAGCAGCGTCAGCGTCGAAAGCGAGCCGGCGAAGGCGGTCAGCAGGCTGAAGCCGCCGAACAGCAGCAGCGAAATCACCAGCACTTTCTTGCGGCCGATGCGATCCGCCAACGGGCCGGCGGCCAACGCGCCTACCGCCAGACCGACCAGCGCGGCGCTCATTACCGGCCCCAGCGCGGTTTTGTCTATTCCCCACTCCTGCACCAGCGACGTGGCGATGAAGCCGATAATGGCGGTATCGAAACCGTCCAGCGCGACCGCCCAAAAACACAAAGCCAGTATCAACCACTGGTAGCGAGAAAATGGCTGGTTATCGATAAACCCTCGAATTTCTACGTTGTTATCATGCGGCATGGCTTGCTCCTCAGAGAGTGCGGCAAACCTCGCCGCACGGAACAGCCGGCTGCGAGCCGGCGAGAGGGTTAATTTGTGCGATTATCGGAATATAGTTCGTTAATCGACAATCAAATCAAACCACCCCACGGCGAATGCTTCAATATTGTTAAAAAAATAAGCGTGCGATAAACGAACATCAGAAAACGGTAAATAAAATAATTTCATTTACTATTAGTTGGATATGGAGATTTAAGCCGTGACTACGGCGTGGGGAGTTGTGATTTTGTTAACATTTTACAAACATCATGAGCGCCCGGTCTGACGTTGCCCCTGGGCCGGAGGGAACCGGCGCTTGTCAAACCGCGCTCGCCGCCTAAAAACAGGAAGCGAGCGCAAGCCTCGGCGCTATTGACTCACGGCGCCGTTTGCGCGGCGGCGAGGTATTTCGCCATTTCCGCCGCCGGTCGCCCATACCAGATGCGTCGCCTGGGCCAGGCTCTCCGCGCTCACGCCCTGCTCGCTGAGCTGCCGCGCATGAGCGGTAACGCGCCACGGCCCGGCCATGCCGGCCAGGGCGGAGGGTTCCAGCTGGATATGCTCGTGCCTGTCCAACAACCCGAGCAGCGCGAACATCTCTTCGTCGCTCAGGGTGTAAAACGCGCTCAGCAGGCGCTCCATCGCCCGGCCGACAAAGCCGGAGGCGCGCCCCACCGCCAGTCCGTCCGCCGCCGTGCGGTTGTCGATGCCGAGATCTTGCACCGCAATGCCGTCATGCAACCCGCTGTAGACGCCGAGCAGCATGCAAGGGGAATGGGTCGGTTCGGCGAAAATGCAGTGAACGTGATCGCCGAACGCCAGCTTGAGGCCAAAGGCGACTCCGCCCGGCCCGCCGCCGACGCCGCACGGCAGATAAACGAACAGCGGATGCTGCGCGTCCACCACGATGCCCTGTTCGGCAAACTGCCGCTTCAGGCGGCCGCCGGCCACCGCGTAGCCGAGGAATAGGGTTTGCGAGTTTTCATCATCGATAAAGAAGCAACTCGGATCGTCCGCCGCCTGTTTGCGCCCTTGTTCGACCGCCACGCCGTAATCGTCGGCGTATTCCACCACCGTCACGCCATTGTCGCGCAGCTTCTGTTTTTTCCACGCCCGCGCGTCCGCCGACATGTGCACGCTGACGTCAAACCCCAACCGGGCGCTGATGATGCCGATGGATAATCCCAGATTGCCGGTCGATCCGACGGCGATGCGGTACTGGCTGAAGAATTGACGGAACTCGTCGGAAAACAGCCGGGCGTAGTCGTCGCCGATCTGCAGCAGCCCCGCCTCCAGCGCCAGCTTTTCCGCGTGCGTCAGCACCTCATAGATGCCGCCGCGCGCCTTGATTGAGCCGGAAATCGGCAGATGGCTGTCCTTTTTCAACAGCAGGCACCCGCCCAACGTCTGCCCATAGCGCCGATCCAACGCGAGCTGCATGGCCGGGATCGCCACCAGCTCGGATTCGATGATCCCTTTTGTCGGTTGGGTTTCCGGGAAGGCCGCGGCAAGATAAGGCGCGAAACGCGCCAGGCGCTGCTCCGCGTCGGCGACGTCGGCGGCGGTCAACCCGACGTGGGGCAACCCTGCGGCCAGCGTTGTCGCGCGCGGATTGAACCAGGTGATCGGCTCTAGCGCGACCATGCGTTGCAACAGCGGATGCTGGGCGACCCACGATAGGATCTGTGATTTCTGCATAAGTGTCCCTGACTGATGTTGGCGTTGCCGTCACCTTGCCGCGAACGCCGGCGGCTGACAAATGATAAATTCTGAGCTTGAGGTGCAATAGATTGATGCAAGCGCGACGTTAGCCGGCCGTCACGCCAAACAGCAGGCCGACGCCGGAAGAAACCACCATCGCCAGTGCGCTCCAGATGAGGATGCGCGCCACGCCCGGCAAGATCGGCGCCCCGCCGGTTTTCGCGGCGATGCCGCCGAGAACGCCGAGGGAAATCAGCGCCGACGCCACCAGCGCCGGCCGCGTCCAGGCGACCGGCACCCACATCGCCACCAGCAGCGGCAACAGCGCGCCGAGGGAGAAACTCAGGGCCGACGCCAACGCAGCCTGCAGCGGCCGGGCGCGGGTGGTGGCGGAAATGCCCAGTTCGTCGCGCGCGTGCGCCTCCAGCGCATCATGCGCCATCAGCTTTTCCGCCACCTGCCGGGCCAGCGCCGGATCCAGACCGCGATGCACGTAGATTGACGTCAGTTCGCGAAACTCCCCCGGGTAGTCTTCAAGCAGCTCCGCCTGCTCTTCCGCCAGCGCGGCCTTTTCGGTATCCGCCTGCGACGAGACCGACACATACTCGCCGGTGGCCATCGACATCGCGCCGGCCACCCACCCGGCGACGCCGGCGATCATCAGCGCGGAATGCGAGGCGTTGGCCGCCGCGACGCCCAGCAGCAGGCTGGCCGTTGAAACGATGCCGTCGTTGGCGCCGAGCACCGCCGCCCGCAGCCAGCCGATGCGTTCAATACTGTGCCGTTCCCGGTGCATCCGTTCTCTCCCTCTGTGAGCGTTGCGCTACTCGCGCGCCGCCGCTTCCAGCCCGGCGATGTCGATTTTGCCCATCAGCAGCATCGCTTCCGTTACCCGCCGCACGCGGGCGGCGTCGGGATCGTTCATCAACTCCGTCAGGCGCCGCGGCACAATTTGCCAGCACAGCCCCCAGCGATCGCGCAGCCAGCCGCACTGCTCCGCCTCGCCGCCCTCGCTCAGCGCATCCCACAGCCTGTCGACTTCCGCCTGATCGTCACATTCCACCATCACGGAGAAACTGTGATTGAACGGATCCAGCGGCCCGGCTTCGATCGCCGCGTAGCGCTGGTCCCCCAGCGTGAAGGCGGCCAGCTTCACGCTGCCGGCCGGGCCGCTCGGCGTATCCGCCGGCAGGTCGGAAAACCAGTTCACGGATGATCCGGGGATCAGCGCGACATAGCAATTCAGCGCCGCTTCCATGTCTTTTTCAAACCACAGATGTTGCGTAATTCTGGCCATCTGCGCCTCCTTTACGCATCGAGGATCGGCGCGAAACCGCCGAAGATCATGCGTTTGCCGTCGAACGGCATCTCGCCCAGCGCTTTCATGCGCGGATCGTTCATCATTTTCTCATTGGCGGCGTCGCGCACCGCTTTGGAGGGGTACTCTATCCAGCTGAACACCACCACTTCGTCTTCCTGGGCTTTCACCGCGCCGCGAAAGTCGGTGAGCTTGCCATCGGGCACGTCATCGCCCCAGCACTCCACGATGCGCGTGGCGCCAAACTCTTTGAACAGCGGCGCTGCCGCCGCCGCCAACCGGTGATAAGCCTCCTTATTGGCGGCCGGCACCGCCACCACAAACCCGTCTACGTATTTCATTCTGGCATCCTCTTGTCTGATTAAGGACAGTCGGTTCGGCGCAGGCGGAAATGCCCGCGTCCCTTACCAGTTTAGACCGCAGGCACGCAGCGCGGATCGGAAGTTCAGCGGCCGTGACAGGCCGGCGGAGACGATTCCGGTGTGGCGACCCGGTTGCGGCCGGCGTTTTTCGCTTTGTACACCGCCAGATCCGCCAGCTTAAGCAGATCCGCCAGGCTTTGGCCGGAACCGCCCGGGCAGGTCACCATGCCGATGCTGACGGTGATCTGCAGCGGATGCCCGGCCGGCATGAGGATAGACTCCGTTTCGATGCGTTGCCGCAGGCGTTCGGCCAATTGCCATCCCTGCTGCGGCTGGCCGAGCGTCGAAACGATGGCGAACTCTTCGCCCCCCATGCGGCCGAACAGGTCACCGACGCTCAGATCGGCGGCGATCGCGCGGGTAAAGGCCATCAGCGCCTGATCGCCGCCGGCATGGCCGAAACGGTCATTAATCGATTTGAAATAGTCGATATCGAGCATCATGACGCACACCAGCTCGCCCTTTTGGTCTATCAACCGTTCGCCGCGTTGCATAAACGCATTGCGCGTCAGCACGTGCGTCAACGCATCGTGATTCGCCACGTGCTCCAGCGTGCGCAGCAGCGCATTGCGCGCATAGTTCATGCTGGCCACGGCGATGGGCCCCAGCGCCAGCAGCGCGATGCCCAAACGCATCGATACCGCGTTTTGCAACACCTTCATGTCGAGCGTCGAACTCAACAGCCCGAAATCGATAGCCAGATGGCACCACAGCACATAGATCAGCACCGCAATCATGGTGCAGAACAGTGAGAAGGACATCGCCAGCCACAACAGCACCGGCATGGGAAAGATCACCGCCCCGGGGCCGCCGATCAGCACGCTGCACACCGCCGCCAGCAACAGCAGCGCCAACACCGTGAGTTTTCGCCCCGCCCGCGGCCATTGGCTGCGCTGGGTGAACATGGCGCCGGCCGCCGCAAGGCGACGTCGCCAATCGCCGGGAAACGCCAGAATAAACGGCATCAGCGTGACGTAATTGGTGAACTCGGACGAGAACCACAGCGCCAGCGAGGTCAGATAGGGTCTGCCGAACAGCCACTGCGAAGTTACGGCGCCCACCGCGCCGGTCGCGGCGGCGGCGGCCAGGCAGATGCCGAACAGGTACATGCTGGACGTGCCGCGTTGCAACATGCGCGCCGGCGGCGACAGCCGCATGAACAACAGATACCCCACCACGACGCCGGTCAGATTGGCGACGTTCAGCAGCAGCGTCTTTTGCAGCGAACTGCCGGTCAACAGATCCGCCGCCAGATAGCCCAGCACCGCCATGCCCCAGCCGGCCCGCGTAGCCCACTGTGGCCGACGCACCAAAACGGCCAGCAGTACGGCGTTCACCGGCCAGAATATCGCCAGAAAGCTGCCGGGACGACTCACGATGCCCAGCAGACACAGGGTGAACACCAACAAAAAAATGATGAGCGCGGGCCAGATTTTCCGGGTATCGGACAACGAGGTGGTTTGCATCTTGGATCCAGAGACTTCCGCTAGCATAAAGTGACAGTCTGTTCGCGTCACAACCGTCGGCGGTGAGGCGAAGATAAACGGCCGACCCGCCTATTATTGCCAGTTTTGCCTGCCCGGACACCTGTTTATTCATCAAGGGAAAATATATTTGTGTATCAATATATTGACAGAAGTCACCCTTCCGACGAACAAACTGCCGCGTCCCTCCCGTCACTGCGATCGTTATTGCCATCCATCCGACTTTTTACCGGCAAAATCGCCGTCTTTTTCCCTAATGACAAAATTAAATCGTGCAATGAAGGGATAGCGGCATTCCCCTCTATTCAAAATCTATAAATGATAATTATAATGATAATCGTTACTATTTATTATTTTTTCATGGAATTATATGCACCAGTCAGTTCTTCGCCACCCCACTACAAGAAATAAAAATCACGTTCTTCGCACGCTGCCCCTGATTGCCGGTTTGTTCCCCGCGCTGGCGATCGCCGCCGCGCCCGGCGCAAAAACGGAGGAATCCATTACGGTGACCGCCGCAGCCCAACCTTCCGGCAGCTATAGCGCTGACACTGCCTCGACCGCCGGCAAGACCGCCGCGCCGATCACCGAGGTGCCGCAATCGGTCAGCGTCGTCACCTCTCAGGTCATTGACGACTTCCAGGTCAAAAGCGTCAATGAGGCGATGAAGTTCGTCAGCGGCGTCACCCAGGGCAACACGCTCGGCGGCACGGAGGATGGCTTCGTCAAACGCGGGTTCGGGGTTAACTCCGACGGCTCGGTCTTCATCGACGGCGTGCGCAGCAACCAAGGGCTGAGCATGGACGCCACCACCGATCGCGTCGAGGTCCTGAAAGGTTCCGCGTCGCTGCTGTATGGCATCCTCAGCCCCGGCGGCGTCATCAATCTGATCAGCAAAAAACCGCAGTATGACTGGAACACCCGCATCAGCGGCGCCACCAACAGTTTTGGCGGCGGCAGCGGCAGCGTCGATGTGACCGGCCCGCTGGGCGGCGGCTTCGCCTTTCGCCTGATCGCCGAACGCCAGCACGCAGATTACTGGCGCAATTTCGGCAGCGACGAACATACGCTGATCGCCCCCTCGCTCAGTTGGTTCGGCGACCAGGCTTCCTTTAATATCGCCTACAGCGAATACAAGTACGACATTCCTTACGATCGCGGCACCGCATTTATCGACGGCAAACCGGTCGATGTGCCCTATAACCGCCGCCTGGATGACTACGCGAACCATGCCTGGGGCAAGAACAAACGTCTGAACGCCCATTATGAGTACGCGCTCGATCCGATCTGGACGACCCGATTCAACTACGCCTGGCTGCAACGCCGTTACGACAGCAACGAAGTGCGCGCCACCGCGGTCGACACCACGACCGGCATCGTCTCGCGCCGCGCCGACGCCAACCGCGGTTTCAATCATCAAACCCACTATTACTCCTGGGATCTGACCGGTTCGCCGCAGCTGTTCGGCATGCAGCACGATCTGCTGCTGGGCGTGGACTACGAGAAAAATCAGACCTACAAGGCCTATTCCTACCGCGGCAAGGTCTCGAAGACCTTCAACATGTACGATCCGGTGTATGGCGAAACGCCGGTCACCGACAGCACCACCTACAGCGACGCGTCAAGCAACCTGCGCGCCACGCTGTTCAGCCGTTCCCTGTACGCCAAGGACAGCATTCATCTTACCGATCAATGGATCGCGGTGCTGGGCGCGCGCTATCAGTCGTATTACCAGAACAACAGCAACGGTTTCCAGAAACCGAAAAATACGCTCAATGACAAAGACGACCAGTTTTTGCCGCAGGCGGGGTTGGTGTATAAGCTGACGCCGAGCCTGTCGCTGTACGGCAATTACAGCCGTTCGTTCACGCCGTCCACCGCCATCGACGACAATGGCGACGTCGCCACGCCGGAAACCGGCACCACCTATGAGGTGGGCGGAAAATGGCAGATCACCCCGGCGTTTGACGCCACGCTGGCGCTCTATCGCATTGATGAAAGCAACATGTCGATCTTTATCAACGGCGTGACCCGCAGCATCCCCAAAGCGCGCTCCACCGGCGTCGAACTGGAGTTGAACGGGGAAGTGGCGCGCAACTGGAATCTCACCGCCAACTACAGCTACGACAAGACCGAAATTGTCGAAGACAACCTCAACCCGGACAACGTCGGCAATCGGCTGGTCAACGCCCCAACCAACATGGGCGGCCTGTACCTCAGCCGCCGCATGACATTGCCGGTGGTGCCCGGCGAGATGCGCATTGGCGGCGGCGCGCGCTACGTCGGTCGCCGCGCCGGCGATCCGGAGAACAGTTTCACCATGCCGGCCTATACCGTGGCGGATGCCTTTGTCGCCTGGGACAGCAAGCTGCTTGGGAAACATACCCAGCTGAAACTGAATGTGAAAAACCTGTTCAACCGCGAGTACTATGCCTCCAGCGCCGGTAATTTACGCGTGATTGAGGGTGAACCGCGCAGCCTGAGCCTGCAGGCGACGGTCGATTTCTAACCTGTCATGCCTTGGGCGCCGTTTGGCGCCCATTTTCTTTGCGCCGGCCGCGGCACATCACATCGGCGAGAAAATCCAGCAACGCGCGGTTGAACAGCGCGGGCCGCTGCAGCGGCGCGAAATGGCTGACGCCCGGCAGCGTCGTCAAACGGGCGCCGGGAATGCTGCGGCTCAGGTAGGCGGCATGTTCGGCGCGGATAAATTCATCGTATTCGCTGTGAACGATCGTCACCGGCACGCGAATGGCCGCCAAATCCTGTGCGCGGTAGTCCGGCTGGCTGCTCATCATCAGGCTCACGGCGGCGACGAACGCCTCGAAATCGTCCGGCGTCGGCGACAAGGCGGCATAGTCCTGCGCATGGCGCGCAAAACAGCGCTCGACGATCGGGCTGGGCGCCAACGGTTTAACGCCGCTGGCGTCCATATTGCAGCCGAAGAAAAAAACGCCGTCCACCTGCCCGGGCGCCTGATGGGCGGCGATGAGCGCGACGCAAGCGCCGTCGCTCCAGCCCGCCAGCGCGGCGTGGGGTATTTGCAGCGCCGCCATCACCGCCAACAGATCATCGGCCATCCGATCGTAACGATACGGCCGGGCGTCGCGCGTGCTGCGCCCGTGCCCGCGGCTATCGATGAGCAACACCCCGTACCCGGCGGCCCGCAATGCCGGCAGCTGATACCCCCAGTTGCCGCTGTGGCCCAGGCCGCCGTGCAACAGGATCACCGCCGGTCCGTCGCCATAGGCGGCATACCAAATACGCGCGCCGTCGTGGTCAATATAACCCTGCCGGGCTCCCGGCGGTAAGGGCGGCGCCCCTAACGCGGCAAAGCGCGTCAAATCGTCGTCGATGTGCATCTTTCCCCCCTCGTTCGCCGGCGCGGTGCGGCGAAACGGCATCCAAGGAGTATAGATCGCACTGGCGGGCGGTAGCGTTCGCTTTCCCGACATATACTTAAAGGAGGAATCGCAATGGAGGACGGAGAGATGAAAAAGATAACGCTGGTGCTTTTGACGTTGTTGCTGAGCGGCTGTATCGGCGGCGGCGGTCCGTCGAATGCGCCGCCGGCGTCGCCGAATGAGCCCTACACCTGCAGCAACTCCGGCGCCAACAGCGACTGTTCGCAGTCCGTGGAGCCGTCGATGTACTAGCCGCGTTCGGCGGGCCGTTGATAAACGACCCGCCGCCTCATGGCAGAACTAGGAAGAGTGTTCCTCTTCGTTAGCCTGATATCGCGTCGCCTGCTGCTTCATGAACACCACCTCCTGCGGGCTGGACAGGCTCACTTCCTGAGCGCGCAACAGCTTGAGGATGTTAAACAGCAGTTCACTCTTGGTGGCGCCGACCATGCGCGGGCTCGGCACATAGCCAGTCACACTCAGGATAATGCCGTCCGGCCCCAACTGGCTGAAGCGCACGTAAGGTGCCGGCGTCTCCAGAATGGTTTCGTACTCGTTGTAAGCGCTCAGCAGGATATTGCGCACCTGCTCCGGATCGATCGAGGTCGGGAACGTCAGCGCAATGGTCACCACGCCTTGCGCGTTGCCCATGGTGGCGTTACGTACGTTCTGTGAGATCAGCTGCGAGTTCGGTACGATCATGGTGGAGCGGTCGCTGAGCTGAATTTCGGTGGCGCGTACGTTGATGCGTCGCACGTCGCCTTCCACGCCGCCGATGCCGATCATATCCCCGACCTTCACCGGGCGTTCGGTCAGCAGGATCAGGCCGGAAATAAAGTTCTTCACGATCTCCTGCAAACCGAAACCGATACCGACCGACAGGGCGCTGACGATCCACGCCAGGTTGCTCCACTGGATGCCCAGCGCCGCCAGGGTGATCAGAATGACCAGCACATAGCCGATATTGCTGAACAGCGTCACCAGCGAGGCGCGAATGCCGACGTCCGAAATGGTCTTCGGCAGCAGCTCAGAGCCCAGCCAGCGCCGCACCGCGCGCAGGATGTAGATGCCGATCGCCAGGCAGATCACGGCGTTGAGCAGGTTGCCGGGCACGATGTTGAAACGCTGCAACCCTTCGCCGGTCAGGATCGAGACGATTTTCTCCATCAGCGAGCCCGGCGTGGTGCTGCCGAACGAGCCGTTGAACAACGCGACGATCATCAACAGCAACAGTGAACATTTGGCCAGCGCGGTGGTGATGATCGCCACCTGCTCCAGATGGCGATCCTTGAAGCTGAGCGTTTTCTTCAGCATCTTGCCGCTGACGGTCTGCGGCGAAAACAGCGCGGCGCACAGGTCAGTGGCGAACAGCACCATGAAGTAGAACGCCATCAGCACCAGCACCACCCAGATGAGCTGGTAGGTCAGGAAGCGGGCAAAAGCGATATAGCCCACGAGCAGTGAAAGCAGGATCACCACCGAACACACCAAGGTGACGATATGCACCAGCCCGCCGACCAGCGTGCGTTTTTCCAGGTGCGCGCCCTGCTGCTCCAGACGGCGACGAATGCGCTGGCCACGCAGCGGCGCCGCCAGCAGCACCATGCCGATCAGCCCCGCCACCAGGCCGTTGCCGAAGATGGTGGTGGCCAATGAGGCGCTGACGACGTTGTTGATCAGCTCCACGGTGCCGAACGCCAGCGCCAGACCGGCCAGCAGCGGCGAGAAGTAACGCAGCCCGGCGGCCACTTCATTGTCCAGCGAAGCCAAACGCCAGGACGGGCGATTCAGCGACAGCGCCGCACGCCCCAGCCCGGCGATCAGCGCGCAGAAAATCCCCAGACGGTTAAAGCCTTCGGCGAAGTCTTCCAACATGACCGGCAGCGGCTGCACGCGGATAAAGACGTAATACAGCAGGTTCAGCGCAATCGAGGTGGTGATCACCGTCACCGCCACGGTGATGATGGCCATAAAGCTGCGGCGCAGGCGCCCGTCCGGCAGGAAGCGAATGCTGACCCAGGCGAGGAAACGCTCGGACAAATAGCGCCCCCAGGACCAGACGATCACCGCCAGCGCCAGCAACGCCAGCGTGCCGTACCGCCATTCGTCCTGCCAACTGGCGTCCCAGGCCGCTTTCATCTCGGCGTTGAACTGGTCCAGCCGCTGCACGTCATCCGCTGACGGCTGCACGACCGGCGTCCAGAATTTGACGCCCAAAATGCTGCCGGTGTTCAGCGCCAGTTGGGTTTTGAACGCCACCCGACGCAGATCGCTGATCTGCTGGCCCAGGTCGAAGGCGCTGGTCTTGATGGCCTGCGCGCGTTTTACCGCATCGTCCAACTGCTTCTTGCTGCTATTCAGCGCATTG
This sequence comes from Serratia sp. H402Y, assembly GCF_051172415.1. Lineage (NCBI taxonomy): Bacteria > Pseudomonadati > Pseudomonadota > Gammaproteobacteria > Enterobacterales > Yersiniaceae > Serratia > Serratia sp. H402Y. Next base: position 1,731,664 of record NZ_JBPIYZ010000001.1, read on the forward strand.
CGCTGCTGGGCGACGGCCGGGGTTTCCGGCAGCGCGCCGGCCGCCGGGGCCGGCCCCAGCACGTCCAGCTGCGCCTGCAGTTTTTCCTGCACCGGCTGCAGATCGGCGGACAATTTATCCATGCTGGCGACCAGATCGTCCGTCGCCAACCGCAGCTTGCTGAGCTGGGTGTCGGTCGTCGCTTTGGAAACCAGCTGCTTCATGCTGTCCAACTGCTTTTGCGCGGCTTTCAACTGCGTAGCGGGATCGGGCGCGCTTTCGGCGACGGGATCATCCTGGGTAGCGGCGACGGCGGCGAACGGCGTCAATTGCATACCCAACAGCAATAATAACAACAGCAGGAACGGGCGAGGCTTTAACATAAATTCAGTGCTCAGCATCATTATCTGATAGACAGACGAACAGGCGGCGGATGAACCGTCGCTTAACCATAAACGCTAATTATAATAGCTGCTTAATGTCGGCCGAAATACAGTAATTATTCCCATTGTGTGCCACGCGCCCGCGCTCGCCTTAGCTTGCTGATTATTCAGGCGCTTTTACACTGGCGATACGGCATGAAGCGCTCTATAATCCAGCCACCGATTAACCTGCAACCAATAAAAGGAGACTTACTATGCTGACGTGTGAATTGGTTTTTCACTCACACTTCTTTGGTAATCGTCGCCGCTCAAGCATTACCGGTATCGCGCTGCGATAACCCAGCTTGAGCGAAGCTTACTAAAATCCAGGATCTTCCCTCCGGCTTACCGGGTTATCGTCGGCAATGTTTGACGATAGGCATTGTCATGCCTGTAACTCTTGAGTAAGCAATGAGCACATTACTGTCTGCATAATCTGTCGGTTACGACAACGCGTTCGGCGTCCTGCTGAGCGAGATTTCCTTCAGCCTGAAAAAAGGCGACCGCATCGGTTTGATCGGCGATAACGGCTGCGGCAAAAGCACCCTGCTGCAAATTCTCAGCGGCGACCTGCCTGCGCACACCGGATCGGTGACATTGTCACATCAATGTCTGATGGCGCGCATCGAGCAGCACCTGCCGCCGGAACTGCACGCCAGCACCCTGCTGGATGCGGTTCTGGCGCGGCTGCCTGCGGGCCAACACCTCAGCGAACGCTGGCGCTGCGAAGCGCTACTGGCCGAGCTGGGGTTTGAACCGGCGAGCTGGATGCTGACCGCCGGCACCCTCAGCGGCGGCCAGCATACGCGGCTGCTGTTGGCGCGCGCGCTGATCCGCCAGCCCGATCTGCTGCTGCTCGACGAACCCAGCAACCACCTGGACCTGCCCACGCTGCTGTGGCTGGAACAGTTCTTGCGTAACTGGACCGGCAGCTTCGTGCTGGTGTCGCACGATCGCTATCTGCTCGACCAGGTAACCAACTGCACCTGGATCCTGCGCGACAAAACGCTGCAGTTCTTCCGTTTGCCCTGCTCTGCGGCGCGCACCGCGCTGGCGGAACAGGACGCCGCGGACGAACAGCGGCGCCACGCCGAGCAAAAGGAAATCGACCGGGTGGAAAAAAGCGCCAAGCGCCTGGCGACCTGGGGCAAGGTCTACGACAACGAAGATCTGGCGCGCAAGGCCAAGCAAATGGAGAAGCGCGTCGATCGGTTGAAGGAAGAACAGACCACCCTGACCGCCGGCAGTCCATGGCGGCTGCGGCTGCAGGGAGAAGCGCTGGACGCCGATCGCCTGCTGGCGCTGCCGCACTGGGCGGTGCGCCCGGCGCCGGATGCGCCGGTGCTGTTCAGCCTGGAACATCTGCGCGTGAAAAGCGGCGATCGCATCGCCATCGTCGGGCGCAACGGCTGCGGAAAATCGTCGCTGTTGCGCCTGCTGTGGCGCGAGTATCAGCAACAAACGCAGCGCCCGGCGCTGTTCCATCCGCGCGTGCGTATCGGCTATTACGATCAGAGCCTGCAACAGCTGCGCGATGAAGACACGTTGAGCGAAGCGCTGGCGCAGTTTGCGCCGCTGACCGAGGAACAGCGGAAAATGGCGCTGATCGGCGCCGGGTTCCCTTACCTGCGCCACCATCAGCAGATCCGTTCGTTGAGCGGCGGCGAGCGTTCACGGCTGCTGTTTGTCGGCCTGACGCTGGCCAACCATTCGTTGCTGCTGCTGGACGAGCCCACCAACCACCTGGATATGGCGGGCAAAGAGGAGCTGGCGGAAACGCTGCGTCAGTTCCCCGGCGCCGTCATGCTGGTCACCCACGATCGGATGCTGATCGAACAGAGCTGCAACCGCTTTTGGCTGATAGACCAACAAGAACTGGAGGAGTGGCACGATCTGGCGCCGGTGTACCAGCGTCTGGCGGGCGAAACGCCGGCGCTGCCGACGGCGCACGAGGCCAACGCAGACGCCCCGACGCCAAACCCGCAGTTGGAAGGCGAAGAGGCGTTGCTGACCGCCCTGTTTGCCCTCGAAAGCAAACTGGAGGCCGACCTGGCGCGTAAACCGAAGCATCAAAAACCAGAGCTTCAGGCGCGTTGGCGCCGCGAGATTGCCGACATCACCGCCCGGTTGCATCTGGGCTAATCCCACAGGCCGCCCGGCGGCCTGTCAGGCTATTGACAAAGAGGGGAAAAAGCGTGGTTTTTCCCCTCTTTGTGGTGATCAGTCGAAAATCAATAAATTGATTTTCCTTGTTTTTTATTCGGTGCTCTCTGCCAACCCGGCAAGGGTATAAGGTTTGTCATCAATCTCACAGGCCGCCCGGCGGCCTGTTTTTTCCTCTTTGCAAAAACCGCGTGCCGCCGGCGGCTTGAGGCGCGACACGCAGCGCTTTTGTTATCCGCAGCGCTGAGCGACACATTACTTTCATCATTCTCTGGCAGGCTACGGCCATTCCTTTTTTTCGTTATCAGGCACTGCATGACGTCACTCTCTCCACGGGACATCGAGGCGCGCTACCGCTTCGCGCGTGAGATCGCCCGCGCCGCCGCCGATCTCGCCTTCAGCTTTTACCAACGCCGGCAAAGTCTGGCCGTCGAGTTTAAACAGGGCCTGCAGGACGTGGTCAGCGAGGCCGACCGCCGCGTCGAGGCGCTGATCCGCCGCATGATTAACCGGCGCTTTCCCCTGGATGGGTTTCTCGGCGAAGAGAGCGGCGGCACCAACGATAGCGCGGCCTGCCTTTGGGTCGTCGATCCGATCGACGGCACCGCCTGCTTCCTGAACGGGCTGCATACCTGGTGTATCGCAATAAGCGTGGTGATCGACGGTGAGCCGACGATCGGCGTGGTTTACGATCCCAATCACCGCGAGATGTTCCGCGCCTGCCGCGGCCAAGGCGCTTTCCTCAACGGGGAACCGATCGGCGTGCATGCCGGGCGCAGCGTCGCGGATGGCGTGATGGGCGTCGGGGTATCACCGCGCGCCTCGGCGGCGGAATTCAGCGGTTTTCTCTGTCGCCTGCTGCAGGCGGGCGGCATGTTTGTGCGCAGCGGTTCCGGCGCGTTGATGACCGCCCAGGTGGCCGCCGGTCGGCTGCTGGGCTATTACGAACCGCACATGAATGCCTGGGACAGCCTGCCTGGGCTGGTGCTGACGCGCGAAGCCGGCGGCGTGGCGAATAACTTTATGCACAATGACGGGCTGCGATGCGGCAACCCGCTGCTGCTGGCCAACGCGGCGCTCTATCCGCAATTGGCCGAGCTGATTCAAACGCCGGGCTTGATCGGCTCGACGTGCCCTATCGCGCGTGAGATGGCCGGATAAAGCGCGCGCAGCCGCCGCTCGACCCGATCGACCGCATCGTGCGCGGCGGCGATGGTTACCGCCGGCGACACCCGGCAGTGGAAGTTGACGATGATGCCACCGTCGGTTCTGCGCGCCCGGATGTTGTGCACGTCTTGCACCTTATCCCCCTGCTCCAGCGCCGACTGCAAAATCAGCCGGATATCGGCCAGCTCGGCGGCGGAAACATTCTCGCTGGCCAGCCAGTGCGGCGTCTGCGGCTCCAGATGGGTCTCTATCTCGGTGTCCTCGCCGATCGCCTGACGCAGGATCCCTTCTATCTCCGTGGCGATATCATGCGCCTGCGCCACGCTGGCGTTGGCCGGCACCGCCAGATCCATGCCGATCGCCATGTGCGTCGGCAACTGCTGCAAGGTGACGTTCTGCACCTGCGCGCCGTGATTGGCGGCGATCGCCCGAATGCGCGTCGCCATGTCTTCGTCGCTGCGGGTCTGCGGCACCGCGATGACGGTAAACTCCGCCTTGGCATACTGCTGCCGCAGCCGTTCGACGATTTCTCGCTTCAACGCATCGATGCGCTCCAGCGGCAAGGTGCGGCACACCGCCACCGTGATCTCGACAAACAGTACGGCGCCGGCGTTGCGAATACGCACGCTGTCGCAGGCCAGCACCGCCGGGAAGCTGTCCAGCGTGGCGCGAATCGCCTCGGTGGCCCCGGCGGGCGCAGCATCCATCAGCGAGTCGAAGGAACGTTTACCCAGTTTGATTGCCGCGACAAAGATAAAACCGGCGACGATCAGCGCGGCGATGGCGTCCGCACGGCCAAAGCCCAGCAGCACAAACACCATGCCCAGCAGCACCACGCCGGACGAAAGCATGTCGGAGAAGAAATGCAGCGCATCCGCCTCCAGCGCCGCGCTGTCGGTCGCCTTGGCGACGCGGTTGAGCGCCCGCACGCGGAAAAAATCGACGCAGATGGAAATCAGCAGCACCGCGATCACCACCGGCGCCGCGACTATCTCATGCGGTTGTCCGAGCAGGCTGCCGCCCGCCTCGTAGACGATCCAACCGGCGGCGCCGAGCAACAGCAACACCTCGAACAGCGCCGCCAGGTTTTCCACCTTGCCGTGGCCGAAGTGGTGATCGTCATCGGCGGGTTTATCGCTGATGCGCACCGCCAGCCAGGTGATGCTGGTGGCGATAAAATCGGTGAAAGAGTGGATCCCTTCGGATATCAGGCCAATACTGCCGGTAAAAATGCCGGCGACGAATTTGCCCGTGGCCAGCAACCCGCTGGCGATCATCGAGTTTCTGGCCACGGCCTGTTTTTCATTTTGCATTATGCTGCTCACATTCGGACGGTGATTTATTTTTTTACTTTAGAGGATAATTGCCAGACAAAGGCGATCAGCAGCATACTGCCAGAGAAAGTCAGCATGAGGCTAGTAAGAAAATTGGATTTTCCGGTGGAATAAAAATAAATCTCATTCACCCCCACCGAAATCATTAAAATGGCGTAGAGCAATCCCAGAATAAGAATCGTCATTATTATCAACTCCCGTATCAGGCCGCGCGTTCAGCGCGCCGCTAAATCCTCCCCATAATAAATAGCGGTTACGGGGAGGATGCATCTAGGCGGATCTTTAGCGTTCATCAATCATCCCATTTGGTGCTCATATAGGCCGCCAACAGGCCCAGTGAGCTGATCATTGCCAGGAATCCCATAAAAATAGTCATGTTTCCCATTGTTTTGTCCTCAGGTTAAATGTTATCGATAAAATCCCCTTGCGTTAAATATCGGGGTTGGTCGGTGTCCATGGTTTTTTAACGTCCTCCTCTTTTTTTCAACATTCCCGCGCTTTCAAGCGCGGGACCCGTTTAAATTCCCAGGACGTGCTGGGCAATTTTGAAATAGATAATCAGGCCGGTGCCGTCGATAAAGGTGGCGATAAACGGCGCCGACACCACCGCCGGATCGATACCGAGCCGTTTCAGTAGCATCGGAATGATCGACGAAACAATGGCGCTCCAAACGGTGATCGCCACCAGCGACAGGCTGACCACCAGCGTCACCTCCATGCCGACGCCCATGATCCAGGCGCGCACCCAGGCCGCCAGACCAATGGTGACGGCGATCAGCAGCGAGGTCGTGACCTCTTTGCGGATCACCGCGCCCAGATTGCGCAGGCTGACCTCGCCCAGCGCCATGGCGCGCACCAGCGTCGAGGTGATCTGGGTGCCGCTGTTGCCGCCGGTGCCGATCAGCAGCGGGATGAAGAACGCCAGCGCAATCGCCGCTTCGAGCTGATCTTCAAACGCTTTCAGCACGTTGCCGGTGTAAGCTTCGGCCACGAACAGCATCAGCAGCCACACCGAGCGTTTGCGCCACAGCGCCCACGGGCTGGTCTCCAGATAAGGCTTGTCCAGCGGCAGGCTCGCGCCCTGACGCTGCGCGTCTTCGGTGTTTTCATCTTCGACCAGCCGAGCGATCTCGCGCTCGCCCAGCACGCCGACCAGCGTGTTGTTCGCCACGACCGGCACCACGTCCAAACCGCCTTTGCCCAGCAGATGCGCCACGTCGTTGCGATCGTCGTCGGGTGAAACCTGGAAATAGCTGTAATCCATCATTACCCCGACCGCTTTATCCTGTTCTTCGCACTGCAGCAGTTTTTTCACCGACAGCGTGCCGCGCAAATGATAATCGTCTGCGGTAATAAAGACCCGGGTAGGAATTTCGTCCGTTTTTAGCTGTGAAAGTAAATATTCCCGGGCATGCGTGACCGTCATCGTCGCGGGAACGGTAATAAAATCGGCGTTCATATAACCGGCGACCGAAGTTTCATCGAGAGTTTCAGTCGCGCGCAGCGCCGGAGAAGAAGAGTATTGATGTGACTTGATCATTTTGTCAGTCCCTATTTCTGTTGTGAACTTCAACAGCGAATCGCATAGGGGCGTAACCACAGAGGGAGTGCAGACTGCCTATCTCCGCGTCCAGGTTTTAGCACTATACAACGTATCCGAATTGTTGCTCGGAAGTTACTTTGGGCTGAACCTTAATCCGATAAAGCCTGTCTTAACCTTGGGCATCTCTCGATGTCGTCAGATCAGTAACCTGTGTTTGTATAGGAGCCTCGCCAAACGAGATACTGCATATAAACTACCGGCGCAGTATAGGCGTTGTTTTATCCGGCGGGAAGAAAAGATTGCCCGTCGTTTATGGAGTATTTAGGATATTTTTATTAAACGCGAATCTATAAAAACGGCTGATATAAATCAGCCGTTTTTTTTATTTATCAGTGCGCGAGAATGTAGACGTTTTTATCGTATAGGGCGCCCTGTCGGGTGAAGTCGATCCCCTTGACGTAGGGTTTGATGAGCGTGGCGTTGGCTTCGTAGTACACCGGCGCGACCGGCGTATCGACGGCCAGCACCGCCTCGGCCTGCTGGAAATACTGCTGCACCTGCTGCGGTGTCGGCGCCGCCGTCGCCTGATGCAGAATGCGATCGTATTCCGGGTTGCGGTATTTGGGGCTGTTCTCGCTGCTGTCGGCGCGGAACACATTCAGGAAGGTAGAAGGATCGTCGTAATCCGCCAGCCAGCGGGTAAAGGCTACGCTGTACTGGCCGCGGTTGATATTATCCAGCGTCACTTTACGCTCCTGGCTTTGCATGCCGGCCTCCACTCCGAGGTTCTTTTTCCACATGGCGGCGGCGGCGATGACGATCTTCTTGATAGTGGCGTCATTGCTGTACAACACGGTAAAGCGCAGCGGATGCTCGGCGTTGAAACCGGCCTCCGCCAACAACTTTTTCGCCTGGGCGTGACGTTGTTCCGGCGTCAAACCGGCCGCTGCGCCGGCCTGCAGGCGATAGCCGCCCGCCCCCGTTGGGGTAAAGGTCCAGGCCGGCTGCTGGCCGTATCCCAGCACCTTGCCGGCGATGATCTCTTTGTCCAGCGCCAGGTTCAGCGCCTGGCGCACCCGCACGTCGTTAAACGGCGTCTGCCGGTTATTGAAGGCGAAATAGCTGGTGGAGAGCAGCGGATAGGTCACCAGCTGTTGATCCCCGAGCGTTTTTTTCAGCTGCTGATACAGTTCCGGCGGCGTGGTATAGCCCAACTCCACCTCGCCGGCGCGGAAACGCGCCACCTCCGGGAACCCCTGAATCGGCAGGAAGGTCACCTTGTTGAGCACGGTGTTGGCGTTATCCCAATACTGCGGATTGCGTTCCACCACCACTTTTTCGTTCACCACCCACTCGCTGAGACGAAACGCGCCGTTGCCGACAAAATGCGCCGGTTGAGTCCAGTTTTTGCCGTATTGCTCAACCACCTTGCGGTTGACCGGCAGAACCGGAAAATGCACCAGTTGTTTGAGCAGGTAGGCGTTGGGCTCAGACAGCGTCACCTGCAAGGTGTGCGCGTCCAGCGCTTTAACGCCCAGCTCGCTCGGCGGTTTGCTGCCGGCGTTGATCGCCGCCGCATTCAGCACATAGGCCGAGGCCAGATAGCTGCCGTACGGCGACGCGGTTTTCGGATCGGTGAGGCGCCTCCAGCTGTAAACGAAATCGTCGGCGGTCACCGGATCGCCGTTCGACCATTTGGCCTGCGGCCGCAGATGGAAAGTCCAGACGTTGCCCTGGTGCTCCCATTTCTGCGCCAGCGCCGGGATCACTTCGCCCTCTTTTCCGACTCGCAGCAGACCTTCGAACAGGTCGTTGAAGATGTAGAACTCCACATTGCTCTCGGCCAGGTTCGGATCCAGCGTCGCCGGTTCATACCCGTTGGCGCGCACCAATTCCTGTACCGGCGCCAGTTTAGCGCCTGCCGGCACCTCCGCCGCCTGAGCGATCGTAGCGTTTAAAGCCAGGAGGATTAAACCAGCCAGTTTCTTGCCATTGAATGAATATTTCACGTCGATATCCCTGATGAGTGTTTTATCGCGTTCAATATGCAATGTGGCAGTGGAATAAATTAAATCATTAATCGCTATGAGTCATAACCAAAAGCGGTGTTGAATTTCTTTCATTATCAAAGAAGTACTGGATAGAGGATGGCGATAAACAACAGAGCGGGTGCAAGGGCCGGCATGGCCGAACCAACATCTTGAAAGCAGGGAGAGAAATAATGCGGGCAATCAATACAGATTATTCCAGCCAAAGCTTAACGTATCCTTAGGGCAATTCATTTTGTGAGCGATCGTCAAAAATAATTTAATACGAATCGTTTTCACTATCATTATGGATGTTCTTGGCTAAAATCGGGCTGCTTGCGCTTGCCAGGCGATATTCGTTTTCCTCATTCGAACGCTAAAAAGGATAACTGCATGAAGCTGCGTATTTCATCCCTCGGCCCCGTGGCCCTGCTCGCCTCCTCGATGATGCTGGCCTTCGGCGCTCAGGCGGCCACCGCCGACCAAGGCATCGTTATTTACAACGCCCAGCACGAAAATCTGGTGAAATCCTGGGTCGACGGTTTTACCAAAGACACCGGCATCAAAGTCACGCTGCGCAACGGCGGCGACAGCGAACTGGGCAATCAGCTGGTGCAGGAAGGCAGCGCCTCGCCTGCCGACGTGTTCCTGACGGAAAACTCCCCGGCGATGGTGTTGGTGGATAACGCCAAGCTGTTCGCCCCGCTCGACGCCGCCACGCTGGCCCAGGTAGAGCCGCAATATCGCCCAAGCCACGGTCGCTGGATCGGCATCGCCGCCCGCTCTACCGTATTCGTCTATAACCCGGCCAAGCTGACCGACGCGCAGTTGCCGAAGTCGCTGCTGGATTTGGCCAAGCCGGAATGGAAAGGCCGCTGGGCCGCTTCGCCATCGGGCGCCGATTTCCAGGCGATCGTCAGCGCGCTGCTGGCGCTGAAAGGCGAGAAAGCAACGCTGGACTGGCTGAAAGCGATGAAAACCAACTTTACCGCCTATAAAGGCAACAGCACGGTGATGAAAGCGGTCAATGCCGGCCAGATCGACAGCGGCGTGATCTATCATTACTACCCGTTCGTCGACGGCGCTAAAACCGGCGAGAACAGCAAAAACATCAAGCTGTACTACTTCAAACATCAGGATCCGGGCGCATTCGTCAGCATCTCCGGCGGCGGCGTGCTGGCTTCCAGCAAGCATCAGCAGCAGGCGCAGGCGTTCATCAAGTGGATCACCGGCAAACAGGGCCAGGAGATCCTGCGCACCAACAATGCCTTCGAATACGCCGTCGGCGTCGGTGCGGCCTCCAACCCGAAACTGGTGCCGCTGAAAGATCTGGACGCGCCGAAGGTAGACGCCGCGCAGTTGAACAGTAAGAAAGTTGTCGAACTGATGACCGAGGCCGGCCTGCTGTAAGGCCCGCCGGCAAACCGAGAGTTTTTGATCGTTATGTCAAACCTGAGTACCCACGCCGCGCAGACCGCGCGGCGTTATTCCACTATCCCTCGTCACTCGCGGCCGGGGCCGATCGTGGTGGCCTGCGCCGTGTTGCTGTCGTTGCTGGCGCTGCTGCCGCTGGGATTCGTTATCGGCGTGGCGTTTGAAACCGGCTGGCAAACGGTCAAAGCTCTGGTTTTCCGCCCGCGCGTGGCGGAACTGCTGTTGAATACCCTGCTGTTGGTGGTGCTGACGCTGCCGATCTGCGCCGTGCTGGGGGTGGCCCTGGCCTGGTTGACCGAACGCACCACGCTGCCGGGCCGCCGTCTCTGGGCGGTATTGGCGACCGCGCCGCTGGCGGTGCCGGCCTTTGTGCAAAGCTATGCCTGGATCAGTCTGGTGCCGTCGATGCACGGCCTGGGCGCCGGCGTTTTCATCTCGGTGCTCGCCTATTTTCCGTTTATCTACCTGCCGGCCGCCGCGGTCTTGCGCCGTCTGGATCCCGGTATCGAAGACGTCGCCACCTCGCTCGGCTCCCGGCCGCCGGCGGTGTTTTTCCGCGTGGTGTTGCCGCAGCTGAAGCTGGCGGTCTGGGGCGGTTCGCTGCTGATCGCGCTGCACCTGCTGGCGGAGTACGGCCTGTACGCCATGATCCGTTTCGATACCTTCACCACCGCCATCTTCGATCAGTTCCAGTCGACCTTCAACGGCCCGGCGGCCAACATGCTGGCCGGCGTATTGGTGCTGTGCTGCCTGGGGCTGCTGTTGCTTGAGGCGATAAGCCGCGGCCGCGCGCGCTATGCCCGCGTCGGTTCCGGCAGCGCCCGCAGCCAAACGCCGCGTCGCCTCTCAGCGCCGCTCGCCGCGCTGGCGCTGCTGCTGCCTATCGCGCTGACCGCGCTGGCGCTGGGCGTGCCTTTCATCACCCTGGTCCGCTGGCTATGGCTGGGCGGCCTCGACGTATGGCGCAACGCCGATCTGTGGCCCGCGCTGTGGCAAACGCTGTCGCTGTCCGCCTCTGGCGCGCTGCTGATTACGCTGTGCGCCATTCCGATGGCCTGGCTGTCGGTGCGCTATCCGGCCCGCCTGTACCGGGTGCTGGAAGGCTGCAACTACGTGACCAGTTCGCTGCCCGGCATCGTGGTGGCGCTGGCGCTGGTGACCATCACCATTCACAGCTTCCGGCCGATTTACCAAACCGAGATCACCCTGCTGCTGGCGTATCTGCTGATGTTTATGCCGCGAGCATTGATCAACCTGCGCGCCGGCATCGCGCAGGCGCCGGTGGAATTGGAAAACGTGGCGCGCAGCCTGGGCAAGTCGCCGGCGCAGGCGCTGTGGAGCACCACGTTGCGGCTGGCGGCACCGGGCGCCGCCGCAGGCGCCGCGCTGGTGTTCCTGGCGATCGCCAATGAATTGACCGCCACGCTGCTGCTGGCGCCGAACGGCACCCGCACGCTGGCCACCGGTTTCTGGGCGCTGACCAGCGAGATAGACTATGTCGCCGCCGCGCCTTATGCGCTGATTATGGTGGCGCTGTCGCTGCCGCTCACTTGGCTTCTTTACTCTCAATCTAAACGTACGGCGGGACTATGAGCACGCTCGAACTGCACGGTATCGGAAAATCTTACAATGCCATCAGGGTGCTGGAACACATCGACCTGCAGGTTGCCGCCGGCAGCCGCACGGCGATCGTCGGCCCTTCCGGCTCCGGCAAAACCACCCTGCTGCGCATCATCGCCGGTTTTGAAATCCCCGACGGCGGACAAATTCTGCTGCAGGGGCAAGCGATGGGCAACGGCGGCGGCTGGGTGCCGGCGCACCTGCGCGGCATCGGCTTCGTCCCGCAGGATGGCGCGCTGTTCCCGCATTTTACCGTCGCCGGCAACATCGGTTTTGGCCTCAAAGGCAGCAAGCGCGAGAAACAGCGTCGCATCGATGCGCTGATGGAGATGGTGGCGCTGGATCGTCGCCTGGCCGCCCTGTGGCCGCACGAGCTGTCCGGCGGACAGCAACAGCGGGTCGCATTGGCGCGCGCCTTGTCGCAGCAACCGCGGCTGATGTTGCTGGATGAGCCGTTCTCGGCGCTGGATACCGGCCTGCGCGCCGCCACCCGCAAAGCGGTGGCCGAACTGCTGACGGAGGCCAAAGTCGCGTCGATCCTGGTCACCCACGATCAGAGCGAGGCGCTGTCGTTCGCCGATCAGGTGGCGGTCATGCGCAACGGTCGGCTGGCGCAGGTGGGCGCGCCGCAGGATCTTTATCTGCGCCCGGTCGATGAACCGACCGCCAGTTTCCTTGGCGAAACGCTGGTGCTGACCGCCGAGCTGGCGCACGGCTGGGCCGACTGCGCATTGGGGCGCATCGCCGTCGACGATCGCCAACGCAGCGGCTCGGCGCGCATCATGCTGCGTCCGGAGCAGATTCAAATCGGTTTGTCCGATCCGGCGCAGCGTGGCCAGGCGGTGATCACCGGCATCGATTTCGCCGGCTTCGTCTCCACCCTCAATCTGCAAATGGCCGCCGACGGCGCGCAGCTCGAGATCAAAACCGTCAGCCGCGAAGGCCTGCGGCCCGGGGCGCAGGTCAGTCTCAACGTGATGGGGCAAGCGCATATTTTCACCGGCTGAGAGTGTGGGGAGCGACCCTTGACGTTCCCCTCGCCACCGCGCATTATCAATGGCATGAATCGCATCGCGCACGCCCTCACCACCACCACCGCAACCGCCACGCAATGGCGGGCTGCACGGGTGCGCAACAGCTAACGACGTATCCCCAAGCCCCGCCAGCCATGGCCGGGGTTTTTTATTTCTCCGTGCCCGCCGGCAATTTCATTACGGAGAAGACCTATGCCAACTATCCCCGCACCGCGCAGCGCCCTGCTGGTTATCGACATGCAAGTCGGCCTGTTCGCCTCGCCGGACGATCCGCCGTTCGCCGCCGAAACCCTTCTGGCGAAGACCCATGCGTTGATACGCGCCGCACGCGTGGCGAATGCGCTCGTGGTGTTTATTCGCCACACCGGCCCGGCAGGTTCACCTATCGCCGTAAACAGTCCGCTGTGGCAAGTTCACCCCGATCTCGACACCGATGCGCAAGCCGACTGGTTCATCGATAAAACCCATCCCAGCTGTTTTTACCGGACTGGCCTGGCGGAGCGGCTTAAGCAAGCCGGCATCGGTCGGTTGGTGATTTCGGGAATGAAAACGCAATACTGCGTAGACACCGCGTGTCGGCGCGGCGCGGAGTTGGGATTTGACCTGGTGTTGGCCGCCGATGCCCATAGCTGTTCGGACACGGCGGCGCTCGGCGCCGACGCCATTATCCGTCACCATAACCAGACCCTGTCGGGGCCGTTCGTGACGCTGGCGCTGGCGGAAGAGGTGAAATTCTAAAACACGCGCGATTTGCCTGTCAGGCCGGGCCAACGCCCGGCCTCCTCAGCGGCAAACCTTGTCGCGGCGCGGCTTTTTCGGCGCCAGCAGATACTCCACCACGCTTTCGTCGACGCAGCTGTCGATGCCGTTCAGCGCCAACGTATGTCCGTCGCGTTCGCGGGTGATCAGCGGGCTTTTAAAGGCCGAGGCCATCACCTGGGCATTGCGGTACGGCGTGGTTGGATCGTAGCGCTGGGCGACGAACAGCAGCGGCGGCAGCGCGGCGGACGCCACCGGCATGTGCGGCCGATCTTTGCCGCGGTACGGCCACAGATCGCACATTTCCAGCGGATACTCGTGCAGCGGCAGATAGTGGGCATATAAAGCGGCGGTATTGATCTCCTGCCGCTGCCTGCGCAACAGCTGCGGATCGGCCGTTGGGTTGGCGACGTCGGCGCAGGTGATGACGTTCAGGGCATCATCGGCATCCGGAGAATAGCTTTCGTCGATCAGATCGGAAACCTGTTGCCCGGCGATGCCGGCATCGAGCTGACGCAGTACGGTGGCCAGTTCATGCCAGCGCTCCGGCCACAACAGCAGCGAACGCGTCACCGTCAGCACATCGTCGGCGGAGATCTCATAGCCCGCCGCAGTGACGAACGGCTGCTCATGCAGCTTGCGCAGCAAAGCGTGATAACGCTGAAGCGCCTGATTGGCGCCGCCGCCAAGCTGGCAGCTGTCGGTTTTTCCGCAATAGGCGGCGAAACGCAGGAAACTTTGCTGGAAGCCTCGCTCCTGATTCATGCGCTGGGTGAAATCGTCCTCGGCCAGATCCACCACCCCGTCCAGCACCAGCGCGCGCGTTTTCTTCGGAAAACGTTCGGCATACAGCGCCGCCACCTTGGTGCCGTAAGAGTACGCCACCGCCGTCAGCCCCGGTTCGCCCAGCGCATGGCGGATCGCGTTCAGATCGTTGACCGCCTCGTCGGTGCCGATGTGTTGCAGCACGTCCGCGCCGGTCTGTTTGATGCAGGCGGCGATCAGGGTGCGCGTCTGGTTCTCCGCGCCGGCCACGTCGTTGTCGTCCGGTTCAGGGAGTTCGTCACCTTCGGCCACCTGGCAGGAAATTTTTGGCGTCGATTGACCGACGCCGCGCGGATCGTAACCGATGATGTCGTAGGATTTACGCAGTTTGGCGACGTGGGCGTCGTTGCCGAGATAAGGATTGATCCCCGGCAGGCCCGGCCCGCCGCTGATCACCACGACGCTGCCCTTTTTCGGCCCGGTGGCGGGCAGCAGGGTCAGCGCCAGACGCACGGTCGGTTCCCCCGCCTGCGCCGAATGGGCGGGAGGGGTAGCGTAAACCAACGGCACGTCGAGGTAGCCGCAGCGCAGCCCCGCCGGCGGCGCTTCATCGAACCAACGCTGAAAGCCGCTGTTGAGACAAGATTGCCAACGAACGCCGTTCTCGGGCGCCGCGCCGTGAGCCGCAGGTTTGGCCTGGGCGGGCAACGCGGCGGCGGTCGCGGCGAGCAGCGCCAGAATACGCAGTACTGACATGGGGAGTCCTTTCAACTCAACGAATCGGTCAAAGGGTAACGATACTCGGTTAAACCGCTAGCCAATAGAACATAAAAAAACGCGCGGGTGAAGCCGACGCCGTGCGTATGGAAAGACTTTTCTTTGCTCGGATTGATCTTATAACGCACAGAATGCTGCAAAAAACGCCGTTCACCTGCTAGGCTTAGAGTTCGTTAACCCACAAGGAACAGGAGAGCAGCATGTTTGGTAAAGCGGAAGACAAAGCCAATGAAGCCGCAGGCGCGGTAGAAGAAGCGTTCGGTAAAGCCGTCGATTCGCCGGAGCATCAGGTACGCGGCGCGGCGCGCAAGTACGCCTCCCAGGCCAGCTATGCCGCCCGTGACGCAGCGGACAGCGTAAGAACGCAGGTGGAAGCCAACCCGCTGGCCGGCGTGGCCGTTGCGGCGGCAGTCGGCATCGTTTTCGGCTTCCTGCTGGGACGCAAATAAGCGGCGAATGCGCGTTCGACAATAGGCCCGTTACGGGCCTTTTTTTCGCCCTTTTCTGCGCCGGCGCCGTTGTGCGTGCAAACTTTCATCTATCACAACCATCGCTTAAAAAAACCAACGCCTTCAACTACGATTAGTTTGTGACCAGAGCAAGGCTCTGCGATCCGGCGGATAACCCTATGAGGATTATCATCATTATCCATGCTGTTTAAGCCGCTCTCCTTCACGCGGCTAAGAAAGGTTGATTATGGCTCGCACCACCCCTATCGAACGTTACCGCAATATCGGCATCTCCGCGCATATCGATGCCGGCAAGACCACCACCACCGAGCGGATTCTGTTTTACACCGGGGTCAGCCACAAGCTGGGCGAAGTGCATGACGGCGCGGCGACCATGGACTGGATGGCGCAGGAACAAGAGCGCGGCATCACCATCACCTCGGCGGCCACTACCTGCTTCTGGAACGGCATGCAGCATAATTATCCGCAGCACCGCATCAATATCATCGACACCCCCGGGCACGTCGATTTCACCATTGAAGTGGAGCGCTCGATGCGCGTGCTGGACGGCGCCGTCATGGTCTATGACTCGGTGGGCGGCGTCCAGCCGCAGTCGGAAACCGTCTGGCGCCAGGCCAACAAATACAAAGTGCCGCGGCTGGCGTTCGTCAACAAGATGGACCGCATCGGCGCGGACTTTTTCCGCGTGCGCAAAATGATGATCGAGCGCCTCAAAGCCAACCCGGTGCCGATCGTTATTCCTATCGGCGCCGAAGACCGCTTCAGCGGCGTGGTGGATCTGGTGCGGATGAAAGCCATTCTGTGGGACGAAGCCTCGCAGGGCATGAACTTCAGCTTCGAAGAGATCCCGGCCGACCTGCGCGAATCGGCGCAGGAGTGGCGTGAAAACATGATTGAAGCGGCCGCCGAAGCGTCGGAAGAACTGATGGAGAAATACCTCAATCAGGTGCCGCTGAGCGAAGAGGAGATCGTTCACGGGCTGCGGGTGCGCACCGTCGCCGGCGAAATCCAGCCGATGCTGTGCGGATCGGCGTTCCGCAACAAAGGCGTGCAGCGCATGCTGGACGCGGTGATCGAGCTGATGCCCTCGCCGCTCGACGTGCCGCCGATGGAGGGCCACGGCGAACACGATGAAATCATCACTCGCAAAGCCGACGACAACGAAAAATTCTCGGCGCTGGCGTTTAAGCTGATGACCGACCCGTTCGTCGGCCAACTCACCTTCGTGCGCGTCTATTCCGGGGTGCTGGCCAAAGGCAGCAGCGTTTATAACCCAATCAAGGGCAAAAAGGAGCGCATCGGCCGCATCGTGCAGATGCACGCCAACGATCGTAAGGACATCGACGAACTGCACGCCGGCGACATTGCCGCCTGCGTCGGCCTGAAGGACGTCACCACCGGCGATACGCTGTGCGATCCCGGCGCCATCATTACGCTGGAGCGCATGACCTTCCCCGAGCCGGTGATCGCCCAGGCGATCGAGCCGAAGACCAAGGGCGACCAGGAGAAAATGGGCATCGCGCTGCAGCGGCTCTCTTCGGAAGATCCGTCGTTCCGCGTGCGCACCGATGAAGAATCCGGCCAAACCATTATCTACGGCATGGGCGAGCTGCACCTGGAGATTATCGTCGATCGCATGCGCCGCGAGTTCGGGGTGGAGACCACCACCGGCAAACCGCAGGTGTCTTACCGCGAAACCATCCGCAAACGGGTGGCCGACGTGGAAGGCAAGTTCGTGCGCCAATCCGGCGGTAAAGGGCAATACGGCCACGTGGTGCTGACCGTCGAGCCGAACGAACCCGGCAAAGGCTTCGAGTTCTTCGATGAGATCAAGGGCGGCGTCATTCCCGGCGAGTTTATCCCGGCGGTGAAAAAAGGCGTGCTCGAGGCGCTGAATAACGGCGTGCTGGCCGGTTATCAGGTGGTGGACGTCAAGGTGCACCTGACCTTCGGTTCTTACCATGACGTCGACTCGTCGGAACAGGCGTTCCGCATGGCGGCGATCTTCGGCTTCAAGGACGCCTGCCGCCTGGCGGATCCGGTGATCCTCGAGCCGATCATGTCGGTGGAAGTGGAAACGCCGGAGGATTACGCCGGCAACGTGATGGGCGATCTCTCCTCACGCCGCGGTCTGGTGCAGGGCATGGAAGAGATCCCGGGCGGCGGCGGCAAGGAAATTCGCGCCAAGGTGCCGCTGTCCGAGATGTTCGGCTACTCGACCACCCTGCGTTCGATGTCGCAGGGCCGCGCCACCTACACCATGGAATTCAGCCACTACGCCGAAGCGCCGCGCAACGTGGCCGAAGAGATCATTCACCACAGCAAGCGTTAACCCTTACGCCCGCCGCCACGGCGGGCGTCACCTCGGCTTGTCCTCCAGCGCCACCACCACTGGCTGCGGTTTGATGCGCATGGCGTACACCACGCCGGCGATCAGACAGACGATGCCCGCCAGCGTCAGCAGCGGCGGCCAGGCCTGGCGCAACAGAAAGGTATACGCCAGCCCCGCCAGAATTTCGAACACGATGAGCGGCCCCACCAACACCGTCGGCAGCCGCTGGCTGGCTTCGTTCCAGCACAGCGCCCCCAGCCAGGAGCAGAACACGCCGATGATCAGCATCAGAGGGATAAACACCTCAGGGCGCGGGCCGAACGGCAAGGCGAACGCCGGCTCGCTCAACGCCAACTGACCGCAGACCGCCAGATAGCCCAGCAGCGCCAGCGGCAGCGTCACCAGCCCTTGGGCCGTGGCCCAGGTGGCCGGACGCTGCGTCGGATTCTCCCGCAGCCAGCGTGAATTGCGCAGCGGGAACCAGGTCCAGCACGCCACCGCCAACACGGCCAGCCCAAGACCGCTGAGATAGCGCCAGCCGTCGATCGGCACCGCATTGCCGCGCAGCTCGGCGACGTTCACGCACACCAATCCACAGACGATCAACAGCAGTGCGGGCGCCAGTTTGCTCCAGGCCAGGCGCCCGTCGTGCCGGCCGTAAAACAGATTGGCGCAAATGGCGATCACTACCGGCAAGGTGCCGATGATCATGGTCGACACCGGCGCACCGGTGCGCTGAATGGCGCTGGCCAGGCATAGGTAGTACAGCAGATTGCCGATAGCCGTCAGCTTGAGCGCTTCCCACCAATCCTGGCGCCGCAGCTTACGCAGGCGGCGGCGATCGAACCACGCCAGCGGCAAGGCGATCAGCCCGAAGGCCAGATAGCGCCCGGTGGACTGCAGCGCGGCGGGATAGTCCGGTACCAGCAACGGACCGACGAAAATCAATCCCCACATCAGCCCGGCGGCCAGGGCAAACACAACGCCAATGAACATAACGACTCCGACAAACGGCCGGTGCGGCCAACCCGCCCGACAAGACAGCGGCAGAGTAACGAAAACGCGGGGAGGAATTATTGTAGCAGGTTGCTGTTTTAGCCCAATTTCACCTGTTTCTGGAAACGCACTGGCGTGACGCCGTAACGGTTGGCGAAGGCGCGCGTCAGGTGCGCCTGATCGGTCAGCCCCGCCGCCGCCGCCACCTGTGCGGCGGGCATGCCGCGCTCCAGCATGCGTTTGGCCTGCGACAGCCGGATCGCCATCAGCATCTGCTGCGGCGAGACGTGATATTCGGCCTTGAACTTGCGCAGGAAATGGTACGGGCTGAGCGACACCAGCTCGGCCAGTTGGTTGAGCGTTATAGCCTCGGCGAAGTTATCGTGCAGGTAGCTTTTCACCACCTCGAAACGGTGCGCCGCCTCGGCTTTCTCCCGCCGCCCGGTGCGGATGTGCGGTTGCAGCAACGCCACCGCTTCCAACAGCAGGCCGTCGAGCGTAAGCGGATCGTCGGTTTGCCACAGCGCGGCGAGAATGGCGGACAGGCGCTGCGCCGCCCGCGGATCGTGGCGCACCGCATCGGTAAACCACTGGCTCCGATCGCCGGACAGCCGCTCCAGCGTCTCGGGCGCCAGATAGAGCATGCGGTAACACCAGCCGCCCGGCGTTTCGGCTTCGCCGGTATGCAGCTCGTCAGGATTCATCAGCACCAGCGCGCCCGGCGCCGCCAGGTGCTGCGCCCCGCGATAGCGGAAACGCTCGGCCCCGGTGTCCACGGTGCCGATGGCGAAGGCGTCGTGGGTATGCGGCTCGAAGGCATAGCGTTCGATATGCGCCTGATAGAGTTCGACGCCGGGCAGATGCGACAAATGCCGGAACTGCGCGCAGTCCTTCTCGAACGGAAACTGTTGTGGAACCCCTTGCACCCGACCTCCTCATCCGTGCTGACAATCTGCTCAGCATAGCCAAAACATCGCCGGTTGAGTAGCCGCCCTGGTCCTTTCGTGCCCCTCGCCTGGACGATCGGCGCCATTCGGCGTAGGGTTAAGGTCCCTGTCCCTTTCAGACGGGCCGCATCGCGAAGCTCATCGGCCCCTGACACTCCGCAAACAAGAGGCAACAATGTATCCGGATACTCAACTGTATATCGATGGACAATGGCGCAGCGCGCTGGCCGGAAAAACCCTGCCGGTCTCCAACCCCGCTACCGACGAGATCATCGGTCAAGTGGCGCACGCCGCCGCAGAGGATCTCGATCTGGCGCTGGCCGCCACCGAACGCGGGTTTAACGTTTGGCGAAACACCGCCGCACACCAGCGCGCCAACCTGATGCGCAAAGCCGCTGCGCTGCTGCGCGAACGCGCCGACGCCATCGCCGCCATCATGACGCAGGAACAGGGTAAGCCGGTGGCGCAGGCCAAAATCGAAATTCTCAACGCCGCCGACGTGATCGAGTGGTTCGCCGGCGAAGCCACCCGCACCTACGGGCAGATTATTCCGTCCCGCGCTCGCGACGTGCAGCAGCAAACCCTGAAATTGCCGGTCGGCCCGGTGGCCGCCTTCACGCCGTGGAACTTCCCGATCAACCAGATCGTGCGCAAGCTGTCCGCCGCGCTGGCGGCGGGTTGTTCAATCATCGTCAAAGGCCCGGAAGAAACGCCGGCCTCACCGGCTGAGCTGATCAAAGCCTTCGCCGACGCCGGTATCCCGGCCGGGGTGATCGCGCTGGTGTACGGCACCCCGGCGGAAATCTCGGAATACCTGATCCCGCATCCGACCATTCGCAAGATCTCCTTCACCGGCTCCACCCGCGTGGGCAAGCACCTGGCTGCGCTGGCCGGCCAGCATATGAAAAAGGCCACCATGGAGCTGGGTGGCCACGCGCCGGTGCTGATCTTCGACGACGCCGATCTCGACGCGGCGGCCAAAGAGCTGGCGCAATCCAAGTTCCGCAACGCCGGCCAGGTCTGTATCGCCCCGACCCGCTTCCTGATCCAGCAAGGCGTTTATGAGGCCTTCGTGGAGAAATTCACCGCCGCGGTGCGTGAACTCAAGCTCGGCAACGGGCTGGAAGACGGCGTGACGATGGGGCCGATGGTGCTGGGCCGCAGCGTCGACAATATCGAGGCGCTGGTGCAGGACGCTATCGCCCACGGGGCGAAGGCCAGCACCGGCGGCAAACGCGTGGCGGGCAAAGGCAACTTCTTCGAGCCGACGGTGCTGCGTGACGTGCCGCTGAGCGCGCGCGCCATGTCGGAAGAGCCGTTTGGCCCGGTCGCCCTGCTGCGCCCGTTCACCACCTACGATGAGGCGATCGCCGAAGCCAATCGCCTGCCGTACGGGCTGGCCGCCTACGCTTACAGCCGCAACATCGCCACCGTCAATGCGCTGGGGCGCGACGTGGAGAGCGGCATGCTGAGCATCAACCACATCGGTTTCGGCCTGCCGGAAACGCCGTTTGGCGGCGTGAAGGACTCCGGCCACGGCACCGAAGGCGGCAGCGAAGCGATCGAATCCTACCTGGAAACGCGCTTTGTCACCGTCGCCGGCCGTTAATCGCACGTCGGATGAATAGCCAGAAGCCCCGCAATGCGGGGCTTTTTTTTTACTCACCGGCCAGCTCGAACAGGCGCCGCGCCGCCGGGGTCAGCCCCAACATGTGAATGCAGGCATGCACCATGCCCGACAACCGTTCACAGCGTACCGCCACACCCGCTTCACGCAGCCGCTGCGCATACAGTTCGGCCTCATCGCGCAGCGGATCATATTCGCAGCTCAGGATAGTGGCCGGCGACAATCCGCGCAGCGTGGCGGCGTGCAGCGGCTCGGCGCCGGGATCGCGTCGCTGGGCCAGGTACTGCTGCCAACAAAACACCATCGCGTCGCGCGTCAAAAAATGCCCCTCGGCGAATTCGCGATAGCTCTTCGTCGCCATTTCGCGGCTGAGCGCCGGGTACAGCAGCAGTTGACGTTCAATGTGCGGGCCCCCGCGATCCCGCGCCAACAGCGCGACCGCCGCCGCCAGATTGCCTCCGGCGCTGTCACCACCCACCGCCAGATGGTCAGCGTCAATCCCTAACTGCGGCGCCTGTTGCGCCGCCCAACAGAGCGCCTGATAGACATCTTCCAGCGGCTGTGGAAAAGGAAACTCCGGCGCCAGTCGATAATCGACCGACAGGATTATCCGATCGGTGGCGTTAGCCAGCGCCTGACAGGGCTGGTCATACAGCGACAGCGAACCGAGGCACCAGCCGCCGCCGTGGGCGAACAGCATCGCCGGTTGTGCGGCAGCGCGCCTTTCCCCCGCCGGTAGATAGGCGCGCAGCTCAATCCGGTGCCCATCGGTGGCGACCAGCGTAAAATCCCTGACGCCGCCGCTCGGTTGCGGTGCGCCCTGCAGCAGACGCAAACCGCTTTCCGTGGCCGCCCGCATGTCCGCCAACGAAGCGGGTAGCGGCGCGTCGGCCGAGGCCGCCAAAAAGGCGGCGATGCGTTCATCAAGCGGCATGTTGCTCTCCCGCCAGGAACGGCGCAATCAGCGCGATAAACGCCTCATGACACTCCTCGGTGATGAAATGGCCGCAGCCGGCGACCGTTTCGCCCCGCAGATCGCGCGCATTGCCCCGTAGCGTCGTCAGCGGCGCGTCGCCGGTGGCGTGCTCCGCTCCCACCGTCAACACCGGCATCGTCAACGGCGTGGCGGCGCGCAGCCGGTTCTGGCGAACGGTCTCCGGGATCGCCCGGTAATAGTCGAATCCGGCGCGCAGGCCACCCGGCGCCGAATAGGCGGCGATATAGACCTCAGCCGCCACCCGATCGCGCCGATAAGACCAGCGGTTGAAGATATAGCCAAGATACTCCCGCTCGCGCCCCTGGGTCAGGGTCTCAGGCAAATCCGCCAGCTGGTTGAACATGAAATGCCACAGGAAGATATTCTCCTCCGGCGCGACGAAAATCGGCGGCGGCGGCGCCAGACCGGGGATCACCGCCTCCGTCAGCACCAGACGCTCCACCGCCTGCGGGAAATCGCTCGCCATGGCATAACCGATCCACATGCCGATGTCGTGGCCGACCAGTTGGTAACGTTGATGGCCCAGCTGCGCCATCATCGCGTGCAACGCCACACCGATGCTGCCGGTGTCGTAGCCGCCGGCGGGCTTGTCAGAGTCGCCGATGCCCGGCGGATCGACGGCGATCGCCTGAAAACCGGCCGCCGCCAAGGCGCGCATCACATAACGCCAGGTGTACCAGGTTTGCGGCCAGCCGGGGATCAGCAGCACCGGCCGCCCTTCGCCGGCCACCACGCAGTGAAGGCGCCGGCCGTTGACCTGGGTATAGACGTGTTCCGCCGCGAGATCCTGCAACAGGATCTCGTTTTGACTGTGTTTCATGGGGTTAACTCCCTGTGGGGTCAGGCTCAGCGAATGCCGAGCAATGCATTGATCTGCTGAGGATTGACCGGCGCACCGGCGAAGTCATCAAACACTTTGTCGGTGACACGGATAATGCGCTCGCGAATGAAGGCCGCGCCTTCGCGAGCGCCGTCCTGTGGATTTTTCAGGCAGCACTCCCACTCCAGCGTCGCCCAGCCCGGATAGCCATACTGCGTCAAACGGGAGAAAATGCCGTTGAAATCGACCTGGCCGTCGCCCAGCGAGCGGAAACGGCCGGCGCGATCGATCCAGGACTGATAACCGCCGTATAAGCCCTGACGACCGGTCGGATTGAACTCGGCGTCCTTAACGTGGAACATGCCGATAACGTCCTTATAGATATCGATAAACTCCAGATAATTAAGCTGCTGCAGCACCATGTGGCTCGGATCGAACAACACCCGGCAACGCGGATGGTTGCCAACGCGCTGCAGAAACATCTCAAACGTCACGCCGTCGTGCAGGTCCTCACTCGGGTGAATTTCATAACACAGATTGATGCCCTGCTCCTCGCAGGCGTCGAGCACCGGCAGCCAGCGTTTGGCGAGCTCGTTGAACGCGGTGTCGATCAATCCTTCAGGGCGCTGCGGGAACGGGAACAGATAGGGCCAGGCCAGCGAACCGGAAAAGGTGCCCAGTTCGCTGAGCCCCAGCCGCGCCGACGCCTTCACCGCCAACAGCATTTGCTGCCGCGCCCACTCGCCGCGGGCCTTGGGATCGCCCTGCAGCGCCGGCGGCGCAAAGCTGTCGCACAGCGCATCGTAAGCCGGGTGCACCGCCATCAGCTGGCCGAAGATATGGCTGGTCAGTTCGCTGACCACCAACCCCTGCTCCGCCAACATGCCGGTCAAATCGTCGCAGTAGGTTTGGCTTTCCGCAGCGGTGGCCACGTCGAATAAACGCCGATCCCAGGCCGGGATCTGCAAGGCGGTAAAACCGGTCCGCGCCGCCCACTCGGCAATGGCGGGCAAGCTGTTGAACGGCGCCGCGTCATCGCTGAATTGCGCGAGATGCAGGCTTGGACCTTTGAGGGTTTTCATCGTAAACTCCTATTTGTTGTCGATTGACAAACAATAGAAGCAAAGCGCGGCGACCGCAAGCGAAATTTATAAAGGCATTGGTATTCCCGTCGATTTAAGCGATCCTATGTCGCTGAATGGCAGGTAAATTGGAGCAGCGAATGGCAGGCAGACCGCGCGAGTTCGATCGCGAACAGGCGCTATTGAAGGCGCGAAACTTATTCTGGCGGCAAGGTTACGAAGGCACTTCGATGTCGGATCTGGTGGCGGAGTTGGGCATCGCTTCCGCGCGCATCTACAAAGCGTTCGGCTCCAAAGAGCAGCTGTTTCGCGAGGCGATTGCCTGTTATGAAACCGCCGAAGGGGGCTTCGCCGATCGCGCCTTCGCGACGGAAAGCGGCATTCGCCCGGCGCTCAAACGCCTGCTGGAAGACGCCGTGCGGCTCTATAGTCGGCCCGATCTGCCGCAAGGCTGCATGGTGGTCTCCGCCGCCGCCAGCGTCAGCGCGGAAAACGACGGGCTCAAAGCCTGGCTGGCAGAGCATCGGCTGCAGCGCACGCAGCAGATCGTCGAACGGCTGCGGCAGGCGGTGCAAACCGGCGAATTGCCGGCCGACACCGACGCCGACAGCCTGGGTGACTATTTCGCCGTCTTCCTGCACGGCCTGTCGATTCAGGCGCGTGACGGCGTCACCGAGGCGCGGTTATTGGCGGCGGTAAACGTGGCGCTGACGGCGTTAGGCGACGCTTAATCCTCCGGCAAATCGACAATCACCAGCGTACCTTCGCTGCCCGGCAACACGCGGTGCGGCACGCCGGCCGCGGCCTGATACAGCTGACCGGCCCGCACCACCACTTCTTCCCCCGCCACCTGCAGCCGCAGGTGGCCGCTGATCACCAGCAACCCTTCGCTGTAATCATGCACTTCATCCGCAATGCTGCGCGCGTCCATGCGCAGCACTTTGATATTGGCCGCACCGACGCGGCCCAGCACGGCAGAGCGCCAGGCCTCAGGCAGTTCGGCCGCCTGCTGGTTTAAATCGAACAGCATCGGAATCCCCCAGGTGCATGAAAAAACGCACTCTAGCCTGATTCTGCGCCGCAGGGAAAGACGCTTTGGTTGCAGGTTATGACCGTTGGTTCTGAGGCGAGACGCGCCGGATGAACGCTTAAGGCAGCAGCGCCGCGGCCTCCCGATCGGCGATAATCAACAGGTCCGGATGCAGCATCAAAATGCTGGCGGGCACCCTGCTCTCCACCGGCCCGCTGACAATGCGCCGCAAAATGTCCGCTTTGTGCGAACCGTTGACGAGCAGCACCAGCTTTTTGGCGGCCATCACGCTTGCAGGCCCCAGGGTGATGTAATGATCGGGCAACCATTCAGTGCGGCCGCCCACCTCTTTGAGCAAAATGTCCGCCATATCCGGCCTGGCGGAAACCGGCACCCGACAGGTGTGGTCTTCGAAGGCGGTGGTGCCCGGCAGATTGCCGCAGAAATGCCCGTCCGCTCCGACGCCCATCACGATCGCATCCAGCCCGCCATCTTCGGCGATACGCCGATCGTGCTGGAGGTAGTTGTCCGAATTCAAGACGTGCAGTTGCCGCTCGGGGATCGCCGCCGGGCCAAAGAACATACGGTGCAGATTCTCCATGGTGACGCCATAGCCCGATCGGCCAGCGTAAGGAATTTCATCGAAATTATAGTAATGCGCGTTGGCGAATTCCGCGTGGCCCTTGACGCGCGGAGCCAACAACTCATACATCCGTTTAGGCGTCGAGCCGGCGGTGATAGCCAGATTGACGCGCTGCGGGTGCAGCATGTAACTCAACAACAGGCTGGCGGCCAGCTCACTCATTTCCTGGTAATCATTAGCGACGACAAGTTTCATTCCCTTCTCCTTTTTGCAAAAAAAAACCTAACCGCCCATCCGGCCATGTTCGATGCCGGGAGAGAAGTTAGGTTTTGCCTGATCGCGTCAGTAACAATCCGTTTTTTGTCAGGTTATGGCGGCCAGGAATGAAATGCAAACCGCGTTGTGTGATGCAAGCCGCAATTGCGGCGATGCCTTTTTCGCGCCCTATACCGGCACGCGGCGGCTAATCTCCACCACCTGATCGCTGGGCAGGTAGTAATAATCCGTGACGTGCATGCCGTTGCGCACCATCAGCGCGAACAAGTTGCGCTGCCAGGATGGCAACCGGTCGTTCGCTTCGCGGCGCACCACGGTCTCGTGCCCGAGATAGTAGGTCGCCTCGTCGAAGTTCAGACCGGATTTCTGCGCCTCGACATGCTGCAACAGCTGCGGGATGTCAGGCCGCTCCATAAAGCCATAGCTGGCCACGCCGCACCAAAAGCCCGGCGACAGCTCGCGCATCACCAAACGTTCAGCATTCGAGACCCGCGGCTCATTGACGATGGCAATGGTGAGCGCCAGCACGTTGGCGTGCAGCGAACCGTTACGCTTGACCTGCCATTTCATCACCGGCGGCGTCCCTTGCAGGCTGCGAGTCAGGAATACCGCGGTGCCCGGCACGCGCGGCACGGATTCGCGGCGGATTTTCTCCAGGAAATCCTCTACCGGCACTGTCGTTTCACCGAGGGTGCGCGCGGCCGCCAGCACCCCGCGATGCCAGATCAGCATCACGGTATAGACCGCGGCGGCCAACAGCAGCGGGATATAACCGCCCTGCAGCACTTTAGTCATGTTGGCCGTCAGGAAGCTCAAATCGACCACGAAGAAACCGCCCGCCACCAACAGGCTGGCGATCGGCCCCCAGCGCCACACCTCGCGCATGGCGACGAACAGCAGGCCGGTGGTCATGATCATGGTCAACGAGACGGCGATGCCGTAGGCGGCGGCCAGATTGTCCGACGATTTAAAGAACACGGTAAGGAACAGCGTCACCACCATCAGCAGCCAGTTGATGGCGCCAATGTAGATCTGCCCGTAACTTTCCTCGGTGGTTTGCCTGACCCGCAGCCGCGGCAGCCACCCCAGTTGGATCGCCTGCCGGGTCATGGAAAACGCACCGCTGATGATCGCCTGGCTGGCGATGATCGTCGCCAGCGTGGCCAGGATCACCAGCGGGATCAGCAGCGCCGGCGGGCATAAACGGAAGAAGATGTTCTGCGTGACATCGGCGCCGCTCAGGATCAGCGCGGCCTGACCGGCGTAGTTAAGCAACAGGCTGGGAAAAACGATGCCGAACCAGGCCAGCCAAATCGGCCGTTTGCCGAAATGCCCCATATCGGCATACAGCGCTTCGGCGCCGGTGACGCACAAAAACACGCCGCCCAGCACCAGGAAGCTGGTCAGTCCGTTGGAGAACAGAAAGTGAATGCCGTAGAGCGGGTTCAGCGCCAGCAATACCGCCGGATGCTGGATGATGCCCCACACGCCCAACGCAGCGATCGACAGGAACCACAGCGCCATGATCGGCCCGAACACGCGGCCGATGCGCGCGGTACCCAGCGGCTGAATGGCGAACAGACTGAGCAAAATCACCACCGCCGCCGGCAGAATAAAGGGCTGCGACGCCGGCAGCACGATGTTCAGCCCTTCGAGGGCCGAGAGCACCGAGATGGCCGGCGTGATGGCGCCGTCGCCGTAAATGAGCGCGGCGCCGAACAGGCCGGCGAACAGCACCAGCGGCCGGGATTTTCGCTTGCTGACCAACAGCGACATCAGCGCCATGATGCCGCCCTCGCCGCGGTTGCCGATGCGCATGGCGAACATGGCGTATTTGAGAGAAGTGACGATCACCAGCGTCCAGAATATCAGCGACAGCAGGCCAAGGATCACCGGCGCCGAAGGCGCGTCGCCGGAGAGAAACAGCACGGTTTTCAGGGTGTACAGCGGGCTGGTGCCGATATCGCCGAACACCACGCCCAATGCGCCCAACGCCAGCGGCGCCAGCCCCGTCTTATTCACGGTTTCCGTATCATTGCCGACAGACATCTGCTCGCTCCTTGACGTTGCGCTGAGAGTGGGAATTATTGTCACTTTGTGGCCGTCGCGCCACGTGATCGGCAAGTTAAGCATAGCCGTCATCTTCGCCAGTGACAGCATCGCGCGTTGAAGCTTCAGCAATCATCGCCGGTGAGCAACGGTTTAAAAACGCCCACCCCGGAGGGCCTATTACTTTCCTGTTGGCGTGGCGTGCGTCGTGGGAAAGTGAAATGAACGTCCGGCTCCCCCCTGTTTCCGCCCGGCGTTACGCGAGCCGGCTCTCATCGGCTTCGCGGCGCAGCCACTGCCGCAGATTTTCGCCTTCCTGCGACAGCTCGCTATCCAGTCGAGCGCACAGGTAATAATCGCGGCCGTCGTCGATCGGCAGATCGAACATTTTAATCAACTCACCGCTTTCAAGGTACTGGGCGATTAACGGTTCACGCATCAACGCGCACCCTAACCCCGCCTGCACCGCCGCCAACGTCAACAATCCGTCCTCAAACATCGGGCCGATACTGCGCAGCGGGCGCTTGACGCCGGCCTGCTGAAACCATTGCATCCAGGTATTGCGCTCCTCGTCGTGCAGCAGCGGCAGCGTCGCCAGCTGCTCCGGCGTATCGAGCAAACCATGCAGTTTACTGAATGCCCGGCTGCACACCGGCACCATTTTGCCGGACATCAGCTTCTCGCTGCGATAGCCGGTCCACTGCCCGACCCCGAAGCGGATCGACAGGTCGGCGGCGTCGCTCAGGTAATTGCGGTGGTTGGCGTAGACCACATTGATGTCGATATCCGGATTTTCGCGCAGGAAACCGCGCAGCCGCGGAATGAACCAACCCATGCCGAACAGCGGGATCAGGCTGATGGTCACCTGCCGCGACGCGGATTGCTCGCGCACGTGTTCGGTCGCCTGGCGCAGCACGTTGAACGCCGAGCGAATCGAACGGTAATACTCCCGCCCCTCGCTGCGCAGCACCAGGTTACGCCCCTGCCGTTCGGTCAACGGCATCTGCAAAAATGCCTCCAGCGTTTTGAGTTGATGACTGACCGCCGAAGGCGAAATCATCAGCTCGTTAGCCGCCGCGCTGATGCCACCCAGGCGCGCGATGGCTTCGAACGCCCGCACGGCGCGCAGCGGCGGATCGTTCGGCAGCATCGGCAATGGCTCATCGTACTGTTCTGTTTTTTTCATATATTGACTGTTTTGGGGAAATCGACACTGAAGGAATGGATTCAATATACATAAAAATCAACGCATTAAAATCACTCGTTTTTTGTATAAGAAAGTATTTTTCCGTATTTTACAATTTTTTTAAATTCTCTACTGTGACCCTCCTGACTCATTATCTCCGGACTCTCTCTATGGATACGCTGGTACAGCAAACCGTCAACGGTTTGATGCTCGGCAGCATCTATGCGCTGATCGCGCTCGGTTACACCATGGTGTACGGCATCCTGCGCATCATCAATTTCGCGCACGGCGACGTGCTGATGGTCGGTGCGCTGAGCGCGTTGTCGGCGATAAGCGTGTTGCAACACCACTTTCCCGCGTTACCGCCGTATGCCACGCTGCTGCTGGCGGCCCTGTTCGCCATGGCGGTCTGCGCCATCACCTCGATGGCGATCGAGCGTCTCGCCTACCGCCGGTTGCGCAATGCACCGCGCCTGGCCCCGCTGATCAGCGGTATCGGCGTCTCGCTGCTGCTGCAAACCCTGGCGATGCTGATCTGGTCACGCAATCCCCTGATGTTTCCGCAGCTGCTGCCAATGACCCCCATCACCCTGACCGCAGGCAGCGGCGGGCATGCGCCGGCGGTGATCACCGGCACGGCGATCGTCACGCTGGCGGTGGCCGTCGCGGTCATGGCCGGCTTATGGCTGCTGGTCGAACACAGCCGTTTCGGCCGCGCCATGCGCGCCACGGCGGAAAACCCGCAGGTCGCCGGCCTGATGGGCATCAGTCCTGACCGCATCATCGTTCTGACCTTCGCGCTCGGCGGCGCGCTGGCGGCGGTGGCCGGCATCATGATGGCCAGCAACTACGGCAACGCCGGTTTCTCGATGGGCTTTCTGCCGGGCATCAAGGCGTTTACCGCCGCCGTGCTCGGCGGCATCGGCAACCTGCGCGGCGCGATGCTCGGCGGATTGCTGCTGGGCCTGTTCGAATCGCTGGGCACCGGCTATCTCGGCGAGCTGACCGGCGGCGTGTTCGGCAGCAACTACCAGGACGTGTTCGCGTTTCTGGTGCTGATCGCCGTGCTGGTCTTCCGCCCCTCCGGGCTCTTGGGCGAACGCATCGCCACGCGCGCATAAGGACATCACCATGACCGTTTTGACTCCTCCCGTTCCTCTGGCCACGCCGCGCCGCGCCAGGCTGGGGCTGACGCTGTTCATTCTCGCGCTGCTGCTGGCGCCCTGGGTGGCGGGCGCCGCCGGGGGCAACTACTGGGTGCGGGTCGTCGACTTCGCCCTGCTGTACCTGATGCTGGCGCTCGGGCTGAACATCGTGGTGGGCATGACCGGGTTGCTGGACATGGGCTTTATCGCCTTTTACGCCGTCGGCGCCTATTTGGCCGCGCTGCTGTCGTCACCGCATCTGACACAGCAATTCCCGCTGCTGCTGCAGTGGTTCCCCGACGGGCTGCACCTGTCAATGCTGGGGCTGATCCCGCTGGCGGCGCTGCTGGCGGCGGCGTGCGGCATCCTGCTCGGCGCGCCGACGCTGCGGCTGCGCGGCGATTATCTGGCGATCGTCACGCTCGGTTTCGGCGAGATCGTGCGCATTCTGATGCGCAATCTGGATCGCCCGGTCAACCTCACCAACGGCCCCAAAGGCATTTCCGGCATCGATCCGGTCAGCCTGTTCGGCCTGAAGTTTTCCGGCATGCATGAGTGGTTCGGCGTGCGTTTTTCCGGCCTGTACCTGTATTACTACCTGTTCGCCGCCCTGCTGCTGGCGATCCTGTTTATCAGCCTGCGGCTGCAGAACTCGCGCATCGGCCGCGCGTGGACGGCGATCCGCGAAGACGAGGACGCCGCGCGGGCGATGGGCATCAACACCCGCAACTTCAAGCTGCTGGCCTTTGCCATCGGCGCCGCCTTCGGCGGCGTGGCCGGCGCGCTGTTCGCCGCGTTTCAGGGCTTCGTGTCGCCGGAATCGTTCACCCTGCAGGAATCGATCGCCGTACTGGCGATGGTGGTGCTCGGCGGCATGGGGCACATCCCCGGCGTGATCCTGGGCGCGCTGCTGCTGGCCGCCCTGCCGGAGCTGCTGCGCAGCAGCATGGGGCCGCTGCAGCAGGCGCTGTTCGGCCAGGTGCTGATCGACCCGGAAATCATTCGCCAACTGTTTTACGGCCTGGCGCTGATCCTGGTGATGCTGTATCGCCCGGCGGGCCTGTGGCCGGCCCGCCACGCACGGGGGAACGCCGCATGACGCCGCTGCTCGCTTTACACCATATCAGCAAACGCTTCGGCGGCCTGACGGCGGTGGATGACGTCAGCATGAGCATCCGCCAGGGGGAAATCTACGGCCTGATCGGGCCGAACGGCGCCGGTAAGACCACTTGCTTCAACCTGATCACCGGCCTGTATCGCGCCGACGCGGGCGAGTTCCGCCTGGCGGGCCAGCGCTATAAACCCCAGGCGATCGACAAAGTGGCGCAGGCCGGCATTGCCCGCACCTTCCAAAACCTGCGGTTGTTCAATGAAATGAGCGTGCTGGAAAACGTGATGGTCGGCTGCCACGTGCGCACCCGCAACGGCCTGTGGGCGGCGATCGCCCGGCACCGTCGCGCCAGGGAGGAGGAACAGGCGGTGCGCGATAAATCTCATGCGCTGCTGGAGTACGTCGGCATCAGCCAATTCGCCCATTACCGCGCCGGCGATCTCGCCTACGGCCATCAGCGGCGGCTGGAGATCGCCCGCGCGCTGGCGACCGAGCCCCGGTTGCTGGCGCTGGACGAACCGGCGGCCGGCATGAACGCCGGAGAAAAAGTGGCGCTGCGCGAACTGCTGCTGCGCATCCGCGACAGCGGCAAAACGCTGCTGCTGATCGAACACGACGTCAAGCTGGTGATGGGTCTGTGCGATCGGCTGACGGTGCTGGATTACGGCAAAGCGATCGCCGAAGGCGAACCGGCTCAGGTGCGGCGCGAACCGGCGGTCATTCAAGCCTATCTGGGAGGCGGCGCGCATGTCTGAAGCCCTGCTGAGCGTTAAACGACTCAAAGTGTCTTATGGCGGCATTCATGCGGTCAAAGGCATCGATTTCACGGTGAGCGCCGGCGAACAGGTGACGCTGATCGGCGCCAATGGCGCGGGAAAAACCTCGAGCCTGCGGGCGCTGACCGGCCTGCAGCCGTTTGAGGGCGACATCCTGTTCGACGGCCGTCCGATTCGCGGCATGCCGCCGCACCGCTTGCTGCAACAAGGGCTGGTGATGGTGCCGGAGGGACGCGGCATTTTCACCCGCCTGACGGTGCGAGAAAACCTGCAGCTGGGCGCCTATGCGCGGCGTGACGCATCGGCGGTGCGGCAAGATTTCGAACGCGTGTGCGCCACCTTCCCACGGCTGAGCGAGCGCCTGCATCAACCGGCCGGGCTGCTTTCCGGCGGTGAACAACAGATGGTGGCGATGGGCCGCGCGCTGCTCAGCCGCCCGCGGCTGCTGATATTGGACGAACCGTCGATGGGGCTGGCGCCGATTGTGGTGGAGGCCATTTTCTCGGTCATCAAGCAGTTAGCCCGTGACGGCGTCACGCTGCTGTTGGTCGAGCAGAACGCCCGCCTGGCGCTGGCGTCCACCGATCGCGCCTACGTATTGGACAGCGGCAGCCTGAGCCACAGCGGCCGCTCCGCCGACATGCTGGACGATGAAAAAATCAAACGGATCTATTTGGGTGAATAACCGTTGTTACCTTTAACCGCACCAGGAGTATGACATGCAGCAGAACATTCGCATCAAGCCATTGGCGCTGGCCGCCATGACAATGATCCTGAGCCTCCCGGCGCTGGCGGACGACACCGTGTTGATCGGTCTTGCCGGGCCGCTGACCGGCCCTTCCGCGCGCATCGGCAAAGATCTCGAAAACGGCGCACGGCTGGCGATCGCCGATGCTAACGCACAGAAACCGACGCTGAACGGCAAACCGGTCACCTTCAAGCTGGTGTCCGAGGACGATCAGTCCGACCCGCGCACCGCCGTGGCCGTGGCGCAGCGTTTGGTCGACGAAGGCGTCGCCGGCGTGGTCGGCCACTGGAACACCGGCACCAGCATCCCGGCGGCGCGCATCTATCACGACGCCGGCATCGCTCAGGTGGCGCCGGTGGCGACCGGTCACGGCTACACGCAGCAAGGTTTTGACACCAGCTTTCGCGTGATGGGCCACGACGACGACGGCGGCAACTACGCCGGGCAATATGCGGTGAAGACGCTGAAAGCCAAGCGCATCGCAGTGATAGACGATCGCACCGCTTTCGGCCAGGGGCTGGCGGACGAGTTTATCAAATCGCTGCAGGCCCAGGGCGTGCAGCCGGTCACCCGTGAGTATGTGGATGACAAGACCGTTGATTTCAGCGCCGTACTGACCACCGTCCGCAGTAAAAACGCCGATCTGATCTTCTTCGGCGGCGTGGATTCGCAGGCGGCGCCGCTGGCGCGCAAACTGAAACAGCTGGGCATGAACGCGCAGCTGATGGGCGCCGGCGGCTTCGTCAGCCAAACCTTCCTGACGCTGGCGCAGCGGGAAGGCGAAGGCGTCGTCGCGCTGGAGCCGGGGCTGCCGCTGGAACAGATGCCGGGCGGCAAGGCGTTTGAACAAGCCTACCGCGATCGTTATCACACCCACATCGAGCTGCATGCGCCCTTCGCCTACGACGCCACCCGGGTGCTGATCGCCGCCATTGAGCAAGCCGATTCGGCCAATCCGGCCGATTATCTGCCGAAACTGCGCGCCATACATTACCAGGGCGTCACCGGCGACATCGCCTTCGATGCGCAAGGCAACCTGCAACAGCCGAGCTTCACCCTGTACCGGGTGGTTGACGGCAAATGGCAGCCGCAAACCGTGTTGGGCGGCGCCAAACCACAATAAATCAAGAGGAGCAAGGCGATGAGCTGTGCAAAAAACGAATTGGGCATTTTGGCCCGCAGAAAGATCGAGGCGGAGATCATCAAGCCGATCTACCAGATTCTGGTGCGTGAAATCGGCAAGGCGCGCGCTCAGGCGGTAATCGGCGAAGCCATCGAGAATGCCGCCATCGAGGCGGGCAAACAGTTCGCCGCCCAGGAACCGAACGGCGCGGATCTGCGCAGCTTCGCCGCCTTGCAGTACCTGTGGGAAAAAGACGATGCGCTGCGCGTCGAGGTGATCAATCAGGACGCGCAGCACTTCGACTATAACGTCACCCGCTGCCGCTACGCCGAGATGTATCACGAGATGGGGCTGGGGGAGATCGGCCACCTGCTCTCCTGCGCTCGCGACAGTCAGTTTATCGTTGGCTATGCCCCTGACGTCGACCTGCAGCGCAGCCAGACCATCATGTCCGGCGCCCCCTGCTGCGATTTCCGCTACACCGCTAAAACGCCGGGAGAAGATCAATGACGTATCGAGTCAACGGCGAGCGCCTGTGGCAAAGCCTGCAGACGATGGCGCAGTTCGGCGCCATCGCCAATAACGGCGTCACCCGGCTGGCGCTGAGTGAAGAAGATCGGCAAGCGCGCGATCAGCTGCGCGCCTGGGCGCTGGAGGCGGGTTGCACCGTACGCGTCGACAAAATGGGCAACATGTTCCTGCGGCGTGAAGGCGCTCGCCCCGAGCTGGCGCCGGTCGTCACCGGCTCGCACGGTGATTCGCAGCCCCGCGGCGGCCGTTTCGACGGCATCTACGGCGTGCTGGCCGGATTAGAGGTTATTCGTACCCTTAACGATCGGCAGATCGTCACCGAACGCCCGATTGAAGTGATCAACTGGACCAACGAAGAAGGCGCGCGCTTCGCGCCGGCGATGATCGCCTCGGGCGTGTTCGCCGGGGTATTCGACCTGGAATACGGCCTGACGCGCCGCGACGAGCACGGCGTCAGCCTCGGCGACGCGCTGGAGCGCATCGGCTACGCCGGCGAGTATCCGGTGGGCGGTACGCCGATCCATGCCGCCTTCGAGTTGCACATCGAACAGGGGCCGATTCTGGAAGCGGAGCATCTCGACATCGGCGTAGTCACCGCCGCACAAGGGCAGCGCTGGTATGAACTGGAGGTCGTCGGCTTCAGCGCCCATGCCGGCACCACGCCGATGGATCGGCGCCGCGACGCCCTGCTCGGCTTTGCGGCGCTGGTCACGGCGGTCAACCGCATCGGTTGGGATTTCGCGCCCGACGCGCGCGCCACGGTGGGCATGGCGCAAATCACCCCCAATTCGCGTAACGTGGTGCCGGGGCGCGTCTTTTTCAGCGTCGAATTCCGCCATCCGCAGGAGGCTATTCTGGCGCAGATGGAGCAGCGCCTACTGGCGGCGGTAAACAAGGTCAACGGCGGCGGCCTGGCCGCCCGGGCCGAGCGCATCTTCCAGTATCCCCCGATCGCCTTCGATCCGGGGTGTATTGGCAGCGTGCGTCACGCCGCGCAGGCATTGGGCTATCGCCATCGCGACATGATTTCCGGCGCCGGCCACGACGCCTGTTACCTTAACCGCGTCGCCCCGACCGCCATGATTTTCATTCCCTGCGTGGACGGCATCAGCCACAACGAACGGGAAGATATCACCCCCGCCTGGGCCGCCGCCGGCGCCGACGTGTTGCTCAACGCCCTGCTGGCGCACGCCGACGCCTGATCCTCGCCCCGGTTTGGCGCCGGGGCAAAAAATATTCAACAAAACGGTTGAATATTAGCCTGCCTGATCTATATTCAACCATATGGTTGAATTATCTTCCTCACAGCTGGACGCCATTTTTCATGCGCTGGCCGACCCGACCCGCCGCTCGATGTTACGCGCGCTGGCCGGCGGTGAACGCAGCATCGGCGAACTGGCCGCGCCGTTGCAGATGTCGTTCGCCGGCGCCTCCAAGCACGTGAAAGCACTGGAACATGCGGGCCTGGTGCAACGCACCGTGCAAGGAAGAAACCATATCTGCCGGCTCGAACCCGAGCCTATGGCGCAGGCCATGCACTGGCTGCAAACCTATGAACATTTCTGGACTGAACGGCTGGATGCGCTCGAACAGGCGTTGCTGCAGCCCGAACAGCTTCCTCCCAAGGAGTGAACCATGAATGATTACGGCATGATTATCGAACCCGGCACGCTGCGCATCCAGCGGCTGCTGCCCGGCCCCATCGAGCGGGTGTGGGCTTACCTGACCGAATCCGACAAGCGCGCCACCTGGCTGGCGGCCGGCGCCATGAAGTTGGAAAACGGCGCGCCGCTGGAGCTGGAGTTTCGCAACTCCGATCTGGCGGGCGAGCACGAGCAACCGCCGGCCAAGTACAAACAGCACGGCGGCTGCGTCAGCAACCGCGGCCACATCACCTGCCTGTTCCCGCCGCGCCTGCTGAGCTTTACCTGGGCCGAACAGGATCAGGGGCGCCCTTCCGAAGTGACCTTCGAGTTGACGGAACAGGGAAACGCGGTGCTGCTGACGGTCACCCACCGGCGCCTGGCTAACCGCGACGAGATGCTCAGCGTCGCCGGCGGCTGGCATACCCATCTGGATATTCTGCTGGATCGCCTGCACGATCGGGCGCCGCAGCCGTTCTGGAGCACCCATGCCCGGCTGGAAGAAGAGTACCGCGCCCGCCTGTAATTACGACTCGTCCCTGCGCCTGAACGCCAGATAACCGGCGATCAGCGTGAAACTGCCGACCAGCAACACCAGCAGGATAAAACCGTGGTGATTGCTGGCCAGCGGTATCCCTCCGACGTTCATGCCGAAAAAACCGGCGACGATGTTGATCGGCAACGCCAGCACGGTGATCACCGTCAGGGTGTAAAGCGTGCGGTTATTCTGCTCCATCAGTTTGGCGCCCAGCTCTTCCTGCAGCAGCCGAATGCGTTCGGTCAGGCTGGCGAGATCGTTCAACACTACGGTGAACTCTTCGGTAAACTGCCGCAGATCCTGCACCACCTCACGGCTCAGCCAGCTCGGCGGCCGGTTCAATAGGCGAAACAGCGCGGCCGGCTCCGGCGCCAACAGGCGCTGAAAGCGCAATAGCATGCGGCGCATGCGCCCCAGCTCGGCGCGGTTGCGTTTAACGCGGCTCGTCAGCAGACGATCCTCGATGGTATCGACATACTGGTTGGCCTGCCGCACCACCTGCTCCAGCACATCCTCCTGCTCTTCCAGCAGGTGCGCCAGCAGTTCGGTGGACGACGCCAGCTGCAGCGCCGTCAGGCGGCCCAGCAACCGCTCGATCAATCGCACCGGTTTATGACGCACGGTCACCACCAGCCCACGGCGGCAATACAGCCACAGCGTCGCCGTTTCCGGGTTGTTGTCTTCAGGGTGGAAGATCACGTCGTTGAGGACGGCGAACAGATCGTCGCCCTGCCGCTCGATGCGCGTAGTGTGGGAACCGTGACGAATTTCGTGAAAGAAAAAATCGGAAATGGCGAAATGGTTTTTCAGCCACTTCTCCGCCGCCGCGTGGTTGAGATTGAGGTGCAGCCAGATAAAACCGTCGCCGGGCGACAACGTTTGGTAAGCCAGGCAAACCTGCTGCGAGTTCAGGCGCGCCGGCGGCTCGCCGGAGCGAAACGCATGGCCGTAGATCAGCCCGGTCACTTCATCATCAAAATCCAGCTTGTGCATCTTTTCCGCTGCCCTTTGCACCATAACGCCTTATCCTGCCTATTGCCGTTAGCCCAGATCGTCCACGCTGTTATAACAAGCTTTATCGCTCGGCGTTAATGATTTTCAGCGCTCCAGATCATTAATATTTTCGTCATAAAAACGTCATTTCATTTTAAAAAGTTTTCATCCCTTGCCCGTTCAGCAACCGCACAATGGCTAAATGAATATAGCGGCTGATACCCTCCATCATGCAAGACACATTCATTTAAGGAACACGCTCAATAAGGAGATAACGACAATGAACAAGTTTATTACGGGCGGATGGAGCCAGTCTCTGGCTGGCCAACCGCATAAAGCGTTCGATGTCATGATGTACGGCATGGTAACCAACCTTGATGGCTTAACCACAGGCACCTCAGCCCAGCCAGGATGGAGCCCGGAAAAACAAAACAAACCCGATACGCTTCCCGGCTTTAACGGAAAGACGCTATGGGTTTACGGCGGCGGCGGATGCTCCCCGCAGCAAAAGCCGGCCAATGAGGATGAAGTGTTGAGGATCGTCGCGGCCACGGTCGGTCGGGGCTGGGATGGCGTCGATTTTGATGACGAATGCAATATGAACACCGAACGGGTCATCGAAGCCATGAAACGGCTAAAAGAGGCCGGGAAAGAGACCAGCTTTGGTTTTATTGCCGGTTATTCTTACAACCACCCCAATACGGAAAATGGCAACAAGCTCAACGAGAAAGTCAGAAAAATCATTCAATCAGACCAATGCGACCGCTTTATCCATTACTGTTATGCGGCAGCGATGTGGAGCAATGACGATATTCTCGCTAATGTGATCCCGGCATTAAAACAATCGTTGGCGAACGGGGCCGAAAATAAAAAATGCATTCTGGCCCTGACGACCAAAGGATTGACCGACTGGAGTTTAAATTACTTTATCGATCAGGTTTTGGACTTTAACCTTGGCGGATTATTTATTTGGAATTACGCTAACCTGACGGATGAGCACGATAAAATTATCCAGCGCCGGCTAGGCACTTAGCGCAGTTCGATTTGTCACCGCACAACAAGCGGCCGCATTCGCGGTCGCTTTATCAGCTAAAGAATGGGCTATTCAATAAATCCCAGTGCGAACTGCGCCTTGCCCGCCAGCGACATCAGGCTGGCATCTTCAGGATAGGTCGCCAGCAACGGGAAAAAGACTGCGCCGCCGATAATGCTGCGGCGCTTTGAATCTGCCGGGCGCAGCCCCCAGATATTCTGGTACGTCATCGGCACAATCTGGCCGTCAACGAGCGCATTGCCGATATACAGCATGATATGGCCCGGAATGTAAACCAGCGTGGTAAAGGGTTTGCCGTGATCTTTGAGATAGCGCAGCCGTTCACTGGTGTTCGCTTGAGCAAGATCAACCACCCGGGTGGCCGCCTGTATCTGCGCGGCGGAATTTCTGGGAAGAAAGAGGCCAAAAGGCATCAACAGACTGCGCAGTTCGGCGGAGCAGTCATTATTGAAGTTATAGTTCCCCCAACCATAAGGCCTGCCGCTCATTGACCGCATCAGTACGGCAAGATGTTCGGGCGTCATTTTCCACGGCATGGCGGCAAATTCCCCCTTCTTGACAACGACCCGGCGCATCTGTGCGCGGCCATCCTCTCGGCGTACCGGCACGGCGACCACAAAAAGGCCCTGTCGGTGACGGTAAAATGGCAGAATCGTGCCATGGCGCGCCGTAAAATAAAACTGGCCGCCCGTTTGCACCGAAACCGGCTGTTTAATGAATGCCCCCAGATTTTTCCCCGCCAGCGCCAGCCATTCGGAGACAAACCGCTGATCCGCCGCCGCGATGTCTTCGCTATGCACCCAACCGATCACCGTAGGCGACATGACGTATTTCCAGCGTTTATCGCGGCTTTGCGTAATAACGTATACCGGAGTGCCGGGGCGGATAGACGAATCCTGCAAATTATCAAAGGGATAACCTTGCCCAGCCAGGCGAGGATCGTCATAAGCCGGATCGTCCGTCGGCAGGATCCTGACCAGCGTCTCCCTGACCGCAATGCCTCGGGCCGAAGAATGATAAACCTGGCTAATGTCCGTAGACGCGTTATCTCTGACTTGCTGTTTCCAGCGGTCGGTGTGAGTCCTGAAGTTTTCCCCCCAAGAGACACTTCCACGGCCAAGGTATTTATCCATTGCGGCATCACGGTGGCTTTCCGCTTCGCGGTTCAGGACGGCAGCGATGTAATGCGGATTCCAGGGGGATTCATCGTTCGGCCCCATGCCAAAATAGTGAGATTTGAGGGCGGAAAAATGACGTTGCTGCGTGGCGGCATCCATCACGGACACCCGCCGCTGCGGACCGGGCGGCAACCATTTATCGACAGACTGCGAATAGTTCCCCAGCGGGAACAGCGATTTGGTGGCATCGATAGGGGCTGTCGCCGTGGCGTCTTGAGGGGGCTGGCTGACCGGCGCGCTGTGGCAGGCCGACAGCAGCAGCAGAGTCATCAGGCACAGCGGTTTTATTCCATTAGGCATACGTTATCAACTCCATGATAGGTTAAAATCCCTGCTTTATCCTGACGCGAAATTATTCGAATTGATACTTAATAACACCTGCGATTGATTTCCCGTTGAAGAAAACAAAGCCGGAGGCAACCCCATGACAAATGCCGACCGGATTTCCCGCCGCCGCACAGAATGCGATCGACCTTCCCGCCCTGCGCCGCCAAATCTGCTATCCTGCGGCTTTGCTTTCTGACAGGAGTCCTCCATGCGCCAACGCATCATTGTCTGCCCGCTGATTGAAAACGATAACGCCTTCCTGCTGTGCAAAATGGCCGCGCACAAGGGCGTATTTCCCGGCCAGTGGGCGCTGTCCGGCGGTGGCGTCGAGCCGGGTGAGCGGATAGAGCAAGCGCTGCGGCGCGAAGTGCGCGAAGAGCTGGGCCCCGCACTGATCCTCGAGCGCATCACGCCCTGGACCTTCCGCGACGACGTGCGCATCAAAACCTACGCCGACGGCAGCCGGGAACAAATCTACATGATTTACCTGATTTTCGACTGCCACGCCGCCAACCGCGACGTGACGATCAACGATGAATTCGACGACTACGCCTGGGTGCCGCGCGAACGCCTGGCGGACTACGATCTGAACGAAGCCACCCGCTTCACGCTGCGGCAAAAGGGATTGCTGTAACAGTTTGAGCGATTATCACCCTATTTCCTTCACATTTGCCGGGCAGACTCTTTTGATATTTTTTAATCACTTAGGGTCACTATTGCCGTCGCTATGCTTTTATTTCTCCCTGTTCTCCGTCTGTCCGTCCGGCGCTTCGGCGCCGCCGCCCTGTTCAGCCTGCTGTTCGTTTTGGCGCCCGCCCATGCCGCCGCGCCGCCATTGGTGTTGAATGCCAAATCGGTGCTGGTCGTCAATCAGCGTACCGGAAAAACGCTCTATCAGAAGCAACCGAACCGCGTGCTGCCGATCGCGTCTCTGTCCAAGCTGATGACCGCCATGGTCGCCCTGGACAGCAAACGCCCCATGGGCAGTCAACTCAAAGTCACCGCCGCCGATCGCGATCTGCTGAAAAAAACCCATTCGCGGCTGACCATCGGCTCGGTGCTCAGCCGCCGCGACATGCTGCACATCGCCCTGATGTCTTCGGAGAACCGCGCCGCCGCGGCGCTGAGCCGCAGTTATCCCGGCGGGCGCAAGGCCTTCGTGGCGAAAATGAATCAGAAAGCGCGCGCCATCGGCATGAAACGCGCCCGTTTCTACGATCCGACCGGGCTAACGCCGCGCAACGTAGCCACCGCCAGCGATCTGCTGAAAATGGTCAATCACGCCTATCGCTATCCATTGATTCGCCGCTTCAGCACCGACAAGCAGCTGATCGTGCGTCCTGGCCGCGGCCAGCTGGTCTATCGCAGTTCCAACGGTCTGATCAACAACCCGGCCTGGAAGATCCAGCTGCAGAAAACCGGCTTTACCGACGAGGCCGGTCACTGCCTGGTGATGCGCACCACCATCAAAGGGCAGCCGGTGGTGATGATCTTGCTTGGCGCGCAGCCGCGCTACGGCCACTACCGTGACGCCATTCGTCTGAAGGCCTGGCTGGAGCGGTAAAATCGCGGCGCTTTACCGTTCTGCGCATATCCAAATCCGTTTTGGATCAATGGAATATCCTATCGCCAATCAGTATTAAGCCGCGCGCCGCCCGCATGGTATTTGTCAGGCATATCTGATGATGAAAGGAGCGGGAAAAATGGCTTATGCCTTGAGCATATTGGAAAAAAGTCCGATCGCCGACGGGGAAAGCGCCGCGCAGGCGCTGGCGCGCACGCTGCAGCTGGCGCAACGGGCGGAACGCTGGGGGTATCGGCGTTTCTGGCTGGCCGAGCACCACAACACGCCGCAGCTCGCCTGCCCGTCGCCGGAAGTGCTGATCGGCTACCTGCTCGGCCAGACGACGCGCATTCGCATCGGCTCCGGCGGCGTGATGCTGCAGCACTACAGCGCCTACAAGGTGGCCGAAAACTTCAACCTGCTGGCGGCGCTGGCGCCGGGACGCGTCGATCTCGGGGTGGGCAAAGCGCCCGGCGGGCTGCCGCTCGCAACCCAGGCGCTGCAGGCGGCCCACGATCGGCAACGCAAGCCGGACTTTCCTCAGCAGCTGTCGCAGTTGACCGCCTATCTGAACGACGACGCCGAGCCCGGCCTGAGCGCCACACCGCTGCCGCCGCAGGGCGCGCAGCGTTTTCTGCTCGGTGCCAGTAAAGAAAGCGCAACGCTGGCGGCCGAGTCCGGCTGGGCCTTCGTGTTCGCCGCGCATTTGAACGGCAATCCGCAGGATATCCGCGACGCGCTGGAGCACTACGCCGCACACAGCGGCGGCCGCAAGGCGCTGCTGGCGGTGGCGGCGATCGTGGCCCCCAGCGAGGAACAGGCCGCGGCATTGGCGGCCGACATTCGGCAATACCGCGTGCACGTTGCCGGTGAGCAGAGTGTGACCGTCGGCAGCCTGGCGCAGGCGGAGAGTTTCGTGCAGCAGGCCGGCGCCACCGACTACCGCATCGAGCCGCGGGAAAGCCATATTCTGCTCGGCACCGCGCAGCAGGTGCATCAGCAACTGGCGCAGCTGCAGCAACAGTACGGCGTGGAAGAGTTCATCATCGACACGCCGATCGCCGAACCGGCCGCCCGGTTAGCCTCGCTGCAGTTACTGGCGGAGGAGAGTTTGACGCCGGCTTAGTTGATCGCCGCCGCCGCCCGCATGGCTTCGGACAGATCCTGCGCCAGCGGCGCCAACTGCGACGGCGTGACGTTCGCCAGGCTGACGCGGAGCGCCGGACCGCACTTCAGGCGAAAAGGCTCACCGCCCTGCACCAGCCATCCCCGCTGCGCCATCAGCTGCGCGGCGGCGGTTTCCGAACGCACCGGCACCCACAGATGCAGCCCTTCACCTACCGCCAGCGCCGTGTGATTCAACGCATTGAGCCGCTGGACCAGCTCGTCCCGTCTGGCCTGATACGCCTGTTGCGCCCGCTGCAATTGCCCTTCCTGCAAGGCTTGTTCCCACAGTCTGGCGGCGATCTGCTGCAAGATATGGCTGACCCAGCGTTCGCTGATGTACTGATCGGCGCGCATCGCCTGCAGCAAGGTCGGGCTGCCGCAGGCCAACGCGATGCGCAGATCCGGGCTGAGAAACTTGCTGAGCGACAGCACGTACAGGCCGCGATCGCCGTCGAACGGCAGATGCAGCGGCTGTTGCGACAACGGCCCCCAGAAATCGTCGACGATCGCCAGACACTGCGGATGGCCGCGCAGAAAACCTCGCCACTGCTGCGCACGTTGCGCTGAAAGCGAAGCGCCGGTCGGATTATGGGCGCGCGGCGTCAGGATCACCGCGTCAGCCGTGCCACT
Organism: Serratia sp. H402Y; assembly: GCF_051172415.1. NCBI lineage: Bacteria > Pseudomonadati > Pseudomonadota > Gammaproteobacteria > Enterobacterales > Yersiniaceae > Serratia > Serratia sp. H402Y. The sequence goes on from NZ_JBPIYZ010000001.1 coordinate 1,775,611, forward strand.
CTCCGGCAGCCGACAGCCCTGTTCATCCACCGCCAGCGGCAGCGGCCGCAGGCGCAGGTGACGCAGCAGCGTCAATAGCGGCGGCCAGCAGGGATCTTCCACCCACACCGCCGCCCCAGGCTGGGCATGGCAGCGCAGCGCCTTTTCCATCGCGTCCAACGCGCCGGAAAACACCGCCGGTTCCCCCAGGGCCACGCCCTGGCGCCCGAGCCACTCACGCCCGAGACCGGTCAATACCGGCAGGTCGCCGCTGATGTCATAGCCGTTTTGCTGCGGGAACACCTCCGCCGCGCCAAGCCTCAGCGCCGGCAGCAAAGCGGCATCCAGGTTGCCGCTGGCCAGATCGCACATCCCCGCCGGCACCTGGCGCGGCGCATAGGCCGCACTCACCGCCGCCAGCGGCGGCTCCAGCACCACCGTACCCGCCCGCCCGCGCGTCGCCACCAGGCCGGCATCGCGCAATCTGGCGTATGCGCTGGCCACGGTATTCGGATTGACCTCCAGCTCCGCCGCCAGCTGGCGTACCGGCGGCAACAGTTCGCCCGGCCGCAGCGCGCCGTTTTTGATGCGTGCTGCGATCTGCTCGGCAATCTGGACAGCGCCGCCGCCTTTTGCATACAATGAAGTCATACATAAATCCTTTTGTACTAGTTCAAATAAGATTAGCAGCTTCTGCGGCCAAAAGTAAGGGGTTCCATGGATAAACATTACGTGCTCGACATTCAGTATGCAGGAAAAGCCTTTGCCCGCCTGCAGCTGTTCACCCCGTGGGCAGCCGATCAGCTGGAGCAGGCCTGCGCGCTGTTCCCGGCCGCACAGGGTTATCAGGTGCAGCTCAGCCAGGTCAGCGAACGCCGCATCGTCTACCAGAGCGGCGCGCAAGGCATCACGGTGCTGGGCGAGTCGCTGGCGCTGATCCCCTTCACTCACGCTAGCGAGGTTAAACAATGAAAAAAGCCGTCGCCATTCGGCACGTCAACTTTGAAAACCTGGGCATCCTCGGTTCCCTGCTGTCACTGCGCGGCTATCAGATCGATTATTACGATGCCGGCCGCGATGATATTCGTGCTATCAATAATGAAGAGACCGATCTGTTGGTGGTGCTCGGCGGGCCGATCAGCGCCGCTCAGCACTTTTCCGGCGAGCAGCGGTATGATTTTCTCGACCATGAATTCGCGCTGGTCAAACAGCGCCTGGCGCAGCGGCGGCCGACCCTCGGGGTTTGCCTCGGCGCGCAAGTGATCGCCCAGGCGCTGGGCGCTGAGGTTATTTCGCTCGGCGTGAAAGAGATAGGCTTCGCCCCGCTGACCACGCCGCCGGCGGAAGAGGAGTCGGTGCTGGCGCCGCTGGCCGACACGCCGGTACTGCACTGGCACGGGGATATGTTCATGATCCCGGACGGCGCCCGCTGCCTGGCCGGCACGGCGGTATGCCCGCATCAGGCCTTCGACTATCAGGGGTTCGCGCTCGGCCTGCAGTTCCATTTAGAGGCGGATTATCGCGATATCGAACGCTGGCTGATTGGCCATGCCTGCGAGCTGGAACTGGCCGGCATCGCGCCCCAGACCCTGCGCGACCAGGCCGCGCGCCACGGCGCGCAGCTGGAACAGCGCGCGCGGCAGGTGTTCGCGCGCTGGCTGGATAACAACGAACCAAGGAAGTAACTCATGCAACAGGCTTCACCTTTGCGGTCACCGTCTATCGACGTGATCAGCATTCAATCTCAGGTGGTCTACGGCAGCGTCGGCAACGGCATCGCCTACCGCGCTCTGCTGAAAAAGGGACTGGAGGCGCTGCAGGTGCCCAGCGTGCTGTTCGGCTGCCCGCCCTATTACGGCAAACCGCACGGCGGCGTCATCTCCGGCGATTGGTTCGGCGGTTTTCTCGACGACCTGATCGCCCGCGGCGTCATGAAGCGCGCACGGGCGGTGATCGTCGGCTACCTGGGCGACGTGATGCAGTGCCATATTCTGGCCAACTGGCTGCAGCGGGTGCGCTCGCTCAATCCGCAGATAAACATCTATATCGATCCGGTGATGGGCGATTACGGTGAGGGGATCTACGTGGATGAGCGCATCGTCAACTGCTATCGCTCGCCGTTCCTGCGGCTGGCCAACGGCCTGACGCCGAACGGTTTCGAACTGGAGCAGCTGTGCGGCCGGCAACTGAGCAGCCGCGAGCAGACGCAACACGCCGCGCAGGCGCTGTTGAACGACACCACCGAATGGGTGTTGGTCACCAGCGCACCGGGCGTAGCGCAACACGAAGACGAAGTGGGATTGATGCTGGTCACCCGGCAGGAAACGCAGTGCTTTACTCATCCGAAGGTCAAATCGGCGGTCAAAGGCACCGGCGATCTGTTCACCGCGTTGCTGGTCAGCCATCTGCTGCAGGGCGCTGCGCTCGACGCGGCAGTGGTTGCCGCCGGCGATGAAGTGTGCGGCGTACTGGCCGAAGCGGCGCATTTCGGTTGGGAAGAGATCGGCAGCCTGCGGGCGTTAACCTAAACCCTGACCTGGGGCAGCCTGCTGCCCCACCTCTCCCGTCTTGATTGTTTACCGTGGCAATCATTCCGCTGTGAATTTGATTTATTACTCCGTCAATGATGCGCACAGTAATGATAAATTAATTCACTATATATAAAAGATTAAACAACTAATGATTAGTGCTATTTAAAACCATAACCACACTCAACACATTGATTTATTAAAATTAAAGCCAATAAGGAAATAGAAACCGCAAAAAACATTCTGTTTTTTTGATTTCTTAAACTATTCCTCTTCTTTTACAACGCCGTGATTTTATTGATTATCTGTTATGCAAGAATAAACACTTAATTTATTTTTATGTATGTGTTGCTTTTTTAAGCGCCATTGCTATTGTTGAATGTGAGTAAAACGCGGCGACAAAGCGATTCACCACCTCCTTTTTATACCATCCTGCGTATAAGGATCTGACTATGCCTATTAAAAAGTATGTCATTCTTGATAGCGCGCCCAAAGCTGTCGGCAATTCCGATTTTATTCTATTAGGGTTAAAGAGCGAAGGTTTTGCCAGAGGTTGTCCGATGTTATTTGGCGGCACCGCCGATGCTAAAGATGGCCCGGTCGATGGAAAAAATTTTGCGTTGAATGTAATAAAAAGAGAAACCTGGGAAGAAACCAATCAGAATATTGGCGTGGAACAGGTGGTAAGATATCAGGTTTACCCCAATGACATCAGTGTTTATACCAGTAAAGACTTCACTTTCACCGGAAAAGTGGCCATTGGCGGTGAGTTTGCCTGGATTCGAAAAGTGAGCAAAGGAAAAATCAAAACCTATTTTAAAAACAAACCCACTGCCACCAAAGACATGTTTGCTCAAGAGCTTTACGCAATGACGCTGGATGTCGATATTGAACCCACCGATGCGGAGTTCGAACAGTATTTATCTTCAGATTGCCTGAGCGCCATTTACGCTTACTGTAAAGAAACCTGCAAATAACGTCTATTAAAATGATGGGCACGCCATGATGATGGCGTGCATCTCTGGCAATGCCATTAATTTATTGGTGCCGATATTATGCTCGCAAAATATTATACGTCAGATGAGAAACGCATCGTAAAAAACGTTATCGACCGATACGAGAACAGCGGCGTATTTCTTATCGAGCCAGGCGATCCGGTTTTAACCGAATTTTATGATATTCAATTAAAACTGGCCGGCGTCACCGCAGCCGCCGCACCGCAATTCAGCCAACTTTGGCAGCAGACGAAACGCGTCAAACGGGTAGCGGGCCGGATGAGCGAGGCCAACACCGGCGGCGCTCAGCCGGTGTACAGCATCGTCAGGCTGGATTCCACCGACGGTAAACGTTATCAAACCGACGCCATCGGTTCTCTGCCGGTTCAGGCGACCAATGTGACGCAAACCCTCGGCCTGTTCGACGGCGGCGCCGATAACGTCGGCAAGGTGGAATACAAAAGCGACTACGTTTACACGGCGGACTGCACCATCGGTGCCAGCGGTGACTATCCGCAAAGCCAGACCGGCGGCAGCTTTCCGGTTACGGTGATCTATACCTTCGCACAAACGGTCGGCCAGCAAACCGTTTACGGCGCCGAAATCGTCACGACGCAAAGCTACCCGAAAGAAATGATCAATGATTCCCCCAGGAATCTGTATAACCAGCGCATGATTAAGATTTGCCTGACGCGTGACGATGGCGACTGTGATTATCGCACCGGCTACGATCAGGACGGCACGGTTAAAGTGCCGATAAAAGGCAATATCACCTATTTTGGCAATATTGATCTCAGCAATGGCAAGCCGGTCAACGCCAGCAATACCATTTATCTTATCCGCACCCGCGCCGGTGGCGATCCGATCACCCCTTACGGCGGCTATAATATTTTTAATTCTGCCGCAACCCGAATCAGCGGGAATAACATCACCTGGGATCTTGACTGGCTGAAATTCAACCGCGTCGATTTTGAATCCGGCGAGATGGTTTATTACGTTTTTAAAATTACGCTTGATGTTGAAGGCCGCAGTATCGCCGCCTTTATTACTAACGCACCCAAAGAAAGCGATCCGGATCGCCGTCTGCTCAATACCGTACAAATCAAACCGATGCAGATTATTTATGGCTGCCTGGCAGAGGATACGTTGATTTTAATGCAGGATGGTACAGAAAAGCCGATCAATGCTCTCACGACGGATGAGTTCGTTATTTGCGGAAATAACCAACCCAAGCGAATTGAGAATATCACCACGGGGCAGGAGCAGCATTACATTGACATTACCGCCCGCGACCAGGCGGCACGTGAATATCGTATAAAAGCCAGCCTGGGGCACCCTTTCGTCACCGCAAACGGTATTTTTCTCGCCCGTGAATTGACCTCAGGCATGTGTCTTAAAACCCGGCACGGTGAGTGCGAGATTACCGCCATCTCTCTCCAGCCCGGTGAGTTAACCGTTTATAACCTGCAACTCGGCGCTGACTCTCCGCTGCAAAAAAACCAATGTGCCCTCAGTACTTTTTATGCTAACGGCGTGTTGGTCGGTGACGCGCTGGTTCAACACCTCTATGAAGACGAATATCACCAACGCCCAAAAAACGTGCTGAAAACGCTACCCGCCGAGTGGCACCAGGATTACCACAATATGATCAATGCAGCGGACGAATAATATCATGTATGAAGGCTATCCCGACTTCCAGCGCATTATTATCTGCGATGATCAACGTTTCGTCGCCGCGTATCGACAAAACGACGCCTATTATTTATATCCGCAGGCGCTCAGCATTCTGGCGGCCGACCCTTTGGCTTTCTCGCTGGATATCGTGCGTAGTTACAGTACCGATAGCCTCTACGGCTGGCTGAATTTCACCACGCAATTGCAGTTCGCCGGTGAACAAAGCCTGCAGGTATTTAAGCAACAGTATCCGGATTGCGCGGTGAAGGCGCTGCCGGTCTTGCCGGGCAGCCTGGGATTCGACGTGCCCATCGATTACCACAGCGATCTGTACGGCCGGCACTACAACACCACCTGGTATTCAGCACAGTGCAGTCAATTCATCATTCTGCTCAATGCGACAAGCACTCAGTTGATCGAGCGCACCCTGCTCGATGAGACGATAGGCTTCAACGCGCGTCTTGACGGTTTCGTCGAAGGCGTATCACCGCGTCTGGCCTACCGGGTGGAATTTGATGCCCGTGCGCTGATCCTGGCCCTGGCCGCCGGCGTGGAGGGCGCCCATGCCGTGGGCGATACCGGGATTGTCTTTCCCTACGACGGGCTGACCCTCTACCTCAGCCGCAACCTCACCCGCTTGCCGCTCGACATCGACCCACCGCCGCCGGCGAACGATCCGGCCGGCGATCTGCTGCTCAGCCAGGCTTTACTCGATCGGCTATACAACCTGTACGGTGCGCCGTCTGTCGGCCCCGCCTCCGGCAATATGGCACAGATCCTTCTGACGCCGCCCCCGCATGCCGGCCGGACCCGGTGCGATCTGGCCAATGTCGCGCTGACTCAGCGGCCGCTTTGCTTCACGCTGGATCCGTTCGCCGCCGCGCAGCAGATCGCCAAAGTTTCGCCCGATACCATTATCCATCGCACCACCGCACCGCCGCTGCTGGCGGGAGAGCGAGAGATCAACGTCTTTTACGCCTATCCGCTGGGGTTGCAATCCGGCGTTTCGATCGATATTCAGCTGACCGTACCGCCCGGCAATATCTACCCGATCGAGCAAACGCAAACGCTGGCGCTGCGGCCCGACCGCTCCTGGTTAACCTTCAAGTTTCACAACAGCGCGCTGGATGCACAGCCGTTTTTCTACCAGATCCGCGTGAATTACCCGCAAGACGGCGTTTACCGCACGCTGCCCGGCGAACAACGTCGCTGCGACGAGGATAACCTGGTACTGGATTACGCCGCGCTGCCTTGCCGCTTCCTGACCCTGTATCTCGACCCAACGTTCGCCCAACAAAGCCGACTTGGCGGCCTCTATCACTCCGCCGACTGGCGCCAAACGTGGACGCTCAGCGCATCGGCGCCCTATTTCAGCGCACCGATCCTGGGCGATCCTACTTTTGCCGAAGCGACCGCCTATTCGCTTTCCGGCGGCGGCGCCGTCCCGTTACCCGCCCCGATCGTGCAAAACGCCACCATCGGCGCCTACAGTTTTCCGCAGTTCGGCGCACAACAGGCGACGATCACCGTTCGGCTGCCGCCGCAGTTGCTCAGCGCCGTATTGAGTTTTCAGCCGCAGGACAGCGAGCGCACCAGCGAGCGCACTTTTACGCATTCGCAGCCGAGCTTCGTCTACAAATGGAACGTCACCTCCATTTTCGCCGCCGGCTTCCGCTACAAGACTCCCACTGGCCCCTGGTCGCCTTATGTCACCGGCGACCAAACGATCGATATCAAGGGTGATACACCATGACCGACGAATTGGATCCACAACGTACGTTGCAAAACTTCTTTCTTCTTGATCGCGCGCTGGCGTTTCACGACCAAACGCGCCCCAGCGGCTGTTACACCTACGGCAGCTATACGCCGCAGGTGGTGCAGGAAACGCCGGCCGGCAAGATCAGCTCGTTGCATTTGCTGACCAGCCCCGGCGGCGGCCTGGCGACCTTCATTGCACCGAAGCTGCCGGTCGACAGGACTGCGATCGAGGACTATATCCGCCGCCATTTCGTTCCCGCTCCGGAAACCATCACCCTGGAGCAGGAGGAGATCCAGCAATCGCTGTGGCTGCACTTCGCGCAACGGCCGGCTACTGCCGCCTACAGCGTCGAATTTGAACAGTCAAAAATGGCGTTGACCCATGAGGAGTCTGGCCGGCTGGCGGGCGCGATCCAGGGAACAAAAGACCAGGTCTATTTTCTCACCCGCAGCCGATTCAGCGTCGACAGCCGCGTCAATGCCCGTTTGCAGGCCGATTGGGTCGTGTTTGTCACCCTGGCCTTCAACGAGCAGGCGCGGCAACCGGAAGCGATCGCCAGGCTGCTGAACCAACAAATCGACGCCGGCGTCGTCATTGTGCAAGCGCAGTTCGACAATGCGCCTTCAGAGCAGACGCAAGCTCGCGTTCGCCAGGCGTTGGTAAACACCGCCTCACTGCTGATTGCCAACACGCTACGCAACATCTCGTCGCCAGAACAAATCCCCAACAAGCTGAATTACCAAATCGAATACGACGACACCGTCCCCCAGCGCTATCTGCTGGAGCAGCAACGTGACATTGCTGAATTGCTCAATCGGCTGCCGGCCGACGGCATCATCTCCTTTACCGCTACGCCCCTGCCGGAACCCAGCAGGCCGGATAAGCCGATCGAGCCTCAACGCTGCACCGTCAGCCTGGGATTTGATCCGAAAGGCTTCAATATCATGGCGATAGAGCTGCACTGGGCAGATCAACAGATGCCGATGGCGTGGCCCAGCTTCCCGCCAGTGACGCTGGAAACGACAGCGGCGGTGAGCGATATCGCACTCAAGGTGACCTTCGCCGATTACACCAGCTTCGAGAGCCGGCTGGCGTGGCAGAACGCCATCGCGCTGACGCCGCAGGATGTGGGTTTCTATAGCCTGCTGTTCGACGCCGAGTCTCTGAAGTCCGAATTCAAAACGATCTCCGGCAGCGCCAGCTATCTCCCGGCGGGCCAGGGCAAGAAACAAAGCTTCACCTTCGCCTTTTCCGCCGCGCAGTGGCAGGCCACCTGGTGGATCAACGCCCATGCCGCCGGCCTCAACGGCCGGGTGGACTATCGCTGGCAAGGGAAAACGGCGGCGCTATTCCCCAAAAACTACGACTCCGGCCCCCTGCAGGCCACCACCGGCCCCATCAAACTGCAATACCACAAGTGACATAAACAAGAGGACCGCCCTATGTTAACCACCGCTTTGCAGCAATCGATAAAAATCGACGTCACCGAGTATTTGGGCGTCAAGGAATACGCGTATACCTGCTACGGCGACAGCGACAGCAAGGATATCTTCTATGTGGTGCCGGAGATCCCGGTGTTTGCCAAACGGGATACCAATACGCCGAGCTTCATGTTTTACAAATACCGCAGCGAAGATACCCAAGGCGGCTACGCGCAATTCACCGTGCAGCTGCCGCAGCCGAATGCGGAAATGAAAGACCGCATCCGCCTGCAGCTGTATAACGGCCTTGGCAGAAAAGACGGCCCGCTGGATAAAAAATCCAAGCTCATTGTCGACTACATCAAGGCGAAACAGGCCTATGAAGCGGACCCGGAAAACAACACCAAGAAGACCGCGATGGACCAGGCGCAGAAGAATACCGGCCTGAGCGATGAACAGCTCAACCGGTTTGTCGCGCTCTACGACGGCAACAAGGGCGACGATCAATTCCTCAGCGAACTGATGCCGGCGGACGCTGCAAAAATCGAACTGATGCAACCGCGCTACACCTCGGCGCAGGCCATGCTGATCCTCGACGGCAACGATAAGTTCTATCGCCAGATCCCAACGCCGCTGTCCCCCTCCGGCCTCGGCGACAACAATACCGTATTCAGCCTGTCGCTGACCGGGGAAGGCGCCACGCTGTTTGAACAGGTACTGAAAGGCACCGATAAAAACGCCAGCGTCGGCGTGCGCTTCGATCTCTCCCTGGATGCCTCCATGTCGGCGGCCAAAGTGATCGTCACCTACAACAGCGAGCAGGCCAAGTCCGTAGCGCAAACCATCAACTACCACACCTGGTCCGCCGACGAGAAAAAGATCGAGCAGGAGTTTTACGCCAAGGAAGCGATCAAGGTGGACGTGCAGATCGGGTTGACGGCGCAAGAGATGGGCATGGAACCCGGCGCCTATGAAAAATGGAAGGAGAGTCTGCGAAACTGGGGACAACAGCAGGTCGAGCAGATCCTGAGCAGCCAAACCGGCATCGACATGAGTCTCAATTTGCTGAACGACGCCGGCAGCTTTGAAAAATTCGAGTCCAAAATCTCGCAAACTCAGAGTTTCACCCGCGAATATGAAGAGAACGCCGTGGTGTCCTCCACCATTTACCCGCAAACTCAGCTGCCGTCGATACGCTCAATCGTCGGCGAAGCCGATTTGGATCAGTACTTCAAAGAGTACGATCTCCACGACCCGTTCTATCAGTACATCCAGCCGGAGTTCTTCGTCACCGAAGACATGGCCAAGTATGATATCGCCAATATCGTGGTCACCGCGGTATACGACGACGATCTCAAGAGCACGCTGACCTTTACGCCGAAGGATCCGGGGCCGAAGAAAACCGACAAGTGGTTTATCAAACCCGAGCTCGGCCGCGCCTACCGTTATCATTACACCGTCAACTTCACCGGCATGCAGGCCAGGCCTTACCTGTCTGGGGACATCCAGGTCAAAGACGATCTGGTGGTCACCATCAATGCGGCGCAAAGCGGCATCGTCTACGCAGATATCTCCACCCTGCTCAACCCGCTGGGCTGGGAGGTCTTCAGCCAGGTCGTAGTCAAGACCCAGTACGAAGACAAAGAGCACAGCGTGCCACTCAAGCAATACACCCAGGTGATCAGCGACAAGAACCCGCCGGTGCCGTTTATTTATCCGATCGGCACCAACGTGGAAAAGCCGCTTTATTATTCGGCCGACTACTATGCGCTGGACGGCGACAGCCTGACCTACCTCCCGCCGGGCGTGGAAAGCAACCCTCAACTGCCCGGCTATGGCGAAACGCGCGGCAATCAGATCCTGATCGCCAACGCCCTGCCGAAGCAGCAGAAATACACCATCATCTTCAAACCGTCGCAAAAAGACGTTTCGCTGATCACCTTCGAGATGACGGTGAACTACCCGAAATGGGACTTCTCGCAAACGCAGCCCATTGCGTTAACCGAGTTCGACACCAAGTCGCTCACGCAGTACCTGACATTCAACCTGATGCAGCAAGAGAAAGGCAACGAGCCGCAGATCAACTACGTCGCCACGGTCTATTACGGCGATAACCAGGAGAAAACCGTCACCAAGCCGATCACGGGCACCAGTACCATCGTGGTCGTGACCTTCTGACGGCCGGTCTCCGCCGGAGCAAGCCTGCCTTGCTCCGGCTCCCTCTTCGATGACGTGGGGTTGCCGCTATGTGCGATCAGGTAATCATGCAAGACATCTGTTTTATTCGAGCGGACCCGGATCGGCCCGTGTATTACTACTGTGCCGCCGCGCCGAGCGTACAGATCGCCGCAGGCAATCAACCCGATGTCCAACTGCAAATTTTCAGAAACCTCAACCAACCGGACGATCTTTACTACGCCACGCTGTCGTTACAGACCCAGTTGGCCAGTTCGCCCGAAGCGGCGCAACGCGCCGCCGACGCCAGCCCGGACATACCGCGCAGTGCGATCTTATTGCCGCTGCAGGCGATCGCCTGCAGCGCGACGCTGAATATCCCCGATCTTATCCCCGGGCAGACCAGCAAAACCTCGCTGAGCGACCAGCAATATTGCTACCTGTCCGCCAAACTGGACGACGACGACGATATCCTGCTGCTGGCGAGCCTGATGCGCACGCCGGCCTCGACGCCGATCGCCGTCAGTTACAAAATCGACTACCTGCAGCAGCTGCCGCCGGCCACCTTCGAGCTGGAAGCCAACTGGGACCAGGTTTACCGTTACCTGCAGCGCTCGATAGGCTTTAACCTGCTGATCTTTAGCGTCGGTATCGAGCAGACATCCGCCCAGTTGATCAGCGAGAAAATCGTCACCGTCAAAGTCAGGGACACCGACCCCGACGGCCATATGGCGCAGGCGGCCGCCGAACTGACGCAGATCCTCACCAGCCAGTTCTTCACGCCGGTTATCGCCAACGAACCGCAGCAGACAAGCCCCAAAGCCGGCTTTTATCTGCAACAGGTCTCGGTTGAAAACATCGACCAACGTCGCCTGAGCGGCAAGATCAGCGAAACCACCGTCGTGCAGCGTTCGCTCTATCCGCAGGCCCTGTTCGCCCAGCTGGTCAACGGCACGGACTATCAGGCCGATCGCGCGATCGTCAAACGCGATCTGCAGGATGACTTTTTCGCCTATCGCGAGGTGCGAGTCAGCCTGCTGTCGGATGCCCTTGACGCCAATATCCTGCTGGTGACGGCCCGGTTGCGCTATGGCTCAAACAGCCGACAGCTGAAATTCACCCGCGACGACTTCGGGCCCAAACCGTTTAAGGAACCCAGCCTGATCGACCCTAAAACGGGAAAAATGCTGTGGCCGGTCGAGTATGACTTTACCGTGTACTTCAACCAGTCGATAGGCGGCGTAACTTCGGTCAGCTCCGGTAGCCTGCAAACGGAGATGAGCGAGGTCTTTCTGGACGTCGAGTCGCTCTACGGCCGCTATGATTTCGCGATCGAAGCGGCGCAACAGTTTGACTGGCAGCGCTATCAATCCGTGCTGGTCACGCTACGCTATCGCCACCGGCAACAGCCAAACAGCAGCGTGTCGCGCAGCTTCCAAATTGACCAGGCCAACCCGCGGGCCCACTACCCGGTCATGCTGCCGGAGCCGGACGAATACCAATTCGACGTCAACAAAACCTACAGCGCCGCCGTCAACTCACCGCATATTTCCGCCGAGCTGCAAGAACCGACCGGCCAGGACGTCTATCTATTCTCGACCCTGTATCGCCAGCGCGTACTGACGCTGTCGGCCGACATGGACTGGCGCCGGGTGGAAATGGTCATCGTTTCCGCCAGCTACGCCTGCACGCCGGCGGAAACGCTGCAGCAGGTGTTTCAATTCACCGAATCCGACGCCGCCCCGCGCTGTTTCAGCGCCGATCAACTCGATCCCAAGCAGCTGACCGTCGATCTGGATATCTGGTTTACCTATCAACCCGGCGAAGGCGGCGATCGGCCCGAAAACGTGCAGTGTTCGACCGACGCCAACGCTCTCGATCTCGCTACCCTCAGTTAACTAAGGAAACGCCATGTTATTACTCAGAGCCAAAACCGCCACCATCAACAACATCACCTTCTTCGCCGACGATTCAGACGATAACCAGTTCTGGTATCTGCCCGGCGATATCCACATTGCGCAAAAGTCGGGCGAACCGGTGTTTTCGTTGATCAAATACACCGGCGACGCCAGCGACCCGCAAGGGGGATACATCAACTTCGAGGTCAATACCGCGATCGACGAAGCGGTGTTGAACCGTGCCTTTAACGACTATCTGCGCAAACTGAACGTTGATCCCAAGAACGCCCGCAAGGCCCAGGTACCGTATGATAAAGGCACGGTGAACTTCTTCGTGCTCGACGCGGGCGCCGCCAACGGTGAGCTGATCAGCGCCCCTTGCCCAAGCCTGTTCGGCAACAACAGCGCCATTTTCAGCGCCAAGCTGACGCCGTCCCAGGCGGTGATCCTCGAGGCCGCGTTCACCCAGGCCAAGGCGCCGGCCGCCGTCGCCTATAACCTCAGCTTCACCGGCATCACGCCGGCGCTGAAGGTCGAAGTGACCGCACAGTTCGAAAGCATCTACAAAGAGTTCGATCTGAAATTCGGCGCCAACATTCCCATCCCGGTTGAGACGCCGGCCAGCTTCTGGCTGGGCTTCGACAGCGTCATCAAAAAACTGCAGCAGGATCAGAAACTGGTGATCAAGGTCACCGAAAGCATGCCGGGCGATGAAGAGGCCAAAGAGAAAGAGTGGGCGCTGCAGTTCGTCAAGGAAGAGATCCTGAAAAGCTTTTTCAGCGCCACGCTCAAACCTAACGACGACAGCAACCCGCAGGCGAAATCCGCCAGCGACGCCATTCTGGATTCGCTTATCGCCAGCGACAAGAAAGAAGGCGAAGAAGCCGGCAAAGGCGGCCTGTTCCCTAGCGCGTCGCTGGAGATCAAGCTGGTACGGATCGAGGAAACCAAAAGCCTGAACTTCAACTACACCTCGTCGAAGGCCCTCAGCCAATCCGCCGTGCCGCAAAACTTCATCGGCAGCGATATCCTGCATGCTCAGAAAACTGCGCCCTACTTTATTCAGGTCAACGTCAACGATCCGTTCTTCCAGCAGCTGGATTTGACCGTGCTCGGGCCGGACAGCTTCGAGGAATATGGGATCAAGGCCGCCAGCTTCAACATCCGTTACAACAACCAAGTTTATACCGGCGCGCCTTTCACCAACGATGACGGGACATGGACCAAACGCATCGCCCGCAGCAGCGATAAGAACGAGCTGTTCCATACCACCAGCGAATTCGCTTTCAAATCCGCAGCCTCCTCGGGCTGGGAAGGCAGCAGCAACTATCAGTCGCTGTCCGAATCGGCCTCGACGCTGCTGAACATGGATCCCGGCTCAGTGCTGTCGTTCAACGAGATCAGTATCTTCCTCGATCGCAAATTCTCTTGGGAAAACTGCAACCAGGTCATGGTGGAGCTGAGCTATCAGGATGACAAAGGAAGCCGCAAGATCAAGAAATATACCTTTAACCAAGACGCGCACGAGAGCCAAACGTTCAAATACCGCTGTCTGACGGAGAAGCCCTGGGCGGTCAATTACACCCTGATCTACTTCCTGGTAGGCGGGGAAACCGTCGAACGCAGCGGCAGCGAAAACCCGCCGGCGATCGTCATCCCCAATCTGGTTTAGGTGTGCGCCATGACCGATCGCAACGCAGTGTTACCCGCGGCATGGAACGCCCTGGTCAGCGCCCTGTGCAAGGAAGCGCCCCACTTGCAAAACACGCTGGCCCCGGACGTCGCCCGCTTCAGCCGTATGAAAGCGACGCCCGGCGGTTTGTCCGCCGCGTTTACCACCAGCCTGCTCGGTTATAACGGCAGCCCGTTGGAGTTCACCGTCTCGTCGGCCAAACCGCAGGGGCTCGCCTGCACGCTGGATCCCTTTTTACCGCGCTACGCGCAGCGGCGCGGCGTCGAGGCGTTTGTCCGACACTCTCAGGCGATCACCGCAGCCCCGCTCGCCGATCCCGCCAACAGCCTGGAGGCGGTGCGACGCATGCAATGTGCAAGCGTCCAGCCGTTGCGCTTCGGCGCCTGGCTCGGGCGAAAATACGCCCCGGATGCGATCAAAACCAAAGTCTACGTTGAAACCCCCGCTGACATGGCGGCCGCGCCCGATGGGTTGCAGGAGCCGCTCGCCGCCGAGGCCCGCCGCGCGGCGGGATTGACGCTGCTGATGGCCGGGTATTATCCGGAGTCTGCCGACTCTCCGCGCGAATATTACTACCAGTGGCACAGTGCGCGGATCACGCGTGACGATATCCTCGCCGTCATGCGGCTGTTCGAGAGAGAAAGCCGTTTTTCCGCCCTGATGCCGCTGCTGGACCGCGCGCTGCAGCAGCAGGACAGACGGGACTTCCCCCCGACCACCTACGGGTTCAGTCTGGGATACGCGCCGGACGGCAATTTGGAGAGTTTTACGCTGTTCGCCATGGCGGCAAGTTTTTTCGGCGACAACCGCCGCGTTTTTGACGGCATCACCGCGTTGCTGGCGCCTGATGGCCAAACCCTGCCACTGCTTAACCGCGCGGTGAGCGAGCAGGTTCCGTTGCAGTACAACGTCGTCGGTTTTTCCTGCGATCGCCAGGGCAATCACAGCGTCAGCTGCACGTTCAGCCCGCAGAATGCGCATTTCGAAATCCTGCCATGCAAAGCGCGCGAAACGGCACCGCTTGTGCCATTGCCGTTGGCGGAGCTGCTGGCGCAGCAGTGTGCCAGCGGCGCCTTTCCCTCTCATGTCAGAACGCCGGATGGCCGCTGGCACAAGGATGAAAATGCTTTTGTCACCGCCCAGGTGCTGCGCACGCTGGATTATAGCGCCCAGACCGCGCCCCATATCGAGCTGGCGCTCGACTTCTTGCTCGGTTGCGAGAGCCGCCCGCATCACTTCCATTTTTGGCCTGCCGGCAAGCACCCCACCTGGATGGCGGGCCAGCGGATCGACGCTGACATCGACGATACCGCCATTATCACTGAGCTCTTGTATCGATTCCATCGGCGCTCGTTGGCGCAAGCCAGGCAAACGCTGGCGCAGATGCAGGCTTATCAGGTACAGCGCGTCGAACGGCGGCTGAAGACGACGCCCTATCCCTGGGCCGAGTGTTACGCCTTTCACACCTGGATGAAAGACGACGGTGATATCACGCAGTTGGACTGCTGCGTGAATACCAACGCGCTGATTTTAATCCATGCGTTGACCGCCGCTCACGGCAGCCCGCCGCCGGCCTATCCGCGCATTATCCAAATGCTGAATCAGGCGGTGAGCTGGAGCGACGACGATTACAACCGTCTCAACGCGTTAACGCCCTATTATGCCCACCCGCATGAGTGGCTGAGTACGCTGGAATACGCCAGGCGGCAAGGGGTGCCGCATCTTTCACCGGCGATCGATGCGCTGGCCGCCTGGCGCTTGCCGGCGACCAATGACGAAAGCCCGCTCTATCGCCGTCACGACGGTCATTTTCTTTGGACTTCCGCCTGCCTGAACCAGTTCAGACATCTGGCACGCCTTTCTTCCCTGGAGGATCGCTATGAACATCTTTCTCAATGATCTGGTGACGCTGAACAAGGTCATTTTGGACAACGCGCGCGAACAGTTTCCCGACGCCGAAGCCCCCCGTCTGCGCTACCGCGCCGCGCCCGCGCCGGTGGCCGACGAACTGCAGGCCGATGTTTGTACCGAAGTCGTCTCGGGAGAGACGCGCTATCGCATCGCTACCACCAGTGACGGTACGCGCTGGCATATGACGGTGGATTTCGCGCTCAGCCGCGCCGTTCAGCAGGTGCCCTACGTGGTGCTGACCTTCAGCACTTTCGGCAAGGTCGAAGAAATGATCTTCGAACAGGTTTTGCTGGACGCCCCGCCGACCCGCTACCGCGCCCAGCTCGACCTGGACCGCCTGGAACAGCGTGACGCGCTGCTGCGAGCGCTGTCGGATTATGACTCGCAAACCACGCTGGTGGTCGCCATCGTCACCGATAACGGGCTCCTCAACACTATCACCTCGCCGAAAGTCTTCTACTTCGCCGAGAACTACTATCCCTATATCTATCAGGGCATCCTGCCGCCGCCGCCGCGCCTGCAGCTGATCCTCACGCCGCTGGCCTTCGGGCATCTGTGGTACAACTACTATCAGGACTATGTACGAAAAAACTATCTTTATTACCTGCCGGATACTTTCCTGCTGGCGACCAACGCCGCCGAGGACGACAAACCGATGCTGTCTATCTCGTTTTCTGCAGCGCCGCACGCGACCTCGCTCAACGATGTCGAAGTGACGTTCGACTATTTCCTGTCGCCCAAGGTCAATCAGGCGCGCATCGGCGACGCCACCGCACAGTTCACGCAGATGCAACCGGACGGCAAGCTGGCACCGTTCGCCAACGCGGACACCCTGACGCTGCAGCTGGGGCTGCCGGACGGAAAAACGGAGGAAAAAAACGCGCTGATCAATCTGCAGAGCGGCATCGTGGATTCATTCACGCTGCCCGCCAGCCAATTTGGATTGATTTGGGATGCCTTCTTCGATCGGTCGCCGCAAAACCTGCTGCTCAAGGGATATCTGGCGGTGCAGTTCACCGGCTTCAACCCGGATAATCTGCCCGTGGCGCTGGCGCTGGACGCCAAATACCAGAACAGGCTGCCGGATTTCATCAAGCAATCCGCCCCGGCGGACATCAATAAGACCGTGGAATTCCGCAGCGACGCAGGCGCCTACGATCCTGCCGGACCGCGACCAATCAAGCGCATGTTGGTCAGCATCGACAACCAAACCATTGAGCTGGACAAGGAACACCCCGTTCAATCGGTTAACGTGAAGATTTCCGTGCTGGAACTGATCCTGCATCCGGACAAGAAGCTGGTGTATCACTACGATTTGCAGATTATCTATGTCGACGGCGGCAAAAAGTCCTCCTACGACAATACGTCCAGCTTCGAGATTATTTACGTCCCCTGAACGGGGAAAGAATGGCGGCGCGGCCGGGCGGCATCCAGCCCGGTGCGCCGGAACAGAGGATCAGCGTTTTTTCTTTTTGTTGAAATCCAGCTCGAAGGCGAACACGGCGCTCTGAATTTTGCGCTCCATCGCCAGCCCGAGCTTAAGAAAGCGGCATGACAGGCGCGAGAAGTGCACCACCTGATCGTTATCGTCGGTTTCCTGATCGTCGTTGACCACCACCAGCTCCATGTTGACCTTGAAGCTGCCGTAGCTGCCCAGATCCAGCTCCGCTTTCTTGAACTGCAAGCCTGGCTGGAAGAAATCCGGCAGCGGGCCGTCGAAGCGTAAACCGACGCCGCCGGCGGAGAGATCGTGGATCCGCAGCTCGTACGGCGTGCCGTCCGGGTATTCGCCGGTACAAAAGAATTGGCGCCAGTGCGGCGTAGTGATGCGGAATTGACGACGGCGCTGGATATAGACCAGCTCCTGCGGCAGCCGGGTCGAACAGGCCTGTACGCCCTGATGTTCGGTCAGCTCCGCCTGGGGGACGGAAAACTCGATTTTGGCGTCGTTGCTTTCAATCACGATGGTGCAAGCGCCGTCGATGGCGCTCGAGGCTTCCTCACCGCTGAACACGATATTGTCCGGCCCGACGCTCAATAACAGACTTTGAAACCGGTGCTGCTGATTTTCTACGCGCAGCGGCGTGCGTTGTTTGCAAATTTCTCGCAGAATCGCCAGAACTTCAAAACGCTCCCGTTTGATAAACAGTCCGTTATCGCTGTGCTCCACACGTGTCTCCTGACTTTTTTTCTAATGACGTCTTACGTATTCCTTACGGTTATCATCTCTGGGAATATTCCTAAAGTCAAATTTGCCAGCGTTGCCAGGCCTGCGGCAGCAGGCGCGCGAAACGTTTCGCCCATGCCTGTTGCCCGCGTTCGTCAGCGACCAAATCCTGGCGAATTTCGATGCCGACGTAAGGCAAACCGCGGCGCTCCGCGTGCACCGGCAACGTGTAATCGGTGGCGTCCGTCATCGCATAAGGTTCGTTAATACCCACCTGCAGATCCCCCTCTTCACGCAGCAGTTCAGCCAACAGCAGCGCAAATTCCGGGTAGCGGTTAAACAACAGCCCCACCTGCCAGGGGCGCGGTTGCCCCTTGAACACCGGCGTGAAGCTGTGCATGGCGATCACCGCCGTCGGCAGTTCGCGCAGTTGGCGTTGCCCCAGATGCTCGTCGATGGCGTGGTGATACGGCAAAAATACCTCGCGCTCACGCGCCAGCGCGTGTTCGGCGTCGATGCCGATATTGCCGGGGATGGGCGTCAGTTCAGACAAATGCGGGATCGAGCTGGCGATGCCGGGCGCCCGGTTGCAGTCGATCACCAACCGTGAGTAACGCTGATGAATCAGCGTGGCGTCCAGTTGGCGGCTCAGATGGCGCGATACGCCCAGCGCGCCGATATCCCAGCCGATGTGGCGCTCGATCTCCCCCGGCGGTAAGCCGAGATCCCCGAGGGATTGCGGTATCGCCTTGCCGGCGTGATCGCACAGCAGCAAAAATGGCGCTTTGCCGCGCTGGTTTTCAACGGCGGCGGCGGGCGGTTCATCGGCGGACAATAACGGCGGGATAAACGAATGAGGCATGAAAGGCTCCGGCGGTGGAAAGCAAAACGTTTATCGTAGCGCTATCCCGTCGCCGGCCCCAAGGTCGTGCTTAGATCAAAAAGGCATGAGTCAGACGCCGATCATGCCGTCTCGGCTTCCTGCGGCTGATGCACCGCAATATAACGTTGATAACGCGACGGCTTGAGCCGCGAGGTATCCACCAGCACCAGGCCGTCGATACAGTTGTTGAAGGCCGGATCGGTGCCAAAGTCGATAAACTGCACCCCGCCCGGTTCGCACAGCTCGGTGTACTGTTTGTACAGCGTCGGGATCGAGCAGCCGATGTTGCTGAGCAGGCTCTTCAGCCGCACCAGATCTTCCTGGTAGTTATCCCCGGCAAACTGCGCCAGCACCTGCGGCAACGACGCCGGATAAGGACGACGCGACTGCGCGAAGGCATGGTCCGGCGAGAAATAGAGCCGATAGAAGGCGATCAACAGATCCCGCGCCGCCAGCGGCATGCCGCCGGAAATGGATACCGGGCCGAACAGATAGCGGTACTGCGGGTATTTCGACAGATAGGCGCCGATGCCCAGCCACAAATAGTCCAGCCCGCGCTTGCCCCAATAGGCCGGCTGAATGAAGCTGCGCCCCAGTTCGATGCCCTGCGCCAGGATCGGTTCCATATCGCGGTCATAGTGGAACAGGCTGTTGCTGTAGATGCTCTCCAGGCCCTTACGCGCGATTTGTTCGGCGGTGGGGATAAAACGATAGGCGCCGACGATCTCCAGCTCCTCTTCATCCCACAGCACCAGGTGATAATAATCGTCGTCGTAGCTGTCCAGATCGCGGCGGCGGCCGGATCCTTCCCCCACCGCGCGGAAAGCGATCTCGCGCAGGCGCCCCAGCTCGCGCAGGATCGGCGTGCGCGCTTCATCGTGACGGCGATAGAGGTAGATGGTTTTGCCGTCCGGCGTCACCCCCAGTCGTTCGCAGTTCGCCAGCGCCTTTTTCAGCTCCAGACGCTCTTCCGGCAACGCGATCGGCGATTCGCTGGCGAACAGCCCCGGTTTGCCCTGGCCCAGGCGATACACGTGGCGGCGAAAGCGCTCCGCCAGATCCTTGGCGCTGGTGTGGCCATCGTGCCAGTTGGCGAACGGCACGCGGCCGCCGATGCGGATCCTGATGCGCCCGCCCCGCTGCTGGAACATTTCACGCACCAGCAGCAGCGTCGACAGCGGACGGTAGACCAGCGACGTAAAGTAGAACAGGTTGCTGTTGCGCGCGCTGATATGAATCGGCACGATCGGCGCGCGCGCCTTGGCGGCCAGACGCAGAAAACCGGTATGCCAGTGGCCGTCGCGGATGCCTTTCGGGCTCATGCGCGACACTTCGCCGGCCGGGAACAGGATCAGCGCGCCCTGATTGTCCAGCTGCTGCTGCATGCCTTCTATCTGTTTGCGGCTGGTTTTATAAGCGACGTTATCCACCGGCACGAACAGGTTGCGCAGCGGTTCGATGTAAGTCAGCAGTTGGCTGGCCACCACTTTCACATCCGGACGCACCGCCGCGACGGCGCGCAACAGCACCAGTCCGTCGAGCGAGCCGATCGGGTGATTGGCCACGAGCACCACCGGCCCCTGGCTGGGGATGTTTTCCAGATCGCCGTCCACCAGCTCGCAGCTGAGGTTAAAGTAGTCCACCACCTGCTCGATCAGATCGAGCCCTTTCAGGTGGGGATAGTCGGCGGCGAACTGTTTGAATTCTTTTTCGAAGAGAAGGGTTCTTAGCAGGCTGCGCTGCCAGGCAGGGGTATTGCGGTGTGGAAATGCATCTTGCAACAGAGAATCCAGGCTGAACATCGCGTTATCTCCTGACGTAGTCGCTGCAAACTTAAGCCAGAGCCATGACTCTGACATGTCAGTCACATGACAATAAAATGAATCCATCGACTATCAGGTATAGCAAAGTAATGGCGATTTGGGAGCGAAAGACGCATTTTCGCCCCCACTTCCCCTCACATCGGCGCCAGCAACGCTTCAATGCGGCGGTTCACCGCCTCACGCAGGCGCTATCGGCTGCAGATCCTCGCCGGGATGGGCCACGAACGGATCGCCGGAGGGAAACGCATGGCCGCTGTCGTTCACCCTCACCCGCTGCAATGCGGCGCTATTACACGCGCCGGCATAAAAAAACAGTGAAAGCCCGGCGGCTGCCGAATTATCGCTGCGGCTTTCGGCCTCGACGGACTGAATAATTAAATGCCGGGAATTGTCGACTGAAAAATAACGAATTTGCCGTTTTCACTTTGCGTTGACGCTGCTTTCGGTTGGCGCTCAAACGAAAGCAAAAACAAATATAAGCAACTGATAGATATGGATATTTTAAAATTAATCGATTGCATTTCAGTGTTTCGTTTGCTGTAATTCGCCACGAACAACTGAAAGCGCTCCGGTCGGTATTGCTGCGGCTTATTAAGCCGCGGCCGGGCACGGCTACAGGTAAATCAGGAGTCTGCGTTAATGATCACTACCGCAAAACGCCGGGAATTAATTATCGACCCGCTGTGCCGCGAAGGCGCGTCGCGCGTGGAACCGCTCAGCCAGCTGCTTTCGGTCTCCAGCGTCACCATCCGCATCAATCGCGACGTCAAACACACCCTCGCCGACGCCAGCAAATTCGGCCGCACAAGTTTTTGCACGATCGCGACATCGGCCAGATCCACCGCCTGGTCACCGACAGCCGCATTCCGGAACACTGTCTGCAGGCGCTGCACCATTTAGGGATCGACGTGATTATCGCCGACCGTTAACCGAGGCTTTTTAAGGAGCTGTCATCATGAACGCGTATTTCTCTTATGAGGCGAATTGGCTGAAGCAGCACAACGCCTGGCACACCGCCGCAGAAATTTGGCAACAGCCGGATCTGTGGGCGGCGCTGCACCGGCAGCTGCAGGATCAACAGGCGCAATGGCAGCCGTTTCTGGCGCCGCTGCTGGCCAATCCGCGCCTGCAGATCGTGCTGTGCGGCGCCGGCAGCTCGGCGTTCGCCGGCCGCGCCCTGGCCCCCTGGCTGCGCGAACGCACCGGCCGCAACGTGGTGGCCTACGGCACTACCGATATCGTCGCCAACCCGCTGCAGTATCTCGACCCTGAGCGGCCGACGCTGCTGGTCTCCTTCGCCCGCTCGGGCAACAGCCCGGAGAGCGTGGCGACGGTGGAGCTGGCCGACCAACTGCTGCCGGAAAGCTACCACCTGATGCTGGTGTGCAACCCGGACAGCAAGCTGGCGCAGTATGCACATCAGCGCGACAACGTCTGTTCGCTGGTGATGCCGCAAGGTTCCAACGATCAGAGCTTCGCCATGACCTCCAGCTTCAGCTGCATGATGCTGAGCGCCGCGCTGCTGCTCGGCCCCCTGTCGCTCGAGGCCGCCCAGGCGCCGCTGCACGCCATGGTGCAGCGCTGCCGCGCACTGCGAGAAACGCTGCAGCCGCAGGTGAAGGCGCTGGCCGCCGGCGGCTTCCGCCGCTACATCACCCTTGGCGGCAGCTGCTTTACCGGCCTTGCCGAAGAGGCCTCGCTCAAGATGCTGGAGCTGACCGCCGGGCGCATCGTTACGCGCTACGACTCGCCGCTCGGCCTGCGTCATGGTCCGAAATTCATGGTCGACGGCCAGACGCTGGTGGTGTTGATGTTCTCGCGCGACGACTACGCCCGCCAGTATGACCGCGATCTGTGGAACGAGCTGCAGCGCGATGGGCAGGCGATGCAGCTGGTCGGATTGACCGGCGAGCGCCAACCCCTCGCCGATACCCTGCTGCATATGCACGATGCGGCAGACAATATCTGGCTGCTGTTCCCGTATCTGCTGTTCACCCAGATGCTGGCCTTCGAGAGTTCGCTGGCGCTGGGGCTGACCCCGGATAACCCCTGCCCGACCGGCGAGGTTAACCGGGTGGTGAAAGGCGTGACGATTTACCGTTTTCCTTCCCCCGTGCAGTAAGGAGATCCCATGTATCTGATAGCCAACCGAGACATGCTGCTCAAGGCGCAGCGCCAGGGTTACGCCGTTCCGGCGTTTAACGTTCACAATCTGGAAACCGTGCAGGTGGTGGCGGAGACCGCCGCCGAACTGCGCTCGCCGGTGATCATGGCCGGCACGCCCGGCACCTTCAGCTATGCCGGCACCGACTACCTGATCGGTATCTGTCAGGTGGCCGCGCACCGCTACGATCTGCCGCTGGCGCTGCATCTGGATCATCACGAAGAGCTCGATGACATCGAGCACAAGGTGAAAAGCGGCATCCGCTCGGTCATGATCGACGGCTCCCATTTGCCGTTCGAGCAGAATATCGCCAAGGTGGCCGCCGCAGTGGCCCTGTGCCATCGCTACGGCGCCAGCGTGGAAGCGGAGCTGGGCCGCCTGGGCGGGCAAGAGGACGATCTGATCGTCGATACGGCAGACAGCTTCTATACCGACCCGGTGGCGGCACGCGAGTTTGTCGCCGCCACCGGCATCGATTCGCTGGCGGTGGCGATCGGTTCCGCCCACGGCCTGTATCACGGCGAACCGAAGCTGGACTTCGAACGCCTGGCGCTGATCCGCGAACAGGTGGACGTGCCGTTGGTGCTGCACGGCGCCTCCGGCATTCCGGAAGCGATGGTCAAGCGCGCGATCTCGCTCGGCGTTTGCAAGGTCAACGTCGCCACCGAATTGAAAATCGCCTTCGCCGATGCGGTAAAAAGCTACTTTTCACAGCACCCGGATGCCAACGATCCGCGCAAATACATCGTCCCCGGCAAGCTGGCGATGAAAGAAGTGGTGGCGGAAAAGATCCGCATCTGCGGCAGCAGCGGCATGCTGTAACCCCACGCCCGCCCCCGGTTTCAGTGGCTGCACCACGGGGGCGAAAACATCCCGCCATTTTCCGCTTTCCTGAGAGAACGATCACAGCCTGTTATCCCGCCCGCGCCTGAAACCATTAACCGGTCTTCACTATGATCCAAATCATGGTTTTACTCATCCTACCTCTCTATTATCAAATTCATTGAATGCAGGCAGTAGGATTTTTGCCCATTCGTTTTTATTTCGCCAAGCGAAATAGCTTATTTTATGAAAACAAGCGCGCTTGTTTTTTAATTGGCAGTGTTTTTACTCTGAAAGGAACAGCGTATGAACCATTACTTAGCCGTATTAAGCGCATTGGTCATTCTGCCCTTCGCTCTGCAAGCAAAACCGCTTTCCGGCAGCCAGGTCGCCTCTGGCGTCGTCCGCTTCACCGGCGCCATCACCACGCCTGCATGCACCGTCAAACATCAGGATGAAAAGCTTATCTCCAGCTGCTTCGGTAAAGTGACGGAATATCAAAACGGGTATATATCCTCTTCGTTAAAAGCGATGCCAAAAGAATTAGTTTCTGCCGTCAGCAGTGAGATGGTGAATAACGACCCCCATTTAAAACGCGTGACCATCAGCTATAAGTAACCACAAAGCGTTACTGCCTGCGGAAATAATAA
Source organism: Serratia sp. H402Y (assembly GCF_051172415.1). Taxonomy (NCBI): domain Bacteria; kingdom Pseudomonadati; phylum Pseudomonadota; class Gammaproteobacteria; order Enterobacterales; family Yersiniaceae; genus Serratia; species Serratia sp. H402Y. Next base: position 1,800,153 of record NZ_JBPIYZ010000001.1, read on the forward strand.
ACAAGACACAACTTGTCTTGATGACTTATAAATTTATTTTATAAATTTATCGCACAATAACTCCCCGCCTTACCGTAAGCCGGCTATTCGGGCGACCCTGCGGTCGCCCATCAGCATGTCCGAAATCCGCCATCGCTCCCTTGCGTTTCATGCGATAATCGCCCTACCAAACCGAGGAGTGATCCAGATGCAGACTTTTTTGATTGATCGTACCGCCACGCCGGTGGGAGAACTGGTGCTGATTGCCGATGAACAGGGGCGCCTGCGGGCGATTGACTGGACCGATCATGAAGCGCGCCTGATGAAGCTGCTGAATACCCACTACCGCGCCGATCGGTTCACCCTGCGCGAACAGCGCGATCCCAGCGGGCTGACCGACGCCATGCAGCGCTATTTCGCCGGTGAACTGAGCATTATCGATCGGTTGCCGGTGATGACCGCCGGCACCGAGTTCCAACGCACCGTCTGGCAACAGCTGCGCCAAATCCCCTGCGGCGAGATCCTGACCTACGGCCAGCTCGCGCAACGCATCGGCCGTCCGACCGCCTCGCGCGCAGTCGGCATGGCCAACGGTTCAAATCCGATCAGCATCGTCGTGCCCTGCCACCGAGTGATCGGTTCGCAAGGCGCACTGACCGGCTATGCCGGCGGCGTACAGCGCAAACAATGGCTGCTGCAGCACGAAGGCTACCTGCCTAAAAGCCTGCTGTAGCCGCGCCAGGCGATTATCCGGCGCCATTGTTTGGCGACGCTTAATAAAGCCCATTGCTCAACGCCACGCTCGCAGGCCGCTGGGACCTATGAATAACTGGTGTGAATAAAACGCATAAGTCACAAATAATACTCATAACTTCAGTCCCCTACAGAATAATCGGCGGCATGTGTGCGTAAAATTCGCACACAATGCCCCTATTCAGACTAATGCTACCCTTATCAGCTGCGGCAAAAGATGTTAAAATTGACTCATATCAATTATTGAATGAGCGTAATCTATGATCCCGGAAAAACGCGTGATTCGTCGTATCCAGTCTGGTGGTTGTGCGATCCATTGCCAGGACTGCAGCATCAGCCAGCTGTGCATTCCTTTCACCCTCAATGCTCACGAGCTGGATCAGCTCGACAACATTATCGAGAGGAAAAAGCCTATTCAGAAAGGCCAGACCCTGTTCAAGGCCGGCGACGAGTTGAAATCGCTGTACGCGATCCGTTCCGGGACCATCAAGAGCTACACCATCACCGAGCAAGGCGACGAGCAGATCACCGGCTTCCACCTGGCGGGTGACCTGGTGGGCTTTGACGCCATCGGTGGCCTGAAGCACCCAAGCTTCGCCCAGGCGCTGGAAACCTCGATGGTGTGCGAAATTCCGTTCGAGACCCTCGACGATCTGTCCGGCAAAATGCCGAACCTGCGTCAGCAGATCATGCGGTTGATGAGCGGCGAGATCAAAGGCGACCAGGACATGATCCTGCTGTTGTCGAAGAAAAACGCCGAAGAGCGCCTGGCGGCGTTCGTTTACAACCTGTCGCGCCGCTTTGCGGAGCGCGGTTTCTCTCCGCGCGAGTTCCGTTTGACCATGACCCGTGGCGATATCGGCAACTATCTCGGCCTGACGGTGGAAACCATCAGCCGGCTGCTGGGTCGCTTCCAGAAAAGCGAAATCCTCAGCGTGAAAGGCAAATACATCACCATCGAAAACGCCGACGCCCTGTCGGTGCTGGCCGGTACGCCGCGTATCAACGTGACCGTCAACGCCTGATTCTCCTGCCGGATCACCATTTCCCCGAAATTGTTGATCCGGCACGCTTCTGTTGTTGTTCTGTTTTTCAATGTTGGGTTACTCTGTAAATTAACAGACTGTTGATTTCAGCTGTAAGGAGGCCCTATGGCGAAGTATCAGAATCTTCTGGTGGCTATTGACCCCAATCAGGACGATCAGCCGGCATTGCGCCGCGCCGTGTACCTGGTAAAACGGAACGGCGGGCGCATCAAGGCCTTCCTGCCCATCTATGACTTCTCTTACGAAATGACGACCCTGCTCTCCCCGGATGAAAGAACGGCGATGCGGCAAGGTGTGATCAGCCAACGCGCCGCCTGGATCAACGAGCAGTGCCGCTTCTATCTCAACGACGGCGTGCCGATCGAAATCAAAGTGGTCTGGCATAACCGCCCCTTCGAAGCCATCATTCAGGAAGTGCTTTCCGGCCAACATGACCTGCTGCTGAAAATGGCGCACCAACACGACCGGTTGGAGTCGGTGATCTTTACCCCCACCGACTGGCACCTGCTGCGCAAATGCCCTTGCCCGGTGTGGATGGTGAAAGACCAGCCCTGGCCGGAAGGCGGCAAGGCGCTGGTGGCGGTCAATCTGGCCAGCGAAGAACCCTATCACGACCCGCTCAATATCAAACTGGTGCAAGAAACCGTCGAACTGGCGCAAAACGTCAACCAGACCGAGGTTCACCTGGTCGGCGCCTATCCCGTTACCCCGATCAACATCGCCATCGAATTGCCCGACTTCGACCCAAGCGTCTACAACGACGCCATTCGCGGCCAGCATCTGATCGCCATGAAGGCGCTACGGCAAAAATTCTGCATTAAGGAAGAGTTCACCCACGTGGAAAAAGGCCTGCCGGAAGAGGTGATCCCCGCTCTGGCCGAACACCTGCAGGCCGGCGTGGTGGTGCTGGGCACCCTGGGCCGCACCGGCATTTCAGCCGCCTTTATCGGCAACACGGCGGAACATGTGATCGATCATCTGAAATGCGACCTGCTGGTGATTAAACCGGAAAACTTCAACTGCCCGATCGAGGCGGATGAAGACGATGAACACGACGACGAAGATTAAGCTTCGCGCATAAAGAAACGGGCCGCTGAAAAGCGGCCCGTTTTTCTTTGGTTGCCCAATTTTACTTCTGCAACGCCCGCAAAATCGCTTCCACGCTGTCTTTGGCGTCGCCAAACAGCATTTGGGTGTTCTCCTTGAAGAACAGCGGGTTCTGCACGCCGGCGTAGCCGGTGTTCATCGACCGTTTGAACGCGATCACGTTCTGCGCTTTCCACACTTCCAATACCGGCATGCCGGCGATCGGGCTGCGCGGATCTTCCAGCGCCGCCGGGTTCACCGTATCGTTGGCGCCGATCACCAGCACGGTGTCGGTATCCGGGAAATCGTCGTTGATTTCATCCATCTCCAGCACCACGTCGTACGGCACCTTCGCCTCTGCCAGCAGCACGTTCATGTGGCCCGGCAAGCGCCCCGCGACCGGGTGAATGCCGAAGCGCACCTTCACGCCGCGCGCCCGCAGTTTTTCGGTGATTTCCGCCACCGGATACTGCGCCTGCGCCACCGCCATGCCGTAGCCCGGGGTGATGATCACCGAGGTGGAGTTTTTCAACTGCTCGGCCACCTCTTCCGCCGTGGTTTCACGGTATTCGCCCATCTCTTCGGCATCGCCGGTGGATGAACCGTCGCTGCCGAAACCGCCGGCGATCACGCTGATAAACGAGCGGTTCATCGCCTTGCACATGATGTAAGACAGGATCGCCCCCGAAGAGCCCACCAGCGCGCCGGTGACGATCAGCAGATCGTTGCTCAGCATGAAGCCCGCCGCGGCCGCCGCCCACCCCGAGTAGGAGTTGAGCATCGACACCACCACCGGCATGTCGGCGCCGCCGATCGAGGCGACCAGATGCCAGCCGAACGCCAGCGCGATCGCCGTCATCAGCAGCAGCGTCACCACCTGCCAGCCCACGCTGTCGGTGCGCACGAACGCCACCAGCAACAGGAACGAGATCACCAGCGCCGCCAGGTTCAGCTTGTGACGATTCGGCAGCATCAACGGCTTGGAAGAAATGATGCCGCGCAGCTTGCCGAAGGCGACGATCGACCCGGTGAAGGTCACCGCACCGATAAAGATGCCGAGGAACACTTCGGTCAGATGGATATTCGCCATCACCGGTTCCATCGGCGCACCGTGATCCAGATAACTGTTGAAACCGACCAGCACCGCGGCCAGGCCAACGAAGCTGTGCAGCACCGCCACCAGCTCCGGCATTTCGGTCATCTCGACCTTCTTCGCCAGATAGACGCCGATCGAGCCGCCGATGATCATAGCGATGATGATCCAGCCGACGTTGCCGGAATCCGGCCCCAGAATGGTCGCGATCAGCGCGATCGCCATGCCGGCGACGCCGAACAGGTTGCCCTGCTTCGACGTTTCATGACGCGACAGGCCCGCCAGGCTGAAAATAAACAAAATAGCGGCAACAATGTATGCAGCTGTAACCAATCCTCCAGACATTTGTTACCCCTTAGTTCTTGCGGAACATCTTCAGCATGCGCTGAGTGACGGTGAACCCACCGAAAATATTGATGCTGGCGATCAGCACGGCGATAAAGGAGAGAAAACTCACCCAGCCGCCGTGGCCAATTTGCAGCAGCGCACCGACCACGATAATCCCTGAGATCGCGTTGGTGACCGACATCAACGGGGTATGCAGCGCATGGCTGACGTTCCAGACCACGTAGTACCCGACCACGCAGGCCAGCGCGAACACGGTAAAGTGCGACAGGAACTCTTTCGGGGCTGCGTCCGCCAGCCAGCCGAACAGCAGGATCGCCAGAGCCATCAGGCCGTACTTCAGCCACGGCGAGGTCGGCTTGGCTTCAGGTTTGGCGACCGGTGCGGCGGCGGGCGCCGCTTTCGGCTGGGCGGAAACCTGGATCGGCGGCGCCGGCCAGGTGATTTCACCGCTGCGCACCACGGTAACGCCGCGGATCACCGTATCGTCGAAATCGATATCGATCTCGCCGTTCTTCTCTTTCGACAGCAGCTTCAGCAGGTTGACCAGGTTGGTGCCGTACAGCTGCGAAGATTGTGTCGGCAAGCGGCTCGGCAGATCGGTATAGCCGATGATTTTCACGCCGTTGTCGGTCACGGTAATGGTGTCGGCCACGGTCAGTTCGCAGTTGCCGCCGGTTTGCGCCGCCAGATCGACGATCACGCTGCCCGGCTTCATCGACGCCACCATCTCTTTGGTGATCAGCTTCGGCGCCGGTTTACCCGGGATCAGCGCGGTGGTGACGATGATGTCAACCTCCGCCGCCTGTGCGGCGAACAGCGCCATCTCGGCCTTGATAAAGGCTTCGGACATCACTTTGGCGTAACCGTCGCCGCTGCCCGCTTCCTCTTCAAAATCCAGCTCGAGGAATTCCGCGCCCATGCTCTGCACCTGCTCTTTCACTTCCGGGCGGGTGTCGAAGGCGCGCACGATGGCGCCGAGGCTGCCCGCAGCGCCGATCGCCGCCAGGCCGGCCACGCCGGCGCCGATGATCATCACCTTGGCCGGCGGCACTTTGCCGGCGGCGGTGATCTGGCCGGTGAAGAAGCGGCCGAACTCATGCGCCGCCTCGACGATGGCGCGGTAGCCGGCGATGTTGGCCATCGAGCTCAGCGCATCCATCGACTGGGCGCGCGAGATGCGCGGCACCGAGTCCATCGCCAGCGCGGTGACGTTGCGCGCCGCCAGCTTGGCCATCAGCTCGGGGTTTTGCGCCGGCCAGATAAAGCTGACCAGCGTGCTGCCTTCGCGCATCAAGGCGATCTCGTCGTCTTGCGGCGCGTTGACTTTCAGGATCAGATCCGACTGCCACACTTCGTTTTCGTCGACCAGCGCCGCGCCGGCGGCTTCGTAGGCGACGTCGTCAAAACTGGCCAGTTTGCCCGCCCCGCGTTCAATCGCGACGGTAAAACCCAGCTTCAGCAGTTGTTCCACCGTTTTCGGCGTGGCTGCGACCCGGGCTTCATTGGCCAACCGCTCTCTTGGTACACCAATACGCATAATGTTCCCTTCTCACCTGTCTTGGATGATGTTTATTATTTTCCTGCCCATAGAACGGCGCCATCGGCGAGCGAGGCGTCATCTTGCCCGCACTGATTTCAGACGCCAACTATAACCTACTGAAAATAAGGTCGATGATCCATAATTGCTTACGCATTCAGCCCTGTTTTTACATAAAAACGCCGGGCGCGATATGACAAATCGCAATTTACAGTGAAAAAATGCATACAGAACAGCACATTCTGCATGATTAGAGGTTTGCGCCCGGCGTAACGATTTATCGCCATGCGGGGCGGACAAGCATAAAAGTTATCATTTTGTGAATAATTAACACTAATGACACCAAAGCCTTTATTATGGAAACTTATGGCGGCGGCGCCATCCGTGCGACCCGCGTCACCGTCAAGGATTTGTCGCACGGGATAACATAAAATGCTGAGACAGTTTTCAGAATTACATGTAATAATCGACGGCTGAATTACACTTAAACAGTTCAGTACGTTATAAACGTTAATGCGCTAGGCGAAAGGATTTTTTATGAAGCTGAAGACCACGATCATCGCGTCAGCCTTGTTATCACTCACCGCGCTGTCCGCTCATGCGGCGCAAGAGTTAACTCCTGAGAAAGCAGCGGCGCTGAAGCCGTTTGATCGCATCACGATTACCGGCCGCTTCAATGCGATCAATGAAGCCGTCGACGCCGTATCCCGCCGTGCAGACAAACTGGGTGCCGATTCCTTCTATATCCAGGACAGCAACAACAGCAATAACGGCGGCAACTGGCGCGTCACCGCAGACCTTTATCATAAAGATGCGCCAGAAGTGAGCAAAACACCAAAATACCGCGTATTTAACGGCGTGAATGAACTGCCTAAAGAGGAAGCCTACCTGCTGGAGCCTTACGATACCGTGAGCGTCAGCGGTTTCTACCGCAGCCAGCCGGACATTAACGACGCCATCTCCAAAGAAGCGCAGAAAAAAGGCGCCGCCTCGTTCTTCATCGTGCGCCAGGTTGACGCCAACTCCGGCGGCAACCAGTTCGTCACCGCCTACATCTATAAGGCCGATGCGCCGAAACGCCGCGTGCAGAGCCCGGACGCCATCCCGGCCGATTCTGACGCCGGCCGCGCCGCGCTGGCCGCCGGCGGCGCCGCAGCCGCGAAAGTCGAAATTCCTGGCGTCGCGTCTTCCGGTTCACCAAGCCGCGAAGTGGGCCGTTTCTTCGAAACCCAGTCCTCTACCGGCCAACGCTATACCGTCACGCTGCCTAACGGCACCAAGATTCAGGAAGTGAACAACGTGACCGCCGCGCAGATGGTGCCGTTCGATTCCGTCACCTTCACCGGCCACTTCAACAGCATGACTGACGTGTCCACCGAAGTAGCGAAACGCGCGGCCGAGAAAGGCGCCAAGTACTACCACGTCACTCGCCAGTGGCAGAACAAGAGCGGCGGCAACCTGACCGTCAGCGCCGATCTGTTCAAATAAAACCCGCTTTTCGGTTTACCATCGGGCAGCCCTTGAGCTGCCCGTTTTTATTGCCGCTCTTTTCGCCGCTCGTTGAATAGTTTTTTGTAAATTCCGCATATTCAATCATTGCATCTCTAATCATCCCTCCGTAGAATTTGCGCCAATTTTTAGGGCTATTGTCTATTAGCGCAATGGTTGTTAACACATTGTTGCCGCCAAGCAGTTCCCTTCCAGTTGTTTATTCTGCGTTCAGGATCCGTCATTGGAAAAAAAACTCGGTCTTACCGCGCTAACCGCTTTGGTGCTCAGCTCGATGCTGGGCGCCGGCGTGTTCAGTCTGCCGCAAAACATGGCGCAGGTCGCCAGCCCCGCCGCGCTGCTGCTGGGTTGGGGGATCACCGGCGTCGGCATTCTGTTTTTGGCGTTCGCCATGCTGTTGCTTACGCGTCTGCGCCCGGATCTGGACGGCGGCATCTTCACCTACGCCAAAGAGGGATTCGGCGAGCTGATGGGCTTCTGCTCCGCCTGGGGTTACTGGCTGTGCGCCGTGATCGCCAACGTCTCGTATCTGGTGATCGTGTTCGCGGCGTTGAGCATTTTCACCGATCGCGGCGGCAACGTTATTCTCGGTGACGGCAATACCTGGCAGGCGCTGGTCGCCGAATCCGCCCTGCTGTGGATCGTGCACGCGCTGGTGCTGCGCGGCGTGCAAACCGCCGCCAGCATCAATCTTGCGGCCACCCTCGCCAAGCTGCTGCCGCTGGGGATGTTCGCCGTTCTGGCGGCGATCGCCTTTAAAATGGACGTGTTCACGCTGGACTTCCAGGGGATCGCCCTCGGCAAGCCGGTATGGGAACAGGTCAAGGACACCATGCTGATCACCCTGTGGGTGTTTATCGGCGTGGAAGGCGCCGTGGTGGTTTCCGCGCGCGCGCGCAATAAGAAGGACGTGGGCCGCGCGACCATGTTGGCGGTGCTGTCGGCGCTGGCGGTGTATCTGATGGTCACCTTGCTGTCGCTGGGCGTGGTGCCGCGCAGCGAACTGGCCGACATGCGCAACCCGTCGATGGCAGTGCTGATGGTGGAACTGATTGGCCCGTGGGGAGACGTGATCATCGCCGCCGGTCTTATCATTTCCGTGTGCGGCGCCTACCTCAGCTGGACCATCATGGCGGCGGAAGTCCCCCTGCTGGCCGCACAGCACGGCGCATTTCCACGCGTGTTCGGCAAACAGAACCGCCATCACGCCCCATCGTCTTCGCTGTGGCTGACCAACATCGCGGTGCAGCTGGCGTTGGTGCTGATCTGGTTGACCGGCAGCAACTACAACTCGCTGTTGACCATCGCGTCGGAAATGATCCTGGTGCCTTACTTCCTGGTCGGCGCATTTCTGTTCAAGGTGGCTTACCGTCGCCGCGACAAGCGCCTGATCTTCGCCGCGACCGGCGCCTGCGTCTATGGTTTATGGCTGCTGTACGCTTCCGGGCTGATGCACCTGCTGATGTCGGTGCTGCTGTATGCGCCGGGCCTGTTGGTGTTCATGTACGCCCGCCGCGGCCATCAGGATATCAATCTGCTGAATCGCCTGGAAAAAGGCAGCATCTTACTGCTGCTGGTGGCCACGCTGCCCGCCGGCTGGTTTATGCTGCACTAAAGTGTCCCGTCAATGCGGCTGCCCGTCAGCCGCATTTTGCTTCCTCTTTTTCCCCTGCTACCGCGTTCCCCGCCTTTGCACAGTCAGCCATTCGCCACGCTTGCGATCTTAAATGCAATTAATTATCATTATCATTTAATGGTTAATGGTAGACGCGAGTGCCCCTGGCGAGAGGCGTCAGGCGGCGGATGAAGACAGGCTGAAAATGGAAGGCATTTCATGGCTGAGAAACTGCTGCACGCATTACCTTTGTTTACCGCTTGGGAGGCGCTGATCGCCGAGGGCAACATGGCGTTTAATCAGCGGCACGATCGCCAGGCGATGGCGCGCTATCAACAGGCGCTGGAGGGGGCTCAGGCGATCATCGCCGAGAAGCCCTGGCTGAATGCGGAATATACCGCCAGATTTGAAGCGCTGAATATTTTCGAGTCTGCCCTTGCCGCGCTGATCGTCACGTTCAACAACATTACCCATCTGCGTCTGCGGCAGAAGCCTCTGCGCGGCGTCGAGCTGCATGTTCATCAGGCCCGAGTCGCTATCGAGCAACTCTTGGCCGATTCGTCGCTGTGCGAACAGATGCAGCAGATCGCCGAACGGCACCTGCTGCGTTTCAGGATTGAAACCCTGCACTTGCTGCGCGAACACCGGTTGCCGGAAACCAGCGTCTGCGCGCCGGCCGCCAACGCTTCCGCTACCTTGCATTAAAAGTGATACACCAATCTGAGGGTCATCTGTAATGAATGAATTGAATGACGAGATGAAGAAGATGCTGGCTAAACAGCTGCCTGTGCAGGCGACCAGCAGCCCGAACGGCGTTCCCGATATAGGCCCCAAGCGCTCTTTGCGCCTCTATGATGACCGTACGCTGATTTACAACGAAAATACCGGTGGCCAAACGCTGAAAAACATCAAGGCCGGCTCGAAAATGGCCGTTGTGGTCATCGATCGCGAGGCGCTGGACGGTTACCGCTTCGTTGGCACGCCCGAACTGTTTCTGGCGGGTAAGCCGTTTGACGATGCGTTGACGTTTGCGGAAAAAAACGGAATGAAGCCGCCGAAGTACGCGGTGTTAATTCATATAGACAGTATTTATACCCTGCGCTCCGGCCCGAATGCCGGGACCCAGCTCTAGACGCCGGCCGTCATGCGGCGTGAGACATCACGTTCATGGTTAGGCCATCGCGACGAGTCAATTGCCTAACCATGAACGGGCGGCCGGGTTGATGCCCGGTCAGCTTTTGGGAGGGATCGCGACGGTCATGCGTTCACCCACCAGAGTAATCGCAATGCCTTCCGCACACTCTTTCTGAATGGCCGCCAGTTGTTGAGCCTCCAGCGCATAAGGCAACTGAATATCAAACACCGCCAGGCCCTGCTGCTGCGCCAGGTCAATCAGGCGCACGATGTTGGTTTCATCGCTGACCTGCGTCGACACCACCTGCAGCGCCAACTCTTTTAACTGCTCTTTGCGCGTTTGCGAGGTGGTCACGCGCGATTTCAACACCATGCCGAAGATCGGCATCACACCATAAATAGCATCAACAAAGCGCCAGTGCTTCCTGCACGATGCGGACAGAAAATCCATATAGTCGAAACAGATTTTCTCACTGCGCGCGATGGATGCAAGGTGATTGCTGTTCATCCCCTCATTCCTCTCATGGCCAGTGTTAACCCGTGGTCTTTCAAGCCGCCGCCGGGGGCAACCTGAAATGCATTGGGGATCTTATATCCAGAAATGGATAATCATGCGAAGCTTTAACGACTTTCCGCCGTATGATGGCATAATTCCCCTATTGTTTGCCAGTCTGTCCAGGAGCTTTAATCAATGGAACACCACAACTCCGCCCCGGTGCTGATTACCGGCGGCGCACGGCGCATAGGGCTGGCGCTCGCCAGAGCGTTTCTCCAGCGCGGCGTTCCGGTCATCATCGCCTACCGCAGCGAATATCCGGCGATGGCCGAGTTGAAAGCCTTGGGCGCCTGCTGCATTCAGGGCGATTTTTCCACCCATGAAGGCATTTATCGTTTCGCCGATCAGGTGCGGCAGGCCGCGCCCAAGCTGCGCGCGGTGATCCACAACGCCAGCGCCTGGCAGGCGGAGTCACCGGAGGTGCCGCCGGAACAGGTCATGGCGGCGATGCTGCAAATTCACGTCTACACGCCCTATTTGCTCAATCAACTGCTCGAGTCCTGCCTGACCGGCCAGGGCCAGGCAGGCGCCGACATTATCCATCTGACCGACTATGTGGTGGAAAAAGGCAGTGACAAGCATATCGCCTACGCCGCCAGCAAAGCCGCGCTGGACAACATGACCCGGTCGTTCGCCCGCAAATTGGCGCCTGAAGTCAAAGTCAACGCCATCGCGCCGGCGCTGATCATCTTCAATCCGGGCGACGACGAAGCTTATCGTCGGCAGGCGCTGGCGAAGTCGCTGATGAAGGTCGCGCCGGGCGAGAGCGAAGTGGTCAATCTGGTGAACTACCTGCTGGAGAGCCGCTACGTCACCGGCCGCACCCACGGCGTCGACGGCGGGCGGCCGCTGCGCTGACGCAAAGATCCGCTTGGCGCAACCTCGCGGGCCGCGCTATGCTGAAATCCGCTTTTCTTATTAAAACACGGGCATATGCATAAAATTGTTTTTGTGGAAGACGATCCTGAAGTCGGCAAACTGATCGCCGCCTATCTGGGCAAACACGATATCGAGGTGCTGATCGAACCGCGCGGCGACAGCGCGCAAGCGCGGATCGAGCGCGAGCAACCCGATCTGGTGCTGCTGGACATCATGTTGCCCGGCAAAGACGGCATGACGCTGTGCCGCGATCTGCGCCCCACCTTCCCCGGCCCGATCGTGCTGCTGACCTCGCTCGACAGCGACATGAACCATATCCTGTCGCTGGAGATGGGCGCCAACGACTATATCCTGAAAACCACGCCGCCGGCGGTGTTGCTGGCGCGCCTGCGTTTGCATCTGCGTCAACACAGCCAGCAGCCGAAAGAAGAGTCGGTTCAGCCGCTTACCCAGCATAACGCGCTGCATTTCGGGCTGCTGTGCATCGATCCGGTCAACCGTCAGGTTACGCTGGGCGAGGAAACCATCACCCTGTCCACCTCGGATTTCGATCTGCTGTGGGAGCTGGCGACCCACGCCGGGCAGATCATGGATCGCGAGGCGCTGCTGCAAAACCTGCGCGGCGTGAGCTACGACGGCATGGACCGCAGCATCGACGTGGCGATCTCCCGCCTGCGCCGCAAACTGTACGACAACGCGCTGGAGCCTTTCCGTATCAAGACGGTGCGCAACAAGGGCTATCTGTTCGCCCCTAACGCCTGGGCATCGGTGCAACAATGAGAAAACTTTTCGTCCAGTTCTTCCTGTTGCTGTTCGTCTGTTTTCTGGTGATGGCGATGCTGGTCGGCCTGGTGTACAAGGTGACCGCGGAGCGCGCCGGCCGCCAGTCGATGGACGATTTGATGAAAAGCTCGCTGTACCTGATGCGCAGCGAGCTGCGCGAAATCCCGCTGAAGGACTGGAACAAGACTATCGCCACGCTGGATCTCAATCTGTCGTTCAAGCTTCATATCGAACCGCTCGGCAAACAGGAACTGAGCGAGGATCTGAAAAAACGGCTGCGGCTGGGTGAAATCATCGCCCTCGACGATCAGTACACCTTTATGCAACGCATTCCGCGCAGCCACTATGTGTTGGTGGTCGGCCCCATTCCTTATCTGTTCTATCTGCACCAGATGCGTCTGCTGGATCTGGTGTTGCTGGTGTTTATCGGCATGTCGCTGGCGCTGCCGGTATTTCTGTGGATGCGGCCGCACTGGCAAGACCTGCTCAAACTGGAAAACGCCGCCCAGCGGCTCGGCGCCGGGCATCTGGATGAACGCACCCACTTCGATCCCACTTCCAGCCTGAGCCGGCTCGGCGTGGCGTTCAACCAGATGGCCGACAACGTCAACACCCTGATCGCCAGCAAGAAACAGCTGATCGACGGCATTGCCCACGAGCTGCGCACGCCGCTGGTGCGCCTGCGCTATCGGCTCGAGATGAGCGATAACCTGTCCGAAGGCGAGCAGCAGGCGCTGAACCGCGATATCGGCCAACTGGAGTCGCTGATCGACGAGCTGCTGACCTATGCCCGCCTGGATCGGCCGCAGGTTGCGTTAAACATTGAACCCATCGATCTGCCAAAGTGGCTGGAGGACAAGGTCGATGATATCCGCCTTATCCATCAGGAACGCGACATCCAGCTCGACATCCCGCACGTCGGCGACTTCGGCGGCGTCGATCTGCGCCTGATGGAGCGCGTACTCGATAACCTGGTCAACAACGCGCTGCGCTATTCCGAGCAGCGCCTGCGCGTTGGGCTGTGGTTCGACGGCGATCTCGCCTGTTTGCAGGTCGAAGATGACGGGCCGGGTATCCCGCCGGAAGAGCGCGAGCGGGTGTTCGAGCCTTTCGTTCGCCTCGATCCCAGCCGCGATCGCGCCACCGGCGGCTGCGGGCTGGGGCTGGCCATCGTCCATTCCATCGCCGTCGCCTACCAGGGACAGGTGTTCGTCGAAGGCAGTTCGCTCGGCGGCGCCAGCTTCCGTTTCTGCTGGCCGGTGAAGCCGACATTCAGTTTAAAAGCCGATCTGGCGTAATACCGCCGGACCCTTCTCATTGGAGCCGAATAATAATGACATCTGCACCTTCCAACACGTCTGCTTACGATCACCTGCGCGCGCTTTTTAGCCGGCTGTCGCGTTTCGGCCACCTGTCCGCCATCGCCGGTTGGGACATGCAAACCATGATGCCGCCGGGCGGCAGCAAGGCGCGCTCCGAAGCCCTGGCCGAATTGAGCGTGCTGCAGCACCAGATTTTAACGGCACAAAGCACCGGCGCGCTGTTGGATAGCGCGCAGCAAGAGACGCTGGACGAGATCGACCGCGCCAACCTGCGCGAAATGCGCCGCCAGTATGAAAACGCGGTGCTGCTGCCGGCGTCGCTGGTCGAAGCCAAATCGCTGGCCGGCGCCCGCTGTGAACACGCCTGGCGCGCCCAGCGCCCGGCCAACGACTGGGATGGCTTCGCGGAGAATCTGCGCGACGTGGTCAAACTCAGCCGGGAAGAGGCGCAGATCCGCGCGCAGGCGGCCGGCACCAGCCGTTACGATGCCCTGCTCAACCTGTATGAGCCGGGCATGCGCAGCAGCGATCTCGATCGCATCTTCGGCGATTTGAAAACCTGGCTGCCGGATTTGCTGCAGCGCGTGGTGGCCAAACAGGCCAATGAACCCTGCCTGGCGCCGCAGGGCCCGTTCAATGTGGACACCCAGCGCCAGCTGAGCCTGAGCGTGATGAAGCTGCTCGGTTTCAACTTCGACAACGGCCGCGTCGACGTCAGCGCCCACCCGTTCTGCGGCGGCGTGCCGGAAGATGTGCGCATCACCACGCGTTACAACGAGAAAGAGTTCCTGACCGCGCTGCTCGGGATCGTACACGAGACTGGCCACGCCCGTTACGAACAGAACCTGCCGCGCGATCTGCTTGGCCAACCGGTCGCCCTGGCCCGCTCCACCGCCATCCACGAATCGCAGAGCCTGCTGTTCGAAATGCAGCTGGCGCGCGGCAATGAATTCCTGAAAATCTTGCGTCCGCTGGTTACCGCGCAGTTTGGCGAACAGCCGGCGCTGGAAGAAGCCAACTTCATTCGCCTCAACCAGCGGGTGAAACCGGGCCTGATCCGCGTCGACGCCGACGAGGTGAGCTATCCTGCCCACGTCATCCTGCGCTACGAAATTGAAAAAGCGCTGATCGAAGGCGAGATCGAAGTGGAAGACATTCCGGCGCTGTGGAATGAAAAAATGCACGCTTACCTGGGCCTCGATACCATCGGCAACTACCGCAACGGTTGCATGCAGGATATCCACTGGACCGACGGCGCCTTCGGCTACTTCCCGACTTATACCCTCGGCGCGATGTACGCCGCGCAGCTGTTCCACAGCGTGCGTCAGGCCCTGCCTTCGCTGAACGAGGACATCGCCGCCGGCAACCTGCAGCCGTTGTTCCACTGGTTGCAGCATAACATCTGGCGCCACGGCAGCCGTTTCCCGACCGACACGCTGATCGCCAATGCAACCGGTGAAGCGCTCAATCCGCGCTACTTCCGCCAGCATTTGGAAAACCGCTACCTGTAATCTCTCCCCGTGCGCGGCCACGGCCGCGCCCTTTTTCCCCTGCTTGACCTAATAATGCTACATAGCGCGCTTTCCTTGCCGGCAACGCCTTGGCTGCCGGGTGGCGGGTTGCTACTCACCAACAGTATGTTGTAACTAAAACCATAAACAGCAACGCCCCTATCTGCCTCTCATCCCAGCGCATGACGGGCGATCATCGTCACCAATTGTGGTCTCAACGCGGCGGGCAGATCATGCCCCATGCCCGGCATAATCTGCAATCTGGCGTTGGCGACGGCCCGAGCGATCGCCACCCCGCCGGCCTTGCGCACCAGCCGATCGCGATCGCCGTGAATCACCAGCGTCGGCGCGGCGATGCGCCGACTGTAACGCCGCAGATCGCCGCTGCCGAGCAGCGCGGAAAGTTGCCGCTGCATGCCCTCCGGATCCACGCCCCGCTTCAGCAACCGCTTCACCAGGGCATCCAGCTCCGCCTCCTCCGGCGGATAAGTCGCGGTGCCAAGCGCGCGCAGAAAGGCCTTCATCCCTTCCTGGCGCTGCTGAAGCGTCATATCGGCGGCAGGCCGGCGCACCAGCAACCACAGCAGCGAAGGCGCCGGCGGCGGTAACAGCGGTTGATTGGTGCTGGAAAACAAGATGCATAACGAGGCGACGCGCTGCGGGTATTCGGCGGCCAACACCTGGGCGATCATCCCCCCCATCGAGGCGCCAAGGACATGAGCCTGAGGAATGCGTAAATGATCGAGCAGATGCGCTGCGTCCGTCGCCATATCCGCCAGGGTATAAGGCACCGGCGTTTGCCAGCCGATCTGGGCACGCAACATCAACAGCCACAGCGGCGTCTTGCGCTGCGCCCGCGTTTTACCGGAAAGGCCGACGTCGCGGTTGTCGTAGCGGATCACCCGAAATCCCTTGGCAACCAGAGCGCGGCAGAAATCGTCAGGCCACAGCAAAAGCTGCGCGCCGATGCCCATGATTAACAACAGCGGCGGATGCGCCTCATCGCCCCAGTCTTCATAGGCCAGCGGCACCTCACCCTGTTCCGTCACGCCACAACGAACCGTTATCTCGTTCATTTTAAATCCCTTTTATCGAGCCTGACGGTCATTATAGCAGCAATCCCTCCTGCCGCCGCCGCCCTGTACATTAGGTTACAAGCCGAAACCAATCACTCACGGAAAGCCGGACGCCGTTTGCCTACTATCATCTCAACGGCCCCGCAGTGGGGTTGATACCCAAAAGTCATGTTGAGGATTCTGCGATGAAAAAAGTATTAGCTCTGGTTGTTGCCGCTGCAATGGGTCTGTCTTCCGTGGCTTTCGCTGCCGAGGCTGCCACCACTACCGCACCTGCGGCTACCGCAACCACCGCCACCGCTGCGCCGGCTAAAGCTCAGGTGAAACACCACGGCAAGAAAGCCCCGGTACAGAAAGCTCAGGCGGCCAAAAAGCATCACAAGAAAGCCGGCAAAAAAGCCCCGGCGCAAAAAGCCCAAGCGGCTAAAAAGCACCACAAGAAAACCAGCCACAAAAAAGCGTAATGTCGTGAGGTTCCCCTCACCGCTTCAGGCTTGACGTGCACGACACCCGGTTCACCGGGTGTTTTTTCATCCGGGGGGTTCTCATTGATGCTGCGCCGCTACCTGTTCGAGATCATTCTGACCGCCCTGATCCTCTGTGGACTGATCGCCGTCTTTTTTTATCTGTAGCCTGTCGCCTCGCCGGCGGGAAATTATTGAAAAATCAGTTATTGCCCATCCACATGGCTGCTAAATCAGTCTATAGTTAGCATTCAGTGTGTTTATGGATGATCCGTATTTGTCAGGCAAGAGATCTATGCGCATATCCGTTTTACTGTTGCTGTGCTCACTCCCGCTCATCGCCTCCCAGGCGGCACGCGCCGACGGCCCGTCCAAGGCCGAGCAAACGCGTCTGTTTTTCGGCAAAGATGAACGAATCAAGGTCACGGATACCGCCGCCCAGCCGTGGCAAGCCATCGGCCAGGTCGAAACCGCCAGCGGCAATCTGTGTACCGCCACGCTGATCTCCCCACACCTGGCGCTGACCGCCGGCCATTGCGTGCTGGCGCCGCCGGGACAATTGGATAAAGCCGTCGCCCTGCGCTTCGTGGCGGGCGATAAATCATGGCAGTATCAAACCGACAATATTGAAACCCTGGTCGACAGCAAACTGGGCAAAAAGCTGAAACCGGACGGCGACGGCTGGATCGTGCCGCCCGCCGCCGCCGCTTATGACTTTGCGCTGATCCGGCTGAAAGACAAAACGCCGCTGCCGATCGCCCCGCTGCCGCTGTGGCAAGGCGACAGCAAGGCGTTGACTCAGGCCCTGAAACAGGCCAAACGGCTGATCACCCAGGCGGGCTACCCGGAGGACCATCTTGATGACCTCTACAGCCACCAAAACTGCAAGGTGACCGGCTGGGCCCAGCAAGGGGTGCTGTCGCACCAGTGTGATACCCTTCCCGGCGACAGCGGCTCACCGCTGCTGTTGAAAACCGCCGACGGCTGGCAGCTGATCGCCATCCAGAGTTCGGCGCCGGCGGCGAAAGATCGTTACCGCGCCGATAACCGCGCTCTGGCGGTGCCCGGCATCCGCGAGGCGCTGGACGCCCTGGCGGCAGGCAAGTAGCTCTCGCAACGGCGCATCAAGCGCCGTTGCTGTTTCTCTGTTCCCTGAATTTCAACTTACGCTGCGCCGGCCGTTTGCCGGCCGGCGCGCCTGAGCTTAGCCCGAAAGCTGTTCGATGGTTTGCAGAATGCGCTTGTCGGAGATCGGGTAAGGTGTGCCCAGCTGCTGCGCGAACAGGCTGACGCGCAGTTCTTCAATCATCCAGCGCACCGCTTTCACCTCTTCCTCCTGCTGTCGCTTCGGCGGCAGCTTGTTCAGCCACTGCTGCCACGCCTGCTGCACCTGCTCCACCCGCAGCATCTGCGCGCGATCGCGGTGCGGATCGATAGCCAGTTTCTCCAATCGGCGTTCGATCGCCTGCAGGTAGCGCAGCGTGTCCGGCAGCCGTTTCCATCCATTGCCGGTGACGAAGCCGCGGTAGACCAGCCCGCCGAGCTGGGTCTTGATGTCCGACAGCGCCAGCGCCAACGACATGTCCACCCGGCCTTTCAGCCGTTTGTTGATGTTGAAGACCGCCGTCAGGATCTGTTCAACCTGCTTAGCCACCTCAACGACCGTGTCGTTCAGCTCGGCGCGGATCTGCTCCTGCAACCGTGCAAAGTCTTCCTCCTGCCAAACCGGGCCGCCGTGTTCGGCGATCAGTTTGTCGATGCCGCACGAAATGCAGTCGTCGATCAGCTCCAGCACCTTGCCGTACGGGTTGAAATAAAGCCCCAGCTTGGCCTTGTTCGGCAGCTTTTCATGCAGATATTTGATCGGCGAAGGAATATTCAACAACAGCAGGCGGCGCGTGCCCTGCCACATCGCCTGTTGCTGTTCGCTTTCGCTGTCGAACAGGCGGATCGCCACGCTGTCCTTTTCATCCACCAGCGCCGGATAGGCTTTCATCGAATAGCCGCCGCGCTTCTGCTCGTAGAACGCCGGCAATTGGCCAAAGCTCCAGACATGCAGGTTGCTCTGCTCCAGTCCGTCATCGGCCACCGCCGACAGCGTCTCCTGCACCTTCTCTTTCAACTGCAGGCGCAGGGCGGCCAGATCTTTGCCTTCGCGCAGCGTCTGGTTTTTCTCGCCCACCACGCGGAAAGTCATTTTCAGGTGATCGGGCACCTGATCCCACTGCCAGTCATCACGTGACACGGTCACGCCAGTCATGCGCCGCAGCTCGCGCTCCAGCGCGTCAAGCAGCGGCAATTCCAGCGCCGTTACGCGGCCAAGGAACGCTTCGGCGTAGTTCGGCGCCGGCACGAAGTTGCGACGCACCGGTTTCGGCAACGATTTGATCAGCGCGATCACCAGCTCACGGCGGATGCCGGGGATCTGCCATTCGAACCCCTGCTCCTCCACCTGATTGAGGATCGGCAGCGGGATGTGCACCGTCACGCCGTCGGCGTCAGTGCCTGGTTCGAACTGATAGCTCAGCCGCAGTTTGAGGTTGCCCTGATGCCAGAAGTTCGGGTAGTCGAGCGCGCTGATCTTGTTGGCGCCATCCTTGATCAGCATCTCTTTTTCGAAGTTCAGCAGGTCGGGCTGCTGTTTGGCGGCGGTCTTCCACCAGCTGTCGAAATGACGGCCGGAAACCACGTCGTTGGGGATGCGGCGATCGTAGAAGCCGAACAGCGTTTCGTCGTCCACCAGAATGTCGCGGCGGCGCGATTTATGCTCCAGCTCTTCCACTTCGGCGCGCAGCTTTTGGTTATCGCGGAAGAAAGCATGGCGCGTCTGCCAGTCGCCCTCCACCAGCGCATGGCGGATAAACAGCTCGCGGCACAGCAGCGGATCGATGGCGCCGTAATTGACCTGGCGCGCCGCGACGATCGGCAGACCGAACAACGTGACCTTTTC
Source organism: Serratia sp. H402Y (assembly GCF_051172415.1). Taxonomy (NCBI): domain Bacteria; kingdom Pseudomonadati; phylum Pseudomonadota; class Gammaproteobacteria; order Enterobacterales; family Yersiniaceae; genus Serratia; species Serratia sp. H402Y. Next base: position 1,819,794 of record NZ_JBPIYZ010000001.1, read on the forward strand.
GCTGGCCATCACCGCCCCCTGCGACTTCGACCAGTGCGGTTCGCTGTAGCTGTGTTTCACCAGGTGCTGAGCCAGCGGCTCGATCCATTCCGGTTCGATGCGCGCGGCGATGCGCCCCCACAGGCGGCTGGTTTCCACCAGTTCGGCCACCATGGTCCACTTCGGCGGCTTCTTGAACAGGCCGGAGCCGGGGAAGATCGAGAAGCGAGCGTTGCGCGCGCCGGTGTATTCCTGCTTGTCCGCATCCTTCTGGCCGATGTGCGACAACAGGCCGGTCAGCAGCGCGGTATGGACGCTGCGGTAGTCGGAAGGCGTGCTGTTGATCGGCAGCCCCAGCTCTTTCACCACCTGGCGCAGCTGGGTATAGATATCCTGCCACTCGCGCACCCGCAGGTAGTTGAGAAAATCGTTGCGGCACAGCCGGCGGAACTGGCTGGAGGAGTTCGCCTTTTGCTGCTCCTGCAGATAATCCCACAGGTTGACGAACGCCAGGAAGTCCGAGTCTTTGTCGGCGAAGCGGCGGTGTTTTTCATCCGAGGCCTGCTGCTTGTCCATCGGGCGCTCACGCGGATCCTGAATCGACAGCGCGGCGGTGATGATCATCACCTCGCGCACGCTGCCGCTCTTCTGCGCTTCCAGCACCATGCGCGCCAGACGCGGGTCGATCGGCAACTGCGCCAGCTGCCGGCCCTGCGGCGTCAGCTGATAGTGGCCGTTATCGGCGGTGGTGATCGCCCCCAGCTCTTCCAGCAGGCGCACGCCATCTTGAATGTTGCGTTTGTCCGGCGCCTCGACGAACGGAAACGCGGCGATGTCGCCCAGCCCCAGCGAGGTCATCTGCAGAATGACCGACGCCAGGTTGGTGCGCAGAATTTCCGGATCGGTAAATGCCGGCCGCGAGAGGAAATCCTGTTCGGAGTACAGACGGATGCACACCCCCTCCGACACGCGGCCGCAGCGCCCTTTACGCTGATTGGCGGAGGCCTGTGACACCGGCTCGATCGGCAGGCGCTGCACCTTGGTGCGGAAGCTGTAACGGCTGATGCGCGCGGTGCCCGGATCGATGACGTATTTGATGCCCGGCACCGTCAGCGAGGTTTCCGCCACGTTGGTGGCCAGCACGATGCGGCGGCCGTGGTGCGACTGGAACACCCGGTTCTGCTCGCTGTTCGACAGGCGCGCATACAGCGGCAGCACCTCGGTGTGCGGCAAATTGAGGCGGTTCAAAGCGTCGGCGGTATCGCGGATCTCGCGCTCGCCGCTCATGAAGATCAGAATGTCGCCCGGCCCTTCGCGCCCAAGCTCATCTACCGCATCGAAAATCGCCTGCAGCTGGTCGCGGTCGGTATCGTCGCCGTCGTCGACCACCGGGCGGTAGCGCACCTCCACCGGGTAGGTGCGGCCGGAAACCTCGATGATCGGCGCATTGTTGAAGTGGCGCGAGAAACGCTGCGGATCGATGGTCGCCGAGGTGATGATCACCTTGAGATCCGGGCGCTTCGGCAGCAGTTCGCGCAGGTAACCAAGAATAAAGTCGATATTCAGGCTGCGCTCGTGCGCTTCATCGATGATCAGCGTGTCGTACTGCATCAGCAGGCGATCCTGCTGAATCTCCGCCAGCAAAATGCCGTCGGTCATCAGCTTGACCAGGGTGTTTTCCCCTACCTGATCGTTGAAGCGCACCTTGTAGCCCACGCTGCCGCCGAGCGGGGTTTCCAGCTCGTCGGCGATGCGGTTGGCGACGGTGCGCGCCGCCAGGCGGCGCGGCTGGGTATGGCCGATCAGCCCTTTCACCCCACGCCCCAGCTCCAGACAGATCTTCGGCAACTGGGTGGTTTTCCCCGAGCCGGTCTCCCCGGCGACGATCACCACCTGGTGGTCGCGGACAGCGTTTAAGATGTCCTGCTTTTTCTGGCTGACCGGCAGGCTTTCCGGATAGGTAATGCGCGGGCAAGACGCGGCGCGCGCCTGCACTTTTTGCCGCGCCGTCGCGATGTCGCTTTCCACTTCGGCGGCGACCGCCAGCTGGGCATCGGGATTTTTGATTTTTCGTGCGCCCTGCAGGCGACGACGCAGGCGTTGTTGATCGCGGAGCATCAGCTCGCCCAGTTGGGCCGGCAGTGCCTCGAGCGGAGATTTCACGTTCGGTGTTCCTTGTTTCATCGTGGCCAAGACCAGGCTTAGCAACGGTTTAATGTTTTTTTAGCGATTTTTTTGCTTTAGCCGCACAGCCTATCACAAACGGCTTTTTCCCCCTACTTTCGCGAGTAAAGCCTCGGCATGTTATTCAATAAAATCGAACGAAGATCTCGAAATATTGCGCTATCACTGTTGGGGGAATGTGAATAGCATGTAGTTCATGCAAGGGACGCTGAGTCCTGATGTCACTGTCACAACGTAAGGAATTATCGATGAGCAACGTATTGGTTCTGAAATCAAGCATCCTGGCGACCTACTCTCAGTCTAACCAACTGGCCGATTTCTTCGTAGAGCAATGGAGCAACGCCCACAGCGGCGACACCATCACCGTGCGCGATCTGGCCGCACAGCCAATCCCGGTGCTGGACGGCGAGCTGGTTGGCGCGCTGCGTCCTTCCGATGCTCCGTTGACTCCGCGTCAACAAGAAGCGCTGGCCCTGTCGGACGAACTGATCGCCGAGCTGCAGGCCAATGACGTTATCGTGATTGCCGCACCGATGTACAACTTCAACATCCCGACCCAGCTGAAAAACTATTTCGATCTGGTCGCCCGCGCCGGCGTGACTTTCCGTTACACCGAAAACGGTCCGGAAGGCCTGGTGAAAAACAAACGCGCCGTGATCCTGACCAGCCGCGGCGGCATTCATAAAGGCACCCCAACCGACCTGGTGGAACCTTACCTGCGTCTGTTCCTGGGCTTCATCGGCATCACCGACGTGGAGTTCGTCTTCGCGGAAGGCATCGCCTACGGTCCGGAAGTGGCGACCAAAGCACAGGAAGACGCCAAAGCGGCCCTGTCTCAGGTGGTTGCCGCGTAAGAGACTGCGCAGGGGCATCATGCCCCTGCCGGACAAGAGGCAAGCCTTGTCAAACCTGCACTACCCTCATAATAATCATCTATCCGTATCATTCAGCGCGCCAGACGGCGCGCTTTTTTTTACTTCTTCAGCCACTGGCCGTTGATGCCGCGCACATACTCGCCGCTCTGCGCCCGCGTCACCAGCTTCTGGCCGGCCATGCGCGCCACTTCATCGACGGCGATATGGTTGCCGTCCGCCACTTCCTGATACTTCTCGGCGCGGCCGGCGTTGATGCGCTTCACCAGCGCCAAAGTTTCGGCGTCCTGCTGCACCGGCGCGATGTAGCCGCTCAGGGTTTCCCCCACCCGCCCTTGCTGCTTCGCCTCATCCAGCGTCAGCGCCATCGCCAGGCCGCTGAACAGCCAGGCGGCGCCGGCCAGCCACAAATAACGTTTTTTCATGTCGGCTCCTAGAACAGACCGCTTTGGGTTTTCAGCAGGTTTTCGACGTCCTTATCCACCTTGATATGAATTTCATGTTCGATCTTGACGTTCATATTGATAGTGATCGGATCCTTAGGCGTCGCCACCTCGATGCGCGGCACGCAGCCGCTCAGCAGCGAAACGCACAGCACCGCTGCCAGCGTCGACACACTCATGATTTTCATTGTTGCTCCCCAGGTTGTGAGAGGGCCTGCTCCAGCCACTCCTGTAAATTGTCGCCGAAGCGCAAACTGCGCCACAGCTGAAACACGTTTTCCTGATGACGATAGTTCAGGATCACCTCGCGCTTGGCGCTTTTCTGCGGGTTGATGCCGTCGATGCGTGCGCTCAGCGTCAGCTCGCCCAGGTTGTCGAGATCGACCCGGGCATGCGAACGGTTGATTTCCATGTAGCGCAGCCAGTCGATCGCCGCGCCGGTCGCCAGGTTGTTGCTGCCGATGGCGTCGGCCATGTCTTTGTCCAGGCGCAGCGTCAACGTGCCGGCGTTGGCGATCCAGCCGTTTTGCACCAGCCACTTCGGATGGTTCAGGAACAGCGGCAACTCGCCGTCGACGCGGCCGGACATGGCGAACTGCTTCGGTTTCAGGGCGGTAAACAGCGCGCTGAGATCGACCTTGTCCAGCTTCAGCACTGCGGCGTCATGCTGCGGCAACCGCAGCGCCGACAGGCTGATATGCCCGTTGAGCATGTCCACGCCGACGTTGCTCAACGTCAGCGGCTGCCCTTCGCTATAAGGATAGGTGCCCTGCAAATCGGCGGAAATGTTCTGCATCTCGAACAGGTTGGTGAAAGACTTGATGCGCAGCGATACCGGCTGTTTAGCTCCCAATTGCCAGTGATGCTGCTTGAACCGGTACGACAGGATGAAATCCAGGCCGCTCATCTCCCCGTCCTTCAGCCACATGCCGCCGTTTTTCACCACCCAGTGGCCACCGGCCTCGAACCCTTGTTCGCGGGCGGCGGAAAACGCCGACTGCGCGTAAAACTCGCCGTCGCGCAGCGTGAGATTGAGATCCGGCGCCAGCAGCGGTTGGAAGACCTTCAGCGACTGTTTCGGCCACCAGCCTTCGCCGCGCAGACGTTCGCCGTCCCAACGGCCGCGCAGCGCGATCGGACCGATCTGTTGCGCCTGCAGCTTGCCCTGCATCTGGAAACTGTCCGGCGAACGGCCGTTCACCTGCAGCGCCAGCACCGGCGCCGGCAGATAACCGCCATCGCTGAAGCTGACCTTATCCGCCGCCAGCTGCAGCTCACCGTTGAACTGCGGGCTTTGTTCATCACGCCGCCAGCGCAGCGGCTGGTTGAGGCTCAAGCGCGGCGCGGCGACCGTCACCAGGCCGTACTTCAACTTATCGAAGCCGGTGGAGAGTTTATCGAGCACCAACTCGCTGTCGCGCCAGCTGCCGCTGCCGGCCACGTCCCAGGCGGCCTGCAGCGGCGGCAAGCGGCCATTGCCCCAGTAGCGCCATTGCCAGTGGCCCTTGTCCGGCCAGAAATCCTGCGCCTGGCCGTCCAGATGCAGCTTGAAGCGGCCCCAGTAACTGTCGCTGGCGCTCAAAATCGCCTGCAGGCGGCCGGTAATACCGGCAGCGGTCACCTTCACGCCCGCCAGCGGCAAACGCGCCTCTTCCAGCGTCATTTCCGGCGTCACCTTGCCCCACAGGCGCAGCAACGAACCCGGATGCAGAACCAGCGTCGGGTTGAGAATGCTGCCGCCGAGCACGCCCGGGATCGACGCGGTAGCGGAGAAGTCGGCCAGATTGGCCTGGCCGGTCAGTTGGAACCGCAGATCGCTGTCTGTCAGCCCCACCTTGCCCGGCCCAAGCGTCAGCACCGCATTGCCCTTGCCGTTGTGGCCGGCCGTGATCACGTTCAGCCGCGCGCTGATCTCCGTTTCATCCAGTCCCTTGCTCCAGTCGTGCAGCGCGATGCTGAGGCCGCCGTTCAACGGCTGTCCGCTGTAGGGCCAACGCCACTCGCCCTGCTTGATGCTGACCCGCTGCGGGGTCACTTCCCACGGCAGCACCGCCAGCGGCCGATCGTCGCCTTTCTCGCTCACCGTCAACACGCCCTGCTGCTGTTGCCAGCGCATATCCAGCAAAACCGGTTTTTCCAGATAGGCCGTCTGCATTTCACCCTGCAGCGCGCCCTGCGTCGGCAGGCTGGCCAGATCCAGCGGGAGGGTTATCTTGCCGGCGAGGCGCAGCGGTTGCGCGCTGTTGGGCGGAATGACGGTCAGGCTGTGCAACGTCAGCTGTTGTTTTTCATCCAGCTGCGCCTCGGCGCTGATATTCGGCCCCCGATAATGCAGATGTTGCCCGTCAGAGCCGGAGGAAAGCTGCAGCTTCCCGGCATAACGCTGCCAGGGAATGAGCGTGAGGTCATGAATGGTGAGATCCAGCGGCGGCAGCTGCCGCTGCAGTTGATCGAGCGCAAGCGGCGCGCTGTTGGCGTCGCCGCCCGGCAGTTTTGACAAACAGGCGCTATCGACGCTGACCTTATCGCTCGACAGCTGCCAGCGGCCTTGCCGATAAGCCAGCCGCGTCGGCCCGACGCTGGCCAGCAGACAATCTTGCGCGGTGAAACGCGCCCCCGCCAACGTCAGGCCGCCCTGGCGCCAATGCAATTTGCCCTGCAACTCCAGTCGGCTTCCCGCCGGCAACCAATGCGATAACACCCCCGGCAGCCAGCGCGGCAAGGTTTGCCACAACGCCAGCACCAGGATTGCGCAGCCCGCCACCGTCCCTATGAATACTTTCAATCGCCTGGTCATTAAATGATTGCTTCGTTCCTGTGTTAGGCATTGGTTAAGTCTATGCCTGAATTGACAATAATGATGGCACGAATTTGACATAGGGTGAAGCTGAGCGCGGTCGCAGAGGCGATTTGCACCCTTTTGGCGCAAGCGCGCGCGGAGTTGTAGATTTTCGTTACATATACATCACATAAATAGGACAGTTTTCAGACTTTTGTTATTGTTGTTACCGTTGATGATTAATAGTCTTGCAAGCATTCTAATAAAAGTTTAGCTGCTAGCTAACTGTGTACTAGAGAAGCCATTCCCCACACCCCCGTGGGGATTTTTTTGTCGCCCGCCTCACCGTCGCCTTCCCTTCACCGCCGCCAGCCCACAGCAGCCCTGCAGCGTGGCTAACCAATTGTCGAATTTACTAAAATCTGTTAAATTGATCACAAAATCACGGTGGAGAAACCACGATGAAATTGGCGATATACAGCACCAAACAGTATGACCGTAAATATCTCGAACTGGTGAATCAGCAGTTTGGCTATGAGCTGGAATTCTTCGACTTTTTACTCAGTAAAAAAACCGCCAAAACGGCCGCCGGTTGCAAGGCGGTGTGTATCTTCGTCAACGACGACGGTAGCCGTGAAGTGCTCGAAGAACTGGCGGCGCTGGGCGTCGAAATTCTCGCCCTGCGCTGCGCCGGTTTTAATAACGTCGATCTGGACGCCGCCAAAGCGCTGGGCATCAAGGTAGTGCGCGTGCCGGCCTACTCGCCGGAAGCCGTGGCGGAACACGCGGTAGGCATGATGATGTGCCTGAACCGCCGTATTCACCGCGCATATCAACGCACCCGCGACGCCAATTTCTCTCTCGAAGGGCTGATCGGCTTTAACATGCACAATCGCACCGCCGGCGTGATCGGCACCGGTAAAATCGGCGTGGCGACGATGCGCATTCTCAAAGGCTTCGGCATGAAGCTGCTGGCTTACGATCCGTTCCCCAGCGAACAGGCGCTGGAACTGGGCGCAGAGTATGTCGACCTGAAAACGCTGTACGCGCAATCCGACGTAATCACCCTGCACTGCCCGCTGACGCCGGAAAACCACCATCTGCTGAATGCCGACGCCTTCGCGATGATGAAAAACGGCGTAATGGTGATCAACACCAGCCGCGGCGCGCTGATCGACTCTACCGCCGCCATCGACGCGTTGAAGCAGCAAAAAATCGGCGCGCTCGGGATGGACGTCTACGAGAACGAACGCGATCTGTTCTTTGAAGACAAGTCTAACGACGTGATTCAGGATGACGTGTTCCGCCGCCTGTCGGCCTGCCACAACGTGCTGTTCACCGGCCATCAGGCTTTCCTGACCGAAGAGGCGCTGACCAGCATTTCGCAAACCACGCTGCAGAACATCAGCCAATTGGATCGCGGCGAAGCCTGCCCGAACCAGTTGAACGCGTAAATGGCATCTCGGGGCGCCCCTTGCGGCGCCCTGTTTATTTGAGAGCGCGACGATGAGAACAACGATGGCCGCCCTTGCGGCGCTGGTCTTGGGGGGATGCAGCATGAAACCACCCGCGACCGTTACGCCCGGCGATCTGATGCATCATAATTTCGTGTTGCAGAGCGTCGATGGCGAAGCGGCAAAATCCCCAACGGGCGGCGTCCTGCTCAATCTGGAGTTCGGCGAGAACCTGCATGTGTCCGGCGCGATGTGCAACCGCTTTTTCGGCCAGGGGCAATTACGCGACGGCGTACTGACGGTAAAACCGTTGGCCTCGACGCGCAGGCTGTGCCCTGATGAGCAGCGCAATCGCTGGGATCGGGTGATCGGCACCGTGCTGGAAAACGGCGCCGAAGTGACGCTGAGCGCGCAGCAGCTGACGCTCAACGGCAGCGGCCACACGCTGGTTTATGCCCTGCGCGACTGGGTATATTGATTCTGGACGCCAGGCCTGGCGCCGTGGGCTTACCCGGCGCAGCTGCCCAGGCCCAGCGTGCGTTCCTCACACTGTTTGCCGTTCGGCATCTGGCACATGCGCAACGCTTCACCGTTCAAGTTGTGCGCGATGGTGGTGACGCCGCCGACCGCCGCGCAACCGGCGCTGGTCTGCAACGTATTGATTCTGGCACTGTTGCCCTGCTGTACTGGCTCTTCGTTGTTGCTGCTGCAGGCGGCTAAAAGCAGCACGGCGCTGGCAAGCAGCCATTTTGATGTCGTCATTATCCCACTCCTGAACCCGGAACTGCGCTGTGTAAAATCGCCATTGCCGATAACGCGCGTCACTTGGCGGACACGTTTCGCTATCTTTGATGCAAACTTGTTTAATCTAGCTCGATATATAAATAATGAAAATATATTCCGGCCATTATTTGTGGTTTTTTTGCGCCGGCCGGACATTGATTTTGTTTGCAGAATATTTCCGCCCCCATTGCGGGAGGTTAAACGTGACAGCGGCCCCCACCGCCTGCCCCGGCCACAGAGAGAAAGTGATAACGTCACCGTTGCCGGCGACGGGGTTTCTTCGCATGATATCGGTATTAATTAACCCCGCGTGCTTTCGGCGTGACGGCGCATTTTTTGCTACCGGAGAGGATGATATTTGCGTCTATGCTGACGGCGCTAACTAATTAGCATTCCACTATTTTCAGTGAATGATGGCTGAATTCTTCAACCGGCGCGACTTGCTGTCACGCCGGCTTTTTTTACATCAAAATAACATTCAGTGCACAGAGGCTTTCGACAGTAAATTAATTACCAGCACGCCGGCAATAATTAATCCCATGCCGACAATCGCCGGCCAATCCAATTTTTGCTGATAAACGAATACCGCCGCGACCGACACCAGCACGATCCCCATGCCCGACCAAATCGCATACACAATGCCCAGCGGCATGCTCTTGACCACCATCGACAGCCCCCAAAACGCCACGCCGTAGCCCAGCACCACCAGCAGCGACGGCCACAGACGGGTAAAGCCCTCAGAGGCTTTCAACATGGTGGTGGCGATCACTTCCGCGACTATCGCCATCGTCAAATACATAAATCCGCTCATGGTTTTCTTCTGTCAGGTTACCGATGCGCAATTATGACGCGCCGGAAATAAATTGTCTTTAAACGGCGAAAACAATTTATTGAAGGACCTCAACCGGCGATGCAAATAGCGATGCCGGATACGCTTGCCGATTTATCGCCCGCCACACAAACGCGATAAAGCCGCGTTCAAACCCTCTGTTAGACTTTTTTCCATTACTGCGAAAGTGCGCTTTCGCGGCTTTGTGAGCAATGAAAAGGTAATGTCGATGATAACTACAGATGGTAATAATGCAGTCGCTTCCGTGGCCTATCGCACCAACGAAGTGATTGCCATCTACCCTATCACGCCAAGTTCCACCATGGCGGAGCAGGCGGACGCCTGGTCCGGCGATGGCCGGCAAAACATCTGGGGTGATATCCCGCGAGTGGTGGAAATGCAGTCGGAGGGCGGCGCGATCGCCACCGTGCACGGCGCCTTGCAGACCGGCGCGCTGTCCACCTCGTTCACCTCATCGCAGGGTCTGCTGCTGATGATCCCGACGCTGTACAAACTGGCCGGCGAGCTGACGCCGTTTGTGTTGCACGTCGCCGCACGCACCGTGGCCACGCACGCGCTGTCAATCTTCGGCGATCACTCTGACGTGATGGCGGTGCGCCAGACCGGCTGCGCCATGCTGTGCGCCGGCAGCGTGCAGGAAGCGCAGGATTTCGCGCTGATCTCGCAGACCGCCAGCCTCAACGCGCGCCTGCCGTTCATCCACTTTTTCGACGGGTTCCGCACCTCGCACGAGATCAATAAAATCGTACCGCTCAGCGACGATACGTTGCGGCACATGCTGCCGCAGGCGGCGATCGACGCCCACCGCCGCCGGGCGCTGTCGCCGGATCATCCGGTGGTGCGCGGCACTTCCGCCAACCCTGACACCTATTTCCAGTCGCGCGAGGCCACCAACCCTTGGTATGACGCCGCCGACCAGCACGTGATCGACGCCATGGAGGCCTTCGCCGCCCTCACCGGCCGCCACTACCGGCCGTTCGACTATTATGGCCACCCGCAGGCCGAACGCGTGGTGGTGGTGATGGGCTCCGCCGCCGGCACCTGCGAAGAAGTGATCGACACCCTGCTGACCCGCGGCGAAAAAGTCGGCGTGCTGAAAGTGCGGCTGTTCCGGCCGTTCTCCGCCAAACACCTGCTCGGCGCGCTGCCGGACAGCGTGCGCAGCGTCGCGGTGCTCGATCGCACCAAAGAACCGGGCGCGCTGGCCGAGCCGCTGTATCTGGACGTGATGACCGCGCTGGCGGAAGCCTACAGCCGGGGCGAGCGCGCCACGCTGCCGCGAGTGATCGGCGGCCGTTACGGCCTGTCGTCGAAGGAGTTCGGCCCGGACTGCGCGCTGGCGGTGTTTCGCGAGCTGGCCCAGCCGCAGCCGCGCCCGCGCTTCACCGTCGGCATCTTCGATGACGTCACCGGCCTTTCGCTGCCGCTGAGCGACGAAATCCTGCCGCAGCGCGCCTCGCTGGAAGCGCTATTCTACGGTTTGGGCAGCGACGGCTCGGTCTCGGCCACCAAGAACAACATCAAAATCATCGGCAACGCCACGCCGCTGTATGCGCAGGGCTATTTCGTCTACGACTCCAAAAAGGCCGGCGGCCTGACGGTCTCGCACCTGCGCGTCAGCGAGCAGCCGATCAATTCGGCCTATCTGGTCAGCCAGGCGGATTTCGTCGGCTGCCACCAGCTGCAGTTTATCGATAAGTACCAGATGGTTGAGCGCCTCAAACCCGGCGGCACCTTCCTGCTCAATACCCCTTACGGCGCCGACGAAGTCTGGTCGCGCCTGCCGCAGGAGGTACAGGCGCTGTTGCATCAACGCCAGGCGCGTTTCTACATCATCAACGCCGCCAAGCTGGCGCGTGAATGCCGGCTCGGCGCGCGCATCAACACCGTCATGCAGATGGCGTTTTTCCATCTGACGCAGATCCTGCCGAGCGACGTGGCGCTGCAACAGCTGCAGGACGCCATCGCCCGCAGCTACAGCAGCAAAGGCCAGGAGATCGTCGAGCGCAACTGGCAGGCGCTGGGCGCCACCCGCGGCGCGCTGATTGAAATCCCGCTGCAGCCGGTCGACGACAGCAGCCCGATGCGCCCGCCGGTGGTCTCGGACGCCGCGCCTGACTTCGTCAAAACCGTTACCGCCGCGATGCTGGCCGGACTGGGCGATGCGCTGCCGGTTTCCGCCTTCCCGCCGGACGGCACCTGGCCGGTGGGCACCACCCAGTGGGAAAAGCGCAACATCGCCGAAGCGATCCCGGTCTGGCAGCCCGACCTGTGCACCCAGTGCAACCATTGCGTCGCCGCCTGTCCGCACTCCGCCATTCGCGCCAAGGTCGTGCAGCCGGCGGAGATGGAACACGCCCCCGCCTCCCTGCAGTCGCTGGATGTCAAAGCGCGCGATATGCGCGGGCAAAAATACGTGCTGCAAGTGGCGCCGGAGGATTGCACCGGCTGTAACCTGTGCGTCGAGGTCTGCCCGGCGAAAGATCGCCAGAACCCGGAGATCAAGGCCATCAATATGGCTTCACGCCTCGATAATCTGACGGCGGAAAAAGACAACTACGATTTCTTCCTGCAGCTGCCGGAAATCGATACGGCGCAGCTGGAACGCATCGACATTCGCACCTCGCAGCTGATCACGCCGCTGTTCGAGTACTCCGGCGCCTGCTCCGGCTGCGGCGAAACGCCGTACATCAAGCTGTTGACCCAGCTCTATGGCGACCGATTGCTGATCGCCAACGCCACCGGCTGTTCGTCGATCTACGGCGGCAACCTGCCGACCACGCCGTACACCACCAACGCCGAAGGGCGCGGGCCGGCATGGGCCAACTCGCTGTTCGAAGACAACGCCGAATTCGGCCTGGGCTTCCGTTTGACGGTCGATCAACATCGCGCGCGGGTGCTGCGCCTGCTGAATTCGCTGGCGCCGCAGCTGCCGGAGCAGTTGGTCAATGCCCTGCAGATGGAAGACGTGGCGCCGGAGCCGCGCCGCAAGCAAATCGCCGAACTGCGCGCGCTGCTGGCGAGTATTGAAGGCGAAGATGCGCGCCAGCTGGCGACCGACGCCGACTATCTGGTGGATAAATCCATCTGGCTGATCGGCGGTGACGGCTGGGCCTACGACATCGGCTTCGGCGGTTTGGATCACGTCCTCAGCCTGACGGAGAACGTCAACGTGCTGGTGCTCGACACCCAGTGCTACTCCAACACCGGCGGCCAGCAGTCGAAGGCCACGCCGCTCGGCGCGGTGACCAAATTCGGCGAGCACGGCAAGCGCAAGGCGCGCAAAGATCTGGGCGTCAGCATGATGATGTACGGCCATGTTTACGTTGCGCAGATCTCGCTGGGGGCGCAGCTCAACCAGACGGTGAAAGCGATTCAGGAGGCCGAGGCCTATCCGGGGCCGTCGCTGATCATCGCCTACAGCCCGTGCGAAGAGCACGGCTACGATCTGGCGCTCAGCCACGATCAGATGAAACAGCTGACCGCCACCGGCTTCTGGCCGCTGTACCGCTTCGATCCGCGCCGCAGCGCCGAGGGCAAGGCCGCATTGGCGTTGGATTCGCGGCCGCCGAACAGCAACCTGTCGGAAACGCTGCTGAAAGAACAGCGTTTCCGCCGCCTGAACGCGCAGCAGCCGGAGGTGGCCAGCGCGCTGTATCAGGCCGCCGAGAAAGAGCTGAAGGAGAAATACGATTTCCTCAGCCTGCTGGCCGGCAAGGCGGAAAAGTCCGCCGCTGAGTAACCTCCCTTAGGGCGCGAGCGATTCGCGCCCTGATCTTTTACCGTTGACGTAAGGCGTAGCAATAAAACCTGCTGGCATTCCTGCGCGCAATCCGTACCATACAGGCCTCGCGTCGGGCGCGTGGAAGCTGGATGATGAATAATGATCAAAATCGGCCGGTTGAATGGTAAACTCGCGGTCTACAACGCCATGCCCCTAGTGCCCCCCATTGAGAATGAGCACGATTTAAATGTCAGAAAAGCAATCCGTTAGCCAAAAAGAGCAGTACAACCTGAACAAATTGCAAAAGCGCCTGCGCCGCAACGTGGGCGAAGCGATCGCCGATTTCAATATGATTGAAGAAGGCGACCGCATCATGGTCTGTCTGTCCGGCGGCAAAGACAGCTACACCATGCTGGAGATCCTGCGCAATCTGCAGCAGAGCGCGCCGATCAATTTCTCGCTGGTGGCGGTGAATCTCGACCAGAAACAGCCCGGCTTCCCTGAGCATATTCTGCCTGCTTACCTGGAAGGCTTGGGGGTGGAGTACAAGATCGTCGAAGAAAACACCTACAGCATCGTTAAAGACAAGATCCCGGAAGGCAAAACCACCTGTTCACTGTGCTCGCGCCTGCGCCGCGGCATTCTGTATCGCACCGCCACCGAACTGGGCGCCACCAAGATCGCGCTGGGCCACCACCGCGACGATATTCTGCAGACGCTGTTCCTCAACATGTTCTACGGCGGCAAGATGAAAGGCATGCCGCCCAAACTGATGAGCGACGACGGCAAGCACGTGGTCATTCGCCCGCTGGCCTATTGCCGCGAGAAAGACATCGAGCGTTTCTCGATCGCCAAAGCGTTCCCGATCATTCCATGCAATCTGTGCGGCTCTCAGCCTAATTTGCAGCGCCAGGTGATCGGTGACATGCTGCGCGACTGGGACAAACGTTACCCAGGCCGGCTGGAAACCATGTTCAGCGCCATGCAAAACGTGGTGCCTTCGCATCTGAGCGATATCAATCTGTTTGATTTCAAAGGCATTCACCACGGCAGCGCGGTGGTGGACGGCGGCGATTTGGCCTTCGATCGCGAAGACATTCCGATGCAGCCGGTCGGCTGGCAGCCGGAAGATTCGGACGACGCGGCGCCTGCGCCAGCGCGTTTGGACGTGCTGGAAATCAAATAAGTCCCCTCGCCGCTCGCCACCCTGCGAGCGGCGACCTTTTCCCTCTCTCGACGATCTCGATCCTGTTCACAGTTTGCGCATAATTTGCTGGGCGATGCCGTTTTTACCCTATACTGTGCATTTATACAGTCATATGGAGATCGCGCAATGAATATCACCCCCTGCCTGTCCCACGTCTCGCTGGGCTCGAACGATTTCGTCGCCGCCGCGGCCTTTTACGATCGCACGCTGGCCGCCTTGGGTTGCCGACGGGTGCTGGAGCATCCCGGCGCGATCGGTTATGGCCGCGACTACCCGGAGTTCTGGCTGCAGGTGCCGATCGACGGCCAGCCCGCTTCACCCGGCAACGGCACGCACGTCGGTTTTTTCGCGACCAGCAAGCAGCAGGTGGATGAATTCCATCGCCAGGCGCTGTTGGCCGGCGCCGTCGATGAAGGCGCGCCCGGTTCGCGGCCGCACTACGGTGAGGCTTACTACGGCTGCTTTGTCCGCGATTTGGATGGGCACAAGATTGAAGCCAGCTTCTGGGATGAAAGCGCGGCCTGAGGAAGAGAGAAATCGAATAAAAAAATGCCGGTGATTAAACCGGCATTGTACGAATCAAATGTGCTATGCAGTAATTCAAAAATAAGAAAGTAAGACAATTATGGAGCGCAACGCCCATCGCTTGACGTTGCATTCACCTGCGAGAGAGATCATGCCCCATTTCCCCCGGCTAAATGTTGATTTTGCTCAATGTTAACCGGGTTTTCGCCATTTTCGCCTACAGCCAGCGGCTGCGCTTCAGCCACCAGGCGACGCCAAGCACCAACCCGACCAGCATCAGGCAAAATGCCGCGAAACCGAAGGGGTTGCCGCCGCCCGGTATACCGCCAAGGTTGACGCCAAACAGCCCGGTCAGGAAGGTGGTCGGCAGAAATACCATCGCCAACAGCGACATGGTGTAAGTGCGGCGGTTCATCGCGTCGGCCATCACCGTGGTAATTTCGTCGGACAAGATAGCGGTGCGTGCGATGCTGCCGTCCAGATCGTCCAACCCGCGCCCCAGGCGATCCGCGATGTCCTGCATGCGGCGGCGATCGTCGTCGCTCATCCACGGCAGGCGGTCGCTGGCCAGCCGTGCGAAAACGTCACGCTGCGGCGCCATGTAACGGCGCAGCACGATAAGCTGTTTACGGATCAACGCCAGCTGGCCACGCTCCGGCACCTGCTGTTCCAGCAAGGCGTCCTCCAGATCGATAATCTTGTCGTGCAGATCCTCAATGAATTCGCTGGTGTGATCGGTCAACGCATCGGAAATCTCCACCAGCCAGTTGCCGCTGTTGGTCGGCCCGGCGCCGCTTTGCAAATCGTTCACCACCTGATCGATGGAATACACCTTGCGGTGCCGCGTGGAGATAATCAGTTTATCGGTGATGTACACGCGAATGGTGACCAACTGGTCCGGCCGTGAGTTGGCGTTAAAGTTGATGCTGCGCAGCGTGATCATGGTGCCTTCGCCCTGGCGGCTGACACGCGGCCGTGAGCTTTCGCCGGAGAGCGCTTCGCGCACCGAGTCCGGCAGCAGCGGCGTGGTGCTCAGCCATTCGGCGCTGGCCGGGTGCGCGTAATCAAGATGCAGCCAGCAAGGCGCGTCACAGGTGATCTTGTCATCCCGCTCGATCGGCGTGACGCCGCCCTTGCCATCCAGCTGGTAGGCGTAGACCGCGTCGGCGACCTGCAGCTCGCTCCCCTCAATCACATCCATTCATTTATCCCCTCAGTCTTGCTTATGTTGCTGAGTCTAGCGTTAACGCCTTGGAGATCAAAGACCAAGCTGTAACGCCAGTTTTCATGTTGTCCCATAAGCGTGGTCTATACTTCTGCTGCCAGGAACGCAAGACAGCCCGAGAGGAAACTCGCATGTTACAAATCAGCACCGCAGATATCTTGAAAATCGTCCTACCGACCGTCATTACGCTGTTTATCGCCGTGGTCAAAACGCCTTTTCGCATTCGGCGGGAAAACCACGATAAGCTGTTAAACCTGCTCGAATCCGTCGAGAAGCCCCAAAGCGCCCCCATACGTCTGTTGCGGTTTCGCGACTATATCGGCAACCGCAGCGCCGGCCTTGTTGCGCTGCAGCTGCTGCTGGCATTGCCGGATAGCGTAGCGGCGCTGGAACGCTATCGTTTCACCGGTGGCCGTCAGCAAATCTTGCGCGCCACGCCCGCAGGCTTCGTTTTGCGGCCAAGCGCCAATAACGCGTTCAAGCGTTTCTTGCTTTCCTGTCGCTATTTCTTGCTGTATTTGGTGTTCGTTACGTTGCTGGTGCTGTTCCCTGCGTTGACTCAATGGGGGCTGCAGCAGTTAGGGGTATTGATTACGCCCTATTCACTCCGCTATCTGCCTAATGCGCGCATCACCGACGGCTGGCAGCTGCTGTTCCCCGGTTTATTATTTATTATCATTATGTTCAGCCTGGCATACCTGACCTTCAGGCAGTTGGCACGCGCGGGTAACCTCAGTTCGGAACGCGCCTTTTATCGCTACTATCAACGAGCGCGTGAGGAACAACGATGCCGGGAAGTCCTGAGACAACTGCGCGCTGCGCTGCGCCGAACCTGACGAGAATGCGCCGCCTGCGCTGCATCGCAATGGCCGCCCTGCTGCTGTTCGGCCAATCGGCTCGTGCAGAGCCGGTGTTAGAACGCCTCGCCACACCCTATCACGCGCCGACGGCGGCGGGTTCACTGCCTTATTTTGTCGCGCACGCTCACTCCCCCCAGCCGCGCACCGCGCTGGTGGTGATGCACGGCCACCCGCGCGATGTCGCCAAGACATTGCAAGCGGCGATCGACGCCGCGCAGGGAGCGGGAGACAACAGCTTGCTGGTCGCCCCGCTGTTCCAGGTACCGGAGACGCTTGCCGCCCGCTGCCGTTCCGCCGGGCTGCCGGCGCCGCAAGAGGGGGACGCCCTGTGGCGCTGCGGCTCCTGGATCGAAGGCGGTTTGGATAATGGCGGGAAAACCGGCTCGTTCAACGCCATGGATAACCTGCTGGCCGATCTGAAACGGCGCTGGCCGTCGTTGCAGTCGATCACCGTCGCCGGTTTCTCCGCCGGCGCCCAATTCGTGCAGCATTATGTCGGCTTCGCCGACCCGCCGGACGGAGTGCGTCTGCGCTATGTCGTCGCCGATCCGGGCAGCTGGCTCTATTTTGACAACCTGCGTCCCCAGCCCCTTCATCCGGAGCGCTGCGGCAGTGAAAAAACCTGTCGCTTCCGCTGGCAAACGCTGGACGCCGGCCAGTGCCCGCAGGCTAACCAGTGGAAATATGGTCCGGAAGCGCTTCCCGCTCACCTGCAGCGCACCGCCGACGCAGCACGCCGGCGCTATGCGGCGGCGGATATCACCTACCTGGCCGCAGACGGTGATACCGGCACCGCGCCGGGGGCCTACTATCGGATACTCGACAAATCCTGCGCCGCCCAGCTGCAGGGCCCCTACCGGTTGCAGCGCGCCCTGGCCTATGCCGACTATGACCGGCGCTATCTGGCGCCGGAGAAGCCGCATCGGTTAACCCTCGTTCCCGGCTGCGGACACAACGTCGCCTGCGTCTTTCCCGCGCCGGCGGCCAGGCAAGCGCTGTTCTCCATTAATGCAGACTAATAATAACGGCATTGAAATAAACCATTGCCGATAAATCAGACAATATCGCCGATAAAGCGCTGGTAATGCCGTTATTATTATGACTTAACATATTGCTATCAATTTTAATTCAAAATGATAATAATAAATCAACACAAAGCTGTTTCAGCGCAAATTTTAGGGGCATATACTTTTCTCACTACGAGGAGGTAGTTATGTTACGCGACCATTTAAAAATAAACGCCAGCGATACGCTGGAAAAAATCAGCAATATCCATTTGCAAAACCAGGGCCAGGAAGAGATCAGTGAGTTTGTGGTGAAAAACGCCGCCGGCCTGCAGATTGGCAAGGTCTCCGTCCACGATCGTTTCAGTACCCGTCGTTCTTATCCCACCAGCTACCGCATTACTCAGACCGATATGAGCGGCCGCGTAGTGGTGGACGCCATGCGGGACTGTCTGTAAGCGTAACCGCTCTCTGAAATAGACAATATTAATGTGATGATGGCAACCCTGTTTATTATTAAACGGGGTTTATCGCGTGGAAAAATTAATTAGCCTCGTGGTTTCGCCGTCGAGAAAATAACGCCCCCGCATTGCGCGGGGGCGATAAATAAGCCCACTCAGTGTTTGATGATATACATCGTTTGGCTATAGGCCACGTCTTCCGGATTGGTGATCGGGTAGCCTTTTACCCACGGTTTGATCAGGCGGCCGTTGGTGTATTGGTATATCGGCGCGATTGGCGCCTGATCGGCAATGATCTGTTCCATCTTGTTGTAATCGGCAGTCACCGCCGCCGGGTTGGTTTCCCGCCCCGCCTGCGCCAGCAGCTTATCGTAGTCCGCGTTCTTGAACTTGGCGATATTGCCGCTGTGGGTGGAGGTCAGCAGCGACAGGAAGGTCGACGCCTCGTTATAGTCACCCACCCAGGAGGCGCGGATCACATCGAAATTGCCGGTATTGCGGCTGTCGATGTAAGTTTTCCACTCTTGGTTTTGCAACTTGACGTCAATCCCCAGCTTTTTCTTCCACATCGAGGCCACGGCGATGGCGATTTTCTGGTGGCTCTCGGAAGTGTTATACAGCAGCGTCAGCTTCAGCGGGTTGTTCGGGCCGTAACCGGCCGCCTGCAGCAATGCCTTGGCCTGTGCGTCCAGCTCCGCCTGCGGCTGCTGTTGCAGCAAACTCGCCTCGGGTTTGAACCCGGCGGTGACGTCCGGCGTGAAGTGATAAGCCGGTTTTTCACCGGTGCCCAACACTTTCTCCGCGATAATCTTGCGATCGATGGCGTAGGACAAGGCCTGACGCACCCGCACGTCGTTGGTCGGCGCACGCTGGGTGTTGAACGCGTAATAATAGGTGCCGAGCTGATCCGGGGTGTACACCTGCCCCGGGATGTCTTTCAGCAGCTTCTGATACATGTTTTTCGGGAAGGATTCGGTGATGTCGATGTCACCCGCCAGGTAACGCTTGGTGGCGTTGGATTCCTGGTTGATCGGCACGAAGGTCACTTTGGTCAGCACGGTGCGCGCATGATCCCAGTAATGGTCATTAGGCGTCAGAACCAGCTTCTCGTTCACCACCCGCTCCTGCAGTTTGAACGCGCCGTTGCCCACCAGATTGCCGACCTTGGTCCAGTCATTGCCGTATTTTTCCACCACCGCCTTGTTCACCGGGAACAGGCTGAAGTTGGCCGTCAGGCTGACGAAGTACGGCACCGGCTTGTCCAACTGCACCTTGAGCGTGTAGTCATCCGGCGCCGATACACCCAAGCGATCGGCCGGCAGTTTGCCGCTGATGATCTGCTCGGCGTTCTGGATCCCCGCCAGTTGCGCGAACCAGGCGAACGGCGACAGATTTTTCGGTTCTACCAGCCGCTGCCAGCTGTAAACGAAGTCTTTTGCCGTGACAGGGTCACCGTTTGACCAACGCGCGTCTTTACGCAGATGGAAAATATAAGTCTGATTGTCGCTGGTCTGCCAGCGGGTGGCGACGCCGGGGATCACTTTGCCGTTGGCGTCCTGATTGACCAGCCCTTCGAACAGATCGCGCGCCAGCTGAGCCTCCGGCAAGCCAACCGCTTTGATCGGATCGAGCGAGGCCGGTTCGTCTTTAATGTGGCGCACGATTTCCTGTTTGTCCGCCAGCGCGGTGCCCGGGGGAACCTGCGCCGCCATGGCGCTGCTCATACAGGCGCCGATCGCCGCCGCGCAGAGCGCCAAACGAAAACCCCGTTGCATTTTTTTTCCCGTCATTATGATTTGTCCCCCGTTAACCATCTGAATTTTTTATCATATAGCACAAGATCCATCCGGCCTAGAGCCCGCGGGCGAGAAGTTGCAAAAAGTGCGATTCAGGCGATAAAAAACCCGTGCGGCGCAGGGCGGCACGGGTGGGATTACGGCAGCGACCGTCAGTCGTACAGGTGGATGCTGTTGATGCGGTAGCTGAACTCTTCACCCTCTTCTTCATCGAACACGGTGAAAAAGCCTTTCTCAGCCAGCGGACGGGCCGAGATATCGGTTTTTTGCAGCTGACGCGCATCCGCGTCGTCGTAGCCGTAGTCGAGATAGAAGACATCTTTCTGGTAATCGATATGCAGGGTGAACGGATAGTTCGATTCGTCCCCGCGCCCGTCGTCATTTTTCACCACGCCGAACCATTCCCCCTGACGGATCTGGTTTTCAGCGTCTACGCCGCACAGCAGCGTGATGGTGTCATTTTCATTTTCGCTATAGCTGGCGATGATTCTGGCTACTGGCATGTTAAATCCTCTTGCGGGTGATTGGCTTAGCTCTGCCGTTAGTATAACAACAGCCTCAGGCCAGGTGCGGTTTAATTGGCGTTTTCACCGCTACCGCATCACAGATCGCGCAAACGCCGCACAATTGCGATGGGAAAGATGTCTCAAAGCGTAATACACTGAATAAAATGACAATGACTCTCGGCCTTTAACTCAGGGACAACACCATGACCGAACATCGACCGCGCAGTGAACGTGGCCAGTTGGCCGTCGCAGGAGAGAACTACGGCAGCTCGCTGCTGGGCGCGCCGCTGCTCTATTTCCCGGCGGCGGTCAGCGGCCCGGAAACCGGGCTGATCATCGCCGGCACCCACGGCGATGAGAGCGCCGCCATCGTAACCCTGTCCTGCGCGCTGCGCAGCATCGCCCCCGAACAGTTGCGCCACCACGTGGTGCTGGCGGTCAACCCCGACGGCTGTCAGCTGGGGCTGCGCGCCAATGCCAACGGCGTCGATCTGAACCGCAACTTCCCGGCCGCCAACTGGCGCTCCGGGGACACCGTCTATCGCTGGAACAGCGCGGCGCCGGTGCGCGACGTCAGGCTCTCCACCGGCGGGCGCCCCGGCTCCGAACCGGAAACCCAGGCGCTGTGTCATCTGATCCATCGCCTGAAGCCGCATTGGGTGGTGTCGTTCCATGAGCCGCTGGCCTGCATCGAAGATCCCGCCAGCTCGCGGCTCGGCGTTTGGCTGTCGCACAAGTTCGAACTCCCGCTGGTGACCAGCGTCGGCTATGAAACGCCCGGTTCGTTCGGCAGCTGGTGCGCGGATCTGTCGCTGCCGTGCATCACCGCCGAATTCCCGCCGATCTCCGCCGATGCCGCCAGCGAGCGCTACATCGACGCCATGACCGAACTGCTGACCTACCCGAATTAATCCCTACGGGGCGAGATCGACGATCGCCCCGCATTCGAACGCCAGACCCGGTTCGACGTCCCGCGCCAGCCAGGTCGGGCCGTCCAGATCGACGAAACGCGCCGCCGGCGCCAGCGGCAAGGCGGCGGATATCGCCCGCGACGTGCACAACATGCAGCCGAGCATGATGGCGAATCCCTGTTCGCGCGCGGCCTGCGCCAGCGCCAGCGCCTCGGTCAAGCCGCCGGTTTTGTCCAGTTTGATGTTGACCATCTGATAGCGTTGCGCCAGCCGCGGCAGATCGGCGCGGGTATGGCAGCTCTCATCGGCGCAGATCGGCAGCGGATGAATAAAGTGTTCCAATGCGGCGTCGTCACCGGCCGGCAGCGGCTGCTCCAGCATCGCTACGCCGAGATCGGCCAACAGCTGGCAGCGCGCCGCCAGCCCTTCCGCCTGCCAGGATTCATTGGCGTCGACAATCAGCGTCGCCTGCGGCACCGCGGCGCGGATCGCCACCAGCCGCTCGCTGATATAGTGATCGTCGAGTTTGATCTTCAGCAGCGTGGCGCCCTGCCGCTCCAGCTCACGCGCGGCGAAGGCCATCGCTTCCGGCGTACCGATGCTGACGGTCTGCGCCATACGGATCTGCGCCGGCGCCGTCACGCCGCTGCGCTGCCACAGGCTCTGCCCGTGCAGACGACACTCCAGATCCCACAGCGCCGAGTCCAGCGCGTTGCGGGCCGCGCCCGCCGGCATCTGCATCAGTAGCTGCTCGCGTGTGATGCCTTGCGCGATCGCCGGCGCCATCTCAGCCAGCTGCGTCATCACCGATTCCTCGCTCTCGCCATAGCGCGGATACGGCGTGCATTCGCCGACGCCGCGCACGCCCTGCTGTTCGATTTCGACCACCACCACCCTGGCTTCGGTGCGGCTGCCGCGCGCGATCACGAAGGCGGTGTGCAGCGGCCAGGCTTCCGGGTAAAAACGCATGTCTCTCATAACGGCTCCTGAGCGAAAACTGCGCATCCAGGCAGGCTGATGCGCCGGTGATGTTTTATAGAACAGCCTAATATATACAACTATTTAGCAAACTTTGATATCCAATCCGCCCCGCTTGTCATAAACTGGCGTCAGGGTGTGAACCTGATGTTAACAGCCGTCGCCGGCGCGCCGTTTCATCAGGTTCATACCCTTTGTATAAACACCTGTAAAAGGAATCTAGCAATGACTCAGACAGTACATTTTCAAGGCAATCCGGTCAGCGTAGCGGGCAAACTGCCACAGCAGGGCGAACAGGCCAAGGCCTTCTCGCTGGTTGCCAAAGACCTGTCAGACGTAGCGCTGAGCAGCTTCGCGGGTAAACGCAAAGTCCTGAACATCTTCCCAAGCATCGATACCGGCGTCTGCGCGACGTCGGTGCGTAAATTCAACCAGCTGGCCAGCGGCCTGGATAACACCGTGGTGCTGTGCATCTCCGCCGATCTGCCGTTCGCCCAGTCTCGTTTCTGCGGCGCGGAAGGCCTGAGCAACGTGGTCACGCTGTCCACCCTGCGCGGCGCCGAGTTCAAACAGGCGTACGGCGTTGAAATCGCCGAAGGTCCATTGGCGGGCCTGACCGCGCGTGCGGTCGTAGTGCTGGATGGCCAGGACAACGTGCTGTACAGCGAGCTGGTGAACGAAATCACCACCGAGCCGGATTACGACGCGGCGCTGGCAGCGCTGAAATAATAAAGCCGGCGAACGCCGGCTTTGGATACACGGGAAGGCGCCGCAAGGCGCCTTTTTTATTCTTCGCCCTCAGCGCCGCCTTTGCGACTGCTCAGGCCATACTCGCGCAGCTTGTTGGCGATGGCGGTATGGGAAACGCCCAACCGCTTCGCCAGCTTGCGGGTGCTGGGATAGGTGCGATACAGGCGCGTCAGCACCGAGCGCTCGAAACGCTTGCTGATGTCGTCCAGTGAACCGTCCAGCACCTCGTCGCCCAGCGACATCTCCACCTCGAACTCCGGCAACACGATATCCTGCGGCCGCAGTTCGTAGCCTTCGGTTTGCGTCAGCGCGCGGTAGATGGCGTTTTTCAGCTGGCGCACGTTGCCCGGCCAGCCGTATTTGCTGAGGAAGCTGCCCAGATCGTTCGCCAGCTTGGGCCGCGCCACGCCCTGCTCATCGGCGAAGCGCGCCACGAACAGCTCGGTCAGCGGCATGATGTCCTGCGGGCGTTCGCGCAGCGGCGGAATGGTGATGGTCAGCACGTTGAGGCGATAATAGAGGTCTTCGCGGAATTCGCCGCGCTGCACCAGCTCGGTCAGGTTCTTCTGGGTGGCGCAGATCACGCGCACGTCGACGTGCACCTCATGCTCTTCGCCGACCCGGCGGAACGTGCCGTCATTGAGAAAACGCAACAGTTTGGTCTGCATACGCGGCGACATTTCGCCAATCTCATCCAGCAGCACCGAACCGCCGTTGGCCTGCTCGAAGAAGCCCTTTTTGCCTTCCAGCGCGTTGGGATAAGCGCCCGGCGCATGGCCGAACAGCTCGCTCTCCACCACGTCATCCGGCAGCGCGGCGCAGTTCAGCGCCAGGAACGGCTGTTTGCCGCGCGGGCTGCGCAGGTGGCAGGCGCGAGCCAGAATATCCTTGCCGGTGCCGGTATCGCCCACGATCAGCAGCGGCGCATCGAGCATCGCCAGTTTGCGCGCCTGCTCCAGCACGTGACGCATCTTGGCGCTCACCGCGACGATGTGATCGAATTCGGTATCGTCGTTCACCGACAGATTTTGCAGTTGGCGGCCCATGCGCGCGGTGGACTTCAACATCACCACCGCGCCGACCGCAGCCGGCTGTTGCTGTTCGTCTTCCAGATAGATAGGCGTAATGTCCATCAGGAAGTCCTGGCTGCGGATCACCACCCGTTCTGAGTGCGGCGCCGTATGCTCACTCTCCAGCCAGCGGCTGAAGTTATAGCCGCCGATCAACGCCCCGGCGGTCTGGTTGCGGATCTTGTCTTCGTTCAGGCTGAACAACGCCAGCGCCGCCGGATTGGCCAGCTCGACCTTGCCCTTCATGTCGATAGAGAACACCGGCTCCGGCATCGACTCCAGCAGCGCACGCAGCGCGCGATGCTCGCGTTCGGAAGGCATAAAGCTGACGGTGCGCACGTCGGTCACGCCGGCGATGCGGCGGATCTCCGCCATCAGCGCGCGGAAAGTATCGAAGTCCAGCTGGGAGAAATTGAGGTAAATGCGGCCGATGGGATCGATCTCGATGCCACGTAAATCAATGCTGCGCGATACCAAAAGATCGAGTAATTCTCGAGTGAGACCGAGGCGGTCTTCGCAAAATACTTCCAAACGCATCAGTGTTGGCCTTATCTCTGCAGGTGCGGGGATCGTTAGCGATGATGATACTCCCTCGCACCGGGCGGTAGAAGCGATCTGTCAGCAAAAGTTGACAGAACTCTGATTTATTGCCGTGGTTGCTGATTTTAAACGCAAGCGAATAACAGCATCGGCGTCATTTTAGCCCACGAACAGAGAGTTATCACAGATAGATTTAATTTTGCAGATATTTATCACGCAATCACAGGGGGATCGACTATCGTCAAGTCTCGATTACGTCCGGCGTTGGCGCCGGTGAAATAACGGCGCTGCCAGGAGCGCCGTCGCGGGGTTATTTGGCCTTGCCGTCGCTCTTTTTCAGCGTGTCTTTCAATTGGCCGATCAGCTGGCTGCGGAAATCGCCAAGCTTCGGTTTTTCCCCTTCCAGCCACGGCAGCGGGCGACACAGTTCCATCGCCTTGATGCCCAGCCGCGCGGTCAACAACCCGGCGCCGATGCCCTGCGCCGCGCGCGCCGACAGCCGCGCCGCCAGATCCTGCGACATCCAGTCCATGCCCACTTCGCGCACCAGTTCGGAAGCGCCGGCGAAGGCGATGTTGAGCAGCACCAGCCGGAACAAACGAATGCGGCTGAAGTAGCCCAGTTCGATGCCGTACAGCGCGGCGATGCGGTTAATCAAACGGATGTTGCGCCAGGCGATAAACGCCATATCCACCAGCGCCAACGGGCTGACGGCAATCATCAGCGTCGATTCGGCGGCGGAGCGGCTGATTTCGCGCCGCGCTTGGTTGTCGAGCACCGGCTGCACCAGTTTGGCGTACAGCTCCACCACTTCACGGTCATTTTGGGTTTCATGCAGCGAGGCCTGCCAACGCTGCAGCGCCGGATGCCCCTGATCCAGCCCGGCCTGGCGCGCCAGCTTCTCGCAGAATTCTCGCCCTTGCCCCAGTCCGTGGCTGTGCAACAGCTCGCGCGCCACGTCGCGCTCTTCCGCGCGCTGGCGCAGCCGATACAAACGCCGCCATTCGGTGACCACCGAACCGACGCCGGCGAACACGATCAGGCCGCCGGCCACGCCGCCGCCCATGGCGATCCAGTCCTGCTGCACCCAGGCGGTATGCACCCACTGCACGCCCTGCGCCACCACGCTGACGCCGAACAGCGCCAGCCCGGCGGTGACCATTTTGCGCCACAGGCTGCGTTTCGGCTTCAGCGCAGCGTTGATGATGCCCTCGGCGCGCCCTTCTTCCTCCTCCTGCTGCAGCTCCGGCGCCGCCGGAAAGAAGCTCTCCGCCTGCTCGGCGTCGAAAGCGACGCCGGCGCGCAACGTCGGTTCCTGCGGCGGCTGCAACGGCTCGTCAAAATCGATACGCGGTTTGATCGGCTCGCTCATCGCAATTTGTCTCCCAGTAAAAATTCCATCACCGCATCCAGACGGATATGCGGCAACGGGCTGTCCACGCTCATGGCACGCGGGCGAAACTCATCGAAGTGAAATCCCTGGCTCTGCCAGAACGCCGGCCCCGGCAAACGGGCCGGCACTTCGCCGGGGAACACCGTCAGCGGCGCGCCGTCGCTGAGGCGATTGCCCTTCAGCGCCGGAATACGCTGCCCCTGATGATCGACAATGCCGCTCTCGGTCGCCTGCACCGAGGCCAGGCCGACGCAATCCATGCTGATGCCTTCGAACGCCGCGTTCTGCCACGCCTCTTGCACCAGCTGCTGCAGCAACGACACCAGATTGGCGTGCTGATCGGCGGTGATGTGGTCCGCCTTGGTGGCGGCGAACATCAGTTTGTCGATGGTCGGCGAGAACAAGCGGCGAAACAGCGTGCGTTTGCCGTAATGGAAACTCTGCATCAGTTGGGTCAGCGCCAGGCGCATGTCGTTGAACGCCTGCGGGCCGCTGTTGAGCGGCTGCAGGCAGTCAACCAGCACGATTTGCCGATCGAAACGGACAAAATGCTCTTTATAGAAGTTTTTGACGATCGACTGACAGTAATAATTGAACCGAGCGCGCAGCATGCCGATATTGGTGTGTTTGTCGGCCTGCGCCAGTTTCGACTCGCCCGCCGCGGCAACATCGGGCCACGGGAAAAACTGCAGCGCCGGCGCGCCGGCCATGTCGCCCGGCAGCACGAAACGGCCCGGCTGAATGAAGTGCAGACCTTCGCTTTTGCAGCGCAACAGATAATCGGTGTAGGCCTGGGCGATCGCCGCTAGGCGATTTTCGTCGGCCGGGGCCAGCGGATCGCAGGTTTTACACAGGTCAAGCCAGGGCTTGGCCCATTCGGCGCGTTCCCCCTGCAGCAGCCCGGTCATCTGCCGCGACCAGGCCAGGTAATCCTGCTCGAGCATCGGCAGATCCAGCAACCATTCGCCCGGATAATCGACGATCTCCAGGTACAGCGTCGAGGTGTCTTTGAAATGGCGCAGCAACGAGTCGTTGGAGCGGTAGCGCAGCGCCAGCCGGATTTCGCTGACGCCG
The DNA here is from genome assembly GCF_051172415.1 of Serratia sp. H402Y. NCBI lineage: Bacteria > Pseudomonadati > Pseudomonadota > Gammaproteobacteria > Enterobacterales > Yersiniaceae > Serratia > Serratia sp. H402Y. The sequence continues at coordinate 1,847,162 of NZ_JBPIYZ010000001.1, forward strand.
CGCGTCGGCGTCGGCCAGGCCGGCGGCGTGCCGTACAGCTGCGCCAGCCCTTCGTCATAGGTGAAACGCTGGATGCCGAGATCGCGCTGCGGGATGCGCTTGACGCCCAGCAGGCGTTCTTCGCGCACAGGTGAAAACAGCGGCATGCGCGCGCCGCTGTGCACATGCAGCAGTTGATTGACGAAGGCGGTGATAAAGGCGGTTTTGCCGCTGCGGCTCAGGCCGGTCACCGCCAGGCGCAGATGGCGATCCATTCCGCGGTTGACCAGCGAGGTTAACTCATTTTGCAGTCGTTTCATTTTGCCTGGAGTCGCATCCTTTTATTCACTAAAACATGCAGTTACACGGTAACACTTCGCTAACCACATGGCCTATGCTCACTATTATAGCCACAAGCAGAGTGAGATTTGCCACAGATGAAAATTGCCACCTTCTCAACTTAACCGACAACGCTTTGTGTAAGACATAGCCGAGCAACCTAATATCGCCCCCTATACAAAGACGAGATAGTATTACCCCCACAGGAATAATCACAATCACTCGTACTAACGATACAACCCCTTCATCAAAACGTTTATGTCAATACGAATACTAACCGGAGAATCCGATGAGCACAATTAATTTCGAGCGCGGCCTGACCATTATAAATTCGATGGCAACACTTAAAAACACCCAACCAGAATATGACGGTCAACGCATAATCTTAACCGAGTATTATCAAGGAAAGGGTAAAGGTGGCGGTGTATTTACAGGACATACCAACGCGGTAAATGCCATTGACGACGGTGGCTATTCGACGCTTAAAGTCAATCAATCCCCAGCAGCGTGGTATCGTAATGACTTAACCCAGCTTTCTTTATACGACGGGGGATGTGATCTTACTCTTGACGATAATGGCCCCCTGATTCAAAACATTGCACTGATCAGAGGTGAACGCTCCGTAAAGATTCCAAGCGGCTATTGGAATATTAAAACACCGGTCGTCTTTCCAGCCAACAGTGGAATTTCCCTTTACGGTGAAAGCAGTTACAACGGTCGTGCCGTGCTCGTCTACAACGGACAAGACTTGGCAGAACAGACTGATATAACAGGGATTATAACCATCGACGCCGCTCAGGGAGAAATAACCTATAGCGGTGTCAGTTTCAGAAACTTCCAGCTAAGGGGAAATAACAAGACGATTTGCGGACTGAGTATAAAATACGCAAGCTATGTGCACGCCCAGAATGTAAGCATTCTTTACTGTCGGGGAGCCGGTCTTTATTTAGATAAGGTTCAGGATAGTTACTTCAAATTCGTCGAGGTTCAAGGCTGCGGCAGAACGTCGGGAGATTATGATAACTACCTGGACATCACTGACTTCAATAAGATGCTTCTTGCCCCCATTCATTTAACATCAACAATGCAAAATGACCACTGCAACATGTTACGATTCGAAGACTGTCAATGGGAAGCCAATTTGATAAGCCCGACTATCTATGTTAATGGCGGAATAGGACTTTGGTTTAAAAACCTACATATGGAACATCGAACCGGCCCGCTTCAAAAATTGATCGGCAACAATCCCAATGCCAGCTGTCTATTATATATGAATAATTCTGGCGAAGTTTACCTCAATGAAATTCAGGCATCAGAGATAAAACACTTAGTCTATAGCTCTGGATACGGTGTTTTATATGCTACAAATATTAATCGAGGAGGGAACATTACTCACGCAGCATCAGGCAAAAAATTCAATGTGTTCATGAATGGGTGCTGGCTTCAGGATATGGACTTTTCATCCAGTGTAAAAGCCATGATCAGCAATTGCCGACTAGCCAGTTTGACCTGGCGATACCCTGCTTATCCAAGTACTATTTCGGACACCCACTTTTCCGGCAACGTTGCTCTGACAGAAGATGGAGCCAACCCACGTATCGATTTGGTCGACTGCCAGTATGGCAGCGTGAAAAGCAATACCAGCAATCTACGTTTCCTCGGCGGGCGTTGCTCGGGAGATTTTTACTATGTCTCGCGATCGGGGGCTGGCTCGGTCATTGACGTTGACGTTGAAGGCAACACGACCATCAGCACCAGTTACGGCTGTTCATATCAGCCTGGAAAATCCAACTATACCGCAGTACGGATCGCCGACGGCCCCAAAGAGCTCGGCGGCGTAATGCGCCCCATTGGTTCCGAATGGTTCAATACTGCTGTGGCCGGTGACGAAGAAGGTGCCATCTATAGCTGGGTGAAAACGACTACCGGGTGGCGCCCCTCCAGTCGCATCAGTCGTTTCGGCACGAGCTTATCTTCCATGACGTTTGCTCAACTTCCTGCTGCGAATGTTTGCAAAGGCACCGCTATTTTTTGCACCAATACCGCAGCAAATCCATCGGCACAGGCAATCATAAGCAACGGTTCGAATTGGGTCTATTTGGCAACCCCGGGGACAAAAGTCACCGCAGCGAATTGAATGAACGATATCATGCCGCCCTACTTGGGCGGCATTTTCTCTCCCGCCACGTAACGCCCGAATGCCTTGTTCAGGCCTTTACGGAACAGCGGTTCCAGCACCAGCGCCAGCACGAAGCGCACCGGTTTGCGGCCGACGGTCTTCAACAGCCAGCCGGCGGCGCCCGCCGGGCCATAGTTCAATAACGCTATGATGATGACTTTAGCCAATGTCTTCAACATTGCCGCCGCTCCTGATTTAAATCCACCCGTTCTGGTGGCGTTCGCGACATCAATTTTATTCATGACAATGCCCTCCGGCACAAGACGATTAAGATGACCTTCAACGGGATGACGGCGGCGAGATATCCGGCCTGCGCAGGCCGGATATCGCAAGAAGAGTTACAGCTTGCGGAAGCGGCTCTGAACGCCGAAGGTGTCGGACGTCACGTAACGCTCGACCTGACGCAGCTGCTGTTCGCCGCTGCCCAGCTCATATTCCAGCTGATCGAGCAACTGGCGCGGCGTCTTCTGATGCTCGCCCTCGAAACGGCTGGCCGGCGCTTCGTCCAACACGAACACCAGCGCGATATAGGCCACCAGCGTGAAGAAAAACAGCCCAAAGAACAGCGACAGCACCACCATCACGCGGATCAGGCGCACCGGCACGTCGAAATAGTGGGCCAGACCGGCGCAGACGCCTTTTACCATGCCTTCTTCGGGTACGCGATAAAGCTTTTTACTGCCCAGCGTCATGCTCATCAGGACTGTCTCCAGTTCGGGTGTTCCGCATCGAGGATCTCTTCCAGCGCCTGAATGCGTTCACGCATGCGTTTGGCGTCTTCCGCCAGCTGCGCCAGGCGCTGCATTTCTTGCTGACTCAGCTGGATGCCGGTCTGTTGCCGATTGCTGTAATGCAGCCAAAGCCAAATCGGCGCGACAAACAGCACGAAAATTGTCAGCGGAATGGCAAGTAATAAAGCACTCATTGTTATTCCTTCTTATCGGATCCTGGATAGGCGGCCACCTCCGGCGTGTGGCCGCGGTTCGCCTTACTCGGAGCGGTTCATCTTGGCTTTCAGCGCCGCCAGCTGCTCACTGATGGCGTCGTCGGCTTTCAGCTCGGCAAACTCCTGGTCCAGCGACTTCTTTTTACCGATGCTGATGCTTTCCGCTTCGGCTTCCATATGGTCGATGCGACGTTCGAACTGTTCGAAACGCGCCATCGCCTCATCCAGCTTGCCGCTGTCGAGCTGACGGCGCACCTCGCGCGAGGAAGATGCGGCCTGATGGCGCAGCGCCAGCGCCTGCTGCCGCGCGCGGGTTTCGGTCAGCTTGTTTTCCAGCTCACCGATTTCGCTCTTCATGCGCGCCAGCGTTTCTTCTACGGTCGCCACTTCTTGCGTCAGCGTGGCGATCAGGTCGGCAACCTTTTGTTTTTCGATCAGCGCCGCGCGGGCCAAGTCTTCTTTATCTTTGCGCAGCGCCAGCTCGGCTTTTTCCTGCCAGTCGCTTACCTGGCTTTCACCCTGCTCGATGCGACGCAGCAACTGCTTTTTCTCCGCCAGCGCGCGCGCCGACGTAGAACGGACTTCAACCAGCGTGTCTTCCATCTCTTGGATCATCAACCGCACCAGCTTCTGCGGATCTTCCGCCTTGTCCAGCAGGGTGTTGATGTTGGCGTTCACGATGTCGGCAAAACGAGAAAAAATACCCATAATTCACTTCCTCTTGGTTCTGATGGCGTCTGAAGCGCCGCGTTAAGTCGTACAGCTTGCCCAAAGAGATAATCAAAACCCGTGCCAACTTTTATCTAATTGAAAAACAACAACTCTTTATTTTTGACTCTCTGCGCGCTTGCTGTAGAGTGATTATTTTCACCAAACATTGGCGAATTTCATCATGAACGAACAGCCAGAGAATTTGTTGGGCGAAGCAAACGCCTTTGTCGAAGTATTGGAGCAAGTCTCCCAGGTGGCAAAGCTAAACAAACCGGTGCTGGTGATCGGTGAGCGCGGCACCGGCAAAGAGCTGATCGCCCATCGTCTGCACTACCTCTCCAACCGTTGGCAAGGGCCGTTCATCTCGCTTAACTGTGCGGCGCTGAATGAAAACCTGCTGGATTCCGAGCTGTTCGGCCACGAGGCCGGCGCCTTTACCGGTGCGCAGAAACGTCATCTGGGCCGCTTCGAGCGCGCCGACGGCGGCACGCTGTTCCTCGATGAGCTGGCGACCGCGCCAATGCTGGTGCAGGAGAAATTGCTGCGGGTGATCGAATACGGCCAACTGGAACGCGTGGGCGGCAGCCAGCCGCTGCGGGTAGATGTGCGCCTGGTGTGCGCCACCAACGACGATCTGCCGGCGCTGGCGGCGGCGGGCAAGTTCCGCGCCGATCTGCTGGATCGGCTGGCGTTCGACGTGGTGCAGCTGCCGCCGCTGCGCCAACGCCGGCCCGACATCATGCTGCTGGCCGAGCACTTCGCCATTCAAATGTGCCGCGAGCTGGCGCTGCCGCTGTTTCCCGGCTTTACCGAACGCGCCAGGCAGACGTTGCTCAACTACGGCTGGCCGGGCAACGTGCGCGAACTGAAAAACGTGGTGGAACGTTCGGTCTATCGTCACGGCGACAGCGACAACCCGCTGGATGAGATCGTCATCAACCCGTTTGCGCCACGCGAGGCCACGCCTCTTACGCCTGCCCCTGAAGGCGCCGGCGCGTTGCCGGCGCTGCCGCTCGAGCTGAAAAACTGGCAGTTGGAGCAAGAGAAGGCGCTGATCGAAGCAGCGCTGCAGCAAGGGCGATTCAACCAGCGCAAGGCGGCGCAGCTGCTGGGGCTCACTTACCACCAGTTGCGTGGCATGCTGAAAAAGCATGCGCTGCTGCAAAACGGCGAGCAAGACGAGGATTAGCAACGCGGGGATTGGGTGCCGGTCTTTCCCGGCCGTCAGCTATTAGCCCCAGGTTGAGAGATGTGGCCTGAGAACGGCCGCCTGAAGAGGTCGGCTTTTTAGCGGCCTGGTCAGGCGAAGGCATCAATGCCGGTCAGCGATGCCGAAAGCGCCCACAGACGCTGCGCCTGTTCCGGGTCGATCGCGTATTCCTTCACGCCGACCAGCGCCTGACTGTCGTGGACGGCGATGCCGGCAATATCGCCATCCTCGCAGTAGAGGCCCCCCAATCCCTGCAACTGCGGTGAGGTGGCGGCCCAGACCTGCGTAGCAGCCCCCTGCTGAGGCGTTTTAAGGGCATCGGGATCGGCCGGATTGCCCTCTTCGTCCATCCAGCCCAGGGCTATCATCTCTGCTCTCGATATGTGCCGCTGCAGCGGCGTGGCGATGCTACCCGGATGCAGGCTAAATGCACGGATCCCCCGCGAGCGGCCCAGAAGATCCAACCAGACGGCGAACAGGGCATTCGCCGTCTTCGACTGACCGTACGCCAGCCACTTGTCGTAACCGCGTTCGAACTGCACATCTTCCCAGCGGATCGCCGAATGGTGATGCCCGGCGGAGGAGACGGTGACCACCCGCCCGCCATCGGCAATGGTCGGCCACAGCAAATTGGTCAGCGCATAGTGGCCGAGATGGTTGGTGGCGAACTGCCTTTCCCAACCGTGCCCCACCCGCGCCTCCGGGCATGCCATCACCCCGGCGTTGTTAATGACGATATCCGCCCGTAGGCTCGATGCGGTAAAGTCTGCAGCGAAACGACGCACGCTGTTCAAATCGGCGAGATCGAGTTCGGCGATCTCGACGCCGGCGCTCTGCCCTAACACCGCTTTGGCTGCCGCCGGTGCCCGGCAAGCGACGATAACCCGTGCGCCGGCGTCGGCCAGCGCCAGCGTCGTCTCCAGACCGAGGCCTGAATGGCCACCGGTGACGATGGCCAGCGTGCCTGACAGATCCTGGCCCGCGAGCACCTCGCCGGCGGTCGTTTTGGGGCCGAATCCTGACTTGATGGGGGTTTGTTGGGTAATCACAGGCATTCTCCTCACGGTTAACAGTGGTCGGCCAAACGCAGCCGGCGCGTCGATGAGAAGGAGTATGAAATTCCATCACGGGACTGTGAATGCATGAAACCCCGAACTTCTGTCGAGATCGTCCAGGTTACACGGCAAAAAAGAAGAAAGTGGAGCATGGCGGCTCGCCAGGCGAGGTTTCCGGTCTGAAACAGGCAAAAAAAAAGCCAGCACCCGAGCTGGCTTAAAAAACACTGGAAGCAATGTGAGCAATGTCGTGCCTTCCACATCAGAGCCGCAAACTGTGGCCTTCCGTGAACTGCCAGGCGATGATAATAGTTATCAGTATCGTCTGTAAAGCACTTTGTTGAGAATTTTTCTCATTACCACACGAAGATTGCGCAATTACCACTCAGGGAACGGGTCTGCCATCTCCAGCCAATAGTCCACGCCGGCGGCCATTTCGTCGTCGCTCAGCAGGCAGTCGTCCAGCAGACGCACGATCGCCGCCTGTTGCAAGTGCTGGCCGATAAACACCAGCTCCTGGCGCATGTCGCCGAACGGCTCCACCCATTTCTCCTGTATATACGCCCGCGTTTGCGGATCTTGCGGCCAATTGTCTTGCGGGATCGCGCGCCAAAAAGTGCCCGCCAGGCCGTAATGGGCGATGCCGCCGGCCTGGCTCCACTGCCCGGCCTGCCGCGGCCGCGTCGCCAGCCAGAAGAAGCCTTTCGAACGCAGCAGCTTGCCGCCGCCCCAGTCGCCGTTGATCACGCGGTAGAACTTGTCCGGCGCAAACGGCCGCCGCGCCTGATAGACAAAGCTGCTGATGCCGTAGCTTTCCGTCTCCGGCACGTGTTCGCCGCGCAGCTCTTTCAGCCAGCCGGGTGCCTGCTGCGCCTTTTCAAAGCTGAAGCTGCCGGTATTCAGCACCGCCTCCAGCGGCAGTTTGCCCGGCGCGATCGGCACAATGCGGGCGTCGGGATTCAGGCTGGCCAGCAGCGCCATCACTTCGCCCTGCTGCGTTGGCGTCAACAGATCGGTCTTGCTGACCAGGATCACGTCGCAGAATTCAATTTGCTCAATCAACAGGTCCGCCACGCTGCGCAGATCGTCCTCGCCCAGGCTTTGGCCGGCCTCCTGCAGGCTTTGCGCCTGTTGGTATTGCCGGATGAAATTCACCCCGTCGACCACCGTCACCAGGGTATCCAGCCGGGCGAACTGCGACAGGCTTTCGCCCGTTTCATCCTCAAAGGTAAAGGTTTCCGCCACCGGCAGCGGTTCGGAGATGCCGCTCGATTCGATCAACAGATAATCGAAGCGCCCGTCCTGCGCCAGCTCGCGCACCGACACCAGAAGGTCTTCGCGCAGCGTGCAGCAGATGCAGCCGTTGCTCATCTCCACCAGCTTCTCCTGCTGGCGATCGAGGCGCACTTCATTCTCCACCAGCGCAGCGTCGATATTCACCTCGCTCATGTCGTTGACGATCACCGCCACGCGCATGCCCTGCCGGTTGTTCAGGATGTGGTTCAGCACCGTAGTCTTGCCGGCGCCGAGAAAGCCGGAAAGCACGGTCACGGGAAGTTGTTTCATGGGGACCTCATTAAAATTCATTGCGTAATGCCTGGTAACCGCGCACCAGCTCGACGTTGGTGGCGGCCACTTCTTCCGAAAACTGCAGCGCGCCGCGATCGACCTGGCGATAGCGCGACAGGTCGCTGTCCGGCCCCACGCGCTCGGTCGAGGGAATATAGCGGTTTTCCGGCAGCGTCACGCCGTCCACGACCGCGTTGTAGCGCACCACGCAGCCGGACTGAACGTGGCAGTTGAACAGCACGCTGTTGAAGCCGATAAACACCCGATCGTCGATGCGGCACGGGCCGTGCACGATGGCGCGGTGGGCGATCGAGCTGTAACGGCCAATAGTCACCGCCGCCCCGCTCTTGGAATGGATCACCACGCCGTCCTGAATATTGGAGTGCGAGCCGATGACGATCGGCTCCATGTCGCCGACGGCGTTCAACTCATCGGCGCGAATTACCGCATAAGGGCCGACGTAAACGAAATCTTCGACGATCACCCGGCCGCAAATAATGGCGGTGGGATCGATGTAGGCCAGCGGCGAGACCTGCGGCAGATGGCCACTGGGATTTTTACGCAGCATGGTGTTCTCCCCGCCAGCTCAGCTCCGCCACCGCATTGTGGGCATGCAGGCTCTCCTGATGCTCGACGCGCAGCGAAAAAGCGCGGTAGTCGCACTGGCTGCGCAGCATGCGATACAGACGGCGCGCCGCATCCTCGCAAAACATCAGGTTCTGACCGTTGGCCAATGCGAAGGCCTGTTCGTCGCGGCGTTTCACCAGCGTTTGCACCGGCGTGCCCAGCGCGTGTTCGATGCGGTCAATCAGTTTCACCGGCTCAAACGCCCGTTCATTCTCGGGCGTCACGGTGACCCAGGCCCAGCTGCGCTGGCTGTGGGGGGTGGCCGGCATCCCTTGCTCCAACAGCCACTCGCTCACCTGCCGTTGGCTGACCCGCTCCGCCGCCTGTTCAAAATCAAACTGGAACTGTTGCTGCGCCAATTGACGGCTGAGCGCCGCCGAACTCGGGCAGGTGGAGGAATAAGGCACGCCGACGGTCAGTGCCAGCGTCAGCGTATCCGTCAGGGTGGCCTCGATGCGCAGCGGATAGGCTTTCCAGCCGCGCTGCGGCGACAGCAGCGCCGGGCGTGACAGCAACAGCTCGCCGCCGATCGACAAGCTGGCGCGATCGCTGCGTTCCGGCTGCGAAGCCAAAAAGGCCTGCAGCGTTCGGCCGATGCGCTGCGGCGTCAGCTCGCCCTGCGTCAACTCGTCCAGCGCCAGATACAGCCGCGACATGTGAATGCCGCGCTCGCCCGCCGCTTCGGCGCGCAGGTTGATACCGGCGTCGACCTTCGCCATCAATGGCTTGCCGGCCAGCTCCAGCGGCAGCGCGATCCCTTGCATCCCGACCCAATCGAGCCCGACATCACTCATTTCGCCGCGCCATGCCTGAGCATCCGGCAGCGAACGGCGTGGTGGAAGTGCAACTTCGTTCATACATCCCCTTGCGTTATTGTGACTTTGCCGGGGAACGGTAACATGATTTTGTTATATTATAACATAACATGAAAAACTTTTTTCTTGCCGCTGAACGGGCTGATTAATCAAGTCGCAGAAAACTCAGCGATTTTGCTCAATGGATTGGGCTGCTGGTCAGAGTGCGATACACTAACGCTATTGCTGATTAACCCATGAGCCTCTATGCGTGGTTTACCCTTTTGGATACTGTCGTTGTGCCTGACGGGCTCTGCCCTGGCCGCGACAACACCGCCCGCGCCCAGCGCGGCGCCGCTGCCGGACATTCGCCAGAGCGGCTTTGTTTATTGCGTCAGCGGCATACTGAATACCTTCAACCCGCAAATGGCCAGCAGTGGCCTGACGGTGGATACCCTGGCCGCCCAGCTGTACGATCGCCTGCTGGACGTCGACCCCTACACCTATCGCCTGATCCCCGAGCTGGCGCAGAGCTGGGAGGTGCTGGACAACGGCGCCACCTACCGCTTCCATCTGCGCAAGGACGTGCCGTTTCAGACCACCGCCTGGTTCACGCCCACCCGCAAGATGAACGCCGACGACGTGGTATTCAGCTTCGCCCGCGTATTCGATCAGAAACACCCGTATCACGACGTGAACGGCGGCGAATACCCCTATTTCGACAGCCTGCAGTTCGGCGATTCGGTGCAGAGCGTGAGAAAGCTCGACGACTATACGGTGGAGATTCGCCTGCAGTCGCCGGACGCCTCGTTCCTGTGGCATCTGGCGACCCACTACGCGCCGGTGCTGTCCGCCGAGTACGCCGATCTGCTGACGCGTGAGGGCCATCAGGAGTTGATCGACCGCGAGCCGGTCGGCAGCGGCCCGTTCCTGCTCAACGAATACCGCTCGGGGCAATATATTCGCCTGGCGCGCAACGCCGCCTACTGGAAAGGGCTGCCGCGCATGCCGCAGGTGGTGATCGATCTGGGCGCCGGCGGCACCGGCCGCCTCTCCAAGCTGCTGACCGGCGAATGCGACGTGCTGGCTTATCCGGCGGCCAGCCAGCTGTCTATCCTGCGCGACGATCCGCGCCTGCGCCTGACGCTGCGTCCGGGGATGAATATCGCCTATCTGGCGTTCAACACCCGCAAACCGCCGCTCGACAACCTCAATGTGCGCCAGGCGATCTCGCTGGCGATCAACAACCAGCGGTTGATGCAGTCTATCTATTACGGCACGGCGGAAACCGCCGCCTCGATCTTGCCGCGCGCCTCCTGGGCCTATGACAACGACGCGCACGTCACCGAGTACGATCCGGCCAAATCTCGCGAGATGCTGCGGCAGGCCGGCGTCGGCCAGCTAAACCTGAAGCTGTGGGTGCCGACCGCCTCCCAGTCTTACAACCCGAGCCCGCTGAAAACCGCCGAGCTGATCCAGGCCGACCTCGGCCAGGTGGGCATCAACGTCACCATCGTGCCGGTGGAGGGTCGCTTCCAGGAAGCGCGCCTGATGGAGATGAACCACGATCTGACCCTGACCGGCTGGGCCACCGACAGCAACGATCCGGACAGCTTCTTCCGGCCGCTGCTGAGCTGCGCGGCAATCCGTTCGCAAACCAACTATGCTCACTGGTGTGACCCGAGCTTCGACGAAGTGCTGCAGAACGCGCTGCTGTCGCAGCAGCTGTCTCAGCGCATCGACAACTACCGCAAGGCACAGAAAATCCTCGAGCAGCAATTGCCGGTGCTGCCGCTGGCGTCTTCCCTGCGCCTGCAGGCCTATCGTTACGACATCAAGGGATTGGTGCTGAGCCCGTTCGGCAACGCCTCGTTCGCCGGGGTGTACCGTGAATCCGCGCCGGAGGTGAAAAAGTGATTATCTTTACCCTGCGCCGCATTCTGCTGCTGCTGATCACGCTGTTCTTCCTGACGCTGGTCAGCTTCAGCCTGAGCTATTTCACGCCGCGCGCGCCGCTGAACGGCGCCGCCCTGCTGGACGCCTATCAATTCTACTTCGTCAGCCTGCTGCACTGGGACTTCGGCGTCTCCAGCATCAACGGCCAGGCGATCAGCGAACAGCTGCGCGAAGTGTTCCCGGCCACCATGGAACTGTGCCTGCTGGCCTTCGCCCTGGCGCTGTTTATCGGCATTCCGCTGGGCATCATCGCCGGCGTGCTGCGCGGCAAGTGGCAGGACACCGCCATCAGCACCTTCGCGCTGCTGGGCTTTTCGATGCCGGTGTTCTGGCTGGCGCTGCTGCTGATGCTGTTCTTCTCGCTGCATCTCGGCTGGCTGCCGGTTTCCGGCCGTTTCGATCTGCTGTATCAGGTGAAGCCCATCACCGGTTTCGCGCTGATCGACGCCTGGCTGTCGGACTCGCCGTATCGCGCCGAGATGATCGGCAGCGCCCTGCGTCACATGATCCTGCCGATCGCCGCGCTGGCGGTGGCGCCCACCACCGAAGTGGTGCGGCTGATGCGCATCAGCACCGACGACGTGCTGAGCCAAAACTACATCAAGGCCGCCGCCACCCGCGGCCTGTCGCGCTTCACCATCATTCGTCGCCACGTGTTGCACAACGCGCTGCCGCCGATCGTGCCCAAACTGGGGCTGCAGTTCTCCACCATGCTCACGCTAGCGATGATCACCGAAGTGGTGTTCAGCTGGCCGGGCCTCGGCCGGTGGCTGATCAACGCCATTCGCCAACAGGACTATGCGGCGATCTCCGCCGGCGTGATGGTGGTCGGCACGCTGGTGATCACCATTAACGTTCTGGCCGACATTCTGGGTGCGGCAACCAACCCGCTGAAACATAAGGAATGGTATGCCCTTCGATAACGTATACCGCGAGAAAAAGATGCCGAGCCCGCTGCGCTACACCTGGCGGATTTTCTACGGCGACGCGCTGGCGATGATCGGTTTTTACGGCGTGCTCGCCCTGCTGCTGCTGTCGCTGTTCGGTAGCCTGCTGGCGCCCTACGCGCTGGATCAGCAGTTCCTCGGCTATCAACTGCTGCCGCCGTCCTGGTCGCGCTACGGCAACGTGTCGTTCTTCCTCGGCACCGACGATCTCGGGCGCGACATCCTCAGCCGCCTGTTGACCGGCACCGCCGCCACCTTCGGTTCCGCGCTGGCGGTGACGCTGGCCGCGGCGTTCTGCGGCGTGATCCTCGGTGTGTTCGCCGGCGTCACCCACGGGCTGCGCTCGGCGGTGCTCAACCACATCCTCGATACCCTGCTGTCGATTCCGTCGCTGCTGCTGGCGATCGTGGTGGTGGCGTTTATCGGCCCCAAACTTGAACACGCCATGCTGGCGGTGTGGCTCGCCTTGTTGCCGCGCATGGTGCGCACCATCTACAGCGCGGTGCACGACGAACTGGAGAAAGAGTACGTGGTGGCGGCCCGGCTTGACGGCGCCTCCACGCTGCAGATCCTGTGGTACGCGGTCATGCCGAACATCGCGGCGGTGCTGGTGACCGAGTTCACCCGCGCTCTGTCGATGGCCATTTTGGATATCGCCGCGCTCGGCTTCCTCGATCTCGGCGCGCAGTTGCCTTCGCCGGAATGGGGAGCGATGCTCGGCGATTCGCTCGAGCTGGTGTACGTCGCGCCCTGGACGGTGATGCTGCCCGGCGCGGCCATCCTCGTCAGCGTGCTGCTGGTTAACCTGTTAGGCGACGGTATGCGCCGCGCAATCAATGCCGGGGTGGAATAATGCCGTTACTCGATATCCGCAATTTGACGATTGAATTTATGACCGCCGAAGGGCCGGTCAAGGCGGTTGATCGCGTCAGCATGACGCTGACCGAGGGCGAAGTGCGCGGGCTGGTGGGCGAATCGGGCTCCGGCAAGAGCCTGATCGCCAAGGCCATCTGCGGCGTAACCAAAGACAACTGGCGCGTTACCGCCGATCGCTTTCGTTTCGACGACATCGATCTGCTGCAGCTGAGCCCGCGCGAGCGGCGCAAGCTGGTGGGCCACAACGTCTCAATGATCTTCCAGGAGCCGCAGTCCTGTCTCGATCCTTCCGAGAGCATCGGCCGCCAGCTTGCGCAGGCCATCCCGGGCTGGACCTATAAGGGCCACTGGTGGCAGCGCTTCAACTGGCGCAAACGCCGCGCCATCGAATTGCTGCACCGCGTCGGCATCAAGGATCATGACGACATCATGGGCAGCTTCCCGTACGAGCTGACGGAAGGCGAGTGCCAGAAAGTGATGATCGCCATCGCGCTGGCCAACCAACCGCGTCTGCTGATCGCCGATGAGCCGACCAACGCCATGGAACCGACCACGCAGGCGCAGATTTTCCGTCTGTTGGCGCGCCTCAACCAGAACAACAACACCACCATTCTGCTGATCAGCCACGACCTGCAGATGATGAGCAAGTGGGCCGATCGAGTGAACGTGCTGTACTGCGGGCAAACGGTGGAGAGCGCCCAGTGCGAAGAGTTGCTGGCGGCGCCGCACCACCCTTACACCCAGGCGCTGATCCGCGCCATGCCGGACTTCGGCCGCTCGCTGCCGCACAAAAGCCGGTTGAATACGCTGCCGGGCGCCATTCCTTCGCTGGAACACCTGCCGATCGGCTGTCGCCTGGGGCCGCGCTGCCCTTACGCGCAGAAGAAGTGCATCGAAACGCCGCGCCTGCGCCCGGTCAAAAACCACTTCTTCGCCTGCCACTTCCCGCTGAACATGGAGGAGCAATAACATGGAAACGCTGTTGGAAGTGCGCAACCTGAGCAAAACCTACCGCTACCGCACCGGGCTGTTTCGCCGCCAGCACGTCGAGGCGGTGAAATCGGTCAGCTTTACCCTGCGCGAAGGCCAGACGCTGGCGGTGATCGGCGAGAACGGCTCCGGCAAATCCACGCTGGCGAAGATGCTCTCCGGCATGGTGGAACCCACCGCCGGCGAGCTGCTGATCGACGATCATCCGCTGGCGTTCGGCGATTATCGTTACCGCAGCCAGCGTATTCGCATGATTTTTCAGGATCCGAGCACCTCGCTCAACCCGCGCCAGCGCATCGGCCAGCTGCTGGATGCGCCGCTGCGGCTGAACACCGATCTTGAGCCCGCCGAGCGCGAGCAACGTATCAACCAAACGCTGCGCCAGGTCGGCATGCTGCCGGATCACGCCTACTACTATCCGCACATGCTGGCCTCCGGGCAAAAACAGCGCGTCGCGCTGGCCCGCGCGCTGATCCTGCAACCGAAGGTGATCGTCGCCGATGAGGCGCTGGCCTCGTTGGACATGTCGATGCGCTCGCAAATCATCAATCTGATGCTGGAGCTGCAGGAAAAACACGGCATTTCCTATATTTATGTCACCCAGCACCTCGGCATGATGAAACATATCAGCGACCAGGTGCTGGTGATGCACGAAGGGGAAATCGTCGAGCGCGGCAGCACCGCGGAGGTGTTGGCGGCGCCGCTGCACGAATTGACCAAGCGCCTTATCGCCAGCCACTTCGGCGAGGCGCTGACCGCCGATGCCTGGCGGCGCGACGGCGGCCGCTTCTGAGTCACACCTTCACCTCCAAACCCGCTGCGGCGGGTTTTTTATCACCTTGCACGCCTGCCGCTTAGCAAGAAAGCGCACATGCAAATTACATTCTTGTTATATATCCTTATATTTTATTCCTTTCAGTTATTGATTAGTCCGTAACATTATTTTATCTCGCCAGGGCGATCGGTGAGGATATCCCCTACGTTGCACTTCTCATACGACAGGATATCGCACTGATGAACAGCCTTCGCCATCGCCGCCTCACGCAGCTTCTGCTCACCCTGGCCGCCGGTTTCTCTGTTTACGGCCACGCGCTGTGCTGCGATGAGCTGCGCTAAATCCGCCTTTCGCCCCGCCTGGGGGCATGTTGCCTCTTTGTCCAGCCGCCGCTGCCGTACGCAGCGTTGGCTGTTGATCATGATTAAGGATTGACCCTATGGAACGACTCCGTCGACAACATAATGCCCAGTGGTATCACGAAACCCAAAGCAGCGTGCGGGGCGATGCGCCGCTGGAACCGCAGGCGGCCACCCTTCGCGATCGCTTTCTGCTGGGGCTGGGCGCCTTTGCCGATGAAGCCTTAAACAATGCGCTCAGCGCTCGCGCCGGGGTGTTCAGCGCCTCGTTGGCCGGTTACCACGCGCTGTTTCCCGACCAGGTGCCGCTGTCACGATACGTGACATTGTCACCCTACGATCGCCTCAGCACCGCTTTGACCGTCGCTCAGGTGACGGGCGTGCAATCGCTTTGTAGCCACTACGCCGCCCGCCTCGCCCCGCTGCACAGCCCGGACGCCTCCCGGGAAAGCAATATCCGCCTTGCTCAGATCACCCAATATGCCCGCCAGCTTGCCAGCCAGCCCACGCTGATTTGCCGCAAGGCGCTGCAACAGCTCGGCGACGTCGGGCTGAGCCCGGCGGATATCGTCACCTTTTCGCAGGTGATCGGTTTTGTCAGCTACCAGGCGCGCGTGGTCGCCGGCGTCGCGGCGTTGGCCGGCCGGCCGGCGGTGGTGGTGCCCGGCTTTCCTAACGTCGAAGACGCCGATGGCATCGCTTTCAGCGCCGACGAACTGACTTGGTCTGCCCGCCTGCCGCCGATCGACGCAGAAACCGCCGCCGCCGAACAGCTTGATGTGTTGGATCAAAGTCACCCGCAGGCGCGCGCCGAATCTTATTATTTGCTGTTAGCCCACGACGCCGCCACCCTGCGCGAGCGCAACGGGGTGTTCAACGGCATCAATGCCGAAGGATATGGGTTATCGAGTCGCCTCAAGGCGCTGGCGACGCTGGCGGTCTCGCGCATCAACGGCAGCCGTTACTGCGCGGCCACCGTCGCGCAAGAATTGCAGGATGAGGGATTGGTTCAGGCGCTGTTCGCCGGGCTGCCTCAGGGGTTGGCATTTACCGAGGATGCCGTCAAACGCGCGGTGATCCACACCGCCGCCGAGCTGACGCGCGCACCGGAGAAATTTACCCCGCAGAGCGTGCAGCCGTTGTTCAACAGCGGCCTGAATCAGGCGCAGGCGCTGGAAGTGATCCTCACCGCCGCGCTCTACGCTTGGGAAAATCGCCTGCGCCAAACGTTGGGCGATACCACTCTGGCTATGGCGATCGACCGATCGTCATTGAACGCCATTTTTTAAGGTAACAACGTCAGCGGGCGATCGTCAAAACTGACAGGCACCCAGGAATATCCCTCCTTAGCTTTTCGCAGATGGCCTATTCCGGGGAAAGGAAGATGCGGAGCGGCCATCAGCGATCGTTCCGAAGCCAGGTTGGCGAACGTTCTCTCGCGTACAGCGCGTGCGCGTGCCGAATCGGTATCAAAGCCAATCGTCAGGGCCGGATCGTCGAACTGTACGCTGGAATGGATCATATCGCCAACGAAGCTGATCTCCCTTCCCTGGCGCTCAAGCGTAAAAATGGTGCTGCCGGGAGTGTGGCCGCTGTGTACAGTAGCGGTGATGCCGGGCAGCACTTCCGACGTACCAGAAAACGGCTTGATTTTTTTCGCCTCAGCATATGGGCGCAGCATCTTCTCTGCAATTTCACTCGATATCTTGTCGGCATGCGGCACCGAGGGTTGCGCCGGCTGCAAGTAAAAGACCAGGTCTGGTTCGCTGACGTGAAGTGTCGCATTACGGAACACCCTTGCGCCATCCAAAACCAGTCCGCCGATATGGTCGATATGCGCATGGGTAATCAGAATGTCGTCTATCTGATCAGGATTTACCCCCGCAGCTGCCAGGCTTTCCATCAACCGGCTGGCATTGCCACCAAACAGTTTGCCACTCCCGGTATCGATGAGGATCCGCCGCCCTTGCGTTTCGACCAGAAAAACGTTGATCGAAGTCCGCACAGGATTTTCCAGGAAATGCTGCCCCAGCAGTTGATCGATGCGCGCTCGCGTCGCGCCATGCAATAACTTATGCAGGTCCAAATCCACGGCCCCAGCGGACAATGCGGTGATCCTGACATCGTTCAATGCGTATCGATACACGCCGGTTCCTGCCAGTTGGTCCACACCGTGTTGCGATTGCCCAAGCTCGCTGGCAAAGGATGAAAAAGTGGGAAACAGCAAGGAAGCGCTCAACATCGTTGCGAGTAATGTGCTTTTTTTCATAAAGAATATTGACCTCTTTCTTAATAATGCATATAGGATGAGGCCACTTTAAGACTCACACCAACATGCGTCAAATGCATGAGGCGGATTTTTGATATGCAAAAAACGGATGTTAATGCGATTGACCTGAATTTGTTGAAATTCCTCGGTGCACTGCTGCGCGAACGCAGCGTCACGCGGGCAGGTGCCAGGCTCGGTCTAAGCCAGCCTGCGGCCAGCCGCGCGTTGGGGCGTCTGCGTGTCTTGTTCAATGATAAAGTGGTCGTGCGCACCTCGGCTGGGGTCGACCCCACACCCAGAATGCTGACGCTGGAGCCGCTCGTGGAACGCATGTTGGAAGATGCCCGCAGCATTGTGGCGCCGATGCAATTCGAACCCTCGACTGCGCAACACCATTTCACCATCGCGTGCATCGATCATCTCGCCTCGATGATATTGCCAAAACTGACGGCAAAAATAGAACGACAGGCTCCCGGGGTAACAATGAGGATCCCCGTACCTGATGGTGATAACGTAAACGCCGTCGCGCGCGGAGATGCGGATATCGCACTGGGCATGTTTGATGGCGAACAGTTGCCTGCGGGGTTTTACTTACGAAAACTCTACGATGATGAGTTCGTCTGCGTGGTTCGGCGCGGCCATCCGCTTCTGTCTTCCCGATTGACCCTGGAGAAATTTGTCGCGTCATCACATGTTGCCATCAACATCGACGATCGGGGCAGCACCCCTGTGGACTCTGCCCTTGCCGGCCAAGGACAACGCCGGCGCATAGCGGTGCGTCTTCCGCACTTCTTGGTCGCCCCTATGATTGTGGCGCAAAGTGACCTTGTGCTTTCCCTACCCAAACGGCTGGCTTTGTTCATGTCGCAATCCCTTCCTCTCGAACTCATGGCATTGCCATTAGCGATCGCGCCATTCTCGCTATCAATGGTCTGGCACGAACGCACTCACGGCGATCCCGCTCAAATATGGCTGCGCCGTCAAATTGGCGCACTCATTGACGACCACGAGCAGACACAAGGGGCGGAAAATACGCGATGATCCCTCACCCTCGGGACCGTGATCAAAAAGCGCCTCAGTTATCAGTCATTATTATCATTTTTCCGCCGCAACCACTCGCTGGCGGCATCGAAGAATTTTTGCGCCAACGGCGTGGCGCGCTCCGCCATATCGACCACCACCGCCGCATGACGCGGCATGGCGGCGATGGCCACCGGCCGCCGCTGCAGTTCCGGCATCAGCGGGGATTGCAGCTGGCCGCGCGGGAACAGTCCGCAGCCCAACCCGACGAAAATCCCCTCCAGCAGTTGGAAGATCGACGCGGTCTCAAGCCGTGTGTGCAGCGTCAACCCGGCGTCTCGGAAATGCTGATCGAGATAGCGGCGGAAATAACGCGTCGGCTCGGCCAGACACAGCGGCAAGGCGGCCACCGCTTCCAGCGGCATCGGCGTATCGCCCACCAGCTTCGGGAAATGCTGCGGATGAAACACCAGCTCGACGCCGGTTTCCACCAGCGGCTGCGATTGGAAATGCAGCTCCTTCAACGTCGACAGCTCGAAAAAGCCGATGCCGATGTCGACGGTATGCGCCGTCAGCGCCTCCAGCAGCTGATCGGCGCTCAGCACCGCCAGCCGGTAATCGAGATGCGGGTAACGCTCGCTGACCGCCTTGAGCATTTCCGATACCGAGATACTGCACTGCGGCACCACGCCAAGACGCAACGTGCCGTGCAAGCCGTGTTTGAGCGACTCCACCTCCAGCTTCAGCCCCTGGTAAACCGAGACGATCTCACGCGCCCACGCCAACACCCGCTCGCCTTCGGCGGTAAAACCCCCGAAATGGTTGCCGCGGTTAATCAGCGAAACGCCCAGCTCTTTTTCCAGGTTTTTCAATCGCATGGACAGCGTCGGCTGGCTAACGAAGCTGGCCTCCGCCGCCCGGCCGAAGTGGCGTTCCCGTTCTAAATTACACAAATAAATCAGTTGTTTAATATCCATAGCGCGGCTCAATGATCGGCATTCGCGCTCAGTATACCACCGGGCGCCGCCGCCCGCCCGGTGAGTCAGAGTTTGAGCTTCACGTAATCCATCAGGCGCGAGAATGCGCCGCCCTGCGGCACCGCCTGCAGCGCCACCAGCGGCAGGGTTTTCACCACCTGACCATTGTCGCTGATGCGGATCTCACCAACGGTTTGTCCTTTATTCACCGGCGCTTCCAGCCGCGCGACGTTGAGTACATACTGCGCCTTCAGCTTGTCCGCTTCGTTTTTTGGCAGGCTGAGCGACTGCTCTTGCGCACTGCCGACCGATAACCGGTGATTCTCGCCGTACCAGACTGGCTCTTCCCCCAGGCTTTGGCCGGCGCTGAACAAGTGTACGGTAGTAAAGTCGCGCAGCCCCCAAGTCAACAGCTTACGCGCCTGCTCCTCACGCCCTTTCGAGCTTTTGCCGCCCATCACCACGGCGATCAGGCGGCGATCCCCTTCGGTGGCGGAGGCAATGATGTTGAAGCCGGCCGAGGCGGTATGCCCGGTTTTCAACCCATCGACGTGCAGCGTCTTATCCCACAGCAGGCCATTGCGATTCTGCTGCGTGATGCCATTCCAGGTCAGAGACTTCTCGCTGTACATATGGTATTCCGCCGGTTCACTCATGATGATGGCACGGGCAATCACCGCCAGATCGCCGGCGGTGGTGAACTGCCCCGGCGCATCCAGCCCGTGTACCGTTTCGAAATGGGTGTTCTGCAGGCCCAGCTGCGCGCTCTTCTCGTTCATCAGCTTGACGAAGTTGGCCTGGCTGCCCGCCACATAGTCCGCCATCGCCACGCAGGCGTCGTTGCCGGAATCGATGATGATACCGCGGCTGAGATCGCGCACCGTGACCCTGTCACCTGGCTTCAGGAACATCAACGAAGATCCTTTGAACACCGGGTTGCCCTGCGCCCAGGCGTCTTTCCCCACGGTGACGACATCGTCGAGGCCAATCTTATGCTCATCGAGCGCATGGTCGATCACCAAACCGGTCATCAGTTTGGTCAGGCTGGCCGGATTGCGCCGCTCGTCGGCATTGCCGGCAGCCAGCACCTGGCCGGTGGTGTAATCCATCAATACGTAAGAGGCGGCGTCTATCGCCGGTGGGGTCATGGTGGGAAAATTGGGCGTCGTTTCCGCCGCCTGCGCTGCTAAAGGCAGTAAGATACCGCCGATCACCACTGATACTGAACGCTTCACGCTGTGTTCCTCAGGCCCGCAGGCTAAATAAAATGCCAATATAATCCGCAAGATAGACTGCATGAATTCACTTTCAGGCGAAACCATTACTCTTTTGCAGCGGGTGTCTTTATGCAACCATTTGTTTAGGTCAGCGTCCGCCTGCGATAGATATGCTCTATGCCGCCATTGCCCCATTCGATTAGACGCCTGCCTGCCGCGCCCCTAAACTTGTGACATAAATACGCAAGACGCATAAAAAAGCGTTTACTTTTTAGCTACAACCACCTGCGAAGTGTCACCATGAAATTCAAACCGTCAATCAAGCCTTATACCGGCCCAGCGGGCGGCTGGGGTTCGCTTGAAGCCACCACCCGCTTTGTCCTCGACAGTAAACAAACCCTAAAAAACATGCGCAACCTGATGCGCGTCAACAAGGCGCGCGGCTTCGACTGCCCCGGTTGCGCCTGGGGCGACGACAACCACAGCACCTTCAGCTTCTGTGAAAACGGCGCCAAGGCGGTCAGTTGGGAAGCGACGCGCAGCGCCGTCGAGCCTGAGTTCTTCGCCGCGCACAGCGTCAGCACCCTGCAGCAGCAGAGCGACTATTTCCTCGAATATCAGGGGCGCCTCACGCATCCGATGCGCTACAACGCCGAAACCGACCACTATGAGCCTATTCATTGGCCGGACGCGCTGGCGCTGATCGCCAGGCACATCAACGCAATGGACAACCCGAACCAAATCGAGCTGTATACCTCGGGCCGCGCCAGCAACGAAGCGTCGTACCTTTATCAACTGTTCGGCCGCATGCTCGGCACCAGCAATTTCCCCGACTGCTCCAACATGTGTCACGAGGCGAGCGGCGTCGGGCTGAAGCAAAGCATCGGCGTCGGCAAAGGCACCATCCGCATCGATGACTTCGAAAAAGCCGACGCCATCTTCGTGTTCGGTCAAAACCCCGGCACCAACCACCCGCGCATGCTGCACAGCCTGAAAAACGCCGCCCGACGCGGCGCGCGCATCGTCAGTTTCAACACCCTGCGCGAGCGCGGGCTGGAAAGATTCGCCGATCCGCAGGATCCGGTGCAGATGCTGACGCCCAAATCCTCGCCGATCAGCTCCTCCTATTACCAACCGAATCTGGGCGGCGATATGGCGGCGGTGCGCGGCATGGTGAAAGCGCTGCTGGAAACCCACCGCCAGCGGCTGGCCGCCGGTGAGCCCCCCCTGTTCGACCTGGCGTTTATCGAACGGCACAGCGTCGGCGTGGAGGCATACCTGGCGCAAGTGGATGCGACCGAGTGGCGGGCCATTACCGCACAATCGGGCCTGAGCGAAGCGCAATTGCGCCAGGCGGCGGCCACTTACCAGGGCGCCGAGCGGGTGATCTGCACCTGGGCGATGGGCGTGACTCAGCATAAGCACTCGATTGCGACGGTGCGTGAAATCACCAACCTGCAACTGCTGTTCGGGCAACTGGGCAAACCGGGCGCCGGTCTGTGTCCGGTGCGCGGCCACAGCAACGTCCAGGGCAACCGCACCATGGGGATTGACGAGAAGTCGCCCAAGGCGCTGCTCGACAGCCTGGAACACCACTTTAACTTCACCGCCAATCGCGCGGTGGGCCACAACACGGTGGAAGCGATCGAAGCGATGTTGCGCGGCGAAGTGAAAGTGCTGATCGCGCTGGGCGGCAATCTGGCCGCCGCGGCGCCGGACACCGAGCGCACCGCCCGCGCCCTGCGCAACTGCGATTTGACGGTGCATATCAGCACCAAGCTTAACCGCAGCCACCTGGTGACCGGCAAAGACGCGCTGATCCTGCCGACGCTCGGCCGCACCGAACTGGACATGCAGGCCAGCGGCTCACAGTACATCACGGTCGAGGACTCGTTCAGCATGGTGCACGCCTCGGAAGGCATCGGCAAACCGCTGGCGGACACTCAACGTTCGGAGACGGCGATCGTCTGCGGCATCGCCGACGCCGTGCTGGGTACGCAACAGCTGGACTGGCTGGAATTGGCCGACGACTACTCGCTGATCCGCGATCATATCGCCGCCACCATTCCCGGCTTTGAGGATTTCAACCGTCGCTGCGAGCAGCCCGGCGGATTCTACCTGGGCAATGCCGCCGCCGAACTGCGCTTTGCCACGCCGAGCGGCAAGGCGGAATTCAGCGCCGCCGCGCTGCCGGCGACCCTGTTCCCGCAACTGGGCGACGTGCAAGCGCCGTTTACCCTGCAGACGCTGCGCTCGCACGATCAGTACAACACCACCATCTATGGTCTGGATGACCGCTACCGCGGCGTTTACGGTCAGCGCGAAGTGCTGTTCATCCATCCGGAAGATCTGGCGGCGCTGGGCCTGCAGGATGGCGAACGGGTAGAGATAGAAACCCTGTGGAACGACGGCGTGGTGCGTAAGGTGGATGGATTCAAGCTGGTGAGTTACGACATTCCGCGTGGCAACCTGGCGGCCTACTACCCGGAAACCAACCCGCTGGTGCCGCTGGCCAGCTTCGGCGACGGCACCGGCACTCCGACGTCGAAGTCGATCCCGGTGGCGATTCGCCGCAGCGAGCAGCAACCGTCGCTGCGCATCGCCTGAAAACGCGCGCCCGGTTCACGCCGGGCGCGCCAATATTTCCAGGATAGTCTGCAATTCCTCGGACAGCTGATGCCGCCGCCAGACGAAATAGAGATCGCTCACGCCCTCCTCGCCCATTTCCACCACCTTCAGCCCCGGCGCCGGCAAAATCAGCGGCAGCAACGAGCCGGGCACGCAGGCGACGCCGCAACCATCCTTCACGCAGGCTGCCATCGCGGCATAAGATTCCATTTCCAGCGTCATGCGCGGTTTCAGCCCGCGCGAGGCCAGCCAGTGATCGACCTTCAGCCGGAACGAGCACTCGCGGCTGAACGTGTAAAACTCCAGCGGCGCCAGCGTGGCGGCGTCGGGTTGCCCGACATCCGCCGGCATCAGCAGCACCAGCCGTTCGTCAAACGCCTTTTGGCTGGCCAGCAGCGGATGCTCAATCGGGCCGTCGGTGATCGCCAGATCGAGATCGCTGTCGATCAACATGCGTTCCAGCACCAATGAATCGCGGCTGAGCACGTTGATCTGCAAATGGGGCTGTAAACGGCGCAGCCGGGCGATGCGCGCCGGCAAGTGACTGACCAGCGAAAAATCCAGCGCCCCGAGGTTCAGCAGCCCATGCTGTTGCTCGCCGGCGAACAGCTGCTTGCTGCGCTCCGCCTGCGCCACGATGTCGCGCGCCTGTTGGTAGAACAGCCGGCCTTTGGGATTGACGTACAGCCGGTTCTTGTCACGGAAAAACAGCTCGCCGCCCAGCGACTCCTCTAGTTCGCGCAGCCGCAGCGTGACGTTGGAAGGCACGCAGTGCAGCTCGCGGGCGGCTGCGGCGATGGTTTTGTGTTCCACCACGGTGCAGAAAAACTTCAACTGGCTCAGCTTCATCTATCATTCACTTTTAGTTAGCGTTTTAGTTAGAAACAATTACTTTAGATTAGCATCGATTTCACCTACAGTCTGTCGACACCCTGAGGAGGATCACTGATGCCACTGAATGATTTACTGACGCTGCCCGGCGTGGCGGCCCAACCGGACGCGGTAACCGACGGTTACGTGTTCAACCACACCATGATCCGCGTGAAAGACCTGACCAAAGCGCTGGATTTCTACACTCGCGTACTGGGTTTTACCCCGGTCTATCTGGAAGAATTCAAAGAGGCCGCCTTCACCATCTGCTACCTGACGCGCAGCCCGCGAGAGCAGATCCCGCAGGATGACGACGAACGCAAACGCTGGGCGCTGAGCCAACCGGGCATTCTCGAGCTGACCCATAACCACGGCACCGAAAATCAGGCGGATTTCCATTACCACAACGGCAACGGCGAGCCGCGCGGCTTTGGCCACCTGTGCGTCACGGTGCCGGACGTGCGCGCCGCCTGCGAGCGTTTTGAGCGCCTGGGCGTCACCTTCCAGAAACGCCTGCATGAAGGCCGCATGAACTACGTCGCGTTCATTCGCGATCCGGACGATTACTGGATTGAAATCCTGCAGCCGACGCCGCTGCAGGACTGATTGCCCCCTTCCTTCACCCCGGCCTGCGCGCCGGGGTTTTTCATCGTTCGCCCTTCGATTGACCAATCTTGCGCAAAATCGCGCGGCAACGCGGGGTTCCGTGACGTTAGGCTTGCTCGCAGCGGGTGATTCGCGTAAAACTGTCAGCCGCAAATCTTGCCACTCACAACCCATTCACTGGACGATATGTTTCAAGATAACCCGCTGCTGGCGCAGCTAAAACAGCAACTTCACTCTCAGACCCCGCGCGTTGAAGGCGTAGTGAAAGGGACTGAGAAAGGCTTTGGCTTTCTTGAAGTAGACGGTCAAAAAAGCTACTTCATTCCGCCGCCGTACATGAAGAAAGTCATGCACGGGGATCGCATTATCGCCACCCTGCACACCGAGAAAGAGCGCGAAATCGCCGAGCCGGAAACCCTGGTCGAGCCGTTCCTGTCACGCTTTGTCGGCCGCGTGCAAAAGCGCGACGATCGTCTGTCCATCGTGCCCGATCATCCGTTGCTGAAAGACGCGATTCCGTGCCGCCCGGTGCGTGAACTGACCCACAACTTCCAGGCCGGCGACTGGGCGGTGGCGGAAATGCGC
The DNA here is from genome assembly GCF_051172415.1 of Serratia sp. H402Y. NCBI lineage: Bacteria > Pseudomonadati > Pseudomonadota > Gammaproteobacteria > Enterobacterales > Yersiniaceae > Serratia > Serratia sp. H402Y. Next base: position 1,872,646 of record NZ_JBPIYZ010000001.1, read on the forward strand.
CGCCATCCGCTGAAAGGCGATCGCGGCTTCAACGCCGACCTGACCCAGTTTATCACCGACGGTGAAGACCATTTCGCCCCGTGGTGGGTGACGCTGGCGCGTCACAACCTGGAAAAAGAGGCGCCGGAGATGCAGGCCCTCAGCGAGCCGGACGCTGCGCTGGTGCGTGAAGATCTGACCGCGCTCGAATTCGTCACCATCGACAGCGCCAGCACCGAAGACATGGACGATGCGCTGTACGTGACCGACAACGGTGACGGTTCGCTGCAGTTGACCATCGCCATCGCCGATCCTACTGCCTACGTAGAACAAGGCAGCAAGCTGGACGACATCGCCCGCGTGCGCGCCTTCACCAACTATCTGCCGGGCTTCAACATCCCGATGCTGCCGCGCGATCTGTCGGACAACCTGTGCTCGCTGCGCCCTAACGAGCGCCGTCAGGTGCTGGCTTGCCGCGTGACCATCGCCGCCGACGGCGCGCTGGGCGAAGATATTCAGTTCTTCGCCGCCGAGATCGAATCCAAAGCCAAACTGGTGTACGACGAAGTCTCCGACTGGCTGGACGGCATTGCCGGCTGGCAACCGCCGAGCGACGCCATCGCGCAACAGATCACCCTGCTGAAACGCGTTTGCGACGCGCGCAACGCCTGGCGCCACCAGCATGCGCTGGTATTCAAAGATCGCCCGGACTACCGCTTCGTGCTGGGTGAAAAAGGCGACGTGCTGGAGATCGTTACCGAGCAGCGCCGCAGCGCCAACCGTATTGTTGAAGAATGCATGATCGCCGCCAACGTCTGCGCCGCCATCGTGCTGCGCGATCGCCTGGGCTTCGGCGTGTACAACGTGCACACCGGTTTCGATCCTGCGCTGGTTGAGCAAGCGGTCACCGTACTGCAGGCCAACGGCGTCGAAGCCGAAGCCGAGAAGCTGCTGACCCTCGACGGTTTCTGCGAATTGCGCCGCCACCTGGACGCGCAGCCGACCCAGTTCCTCGACAGCCGCATCCGCCGCTTCCAGACCTTCGCCGAGATCAGCACTACGCCGGGGCCACACTTCGGTCTGGGTCTGGAGGCTTACGCCACCTGGACATCGCCGATCCGTAAATACGGCGATATGGTCAACCACCGCCTGCTGAAGGCGATCATCAACCAGCAGTCGGCGGAAAAACCGCAGGATGACGTGACGGTGCAGCTGGCGGAGCGCCGCCGCCTGAACCGCATGGCGGAACGCGACGTCGGCGACTGGCTGTACGCCCGCTTCCTGCAGGACAAGGCCGGCACCGATACCCGCTTCAACGCCGAGATTATCGACGTAACCCGTGGCGGCCTGCGTGTGCGCCTGCTGGACAACGGCGCGGTTGCCTTCATCCCGGCGCCGTTCATTCACGCAGTGCGTGACGAAATGCAGTGCAGCCAGGAAACCGGCACCGTGCAGATCAAAGGTGAAGTGGTTTACCGCCAAAGCGATACCTTGCAGGTCACCATCGCCGAAGTGCGCATGGAAACCCGCAGCGTGATCGCCCGTCCGGTGGCCTGAACGCCAGCCTGAAACGGTCGCGACGCAAAGCGCCGGCGGTGAGAACCGCCGGCGTTTTTTTTCGCCCGCACTCGCTAACGCAATGGATCGCCGCCGGTTTCACGCAGCAATGGCAGCACCGCCAACGAAGCCAGCGTCGCCAGCATCAGGTAGACGGCAGGCGCCAGCAGCGAGCCGCTCAACGCGATCGACTGCGAGGCAATATATTGGGCGAAGCCGCCGAAAATCGCCACGCCGAGGCTGTAGACCAACGCAAACCCCAATGCGCGAATGCGCTGCGGAAACAGCTCCGAAATCATCAGCATGGTCGGCACCGAGCCGAGCGTGGTCAATCCGACCAATATCGCGACAATCAGCAGCAGCACCGCCGGATGCGGCGCGGCGCTCAGCCACCAAAACGCCGGCAAGGCCACGATCAAGATAGCGATGCGCGAGCCTCGGATCAGTGGCAAGCGGCCATAGCGATCGCACCAGTGCCCAACCAACAGGCTGCCGCCGAAGGTCACCAGCCCCGCCAGCAGCATCGCGGCATAGCCGTAGGCCTGCGGCATGCCTAAGTATTTCACCGCGTAAGTGCCGAGATAATACATCGAGATGTAAGTGGCGACGGTGGCGCCAATGGTCAGCATCACGCCGAGCACCACCGCCCGCGAGTGCCGTCGCAGCTGCGCCGGCGGTTCATGGGCCCGCGACACCGGCGGCCGGTCGCTTTCCAATCCGAGACGCAGCCAGCAACCGAGCGGCGCCAGCGCCACACCGATAAAGAACGGAATGCGCCATCCCCACTCGGCCATGGCATTCGGCTCGCCGGAGATCGCCGGCAACGCCGTGCTGAGCGCCAGCGCGGTGACGCCGCCGACCACGGTGGCGATGCCCTGTGTCGCCAGCGACCAGCTGGAATAGAAGCCTCGCCGGTTAGCTGGCGCCGACTCCACCAGCAACGACATCGATGCGCCCACCTCGCCGCCCGCCGCCACGCCCTGGATCAAACGCGCCGCCACCAGCGTGACGGTTCCCCAATAACCGGCGCTGGCGTAGGTCGGCGCAAAGCCGATCATCGCCGTGCCGAGGCTCATCAGTGAAATCGTCAGGATCATCGCCGGCTTGCGGCCATGGCGATCGGCATAGGCGCCGATCAGAATGCCGCCCAGCGGCCGCATGAAAAAACTGACGCCAAACGTGGCGAACGCCAACAGCAACGCCAAATTGGGATCGCTCGAGGGGGGAAAAAACAATACGCTGATATAAATAACGAAGAAGTTATAGATACCGAAATCGAAAAACTCCAGCGCATTGCCGAAGGAGGCGGCAAATATCACTTTCTTGCCGCCTACCCTCGCAGGCGCGTTTATTGTTGGTTGCGTCGCCGCCGTATTTTCACTCATCATTATCTTCCCTGTTATTATTCTTCGAATTTATTTTAAATACGCTTCCGCCAACGCTCCCCAATACTGGCTGCCGGCCGCCAGACACCCATCGTTAAAGTCATATCCCGGGTTATGCACCATGCAGCTCCCTTCGCCGTCGCCGTTGCCGATGATTAGGTAGCAGCCTTGCGGATGCGCATCAAGCATAAAGGCGAAGTCTTCGCTGCCCATCAGCGGCCTGGCGCCGTAGTGTGCGCGGGCGGCGCCGAACTGCTGCTGCGCCACGCGATGGGCGAAACGGGTCATCGCTTCGTCGTTGACCAACACCGGCGTGCCGTTAACGTGTTCCACCGTCGCGTGGGCGCCGAAGCTTGCCGCCTGCGCTTCGATCAGCGCCGGAATGCGCGCCAGCAGCGTAGCGCGCGCCTGGCGATCCAGCGAGCGTACGCTGAGCTTCATCTCCGCGCTGTCCGGGATCACGTTGGCCGCCTCGCCGGCCTTGATGCTGCCAACGGTGATCACCGCCGCTTCCAGCGGATCGATATTGCGCGAAACGATGCTCTGCAGCGCGACGGTGATATGCGAAGCCACCACCACCGGATCGACCGTCAGTTGCGGAATGGCACCGTGGCCGCCGCGCCCCTGCACCCGCACGTTGAACTGATCCATCGAGGCCATAAACGGGCCGTGCTGGAAGAAGAACTCGCCGAGCGGCATCCCCGGCATGTTGTGCATGGCGAAGATGGCGTCGCAGGGGAAGCGCTCGAACAGCCCCTGTTCGACCATGCGCGCGCCGCCGTTCAGCATCTCTTCCGCCGGTTGGAAAATCAGGTGCAGCGTGCCGTTGAAATTGCGCGTTTGCGCCAGGTAACGCGCGGCGCCGAGCAGCATGGTGGTATGGCCGTCATGGCCGCAGGCGTGCATGCGGTTGGCCACGCTGCTGCTCCAGGGTTTGCCGTTGTTTTCCTCGATCGGCAAGGCGTCCATATCGGCGCGCAGTCCGAGGCGTTTAACGCCGTCGCCCACCCGCAGCGTCCCCACCACGCCGGTGCCCGCCAATCCGCGGTGTACCTCATAGCCCCACGAGCTTAGATAATCCGCCACCAGATCGCTGGTGCGAAATTCTTCAAAACCCAACTCGGGATGCTGGTGAATATCATGCCGGATGGCCGTAAGCTGCGGTAAATACCCTTCAATGACTTTATTTATCATAATTAAATTCCTTTCGTAGCTTTATTATTTATTTAATGAATGAATAAAAGTGCGAATTGAAATAAAGGTATAACACGGCATGAGTAATTTTATTTCGGCGCGCCTCGCCAGATAAAATAATAGGCCGCCAGACGCCGTGCTCAGATAAAAAACGGCGATGATTCGCTGTATGCGAAGTGAAAGTGCAGAATGAACTTCTGCCGGGAAGCGCATGGGCCGCAGCCTGCGCCAGCGGTGTTTCATCACGTTGTTTTTACACTAAAACCCCACCTGCTTCACATTTCTCATCCGACCTGCCACGGTTCGGCGGCAAAACTTCTACTGTTAAAACGTCATTCCTAATAACAACGTCGATTTTACCTCTGCACGCCAAGGAGTTATTTCATGAGAAACATCAGGTCCGGACTTATCTGGCTGCTGGTGGCGTTGGTCGGCGCCTTCGCCTTCGCCATGCTGGCGCTCAGCCGCGGCGAGCACATCAACGCCGTCTGGCTGGTGGTCGCCGCCGTCGCTTGCTACAGCATCGCCTACCGCTTCTACAGCCGGTTCATCGCCGACAAGGTCTTTGAACTGGATGACCGCCGTCTGACCCCGGCCGAACGCCACAACGACGGCCTGGACTACGTGCCCACCAACAAATGGGTGCTGTTCGGCCACCACTTCGCCGCCATCGCCGGCGCCGGGCCGCTGGTGGGGCCGATCCTGGCCGCGCAGATGGGCTTCCTGCCGGGAACCATCTGGATCCTGGTCGGCGTTATGTTGGCCGGCGCGGTGCAGGATTTTCTGGTGCTGTTCATCTCCACGCGCCGCGACGGACGTTCGCTGGGGGAAATGGCCAAGCAAGAGCTGGGCGCGTTCGCCGGGGTGATCACCATGCTCGGCGCGCTGGGGGTGATGATCATCATCCTGTCGGCGCTGGCGTTGGTGGTGGTGAAAGCGTTGGCCGACAGCCCGTGGGGGCTGTTCACTATCGCCGCCACCATCCCGATCGCCCTGTTCATGGGCATCTACATGCGCTTTATCCGGCCGGGCAAGATCGCTGAAATTTCGGTGATTGGCTTCGTGCTGATGCTGCTGGCGATCGTTTACGGCGGCAACGTGGCGCAAGATCCCTATTGGGGGCCGTTCTTCACGCTGCACGGCACCACCCTGACCTGGGTGCTGGTGATCTACGGCTTCGTCGCCTCGGTGCTGCCGGTGTGGCTGCTGCTGGCGCCGCGCGATTACCTTTCCACCTTTATGAAAATCGGCGTCATCATCGGCCTGGCCATCGGCATCGTCTTCGCCATGCCGGAGATGAAAATGCCGGCGGTCTCGCGCTTTATCGACGGCAGCGGCCCGGTGTTCGCCGGCGCCCTGTTCCCGTTCCTGTTCATCACCATCGCCTGCGGCGCCATTTCCGGCTTCCACGCGCTGGTCTCCAGCGGCACCACGCCGAAGCTGGTGGAGCGCGAAAGCCACATCCGCTTTATCGGTTACGGCGCCATGCTGATGGAGTCTTTCGTCGCCATCATGGCGCTGATCTGCGCCTCGGTGCTGGATCCGGGCGTCTACTTCGCCATGAACTCGCCGGCGGCGCTGATCGGCACCACGGTGGAAAATGCTTCGCAGGTGATTAACAGCTGGGGCTTTATCGTCACGCCGGAGACGCTGGCGCTGATCGCCAAAGAGGTGGGCGAGAACGCCATCCTGTCGCGCGCTGGCGGCGCCCCGACCTTCGCCGTGGGCATGGCGCACATCATCAGCGAGGTGTTCAACAGCCGGGCGATGATGGCCTTCTGGTACCACTTCGCCATTCTGTTCGAAGCGCTGTTCATCCTGACCGCCGTCGACGCCGGCACCCGCGCCTGCCGCTTTATGGTGCAGGATTTGGTGGGCGTGGCGGTACCGCAGTTGGCCAACAACCGCTCCTGGTTCGGCAACCTGGCGGGCACCACGGTGGCGGTGGCCGGTTGGGGTTTCTTCGTGTATCAGGGCGTGGTCGATCCGCTCGGCGGCATCAATACCCTGTGGCCGCTGTTCGGTATCGGCAACCAGATGCTGGCGTCGATGGCGCTGATCCTCGGCACCGTGGTGCTGTTCAAGATGAAAAAACAGCGCTACGCCTGGGTGACTATTCTGCCGACCGCCTGGCTGTTCGTGACCTCCATGACCGCCGGCTGGCAGAAGATCTTCCACGAAAAACCGAGCATCGGCTTCCTGGCGCAGGCGAAGAAGTTCTCCACCGGCATCGAGCAAGGCACGATCATTGCGCCGGCCAAATCGTTGAAAGACATGGAAACCATCGTGTTCAGCAACCAGATCAACGCCGCGCTGTGCGGGTTCTTTATGCTGGTGGCGGTGACCATGCTGATCGCCGCCTTCTTCGCGATCCGCCGAGCGCTGCGCGCCGAACAGCCGACGGCGCACGAGGTCGGCGCCGCGCTGCGTGAGGAGACCGGCCGCGGCTGAGTCTCGCCGTTAGGAGAAACGGCCGGCCTCTCAGCGTACTGTTCAGAGGCCAGCCGTTATTTGTTTGAAGATGTCGCCCCCGAGAATATTGTCTTCACCGACCCACTTTTTAATTTCCGTCGCCAGGTACGGCGAGGCACCACTCGCCAGCGCACCTGCCAGGTTATTGCCCGCCAGCGCCGTCAACGCGCCCGTCACCGCCTGCGCCGCCTTCTGCAGGTCGCTGCCGGTGCCGTATTGCCGCATCGCGTTGTCGTACGCCTGCTTCATCACCGCCGCATCGTTCGTCGGTTTCCCGCTCTTCTCAAGCTGCTCCCTGGCCTGCGCCAGCGCCGCCGGGTCTTTCTGCGCCTTCAGCCCGGCAATCTCACCCTGCGTGCGGATGACGTCCATCGCCTGGCCGCCAATCTCCCCAATCAACTGCGCCTGCTTCAGCCGGTTCTGCTCCTTCTCCTTGTTGAATATCGGGCTGATGCTGCCATCGTTGGCGTTATCGACAGGTTTTGTCCGGCGGTGAGCGTGCTGCCTTGCGACTGGCGGCTGGCGGTGCGGGTTTCGTTCTTCGACGACTGACTGCCGTAGGAGGCGCTGATGCCCATCGTGTTGGTGGCACCCTGCACTGCACCGTTGTGAGCTGGGGACAAACCGGCGGCGGCGTTTTTCGCCTCCACCGAGGCGGTCAGTACACGTCAGGTTTACCCTTGTCCCCGTTACAACTGATGAATCGCCACGGGTTTAACAGACTGGACTGCCCCCACCCCGCTATGACTGCCTGAAGTGCGGCAGGAACTGACCCTTGACGTAAAAATCCCGGCTCAATGGCCTAATGCCGATCAGTTAAGCCTGAGTGGCATTTTTTTATCCAGCCTCTGGGCGTTCTGTGCAGGGGAATTGCCGTAAATGTCCCGCATTTCTCTGTGGCCAATATGAACGGCAATTGGAGGGGCCGATGGCGCGGCCCCTCCACCCGCGCCTTCGCCTAACACCGTCTGTCCGCTATGCGGATACCCTCGCCGCGTCTGCATTGTCGGGCGGGTCGGCTGCGACAAACGTCCCTGTTAGTCTCGCCTCAACCGGCCTTCCCTGGCCGGTTGCCCCTGACAACGCCGTCTTGCTCGGCAGCCGGTGATGCGAGCCCAAGGTCAACACCTGAGCTGGCTGCTACCGGGAAATCTGTCGCTTATGAGGTTGTGGTAGAGAAGTTGGAGATGAGCGCGGTGTTGGGCGCCCTTGAAGACGCCGAACGCAGGCATAGCGCATTAGGCGAAACCGCCATGGACGGCGGTTTCAGGTGAGACAGGCAGGGACGCCTGTCGCAACCGGCCTCAATGTGCTATGGCGGAGGGAGGACAAATCTGCCTGGAGCAGATTTGAACGCTGCTTGCAGCGGCCCCGAAGGGGCGAGGCCCAGGGATGGGCTGAGTAACGTTGGCAAAGCCAACCGTCTGACAAGGCAAAGGCGCGGGTTGCCAGGGGCCGCGCCTTCGGCCCCTGGCTCGGTCGAGGTGCATGAGCCACATGGGGCATCTCACTTTTATCGACCGAAAATGTCACGAACGCCTGCATAAAAACGCTAACTAGCCAGCCTTAGGCTCAATGGCCGGGATTTTGCGCTTCAGGTTACTGGTTTTATTCCTAAGCGAAACATTTCAGTGGGGAATAAAGGTTGTATTATCAGTTCGTTATTAAAAATAAATAACTTTGGTGATAAGGCTATGACGTCGTAAATATTTTCAGCAATCAAGCTTAACCTTGTTCTAAAAATAGGAATGTTCGCATCATCAGCAAAAACGAACACATCATCATTTTCTATGTGATGGGACCTCAATAGAGCGTCAATACTTTCATAATCTGAATATTTTATTTCTGACCATGTGACACTTCCTTTTGCAAAAGGATATTTATTTAAAATATCAATAACTTCCTGCTGAGCCTTACCCTCAATTATATTAAAATCAGCACTTAGTGCTTCTCGACACTCATCAAACAAAGTCATTTACCCTACCTGTTTAGCTGCTTCAATATAGTTTCAAAAGATTTCTCATTACCTTCAAAAGGTATGACTTGTTTCACTGCTTTTCCTGGCCCTTTACCCTGAGAGTAATCCCATATATTGATATGCGTACCTTTTTCAGGATCATAATCAACACGCCAACCCACTTTGCCATCACTAGATTGTCGTCCAATAACCTTTCCGTTCCCGGCACTTACTTCTAAACGCCCAATAACTGGTTTAGAATTTGCACCTAAATTACCTACAAGATCCAGTGCCTTGTTTCGAGCATTTTCCCAGTTTTTCTCTGGTTTAAGAATTTGTTCGATTTTAGGCTGAGTGCTTCCCTTAGCCTTACTAATTCCCCCAAACGCTGATGCAGCAGCGCTCGCTACAATACCCGCCTGAACCTCATCCAGACCGTACTCTTTCTGGAGTGCTTCCGATACTTTCTGAGTGGCAACAACACCTTCAGCCTGCATCTGCTGCGCAAACGTCGCCGTCAGATCGTAAACCATCTTGATCGGGATATCTTCACCCAGGGCACGATCTATTGCCTGCTTCACTGCCAGACTGTCGGTCAGCACGTCACCGTATTTCTGCTGACAGCTTTCCGGATTGCTGGCGCAGTCGCTGATGAGCTGCTTCTGCTGGGCGGTACTCAGCTCCTCATACTTCTTGATAACGCCGCTGCAGTCACCGCAGCTGGCCTGGCAGGACTTCATTTCAGCAGACCAGTTATCTATCTGTTTGCTGCTCAGATAGTTATTCTCAACCGCATTCTTCCCAGCCTGACCGCCGGTCACCGCTCCCGCAGTATCCCCCGTCGCCAGGCCGCCTGCAAGCCCTGCGGCCAGCTGGCTCAGTGCGCTAACCTGCTGCTTCTCGCTTTCGCTCAGTTGCTGCGCCGTTTTGCCCGGGAACAGCTGCCCGGCAATGTAGCGCGCCGCCAGTTCACCGCCGCCCGCGCCCAACCCGCCTGCCGCAGCTGACTGGTTGTTCAGCTGCGCAGTCACTGCGCCCAGCACTGCATGCGCCATCGCATTGGCCGCAACGTCGACTTCACCGGTCAGCGGATTGGTGGTCAGTTTCTTGATTTCCGTCGCCAGGTACGGCGAGGCACCACTCGCCAGCGCGCCCGCCAGGTTATTGCCCGCCAGCGCCGTCAACGCGCCCGTCACCGCCTGCGCCGCCTTCTGCAGGTCGCGCTGCCGGTGCCGTATTGCCGCATCGCGTTGTCGTACGCCTGCTTCATCACCGCCGCATCGTTCGTCGGTTTCCCGCTCTTCTCAAGCTGCTCCCTGGCCTGCGCCAGCGCCGCCGGGTCTTTCTGCGCCTTCAGCCCGGCAATCTCACCCTGCGTGCGGATGACGTCCATCGCCTGGCCGCCAATCTCCCCAATCAACTGCGCCTGCTTCAGCCGGTTCTGCTCCTTCTCCTTGTTGAATATCGGGCTGATGCTGCCGTCGTTGGCATGCTCGGTATCCCGGTTTAGCTGCGCCACATCCTGCTGCTGTTTCCCGGTATTGCCCGGAAACAGCTGAGCGGCATCAGTGCCCTAGCAGAGGCTGTTGATATTTACTTCAGCATCTTCATTAGCTCATTCATTAGTTCGGAAGCATCTTCTTTATAGCTTGATTCCCACTGAGTTTTCCAATCTACTGGGCGTCCTTCATCCTCCCATTCTGATAGAGCAAGTGCATTGATGATTTCCAGTTCAAACCAGATTCTCAGGTAATTATCTCTGCTTTTTTCATCCTCAAATAACTCATTTAATTGAGCCAAATCCTCTGCATAGCTTACGAACTTAGCAAAGCTAACAACGTTATTTAGAGAACTAAACGCACACTCACGAATAGCATCCTTCTTATTTGTCGCCATATTTAACCGTTACCACCCTTCCTGATTCGTTCGTTACCACTGACACTTTGCTTTCAGGATCAAAATGGACTGTTGTTCCGCCGCGGCTAGGAGCCGACTTTCCATTTTTAATTGTATTCTCAACAACAGAAGGAGTTATTCCTCGATCCTGCATCCTATCTAAGGCATGACCTGAATACTCTCGGTTTCCGATTGTACTTGGTTGATTCCTGACGGGTTGATAAGATGGATTACTTGGTTGATTCATCGGATTACGCTTGCTTCCCATAGGGATCGTTGCCGATACCTCATCACTGGCCTTATTAATCAACCTGGACGCTTCAGCGACATCCCCCTTCTTCAGCGCCGCCTCTGCCGCCTTGATCGCCTTACCGGCCGCATCACCAGCACCTGGGATAATCCCTATCGCCGCTACCAGATAATCCAGCGCACTCTGCGCTTCCGCAAAGCTCTTGATATCTCCAACCACCGGTACAAAATCGGCACCTGTCGACAGGATATCTTTCAGCTCTTCCCGGCGCTCAGTATACATCTTCACCGAGCACGCTTCCGCGCTCATTCCGGCACAGTTTTGCTGCTTATAGCGCTCATTTTCAGCGTCGACACGCTCTTCGGCTACCTGCTGAGGTGTCTTACCCTGAGATACAGCGTCAACAACATCACTCAGCGCGTTATTCTCAACCGCATTCTTCCCAGCCTGCCCGCCGGTCACCGCTCCCGCAGTATCCCCCGTCGCCAGGCCGCCTGCAAGCCCTGCGGCCAGCTGGCTCAGTGCGCTAACCTGCTGCTTCTCGCTTTCGCTCAGCTGCTGCGCCGTTTTGCCCGGGAACAGCTGCCCGGCAATGTAGCGCGCCGCCAGTTCACCGCCGCCCGCGCCCAACCCGCCTGCCGCAGCTGACTGGTTGTTCAGCTGCGCAGTCACTGCGCCCAGCACTGCATGCGCCATCGCATTGGCCGCAACGTCGACTTCACCGGTCAGCGGATTGGTGGTCAGTTTCTTGATTTCCGTCGCCAGGTACGGCGAGGCACCACTCGCCAGCGCGCCCGCCAGGTTATTGCCCGCCAGCGCCGTCAACGCGCCCGTCACCGCCTGCGCCGCCTTCTGCAAGTCGCTGCCGGTGCCGTATTGCCGCATCGCGTTGTTATACGCCTGCTGCATCACCTCCGCATCGTTTGCAGGCTTGCCGCTTTTCTCCAGTTGTTCCCGGGCCTGCGCCAGCGCCGCCGGGTCTTTCTGCGCCTTCAGCCCGGCGATATCGCCCTGCGTGCGGATGACGTCCATCGCCTGGCCGCCAATCTCCCCAATCAACTGCGCCTGTTTGAGCCGGTTCTGCTCCTTCTCCTTGTTAAATATCGGGCTGATGCTGCCGTCGTTGGCATGTTCGGTATCCCGGTTTAGCTGCGCCACATCCTGCTGCTGTTTGTCTTTGTCGCGAACTATCAGCGTCCCCTCACTGACGCCGGCCTTCGTCGTGCCCTCGGCATGCCCGCTGTTGTTGGCACCCGACAGCATGCCGCCGGCCATGTTGGTCAACAGGTCACCGCCCACCGGCCCGCCGGTGCTGAAGCTGCCGCCGCTATGCGTTGCGCTGTAGTCCGCCTGGTTGTGGATGTCCGTCCAGCCCAGCGTGCCGGTATCGAGACGGTTTTTCTCCTTGTCTGCCGTGCTTGCAATCACAGCGCCGTCGAGCTGGGTATGGTCTTTGACCGTGACGTCATACCCACCCTTGCCCGCAAACAGCCCGGTCTGCTCTTTCACCGAGTCGAAGTTGCTGTGCAGTTTGTCCTTGCTGGCGCTCACGTTGGCTGAGCCGGTCATCGAGCCGAAGGTGAAACTGCCGCCCGCGCTGACATTTTGCTGTTTGGCATCATAGCGGTCGCTGTCCTGCTGGCTTTGCAGCGTCAGGTCACGGCCCACGTCGACGGTAACCTTTTCGCCGCTCGCCTGCGCGCCTTTCAATTGGGTATCGCGGCCGCTGGTCAGGCTGAGATGGCTGCCTGCATCCAGGGTGGTTTCGGTATGGGTCAGGCCGTTGCCGTTCTCATGCCCCTTGCCCGCATTGACGCCGGCCGAGACGCTGATGCCATACCCGCCCGAACCGGCGCCGATACCGACGCCAACGTTGCCGCCGCTGCTCTCGTTCTTGCCGACGGTGCTTTCGCTGTTCTGCGCCGACTGCAGGGTAATGTCCCGCGCCGCATCGAGCGACAGGTCTTTGCCCGCCTTCAACTGGCTACCGGTGATGGTGATATCGCCGCTTTGCGCATTGTGGTTCTTGCCGGTCGCCGTTATTGACAGGTTTTGCCCGGCGGTGAGCGTGCTGCCCTGTGACTGTCGGTTGTCGGTGCGGGTTTCGCTTTTCGACGACTGACTGCCGTAAGAGGCGCTGATGCCCACCGTATTGGTGGCGCCCTGCGCCGCACCTTCGTCTCCCGGCTGTAAACCGGCAGCGGCGTTTTTCGCCTCCGCCGAGGCGGTCAGCGCATTGTCCCGCTCCCAGGCCTGTGCGGCCTGCACGCCGGACAGCGCGGCTTTGGTGTTTTGCAGCGCGTTCAGGCGTCCGTCGCCTTCCTTTCTTGCCTGTTGCGCCGAGCTGACGGCGGTGTTGAGCGCGCCGCCCGCGGTGCCCGACAACGCCACGCTCAGGCCGCTCTGCTTTTGCTCGAAGGTTTCTTTGCGCGTGCGCCGATCGTAGCCGGGGTCGATAGTCACGCTGTCGCCGGTCAACGCCAGGTCCTTGCCCGCCACCAGGTCGGCGCCGCCAATGTGCAGTTGGTTGCCCGCCGTGATGTTGACGCTGCCCTGGCTGCTGCCGACAGTGCTGACGCTTTGACTTTGGGTGGTGGCTTTCTCGTCGACTTCGTGTTTGCTCGACTGTTTGCCAATCGTGAAACCGATGCCGCCGCTGCCCAGCAGGCCGCTCTTTTTCTTCTCTTCCAGCAGGTAATGCGTCTCGGTTTCGGTGGCCGCACCGATATCGACATTACGGCCGGCCTGCAGGTTGACATCCTGGTCGGCGGCAATGGCAGAACCGGTGACCGTCAGGTCATTGCCGGCGCTGATGCTGACGCTGTTGCCACTCAGCAGCGAGCCGTTCTCACGCGTGGTTCGGTCATCGGTCACGGTATGGCTGCTGCTCTTGTTCAGGAAGCCTTTTTTCTCGGAACGTTCCTCGCTGTAGCGCGACTCGCGCTCGGTGGCCGTATTGAGGGTGACATCCTTTTTCGCCTGCAAGGCGATGGCGCCCTGGTTACTGTGCAGGGTACTGCCGGTGACCGTGACATCGCCCTCACGCCCGATAACCGTGATGCCCTGCTGACCGCTGAAGGTGCTGCCGGTGCTGATTTCGCGCTCGGTTTGTTCGATGCGATGGCTTTTGGTTTTGCCCTCGCGTTTGTTTTCGCTGTCCTGATCTTGCGTGCGGGTGCGTGCGTCTTTAATGGTCACGTCCTGCGCACTGACGCCAATGCGCCCCTCTTTACTGTCAACCTGTGCGCCTTCGGCCAACAGGCGGTTGCCCGCCACCAGAGTGACGCCCTGGTCGCCGCCGAGTGCGCTTAATGTCAGGCGCTCTTCCTGGCGGTCGTTGCTGACTGATGAAGTACGGCTGTTGGCGTCCAGGTGCGTGGTATTGGTGGTGCTTTCGGCCCTGATGTTGATATCGCCGCCGGCCTGCACGCGGGTGCTGCCGCCGGCCTTGGCCTGGCTGCCTGCGAACGTGACGTCTCGCCCGGCATTGAGCGTGAGGTTGCCGCCGGCGTTAAGCTCACTCCCCTGAGCCTGCTGCCATTCGCCGCTGACGTGCGCCATTCGGGAGCCTGCCGCTTCCGTGCCGCCGCGGGTGCGGTTACCCATTGAACCGGAGATAACCTCAAGATCGGCGGTATGGCTGCTTTTCGCGGCGGTGATGGTCAGATCGTTACGCGCGCTCAGGCTGAGCGTATCGGTCGCATCGAGCTTCGCCCCTGAGAGGGTGATATCGGTGCCGCGCAGGCGAATGTCGCCGGCGCTCATGGTCGCCTGGCGCAGCGCGTCCTGCAGGTTAGTGCTCATGGCCAGACTGTCTGCCTGCACGTCAATGCTACCGGCCTTGATGTCGCCGCCCTGATGCAGGAACTGCCCGGCGTCGACCGTCAGGGCTTTGTCGGCAAACAGGTTGCCGGCATTGTTGATGCTGTTGGCCGAGAGTTGCAGATCGCCACCACCAATCACCGCGCCATCGCCGGTCAGGCGCAGCGTGGTCTGTGCCAGGTACACCTTCGGCACCCATACCGTTTGCGGGCCGCCTTCCGTTTGCACCGTCTCGCTCACCAGCCAGACAATATCCTGCTGCAGCGCCGCAATCTGCTCCGGCGTCAGGGCCACGCCCGGCACCAGATGGAAGTCCTGGGCGACTTTACTGCCGTTGTTCATCAACTGCTGATACTGTTCCATCGCATCCCAGCCCTTGACGGACGGTTTGCCGGTCAGCGCCAGCACCTGCTCGCGCACCAGACGCTGCTCGTAAAAGCCGTCCCCCAGGCGCTTATGGGCCTGCGCGGGGTCATACCCTACGCGTTCGAGCATGTAGTCGCTGCTGATAAAGTTGTCGCGGCGGGTAAAGCGTTCATCGGTCACCACCAGGAACGGGCTGCCGGTCGCCGTAGGTTGACTAAACAAGCCGTTATTGGGGATGGCGGTGGCCACATTGCCCAGATGCTGTAACTGCGTCAGCGCCAGCTCAGACGGCAGCAGCGGGCGCCCCAGCGGCGAAGACGGTGTGGCGCCGGGTTGCGTCATCTGTTCGCCCGGTGCCAGCGTCGTATCGCCGTCAGATCGGGCAGCACCCTCTACCGTGAAGGCCAGCGGATTGTGCTCCAGTTCGGCGCGTTCGGCATCCACGGCGTTTAATGCCGCCTGAAGCTGGCTGATTTGTGCCTGATTGACCGTGGTATTGGTGATACGGGCCCCGTTAATGGTGACCGTGCCGTTGCCGGAGATAATCCCATCAACGGTCGCCAGCGCCGTGGTCTCGTCTCGATTGAACGTCGGGTACCAGTGATGCGTGTCCTTGTCATAGTGGTCAACGATCACCGCCTGGCGCCGTTCGTTAACCGAGTAACCTCGGTTGTCTACGCTGCCGCCGCCGTCCTGCGTCAGGTTGCCGTTGGCGGTAATGACGCTGGCGTCATTGAGCAATGCTCCCGTGATGCGCAGCACCATGTTGCCGCCCGCCAGAATACGCGCGCCGATACCTTCAGAGACCAGCCTGTCGCGCGTCAGCGTGCCGCTTTCGGTTCGCTCGCGGAAGTTGTTGTAATCGGTGATGAATGGCGCGCTGTCGATGTCGACATGCTTTTCGGGATCCCAGGTCATCACCTGCGTCCAGTCGTGTTCCCAATGGAAGCCGTTTTGATAAGGCGTCGGGATAGTCGCCAGTTGGTTTCCCCCCCGCGTCTCGTAGAACGTCATCGCATAGCTGCCGTCGGCATTCGGCTTGAGCGCCAGGTAGTTGACCCACAGGTCGGTAAGTGTGCCTTTGTTGTCCTTGACCCGCACCTGCGCGCGCTTGCCCGGCGCATCAATGGCCAGCAGGGTGCCGTAGCGGTTGGTTTGCGCCGCCGCGTCATCCTGGAAGGTCAACTGCTGGGTGGTCGGCGCCAGGGTACTTTTGTCGGGGTTGACCTTTGAGCCGTAGGAGCGCCAGTAATAGTTGTAGCGGTGCCATTTGTAGTCACTTTTTTCCGCCTCTCGCTCAATCACGAGCCCTTCACGCAGGTTGTTCAAGCGACGGGCCTCAATGGTGGCGTCCCCGTCCGCTTCGATAAAGCTCGCCCGGTTATCTATCAGGTCGTCGCTGTGCAGGTGCAGGCGGTCGGCGCTGTAAATCAGGGCGCCATCCCGGTTGGTCAGTCGCTCACCGGCCTGCACCGTCAGGCTTTGGGTCGCCGCCATCACCGCAGGCTGACCATGGTTGTCGATGACGCGCCCGCGCACGGTGATAGCGTCCCCCATCAGCGCCGCCGTGTTGTCCAGGGTATCGACGTTCAGCGTCATGCTGTCCGCTTCAATACGCCTGGTGTTTTGCAACGCCCCGGTCGTCAGCTGCAGCGTTTTGCCTACCAGAGACGCCGGATTAGTGATACTGGCCGCATTGAGCACCAGATTGCCCGGCAGCAACCAGTCCGCCAGGTTGGTAAAGGCGCCGCTCAGGGAGAACGTCACCGTGCCGTTACTACTGATCGTTTCGCCGGTCTGATGGGTGTAGTCCTGCTGTGCGGACAGCGTCAACGCCTGCAGCCCCAGCAGGGTACCGTTCTGATTATTCAGGGCACGCGCATGCAAGGTAAGTTGCCCTGAGCTCTCCACGCGGCCGCCCTGGTTAAGCAGCGCCAGCGGCGAGTCGGTACGGGAGAGGGCAGCGTTGATATCGAGATTGCCGTCGGCCAGGATGCGTCCCTGACGGTTGTCCAACTGCGTGACACCCGAGAGGGTCATCTGCCCGCTGCTCTGCAGGCGGCCTGCGGTATTGTCAATGTCACGGGCGGTGATGTCGGTACGCGTGGTACCCAGTATCAGCCCGCCGTCTCGGTTGTTCAGGCGATCGGTCAGCAGTTTGATTGCCCCCTGGCTGCTGAACGTGCCCTGACCGCTGTTATCGAGTGCTTCGGCCTTGAGCGTCAGGCCCTGGGTCGACACCAGTTGTCCACCCTGGTTGTTGACCTGTGCCCCCTCAAGGGTGAGCGCGTCGCCGCTGTGTAACTTGCCTTGTTGATTGTTAAGCCGGTCGAGTCGGTAGATGCCCGTGCCCTGACTGATGAGCGTGCCGCCGTCGTTGTTCAGCTGCTTTGATGTCACCGTGATGCCGCCACGGCTGCTGAATACGCCGCGCGTATTATTGATACCGGCGGCCGACACCTCTTGACCACCATTGCTGCGCACTGCACCGCCGGTATTTTCCAGCAAGCCAAGAATGTGCAGTGTCACCTGTTGCTGGCCGTCTATCGTCCCGCCGGCGTTATTCAGCACTTGTGCGTCAAGTTGAAGCGCCTCACCACTTTGCACTTTCCCATCGTGGTTGTTCAGCGTGTCGCTCAACGTAAGGCGTTGCTGTTTCTGGCTGTAGAGCAGCCCGCCCTGCGTATTATCGAGCGCGCGGGCGGCGATACGCAGCCCCTCGCCGGCCAGCCACTGACCGCCGGCGTTATTGATGGCGCCGGCGTGTTCGCCGTCTTTGGCACCCGTAACAGCAAGCTGCCCCTGCGCCGAGGCCTTGCCGTTGCGATTATCGATATCCTGTTTGATACGCAGCGCCAGGTCGTGTGCCGACTGCAGTACACCTTTGGTGTTATTGAGCCAGTCAGCTGCAAGCTGTACGGCCTGCAGACTCTGCACACTGCCTTCCGTATTGTCAAAACTGCCGCTGATCGCCTGCCAGCTGCCCTGGCTGCCCATCCAGCCCCGGGCGTTGAAAATGTCCTGCGCCTGCAGTACCTGAGACGATTGACTAAAAATCCGCCCCTGGCCGTTATTCAGCTTGCCGGTGAACTGCATGTCCAGACTGTCCAGCGCGTTGATGGTGCCCTGGGTATTCAACAAACTGGCGGCGCGCACCTCGGTGCGCCCATTGCCGGTAAACGTGCCGCCCTGATTGTCCCAGCCGCCGGTCAGGTTCAGGGAAAGTGCCTGCCCGCTGAGTACCACACCGGCGGTGCGGTTGGTCAACTGGCCACCCTGCAGAGACAGGCCGCCGCCGCTTTGCAGTGACCCACCATCGTTGTCAAACAGGCTGGCAACACCGCCGTTAACGGCGAGGGCCTGCTGCGCAGTCAGTTTACCGGTGCGATTGAGGATATTGCCTGCGGCGTCAAGTGTCAGGTCACCGCCGGACTGTAGTCGCCCGCCGGTATTGTCGAGCGACTGCGCGCTGGCGGTGACCTGCCGACCACCTTGTGCGGTGCCGCCACGGTTGTCCCAGTCGCCATCGGTCTTGACGGAGAGTGTATTGCCGCCTTCAAACCAGCCGTCCGCGTTACTCAGCTTTTGCGTCGTCAGGTTCGCATCCTGCCTGGCGACCACCTTGCCCTTAGCGTTATCGAGGCGCTGCGCCGCCAGTGTAAGTGACTCGCCGCTGATTTCGCCCTCGCGGTTCACCAACTCAGCCGCACTGTTCAACACCAGTTGTTGCCCGCCCAGCAGTTTGCCGGCCTCGTTACGCACGCTCCCTGCCGCTATGTGAGTTTGCCCGCTCCCCGATATCGTGCCACGGCGGTTATTCAGCTCACCGTCGGTCCGCACGGTCAACGCCTGGCCGGCACCCAGCAGCCCTTGCGTATTGTCCAACCCCTGGCGGGCATGCAGGTCAAGCCGCGCTTGGCCAATCACCTTGCCTTGCGCATTGTCGAGCCGGCCGGTGTTCACCGTCAGCGCAGCGCCGCTGATTTCGCCGCCGCGGTTGCTGGCGTTGCCCGAGGTGGTCAGGGTTGATGCCTGGCCTGACAGCAGCTTGCCGCCGTCGTTGTTGAGGGTCGCTGCCGTTGCCGTGACGGCCGTTTCGCCTTGCGCCGTACCGCCACGGTTGTCCCAGTCGCCGGTATGGATATCCAGCGCCTTGCCGGCACCAATGAGGCCACGTTGATTATCCAAGCGACGGGCCGTCAGGTCGAGATTGCCCTGACCGATGATCTGCCCCTGCGTGTTATCCAACCGCTGCGCCACCAGACGCACGTCTGCGCCGCTCAGAGTACCGGATGCGTTATCCAGCTCGCTGCCCACTTCAAGCGTAAGGCCGTTCCCGGCGAGCAGGTTGCCCCCGGCATTATTCACCGCGCCATCAGCATGGAGCGTGAGCCCCGACTGGGTTTTTAACGTACCGCCCTGATTATCGAGGCGCCCGGCATCGAGGCGCAGGTCGCCGTTGCTGCCCACCGTCCCGCCGGTATTGTCGAGCAGGCCGCCGACCTGCCAGTGCTGCGCCGCGCTCCCCAGCGCCACCAGGCGGCCTCGCTGATTGACTAACTGGCTGGCCGAAAGCCGGAGGTTCTGCGCCTCGATGGCACCGTCACTGTTATCCAATGAGCCCGCTAGGGTAAAACGGCTCTCACCATCACCGGTCTGTGACCAGGTCGCCTGTTGGTTGAACAGATTGTCAGCATCTACCGTCCAGCGCCCAGCCTTGACTTTGGCCTGCTGTGCATCCACATTTTCCGTCGTACTCACGGCCAGCTCACCGCTGTCAACGGTGGACTGGCGCAAGGCAACGCCGCCGTCACGTGCCGTCAGCGCGGTACGACCAGTCGCAACCTGTGCGCCGCTGATATCCACCCGGCGTCCGGACACGTTGACGCTCTTTTTACTGAGCAGACTGCCACTGGCGCGGATATCGCCCTGGCTATCGAGCTGCAGATTGGCATCCTGGACCAGCGTGCTGTCGGCATTGCTGCCCGCCAGCAGGTGGCCGCTGCTCTGGATGCCACGCGCGGCGTTCAGGTACACATCCCCGGCCGCCGCCAGCGTACCGGACTGCGTCAACATTCCCTCGCGACTCTGCGCGGCCAGTTGGCTACCGCTGTACACTTTGCCGTGCGTCTCGATGTCGCCTTTTGCCGCCAGCTGAATATCGCCGTTGGCCTGCGTGGCCGCATCCGGCGCATCAGAGCGCCAGCTGAGCTTGCCTTCGCTGCTGACGGTGAGCGTTTTGCCTGCCTGAACTTGCCCGTTCTGGTTGCGCACGCCAACGCCGGCCTCAGTGCCAATCATGCGGATACTGCCGCTGTACATGCCGCCCATCTGCCCCATGTCGATGGCAAGCTCTGGTCTGGTACTGCCGTCGTCTGAAAGCGGTGTCGCGGTTTTACCGTCCGCACTCACGCGGTTACGACCGGCCACCACCGACATGCCTTCTTTAGCCCAGACGCCGGCGTTGACCTCCACCGCGCGCGCCAGAATATCGACGTACTCGGTATCATGACGGGTATCCCCGTTAAGTCCGCCATCCTCGATGCGCACCACGCCGCGCTCAACCAGGTAACCCGCCAAGCTGCCATCGGCGTTCAGTTGCGGACGGCCTGTGGTCAGCGTCATGCGCCCGGCATTGATGGTGCCGCAGCCGTTGCAGACAATGCCGGCGGGGTTGGCCACAATCACCTGCGCCTTGCCGCCGGCCACTTCCATAAAACCGCGCAACTGGCTGGGATTGTTGCTGTTGACTTCGTTGAGGATGACACGCGCCGGCGCGGAATTGGGATTGAGGTTAGGGTTACCCTGGATCATCCCGGCCATCTGGGTCGAGGTCATCACCGCCGAGTTATTGAGGATGGCGCCTTTGGCGTCGACATCGAACTGCTGATACTGGTTATGTGAGACCCCAGCCTGGTTGGGGGCTGTGATGTTGACCTGCGGCAAGCCGTTCTGGGTATTGATGACCTCCGGCCGCTGGGAAGGATTGGCACCGCCGTCCGCGACAATGCCGTCTGCCATGACGGGGCCGGCGAACATGAGCAGCCCAAGCAGCCACACTGACCGACGCAAGGTGACCCACAGACGACGTCCAGTCGTTATCCCTGAGCCGATGCGCTGGCCCGGTTCGCTGCTGCAGCTGCGAGCCAGTTCGGACACCACCCGCAGTTCCCCGTGAGTGCGGCTGAAGATAAGGCGATAACAATGTTTGTTCATGGGTCACATCCGTGAGAAAAGTCAGTCCAATCAGGTCAGTATCAGCAACGTTGCCGGTATCGCGATGTTCAGATTTCCAGATTTACGCTAAAACCCGCGGTCGCACCGGAGGTATGGAACCCTGCGGGCTTGTACAGCGGCACGCCGGCAAACAGGTCATAGCTGAATCGCCCCCACAGCGCACCGCGCACACCGAGCGCACTGCCCGCCAACTGATGCCCCACCAGGTAGCGGGTGCCCGGGCCGTCCACCCGGCCGTAGTCGGCAGCCATATACAGTTCGTGCCCGCGAGAAAACGCATTCCAGGCGATTTCGTTGCGCCACAGCAGCCCTTTTTCGCCGGACAGCATCTGCTCGCCGTCAAAGCCGCGCACCGTGTAACGCCCGCCAATGGCCATCCGCTCCTGCGGCGTCAACGCATTCTGGCTCCACTGGCCCCGCACACTGGTATAAACCCGCCAGGGCTGCTCACCCCAGAAGAAAGGCCGGTTGATACCCAGGTCGCCGAGCAAAATGCCTGTACGCGCACTGCCTTCGTGACGCGATTCTTCCGGCGCAGGCAAGGCATTGAACGCCCCGGTACCGCGGCGCCAGCTGATATTCGCATCCAACGTGGTGGTACCGAGGTAACTGCGCTGGTTAAGCCCCAGCTCCCAGCCGGCGGTCCGGCGTTTTTGCGACGCAATATCAACGTCGTCCACGGCGTTAGTGGAATGTTTGCGGTAGCCGCGCAGGTTAAGCGTTAACTTGTGCGACTGGTCGCGGTACAGCAATCGGGAAACGGTCAACTGAATGTTGTCGCTCTTGCCGCTATAGCGCAGCACCTCGTTGGCGTTAGGGATGTTCTGATGGTAGGTGTAGTCGTTGTAATTGGCCGAGAAGGCCCAATATCCCACCGGGAAGAAGTAATTCAGCGTATGTGAACGGTTGCCAAACGGCCCGTGCTGAAACACATCCTTGCCGATGTTGGCGTAGAAAAGGTCATTTTGCGCAAACGGCGCATCGAGTGCCAGAGTGGCCGAACCGAGATAGCGCCCGGTACTTTTGGAGCCGCTGTCGTCCAGCCCCAGGCTGAGCCGCACCGGCCGCCCCTCGTGCCAGTTGACCTGCAGATCGCTGGTGGCCTCTTGGGCACCGGGTACGATTTTGATGTCGGCACTGGCGCTGGGCACTCGTCTAAAGTTCTCCAGCCCCTGTTCGATATCACGCAAGTTAAGGATATCACCGTGTGAGGCCGGAATAGCGTTCCATATCCGTCCCCGCCAGGAGACCGGTTCCTCGAAACGGATATCACCGATGCGCCCCGGTTGCAACGTCAGCGTCAACACGCCTGTAGTCAGGTCCTGCTCCTGCGCCATTACGCGTGTAGTGACATAGCCTTTCGCCAGTATGACGTTTTGCACCTTGCTGATGGCAAGCGCAATGCCCTGGCCGCCCAAACAGCGGCCTTCGGCATCTGCTGCTGCGCCCAACGCCCACTGAAAGCGATCGGCAGACTCCCCGTCCAACGCTAGCCGGTTGATGATGAAACAAGGGCGTTCATCGATTGGGTAATTGGGCAGCACAACGTCGGGACGGGAAAGGCGCGCATCGGCCTGCGGGGCATTTTGCTGTTGCAGGGCACGCTCGCGCTCCTGCTGGCGCTGCTGTTCGCGGGCATCAATGGACGCCATACCATCGCTGGTAGCCGCCGAAGCGGAAAACAGGGGTACAACGCCTATCAATAATCCCGACAGCCCACAGCGGATAGAATAGAGTAAAGCACGAGCATTATCTGAGCGCATCCTTGGCTCCTCACTGTTACTTATAGTTATTTATCTAACCAAAATCATAAGTTACGTAAATTAATGTAAATAAACTTACTCTTGGGCGAATTATGAGCTTCGAGGGAGAAAAATCAACAGCTTTATGGCACTGCGGTTCACAAAACCATAAGGGAGACGGCGGCATGAGAAGAATGGCGAAACTGCGGAAGGATGACGCCATGATGCGTCATCCTTTAAAATTAATTGTCGATCGGGAAGAAAATTAACACATCAGGCCGTTATCAGCTCAACAAATTGCTGCCGAACGCCCCTTGCCAATCCTGTTCGAATTTCTCGACCGCGGCCTGCACTGCCGGCGCGTTCAGGAACTGCTCCGCGACGTCCACCGGCAGCGTGATGGCCTGGCAGCCCACCAACAGGCACTCCAGCGCCTGGCGCGGCGTTTTGAAACTGGCGGCCAGCACCTGCGCCGACGGCGCATGCAGGCTCAACAGCTGCTGCAGCTCGTGCACCATTTCGATGCCGTCGCCGCCCTGCGCGTCCACCCGGTTGACGTAAGGCGCCACATATTCCGCCCCGGCCAAGGCCGCCAACAGCCCCTGCGCAGCGCCGTACACCGCGGTGCCCAATGTCGGAATGGACATCGTTTTAAGCTTCTTGATCGCCGCCAGCCCTTCGGCGGTCGCCGGGATCTTCACCACCAGACCCGGTACCCGCTGGCTGAGCAGCGCCGCCTCCGCCACCATACGTTCCGCATCGGTCGCCATCACCTGTGCGAACAGCTTGCCGGTGCCGCCGAGGGCGTCGCGCAGCGCGGGCAGCACTTCCCAGATCGGCTTGCCTTCCTTCGCCACGATGCTCGGGTTGGTGGTGACGCCGTGCAGCGGCAGAATGCGCGCCAGGCGTTTTACCGCGGTCACATCGGCGGTATCGAGATAAAGCTCCATCACGGACTCCTGTGTCATGTTCTGTAGGCGGATTCAAACTCTGATCATCATAGGGCAAAAACCGCGCTAACTTTTGATCAAAATCAATTCAACTTTCATTCGAAATATCTTTAATGGCGAAAGATACAGCGACGCCAAACGGGTGACTCATGATCTTCAATCTGCAGCGCTACTCGACCCATGACGGCCCGGGCATCCGCAGCGTGGTCTTTTTAAAAGGCTGCCCGCTGAGCTGCCGGTGGTGTCAGAACCCGGAAAGCCGCTCGCGCCACGCAGACCTGCTGTTTGACGAACGCCTGTGCCTGAGCGGCTGCACGCTGTGCGCCGAGCGTTGTCCGCAAGGGCTGCAACGCACCGCCGGGCCGTTGACGCTGCAACGCGAGCTGATTAGCGCAGACGATTATGCCGCCCTGGCCGCCGCCTGCCCGACTGGCGCGCTCAGCCTGTGCGGCAGCCCGATCAACCCCGACGATATCATGGCCGAGGTGATGCGGGATAAGCCTTTCTACCTGCGCAGCGGCGGCGGTTTAACGCTGTCCGGCGGCGAACCCTTTATGCAGCCGGACCTCGCGGCGGACCTGCTGCGGCGCGGCCGCGAGGCCGGCATCCACACCGCCGTCGAATCCTGCCTGCACGTCCCATGGCGTTATATCGCCCCTTCGCTGCCGTGGCTGGATCTGCTGCTGGCCGATCTCAAACACACCGACGAAGCGCGCTTCAGAGCCTGGACCGGCGGTTCCGCCCGCCGGGTGATGAGCAATTTTCGTCGGCTGGCGGCGCACGGCGTACCAATGACCGTCCGTGTGCCGCTGATCCCCGATTTCAACGCCGATCGCCGCTCTGTCCGTGCCATCGTCGACTTCGCCGCCGACGAGATCGGCGTGTCGGAGATCCACTTTCTGCCGTACCACACGCTTGGCATCAACAAGTACCACCTGCTCGGCGAACCCTACCGTGCCGCCCGCAAGCCACTGGACGCACCCGACCTGCTGGCCTTTGCCGAAGACTATGCCGGCGCCAAGGGCCTGACCGCCATTTTGCGAGGATAACACCATGACCACGTTGGATTTGACTACCCTGAGCGCCCGTATCCAGGCGCATAAGAATGCGCTGATTCACATCGTTAAACCGCCGGTGTGCACCGAACGCGCGCAGCACTATACCGAGGCCTATCAGCAGCATCAGGACAAGCCGCTGCCGGTGCGCCGCGCCCTGGCGTTGGCCAACCATCTGGCGAAACGCAGCATCTGGATCGCCAACGACGAGCTGATCGTCGGCAACCAGGCCAGCGAGCTGCGCGCCGCGCCGATCTTTCCCGAATACACCGTCGGCTGGATAGAAAACGAAATAGACCAGTTGGCCGACCGGCCGGGCGCCGGTTTTTCGGTCAGCGACGAGCACAAGGCAATTTTGCATCGTCTGTGCCCCTGGTGGCGCGGCCAAACGGTGCAGGATCGCTGCTACGGCATGTTTACCGACGAACAAAAGGCGCTGCTGGCCACCGGCATCATCAAGGCCGAGGGCAATATGACCTCCGGCGACGCCCATCTGGCGGTCAACTTCCCGCTGCTGCTGGAACAAGGCCTCGATGGCCTGCGTGAAAAGGTGAACGCGCGCAGCCGCCGCCTGCGTCTGACCGAGTGGGAAGATCTGCACAAGGCGCAGTTTCTCAACGCTATCGATATTGTGCTGACGGCGCTGAGCGGGCACATCCTGCGCTTCGCCCGCCTGGCGCGCGACATGGCGCAAAACGAAGCCCGCGACTGGCGGCGCGCCGAGCTGCTGTCCCTCGCGGACAACTGCGACCGGATCGCCCATCGCCCGCCGCAAACCTTCTGGCAGGCGCTGCAGCTGTGCTATTTCATCCAGCTGACGTTGCAGATCGAATCCAACGGCCATTCGGTTTCCTTTGGCCGCCTCGATCAGTATCTCTATCCCTGGTATCGGCGCGACGTGGAGCTGGAGCAAAACCTGGCGCGGGAAGACGCCATCGAGCTGCTGCACAGCTGCTGGCTGAAACTGCTGGAGGTCAACAAGATCCGTTCCGGCTCGCACTCCAAGGCCTCCGCCGGCAGCCCGCTGTACCAGAACGTTACCATCGGCGGCCAAAAACTGATCGACGGCCGGCCGTGCGACGCGGTCAATCCGCTGTCCTACGCCATTCTCGAATCCTGCGGCAGCCTGCGCTCCACCCAGCCCAACCTCAGCGTGCGTTACCACGCCGGAATGAGCGCCGATTTCCTCGACGCCTGCGTACAGGTGATCCGCTGCGGCTTCGGCATGCCGGCATTCAATAACGACGAAATCGTCATTCCCGAGTTCATCAAGCTGGGGGTCGAACCGCAGGACGCTTACGACTACGCCGCCATCGGCTGTATCGAGACCGCCGTCGGCGGCAAATGGGGCTATCGCTGCACCGGCATGAGCTTCATCAACTTCGCCCGCGTGCTGCTGGCGGCGCTGGAACAAGGCCGCGACGCCACGTCCGGGCAGATTTTCCTGCCGCAGGAACAGGCGCTGTCCAAAGGAAATTTCGCCGATTTCGAGCAGGTCTTAACCGCCTGGGATCGGCAAATCTGCTACTACACGCGCAAGTCAATTGAGATCGAATGCGTGGTGGACAGCGTGCTGGAGGAGAACGCTCACGATATCCTCTGCTCCGCGCTGGTGGATGACTGCATTGAACGCGGCAAAAGCATCAAGCAAGGCGGCGCCAAATACGATTGGGTTTCCGGCCTGCAGGTCGGCATCGCCAACCTGGGCAACAGCCTGGCGGCGGTGCGCAAACTGGTGTTCGACCAAGGGGCGATCGGCCAGCAGCAGCTGGCGACGGCGCTGGCCGAAGACTTCGCCGGGCTGGATGGCGAGCAGCTGCGTCAGCGGCTGCTCAACGCCGCGCCCAAATACGGCAACGATGTGGACGAGGTCGATCGGCTGCTGGTGCGCGCCTACCAAACCTACATCGAAGAACTGAAACAGTACCGCAACACCCGCTTCGGCCGCGGGCCGATCGGCGGCGGCTACTACGCCGGCACCTCGTCGATTTCGGCCAACGTGCCCTTCGGCGCCGCTACCCTGGCCACGCCGGATGGCCGCAAGGCGCACGCGCCGCTGGCGGAAGGCGCCAGCCCGGCGTCCGGCACCGACCACCTGGGGCCAACGGCGGTTTTCAATTCGCTCGCCAAGTTGCCGACCGAGGCGATCCTCGGCGGCGTGTTGCTCAATCAAAAGCTGAACCCGGCGACGCTGGACAACCCGCGCGATCGGGAGAAGCTGATGCTGATGTTGCGCACCTTCTTCGAGAGCTATCGCGGCTGGCATGTGCAGTACAACATCGTGTCGCGCGAAACGCTGCTGGCGGCGAAGCAACACCCTGACCAATATCGTGATTTAGTGGTTCGCGTAGCTGGCTATTCCGCCTTCTTTACCGCATTATCCCCTGAGGCGCAGGATGATATTATTGCGCGCACAGAACATACTCTTTAAACCTTTGACTCTTAGCGGCCGCGCCTTGGCGGCCGCATCATCAGGCCGATATGAATTTACGACAACAGACCATATTGCAGTTGGTTAACGATCGCCGCCGGATCAGCGTCAATGAGCTGGCGCGCGCTTCGGGCGTCTCGGAAGTCACCATCCGGCAGGATCTCAACCTGCTGGAAAAACGCAGTTATCTGAAGCGGGTGCACGGCTCCGCCGTGGCGTTGGAAAGCGACGACGTCGACGCCCGCATGATGTCCAATTTCACCCTTAAGCAACGATTGGCGCAGTACGCCGCCGCGCAGGTCAACGACGGCGAGACGATTTTTATCGAGAGCGGCAGCGCCAATGCCCTGCTGGCGCGCTACATCGCCGAACGCAAGCGCATTACGCTGATCACCGTCAGCCACTACATCGCCAACCTGCTCAAAGAAACCGACTGCGACGTGATTGTGTTGGGCGGCATGTACCAGAAGAAAAGCGAGACCGTGGTCGGCCCGCTCACGCGGCTGTGCATTCAGCAGGTGCATTTCAACAAAGCGTTTATCGGCATTGACGGCTTTCAGGCCGAAACCGGCTTTACCGGCCGCGACATGATGCGCGCCGATGTGGTCAGCGCGGTGCTGGCCAAGGGCGTGGAGAATATCGTGCTGACGGATTCCAGCAAATTCGGCCAGATCCAGCCTAACCCGCTGGCGCAGCCGGGGCAAATCAGCCGGGTGATCACCGATTCACGTTTGGCGCTGGAGTATCAGCATCAGCTGAAACGTCAGGGCGTACAGGTGGAGCTGGTCAACGAATAACGCGCCGCGCGGGCCACGCCGCCCGCCGTTTCCCTTGCGCAGCGGGATTTTAAGACTATTTACCTGTTTATCCTTCCCGAGAAACCTATACTCAGCTTCGGTAACTTTTGGGCCGTAACCCGCTAATTATTCGGCCGTTAACAAAAATGCCATTTTTTATATCGATACCGTATGGGAATCAACAGCAGGCCTGATTTATGGTTAACGCCTATACTTATAGGGCACTTCCATATAGCCAATGCTAAGGAGAAGTCATTATGATGATTATCAATAAACGTTTCGCCACCGCCGCTCTGGCTCTGACTCTGGCGTTTTCACTGAGCGCCTGTTCCAACATGTCCAAACGCGATCGCAACACCGCTATCGGCGCCGGCGCCGGCGCAGTCGGCGGCGCAGTGCTGACCAACGGCAGCGCTTTGGGCACGCTGGGTGGGGCTGCGGTGGGCGGCATCATCGGTCACCAGGTTGGCAAATAACCTGCCCGATGCTCCTCCGCCGACAGGCGGGCAAAAGCGCCTCGGCGCTTTGACGTATTAACCAATAACGATGATTTCAGGTCTGTTTTACTTTAAGTCTATGGTTCTTTCGCCGTTAACGGGTTAACCCCCGGCAGCAACAACCTCTAGCCATGCCGCAGCATTGCACTGCGGCATGGCGACTCGCTTCAACCGCCCGCCAGTTTGACCTTCATGCCTTTGGCTTCCAGCAGCTGTTTGAGCAGATCGCGTTTATCGCCCTGGATCTCGATGACTCCCTCTTTCACCGAGCCGCCGCAGCCGCATTTCTTTTTCAGTTCGGCCGCCAGTTTGTCGAGCGCGGCATCATCCAGATCGACGCCGGTAATCAGGCACACGCCCTTCCCCTTGCGGCCGCTGGTCTGGCGCTGGATGCGCACAACGCCATCGCCCTTGGCGCGTTGCGGTTTAACCTCTTCCTGCTTGATGCGACCGGTGTCCGTGGAATACACCAGACGGCTGTTATCGTCATTCATCGGCGGTTCCTCAGGCCAAAGAGGCGCGGATCGCGCGCAGCGTCGCGGCCGGATCCGCAGATTGGGTGATCGGACGCCCAATCACCATATAGTCCACGCCGGCGGCCTGCGCCTGCACCGGCGTCATAATACGGCGCTGATCGCCCGCCGCGCTGCCTTCAGGGCGGATCCCCGGCGTCACCAGCTGGAAAGCCTGCCCGCAGGCGGCCTTCAGGCGCTGCGCTTCGTGTGCCGAACACACCACGCCGTCCAGCCCGCAGTCGCGGGTCAGGCGCGCCAGGCGCTCGGCGTGTTCTGCCGGACTGGCCTCGATGCCGATGCCGCGAAGGTCTTCCGCTTCCATGCTGGTCAGCACCGTGACGGCGATCAGCAGCGGCGCATCCGCCCCGTATGACACCAGCGCTTCTTTAGCGGCGGTCATCATGCGCGCGCCGCCGCTGGCATGCACATTGACCATCCAAACGCCCAGCTCGGCCGCTGCGGCTACCGCATGCGCCGTGGTATTGGGAATATCGTGGAATTTCAGGTCAAGAAATACGTCGAAGCCGCGCCCGTGCAGATCGCGCACCAGCTGCGGCCCAAACAGCGTGAACATTTCCTTGCCCACTTTCAGCCGGCAGTCTTGCGGATCGATACGGTCGGCGAACGCCAGCGCAGCGTTCTTATCGGCGTAATCCAACGCCACAACGATTGGAGATGATTTTAAGTCATTGTTATTAGTGTTATTTTCAGACTTCATTTCTTCTACCTTCTGTAAAATGGAGATAATCAGGGACTCACCCGCGAAACTGACCGCCGCATTCTACATGCCAGGGGCCAGAAATCCCAGCCGCAGCGCGCACCGGCGCTCTGTCATGTTACCTTGCGTCTTTGTCATGGCGCGTCAACGTAAGCGCGTCAGCAATAAACCACGCAGCGTAAAACGCCGTAAAGATGCGTAAATTATCGATCAAATATTTTGAACAACTTGCTCAGCATTATCAGATTTTCAATCGGCCCAGATGCTTTATTATTCACCACATCGGAAGCGAATGGCTTCCTTCCTAAATAAACAGACTGGAGTCACCCATGAAAACCATCAAATATTTTGCAGCCGCTGCCGCTATCGCACTGACCTCTTTCGCCACTTTGGCCGCTGAGCCGATCAACAGCCAGCAGGCCGATAGCCTGACCGCGACCGGCGTCGTTTCCGCAGGCCACGCAACCACCCTCAGCAGCCTGGAGAAAAAACTGGCCGCTAAAGCAGATGCTCAGGGCGCCAGCAGCTACCGCATTATCTCCGCCGGCGGTAACAACATGTTGAGCGGCACCGCGATCATCTACAAATAAGGTTTCCGGTACAGGGCCCGAGATTTCGGGCCCTGCCTCTGTTTGCCGCTTAAAAACCCCCGCATTTGCCCCGCCCTTTATTGTTACAAAAATATTAAATTTTTATTACACACTAGACACCCGATCGCCAGTGGCTTAGCTTGAAGGCATCTTCCTGCAGAAAGGCTTTCAAAATGAGCGAGATATCGACACTTACCATTAAAATTCCTCTGGCACTGAAGGAGAAAATCCGCGCCGCCGCCGCTGAAAACGAATTTTCATTGAGTGTGGAAGTGTGCCAGCGCCTGGAAAGCAGCTTCAACGCGCCCGTCGTCAAGGCAGAAAAACCGGCCAAGAAAGCGGACGACCTGCACCACGGCGAGATCGACAATCAAAGCACCGAAGAAGAAATCGAACAGCCTCTGAGCCAGAAAGAGCTGAAGAAGCTGCGTCAGCTATTGAAAACCGGCGCTAAAGGCGGCAAGAAAAAGTAAGCGATGAACATAGAAAAACGGGGCGATCAATCGCCCCGTTTTATTTTGTCTCACCGCCGCGCTATTGTCCGTCCAGACCGCGGATCGGTTTAACCGATGACCAGGCGCGACACGACGGACAATGCCAATAGAGCGAGTGCGCGGTGAAGCCACATTTGTGGCAGCGGTAACGCGGCTTGGTGCGAATTTGCTCGCCGACCATATCGCGCAACAACAGCAGACTCTCTTTCGCACGGCCGTCTTCAGCGTCCGCCAGGTGATAATCCATCAGCCGATAAAACACCCGCATAGTGGGATGACGCTGCAGCTGGCGGTTGATATAGACCTGCACCACGTCGCGCCCTTCGTGCTGCTCGATGATTTCGGCCAGCATCAGATCGGCGGTTGCGCCAGTGTTCTCTTCCACGCAGCGCTTCAGGAAATCAGCCCAGTTGTGCTGCTGTTCCGGCAGGTGCCGGTAGCATTCCTGCAGCATCGGCAGCGTTTCGCTGACCAGCTCTTTATCCTGACTCAATACGCGTTGCAGCGACTCCGCCGCTTTGGCGTAGTCGTTTTGCGCCATGTAAATGCGCCCGAACATGATGGACACGCGCGCGCATTGTTTATCGGCCGCGTCCGCACGCTTGAGCAGGCTCATCGCCCGATCGAGATCGTCGCTGCCCATCGCCTGCAGCGCCAGTTCACAATAAAAGTGCGCGATCTCGACGCGTTGTTTCTCTTTGCCCAGCTTGACCAACTTTTCCGCCACGTCGATCGCTTTCTGCCAGTCGCTGGTCGCCTGATGGATCACCAGCAATTGCTGCAGCGCCGAGACGCGAAAATCCGCTTCGTCAGTCAACTGGCTGAACATGTCTTCCGCGCGGTCGTAAAGCCCGGCGGCCATATAGTCACGGCCCAGCTGCTGCACCGCCAACAGGCGCTGCTCAAAGGTCAGGGAAGCGCTTTCCATCAAGGCCTGATGGATGCGGATAGCGCGGTCGACTTCGCCGCGCGAGCGGAACAGGTTGCCCAACGTCAGGTGGGCCTCAACGGTGTTGCTGTCCTCTTTCAACATGTCGAGGAACAGATCGACCGCCTTATCCTGCTGGTTTGAAAGCAGAAAGTTCACCCCTGCCACGTATTCACGCGACAGGCGGTTGGCTTCTTGCTGTTTATCCTGCTGAGCGCTTCTGCGCCCCATGTACCAACCGTACGCGGCAGCCACGGGCAGCAACAGAAACAGCAGTTCTAACATAGAGGGTTATTCCTTGCTGACAACGGCCTGAGCCGCCGGTTCAGCGGGCTGCTCAAGCTGCAGCTCCAGCCTTTTGATCTTGCGCTCGGCGCGGCTCAGCGCAATGCGCGTACGCAGATAGAACAGACCGCAAATGATCCAGCCGAGAATGAAACCGGCGCCAAACAGCGTGGCCAACAGGGTCGATACGCGATAATCGCCCTGCGCAACCAGATAGTTAAAATTGACCACCTGATCGTTATGCGCACCCAAGGTGACGGAAATCACGAAGATCACCAGAACCAACAAAAAAATCAGCAAATATTTCACATTCTTTCCCGCGATGCCGAGTGAATCGGATGAACGATGCCAAAACGTGGCGTCCCTAACCCTTAAGTTAGCATTTCCCGTTGCGGCAGGGAAACCCTGCGGCACGATAAAACCACATATCTGCTGGCATATTCGGCAGTAAACGGCTTTAACGAACAAATTGATGAGAAAGCTTCTCAAAACGTCGAATTTATAAGGATATGGGGGCGACGGCGCAGATTGCAATGGCGGGAAAATGTAAGCGGTTAATGCGGCGCCGATCTGGCGCCGCGCTTTTTGTGACATGGTCACATAACGTTCATTTCTCCGGCTTGCGCGCCGCGATTTCCTGCTGCTCTTGCGGCGGCGGCGTCAGAGGACCGAACCAGCGCTGCGCCAGCCAGCAGGTGATCACTACCAGCAACCAACTGATCAACGTGGCCATCGCCAGATCGCGCGGCCAGTGCATGCCCAGCAGCAAGCGGCTGCCCATTACCCCGGCCGCCCACACCATCAGGATCGCGACGGTTTTGTAATGGCGGCGCGGCCACAGCAGCCCTACGCCCAATAGCGCCCAGGTGGCGGCGAACATGGTGTGCCCCGACGGAAAAGCAAAGCCGGTTTCAAACTGCCAGTGCTTGCGCAGCCAGCTCGGCACCAGCGTCTGGTCTTGCAGTTGCTCGCGCACCAGCGCGCTGCGCTCTTTGCGCTGCAGCGAGTAGAAATACTTGCCGTCCACGCCGTGGGTTTGCTCCAACCACACCACGAAAGGACGCGGCTCTTGCACCCGATCCTTGATCAACGACTTCACGCCCTGCCCAATCAACAGCGCGGCGAAAAGCAGCATCGCCAGACCGATGGCCGGCTTCAGCCGAAAGCGCAGGCACCACAAAAACCAACCGCAGAGGATCGCGCTGGTCAGAATGCCCCACGGCGAGGTCACGGTTTCGGTCACCCAGTACAGCGCTTTCAGCAGCCGGTCATTGCCGCCGGGTTGCCAGTGCCAGCCGGATACCCAGACCGCCAGCGGCATCAACAGCAGCAGCAACGCGCCGCCCGCCGTGCGTTTTGCTATCTCATACATTCCCGTTTTCCTCTGCGTGAATCAGGCTGCAGTGTAACAAGAGTGCAATATTGATAACACGCGAAAAATTAAACAGATAGACAACCTATCGCAATAATAGGTGGCCAGAAAACGCCATCTGCTGGTTTGCTGAGCACCGCCCGGCAAGAAGTTGTGGCAAAATAGCCGATAATTAACGAAATAGAGATCGGCGTAGCACGTTTTAGTCTTGGTCAATGCACTGACCGGACTTAGGATGCGCGACAATGATTGAATCGTAGGTTTTTGTGGAGAGTGACATGCAGCTTAAACGGGTGGCAGAGGCTAAACTGCCGACACCTTGGGGCGATTTCCTGATGGTAGGATTCGAAGAACTGGCGACCGGGCACGATCATCTGGCGCTGGTATTCGGTGATATTTCCGGTGAAGCGCCGGTGCTCGCACGCGTGCATTCCGAATGTCTGACCGGCGACGCGTTGTTCAGCCTGCGCTGCGACTGCGGTTTTCAGCTGGAAGCCGCGCTGGAGCAGATCGCCGAAGAAGGCCGCGGCATCCTGCTTTATCATCGCCAGGAGGGCCGCAATATCGGCCTGTTGAACAAGATCCGCGCCTATGCCCTACAGGATAAGGGCGCAGACACCGTGGAAGCCAACCATCAGCTCGGCTTCGCCGCCGACGAACGCGACTTCACCCTGTGCGCCGACATGTTCAAACTGCTGGGCGTCGACGCGGTGCGCTTGCTGACCAACAACCCGAAAAAGGTCGAGATCCTGACCGAAGCCGGTATCAATATCAGCGAGCGCGTGCCGCTGATCGTCGGCCGCAATCCGAAGAACGAACACTATCTGGCCACCAAGGCCGCCAAAATGGGCCATTTGCTCGACCAGAAGTGATCGCCGCCACGGTGAAAACCATCAGGGCGCCTTGCGGCGCCCTTTTTACTGCCCGATTTACAGCATTTTCCTGATTACGTAGTGCAGGATGCCGTCGTTTTCGTAGTAGGTCAGCTCATTGCCGGTATCGATGCGGCAACGGGTATCGATCACCTCCTTGCGCCCGTCGGCATAGGTGATATGTACCGGCACCGTCTGGCCCGGCTGCAGCTGTTGCAGGCCGCCGACGCTGATCTGCTCGTCCCCGGTCAGCCCCAGCGTTTTGCGCGTCACGCCCTGCGGGAACTCCAGCGGCAAAATACCCATGCCTATCAGGTTGGAGCGGTGAATACGCTCGAAGGATTCGGCGATCACCACCCGCACGCCCAGCAGGCGCGGCCCTTTCGCCGCCCAGTCGCGGCTGGAGCCGGAACCGTACTCTTTACCGGCGATCACCGCCAGCGGCACTTTCTCCTGCTGGTACTGCATGGCGGCGTCGTAGATAGACAGTTGCTGCTGCGACGGAATATGGCGGGTATAGCCCCCCTCCACGCCCGGCACCATTTCGTTGCGGATGCGGATGTTGGCGAAGGTGCCGCGCATCATTACTTCATGGTTTCCGCGGCGCGAACCGTAGGAGTTAAAGTCCTGCGGCGCCACGCCGTGCTCGCTCAGGTAACGCCCCGCCGGGCTGTCGCGCTTGATGTTGCCCGCCGGCGAGATGTGGTCGGTGGTCACCGAATCGGCCAGAATCGCCAGAATGCGCGCGTCCTTGATGTCCTGCACCGGATCCGGCTTCACCTTCATGGTGCTGAAAAACGGAGGATGGCGGATATAGGTAGAATCCTCCTGCCATTGATAGGTCGCCGAACCGGTCACCTGGATCGCCTGCCAGTTGGCGTCGCCATCGAACACTTCGCCGTATTCTTTGTGGAACATCTCGGTGCGCACTTCTTCCACCGCCTGAGCAATGTCCTGGCTGCTCGGCCAGATGTCCTTCAGGTAGACCGGTTGACCGTCATTGCCCTCGCCCAGCGGCTCTTTGGTCAGATCGATCTTCATGCTGCCCGCCAGCGCATACGCCACGACCAGCGGCGGTGAGGCCAGCCAGTTGGTTTTCACCAGCGGGTGGATGCGCCCTTCGAAGTTACGGTTGCCCGACAGCACCGCGCCCACGGTCAGATCGCCCTCTTTGATCGCCTGCTCGATAGGATCCGGCAGCGGCCCGGAGTTGCCGATACAGGTGGTACAGCCATATCCCACCAGGTTGAACCCCAGTTCTTCCAGATAAGCGGTGAGCTTGGCGCTGTCGAAGTAGTCGGTCACCACTTTGGAACCCGGCGCCAACGACGTTTTTACCCAAGGCTTGCTGCGCAGCCCTTTCTTGACGGCGTTTTTCGCCAGCAGGCCAGCCGCCATCATCACGCTCGGGTTGGAGGTGTTGGTGCAGGAGGTGATCGCCGCGATCACCACCGCGCCGTCGTGCAGCTCGTGCTGCTGCCCATCCAGCGTAAAGGGTTTGCTGTCTGCCTTGGTCTTGTGGCCGCCGATATCCAACTCGGTAGCGGCCCTGAACGCCTGCGGCACATTCGGCAGCGCGACGCGATCCTGCGGGCGTTTCGGCCCGGCGAGGCTGGCCTCGACCGTCGACATATCCAGCGCCAGCGAGCTGGTGAATACCGGCTCATCCCCCGGGTTGCGCCACATGCCCTGCGCCTTGGCGTAGGCTTCCACCAGCGCGATTTGTTCGGCGCTGCGGCCGCTGAGTTTCATGTAGCCGAGCGTGACGTCATCTACCGGGAAGAAACCGCAGGTGGCGCCGAACTCCGGCGACATATTGGCGATGGTCGCCCGGTCCGCCAACGGCAGATCGGCCAGACCGTCGCCGTAAAACTCGACGAACTTGCCGACAACGCCGTGCTTACGCAGCATTTGAGTGACGGTCAGCACCAGGTCGGTGGCAGTAATGCCCTCACGGAGCTTGCCGGTCAGCTTAAAGCCGACGACGTCCGGGATCAGCATCGACACCGGCTGGCCCAGCATCGCCGCTTCCGCTTCGATACCGCCGACGCCCCAGCCGAGAATGCCCAGGCCGTTGATCATGGTGGTGTGGGAATCGGTGCCCACCAGCGTATCCGGATAGGCCACGCGGCGACCGCTTTCGTCGCTGTGCCACACCGTTTGGCCGAGGTATTCGAGGTTGACCTGGTGGCAGATGCCGGTGCCCGGCGGCACCACGCGGAAACGGTTGAAGGCTTTCTGCCCCCAGCGCAGGAAGGTGTAGCGCTCGTGGTTGCGCTGCATTTCGATACGAACGTTGTCTTCGAAGGCGTTGTCATCGCCGAATTCATCGACGGTAACCGAGTGGTCAATCACCAGATCCACCGGTGACAGCGGGTTCACCTGGTCGACATTGCCGCCCAGCCGCCGCACCGCTTCACGCATCGCCGCCAGATCCACCACCGCCGGAACGCCGGTAAAATCCTGCATCAGCACGCGCGCCGGACGGTAGGCGATCTCACGGTCAGCATGGCCGGTTTGCAACCAGGCGACGATGGCCTTGAGGTCGTCAACCTGCACGGTATCGCCATCCACATGGCGCAGCAGGTTCTCCAACAGCACTTTCATTGATTTCGGCAACCGGTCGATATCACCCAGCTGCTTCGCCGCCAGCGGCAGACTGTAGTAGTAATATTCGCTATTCAGCGCAACCAGCTTATCCAGACTTGTTTCACGAAGATCGGACGACATAGCTCCTCCATTTCTTATTGTGATTAAAACAGGGTAATCAGTGAGGTCTTGTTTAAAGATACCACAAAGATAAGTTAACGTTTTGATAACAACACGATTTGATCACAGCGATAGGTGAGAACAATCAGCGGACAACATGTGGCGGTGACTCAATCACTTAATCGAATATGCCCTATGGTCTCTGACAGGCCTTCAACAACATGCTCGCCACTTATCTCGCCATTAAGCTGGTCCTGTGAGCCCAGCAGATTGCACGGCCGCTTTACTCGCAACTAAGACTATCCGGGAGAAAAACGTGGCAGAAACTAAAATCAATACACTTTCCACTGTTGAGGAATTAAGAACGACAGAACCCGACATGGATGGGCAAGTCGTGTTATTACGCAGCATCACCGATCGAATACTGCATTATGTCCATAAGGCCGGCGATAAAGCGCCAGATGATGGAACATTGGTGGTCGTTACTGCAAGCGGCAAACGCTGGCGGTTGGTCAGGGATGGCGACACGCTCCAACTCGCCTGGTTTAAAACCGCTGTCAACAGTTGGGACAATGCAATGGATGCGCTGCTCGGGTTCGCCGCAACCACCGGACGAAACGTTGCTAAAATCGTCTTTCCTCGTGGAACAGTGCAATTCAAGAAACCGATCATTCTGGATTATCGCAAGAACTGGTTCTTGGAGGGGCAAGGTGGGCACGGCGCTTCCGGCAGCGTACTCGATTTCAATATTCCTCGCAGTGCCGGCTATGGTGAATACGGCGCGATTCAC
This sequence comes from Serratia sp. H402Y, assembly GCF_051172415.1. Taxonomy (NCBI): domain Bacteria; kingdom Pseudomonadati; phylum Pseudomonadota; class Gammaproteobacteria; order Enterobacterales; family Yersiniaceae; genus Serratia; species Serratia sp. H402Y. Next base: position 1,910,506 of record NZ_JBPIYZ010000001.1, read on the forward strand.
TGTTGGGGAGAGCCTTTCGGATTTCAGCAGCTCACGCTGCGTGGCCTGATGGTGCAAGGCATCGGCACCCGCATCGTTGATCCTGCTCAGGATGAAGCCAGCCGGGCCTACTGTCACGGCGTTTATTGCCGCACCACGGGCACTTTGTGGGAGGACGTCGCCATTCAAAACTTCCGCGGTGCAGCACTGTACCTAGACAACGCGTTCGACAATAACTTCAACCGGGTCTCGATGTTTGCTTCCGGCCGAATGAAAGAAGGTTACAGTTACTCGAATCTGGATGATGTGGCCAATCCTGAGGCAACCGCTTATCCACCCTTGCTGATCACCAGTACTCGCCCGGGCGATCAAAGCAATTTCAACCGCTTCTTTGACGGCTCCATCGAGCTGAACAACGTAACGCCGTTTGTCGAGGTTAAAGGCGGTATTCAGATGCATTTTACGCGCCTGCACGCGGAACGCCCTGGCGGTAGTCTGGCTGAAGGACACTGGCCGCTAGGTACCTTCATGAAAGTGGGTGGCGAGGTTTGGCTCACTGAATGCGGCATCAGCAACTTCACCCGCGCCATCGCCTATGGCCCTTACGCCCAAATGGTGATCAACGGCTGCAATCGCCTTTCAGGAGATATTCATCCTTACGCTCCCAACGCCACCGGTAATGCGCGCCTAAAACTCGATAACAGCATCTGTAACGGCGTCTATATTTCAGACAGCATTCAGGGTGACTATCAAATCAGCAATTGCGTGCTGCAATACCTCAGAACGGCCATCATTTCAGGCTCGACATTGGTTACCAACTGCCGAATCAACGGCGATCTGAACGTTGCCGCTGCGGCACATGCGCCGCTAGGCTCTGCGGGAGGACTCAAAATAAGCAACAGTCAGGTTATGGGCAGCATTATCGCCGCAGCAACGGCGCAAAGGATCAGCGTTGCCGGCTGCCATATTTTTGGCGATCTGATATTACCCGGCGCCAACTGCAGTGCTGTACATAACGTAGTGCTCGGTACAGAATCCATCGCGGTAACGGGCAATAACATCAGCATCGGCAAGACGTCCCCAGCCGTCATTTATGTCGACAACAGCTATAACGAAATCACAGGAGCTGTTCAAAGGGGAACGTTAATTCTCAAACGTTCTTCGTTAGCAGCGCAATCTCCAGGCTGGATCTGCACCTTCGGCGGCGCAGCAGGCGCAGGTCTAAAAGTGGCTCCACTAGCAGCATTAGGCGCCGAAGAATGAAAGACTAAATCTGACTAATGTGGAAAAGGACGGGAAGGCATTTGCCTTCCCGTCCTTTGCGTTTATTCAGCCCACATTTTGCTTATTTTATCGGCAGCTTGATGTCCTTGAACATCGCTTCAATTTCTTCGTTGGAGCGCAGCGCCACTGCGCTGTCGACCACGTCGCGCGTCAGGTGCGGCGCGAAGCGCTGAATGAAGTCGTACATGTAGCTGCGCAGGAAGGTGCTGCGACGGAAGCCGATTTTAGTGGTGCTGTAGGTGAAGATATCGCGCGCATCCACCGTCACCAGATCCGGATCCTGCACCGGATCCACCGCCATGCTGGCGATCACCCCTACCCCCAATCCCAAACGCACATAGGTTTTAATCACGTCGGCGTCAGTGGCGGTAAAGACGATGCGCGGCGTCAGGCCGGCGCGGTTGAAGGCGGTGTCCAGCTCCGAGCGGCCGGTAAAGCCGAAGGTGTAAGTGACGATCGGGTAAGCCGCCAGTTCTTCAATGCTGATGCTGCTTTTGCCCGCCAAAGGATGATCGGGCTTCACCACCACCGCACGGTTCCAGTGGTAGCACGGCAGCATGATAAGATCGTCATACAGGTGCAGCGCTTCGGTGGCGATGGCGAAATCAGCGGTGCCCTTGGAGACCGCTTCGGCGATCTGCGTCGGCGAGCCCTGATGCATGTGCAGCGAGACACGCGGGTAACGCTCAATGAAGCCTTTGATCACGTTGGGCAAGGCGTAGCGAGCCTGGGTATGCGTGGTGGCGACGTACAGCGAGCCTTTATCCGGGTAGGTGTGTTCACCGGCGACGGCCTTGATGGCGTCTACCTTGGACAGCACTTCACGCGCGATGCGAATGATTTCCTGGCCGGCGGGGGTGACCTGGGTCAGGTGCTTGCCGCTGCGGGCGAAAATCTGGATGCCCAGCTCATCTTCGAGCATGCGCACCTGTTTACTGATGCCGGGTTGAGAGGTATAGAGCCCTTCTGCCGTCGAGGAGACATTCAGGTTGTGGTTAACCACTTCCACAATGTAACGAAGCTGCTGCAATTTCATATCTTATACCATCCTAGGTTAAACACTGCGGCTTACCCGCAGCCAGGTATATCGGTGTCGCCCCGGTATGCTGAAACTCACAAGCCATAAACCCCGTGTTCTACCCTGATGGTGAAGAAAACGCCGTTGTTAATAAGCTTTAATAATAAAAAAACTTTTTATATAACCACTATACCACGATGCAGCTTCAAGTATAGATCCGCGTCACACTATGATAACGATTATTTTGCATGGGTATCAACGTGAAACGGCGGTGTCGGAGGGATAAAAACAGCAAAGGATAGATCCGTTTACCCCTTTTCACCAATAAAAAAACCAGCCGCCAGGGCTGGTTTTTCATCTTGCGGGCAGGACATCAGCCTTACTTCTTGCCTTCGACCCACTTGCCGTCCACGTAGAACGCGGACCAACCGGTCGCCTTGCCGTCTTTTTCAGAGGAGACGTACTGCTGCTTGGTTTTACGGCTGAAACGCACCAGGGTTTTGTTGCCTTCGGCATCCGCCACCGGCGCATCGGCCAGGTAGCGCAGTTTCTCCGGCAGACGATCCTTGAAGCGAGCCAGTTCTTCCACCAGCGGCGCGCGGGTCTCGCGCGATTTAGGGAAGGTGTTGGCCGCCAGGAACACGCCGGCAGCGCCGTCACGCAGCACGAAATAGGCGTCGGACTTCTCGCACGGCAGCTCCGGCAACGGCACCGGATCTTCCTTCGGCGGCGCGACATCGCCGTTACGCAGGATCTTGCGGGTGTTTTTGCAGTTCTCGTTGGTGCAGCCCATGTACTTGCCGAAACGCCCCATTTTCAGGTGCATTTCCGAGCCGCACTTGTCGCACTCCACCACCGGACCATCATAGCCTTTCAGGCGGAACTCGCCCTCTTCGATCTCATAGCCGTCACACGCCGGGTTGTTACCGCAGACGTGCAGCTTGCGCTGGTTGTCGATCAGATAGCTGTCCATCGCCGTACCGCATTTCTGGCAGCGGCGGCGGGCGCGCAGCGCGTTGGTTTCCGCGTCGTCGCCTTCGAGGATGTTGAGCACTTCCGCTTCCGGCACCAGGTTGATGGTGGTTTTGCAACGTTCCTTCGGCGGCAGCGCGTAGCCGGAACAGCCGAGGAAGACCCCGGTGCTGGCGGTACGGATGCCCATCTTGCGGCCGCAGGTCGGGCAGTCGATGCTGGTCATCACCATCTGGTTAGGCCGCATGCCGCCTTCTTCCGGATCCTTCTCCGCCGTTTCAAGCTGCTCGCTGAAGTCGACGAAGAATTCGTCCAGCACCGCTTTCCACTCGGCCTGGTTGTTGGCGACCTCATCGAGGCCGTCTTCCATGCGCGCGGTGAAGTCATAGTTCATCAGCTCGCGGAAATTTTCTTCCAGGCGATCGGTGACGATCTCACCCATTTTCTCGGCATAGAAACGGCGGCTTTCCACCCGCACATAACCGCGATCCTGAATGGTCGAGATGATGGAGGCGTAAGTGGACGGACGGCCGATGCCGCGTTTCTCCAGCTCTTTCACCAGCGAGGCTTCGCTGTAGCGCGCCGGCGGCTTGGTGAAGTGCTGGCTCGGGATCAGTTTCTGCAGATCCAGCTCGCTGCCGATTTCGACGAACGGCAACGTGCGATCTTCATCGCCTTTGCGCAGAGCCGGCATAACCTTAGTCCAGCCGTCAAAGCGCAGCGTACGGCCCTTGGCGCGCAGCTGATAATCGCCGGCTTTCACCGTCAGCGTGGTGGAATCGTATTGCGCCGGCGTCATCTGACAGGCAACGAACTGACGCCAGATCAGCTGATACAGCTTCTGCGCGTCCGCTTCCATGTCTTTGAGCTGCTCGGCGAGCACGTTCACGTCCGAAGGACGGATCGCTTCGTGCGCTTCCTGCGAATTCTCTTTGCTGCTGTACTGATTCGGCGCCTTCGGCAGGTATTTATCGCCGAAGTTGTCGCCGATGTAGCCACGCACCATGTTGAGCGCATCCTGGCTCAGGTTGGTGGAGTCGGTACGCATATAGGTGATGTGACCGGCTTCATACAGCCGTTGCGCCATCATCATGGTTTTCTTCACGCCGAAGCTCAGGCGGGTGCTGGCGGCCTGTTGCAACGTGGAGGTAATGAAAGGCGCGCCCGGCTTGCTGCTGGTCGGTTTGTCTTCGCGATCCAGCACCGTGTAGCGGGCTTTTTCCAGCAACTTGACCGCGGCGTGCGTCTGCTCGCGGTTGACCGGCTTGAACGGTTTGTCGTGCGCATGGGTCACTTCCATCTGCAGCGCGGTGTCACCCTTCGCCAGCAGATCGGCATGCAGCTCCCAGTACTCTTCCGGCACGAACGCCTTGATGTCGCGCTCACGCTCAACCACCAGGCGCACCGCCACCGACTGTACGCGGCCGGCGGACAGGCCGCGGGCGATTTTTTTCCACAGCAGCGGCGAGACCATATAGCCCACCACGCGGTCCATAAACCGGCGCGCCTGCTGCGCGTTGACGCGGTCAATGTTCAGCTCGCCCGGCTGTTTGAACGCCTGTTGGATCGCGTTTTTGGTGATTTCGTTAAACACCACGCGGCTAAAGCGTTTGTCATCCCCACCGATCACTTCCCGCAGGTGCCAGGCGATGGCTTCCCCTTCGCGGTCAAGGTCGGTTGCGAGATAAATGTGGTCGGCGTTTTCCGCCAACGATTTTAACTCGGCGACCACTTTTTCTTTACCCGGCAGGATTTCATAATGCGCTTTCCAGCCGTGGTAAGGGTCGACGCCCATGCGATTTACCAGCGCCGCCTTCTCATCTTTTTTAACTTTTTTCTTGGCTTTGTCTTCGGTTGAGTCAGCGCTCTTTTTGCTGGCTGAGCCACTGGTCGGCAAATCACGGATATGACCGACGCTGGACTTCACCACGTAGTCACTTCCTAAATATTTATTAATAGTTTTGGCTTTTGCCGGGGACTCAACTATTACGAGAGCTTTACCCATATTTACCTTTACCTAATTTATTTCTTCTAAAAAGAAGTCTTTTATCTCGCCGTGCCGCGGCAATTCGTGTCTCTTTTTTTATATTGCGGCAGTCTGGCAAGAGATCAACAGATTTTTTTCTTTTGGTTGCCCAACTGCTCAACCTGAACGCAAGTTGTTGATCCTGCCTGCTATTCACCCATGCCCCAGAAGTATGGCTGCGTGATTTTTATTCATGGCGTAAACAAAACCTTCCACCCGACGCCGCAAAATCCCACACTGTACCTGATAAAAAGCGTCACGCAACCTAATTAGCACGGAAAGGCAGATTTCGCCAACCGGCCGCCGCCCATGGCCATCCAGACGGCAAATAAACCTTAGTCGGTTTGCGGATAAAAGCGAACCGGCGTTAGAATATGCGCAGCGTTTTTTGTTTGGAGTCTAATAAATGCACAAGAATACTGCACCTATCGGCCGCGAGGCCCTGCTGGCGGAAGCAAATAACATCATCCGCCAACACGAAGATTATCTGCACGGCATGATCGCCACCGACGTTGAACAAAAAAGCGGCGTTTTAGTTTTTCGCGGCGAATACTTTTTAGATGCCGATGGATTGCCCACCGCCAAAACCACCGCCGTATTTAATATGTTTAAACATTTGGCTCACCTGCTTTCGGAAAAATACCATTTGGTCGATTGAGAAAACAAAACGGGGGCGCCTGGCCCCCCGTTGATTCCTGCTCTTCTCGCCTTACAACAACGGCTTTTCCCCGCGCTGCCACCAGCGCAACAGCAAACGATCGACGCTTTCCGCCGCGCTGCCGGTGAAACGATCCATCAAACGTTTACGACGCGCATAGCGCACGGCGATCACTTCGTGGTTATCCAACTCGGCGATCAACAAATCGTCGCTGGTGCCGATGGCGTCGATCAGGCCTTTCTCTTTGGCCTGGGTCCCGAACCAGTGCTCACCGGTGGCGACGCTGTCGATGTCCAGCGACGGGCGCTGCTCGTGCACGAAGCGTTTGAACAGCTCGTGCGTTTCGTTCAGATCTTCGCGGAACTTCTCGCGCCCCTGCTCGGTATTTTCACCGAACAGCGTCAGCGTACGTTTAAACTGCCCGGCGGTATGCAGCTCCACGTCGATGTCGTTTTTCTTCAGCAGGCGGTGGAAATTCGGGATCTGCGCCACCACGCCGATGGAACCGATGATGGCGAACGGCGCCGCCACGATGCGATCCGCGACGCAGGCCATCATGTAGCCGCCGCTGGCCGCCACTTTATCCACCGCCACCGTCAGACGGATGCCGCCTTTGCGCAAGCGCTCCAGCTGCGAAGCCGCCAGGCCGTAGCCGTGCACCACCCCGCCCGGGCTTTCCAGACGCAGCAGGACTTCATCCTGCGCCGAGGCCACCGCCAGCACCGCGGAGATCTCTTCGCGCAGCGACGTCACCTCGTGCGCATCCATGCTGCCCTTGAAGTCCAACACGTACAGGCACGGCTTGGCCACTTCCACCGCGCCGGATTTGGCGCGCTGCTTCTTCAATTTGTCATCAGATTTGGTCTGCTTCTTGAACTGTTTCAGCCAAACCTTTTGCTCGGCAGTATCCATACGCGCCAGGCGCATATCGCGCTGCATTTCGCGATACTGCTCACCGAGATCGGTCAACTGCAGCTCCCCTTTCTGACGGCTCTTGCGTTGCCCCAGACTGACCGCCAGGATGGCCAACGCGGCGATGGCGAGCACCACCGTGGCGACCTTGGCCAGAAACAGGCCATAAACAGATATAAACTCCACAGATTCCGCCTTTATTTACAGGTTGTTAGTATGATTCTTTCCATTTTAGCCAACCGCAGCGCCTGCTGTCGCGGCTAAATGAAAATTCATTGCGTTCTGCACGTCACTATGGGGACGATTCAAGGCCGAACCAAGCCGCCGCCGCGCCGCTTTTGTTACAAAAGAATGCCATTTCAGCCTGCTACGCATTGAAAATGCGTACGGATTAAGGCATATAACACCCATTATTCATCAATATGATGAGACAGATTCGCTGCGCGGCCCGCAGAAGGTCGAGCTCTCGCTCCCGCCCTGACCGCGCGTTTCACCCTTGCTCCCCACGATACGCGGGAGAACAGCCACCCAGGCGAGGATTTATCGTGCATTACCAACCCAAACAAGATCTGCTCGAACAACGCATTATTTTGGTCACCGGCGCCGGAGACGGCATCGGCCGCGAAGCGGCGCTGACCTACGCTCGCTTCGGCGCCCAGTTAGTGCTGCTGGGACGCACCGAGAGCAAACTGCTGGCGGTACAACAAGAGATCGCGGCCCAGGGCGGCGCCCCGGCCCTGGTGGTCACGCTCGACTTGCTGCACGCCACGCCGGAGCAATGCCGGCAGATAGCCGACGATCTGGCACGCCAAATCCCGCGCCTGGACGGCGTGCTGCACAACGCCGGCCTGCTGGGCGACATTGCGCCGATGGCCGACCTGTCGATAACCATGTGGCAAGAGGTGATGCAGGTTAACGTCAATGCCACCTTTATGCTGACTCAGGCGCTGCTGCCGCTGCTGCTGAAATCCCACGCCGGGTCGCTGGTGTTCACCAGTTCCAGCGTCGGGCGCACCGGCCGCGCCGACTGGGGCGCTTATGCGGTGTCGAAGTTCGCCACCGAAGGCATGATGCAGGTATTGGCCGATGAATACAAAAATCGTAATTTGCGGGTAAACTGCATCAATCCGGGCGGAACTCGCACCAAAATGCGCGCATCCGCCTTCCCGCACGAAGACAAAAACAAGCTGAAAACCCCGGCTGACATCATGCCGCTGTACCTGTATCTGATGGGCGAGGACAGCCGGCGAAAAACCGGCATGAGCTTCGACGCCCAGCCGAACCGCAAACCCGGCGCGGCCGAATAATAAGGAGCGTTTCATGGCGGAAGATCGTCATCAACAGCGCCAGCAGCGCCTGAAAGAACAGGTCGATGCACGCATCGCCGCGGCGCAGGACACCCGCGGCCTGCTGCTGGTGTTTACCGGCAACGGCAAAGGCAAAACCACCGCCGCCTTCGGCACCGTCACCCGCGCGGTCGGTCACGGCATGCGCGCCGGGGTGATCCAGTTCATCAAGGGCGAGTGGCCCAATGGCGAAAAGAATCTGCTGCAGCAACATGGCGTTGAATTTCAGGTGATGGCTACCGGCTTCACCTGGGAGACGCAGAACAAGGCAGGCGACACCGCCGCCTGCCAGGCGGTGTGGCAGCACGGCAAACGCATGCTGGCCGACAGCGGCCTGGATCTGGTGCTGCTGGACGAAGTGACCTACATGTTGACCTACGGCTATCTGGAGCTGGAAGAGCTTAAAGAAGCGCTGCGGCAGCGCCCTGCGCACCAAACGGTGATACTGACCGGGCGCGGTTGCCATCGCGAGCTGCTGGAAATGGCGGATACGGTTACGGAGATGCGGCCGGTGAAACACGCGTTCGACGCGGGCATCAAGGCGCAACAGGGGATCGATTGGTAACAAAACGTTCTGGCCCCGAACGGGGCCAGAATGACGGGATTAGCTGCGTTTGCTCGGTTTGCCCGATTTACTCGGTTTGCTGCCCGGCGCACTGCGACGGCCGCTGCCGGCCACCTGCGAGTGACGCTTGACCGCGCGACGGATTTGGTTAGCCTTTACGCGGCGGCGCTCACGCTCCACCGGCATCTTGCTGACCGTTTCCGGTTTCAATTCAACCAGCTCGCGCAGGTAGTTGATCGCCGGCAGATCCAGCTCGGCCCAGCCGCCGCGCGGCAGGCCTTTCGGCAGATCGATATCGCCGTAGCGTACGCGGATCAGGCGGCTCACCTGCACGCCCACCGCTTCCCACAGGCGACGCACTTCACGGTTGCGGCCTTCGGTCAGGGTCACGTTGTACCATTGGTTGAGGCCTTCACCGCCCTGGAAGCTGATGGTGCGGAACGCGGCCGGGCCGTCTTCCAGTTGCACGCCTTTGCTCAGTTGCTTCACTTTCGCATCGTCGACCTGGCCAAACACGCGCACCGCGTACTCGCGTTCCACTTCACGGCTTGGGTGCATCAGACGGTTGGCCAGTTCGCCATCGGTGGTGAACAGCAGCAGACCGGAAGTGTTGACGTCCAGTCGCCCTACCGCCACCCAGCGCGAACCGCGCAGCTTCGGCAAGCGATCGAACACCGTCGGGCGGCCTTCAGGATCGCTGCGGGTACACAGCTCACCTTCCGGTTTGTAGTAAGCCAGCACGCGGCAGACCACCTCTTCGGACTCTTTGATCGACAGGACATGACCATCCAGACGAATTTTCATCGCCGGGGTCACTTCAACGCGATCGCCCAGCTTGGCGACCTTGCCGTCGACGCTGACGCGCCCGGCTTCAATCATGGTTTCGATTTCACGACGCGAGCCGTGCCCGGCGCGCGCTAATACTTTCTGTAACTTTTCGCTCATTGAGCAACCTCTAATGTCGCCTTCACAGGCGTCGGGGGGATAACCGCCGCGGCCAATCGCCGCAACGGTAATAATACGTTTATCAGGATCGAACCGCGCATTATACAGGCTTTCTAAGGTGTTGAAACCCACTTTATCGGCGGTGCCCCCAAGCGGCGTTCACGGCGCCAAGAAGTCCTCCACCACCCTCAGCACCGCGTCGGGCCGTTCCAGAATGCCGAGGTGAGTGCGGGCCTCTTCTAATCGCGCCACGGAGAAAAACGGCCGCTCGGCGGCAAATGCCTGCTGTTGCCGCAGATAGTCATCGCGGCGATCCAGCGAGTAAATATGCCGGCACGGCGGCGGCGCGCTCATCCCCGCCAGGCATTGCAGCGGCGAACCGAATTGCCGGTAGGCCTGTTCGATGGCCACGCCGGCGGCGCGCCAGAGCCGGTCATCCTCCTGCGCCATCTCGACCTCCAGATGGCGTTTGACCCGATCGTGGCGGATGCCGCCCTGCCAGAAGTCGAACAAGGCGTCGCGCGCCGCCAGCCACTGCTGCGGCTGCTGCATGCGGCTCACCGCCGCAAAGAACGCCGGCTCCGGCTGCGTCATGATCCAATCGAGAAATACCATGCCCCGCACCCGCTGCGGAAACGCTTCGGCCAACGCCACCGCCAGCCAGCTGGCGTGCGCCACCGACAGGGTGATCACGTTGTCCAAACGCAGCGCCTTCAGCAGTTGGCGCACATCCTCCAGCAAATCGTCCGCCGTCAGCGACATCTCCGCGGCTTTCGACGACAGGCCGTGGCCACGCCAATCGATGCTGATCGTCCGATAACGGTCGGCCGCCAGCGCGATGAACGGCTCAAACACGGTTTTCGGTTCGCACCAGCCGGGCAGCAACACCAACGTGAGCGGCCCTGAGCCGATATCCTGATAATCGAGCGTCATGTTGGCACTGTGAAATGCGGTCATATTACCTCCTGCGCGTCTCTCCCCGACCCGTTCGGGAATTACCGACGGGCTAAGGGTGACAGCGCAGCAGGCATTGATCTATTGAAGTTCGTGCGGAAAAGACCCGAGCGCACCTTATGAAAAAATGCGCACTTATTGGAATGGGAATTTAATGGCGCACGCAGGGATAGGCGGCGCTCAACGCCAGCATAATCACCGACGGTGCGGAATAATGCAGTTGCTCGGGATGTTCGTTCAAGTACTGCATTACCGCGTCGGCGGCTACGCCGATGCTCATTCCGGCCTCTGGGCAGATATTGCGATTGCCCTGCATGGAATAGGTATCGAATACGCCGGCGACGTATCCCATAAACATGCCGCCATTCAGCGCTTCGGCCACGGTGGCTTCACCGTTTTTATTTTTTACGTAACCGCCGGATTCCGCCAGCAAACCGCTGCCCGAATAAAAACCCGCATTTGCCATTGAGGAAAATAATAAGGCCGCTAAAAAAGAAACCTGTTTAATCATTGCTGCGCATCCTGCCCATTATCAATTCTGAAGTCTTAAAGAATAGCGGCTTTCACGCGAAATAGCGTCGCTTCAGCCGTTTTTCAGACAATGGGCAAGGGGGCGATATTTTACATCAGCGGAAAGGCGCCGCGTCGCCGGCGCCTTCGCGCACCACTTCCGGCGAGGATTCGGTCAGATCGATAACCGTGGTCGGCTGTTGGCCGAGGAAGCCGCCGTGGATCACCAGATCGACCACCTTGCCCAAATGATCGCTGATCTCTTCCGGATCGGACTCGGCGAAATCATTGCCCGGCAGCATCAGCGTGGTGGACATCATCGGTTCGTTCAACGCCTCCAACAGCGCCAGCGCGATCGGGTTCGACGGCACGCGCAGGCCGATGGTTTTGCGCTTTTCATTCATCAGGCGGCGCGGCACTTCTTTGGTCGCTTTCAGAATGAACGTGTAGTTGCCCGGCGTATTGTTTTTGATCAGACGGAACGCCGTATTATCGACGTGAGCATAGGTCGACAACTCGGACAGATCGCGGCACATCAGGGTAAAGTTGTGGTTGCCGTCCAGTTGACGGATGCGGCAAATGCGCTCCATCGCCGCCTTCTCTTCCAGCATGCAGCCCAGCGCATAGCCGGAATCGGTGGGATAGACGATCACCCCCCCTTTGCGCAGCACCTCTACCGCCTGGTTGATCAGGCGCGGCTGAGGGTTGTCCGGGTGAATATAAAAAAGCTGACTCATGACTTGCTCCTAAAATAATGCCCGCGCGCGTTACCACGCGCGTAAAATCAGACCGCCTTGCCCGGCTGCGGCCAATCGCGCCACACCGGCTCGACGCCGCCCGGCAGCCACAGCTTGCGCCCCAGTTCGATCCACGAGCAAGGTTGATGGAAATCAGAGCCTTGCGAGGCCAACAGGCGGTAGTCTTGCGCGTATTTCGCCAGCTGAGTGCGCTCATGCGGCGCCTGCTGACACTGCGCCACTTCCATGGCGTCGCCGCCGTGTTCGGCGAAATGCGCCAGCAAGCGTTTCAGCCATTTCGCGGTCAAATCGTAACGGCCCGGGTGCGCCATCACCGCCTGGCCGCCCGATTGATGAATCGCATCAATGGCTTGTTCTATTGTACACCACTGCGGCGGTACATAGCCGGTTTTCCCCTTGGCCAGGTATTTCTTGAACACCTGAGCCATATTGTCCGCCACACCGATCTCCACCAGGTAACGGGCGAAATGGCCGCGGGTCACCGCGCCGGCTCCGGCCAGGCGCTGGGCGCCGGCATAGGCGTCGGGAATACGCGCCTTGCCCAGCCGCACGCCGATCTCCTGCGCCCGCCGGTTGCGGCGTTCGGTTTGTTCCGCCAACAGCGCCACCAGCGCCGGATGCGCGACGTCCATACCCAACCCAACAATATGGATTTCATGATTTTCCCACAGCGTCGAGATTTCCACTCCATTGACCAACCGCAACGGCAACGCCTGCTCCGCGATGGCGGCGGCGGCCTCAGCCAGCCCGGCGGTCGTGTCGTGATCGGTGATCGCCAACACCCCCACACGCATCTCTACCGCCCGCTGCACCAGCTGCGTCGGCGTCAGGTAGCCGTCGGAGGCGGTCGTATGGCTGTGGAGATCGTACAGGGTAAAAGCGGTGGATTGAGGGTTACTGTCTGTCAAAACGGCTATCCGGCAATGGCTTGGTTTTCTATCATACCTGCGATCGGCGGCCGGACGGAAATCTATTCTGCCCCGGTTGGGCGCGCGGGCGGGATGATGAACAGAATTCACGCTGACCGCTAAAACATTGTACAAAAAGGGGGTTGACTTTGCCCTCGCGAACCAGTTAACTAGTACACAAGTTCACGGCAGTGCCCGTGTCGGATGAGAGTTAACAAAGAGAGTCTGCAAATGAACACATACATTTCTCTTCACGGTTGGTGGCGTACCTCCCTCTTGCGGGCGGTGTAATCGCGCATAGCTGTCATCTGACAATGCAGATTTCCTGAGCCCGCACCTGATGCGGGCTTTTTTATGGACAGAATTCACTGGAACCACCGATGATGAACATCAAACCACAATTGACATTACTGAAGGCGCAGGCCAGTTACCGGGGCGATCCCACCACCCTTTTCCACCAGCTGTGCGGCGCCCGGCCGGCCACCCTGCTGCTGGAATCGGCGGAAATCAACAGTAAACAGAATCTGCAGAGCCTGCTGGTGATCGACAGCGCGCTGCGCATCACCGCGCTGGGTCACACCGTCAGCGTGCAGGCGCTCACCGCCAATGGCGCGGCGCTGCTGCCGCTGCTGGACGAAGCGCTGCCGCCCGAGGTCAGCATTCAGGCGCGCCCAAACGGCCGCGAGCTGACCTTCCCGGCGATCGACGAGGTGCAGGACGAAGACGCGCGCCTGCGCTCCCTGTCGGTATTCGACGCGCTGCGCACGCTGCTGACCCTGGTCGACTCCCCGGCGGACGAGCGTGAAGCCGTGATGCTGGGCGGCCTGTTCGCCTACGATCTGGTCGCCGGTTTCGAAAACCTGCCGGCGCTGCGCCAGGATCAACGTTGCCCGGACTTCTGCTTCTATCTGGCGGAAACCCTGCTGGTGCTGGATCATCAACGCGGTTCCGCCCGATTGCAGGCCAGCGTCTTCAGCGAGCAAGCGAGTGAAATACAACGCCTGCAGCAGCGTCTGGCGCAATTGCAGACCGAATTGAAACAAACCCCGCAGCCAATCCCGCACCAAAAGCTGGAAAACATGCAGCTGAGCTGCAACCAGAGCGACGAAGAGTACGGCGCGGTGGTCAGCGGGCTGCAGGAAGCGATCCGTCACGGCGAGATTTTCCAGGTGGTGCCGTCGCGCCGCTTCTCCCTGCCGTGCCCGGCGCCGCTGGCGGCCTACCAGACGTTAAAAGACAACAACCCCAGCCCGTACATGTTCTTCATGCAAGATGACGAGTTCACCCTGTTCGGCGCTTCGCCGGAGAGCGCGCTGAAATACGACGCGGGCAATCGCCAGATCGAAATCTACCCGATCGCCGGCACCCGCCCGCGCGGCCGCCGAGCCGATGGTTCACTGGATCTGGATCTCGACAGCCGCATCGAGCTAGAAATGCGCACCGACCACAAAGAGCTGGCCGAGCACCTGATGCTGGTCGATCTGGCGCGCAACGATCTGGCGCGCATCTGCCAGGCCGGCAGCCGCTACGTGGCCGACCTGACCAAAGTGGATCGCTATTCGTTCGTCATGCACCTGGTTTCCCGCGTGGTGGGCACCCTGCGCGCCGATCTCGACGTGCTGCACGCCTACCAGGCCTGCATGAATATGGGCACCCTGAGCGGCGCGCCAAAAGTGCGGGCGATGCAGCTGATCGCCGCCTCCGAAGGCACGCGCCGCGGCAGCTACGGCGGCGCGGTAGGCTACTTTACCGCCACCGGCGATCTGGATACCTGCATCGTCATTCGCTCAGCCTACGTCGAAGACGGCATCGCCACCGTGCAGGCCGGCGCCGGCGTCGTGCTGGACTCCATCCCGCAGGCGGAAGCCGACGAAACCCGTAATAAAGCCCGTGCCGTGCTGCGCGCCATCGCCACTGCGCACCATGCCAAGGAGGTGTTCTGATGGCCGATATCCTGCTGCTCGACAACGTCGACTCCTTTACCTACAACCTGGTCGATCAGCTGCGCGCCAGCGGCCACCAGGTGGTGATTTACCGTAACCAGATCGCCGCCGAGGTGATCATCGAGCGTCTGGCACAGATGGAACAGCCGGTGCTGATGCTGTCGCCCGGCCCCGGCGCCCCTTCCGAAGCGGGCTGCATGCCGGAACTGCTGCAACGCCTGCGCGGCCGGCTGCCGATCATCGGCATCTGCCTCGGCCACCAGGCGATCGTTGAAGCCTATGGCGGCCAGGTCGGCCAGGCGGGGGAGATCCTGCACGGCAAAGCCTCGGCGATCGTTCACGACGGTGAAGGCATGTTCGCCGGCATGGCCAACCCGTTGCCGGTGGCGCGTTACCACTCGCTGGTCGGCAGCAACATCCCGGCCGATCTGACCGTCAACGCCCGGTTCGGCGAGATGGTGATGGCGGTACGCGACGATCGCCGCCGCGTATGCGGCTTTCAGTTCCACCCGGAATCGATTCTGACCACCCATGGCGCGCGCCTGCTTGAGCAGACCCTGGCCTGGGCGCTGGCGAAGTCATAAAAGGAACACGACGATGCAACCTATCCTTGAGAAACTGTACCGCGCTGAATCGATGAGCCAGCAGGAAAGCCAGCAGCTGTTCAGCGCCATCGTGCGCGGCGAACTGGAGCCGAGCCAACTGGCGGCGGCGTTGATCAGCATGAAAGTCCGCGGCGAGCGCCCGGAAGAGATCGCCGGCGCCGCCAAAGCGCTGCTGGAAGATGCTCAACCGTTCCCGCGCCCTGACTATCTGTTTGCCGATATCGTCGGCACCGGCGGCGACGGCACCAACAGCATCAATATTTCGACCGCCAGCGCCTTTGTGGCGGCGGCGTGCGGCGCGAAAATCGCCAAACACGGCAACCGCAGCGTCTCCAGCCGCTCCGGCTCTTCGGATCTGCTGGCGGCGTTCGGCATCCGCTTGGATCTGCCGGCGGAAGAGGCGCGCAAGGCGCTGGACGATCTTGGCGTGTGCTTCCTGTTCGCGCCGCAGTACCACACCGGCTTTCGTCACGCCATGCCGGTACGCCAGCAGTTGAAGACCCGCACGCTGTTCAACGTGCTGGGCCCGCTGATCAACCCGGCGCGTCCGCCGCTGGCGCTGATCGGCGTTTACAGCCCGGAACTGGTGCTGCCGATCGCCGAAACCCTGCGCGTGCTGGGCTATCAGCGCGCGGCGGTGGTTCACGGCGGCGGCATGGACGAGGTGGCGATCCACGCCCCGACGCACGTGGCGGAATTGAACAACGGCGAAATCTGCAGTTATCAGCTCACGCCGCAGTCCTTCGGATTGGAAACCTATCAGCTGGAGGCCTTGCTGGGCGGCACGCCGGAAGAAAACCGTGACATTTTGGCGCGGCTGTTACAAGGTAAAGGCGAGCCGGCGCACGCCGCGGCGGTCGCGGCCAACGTCGCGTTGCTTCTGAAGTTATTCGGACATGAAGACCTGCGCCAAAATGCGCGGCAGGCACTGGATATGATCAACAGCGGGCAGGCCTATGAGCGTGTCATCGCACTGGCGGCAAGAGGATAAATGATGCAGGAAACCGTGCTACACAAGATTGTCCGCGACAAAGCGCAATGGATCGCGGCGCGACAACAGCAACAGCCCCTGGCCGGCTTTCAGAATGACATCGTACCGAGCGAACGCAGCTTCTACCACGCGCTGCAGGGCACCCGTACGGCTTTCATTCTCGAATGCAAGAAGGCCTCGCCTTCCAAGGGGCTGATTCGCGAGAACTTTGATCCGGTGGAGATCGCCACGGTCTATAAAGATTTCGCCTCGGCGATCTCGGTGCTGACCGACGAGAAATACTTCCAGGGCAGCTTTGATTTCCTGCCGCTGGTGAGCAAAACCGTCAGCCAACCGGTGTTGTGCAAAGACTTTATCATCGACCCGTATCAGATTTACCTGGCGCGCTACTATCAGGCCGACGCTATCCTGCTGATGCTGTCGGTGTTGACCGACGAACAGTACCGCCAGCTGGCGGCGGTGGCCCACAGCCTCAATATGGGCGTGCTGACAGAAGTGATCAGTGAAGAAGAGCTGCAGCGGGCGATCGCGCTGGAAGCGCGCGTGGTCGGCATCAATAACCGCGATCTGCGCGATCTGAGCATCGATCTGGACCGCACCCGGCAGTTGGCGCCGCGCGTGCCGCATGGGGTGACGGTGATCAGCGAGTCGGGCATCAACAACTACGGGCAGATCCGCGAGCTCAGCCACTACGCCAACGGCTTCCTGATCGGCAGCGCGCTGATGTCGGAACCCGATCTGCGCGCCGCCGTGCGCCGTGTGATCCTGGGCGACAATAAAGTGTGCGGCCTGACTCGCCCGCAGGACGCCGCCGCCGCGTATCAGGCCGGCGCCATCTACGGCGGATTAATTTTCGTCGGCCGCTCGCCGCGCTATGTGGATATCGTCCGCGCCCGCGAAGTCATTTCCGGCGCGCCGCTGAAGTACGTCGGCGTCTTCTGCGACGCCCAGCTCGATACCGTGGCGCTGACCGTGGAGCGCCTCGGTCTGCAGGCGGTGCAACTGCACGGCGCAGAGGACCAGGCCTATATCAGCGCCCTGCGCGCCCGCTTGCCGGCCGATTGCCGCATCTGGAAAGCGCTGAGCGTGAAAGAACAGGTGCCGCCGCGCGATCTGCAGCATGTCGATCGTTATCTGCTGGACAACGGCGCAGGCGGCACCGGCCAACGCTTCGACTGGTCGGTATTGCAAGGCGAAGATCTGACTAACGTTATGCTGGCGGGCGGTCTGCGCGCCGACAACTGCGTCGAAGCGGCCAAGCTCGGCTGCGCCGGTCTGGACTTCAATTCCGGCGTGGAAAGCGAACCGGGCATCAAGGATCCCGCGCGCCTGGCCTCGGTCTTCCAAACCCTGCGCGCTTACTGAATACGGCTCTACATTAATAACGGATAATGACGGGAACTCTCATGACGCTGCTTAACCCCTACTTCGGCGAATTTGGTGGTCAATACGTGCCGCAAATTCTGATGCCGGCCCTGAAACAACTCGAAGAAGCCTTTGTCAGCGCTCAGCGCGATCCGGCGTTTCAGGCGGAATTCATCGATCTGTTGAAGAACTACGCGGGCCGCCCTACGGCGCTGACGCTGTGCAAAAATCTCACCGCCGGCAGCAACACCAAGCTCTATCTGAAGCGGGAAGATCTGCTGCACGGCGGCGCGCACAAGACCAACCAGGTGCTGGGCCAGGCCCTGCTGGCCAAGCGCATGGGCAAAACCGAGATCATCGCGGAAACCGGCGCCGGCCAACACGGCGTCGCGTCGGCGCTGGCCTGCGCGCTGCTCGGCCTGAAATGCCGTATCTATATGGGCGCCAAAGACGTTGAGCGTCAGTCGCCGAACGTGTTCCGCATGCGGCTGATGGGCGCGGAAGTGATCCCGGTGCACAGCGGCTCCGCCACGCTGAAAGACGCCTGCAACGAAGCGTTGCGCGACTGGTCCGGCAGCTATGAAACCGCGCACTATATGCTCGGCACCGCGGCCGGCCCGCACCCGTATCCCACCATCGTGCGTGAATTCCAGCGCATGATTGGCGAAGAGACCAAAGCGCAGGTGCTGGAGCGCGAAGGCCGCTTGCCGGATGCGGTCATCGCCTGCGTCGGCGGTGGCTCCAACGCCATCGGCATGTTCGCCGATTTTATCGATGACGCCGACGTTGGGCTGATCGGCGTGGAACCCGCGGGTCTCGGCATCGAAACCGGTCAGCACGGCGCGCCGCTCAAGCATGGCCATGTCGGCATCTATTTCGGCATGAAGGCGCCGATGATGCAGACCGCCGAAGGCCAGATTGAAGAATCCTATTCAATCTCCGCCGGGCTGGACTTCCCGTCCGTCGGGCCGCAACACGCCTACCTGAACAGCACCGGTCGCGCCGAATACGTGTCGATCACCGACGACGAAGCGTTGGAGGCGTTCAAGGCGCTGTCGCGCCATGAAGGCATCATCCCGGCGCTGGAATCCTCACACGCCCTGGCGCACGCGCTGAAAATGATCCGTGAAACGCCGCAAAAAGAGCAAATCCTGGTGGTCAATCTGTCCGGCCGCGGCGACAAAGACATATTTACCGTTCACGACATTTTGAAAGCACGGGGAGAAATCTGATGGAACGTTATCAGCAACTGTTCACGCGTCTGGAAAGCAGCAAGGAAGGCGCCTTCGTCCCGTTCGTGACGCTGGGCGATCCTAATCCGGCGCTGTCGCTGCAGATTATCGACACCCTGATCGAAGCCGGCGCGGACGCGCTGGAGCTGGGTATCCCCTTCTCCGATCCGTTGGCGGATGGCCCAACCATCCAGAGCGCGACGCTGCGCGCCTTCGCCGCCGGCGTTACGCCGACCCAGTGTTTCGAGCTGCTGGCGGCCATTCGTCAGAAGCACCCGACCATTCCCATCGGCCTGCTGATGTACGCCAATTTGGTGTTCCATAAAGGTATCGATGCTTTTTACCAACGCTGTGCGGAAGTGGGCGTGGATTCGGTGTTGGTCGCCGACGTGCCGTTTGAAGAATCGGCGCCGTTCCGCGCCGCGGCCGTGCGCCACGGTATCGCGCCCATCTTCATTTGCCCGCCGAACGCCGACGACGATCTGCTGCGTGAGATCGCTTCACACGGTCGCGGCTACACCTATCTGCTGTCGCGTTCCGGCGTCACCGGCACCGAAAGCCGGGCGCAGTTGCCGCTGCATCACCTGGTGAACACGCTGCGCGAGTATCACGCCGCGCCGCCGCTGCAGGGCTTCGGCATCTCCGAGCCCGAGCAGGTGAAGGCTGCGCTGCAGGCCGGCGCCGCCGGCGCCATCTCCGGATCGGCAATCGTCAAAATCATCGAACGGCACCATGCCAACCCGGCGGAAATGCTGACCAAGCTGGCGGCCTTCGTCAGCGCGATGAAGCACGCGACCCGCGCGTGATCCCCTTCGGCGAGCGCCTTGCCGGCGCTCGCTTTAACAGCTTGTTTCCCCTCAAAGTTTGTTCTATTTATTTACAGCAAAAATTTGAACAAACCCGCGTCTTGTCTCACAATAAACATTGTTCGCTATGCATTTCTTCGTTTGATTTGGGGAATGCGCTCGCTGCGGCGAAAAAACCGCATCGAATTTCAACCATAACATTGCATGGAGAGTAATTTATGAAGCTGTTTAAAACCCTTTCGGCCTTGTGCATGGCAGCCGTTGTGGCGGTCGCGGTGAGCGCTTGCGCACCGACGGCGAAATCAGAGGGAACAGGCGGTTATATCGATGACACCGTGGTCACCACCAAAGTGAAATCGGCGCTGCTGGCGGATAAAAACATCAAGTCGCGCGAAATCAGCGTGGAAACCTTTAAAGGACGCGTGCAGTTGAGCGGCTTCGTGACGTCAAGCGATGACGCCAATCGTGCGGTGCAGGTCACACGCGGCGTGGCCGGCGTGAAATCTGTTGAGAACGTCATGCAGGTTAAATAATACCGACACAGGGAGGCGCAATGCCTCCCTGTTTGCGGCCTTCATCAGAAGCGATAACCCGCCCCAAACATAAACACCCACGGATCCAATCGCGTATCGAAGCTGTGGTGCCCACCGTTCGCGTCGTTGAAACGCGTTTTGGTTTCGATGTTCATCCACCACACCGACATGTTCAGCATCCAGTGCTCATCCAGGTTGTAATCCAGACCGGCCTGCGCCGCCACGCCCCAGGAGTCTTTCAGATCGAGGTTGCTCAACCCGGCGCTTTTGCCGTAGTCGTTGAACTTCTCGTCGAAGAAAGTGGTGTAGTTAACGCCGACGCCCAGATAAGGACGCAGTTTGTCCTGCTTGTCGCCGAAGTAGTATTGCGCCATCAGCGTAGGCGGCAGTTGATGAACGGTCGCCAGATCGGTGCCGCCCAGGGTAACCTTGTGGCGGAACGGTGTCGCGGCCAACAACTCAACGCCGATGTTGTCCGTCACCATATAACCGAAGGTCAAACCGAGCTGGGTATTGTTTTTCGCATCCAGCGATCCCAAACCCAATACGTTGTCCGAGCCCGCATTTGGACGCACCGTCGCGGTGCCCGCACGGAACAGGAAATCACCGGCCTGATGCGCACTTGCCAACATAGGCGCCATCATCGTCGCCAATACCACCAGAGTTGTCTTTTTCATTATCCATTCCATTTGTGTGGTTAATCTCTCGAGGGGGAATATACCTACTTTCGGGTATTTGTGATCCCATCGAGATCACATCTTATGTGTAAAATTTTAAAATCCCACCAAAAACAAGGTTACCTAACCGCTTAATAAATCAAGGATTGATCTGCATCAAAAAAACGATTTTGTTGCAAATTATCTACATGTTCAAATTTCAGTTGCGGAAAAAAATACGGCTGAGGTAATTTCATCTTCCGTGTTGGTTTTGGTTGGTGCCGTGAGGAGTCGGCGGGCAATCAAGATGAGCGAAATCCTTAATCCCTGTGTCAGCTGCGGCGCATGCTGCGGTTATTTTCGAGTGTCATTCTATTGGGCCGAAGCCGAAGACGGCGGCGGCACCGTTCCCCTTTCCCTGACGGAGCCTCTGACCCCGTTCCTGCGCTGCATGCAGGGGACCAACAGCAAGTCTCCGCGCTGCACCGCGCTGGACGGCGAGATTGGCAAAGCCGTGTCGTGCTCGATTTATCTTAATCGGCCCAGCCCGTGCAGAGAGTTCGATCAGTCCGGTGAAAACGGCCTGCGCAACGAAGCCTGCGATCGCGCTCGCGAACGCTACGGCCTGCCCCCCTTGCCGGTGCCCTTGCCGCTGTCGTTGCCTGAGACGACGATCGTTGAAGAAATAGACGTAGTGCAATTCGCGGGGTGCCACAGCGGCGTGGAACAGGGTACAATCACCCACTGATTTATCTCTGTTTTCTCGACGCCAAGGAGTCTGCATGCCTATCACGGCCAACGCTTTGTACCGTGACAGTTTTAACTTTTTACGCAATCAACTGGCCAGCATCCTGATGCTGGCGCTGTTGACGGCGTTTATCTCGGTGCTGCTGAACCAAGCTTTCAGCCCCGATGCCGAACAGTTGGCGACGCTGGCCGCCTCCACCAGCGATTTCGCGTCGTCGACCGGCATGGGCATTCAGGACGTGATCCAGCAGATGACGCCGGAACAGCAGATGGTGTTGCTGAAAGTGTCGGCCGCCGCCACGTTCTCCGCGCTGGTCGGCAACGTGCTGCTGGTCGGTGGGATGCTGACGTTGATCCGTCTGGTGTCTCAGGGGCAACGCACCAGCGCCCTGCGCGCGCTCGGCGCCTCGGCGCCCGATCTGCCGCGCCTGCTGCTGCTGCTGTTTATCTGCACCTTGCTGATCCAGCTCGGCCTGACGCTGTTCGTGGTGCCGGGCGTGA
Organism: Serratia sp. H402Y; assembly: GCF_051172415.1. Classification (NCBI taxonomy): domain Bacteria; kingdom Pseudomonadati; phylum Pseudomonadota; class Gammaproteobacteria; order Enterobacterales; family Yersiniaceae; genus Serratia; species Serratia sp. H402Y. The sequence continues at coordinate 1,932,720 of NZ_JBPIYZ010000001.1, forward strand.
TCATGGCTATCGCCTTCGCGTTGGCGCCGGTGATCGCCTCCGTCGACAAGAAAGGCGTCTTCGCTTCGCTCAAGCTGAGCAGCAAATTGGCCTTCGCCAATGCGCGCGTGATTGTGCCGGCGATGATGCTGTGGTTGGCGGCCAAGCTGCTGGTGCTGTTTTTAGTGAGCCATCTGTCAGTGCTGACGCCGAACGTGGCCAGCGTCGTGCTGACCGCGTTAAGCAACCTGGTCTCCGCCCTGCTGCTGATCTATCTGTTCCGTTTGTATATGCTGCTGCGCGGCTGACGCCGGCGCAACAAATGCCCAGGGGCACGCTTCGGCGCGCCCCTTTTTGTTTACCCCACCGCGGCGGCTTCCGCCTGTTCCTTACTCTGAATCAGCTTCAGCGCCAGATAGAGATCCGGCACCAAAATCAGCTCCTTGTCCCGCCCCAACCGATTGATGCGGAACCAGCGCGTCAGTTCAGTGCGGCGCCCGGCCAACACCAGTTTGACGTTACGCTGCAACAGATCGCGTTTCAGTTCGTCGATGGCCGCCAGCACGCTGATATCGGCATGGGTAAAGCTGGCCACCGCGTCCACCACCACCCAGCGCGGCTGGAATGGCGTACTGTCGACCAAATTGAGAATGCGGCGTTTGAAGTAGGCCACGTTGAAGTAGGTCAGCGGCGAATTGAAGCGATACATCATGACGCCGGGCACCGCCTTCACCCCATTGTTGTTGCCCATGGAATGGATCATGCCTTCGTCGTTAACGCCCAGCAGCTGTTCCGTCGGCCGAAAGACGGTGTGCAGAAACTGCATCAGCCCCAGCAACACCGCCAGCCCGATGCCGCTGATCACCCCGACCAACAAGACGCTGAGGAAGGTAAATATCGCCAGGCGGAAAGCCTGCGCGTTGCGGCGGCGCAAGATCCAGATGCCGCGAATATCCAGCAGCGACCAAGCCGCATACATCAGCACCACGCCCAATCCCGCCACCGGAATAAACTGCAGCGGCGCCATCAGGAACAGCAAGACGAAAGCGATCACCGCGGCGGCGATGATCGACACGAGCTGGCTCTTGCCGCCGTTGGCGTCATTCACCGCGGTGCGCGAATCCGCCCCGCTGATGGCGAAGCCTTGCGACAATGCGGAGACGATATTCACCATCCCCAGCGCGCGAAACTCAGCGTCAGCGTTGACCTCATAGCCGTTTTTGGCCGCGAAACTGCGGGCGGTCAGCATCATGCTGACAAAGCTCACGACCGCCAGGTTGAGCGCCGGGATCACCATGTCGCGCAGCAGCCCGGGCTGAAAGTCCGGCCACTGGACGATCGGTAACACGCCGCTGAAACCGCCCACCGTCACCACGCCATACTGCTGCAATCCGCCCGCCCAGGTGACGAACGCCGCCAGCACGATGGCGAACAGCGGCGCCGGCCAGTTAGGCCGCCATTTTTTAAATCCGAGCAGCGTCACCAGCGTCAGCAAGGACACCGCCATCGTCAGCCAGTCGCTGTGCAACAGGTTGGCCGGCAGCGCGTAGATGCGCTCGATCAGCTGCGCCGGTCGCACTGTGAACCCCAACACCTTGCCGATCTGATCGACGATGATGGTCAGCGCCACGCCGTTCAGCAGCCCGCTGAGGATCGGCCGCGACAGCAGATCCGCCAGCGCCCCCAGCTTGAACCGGCTGGCCAACAGGCACCAGCCGCCCATCATCGCGGTCATCATGATGGTCAACTGCCAATGGCGTTCCATATTGCCCGCCGCCAGCGGCGTCACCACCGCGGCGATCACCGCACAGGTGGCGGCATCGGGCCCGACGATCAGCTGGCGTGACGAACCGAACAGCGCATAGGCCACCATCGGCAAGATACAGGAATAAAGCCCCACCACCGGGCTAACCCCGGCCAGTTCGGCATAGGCGATGGCCACCGGCAAGGCGACGGCGGCGACGGAAAGACCGGCGCGCATATCCGGTTTGAGCCAACTGCGTTGATAGCCCAATAAATGCGTCAAACCAGGCGTCAGGGCCTGGAGAGATTTCCACTGCATGCTGTTTTCCGCGGTAAATTATCTGGTTATTATGGCACTTACTATGCGATCTGCGGCCAGCGCTGGCAATGCGCCCGTGCTTTCTTGCGTAAGTTTATGCAAATTCCTGCTTTCGCGGCAGAAATCCGCCGGCCAAACGCCGATAATCGGCAGCGCCCGGCGGTACACAGAACTCGCCGAATCCGGTATAGTCGGCCGATGAACAGATGATGGATTGATTTATGAAGCAGTTTCTTGATTTCCTCCCGTTAATTGTCTTTTTCGCTTTTTACAAGCTGTACGACATTTACGTCGCTTCCGGCGCATTGATCGTCGCCACCGCGCTGGCGCTGGTGTTCACCTGGGTGAAATACCGCAAGGTCGAGAAGATGACGCTGATCACCTTCCTGATGGTGCTGGTGTTCGGCACCCTGACGCTGGTGTTCCACAACGATTTATTCATCAAGTGGAAAGTGACGGTGATTTACGCGCTGTTCGCGCTGGCGCTGCTGATCAGCCAGTGGGTGCTCAAAAAGCCGCTGGTTCAGCGCATGCTGGGCAAAGAGCTGACGCTGCCGGACAAAGTGTGGAGCAACCTCAACCTGGCCTGGGCCCTCTTCTTCCTGGCCTGCGGCCTGGCGAACATCTATGTCGCCTTCTGGCTGCCGCAAAGCGTCTGGGTCAATTTCAAAGTCTTTGGCCTGACGGTGCTGACGCTGGTATTCACCCTGCTCAGCGGCATCTATATTTACCGGCACATGCCGGCAGAACAGAAAAAATAGTTACAAATTTGTTAATGCCTGCGGCGCTTGCCGCGGGCAGTATGATGTGATTCCCTCCTTTTAAAAGCAGACTGCTATGACACAACAACGACCTTTACCCAGCGGCGAGCTGGTGCTGCGCACGCTGGCGATGCCGGCCGATACCAATGCCAACGGCGATATTTTCGGCGGCTGGCTGATGTCGCAAATGGACATCGGCGGCGCTATCCAGGCAAAAGAGATCGCCGAGGGGCGCGTAGTGACGGTACGCGTAGACGGCATGACCTTCCTGAAACCGGTGGCGGTAGGCGACGTGGTTTGCTGCTATGCGCACTGCATCCGCACCGGGCGCAGCTCGATCACCATCAATATCGAAGTGTGGGTAAAGAAAGTCTCCTCCGCCCCAATCGGCCAGCGCTACCGGGCGACCGAAGCGGTGTTCACCTACGTGGCGGTCGATGCGGAAGGCAACTCGCGCGCGCTGCCTGAGGGTAAAATGAATTTCCGCGTCGGCTTCGAAGAGTAAGCCTGCGGCTGCGCCGCAAATGCAAAAAGGGTCGCCGAGGCGACCCTTTTTTTCTTGGCGCAAACCGAAATCAGTTCATTTCGGTGGTGCCGTTCAGCTTGAAACGAATATTGACGATAAGATCCTTCGCTTCTTTGGCTTGATACCGCCATTTGCGCAGCGCCTGTTTCACTTCTCGCTCGAACATGTTGCGCGGCTCAGCCGACAAGATGCGCACGTTGGTCACGCGGCCATCGCTGTCGACATCGAACTGCACCCGCACGTTGCCTTCGATCTGCAAGGCTCTGGCGCGCGGCGGATAAATCGGTTCCGCACGGCTGATCGGTTTTGGCCCGACCTCGCGCGAGTTGCCCTGTACCGGCGCGGCGGGCGCTTGTTTCACCGGCGCTTTATCGATCGGTTTGGCCGGCGAGTCGTTATTGAACGGCGAAGGCTCGCGCGGCTCGACCTTCTTCGGCTCCGGTTTCACCGGTTTTTCTACCTTCGGCTTTGGCTTGGGCTTCGGTTTCGGCTTGACCGGCTCCGGTTTCACAATCGCCTTCGGCGGCGGCTCCACAATAGGTTCTGGTTCAGGTTCCGGCTCAGGTTCCACCTGCGGCGGCTCCGGTTCTGCCGGAGCAGGCGGCGGCGGTTCAGCCATCGCGGCGGTGTTGACCATCATGACGCTGATCGGCGCCTCTTCAGGCTTTGGCAGCTCAACCACTTCTTTTACCGAAGCGTAAAGCAGTCCCGCCACCAGGGCGCTGTGCAGGCCTACGGACAGGACGAAAGGCACGGATATACGGCGATTAAGGAACATCTTTTTTAGCGGCATAATGATTCTGTTTCCTCTGGTTCGCCAAGTTTAAATGCAAATAGCAATCATATTCAATAACGAAAGGCAAACTATCGCTTTAATCGTCAGTCTCCGCGGCGAAAACCAGCAAACTCATAAGGATATTAACCTGAACGTTGCTTTTTTACCGCCGAATCAACACGCTTCGTTAACGTTCAGACGGCGCTAAAAAATAAAAAACCCGCCGTAGCGGGTGGATTGCGGTGATTAAGCGTTATTCTTCATCACCATAGTAGAGCACGCCCAGTTTGATCAGCGGCCGCCCTTGCGCTTTGCGGTGCAGGTTGGTGTCGCGCAGCGAATAGACACAGCCGCAGTATTCCTGCTGATAGAAGCGTTCGCGCTTGCTGATCTCTATCATGCGGGCCGCGCCGCCCTTCTTGCGCCAGTTGTAATCCCAATACACCAGATCGGGATACTTTTCCGCCGCCCGAATGCCGCAGTCGGTAATCTGCTGCATGTTCTTCCAGCGCGAGATACCGAGCGAGCTGGAGATGGTGTCGTAACCGTGCTCATGCGCATACAGCGCCGTGCGCTCAAAACGCATGTCGAAGCACATGGTGCAGCGAATGCCGCGCTCCGGCTCATGTTCCATGCCCTTGGCGCGTTCGAACCAGTTGTCGGTGTCATAATCGGCATCGATGATCGGCACCCCGTGCTTTTCGGCGAAACGGATGTTCTCTTCCTTACGCAGCAAATACTCTTTTTGCGGGTGAATGTTGGGGTTATAGAAGAAAATAGCGTACTCGATGCCGGACGCCTGGATCGCTTCCATCACCTCGCCGGAACAGGGCGCACAGCAAGAATGCAGCAGCAGTTTGCTTTTGCCCGCAGGCAAATCGAGTTTTTCCCTTACCAGTTCCGTCATGTCCTCACCTCAATGGCATATCTGTTTAAGCGCGCCGCACTATACGAATAAAAAGTAGCGGCTTCAAGGCATAAGCGCCAATCCCCCCCATAAATTCACCGCGCGCCGTTCCCCTGCCGCGCCTTTTGCGCTACCTTGGTAGCACCGTTTTATAGCCATGATTTTACAGGTGAAATATGCTTTATCTGATCTACGCGCAAGACGTTCCCCACTCACTGGAAAACCGTCTGGCGGTGCGCCCGGCACATCTGGCGCGCCTGCAGGCGCTGCGTGACGCCGGCCGTCTGGTGGTCGCCGGCCCCAACCCGGCCATCGACAGCAACGATCCCGGCGCCGCCGGCTTCACCGGTTCAACGGTGATCGCCGAGTTCGCCTCACTGGCGGAAGCCCAGGCCTGGGCGCAGCAGGATCCGTACGTCGCCGCCGGCGTCTACGCCGACGTGACGGTGAAGCCGTTCAAGCAGGTGTTCTGATCTCCAGCCCTCCGAATACCGGGAACGCCCGTTTGCGCGCCGTTCCCGGATCAATGCGTGCTCTTGCCCTAACCCGTCGGTAGAAAAAATGCCTTCTCTCCAGGGGCTGACGCGCCGCCCGCCTATACTCTCCTGAACCAGCGGCATCGCCGCGAACTCCGGAGAATGATGCGAGTCGACGTACACGCTCACCTGTGGAGCACAGAGTATCTGGATCTTTGCAAGCGCATGGCGTGAACGAAGTCGTCGCCTATCGGCAATTGGGCACTGGCCGCAGCGAGCACGAACTCGACGCTGCGTTACGCGAGCTGGACAATACGGTTCTTTAACGTTGTGTTTCACGCAGGCCAGCGACAGCCGTGCAAAACGCTGCGTCCCCAATGTCGCACACCCCTCGTAATAACGGGATGTGCGACATGCCGTGAACCGGTCAATGTTGGGAAACTGCGTCAGACCTGTCGCAGGTAAACATCCGTAATGCGCAAGTCAAAGTTGCTTTTCATTTCGGTGACGTCAATAAGCAAGAAAGCGTGCGTAGCCCAGTCCGGCGCTCGCTCGAAGGCAGGAGGCTGCGTAGGATAACCCTGCATTTGGCCTGGGATGATAACGCTCTTCAGATCAGATTCATTGCCGCTAAATTGATAGGTGTAAACGTGACCGGTTTGCTGCTTGAGGATTTGGGGTTCAACGTCTTGTTGCGGACCATATTCGCGCAGCTTCGCCCATAGGATTTTGACCTGGCAGCGTTGCCCATCACCCGCGTAAGTGTTGGCGCGAACATGGTGAATAACGCTGCCGTAACCTTTCAGGCGGATGGTTCCCAGCACCGCCTGGAACACACCATTTCCAGCGGCCGCGTTGCGCCCCAATGAAACGAAATCGGCCTGGCGAATAAGGCTGAAATTGGTGCTGTTAGTCGTACCCCACCCGTAGCGAGATTTGCGTACCGTATTAACGCCTCCCGGCGGCAGAACCCAAACTTCCTCAGTCCATTTGTCGCTACCGTTGCTATACGTCGTGCCATCCAGCCAGTTATCCTGTACGGCGGCATCGGTTCGCACCTGAGTTAGCAGATAGGGCCAGGAGATAGGCAATTGCGTATTACGCAAAGAAACAGAGCCCGTGCCATCAATCCACCCACTGACGTTGGTGTCACCACCTTGTTGCATCTGACCGATATTGACCTTATCAAAGACCACTCGCGCCAAATCACCCACATAGAATGGGTTAGAGGTTGTCGGATAAGCCGTTGGGCTACCGCCGGCTTTGAAGGTAAACAGACCGCCGATAATGTTGACCTTGCAACGTTTGGCATCCGGGATGTTAAGGATGTAATTTTGCGGGCCATAGCCTTCAATGTGACAATCGCGGAAAATATGTTGCCCCCCCTCGATATGCATATACTTTCCGACATGGCTGGTTGAGGTTTGCGGCCCATTCTTACCGTAAATGTAATCAAAGGAACAGTTTAAGAAATAGCTGTAGCCCCCCTGTAATTTCACACCGCAATTGCTCTGAGCGAAAATGCAGCTGTGGAAATTCATCTCTTCACCGGAATTGGAAGTATTGTCGGGGAAGTAATAGCAAATGTCGCAGTGATTGAAACTAAAGCCATACATGCGCAGGAAGTAGAAATCGGTAGTACCGGTTATGCCATATGCAAAACCTTCGATCCCTCCGCCGATAAAGGTCAGCGAATTGCGACCATAGCTAGCCGAGAGCGAAGTAGAAAACGTCATGCCATCGACAAATGAATTGGCGCCAGGGCCAATCATACGCAAATTTTTCACGCTGAGATTGCCCTGGGTATAACCGGCGTTGTTTTGCCATTGAATCGCGATTTTACGTTCGGTGGCGTTGCCCTGTGTCATGGCGCTAAAATCCAGCAAGGCGCCGGAGAAATCGTAATCGACGGTTTTCAAATCCAGCTTCAGCGTTTCCGTACATTTAAATTGCCCGCTCCCGAACTGCAGATTCCCATTTTTCAATACGCGTGAACCGCTGGATACAGCCTGCGAACTGGCATAATCGTGAGCAGCTTGAATGGCAGCGGCATCCTCTGAAATACCGTCACCTTTCGCACCGAACATATAGGGCGACACCGTGCCGGCAACGTCCAGGACGCGCACCCACAACCAAGCGGCGTTGGGGCGGATGAACATCCCGCCATCATCCATCGGTGTCGATTGTGCTTTGGCGACGAAGATACCGCCGCCGAGGGGCTGACGATTGCTGGCATTCCAATCGCCATAGTATGCGGTCACGGCGATCAATTCACCGACTGCGCCAGGAAGAGTGTTTCGTAACGTAGCGATATCAGGGCAGGTATTCATCATATTATCCTCATAGTGTTACTGTATTTATATACAGCCATGTAACTCTATGAACGAATGAACCGCTCATCAATAGCGGGAGTGTTGTTCTATTGCCCACCGAACATACCGGTCTAGTGGAAGTAACGCCTCCTTCCGCTCCTTTTATCCCCCCATACAAAGTCAGAGAAATGCCGTTACGCGACGAGTTCTCCCCGCACCACCACCTTGCCCGGCTTGATCTCGGGGTCGGCAATACGACAGAGCGCCAGATTCAACGTTTGCCAGGCGATCTCTTGCAAGTCGTGTAACACGCGCGGGAAATGAAAACCGTAGGTCGCGGCATGTGAAACCTCACCGCTTCTGAACAGCGCCACGTCCTGCATCAACGGCAGCCGATGTTCGATGCAGGCCTTGATAATGCCCAGAGAGATCTGGTTATTACAGCCAACGAAAAAGTCCGGGGCGCGGTTATTGGCCAGCCGACGGCTCGTCTCTTACCAGGCAACATCCATACAGAAACTGTTGTTCGGCAGCGATTTTCCGTACCAGCCGGGCGAACTGTTTCAAACCACGGTCGACGACATCCGGCGAGCGGGTTTGCCGGAGGAAGACGTGAACGCCATTTTGGTTCGCAATGCGGCTGCGCTGTTTGGGCTGCAGGATGTGAAGCGGCCCACATAGGTTTGGCCGCGTTTACTGCACGATATGTTCACCCTCCTGAAAATACTCACCGATAACGCTTTCCAGCATCGCCACCGCCGATTGACCGGCGGCAGCGGCAGAGCGCAGCAGCTGCACTTCGTGCGGAGCGACCGACGGCAATTCGTCGAGGATCCGCATCGCCGCCGTCACGCGTGCGCGGTCGAGCAGCGTGACGGCCAATCCTGCCTCGACGGCGGCAGCCACCACGCTGGCCGAAGGGCTGCTCACAACCACTCGCCAATGCCTTCCCGCCCCGCTCAATGCATCGATCATAGCCTCTCGGTAAGGGCAATCGGCGGCATGCAACGCCAATGGTATCGGTTGGGCCATATCCAGCGCCAACCGGCGGCCGCCAACCCAAACCGGCGCAGTCACCGCAAGCGGCATCTGGCGCAGTCCCCCCATCGGCAGCACCGCCAACGCCAGCTGTAGCCGGTTGCGTCCGATCTGTTCAACCAACGCCTGGCTGGCGGCCGTAGAAACCTCCAGCATCACCGCAGGAAAACGGGTGGCAAACGCCGGCAGCACATCGCGCATGACATGTGATGCGTATTCATCAGGCACTCCCAGCTTGATGTGCCCACTCAGCGGTGCGCCCTGCAGCTCACGCAGAATATCGTCGTGGGCATTCAACAGCCCGAGCGTCGAGGCCAGCAGTTTGTCGCCTAAGGGCGTCAACACGACGGACTGATTGTCGCGCTCCAGCAAGCGGCCGCCCACGACCTGTTCCAGACGCTGAATATGAACGCTCACCGCGGCTGGGCTGCGATGAACAAAGGCCGCCGCCGCACGAAATTGCCCCAAACGGGCGATAGCGTGAAAAGTGCGCAAAAGATTAATGTCCAGGGTTGGTCGCATGGTTTAACTCCATTAAACAACTGAACGAAAATTATTCGATTTATTAAATTATAGCGGCTCACTACCCTTGGGGAAAAAGGAGAAGATCACCATGCCCCTGTCAGAATTTCGTCCACCTTCCTGCCGCGATAAGGTGGGCGACAAAGCCGCCGTCTGGTTGCCGGCAGCGGAAGTCCTGCTGATCGTCGCCTGGAGCTCGGGCTTTGTCGGCATCCGTTTCGCCGCCGATTACGCGCCGGTGTTGCTGGTGGCGTTCTGGCGCTGTGTCGTGGTCGCTTTACTGCTGATGCCGTTTAGCCTTCGCGCCATCAGGCGCTCCTCGCCGCAGTCGGTAGCCGCTCATGCCGGGATCGGGCTGCTTGCCATGACCGGATACCTGACCGGCGTCAGTAAAGGCATCGAGTACGGCGTGCCGACCGGGTTGGCCGCGCTCATCGCCGATTTGCTCCCTCTCGGCACCGCACTCTTGAACATGCTGTTTCTACGCCGGCTGCCCGATGGCCGCGTCTGGCTCGGCCTGGCATTAGGCTCTCTCGGGGTGATATTGGCGACGGGCGGTGCTATTTCCTGGGGAAGTGCGCCATTGTGGAGCTACCTGTTGCCGCTGGCGGGGATGCTGTCACTGGCACTGGCGACGCTGTGGCAGCAACGGCTGCCGCAGGCGCAAGCGGTGAGCCTGCCCGCCAGGTTGGGGATACAAAGCGCGATTTCAGCGCTGGCTTTTGCCCCACTGGCAGGCGCAGAAAGCCCGCTGCTGCCAACCATGACGACAGGGTTGGTTATCGGCGTGCTTTGGACCGCGCTTTTGGCCACCCTGGCCGGTTACGGTTTGTATTGGTTCTGCCTTAGGCATACCTCTGCATTGCGTGTGACGAGCCTGCTGTTCCTCAGCCCCTTCGTCACCTTCTGCTGGGCAGGGTTAATGTTCGATGAGCCCCTTTCCTGGCCCATGCTGCTGGGCGCAGCAACGGCGGGGAGCGGCTTGTGGCTGCTTATCCGCCCCCCGATGAGGGGCCGGATTGAACGCACTGAAATGAATAATGGCAGATAAGGTTAACGAAGATGCCGGCTACACGTTGCCGGCACCGTTACACGACGAGTTTTCCCCGCACCACCACCTTGCCCGGCTTTATCTCGGGATCGGCAATACGGCGGATCGCCAGATTCAACGCTTGCCAGGCGATCTCTTGCAAGTCGTGTGACACACAGGGGAAATGGAAACCGTAGATCTCGGCATGTGAAACCTCATCGATGCTGAACAGCGACACGTCCTGCATCAACGGCAACCGATGTTCGATACAGGCCTTGATGATGCCCAGCGAGATCTGGTTATTGCAGCCGACGAAAAAATCGGGGGCGGGGTTATTGGCCAGCCAGCGGCTCGTCTCTTGCCAGGCGACATCCATAAAGAAATCGGCATACCGCACGTCGAGCGAAGCCACCTTCCCTTGCAATGCCGCCTGCAAGCCAGTGACCCTGTCACGCGCAACGTTGGAATTCTCCGGCCCGGAGATCACCACCACCCGCTGCGCCTGCTGTTCCAGAAGCCAACGCCCCGCCTGAAGGCCGCAATCCAGATTATCAATATACACCCCGCTGCAGTGGTGACTCTCCAATTCCCGATCGATCAACACCACCGGTATATTGAGCGTTTCCAGACGTTTGAGGTAGGAAGGCCGGTACAGATGATCGTTGGAAATGACCGAGAGAATAATCGCATCGACGTTGTAGCCAATGAGTTTGTCGATGATCCTGTCTTCGCTTTCCTGAGACTCATAGGAGTCGAACACCAGCGTGTCGTACCCCATCTTTTGCGCTTCAAGCGTCATCAGGCGCGTCAGGCCGCCAAAGAATGGGTTGGCCATGTCGGGGTTGACGATGCCAATGGTTCTGCTGCTTTTCGCCCGCAGATTGCGCGCCGCGGCATTGACCACGTAACCGAGTTCGGCGGCGGTCTCCCGAATTCTCCTCAACGTTTCCGGATGGACCTTGTCCGGCTGTGAAAATGCCCGCGAAGCGGTTATTTTGCTGACGTTCGCCTGTGCGGCGACGCTAGCCAGCGTCGCTTTCCGTCCTCGACCCACGGCCAAATGCAGCTCCTTAGCTTGAAGGTATCATTTTGTATCATTCCCGGCATCATGACAGAACTTTGTTCTTGGCGCTAATGGTTTACGCCGGCAAGACGGTTAATTCGCGGATCGGTAAAAATATCCAGCTCGTCACGGCTCTCGGAAGAGAACTCAGACACCACCGCGCCCTGCTTCCCCGCCTGAAACCAGTGACGGGTATTGGGCGCAATGGTGTATTGTTCCCCCGGCCGCAAGAGGATATAGCGATGACAGGTATACCACTGCTCCGCGCCCTCCGGCACCCGGCATACCGGTTGGCCGCCGCGATCGTTGGGCGTCAGACTTTCATCATCGACAAACAAAAACACCTCTCCCCAGCGGCAACGGAACGTCTCTTGCTTGCCGGGCGTGCCGGCAAAGGGAGGGTGTAAATGTTCCGGGCAAGTCTGCCCAGGAAACAGCACCAGCTCTTTCGCGCAATACCGAGGTGAGTTGACGTAGGTCAGCAGCTGCAACCCGGAAGCGGGATAGTCGGCCAGACCAAACGTCGCAATTTCAATGCGTTGCTGTTCTTCTTCGGTCAAGATAATGTCCGCCTGGCGCAAATACTCCAGCGTAGCGGCTCTGGCGCTTTGTTGTTTGTTCATCATTCCCCCGGCAAAGTAACGGTATCGATATCAACAGGCCGATATTAAAACCGTCATTGCCACGCCGATTTTGTGACCACCGTCGCTATATTGAATAACAACCCGCCAGCAAAATTAACTCTCGTCGAGTAATTCCAACATTGATCACAGTTTAACCACCCGCATTAGCTCACTATCGCCGCATTGAAATGATATCGTTACCATAAAAATGATTCACCAGGAGGCAATATGAAAGCATTAGTGCTGGCCAAAGCGGGGGAAATCGCTATCGAGGACGTCCAACTGGCCGAAACGCTGGGGCCCGACGATGTAAAGATAAAAATTCATTCCGTGGGCATCTGCGGCAGCGATGTGCACTATTACCAGCATGGCCGCATTGGCCCGTTTGTGGTCAAAGCCCCGATGGTGCTCGGCCATGAGGCCGCCGGCGTGGTGCTTGCGACAGGTGAAAACGTCACTCACCTCAGCGTCGGCGATCGCGTTTGCATGGAGCCCGGCATTCCCGACCTCAACTCGGCGCAGACGCGCGCCGGGATTTACAACCTGGACCCCGCCGTTCGCTTCTGGGCGACGCCGCCGGTGCACGGCTGTTTGCGCGAAACCGTCATCCACCCCGCCGCATTCACGTTCAAACTGCCGGACAACGTCAGTTTCGCTGAAGGCGCCATGGTTGAACCCCTGGCCATCGGCATGCAAGCGGCCACCAAAGCCGGGATCAAACCCGGCGATATCGCGCTGGTGATCGGCGCTGGGCCGATCGGCGTGGTCACCGCCCTCGCGGCGCTGGCGGGTGGCTGCTCGGACGTCATTATCTGCGACCTGTTTGACGAGAAACTCGCCGTGGCGGCCAGCTATGAAGGGCTGCACGCCGTCAATATCAAAACCGGCGACCTGGCGGGTAAAGTGGCTGCGTTCACCAGCGGCAATGGCGTCGATATCGTGTTTGAATGCAGCGGCGCAAAACCGGCTATCGCTACGCTGGCCGAACATGCGGCGCCAGGGGCAACCGCCGTGCTGGTCGGCATGCCGATCGACGCCGCGCCGATGGATATCGTCGCAGCGCAGGCCAAGGAAATCACCTTCAAGACCATTTTCCGCTACGCCAACATGTATCCGCGCACGCTGCGGCTGTTGAGCAGCGGCAAATTGCGCGTCCAGCCGTTGATAAGCCAAACCTACAAATTCTCCGACAGCGTGGCCGCCTTCGAGCGCGCGGCGGCGGGACATGCCTCGGACATCAAAATCATGCTGGAAATGGAGTGATCCTATGGCGCTCTATGCTGGCATAGACTGCGGTACGCAAGGCACGAAAGTCGTGATTGTCGACAGCACACAGGGCGTGATCCTCGGTGAGGGCAGCGCCCCTCACCGCCTCATCAGCCAAGCCAATGGCCGGCGCGAGCAAGAGGCCGACTGGTGGATTGAGGCGTTGGTCACCGCGTTTCATCAAGCCGTGACTAACGCCGGTATTGATGCCGGGGAAATTAACGCTCTCGGGGTCTCGGGCCAACAGCATGGATTTGTGCCGCTGGACGCAGATGGCAACGTGCTGCACAGCGTCAAGCTGTGGTGCGATACCGAAACCGCGGAGGAAAACGAACTGCTGCTGCAGCGGCTCGGCGGCGCCAAGGGTTCGCTGGACAAGCTCGGCCTGCGGCTCGCCACCGGTTATACCGCGTCAAAAATCCTTTGGTTCAAGACGCACCATCCGGCGCTCTGGGCAAAACTGCACACCGTGCTGCTGCCGCATGATTATTTGAACTTCTGGTTGACCGGGGAGCGTGTAGCGGAATATGGCGATGCTTCCGGCACCGGGCTGTTCGATGTGCGCGCCCGTAGCTGGAGTCAAGCCGCCGTCAATCTTATCGATGACAGCGGCCGTTTATGGCATGCCCTGCCGCCGCTCAAAAGCGCGGAATGCTACATCGGCACGGTGCGCCCCTTCGCGGCGGAAAAGCTCGGCCTTGGCCCGGCAGTTCGGGTCTCGACCGGCGGCGGCGACAACATGATGGCGGCCATCGGTTCCGGCAACATCGAGGCCGGCACCGTTACCCTGAGCCTCGGCACCTCCGGCACGCTATTCGCCTGGTCCGCCGCGCCCGTCGTGGCGGAATCCGACATGATTGCCGGTTTCTGCTCCAGCACCAACGGGTGGCTGCCCTTGATATGCACCATGAATGTCACCTCGGCCACCACGGCCATGCAGACGCTGCTGGACGAAGATCTTGACGGCTTTAACCGCTTATTGGCGCAGGCGGCGCCGGGTGCCGGCGGCGTCGAGATGCTGCCGTTCTTCAACGGCGAACGCGTTCCCCCGCTGCCCCACGCGCGCGCCAGCCTGCATAACCTCGATAGCGACAATTTTACTCGCGCCAATCTCTGCCTGGCGGTGGTTGAAAGCGCCACCTACGGCCTGCGCTATGGCATCGAGCTGTTTCGCCGCCAGGGCATCGAAACGCGCGAGATCCGCCTCACCGGCGGCGGCGCCCGCAGCGCCGCCTGGCGACAAATCGTCGCGGACGTGATGGGGTGCCCGGTGGTCTGCCTGAATGTCAAAGAGACCGCCGCGCTGGGCGGCGCCATTCAAGCGATGTGGGCGACGTCGTTGGCCGATCGCCCGCACCAGAACGCCACCGGGCTCTTGGCAGAACTGTGCCAACGCTTCGTTTCCCTGGATGAAGCCACGCGCACGACGCCAAACGCCGACAGGCAAACGCAATACGAGACGCTTTATCAACGGTACCTGCAGCGTTTGCAGCGGACATACCCGGAGGTTCAATCGTGACGCGAGATCCCCATACGCAAGCCCCTGCCTACCTGCTGGAAGTCAGCGGCGTCAGGAAAGCCTTTGGCCCGGTCGTGGCGCTCAAGAACGCCGAGTTTTGCCTGCGGCGCGGATCCATCCATGCCCTGTGCGGCGGCAACGGCGCGGGGAAATCCACCTTTCTCAGCATTCTGATGGGCTTTATTCAACCCGATGGCGGCGACATTTTTATCAATGGGCAACGCTGTGAATTTCATCATCCCCGGGAAGCCCTCAATGCCGGCATCGCCATCGTGCAGCAGGAGCTGAGCGCGATCCCGGATCTGACGGTGGCCGAAAACATTTGGCTGGGCCGCGAGCCGAGACGCCTGGGTTTCGTCGACTTTGCGACACTCAACCAACGCACCACCCGTCTGCTCGAGGAACTTGATTTCAAGATCGACGCCCGAGAAAAAATGCGCAACCTGAGCGTCGCCGAGCAGCAACTGGTCGAGATCGCCAAAGCGCTGTCGCACGCCAATGCCGACATCATCATCATGGATGAACCCACCTCGGCGATTGGCGAAGAGGATGCGCAAAAAATCTTTCATACGCTTCAGCAACTGGCGGCGAAAGGTAAAGGCATTATCTACGTCTCCCACCGTTTGTCCGAGATATTCCAAATCGCGGACAGCTACACCATTTTCCGCGACGGCGCCTATATCCATGAAGGCTATATCGCTGACATTACCCGTGAGCAGCTGATCGAACACATTATCGGCGGCGAGTACGACAGCGAGTTCGCCAAGTTCAATCAACCCGGCGAAGAGGTCTTGCTGGAGGTCAACGGCCTGTGTTGGCGCAGCAAGATAAAGGATATCAGCCTGCAACTGAAGCACGGTGAGATCCTGGGCATCTACGGCCTGGTGGGATCGGGCCGCAGCGAGTTTCTCGATCTTATCTTCGGCATTCAGCATGCCGACGCCGGCACGATTCGCTTGGGCGACAAGACGCTGAACCGCCATTCCCCGCGAGAGGCCATCGACAGCGGCATTGCCTACGTGACGGAAGATCGCAAGGAAACCGGCCTGGTGCTGTGCCGTTCCGTCAGTGAGAACATCAATATCGCCTCTTTTGCCGGCATCAGCCGAATGGGGTTCGTCAGCGAGAAACGGGAGCAGGCGCGAACCCGCGACATGATCCAGCGCTTTAACGTTAAAACCCACGATGGCGAACAGCCCGTGGGCAACCTGAGCGGCGGCAACCAGCAAAAAGTGGTGCTGGGCCGCTGGGCGCTGTTGGATCCGGAGGTGTTGTTGCTCGACGAGCCGACGCGCGGCATTGACGTCGGCGCCAAGAAAGAGATCTATCGATTTATGTCGGAGTTCGCCTTGCAAAACAAGGGGATCATCATGGTTTCCTCCGAGCTTTCGGAAATTATCGGCATGAGCGATCGCATCCTGGTGTTTCGTGACGGGCAGTTGGCCGGCGAGCTTGCGGCAGCCGATGCGACTCAGGCAGCACTGATGAAACTTGCGGTTTAACAGAGAGAGAAAAACAAAATGAGCAGCGCCCACTCCTTATCACCAGGAATGTCATTTTTCACCCGCAATAAGCGCCGTATGCACAAATACGGCATTATCATCGCCTTTTTCGCGCTGTGCCTGATCGTGGCGCTGATTGGCGAATATCAGGTCGCCCAGGGAGCCTGGAGCAGCAATTATTTTCTCAGCAATGAAAACACCCTGATCGTACTGCGCCAGGTCTCGATCAACGGCATTCTGGCGATAGGTATGACCTTCGTCATCATCACGGCCGGCGTCGATCTCTCCGTCGGCTCGGTGCTGGCGTTAAGCGGCATCGTCGCCGCCCGTTTCGCCACCAACAATAGCGGATTGGCTATCGGCGATACCGCGACCGCCGTCATGGCGCCGCTGATCGTGGCGCTGGGGATCGGCATCGTCTGCGGCCTGGTGAACGGCACCGTGTTGGCTCGCTACCGGTTGCAGCCGTTTATCGTCACCATGGGCATGCTCTCCGCGGCGCGCGGGTTAACCATGTTGACCACCAACGGCAATCCAGTATCGCAATTGAACAGCGATTTCCGCTGGTTAGGCAATGGCTATGTCGGCGGCGTTCCGGTGCCCGTCATCATCTTCATCGTGCTGTTCGCCCTCGCCTGGCTCGTGCTGAATAAAACCCTCTTCGGGCGCTACATCTACGCCGTCGGCGGCAACCCGAAAAGCGCGCGCACCTCGGGGATTAACGTCACGCGCATCAAAATACTGGTGTATACGCTGTGCGGCGCGCTGGCCGGCATCGCCGGCCTGATCCTCACCGCGCGCACCGGTTCGGCGCAAACCAACGCCGGCGCTGGGTATGAGCTGGACGCTATCGCGGCGGTGGTGATCGGCGGCACCAGCATGGCCGGCGGCGTCGGTACGCTGGTCGGCACTTTCTTCGGCGTGCTGATTATCGGGGTGATGAATAACGGCCTCGATCTGCTCGGCGTGCAATCGTATTACCAACAAATTATCAAAGGCGCATTGATCGTTCTTGCCGTATTGCTCGACCCATCGCGTAAGCAACAGCGCGATTAATAACATCAGACCCAACTCTACCAGGAGAAAACCATGAATAAGACCAAGATAGCGTTGTTTGCCTCTGCCATGATGCTCGGCAGCCTGTCGGCGGCTCAGGCCGCCCCGGTAAAAATCGCGGTATTGATGTACGGCAACAAAGCCGAGTTCGTGCAATTGATGGAAAGGTTCGGCAAGGAACACCCGGCGGTGAAAAGCGGCGAAGCCGTGCTGACCTTCTACGATGGGCGTTATGATGCATCGGTGCAAAACGATCAGGCCGCCACCGCTATCCAGACGCGCGCCGATGCCATTATCGTCAACCCGATGGATTTTGAGGCCAATATCGATATCGTCACCAATGCCAACGAAGCCAAAATTCCGGTGGTGGTCACCAACGCGCGCCTGAACACGGACGCGATGACGTCTGAAGTGGTGTCTAATGACGAGCTGGGCGGGTATCTGGAAGCCAAAGCCGTCCTGGACAAACTCGACTGCAAGAGCCGGAAGGTGAACGTGGTGATTATCGAAGGCCCGAAAGGCGGCAGCGGCGAGATCCAGCGCGGCAAAGGCAATGATAAAGCGATTGCCGAGTGCGGCGCCGGCCAGGTCACGGTACTTGAGCGCAAAACGGCCAACTGGTCACGCGCGGAAGCGCAGCCGCTGATGGAAAACTGGCTGCAGAAACACCGGGGTAAAATCAACGGCGTGATTGGCCAGAACGACGAGATGGCGCTGGGCGCTATCGAAGCGATCAAAGGCGCCGGCCTGAATGTGAAGGACTTCGCGATTGCCGGCGTTGACGGCGTCTCTGACGCGATTCATGCGGTGCAGGCCGGTGAAATGGTCTCTATTCTGCAAGATGCCAAAGGCCAGATGCAGGGTTCCATCGACGTCGCGCTGCGCGCCGTGAAAGGGGAAAGTTATCAACCACAGTCGGATATCTGGAAACAGTACGCCAAAGATCTGAAATGGGAGGGCGGCACGCAGAAGCATTATTATATTCCGTGGACCGTCGTCACCGCAGAGAATGCCCAGCAACTGTTGGACGCGCGCAAGTAATGTCCGGCGCCCCCTGTACTCAGGGGGCCTTTGCTCCGAAGCTTGCCGCAGGCAAAAAAAAGCCAGCACGGAGGGGCTGGCTAAAAAGTTCTTCGAGGGAATATCTTGTGCGATAAACATACGCCTTTCGCCGCACGCTTTACTAGCTATCAGTGCGATAGGCGCTGCCCGTTAAAATCAACGCCTGCATATCGGCGAACATCGTTTCCCATTCCGCCTGGCCGATATCCATCAAACCGAAATAACGCAGCATAAAGGCGCCTTCGGTGGCCAAAAACGCCAGCCGCGCGCGCTTACCCTCTTCGGTAGTCAAATCCAGCCCGGCGATGCGGCTGCGGTACCATTCGCGCGTGCTCGCCAGATGCTCCGGCGTTTGAATCAGCGTCGCCATCAACCCGGCGGCCTTGGCGCTGGCGGTCTGATCCGAACTTTGCGTCGCCAGCATATGCGCCCGCACGCCGGTCTGCGGCGAAGGATCGTCGCCGGCGATCTCCGCGAACAGCGTTTCATAGGCGCTGCCCCAGCGATCGAACATCGCGTCGATCAGGGCGTCTTTGCTGCCGAAGCAATACTGCACCCCGCCCTTGGAGATCCCCATCGCTTTGGCGACGGCGTCGATGGTCAAACCGGCGGCGCCCTGGGTGGCGACAATCTCTTCGGCGGTGTCCAAAACCTTGTCGCGATCGATGCTGCGTTGACGTCCCATTAAGAAACCCTTCTTTTCAATACGAACGTATGGATATATATTATCACCAGTATACCACCCGGCATCGCCGGAGGGTTACCGCAATGGCGGCGCCTTCGCGCCGCCCACGTAAACTGGATTATGACTTATGTACGCCAAGAACCGCTGGTTGATCCTGACGATGGTCGCCAGCGCCCTTTTCCTGATTGTTATCGACATGACGGTGCTCTATACCGCTCTGCCACGTTTAACCCAGGCGCTGGACGCCAGCGCCTCGCAAAAACTCTGGATCGTCAACGCCTACCCGCTGGTGGTCGCCGGGCTGCTGCCCGGCGCCGGCATGCTGAGCGATCGCGTCGGCCATAAGCGGCTGTTTCTCGCCGGGCTGCCGGTGTTTGCCGTCGCTTCGCTGTGCGCCGCCTTTTCGCCCACCGCCGAATGGCTGATCGCCGCACGGGTGTTCCTCGCCGTTGGCGCGGCAATGATGATGCCCGCCACGCTGTCCATCGTGCGCCACGTCTTTACCGACGAACGCGAACGCGCGCTGGCGATCGGCATCTGGGCCTCGGTGGCCTCGGGCGGCGCGGCCATCGGCCCGGTGGTCGGCGGCCTGCTGCTGGAGTATTTCTGGTGGGGATCGGTGTTCCTGATCAACGTACCGGTGGTGTTGCTGGTCTGGCCGCTGGCGTGGAAACTGATCCCCCGCTGCGGCGGCGATAACCCGCGCCCCGCCGATATCGTCGGCTCGGTGCAGATCATGATCGGTCTGGTCGGCGCTATCTATGCGCTGAAGGAACTGAGTAAGCCGGCGCCTGACGTCAGCGCGTTGCTCGCAGCGGCCCTGATCGGCATCCTGTTCCTGGCGCTGTTCGTGCGTCGCCAGCAGCGCAGCGCCCACCCGATGATCGATTTCTCCCTGTTTCGCAACCGGCTGTTCGCCGGCGGCATCGGCGTGGCGCTGCTGTCGATGGTGGCCCTGATCGGCGTCGAGCTGGTGCTCAGCCAACGCCTGCAGCTGGTGCTCGGCCTCAGTCCGCTGCAGGCGGCGCTGTTCATCTTGCCGATCCCGCTGGCCTCGGCGCTGGCGGGGCCGATGGCCGGTTTACTGTTGCCGCGCTATGGCGAACGCAGCATCATCCTCGGCGGTTTCGCCCTGACCGCCTTCGGCATCGCCGGCCTCGCCCTGTTGTATCAAAGCAGCATGGCGCTGCAGCTGGTGAGCCTGGCGTTGGTGGGCTTTGGTCTCGGCGGCGTGATCACCGCCGCGTCCACCGCCATCATGCTGAACGCGCCGGAGGAGAAATCCGGCATGGCGGCGTCGATCGAGGACGTTTCCTACGAGCTGGGCGGCGTGCTGGGCGTGACGTTGCTCGGCGGGCTGATGACGGCGGTCTACAGCCATAGTCTGGCGCTGCCGGCGGAGCTGCCGGTCAGCGAGTTGGCCTACGACAGCATCGACGAGGCGTTGCGCCTGGCGGCCGGGATGGCGGCCGATCGCGCGCAGCAGCTGACGCAGTTGGCGCGTTTGGCCTTCGATCGCGCGTTTATCATGGTGCTGATCGCCGCCGCGCTGTTAATGGCGCTGGGCGCCGGCGTGGTAAAACTGGCGCTGCGCAAGTAACCGATAAAAGCGGCTTTTTTCGCCTGCGGATCCTGCGTAAACTGATTCGGCAATTTGCTCGACGGATTTATCGTCATCGGTTTGAGCGATGGCAATGATGCCTGTTATCGTGTTTAACCCTGCGATAAATCCGGTTACTGTAACAGCTATGGAAATTGATTCTGTCTACCCTTGGAACGAATAATCAGGAGAAGATTATTATGGCAACGGCGAAGAAAGCAGCGAAAACCCATATCGGCCTCGACAGTAAACAATCGGCAAAACTCGCCGAAGCGCTAAATGCGCTGTTGGCGAATTATCAGGTGCTGTATATGAACGTGCGCGGCTATCACTGGAATATTACCGGCCCGCAATTCTTTGAGCTGCACGCGAAATTCGAAGAAACTTACAACGATCTGCTGACCAAGGTGGATGAGCTGGCGGAACGCATTCTGACGCTGGGCTCGCAGCCGCGCCACGCTTACAGCGACTATCTGAAAACCGCCGATATCAAGGAACACACCAATGTGACCGATGATAAGGGCACGCTGCGCGGCCTGTTGGAAGGGTATTCAATCTTGCTGCAACAGCAGCGTGAACTGCTGACGGTCGCGGCGGACGCCGGCGACGAAGGCACCGCGTCGCTGATGAGCGATTACATCAAAGAGCAGGAAAAACAGGTCTGGATGCTCAACGCCTACCTCGGCAAATAAACCCAGGCGCCATAACAAAACAGTCCCTCACGGGACTGTTTTCGTTTTACCACTCGCAGGATACCGCAAACAGCAGCGCGCGCCGATGCTGATCGTCCAGGCGACGGCGCACCCGGATAATATGGCGATTGCTGCAAGACTGGCGCTCCAACCAACGATGCCGACGGCGTTGGCTCTGCCGCAACATTCGCCAACGGCCCACTTCATTTCTACTGCGTCTCATAATTCCGTCACTCGTTCGTCTAATGCCAACCGCGGGCATTATAGCCCTTTCAGCCCGCGATCCAAGTCGCCGTTATCGGCAACATCGCAGGCGCCGCGCCGCTAAAAGCCGCCCTTTCGATTTCGGCAAGTGCCTTAACTTCATCATATTTATGTAACATAAGCGCCGATAAAAGGTTTCGCCTTGACCGATCTGTGCGTACACTCATCATTGGTGGTTTGCGAACGGGATTTTTCGCCTTTATGACAACATTTTATACCGTAATCAGTTGGCTCATGGTGTTCGGCTACTGGCTGCTGATCGCCGGCGTGACGATGCGCATTTTGATGAAACGCCGTGCGGTTCCCTCTGCCATGGCCTGGTTGCTGGTTATCTATATTCTGCCGCTGTTCGGCATCGTCGCCTATTTATCGTTCGGCGAGCTACATCTGGGCAAGCGCCGGGCCGAGCGCGCCAAGGCCATGTGGCCGTCGACCGCGCGCTGGCTGAAAGAGCTGAAAGAGAGTCGCCGCATCTTCGCCACCGAATACAGTAAAGTCGCCGAACCGCTGTTCCAGCTGTGCAACCGCCGCCAGGGCATCGACGGCGTCAAGGGCAACCAGCTGCAGTTGCTCACCACCACCGACGACACGCTGAAAGCGCTGATCCGCGATATCGAGCTGGCGCGCCACAACATCGAAATGGTGTTCTATATCTGGCAGCCCGGCGGCCTGGTCGATCAGGTGGCCGAATCGCTGATGGCCGCCGCGCGGCGCGGCGTACACTGCCGTCTGATGCTGGACTCCGCCGGCAGCCTGCAATTTTTCCGCAGCCCCTACCCGGCGATGATGCGCAACGCCGGCATCGAAGTGGTCGAAGCGCTGAAGGTCAACCTGCTGCGCGTATTCCTGCGCCGCATGGATCTGCGCCAGCACCGCAAGGTGGTGCTGATCGACAACTACATCGCCTATACCGGCAGCATGAACATGGTCGATCCACGCTATTTCAAACAGGATGCGGGCGTCGGTCAATGGATCGATCTGATGGCGCGCATGGAAGGCCCGGTGGCCACCACCATGGGCATCGTCTATGCCTGCGACTGGGAAATTGAAACCGGCAAGCGCATTCTGCCGCCGCCGCCGGACGTCAACATCATGCCGTTCGAGCAGGAAAGCGGCCACACCATTCAGGTGATCGCCTCCGGCCCCGGCTTCCCCGAGGAAATGATCCACCAGGCGCTGCTGACCGCGGTTTATTCCGCGCGCGAACAGCTGATCATGACCACGCCGTACTTCGTGCCGAGCGACGATCTGCTGCACGCCATCTGCACCGCCGCTTTGCGCGGCGTCGAGGTCAGCATCATCGTGCCGCGCGACAACGATTCGATGATGGTGCGCTGGGCCAGCCGGGCGTTCTTCTCCGAGCTGCTGGAAGCCGGCGTGAAAATCTATCAGTTCGAAGGCGGCCTGCTGCATACCAAGAGCGTGCTGGTCGACGGCCAGCTCAGCCTGGTCGGCACCGTCAATCTGGATATGCGCAGCCTGTGGCTGAATTTCGAAATCACCCTGGTGATCGACGACGACGGCTTCGGCAGCGATCTGGCCTGCGTGCAGGAAGATTACATCGCTCGCTCCAAGCTGCTGAACGCCAAAGAGTGGCTGAAGCGGCCGTTCTGGCACCGCCTGGTCGAGCGCCTGTTCTACTTTTTCAGCCCGTTGCTGTAAAAGCCGCGGCGAGCGTGCTTTAATAGCGCCAAATCATTTGTTATCAGGATTTTTTTATGGATTTGAATAACCGCCTTACCGAAGACGAAACGCTGGAACAGGCCTACGACATCTTCCTCGAATTGGCCGGCGACAATCTGGATCCGGCGGATATTCTGCTGTTCAATCTGCAGTTTGAAGAGCGCGGCGGCGCAGAACTGTACGACCCCTCCGAAGACTGGAGCGAGCACGTGGATTACGACCTGAACCCGGACTTCTTCGCCGAAGTGGTGATCGGTCTGGCGGACAGCGACGGCGAGCCGATCAACGACGTGTTCGCCCGCGTGCTGATCTGCCGCGAGAAAGACCACAAGCTGTGCCACATTCTGTGGAAAGAGTGATTCGCCGCCAGCGCATCGGATAAAAAAAGCCCCGCTTATTCAGCGGGGCTTTTTGTTGCCGGCTAGCGGCGCATTACAGCGGATCGACCTTCAGGCACGAAACCGCATGACGGAAACTGCCCTCCAGCAGCGGACGCGTCTTGGCGCACTCCGGCCCGGCGATCGGGCAGCGAGTGCGGAACACGCAGCCGGACGGCGGGTTGATCGGCGAAGGCAGCTCCCCTTCCAACAGCTGGATCTGCTTTTCCTTCTCCTTGTCCGGATCCGGGATCGGCACCGCCGACATCAGCGCCTTGGTATAAGGGTGCTGCGGATTGTGGTACACCTCGTCATAGGTGCCCAGCTCCACCGCATGGCCCAGATACATCACCAGCACGCGATCGGAAATGTGTTTCACCACCGCCAAATCGTGGGCGATAAAGATCAATGACAGCCCCATTTCGCGCTGCAGCTGCTGCAGCAGATTCACCACCTGCGCCTGAATCGACACGTCCAACGCGGAGACCGGCTCGTCGCAGATCACCAGCTTCGGTTCGAGGATAAGCGCGCGCGCGATGCCGATACGCTGGCACTGGCCGCCGGAGAACTCGTGCGGATAACGGTTGATCAGATTAGGCAGCAGGCCGACCTTCAGCATCATCGCCTTGACCTTGTCCTTCACTTCCTGACGCGGCATTTTCGGGTAGTAGGTACGCAGCGGCTCGGCGATGATTTCACCGATGGTCATGCGCGGGTTGAGCGAAGCCAGCGGATCCTGGAAGATCATCTGGATATCGCTGCGGGTTTTGCGCCAGTCGGCGTCGCTCATGCCCAGCAGATCTTTACCCAGCCAGGCGACGCGCCCGCTGGTGGCCTTCACCAGGCCGATGATGGCGCGCGCGAAGGTGGATTTGCCGCAGCCGGATTCGCCGACCACGCCCAGGGTTTCCCCCTCGAACAGCCGCAGCGTAACGCCGTCGACCGCCTTCAGGGTTTTCGGCGGCTGCCAGAACCACTGCTTGTCGTCATGAATGTCGAAATGCACTTTCAGATCGGCCACTTCGAGCAGCACTTTCTTGTCGGTTACTGCTGTCATACCAACGCCTCCACCGGTTTAAAGCAGGCGCGCAGGCGCCCTTCCCCAAATTGCTCCAACGGTGGAGCGCTCGCGCACTGTTCCATGGCGTACGGGCAGCGCGGCTGGAACGGGCAGCCTTTCGGCAACCGCAGCAGGTTCGGCGGGTTGCCGGGAATGGTCAGCAACGCCTCGCCTTCGGCGTCGAGACGCGGCACCGCGTTCAACAGACCGATGGAATACGGGTGGCTCGGCTGGTAGAACACCTCGCGCGCGCTGCCGTATTCCATGGTACGCCCGGCGTACATCACCAGCACCTTGTTGCAGATGCCGGCCACCACGCCCAGATCGTGGGTGATCATGATGATGGCGGTGTTGAACTCGCGCTTCAGCTCGTTGAGCAACGTCATGATCTGCGCCTGGACGGTCACGTCCAGCGCGGTGGTCGGTTCATCGGCGATCAGCAGCTTCGGCCGGCACAGCAGCGCCATGGCGATCATCACGCGCTGGCGCATGCCGCCGGAAAACTCGTGCGGGTACATGCGCATGCGCTTGCGCGCTTCCGGCATTTTCACCGCGTCAAGCATGCGTACCGACTCTTCGAAGGCTTCGCTTTTACTCATTTTCTTATGCAGCATCAGCACTTCCATCAGCTGTTCGCCAACGCGCATATAAGGGTTCAGCGAGGTCATCGGGTCCTGGAAGATCATCGAGATTTCCTCGGCCCGCAGTTTGTTGAGCTGATTTTCCGGCAGGTTGAGGATTTCACGGCCGTTGAATTTGGCCGAGCCGCCGATGCGGCCATTGCTGGCCAGCAGCCCCATCAGGGCGAACGCGGTCTGCGATTTGCCGGAGCCGGATTCACCGACGATGCCCAGCGTTTCACCGGCGCGCAGATCGAAGTTCAGATCGTTCACCGCCGTCACGTCGCCGTCCGGGGTGGAAAACGTGACGCGCAGGTCTTTCACGTCCAGCAGCGGCGACGATTTGACGCCGGCGGCGGTTTGCAGTTGAGGATGTTCAATGGTGCTCATGGTTGCACTCCTTAACGATCTTTCGGGTCGAGGGCGTCACGCAGGCCATCGCCGATAAAGTTGAAACAGAACAGAGTGACGACCAGGAAACCCGCCGGGAACAGCAGCAACCACGGTGAAACTTCCATTGAGTTGGCGCCGTCGCTGAGCAATGCGCCCCAGCTGCTCAACGGTTCCTGCGTGCCCAGCCCCAGGAAGCTGAGGAAGGATTCGAACAGGATCATGCTCGGCACCAGCAGCGAGGCATACACCACCACCACGCCGAGCACGTTAGGCACGATATGCCGCAGCACGATATTGCGCGTGGAGACGCCGCACACCAGCGCCGCTTCGATGAACTCCTTGCGCTTCAGGCCAAGGGTTTGCCCGCGCACGATACGCGCCATATCCAGCCACGACACCATGCCGATCGCCACGAAGATCAGCAGGATATTCTGACCAAAGAAGGTCACCAGCAGGATAACGAAGAACATGAACGGGAAGGAGTTGAGGATCTCCAGCAGGCGCATCATCACCGAGTCGACCTTACCGCCCAGATAGCCGGACATCGCGCCGTACAGGGTGCCCACCACTACCGCCACCAGCGCGGCGGCCACGCCGACCATCAGCGAGATGCGCCCGCCGATCGCCACGCGCACCAGCAGATCACGCCCGGAGGAGTCGGTGCCGAAGTAGTGCCCCGATTCCATGCTCGGCGCGGCGGACATCATCGCCCAATCCGTATCGTCGTAGGCAAATTGCGACAGCATCGGCGCCAGCACCACAAACAGCGTGATCAGCGCCAGAATGAACAGGCTGCCGACCGCCGCGCGGTTGTGCATAAAGCGCCGACGCGCGTCTTGCCACAGGCTGCGCCCTTCCACTTCCAGCTTCTCGCTGAAGTGCTCCAGAGCTTCGCTGTTCTTTTTAGTCAACATCATTCGCGTGCTCCAGATTAATAACGGATTTTCGGATCGATGACCGCATACAGCACATCGACGATCGCGTTGAACAGAATGGTCAGAGCGCCCACCAGAATGGTCAGGCTCAACACCAGGGAGTAGTCGCGGTTCAGCGCGCCGTTAACGAACAGCTGGCCGATCCCCGGCAGACCGTAGATGGTTTCGATCACCATCGAGCCGGTGATGATCCCGACGAACGCCGGGCCCATGTAGGACAGTACCGGCAGCAGCGCCGGCTTCAGCGCGTGGCGGAAAATGATGCGGCGCATCGGCAAACCTTTGGCGCGCGCGGTGCGAATGAAGTTGGAGTGCAACACTTCAATCATCGAGCCGCGCGTGATACGGGCGATGCTGGCGATATAGGCCAGCGACAGCGCCACCATCGGCAAGATGATGAACTTAGGCGCGCCGCCGTTCCAGCCGCCGCCCGGCAGCCATTTCAACGTAATCGCGAAGATCAGCACCAAGAGCGGCGCCACCACGAAACTGGGTATCACCACCCCGGTCATGGCGAACCCCATCACCGTATAGTCCCATTTGGTGTTTTGATTCAACGCCGCGATCACGCCGGCGCTAACGCCCAGCACCACCGCCAACAGAAACGCGGCCAGACCGAGCTTGGCAGACACCGGGAAAGAACTGGCCACCAAATCGTTGACCGAATAGTCCTTGTATTTAAAGGACGGGCCGAAGTCTCCCTGCGCAAGCTGCGCCAGATAATGACCGTACTGTTTCCAGATCGGGTCGTTCAAATGGTATTT
The DNA here is from genome assembly GCF_051172415.1 of Serratia sp. H402Y. NCBI lineage: Bacteria > Pseudomonadati > Pseudomonadota > Gammaproteobacteria > Enterobacterales > Yersiniaceae > Serratia > Serratia sp. H402Y. The sequence goes on from NZ_JBPIYZ010000001.1 coordinate 1,960,272, forward strand.
GGCTTCGATATTCGCCATGACTTCCGGCGGCAATGCGCGTTCCCCGGTAAATGGACTGCCGGGCGCGAGGCGCATCATGAAGAATGAGATGGTAATAAGGATAAATAGTGTCGGGATCGCTTCCAACAAGCGACGAAGTATAAATTTCAGCATTGCCCTAACCCTGTGCGACAGCCTGATGACGGCTTATTATTCTCAACATGGGCCGGCGGCCTGCGCCGCCGGCTCTTACCGTATCAATGCTTGATGATGTACAGGTTTTTGTCGTACACGTTATCAAGCGGGTCTTTGCCGGTGTAGCCACCAACGTAAGGTTTCACCAAACGGGCGTTCACGTAGTAATACAGCGGAACGATGGCGGAATCTTTATCCAGCTGAACTTCCGCTTTCTGATACAGATCGGCGCGCTCGTCTTTGGTCTTCGCGGTCAACACGTTGGCCATCAGCTTGTCGAACTCGGCGCTCTTGTAGTGCGGGGTGTTACTGCTGCTGTCGGACAGCATCATGTTCAGGAACGAGCTCGGCTCGTTGTAGTCGGCGCACCAGCCGGCGCGCGATACGTCATAGGTGCCCTGATGGCGGGTATCCAGGAAGGTTTTCCACTCCTGGTTCACCAGCTTCACGTCCACGCCCAGGTTTTTCTTCCAGATGGAGGCGGCGGCGATCGCCAGCTTCTTGTGCAGATCGGAGGTGTTGTACAGCAGGGAGAAGGTCAGCGGTTTACCCGGGCCGTAGCCGGCGTCCGCCAGCAGTTTCTTCGCCACTTCGTTGCGTTTTTCCTGCGTCCAGCCGAACCACTCCGGCGGGGTCAGCTTGGCGCCGTCGGTGTATGGCGGCGTAAAGCTGTAGGCCGGCAGATCGCCCTGGTTTTTCACCTTGTTGACGATGATGTCGCGGTCCATGCCCAGCTTCAGCGCTTCACGCACGCGCGCATCGGTGAACGGCGCCTTCTGGTTGTTGATTTCGTAATAGTAGGTGCACAGATAAGGATCGACGTGCACCTCTTTCGGGATCTCTTTCTTCAACTTCTGGAACAGTTCGATCGGCATGTTGTTGTAGGTCATGTCGATTTCACCGGTGCGGTAGCGGTTAACGTCGGTCACTTCCGACGAAATAGGCAGGAACGTCACTTTATTGATGATGGTTTTGGCGTTATCCCAGTATTCCGGGTTACGTTCCAGTACGATGCGTTCGTTGACAACCCAGTCTTTCAGTTTATAGGCGCCGTTGCTGACGTAGTTGGCCGGCAGCGTCCACTTCTCGCCAAACTTCTCTACCGCGTCCTTATAAACCGGTTTCATGGCGTAGTGCGGGGTCATTTCAACCAGATAAGGCACCGGCTCGCTCAGGGTCACCTGGAAGGTGTGGTCGTCGATGGCCTTCACGCCTAGCGTCGACTTGTCTTTTTTACCGGCGATGATGTCATCGACGTTTTCCACATGGGCGTACTGCAGGTAGCTGGCGTAAGGCGACGCGGTTTTCGGATCCACCACGCGCTGCCAGCTGTAGACGAAATCTTGCGCCGTCACCGGCTTGCCGTTGGACCATTTGGCGTCTTTACGCAGGTGGAAGGTCCAGACTTTGAAATCCTTGTTATCCCAGCTTTCCGCGACGCCCGGCACGATGGAACCGTCCGGGCTGTTGTTCGCCAGGCCTTCCATCAGATCGCGGGTCACGTTGTTTTCCGGCACGCCCTCGATTTTATGCGGGTCAAGCGACTGCACTTCGGAACCGTTGTTTTTGACGATTTCTTGCTTGTCGGCCAGTTGCACGCCTGCAGGAACGTCGGCCGCGAAGGCGGAGGTGGTTGCTGTGATGCCGAGCGCGGCGATGACGCCGGCGGCAATGAGGGTTTTCTTCGTGATGTTGGTCATACTTATCGACTCCAGTTTTTTATTATCACAGGCTCTTCGTGGAACCTGCGTTGCCCGTAAGCGGACTCTGTTTTCCCGCCGCTGCGGAACGAATGCGGCGGCGGGCCTTCCCCATATTCCCCTGCGGTTCAGCGTGAGGAATACCCCTTTTACTGCTTGATGATGTACAGATTTTTAACGTCGGTATAGTCCAGCGGATCTTTGCCGGTGAACCCGCCTACCGTCGGTTTGATCAAACGCGCACTGACGCGGTAATACACCGGAATCAATGCGGAGTCTTTGTCCAACTGCGTTTCCGCCTGTTGGTAGAGCGCGGCGCGCGCGGCTTCATCCGGCGCCTTCAGCGTGGCGGCCATGATGGCGTCGAACGCCGGGCTCTTGTAAAACACGGTGTTGATGCTGCTGTTGGACAGCACCAGGTTCAGGAAGGCGCTCGGCTCGTTGTAATCCCCGCACCAGGTGGCGCGCGCCACGTCGTACTGCCCCTGATGGCGGCTTTCCAGCGAAGTCTTCCACTCCTGGTTGCGCAGCGTGACGTCGGCGCCGAGGTTCTTCTTCCACATCGATGCGGCGGCGATCGCCTGCTGTTTGTTTTGATCGGAGGTGTTGTACAGCAGCGAGAACTTCAGCGGCTTGGCGGCGCTGTAACCCGCTTCCGCCAGCAGTTTTTTGGCTTCGGCGTTGCGCTGTTCCTGGCTCCAGCCGGCCCACGCGGGCTGCGTGAAGTTGGCGCCTTCGGTGAAGGTCGGCGTGAAGCTGTAGGCCGGGATCTGCCCCTGGCCCATGATTTTGTTGGCGATAATGTCGCGATCCAGCGTCATCTTCACCGCCGCACGCACCCGCGGATCGGTGAACGGCGCCCGCTGGTTATTGAGTTCGTAATAGAAAGTGCACAGATAAGGGTTAACGTGCAGTTGATCGGGCACTTCGCGCTTCATTTTGACGTACAGGTACGGCGGAATGGCGCTGTTGGTGATATCGATCTCGCCGCTGCGGAAGCGATTGACGTCGCTGACTTCAGAAGCGATCGGCAGGAAGGTCGCCTGGTTGATCACCGTCTGCTTGTTATTCCAGTAGCTCGGGCTGCGCTCCAGCACAATGCGCTCGTTCACCACCCATTCTTTCAGGCGGTAAGCGCCGTTGCCGACATAGTTGGCGGGCAGCGTCCATTTGTCGCCGAATTTCTCCACCACCGCGCGTTTGACCGGTTTGAGCGACGTGTGGCTCAGCATGCTGATGAAATACGGCACCGGTTCGCTCAGGGTCACCTGCAGCGTTTGATCGTCCAGCGCCTTGACGCCGAGAGTCTGCGGGCTCTTTTTGCCAGTCAAGATGTCGTCGATATTCTCGACTTTGGTGTACTGCAGGTAACTGGCGTAGGGCGAAGCGATTTTCGGATCGGCCAGGCGCTGCCAACTGTAGACGAAGTCTTGCGCGGTGACCGGGCTGCCGTCGCTCCACACCGCGCCGGGGCGCAGGTGGAAGGTCCACTGCCGATAATCCTGGTTTTCCCAGCTCGCTGCCGCCGCCGGCACTACATGCCCGTTGGCGTCGGTGCTCACCAGCCCTTCCAGCAGGTTAAGAATGATATTGCTCTCGGGTACGCCCTCGACCTTATGCGGATCCAATGAAGCCACTTCGCTGCCGTTGTTGATGACAATATTCTGCTGCTGCGCCAATTGGACGCCGGCCGGAACCTCCGCCGCCAAACTGCTATTTACGGCGATGACGCTCAACGCGCCGCTAATCAACAAGGTCAAAGAAGTGCGCTTCGGGGTTTGCTGCATAATCGAGGCTCCTTTTCACCGACAAGCATCGCTTATCGAAGTTTGTGAAGTGTTTATAAGAATTCTAAATAAACGGATACCAGCAAAAATCATTCCCGTTTTTATGGCGCATTTCAGTTAATTGACCACGGGAAAGTTGCTCGGAAATTAGCAGAAGCCAAATTCCATAGCCAATAAATTTTACAAAAATGTTAAGCAATTCTCTTTTATCGCACCAAGCCCGATCCAGCCCTTGTGATGAAGGGCAAAGGAAAACATGAAAACAACTTTGATTTTGAAGGAGAAAACTCAAAATTAGTTTCATTTGAAACTGTCGGCGCAATCCCGTCGCCGCACAAAGAAACATTCAGTTAACAAACCAGCCATTCAAAGAACAAACACCTGCCTACAGGCGGTTAATCACTAATAACACCTGGATGAAAGTGAGACAAGCCCCACAGAATGATGTGATTAATTTAACAACAGCTTTACCGTTTAACGAGGAGAAAACGCGCGGAAATGGGGAAAGAAAAGTGTCTTAAATAACGCTTAGCGTTTTTTTTAAGCAGCAACATGAGATTTATGCAACATAAGAGTGCAATGGCATAAATTTTATTCATCTTGTGCACTATAATAATGCGAACCAATAAATAATTTAACTTTTAAAATTAATTTTAGCCGCGCTCAAGGACAGAGACGCGGCCAAACGAGAGCGATTACAACAGGCCGGGGAATATCGCCTTAATGCCGGTAACGATAAATTCGATCCCGAGCGCCATCAGCAACAGGCCCATGATACGGGTGATCACGTTGATGCCGGTCTGCCCAAGCAAACGCACCAACAGCGGCGCGGCGCGGAACAATAACCAGCAGCAAAAAGCGAATAAGGCGATCGCCACCGTAAAGCCGAGCAGACTTTGCCAATTGTGATAACGGGAACTCCACACGATGGTGGAACTGATCGCCCCCGGCCCCGCCATCAACGGCAGCGCTAACGGCACCACGCCGATGCTTTCGCGGATCGCGCTCTCCGATTTCTCCTGTTTGTTCTGCTTATCTTCACCCAGCTTGCCGCTGATCATCGACATGGCGATGGTCACCACCAAAATACCGCCGGCGATGCGGAACGAATCGATGGAGATGCCGAACATCCGCAATATCCCTTCACCCAGGAACAGCGATGTCCATAGAATGATGGCAACCGACAGGTTGGCGGTCAGGTTGGTTTTATTGCGCCCCGCTTCCGCCTGGTAACTGGTCATGCTGATAAACACCGGCAAGATGCCCACCGGGTTGACCAGCGCAAACAGACCGACAAAGAACTTGATAAAGCCGGAAAGATCCAACAGAGATTGGCCCACAGATGGCTCCGCGTTAATTGCTGTAAAGGTGTGCTGACTATGCGCGCTAATGTAATGGAATTGCCGCGGGTAATCCATCCGGCCAGAGCAGCATTTTTGACTACCAGCAAGTTAGGCAACAAAACAAATGCCCTTTGTTAAAGTGATGTATGGCCTTTTGATTTTTTATGTTGAAAAAAGAGTCACCGATCACAGTTATTGAGAATCACTCTCAAAAACACCAAGCTGAAAGGTGTCAGCTTGCACTTTTCATGATTTAGATCACAAATCAACTACCCAACAGTGGGTAAGCTCTTAGTCGTAGTCAGGGAGTAGAACAAAGTAGGCCGCGGCATCGCCGGTTCCGTTCTCCTCACTGCCTGCCCCTCCGGTTGGCGTAGGGTGAAGCTCTTTAAGCAAATCAGCAGCATGCGAAGAAATAACGCGGGAAGACCCCGGTATTCTCATCACCGCTTATCCCCGTTACGACTATACTAGTGGCTCGCACGGCTTATTTACTGAAAGAGTTTAACATTATCAGGAGAGCATTATGGCTGTAACGAATGTCGCTGAACTGAACGAGCTTGTCGCACGTGTCAAAAAAGCCCAGCGCGAATATGCCAACTTCACTCAAGAGCAAGTGGATAAAATCTTCCGCGCTGCCGCCCTCGCCGCTGCTGATGCCCGTATCCCGTTGGCCAAAATGGCCGTGGAAGAATCCGGAATGGGTATCGTCGAAGACAAAGTGATCAAAAACCACTTCGCTTCCGAGTACATCTACAACGCCTATAAAGATGAAAAAACCTGTGGCATCCTGTCTGAAGATGACACTTTCGGTACCATCACCATCGCCGAACCTATCGGTCTGATTTGCGGTATCGTTCCTACCACCAACCCAACTTCTACCGCGATCTTCAAAGCGCTGATCAGCCTGAAAACCCGCAACGGCATCATCTTCTCGCCGCACCCGCGTGCGAAGAATGCCACCAACAAAGCCGCCGACATCGTGCTGCAAGCCGCTATCGCCGCCGGCGCGCCGAAAGACATCATCGGTTGGATCGACCAACCTACCGTTGAGCTGTCCAACCAGCTGATGCACCACCCTGACATCAACCTGATCCTGGCCACCGGTGGCCCAGGCATGGTGAAAGCCGCCTACAGCTCCGGCAAACCGGCAATCGGCGTAGGCGCCGGTAACACGCCGGTCGTGGTGGACGAGACCGCAGACATCAAACGCGTGGTCGCCTCTATCCTGATGTCCAAAACCTTCGACAGCGGCGTTATCTGCGCTTCCGAACAATCGGTCATCGTCGTTGACGCTATCTATGATGCGGTACGCGAGCGCTTCGCTTCCCACGGCGGCTATCTGCTGCAGGGCAAAGAACTGAAGGCGGTGCAGGACATCATCCTGAAAAACGGCGGCCTGAACGCGGCCATCGTCGGGCAATCCGCGCCGAAAATCGCCGAGATGGCGGGCATTAAAGTGCCGGCCAACACCAAAGTGCTGATCGGCGAAGTGAAGCTGGTCGACGAGTCCGAACCTTTCGCCCATGAAAAACTGTCGCCAACGCTGGCGATGTACCGCGCCAAAGACTTCGAAGACGCCGTCGCCAAAGCCGAAAAATTGGTCGCCATGGGCGGTATCGGCCACACCTCTTGCCTGTATACCGACCAGGATAACCAAACGGCTCGCATCGCCTACTTCGGCGATAAAATGAAAACGGCTCGCATCCTGATCAATACCCCGGCTTCTCAGGGCGGTATCGGCGACCTGTATAACTTCAAACTCGCGCCTTCGCTGACGCTGGGTTGCGGTTCCTGGGGTGGTAACTCCATCTCTGAAAACGTCGGACCTAAGCACCTGATCAACAAGAAAACTGTAGCGAAGCGAGCAGAAAACATGTTGTGGCATAAACTTCCGAAATCGATCTACTTCCGCCGTGGCTCGCTGCCAATCGCGCTGGAAGAAGTGGCGACCGACGGGGCGAAACGCGCCTTCATCGTGACCGACCGTTTCCTGTTCAACAACGGCTATGCTGACCAGATCACCAAGGTTCTCAAGTCACACGGCATCGAAACCGAAGTGTTCTTCGAAGTGGAAGCCGATCCGACGCTGAGCATCGTGCGTAAAGGCGCCGAGCAGATGAACTCCTTCAAACCGGACGTCATCATCGCGCTGGGCGGCGGTTCGCCGATGGACGCCGCGAAAATCATGTGGGTGCTGTACGAACATCCTGAAACCCACTTCGAGGATCTGGCGCTGCGCTTCATGGACATCCGCAAGCGTATCTACAAGTTCCCGAAAATGGGCGTCAAAGCGAAGATGATCGCCATCACCACGACGTCAGGCACCGGTTCGGAAGTCACGCCATTCGCCGTCGTGACCGATGACGCCACCGGGCAGAAATACCCGCTGGCCGACTATGCGCTGACCCCGGACATGGCGATTGTCGACGCCAATCTGGTGATGAACATGCCGAAATCCCTGTGCGCCTTCGGCGGCCTGGATGCGGTGACCCACGCGCTGGAAGCCTACGTGTCGGTGCTGGCGAACGAATACTCTGACGGCCAGGCGCTGCAAGCGTTGAAACTGTTGAAAGAGTATCTGCCGGCCAGCTATAAAGAAGGCGCGAAGAACCCGGTTGCCCGTGAACGCGTGCACAACGCCGCCACCATCGCCGGTATCGCTTTCGCCAACGCCTTCCTCGGGGTTTGTCACTCCATGGCGCACAAACTGGGTTCGGAGTTCCACATTCCGCACGGCCTGGCTAACGCGATGCTGATTTCCAACGTCATTCGTTACAACGCGAACGACAACCCAACCAAGCAGACGGCCTTCAGCCAGTACGACCGCCCTCAGGCGCGCCGCCGCTACGCTGAAATCGCCGACCACCTCGGCCTGAGCGCGCCGGGCGACCGCACCGCGCAGAAGATTGAGAAGTTGCTGGCCTGGCTGGACGAGCTGAAAACCGAGTTGGGCATCCCAGCTTCCATCCGTGAGGCAGGTGTGCAAGAAGCCGACTTCCTGGCGAAAGTCGACAAGCTGTCGGAAGACGCTTTCGACGACCAATGCACCGGCGCCAACCCACGCTATCCGCTGATTGCCGAACTCAAGCAAATCATGCTGGATACCTTCTATGGCCGCGAGTTCAGCGAAACGGTGGAAGAGGAAGCGGCTGCACCGGCCGCAGCCAAAACCGCGGTAAAGAAGTCCAAGAAATAACGGTTCCGTGAACCGATGAAAAAACCCGCCATTCGGCGGGTTTTTTATTGCGCCTGGCGCGCGGTTTTTCTTATCCCGCCGCCAAAACGCCTCAGCGGGCGCTGGCGGCATTTTCGCCCCTACTCCAGGGAGTGAATCGCCTCTTTATAATGCTTGCGACAGACGGAGACATAGCTCTCGTTACCGCCAATCACCACCTGCTCGCCGGCGTGCATCGCCTTACCATTCTCATCCAACCGCAACACCATGTTGGCTTTACGCCCGCAGTGACAGATGGTTTTCAATTCCACCAGTTTATCGGCCCAGGCCAGCAAATATTGGCTGCCGGTAAACAACTCGCCGAGAAAATCGGTACGCAAGCCGTAACACAATACGGGAATGTCCAGTTGGTCCACCACATCGCATAATTGCTCAACCTGCGCTTTGGTCAGGAATTGGCTTTCATCCAGCAGCACACAATGCACCGGCTGCTGTTGATGCTCTTGCTGGATCATGGCGTACAGCATCGAGTCGTTGTTATAGAGCTGCGCCTGCGAGGATAAACCAATGCGCGAACTGACTTTGCCTACGCCAAAGCGGTGATCGATCTCCGCAGTGAACACCAGCGTGCGCATACCGCGCTCTTGATAGTTATATGAAGACTGTAGCAGCGCGGTGGACTTGCCGGCATTCATCGCAGAGTAATAAAAATAAAGTTGAGCCATGGCCCCGCAACTCCGATGGTATAAGAAATATTCAAAATGTTGATTAGGACGGTAAGTGTACCATAACCTGCCCCCCGCCTCAGCCCAAAGCGAACGAATATTGCGTTCGCCGTAATAATGCGCTTTCAAGCGAAACATATCGTTCTGTCGGCCTGTTCTTTTTACAGCTATTTACAGGATAATGTATGCCTGTCATCACTATTAATTCTTGCTAATGGTTAAGCCCGGTGATTTGCCCATTAATGCCGACTTGCCCATTCCCTCTCGCTGGCGCTGCAGCCGCGGCGGAGCCCCCGTCTATTATACGCGAGCCCAATACCGGGCATTTAATCACCTGCGCCGACGCGCCAAGGTTTACTGACGCAATCTTTACCTATATACCCCTATTGTTTACAATGTCTGGCCTGCCGTGGCGTGATTAAGCCCACAGAACTCATTGTAATATTGATATAAATTACTACGATAACTTATCGATGAAAGCCTTGTGATACGCGCCTTTTAAAGCCTGTCTGCTGAAATTTTGACTTAAGCGTGCCAAGGGTAATAGTTAACAGCCCTTCCTATTATTAGTCGGACTGATCCGATTAACGGTTTTTTTAAAGGTAAATTTGAGTATTCAAGCCAATTTGGCTATTGCAGAAAAGAAAAGAGCACTCTATTATTATCGAGACGCCCCCCACCAATATAATTTGAGACTAGGACAATGAGCGAAGCATTAAAGATTTTGAACAACATCCGCACTCTGCGCGCCCAGGCAAGAGAATGCACACTGGAAACGCTGGAAGAAATGCTCGAGAAACTGGAAGTTGTTGTGAACGAACGTCGCGAAGAAGACAGCCAGGCTCAAGCAGAAATCGAAGAACGCACTCGTAAACTGCAGCAATACCGCGAAATGCTGATTGCTGACGGTATCGATCCAAATGAACTGCTGCAAACCATGGCTGCCAACAAGGCTGCCGGCAAAGCAAAACGCGCAGCACGTCCAGCTAAATACCAATATAAAGACGAAAACGGCGAACTGAAAACCTGGACCGGCCAAGGCCGTACTCCTGCGGTGATTAAGAAAGCAATCGAAGAGCAAGGTAAATCTCTGGATGATTTCCTGCTGTAATAGCGATTCAGTCCGTATCTGAAAGGCTCCCTGCGGGGGGCCTTTTCATTTTTAGAGCGTATAACCCTGATCCCGTCATTCCTCTCTCTTTTAGTAAATATCCTAATTCGCTTTTGCGCCGTACATGAGATCGCAGCGAAAAAAAAGGGACCCAAAGGCCCCTTCTCTCGCATTTATCCGCGTTCAATTATTGAACCTGATAGAATGCCTTATACCAGTCAACAAAGCGCTTCACGCCCTCTTCAACGCTGGTTTCCGGTTTAAAACCAATGTCACGATAAAGCTCTTCCGTATCCGCGCTGGTATCCATCACATCGCCCGGTTGCATCGGCAGCATATTCTTACGGGCCGTTACCCCCAATGCCTGCTCCAGAGCGCTGATATATTCCATCAGTTTAACAGGAGCACTATTGCCGATATTATAAACATGGTACGGCGCGGAACTGGTTGCCGGCGAGCCCTGCTCAACGGTCCATGACGGATCCGCCTGCGGAATAACCGCCTGCAACCGCACTATCGCCTCGGCGATATCATCGATGTAAGTAAAATCGCGGTGCATTTCACCGTGGTTATATACGTCGATGCTCTCCCCGGCCAATATGGCTTTGGTAAATTTGAACAGCGCCATATCCGGACGCCCCCAGGGACCATATACGGTAAAGAACCGCAGCCCGGTCGTCGGGAGACCGTATAAATGGGAATAGCTGTGGGACATCAGCTCATTGGCTTTTTTAGTCGCCGCATACAGTGACACCGGATGATCGACAGAATCTTCGGTGGCGAATGGAAGCTTGCGATTCAGGCCATATACCGAGCTGGAGGAGGCGTAAAGTAAATGTTCGACCTTATTATGACGGCAGCCTTCCAAAACGTTTAAATGACCGATCAGGTTGGCATCGGCATAAGCCAACGGATTGACCAGCGAATAACGTACGCCGGCTTGAGCCCCCAAATGAATGACTCGCTGGAACTGATGCCCGGCAAACAATGCCGCCATGCCTTCACGATCGGCCAAATCCAGCTTGATAAAGCGGAATCCCGGCTTATCCGCCAGTCGATCCAGACGGGCCGTTTTCAGGCCCACGTCATAATAATCATTCAGGTTATCAATGCCGACAACCTGATGACCGGCGGTCAATAAACGCTCTGCAACGTGATAACCGATAAACCCTGCGGCGCCTGTAACCAGGAATTTCATGCTCACTCCTTAAATAACCGGTTTAATCGAGGCGCCGCGGCCAATTGCGTAATAGGTGAAACCGCGGCTCTCTAAACGCTCCGGATCGTACAGGTTACGGCCATCGAAGATCACCGGCTGCTTCAACGCGCCCTTGATCACATCAAAGTCCGGCGCGCGGAAGTTCTGCCATTCGGTGCAGATCACCAGCGCATCGGCGCCGTGCAATGCAGCTTCTTTGGTGCCCACCAGCTTCAAATCGTCACGCTGGCCATAGATGCGCTGAACTTCGTTCATCGCCTCCGGATCGTAGGCTTGAACGGTGGCGCCTGCGGCCCACAGCTGTTCCATCAGCACGCGGCTGGAAGCTTCACGCATGTCATCGGTATTCGGCTTGAACGCCAACCCCCACAGCGCGAAGGTTTTCCCCTTAAGATCGCTGCCGAAGTAGTCGTTGATAAAACTGTTCAGCTTGTCTTTCTGCTGATAGTTGACCTGCTCTACCGCCTGCAACAGCTTCGGTTGGTAACCGATCTGCTCCGCCGTACGGATCAGCGCCTGGACATCTTTCGGGAAGCAAGAGCCGCCGTAGCCGCAACCCGGGTAGATGAAGTGATAGCCGATGCGTGAGTCGGAACCGATGCCCTGACGCACTTTCTCAATGTCCGCGCCCAGCATTTCCGCCAGGTTGGACATTTCGTTCATAAAGCTGATCTTGGTCGCCAGCATGCAATTAGCGGCATATTTGGTCAGCTCCGCACTGCGGATATCCATCATGATCATACGATCGTGATTGCGGTTAAACGGTTCGTACAGCTCGCGAATAGGCTCGATCACATCTTTATTGTCGGTACCGATCACGATGCGCTCAGGACGCATGCAGTCTGCCACCGCCGCGCCTTCCTTCAAGAATTCCGGGTTGGATACCACGTCAAACGGCACGTTGCTGCCGCGTTTCGCCAGCGTTTCAGCCATCACCTGACGCACCTTGTCCGCCGTACCGACCGGCACGGTGGATTTGTCGATCACCACTTTGCGATCGGTCATGTGCTCGGCGATAGTGCGCGCCACCGCGGTGACATACTTCAGGTCGGCGGAACCGTCTTCATCCGGCGGCGTGCCGACGGCGATGAACTGGATAGTCCCGTGCGCCACACCCGCTTTGGCATCGGTGGTGAAATGCAGACGGCCGGCCTCATAGTTTTGCTGCACCAGCGGCGTCAGACCCGGTTCGAAAATCGGGATATTCCCTTTTTTCAGGTTTTCGACTTTTCGCTCATCGACATCAATACACATAACGTCATGGCCAACTTCAGCCAGTACGGCGGCCTGCACCAAACCCACATAACCAATACCAAAAACTGTTACTTTCATGTGAAAATCCTAGTTTTCAAATTAAGACGAAAGATCACTCAATTATTTCTTGTCAGCGGCAACGACCTGTTGCAGCCACTGAGAAAATTCTTTGCCCAAGCTGGCATGGCGCATGCCGTATTCCACGAAGGCCTGCATGTAACCCAGTTTGTTACCGCAATCATGGCTCACGCCTTTCAGGTGATACGCTTCCACCGTTTCCTGCTGCATCAGCATTTCGATGCTGTCAGTCAGCTGAATTTCGTCGCCGGCGCCCGGAGGCGTTTTCGCCAACAGCGGCCAGATATCGGCGGAGAGGACATAACGACCGACAATCGCCAGGTTAGAAGGCGCTTTCTCCGGCGACGGCTTCTCGACCACGCTGACCATCGGCGCGCTTTCGCCCGGATGCAATTCGACGCCCTTACAGTCGGCTACGCCGTAGTTGCCAACATCTTTATGCGGCACAGGTTCAACCATGATCTGGCTGATGCCGGTGGTTTCGAAGCGCTGCAGCATGTCGTGCAAGTTGTCTTTTTTCGGATCGGCGCTGTATTCGTCAAGGATCACGTCCGGCAACACCACCGCGACCGGCTCATCGCCCACCATCGGGTAGGCACACATAATCGCGTGCCCCAAGCCTTTGGCATTCCCCTGACGGACTTGCATCACGGTAACGCCCTTCGGACAGATTGACTGCACTTCGTCCAGCAATTGACGCTTGACGCGTTTTTCCAACATCGCTTCCAGTTCGAAACTGGTATCAAAATGGTTTTCGATCGAGTTCTTGGAGGAGTGGGTGACCAGCACAATCTCGTTAATCCCTGCCGCAATGCACTCATTGACGACGTATTGGATCAGCGGTTTATCAACCAGCGGCAGCATTTCTTTCGGAATGGCTTTGGTGGCCGGTAACATCCGCGTACCCAAGCCTGCAACCGGGATCACGGCTTTTCTGACTTTGCGATTTACAGCAGGCATTATTTCCTCTCTTAAAGCTGAAGCGCTCATTTCATGAGCTCGGGCTCGATATAAAAAAACCTTCGGAGTATACCAGCTTATGCGCGCCTGGCATTAACCAGAACACAAATAGGAAACATTTAGGACTATTACCCGTTCTGATAATCGGAGAAGAAATAGACGGTTTAATTACCGATAAGTGAATAGCTTAAGATATCGCCGATCAACGTCCATTATTCGGCGCTGAGCATCAGCCGCAATCGGCCGCCGCTGCCCCATACCTGGCATTGCCAGGCCGTACAGCGTTGACTGATCTGGTTCATGTAGGTGGCGCCCAGCGTGCCCAGCGGCACGCCGTTGCTTAGCTGAATTTGATTGTCGCCGGTATTGACGTTGGCATGCAGCCCGGCGGAAACCAGAATCAGGTTTTTATTTTCGGCATGATAATATCCCAGCAACAGCGGGAATTGGCCGTCTAATTTCCCCTGCCGCAATAATTGATTAACCTGCTTTAACAATGCCGACATTTGCGGCAGGCGATGTTGTTGATTAGCCAGATGGTCTTGCAGCAACCCATTAAATAATGCGCGTAACAGCAGCGCCGCCAATACGCCATTATCACCGGCGCGCGTGACGTCCAGGCAATAGAACGCCAGGTCTTTTTCTGACAATGCCGCGATATCCAGCACCAGCCCGGGATTTTCGCCCGTGGTTAACTGGCGATAGTTGATCCGGCAATGCGCAATGGTTTGCTGCACCGGCGGCTGCAATTGCTTAAGCAGTTTGACGGCTTCGGAAGGATTCTTGCTCAGCGCGTCCCAATCCTGAAACAGCTCAACCTCTTCAATCGCCTGGGAGGTGAACATATTGGGGTATAAACACGCCAGCACCGCCTCACGCAGGCGATTGAGATCGGTCAGCGGCTTCAGCAGCACATCCTGTACGCCCAAACGCAGCACCTTGGCGATGTCCGCCATCTTGTCGGTAGCGGAGATCACCAGCACCGGGATCTGCAGCCCCTGCAGACGCAGGTGTTCAACGAATTCGATGCCGCCCATTTCCGGCATCGCGAGATCGCACAGAATCAGATCCGGCTTGAAGTCATCGACGGCACTCAGCGCCTGTAAACCGTTGGTCGCCTCGCCGGTTTCAGCGCCCAGCGAGGTCAGATAACCGACCAGCACGGAACGAAAAACCTGTTCGTCCTCAACGATCAAGATACGCTTGTGAGTGAGTGGTAATGCCATCAGCCGAGCCTCGTCCCTTTCCATAGTGTAATAGTGGCTCAAAAAGGTCACTTATGCTCGTCTGAAACAGACCAACCGCGCATTGCCAACCAAGAACCGATAATTATCTATTTTTTATCAACGGCAACAACCGATCCAGTTGTTTTTCAACCGCCAGCAACCCCGCCTCGATCGCTTCATCGGCGCGGTGGAAATCCAGCGTTGAGATCTGCGGGCAAAAAGGCTGGATCAAAACGTCCGGCGGATCGCTCGCCATCCGGTTGCGCTTCAGGCGATTTTCCAGCATTTGAATCGACGTGCTCATAATCTCCATCGCCGTCGGCGCCGTCGTCGGTTTGCGCTTGCGCATTCTGCCGACGCGCTCCCGCAGGCGCCCGCGCCAGGTCTCCGCAGGCGTATCGTCCGGGCGTTCGTCCTCGCCGCGTATCGAGAACAGATCCTGCTGCATCAAATGCGCGTCATGCTGCAGATCGACCGCAATGACAATATCGGCGCCCAGCGCCCGGCAGAGCGACACCGGTACCGGATTGACCACTGCGCCGTCCACCAGCCAATAGCCGTCGGCCCACACTGGCGCCAATAGACCTGGCATGCTGCAAGAAGCGCGCACCGCCTGATGAATATCGCCTTCGGTCAGCCACAGTTCGCGGCCGGTGCTGAGATTGGTCGTCACGGCGCCGAACTTCAGCGCACATTCGGCAATATCATTGATCTTCAACAGTTGCCCGACGGCAGTGAACACCCGATCGCCGCGCAACAAACCGCCGCGCTGCCAGGAAAAATCCATCAGACGAATGACGTCCCAATAGCTGAACGACCGCACCCACTGCTCCATCACCGGCAAACGGTGACTGGCGAATGCCGCCCCCACCAACGCACCGACAGAGCAGCCGGCAACGATATCGACCTCAATCCCCAGTTTCTTTAACGCATTGATCACGCCGATGTGCGCCCAGCCTTTAGCCGAGCCCGCTCCCAGCGCCAGTCCGATCTTGATTTGCCGCATAGCGCCATCCTCTCGGTAAAAGGTGTTCTCTGCTTTCAGGGTAGATTGTCACTGACGAATATTGTTAGGTAACATATGCGCTAAATTCATTTTCAGCCTCGTTTTCTCAGGAGTTATTTTGCCCGAATCATGCCCATGCGGCAGCGGACTGGCGTATAACGCGTGCTGCGCCCCTTTTATCAGCGGCAGTCAGCCGGCGCCGACGCCCGGCCAACTGATGCGTTCACGCTTCACCGCCTACGTGAATCATAACGTCGACTATCTGATCGCCACCTGGCACCCCGACTGCGGCGCCGAAGCATGGCGCAATGCGATCGTCGACAGTTTCAAAAACACCGAATGGCTGGGCTTGACGATCGTCGAGGAGCAAACCGGCCATGAGCCGGACGAAGGCTTCGTCGAATTCATCGCCCGCTTCACCGATGGCGAAAGCGGCGAGCCCCAGGCGATGCATGAGCGCTCACGCTTCCTTCGTCGCGATCAACGTTGGTATTATATCGACGGCAGCAAACCCCAGCCCGGCCGAAATGCGATATGTCCCTGCGGTTCAGGGAAAAAATATAAGAAGTGCTGCGGGCGCTAGCCGGCCGGCGCTTCACGTTAACGCCTGCGCAGACAGGCCGTTCAGTATCAGACAGGATCCTCAAACCCATGCCACACCAAAATGTACAACGAAAAGTGTTACGCACCATCTGCCCGGACGCCAAAGGGCTGATCGCCAAGATCACCAACATCTGTTACAAGCACGAGCTCAATATCGTCCAGAATAATGAGTTCGTCGATCACCGCACCGGGCGTTTCTTCATGCGCACCGAGCTGGAAGGCATTTTCAACGACAACACGCTGCTGGCCGATCTGGACAGCGCCCTGCCGGAAGGTTCGCTGCGTGAGTTGCACAGCACCGGACGTCGGCGCATCGTGGTGCTGGTCACCAAAGAGGCGCACTGCCTGGGCGATCTGTTGATGAAAAGCGCCTATGGCGGCCTCGACGTTGAGATCGCCGCCGTAATCGGCAACCACGACACGCTGCAAACGCTGGTGGAGCGTTTCGATATTCCTTTCCATCTGGTGAGCCACGAAGGATTGACGCGCGAACAGCACGACCGCGAAATGACGGCCAAGATCGATCAATATCAGCCGGATTACGTGGTGTTGGCCAAATATATGCGCGTGCTGACGCCGGCCTTCGTGCAACATTATCCGAATCAGGTGATCAACATTCACCATTCGTTCCTGCCGGCGTTTATCGGCGCGCGGCCTTATCACCAGGCCTACGAACGCGGCGTGAAAATCATCGGCGCCACGGCTCACTACGTTAACGACAATCTCGACGAAGGCCCGATCATCATGCAGGACGTGATCCACGTCGATCACACCTATTCCGCCGAGGATATGATGCGCGCCGGCCGCGACGTAGAGAAAAACGTGCTCAGCCGAGCCCTGTATCAGGTGTTGGCGCAGCGCGTCTTCGTCTACGGCAATCGCACCGTTATTCTGTAATCGCTCAATAAATCGGTGCATTTCGTTCAGGGATGCACCGCCAAGAATAAAAAAACGGCAAACGATTCATTTTCTGCATTTCAATGCTTTACACATCCGCTTCATTTGATATGATGCGCCCCGCTTACCGAGACAGCGCTCTCGCAAGCAAGGCCAGTTAAATAGCCATGCATATGGTGGGGTTCCCGAGCGGCCAAAGGGAGCAGACTGTAAATCTGCCGTCACTGACTTCGAAGGTTCGAATCCTTCCCCCACCACCATCTTCTCTCTGTTGATGAACTTGAAGCGAAAGCTGAAATATCATTAAACGCCGAGGGGGAGGATGAGAAGCTTCGACAAGGTTCGAGCCGAGCGCAGCGAGACAACGCGCTTTAGCGCGGTAATCCTTAGAAGCACACAATAGGAATTTAGCCCATTCCTTAAAAAATCAGCAAATCCATGAATACCATGGTGGGGTTCCCGAGCGGCCAAAGGGAGCAGACTGTAAATCTGCCGTCACTGACTTCGAAGGTTCGAATCCTTCCCCCACCACCATCTCTTACAAGAAATCCCAAAACCGAATTAAAAGCACATCGCCTCCATAATGCTCCGTATTGGGGAAGGATGAGAAGCTTCGACCAAGGTTCGAGTCTCACGCAGTGAGACAACGCGCTTTAGCGCGGCCCGCAGGGTGAGTCGCGCAGCGACGAATCATCCTTCCCCCACCACCATCTCTTACAGAAAATCCCAAAACCCACTTAAAGCACATCGCATCCAACACGTTGCATCCAATGTTCTCGTATCAATAAATCAAGTTATCTCCCCTTATTAACCGCTTTGATCCAGACGTTTTATTTCTCTCCTCCGCCCGTAACTTGAACTCCGGCCGACAATTCGCTATACCACTGGCTTCTTTAGTGCAGTAAGGAACAGGTGGATGCGAAACAATATTTGCGTTTTTTGTGGCGCCAGCGAAGGTGTCAATCCCGCTTATGCCGAGCAGGCTCGCCAACTGGGGCAATTGCTGGCCGCACAGGGACGCCGTTTAATCTACGGCGGCGGCAAAAAAGGACTGATGGGGATTGTGGCGGACGCGGTGTTGGCGGCGGGCGGTGAAGCTGTCGGCATTATCCCCGAGCGCCTGGTTGAAGCGGAAACGGCGCATCGCGGCCTGACTGAATTGGAAGTGGTGCCAGACATGCATACGCGCAAAGCCCGTATGGCGGCGCTGGCGGACAGTTTTATCGCCCTGCCCGGCGGCATCGGCACGCTGGAAGAGCTGTTTGAAATCTGGACCTGGGGGCAAATCGGGTATCACAACAAACCGGTCGGCCTGCTGAACGTCAACGGTTTCTATCGCCCACTGAGCCAGTTCCTCGAACACGTCGCCGATCAGGGCTTCATGCGCCACGACTATCTCGGTACGCTGCACATCAGCGAATCGGCGCAAACGCTGCTGCAACAGTTTGACGACTATCAACCCAAAAATTACGACCGCTGGGCGAAATAATGCCGGCTGCGCAGTCAGCGGGCTCGCCGCTGTCTGCGTTACATTTCCCGCCAAACTCTGCTACTATCACAGCACATTTTTCTCGTGAAAACGGCACCGCTCATGAAGTTTGTCTCTTTTAATATCAATGGACTGCGCGCGCGTCCGCATCAGCTGGCGGCAATTATCGAACAGCACCAGCCCGACGTGATCGGTCTGCAGGAAACCAAAGTTCACGATGACATGTTCCCATTGGAAGAAGTCAGCCAGCACGGCTATCACGTGTTCTATCACGGGCAAAAAGGCCATTACGGCGTGGCGCTGCTGACCAAAGCGGAGCCCCTGGCCGTGCGCCGCGGCTTCCCGACCGATGAAGAAGACGCGCAGCGTCGCATCATCATGGCCGATCTGGCTACGCCGCAGGGCACGCTGACGGTGATCAACGGCTACTTCCCGCAAGGTGAAAGCCGCGACCACCCGATCAAATTCCCGGCTAAAACACGCTTTTATCAGGATCTGCAAAACTACCTGGAGCAGCAGCTGTCGGCGGAATCCCCGGTGCTGATCATGGGCGACATGAATATCAGCCCCAGCGATTACGATATCGGCATCGGCGAAGACAACCGCAAACGCTGGCTGCGCACCGGTAAATGCTCCTTCCTGCCGGAAGAGCGCGAATGGATGGATCGCCTGCTGAACTGGGGCCTGGTCGATACCTACCGCCACGCCAACCCGGGGCGCAACGACGAGTTCTCATGGTTCGACTACCGCTCCAAAGGGTTCGACGACAACCGCGGCCTGCGTATCGATCTGCTGCTGGCCAGCACCCCGCTGGCTTCGCGCTGCATCGCCACCGGCATCGATTACCAAACCCGCGGCATGGAGAAACCTTCCGACCATGCGCCGGTCTGGGCGGAATTTACGCTGTAACCCCATCACCCCGGCGTCCGCCGGGGTTTTACTCTGTGAAGCCAATGAAAATTATCGACGTGGTAGCCGCCATTCTGGAAAAAAATGGCCGCATTTTGCTGGCCCAGCGCGGCGCAGACAGCGATCAGGCCGGTCTGTGGGAGTTTCCCGGCGGCAAAGTTGAGCCGGGTGAAAGCCAACCGCAGGCGCTGGCGCGCGAACTGGATGAAGAATTGGGGATTTGCGCCCGTATCGGCAACTATGTGGGCAGCAATCAGTGGCAGCAAGGCGAACGCCTCATCCGGCTACACGCCTGGCGAGTCGCGGAGTTCTCCGGTGAATTGCAGCTGCATTGTCACTCAGCGCTGGTGTGGGTCACGCCGCAACAGGCGCAGGAATATACCCTGGCCCCGGCCGACGTTCCACTGCTGGCGGACTATATCGCCGCGCAAGGCGATGCACGCTGAGCGCGGCGATAGGTTACATGGTCACTTCTTCAATCGCACCCAAATCAAGGGGTTGGTGCCGATGGTGTTAGGCTCACGCACGCACTGCAGCACTTCTCCTTCGACTTTGAGCACCGCGCCTTCGGAATAGTTTTGATTCTGGTAGACGCAACAGCGGTTGCAGGGTTGCGCCGGTGGCGAATTGGCGCCGTTTTTCGCCGTGCCCCAAATCTCCGGCGAAACCGGCAACACCACGTCCACATCGCCCCGGTTGGCGGCCGCCAGGCCGCAGTACGCCAGGGCAGCGGCAGCCAGCACCCCATTGAGTCCGTGCTTCATTCACTCTTCTCCTGCGCCTTACCGGCGCTTTTCCTGCGTTTTTTGCCTCCGCTGGAAGGCGGCGGCGGCAACCCACGAAACGCCATGCTCGCCCGGCTCTGCTTAGCCTGATAAATCAGCTCTTGCAGCGTGCCGACCAACGGCTGCATAAAGTCCTGATAACGGCAGGATTTCTCGCTGATTTGCGTCAGCGTTGCCTCCCAGTTGGCCGTCATATCAGGACGCGCAGCAAGATCCGGCAGCGAGTGAATCAACGCGCGCCCGGTTTCGCTGGAGTGAATATAGCGTCCCTTCTTGTACAGAAACGCCCGTTTGAACAGCAATTCGATGATCCCCGCTCGCGTCGCTTCCGTACCTAAACCATCGGTCGCCCGCAGGATTTTCTTTAGCGCTTTATCTTGTACAAAGCGCGCGATGCCGGTCATGGCCGACAACAGACTGGCGTCGGTAAACGGCCGCGGGGGCTGCGTCTGGCGCTCCACCACCTCACCGCGCTCACACAGCAGCTCATCATCTTTAGCCACCACCGGCAGCGGTGCGCCTTCGTTTTCTTCGTCGCGCTCCTTGCTGCCCAGCAGCGTACGCCAACCGGCTTCTGCCAGGAAACGCGCCTTGGCGATAAATTTGCCGCCGGCGATATCCAGCTCAATCACGCATTTGCGGAATACCGCATCCGGACAAAACTGCATCAGATACTGGCGCGCCACCAGCCCATACACGTTCCGTTCATCCTGCGTCAGATTAATCTTGCCGGCACGGGCGGTGGGAATGATAGCGTGGTGCGCATCGACTTTTTTATCGTCCCAGCAACGGTTGCGGCGATCGCTGTCGATCACCGGCTGCGGATACAGCTCAGGCTGGTGCACGCTGATGGCGTTCAGCACCGCGTGACGGCCGGCGAAATGCTCTTCCGGCAGGTAGCGGCAGTCGGAACGCGGATAGGTGATTAATTTATGGGTTTCGTACAACCGCTGGCAAACGTCCAGCACCTGTTGGGCGCTGAGGTTATAACGCCGGGCCGCTTCGATTTGCAGCGTGGAGAGCGAAAACGGCAGCGGCGCGGTATCTGATTCCCGTTTATCGTTATAGGACGTGACCAGCGCCGGCTGGCCCTCGATGCGCTTGACCACGTGCTCCGCCAACGGCCGGTGCAGCAAACGCCCCTCTTCGTCCTGATAAGGCTCGCACGACTCGCTGGGCTGCCACAGCGCCACGAAACGCTCTTCTTTCGGCGTAACGATGTGCGCCTTGACCTCAAAGAAGTCTTTCGGCACGAAGTTTTCGATCTCTTCATCGCGCCGCACCACCAACCCCAGCACCGGCGTCTGCACCCTGCCCACCGACAACACGCCGTCATAACCGGCGTTGCGGCCCAGCAGCGTATAAGCGCGGGTCATATTGATACCGTACAGCCAGTCGGCGCGTGAGCGCGCAAGAGCGGACACGCACAGCGGGATGAAGTCACGGTTGTCGCGCAGGCGTTCAACCGCGCGCTCCACCGCCTGCGGGTTGAGATCGTTGATCAGACAGCGGCGCACGTTCTGGCGTTTTTCCGGCGTCAGATCCAGGTAGTCCAGCACCTCATCCACCAGCAGCTGCCCTTCACGATCCGGGTCGCCGGCGTGAACTACTTCATCGGCTTCAAGCAGCAACTTTTTAATGGCGTTGAGCTGTTTACTGACCGAAGGCCGCGGCTGCAACCGCCATTTTTCGGGAATGATCGGCAGATCCGCCAATGACCAGCGCGCATAGCGGCTGTCATAAGCGTCAGGCTGAGCCTGCTCCAACAGGTGGCCTACGCACCAGGTCACCACATCGTTGTTGCCGCAGGCGATATACCCGTCGCCGCGGCGATGCGGCTTGGGCAATACGTCGGCAATGGCGCGCGCCAAACTCGGTTTCTCGGCTATGAACAGTCGCATTATTCACCGTTTTTCTGGCTGAACGTCATCAAGAATTCTCTTACTTCTGCATAGTTCCCACGGAAGACAATCCGCTGGGCTTTCTTTTCCAACTGATAGCAATACATCGGATCGTAGTACTGCTGCAACAGGGGCGCCAACCACTCGCGGTGCGCCTCGCCCTGGCCGCTGAGCCGCTGTGTCCGCAGCGCCGCTTCCAGTCGTTGCGTCAGCTGCTGGAAGCGTTCCAGCCCCAGGCGGCGGCGTATGGCAAACAGGCCGTGGTGCAGATAGTCGTCGTACTGTCGCCAGCCCTCTTCCATGCCATAGGCCTGTTCGAACTGTTCGCGCATGCCGTCGATATATTCCGCCTGCAAACGCGCCAGGCGAATGTCAAACGGATCGTCGATCACCGCCACCGGCGCCTGCTGCATCCCATTGAACAACGGCAGCGGCAAATTGTTGCTGCCGATGATCCGCCCTTCGTCTTCCAGCACCCAACGGCGGCTGCCACCATGCTGTTTTTTCAGCAATAACACAGCCAGACGATTCTCAAAATCGATCTGCGAGCTCTGGCCCGCCAGCGTTCGACCAAAAGATGAACCGCGATGGCGCGCCGCGCCTTCCAGATCGACGCCGTCGGCCAATTCGTTGACCAGCAACGTCTTGCCGCTGCCGGTATTGCCGCCCACCAGGGCCATCGGCAATGCCGCGCTTTGCGCCAGCACGCCGAGCAAATAATTGCGCAACGCCTTATAACCGCCAATGATCCGCGGGTACTCGACGCCGGCCTCATGCAGCCATTGCTGCACCAGCTGCGAGCGCAGACCGCCGCGGAAGCAATAGAGATAGCCTTCGGGCCGCTGCGCACAGGCCGCCAGCCAGGCGGCGGTGCGCTGTTCGCGCAGTTTGCCGTTCACCAGACTGTGGCCGAGCGCTATCGCCGCTTGCTGCCCATGCTGTTTATAGCAGGTGCCCACCGCCTGCCGCTCGCTGTCGATCATCAGCGGCAGGTTCAGCGCCTGAGCGAAGGCGCCCTGCTGAAACTCGATCGGCGCGCGCACGTCAATCAGCGGCACGTCCTGCAGGAAAATGCGTTGGTAATCGTCGCTGTCCGGCCTTCCTTGCATGTTGGACACTACACGACCTCGATCAGCGGCTTATCGGCCGATGCCACATGCAGCTCGCCAATGGCGTTGAGCGTAATGCCATGCTGTTCGGCAATCGCCAGCACCTGCGCTTCCGCCTCCGGCAATACCGCCAACAGCAAACCGCCGGAGGTCTGAGGATCGCACAGCAACTGGCGCTGCAGATCGCTCATCTCGCCCACCAGATGGCCATAGCTGTCGAAGTTGCGCCCGGTACCGCCCGGCACGCAGCCCTCGGCGATATACGCCTCGACGTCCGGCAGCTTCGGCACCCGATCGAACCAGACCGTCGCCTGCAGGCCGGAGCCCTGACATACCTCGCTCAGGTGGCCCAGCAGGCCAAAACCGGTGATGTCGGTCATCGCCGTGACGCCCGCCACCTCGGCAAAGTCGGCGCCCGGCTTGTTCAGGCGGCACATCACGTCCGTCGCCAGCCCCTGATGCTCGGGGCGCAGCTTGCTTTGCTTCTCGGCGGTCGTCAGCACGCCGATGCCCAGCGGCTTGGTCAGATAGAGTTTAGCCCCGGCCCGCGCGGCGCTGTTCTTCTTCACCCGCTCGGTATTGACCACGCCGGTGACCGCCAGGCCGAAGATAGGTTCAGGCGCATCGATGGAGTGGCCGCCGGCCAGCGCGATCCCCGCCTGCTGGCAGGCGAAACGCCCACCGTCGATCACCTGCTGCGCCACCTCCGGCGGCAGTTTGGCGATCGGCCAGCCGAGAATGGCGATCGCCATGATCGGTTTGCCGCCCATGGCGTACACGTCGCTGATGGCGTTAGCGGCGGCGATGCGGCCGAAATCGAACGGATCGTCGACGATCGGCATGAAGAAATCGGTGGTGCTGATAATGCCGACGCCGTTGCCGATGTCATATACCGCCGCGTCGTCGCGGGTTTCATTGCCGACCAGCAGACGCGGATCGACAAATTTCTCCCGCTCGCTGTGCAGGATGGTTTCGAGAACTTTCGGTGAGATTTTGCAGCCGCAGCCAGCGCCATGGCTGTACTGGGTTAAACGGATCGCTGGCGATGTCATAGTCCACTCCCTTCGATAACGGCACTCAAGATAACATAGGGTAGCGCTTGCCGAGGGGATTGATAAGAGCGTGCCGCCGATAAGCGAACGGCCTGCTCAGAAACCATGCAATTTTGCGGGGTTTGGCGCATTTTCGCCGCGCCCCGTCGGATAATACTTAGAAATAGCTGACGAAAGGCGTGCTGTCCGGCGGCGTCACTTTAGTGGCGGCCTTCAGCTGCGGCGTGCCCAGATAGAGGAAACCGACGATCTCGTCCTGCTCGCGGCAACCGAAGGCTTCACGCACCAGCGCATGCTCGGTCCAGGCGCCGGTGCGCCAGATGCCGTTAAAGCCCTGCGCCAGCGCCGCCATCTGCATCGCCTGCACGGCGCAACCGGCGGAAACCACCTGCTCCCAGCGCGGCACCTTGGTCTCTTCAGTGCAATGCGCGATGACGGTGATGATCAGCGGTGCGCGGAACGGCGCCTTGGTGGCTTTTTCGATCGCCGCCTCATCCAGCTGATCCTGCTTCGCCGCCGCCTGCAGCAGCTGACTGAAGCGCTCCAGGCCCTGATTCTCGATCATCACGAAACGCCACGGCTGCAGCGCGCCGTGATCGGGCGCACGCAGGCCCGCGTTGATGATGTTTTGGCGCACTTCCCCCGCCGGCGCCGGTTCCGCCAGGCGCGAAGCCGAGCGACGATTCAATAAAAGATCCAGAGCATCCATCGTAAACTCCTGATAACAATTTTCATTCCGGCCACGTTAACATAGCTAAACGGCGAGTTACAGCCTCGGCGATAGCGTCTGTGTGCCACGATTTAAAGCTGACATTTACCCGGCCGCTCATTAGGATAGCGGAACATTCTCGACTCTTGTTGGAGAGCACATGCGCACATTGTGGCAAATTATTGCCGGCATTTTCCGGTGGACATGGCGTCTGCTGAATTTTATCAGGGAACTGATCCTTAACCTGTTCCTGGTCCTGCTGATCCTGATTGGGGTCGGCATCTATCTGTCCTTCCAAAGTTCCTCCACCTCAACGGCCCCGGCGCGCGGCGCGCTGTTGGTCGATTTAAGCGGCGTGGTGGTCGATCAGCCTTCGGTAAACAACCGGGTGCGGCAATGGGGGCGTGAACTGTTGGGCGCCTCCAGCAGCCGCCTGCAGGAGAACTCGCTGTTCGACGTGGTGGACAGCATCCGCAAGGCCAAAGACGACAAAAACATTACCGGCATGGTGTTGCAGCTGAATGACTTCGCCGGCGCCGATCAGCCCTCGCTGCGCTATATCGGCAAAGCGCTGCGCGAGTTCCGCGACAGCGGCAAACCGATCTTCGCCATCGGCGACAGTTACAATCAAACGCAATACTACCTGGCCAGCTACGCCAACAAGGTCTACCTCTCGCCGCAGGGCGCGGTCGATCTGCACGGTTTCGCCACCAACAACCTGTATTACAAGTCGTTGCTGGACATGCTCAAGGTCACCACCAATATCTTCCGCGTCGGCACCTATAAATCGGCGGTCGAACCGCTGATCCGCGACGACATGTCCCCGGCGGCGCGCGAAGCGGACAGCCGCTGGATCGGCGGCCTGTGGCAGAACTATCTGGAAACCGTGGCGGCCAACCGGCAGCTGACGCCGCAGCAGCTGTTCCCCGGCGCCGCCGGCGTGCTGAGCGGCCTGCAGGCGGCAGGCGGCGACACCGCCCGCTATGCGCTGGACAATAAGCTGGTGGACGAGCTGGCGTCGCGCACCGCGATCGAAAATCAGCTGGTCAAAACCTTCGGCTGGGACAAACAGGCGAACGATTTCAACGCCATCAGCATCTACGACTACCAGCCGAAGCCGGACGCCAACCAGGGCGGCAAGATCGCCGTGGTGTTCGCCAACGGCGCCATCATTGACGGCCCGCAGACGCCGGGCAACGTCGGGGGCGACACCACCGCCGCCGAGCTGCGTCAGGCCCGTCTGGATCCGGCCGTCAAAGCCGTGGTGTTCCGCGTCAATAGCCCTGGCGGCAGCGTCAGCGCGTCCGAAGTGATCCGCTCCGAGCTGGCCGCCGTGCGCGCCGCCGGCAAACCGGTGGTGGTGTCGATGGGCGGCATGGCCGCGTCGGGCGGTTACTGGGTCTCGACGCCGGCCGACTACATCATCGCCAGCCCGAGCACGCTGACCGGCTCCATCGGTATTTTCGGCATCATCAATACCTACGAGAAAACCCTGGATACGCTGGGCGTGCACACCGACGGCGTAGCGACATCCCCGCTGGCCGATATCGCGGTCACCAAGGCGTTGCCGCAGGAGTTCTCGCAGATGATGCAGCTGAATATCGAAAACGGGTATAAGAACTTCCTCGATCTGGTCGCCAAATCACGCAAGATGACCCCGCAGCAGGTTGACCAAATCGCACAGGGCCACGTGTGGCTCGGCAGCGACGCCAAGGCCAACGGCCTGGTCGATCAGTTGGGCGATTTCGACGATGCGGTGAAGAAAGCCGCTGAGCTGGCGAAACTGCAACAGTGGCAGCTCGACTGGTTCGTCGACACCCCGAGCCTGAGCGATATGGTGCTCAGCCAGTTCGGCGTTTCCATTCACGCCATGCTGCCGGCGGCGATTCAGGCCATGCTGCCTGCCCCGCTGGCCTCGGTCGCCAATGCGGTGAAAGAGCAGCCGGGTTTGTTCAATAACTTGAACGATCCGCAGAACCGTTACGCGATCTGTCTGACCTGCGGAGAAGTCCGCTAACAAATAATTCTGCAGCCCGGCCTCCGCCGGGCTTTTTTTCTGCCGCCATGTCCCTATAATTCAGCCCATCTTATCTTTGTTAAAATCATAACCATGCAAAAGAAATCCATTTACGTCGCCTACACCGGCGGCACCATCGGCATGCAGCGTTCCGAGCACGGCTATATTCCGGTTTCCGGCCACCTGCAGCGTCAGCTGGCGCTGATGCCGGAATTCCATCGGCCGGAGATGCCGGATTTCACCATTCATGAATACGCGCCGCTCATCGATTCCTCGGACATGACGCCGGAAGACTGGCAGCACATCGCCGACGACATCAAACAGAACTACGATCGCTACGACGGCTTCGTGATCCTGCACGGCACCGATACCATGGCGTTCACCGCCTCGGCGCTCTCCTTCATGCTGGAGAACCTGGCCAAACCGGTGATCGTCACCGGCTCGCAGATTCCGCTGGCGGAGCTGCGCTCCGATGGCCAAACCAATCTGCTGAATGCACTGTACCTGGCGGCCAACCATCCGGTGAACGAAGTCAGCCTGTTCTTCAACAACAAGCTGTTCCGCGGCAACCGTACTACCAAAGCGCACGCCGACGGCTTCGACGCTTTCGCGTCACCCAACCTGCCGCCGCTGCTGGAAGCCGGTATCCACATTCGTCGCCAGCACGGCATCGACAGCCCGGTTTGCAACGGTGCGTTGCAGGTACATGACATCACGCCACAACCGATCGGCGTCGTCACCATCTATCCGGGCATTTCCGGCGCGGTGGTGCGCAACTTCCTGCTGCAGCCGGTCAAGGCGCTGATCTTACGCTCCTACGGCGTCGGCAACGCGCCGCAGAAGGCCGAGCTGATCGACGAGTTGCGCGCGGCTTCCGAACGCGGCATCGTAGTGGTCAACCTGACGCAGTGCATCTCCGGGCGCGTCAATATGGAAGGCTACGCCACCGGCAACGCGCTGGCGCACGCCGGGGTGATCAGCGGTTTCGACATGACGGTGGAAGCCGCTCTGACCAAGCTGCACTACCTGTTGAGCCAGCCGCTGACGCCGGAACAAATCCGCGCCCTGATGCAGCAAGATCTGCGCGGCGAGCTGAGCATCAACGGTTAACCTACCGATCTTTGGAGCGGCGATGAAAACGGCCCTGTTGTTGATTGATCTGCAAAATGATTTCTGCCCCGGCGGCGCGCTGGCGGTCACGGAGGGCGACGCCGTCATCCCGGTCGCCAATCAGGCGATCGCCGCCTGCCTGGCGCGCGGCGAACCGGTGGTGGCCAGCCAGGACTGGCATCCCGCCAATCACCGCAGCTTTGCGGTGAACTCCGATGCGCAAGTCGGCACCCTCGGTGAACTGGAAGGTTTGCCGCAGGTGTGGTGGCCGGTGCACTGCGTGCAAGGGAGCCTCGGCGCCGATTTTCATCCTCAACTGCAGCGGCAACACATCAATGCCGTCTTTCGCAAAGGACAGGATACGGACATCGACAGCTATAGCGCGTTCTTCGATAACGGCCACCGGGCGCAGACCGAACTGCACGGCTGGCTGCAATCGCAGGGCATTCAGCGGCTGGCGATCATGGGCCTGGCAACCGACTATTGCGTGAAGTTCAGCGTGCTGGATGCGCTGGCTGCCGGCTATCCGACGCAGGTGATCGTCGACGGCTGCCGCGGCGTGAATCTGCAGCCGGACGACAGTGAGCGGGCGCTGCAGGAAATGGCGCGCGCCGGCGCGCAGCTAGTTACCCTGTCACAATTTCTCGCCAATTAAATCCTGCCGGGCGCTATCGGCGCCCTCTCTGGGCGGCGGCGAAAATATCGACGCCGCTCACAATGCTGTTCTTCTTCTCCTCCAGCCGCTTGTGACCGGCAGGCGCTTTTGCTGTTATGGCAGCGACGCTTTTGGCGTCAAACGGTTATACGCATCCGGGGCCCGCTGAGCCCGGCTTTATTGTGACCGCTACTGGCGGTACGGTCGGCCTTGCCGATCCCAAGGAGACAAACATGAAAATAACCCGAAAACTGCTGCCTTTGCTGGCGGCGGTGCAGTTGGCTATCGCCGGTATCGGCGCGGCTCAGGCGGCCTATCTCTCCGTCGGCTACTTCAACGGCGGCGGCGACGTCACCGCCGGCCCCGGTGGTGACATCGACAAGCTGGACGTGACGCAAATCACCCACCTCAACTATTCGTTTGGCCTGATCTACAACGACGAGAAAGACGAAACCAATGCGGCGCTGAAAGACCCCGCTCGCCGCCACCAGATCTACCTGTCGCCGAAAGTCACGGCCGATCTGCAACGTCTGCCGGTGCTGCGCAAACAGAACCCCGAGCTGAAAGTGCTGTTGTCGGTCGGAGGCTGGGGCGCACGCGGTTTCTCCGGCGCCGCCGCCACCGCGGAAAACCGGGCGATTTTCATTCGCTCCGCGTTGCAGGTGATCGAGCAGTACCGGCTGGATGGGATCGATCTGGACTGGGAATACCCGGTAAACGGCGCCTGGGGTTTGGTGGAAAGCCAACCGGCAGACCGCGACAACTTCACCCTGCTGCTGAAAGAGCTTCATCAGGCGCTGGGTAAAGGCAAACTGTTGACCATCGCCGTTGGCGCCAACGTCAAAAGCCCACGTGAATGGGTCGATGTGAAAAATATTGCGCCCTACCTCAATTACATCAATCTGATGACCTACGACATGGCTTACGGCACGCAGTACTTCAATGCCAACCTGTACGATTCAACGCGTTGGCCAACCGTAGCCGCCGCCGATCGCTACAGCGCCGATAACGTAGTAAAGCATTATCTGGCCGCCGGTCTGAAACCGGCGCAGATGAACCTCGGGATCGGTTTCTACGGCCGGGTGCCGAAACGGGCGACCGAGGCGGGCATCGACTGGGACAAACCGGATGCCGCCAACCATCCGGTGACGCAGCCTTACTTCAGCGCGCGAGAAATCGCCCTGTTCCGCACGCTGGGATTGGATCTCAGCAAAGACACTTATTTTAAATACCGCGATATCGTCAACAA
Source organism: Serratia sp. H402Y (assembly GCF_051172415.1). Classification (NCBI taxonomy): domain Bacteria; kingdom Pseudomonadati; phylum Pseudomonadota; class Gammaproteobacteria; order Enterobacterales; family Yersiniaceae; genus Serratia; species Serratia sp. H402Y. Next base: position 1,990,518 of record NZ_JBPIYZ010000001.1, read on the forward strand.
ATTGCTCAACGATCCGCAGCAGCGTTTCCGCGAGCACTGGGATGACGACGCCAAAGTGCCATACCTGACGCTGCAATCCGCCGAAGGCAAACCGCTGTTCGCCATCTCGTACGAGAACCCGCGTTCGGTGGCCATCAAGGCCGATTACATCAAAAGCCAGGGATTGGGCGGTGCGATGTTCTGGGAATACGGCGCAGACGACAATAACCGGCTGGCGCAGCAGCTGGCGGAATCGCTGGGCATAAAGGGCGAGAAACGTTGAATCGACGGGGCGATGGCGACATCGCCCCGCTTTAGGGGTGGAGCCTTACTGCGGCTTGAGTTTCACCAGCGGCTCGGCAACGAACTGCTGCTTCAGCTCTTGTTTGCTCTTCATCACGATCTGCCCGTCGGTGCCGATGCTCATATGCTGCGGATCGACGTTGTTCATCGACTGCCACAGCATCACCGCCTGTAGGCTGTTTTCCTTTTGCTCCGGCGTCAGCGCCACGCCGTCCGGCCATTTGCCCAGTTCAACCGCCTGCACCAGGCGTTGGTATATCTCGGGCGTCATCGCCGCAATCAGATCTTTCACGTCCATCAGGGCCCTTCTCGCTTACGGAAGAATAATTAGCTGAATCGATTTTGTTGGTTAAATTACCGCTTAACCGGCCGTTTGATCGCCATTTTCACCATCGGTGAAACTCAGCGAGGCGGAATTGACGCAGTAACGGTCACCGGTCGGCTGCGGGCCATCGGGGAATACATGCCCCAGGTGCGCGTCGCAGTGGCCACAGCGGATTTCAACACGATGCATATTATGTGAATTATCATCAAGATAACGGATTGCATCGGCGGAAACCGGCTCGTAAAAGCTGGGCCAGCCGCAGCCGGAATCGTATTTGGTTTCGGAATAGAACAGCGGCTGGTTACAGCACAGACAATGGTACACGCCCTCACGCTTGTTCTGCAGCAATTTGCCGCTAAACGGCGCTTCGGTGCCACGCTGTTGCGTGACATAACGTTGGATTTCATTCAGTTCCGTGACCGGATGAGCGGGGGTTGTCTCTTTAGCCATTTGTGCTTATCTCTGAATGTGGATAATGTCAACGAAAACAATGATTAATAATAACAAAAAATTAACACCGCTGCAGGGGTTTTTGGCCTAAACTGTAGCCCATAAAGGCCACGTCACGATGATATGTGATAGCGATCACACATCTTGCGTATGCTGACTTTATACTTGGCGGCTTGTCCCCATATAACGGATGAGGCCGAGCGCAAATGGACTGTGCAATAAGCGTGCAAAACCACCCTTCCGGTTTGACTTGCCGCAAGTATTGACACGATTCCGCTTGACGCTGGGTAAGGTTTTTGTAATTTTACAACCAACCTTTTATTCACTAACAAATAGCTGGTGGAATATATGACTATCAAAGTAGGTATCAACGGTTTTGGCCGTATCGGTCGCATTGTTTTCCGTGCTGCTCAAGAGCGTTCTGACATCGAGATCGTTGCAATCAACGACCTGTTGGACGCAGAGTACATGGCTTACATGCTGAAGTATGACTCTACTCACGGCCGTTTCAACGGTACGGTAGAAGTTAAAGACGGCCATCTGGTTGTTAACGGCAAAACCATCCGTGTTACCGCAGAGAAAGACCCGGCTAACCTGAAGTGGAACGAAGTGGGCGTTGATGTGGTTGCTGAAGCGACCGGTATCTTCCTGACCGACGAAACCGCGCGTAAACACATCACCGCCGGCGCTAAAAAAGTGGTTCTGACTGGCCCATCCAAAGATGCGACCCCAATGTTCGTTCGCGGCGCCAACTTTGACAAATATGCCGGCCAGGACATCGTTTCCAACGCCTCTTGCACCACCAACTGCCTGGCGCCGCTGGCTAAAGTCATCAACGACAACTTCGGTATCGTTGAAGGCCTGATGACCACCGTTCACGCCACCACCGCGACTCAGAAAACCGTTGATGGCCCGTCTCACAAAGACTGGCGCGGCGGCCGCGGCGCATCCCAGAACATCATCCCTTCTTCTACCGGCGCAGCGAAAGCGGTTGGCGTGGTTCTGCCAGAGCTGAAAGGCAAACTGACCGGCATGGCGTTCCGCGTACCGACCCCTAACGTGTCCGTTGTTGACCTGACCGTGCGTCTGGAAAAACCGGCTACCTATGAAGAAATCAAGAAAGCCATCAAAGACGCCGCTGAAGGCTCTATGAAAGGCGTTCTGGGCTATGTTGAAGACGACGTGGTTTCCACCGACTTCAACGGCGAAGTGCTGACTTCCGTGTTCGATGCCAAAGCCGGTATCGCACTGAACGACAACTTCGTGAAACTGGTTTCCTGGTACGACAACGAAACCGGCTACTCCAACAAGGTTCTGGATCTGATCGCTCACATCTCCAAGTAATGGCATGATGTTAAGCTGATAATGAGGGCGACATTTTTTGTCGCCCTTTTTTTACCCGTCATCTTTCGAGTCACAGCGTTGTTCGCTGCACACACTCACCTCAGTCACTGTCTAAGCATGCGCCTGAGGGCCTGGTTGTGACCCGAAAGCTAATAGGGTCCATTTCTATTTCCGGCAAACAATAGGTTATGAAATGAACGAGAAAATTTTCACCCTGCCCGTTTCCGAACAGATTTCTCCTTATATCAGCCAGCGCCAACTCGATGAGCTGGGCGTGGTGGTCGTGTCGCACCCGAAAGTGCGCGCGGCGGTCGCGCTGCAGGGCGCCCATTTGCTGGCCTGGCAGCCTAGCGGTGAGCAGCCGGTGATTTGGCTCAGCAACAACACGCCTTTCGCCAAAGGCAAGGCCATCCGCGGCGGCGTGCCGATCTGCTGGCCGTGGTTCGGCCCGGTGGCGCAACCCTCCCACGGGTTCGCCCGCAACCAGCCCTGGAGCCTGACGGCGCACGATGAAGATGACAACGGCGTCATCCTGACCTTTACGCTGAAAGACAATGAGCAGACCCGCAAGCTGTGGCCGCACGCCTTCACGCTGATTGCTCGCTTCAAGCTGGGTGAAGAGTGCGAGATCGAACTGGAATCGCACGGCGATTATCAAGCCACGGCGGCGCTGCACAGCTACTTCCAGGTTGGCGATATCGATCGGGTCAGCGTGGCGGGCCTGGGCGAACCTTATATTGATAAGGTGGCGGGCGGCGTCGAAGCGCGTCAGACGGGCGAAGTGACCTTCGTCGGCCAAACTGACCGCGTCTATACCCGTCCGGAGGCCTTCAGCCTGATCCGCGATCCGGCGCTCGCACGCACCATCGAGGTTCATCACCATCATATGAGCGACGTTATCGCCTGGAACCCCGGCGTAGAGCTGTCCTGCAGCATGGGAGACATGCCGAACGACGGTTACAAGACCATGGTCTGCGTTGAGACCGGGCGCGTCAGCAAACCGCTGGTCGCCGCCGGCGAACAACCCGCCCGTTTGGGTGTGACCTTCCGCAGCCGTAAAAAGGCCTGAAACCCCGTGCGCGTCAGCGCACTACGGATGTGCAAAAGGGGCGCTCGCGCCCCTTTTTGATGCACGCCATGCACGCTTATCGTGCAATGCGCGATTAGAAGGTGTAGCTCACACCCGTCATCAGCAAACCGGTGTAAGATTTATCCACCATCGGGCTGTCTTTCACTTCATCCGACAACTTCACATAGCGGCCGAGGAAGAAGGCGTTCCAGCTCTTGTTGATCTGGTAATTGGCGCTCAGCTCGAGATACGGCGCCCAGCTATCGCTCGGGGTGTAGCTGTCCAGACCGCTGCGGCGCGATTCATTGGCGCTGATGCCATAGTAATATTTGTTCTGGTTTTTGCTGTTCCACATCACGCCTACGCCCGGAACCAGCGTCAACGCGTCCAGATCAAACTTGTACAGATAGGCCACATCGCCCACCAGCCCGTTGCTGTAGTTCAGCGTGTCGCCGGTGAAGGTGGTGCGAATGGTGCCCCACTCTGCGTTGTGTGAATAGGCCAGGCCGGCCATCAGCGTGCCGCGACGCTTGTCGAGACGCTTCATGCGATCGTCGTCGCTGTCGCCCGGACGGTAGCCCCATGGCGTGTAATACCCCATGATGCTCAGCTGATTTTCTTGATCTTTCCACAGGTAGTAACCGGCGGTCAGAGTACGGAAGTAGAAGTCGTCACCTTCATAGTCGATGACGGGCACCGGATAAACGCGATCCTGATAACCGCGATACGGGTCCGGGCTAACCAGCGCGGCAGCACCCAGTGACCAGGTTCCCGCCTGGGCACTTTGCGCACAAACCATTGCGGAAGCGATAATTGCTAGCGTTTTGAGTTTTGAAATCTTCACTGGTTCTTTTTCCATAAATTACAGGGTTAATAGCCGCAATAGTTTATGTGAAAATTTAGTTACGCGCCTAATCTTTACAATAGAAAACGACCAAGATCGAATAACTTATAGCGGAATTATGAATTAATCATGGCGGAACGATGACGATTCATGCCGCAGGCCGCGCCAGACAAGGCATTTGGTTATCCCGGCAATAACTGAGTCATTGATATGACTTAAAAAAAGCTTTTTCTACGGCAGGAAATTTTCCGGCAAGCAAACTAAGCTTAAATCAGAAGGTGAATTTATCCTGGGCCCAGTGGCATACAGCGCAACTCGCGATAATAAGCGCACCAAGTTGGCATACGGGTTGCTGTACTCAGGCGTATTCTCATCTTTCGGGAGCCAGAACACTATCACACGCTCTCTTTAACCTGTGCTAATAACGAAAGGACGGGCATCATGAACATATTTGACCACTATCGCCAGCGCTACGAAGCTGCCAAGGACGAAGAGTTCACACTGCAGGAATTTCTTACCATTTGCCGGCAAGATCGCAGTGCCTATGCCAACGCGGCCGAACGTCTGCTGATGGCTATCGGTGAACCTGTGATGGTCGACACTGCGCTAGAATCACGCCTGTCGCGCCTGTTCTCCAACCGCGTGATCGCACGCTATCCGGCCTTCGAAGAGTTCTACGGCATGGAAGAGGCCATCGAACAGATCGTCTCTTACCTGAAACACGCCGCTCAGGGCCTGGAAGAGAAGAAACAGATCCTTTACCTGCTGGGCCCGGTGGGCGGCGGCAAGTCCTCGCTGGCGGAACGTCTGAAAGCGCTGATGCAGCGCGTGCCCATCTACACCCTCAGCGCCAACGGCGAACGCAGCCCGGTCAACGATCATCCGCTGTGCCTGTTCAATCCGCAGGAAGATGCCACGATCCTGGAAAAAGAGTTCAATATCCCAAGTCGCTATCTCGGCACCATCATGTCGCCGTGGGCGGCGAAGCGCCTGCATGAGTTCGGTGGCGATATCACCAAGTTTAAAGTCGTGAAAGTGCGCCCTTCCATTCTGGAACAGATCGCCATCGCCAAAACCGAGCCGGGCGATGAGAACAACCAGGACATCTCGGCGCTGGTCGGTAAAGTGGACATCCGTAAACTGGAGAACCACGCGCAGAACGATCCGGACGCCTACGGCTATTCCGGCGCCCTGTGCCGCGCCAACCAGGGGATTATGGAATTCGTCGAGATGTTCAAAGCGCCGATCAAGGTGCTGCATCCGCTGCTGACCGCAACCCAGGAAGGCAACTACAACGGCACCGAAGGCATCTCCGCCCTGCCGTTCAGCGGCATTATTCTGGCGCACTCCAACGAATCCGAGTGGGTGACCTTCCGTAACAACAAGAACAACGAAGCGTTCCTCGACCGCGTGTATATCGTCAAGGTGCCTTACTGCCTGCGCGTGTCGGAAGAGATCAAAATTTACGACAAGCTTCTGGATCACAGTGAGCTGACCCATGCGCCCTGCGCGCCGGGCACGCTGGAAACACTGGCGCGCTTTAGCGTGCTGTCGCGGCTGAAAGAGCCCGAAAACTCGAGCATCTACTCGAAAATGCGCGTGTATGACGGCGAAAGCCTCAAAGATACCGACCCGAAAGCCAAGTCCTATCAGGAATACCGCGACTACGCCGGGGTTGACGAAGGCATGAACGGCCTCTCCACCCGTTTCGCCTTTAAAATCCTCTCGCGGGTATTCAACTTCGATCACGCCGAGGTGGCAGCCAACCCGGTGCACCTGTTCTATGTGCTGGAACAGCAGATCGAGCGCGAACAGTTCCCGCAGGATTTGGCGGAGAAATACCTGGAGCACCTGAAAGGCTATCTGATCCCGAAATACGCCGAGTTTATCGGCAAAGAGATCCAGACCGCCTATCTGGAATCCTACTCGGAATACGGACAGAACATATTTGACCGCTACGTCACCTATGCCGACTTCTGGATCCAGGATCAGGAGTATCGCGATCCCGACACCGGCCAGCTGTTCGACCGCGAGTCCCTGAACGCCGAACTGGAGAAAATTGAAAAACCGGCCGGCATCAGCAACCCGAAAGATTTCCGCAACGAAATCGTGAACTTCGTGCTGCGCGCCCGCGCCAACAACAACGGCCGCAACCCGAACTGGACCAGCTACGAGAAGCTGCGCACCGTGATCGAGAAAAAGATGTTCTCCAATACCGAAGAACTGTTGCCGGTGATTTCGTTCAACGCCAAAACATCGACGGACGAGCAGAAAAAACACGACGACTTCGTCGATCGCATGATGGAGAAAGGCTATACCCGCAAGCAGGTGCGCCTGCTGTGTGAATGGTATCTGCGGGTCAGAAAATCCTCATAACGCCTCAGGTAAGCGGCATTATCAGGGCCATGTCCACAGTCATGGACGTTGCAGCGCAGCCCACGGAGGGGCTGACACATTGCGCTGCCGCGCCGGGACATGAAGAGTTGGCAACGTCGTTTGGGGGAAGTATGGCCTATTTCATTGACCGGCGGCTGAACGGCAAAAACAAGAGCACGGTGAACCGCCAGCGCTTCTTGCGCCGTTACAAGTCGCAAATCAAACAGTCGATTGCCGAAGCCATCAACAAGCGTTCGGTCACCGACGTAGACAGCGGGGAGTCAGTCTCTATCCCCACTGACGATATCAACGAACCGATGTTTCATCAGGGGCGCGGCGGCACGCGCCATCGCGTTCACCCGGGCAATGACCACTTCGTGCAGAACGATCGCGTCGAACGGCCTCAGGGCGGCGCAGGCGGTGGCGGCGGCCAGGGCAACGCCAGCCAGGACGGTGAAGGCCAGGATGAGTTCGTCTTCCAGATATCCAAAGACGAGTACCTCGATCTTTTGTTCGAGGATCTCGCCCTGCCCAACCTGAAAAAGAATCAGTACAAGCAGCTGACCGAGTTCAAAACCCACCGCGCCGGCTACACCGCCAATGGCGTGCCGGCCAACATCAGCGTCGTGCGTTCGCTGCAAAACTCGCTGGCGCGGCGTACCGCCATGACCGCCGGTAAAAGGCGCGCGTTGCACGAACTGGAAGACGCGCTGACCCAGTTGGAAAACACCGAGCCGGTGCAACTGCTGGAAGAAGAGCGGCTGCGCAAAGAGATTGCCGAACTGCGCAAGAAAATCGAAAGCGTGCCGTTTATCGACACCTTCGATCTGCGTTACAAAAACTACGAGCGTCGGCCGGAGCCCTCCAGCCAGGCGGTGATGTTCTGCCTGATGGACGTATCCGGTTCGATGGATCAGGCCACCAAAGACATGGCCAAACGTTTTTACATTCTGCTTTATCTGTTCCTGAGCCGAACCTACAAAAACGTCGAGGTGGTCTATATTCGCCATCACACCCAGGCGAAAGAGGTGGACGAGCAGGAGTTCTTCTATTCGCAGGAAACCGGCGGCACCATCGTCTCCAGCGCATTGAAACTGATGAACGACGTGGTCGAAGAGCGTTACGATCCGGCGCAATGGAATATCTACGCCGCGCAGGCGTCGGACGGGGACAACTGGGCCGACGATTCACCGCTGTGTCACGAGCTGTTGGCGAAGAAGATCCTGCCAATGGTGCGGTACTACAGCTACATCGAAATCACTCGCCGCGCTCACCAAACGCTGTGGCGCGAATACGAAGATCTGCAAGCGAAATTCGACAACTTCGCCATGCAGCATATCCGCGAACCGGACGATATCTATCCGGTATTCCGCGAACTGTTCCGCAAACAGACCGCGTGAATAATATCGCGGTAATCATAGCAGCCGGAGAACCCGTTTTCCGGCTGTTTCTTTTTCACCCTGATATATCCCTCACACATAAATTTTGACCTTCACCGGCAAAATAATAAGCCGCATTATCCCGAATGACGACCTCTATTATTATTTCTTCTGAGGTTATTCCTAAACCTTCACATCCTCCCTCATGCGTCTTGATGGGAATATTCCCATTCAGTTATCGTTAACACACGCATCGGGTTCCACCCTAAGCGAAATTTGACTCATTTTATTTTCTATGGCTTCTCAGCCCGCTTCGGCGGGCAATTTACCTGTCAGCAGGTTAGACACCATGATCGATTACACCCTCTATGGCCTCAACAAGAATGATGTTGATGAATACCATAAGCAAATCTGCTGCCTGCTCGGCAAAAGCGTGCTGCTGGTGCTTATCGCCAACAAACCGATCACCAAACAGAATCTGCTGGCCAGTCTTATTCAGGAAGTTGAACAACAGCACGACGAGTATTTTCAAAAATTGCATCGCGCGGCAATAGAAATGATCGGCGTTAACGGGCGCTAGATCGATATGCGCAAGGCGGAAATCTACGCCATTATTGCCGCCGCCGTGGTGTTGATTATGCTGTTAATAATGAACTCCGGCAGCGATATCAGCGCTTATCCCTAATGCGAAGCGAAGCACCCCTTTGCCGCAAGGTGTCTCTTTTTTGGCCCGAAGCGCGTTTCTGCCCGGGTTTTATTTTGAACCGGCCGCTTCGTCAATCAATCCCGCCACGTCATCGGCATGGGAAACCAGCGAGGCATGACTGGCCTTCAGCACCATCACTTTCTTAGCCTGCAGCCGCTGCGCCATACGCCGTTGGTTCTCCGGCGCTATCATGCGGTCGTCGCTGGAGAGTTGATACCACGACGGTTTATGTTTCCAGGCGGGCTCACCGAGGGGGTTGCCGAAGGTATCGGCCAATGGCGCCTTCTGCGTCGCCGCCATCACCAGAGCCTCGTCGGCGGTAAGATCCTGGCAAAAGCTTTCGTGAAACTTGTCGGTCTTGATCCACAGATAACCGTCGCTGTCCGGAATCAGATTCGCGACTGCCGCAGGAGGATGCGCTTGCGTAATGCCACCGGGGCTTTCACCGGCATCCGGCGCAAACGCGGCAATGTAGACCAGGCCGACCACGTTAGGCTGGTTGCCCATTTCCGTGATCACCGCGCCACCGTAAGAGTGCCCCACCAACAATACCGGTCCCGCTTGCTGCGCGACCATCTTGCGCGCCCGTTCCGCATCCTCAGCCAGTGAGGTCAGCGGCATTTCCACCGCATGAATCGCCGAATAGCCCCTGCGCGACAACTCGATAATCACCTTACTCCAGTGCGCGGCGCCGCCCCAGAATCCGTGCACCAGCACGATGGTTGGTTTTGTGCTCATTGCCGACCTCTTCATCTCATTTGGAGGCGCTGTAGACAGATCAACAGCCGCCCTACAGGGACGCGCCTTGCAGCCGGCGACGTCGCGCGATCTCCATTTATATAGTTAGCACTGCGGTATTCGGCAATAGCTACGACGGGTTAAGGCGCTCGGTTTACAGGCGTCGTCATGACTTGCCGAGGCAGCGTACGCCGTGGCGGCAGTGCAAAAAACGGGATTAAAACTAGGATTTTTACCCATACCGATCTAAAATCCCACGCAAAAACAAAGACAAGTAAATTTGGTTCATCGGGAAAAGGAATGAAGTTGTGAAGGAAATGATCTCCATCGTATTGATGACATGCCTGCTGGCGCTGCTGTTTTCGTGGCTGTTCGTCTACGGTCTTAACATTCATTAAACCTACAGCAACACCAACCCCCCCTTCCTGGCTGACCGGCAGCGCATCCGGACGATGCGCTAAAAACCCCTCTCCCCGCATGTTTCTATCCCATCATTCGCCCGCCGACAGCTAAAAAGAACCCAAAGCTCGCCGGCGCAACGCGATCTCGCCTTCGTCTGCTCGCCCACTAAAACATCAATAAAATTTATGATTGATAACCTCGTCGCGTTTCCGGACATCTGAATGACTATTTTCCTTCTTCACACCGTTCCCGCCTGAAATCAGGCTGACAACCTTAAAATGTTACCGGTAACTATGTTGTTGATTTCTTTTCGTAATAAACATAAAGCCGTTAATAACCTTACATTCTTTATAGAAATAAATTATGCATTCTTATGGATAAAGGCATGAATTAACGGCCTTCGGTCATTGATTATCGCCCGCCAAGCTCCTAAAATTCGCGCGTAAAAATACAACTGGGATCGAGTTTCATGTCGTCGCTGTGGGTTGCAACGCAATACTGTTATTTTATTGGTCTGTTAGTTTCAATGATTTTCACCTACCTGGTAAGCAGGGACACCGTCAAAATTCGTTGCATCAGCGCGCTGACCATCGGGTTAACCTGGCCGTTGAGTCTGCCGGTCGTCTTGCTGTTTTCGCTGTTCTAACGCCCTAACCGGCTGTGCCGCCACGGATGCTTTTAAACAGCCGTGCTAATGGAATGGGTCAGCCGACGACGCTGCCCCCTCACCGGCGAAACAAGTGACGATACGGCGCATTGTTAAATGAAAGGCCATTTCCCCGCGTAACGTATTATTTAGGGGGCGACTATTCACCGCGCCGCGATCGCCAACGGCGGTACAGCCGCCCCGCGCCCCATACCATCAGCCATAGTAAAATATTCCCCCCCAACCAAAGCATCAGCAGGTAGAGGAAAGTCTGATAACCGGGTATGCCCCGATCGGCGAAGAACGGATTAAAGTGCAAGAATTTGACGATCGCGAAGGGATTAAGATTGAAACGGGTGAAGACGCAGGCGGTCAGCACAGGCGGCAACAGGATGTAAAACGCCAGGGTGAATATCAGCAGCAGCCTGGTGCCATGCGTGTTTTTATAATCTTTCATATCAGCGTATTGCTTGCTTCATCTCAGTGCGAGAATCGCCTGGCGATCGCTCGCCAATCGACCCTGCGGGCCAAAAATAGTTCCGCGCAAACGCGGGAATAAAGCCGGTTCAGCGTTTAATTCTCATTTAGCGCTCGGGTGATATATACCCTGTGGATTATAAATTACGATGCCGACGCGCCGCCTTCAACTGCAGCGTTTGCGTGGCGTCATCAGGAGGCCCTAATGAAACCGGACGCACTCTCCCTGCCGCCGAGCGCCAAAAAACTCAAAGTGATCTACGGCTGGTATATTTATGTGATCTATATCCTGCTGGTTTTCAACATTTACATGGCGGTCTACAACGTCTGCGTTCGGCATCCGATCGAAGCCCCGCTGCTATCGCTGTGTCACAGCCTGTTTCTCGCGCTGATGTTGCAACAGGTGCTCAAGAAAAACGTCGTTTTCGCCTGGATCTTGTTGGGCTATTTTATTCTGATGCGCCTGTATTACGCCAATGTGCTGCACATTGAGTTCACGCTGGTGAGCCGTGGCCTGGTGCTGCTGATTCTGACGCTGCTGCTGACCGGCACCGTGGCCGTCGGGCAGCTGGCCACGCCGCCACAGCGGCATGACTGGCTGGCTCGCCTAGGCTGGCGGCAATGGACGACGCTCGCGGCGCTGGCGGCGATCCTGACCCCGCTGATCACCACCGATTACCTCGGCTAAACGCGGTGCTATCTGGGGATATGGGGCTCTGAAATGTCTACGATGCGGCATATTTTGGTGTAGTTGCCTGCCTTCTCACAGATCTTGTCCGTGACGAACACGCTAAGGTAGCCCAGCAGCAGCAAGTAGCCAACCATGCACAAAATAAAGATAAGCGTTCTCACCGATAGCGACCAACCTGACAAGAGTATCTCCAGCATCATAACCTGAACGAGGCGCTTTAAAAGGATTTCATGTGCGCACTGGCCGCATCGGCGCACGTTCTGTAGTAACATTAAGCCACCACGCCAACCACCGGAAACGCCGATGCACCATCTGATGTTAGACATTGAAACCCTGGATATAAAACCCAGCGCCGTGATTTTGGTGGTCGCGGCGGTGTTTTTCGATCCCCGCACCGGCGAACTTGGCGCAGAATTCGAGGCCGCCGTCAGCAGCCAGAAAGATCAGCCGGGACGAACCATAAGCCTGGACACGGTTGCCTGGTGGGCGAAACAATCCGATGAAGCGCGCAAGCTGGCCTTCGGCGGCACCGAGAGCCTCAAGCGCGTGCTGAGCAGTCTCAGCCGTTTTATCCATATGAACAGCACCGATACGGTAAAGGTCTGGGGCAACGGTAAAGAGTTCGACTGCGCAATCCTCGAACACGCCTTCCAGCAATTGGAGATGCCCTGTCCGTGGAAATTCTGGGATACCCAGGATGTGCGCACGGTGATCACGCTGGCGGAACTGCACGGCTTTAACCCGAAAAAGACCCGTCCGTTCGAAGGCATGCCGCATCGCGCGTTGGATGACGCTCGCCATCAGGCCCGTTATGTGGCCGATACCGTCTCGGCGCTTTATCTCCGCCCGGGAGCGCAGCGCTGACCCGCTTTGCCCCTTTTCATTTGCCGCCAGAATCTCTACTCTAGCCCTCTTTGTCACTCGGACGTGCCTTTCCTGCTATGCAAAAGTTCCTGTTTCTGCTTCTCAGCCTGGTGCTGCTCGGCCCATTGGGCATCGATCTCTATCTGCCCACCATTCCCGCCATCGCCGTCGGCCTGGGCAGCAGTGAAGCGCTGATCCAATCCACCATTTCGCTGTTTATTCTGGTGCTCGGCCTCGGTCAAATCATCGCCGGTCCGTTGGTGGATAACTATGGCCGCAAACCGGTGGCGCTGGCCGGCATTATTCTCTACACGATCGGCGCGGCAATGGCGGCGCTGGCCACCAGCCCGACGATCTTCATCGCGTCGCGCCTGTTGCAAGGGGTTGCGGTCTGTTGCACCGCCGTCGTCGCCTTCAGCGGCGTGCGCGATCGGCTGAATGGCGACGACGCCGCCCGCGCCTTCGGCTTTCTCAACGGCACGCTGAACATCATCCCGGCATTGGCGCCGCTGCTCGGCGGCCTGCTCGCCGAAGCCTTCGGCTGGCGCGCGCCCTTTTGGTTCCTGGCCGGTTACGCGCTGCTGGTGTTGGTGCTCATCGCGCTGCGCCTGCCGGAAACTCGCCCCGCCGACACCGTGCCGGTCAAAGGGCTGCCGGTGCGCCAATACGCGCGCATCCTCAGCGAACGGCGTTTCCTTTCTTTTGCGGTGGTGAACTCCGGGGCGATGGGCATGGCGCTGACCTACGTTTCTCTGGCGCCTAACGTGCTGATGGGCACTGCGGGCCTGACTCCGCTGCAATTCTCGTTGGTGTTCGGCGCCAACGGCTTCTGGATCATGTTGGTCAGCTTCTTCGCTAACCGCATCATCCACAAAGTCGGCCGCCCGGTTTGTCTGGCGACCGGCGGCATTTTGATGGGGTTGGGCTGCCTGGGCCTGCTGCTGGGCGTCATGTGGCTTCCCGCGGCGGCGCAAGCGCACTGGCTGGCGTATATGCTGCCGGTCGCCAGCGCCTGCGCCGGGTTGGCGTTCGTGATGGGCCCGGCCACCAGCTATGCGCTGGAACCGTACTCCAATGAGGCCGGCGTCGCGTCCGCACTGGTCGGTTTCGTACAGATGGCCGGGGGCGCCGCGCTGGGGCTGCTGGCGATGGCGCTGCCGCTGCAACCGAAGCTGTCGCTGGCCTTGGTCATGCTGGCGGGCTGCCTGCTGGCGCTGCACGCGCGGCGGCTCAGCAAGCAGATTAAAGGACAGATCAGAAAAGTCGCCTGAGCCGCAGCTCAGGCTTCGGTAACAACCGGCACGCGTGCCGCCAACGCCGACAACAGTTCATAGCCTAACGTCCCTGCCGCCGTGGCCACCTCGTCCACCGGCAGGCGTTTTCCCCACAGCTCCACCTCGGCGCCCAGTTCAACGTGGGGACAGGGCGTCAAATCCACCGCCAGCATATCCATCGATACCGTTCCCAGGGTGCGCGTCAACACGCCATCGACCCATACCGGCGTTCCGGTCGGCGCATGACGCGGATAGCCGTCGGCATAACCGCAGGCCACCACGCCGATACGCTGCGCGCCGGCGGCGCTGTAACGGCCACCGTAGCCCACGCGATCGCCAGACTTCAGCTGCTGAATGCCGATGATCTCGCTGCTCAGCGTCATCGCCGGCTGCAACCCCGTCGATGCGATATCGTTCCAGCACCCGCTCGGCGAAGCGCCATAGAGAATGATCCCAGGGCGCACCCAGCTGCCGTGGGTCGCAGGATGCCACAGTGTAGCGGCCGAGTTGGCCAGGCAACGCGGCAGCGGTACATCGGCCGCCGCCGCCTCGATGGTAGCCATCTGCTGAGTTACGCCTTCCGGCCCGTCGGCGGTGGCGAAGTGACTCATCAGCGTAAGCTCGGCAATATTGGCGACAGCCTGCGCCCTGCGCCACACCTCATGCAGGCGCTCGGGCGCAAACCCCAGCCGATTCATGCCGCTGTTCACTTTCAGATAGACATCAAGCGACGCACTCAGCTTTGCGTCGGCGATCGCCGCCAGTTGCCAGTCGCTGTGCACCGCCGTCGTCAGGCGATAACGATCGAGCAAGGCCAGATCCTGTCGCTGGAAGAAGCCTTCCAACAACAGGATCGGCCCCTGCCAACCGGACTCGCGCAGCAACACCGCTTCGGCCAGATCCAGCATGGCGAAGCCGTCGGTGTGCGCCATGCTGCGCCAAACGTGTTTGATGCCGTGGCCATAGGCGTTGGCCTTGACCACCGCCCAGACTTTGGCGCCGGGGGCGAAACGGCGCACCACCTGCAGGTTGTTTTCAATTGCGCCGAGATGCATCGTGGCGGTTATCGGACGGGGCATCGCTTCTCCTTGGGGCAGCGTACAGCGGCCACGCGCGCCTGCGCGTGGCCGAAAAAGTCTATGACAGCGTCGACGATTAACGTGCGGGATGCACGTCGTTCAGCGGAACCGCGTGTTGCTGGCGAAATCCGGCGCTGTAACGCGCCACCGCCAGGTCATCGGAAGGGATTGCCGGCGTAATGCCGGACATCAGATCGGACAACAACTGCCCGGAACCGCAGGCCATGGTCCAGCCGAGCGTGCCATGCCCGGTGTTGAGGTACAGGTTTTTCAACGAGGTGCGGCCGACGATCGGCGTGCCGTCCGGCGTCATCGGGCGCAAGCCGGTCCAGAACGTCGCGTCTTCCACTCTGCCGCCGTTCGGGTAGAGATCGCGCACCACCATCTCCAGCGTTTCTCGCCGCTTTTGCTCCAGCTGAGTATTGAAACCGACGATCTCCGCCATGCCGCCGACGCGAATGCGCTGGTCGAAGCGCGTGATGGCGATTTTATACGTCTCATCCAGTACCGTAGAGAATGGCGCCGCCGCCTCATCGACGATAGGGATCGTCAGCGAATAGCCCTTCAGCGGGTAAACCGGAATAGACACCAGGCCGCGCAGCAGCGCCGTGGAGTACGAACCGAACGCCACCACATAGCTATCGGCTTTGAACACTTCCTCGCCGCACTGTACGCCGGCGATCTTGTCCCCCTCCACCAACAGACGGTCGACGCTGCGGTTGAACAGGAAGGTCACGCCCGCCTGCTCAGCCATCTTCGCCAACTGTTGCGTAAACAGTTGGCAATCGCCGGTTTCGTCGTTCGGCAACTGCAGGCCGCCGGTCAGCTTGTGCGCCACCTGCGCCAGCGCAGGCTCAACGCTACCGAGTTGGCCGGCTTCCAGCAATCGGTAAGGCACTCCGGCATCTTCCAATACCGCAATATCTTTCGCGGCGTTTTCGAACTGTTGTTGGGTGCGGAACAGCTGCAGCGTGCCGCCCTGACGGCCTTCGTACTGGATGCCGGTTTCCTGCCGCAGCGCCTTGATGCAGTCGCGGCTGTATTCCGCCAGGCGCACCATGCGGCCTTTGTTGGTCATGTAGTGTTCGGTGTTGCAGTTTTTCAGCATCTGCCACATCCAGTTCAGCTGGAAGCTGCTGCCGTCGAGACGGATCGCCAGCGGCGCATGGCGTTGGAACATCCACTTAATGGCCTTCAGCGGCACGCCCGGCGCCGCCCAGGGAGCGGCATAGCCCGGTGAAATCTGCCCGGCGTTCGCCGCGCTGGTTTCCAGTGCCGGGCCGGGCTGACGATCGATCACCGTCACCTCATGCCCAGCCTTCGCCAAATACCAGGCACTGGCTACGCCCACCACTCCACTACCTAAAATTACCACTCGCATCGCTGACTCCAGCCCAAGGCTTCACAAAGCACAATCTTCTGCTAACAGGAAATTAACTCAGTGAAAAAATCCGTCCAACAACTTCGTCATCAAACGTGACAATATTCACAATTAATTTATCGTCGATGGCCCGCGCATTTGCAATAGCCGCCAGAAAATAGCGATAAGATACGGTTTAAGGGGGTTTATGGCGCGAGGTCACCTCTGATTCGCTAGCATTGCTATCATTGATGGCATGGAAAATTGGCGTGATAAGCAACATGGATTTAACAGAATATAAAAATATCAGCTAACCTATAAATAGAATAAAAAACCACAAAAACAAAAAATACCAAAACAACTGGCAAATAACGGCACCACCCGCTGCAGCAGAAAAATCGCGTAAATTTTCAGCCCTTAATAGCCTTATTTTTACTGTTGGAATAAAGCGGCGTTCACTGTGGCGCCATCTTGTTTTCGCTGCAGCACGATATGAACGTTCAAGCCCCCAGCCGCGCCTAGAGTTCATACTGTCGCTATTCAGGAGAACCTCGCATGTTCATCGCTCTCTATCAGTTCTCAGTCAAAACCGGACACGAACACGCTTTTCGCCAGGCCTGGCTTGAATTGACGCAGGGCATCTATCAGCAACGCGGCAGCCTGGGCTCGCGCCTGCATCGGGAGGTGAACGGCAAATATATCGGCTATGCGCAGTGGCCAAGCCGCTCGGCATGGGAAAACGCCGGTGATATTCAGCTGGATGAACGGTACCGAGCGGCTCGGGATCGTATGCGCGCCACTTTATTGGCGGATGAAACGCTATTTGAAATGGACGTCACGGACGATTACCTGCAAATCAGGCCGTTCGACTGACCACAAGCCCACGCGTGCGGGCTTGTGGTGGCAGAAGAGAGAAGCATCAATGATGCAGCATCTCGTCCACGACTTCTTTGGTCTGCAGCTGGAATGGGTAGTAGGTCGGCCAGTTATCCATCTCTTTCAGCAACGCCTCCTGCGACGTGTTGCCCATAAAGATATGGAAATGCGCCGATTTGCGCGGCCCGATAATGTGATCGCTGAACTGTACGAATTTCGGCGCCTGGCTGTCGGCATCCTGGCACTCGAACAGATAACGCACGCCTTTCTTACCGGAGACATACGTCAGGATCTTATGCCCGGCGTACTTGTACTGACAGGCGCTGGATTGGTCGCCACGGTGAAATTCCATGATACCGTTCTCAATGCCAATGGTATCCACATCGGTGGCGTAACCTTTGCGGTAATACGCCTTCACCTCTGCGAAGGTTTTGCTCTTATCCTGCGCCGCTTTCTTCTTGAACACCGGGTCAAGATCCCCATTGATCAGATACGGATACACGGATTGCCATACGCCCTCCCAATCCGCCAGGTCGCGATCTTTGACGTCTTTATCGTCGAACACGCCTCCCTCCGCCTTTTTTTCCACTTCCGTCAGCGGCTTGCCATGTGAATGATGCCCGTGAGCCAACGTTTGCCCACTGATGAACAGCGCCGCCAGCGCCACTGCCAATTTGCCCAAATGCCTCGTCAAAACGCGCTCCTTGTCCGTTATTGAGAAAAATGAAAAGTTACAATATAACATAACATTTTTCAATCCCTGTCGCACAGCAGGCAATGTGTTGCACGCCCCTGCCGCAGGGCTATACTCGGAGAAGATGCGCGGTGTTGCACCGCCTTCTGCCGGGACGGGCGCCGGATCGACCGCCGTTCGCTCCTTTGCGTACCGGCATTTTTATTTCACTGATTTGCAATGGTTAATTATGACTTGAACTATGCTTGTTACAGGGTCTGCCGTTTGAGCAAGGCCCGTGAATAATGAGGGTGCGCTGATGACTACTTCAACACATGACAAGGTTAAGGATGATAAACGTCTGAGCGATGGACCGGACTGGACGTTCGAACTGCTGCAGGTGTATTTGGAGCAGATCGACCGCGTCGCCAAGCATTACCGGCTCGACACCTACCCCCATCAGATCGAGGTGATCACCTCAGAACAGATGATGGACGCCTATTCGAGCGTCGGCATGCCGATCAACTATACCCATTGGTCCTTCGGCAAAAAATTCATCGAAACCGAGCAGCGCTACAAACAGGGCCAGCAAGGGCTGGCGTATGAAATCGTCATCAACTCCAATCCCTGCATCGCCTACCTGATGGAGGAGAACACCATCACCATGCAGGCGCTGGTGATGGCGCACGCCTGCTATGGCCACAACTCGTTCTTCAAGAATAACTACCTGTTCCGCAGTTGGACCGACGCCAGCTCCATCGTCGATTACCTGCTGTTTGCTCGCCACTACATCAGCCAGTGCGAAGAACGCTACGGCGTCGAAGAAGTGGAACGGCTGCTGGACTCCTGCCATGCGCTGATGAACTACGGGGTCGACAGGTACAAACGCCCGCAAAAAATCTCTTTGGTGGAAGAAAAAGCGCGCCAGAAAAGCCGCGAAGAGTATCTGCAAAGCCAGGTGAATACGCTGTGGAAGACCCTGCCACGCGTCGAGCGCGAAGAGTCGCCTGAGCAGGCGCGCCGATATCCGAGCGAACCGCAGGAAAATATCCTCTATTTTATCGAGAAGAATGCGCCACTGCTGGAACCGTGGCAGCGTGAGGTGCTGCGCATCGTGCGCAAAGTCAGCCAATATTTCTACCCGCAAAAACAGACCCAGGTAATGAACGAGGGGTGGGCGACCTTCTGGCACTACACCATCCTTAACCATCTTTACGACGAAGGCCGGGTGACCGAGCGGTTCATGCTGGAGTTTTTGCACAGCCACACCAACGTGGTTTATCAGCCGCCGTACAACAGCCCATACTATAACGGCATCAACCCGTACGCGCTGGGCTTCGCCATGTTCCAGGACATCAAGCGCATCTGCCAATCGCCGACCGAGGAAGATCGCTACTGGTTCCCGGACATCGCCGGTAAAGACTGGTTGGACACGTTGCACTTCGCCATGCGCGACTTTAAGGATGAGAGCTTTATCAGCCAGTTCCTGTCGCCCAAAGTGATGCGCGACTTCCGCTTGTTTACCGTGCTGGACGACGATCGCAACAACTACCTGGAAATTGCCGCGATCCATAACGAAGCGGGCTACCGGGCAATCCGCCAGGAGCTGTCGGCTCAATACAATCTGAGCAACCACGAGCCGAACATTCAGATCTGGAACGTAGACCTGCGCGGCGACCGTTCGCTGACGCTGCGCTACATCCCGCAGGAGCGCGCGCCGCTCGATAAGAGCCGCCGCGACGTGTTGAAGCACCTGCATCGCCTGTGGGGCTTCGACGTGATCCTCGAGCAGCAAAACGAAGACGGAAGCGTGGAATTGCTCGACCGCTGCCCGCCGCGGCCTACGCCGCTGTAACCGCCATAACGACAAAGGGCGCCAACACGGCGCCCTAATTATGTCATTCGCACGGCATCAGCGGCGCGCTTCGGTCAGATCGCTCGGCATGGTGCCCTGCATGCTCTGCCAAATCGCCCCGCTGTCTTTACCGTAGTTGCGCACGGTGTCCATCACCTGGTCGTACAGCTTCTCATGGCAAAGCGTAGACAGCTTGCTGTAGAAAGTCAGCGCCAGCTTGCGCGCTTCCGGGTTGGAGAAGTAGTAACGGCCCACGCGGGTGTACAGCCCTTTCAGGCCGTTGAAAATCAGGCCATAGATCGGGTTGCCGGAAGCGAACGCCAGACCACGGAAGATCTCATAGTCCAGGACATTGAAGGCATCCGCCTGATCTTCCACCTCGGCGGCTTTCGCCAGCACTTCCTGCGCCTGCTCAGGATGATTGCGCACCGCAGCGCGAATAAAGATCGATGCGATATTGGTACGCACGGACAGCAGGTTATCGATCAGCTGCGGGACGCTTTTGTGATCGAGACGAGCCACGGTCTCAAGGATATTGAGGCCGGACGTTTCCCAGAAATTGTTCACTTTGGTCGGTTTACCATGCTGAATGGTCAACCAGCCATCGCGGGCAAGACGTTGCAACACTTCACGTAACGTGGTGCGCGTGACGCCAATCAACTCCGAAAGCTCACGCTCCGCGGGCAAAATAGAGCCAGGGGGGAAGCGATTATTCCAAATACTCTCAATAATGTACTCTTCCGCGAAACCGGCAGGACTCTGCGCCTTTATGACCATGTGTTTGACGTTCCGTTGCGACGATAAAATCAGTAAAAGTAATCAGCTCATCATACCAGATCACACAGACATGACATAGCGTGAGCGAAAAACAATAAACGAAAGTGTGCATAAAGTGGCAAAAAACGCGCAAAAACACCGGCCCTGAGAAATTTGCCACCGTAAAACAAGCTCCGGTTGCGCCCGCCCCCGCCGCGTTGTTAGGGTACGTGCTACGACTGATTTAAGGATGCATAAAGGACAATGGAAACAACCCTGCGCAGCGCCCTGCTCAAAAACTTCCTGGGGCAATCTCCCGACTGGTACAAACTGACCATTCTCATTTTCCTGGCGATCAACCCGCTGGTGTTCTTTTTCGCCAGCCCGTTTCTCGCGGGTTGGCTGTTGGTGATCGAGTTCATCTTTACCCTGGCGATGGCGTTGAAATGTTACCCGCTGCTGCCGGGCGGCCTGCTGGCGCTGGAGGCCGTGGCCATCGGCATGACCAGCCCGGCGCAGGTTTCGCAGGAAATCGAACATAATCTGGACGTGCTGCTGCTGCTGGTCTTTATGGTGGCCGGCATCTACTTTATGAAGCAACTGCTGCTGTTCGTGTTCACCAAACTGCTGCTCAATATCCGCTCGAAAACGCTGCTATCGCTGGCGTTCTGCCTGGCGGCCGCTTTCCTTTCCGCCTTCCTCGATGCGCTGACGGTCGTGGCGGTAGTGATCAGCGTCGCCACGGGGTTCTATTCCATCTATCACAATGTGACGTCGAACCGCTCCGACGGCGACATCGGCGATGACAGCGATTTCACCGGCGAAGAGCGCAAGCAGACGCTGGAGCAATTCCGCGCCTTTCTGCGCAGCCTGCTGATGCACGCCGGCGTCGGCACCGCGCTCGGCGGAGTCATGACCATGGTGGGCGAGCCACAGAACCTGATCATCGCCAAAAGCGCGGGCTGGGGCTTTATCGACTTCTTCCTGCGGATGGCGCCGGTCACTTTGCCGGTGCTGGCATGCGGCCTGCTGGTCTGCTGGCTGGTAGAGCGTTTTCGCCTGTTTGGCTACGGCACGCCACTGCCGGAAGCGGTGCGTGAGGTGCTGAAAGAGTATGATCGCAAGGCCACCGCAGGCCGCAGCAAGCAAGAAAGGCTCAAGCTGGTGATGCAGGCGCTGATCGGCGTTTGGCTGGTGCTGGCGCTGGCCTTCCACCTGGCGGAAGTTGGGCTGATCGGCCTGTCGGTCATCATTCTCGCCACATCGCTGTGCGGCGTGAACGACGAACACGCCATCGGCAAAGCGTTCCAAGAGGCGCTGCCGTTCACCGCCCTGCTGACGGTATTTTTCACCGTGGTGGCCGTGATCATTGAGCAACACCTGTTCAGCCCGGTGATCCAGTTTGTACTGCGCGCCGAGCCCGCTTCTCAGCTTTCACTGTTCTACCTGTTCAACGGTCTGCTGTCGTCGGTTTCCGACAACGTATTCGTCGGCACGGTTTACATCAACGAAGCGCGCACCGCGCTGGAAACCGGCGCCATTGCGCTGAAACAGTTCGAACTGTTGGCGGTCGCCATCAATACCGGCACCAACCTGCCTTCGGTCGCGACCCCTAACGGCCAGGCGGCGTTCCTGTTCCTTTTGACGTCGGCCTTGGCGCCGCTGGTGCGTCTGTCGTATGGCCGCATGGTGTGGATGGCCCTGCCTTATACGATCGTATTGACCGTGGTCGGCCTGCTGTGCGTACAGTTCACGCTGGAGCCGGCGACCGAACTGTTGACACAGTGGCACTGGCTGACGCTGCCGCCTGTCGACGCCATCGGCCACTGATGCGGCGCCGGCAGGGTAAACCGACTATTTTTACGCTGAAACCGGCCCAGGTGGCTGGCAGCGAGGGGGAATTGGTTTACACTGCCAGTTCAATTGCTTACTGCATGGAAGAATCTAGATATGTTGCAATTCTTTAACCGCTGTTCACAAGGACGCGGCGCCTGGCTGCTGATGGCCCTGACAGCGTTGGTGTTGGAACTGGTCGCGCTCTATTTCCAGCACGTTATGCTGCTGCAGCCCTGCGTCATGTGCATTTACGAGCGTTGCGCGCTGTTCGGCATCCTCGGCGCCTCACTGGTGGGCGCCATCGCGCCGAAAACGCCGCTGCGCTATGTGGCGATCCTGCTGTGGATCTACAGCGCCTGGGAAGGCGTACAGCTGGCGTGGAAACACACCATGATCCAACTGCACCCCTCGCCGTTCAATACCTGCGATTTCTTCGTCAGCTTCCCGTCCTGGTTGCCGCTGGATAAATGGCTGCCGGCGGTGTTCCACGCTTCCGGTGACTGTTCCGTGCGTCAATGGCAGTTCCTGACGCTGGAAATGCCACAGTGGCTGGTGGGTATCTTCGGTGCCTATCTGCTGGTGGCGCTGATTGTGCTGATCGCGCAATTTGTCCGCCCACGCCGCCGCGATTTGTTCGGCCGCTGATAGGCCAACAAACAAAAAACGGCGCCTCAAGGCGCCGTTTTTTTAGGGTATTACTGTTGAATTCAGAGATAACCCCATTTCAGGTATGTGTAAGGAAGTAAACGAGCACGATCAGTGCCCCAGCTACGGCAAACAGACGGACCATTTTCATTGTTATGCTCTCGAACTTGCGGGAGAGCGGCCAAATTACCCAACTTATCGTTTAAAAAGAAGCATCCTGGCTCGATTAAGCGCGTAATTTACATAACATTAAACTTCTGCGTTGCCAGCGGGCCAACACATGCTGTGCAGGCACTTTCCTCACGCCCTGCGGGCATCAATAAATTACCGTTATTTATGAACGACTGCGTCTTTGTCACATTCAGAGCACAATATTTTGGTGAAGTTTGCCCATAAAATCCTTATAGTATCGGCAAAGTGAGTACTACCGATTTCCCTGGTGTTGTTGTGTGTCTTGCCCCTCATCTTTGCAGGGGCTTTTTTCCTTCTCCCCCCAACCGTCAGTCCCCGCTGCCTTTAAATAAATCATTCAAATTTAACTCTGCGCGGTATCACTCATTGGCCAACGTTCGCGCACTAATGATTAAAATCGTTCGTGATTCTTTCCTTATGCTGAATGCAGTAGGCCAATGATATCAAGGACACGATTTATGCCGGATAGCACATTTCCCCCCACGTCTCAGCGCCCGTTCCTGCGGCGCATGCTGCTCAAAGCAGGGAAAAAATTCCTGCGCTGGAACGGCGAATTTCAGACTCGCCATTCGCTCATCTCCACCACGCCGCGGATCGGTAATCATGAATTTAATTGGGTGACGGCGCTGGAAGCCCGTTGGCCTGCCATTCGCCAGGAGTTGGATCGGTTACTGGAGCATCCGGAGGACATCCCCGCGTTCCACCAAATATCACCGGATCAGAAACGCATCTCCAAAGGGGATAATTGGAAAACCTTCGGGCTATTTGTCTACGGGGAGCGCGTTGATGAGAACTGCGCCATTTGTCCGCACACCGCACAGGCGGTCAGCGAGATCCCCGGCATGCGCACCGCCATGTTTTCGATCCTTAAGCCGCACTATCACATCGTCCCCCACAAAGGCCCGACTCGCGCCGTGGTGCGCGCGCATTTGGGATTGATCGTGCCAAAGGATCGGGAAAAGCTCTGGATCCGCGTCGACGATCAGATCCTGCACTGGGATGAAGGCAAGGTCATTTTGTTTGATGACTCTTATGAACATGAGGTGCGCAATGATACCGACGAACTGCGTGCGGTGCTGTTTCTCGATATCGACCGGCCGATGGACAAAGTGGGGACGGCGGTAAATAAACTGCTGTTCAGCCTGATTAAAGCCAGCCCTTACGTGAAGCAGCCGCTGAAAAATCTGGCCAACTGGCGCCGCCGCGACAAAAAAGAGTGAAGTGACGGCTTATGCCATAACCTCACGCCTGCCGGTTAGCGCAATTGCAGAGGGCGGCGTGTCCTGACACGCCGCCCTCTTGCATGAAAACGCGTCTTGCTGCGCAAGCGGTCCGGCGTTATCTGGCCCAGTCCGGCTTGTTAAGGATATGGTCCTGCCAGTCCACCACTTCGCTCTCGCGCACCGCGATATGCCGCACCGTGATGCGCTCACCGTGCATCGCCGCCTTGGAGCCGCTCAGCAACGGGTGCCAGGGGAACAGCGGCTTGCCCTCACCGATCAGGCGATAGGCGCAGGTCGGCGGCAACCAATCGAAGGTGGTGAGGTTTTCGCGCGTCAATTTGATGCAGTCCTCTTCCAGCTCGAAGCGCCGCTCGTAGTTACGGCATTGGCAGGATTTGATGTTGAGCTGGTTGCAGGCTACGTTGGTAAAATAAATCTCGTCGGTATCTTCGTCGATCAGCTTATTCAAACAGCATTGCCCGCACCCGTCGCACAGCGATTCCCACTCTTGTTCTGACATTTCCGCCAGCGTTTTCTGTTGCCAAAAAGCGAGTTGTGACATGTTAGCGTCCGGTTTCGGTAAATGGATAACTCACCTGCGCACAGGTTCGAGGGGGGACTATATAGACATTTTAGCCGCGAGATGCAAGTTTTGCCGCCGACGATGCCGGCGGCCAACAGCGATCAGATCACCCGGGTGCTGAGCGCTTTACCGTTCAGACTGATTTTCAGCATGTCGCCGGAAGCCATCGGGCCTACGCCCTGCGGCGTGCCAGTCAGGATGATGTCGCCGGCGCGCAGCGTGAAGAAACGGCTCATGTAGCTGATTAGCGGCAGGATCGGCGTGATCATGTCACGCGTATTGCCCTGCTGGCGCAGTTGATCGTTGACGGTCAACGACAGCTCGGCGTTTTGCGGATCGCCGAATTCCGCCACCGGGATAAACCCTGACATCGGACAAGACCCGTCGAAGGCTTTGGCCTTTTCCCACGGCTGACCGGCCTTTTTAAAACCGGCTTGCAGATCGCGCAGCGTCAGATCAAGCGCCACGCCGTAACCGGCAATCGCACGCGCCACGCGATCTTCGTTGGCCTGCTTCAACGGCGTGCCGATCAGTACCGCCAGCTCTACCTCATGATGCACCGCACCGAACTCTTTAGGGATGGCCACCGGCTGGCGGATATCGCATAACGCCGTTTCCGGTTTGATGAACACCACCGGCTCGACGGACACCGCGCTGCCCATTTCCTTGATGTGATCGGCGTAGTTGCTGCCGACGCAGACCACCTTGTTCACCGGGAAATCGAGCAGCGAACCCTGCCAGTCTCTGTGTTGATACATACCGCTTCTCCCAAACTGTAGAGGCTTGGCGCGCCAAGCCGATTATTGGTGTGCCGGATCAATGCCCGATCGCGTCTGCCATCATACCCACGGCGATAGCGAAATAGTAAGAGCGATTCCAGTGCATCAGGGTGCGGAAATTATCATAGACCAGGAAGGTCCGCCCCTGCAGATCATCCGGCGCGATGATCCAGCCGCGCTGCACGGCGTGCGGCAACGCGCGGCCATCCGCACGGCGCACGCCGCGTTTCTGCCAGTCGTTGACGCTGCGCGCCTGCGCGTCTTTCAGGCCCAGTTCGGCTCGATTGAAGCCGGCGGGCAGTTTGACCTCGCGCCCCCAACCGATGCCGGGCTGCCAGCCCTCTTTGGACAGGTAGCTGGCCGTGGACGCGAAAACGTCGTCAATGTTATTCCAGATATCGATGCGCCCGTCACCGTCGCCGTCCGCCGCATAGCGCAGGAAGGAGCTTGGCATAAACTGACATTGCCCCATCGCGCCGGCCCAGGACCCTTTCAGTGGCGTATCGCCAACGTGCCCCTGTTCGACTATCTGCAACGCCGCCAGCAGCTCCCGGCTGAAAAAGGCCTCGCGGCGCCCTTCGAACGCCAGCGTCGCCAGCGCGGACACCACGTCCTCCCGCCCCTGGATCTTGCCATAGGCGCTCTCCATGCCCCACAGCGCGATGATATAGCGCCCCGGCACCCGATAGCGTTCGCTGGCCCGCAGCCATTGCGCATGGCGCTGCCGGTACAGTTCGCGCCCCTGCCGCACCTTGGCGGGCGACATCACCCGCCGCAGGTAATCGTTCAACGTGATCTTCTGCTCCGGCTGATTGCGATCGGCCTTGATCACCCGATCGACGAAATGGATTTGCGCAAAGGCGCGGTCAAGGGTGGCCTGACTGATGCCCTGTTCCCGCGCCCGGCGCTTCAGTTGCTCGACATACGCCGGGAACTGCGCCGGATCGCGCCCGCTGGTCGCCAGCGTCGTCTCCTGCGCCGCCTGCGGTGCGCCCGGCATCATCGCACCGCCCAGCGCCAGCCAAACGGCCAACGCGGTACTTCTCGCCGAACGTGTCATCATACCTCCCCTGACCGTAGCGGCGGTCTCAGGCCTTGTCGCCCGCCAAATGCTGATTGAGCAGGTTTTCCACCGGCGGCGGGAACTGCAGGTAATAACCTTCGTCTTTCAGCGCCTGCTTCACCTTTTCGATATCCGCCGAGGCCAATTTCTTGCGTTCATCGAGTGAAAGCATCATGGCGAATTGCGGTACGCCGAAACTTTTCATCAGCGCTTCCGGCACACGAGAGAAATCGTCTTTTTTTTCGACATAAAGATAAGTTTGATCGCGTTTCGGGCTTCTATAGATCACACAAAGCATTTTTTTAACTCTATTTAATTGAGGGAGCGTCTTGCCTGGATATAACTCTGACTATAACATGCTTATAGTACATCGGAATATCGCACCCCGAGTGGTATTCCGGGGATTTAAAGTTGCTGAGACTGAGTCAGGATAGATGTCACAATCGCCAATTGAGCTAAAAGGCAGCAGTTTTACCCTATCGGTTGTTCATTTGCATAATTCGCAGCCCGAGGTAATACGCCAGGCGTTACAGGAAAAAGTTGAGCAAGCGCCCGCTTTTCTGAAAAACGCCCCTGTTGTTATCAACGTCGCAACGCTGGATGGCGATGCGAACTGGAAAGAACTTCAACAGGCTGTCGCGGCGGCAGGTCTGCGCGTTGTGGGTATCAGCGGTTGCAGAGATGAGCGTCAAAAGCGCGCGATAGCCCGTGCCGGGCTGCCGTTGCTGAGCGAAGGCAGAGGCCAGAAAATGGCGGCGCCGGAGCCTGCACCTGCGCCCGTGGTGGCGGACAACGCCCCCGCCAAAACGCGTATCATCAGCACCCCTGTCCGTTCCGGCCAACAGATTTACGCCCGCAACTGCGATCTTATCGTGACCAGCAGCGTTAGCGCCGGCGCCGAACTGATTGCCGACGGCAACATTCATGTCTACGGCATGATGCGCGGTCGCGCGCTGGCAGGCGCGTCAGGCGACACGCAATGTCAGATTTTTTGCACCCACCTGGCGGCTGAGCTAGTCTCTATCGCAGGGCAGTACTGGTTGAGCGACCAAATCCCGTCCGATTACGTCGGGCAGGCCGTACGACTCAGCCTGTTGGATAACGCTTTAACCATACAACCTTTAAATTAAGCCCTTTTGACAAGGAATCCATTTCATGGCACGCATTATTGTTGTTACATCGGGTAAAGGGGGCGTTGGCAAGACCACTTCGAGCGCGGCCATCGCTACCGGCCTGGCCCAGAAAGGCAAGAAAACCGTCGTGATCGATTTCGATATCGGCCTGCGTAATCTTGACCTGATCATGGGCTGCGAACGTCGGGTAGTTTATGATTTCGTGAACGTGATTCAGGGCGACGCCACGCTGAATCAGGCGTTGATCAAAGACAAACGCACTGAAAACCTCTATATCCTGCCGGCTTCGCAGACACGCGACAAAGACGCGTTAACCCGTGAAGGCGTTGAAAAAGTCCTCAACGATCTCGGCGAGATGGATTTTGACTTCGTGGTCTGCGACTCTCCGGCCGGTATCGAAACCGGTGCGCTGATGGCGCTGTATTTCGCCGACGAAGCGATCATCACCACCAACCCGGAAGTCTCTTCGGTACGCGACTCCGACCGTATCCTGGGCATCCTTTCCTCCAAATCGCGCCGCGCCGAGAAAGGCGAATCGCCTATCAAGGAACACCTGCTGCTGACCCGTTACAACCCGGGCCGCGTCAGCCGTGGCGACATGCTGAGCATGGAAGACGTGCTGGAAATCCTGCGCATTCCACTGGTGGGTGTGATCCCGGAAGACCAGTCCGTACTGCGTGCTTCCAACCAGGGTGAGCCTGTCATTCTGGATGCCGAGTCAGACGCCGGTAAGGCGTATGACGATACCGTTTGCCGCTTGTTGGGGGAAGAACGCCCATTCCGCTTCATTGAAGAAGAGAAGAAGGGTTTCCTGAAACGCCTTTTTGGGGGATAAACCATGGCCTTATTAGACTTCTTTCTGTCCCGCAAAAAACAGACAGCCAATATAGCCAAGGAACGGCTGCAGATTATCGTCGCAGAGCGTCGTCGCGGGGACAGTGAGCCCCCGTATCTGCCTGATTTGAAACGCGATATTCTGGCGGTTATTTGCAAATACATTCAGATCGATCCTGAAATGCTGCATGTGCAGTTCGAGCAGAAAGGGGACGATATTTCGGTACTTGAACTTAACGTGACATTACCGGAATCGGAAGAAGCAGCTAAATGATTGCGACGCATTAATTACCCCCTGTATATTTTATGCAGGGGGTAACTGTATGTGCATCCAGTTATTAAGCATTATCGGCAGCAAAAAATCGATTTTTCCCTTTGGGACAATTCCCAATTAACTTTGCCGCCACCTCGTTTAAAGTAAATTCTGGCCAGATTTACCTTCAACGCATTATTTCCTGCCTATATTCACCCGAGCAGAGTTTCCCTACCCTGCCCTGGTGATAACCAGCGATTAATAATCTTTCAGGATGTCCTGCAACGGCGCCATTAATAAATCGCCGCGCCAGCCGCTGATTAATTCAGGGCGACTCTCGCCGTCCTTCAGTTTCCAATGCCAGTTCAACAATTGGTTAATTTGGCGACGGGATGCCAGCAGCTCGCTGCTCAACCCGCTTTGCTCGCTGACGGTGGCGATAGCGGCCTTGATGTCCTTAAACACCTTCTTGTAGCCCGGCTGATCGATAAGGTTAGCCAACGGCGCCGGCAAATCGGACTCCTCCAGCGCTTCGGCTTCGGCCACCAGCGCCAACAGCGTTTTGCCGTGATAACGGATCTCCGGCCCGCTCAGGCCCAGCGAATCCAGTTCTCCCAGCGAAGACGGCATAAAGCGCGCCACCTGCCACAGGTTCTCCTCGCGAACCACGAAGTTCACCGCCAGATCGCGCTCGCGCGCCTGGCGCAACCGCCATTCCGCCAACTTCTGCAGACACCCAAGCTGACGCGGGCGCAACTGCCAGGCATTGCTGATTTCGCGATAGGCCACTTCCGGCGCCAGCGCCTCGCTACGGCGTTGGCACAGCAGCAAGCACTCGTTATTGGCCGCAGCGGTCCAGCCGGCCTCTTCGGTCTCCTGCACCAGCTGTTTGGCCATCGGCAGCAGGTAGAACACGTCGGCGGCCGCATACACGCACTGTCTTTCAGTCAGCGGGCGCGCCAGCCAATCGGTGCGCGACTCGCTCTTGTCCAGTTCAACCTTCATGTACTCCGCCACCAGCGTCGCAAAGCCGCAGGAGAGCGGCCGACCGGTAAAGGCCGCCAAGATCTGAGTGTCGATCATCGGCGTCGGCAGCGTTTTAAAGGCGTTGAGAAACACTTCAAGATCTTCACTGCCGGCATGCAGAAACTTCACCACGGCGGTGTCGGCCAGCAGCTCGACAAACGGTTGCCAGTGCTTGATCGGCAGAGGATCGATAAGGGAGAGTTGTTCACCGTCGTAAAGCTGGATCAGGCCCAGCTGCGGATAGTAGGTACGCGTTCTGACAAACTCGGTGTCCAGCGCAACCTGGGCATGCTTTCTCGCCTGCTCGCAGACCTGCTGCAATCCGGCATCGGTAGTGATCAACTGATAATTCAAAACATCATTCTCTTGTAGGATTCAAACACAACAACGCCGGCATTCACCGGCGTTGTTGATAGGCTGACGCGAGAGCAAAACCTAGGCGGCATCGGCCGGCTTAGGCGCTTTTTGCTCATCGCGCAATTCTCGCCGCAAAATCTTGCCGACGTTCGACTTCGGCAGTTCATCGCGGAACTCAACAATTTTAGGCACTTTATACCCGGTCAGGTGGCGTCGGCAATGGGTCAACAGCTCTTCCTTGGTCAGCGAGGCGTCTTTCTTCACCACGCAGATCTTCACCGTTTCGCCGGAGACCTCGCTGGGCACGCCGATTGCCGCACATTCCAGCACTTTCGGGTGCTGGCTGACCACATCTTCAATCTCGTTCGGATACACGTTGAAACCCGAGACCAGGATCATGTCTTTCTTGCGGTCGACGATGCGCACAAATCCCTGATCGTCCACGGTCACCACATCACCGGTCGCCAGCCAGCCGTCTTTCAGCACTTCGTCGGTGGCATCCGGGCGCTGCCAATAGCCTAACATAACTTGCGGCCCTTTGACCCACAGTTCGCCCGGCTCGCCCGGCGGCACGTCATGGCCGTTGTCGTCCACCAACCGAATGTCCGTCGACGGCACCGGCAGACCGATGCTGCCGCTGTAGTGTTTAAGATCGTAAGGGTTGCCGGCCACCAGCGGCGCGCACTCCGTCAGGCCGTAACCTTCCAGCAGGTGTTTGCCGGTGGTTTTCTCCCACTTCTCGGCCACCGATTTTTGCACCGACATGCCGCCGCCGACCGAGAAACGCAGCGTAGAGAAATCGAGCTTGTGGAAGTCTTCGTTATTCAGCAACGCATTGAACAGCGTATTCACCCCGCTCATGGCGGTGAACGGGTATTTGCCCAATTCTTTCACCAACCCCGGAATGTCACGCGGGTTGGTGATCAGCAAATTGCGCCCGCCCAGATCGATAAACAGCAGGCAGTTCACCGTCAGCGCGAAAATGTGATACAGCGGCAGCGCCGTCACCACCAGCTCCTGCCCTTCACGGAACAGCGGCGAATAGGCGGCCTTGGCTTGCTCAAGGTTGGCCTGCATGTTGCGGTGAGTCAGCATCGCCCCCTTCGCCACCCCGGTGGTGCCGCCGGTGTATTGCAGGAAAGCCAGATCGGCATTAATGATGTCCGGTTTTACATATTGCAAACGGCGGCCGCGCTGCAGCGCGCTGCGGAAGGAAATGGCGTCCGGCAGATTGTATTTTGGCACCAGACGCTTAACGTATTTGACCACGAAGTTGACCAACGTGCCCTTGGCAGCCGACAGCTGATCGCCCATGCGCGTCAGGATCACGTGTTTGACCTGGGTGTTGAACACCACTTTTTCCAGCGTATGGGCAAAGTTGGAGACGATGACGATGGCGCTGGCGCCGCTGTCGTTCAACTGGTGCTCCAGCTCGCGCGGGGTATACAGCGGGTTGACGTTGACCACCACCATGCCGGCACGCAGAATGCCGAACAGGGCAATGGGATATTGCAACAGGTTAGGCATCATCAGCGCGACGCGGTCGCCCTTCTTCAGGCCCAGCTCATTTTGCAGGTAAGCCGCGAAAGCCCGGCTGCGTTCTTCCAGTTTGCGGAAGGTCATCACCTCGCCCATATTGATAAAGGCGGGCTGATCGGCATAGCGCTGCACGGCATGCTCAAACATTTCGATCAACGACGAATAGCGATCGGCATCAATCTCTGCGGGCACATCTGCCGGATACCGTTTTAACCAGACCTTATCCAAGGTATTACTCCTGAAATCATTACTAATTATCATCGCAGCCCTCAAACTCGCAGCCTAACCATAACAATATTTTAACTCAGCAGACCAGTTCGGGTTTTAAACATTACTCAGGTTGCGATGTACGTCACTAATTGTCGGATATTCCTTATCCCAAAAAACAAAAGGGCGGCCTGAGCCGCCCTGTCAAATTTGTTCACATCAAGCGTATGTTACTCGGTTACGATGGTTTGCACCTGTGCCGGGCCGGGGTTGTACCAGCCATAGCCTGCGCCCCAACCGGGTCCCCACGGGCCACCGCGCCAGCCCCAAGGGCCCATCGGCGCAGGCGGCATCACCACCTGCTGTACCAGATGCCAGCGCTTGAAACCGGTCACGTTCATCGTTACGAAGCGATATGGCGTCATGCCGATCCGCCCCTCTTTCAGGCCGGTGATAGGGCCGACGACGGTCACCAGTTGGCCTTTGAAATCGACCGGTTCGAGGAAGCCGTTCACCGTGGCCAGCAAGCGGCCGTTCGACGGTTCGCCCAGTATCGGCCGCGCACCGCTGTCGAGCGGCACCGCCGCGATCTCCAGCAGCGTGCGCCCTTGTTCGTTGGCGACGTTCACCACGGTGCCGCCGAAGCGGGCTTCCGCGCCGGTAAACAGGTTCGGTGCATTTTGTACCGAGGAAAGCTGAGTCACCGGCGAAGGGCTGGAGCCTTTGATCGCATCCGGTACGGTGACGCACCCGGTCAGAACCAGCGCGCCGCAGGCGACGGCCAGCAGCGACAGCTTTTTACTTGCAGTGCGGATTAACATGGTCGCAATCTCCTGAAATGCCTGTAACTTTGACCGCGTTTCAGCGCTCAAGTTGCAGGCCTTCATCGCCCGGCATCAACATCAGCACAATAACGCCGCGATTACTCGCGGCCCGGCAGTTTTTTCCAGGTCACTTCATTGCGCAGGTAGGTCGGCTCGGCGTTTTCCACCGCCACCGCCAGCCCCTGTTGCCAGGCGTGCAGCGCCAGCGGCAGCATGTCTTCCGCCTGCGGCAACAGCATCTGGCCGTCGCGCACGCTCAGCGTGGAACCGTTGACCAGATCGGGGTAGGTTTGCCAGCCGGTGCCGACGTGGGCCCATTCGCCCTGCAGGCGCTGTGCGCGCTCGAGCGCCTGCGCCGGCGACAGCACCGCCTCGCCTTCGCTTTCCAACCAACGGCCGTCGGCCTGACGTTCGAACTGCCCCCAGTAGACCTCGCCCATGCGCGCATCGATCGCCGCCAGCACACGCTCCGCGCCGCTGACGCGCCAGGCGCCCTGCGCCATGGTTTGCAGCGTAGAAACGCCAATCATCGGCAGATCGGCGCCCAGCGCCAGGCCCTGAGCGATGCCGATGCCGATGCGCACCCCGGTAAAACTGCCGGGGCCGCGGCCGAAGGCCAGCGCATCGAGCTGGTTGAGCGCCAGGCCGGATTCCGCCAGCACCTGCTGCACCATAGGTAAAATACGTTGCGTATGCTCGCGTGGGCACAGCTCAAACAGGGCGTGGATTTCGCCTTGATTCCAGACGGCGACGGAACAGGCTTCCGTCGCGGTATCGATCGCTAAAATTCGCGTGGACATGCCAACCTCTGGCGGGAATAAAACTGGGTTTTTCATACAGGGCGCGCATTGTAGCACAGCCCCGTAAGCCCTTCATCTTTCACGTGGCCGACGTATCAGCGGCCTGCAAGAAGGCGATCGCCTGCTTCAGATCGCGGGTACGCGGCGTAGGCGGCAGGCTATTGAGGAACACCTCGCCATAAGGGCGCATCACCAGACGGTTATCGCAGATCACCAGCACGCCGCGATCGTCGGTATCGCGGATCAAACGGCCCACCCCCTGTTTCAGGGTGATGACCGCATCCGGCAACTGCACGTCATTGAACGGATCGCCGCCGCGCAGGCGACAATCTTCAATGCGCGCCTTCAGCAGCGGATCGTCCGGTGAGGTAAACGGCAGCTTATCGATGATCACGCACGACAGCGCATCGCCACGCACGTCCACCCCTTCCCAGAAGCTGCTGGTCGCCACCAACAGCGCGTTACCGGCGGCGACGAACTGCGCCAGCAGTTGCCCTTTGCTGGTTTCCCCTTGCAATAAGACCGGCAGCGTCATCGTGGCGCGGAACTCTTCCGCCAGCTCGCGCATCATCTGGTGCGATGTGCACAAGAAGAAGCAGCGGCCGTTGTTGGCTTCGATTAATGGGCGCAGCATGCGCGCCAGCTGGCGCGCCCCGCCGGGCTGATTCGGCGAAGGCAAAAAGCGCGGCACGCACAGCAACGCCTGTTTGGCATAGTCGAACGGGCTCGGCAACAGCAGCGTTTTGGCCTTGGTCAGCCCCAGCCGTTCGGTGAAGTGACCCAACTGATCGTTAACCGACAGCGTGGCCGAGGTAAAGATCCAGCTGCCCGGCTTCTCGTCCAGCATTTCGCGGAAACGATCGGCCACCGTCAGCGGCGTCAGCGCCAACACGAAGTGGCGCGAATTGCACTCATACCAATAGCTGTAGCCCGGTTCCGTCACCGCCTTGAGGCGTTTGAGACGCGCGCGATACAGCGTGGCGCGCTCAAAGGCGGCGTCCAGCAGCGCCGAACGCCCCAGCGACAGTTTCATGACGTCATAACACAGCTCCAGCGCGTCATCGAGCAGCAACAAAGCGCGCTGCACGTTCGGTTCGCCGAGCACATCCCGCAGGTTGCCGCGAAAACCCGGCTCCCCCAGATTCAGACGGAAATCTTGCGTGCTCAGGCT
This sequence comes from Serratia sp. H402Y, assembly GCF_051172415.1. Classification (NCBI taxonomy): domain Bacteria; kingdom Pseudomonadati; phylum Pseudomonadota; class Gammaproteobacteria; order Enterobacterales; family Yersiniaceae; genus Serratia; species Serratia sp. H402Y. Next base: position 2,025,449 of record NZ_JBPIYZ010000001.1, read on the forward strand.
GAGACGGTCGGCGCTTTTTTGCAGTTGGGCGGCATCGCGCACCTCGGTGCGGTAGGCGATGGTGATGTCCTTCGCCAGATCCAGCAGTTGGCGGCTGGTGAGCTGCTGGCCGAAATACTGGCTGGCGATGTCGGGAATTTGGTGCGCCTCATCGAAAATCATCACCTCGGCTTCCGGGATCAGCTCGGCGAAGCCGCCCTCTTTCACCACCATATCCGCCAGGAACAGGTGATGGTTCACCACCACCACATCCGCATCCATCGCGCGGCGGCGCGCTTTGACCACGAAGCAATCCTGATACAGTGGGCAGTCGCTGCCGAGACAGTTGTCATTGGTGCTGGTCACCAATGGCCAGACGAAGCTGTCTTCCGCCACTTCGCTGCAGGTGCTGATATCACCCTCTTTGGTCTGCGACGACCACTTGCGCAGTTGCACCAGATCGATCAACGTCTGCCCCGCCAGCTCCCCGCCGGCCATCGACTGTTGCTCAAGACGCTCCAGACACAGGTAGTTGGAGCGCCCCTTCAGCAGCGCCAGCTTGCCTTTGTACTTCAGCGCCTTGGCGACGGTGGGCAGATCGCGCGCATACAGCTGATCCTGCAGCGCTTTCGAACCGGTGGAGATGATCACTTTGCGATCGGCACGCAGCGCCGGCGCCAGATAAGCGAAGGTTTTGCCGGTGCCGGTGCCGGCTTCCACCACCAGTTCCTGCTTGAAATTGATCGCTTCGGTAACGGCTTGCGCCATCTGCCGCTGCGGCTCACGCGGTTTGAATCCCTTGATAGCCTGCGCCAATGCGCCGTCTGTTGCAAAATCGTCTGTCACGCTGTCTCTCTGCCGGTGTCATTCAGCGGTGATTATGCCAAGCCTGCCGCCCGGCTACCACCCACTTTATCGCCGCGCTTTTTCATCACCGGCTGTGCTACCCTTAGCGGGACTATGATATGGAGATAAGCAAATGAATATCGAAAGAATTGATCCCGATCAGCGCTGGTCCGAAGCCGTGGTGCACAACGAGACCGTTTACTACACCAGCGTGCCGGAGAATCTGGACGATGACGCGACCGCGCAGACCGCCAACGCTCTTGCCGCCATCGACGTGCTGCTGGAACGCGTAGGGTCGGACAAAAGCCGTATTCTGGATGCCACCATCTTCCTGGCCAATACCGCCGACTTCGCCGCGATGAACGCCGCCTGGGACGCCTGGGTCGTCGCCGGCAGCGCGCCGGTGCGCTGCACCGTGCAGGCTCAGCTGATGAATCCGAAGTACAAGGTGGAAATCAAAATCATCGCCGCGCTGTAAGCCTCGCGCAGACGAAAAAAAACCGCAGACGGCAACGCCTGCGGTTTTTTATTGCCCGCTATCAGGACAGTTTGAGGATCACCATCCCCGTCAACAGCAGCGCCAGGCCAATCCAGCCTTTGGCGTTCAACCGCTGGCCGAACATGATCCAGCCTGCGGCGATGGTGGCGGCGATACCGAAACCGCCCCACAACGCGTAAGCGATTGACAGATCGATGCCCTTTACCGCCTGCGCCAGGGCGCTGAACGCACCGAGTACCGACAGCAGCGACAGCAATCCCAGCCAAATTTTACGGAAACCGTCCGACATCTTCAGGAAGATGTTGGCGATGATTTCCAGCACGATGGCCAATCCCAGGAACCCAATGTGGTACAACTCAAACTGTTGCATGGTTGTCACCTCGCGGGCTGACCTGTTTTCGCTCTTTGCGGGTACCGGATTTCACCAGCATGATACCGGCGATCAGCGTAGCCAGACCCAGTACCTTCAGCGCCGAAATGGGCTCGTCGAACCACAGCACGCTGAACAGGGTAATGAACAGAATGCCGATACCTTCCCACAGCGCATAAGCCACGCCCAACGCCACGCGTTTTACCGCTACTGACAGCAACACATAAGACGCGGTGATCATCACGTACATCACGATATGCCCGATCATGCCGCCATTGACGCTGGCGTATTTCATCGACAAGGTGCCGATGATTTCGGTCATGATGGCCAAACCTAAAAAGATCCAATAAATCATAATTTTTCTCCCAAACGGCGAATAACGCGCGCCAAGGCATATTTATCCCGATTTATCTCGTCGAACGGCCGCAGTACGGCGCGCAAGACGCAGAGATCCCTGGGGATAAACTGACCCAAACGCAAAAAGAATGTTTGCCCGGCTGAACGGTAGAGCGAAGGCGTAAGCCCGCTACCAGCACCGGTTAAGGGAGAAAGACGCTATAGCTCGCTGCACCAGTGATGCTCACTGGCAAGGATCGCAGACAGGAAGAGTTGGCACGTAGAGGTTCTGAGGGTAGTTCCGTTAATAGTCATCATAATAGTTCTCTATTATCAGCCGCACACCGTGCGATTTGCCCAATATCCTCATAAAAGTAAAATTTTCAACTGAGATATTTTTACCATAGCCAAAATAAGAAAGCAAACTGCCGTTTTCATAAAAAAGCAGAAAAAAACGGGTTAAAAATAAGAAAGTTAATCGCGATAAAAATTAAAAAAGGCCCAACGGAGCGTTGAGCCTTGCGAGATCCGCGGGTGAGCAAATAAGCGCCAACCCCAGGCCTGGCGCGGGTTACAACGCGGCGCCGCTGACGGCGCTGCGCGCCAGTTCAGTGATGCGCGCGTAGTCGCCGCTTTCGAGCGCATCGGCCGGCACCAGCCAGGAGCCGCCGATGCACAGCACGCTTTTTAGCGCCAGATAATCGCGGTAATTGTTCGGCGTAATGCCGCCGGTCGGGCAAAAGCGCACCTGCGGGAACGGGCCGCCGATCGCCTGCAGCGCCTTAACGCCGCCGTTGGCTTCAGCCGGGAAGAATTTGAATTCGCGCAGGCCGTAATCCATGCCCAGCATCAGTTCAGATACGGTGCTGATGCCCGGGATCACCGGGATTGACCCCGCCGTCGCCGCCTGCAGCAAAGCGTCGGTCAGCCCCGGGCTGATGGCGAACTGCGCCCCGGCCTCGGTCACCTCCCGCAGCTGCTGTGGATTGATCACCGTACCGGCGCCGATGATCGCCTCCGGCACCTCTTGGGCGATAGCGCGGATAGCCTCCAGCGCACAGGCGGTGCGCAGCGTCACCTCCAGTACCCGCACGCCGCCGGCAACCAACGCTTTCGCCAGCGGCACCGCCTGTTCCAGCGTGTTGATCACGATAACAGGCACCACCGGCCCCGCCGTCAGGATCTGTTCAGCGCTGGTTTTCCAGTTTTTCATCATTCTTTCTCCATTACTCGCGGTTAACAATGGCACGCCCCTGCCACAGGGCTCCGCGCAAACGCGCGAACGTCCGGCCGTACCGTAAGTGATGTGGCCCACGCGCAGATCGCAGGCAAAAAAAAAGCCGGCAGACGGGCTGCCGGCATTGCGCATTACTCGAACTCGTTCCAGGAACGGCCGTCGCGGGTGATCATCGCCACCGAGGCCACCGGCCCCCAGGTGCCCGCCTGATAAGGCTTAGGCGCTTCGTTGTCGGCTTTCCACGCGTCCATGATGGAGTCGACCCACTTCCAGGCCTCTTCCACTTCGTCACGGCGCACGAACAGCGCCTGAATGCCGCGCATGGTCTCCAGCAGCAGGCGCTCGTAGGCGTCCGCCACGTGCTCCTGGTTGAAGGTTTCCGAGAAACTCAGATCCAGCTTGGTAGTCTGCAGGCGGTGCTTGTGATCCAGCCCCGGCACCTTATTCAACACCTGAATTTCGATGCCTTCGTCCGGTTGCAAACGAATGGTCAGCTTGTTTTGCGGCAGCTGCTGATAAGAGTCGCTGAACAGGTTAAGCGGCGGATTCTTGAAGTACACCACCACTTCCGAGCATTTGGTCGGCAGACGTTTACCGGTACGCAGATAGAACGGCACCCCGGCCCATTGCCAGTTGTCGATGTCCACGCGGATGGAAACGAAGGTCTCGGTGCTGCTGCTCTTGTTCGCCCCTTCTTCTTCCAGATACCCCGGCACTTTCTTGCCCTGGACGAAACCGGCGGTGTACTGACCGCGCACGGTGGTTTCCCGTACATTGGTCTGATCGATGCGGCGCAGCGAACGCAGCACCTTCACCTTCTCGTCGCGGATACGGTCGGTGGTCAGATCCGCCGGCGGCGACATGGCGATCATGGTCAGGATCTGCAGCAGGTGGTTCTGGATCATGTCGCGCATTTGGCCGGCCTGATCGAAGTAGCCCCAGCGCCCTTCGATGCCCACCTCTTCCGCCACGGTGATCTGCACCGAATCGATGGTGCGGTTGTCCCAGTTGGACGCGAACAGCGAGTTGGCGAAACGCAGCGCCAACAGGTTCAACACCGTCTCTTTGCCGAGGTAGTGGTCGATGCGGTAGACCTGGGACTCGTTGAAGAACTCCGCCACCTGATCGTTGATCACGCGGGAGGACGCCAGATCGGTGCCCAACGGTTTCTCCATCACCACGCGCGCCGGCTCATGGTTCAGCTTGGCTTCGCCCAACCCTTTGCAGATGGCGCCGAAGGTGCTTGGCGGCATGGCGAAGTAGTTGATGGTGGTGCGATGCTTCTGATCCAGCATTTTACCGAGTTTGGTAAAGTTCTTGCTGTCGTTGACGTCCAGATTGCAGAAGTCCAGTCGCGCGCTCAGCGTGGCCCAGAGTTCGTCATCCAGTTTTTCCTTCATGAAGGTGCCAAGCGCTTCCTTGACCACTTCGGTATAGGCTTTTTTATCCCACTCCGCGCGGCCGACGCCGATGATCCGCGTATCCGGGTGGATGTGTCCGGCTTTCTCTAACTGGTACAGGGAAGGCAGCAGCTTACGGCGCGCCAAATCACCTTTCGCGCCGAAAATAACCAGGTCACACGCCTGGGCTGTAGAGGTTACCGCCATGTTCATCTCCTCGTTGCAGGATATTTGTAATTTTCTTACATTACTAATGTACTCTGTTTGACTACGGCCAGCAAACCCGGCGCAGAAGCAGAAAAAAGACGTTAAGATCTCAGTGGTAGCGCCACTGCGCGCCGGCGCCCTCACAGGCGGGCAAAACTGTAATTTTTCGTCTTTTTTGACGCTCTGTTACCATTATGAAAGTTAGACACAGGTCATATTCTGGTGAAAAAAGCCTGCATACGCCCTGTCGAGACTGCCAACGGTTACCAGCACGTAGTATATTTTCACTAAACCGGCATTGATATCTCCTTTGTTTGCAATCGACATACCCTATCGATTTCAGGTTACAGCCGCTCGTTTGGCGTCTGCTTGCACGGCGAACACGGGCGAAATTCGGCGCTGTTGCTTGAAAGCCACAGGGATAAAACCATGAGTGACTCTCGTTATATGAATACGCTGGACAAAATCCAGAGCCATCTGGAGCTCCTGAGCAAATCTGAAAGGAAAGTCGCCGAGGTGATCCTGGCCTCCCCGCAGACCGCCATTCACTCCAGCATCGCCACGCTGGCGCGCATGGCCGACGTCAGCGAACCCACCGTCAACCGTTTTTGCCGTCGCCTTGATACCAAAGGCTTTCCCGACTTCAAACTGCATCTCGCCCAAAGCCTGGCTAACGGCACGCCCTACGTAAACCGCAACGTCGAGGAAGATGACAGCGTCGATTCCTACACCAGCAAGATCTTCGAATCGGTGATGGCCAGCCTGGATACAGTAAAGGCAAATTTGGATATTGCCGCAATCAATCGTGCGGTTGACCTGCTCACCCAGGCAAAAAAGATCTCTTTCTTCGGTCTGGGCGCCTCCGCCGCCGTGGCCCACGACGCGATGAACAAATTTTTCCGCTTCAATATTCCGGTGGTCTACTTCGATGACATCGTCATGCAGCGCATGAGCTGCATGAACTCCGGCGAGGGCGACGTGGTGGTGTTGATCTCTCACACCGGCCGCACCAAGAACCTGGTGGAAATGGCCCACCTGGCGCGAGAAAACGACGCCACGGTACTGGCTATCACCTCGCGCGACACCCCGCTCGCCCAGGCGGCGACCCTCGCGTTGCTGCTCGACGTGCCTGAAGACACCGACGTTTACATGCCGATGGTGTCGCGGATCGCGCAATTAACGCTCATTGACGTGCTCGCCACCGGATTTACCTTGCGCAGAGGGGCTAAATTCAGAGATAACTTGAAGCGGGTCAAAGAAGCGCTCAAAGAATCGCGCTTTGATAAAGGCGTAGTCATTCCCAACAGTTTTGACTCGTAACCCGACGAAGAAAAAAGTCGCCGTTCAACAGACATTTGAATGGCGACATCAGAGGCTGTACCCTGTTAATACGCTCATGCGGGTAACCCGGGTGAAATATCAGTGTTGTAAAATTACATTTCACGCCTGGTTTCGTTATCCGACGTTATCGCAACACCAATATTTGCTTCACCAGTCAACGGAGTAATACATGTCCAGACGGCTCAGAAGAACCAAAATCGTTACCACCCTGGGTCCGGCTACAGACCGCGACAATAATCTGGAAAAGATCATTGCCGCCGGCGCCAACGTAGTTCGGCTTAACTTCTCCCACGGCAGCCCGGAAGATCACCAGGCTCGCGCAGACAAAGTGCGCGAAATCGCTGCCAAACTGGGACGTCACGTCGCTATCCTTGGCGATCTGCAAGGGCCGAAAATCCGCGTTTCCACCTTCAAGGAAGGCAAAATCTTCCTCAACGTGGGCGATAAATTCCTGCTGGACGCCAACCTGTCAAAAGGCGAAGGCGATAAAGAAAAAGTCGGTATCGACTATAAAGGCCTGCCTGCCGACGTCGTGCCGGGCGACGTCTTGCTGCTCGACGACGGCCGCGTTCAGCTGAAAGTGCTCGAAGTTCAGGGCATGAAAGTGTTTACCGAAGTCACCGTTGGCGGCCCGTTGTCCAACAACAAGGGCATCAACAAACTCGGCGGCGGCCTGTCGGCCGAAGCGCTGACCGAAAAAGACAAGGCGGACATCGTCACCGCCGCCAAGATCGGCGTCGACTACCTGGCGGTCTCCTTCCCGCGCACCGGTGAAGATCTGAACTATGCTCGCCGCCTGGCGCGCGACGCAGGCTGCAACGCCAAGATCGTGTCCAAGGTTGAGCGCGCCGAAGCGGTCTGCAGCGACGAAGCGATGGACGACATCATTATGGCCTCCGACGTGGTGATGGTCGCCCGTGGCGATCTGGGCGTCGAAATCGGCGATCCGGAGCTGGTCGGGATCCAGAAGAAACTGATCCGCCGCGCCCGTACTCTGAACCGCGCGGTGATCACCGCGACTCAGATGATGGAGTCGATGATCACCAACCCGATGCCGACCCGCGCCGAAGTCATGGACGTGGCCAACGCCGTGCTGGACGGCACCGACGCCGTCATGCTGTCGGCGGAAACCGCTGCCGGCCAATACCCGGCGGAAACCGTGGCGGCGATGGCGCGCGTTTGTCTGGGCGCCGAGAAGATCCCGAGCATCAACGTTTCCAAACACCGTCTGGACGTGCAGTTCGACAATATCGAAGAGGCGATCGCCATGTCTTCGATGTATGCGGCCAACCACCTGAAAGGCGTCACCGCGCTGATCGCCATGACAGAGTCCGGCCGCACCGCGCTGATGATGTCACGCATCAGCTCCGGCCTGCCGATCTTCGCCATGTCGCGGCATGAGCACACGCTTAACCTGACCGCGCTGTATCGCGGCGTGACGCCGGTGTATTTCGACAGCCATAAAGACGGCGTCATCGCCGCCAACGAAGCCGTCAATCGCCTGCGCGACAAAGGCTTCCTGGTCTCCGGCGATCTGGTGATCGTCACCCAGGGCGACGTGATGGAAACCGTCGGCACCACCAATACCAGCCGTATCCTGCGCGTCGAGTAATTCACGCCGCAGACGAAATGCCGGCCGGCCCACCTAGGCCGGCATTTTTTTGCTCTGACACTGCCATTACGACGGAGAACGCCATGCTCCACCAGCACAATTCCGCCTCGGCCTGTGATGAGCTCGAGCTCGATGGACGCGGCCTGACGCAGCTCGACGAATCGCTGTTTGCCGGCCACGCGCTGCGCAAGGTCAGCCTGTACGACAACCGGCTGACGGTCTTCCCTACTTCCCTATTCCGGCACCAGAACCTGCAGGTGCTGAATATCTCCTGTAATCAGCTCGAGCGTCTGCCGCCGGAGATAGGTCAGTTGCAACAGCTCGAGATGTTCGATTTTGGTCACAACCGCGCGAGCGAACTGCCTGAAACATTGGGGCAGCTGCACCGGCTGAAATACCTCTACCTGAGCGATAACGGCTTTAGCGACCTGCCGCGTGCGCTGGCGCAACTGCAGCAGTTGGTTTACCTCAACGCGACCGATAACCAGCTGACCGCCTTGCCGCAGGCAATACCGAGGCTGGCGGCGTTGCAGGAGCTGCGTTTATACAACAATCGCATCCGCAGCCTGCCCGACGAAATCGGGCAACTGCGCGCGCTGCGCGAGTTGCATATCATGAAAAATGCCCTGACCACGCTGCCGGCGGAAATGGCTCTGCTCGGCGAGCTTGAGATACTCGATGCGGCCAACAATGCCATCACCGAACTGCCGGCAGCCTTCTGCCGCCTGCCGCGATTGAGCGAGCTGAACCTGCGTTTTAATCAACTGACGCGCCTGCCGGAAAATATCGGTGAGCTCACGGCGCTGAGAAGTCTGGATCTGCGCGCCAACCGCCTGAGCGATCTGCCGGAAAGCCTCGGTGAACTGAGCCGGCTGCGCAAGCTGGATCTGCGCTGGAATGATTTCACCCACACGCCCAACGTCATTGAGATCCTGCGGGCGCGCGGCTGTATGGTGCACATCTGAAGTGACGCCGGCCAGGGTGCGGCCCGACCGGCGTTAGCGGTAGATAGGATTAACGATACAGATCGTCGCGCGAGTAGGGTTCAATCTCCCCTTCCTTGCGCGTCTTCAACAGTTTGAGGATCCAGGTGTACTGCTCAGGGTTCGGGCCCACCAGATTCTCCACCTCTTCGTTCATGCGGCGGGCAATGCGCGGATCGTCCGCTTCGGCCAGATCGTCCATCGGCTCGCGAATATAGATATCCAGCATGCTGGTTTTGCCGTCGTATACCGGGAACAACGGCACGATCGCCGCACGACACACTTTCATCAACCGCCCGACCGCCGGCAACGTCGCCTTATAGGTGGCGAAGAAGTCGACAAACTCACTGTGCTCAGCACCGTGATCCTGATCGGGCAGATAGTAACCCCAATATCCCTGGCGAACCGAACTGATAAACGGTTTGATGCCGTCATTGCGCGCGTGCATGCGGCCGCCGAATTTACGACGCACGGCATTCCACAGGTAGTCGATCAGCTGATTGCGCTGATTGTGGAACATCGCCGCCATCGGTTGACCGCGCGCGGCCATCAACATCGCCGGCACATCCACCGCCCAGCCATGTGGCACCAGGAAAATCACGTTACGCCCTTCCGCGCGGATCTTGTCCAACACCTCTTCACCGTGCCAACGCACGCGCTTGAGCACTTTTTCCGGTTTGGTGCAGGCCAGTTCCGCCATCAGCACCATCGACTGCGGCGCACAGGCGAACATCTGGTCGATAATGTGCTCACGCTCGCTTTCCGGCAGTTCCGGCAAGCAATACAGCAGGTTGATGCGGGCACGACGACGCGCCCCTTTCGCCAGCTTGCCGGCCAGTGTGCCGATCGCCCCCAGCACCGGATCGCGCAGGCGCGCAGGCACCAGCGAAACGCCGGCCATCAGGCCGGTTCCCAGCCACACGCCCCAGTAGCGCGGGTATAAAAAGGCTTTTTGAAACTGCGGGATGAACTCTACGTTCGATTTCTTCTCGTTTTGCATGCACATGCTCTTCGCTTAGCAATTCGGCTAATCATAATTGCCATCACCAATTTTGCAATTAACAACCGCGAACCGCCCAGATAAAACAGCATCGGCCCGCAATCAGGCCGATGAAATTAACGGCGCCGGAGCGCCGGAATAAGGGGGACGTTAATCCAGTTGCAGCTGAGGAACCACTTCCTTCACCTGCGCCAGATAATCGCTGCGGTCTTTGCCGCTCAGGCCTTCGGAACGCGGCAGCTTGGCCGTCAGCGGGTTCACCGCCTGTTGACCGGTCCACAGTTCAAAGTGCAGGTGCGGCCCGGTGGAACGGCCGGTGTTGCCGGAGAGCGCTATGCGATCGCCACGCTTCACCTTCTGGCCCGGTTTCACCAGCAGCTTTTTCAGGTGCATGTAGCGCGTGGTGTATTGGCGGCCGTGGCGGATCGCCACATAGTTGCCGGCTGCGCCGCTGCGCTTGGCGATCACCACCTCGCCGTCGCCGACCGCCAGCACCGGCGTGCCGACCGGCATGGCAAAATCGACGCCTTTGTGCGGCGCCACGCGGCCGGTCACCGGGTTCACACGGCGCGGGTTGAAGTTGGAGGAGATGCGGAACTGTTTCATGGTCGGGAAACGCATGAAGCCGCGTGCCAGGCCAGAGCCCTGGCGATCGTAGAACTTGCCGTCCTCGGCGCGGATCGCATAGTAATCTTTGCCGCCCGTGCGCAGACGCACGCCCAACAGTTGGCTTTGCGATTTCTTGCCGTCGAAATGTTCGCGCGACATCAGCACGGAGAACTGGTCGCCCTTGCGCAGTTTGCGGAAATCGAGCTGCCATTGCAGCGCCTTGATCACCGCATTGATTTCGTTACGGCTCAACCCGGCGTCGCCGGCGCTGCTGACGAAGCTGCCGTTAACGCGGCCGCTGATCACGTTGTTGCGCCATTCGCCCTGCTGCGCCTCTTTCGACTCTTTGAAGCTGTTGCCGACGCGATCGTAGGTGCGGGTTTCTCGACGAGAAACTTCCCAGGTCAACTGCTGCAGATCGCCCGCTTCGTTCACGGTCCACGACAGCTGTTGGCCGATCTTCAGGTTGCGCAGATCGCGGTTTTGCGAAGCCAGCAGCGTGACATCCGACATATCGATGCCGTACTGCGTCAGAATGCTGCCGAGGGTATCGCCGGTGGAAACCACATATTCATGCACGCCATCATCGCCGGCATCCTTCTGGTCCAGCTCATCCTGCGGGATTTCGTCATCGGGGGTGGGTTGGTCGGCATCTATCGGTTCACTGGCTTCGGGGAGCAATGACCGCAACTGGCTGGATTCTAACTCGACGCTCTTGGCGATGGGATTGTGTTCTGGGTGGTAAACAAAAGGCCGCCAAACAGCGACGGCCAATGTGACGACTGTCAGCGACCCCAGCATGACGCGGTGGGGCCGTGGCAGGTTGTTATACGCCAGAGCGATAGTTCGGACTATCTGCTGCACTCGATATTATCCTCATAAGCTTACTTCAGGCAGCTCACGTACTGGCTTGACAACTGTGTCAGGAATTTCCCGTAGCTGTCCTTCCCCAGCGCGATGCCGATGCCCAGCGGGTCCAGCGTTCCGGAACGCACAGTGGTACCCTTGGCGACGGCATTGATTACGGCCGGCCTGAATTGTGGCTCAGCAAAAACGCATACCGCTTTCTGCTCAACCAACTGTGTTCGAATTTGGTGTAGGCGCTGTGCTCCAGGCTGAATTTCGGGATTGACGGTAAAATGGCCCAACGGACTCAAACCGTAGTGTTTCTCAAAGTAGCCGTAAGCATCATGAAAAACAAAATAACCCTTACCTTGCACAGGCGTAAGCATGTTACCAACATTTTTGTCAGTTTGCGTCAGCAGATTCTCGAACTGGCGCAGGTTTGCGTCTAATTTGTCCTTATTTTGCGGCATAAGTTCCAACAATCTGTCGTGAATCGCGATCGCGGTCACTTTTGCCACCTCCGGCGACAGCCAAACGTGCATATTGTACTCGCCGTGATGATGCCCATGATCGTCATCAGCATGGTTATGCGCCTCGCCTGCATGATCATGATCGTCGTCATCTTCGCCTTTCATCAGCAGCGGCTTCACCGCGGGCAGTTCGCTGATGGCGAGTTTGCGGGTTGCCGAGATAGGCACCAGCGCCTTGGTCAGGAACGCTTCCATGTCCGGTCCGACCCACAGCACCAGGTCGGCAGAACGCAAACGCTGAATATCGGAAGGCCGCAGCGCGAAGTCGTGCGGCGAAGCGCCATCCGGCAGCAGCACCTCGGTCGGCGTCACGCCGTCGGCGATAGCCGAAGCGATAAAGCCCAGCGGACGAATCGTCGTCACCACCGCCGCGGAAGCGCTGCTCAGCGGGCCGGCCATCACGAGTGCGCTGGCCAGCAGCGTGCGCTGCAGCCATTTATTTTTCTGTGCCATCATCAGTAATCCCATCGTTTTCATCAACAAGGTGTGATATTATAACATTCGCTTCGTTCTGCAACCTGTAATCTCGAGATGTCTACACTGATAACGCTAAAAAATATCTCCGTCGCCTTCGGCAGCCGCAAGGTGCTGTCGAATATTTCCCTCAGCCTGCAGCCTGGCCGCATTCTCACCCTGCTGGGCCCGAACGGCGCGGGTAAATCCACGCTGGTGCGCGTAGTGCTGGGATTGGTAAAACCGACCGCCGGCACGCTGGAGCGTGAGCCCGATCTGCGCATCGGCTACGTGCCGCAAAAGCTGCACCTCGACGCTACCCTGCCATTGACCGTCAGCCGCTTTATGCGCCTGAAACCGGGCGTAAAGAAAGCCGACATTCTGCCGGCGCTCAAACGCGTGCACGCCGCCCACCTGCTCGACCAGCCCATGCAAAAGCTCTCCGGCGGCGAAAACCAGCGCGTGCTGCTGGCGCGAGCGCTGCTGAATAAACCGCAGCTGCTGGTGCTGGACGAACCCACGCAAGGGGTGGACGTCAATGGCCAACTGGCGCTGTACGATCTGATCGATCAACTGCGCAAGGAGCTGGGGTGCGCCGTGCTGATGGTCTCGCACGATCTGCATCTGGTGATGGCGAAAACCGACGAGGTGTTGTGCCTCAATCAGCACATCTGCTGCTCCGGCGCGCCGGAGGTGGTCTCGATGCATCCCGAATTCATCGCCATGTTCGGCAACCGCGGCGCAGAGCAGCTGGCGGTGTATCGCCACCATCACAACCACCGTCACGACCTGCAGGGAAGAATTGTCTTGAAGAAAACCGGGAGCCGCGAAGCATGATCGAATTGTTACTTCCCGGCTGGCTGGCCGGGGTGTTGTTGGCCGGCGCCGCCGGGCCGCTGGGCTCCTTTGTGGTCTGGCGCCGCATGTCCTACTTCGGCGATACCCTGGCGCACGCCTCGCTGCTCGGCGTCGCCTTTGGTCTGCTGCTCGACATTAACCCCTTCTATGCGGTGATCGCCATTACGCTGCTGCTGGCCCTGGCCCTGGTGTGGCTGGAGCGCCGCCCGCAGCTCTCGGTGGATACCCTGCTCGGCATTCTGGCGCATAGCGCCCTGTCGCTGGGACTGGTGGTGGTGGCGTTGATGTCCAACGTGCGGGTCGATCTGATGGCCTATCTGTTCGGCGATCTGCTGTCGGTCACGCTGAGCGACATCGTGATGATCGCCGGCGGCGTCGCCGTGGTGCTGTTGGTGCTGTGGTGGCAATGGCGCGATCTGCTGTCGATGACCATCAGCCCTGAGCTGGCGCACGTCGACGGCGTCAATCTGGCGCGGGCGCGCACCGTGCTGATGCTGATCACCGCCTTGACCATCGGTCTGGCGATGAAATTCGTCGGCGCGCTGATCATCACCTCGCTGCTGATCATTCCGGCGGCCACCGCTCGCCGCTTCGCGCGCACGCCGGAGCAGATGGCGGGCATCGCGGTGCTGCTCGGGATGGTGGCGGTTACCGGTGGCCTAACCTTCTCGGCGTTTTACGATACGCCTGCCGGCCCTTCGGTGGTGCTCTGCGCCGCCGTGCTGTTCACGCTGAGCCTGTTTAAAAAACAGCAGGCTTGATTAAAGCCGGGATATGACAAGGGCCGCATCTGCGGCCCTTTCTTGTTGGTTGGCGGATTAAAAACTTACGCTTCGCGTTCGAGGCCGAAATGCCGGTAGGCATGCTGCGTCGCCAGACGGCCGCGCGGCGTGCGCTGGATAAAGCCCTGCTGGATCAGGAACGGTTCGATCACGTCTTCGATGGTCTCGCGTTCCTCGCCGATCGCCGCCGCCAGGTTATCCAACCCGACCGGGCCACCGGTAAACTTGTCGATAATCGCCAACAGCAGTTTGCGATCCATATAGTCGAAGCCTTCGGCATCCACGTTAAGCATATCGAGCGCCTGCGCCGCCACCGCGCCGCTGATCACGCCGTTGGCGCGCACTTCGGCGAAGTCGCGCACCCGGCGCAACAGACGGTTGGCGATACGCGGCGTGCCGCGCGCGCGGCGGGCTACCTCATGGGCGCCCTCGTCGGACAGCTCCAGCCCCAGGCACCCGGCGCTGCGAGAGACGATGTGCTGCAGATCCGCCACCTGATAAAACTCCAGCCGCTGGACAATGCCGAAGCGATCGCGCAGCGGTGAGGTCAGCGAACCGGCGCGGGTGGTTGCACCCACCAAGGTAAACGGCGGCAGATCGAGCTTAATCGAACGCGCCGCCGGCCCTTCGCCGATCATGATATCCAGCTGATAGTCTTCCATCGCCGGATACAGCACCTCTTCCACCACCGGTGACAGGCGGTGGATTTCGTCGATGAACAACACGTCGTGCGGTTCGAGGTTGGTCAGCATCGCCGCCAGATCGCCCGCCTTCTCCAGCACCGGGCCGGAGGTGGTACGCAAATTCACGCCCATTTCGTTGGCCACGATGTTGGCCAGGGTGGTTTTCCCCAGCCCCGGCGGACCGAAGATCAGCAGGTGGTCGAGCGCGTCGCCGCGCTGCTTGGCCGCCTGGATGAAAATCTCCATCTGCTCGCGCACGTGCGGCTGGCCCACATATTCGGTCAACAGCTTGGGACGAATGGCGCGATCGAGGACTTCTTCCTCGTTGAGCGGTTCGGCGGAGATCAGGCGATCGGCTTCAATCATTATCTACCTCTTAGCGGCCTTACAAAGCAGCGCGCAACGCGTCGCGGATCAGGGTCTCGCAGTCGGCACCCGGTTTGGCAATTTTGCTGACCATGCGGCTGGCTTCCTGCGGCTTATAGCCCAGCGCCACCAATGCCGAGACCGCTTCGGCCTCCGCATCCGCCTCAGGCGCTTTCTCAGCGGCGGACGGCAAGCTGATCTCGCTGCTGTTGAATAGATCGCCGTTGAGCCCTTTGAAGCGGTCTTTCATTTCTACCACCAGGCGTTCGGCGGTTTTCTTGCCCACGCCCGGCAGCTTGACCAGCGCGGTGATCTCTTCACGCTCCACCGCGCTGACGAACTGCTGCGCGGACATGCCCGACAGGATCGCGAGCGCCAGTTTCGGCCCGACGCCGTTGACCTTGATCAGCTCGCGGAACAGCGCGCGCTCTTGCTTATCGTTGAAGCCGTACAGCAGCTGCGCGTCTTCGCGCACCACGAAGTGGGTAAACACGATGGCCTCTTGCCCCAGTTCCGGCAGCTCGTAAAAGCAGGTCATCGGCATGTGCACTTCATAGCCCACGCCGTTCGCCTCCAATAACACCAGCGGCGGCTGCTTTTCCAGAATATTTCCTCTGAGACGACCTATCATTTACCCTCCTGCAGAATGACCGGGCATGGCGCCCTGCCATGCCGTTGCTGGTAAAGCTTATAACATAAAAAAGGCTGGATGAATATCCAGCCTGAGCAATCATCGCTTCGCGTCAGCGCAAACGCCCGCGCGCCAGGTTAAGCCGCCCTTCGCTCATCCGCAGCACGTTCTGGCTGAGGTGGCAGTGGGTGATGGCGATGGCCAGGGCGTCGGCGGCGTCCGCCTGCGGGTTGGCCGAGAGTTTGAGCAGCGAGCGCACCATGTGCTGCACCTGCGCCTTTTCGGCTGCGCCGGTGCCGACCACGGTTTGTTTGACCTGCCGCGCCGCATACTCGAACACTTCCAGATTCTGATTCACCGCCGCGACGATCGCGACGCCGCGCGCCTGACCGAGCTTGAGCGCCGAATCCGGGTTCTTGGCCATAAACACCTGTTCGATGGCGAAGAAGTCTGGCTGAAACTGGGTGATGATCTCGCTGACGCCGGCGTAAATCAGCTTCAGCCGCGTCGGCATGTCGTCCACCACCGTGCGGATGCAGCCGCTGGCGATATAGCTCAACTGGCGCCCCTGCTGGCGGATAAGGCCATAGCCGGTGACGCGTGAGCCGGGATCGATACCGAGTATGATCGCCATATCTACATCCACCTTGCATGCACGGCGCCGCCTGATGGCGGCGCCCGTTTTACCGGATTACAGCGTCGCCGCCACTTCGTCGGAGATCTCACCGTTATGGTAAACTTCCTGCACGTCGTCGCAGTCTTCCAGCATATCGATCAGGCGCAGCAGCTTAGGCGCCGTTTCCGCGTCCATGTCGGCCTTGGTCGATGGGATCATCGACACTTCCGCCGCTTCAGCTTCGAAGCCCGCCGCGGTCAGCGCGTCTTTCACCGCGCCCAGGCTTTCCCAGGCGGTGAACACGTCGATGGCGCCATCGTCATAGGTCACGATGTCTTCCGCACCGGCTTCCAGCGCCGCTTCCATCACGCTGTCTTCATCCAGGCCCGGTGCGTAAGTGATTACGCCCTTCTTGGTGAACAGGTAGGCAACGGAACCGTCGGTACCCAGGTTGCCGCCGCATTTGGTGAAGGCGTGACGCACTTCCGCCACGGTGCGGTTACGGTTGTCGCTCAGGCATTCGATCATGACGGCGGTGCCGCCAGGGCCGTAGCCTTCGTAGATGATGGTTTCCATGTTGGTATCATCATCGCCGCCCACGCCACGCGCGATCGCCCGGTTCATGGTGTCGCGCGTCATGTTGTTCGACAGCGCCTTGTCCATCGCCGCGCGCAGACGCGGGTTGGAATCCGGATCGCCGCCGCCCAGCTTCGCGGCAGTGACCAGCTCACGAATAATCTTGGTGAAAATTTTACCGCGCTTGGCGTCCTGCGCCGCTTTACGGTGCTTTGTGTTGGCCCACTTACTATGACCTGCCATAAAAAATCTCCGAAAAAAACTACTGGACTGAATTGATCACGAACTCTTCAATCGCCTGCTGATTGCTCCACGACTTGGTCAACTTCACGGCCTCGGCCGCCTCAAGCCATTGGTAAGCGTGATGCTCGGTAATCACCGGATCGCGCTCCTCGGGCAACGCCAGACAGAACCAGTGCTCTTTATTGCGCGTGGTTCCCGGCGCATAGCGATGTCGCAAATGGACAAAGAGTTCAAACTCCACGCAGCGTTGGCAATCGAACAACGGCAGGTGCTCTGCTTCGATATCGATGCCGACTTCTTCCATGACTTCACGCCGCGCGGCATGCGGTGGCGACTCATCCTGCTCCAGACTGCCGGTGACCGACTGCCAGAACTCGGTATCGTCGCGCCGCTGTAACATCAGCACCCGACCACTGGATTTCGCGTAAATCACTACCAGGATAGATTCAGGGCGCTTATAACTCATCACTCGCTCTCTTGTTCCGCACCGGCTTTCTTTACCACGCTGATCGCCAGCTCCTGCAGCGACGCCGGGTTGGCGAAGCTCGGGGCGTCGGTCATCAGACAGGCCGCCGCGGTGGTTTTCGGGAAGGCGATCACGTCGCGGATATTGTCGGTGCCGGTCAGCAGCATCACCAGACGGTCCAGGCCGAAGGCCAGGCCGGCGTGCGGCGGCGTGCCGTACTTCAGCGCGTCCAGCAGGAAGCCGAACTTCTCGCGCTGTTCGTGTTCGTCGATGCCCAGAATGCTGAATACCGTCTGCTGCATTTCGCTGCGGTGAATACGCACCGAACCGCCGCCCACTTCGTAACCGTTGATGACCATGTCATAAGCGTTGGCGATAGCGTTGACCGGCGCTGCGGCCAGCTCTTCCGGGCTCATGTCGCGCGGCGAGGTGAACGGATGGTGCATCGCCGCCAGGCCGCCCTCTTCGTCTTCTTCGAACATCGGGAAGTCGACCACCCACAGCGGCGCCCAGCTGTCGAGTTGGGTCAGCCCCAGATCGCGCCCCAGCTTCAGGCGCAGCGCGCCCATCGCATCGGTGACAATCTTGAAGCTGTCTGCGCCGAAGAACAGGATGTCACCGGTCTGCGCGTCGGTACGCGCCAGGACAGCTTCCAGCACTTCCGCGCTGAGGAATTTGGCGATCGGGCTCTGCACGCCTTCCATGCCGGCGGCGCGGTCGTTGACCTTCAGCCAGGCCAGGCCTTTCGCGCCGTAGATGTTGACGAAAGCGCCGTACTCGTCGATCTGCTTGCGGGTCAGCTGTGCGCCGCCCGGTACGCGGATCGCCGCCACGCGGCCTTTGGCGTCGTTGGCCGGGCCGGAGAACACTTTGAACTCGACGTCCTTGACCAGGTCTGCCACGTCCACCAGCTCCAGCGGGTTACGCAGGTCCGGCTTATCGGAACCAAAGCGACGCATCGCTTCGGCGAAGGTCATGACCGGGAAATCGCCCAGATCCACACCCTTCACGTCCAGCCACAGTTCACGCGCCAGTTTCTCCATCACTTCACGCACCTGGTCGGCGGTCATGAAGGAGGTTTCGACGTCGATCTGGGTAAATTCAGGCTGACGGTCCGCACGCAGGTCTTCGTCACGGAAGCATTTGACGATCTGGTAGTAACGATCGAAGCCGGACATCATCAGCAGCTGTTTAAACAGCTGCGGAGACTGCGGCAGCGCGTAGAATTTGCCCTTGTGCACGCGGCTCGGCACCAGGTAATCGCGGGCGCCTTCCGGCGTCGCTTTGGTCAGCATCGGCGTTTCGATGTCGAGGAAGCCGTGGCTGTCCATAAAACGGCGCACGAAGCTGGTGATTTTGGCGCGGGTCTTCAGACGCTCGGCCATTTCCGGGCGGCGCAGATCCAGGTAGCGGTATTTCAGGCGCGCTTCTTCGCTGTTGACCTGGTTGGAGTCCAGCGGCAGCGGCTCGGAGCGGTTGATGATCTCGAGCGCGTGGGCAAACACTTCCACTTCGCCGGTGGCCATATCTTTATTGATCTGGCTGTCCGGACGCGCACGCACGGTGCCGACGATCTGGATGCAGAACTCATTGCGCAGGTCGTAGGCCTTGTCGAACGCCACTTTCTCGTCCGGATCGAAGAACACCTGCACGATGCCTTCGCGGTCGCGCATATCAATAAAGATCAGGCCGCCGAGATCGCGACGACGATTGACCCAACCACACAGAGTGACTTCCTGGCCCACGTGGGACAGATTCAACTGCCCGCAATATTCAGTACGCATACGCTATCCTTTTACACAGCCGATGCCGCGCCGGGCTACTGCGCCCCTGTCGCGCGGCTGTTATCTGATAAATTCTACTTGTTACCCGGTTTAAAATCCGTCGCATACCAGCCGGTGCCCTTAAGCTGGAAACCGGAAGATGAAATCAACTTGGTCAACGCGGGCTGCCCACACGCCGGGCAGTCTGCCAGCGGCGCATCGGAAAATTTTTGCAATTTCTCTAACCGATGGTTGCAAGCACCACATGCATATTCATAAATCGGCATAGGTCGTTGGATTAAAGAGTGTTGAAAAAAGGGAGTCATTATAAAGGAAATTCATCCGCCCGATAAGTGCGAACACAGCATTGTTACTGCACTAAATGGCGCGTTTTTGTTCGAATCAACACATCGGTTAACAAATTTCCCATTAACCTGCGACAGTTTTTTCACGTAGCCTGATTCTCCCCCGGTTTTGCGCCGAACGCAGCTCGCCCGACGCGCCGAACAGTTTTTATCCACTTCGCAACGAGATGAAATCCATGCTGAAACTTGACGCTCAAACCACCGCTCTGGTGCTGATCGATTTGCAAAACGGCATTCTGCCCTACGCCGGCGGCCCGCACGGCGCCGACCAGGTGGTGGCGAACGCCACCCTGCTGGCCGCGCGTTTTCGCATGCTGGGCGCGCCGGTGCTGTTGGTGCGAGTCGGTTGGTCAGACTCCTTCGCCGAGGCGCTGAAACAACCGGTGGATAAACCGGCTCCCGCGCCCGCCGGCGGTTTGCCGGCCACCTGGTGGGAGTTCCCCGCGCCGCTGGCGGTCTGCGACAGCGATATTCTGATCACCAAGCGCCAATGGGGCGCCTTCTACGGCACCGATCTGGACTTGCAGCTGCGCCGTCGCGGCATCAAATCCGTAGTCTTGGGCGGCATATCCACCAATATCGGCGTGGAATCCACCGCCCGCGCCGCCTGGGAACACGGCTATGAGCTGGTGATCGCCGAAGACGTCTGCAGCGCGCAGAACGCGGAAATGCACCGTTTCGCG
Organism: Serratia sp. H402Y; assembly: GCF_051172415.1. Lineage (NCBI taxonomy): Bacteria > Pseudomonadati > Pseudomonadota > Gammaproteobacteria > Enterobacterales > Yersiniaceae > Serratia > Serratia sp. H402Y. The sequence goes on from NZ_JBPIYZ010000001.1 coordinate 2,045,729, forward strand.
TTCGAACACATCTTCCCGCGTTTGGCGCGGGTGCGCGACACCGGCGAAATTCTTGCCGCGCTCGACCGGTAACGTTAAGTTGTAGCCTGATAAGCCAAGCACAAGTAAAGGAAGACAAGCCGTGATCTACATCGGACTGCCACAGTGGCAACATGCAGCCTGGAACCGTATCGGGCTGCGCGACTTGGCGGATTACAGCCGCTACTTCAACTGTGTGGAGGGCAACACCACCTTCTATGCGCTGCCGAAGCTGGAAATCGTGCAGCGCTGGCGCGACATGACCGGCGACGATTTTCGCTTTTGCTTCAAATTCCCGTCGGACATCAGCCATAAGGCCGCCCTGCGCAACTGCGCCGCCGAGCTGCAGGCGTTTTACCACTGCCTGAGCCCGGTGCATCAACGCATCGGGCAATTGTGGCTGCAGTTGCCAGCCGCCTTCGGCCCCGATGAGCTGCCGCGCATGTGGCAGTTCTTCGAAAGCCTGCCGCAGGAGTTCACTTACGGCGTCGAAGTGCGTCATCCGGCATTTTTCGCCAAAGGCGAGGAAGAGCGCGCGTTGAATCAGGGGCTGCATCAGCGCGGCATCAATCGGGTGATCCTCGACAGCCGCCCGGTGCATCACGCCGCCCCTAATACCGCCGCCGTGCGCGATGCCCAGCAGAAAAAACCGAAGCTGCCGGTGCACGCGTTAGTCACCGCCGACCAACCGCTGGTGCGCTTTATCGGCGGCGACCAATTGGCCGACAACCTGCGCTGGTTCGAAGCCTGGCAGCAAAAACTGCCGCTGTGGCAGCAACAGCATCAACCGTATCTGTTTATTCATACGCCGGACAACGGCGATTCGCCCCAGCAAGCGCAAAAAATTTGGCAGCAGCTGCGCCGGGCGATCCCCGATTTGCCTGCGCCGCCGGACTGGCCAGAGCAAGATGCACTGTTTTGACCTATTAATCTGACCAATAACATCTAATATTTCCCCGCGACAGTGAATACAATGACGGCTATGATGCTGGCTGCCAGTTTTGGTTAGGGAACGGAGTTAAAAATGGTAAGCGCGCTTTATGTAGTGCTCGGCGCATTGTTGTTGATCAAACTCTCTTATGACGTTGTCAGATTAAGGATGCAGTACCGCGTAGCCTACGGCGACGGCGGTTTTTACGAATTACAGACCGCCATCCGCGTGCATGGCAACGCCGTTGAATACATTCCTATCGCTGCTGTATTGCTGGTGATTATGGAAATGAACGGCGCGGAAATCTGGATGATCCACCTTTGCGGCCTGATGCTGATGGCCGGGCGACTGGTGCATTACTACGGTTTGCGCAACCGCGAGGTTCGCTGGCGTCGTTCGGGCATGGCCGCGACCTACATCTCTTTGTTGTTGATGGTTCTGGCAAATATCTTCTATCTGCCCTGGGATCTGATTTTCAGCCTGCATTGATCCCGTTTTATCATCAGGCGGCCGCGCCGCCTGCTTCCGCTCCGCTTTTTTACGCTTTTCTGTTAGACTACGCAGCTTCGAATTCTGAACTGATTTGCCGCTATGCCAAACCGCGATACTCTTTTCTCCGCCCCCATCGCCAAACTGGGCGACTGGACCTTCGACGAACGCGTCGCCGAAGTGTTTCCCGACATGATCCAACGCTCCGTTCCCGGCTATTCCAACATCATCTCGATGATCGGCATGCTGGCCGAACGTTTTGTGCAACCCGACAGCCGGGTGTATGACCTGGGCTGCTCGCTGGGCGCGGCGACGCTGTCGATGCGGCGGAATATCAGGGTGCCCGGCTGCACTATCGTCGCCGTCGACAATTCGCCGGCGATGGTGGAACGTTGCCGCCGCCATATCGACGCCTTCCGCGCCGACACGCCGGTAGACGTCATCGAAGCCGATATTCGCGACATCGACATCGAAGACGCCTCGATGGTGGTGCTGAACTTTACGCTGCAGTTCCTCGAACCGGCCGATCGCCTGCGCCTGCTGGAAAAAATTTATCGTGGCCTGCGCCCGGGCGGCGCACTGGTGCTGTCGGAAAAGTTCAGCTTTGAAGACGCCGAAGTCGGCGAGCTGCTGTTCAACATGCACCACGATTTCAAGCGCGCCAACGGGTACAGCGAGCTGGAGATCAGCCAAAAACGCAGCATGCTGGAAAACGTGATGCTGACCGACTCGGTGGAAGCGCACAAGGCGCGTCTGCAACAGGCCGGATTCGAGCATGCCGAAGTGTGGTTCCAGTGCTTCAACTTCGGTTCATTGATCGCTCTGAAAGCGGGGGATGCGCAATGATCGAGTTTGGTGACTTCTATCAGCGCATTGCCAAGAGCCCCCTCAGCCACTGGCTGGATACGCTGCCCGCTCAGCTGAGCGCCTGGCAGCGCGAATCGCTGCACGGCAAATTCAAGCAGTGGTTCAACTCGGTAGAGCATTTGCCGACGCTGACTCCCACCCGTCTCGATCTGCTGCACGGCGTGCGCGCCGAGATGGAGCCGGGGCTGTCGCCGGGCCAGCTTGAAGGCATCGAGAAAATGCTGCGCACCCTGATGCCGTGGCGCAAAGGGCCCTTCTCGCTGTATGGCATCGATATCGATACCGAATGGCATTCCGACTGGAAATGGGATCGCGTACTGCCGCACATTTCTCCGCTGGCCGGCCGCACCATTCTCGACGTCGGCTGTGGCAGCGGCTATCACCTGTGGCGCATGATTGGCGCCGGCGCACACTTCGCCGTGGGTATCGATCCGATGCAGCTGTTCCTGTGCCAGTTTGAAGCCGTGCGCAAACTGTTGGGCGGCGATCAGCGCGCCCATCTGCTGCCGCTCGGCATCGAGCAGTTGCCGGATCTGGCGGCGTTCGACACCGTGTTCTCGATGGGGGTGCTGTATCATCGCCGCTCGCCGCTCGATCATCTCTATCAGTTGAAAAATCAGCTGGTGGCTGAAGGTGAGCTGGTGCTGGAAACGCTGGTGGTGGAAGGCGACCGTCACCAGGTGCTGGTGCCGGGCGATCGTTATGCGCAGATGCGCAACGTGTATTTCATCCCTTCCGCCGAAGCGCTGAAATGCTGGCTGGAGAAGTGCGGCTTTATCGACGTGAAGATCGCCGATATGTGCGTCACCAGCCTCGAAGAGCAGCGACGCACTGACTGGATGACCAGCGAATCGTTGGCCGAATTCCTCGATCCGAACGATCGCAGCAAAACGGTCGAAGGCTATCCGGCGCCGCTGCGCGCCGTGCTGACCGCCAAAAAGCCCTAGCGCACGCTAATCGGGCCGGCCTGCGCCGGCCCGCCTTCACCCGTTACTGACATCGACAATCCGCAGTTCATAAACCATCGTCGCGTTTGGCGGGATCTGCGGCGCATAGCCAGTTTCACCGTACGCCAACGCCGGCGGCACCACCATCGTCAGCGAGCCGTGATTTTTCAGATGGCCGATAGCCTCGCGGAACAACGGCGGATAGGCGGAGAGCGGCTGGGACATCACCTTCCCACTGCGATCCATATCCTGAATCACGCGACCGTCGGTTAAACTTTCTTTCACCACGATATCCACCCGCGCGTTTTCCGTAATGGCCTCATCACCCGCATAATCGATGCGATACCAGAAACCGGAAGGCGACTTCTGCGTGCCCTTCTTCTTTTGGAACTCGGCAACGAACGCCTCACCTTTGCTGGCCTGCGTCTTCGCCGCCTGGTTTCTGGCGTCGTTCACCGCTTTTTCCGACTCCGCCAGTGCGCTGTTCAACTGCGCATCGCTCAACTGGTAATGGCCGTTGAAGGTATCGATCACGCCCGCCAGCAGCGCGGTTTTGTCGGGCGTGATACCCCAATTTTTACGTTCCGCCAGCATTGTTTGAATATCGCGCCCCAAAGCGACACCGGCGGCATAGCTCTGTTGCTCCGGCTTTTTCTTCAGCGCTTGCCTATCCGGCAGCCATTTGGCCCGCGATCTCAGCCCGTCCAGTTCCTCACGCAAGGCTTGCTGCGCCTGATGCGCGGCCGCCAGCTCCGTCGCCGTTTTATCCGCCTGTTGCGCCGCTTTATCCCGTTGCTGCGCAGCCTGCGCGCTTTCCGCCGTTACCACCGCCAAACGTTGTTCCAACGCTTTAGCTTGTTCGGTTTGCGTCTTGTTTTTTTCCTGCAGCTGCGCCAGCTGCTGAAGTTCACCCGCCGCTTTGGCGGCCTCGATCTTTTGTTGCTCCAGCGCCATCTTCAGGTTTTTCTCTTGCTGCTCGGCCTGCTGGCGTTGGTCATCACGCTCTTTTTGCAGCGCTGCCAACTGCTGCTGAAGTTCCCCCGTCGTTTTGGCAGCCTCGGCCTTTTGCTGCTCGAGCGCCATCTTCAGGTTTTTCTCTTGCTGCCCACCCTGCTGGCGTTGGCTTTCCTGCTCTTTTTGCAACTGCGTCAGTTGTTGTTGCAGTACGCCGAGCGCCTTGGCGGCTTCGGCCTTCTGCTGTTCCAGTTCAGCGGCGGCCGCTTTTTGGTCCTGTTCATAACGCTGGCGCGCTTTATCATTGGCAGCTTGCGCCGCCGCCAGTTTCTCCTGCCAAACCTGTTGCTGCGCGTTATCAGACTGTTTTGGCAAGGCCGCCAACCGTTGCTCCAGCGATGCGATGCGTCGATCCCGCTCCTCGGTTTGCTGCTTTTGCCGCGCTAACGCCGCTTGCGCCTCAGCGATTTGCGCCTGAGCCTTACGCTCCTGCGGCGTCAGGTTCAGCGCCTGTCGCACGCCGCTGGCAAAGTCGCTCAACGCGCTCAGATCGGGCGCCGGAGCCGGTTTATCGGCAACCGCCAGGGAAGACGCGACGCGCAACGCGGTCAGCTCCTGCTGCAGTGATTGAATAGCGGCTTGCTGTTGTTCCAGTCGAGTCTCTTTCTCACGCAGCGCCTTTTGCAACTGCGTCAGTTGCTTTCTCTGCGCAGCCGTTTCACGAAGTTGAACCGGCCGGGACGCCGGCTTTTGGATTTCCCGGGGCGGGGTAACCGCGGCGTCAGCCGCCGGTGCATCCTGTTGCTGGTAGCGCTCGGCAAACTGCAATAATGCAGGCACATCGTCATCCGCCACGGCCAGCGTTGGCGCAAGCGCCAGCGATATCATCAGGCTCAGCAGTGCCTTTCTCGCACGCGGGGTCATTGGGCGCGTTCTCCGCGCTCAGCCAGACCGGTCATCATTGCAGAACTGATGTCTGCGCAGAGACGGCTGGTGCGATAACGATACAGCGCATCGACGGTTTCCTGCGTGCCCGTATTGATCCGCTGGCGCACGCCGGCATACTGCGCCGCACCGCTCATCAAGGTATCGAACTCGCGTTTGAATTTCTGATATTTCTCGTTATCCATGCCGCGCATGGCATCCAGTTCGCGTTGGCACTGCTGCATGCGCTCGGCCTCACGCTGCCGCTTATCCTGCTCCGCAACTTCTTCTGCGCTGGGCGGCCTACTCAATGTAGAAACGGGCCGCTTGGCGGTCTGGCAGCCGGTCAGGGCCAACGTCAGTAAAAGCGCAGCGGTCCAACAGTGTGCCGTTCGGGTCATTATCGTTATCTCCTTGTAAAGTCCGCCGTCGATGTGCTCTGTGGCTGCGCCGACGGCTCTCCTCATTGGTGCTGTGATGTTCCGGCCATAAAAACCGGCGGTGAACAGGTATAAAATGCAGACGCGATAATGAGCGGCAGAGCGCAAATCATTCACCACGACAATACATACCAAAAAAATCATTTAATATTATGATATTTAAAGGATTTTAACTCACAAACTTATCAGTAGGGCATGACGAGCGCAAGAGAAGAGATGGCGCCTGACCGAGCGAGCAACAGTGCAGGAATGGGCCAGTGTCTTAACAAGACATAAAAAAAGCCCCGGCAAAACGCCGGGGCCTGGTACTTGCGTGATCGCCGAAGGCTCAGTGACACGCAAAGGGGTCTTACGGCCCGGAAACCGGTTATCAAACGCGGTTAGCTGCGTGTTTATGCGCTTTGCGCCAAGGGGTCAACCAAGGCCAGCGCGTTTTTCATCGCCTCCACCATTTCGCCATCCACGCAATAATGGCTAAATTCGTCAAACTCGTTATCGGAACACATGGTGACCCCCGCCTTGCGATAACGCATGGTCGATGGCACCAGATGGCCGGAAGAGCTGTGCAATTCATGCAGGCCGATATCGACAAACTTGTGCAAATTGCTCAGACGCACGCCGGCGCCCGCCATGATCACCGGGCCCTGGCTGGCCTGACGCAAATCACGCAACAGCGGCAGGCCCAGTTCGGCGCTCTGCTGTTGACCGGAAGTCAGAATGCGCGCCACGCCCAGGTCGGTCAGTTGCTCCAGCGCCACCATCGGGTTTTGGCACATGTCGAATGCGCGATGGAACGTGACGGCCATCCCCTCGCACAACGCCATTACCTCGCGCATGCGCGGCAGATCGATATGCCCTTCTTCGTCCAGCATGCCGACGACCACGCCGGGGAATCCCAACTCGCGGATCTGGCGGATATCCTGCTTGATCACCTCGAAATCCACCGCGCCATAACAGAAATCGCCACCGCGAGGGCGTACGATCGGATGAACCGGAATCGAAACCCGTTCCCGCGCCAAACGCAGCGTGCCATAACTCGGCGTCAATCCGCCCTCGCTCTGGCTGGCGCATAACTCGATACGATCGGCGCCCGCCCGTTCGGCCGTTAGCGCGCAGTCGACGCTAAAGCAACAAACTTCCAGTTTTATCATTGTCACCCCCAGATAACGGCCAACATACGGCGGCAATTGTTCATTTCTTCATTTCTCACGTAGGCTCATGCTTAGGCATAAACCGGCTCAGGGTTGTAACTATGGCATTCAATTTTGATCAATGGGTAGACCGCAGTCACAGTGACAGCGTTAAGTGGGATAAATATCGCGACCGCGACATCATTCCGCTGTGGGTCGCCGACAGCGACTTCGCCTCCCCGCCGGCGGTCATCGACGCCTTGCAGCGGCGCGTGGCGCACGGCGTGTTCGGCTACACGCACCCATCCCCCGATCTTCTTGAGGTTTTTACCCGCCGCATGGTAGAGCGCTACCGCTGGCACATCAAGCCTGAATGGATCCTTTTCCTGCCCGGCCTGGTGTGCGGCCTGAACCTGTGCGTGCGCGCCTTCACCGAAGACCATCAGAGCACGCTCGCGCCCAGCCCCATTTATCCGCCATTTCGCAAAGCGGCCAAATTCGCCGGGCGCAAGCACCTCTCGGTACCGCTGGCGGCAACAGGCCAACGTTGGGTGCTGGATTTTTCCGCGCTGCATGGGCAGCTCAGCGGCAATGAGAAGCTCCTGCTGCTGTGCAACCCGCAAAATCCCGGAGGCACCGTTTATCGTCGAGAAGAGCTGTCGCAGCACCATCAGTTCGCCCGCGAGCACGATTTAATCGTCTGTTCGGATGAAATCCACTGCGAATTGCTGCTTGAACCCGGCGCACGGCATATTCCTTTCGCCACCCTGAGCGAAGACGCGGCCCAGCGCAGCGTAACGCTGATGTCGCCGTCAAAGGCGTTTAATCTCGCCGGGCTGGGCGCCTCGATGGCGATCGTCCCTAATGAGGCGCTGCGACAAAAGCTGAAACGCGCGCGCAGCGGCATCGTGCCGGAGGTCAATCTGCTGGCGCTGGTCGCCGCCCAGGCGGCCTATCAATACGGGCAACCCTGGCTGGACGAGCAGTTGATTTATCTGCGCGCCAATCGCGATCGGGTGACAGAACGCATCAACGCCATGCCGGGATTGAAGTTGTTGCCGATTGAAGCCACCTATTTGGCCTGGATCGACTGCGGCGCGTTGCCGGTGGACAATCCGCATCAGTTCTTCGAGCGCGCGGGCGTTGGATTAAGCGCCGGTTTGGATTTCGGCGATCGGCGCTTTGTACGACTGAACTTCGGTTGCCGGCGGGCTCTGCTCGATGAAGCGCTCGATCGCATGGCGCGGGCCTGCGCCACGCTGTTCGACTAGCCTTGCTCGCTGGCGACAATGTCCCGAATGGAGTAAGGATGAAACTTGATCGTGACCGTTCCATCGGTGATGGCCAGCGTCGGATTCGGCAACCGCTCGCCCTCGCCTTTTGGCGAGCTTTGCTTCAGTTTGATCCCCGGCGCCAGCAACGCTTCATCAGCGAGATGGCTCAGCGCGCGGGCGTGCAACGTCTGCGGATCGCCGCTCAGCACTAGCTCGACATGTTCCCACCCTTCATGCGGATACCGTTTCTCCCCGGGATACGGCAGCTCGACGCAATCTATCCGCCACGGCCCCACGGCCAGCGGCTGCTGTAAATCAAACAGACAGATAGGCCGCCCGTTGATCATCGATTCGGACAACAGTGTCCCGCACTGTATCAATCCCTGGCGCCAGCGTTCGGCGGTCGCGTTCTGGTGACAGCGCAAGGAAATGTGATCGGCGGTAAACGAGGACAGGTCAAGCTGCAATCTGGCGGCGAATTGTTGCAACGCCTGCTCGAAACGCGGCAGGTCGAGCCTCAGATCGTCAAGCTCGGCAATGGCCTGCAAGGGATTGGTCATAGAAACCTCAAAACAACGAGCGCAAAGTTAAAGGCCGTAATTTACACGGTGGCGACGGCGCTCGCCAGAGTGGCGAGATTTTTCAGCGGCAGTACAGCATAATTTTCGGTTCTGGATGGGGGACGAAAAACCCAGCGTTTATTGAGATGGCAGCTTATTAGTTCGGCAATTAAATAAAAAATAGGATTTTTCGCAGGCCATTATATCATTTCCTTATGACAGTAAGATTTAAGTTATTTTGCACAAAACCCTCCGCCACCTGCGGGCTAAATCGATTGATTTTTTTCGCTTAATCAAACCTCACCCACTTATATAAGTCACACAAAACATGAAGTTTAACCAATTGTAAACAAAGAGAATGCCGCGCAAAAAATGATGGAAAACTAAGGATTATCTTAATTTAATGCCGGGCAATTGATTCACCCACTCAACTCGGCTACTTTGGGGGAAATTTAAATTAGAGATGATCATTATGTTATTGCTGACGATATCCTTGGTGTTGATAATTATCGCCGTATACGCCATCTACCGTCATTTTAAATCTCGCAGCACCAATACGCTGGATTCCGGTCGCCGCAATAAAAAACGCTAGCCCCTCATTTTTTCCACCGTATATCTTCTCTCGGTTGTCCATCTTTTATCCCCACGGCAATAACGCGCGCCTCCGCAACTGTTTCATCGCTGCGGTCGCGCCAACTGCTGACGGGCTCCCTCAGATCGGTTACAATTGCAGGCTGTTTTGTGGAGGTCGCCGCCGCCCGCGCGCCGTTGGCCACCACCGTTGAATCCCTCGGGGGCTGGTTTCGGCCCCTCGTTCGTCATTAAGGTAACCCGGTGAATATTCAGGTTCTTCTTTCAGATAAAGTCAGCCAGGCGCTGATCGCCGCTGGCGCGCCAGCCGATTGCGAAGCGCAGGTCCGCCCATCCGCCAAGGCGCAGTTTGGTGATTACCAGGCCAACGGCGTGATGTCAGTCGCCAAAAAGCTGGGCATGCCGCCCCGTCAGCTGGCGGAAAAAGTGGTGCAACTGCTGGATCTCGGCGACGTCGCCAGTAAAGTGGAAATCGCCGGCCCCGGCTTTATCAATATCTTCCTGAACAGCGACTGGGTCGCCCGCCAGGCCGACCAGGTGCTGAACGCACCGAAATTGGGCATTGCGCCGGTTGAACCGCAAACCATCGTTATCGACTATTCCGCGCCGAACGTGGCGAAAGAAATGCACGTCGGCCACCTGCGCTCCACCATCATCGGCGACGCCGCAGCGCGTACTCAGGAGTTTCTGGGCCATAAAGTGATCCGCGCCAACCACGTCGGCGACTGGGGCACCCAGTTCGGCATGCTGATTGCCTACCTGGAAAAAATGCAGAATGAAAACGCCAGCGATATGGGCTTGTCCGATCTCGAGCAGTTCTACCGCGAAGCCAAGAAGCATTACGATGAAGACGCCGAGTTCGCCGAGCGCGCACGCGCTTACGTCGTGAAGCTGCAGGGCGGCGATCAATACTGCCTGAAAATGTGGCGCAAGCTGGTCGACATCACCATGGCGCAAAACCAGCTGACCTATAACCGCCTGAACGTCACGCTGACCGAAGACGACGTGATGGGCGAAAGCCTGTATAACGCGATGCTGCCGGGCATCGTCGCCGATCTGAAAGCCAAAGGGCTGGCGGTGGAAAGCGAAGGCGCCACCGTGGTGTTCCTCGACGAATACCAGAACAAGGACGGCGACCCGATGGGCGTCATCATCCAGAAAAAGGATGGCGGCTACCTCTATACCACCACCGATATCGCCTGCGCCAAGTATCGCTACGAGACCCTGGGCGCCAATCGCGTGCTGTATTACATCGATTCCCGCCAGCATCAGCACCTGATGCAGGCCTGGACCATCGTGCGCAAAGCCGGTTATGTGCCGGAGTCCGTCTCGCTGGAACATCACATGTTCGGCATGATGCTGGGCAAAGACGGCAAGCCGTTCAAAACCCGCTCAGGCGGCACCGTGAAGCTCTCCGATCTGCTGGATGAAGCCATCGAACGCGCCGAACAGTTGATCGCCGGCAAAAACCCGGACATGCCGGAAGACGAAATGAAGACCATCGCTCGCGTGGTCGGTATCGGCGCGGTGAAATACGCCGATCTGTCGAAAAGCCGCACCACCGACTATGTTTTCGACTGGGATAACATGCTGGCCTTCGAAGGCAATACCGCGCCTTACATGCAATACGCCTATACCCGTGTGGCATCGGTATTCAAACGCGCCGGGATCGACGAAAGCAGCCTGACGCTGCCGCTGACCCTGACCGAAGAGCGTGAAATTGCGCTGGCCACTCGCCTGCTGCAGTTCGAAGAGGTGCTCACCGCCGTCGCGCGTGAAGGCACGCCGCACGTCATGTGCAGCTACCTGTACGATCTGGCCGGCTTGTTCTCCGGCTTCTACGAGCACTGCCAGATCCTCAACGCCGACAGCGAAGAAGCCCGTCAGAGCCGCCTGAAGCTGGCGCTGCTGACCGCCAAAACGCTGAAAACCGGCCTGGATACGCTGGGCATCGAAACCGTCGAGCGCATGTAAACCGCGCCGCGCAGAAAAGCAAAAAGGTCGCCGTGGCGACCTTTTTTTTTTACGCTTTCACTCGGCTCAGACGACCCGGCGCGCGAAATCACGCGGGCGGAAACCCAACCCGGCCAGCACGCCGAAGTAGGCTACCACACCGGCCACCACCACCGCCGCCAAGCGCAGCAAACGCTCCAGCATGTTGCCCTGATCCCAGGCCGGCATCAGCCACATCAAGCCAATCAGCACGGCCGACATCACCAGCACGGCAATCACCAGCTTGGTGAGGAACAGCGCCCAACCCGGCTGTGGCTGGAAGATTTTCTGCTTGCGCAGCTGCCAATACAGCAGCGCGGCGTTCAGGCAGGCCGCCAAACCGATCGACAGCGCCAGGCCGGCATGCTTCAGCGGACCGATAAACGCCAGGTTCATCACCTGCGTCATGATCAGCGTAATGATGGCGATCTTGACCGGCGTTTTGATGTCCTGACGCGAATAAAAGCCCGGCGCCAGCACCTTAACCACGATCAGCCCCATCAGCCCCACCGAGTAAGCCACCAGCGCGCGTTGCGTCATCGCCGCGTCAAAGGCGCTGAACTTGCCGTACTGGAACAGCGAGACGGTCAACGGTTTGGCCAAAATACCCAGCGCAATGGCGCTCGGCAGCGCCAGCAGAAAGCACAGGCGCAGCCCCCAATCCATCAGGCGCGAATACTCGTCGTGGTTGCCGCTCGAGAAGCTTTTGGCCAGCGACGGCAGCAGGATGGTGCCCAATGCCACGCCCAGCACGCCGGAAGGAAACTCCATCAGGCGGTCGGCATAGTACATCCAGGACACCGAGCCGGACACCAGGAACGATGCGAAGATCGTGTTGATGATCAGCGAGATTTGGCTGACCGACACCCCAAGGATCGCCGGCCCCATCTGGCGCATCACCCGCCAGACCCCGGCGTCGCCCAATTTGATGCGCGGCAGCACCAGCATGCCGATCTTGCGCAGGTGCGGCAGCTGATAGCCCAGTTGCAGCACGCCGCCGACCACCACCGCCCACGCCAGCGCCAGCACCGGCGGGTGGAAATACGGCGCGGCGAACAGCGCGAAGCCGATCATGCTGACGTTAAGCAGCGTTGGCGCAAAGGCCGGGATCGAGAAACGGTTCCAGGTATTGAGGATCGCCCCCACCAGCGAGGCCAGCGAAATCAATAGAATATAGGGGAAGGTAATGCGCAGCAGCGCCGACGTCAGCGCAAACTTGTCGGGCGTATCGGTAAAGCCCGGCGCAGTGATATAGATCACCCAGGGCGCGGCCAGCATCCCCAGCACCGTCACCACCGCCAGCACCAACGTCAACAGCCCGGAGACATAGGCGATAAAGGTGCGCGTCGCTTCCTCGCCCTGCTGGCTCTTATATTCCGCCAGGATCGGCACGAAAGCCTGCGAAAATGCGCCTTCGGCAAAGATACGACGCAGCAGGTTAGGAAGTTTGAACGCCACGAAGAAGGCGTCCGTTGCCATGCCGGCCCCGAACACGCGCGCGACGATCGCATCGCGGGCAAAGCCCAACACCCGCGAAAACATCGTCATCGAGCTGACGGCAGCCAAGGATTTGAGTAGGTTCATGTGGTTGTCTGATAGGTACCGTAAATATCAACGCCTGCAACAGCAGGCGTCAGTGAAACAATCGGCTCAGTTTACGCATCCGGAAAAGAATAGCTACCGCCATATGTTACATAGAGTTATCGCGTAACAAACGCTCGACCACCCGCTGCGCAACCAGCGCCTGCTCGCCGCCGGTTTCCGGCGCGCTCTGATTGGCGACGGCGCAGAGGAAATGCCGCACCGCCCCGTCGAAACCGCGTTGCACCAGCGTGCTTTGCCAACCCGGCACCGGCTGTTCCAACTCGCCCTGCGCATCTTCGCGCAGCCAGTGGCGCATATCGGTCAACTGATACCGCGCGCCGTCTGTCACCGCCTGCACGCTTTCGCGCTGGCTGCCGCCGCGGCGATGCATACTGGTCGTCACCAGCGTATCGCCACAGGCGAAGTGGTGCTCGGCGTACAGCATTTCGCCTGCAGCGTTGGCGTGCACGCTGCCGCTCAGCAGTTGCTCGCCTCCGCCCGCCAGCCACAGGGCGGTGTCCACCACGTGCAGATAGTCATCCAGCAGGGTAAAGCGCAGATCGTGAGGGCCGACGCTGTCCGCCCGATGTTTATCCATGCGAATGGAGGCGGGCTGATTCATTTGCTGCTTGAGTTGGCGGTAAAGCGGCGCGAAACGGCGGTTGAACCCCACCATCAGCGTTTTGCCCCGCCGCTCGGCCAACTCAAGCAACTGCTCGCCCTGCTCCAGCGTTTCCGCCAGCGGTTTATCGACGTAAACATGTACGCCACGGTTAAGCAGCTCGCCAATGACCGAAAAATGGCTGGCGGTGCTGCTGTGGACAAAGACCGCATCGCACTGTTCGGCCAAGTTGTCCAGCCGAGGGAAACAGGCCATGCGGTAGCTGTCGCACAGCGGCTGCGCTTTCTGTTGATTAGGCGAGAAGCCGCCCACCAGCGTCCAGTCCGCCGCCTGACTGAGGATCGGCAGGTAGGCCTTCTGCGCGATGCTGCCCAGCCCCACCACGCCCACGCGCAATTTAGTCATGTGTTTCCCTCGCCAACAGTTGCTGCACCTGCCGTTTCAGCTCCGCCACGTCGTTTTCCAACGCGCTGACCCTGGCGCTCAATTCACCGTCGATCTCCGACTCGAGCGCCGGCGGCGCCTCATCGATTGGCCCGCTGAACAGATGCATGAAGCGGCTTTCGCGCTTGCCCGGCTCGCGCGCCAGGCGCACTACGAACGGGCCGTCTTCGCGCGTGGTCAACTGCTGCAGCACCTGTTCGACCTCGCTGACATCGCTGAACTCGTGCATTCGGTTGGTGCGCGTGCGCAGCTCGCCCGGCGTTTGCGCGCCGCGCAGCAGTAAGGTGGCGATCACCGCCAGTTCGGCGGGAGAGAGCTTCAGCTGGCCAAACTCGGAATTGCAAAACCGCTGCTCGTATTTCACGACCCGATTGCCGAACCCGCTGAGGGTGCGCAGGAAATGTTTGCGCAGCAACAGATCGAGGAGTTGCTGCACCTCGCTTTCGCTCAGATCCATCACCGGCTCGCGGTTGGTCTTTTGGTTACAGGCCAGGGTAATGGCGTTAAGCGAAAGCGGGTATTGGTCCGGCGTCGTCACCTGTTTTTCCAACAGGCAGCCGATGACCCGGGCCTCTTTGGCGTTCAATTCATATTTCATCGTTTGGCCTCAACGTGGGGGTAGCCACTCTTTATTGGTGTATGCCGTCAAAACGTGGTCTTGCCACTTGCCGTCGATCAGCAGGTAATCTTTGGCGTAACCTTCGCGTTCGAATCCCAGACGCGTCAGCAATGCGCCGCTGCGCTGGTTATGCGGCATATAGTTGGCCATGATGCGGTGCATGCGCTGTTGGCGCAGCATATAGCGGATGGCGGACTGCAAGGCTTCGAACATCAACCCCTGCCCCTGCCATTTCTCCCCCAGCGAATAACCGAGGAAACAGGCGTGAAACGAACCGCGCAACACGTTGCTGAAGTTCGCCACGCCGCGGACTTCCTGCTCTTCCGGATCGAGCAGGATAAAATAGTAGGCGCTGCCCTGCTTTTGCATTTCAGCGATCATCCCCAGGCGCGCCTGCCAGCCGGACGGATAACAATGGCTTTCATCGCGCACCGGCTCCCAGGGTTTGAGAAAGGTCCGGTTCTCGGCATAATAGTCCGCCAGACGATAGGCGTCCCGTTCATGCACTAAACGGACCACCATCCGGTCGGTAGTAAGACGTACTTTTGGCGATGCAGAGCGGTAGCCGAACATCATTTCCCCCGCGGTCAAAACGGTTCGATAAGAAGTATTTATTAGGAAGCCTCGTGGATAATTATCCGACGCCAATCTGAGGCCATGACTTTATGTTGCCAATAGCGCCTCAGAACCGCGCTCCCTTGCATTCAATATAACCGTAGGCCGCCCCCGAGGTAAAATACCGGCCGCTCAGTAAATCGCCGAATACGCGTTTTACGGCGTTTTTCCGCCAATTTTGCAGTTCAGGTAACACCTTGACGATAAAAAAATATTATCTACTCCGCCCCTGTCGCCGTCCGCCAATTGGGTAGAGAATGGTGGGGTTGCCTTCCCCCTCTCTCTTAATTGCTCATGGTGATGCATGTCTCTGGTGTCGCAAGCGCGCAGCTTGGGTAAATATTTTCTGTTGCTCGACAACCTGCTGGTGGTTTTAGGCTTCTTTGTCGTGTTCCCGCTTATTTCGATCCGCTTCGTCGATCAACTGGGATGGGCGGCGCTGATCGTCGGCATCGCGCTGGGTTTGCGTCAGTTGCTGCAACAAGGGCTCGGCATCTTTGGCGGCGCGGTCGCCGATCGCTTTGGCGCCAAGCCGATGATCGTCACCGGCATGCTGCTGCGCGCCGCCGGTTTCGCCACCATGGCGATGGCCGATGCGCCGTGGATCCTGTGGTTCTCCTGCGCGCTGTCGGCCCTCGGCGGCACGCTGTTCGATCCGCCGCGCACCGCTTTGGTGATCAAACTGACCCGTCCGCACGAACGCGGCCGCTTTTTCTCGCTGTTGATGATGCAGGACAGCGCCGGCGCGGTAGTCGGCGCGCTGATCGGCAGTTGGCTGCTGCAATACGATTTCCACTTTGTCTGCTGGGTCGGGGCGGCGATCTTCGTGCTGGCCGCCGGCTGGAACGCCTGGTTACTGCCGGCTTATCGCATCTCCACCGTGCGCGTACCGATGAAAGAAGGCATGTTGCGGGTCGTGCGCGATCGCCGCTTCCTCACCTATGTCCTGACGCTGACCGGCTACTATATGCTGGCGGTACAGGTGATGCTGATGCTGCCGATCGTGGTCAATGAAATTGCCGGCTCACCGGCGGCGGTGAAATGGATGTACGCGATCGAAGCGGCGCTGTCGCTGTCGCTGCTCTATCCGCTGGCGCGTTGGGGTGAAAAACATTTTCGGCTTGAACAACGCCTGATGGCGGGCCTGCTGCTGATGACGCTCAGCCTGCTGCCGATCGGCCTTGCCAGCAGCCTGCAAGGCGTGTTCACGCTGATCTGCTGTTTCTATCTGGGTTCGATCATCGCCGAGCCGGCGCGCGAAACGCTCAGCGCGTCGCTGGCCGATCCGCGGGCGCGCGGCAGCTACATGGGATTCAGCCGCCTCGGGCTGGCGTTGGGCGGTGCGTTGGGATATACCGGCGGCGGTTGGATGTACGATACCGGGCGGATGATGAACATGCCGGAGCTGCCCTGGCTGCTGCTCGGCGCCGTAGGCTTCGCCACGCTGCTGGCGCTGTACTGGCAATTCAGCCCGCGGCGCAACGCGTCGGTGATACTGCGCGGCGGCTAACGCCATAGAAATCCGGCCGAATCAGCAACAGCTGCTATCCTGTTAGTAAAAACACCCACAGGAGCCCGTCGGCATGAGCGAAGAAGCCAAATTACCGCAACTACTCGAACATATGATACTGAACTTGCGCATGATTTATGCGCGCTCCACCTTGGTGGAAAAGGCGCTGGCGCATATCCTCGCCAGCGACGCCGGCCTGAAAAACGATATTATCAAACAGCTGCAGGTCGTCACCGCCGCCAACGAACGCGATCAGATCGATTTGGAACAAGCCCGCATTCACCTGATCGATGTGCTCAACTCGGTACCGGTCAAGAAATAGCACTCCTCGCCCGCGCCTGTTGCGCGGGCAATATCGCAATAACGCACCATCCAACACACGCGTTTCAAGACAGCCTCGATAAGCTGTGGTAACTATTGCTGTTAAAACCTGACAACCCGGAGCAAGCATGAAACTGTTCATTTACGATCATTGCCCATTCTGCGTTAAAGCCCGCATGATTTTCGGCCTGAAACATCTGCCGATTCGCCTGGTCACGTTGCTCAACGACGATGAAACGACCCCGTTCAATCTGATTGGCAAAAAAATGGTGCCGATCCTGATCAAAGACGACGGCGAAGCAATGCCGGAAAGCCTGGATATCGTGCGCTATATCGATGGCTTGGACGGCAAACCGGTGCTGACCGGCCGCACCAACCCGGCCATCGCCGAGTGGTTGCGCCGGGTCGACAGTTATGCGGCCAAATTGCTGTTGTCGCGTATTGCGCATGCCGATTTCGAAGAATTTGCCACCGACAGCGCCCGCCGTTACTTTATCGATAAAAAGCAGGCGTCAATCGGTGATTTCGCCGAGCATCTCGCCAACAGCGCCGATCTGATCGCCGAACTGGAGGCCGACCTGCAAACGCTGTCACCGCTGATCGTCTCCGCCGACGCCGTGAACGGCGAGCTTTCTGAGGACGATATTCATCTGTTCCCGCTGCTGCGCTCATTGTCGATCGTCGCCGGGGTTGCCCTGCCGGACAACGTGGAAGCCTACCGCAACCGCATGGCGCAGCGCAGCGAAGTGCCGTTGCTGCTGGATATGGAACAATAACGTCCGACAGTCACAAAAAGGATATGGCGTACTGATGCTGAAAATGGTGCTCGCCACCGCTCGCGATCGGGCGCGGCTGAAGGAAATTACTTCCGTTCTGATTCGTTATGGTTTGCAAGACGTTCTGCGCCTGCTGGGCCTGGGGGCGTTGCTGCGTGGCGCCCGCAGTGAGCCCGCACGGCAGAGCGCGCAGCCCCTTCCTCAGCGGCTGCGCGAAGCGCTCGAGGCGCTCGGCCCAACCTTCGTCAAATTCGGCCAGATCCTGGCCACGCGTTCTGACCTGCTGGATCCGGCCTGGACCGACGAACTGGATCGCCTGCACAGCCAGGCGGCGGTGTTGCCATGGGAAATGCTGGCGCCGCAGATCATCGCCGATCTCGGGGATGACCCCGAGCAGCTGTTTGCCGAATTCGATCGCACACCGCTGGCCGCGGCGTCGATGGCGCAAATTTACCGCGCGCGCCTGCACAGCGGCGAACAGGTAGTGGTGAAAGTGCTGCGCCCCGGCCTGGCAAAAACCATTCACGCCGATCTGCGGCTGCTGGCCTCGCTGGCGGAAACCGTGGAGCAGCAGAGTCAGGCGCTGGCGCGCTATCGACCACGGCAGATGGTCAGAGCGCTGGCGACGGCGCTCAATCATGAACTGGATTTGACCCATGAAGGGCATAACTGCGATCGCGTCGCCGGCATGTTTGCGCGTGAACCCGACGTGGTCGTGCCGAAAATCTATTGGCAATGGTCTTCCCCGCGTCTGTTAGTGCAGGAATACTTGCCCGGCACCGCGCCGGAGAACCCCCGGCAGTTGGCGGAAGCGGGATTTGACGGCCCGCTGCTGGCGCAGCGCGGCGCCCGTGCCTTTATGAGCATGGTGCTGGAGCACCGGCTGTATCACGCCGATCCGCACCCCGGCAACGTGATGGCGCTGAGCGGCGATCGCGTCGGCTTCATCGACTTCGGCATGGTGGGGCAGCTGTCCGAACGGCGGCGCAACCAGTTGCTCCTGCTGCTGCAGGCCATCGCCGATCGTCAGTCCGAAGGCATCGTCAACACGCTGATCGCCTGGTCGGACAGCGAACCGCTGGATCTGATGGACCTGGAGCTGGCGGCGCAAAACTTTCTCGACAAGCAGGCCGCCGCCACCCTGACGCTCGGCAAAGCCCTCACTGACCTGTTGGTGATGGCGCGTGAGCACCAGCTGGCGCTGCCGCCGGATCTGGTGCTGCTGTTCAAGGCCTTAATCACCGCCGACGGCGTGCTGCACCGGCTGGATCCGGCCTTTGACATCGTCGCCACGCTCAAACCGATGCTGCAACAAACGGTGCTGCAACGTTATGCCCCTGACGCCGTGCGCCAACGGCTCTTGGCCCTGGGCGGGGAAGCGCTCGACGCCGGAGAGGAGCTGCCGCAAACCCTGCGGCTGTTGGTGCGCCGCCTGAAACACGGGCAGCTCAATGCCGACATTAACGTCAAGAACCTCGGTCAGTTGAGCAAAGCGCTGGAGCGCAGCGCCGTTACCCTGGCCATCGCCATCGTCACCGCCGCTTTTGCCCTGGGGCTGGCGCCTTATCTGATGCATTCGTCGCTGCGGCTGTGGGGCATTCCGCTGTTCCCGCTGTTGGGAGGCGCAGCCTGCCTGGCCGGCGTGATCCTCTTGGCGCTGCGATTACGGCGCTGACGCTTTCGGCGTTATCCGATAGGTCTCGCCCTGTTTTACGCGCACTATTCCCGCCATACCGCCGCCTGCCGTTTTCACGCGCAGGCGGAGCGTTTATAATGATTAATCAATTATCTGCAGCACTTTTCGCCAGCAGTCGCAATGAGGCATTAATGAAGAAGATCCTGATGGGCGCAGCCGCCCTGCTGTTCGCCGGCGTATTGGCCGGTTGCAATCAACTGACCCAGTACACCCTGAGTGAGCAGGAAGTGAATGACTACCTGCAGAAACATAACGACTATCAGAAGCAAATCGGCGTGCCCGGCCTGCTGGACGCCAACATCGTGCTGACTCAGTTGCAAAGCCAGATCGGCCGCAGCGAACCGGGTAAAGTCACCCTTTCCGGCGACGCCAAGGTCAACATCACGTCGATTCTCGGCCCGCAGACCGCTGATCTGAAGCTGACGCTGAAGGCGCAGCCGGTTTATGACCGGGCGCAGGGCGCCATTTTCCTGAAGGACATGGAGCTGACCGATTACAGCGTGCAGCCGGAAAAAATGCAGACGGTGATGAAAGCGCTGACGCCGTATTTGAACCAGTCGCTGAAATCCTACTTCGACCAAAAGCCGGCTTATGTGCTGAATCCTGACAACAGCAAAACCGAAGCGCTGGCGAAAAAACTGGCGAAAGGGTTGGAAGTGAAACCGGGTGAATTGGTGATTCCGTTCAGCGACTGACGCCGCCTGAGAACATCAAGCCCGCCGCTCGGCGGGCTTTTTACTGCCGGGAAAGCGTTACTGTGGGGCGCTGTAGGCGATTTCGCCGGTGTTGCAGTTGAGCGTCACGTTGTAGGTTTTATCTGCCTTGGTGCCACGCACCGTCAACGGCACCTGCCATACCTGATCCTTGCCGCTGATGGCATCCGGGCTAACCCAGGCAATCGGCGTTGCGGTACCCAGCAGCTTTTTGTCCGACTCCCAGCGCGTAATGCGGTTCTGCAAGAAGTCGCGCTTGACCTGGGCGGCGATATCCGCCGGCTGCAGGCCCGCACACTGCCCCACCTTGGCGGTGCGCTGTTCGTGATCCTGCGCCCACACCGTCGTCGATGCTCCCATCATGGCCAACAAGGCGATAGCCAAACCCGTTTTTTTCATATGTCCTCCCGTTGTGATTAGCGCTATCCGGGCGCCCATCCCTGGCTCACAACAGGGCTTCGGCAAAGGGTTACCGTTTGACGAACTCAATGACAAACAGCGCATCCAGGCCCGGATAGATTTCCTTGATCACCTGCTTCAGTTCGCCGAGCGACATGTTCTCCTGCTGTGCGTGGCGTTCGGTCAGCGCATCCAGGCGCACCGGCGTTACCGACAGCACTTCGATAAAGCAGAAAAATACACCGTCCTCATTGCGGCTGACGCGCAATACCTCGCCCGGTTCAAAATGCGATTCACTGGCATCCCGAATGGTGATGGTTTTACGCCCGGCCAGAATGTCTTGCTCAAAGCGGCTGAAGAAAGTTATTTCACGGCTCATTTTAGATCCTTTTTCATCACAACACCGCAACATAAGTCATTATGCCGCCTGCTTTTCTGACGCAGATCCCTCTTTTGGGGTAGAGGCCGCTTTTTTCGCTTTGCTTTCCGCTGGTTTCTTGAGGGTTTCCGCCGGCGATGCGCCGCGCAGAATCAGACCCAGCGCATCCTTGTTTTCCGCCAGGAAGAAGCTCAGCCCTTCGCGCTGTTCGTCATCCAGGTTCAGTGGCGCGTGCTGCAGCCACTCCCCAAGGTTGTCCGCCAGATCCAGCATTTTGTCGTAGGCGTCGGCTTCTTTCTTGCTCGCGAAAGTCATTTTTTCCTCACCGTTTCTCACCACCACATATTTAACTTCAACCGCCATGCGTGCGTCCTCAAATACTCAAATTACTGTTATTATATACAGTATAAATAGATCGTGGCGGGAAGGCAAACCGCCGCCCGCCTTTGGCTTATTTCAGCAGCCGCACCTTGCAGCTTTTGCCTTTGATTTTGCCCTGCTGCAACTGTTGCAGCGCCTTGCGCGCGCTGGCTTTGCGGATCGCGACATAGGCATGCACCGGGAACATATCGATCTTGCCCACTTCCGCCGCCGTCAGCCCGGCATCACCGGTCAGCGCCCCGAGAATATCGCCGGGACGGATCTTCGCCTTGCGGCCGCCGTCGATGCACAGCGTCACCATTTCCGCCTCCAGCGAGCCGTTGGCCGCCCCGCTCAGCTCGGACACCGGCGACCAGTCGACGCTCATCTGCAGATAGTCTTCAATCGCGTGCGCACGCGCCATTTCCTGCGGCGTGCACAGGCTGATCGCCAACCCGCTCATGCCGGCGCGGCCGGTACGGCCAATACGGTGCACATGCACTTCGGGATCGAACGCCAGCTCGTAGTTGACCACCAGCTCAAGCTCTTTAATATCCAGCCCGCGTGCGGCGACGTCGGTCGCCACCAATACCCGGCAACTGCGGTTGGCGAAACGCACCAACACTTGGTCGCGGTCGCGCTGTTCCAGATCGCCATGCAGCGCCAGCGCACTGATGCCGCGGGCCTCCAGGGCCTCAAGCACCGTCTGACAGTCGCGCTTGGTATTGCAGAACACCACGCAGGACGCGGGTTGATGATAGCGAATGGCCGACACCAGCAGCGCTGGGCGCTGATCGCGCGTGGTCTCATAAAAGCGTTGTTCGATGGAGGTCTGCGCTTCGCCATCGTCCACCTCGACGCTCAGCGGCTGGCGTTGAACGCGCGCGCTGATGCGCTCGATGCCTGCCGGGTACGTGGCGGAAAACAGCAGCGTCTGACGTTGCGGCGGCGTATAGCTGATCACATCGTCGATGTCGTCGGCGAACCCCATGTCCAGCATGCGATCGGCCTCATCCAGCACCAGCACCTTCAGCTCGTCCAGCTGCAGCGTTTTCTTGCGCAGGTGTTCCTGGATACGGCCCGGCGTCCCCACCACGATGTGCGGCGCATGCACCAGCGAATCGAGCTGCGGCCCCATCGGCTGGCCGCCGCACAGCGTCAGGATCTTGATGTTTTGCGTAAAACGCGCCAGGCGACGCAGCTCTTTGCTCACCTGATCGGCCAGCTCGCGGGTGGGACAAAGCACCAGCGCCTGCGTGGCGACCTGACCGACGACGATACTGTTCAGCAAACCAATGCCGAAGGCCGCCGTTTTACCGCTGCCGGTTTTCGCCTTGGCGCGCACGTCCCGCCCTTGCAGGATGGCGGGCAATGCGGCGGCCTGTACCGGCGTCATTTCGGCGTACCCCAGTTCGTTGAGGTTGGCCAACTGTTCGGCTGGCAGCGGCAGGGAAGAAAAAGAAACTGTGCTCACGGCGATAACTCTTATATGACGAATGGAATGGCGGCGCGCCCGCAGGTAAGCGCCGAATCAGCGGTAAATGATAACAGAGATGGGCGGCGTTACGGGGTGCGGGCATAAAAAAACCCGCCGGCGGCGGGTTTCTCGGCAACGCAGTCGTTAAATCGCAACGACGTTGGCTGCGGCTGGGCCACGTTGGCTGTCCTGGATGGAGAACTCAACCTGCTGGCCTTCAGCCAGGGTCTTGAAACCATCGCTGACGATAGCGGAGAAATGAACGAAAACGTCTTTAGAGCCGTCGGCAGGGGTAATAAAGCCGAAACCTTTGCTTTCGTTGAACCATTTAACGTGACCAGTGATCTTGCTCATTTGTGTTTCCTTTACTTGATAAACCTGCCTTGACGGCACGAGACGCGAAAACCTTTCGATAAGTAGGCCTTCTTTCGCCGTCGGTTATTAACGCACAATCGCTCATACAGGGCAAATATTTCTGTTTGTTATAAAAACAGCCAGTTAGCAACAAAACCGGCGCGGCGGCTGCGCGCGCAATCGTTTTCGTATATACTGCCCGCCGATCATCAATCCGCTTACTTTCACCGATCCAGGTACGAAACTATGTTAACGATTGGAACCGCCCTGCGCCCTTCCGCCACCCGCGTCATGTTGCTCGGCTCCGGCGAGCTGGGTAAAGAAGTCGCCATTGAATGCCAGCGCCTCGGTCTGGAGGTGATCGCCGTCGATCGCTACGCCGATGCGCCGGCCATGCATGTGGCGCACCGCAGCCACGTCATCAATATGCTGGACGGTGACGCGTTGAAAGCCGTCATCGAACACGAGCGGCCGGACTATATCGTTCCCGAAATCGAAGCAATCGCCACCGCCATGCTGGTCGAGCTTGAACGCCAGGGCCACCGCGTAGTGCCCTGCGCCGAAGCCACACGCCTGACCATGAACCGTGAAGGCATCCGCCGTCTGGCGGCGGAAGAGCTCGGTCTTCCCACCTCCAGCTACCGCTTTGCCGACAGTGAAATCGCTTTCCGCCAGGCGGTTGAGCATATCGGCTACCCGTGCATCGTCAAACCGGTGATGAGCTCTTCCGGCAAAGGCCAGAGCCTGATCCGCACGCCCGAACAGCTGCAAAGCGCCTGGGATTACGCCCAACAGGGCGGCCGTGCCGGCGGTGGCCGGGTGATCGTCGAAGGGCTGGTAAGATTTGATTTTGAAATTACGCTGCTGACCATCAGCGCCGTGGATGGCGTGCATTTCTGTGAGCCGATCGGGCACCGTCAGGAGGATGGGGATTACCGCGAATCCTGGCAGCCGCAACGCATGTCGGCTACGGCGCTGAGCCGGGCCCAGGCTATCGCCGAGAAAGTGGTGAAGGCCCTGGGGGGCTTCGGGCTGTTCGGCGTGGAGCTGTTCGTTTGTGGCGACGACGTGATCTTCAGCGAAGTGTCGCCACGCCCGCACGATACCGGCATGGTCACGTTGATTTCACAGGATCTGTCTGAGTTCGCCCTGCACGTGCGCGCGTTTCTCGGTTTGCCGATCGGCGCTATCCGCCAGTTCGGCCCTTCCGCTTCAGCGGTGATCCTGCCACAGCTCACCAGCACCGATGTGCGCTTCAGCGGATTGGAAAACGCGCTGCGCGGGCACAACCAGCTGCGTCTGTTCGGCAAGCCGGAAATCGCCGGCCAGCGCCGCCTGGGTGTAGCGCTGGCAACGGCGGACACCACGGAACTCGCGGTGGAGCTGGCGAAACAGGCCGCCGCCGCCGTGGCGGTCAACCGCTAAAACTGACGGGGCCGCTTGCGCGGCCCCGATAACATCAATAGTCTTCGTCTTCTTCAGCATCGTCATCCCGCGACGCCTCCGGCGCGGCATCCTGCTGTTCGTCTTCGTCATCGAACAGCACCGCGACATGCGCGCCCTGATGCTTCTCACGAATTTCCTGCGCAACGCGAGCAATGGCCTCACCGCTGCTCATGCCCTGTTCCATCAGCTGATGGATGCGATCCGCCGCTTCCTGCTGCTCCGCGTGGCTCAGTAATGGCATACCTGCATGCATGTGTCGTTCTCTCCGGCAAAAGGGAGAAGGAGTATACGCGCTAACGCGGCGGATCCCAACGTCTTGTGCCTCAGGCCGGCTGTGAACAGCCGTTATCGTTGCGCCACTGCTTTAAACGGTGCCGCCACAGCATGACATGCCACCCCTGCTTCACGCCGCGCGCATTGGCGAGCATCGCTCTGTCGATGCCACGTTGGTAAAACTCTTCGGTAATCTGATTCTGAGCGGCCGGATCCGGCTCACGGCGAATGCTGTGGCAAATCCCCAGCGCTTCGCGGGTGATCTGCCAATGAAACGCTGGCCGAATGGCGATGGTGCTCGCATAACGCAGGTTGAGCCGCTCCAGCATTTCGACGATTTTCATATAGTGGCGCTGATAATCCACGTTAGCCTTGCCGGTGCGACGGCGATTGCTGATCGACTTGTCGTGCACCCGTTGGCGGTATAGCGGCGTGCTTAAATATTTGACCCGCTTGGCATTAAACATGACCTCCGTCGTCCAGGGAATATCCTGGTGATGTAAGCCCGGTTCAAAATAGAGCCGATGCTGGCGGATAAAATCGAGACGATATATCGCCAACCACACAACGTGAATAAACTTTCGCGATTTCAACGCGCGTTCGAACCATTGAACGCCAGTGATAACATCAGTGGTACGTAAACGCTCCTGAGGAAAAATCGGCTGCAATTCGTCCTGGCTGGCAAAATAGCGTTCGCCATTGCATTGCATCACGTCTAACTGGTGCCGTTCGGCCTGCTCGAGCAGCGTGGAATACATTTCCGGCGCCAACAGATCGTCAGCGTCGGGAAACGCCACGTATTTTCCTCGGGCAACGGCGAGCCCGGCATTACGCGCATTGGAAACGCCGGCGTTCGCCTGATCGATAACCCGAATATGCGGATGCGCCGCCGCATAGCGGTGGGCGACCTCCCCCGAACCGTCGGTGGAACCATCGTTAACGATGATCACCTCCAACCGCTGTTCTCGTTGGGCAAGCAACGAAGCCAGGAAAGGTTCTAACAGTTCTCCCGCATTGTGCATCGGGACGATGACGCTCAGCATTAACGACATAGGCAGCTCTTCAATAAGAATGTAACAAAATGATAATTTTATTTTTTTGAAAAATAGGAATCGCTTCAGCGCCCGAGCGAAATATGACGCAAACATTCACATTTCCGCCGCGAGCTAAATAAGATTCATCTTGTTTGTCTTTTCATGCTTTCTACAAGAAAGCGTTCCACAACAAGGAATAACTTTCACAAGACGGCCACCTTAAAAAACACAGGCAAAACCGTTTCGCATCGCCCGCTTAATAACAGCGAGCAACAATAAAAGTGTGAAATTAACGAGTTGTCTTTATATTTCTCGGGTCTTGCGCCCTCGGTGAAAAATGCTTCCAGTTATTTTGACGTTAAATTTTTAACATATCGAAGTATAAACAATGGCGCAAAAAATGCCTTATTTCAGGTTTATTGAACTGCCGTTTATGTGAGGTGTGCTGCATGTCTCGCATGGCAAAACATGCATGCCATGGCCGTCTATGGCACACTAGCCGCCAGATATTGCCGTCTTCACAGCCAGGTTTATTGACGTTCATGAGCGTAACCGCCCCAAACATAAAGTCTTTGCCCTACCATCGCAGCGCCCTG
Organism: Serratia sp. H402Y; assembly: GCF_051172415.1. Classification (NCBI taxonomy): domain Bacteria; kingdom Pseudomonadati; phylum Pseudomonadota; class Gammaproteobacteria; order Enterobacterales; family Yersiniaceae; genus Serratia; species Serratia sp. H402Y. The sequence goes on from NZ_JBPIYZ010000001.1 coordinate 2,072,064, forward strand.
ATGACGCTTTTTGCCCCGCTTTCATCGCAGCCTTGGGCGATGCTGCTGCACTCGGGCTTTGCCGACCATTCGCACAACCGCTTCGATATTCTGGTCGCGCAGCCGCGCATTACTCTCACGACTCATGGCGCCACCACGGAAATCATAAGTGACGACGTAACAATACGGTCGCAACAAGATCCGTTTGAGTTGTTGCAACAGCAGATGGTGGCGCAAGGTTGGCAACCGGCCTTTAATCCGGATCTGCCGTTTCAGGGCGGCGCACTGGGGCTGTTCGGCTACGATCTTGGGCGGCGGGTGGAAAGCTTGCCGCAGTTGGCCGAAGCCGACCTCGCCTTGCCGGACATGGCGGTGGGCATTTATGACTGGGCGCTGATCGCCGACCACCGGCTGCAAACGCTGACGCTGCTCAGCTATGGCGACGTGGAACAGCGCTGGCGCTGGCTCAATAGCCAAACCGCGCCTGCGGCACGCCCTTTCACGCTGCTGAGCGACTGGCGCGCCAATATGAGCCGGCAGCAGTACGGCGAGAAGTTCCAACGCATTCAGCACTACCTGCGCAGCGGCGACTGTTACCAAATCAATCTGGCGCAGCGATTCTCCGCAGACTATCAGGGAGATGAATGGCAGGCGTTTTGCCGATTGAGCGCCAGCAACCGCGCGCCGTTCTCCGCGTTCTTGCGTCTGCCGCACAACAGCGTGTTGAGCGTTTCTCCCGAGCGCTTCCTGTGGCTGGAGCAGCAGCGCATCCAAACCCGCCCGATCAAGGGCACGCTGCCGCGGCTGGCGGACGCGGAACAAGACGCCGCACAGGCTCGTCGTTTGGCCGGTTCACCCAAAGACCGCGCTGAAAATCTGATGATTGTCGATCTGCTGCGCAACGATATCGGCCGCGTCGCCCAGCCCGGCAGCGTGCGCGTGCCGGAGCTGTTCGTCGTGGAGCCGTTCCCGGCGGTGCACCACCTGGTGAGCACCATCACCGCAACCCTGCCGGACACCGCCTCGGCGACCGAACTGCTGCGCGCCTGCTTCCCCGGCGGCTCGATCACCGGCGCGCCCAAGGTGCGGGCGATGGAAATCATCGAAGAACTGGAGCCGCAGCGTCGCAACGCCTATTGCGGCAGCATCGGTTACCTGAGCGCCTGCGGCACCATGGACACCAACATCACTATTCGCACGCTCGTCACCGAAAACGGCCGCATCCATTGTTCCGCCGGCGGCGGCATCGTGGCGGACAGCCAGGAACAGGCGGAATATCAGGAGACCTTCGACAAGGTTGGCCGCATTCTGCCGCAGCTCGGGGAGTGCGCCCAGTCGTGATCCCACCAAATGCACCGGCTTCACTGCACGCCTTTATCAGCCGTTTCCAACTGCAGCTGCCGCAGGCGGCGCAGATCTCGCTCAATGTGCGCCCGGCCGCGGTGCTGATCCCGATCGTCTGCCGCGCCGAGCCGACGCTGCTGTTGACCCGCCGCGCCGACTCGCTGCGCAAACATGCCGGCCAGGTGGCCTTCCCCGGCGGTAAAACCGACGCTGAAGACGGGTCAGCGATCGTGACGGCGCTGCGAGAAGCGCAGGAAGAAGTGGCGATACCGCCGCAGGCGGTTACCATACTCGGCCAAATGGCGCCGCTCGACAGCAGCACCGGATTTCAGGTCACGCCTATCGTCGGCCTGGTCTCGCCGGACGTGCAGTTCCGCGCCAACGAAGGCGAAGTGGCTGACGTGTTTGAAATGCCTTTGCGGGAGGCGCTGACCCTGTCGCGTTACTACCCGCTGGACATTCATCGCGCCGGCCATACGCACCGGATTTACCTTTCCTGGTACCACAGCCAGTTTATCTGGGGGCTGACCGCCGCCATCATTCGCCGCCTGGCGCAGCAAGTCAGTATTTAGCCGGCATTGCGTGATCTGACTCGCAATCTGGCACGGTTGCCGGCCTCCGCTGCGGGTAAAGCGATCGAAATCACTTCATTTGATCGCTTTTTCAACTACCGTTCCGGTTGAATGGTTTTAAAAAAACTGTAAACCCTCTCTTAAACCTTACGAAATACCTGTAAAATACCACCGTCCGAGATAAACCACTGTAGAAACAGGGATTAAGCCGGCGGCGTTCAGCAAGGAAAGCTGGCGCGATTACCGTTAATGGAGCTTGGGCGAAAGCGGATGCCCCGCACAAGGGTTCGCCCCGGGTAATCAGTAAAAAAAGCGACACCACGGATTATTTAATTTCATGCGAAAAAGGCAGCCGAACCCGCACGGCCCTTTTACAATATCGCTGTTCCCTGCGCGGTTTTTAACCGCCGCAGCCATAACAATACGTCTCTTTAAGGAGTTTTAGCGTGATTAGCGTTTTCGACATGTTTAAGATCGGCATCGGCCCGTCCAGCTCTCATACGGTTGGACCGATGAAAGCCGGCAAACAGTTTGTCGACGATCTGGTAAATAAAGGCCTGATGCCTTCTATCACGCGTGTTGCCGTAGACGTTTACGGCTCACTCTCATTGACCGGCAAAGGTCACCATACCGATATCGCTATCATTCTCGGCCTGGCCGGCAACATGCCGGACACCGTCGATATCGATAGCATTCCGGGTTTTATTCGCGATGTAGAACAACGTCAACGCCTGATGCTGGCCAACGGCCTGCATGAAGTCGATTTCCCGCGCGACGGCGGCATGGTCTTCCGCAGCGACAACCTGCCGCTGCACGAAAACGGCATGCAGGTCCACGCCTTCGCCGGCGATAAAGAAGTGTACAGCAAGACCTATTACTCTATCGGCGGCGGCTTCATCGTCGATGAAGAGAACTTCGGCAAGGCCGCCGAGCAAGAACTGCAAATGCCTTATCCGTTCAATTCCGCGCGCGAAATGCTCGACCACTGTCGCGAGACCGGGCTGTCGCTGTCCGGCATGGTGATGCAGAACGAACTGGCGCTGCACAGCAAGCAAGAGATCGACACCTACTTCGGTAACGTCTGGCAAACCATGCGCGCCTGCATCGATCGCGGTCTGAACACCGAAGGCGTGCTGCCGGGCCCGCTGCGCGTGCCGCGCCGTGCCTCCGCGCTGCGCCGCATGCTGGTGGCGTCGGACAAGCTGTCCAACGATCCGATGAACGTGATCGACTGGGTCAACATGTTCGCGCTGGCGGTTAACGAAGAAAACGCCGCCGGCGGCCGCGTCGTCACCGCGCCGACCAACGGCGCCTGCGGCATCGTGCCTGCCGTGCTGGCTTACTACGATCACTTCATCGAGTCCGTCAGCCCGGACATCTATATCCGCTACTTTATGGCGGCGGGCGCCATCGGCGCGCTGTACAAGATGAACGCCTCCATTTCCGGCGCCGAAGTCGGCTGTCAGGGTGAAGTCGGCGTTGCCTGCTCCATGGCGGCGGCCGGCCTGGCCGAACTGCTGGGCGGCAGCCCTGAGCAGGTATGCGTGGCAGCGGAAATCGGCATGGAACACAACCTGGGTCTGACCTGCGATCCGGTCGCCGGCCAGGTGCAGGTGCCGTGCATCGAGCGCAACGCCATCGCCTCGGTCAAGGCGATCAATGCCGCCCGCATGGCTCTGCGCCGCACCAGCGAACCGCGCGTTTCGCTGGATAAGGTGATCGAGACCATGTATGAAACCGGCAAAGACATGAACGCCAAGTATCGAGAAACATCACGCGGCGGCCTGGCTATCAAGGTGCAATGCGACTGACCGACAACCCCGCCACCCGGCGGGGTTTTTTATGGGTAATCAATTCATTGAGCGTTTTTGTGACAATGTCACCAGAAAAAATCCTGCATTTTTCTCATCGATCCGGCGGTTAGCCTGCAAATTGACCTTCTGTTTTGCCAAATCGAAATAATTTACTGAGTTACCATCAATCTTGTATAACCTCAGGCTAGAATTAGCCGAGCGCAACTTAAGGATCTATGGCCTGACCGTGACTCGGAGCTGGATTACCGAACAAGGATTTACCGGATGTTGATGACCCACCTCGCCGCGTCCCAATATCGTTACTACCGTTGGCTGCTGGCCGGAGCGGTGGGCGCGGCTATTCTGTTGGTATCGCTGTATACCCGTTACTATCAAGAGGTCAAAAGCATCGAGCAGAGCCAGCAAACGTTGGCCACCCGCACCGTCGGCAAGATTGACCAGCTGCTGTCCCCCGCGCAGCTGCAGGCGGAACGCAGTATGGACATGCTGGAACAACCCTGCGAGAACGTCTCATCGACCCTGCGCTTTCGCGCCGCGCAAAATCAGGCGCTGCGCGCCATGCTGCTGGTAAAAAATGGCGTCATCTACTGCTCCAGCCTGTTTGGCGCCCGTCATTATCAGTTGGCCGCCGTGCTGCCGATTTTCGTCAACAGCAACGTCAAGCTGGCGCTGCGCCCTTCGTTGGCGGTGAGCAAAGGACTGCCCACGTTGGTGATGTGGACACCCTCCCCCGGCGATAGAACCAGCGGCGTGCTGCACGTCTTCAATATCGAGCTGTTATCGAACTTTTTACTCGAACCGCAGGAGCCTTATGTTCAGCGAATGGTGCTGAACGTAGCCGACAGCAGCCTGGAATACGGACGCCGTGAAATCCTGCGCCGCGACACTCTGACCAACGATCTGCGTTACACCGCCGGTTCCGAGCGGTACCCGTTCTCGATTTCGCTGTTCGGCCCGCAGGTCGGCATGCTGGCGTTTTCCGCACTGCCGCGCCATATTCCTCTGGCGCTGTTGATCAGCCTGCTGGCGGCCTACGTGGTCTACCTGCTCACCGCTAACCGTATGAGCCTGTCTTATCACATCGGTCATGCCATTACCCACCGGGAGTTCCGCGTTTACTGCCAACCGATCATTCACAGCGATACCGGCCGCTGCGCCGGCGTCGAGATGCTGCTGCGTTGGAAAAAGAAACGGCAGGGGTGGATCTCGCCCGACGTGTTTATCCCGCTGGCCGAGCAGCATGAGCTGATCATTCCGCTGACCCGCTATCTGATGAACACCGTGACGGAAAATCTGCAGCTGTTCCCGCCGCGGCCGTCGTTCTACATCAGCATCAACGTCGCGGCCGAGCATTTTAAAACGCTCAACATCATCGACGATATCCGCCAGATTTGGCTGCCGGCGCACCCAATGCCGTCACTGATGCTGGAGCTGACCGAGCGCACCGCGCTGTCGGCCATCCAGCATGACCAGATCCGGACGCTGAAAGACATGGGTATCATGCTGGCCATCGACGATTTCGGTACCGGCCACAGTTCGCTGAGCTACCTGAAAAACCTCAGCCCGGACGTGTTGAAGATTGACCGCGGGTTTACCGCGGCCATCGGCACCGACGCGGTAAACGCCACGGTGACCGACACCATCATTACGCTGGCGCAGCGGCTGAAGCTGAAGTTGGTGGCTGAAGGGGTAGAAACGGCGGAACAGGCTGACTACCTGCGCTCACGCGAGGTCAATGCCCTGCAGGGGTATTATTTCGCCAAACCGATGCCGATCCACGTTTTCCCGCTGTGGTTGCAGCAGTACGAATCGCGCGTCAGGCATGCGCAAGAGGATCCGCCGGAGGCCTGAGCCTCCGGCGAACGGGTTACGACTGCGTCGGCTCGTCAAAGACGACGCGGGTGACACGCACCAGTTCGATGCGGTATTCGGAGACGTCGACGATATCGAAACGCAGGTGGTTCAGCTCGATAGTATCCCCCACCACCGGCATCTGGCCGTAGTGGGCCAACAGCAGCCCCGCCAGGGTGGCGTAGTCCGCGGTTGGGCTCACCAGGTCATCGCAGGCCAGCGCCTGTTCCAGCGAGTGCAGGTCGGTCCCGCCCTTCACCAGCCAGCCGTCGCCTTCCGCCACAATGTCCGGGGTTTCATCTTCGTCCGGGAATTCACCGGCAATCGCTTCCAGCACGTCCAGCGGCGTCACCAGCCCTTGCACGACGCCGAACTCGTTGGTGACCACCACCAGACGCCCTTTGGCGCGACGCAGCACCGCCAACAGCTTGATGACGTCCATGGTTTCCGGCACCACGATCGGCGGCGTGCGGGCGGCGAACTCGGCGATATCTTCACCCTGCTCCAGCGCCACCAGCAGATCCTTGGCGCGCACCACGCCAACAATCTCATCCACCGAATCGCGGCACACCGGGAACAGGCTGTGCGGCGTGTCCAGCAGCTGTTCGCGCACCTCTTCGCGGGAGCGCTCGCAATCGACCCAGGAAATCTCGGTGCGCGGCGTCATCACGCTGCGCAATGAGCGCGAGGCCAGCGTCAGCACGCCGCTGATCATATAACGCTCTTCCTCCGCAAAGGTTTCATCCCGCGGCAAGGCGACCGCATCGTCCGTCTGCTGCGCGCGCTGCTGCCCCATCAGGCGCATGATCGCTTCCGCAGTGCGCTCGCGCATCGGGCGACGCGCCTGATGCTTGATGAAGTTGCGACGCGCGATCTGGTTGAACAATTCAATCAGGATCGAGAAGCCGATCGCGGCGTACAGATAACCTTTAGGAATATGCAAGCCGAAGCCTTCGGCGATCAGGCTCAGGCCGATCATCAACAGGAAGCTCAGGCACAGCACCACAATGGTCGGGTGCGCGTTAACGAAGTTAGTCAACGGTTTGGACGCCAACAGCATCACCGCCATCGCGATCACCACCGCCGCCATCATCACCGGCAGATCGTTCACCATGCCCACGGCGGTAATCACCGCATCGAGCGAGAACACCGCGTCGAGGATGACGATCTGCACCACCACCGCCCAGAACTTGGCGTAACCGCGGTTGGCGCCGTCCTGGTGCGTCTGCCCTTCCAGCCGTTCATGCAGCTCCATGGTGGCTTTGAACAACAGGAACACCCCGCCGAACAGCAGGATAAGATCGCGGCCCGAGAAGCTGAAATCGCCGACGCTGAACAGCGGCGTGGTCAGCGTCACCATCCAGGAGATCACCGACAACAGGCCCAAACGCATCAGCAGTGCCAGCGACAGGCCGATGATGCGTGCTTTATCACGCTGCTTCGGCGGCAGCTTGTCGGCCAAAATGGCAATGAACACCAGGTTGTCGATGCCCAGCACGATTTCCAGCACCACCAGCGTAAGCAACCCCGCCCAAATAGAGGGGTCCATTAAAAATTCCATATCAGACTCCAGAGAAAAGTGGGAATGAGCGCAGGAGGCTCAGACGTGACGATGCCGCCGCTGCATGGGCGCAGTCGACAATAGCAAGGTGACGGGATGGGATTACCGGGTGGTGGCCGAGCGGCCGAACAGCATATGTAACGCCAGCAGGTGGCGGGTGAAACCTGGAAAAACAGTAACTTCGGTGACAGTCCATAGGGAGGGCTGAGGCCCTTCACTCCTTAGTGATGAAAGAGGAAATTACTGTATCAGGATTTTTCTGGCGGACAAAGCGGCTTTTTCAACGGCGGTTTAAGGTTGCGCCCTGTCATCTCGCCCACGACCGCTAAGATTTATCCGAGCATTCAATAGCGGAGCAACGTCACAAAAAATATTTTTTCACTCACTAAAATAAATGACGCGTTCGTGAAGTATCGCGCACAGGCATTTGAAACTGCGTGAGAAATGTTAGGCGTGCGTTTCTTTTTTTCTACCATAATGTATCTGAACCGCGGAAGTGACTGCCAAGACGGCACGGAAGAACGATATACACCGTGCCTGGAGTTCAACGAGGAGGTAGCGAGTGGCAATAGCTATTATCATCGGCACACACGGGGCTGCAGCGGAACAACTGCTGAAAACGGCGGAGATGCTATTGGGCGAGCAGGACAACGTCGCCTTTATAGACTTCGTTCCCGGTGAGAATGCCGAAACGTTAATCGTCAAGTACAACGAAAAAATCAGTGGATTGGATACCAGCGGCGGCGTGCTGTTCCTGGTGGATACCTGGGGCGGTAGCCCGTTCAACGCCGCCAGCCGCATTGCGGTCGATAAAGACAACTATGAGGTCGTCACCGGGGTCAACATTCCGATGCTGGTGGAAACCTTCATGGCGCGGGACGATAACCCCGCTTTCGATGAACTGGTGGCGCTGGCATTGGAAACCGGCCGTGAAGGCGTGAAAGCGCTGAAAAAACCGCAGGAAGAACCCGCAAAACCCGCAGCACCCGCCCCGAAAGCCGCTGCTCCTCAGGCGCCGTTGGGGCCGAACGATCACATGAAAATCGGCCTGGCGCGTATCGACGATCGCTTAATCCACGGCCAGGTCGCCACCCGCTGGACCAAAGAGACCAACGTCAGCCGCATCATCGTCGTCAGCGATGAGGTCGCCGCCGACCATGTGCGCAAGACCTTGTTGACCCAGGTTGCCCCGCCGGGCGTCACCGCCCACGTGGTGGACGTGGCGAAGGCCATCCGCGTCTGGAACAACCCGAAATACGCCAACGATCGCGTGATGCTGTTATTCACCAACCCGACCGACGTTTGGCGTCTGGTGGAAGGCGGCGTGGAGATTACATCCGTCAATATCGGCGGCATGGCGTTCCGTCAGGGGAAAACCCAGGTGAACAACGCCGTTTCCGTCGATGAAAAAGATATCGAAGCGTTTAAGAAGCTGAACGACCGCGGTATCGAGCTGGAGGTGCGTAAGGTCTCGTCCGACAGCCGGCTAAAAATGATGGACCTGATTAACAAACTCAATTAGTGGCGCCAGCCGCTGATTATTTTACTCAGAGCTTTTTTGGTCATAGGAGAAGTGCAATGGAGATCACCACTCTTCAGATTGTGCTGATATTTATCGTTGCCTGTATCGCCGGGATGGGTTCCGTCCTCGACGAGTTCCAGTTCCACCGCCCGCTGGTCGCCTGTACCCTGATCGGCTTCATCCTCGGCGACATGAAAACCGGCATCATCATCGGCGGTACGCTGGAAATGATCGCCCTCGGCTGGATGAACATCGGTGCGGCGGTCGCGCCGGATGCCGCCCTGGCGTCCATCATCTCGACCATTCTGGTCATCGCCGGTGGGCAGAGCGTCGGCGCCGGTATCGCGCTGGCCATTCCGCTGGCGGCGGCCGGCCAGGTGCTGACCATCATCGTGCGTACCCTCACCGTGGCCTTCCAGCACGCGGCGGACAGCGCGGCGGAGCGCGGCAGCCTGCGCGCCATCACCTGGATCCATATCGGCGCCCTGCTGCTGCAGGCGATGCGTATCGCCATCCCTGCGGTCATCGTCGCCATTTCGGTCGGCACCGCCGGGGTACACGCCCTGCTCAACTCGATCCCGGAAGTGGTCACCAGCGGCCTGAACATCGCCGGCGGCATGATCGTCGTGGTCGGTTACGCAATGGTGATTAACATGATGCGCGCCGGCTACCTGATGCCGTTCTTCTATCTCGGTTTCGTTACCGCCGCCTTCACCAACTTCAACCTGGTGGCGCTCGGCGTCATCGGCGTGGTGATGGCCGTGCTGTATATCCAGCTCAGCCCGAAATACAACAAATCTCAGGTTGTCCAGGCCGGCCCGGCTAACGCGAACGATCTCGATAACGAACTCGACTAGGAATAGGTGAGAGAAATGGTTGATACAACTGCTCAAAAGAAACTCACGCCGGCCGACATTCGCGGCGTATTCCTGCGCTCTAACCTGTTCCAGGGGTCATGGAACTTCGAACGCATGCAGGCGCTGGGTTTTTGCTTCTCGATGGTGCCGGTGATCCGTCGCCTGTATCCGGAAAACAATGACGATCGCAAACAGGCGATCAAACGCCACCTCGAGTTCTTCAACACGCACCCTTACGTGGCGGCGCCGGTGCTCGGCGTGACCATGGCGATGGAAGAGCAACGCGCCAACGGCGCGCCGATCGACGACGGCGCGATCAACGGCATCAAGGTCGGTTTGATGGGGCCGTTGGCAGGCGTCGGTGACCCGATCTTCTGGGGCACCGTGCGGCCGGTGTTCGCCGCGCTCGGCGCCGGCATCGCCATGAGCGGCAGCCTGCTCGGACCGATCCTGTTCTTCGTGCTGTTCAACCTGGTGCGCCTGCTGACCCGCTACTACGGCGTGGCCTACGGTTACCGTAAAGGGGTGGATATCGTCAACGACATGGGCGGCGGTTTCCTGCAAAAACTGACGGAAGGAGCGTCCATTCTCGGCCTGTTTGTGATGGGGGCGCTGGTCAACAAGTGGACGCACGTGAATATCCCGCTGGTGGTGTCCAAGATAACCGACCAGACCGGGCATACCAACGTCACCACGGTGCAGACTATCCTCGACCAGCTGATGCCGGGCCTGGTGCCGTTGCTGCTGACCTTCGCCTGCATGTGGCTGCTGCGCAAGAAAGTCAACGCGCTGTGGATCATCATCGGCTTCTTCGTCATCGGTATCTTTGGCTATTGGATTGGCCTGCTGGGCCTGTAATCGTTCGAAACGGCCGGGGGGCAACCCCCGGCTTTTTTATGTGTGGAGCAAGAGATGTCACTGACCGACGCCGTACTGATGCTGTTCATCGCCCTGCTGTTGCTGTATTCGCTGTACGACGAATTCGGCATGGATCTGCTGAAAGGCAAAACGCGGCTCAAAGTGCCGCTCAAACGCCGCAACCGGCTCGACAGCCTGATTTTCGTCGGCCTGATCGCCATTCTGATTTACCGCAACGTCACCACCAACGGCGCGGCATTAACCACTTACCTGCTTATTTCTTTGGCGCTGCTCGCCATCTATATCGCTTATATTCGCTCGCCCAAGATGGTGTTTAAAGCGCACGGTTTTTTCTTCGCCAATGTGTTTGTCGAATATAACCGCATTAAAGCCATGAATTTATCGGAGGATGGCATTCTGGCCATCGACCTGGAACAGCGCCGGCTGTTGGTTCAGGTAACTCACCTGGACGACCTGGAGAAGATTTATCACTTTTTCGTTGATAATCAATAAATAAAAATAAATCCATTCCGTTATCGCCCAAACCCCGCGCTGCTTGTGGACAATTAATCGGCAGCGCCATTTCTTTTCTGACTATTATTTCCGCAACATTGTTACCCCCGGCTACATTATATTCCCCCATGAACTCAGATTAATGAAAACGAGTCTCAATTAATAGCCAATATTGCCAAAGAATAAGGTTGTCGATGGCTGAAATAATATGGTATGGTTGCGCCGTCATTGGGGAGTAGCCGGTTTCTGGAGAATAAAAACCAGAAACGCCCGTATCAACATACTCGTTTCGCCGTATGAAACGTGGTGCGGGCAGCCAGGTAAGGTTGGCGAGACCATAGACACGTAACTCCGTCGTTTGGTTGGGGGTGGGTTACGTGTATATGGAGCCACCCGGCCGAGGCTATTTCACATGAACCTTTCAGCAACGCTTATTCTCGCTTTCGGCATGTCCATGGATGCTTTCGCCGCTTCAATTGGCAAAGGCGCCAGCCTGCATCAACCCCGTTTTCGCGAAGCGATCCGCACCGGCCTGATCTTCGGCGTAGTGGAAGCGATCACCCCGCTCATCGGTTGGGCCATCGGCCTGTTCGCCAGCCAATACATCATGGAATGGGACCACTGGGTCGCCTTCTCGCTGCTGTTCATTCTCGGCATGCGCATGATCGTCGAAGGGGTGCGCAACAGGCCCGACGAAGAAGAGAAGGTCAAACGCCATGGTTTCTGGTTATTGGTCGCCACCGCCATCGCCACCAGCCTCGACGCCATGGCGATCGGCGTCGGCCTGGCCTTCCTGCAGGTGAATATCGTGCACACCGCGATGGCCATCGGCTGCGCCACCATGATCATGGCGACGCTGGGCATGATGATCGGCCGCTTTATCGGCCCGCTGCTCGGCAAACGCGCCGAGATCCTCGGCGGCGTGGTGCTGATAGGTATCGGCGTCAACATCCTGCTGGAACACCTCGGCTACCTGGCCTGAGGCGACCGAACTGCAAAAAAAACCTGCCGCGGCAGGTTTTTTTGTTTCTGGACGCGCGCCTTTTAAGCGCGACGTCGGTACAGCGCCAGGACGAAATCCGTCTCGCACACAAACTCCCCGCCCTCGGCCAACCGCTGTTGCACCTCCGGCGTGGCGCGCCAGGCGAACGGCGTCATCTGCAGCAGGTTGGCGGCCTGCGCGCCCGGCAAGGTCATCGTATAGGCCAGCGCCTCTTTGCGCTCGCAGTCGAACCCATCGAACTGTTCGTCCTGTTCGGCATGCAGCTGCACCTGCTGGTACACCCGCTCTTTCAGCTGGTACAGATGACGCGGGCCCGGCGAAACCGTCACTACCACGCCGCCCGGCTTCACCACCCGCGCCAGCTCCTGCGCCTTGCAAGGGGCGTAGATGCGCAAGACCGCATCCAGCGCCCCGTCGGCGAACGGCAAACGGTGGCTGGAGGCGACGCAGAACGAGACCGCCGGATAACGTTTGGCGGCATAGCGGATCGCCACCTTCGCGACGTCCAGCCCGTAGACCGCCATATTGCGCCCCTGGGCCATCCGTGAGGCCACGGCGGCGGTGTAATACCCTTCCCCACAGCCTATGTCCAATAACGCGCCAGCATCGGCCGCCAGCGCCACATCCAGCCACTCGGCCACCTGCGCTTGCAGCGGCTGATAATACCCACCGTCGAGAAACGCGCGCCGCGCCTGCATCATTTCCGCGCTGTCTCCCGGCTGTTTCGATCGCTTGTGCTGTACCGGCAGCAGATTGACGTAGCCCTCTTTGGCCTGATCGAACTGATGATTGCTGTCGCAACGCCATTGTTGAGACGAAAAATGCAGCGGCTGATGACACAGGGGACATTGATAAGACATGAATGGGCTTCCAGAGAGACAGGGCGCGGCTAGTCTAAAGAAGGCGCCGGTTTGATGCAAGGCGCATCCCCGCTCGCTTTCATCGCCAACAACACCTGGCCAAGCGGGGAAAAAGCTGGCTACACTGAGAGTCTGTTTTCTCACGCAGGTGAAAATAATTTATGAGCGATCGTTCCGCGCTGCTCGATGCGGTGCCCCACATTCAGCACGGCTTCGGCAGCAAACTCGCGCTGCTGCCGGGGCATCTGCTGCCCTACAGCGCCACATTGCCGGAAAAGAAGCAGGTGCATGGCACCCGCATCGTCGATGTGCTGCAACCGGCGCAGACGTGCGGTGAGGCCGATGGCTTCTACACGCGCCAGCCCGGCATTCTGCTCAGCGTGCTGACGGCGGATTGCCTGCCGGTGCTGTTCAGCCGTCGTGACGGCGGCGCCATCGCGGCGGTGCACGCCGGCTGGCGCGGGTTGCTGGACGGTATTCTGGAACAGATGGCGGCCCGCATTCGCCAGGACGGCGACACCGCCGATTGGGTGGCCTCCATCGGTCCCGCCGCCGGCCCGTGCTGTTACGAAGTTGACGAAGCGCTGGTGGAAAACTTTAAACAGCGTCTGCCGCTGCCCGCTACGCTGATCAGCCCGCACTATCGGCATCTGGATCTGGCCGCGATCGCCGAATACAAGCTGACGGCACTCGGCTTCGCCGCCGTTGACCGCTCAGGCAGTTGCACTATCTGCACGCCGGACGTCGATCCGCAGCGGCCGCAGCGCTTCAAATACACCAGCTATCGCCGCAACAGCCATCGGCGCGCGCAGGATCCGACGCATCCGGGCATTAAAGGCCGCAACCAGTACGCCGGCATCGTCATCGTCGCCGAATGACGGAAACGAAAAAGCCCGCGCGAAGGCGGGCTTTTTGTACAGCTGACGCTGATTAGATAGCAGTAACGTTTACTGCAGATGGGCCTTTCTGGCCATCTTGGATTTCGAACTCAACGTTCTGGCCTTCAGCCAGGGTTTTGAAGCCGTTACCCTGGATTGCAGAGAAGTGTACGAACACGTCTTTGCTGCCGTCAGCCGGGGTGATGAAACCGAAACCTTTAGACTCGTTGAACCACTTAACTTGACCTTTGATCTTTGCCATCTTGAGTATTTCCTTTGGATTGTTTAAACCGCCCGTAGGCGTTACATAGACAAACTAGAGTCGTTACTGCTTGAGGCACTAAGATAAGGATCGGCAGAGAAGCGGTATTCAACGCTAACGTCTTTACTCAGAACTTCTTTACTGAAAATGCCACACATATACAGAACTGTACCTCGTTTTACCCAGATGCGTTATCACATACTCTGTATGCGATGGCAAGCCATTTTTAATCACTGAACGACATGTCGCACATATTTGAAACGGTCGAGAGCCACATTTGCTTAAATAGGCCAAAAGATGTTGAAGCATCGGCTATTTTCTGCTTGCCAAAATCACTGCGCCAGACCCCGCATTCTGCTGGCGTTTTAACAAAACTTTCATCGTATTGACGCCTATCTGTCTCATCATTTCCGCTTTTTTGCCGCTTATAGCGTTAAAAAATTTGAATCTTTATGGAATTTGATATGCAACATTTGAATATCGATGAACGGGGGCCAATTTATTCATCGCTCCTCCGACCATTTACCGCCGGAAAGCCCATTCATCATCGGCTTTCAGCCCTGCCGCCAAACGGCGCGGGCGAGCACGGCGCACGGGCCAGCGGTGACGCATCCGCCCTGCACAACGGATGCATAAACATGCAAAGCGCCGACACCTCTCCCGCTTGCCGGTGGGTTCATCATAAATAATCCGAATATCATTAACCTCAATAGCCGGAATAGTCTTATCAATAACGAAAGTTCAACGTTGAATTAAATCCTGAAAACAAGGGGGTTATTTGAATCACCACCCGCGCTTATCAATTCGGCTAATTACAGCCGCGCTTTCAAACCGTTGGTTTTATTCATCCCGCAGCGCCGCCGGGTGATGAGGTAACGCAGACGGTGAGTCCTGCAACGCGATGCGCTCACCAATCTTCAGCGGATGGAATTGATGCTGCTCCAGCCCCGCTTCACTCAACGCCAGGTTCAACTGCTGCGGCGGCTCGTCCAGCGATTCATCCGCCAATTCGAACACCCCCCAATGAATGGGAATGGCGCGCGGCTGATTCAGTTGACGGTACAGCGTCACCGACTGCTGCGGATCCATATGCTGCTCCTGCATAAACCAGCGCGGCGCATAGGCGCCGATGGGCAGCGCCGCCACGTCGAACGGCCCCAGCCGTTGACCGATCTCCGCCAGCCGTTCCGAATAGCCGCTGTCGCCGGAAAAATAAAACCGCAGCGCCGGATGGTGGATCACCCAGCCGCACCACAGCGAGCGATTGCGATCCCACAGCGTGCGCATGCTCCAGTGCCGCGCCGGCGTGGCGTAGACCGTCAGCTCGCCCAACGGCAGACTCTGCCACCAGTCCAGCTCATGCACCTTCAGCCGATAACGGCGGAACCAGCGCTTCAAGCCGAGCGGCACGATGAACTCGGCCTGAGGGAAACGCCGCGCCAATTGCCGCACCGTGCGCCTGTCAAGGTGGTCATAATGGTTATGGGAGATCAGCACCGCATCCACCGCCGGCAGTTGCTCCACCGTCAGCGGCGGCGGCGTTCTGCGCTTCGGGCCGTAAAAGCTCAGCGGCGATGCGCGTTCGGACAACACCGGATCGATCAGGATATAGCGCCCGCTCAACCGCAGCAGCATCGAGGCATGCCCCAACCACCAGACGCTGTCGCCACTGCCGCTGAGATCGGCCGGCTGCCACCAGCGTTCGGTAAATTGCGCGTAGCCCTGCTGCGGCGGCTTGGGCAACCCCTGGCGCTTGCGCTCATCTTGCCAACGTTGAAGATCCCCCTCCTGACGCCGCGAAGGTTCCGGGTTGCGAAATCCCTCCGGCGTGTGATGCGCCTTGGCCGCGTCGTAATAACGGTTGATTCTTTTCATCCAGCGTCTTCTCCCGACCCTCAGCGCCCTGCACGGGCATGACTTTCAGTGTAACAAACCCGATGAAGCTCGCACTTCGTCAGCCGTGCGCTGCATTGAGGGAGCTTTTGCCGTATGCTGTTGTCTCACTTCGGTGAGACAGCCAGGGCCGCCAAGAGCCCGTTAAGACTCTCTTAAGAACTTTGTGATTGACTTGTAGGGCATACAGAAAAGGAGAAGTTATGAGTCGTTCGACATCCCGCAAATCAGGCGCAGGCCTGGGGCGCCGTATTCGCAGCGCGCTGCTGGCGCAGAAGCAATACTGGAAAATGTATTTCGCCATGAAGCTGCGCCGCGTGCGCGTGCCTGCACCGCTGGTGCTGCTTGGCGGTTCGCTGCTCGGGTTCTTCATGCTGACCCTGCTGATGCTCAGCGTGGTGACCATCGACGTCATCAGCACCCTGCTGCTGCTGTGCCGGAAACTGCTGGGACGGGGTGACGGAGAGGGGCGCGCCTTTATGCCGCGCAGCTGACGAGAAGAGCGCGGAGGCGCAATACGCCTCCGCGCGCAGATTAACGCTTGGCGCCTTTGCGGCGCGTCAGCATGAACCCGCCCCACAGCACTGCAACCCACACCGGCATCAACAGCACCGAAATGCGGATCCCTTCGCTGAAATACATAATCACTAAAATCAGGCCGAGGAACGCCAGGCACAGATAGTTGCCGAACGGATACCACAGCGCCTTAAAGCTCGGAATGACGCCCTGACGGTTCTTCGCCGCACGGAATTTCAGGTGCGCCAGGCAGATCATCACCCAGTTGATCACCAGGGTGGACACCACCAGCGCCATCAGCAGCTCAAACGCCTTGCCGGGCATCAGATAGTTGATCAGCACGCCGATCGAGGTAATCAGCGCCGACAGCGCGATGGACAGCACCGGCACGCCGCGCTTGTTGACGCGCGTCAGCGCTTTCGGCGCATTGCCCTGGCTGGCCAGCCCGAACAACATGCGGCTGTTGGCGTAAACGCCGCTGTTGTAGACCGACAATGCGGCGGTCAGCACCACCACGTTGAGCACCGTCGCCACCAGATTGCTGTTCAGCGCATGGAAGATCAGCACGAACGGGCTGCCGCCCTCCACCACTTGCCCCCACGGATAAAGCGAGAGCAGTACGGTCAGCGAACCGATATAGAAAATCAGAATGCGGTACACCACCTGATTGGTCGCTTTAGGAATGCTGCGACGCGGATCGGCGGCTTCCGCCGCGGTGATGCCCACCATCTCCAGCCCGCCGAACGAGAACATGATCACCGCCATCGCCATCACCAGCCCCGAGAAGCCGTGCGGCATAAAGCCACCCTGCTGCCACAGGTTGGTGATGCTGGCCTGTGGCCCGCCGTTGCCGCTGGCCAACAGCCAGGCGCCAAACACGATCATGCCGACAATCGCCACCACCTTGATGATGGCGAACCAAAACTCGGTTTCGCCGTACAGGCGCACGTTCACCAGGTTGATCAGATTGATCAACACAAAGAACAGCGCGGCGGACGCCCAGGTGGGGATCTCTGGCCACCAGTACTGAATGTAGATGCCGACGGCGGTCAATTCCGCCATGCCGACCAGAATGAACATCGCCCAGTAGTTCCAGCCGGAAAGGAAACCGGCGAAATCACCCCAATATTTATAGGCAAAGTGACTGAAAGATCCGGCGACCGGCTCCTCCACCACCATTTCGCCCAGCTGGCGCATGATCAAAAACGCGATAAAACCGCCGATGGCGTAGCCCAACAGCACGGCGGGGCCGGCCATTTTAATGGTTTGCGCAATGCCGAGAAATAAACCGGTGCCGATGGCGCCCCCGAGGGCAATAAGCTGTATGTGTCTGTTTTTTAATCCGCGTTTTAGCGGGGTATCCTGATGCTGACCGCCCATCTTATCCTCATATGGCGTACCTCCTTGCCGTTATCGGCCAAGATTTCACCAATCAATAAATGTATCTGCGGGCGGCTTTTTAACACTTAACCCCGTGAGCATCAAGGAGTAGCGCCCCGAGACGGCAGACCGGAGCGCGATTTTTTAACCGAGGGAGAGCGGGTAACGGCGGCGTCAGCCAGGCATACCGCACAGTTTGGTCAGGTTGCGCGCGCCGATCATCAGCGTGGCGACATAAGATTGGCGACGCGTAACCACTTCCACCGCCACGCGATCGTTTTGATATTTTATCAGATAGGTCGAGGGCCAGCCCTGACGGCGCTGGCCGAAGCTTTCGGCATGACGATCGATCGCCGCATGGGCAATCACCAGATGAGACAAGTTTTTATCACCTTTGATAATGCGCTTCATAAACAGCCTCCGCCAACGACAGCTCTGTTATTAGAAAAAGGAGAAACTCTTACCAATCACCGGTATTTTTGCGAATCAGTTAGCCTGTCGGCTCATCAGAAAACAGATCATCGCCGCGCGCAGCGGGCTGGCGCTGTCGGCCTGCCATTCACCGCCCTGGGTGCTCATGCGCGCCTGCCACTGTGGGCTGTCGCTGTGGTTGTCGGGGTTCAGACTGATTTTGTTGGCGCAAATGATCGGCCAGGCGTCGGAGGGATTCTTGCAGTAATCTTTACCTTTCACGCCGCCGTAGGGATACCACTTGTCCGGGTTCTCCCCGGTCAGCAGCGCAATGCTGCGGTTCACTTCGGCATCGCTTTCTTCGTACCATTTAATCATCGGCTTTATCCATCTTTTGTAAGGTTCGCGCTACATTACGATGTCTGTAAGACAGTTTTATGACAGCGTCGCCGGTTTTCACATTATCTGCACTAATGTTTCGCCCCCTTTAACTTTTCTCCCCTTCTGCGTACACTTTTCGTCTGTTTAGCGCCCAGGAAACGCACGCATGTTGACCGGCCTCAACCACCTGACGCTCGCCGTCAGCGATCTCGATCGCAGCTTCGATTTTTACCGTCATCTGTTGGGGTTTACCCCTCACGCCCGCTGGCAAGGCGGCGCCTATCTGTCGTTGGGGGCGTTGTGGCTGTGCCTGTCATTGGATGAGGCCCGCACGCAACCACGGGCGCGTGATTACACCCATTACGCCTTCAGCGTCGCGCCGGAACACATTGAACGGGTCAGCGAGCGGCTGCGCCAGAGCGGCGCAGAAGAGTGGAAAAGCAATCGCAGCGAGGGCGAGTCGCTCTATTTTCTCGATCCTGATGGGCATCAGTTGGAGATCCATGCCGGCGATCTGGCCAGCCGCCTGGCGGCATGCCGGGAAAAACCGTATCAGGGCATGGTATTTTACTGAAGCGCCCCGGCGGCGCAGCGCCGGCCGGAGCAGGGTGTTCAACGTTCGGGGATAAAACCTTTAAAATCCAGCGCGGGGCTGAGATCGTCGTCATCAGCATCGCCGCCGTCGGCGCGAGCGCTGTGCGCCAAACGCTTCAACAGCGCCGTTTGTTGACGTTGCTGCTCGGCAATTTCCTGCAGCAGGCGAATCTGCTCGTTGGCGCGCACGCTGGCGCGGTTCACCAGGAACCAAACCCAGAGCCCCACCAGCAACGCCACGGCGGCGAGAGCCAACGACAACAGGCCGTTCTGGCCAAAACCTAAATCGTACATGGACAACCCTATCTACTGCGAAATTCAGGCCGCCATCTTAACACTCGCGGCGGCCGGGCGAACATCCCTGCCAAAAATTGCTTACCAGGGTACGAAGCGCGTCACCGAACAGATGCCCAGCGCAAAATTTCCACCATCGTCGCAATAACTGTCCAGCGCCAACAGGTAGAAAAACAGGCAGGCAGCGACGGCCGTCATTATCACGAGGATTTTTTTTCGCAACAAATTTAGCAGCCTCATTGTTATCAGGATGGTCTATCGCGCATGTTATCACAGCAAAGTTAAACGAAGTTTAACTTGTCGTTTAGATTTCTGGCTATCGTCCGGTTTTCAGACTGTTACCCTTGCCCTCGCGCTGGCGCCGTGGCTAGATGAACCCTCAGGGATAACGAGGAAACGCAATGAGCAGACTGATTAAGTGGGTACTGGTATTGGCGGTCATTTACGGCGGCTTTTTGATCTCGGGCTACGGCGTGCTGATCGGCAGCAACAAGAACGTCGGCGGATTGGGATTGCAGTGCAAATACCTGACGGCGCGCAACGTGGCGATCGCCCAGTACGTCAATGGCGACAACGGTTTCATCGGCGTGACCGACTGCCCGCTGTTCAAGAAAATCGAAACGGTGGTGGATTAACCGCCACCGCCCGACGCCGTCGCTCCGCGGCGGCTCCGCCTCAATCGCGGGTAAACTTCAACTCGATCAGCGCAATCGCCTTGTCAATCGCTCTGCGGGTCACCGGATCGGCGCCAGCGGGATGCGTGGAGAAATCGATGCTTTTGAGCTGGCCCGCCATCTTGTCGCGCACTTCGGTCGGCGCAATCACGTCGATAACGTCCAGAATCTGTTTAATGACCAGTTGGCAAGCGACCAGATCGGAAGCCAATTCCTGCTCGTTGCTCAGCATGTCAGACATAATAACTTTCCCTCTTGATTCAAACGCCGCACAGAATAGCATGCCGCCTGCGCCATTGCCCGCCCTCCCCGCCTTTTTCCCCATTCTGCGCACCGCCGGGCAAAAGCCCGCGGCAGATTAGCCTATACTTGCAGCATGACGGTGATAAAAACATCCGTAACCTAAGCCACAACCAACAGGAGATAGTTATGGCGAATCACAATGTGAAATCCTGGGCAACAGTGCGTGAAACTTCGGTGGAAATTGCCGAAGCTATTTTTGAACTGGCAGGGAACGATGAAGTGTTGGCGCAGAAGATCTGGGAAGAAGGCAGCGATGAAGCGCTGGAAAAGGCTTTTGCCAAAACCACCGCAGACCAGCTTTATTGGGGAGAGGAAACCGTCGAGCGTAAAAACGTTTAAGCCGCCAGGCAACAAAAAGCCCGGGTTTCTGGCCCAGGCTTTCCCGATTAGCGCTCACCCCGCTCAGCGGCGTGCATCTCTGCTTGCTCTCACGGTTCTTCACCTCCCACACCTTCCGCATTTTTCATGCTCATCACCGGCGTCGCCATAAAAGCGCCGACGCCCACGATTACAACCAGAGTAATAATCACTGTCATTAACATGCGATCACCCCATCAACGTTGAGTTGTTACGGCTGACTCTGTTTTGGCGGTTCTTGCTGCGGTCTGCTCCGCGTCACCCACCGCGGCGGCGACAGTCTCAGATTAGCCGTTTTTCCTTTCGGCTGACAAGCGGCGGTTCAACGGTTTTTCCGAATCATGCCCCGTCATCGGCGGCGTTTTTTGTCCGCGGCGGCAAGTTGTGTATACTTCACCGCTATGTAGATCTCACACTGACGCACTGATGATACAAGAACACCATCTCTCATTGGTCTGCGCCCTCAGCAAATGGGTCGAAACTCACCTCGGACGAGTGATCCATCTCGAAGAGCTGGCCGAGTACTCCGGCTACTCGCTGTGGCACATGCAGAAGCTGTTCAAAGAAGCGACAGGGATTTCGCTGGGCAAATACATTCGTGAACGCCGTCTGGCCGGCGCGGTCTATCAACTGCGCAGCAGTGAAGCGTCGATTTTCGATATCGCCCTGGACTTTGGCTTCGGCTCACAGTCCCACTTCACCTACATGTTCAGAAAGCGTTTTAATATCACGCCTTACGATTTCCGCCAGGATCTGAGCGTCGATCTGCATATCGATCCGCCGCTGCACGTCATTCATCAAAAATCCGCCTGATTTTCGCCCGCCGCCAACCGGCGGGTTAACGCGCGCCCCAGACCGCCAGCAGCGCGATCGCGGCCGGCAACGCCTGCACCCACAGGATCTTGCGGCTGGCGGTCAGCCCGCCGAACACGCCGGCCGCCAGCACGCAGCCGAGAAAGAACAGCTGCAGCGCCACATCTTCACGCCAATAGCCCCATACCAGGCCCAGCGCCAGAAAACCGTTGTACAGTCCCTGGTTGGCGGCCAAGACCCGCGTGGCTGCGGCGAACTCCGCCGTCGTCCCGAATGCTCGCCTGCCGATCGGCGCGCGCCACAGGAACATTTCCAATACCAGGATATAAAGGTGGAGCGCCGCGATAAGCAGCAGAACAATGTCGGCAATGAGCTTCATGATTATCCAAATAGCGAAATGGGGATGCCGTCAAGTATAAGTGATGGGTGAATATCGCTCACCATCCAAGATAAAAAAACCCGCCGAAGCGGGTTTATGCAGGAGTCATTTTTTGAGGTTAGTGTAATACGGCAACCAACAATGCCGCGACAGAGACCCAAAACAGCGCCGTGGCAACCACGACATGGGACAGTCTTGCACGATAAAGAACTTGGCTCATAATGACCTCACTGACATCAGACTAACGGGAGACAACCTGACTTCCTGAGGATTATCCTAATCTTCTTCCGTTTATCATTATATGCGTCAGATCACTATTTCGTTGAGAAACTTTATATTGTCGTGAAGCTGGAGCCGCGATCACATTTATTGCGCGTTATTAGAGCGAAATAAGTCGAATAATCTCGGCGATTATATCCTAACGCTATCAAACTTCGCTCCACGGCAGGCGTGGCGCGACCATGCGCTCACCGGAATAACCGCTGACCGCCGGAAAACGATCCGTTTCCTGCTCCCAATCGCGCTGAGCCTGAATAATTTCCGCTTTAGTATGGCCAACGAAGTTCCACCAGATAAGGATCTCTTCATTTAACGGCGCTCCACCGATTAATAATCCCCGGCTGCCCTTCTCTGCATTTAACTCAATAGAGTTATTACCCATGCCTAAATAGGCGAATGCGTCAGGTGAAAATGTTTCACCATTAAGTTCAAATGCACCAATAAGGGGCAAAAAGCCGATTTCATAATCATCGCGCAGCGGCAATTGCGCTGTCGCCGCCTCTTGCCATTCCATATCAATGGCGATTAATGGCGAAAGAGTAAACACCGGTGAACGATAAGCGCCAAATTCCCCGACCAGCAAACGGTGATTCACGCCGTTATTCCGCCACTGCGGCAAATCGGGATAATGATCGAATCGCGGCGCCATGTCGGCATATTCGGCCGGCAACGCAATCCACAATTGTGCGGCGTGCAGTCGTCGGTCCTCGCCCACCGACTGTTCCGTATGCGCGATGCCGTGCCCTGCGGTCATCAGATTGACCTGCCCCGGACGGATCAACTGTTCGCTGCCGAGGCTATCGCGGTGCAGCACCTCACCCTCGATCATCCAGGTAAAGGTTTGCAGACCGGTGTGCGGATGCGGCCCTACGTCCATGCCGGGCGCGGTGCCGTTGAATACCGTCGGGCCGGCGTGATCGAGAAAACACCAGGCGCCGACGGTGCGCCGCTCCCGGGTTGGCAACGCGCGGTTGATAGGAATGCCGCCCACTTCGGCATTGCGCACGGCAATGCGCTGGATCTGACGCGCGCCGTCAACGACAGGGCACTCGCGTGAGGGTGAAAAGCGCGCAGGACGGGACTGACTCATCGCAAAGACCTCCTGAATGGCGCCGATTCGCCAAGGATAATCGCCCCAGCTTAGCACAGGACAACGACCCCTGGAGAGCGACGACGCTCAGCCGCGCTCACGCGGATTAAGGTGTTTTGATGTAGCAGCTTTTAATATCGATATCGTCGTGGGCATGCCTGAGATCGGAGAAATAAGTCACTCCGAAGAGAATCGACACGACCAGCAGTACAGAAACCAACAGGCCGATAATCGCCAACAGTTTGGTTTCATCGTGGAGATTGGGCTCCATTTTCTCTCCCCTAGTTAATGACGTCAGGTCAGCCACAGCGTAACCGCCAACGTAAAAATGATCAGTGAGCAGGACGCAATCGCCAAAACGACGATCGCAAATTGCGCATCACCCAAGGTTTCTCTGTAGTTTTTATCCGTCAAGGCGTTACGCTGCTGTTTCACTAAATCGGCTTTCACTCGTTCAACTGCTGCATTGCTGTTTGATGGGGCAAGACACCCCCTCAGAATGGGGGAGCGAAATCCCCCTTCGGCTGCTCAGTCCGCAACCGGGCCATGACGCTACCAACTTTCCCCCCCAGGGTCAACACCGCCGCCGCGGGCCGGCGAGCGCAGGCACACGGTATGTGTAACTTTTATTTAGAGGGAAGGGAAATAAGAGATGCTTATAGCGGAGGCAAAAAAAAGCCCGGCACATCGCCGGGCCAGGGGAGACAGAGGCGTTATTGCGGGATACGCAGCACCTGTCCCGGATAGATCTTGTCCGGGCTCGACAGCATCGGCTTGTTGGCTTCGAAAATTTTGTTGTAGAGATTGGCGTTACCGTACATCTCTTTGGAGATTGCGCTCAGCGTATCGCCCTTCTTCACGGTATAGAAGCGGCTCTCGGCGTCGGATTGCGCTACCGCCACCTTGTCTTCCACACCGCTGATGCCCGCTACGTTGCCAATCGCCACCAGAATCTTCTCTTTCAGCTCCTGGCTGACGGCATCGCCGGTCACCACCGCTTTCCCATCGACCACCTGCACATCGACTTTGTCGGTGCCCGGCAGGCCGCTCTTATCGAGATGCTCCTTGAGTTTGGCGCTTTGATCTTCGGCGGAGGCATTGCCGGTGACTGTGTCCCACAGTTTTTCGCCCGCTTCTTTGACAAAGTTAAACAAGCCCATATTCACTCCTTTTGATGGTTGCACTAATGCGTTGATGTAAGGCTTGTTAAGCTTAGCATCGTCAAAAGGATCTGCCATCCGCTCTCGCCCCCAGAAACGGCTGGAGAATTCCGAAAGTGCCGTCTGCGGCGCCTCATTGGCGTTTTATCGCGCAATGATGCTGAAAAATCGCGCTTTTTTACCTACACTGTTGCAGACAAGGCGGCTCGACGAAGGAGGCTGCAAGATGTACGCATTGGTGATGTTTGTCTGTTATCTGGATGGCGGCTGCAGTGAAATGGTGGTGGACATATTGCGCGACGAACCGCAATGCCTGGTGGCAATGAAGGAACAGAACCTGCGTCACGCCGGCTGTTATCCCATGGAAGAATTTATTGACGGTTTCTGGTTGCCGGCCAGCGAATACTCGGATTTTTGATCCCCTCCCCGCCTGATGCTGAGGAATTTCTGATTTCATCGGAAACTGCATCTTCCTCCGAGGCATAAGGCCGCTGTTTTGTTAAATTGCGGCTCCCGAAGAAGAAAGACAGAGAAAGGTCATGTCAGCATCGGCTCATTCCAACGAGCAATATGAAATTCTGCTGCGCAACGTCAGCCTGGCGTTAGGCGACGCAGTGTTGCAGTTAATCAAAAACCATAAAAAGGTATCCGGCGGCAATATTCTTTCGCAGCTGGTGACAGAGATAGAGCGAGAGCAGGATCAGCAGCGGTTTGCCGCGCTGCGTTCGGCCATCGAGCTGGTGGGGTTGGCGCCAAAAGGCTGAGCGCGCGATACAAACGAAGGCAGGGCTTGCGCCCTGCCTGATTACCGATCCCGACACAGGATGAGGGTAATGGAATTGCAGCTTAGAAGCGGTAGGTCAGGTTGACGGCAACGATGTCGTCAGTGCTCAGCTTCAGTTTGTTGTCGTCGTTCAACTGGTTGATCTTGTAGTCGACGTAGGTGTACATGTTTTTGTTGAAGTAGTAAGTCGCGCCCACTTCCACGTATTTCACCAGATCGACGTCGCCAATCCCTTCAATATCCTTGCCTTTTGACTGCACGTAGGCCAGAGACGGACGCAGACCGTTTTCGAACTGGTACTGGGCCACAACTTCGAAGTTCTGCGTTTTGTTGGCGAAGCCGGAGACGCCATTGCCGCTGATCGGCGTCATGTTGCGGGTATCGGCATACATGGCCGCCAGATAGACCTGGTTGGCGTCATATTTGATTGCGGTGGTCCAGGCGGTGGCCTTATCCCCTTTACCATACTTCAGCGCTTTCTGGTCGCTAGTACGGTTGGAATCAGAGAACGCCGCCGCGACGCCGATGCCGGTGCCGCCGATGTCCTGATAGTCCAGAGACATGCCGTAACCGTCGCCGTTTTGCTTGGTCACGCTGCGGCCGTCACCGTCGTTTTTACCCTGGTACTGCAACGCCAGGTTCAGGCCTTCCACCAAACCGAAGAAGTCACGGTTGCGGTAGGTCGCCAGGCCGTTGGAGCGCGCGGTCATGTAGTTGTCGGTGTAGCTGTAGGAGTCGCCGCCGAATTCCGGCAGCATGTCGGTATAAGCTTCGGCGTCGTACACCACGCCGTAGTTACGGCCGTAGTCGAACGAGCCATAGTTGGCGAACTTCAGGCCGGCGAAGCCCAGACGGGTTTTGGTGCCGGTGGTGCCCTGCGCTTCATCGTGGTTGGCCTGAACGTTGTATTCCCACTGGCCGTAACCGGTCAACTGATCGTTGATCTGGGTTTCGCCTTTAAAGCCCAGACGAACGTACGTTTTATCTCCGTCTTCACTTTTATCTTTACTGAAAACGTGTTTGGCCGAAACGCGGCCGTACAGGTCGAGTTTATTGCCATCTTTATTGTAGATTTCAGCCGCGTTGGCGAAGGAGGTGACCGCCCCGAGGGCGACAGCTAAGGCTAATACACTGCGTTTCATCATTTATTTTCCTAGATATTATAATTAGAACCCTGCCCGTCACGCCCAATTTATAATTTGGGCTGTGATTTTATCTTTTGGTATTTTATGAGCTCCCCTAATGCTGGGGTGATGTGACATTAGCATCATGAATCAAAACTTAAAATCAAAAAGTTCATGAAACAACGAGGAGAAAGCATGTTTATTTGTAACCATATATTTCAAAAAAGAGAATGCATAACTCATTGAATATAAGAAATTTTTATCACATAACTTATAACCAAAACGGTGCAACGCACCAATTTAGTGCATTTTGGTTTCGTTTTGCGTGCTTTCTGCGCGATTCAAAAGTAACAACAATATTAGCATGGTTATTAAAAACGTTACTTATTTCACATTTTTATCTTAACAAAGTCACCAGGCAATTAAGGCTTTCCGATAACGGCTGAATACGGCATTTATTCATTCACGTAAAGAAATCCCTATATGACGAATAAAATTCGATTTATGGCCATTTAAATAGCGGGAAATAGCAGATTAAAATAATGAAAGGAATAAACGGCAGCGCGCTAACGGCGCCGCCGAGGATAAATCAATACAACGTAGAACGGGAAACTTCGCTCAACAGCATGCCGGCGCGCAGGCCCAGCGCCACAGTGGGGTTAGGAAACAGTATCCACGCGCCCTCTTCGCCAACGCGATACTCCTCCTGCGGCTGCTCGCACAGCAACATCCCCGGTTTCAACTCGGTGAAGTTGGCGGTGTCATCATCCAGATGCAGCTTGAAATCCTCGCTGTGTTTGATCAACGAGTGCATCACACGGAATACCCGGATCGCCTCGCCCGCGCGCTCCGGCAACGGCCCCTCGCTGACCGCCGCCCGCAGAGCGCGATCGATGGCGGCGAACTGCTGCAGATCGTTGCTGCCGAACGGCCGCGCCTTGCCCAGCTCGAGCGTACAGCTCGCCGCATTGAGATGCTCGCTGGAATAGTGGCTGAAAGTCCCGCCCGGCGCGCTGTGTACCACCAGCGCATCCAGATCGGCGGCATCCAGCAGCTTTAGCATCGGTTCGCTGTACGGGCGCTTCTGGAAGGGCAAAATGCCAAAGCGCGGCAAATGCGACTCGCGAATGGCGGTGTGCAGATCGTAATGGAAGCGCGCCGCCTGTTCGCCATCAAAAAAGGCGGCGAGCGTGCGCTCCAACTGCTGGGCGCGCGCGGTTTCCCCGCTGGCGGCGAAGTTGCGGTAGCGGCCGCCGAACATGCGGTTCATGTCGCTGTGCAGATAGCGCTTGCCCGCCCGCATCGCCGCCGGGTTGCCCAGCACCACCAACAGCCGCACCGCCAGCGGCAAGCGGCCGCTCAACAGATCGCCGATTAACTGATTGAGCAGTTCAATCGGCGCGGTTTCGTTGCCGTGTACGCCCGCCGACACCACCAACGCCTGGCGATAACGCTGCCGCGGCGTGAGCTCCAACACCCCTTCCCCCAGCCAACGCCAGCGCAGCTGCGGCGTTTCGCCCTGCCATTCGGCGGGCTCTTTCCCCTCCAGCGTCAGGGGCAGTAGATCGATCATGCAGCCTCCCTTATCGTTGGAACGGATAGATGGACCCGAGTCCGAGGATCGACGTCAGCGAATCCAACGCCTCGCGCCCTTCGCGCAGCAGCAGCGGATCGGCCAGGTCATCCTGCGTCAGGCGATCGCGGTAATGACGATCCACCCACTCGTTCAGCGTCGCGAACAGCCGATCGTTCATCATGACGCGCGGGTTCACCGCCCGCAGCTCTTGATCGTTGAGCGCCACCCGCAGCCTCAGGCAGGCCGGGCCGCCGCCGTTGCGCATGCTTTCGCGCAGATCGAACACGCGGATTTCATCGATCGGGCCGCCGCTGCCGACCATCTCGTTCAGATAACGCCACACGCCGACATGCTGGCGCGACTCTTCCGGCACCACGATCATCATCTTGCCGTTCGGCTTGGTGAGAATTTGGCTGTTGAACAGATAAGTCGCCACCGCGTCCGCCACCGAGACGCGCTCCGTCGGCACTTCGATCGCCACCAGCTCGCTGTCCAGCGTCGCCATCTTGCGGCGCACTTCATCCAGCGCCTGTTGCTGGCGGTAAAACGCCTGCTGGTGGTGGAACAGCACGTTCTGGTTGCTGACCGCAATCACGTCGTTATGGAACACGCCCTGGTCGATCACCGCCGGGTTTTGCTGCACGAAGACCGTATGCTGCTCGTCCAATTGGTGCAGGCGAGCGATCGCCTCACCGGCTTCGCGCGTCTGGCGCGCAGGATAACGCGCCGGTGCCGTTTCGCCGCCAAACTCCTGGCGACCGTAAACGAACACCTGCACGCTGCGCCTGGCATAATCGCCGCCCAGCCGGTTATGGTTGGCCGCCCCTTCGTCCCCGAACAACGCCACCTGCGGCAGCGCTTCATGGTGGGCGAAATGCCGGTCGTCGTTAAACATCGCCCGCAAAACGTCGGTGGTCGTTTCCGCTTCAATGGCGCGGTGGAATTTATTGTTCAGGTTGGCGGCGGTGAAATGCACCTTGCCGTCTGCGCTGTCCGCCGAGGGGGACACCGTGGCCGCATTGGCGGTCCACATGCAGGACGCCGAGCTGAGCGCCGACAGCAAACGCGGCGATTGACGCATCGCCTGCGCCAGCACCGCCTCATCGCTGCCGCTGAAACCCAGGCGACGCAGCATCGGCAAATGCGGCCGCTCCTGCGGCGGCAATACCCCTTGCTGGAAACCGAGATCGGCCAGCGTCTTCATTTTCAGCAGCCCCTGCTTCGCCGCCAGCTGCGGGTTCGATACGCTGTTTTGATGCTGCGTAGAGGCCTCGTTACCGAACGACAGCCCGGCATAGTGGTGCGTCGGCCCCACCAAACCGTCGAAATTGACTTCATATCCTGACATGGCTATCCCCTGGGGATGGCCTGCGGCGACGCCATGACGCCGCCGCAGACGATTAACGGAACGACAAGCCCGGCGAGAGCGTCGCCGGCAGCGACAGGCTTTCGCTTTCCAGCGACGCCATCGGCCAGGCGCAATAGTCCGCCGCATAGAAGGCGCTTGGGCGATGGTTGCCGGAAGCCCCCACGCCGCCGAACGGCGCCGCGCTGGACGCCCCGGTCAACGGCTTGTTCCAGTTGACGATGCCGGCGCGCGCTTCCAGCAGCAGCCTCTCGAACAGCTCGCGCTGCGGCGAGACCAATCCCACCGACAGGCCGTAGCGCGTCTGGTTGGCGAGCCGCAGGGCCTCGTCGAAATCGCGGTAACGCACGATCGTGGTCAACGGCCCGAAGTACTCTTCATCCGGCACGCCCGCCACGCCGGTCAGCTCGATGATGCCCGGGCTGAGCAGCGAACTGCCCGGCTCCAGCAGACGCATGGCCAGCAGCGATTTGCCGCCCAGCGCCAGCAAGCGCTGCTGCGCTTTCAGCATGTTTTCCGCCGCAGCCGCCGACACTACGCCGCCCATGAACGGCTGCGGTTCGGCATCCCAACGGCCAACGCGCAGCTCGCCCGCCACCTGAACCAAACGCGCGATAAAGGCGTCGCCTTCCGCCCCCTGCTTAACCAAAATGCGGCGTGAACAGGTGCAGCGTTGGCCGGCGGAGATAAACGCCGACTGGATAGCCAGGTTGACCGCCGCGTCGCGATCCTCGAAACCATCGACGATCAGCGCGTTGTTGCCGCCCATCTCCAGCGCCAGGATCTTCTCCGGCTGCCCCGCCAATTGGCGATGCAGGTGGTAACCGGTGCCGGCGCTGCCGGTGAACAACAGGCCGTCGATATCCGCACTGGCCGCCAGCGCCTCGCCGGTTTCCCGGCCGCCCTGCACCAGATTGATCACCCCGTCCGGCAGACCGGCCTTCAGCCACAGCTTCAGGGTCTCCTCGGCGGTCAGCGGCGTCAGTTCGCTCGGCTTGAACACCACGCAGTTTCCGGCCAGCAGCGCCGGCACGATATGGCCGTTCGGCAGATGGCCGGGGAAGTTGTAAGGCCCGAACACCGCCAGCACGCCGTGCGGGCGATGGCGCAGCACCGAAGCGCCGTCGGCCATCGCCGTCTGGCTAAAACCGGTGCGCGCCTGATAGGCCTGCAGTGAAATGCCCACCTTGCCGATCATCGCCTGAATTTCGGTCAGGGTTTCCCAGCGCGGTTTGCCGGTCTCGCGGCTGATGGTTTCCGCCAGCGACTGTTTATGTTCTTCCAGCAAAGCGGCGAAGCGTTTCACCAGCTGTTCACGCTGCTCGAACGGCGTACGCGCCCAGCCGGGGAATGCGGCGCGCGCGGCTTCGCAGGCGGCGGCGACGTCATCGGCGTCGGCGGCGTTGGCGCGCCACAGCGGCTGATTGCCGACCGGATCGGCCTTGCCGAACTCCGCGCCGCGGCCCAGCCGCCAGACGCCGTTAATCAACAGTGCAGGATGGGACATCATGCTTTCTCCTGTGCAATAAGGGGGAGCACCCGCACCGGGCTGCCCTGTTCGACGCCCAGCGCCGCAGCGGTGGCGGCGTTGATATGCAGGCGGTCGTCATACAGATCGGCATTGACCAACAGTGCGCGGTAATTCTGATAGTTGTCGTTGGCGACCAGATGAACCGGCGCATCGGCGCGCATCGGCGTGTCATCCAGCACCACTTTGACCAAGCGGCTCTGCTTCACCGCACGGATGTGGTCGATTTCGGCTTCCAGCGTCGGGCCGCCGTCGAAGATATCGACGTAGCCCTGATAGCTCAGGCCTTCCGCCTCCAGCAGGCGGCGCGCCGGCAGGGTTTGCGGGTGCACTTCACCGATCACCTTCTGCGCGTCTTCGGCCAGGAAATCGACATACAGCGGATGTTTCGGCATCAGTTCGGCGATAAACGCTTTTTGTCCGGTGCCGCTCAGGTAGTCCGCCTTGGCGAACTCGATGGAGAAGAAACGGTGGCCGACGCTCTCCCAGAACGGCGAACGGCCGTTTTCATCGGAGAAACCGCGCATCTCGGCGATCAGACGGCGGGAGAAGCGTTCACGGAACGCGGCGATAAACAGGAAACGCACCTTCGACAGCAGCTTGCCGTTCTCGCCGTGACGATAGTCCGGATCGAGGAACAGCGTGCACAGTTCCGAATGCCCGGTATGGTCGTTGCTGAGGAACAGCGTCGGCACCGATTTATAGACGTTCAGCTGTTTGGAAGCGTGCACCTGCGTGCCGACGCGGAAGCTGTACCAGGGTTCCGCCAGGCCGACGGCCACTTCGATCGCGCAGACCCCCACCGCCTGCCGGCGCTCGCTGTCTTCCAACACGAACAAATAACACTGGTCACTTTGCGGAAGTTCGCCTTGCCAGGTTTTTAACGCCCGCTCAATGCGTGCCGACAGGGTATCTTCATTTTGCGGCAGCGACGTGAGACCGATACCGGATTTGCCGGCAAGCGTCAGCAAATCCGCCAAATCGCGGCGCTCTATAGGGCGAATAATCATCATAATGCGAACCTCTTCTGAATCAGGCTGCGCCGATAAAGGCGCAGCCCGCTGATTAGCTGCAAATGCGCGCCACGGCGCGCGCGAATCGCGCCAGCCCCTCTTTCACATCCTGCTCAGGGATGATCAGCGACGGCGTGAAACGCACCACGTCCGGGCCGGCGATCAGCGCGATAACGCCTTCTTCGTTGGCCAGTTGGGTGATCTGCTTCGCTTTGCCGGCATAGTCTTTCTTCAGTTGGCAGCCGATCAGCAAACCGCCGCCGCGAATCTCGGCGAAGATCGGATACTGACGGTTGATGTCGTTCAACCCGTCGATGAACCACTGGTGGCGCTGCTTAACGCCTTCCAGCACTTCCGGGGTATTGATGATGGAGAACACTTCCCCCGCCACCGCCGTCGCCAGCGGGTTGCCGCCGTAGGTGGTGCCGTGAGTGCCGACACCCAGCGTTTTCGCCAGCGCATCGGTGGTCAGCATGGCGCCGATCGGGAAGCCGCCGCCCAGCGCTTTCGCGGTGGTCAGCACGTCCGGCACCACGCCGTACTGCATATAGGCATACAGGTGGCCGGTGCGGCCGACGCCGGTCTGCACTTCGTCGAAGATCAGCAGCGCGTTATGGCGATCGCACAGTTCACGCAGCCCCTGCAGGAAACTGGCTTCCGCCGGCAGCACGCCGCCTTCGCCCTGGATAGGCTCGACGATCACCGCGCAGGTGCGATCGTTGATAAGCTCGGCCGCCGCGGCCAGATCGTTATACGGCGTATGGGTGATACCGCCCGGCAGCGGCGCAAAGTCCTGCGAATATTTTGGCTGGCCGCCGGCGGACACGGTAAACAGCGTACGGCCGTGGAACGCGTTGTTGAACGCCACAATCTGATCTTTACCGGCGCCGTGCTGGTCGTGCGCATGTTTGCGCGCCAGTTTCAGCGCCGCTTCGTTGGCTTCTGCCCCCGAGTTACAGAAAAACACCTTGTCGGCGAACGTGGCGTCGATCAGTTTCTTGGCCAGGCGCAGCACCGGTTCGTTGGTATAGCCATTGCCCAGATGCCACAGTTTGCCCGCCTGCTCCACCAGCGCCGCCTTGACCGCCGGGTGCGCATGGCCCAACGCGTTAACCGCGATGCCGCCGGCGAAATCGATGTAAGACTTACCCTGTTGATCCCACACCTGCGATCCTTCACCCCGCACCAGAATAAAATCGGCAGGGGCATAAACCGGGACCATCCAGTCATCGAAAGACTGGCGGGTAACTGCGATTGGCTGTTCCATAGTGACCTCATAATCTCAGCAAAGGCTGAATTTTGACTGTAAGGACCGCGCAAGGCCGGCTAGGCCGCCACAATGCAAAAAAACCGCTGTTCAAAACCGACTTTCCCGGCGGAGAAAATGCTGTCTCTCACCGCTGATTTAGAAACAAATCTGTTACATAAAATCGGTTTTTCACTATTTATGGCGCTTATCCGGTCCCTGAGCGGGGAGTAAATGTTAACGAGCAGTTAAAATACATGTCGTTTGATAAAGAGTGTAGAGCAGCTATCGTGCCAAAACGGGATTTTTGCCGGATTTTGCTATTTTTTACGTTAAAACAACGGCTTATAATGCATATTTATTCATTTTATATGCATTTGCAATGCATAATTTAAAAAATAAGGCCTAAAATCATCATTGCTCGCGAAATCCTATTCAATTGCGAAAAACTTCAGGATTTCTGATCGCGCTCGCAAAAATAATTTCATCCGATTTGCTCGCCATCACACTTTTTGCCCCAACCCGGTGCAGCGCTGCGCCAGGATCGGGCAATGCGGCGACGAAGCGCCTATTCCATCGGCAGCACCCCGGAAAACGAACCGCGCCGATCGCCGCCGGCCGCGGCTCCCGCTTTATGCGCCAACGACTACACTGTGATTCTGACCGCACTTTTTCTTCTGCGCACAAGGAGTCACCATGCCCAAACGAACCGTCGATCTCAGCCGGCCTCTCCTCCAGCACGACATCCGCGCGTTTCTCGAGACGCTGAATGCCGCTGGCGGTAAACCTATGGAACAAATGAAGCCCAAAGAGGCGCGCAGAGTTTTGGAAGCGGCGCAGCGCAGCGTAGACGTGCCGCTGCGCGAGGTGGAGATCAGCGAGAAAACCATTCACGTAGAAGGCCAGGATATTCTGCTGCAGCTGGTGCGGCCGGCCAGGGTCAAGGAGACATTGCCGGTATTCATGTTCTTTCACGGCGGCGGCTGGGTGCTGGGCGATTTTCCCACCCATGAACGGCTGGTGCGCGATCTGGTTTACAGCTCCGGCGCGGCGGCGGTGTTCGTCAACTACCCCCGCTCACCGGAAGCGCACTATCCGCAGGCGATCAATCTGGCTTACGCCGCCACGGAATGGGTGGCCGAATATGGCGAAAAAATCAATGTTGACGGTTCACGGCTGGCGGTGGTCGGCAACAGCGTCGGCGGCAATATGGCGGCGGTGGTCAGCCTGATGGCCAAAGAGAAAGGCCTACCGGCATTGCGTTGCCAGATCCTGCTGTGGCCCGTTACGCACGCCCATTTTGATACCGATTCCTATCATCAGTTCGCCGAAGGCCATTTCCTGACCCGCAATATGATGAAGTGGTTTTGGGACAGCTATGCGCCCGATAAGGCGCAGCGCAAAGACATCTACGCCTCGCCGCTCAACGCTACGCCGGAACAGCTGCGGGGCTTGCCGCCGGCGCTGGTGCAAACCGCCGAGCTGGACGTGCTGCGCGATGAGGGCGAAGCCTACGCGCGTCTGCTCGACGCCGCCGGCGTCGAGGTCACCTCTACCCGCTACAACGGGCTAATCCACGACTACGGCCTGTTGAACCCGCTCGCCCACGTCCCGGCGGTGCATTCGGCGATCCACCAGGCCGGGCGCGCGTTGAAACACTACCTGTCCTGACGCTAACCGACCAGGTGGCAAGCCACCTGATGACCGGGCGCCACGCTGCGCAGCTGCGGCGCCTGTTCGCGGCACTGCGCCGTGGCCAGCGGGCAGCGGGGATGGAAACGGCAGCCGCGCGGCGGGTTGGCGGGGTTCGGCGGCTCGCCGCCGGCCACCCACGCCGGCGCGCGTTGCGCATCCAGCGTCGGCACCGCCGCCAACAAGGCCTGCGTGTAGGGATGCAGCGGTTGGCGGAACAGCGCATCGCGATCGGCGCTCTCAACGATCTGCCCCAGATACATCACCGCCACATCCTGGCACAGATGCTCCACCACGCCGAGATCGTGCGAGATAAACAGCAGCGTCACCCCCTGCCGCTCCTGTAAATCGGAAAACAGATTGATGATCTGCGCCTGAATCGACACGTCGAGCGCCGATATCGGCTCATCGGCGACGATAAATTCCGGTTGCAGGATCAACGCGCGCGCAATGCCGATACGCTGCCGCTGACCGCCGGAAAACTCATGCGGAAACCGCCCGTAATGCTGTGAGGACAACCCGCAGATCGCCAGGGTATCGAGCACCCGTTCGCGCAGTTCCGCCTTGCTCGCCAGGCCGTGTTGCAACAGCGCTTCCCCAATGGCGTCGCCCACGCGCAGACGCGGATTCAGCGAGCTGTAAGGATCCTGAAACACCAGCTGCATTTTCGGCCGCAGGGCGCGCAACGCGTCCTTGCTCAGGCCGTCCAACGCCTGCCCTTTGAACAGCACCTCGCCGGCGGTTTTGTCGTGCAGGCCGAGCAGCGTGCGGCCAACGGTGGTTTTGCCGCTGCCGGACTCGCCCACCAGCCCGAAAACGCGCCCCTTGCGGATGCTGAAGCTGACATCATCCACCGCCTTCAGTTGGCCGGTGGTGCGCCCGAACAGCCCGTCGCGCAGCGGAAAATATTTCTTTAACCCCTTTACCTCCACCAAAGGTTCAGTCGACATACGGATGCCCTCCGGCATTGAGAAAACAGGCAGACTGACGCTGACGGGAGCCGTACAGCGGCGGAATGCCGTCGCGGCAGCGAGCGGAGGCCTGCGCGCAGCGCTCGGCGAAAGCGCAATGCTCCGGCAGCCGCGCCAGATCCGGCACCTGACCGGGAATGGAGTACAAGCGGCGTCGCCGCTGCCCCGGCACCGGCCGCGAGGCGATCAGCCCCTGCGTATAGGGATGTCGCGGCTCGTCCAGCACTTCCCGGGTCGTTCCCTGCTCGACGACGCGCCCGGCGTACATCACCGCCAGCCGATCGGCCATCTGGGCGATCACCCCGAGATCGTGGGTGATCAAGATCATCGCCATGTTGTGTCGCCGGCTCTGCTCGCGCAGCAACGCCAGGATCTGCGCCTGCACCGTAACGTCGAGCGCCGTAGTCGGTTCGTCGGCGATCAGCAGCGCCGGGCGGCACCCGATCGCCATGGCGATCATCACGCGCTGCAGCATGCCGCCGGAAAGCTGATGCGGGTAGCAGCGCATCAGCGCCTCCGCGCGCGCCAACCCCACTTCCGTCAAGAGTTGAATCGCCTGACGCCAGGCCGTTTTCGGCGACAGAAGCAAGTGCCTGATCAGCGGCTCCACCAGCTGTTCGCCGAGGGTCAACACCGGATTCAGCGCGCTCATCGGCTCCTGAAAGATCATCGCCAGCCGGTTGCCGCGCAGATCCGCCATCTTGGATGCCCGTAGCGACAGCAGGTTTTGCCCTTCAAAGCGAATCTCACCGCCGTCTACCTGCGCCAGCGGCTGCGGCAACAGCCCCATCAGCGCCATGGCGGTCACGCTTTTGCCGCAGCCCGATTCGCCGACGATCCCCAGCGTTTGCCCGGCCTGCAGTTCAAGGCTGACCTGCTGCACCGCCCGCACCGGCCCCTGCTCGCCATGAAACGACACCGACAATCGGTCGAACGCCACCAGCGGTTGACTCATCGTTTTACCCCGCTCATTTTCGGATCGAGCGCGTCCCGCAGGCCGTCGCCCAAGATGTTGATCGCCACCACGGTGACGAAGATCGCCAGCCCCGGCGGCATCCACAGCCAGGGGCGGCGCTGAAAGTCGATCAGGCTATTGGCGGCGTCCATCATGTTGCCCCACGACGGCGTCGGCGGCACCACGCCCAGCCCAAGGTAGCTCAACGCCGACTCGCTGAGGATGGCGTTGGCCACCGCCATGGTGGCGACCACCACCAAAATCGGCACGGTATTGGGCAACAGATGGCCGAAGAGGCGCCGCCGAGTGGAGAGCCCCAGCACTTCGGTGGCCAACATGAAATCCCGCTCGCGCAGCGACAGGATCTGGCCGCGCACCAGCCGCGCCAGCGACGGCCAGCCCAGCAGGCTCAGCATGATCATCACCATGTAGATACGGTAGTCCGGCGACACGTCGAGTTCGGTCAGCATCGCCCCCATGATGATCAGCAGCGGCAGGCCGGGAATGGTCATCAACAGATCGGCGAAGCGCATGATCAGCCGATCCGCCACGCCCCCCAGATAACCGGCGAACGCCCCCAGCACATAGCCCAGCGTCACCGACAGCAGCATCGACACCAGGCCGATGGTCAGCGATATTCGCCCCGCCAGCAGCAGCCGGGTGCAAATATCGCGGCCGAGAAAGTCGGTGCCCAACCAATGCGCGCCGCTCGGCGCCTGATTGATGTTCAGCACATCGCCGGCGTCGTCAGGCCACGGCGACAGCGACGGCCCAATCAGGCACAGCAGCGCCAACAGCACCAGCAGCGCCAGCGAGATCATCGCCGGTCGATGGCGGCGCAGACGGCGCCAGGCCTGCGCGGCGGGCGGCGGAGACAGCTGCGCCAGCGCCGGCAACTGCGCCTGGCGCCAGCGGCGACGGCGCCCGAAAAACAGCGTTACCCACATCGTATTACCTCAAGCGAATGCGTGGATCGGCGTAGGCGTACAGAATGTCCGCCAGCAGATTGCCGAGAATGGTCAGCGCCGCCAGAAACAGCGTGAACCCCATCAATACCGGATAATCGCGCGCCGCCAGCGAATCGATATGGATATGCCCGGCGCCCGGCCAGTTGAAGATTTTTTCGGTGATCAGCGCGCCGGAGAACAATCCCGGCAGCTCGAACCCCAGCAGGGTGATGATCGGCAACAGCGCATTGCGCAGCGCGTGTTTGAGGATCACCGTTTTCTCCCTGAGCCCTTTGGCGCGCGCGGTGCGGATATAGTCCATGCGGATCACCTCCAGCATGCTGGCGCGAAAATAGCGCGTCAGGCTGCCGGCCTGCAGCATCACCAGCGCCAGCACCGGCAACAGCAGGTGCGCCGCCACCTCCAGCGCCCAGGCCAGCCCGCTCGCTTCGCTGCCGGTGCGCAACATGCCGCCCGCCGGCAACCAGTGCAGATCGACGGCGAACCATTTGATCAGCAATAGGCAAAGGAAAAACGTCGGAAACGACATGGCGGCGAACACCGCCACGGTGATCAGATGATCGAACAGCGAATAGGGCTTCATTGCCGAGATCACTCCCACCGCCAGCGCGATGCCCCAATACAGCACCATCGCCACCGCCGCCAGCAGGAACGAGTTCCAGATGTATTGATTCAGCAGCGTGCTGACCGGGATCTGATACTGCAGCGAGAAGCCGAGATCGCCCTGCAACAGCCGGCCAAGCCAATGCAGGTAACGGCTGAACAAGGGCTGATCCAACCCATACAGCGCCCGCAGCTCGGCGGCGCGTTGCGCGGTCAGGTTGATATTGCCGTCGATAAAGTCGCCGGGCGCCAGGGCGAAGATGCAAAAAATCAGCAATGAAGCCAGCAACAGCATCGGGATAGTCTGCAACAAACGGCGCAGGATAAAATTTCTCATCGCGAATTCCATCGCCGCCGCCCGGAATGGCGCGGCGGCATCGGGGCGTTACGGCGCCGGTTTGACGTTCGGCAGGCTGCCGACCAGTCCGTTGTAGATATCCGGTTTAAAGCCGGTGATGCGCGCGCTGCTGGCGCTCAAGATTTCGCGGTTGCCGAGCAGGATCACCGGCGGATCGTCCGCCAGCACCTGATACAGCTGATGGTACAGCGGCTTACGCTGCGCGATATCCAGCGTGGCATTGGCTTTGGCGATCAGCGCGTCCACCTGCGGGTTGTGATAGCCGGTCTCGCTCTCGCGGCTGATGAAGTCGCGTACGCCGTCGTGCGGATCGTTCAGCGTGCTGGTGCTGAGAGACGCCAGGTCGTAATTGCCCGCCTTGCGCTGCGCCAGCAGCGCGTTGAAATCCAATACCTGCGGTTTCAGCACCACGCCGAGCCGGCGGTAGTTATCCTTGGCGATCGGCACCAGCGCGTCGTTGATCAGCTTTTTGGTCACCAGCAGCGTCAGCTCCAGCTTTTTAC
Organism: Serratia sp. H402Y; assembly: GCF_051172415.1. Lineage (NCBI taxonomy): Bacteria > Pseudomonadati > Pseudomonadota > Gammaproteobacteria > Enterobacterales > Yersiniaceae > Serratia > Serratia sp. H402Y. The sequence continues at coordinate 2,111,149 of NZ_JBPIYZ010000001.1, forward strand.
CGTCTTTCTGCCGGATGCCGTCAGCGCCCACCTGCCAACCCGCCTCGTCCAACAGCTTTTTGGCCTTATCGAGATCGTAAGCGTAAGGATTGATGCCGTTGGCGTCGTAAGCCCAGGAGATCGGCGAAATCGGCTGGTTGGCGACCTTGCCATACCCCTGGTACACCACGGCGATCAGTTTTTGCCGATCGAGGCCGTAGATCAGCGCCTGACGCACCCGCTTGTCCTGCAGCGCCGGGCGTCTGAGGTTGAAATCAACCCGGCTGTAATCGCTCGAGCTGTAAAGGTTGATATTGGCGAAGCCGAGCAGTTTGAGCTGTTCGATATCGTCCGGCTTGGCGGTAAAGGCGTCGTAGTCGGTCTCACCGGTCTGGAACAGCTGGAAGTTGGTGGCCGGGTTGGTGACGCGATAGATAAAGCGCGCCATCGGCGGCGGGCCGAGGTAGAAGTTCGGGTTGGCGTGGAAGCGGATTTCCTGCCCCGGCACGTACTTGTCGTAAATGTAGGGGCCGTTGCCGAGCGGCTTGCCGTTCAAGGCGCGCACGCCGTCGAGCTTGCCGCGCTGATAGTCTTTGCCGTAGTAAGCCCGTGACAAGACCGGCCCGCCAATCAGTTGCAACGTGGTCGCGCCCGGTTGGGTGGTGACGATCTGAATGGTGCGATCGTCGATCACCTTCAGTCCGCTGATGCCGGCCGCGGTGCCGTTTTTATACTCGGCGCCGCCCTGAATGTGCGCCGGCGTGATATCGGTATCGCCGTCATAGGCCGGGTCATGCAGCAGCGTCAGGGTAAAGGCGATATCGTCGGCCTTCAGCGGCGAGCCGTCGCTGTAGACCAGATTCGGCCGCAGCTTGATGGTGTAGGTCAGATTATCGGGGCTGACCTGCCAGGACTCCGCCAGGCGCCCTTCCGGTTTGCCCTGGCTGTCCAGGCCGATCAGCCGGCTGAAGATCACGTCGGTCACGTTCTCGTCCCAGCCGTTGGTGAACAGATACGGATTGAAAATCCCCTGCGGCTCCGAGATGCCCGCCACGACGGTATCTTTGCGCAGTTTGGCGGCGGCCGGCACCCGAGCGGCGTCGCTGGCCGGCGTAATGCCTTCGGCCAGCGTTTCCGCCTGCGCGGCGGCGCTCAATCCCAGCGCGCAGACCAACGCCAGCGGCGTCAGCCGATAGCGCAACAGTTTGTTTAGCTTATTTTTTATTCCACTCACCCACTGCCCCTCGTCTACCCGTTGATAAAAATGTGACAAAATTTATCGCAGAGTAATGGGCGGCCGGAGGGCTGTCTAACAACGAAACCGGCATTCCATTGCCGAAAAAAGCATTATGAATTTTTCTGGGGCGAAGCGGCGGAAAAAACGCGGTTCAGCCGGCCGCCGCCAGCCCCCGGATAAGTTTGGCTAAGGTTTTTATCGCCTCTTCAAAGCGGTCATTCCATTCAAATGAGGCGTTGAGACGGAAGCAGTGGTTGAAATGGTCGCCGGTGGTGAACATGCGCCCCGGCGCGATGCTGATGCCCCGTGCGAGTGCGCGCCGATACAACTCCATCGACGACAGCGCCGGATCGAGTTCCAGCCACAGGAAATACCCGCCGTCGGGCTGACTGACTTTCACCGTCGGCGGGAAATGGTGGGCGATCGCCTGACGCATTGCGCTTTGGCGCTGGGCCAGCAGGCGGCGCAGCCGCCGCAGATGGGTGTCGTAGCCGCCGTGCAGCAGATAATCCGCCAGCGCCATCTGGGTCGGCACGCTGGTGGAAACGGTGCTCATCAGCTGCAAACGCTGGATCTGTTGCGCATAACGCCCCGCCGCCACCCAGCCGACGCGAAAGCCCGGCGCCAGACATTTGGAAAATGACGAGCAGTGCAGGATCTGGCCGCCGCTGTCGAGCGCCTTCGCCGGCAGCGGCCGTTCGGCGCTGAAGTACAGCTCACCGTAGACGTCGTCTTCGATCAGCGAGATCTGCCGTTCGCGCAGCAGCGCCACCAGACGCTGCTTGTTGGCCTCCGGCAGGGTGGCGCCCTGCGGGTTCTGGAAGTGGGTCATCAGCCAGCAGGCTTTGATCGGATACTGCTCCACCGCCTGCTGCAACGCGTCCAGATCGATACCGTCCTGCGGATGCGTGGCGATCGCCACCGCCTTCAGCCGCAGCCGTTCCAGCGCCTGCAGCGCGCCGTAAAACGCCGGCGACTCGATCGCCACATAGTCGCCCGGTTGGGTCACCGCCTGCAGGCTGAGGCTGAGCGACTCCATCGCCCCGGCGGTGATGACGATCTCGTCCGGCGCGACCTGCATGCCGCTCAGCGCATAGCGTTGGGCAATGTGCCGCCGCAGCGCGTCGTTGCCCGGCGGCAGGTTGACCAGCGAACTGTGCGGCGTGAACTTGCGCGCTACGCTGCTCAGCGCCCGCGCCAGCTTCGGCTGGGCGAACAGCGTGGCGTCGGGAAACGCCGAACCGAAAGGCACGATGTCCGGATCCTTGCAGGCCTGCAGCACGTCGAAAATAAAGGCGTTGATGTCCACCTGCTCGCTCAGCAGCAGTTTCTCGCCGCGCGAAGGCTGCGGCAGCGGCTGCGGACGCGCCGCCACATAGTAGCCCGACTGCGGCCGGGCGACGATCCACCCCTGGCTCTCCAGCAGTTGATAAGACTGCACCACCGTCATCAGGCTCAATCCGGCGCGTTTGCCGCTCTCGCGCAGCGAAGGCAGCTTGTCGCCCGCCCGCCACACCCGGTTCTGGATCTGTTCTCTAATCTGCTGCGCAAGCTGCTCGTATCGGGTCATAACCATTAACTGTTATATGAAAAAGTAAAATAACTGTCACTATTATAGGCACTGTACTCCGTGCTTAACTTAACGCCAAGCATTTCACATAAAAATGACAGCTATACTCAAGAGGTTAATTTATGTTCAACCCTAGGAGGCGCCATGCTGGGTCTTGATGCACTGGAACTTGCCAGAATACAGTTCGCCTTCACCGTGTCTTTCCATATCATTTTCCCCGCCATCACCATCGGTTTAGCCAGCTATCTGGCGGTGCTGGAAGGATTATGGTTGAAAACGCACAATGAAGCCTATCGTGAGCTTTATCACTTCTGGTCAAAGATTTTCGCCGTTAACTTCGGCATGGGCGTGGTATCCGGGCTGGTGATGGCTTACCAGTTCGGCACCAACTGGAGCTTCTTCTCCGAGTTCGCCGGCAGCATTACCGGGCCGCTGCTGACTTATGAAGTGCTGACCGCCTTCTTCCTCGAAGCCGGTTTCCTCGGCGTGATGCTGTTCGGCTGGAACCGCGTCGGCCCCGGCCTGCACTTCTTCGCCACCTGCATGGTGGCGCTCGGCACGCTGATCTCCACCTTCTGGATCCTGGCCTCCAACAGCTGGATGCAGACCCCGCAAGGGCATGAAATCATCAATGGCCAGGTGGTGCCGGTTGACTGGCTGAAGGTCATCTTCAACCCGTCCTTCCCGTACCGCCTGCTGCACATGTCCACCGCCGCCTTCCTCTCCTCGGCGTTCTTCGTCGGCGCGTCCGCCGCCTGGCATCTGCTGCGCGGCCGCGACACGCCGGCGATGCGCAAGATGCTGTCGATGGCGATGTGGATGGCGCTGATCGTCGCGCCGGTGCAGGCGCTGATCGGCGATGCGCACGGCCTGAATACGCTGAAACATCAGCCGGCGAAGATCGCCGCCATCGAAGGCCACTGGGAAAACCCGCCGGGCGAAGCCACGCCGCTGATCCTGGTCGGTTGGCCGGACATGCAGCGTGAAGAGACCCGCTTCAAGCTGGAAGTGCCCTATCTCGGCAGCCTGATTCTGACGCACAGCCTGACCGAGCAGGTGCCGGCGCTCAAATCGTTCCCGCCGGAAGATCGCCCCAACTCCACCGTGGTGTTCTGGTCGTTCCGCATCATGGTCGGGCTGGGCATGCTGATGATCCTGGCCGGGGTGTGGAGCCTGTGGCTGCGCTGGCGCGGCGGGCTCTATCAGTCGCGTCCGTTCCTGTATTTCATCCTGTGGATGGGCCCTTCCGGGCTGCTGGCGCTGCTGGCGGGCTGGTTCACCACCGAGATAGGCCGCCAGCCGTGGGTGGTGTACGGCCTGCTGCGCACCAAGGATGCGGTGTCCGCGCACGGCGATCTGCACATGAGCATCAGCCTGCTGGCGTTCATCATCGTCTACTGCTCGGTGTTCGGCGTGGGCTACTCCTACATGATGCGCCTGATCCGCAAAGGGCCGCAGCCGCATGAACACCAAGAAGACAATACCGAGGGCCGCCCGGCGCGTCCGCTGTCCGCGGTCAACGACACTCTGGACGACAGGAGCTGAACATGGGTATCGATCTTCCGCTGATTTGGTTTGTCATCATCGTGTTCAGCACCATGATGTACGTGGTGATGGACGGTTTCGATTTGGGCATCGGCATTCTGTTTCCGTGGGTGAAGGCGAGCGGCGACCGCGATCTGATGATGAACACCGTCGCCCCGGTGTGGGACGGCAATGAAACCTGGCTGGTGCTGGGCGGCGCGGCGCTGTTCGGCGCCTTCCCGCTGGCCTACTCGGTGATCCTCGACGCGCTGGCGATCCCGCTGACGCTGATGCTGATCGGGCTGATTTTCCGCGGCGTGGCCTTCGAGTTTCGCTTCAAGGCGACGCCGGAGAAGCGCCATATCTGGGATAAAGCGTTCATCTGGGGCTCTCTCTTCGCCACCTTCAGCCAGGGTGTGGTGGTGGGCGCCGTGATCAACGGCTTCCCGGTAGAAGGCCGCACCTACGCCGGCGGCGCACTGGACTGGCTGACGCCGTTCGCGCTGTTCTGCGGGCTGGGGCTGGTGGTGACCTACGCCCTGCTCGGCTGTACCTGGCTGGTGATGAAAACCGCCGGTGACCTGCAGGCGCGCATGTATCACCTGGCGACGCCGCTGCTGGCGATCCTGCTGCTGGTGCTGGCTGCGGTCAGCATCTGGACGCCGATCGCGCATCCCGAAATCGCCGCGCGCTGGTTTACGCTGCCGAACCTGTTCTGGCTGCTGCCGGTGCCGATACTGGTGCTGCTCAGCGCCTGGGGGATCCGGCATGGGGTGAAACGCGGCGCGCACTACTCGCCGTTCATGCTGACGCTGCTGCTGGTGTTCCTCGGCCTGAGCGGGCTTGGCATCAGCATCTGGCCGCACCTGATCCCGCCGGCCATCAGCCTGTGGGACGCCGCCGCGCCGCCGCAGAGCCTCGGCTTTATGCTGGTCGGCGCGCTGTTCATCATCCCAATCATTCTGGTCTACACCTTCTGGAGCTACTACGTGTTCCGCGGCAAGATCAGCCATGAACACGGCTATCATTGAGAAGGGAGGACGCTATGCAAGATAAAACGGCAACCGCCGCTCCGGCGCCCTGGTGGAAACGCATCGGTTGGCTGGTGATCATCTGGAGCGCCAGCGTGCTGGGGCTGTTCGTGGTTGCCTCGCTGTTCCGCCTGCTGATGACTGCGGCGGGCATGAAGTCGCATTGACGTGACGCCTTATCTGGATGCGCTGTTGGGAAAGTAAAAAGAGACCACCAGCGTGACCAGCGGCAAGGCGCCGATCTTCACCAGCTCAAACACCTGATTCAGCGCTTCGTTTTTCTCCCAATACGCGTGGGCGGCGAATACGCCCACGCTGACCGCGAATATCCCGCACAGCACCTGGCGTGCCAGGCGCAGCCGCTCCATTTCGTCGAAGACCAACGACGGATCCAAATACAACCTTTCAGCATCGAGCTGCGGGCGCTCATTTTGCGGCTTCATGGAAAGATCCCCACCACCACGGCGACTGCCTCCAGCCCCTCGTCGCTTTCACGCACGATACCGAGGCGGGAACCATCCTGTTTCATCCACTCACGGTCGGCAATCGTCATTAAAGCAAACGCCAGGCGTATGACGTCGGTTTTGGCCATCCCGTGACGCCGGGCGATATCGTTCAGACTGTCGTCGATTTCATTGGATAACCGAATCGGCAAGCTGCGCATACTCCACCTCCTGTGGTCGTTGATTCACCGAGGGAAAGTCTACTGGAACGCCAAATGTCGTTCAATTAGTGAACTGCGTAACGCCTCGCACAACTCGTATGCAACGCTAGTGCGGCTTGCGGCCCATCGCGCTGAGGAAGCGTTGCTGCAGACGCAACAGCTCCTCCAGCTCCAGCAGGCGGTAGTCGATGCCGAAGCGCGGCGCCACCTCGCCGATGATGCGGCTGAGCGCCGGGTAATGGCGGTGGCTCCAGTGCGGAAACAGATGATGCGTCAAATGCAGGTTCGCCCCGCCCAGCCAATAACCCAGCCAGCGCGGCCGGGTCTGCCAGTCGAACGTGGTGGCGAACACGTGGTGATACCAACCGTGCGGCATCGCGCCCTGCGCCGGCGCCTGATAAAAGTTGGCCTTGGCCCAGTGGGTGCCGATGATCAACATCACGAACAGCAATGAAGAAAGCATCTGGCTCAGCAAATAGACCAGCAGAATTTGCCCGATGCCGATAGCCGGCGGCAACAGCCAACATGGGATCGCCAGCGCCAGCAGCAGGTGCGCCGCCTTCCCCGCCAGAAACCCGCTCCAGCCGCGTACGCCCTGCTGCGCCATGCGCGCCGCCACGCGGGTGCGGCCCGCCCTGTCCAACCAATCGAACAGCCAGATGTAGTACGGAAAAGTCAGCGCCGCCACCAACGGCCAATAGTAACGCTGCGCGCGCATAAAGGGCCGCCAACGCTGGAACGGCGTTTGCCGCAGCACGCCATTGGCGTCGATGTCGGGGTCGTAATGTTCGATGTTGTTATGGGCATGGTGGAACAACACATGCCGCACGCGCCAACAGTCGGGATCCAGCCCCAGCGGCACGCTCACCAGTGCGTTCAGCCAGCGGTTGGCCCAGGGGCGGCGGAAAAACGCGTTGTGCGAGGCGTCGTGCACCACGTTCACCGTCAGGAACATGCCGATAAAGATAAAGCCGAAATAACAAGCGAAAAACGCCCAGCCGTTATGCTGCTGCAGGCTCAGCCCGTAACACAGGCCGCACAGCGCCAGCAGCAGCGCGACCTTCGCCAGCATGCCGCCGTCGGCGAAACGGTGATCGCCGTGGGTCGCCAGATAATGCTGGGCGGCCTGCATCAGCGCGCGGTGCAACCCGTTGTCGTCGCGCCGATAGGCTAACGGACGCAGCGGTTTCATGGCTGTCCCATCCGGCGTAAGAAGCGCTGTTGTTGCGCCAACAGTTCGCGATAGCCGATGCAGCGGTACGCCATGCCGTGCCGCTGCGCGACCTCCGCCACCGCGGCGGCCAGGGCCGGATAGTGGCGATGATTCCAGCCGGGAAACAGGTGATGGGTCAGGTGATAGTTCAGCCCGCCGGTCAGATGCTCCAACCAGCGCGGTTCGGGCTGCCAGTCGCAGGCGGTGGCGAAATTGTGCCGATACCAGCCTTGCGGCATGCTGTCGCCCGTCGGCGCCGGGTAAAACTCGGCCTGCGCCCAATGGGTGCCCAGCAGCAAGAACACCACCAGCAGCGAGGCGCACATCTGGCTGAGCGCGTAAGCCAGCAACACCCAGCCCCAGCCGATGCCGTGCAAGTGGCCCACGACCAGCGGCACCACCAGCACCAGCGCCAGATGCGCGAGCTTGCACAGCACGAACAGCGCCCAACCGCCGCGCCCCGCCAGCACGCGTTTTTCCCGCAGCGGCGTTTTATCGAGCCGATCGGACCAATCGAAAATCCAGGCGATATAGGGCAGCGAGAGCGCGGCGATCAGCGGCCAGTACAGATGCTGATAGCGCATATGGGGCCGCCAGCGCTGGAACGGTGTCTGGCGGAAAAAGCCGTTCTCTTCGGTATCCAGATCGTAATGTTCGACGTTGGCGTAAACATGGTGGTAATCCACATGCCGCGTGCGCCAGTAGTCCGGATCGACGCCCAGCGGCAGCGTCACCAACCGCCCCACCAGCCGATTGGCCCAGGGCGCACGCAGGAAAGCGTTATGCGAAGCATCGTGGTTGACGTTGACATTGAGCAGCATGCCCATGGTCACGAACAGGAAATAGCAGAGGAAAAACGCCCAGGGCTGATGCTGCAGCAGGCTCAGCGCGTAAAACCCGACGCACAGCGCCAGCAACAGCGCGGCCTTGGCCAATCGCGCGGCATCGGCATAGCGATGATCGCCCGCCAGAGAGGCGTGTGCCGCGCGCTTAAGATCGCGGTGGAAGGCCTGTTCGCCATCGGCGGGAAAACGCAGCGGCGGCAATGATTCAGCCATGCGGTTCCTCCACGGCGGCCGGTGCGGCTACTCTTCCCCAGCCCAACGCGACGCACAGGGCATGCAACGCCACGGCGGCCATGGCGATATGCCAATAGCGCTGCGGCCAACCGAGATAGCCGATAAACAGCAGCGGCATGCCCAGCGCGATCAGCAGCCAGACGGCGCTCGCCCACCGCCGCCCTTCCGTCATGCCGCCCAGCGCCACCGATCCCAACGCCAGCAGCGCCAACAGCGCCATTTGCGGCCAGCTGATGTCGCTATAGCCGTAACCGTATTGGTAGACGTAACCGACCACCAGCGAGAACAACAGCATGGCGCCGCTGAAAACGCTGAGCGCCGAACGGCGGTCGCGTGGCCGGCCCGGCGCCGGGCGCCATGCCAGGCGCAAATAGCGCAGGAACGGCAGATTGCTCGCCCAGAACGGGTTGGCGGACGGCCTGTCGCCGCCGACGCCATAGCTGAACGGCGTGCTCGGCAATGCCGGGCAAAAGGTGCCGAACAGCTTGTCCCAGAAGATAAAGCTGCCGCCGAAGTTCTTATTGGAATACGCCATGTCCTTGACGTGATGCACCCGGTGATGCGCCGGCGTGACCAGGATTTTTTCCAGCACGCCGAGCTTCGGCGTCAGCGCATTGTGGTTAAACAGCTGAATGCTGTAATGAAAAATAGAGACCGCAACGAACACCGACAGCGGCACCCCCGCCAGCGCCAGCAGCAAAAAGAACGGGATCGACGTCAGCGACGAATACCAGGAGTTGCGCACTCCCAGCGACAGATTAAAGTGCTCGCCCTGATGGTGCACCACGTGCACCGCCCACAGCAGGCGGAAACGATGGTGCAGACGGTGCAGCCAGTAGAAACCGAAGTCCCATGCCAGCAGGGCGAACAGCCACATCAGCAGTGGCGGCCAGGCATCCAGCAACCCCAGGCTGAAATGCGCGGCCACATAACCGTAGCAGGTGATCTCCAACCCGCGGAACAGCCACAGCATGATATGGCCGGAATTCAGGTTGAACACCAGATCGTGCCAGTTGACCGGCTCGCGACGCCCCCACTGCAGCGCCACCGCCTCGGCCACCACGATGAACAGCATGAACACTATCGGCAATGCCAGATCGCTCATCCCATTTCTCCTTTAACGACGCGCCTGCGCAGGGTTTTCATGCGCAGGGCCAGCCAGCCGGCGAACAGCGCCAGCAGCGCGCCGCCGGCCAAATCGACAAACAAATGCCGACGCAGTTGCAGAATCGAGAACGCGATCGCCACGCCCCACAGCATCCACAGCGCCGTGCGCACTTTGCGCTCGCCGTCGCTCAGCGCCCACACCGCCAGCACCGTCAGCGCCATATGCAACGAAGGCAGGCAGTTTTGCGGCGAGTCCACCCGGGTTAACGCCGCCAGCAGTTGCGCGCTGATCCCGACGCCATCGTTCTGCGGATAGGCCATGGTGGTCGGCCACAGCAGATAAACCGCCCCGGCGCCCAGCGCGGTCAGCTGCATCGCCAGCGTCAGCCATTTGATCCGCGGCAGCGGCGCCAGCAGATAGCCCGCCGGGACGATGAGGAAGAACGACAGATAGAGCCAGATGGCCGTGGGGCTGAACGGGATCGCCCGATCAAGCGCCGACGGCGGCAACAGGGTTCCCGCCCCCTGCAGGCGATCGGTCAGGCTATACACCACGCCGACCGTGCCCCATCCCAGCAGCATGTGCCATAGCCTGAACAGTGCGCTTTTCATGCCTCCTCCGCCCGGCGCACGATTCGCCGCCGCTTGCGATCGAACTGCGGCAGCACCGCTTGCGCCGTCAACCGCCATTCGAGGCGGTCGGTGGCGATGCCCTGACGAGCGAACAGCGCCATCAGCTGCGCCTGACAGTGCGCCAACGCCGCCGGGCTGCAATCGGCAATCAGCTCCAACCGCCGTTCGCCATGCTGGACCAGGCGGTAATCGCTGGTCAGCGGCAACGCATTGGCGATCGTTCGGCTACAGGCATCGGCGAACACCGCCTGCGGTTGCCGCTGCGCATCGGGCAACATCAGCTGATCGTCGCGCCGCCCCTCGATACGGGCGATCGCCCGCGTCGGTTGCCCGCATGGGCAGGGTTCCTTGCGCAGCACCAATACATCGTCCAGCCGATAGCGCACGATCGGCTGCGTACTGCGGGTAAAATCGGTGATCAGCGGCGTGAAGCGCAGTTCGTCGATCCACTGCGGCTCGATATGCAAAAACTCCTCGTTCAGGTGCAAGGTGCCGTGCGCGCAGGTGGCGGCGAGGAACCCCTCGGTAGCCTGATACACTTCGCCGACCGCCGGAAACACCTGCTGCAGCAGGCGGCGATCCTGTTCTTCAAGCACCTCGGCGACCGAGATCACTTTTTTGACCGACAGCGTCACCTGCCCGGCCAGCACCGCCAACGCCAATGCGCGCAGCACCTGCGCCGGGGCTACGATGATGCTGGGCGCCTGCCGTTCCAATGCCGGCAAATGGCCGCTGAACGGCGCGAGCAAATCGTAAAACGCCAGGCTCAGCCAACGGTTGTTCACGCTGTGATAGAGATTATTGTCCGCGCGCAGAAACAGTGCGACGCGCTCGCCCGCCGACAGCCCGTCCGGCAGCATTTTCGCCAGCATGCCGCCGGCCCACACCTGCTGTTCCCGCGGGCTGACGACAAACACGCCGCGCTGCCCGGAAGTGCCGGACGACAATCCGACGCTGTAGCGCCCGATCTTCGGCGTGAAATCGCGATCCGCCTCGCTGCGCTGCGCGCAGGCCAGCACCGCATCGCACCGCAGCCCGGCGGTGTTCATGCGGTCGAACTGCGCCATCATCAGCGCCTTGTCCATCTGCGGCCATTCGGCGAACGGCCGGCGGCTGAAGCCTTGAAAATAGGGACTCTTGCTCAGCACCCGGCGGGCAAACCCCTCAAGCTGTCGGGCCTGATGCGCCTCCAGCGCCGCACGATCGCCAAAGCGCAGGCGCCGGGCGCGGAAATAGTGCCAAAGGGTCATGAAGGGGATCACAGGTCCCCCTCGTGGCACAGCAAAATGTTGACCTGGCCGCCCGCCCACAGCTGGTTGAGCCGCTCCAGGGTGCGGGTGTAAGCCGCCGCGTCGTCCATCACCAGATTGGCCAGGCGCGAAGGCCCGCGCAGCGTCTGGTAACTCTGCGGCGACCAGGCGGCGTCGCTGGCCAGCAGTGTCCAGCCGGCGTCGGTGAGAATAAAGGCGCCGATATGGCCGGCCGCATGCCCCGGCAACGGCACCAGCACGATCTGCCCTTCACTGCCCGGCAGCGCGTAACCGCGATCGAACGGCGCCAACAGCGCGGGCAACGCCACCGCAGGAAAAGACTCCATAAACTGCAGACGGCTCTCGAAATCCGCCGGGATCAGGCCGGGAATAAAGGCGCGCTTCAGCGCCGCGAAACCGCGCAGCCCACGGGTTTGCTGCCAGCCCTCGCCGGAGCAAATAAAGTCGAGTTGGCTGAAATCCTGCAGCCCGGCGATGTGATCGGCGTGAAAATGCGAGACGATCAGCGCCTGAATATCCCCCTCGGCATAACCGGCTTCGCGCAGCTGATGCGCCAACGACTCGGCCGGATCGAAATAGACCGGCGTCATGCGGCGGTAAAGGCTGAACAGCCCCGACTGCGTGTGCTGCTGAAAATAACGCGCGTAGCCGGTATCCCACAGCCAGCGGCGCTCCCCCACCTCCAGCAGATAGGCGCGCGCCGGGAATTTGCACACCCGGAATCCGGCGCCGCGCAGCGCCATGCAGCCGATATGCGTGCAATAGCCCACTTCAAACACGGTGACCTTAGCCATGCTGTCCGCCTCCTTGCCGCCGCAGCCACTCGCCGGTCAGACGAATGCCCTCTTCCATCGAATAACGCGGCCGGTAACCCAGCTCTTCGATCGCACGGGTCTGGCTCAGCGTCATGTCAAAATGCACCGCCGCCACGCTGTAGCGCGTCAACAGCGGTTCCTTGCCGCTCAGCGCCGCCCACAGCTCCATGCCGCCGGCCAGCGTATGCAGCAGCGGATAGGACACGGCCTGCAGCCGGTAACTCAGCCCCAGTTCCTGACGCAGCAACGCATCCAGCATCTCCGCCAGCCGCTGCGGTTGGTGGTTGGTGATGTTGTACACGGCGCCGGACGGCAATCCGCGCTGCCGGCTGGCCAGATCCATCGCGTGCACCACGTTGGGGGCGAAGGTCAGATCCAGCAGCGCTTGTCCGCCGCCGGGCAATCGCAATACCCCGCGGTCGCGTTCGAGCTGCTGCAACAGCCGCGGCACGATCACCCGATCGTGCGGGCCAAACAGGCCGCGCGGCCGCAGCATAATATAGGTGGTTTGTGGATAGATCTTCGCCTGCGCCAACAGGCGCTGCTCGGCCGCATACTTGCTGGCGGCATAGTGATTGGCGAAGCGCCGGGCGCGGTAACCCTCGTCAAGATCGTAATGCGGCTGAAAATCGAAGTAGATTGCCGGCGTGGAGATATGCACGAAGCGCCGCACGCCGCAGCGCCCGGCCGCCTCCGCCAGCTTCTCCGTCGCCGTGGCGTTGATGCGGTGAAACTCCGCTTTGCCGCCCCAGGGCGAAGACTTGGCCGCGCAGTGCCAGACCCATTCGCAGTCGGTCACCAGCTCCCGACACTGCTGCGGCGTGGCCTGCGCCAGATCGAGCGCGCAAAACTCGGCGCCCAGCTGACGCAGCGTTGCGCCGACCCGTTCATCGCGGCCGGTGGCGCGCACCTGATGTCCGGCCTCCAGCAACCACTGCGCCGCGTTGCGTCCCAGCCCGCTGGTCGCCCCGGTGAGCAGCACCCTCATGGCAGCAACACCATGCCGGCCAGCGCCAGCCCGGCGGCGGTGCCGATCAGCATCACCGGCTGACCGGGATTGAAGCGCCCGGTGGTCACGGCGGCATGCAGCGCCGTCGGGATAGACGCCGCCACCTGATTACCATGATGGCGGTAGATATCGACCAGCGCCTCGCTGGAGACGTGCAGCCGTTTGCGCATATGTTCGAGCGACAGATGGCTGGCCTGATGCGGCACCACGGTGGCGATCTGCGCCAGGGTCAGGCCGCTGGCGCTCAACAGCCGATCGAGGTAACCCTCAATCAGCGCCGAGGCCTGGCGGAACAGCGGCTTGCCCTGCATATGAAACAGGAAGTCTTGCTCACACATGCCGGCGCGCGGGTTGCGACGCGTGCCGCCGGCGCGGATCTCGCACAGTTCGCTGCCGGCGGGGTAGGTTTCCACCAGGCTGGCGAGGATGCCGCTGGCGCCGTCGCCGCGCTCCACAATGGCGCAGGCCGCGCCGTCGCCGAAGATCAGCGACGACTCTTCGTGCTGCCAGTCGATGCCGCGTGAAGCGAGATCCGCCGAGACGATGGCGATGCGTCGATACGTCCCGGCGTTCAGCAGCCCCGCCGCCACTTGCAGCGCAGAGATAAAGCTGACGCAACTGCTGTTGATGTCGAAGCCCGGCGTGCCCGGCGCCAGCCCCGCCACCTTGAGAATGTGCGCGGCGGTGCACGGCAGCGCCTGCACCGAAATCGCCGAGGCGGAGATCAGCAGATCGATCGAGTCCGCCGGAATGGCGCGGCGAACCAGCGCATCTTGCAGCGCGGCGGCGGCGAGTTCGGCCTGGCTGGCATCGTCGGCGGCGTGATAGCGGTAAACGATGCCCGAGCGTTTTTCAACGTAGCCGGCCGGTTTCCCCAGCCGAGCGTCGAGCGCAGAGGACGCCACGCGGTTAGGCGGCAACGCGGCCCCGGTGGCGATGATTTTCAGAGGCAGCAGCTCGGGTGAACGTAATTGTGTGGTCATTATTGTTATTGATTAACCTGACTATCCATAAAGCGATTCTCCCGTACGGCGCGAAGGCCACACGGATCATCCCCGGTTTTTATGTCCCAAAATGCCTTTCATCAAGGCGGTATCTCTTGTTATCGGCTACCACAGGCCGACGTCCGTCGGCGGAAGCATAAACGTAACATAACTGAGATAGTGAGTTTACGACAAGGCGACGAGAATGGGCAGACGGCGGGGGAATTATCGGAATAGCGCCGCCGCTGGCGATCGGCGGCGGCGGCGGGGTCAGGCTCAGCGGCGGTTGCGCACCAGCTGGTAACGGCGGGTCAGGTACTCTACCGGCGCACTCCAGATATGCACCAGGCGGCAGAACGGGAACAGCACGAACAGCGTCATGCCCAGCACCATATGCAGCTTGAAGATCAGCGCCACGCCTTCCAGGTGCGCAGAGGCGCCGGCGTGGAAGGTCACGACCGCCTGCGCCCAGGCCACCAGCTTCATCATTTCGCTGCCGTCCATATGCTGGGCGGAGAACGGAATGGTCAGCAACCCCAGGCACACCTGCACCACCAGCAATGTCAGGATCAGGATGTCGGCGACGCTGCTGGTGGCGCGCACCCGCGGGTTGGTCAACCGGCGCTTCAACAGCAGCGCGCCGCCGATCAGCGTCATCAGGCCGCAGGCGCCGCCGGCGATCATCGCCAGCTTCTGCTTCACGTCGATCGGCAGGAAGGCCTCATACATCCAGTGCGGCGTCAGCATGCCGAGGAAGTGGCCCGCGAAGATGCCGATAATGCCGATGTGGAACAGGTTGGACGCCAGCCGCATGCCCTTTTTATCCAGCATCTGGCTGGAGCCGGCGCGCCAGCTGTACTGCCCGTAGTCGTAGCGCAGCCAGCTGCCGATCAGGAACACCGCGCCGGCCAGATAAGGGTAGATGTCGAAGAAGAACTGATTCAAAAATTGCATGATTAGCGTCCTTTGGTTCCGGTTAACGCATCCGTCAGGTCCAGATACTGTGGCGCCACCGCGCCGGCGAAGCGCCGCTGGTGCGCCGTCTGCTGGGCGGAGGCGCAGCCCTGCTCGCCGAGAAATTTGACCTGCTCCTCTTCCCATACCGCATCCAGCGCATGCGGCGTATCGTCGCGCGCCTCTTGCGCCACCTGCGTCTTCAGCGCCTGGGCCTGCGCATCGCTGCCGGACAGCGCCAACAGCAGATCGAACAGCACCGCGTACGGGCTTTCGCGCTGCTGCAAGCGCGCGCCCAGCAGCGCCAGGATCGGCGCAATGTCCTGCAGCCCTTCCCGCGCCTGTGCCGCGCTGCGGCTGGCTAAATACTCCAGGTACAGCGGCAGGAAATCAGGCAGCTCGCGGCTGTCGATCTCCAGCCCGGCGGCGCGGTACTGCGCCATCAGGTCAACCATCGCCTGGCCGCGATCGCGCGACTCGCCGTGCACGTGCTCAAACAGCAGCAGCGAGGTGGCGCGGCCGCGATCGAACAGCTCGCAATAGTCGGCCTGCGCGTCCAGCAACTGGCGCGCGCACAGGCGGCGGATAAACAGAATCAGCAACGCGCTATGGTGCAGATCCAGCTCGCTGGCCGGTTCCAGCGCTTCAATCAGCGCCTGCTGATGGTCAAACAGCGCCTGCTCCGGGTAATCCAGCAGGCGGGCGATCACTTTCAGGCTGATCATGAGGCATCCTCCGACCGCGCGGTTTTCGCGGTCACGTCGATGGCGTCGATACGACGGCTGTTGAACAGATTGAACTTGCCGTCGCTGCCGTGGCAGCCGTCGCCGAAGCTGAAACCGCAGCCTTTGCTTTCGGGGAAGGCTTCGCGCGCCAGCTCGCGGTGGCTCGACGGCACCACGAAGCGATCTTCATAGTTGGCGATCGCCAGGTAGCGATACATCTCCTGCGCCTGCGCTTCGCTCAGACCGACCTGCTCCAGCGCGCTGATGTCCACCACGCCGTCGACGGTTTCCGCCCGTTTGTAGTGGCGCATCGCCAGCATGCGTTTCAGCGCCAGCAGCACCGGCTCGGTATCGCCGGCGGTCAGCAGGTTCGCCAGATACTGCACCGGAATGCGCAGGCTCTCGACGTCCGGCAATACGCCGCTGTGCGCCAGCTCGCCGGCGTCGGCGGCCGACTGAATCGGCGACAACGGCGGCACGTACCACACCATCGGCAGCGTGCGGTATTCCGGGTGCAGCGGCAGCGCCAGTTTCCAGTCCATCGCCATTTTGTACACCGGCGACTGCTGAGCGGCTTCAATGACGCCCTGCGGCACGCCGTCCGCCAGCGCCTGAGCAATCACCTTCGGGTCATGCGGATCGAGGAAGATATCGAGCTGGCTCTGGTACAGATCCTTGTCGTTTTCCACCGCCGCCGCCTGTTCGATGCGATCGGCGTCGTACAGCAGCACGCCGAGGTAGCGGATGCGGCCGACGCAGGTTTCCGAACAGACCGTCGGCTGCCCGGCTTCGATGCGCGGGTAGCAGAAGATGCACTTCTCGGACTTGCCGCTCTTCCAGTTGAAGTAGATTTTCTTGTACGGGCAGCCGGTCAGACACATGCGCCAACCGCGACACTTGTCCTGATCGATCAGCACGATGCCGTCTTCGCCGCGCTTGTAGATCGCCCCGCTCGGGCAGGTGGCGACGCAGGCCGGGTTGAGGCAGTGCTCGCACAGGCGCGGCAAATACATCATGAAGGTGTTTTCGAACTGGCCGTACATCGCCTTCTGCAGGTTGTCGAAGTTCTTGTCCTGCGAACGTTTTTCGAACTCTCCGCCGAGGATCTCTTCCCAGTTCGGGCCGTTTTCGATCTTGTTCATGCGCCGGCCGGTGATCACCGAGCGCGGGCGCGCCACCGGCTGGTGTTTGCCCTGTTTGGCGGTGTGCAGGTGCTGGTAGTCGTAATCGAACGGCTCGTAGTAGTCATCCAGCGCCGGCACGTCCGGGTTGGCGAAGATTTTCGCCAGCACGCCGACGCGGTTGCCCATGCGCGGCTCCAGCTTGCCGTTGATTTTACGGATCCAGCCGCCCTTCCACTTCTCCTGATCTTCCCAGGCGTGCGGATACCCGACGCCGGGCTTGCTTTCCACGTTGTTGAACCAGGCGTATTCCATCCCCTCGCGGCTGGTCCAGACGTTCTTGCAGGTGACCGAACAGGTGTGGCAACCGATGCACTTGTCCAGATTCAGCACCATGCCGACTTGCGAACGAATTTTCATTTGTTGTTCTCCTGCTGACTGCCCTGCGCGTAGTCGTTGCCTTCATCGTCCAACCAATCAATACGGTTCATTTTGCGCACCACCACGAACTCGTCGCGGTTGGAGCCGACGGTGCCGTAGTAGTTGAAGCCGTAGGCCAGCTGCGCATAGCCGCCGATCATGTGGGTCGGTTTCGGGCAAGCGCGGGTCACCGAGTTATGGATGCCGCCGCGTTGGCGAGTGATCTCCGAGCCGGGCAGATTCACGATGCGCTCCTGCGCGTGGTACATCATGGTCATCCCCGCCGGGATACGCTGGCTGACCACCGCGCGCGCCGTCAGCGCGCCGTTGGCGTTGAAGGCCTCGATCCAGTCGTTGTCCGCGATGCCCAGATCTTTGGCGTCGTCTTCGCTCAGCCAGACGATCGGGCCGCCGCGCGACAGCGTCAGCATCAGCAGGTTGTCGCTGTAGGTGGAGTGGATGCCCCACTTCTGGTGCGGCGTCAGGAAGTTCAGCGCCTTCTCCTTGTTGCCGTTCGGTTTGCTGTTGAGCAGCGGCTGCGCGGCGCGGGTGTCGATCGGCGGCCTATACGCCAGCAGGCTTTCGCCGAAGGCGCGCATCCACTCGTGATCCTGATACAGCTGCTGACGGCCGCTGAGGGTGCGCCACGGGATCAGCTCGTGCACGTTGGTGTAGCAGGCGTTATAGGAGACGTGCTCGTCTTCCAGGCCGGACCAGGTTGGGCTGGAGATGATTTTGCGCGGCTGCGCCTGAATGTCGCGGAAGCGAATTTTCTCGTCTTCCTTGTTCAGCGCCAGATGCCGGTGATCGCGTCCGGTGACGTTGCTCAGCGCTTCCCAGGCTTTCACCGCCACCTGGCCGTTGGTTTCCGGCGCCAGCGACAGGATCACTTCCGCCGCGTCTATCGCGCTCTCGATCTTCGGCCGCCCCGCCGCCGGGCCGTCGGCCTTGACGTAGTTAAGCTGCTTGAGGAAATCGACCTCGGTCTGGGTGTTCCAGTTGATGCCCTTGCCGCCGTTGCCCAGTTTGTCCATCAACGGCCCCAAGGCGGTAAAACGCTCGTAGGTGGCCGGATAATCGCGCTCCACCGCGATGATGTGCGGCGCGGTTTTGCCGGGGATCAGTTCGCACTCGCCTTTCTTCCAGTCCTGCACGCCGTAAGGCTGCGCCAGCTCGGCGGCGGAGTCGTGCTGAATAGGCAAGGTCACCACGTCGGTTTCCTGGCCCAGATGGCCGACGCACACCTCGGAGAAGGCTTTGGCGATGCCCTTGTAGATTTCCCAGTCGCTCTTCGAATCCCAGGCCGGATCGACCGCCGCCGACAGCGGATGAATGAACGGGTGCATGTCGGAGGTGTTCATGTCGTCTTTTTCGTACCAGGTGGCGGTCGGCAGCACCACGTCGGAATACAGGCAGGTGCTCGACATGCGGAAATCGAGCGTCACCACCAGATCCAGCTTGCCTTCGCCGCCCTGCTCGCGCCATTCCACTTCCTGCGGCTTCACGCCGCCCTGCTGGCCGAGATCTTTCCCCTGGATGCCGTTCTCGGTGCCCAACAGGTATTTGAGCATGTATTCATGGCCCTTGCCGGAAGAGCCCAGCAGGTTGGAGCGCCAGACGAACAGGTTGCGCGGGAAGTTCTGCGGATTGTCCGGCTGCTCGGCGGCAAAGCCCAGCGCGCCGCTCTTCAGGCTGTCGACGGTGAACTCAACCGGCGACTGGCCGGCGGCACGGGCCTGCTCCGCCAGGCGCAGCGGGTTAGCGCCCAGCTGCGGCGCCGACGGCAGCCAGCCCATGCGCTCCGCGCGCACGTTGAAGTCGATCAGGCTGCCGCCGAAGCGCGATTTGTCCGCCAGCGGCGACAGCAGCTCATCGGCGCCGACGGTTTCATAGCGCCATTGGCTGGAATGGTTGTAGAAGAACGAGGTGCTGTTCATATGGCGCGGCGGGCGCTGCCAGTCAAGGCCGAACGCCAGCGGCAGCCAGCCGGTTTGCGGCCGCAGTTTTTCCTGGCCGACGTAGTGCGCCCAGCCGCCGCCGCTCTGGCCGACGCAACCGCAGAAGATCAGCATATTGATCAGGCCGCGGTAGGTCATGTCCATGTGATACCAGTGGTTGACGCCGGCGCCGACAATGATCATCGAACGGCCGTGGGTCTTCTCGGCGTTTTCCGCGAACTCGCGGGCAATGCGGATGATGTTGTGACGCGACACGCCGGTGATCTGCTCGGCCCAGGCCGGGCTGTAAGCCTTGACCTCGTCATAGTCGGCGGCGCAGTTGGCGTCGCCCAGCCCGCGCTCCAGGCCGTAGTTGGCCAGCGTCAGGTCATACACGCTGGTCACCAGCGCTTCGCTGCCGTCCGCCAGCCGCAGGCGTTTCACCGGCAGCTTGTGCAGCAGGATTTCGTCCAGCGCCACGCTGTTGAAATGCTCGCTGTCGGCGCCGCCGAAGTACGGGAAGCCCACCTCGGCAACGTCGTCATGCATGCCCAGCAGACTGAGCTGCAGCTCGACTTCCTGTTGCGACTTGCCTTCGCGCTGCTCCAGGTTCCACTTGCCCTTCTCGCCCCAGCGGAAACCGATGGAGCCCTGCGGCGCCACCAGCTCGCCGCTGCGGCTGTCGATAGCGACGGTTTTCCACTCGGGATTGTTTTCCTGGCCCAGTCCGTCCACCAGATCGGCGGCGCGCAGCAGGCGGCCGGCGGCGTAGTGGCCGCCTTCACGCGGCTCCAGCAGCACCAGCATCGGCATGTCGGTATAGCGGCGCACGTAGTCGCGGAAGTAGCCGACTTCGCGATCGAGATGGAACTCTTTCAGCATCACATGGCCCATCGCCAGCGCCATCGCGCTGTCGGTGCCCTGCTTCGGATTCAGCCAGTGGTCGCACAGCTTGGCGACTTCGGCGTAGTCCGGCGTCACCGCCACGGTTTTGGTGCCCTTGTAGCGCACTTCGGTAAAGAAGTGGGCGTCCGGGGTGCGCGTCTGCGGCACGTTGGAGCCCCAGGCGATGATGTAGGAGGAGTTGTACCAGTCGGCGGACTCCGGCACGTCGGTCTGCTCGCCCCAGGTCATCGGCGAAGCCGGCGGCAAATCGCAATACCAGTCGTAGAAGCTCAGGCAGGCGCCGCCGATCAGCGACAGGTACCGAGCGCCGGCGGCGTAGGACACCATCGACATCGCCGGGATCGGCGAGAAGCCGATAATGCGGTCAGGGCCGAAGGTTTTGGCGGTATAGACGTTGGCGGCGGCGATCAGTTCATTGACCTCTTGCCAGCTGGAGCGGACGAAACCGCCGCGGCCGCGCGCCACCTTGTAGCTTTTGGCTTTTTCCGCATCGCCGACGATCGATCCCCAGGCCTCGACCGGATCGCTGTGCTGCGCTTTCGCCTCGCGCCACAGTTTGAGCAGCCGCTTGCGCATCAGCGGGTATTTCAGCCGGTTGGCGCTGTACAGGTACCAGGAGTAGCTGGCGCCGCGCGGGCAGCCGCGCGGTTCATGGTTGGGCAGATCGGGGCGGGTGCGCGGATAGTCGGTTTGCTGGGTTTCCCAGGTCACCAGACCATTCTTCACGTAGATCTTCCAACTGCAGGAACCGGTGCAGTTCACGCCGTGGGTGGAACGCACCACTTTGTCATGCTGCCAACGGCTGCGGTAGCCGTCTTCCCAGTCGCGGTTGGTGTTCAAGGTCTGGCCGTGATCGCCAGAAAAAGGCTCCGCCAACTGCTTGAAATAGCGGAAACGGTCTAAAAATTTGCTCATCCGGAATGCTCCTGAAGGCTCTTGTCGTTATAAGAAGACATGCTCAATCTGCCGCCAGCCTACTGACGGCCAACCGGCGGCAAATTGATTGCGATCAAGAGAAAGCGGCGGGCGACGCGTGCGCCGGGCGGGAAATACCACCAAAGTATAGGGGTGAGAAATAGGATTAATTGATTGAATTAAAACGAATAAATCAGAATCTCAAGATGAAGGCGAACGGGCGGGAGGCAAGACGGGGTATTTGGGGGTAGGACGCGGGGGAAAACCCCGCGTCGGGTTTCAAAAAGGGACGCCGCGGAAGAAGACGTTGCGCAGAATGTTCTTCATGTAAACGCCGGCCATCACTCCGCTGTTGACGTAGATGATGCCCTTCATACCGTGCAGCACGCCGCCGAGACGGCTTCGGCTGTCGGTGATGATGCGCGACGTGATGCAGGTGTGGCGCAGCCGCATCACCTTGCGCGCCCGCGGCGAAATCTGCGGCATCAACCGGCGCTCGAACTGCATTTTGTTGTGATAGCCGATGATGCCTTTCGGGCTGGAGGTAATACGCTCACCGTCGTGATCGTTATGCACCGCCAGGCGCTCGTGCAACGTGCCGATGCGCATGCCCGCCGCCAGCAGGCGATAAATGAAGATATGATCCTGATAACGCGGGGTATTGAAGAACCCGCGCACCGCGATCGCCGCCTCGCGGCGCAGCATGATCATCGGCGTGTAAGCGACGCCGGCCAGCATGAAGTCCTCCAGGCCGTCGCAGCGGGCGCGGTAATAGCGCTCGGCGCTGATTTGGCCGTCCTGCAGAATATCCATATCGCACAGGCTGACGGGGTAATCGCCGCGCTGCATAAAGGCCAGCTGACGGGCGATCTTCTCCGGGTGGTAATAATCGTCGTCGTCCAGAAAAGTGAGGTATTCCCCGGTGGCGCGCAGGATGCCGCTGTTGCGCGCCCGCGCCCCGCCGCCGTTGCGCGCGCGCGGGCAATAGACGATCTGCCCGGCGGCAATATAGCCGGCCAGCCGTTCGCGGGTGGCCTGGCGCTGCGGATGATCCGGCGGATTATCGTCTACCACCACGATCTCCACCGGCTGATGGGTTTGCGCCAGGACGCTGTCGATGGCGCGCGCCAGCAGTTCGCTGCGGCCATAGGTCGGAATAATGACGCTGACTTTGATACTCATAATGGGCTTCCACACGGGTTTATCGTCGTTCGGGCACGGTCAGATTCACCCGAAACGGTTGTAGAGACTGGCCATCAGGTAGTAGACCAGCGGACTGCGGTAGAACAGGCGGTTCTTGCGGCTGAGCATTTGCCGCTCCTCCGCCCGCAGCCGGGCATAACGCCGTTTCAGCTCGGCGGTTTCCCGCAGCGCGTCACGCAGGCCGAAGAAGTCCAGCCCGACCAGCAGACGCGCCTTCAGCGTGGTGACGAACAGCACCGAGTGGAATCCCTTCCCCCCCTCGCGGCGACGCCCGCTGTCAGCGCGCTCGATGGCGTAATCGAGATCGTCCAAATCCCGCCGCTTCGGCGCGCGCGTGATGCCGTTGGGGTTAGCGCGGTATCCTACCAACGGCGTGTCGCACACCACGATGCGGTTCGCTTTCAGATACAGCTGCGGGATCAGCTGGATATCCTCGAAGTTGCGCCCCGCCGGAAACGCGGCGTCGTTGAACAGCGAACGGTGATAAATCCGCGCCCAGGCGTACCACAGGCTGCGGTTAAAACTGTCCGCCAGCAGCGCCATATGCGGCTCGCGCTCCTGTGGCGCGGCGTTGCCGGGCACGATCGCCATCAGGCCATCCGGTTCTATCTGGCCGTTTTTCAGCCGCGAGAAGCGCTGGGCGTTGAACGCCACGATCTCCACCTGCGGGTTATCCGCCAGCAGGCGCCCCAAAATGCTGAAATAGCCCGGCAGCAGCACGTCGTCGGAGTCCAGAAAACCGAGATATTCGCCTTCGGCATGGGCGATCCCGGCGTTGCGCGCGGCGCTCAACCCCTGGTTATCCTGGCGCAGGATGCTGACCTGCGTTTTCAACGCCGGATAACGGCACAGCACCTCTTGCGCGACGGCGATGGAGCCGTCCGGGCTGCCGTCATCGACGAGGATCACTTCCGCCCAGTCGGGCAATTGACTCAGCACCGAGTCCAGGCACGCTTCGATGTAGGCTTCCACCTTATACACCGGGACGATCAGGCTTAGCGTGATAGTCATGAACGGGTATCCTTATTGATTGCTAGTGTCTCGTTGCACCCACAGCGCGCTGCTGCCCACTGCGGGCAATTTGGCGTCGATCTGCGGCTGTCCCTGCCAGCGCCAGCCGGGCGGCAGGTCAAAACGGGCGGCCATCGGCCGATAGTACGGGTTGGCGATCAGCACCAGGCCGCGCTCGCCGTCGATAAACAGCCGCGCCGGTACGGCAGTGTTGTTGCCGGACAGCGTCGCACTTTCGCCCGAGAGCAGGTACGGCGTGAAGCTGTCGATCTGTTGCGCCACGCGGGCAACCCCTTGCCAAATACCGTCGAATTCCTGTTGGTTGAAATCACCGCTGCGGCGCTTATAGAACAGGTCGGTATAGGAGTAGAACAGCAGCCCTTTGACGCCGCCGATCAGCCCCAGCCAGGCCTGGTTGCGGATCTCCGCTTCGCTCGGCTGGCGCGGCTTGCGGTGCGGCTCATAGGCGGCGTGATCCATGATCTGCATCACCAGCCAGGCGCCCTTCGCCTGACGCGCCACCTGCACCGTCAGGCGCGAGTATTCCAGCGTGCGCGTCATGTCGGCATCGCGTCCGACCGGATAGGGATCGCTGGCCAACACATCGGAACTGTTGAAATAGGCGTTGAGCGCGCCGGTCTGATTCAGCGCCTGAAAGGTCAGATGGTCAGGGTCTTGTTGCTTCACCTGCAGATGCATCTGCTCTATCTGCGGCGCGTACTTCGGCGCCAGCTCATCGTTGATGTACCAGGCGAGCAGGTTCGGTTGAGTTTTAAACTTCTCCACATAAGACGCCGTCAACTGCGGGTAGCTCAGGCGCGTTTTCGGCGCAGAGTCGAGGCCGGGGTAGAAATCCTTCAGCGAGAAAATCACCTGCAGCCCGTACTGCTGCGTTTTGCGGAAATAGGCGTACGGGTCGCGCCCTGCGCCGTAGTTGTAATTCAGCACGGTGTTGAAACCGGCATCGCGGATGCGCGCCAGATGCTCATCGGTCGCCATGTTGCCGTACATGTAGATGCCCAGCGGAAAGAAGCGCTTGCCCTGCCGCAGCGTATAGCCCTGCTCGTCCAACGCCACTTTCGGCGGCGCCTCGCCGATGCTGACCGGCATTTCGCTGCTCCGGCTGTGCTTCGACGCCACGTCCGTCACCTGCTGCTGCAGGCGGTACTCGCCGGCGGCCAGGTTGGCCGGCAGCGAGAACTCTACGCGCTGACGCTCGGCGACATGGTAGCGGCGGCTCTCCTGCCGCACGGCGGTGCGTTGGCTATCGAGCAGCGTACTTTCCACCTGCACTTCCTGAGGCTGCTGCACTTCGATCAGGCTGGAGGCCGATTGCCCGCCGGCGCGCATCTGATACAACGCCGGCGCCGTCGGCTGGCTGCAAACGTAGGCATCGTCGAACCAGGCGTTGCCGGTCGTGCCCTTGCGCATATACAGCCCCAGTACGGTGGTGGTGGCCTCTGCCGGTACGGTGAAGCTGCCCTCCACCGGCTGCCAACCGCTGCTGCCCAGCAGGCCTTGCGGGTAGCTGCCGGCCAGGTGGCGCCCCTTGGCGTCATAGCTTTCGACGTACACCCCGGCGCCCGGCTGATCGCCTTTGCCGCGCAGGTTATCGCCGCGCACCCACACACCGAACGCGATCGTCTGGCCTGCTTTCACCTGCAGCGTTTGCAGCATCTGGTGATACTCCGCCGGGTCAGGATTGCTGTAGTACAGGCTGGCGCGGCCGCTGCGGCCGCCGGAGATCACCTTGGCCGGCGGCAGCGACCAGCCCGTCTGTCCCTGCTCAAAGCCGGGGTTGGTCAGCAGATTGGTCTCGCAGCCCGCCGCCCCGGCCTGAGCCGCCAGCCCGCATCCGATCAGCACGCAGGCTGCGTTCAAGATTTTGCTGGTCATTGTCGTTTCATCACCGCGCTGTACAGGTAGGAGAAGAACAGATAGCAGGATTTTTGATAAGAGAGCCCCAGATGACGACGGTAGATCTGCCACTGCCAGTCCGCCGCGCGGATCTTGTTGCCGGACAGCGAATTGGCGGACAGCCGGTAAAACGCCAGCGGCTCCGGAATGCAGTACGCCAGGCGATTGCGCGCGCGCTCCAGAATAGACAGCCACATCACGTAGTCTTCATGCCCGACCTTGCGCTGGTAGACCTTGCCGACCCGGCGCTGGTTGTACATGCCGGTCAGGTTGCCGATCCAGTTGCTTTTCAACATGTCGCGGTAGGCGATGATCTCCCCGGCGCCGCGGTAATTTTTCACCTGCGCCAGGTCATTCTCGAAGGTGTAATAGTGCGAGCAGACCACGTCGTAACGCTGGGTTTTAAGGATGCCGACCTGGCGGGCCAGCTTATTCGGGTGCCAAACATCGTCGCTGTCGCAAAACGCGATGTAGTCGCCGCGCGCCGCCTCGATGGCGATGTTGCGCGTTTCGGCCACCCCCTGATTGGCGTTGTTGCGGATGTAGGTCAGCCGATCGTGAATGAACGGCTTGACCACCTCAGCGGTGTTGTCGGTGGAGGCGTCGTCAATCACATACAGGTGATAGTCCTGATAAGTTTGATTCAATACGCCAAGGATCGACTCGCGGATAAAACCGGCGGCGTTATAAGCCGGCATAATGACGGACACTTTTTCCATGATGATTACCTCAGACGATAAGCTCTTGCCACTGGGGGTAAATACGTTCAGGCACAAACCGCTGCGCCTTTTCCAACGCACGGTGGGAGAAGCGGCGACGCAGTTCGCCGTCGCCGATCAGCGCCAGGACGCGCTGACTGAAGGTGTCGACGTCACCGTCCGCCACCAGATAACCGTTCTCGCGATCGTCGATCAGCTCCGCCGGGCCGGTCAGACAGTCGAAAGCCACCAGCGGCAGGCCAAAGCTCATGGCTTCGATCAGCACCATCGGCAGGCCTTCGTAGCGAGAGGTCATCAGCAACAGGCTCGCCTGCCGGTAATGCCCGGCGATATCGGCGGTGGCCGGCAGCAGCTGCACCCGATCGTCGAGCCCGTAATCGGCGATCTGCCGTTGCAACGCCGCCCGATCCGGGCCATCGCCGACGATGTGCAGCCGCCACTCCGGCGCCTGCTGCGCCACCTGCCGCCAGGCGGCGATCAGCCGGTCGAAGCCTTTCTGGTGGCACAGTCGGCCGACCGCCAGCGCCACCGGCTGTTGCTGTTCCGGGTGCGGCGCCCGCAGCGGAAACGGCGACACGTTCTCAATCACCCGACATTTGCGGGCGGGCACCCAGCGGCCGATATTCGCCAGATCTTTTTGCGTCAGCAGCACGGTGCGATCGCCCAGCCGGTAGATCAGCACCTTCAGCCACTTCATCGGCCACGGATACTGGTGGAAACTGACATGTTCACTCAGCACCAACCGGCTGCCGGGACACAACAGCCGCAGGTAAGGCACCATGATCACCGAGAGTTTCCCCATCGAGACGGTGATGATGGCGTCATAGCGGCCGCGGCGTAAGAACAGCGCCAGGCGCCACGGCCAGAGCAGCGTCTTGCCGCGCATGAAGCGCAGCGTCACCGCCGGCTCCAGCGGATAGAACGCCCGATCCCCGCAGATGGATATCAGTTCGACCTGGTGGCCGAAGCGGGTGGTCAGCGCATTGGCCAGGCTGCTGGCCACCCGTTCGGTGCCGCCTTTGCCGCCGATGTCTTCGATTACAATTGCGATTTTCCGCGGTTGCATGTCACCTCCGTAATCCCTCGCGGGCCGTGCGCAGCAGCCTCCCCCCCAATGGAAACAGTCCCAGCCTGGCCAGACAGTCGCCATACAGCTTGATCGCCTTGAATTTGCCGCTCAGGGTGTGGCGCTCCATGCGCGATGAGTAGTAGTTGAAAGCCTGCAGATCTTCGCTGTACAGCGAAGCCAGCAGGTGTTTACAGGCAAAGCCGCTGATGTAACGGCCGCTGGCCTGCAGATAGGTATCGATAAAGCGTTCGCTGGCGTCGATGTTCAATCGGCAGCGGTTCAGATCCTCGTCGCCGCAGCGGATGAACACCCCACCGCCCTGATCGTGAACCACCCGGGCGCCCAGGTTGGTGGCGTTGACCAAAAACCCCCAGTCCTGGTAACGGGCCAAAAACTCCGGAAATAAAAACCGCCGGTCTTGTTTCTTGCGCACGCTGATGGTCGAGGTGCGAATATCCCCCATCTCGATAAATAAGAAATCTTCCCCGGCCACACCCTCTTGATAATTAAACACGTAGCTGCGCACATTCTTGTCGTTGACCGTGGTGTAATTGCCGAACACGATATCGATCCGCGTGTCCTCATGCCGTCTCAAGCGCCGGATGATATAATTGGTGCCAAACATATCTTCCGGTTCCAGAAAAAAAACCACCTCAGAACGCGCCAGGCGAAAACCGATATTGCAGGCGACGGCGATATTGCCGCGCACCCGGCTTTCATGCAGTCTGGCGCGATGATTCGCCGCCAACAGTCCGTGTATCTTTTCCGACTCACCGGCTTCCGATGAATAATCGACCACGATAATTTCATAATCAAAACCGGCGCAATAATGGGTCATGCGCGCCAGCGTGGCGGCGAGATGGTTTGAATTATTAAAAGCGGGAATAACAATTGATAAGTCCATTTAATACCTCAAAAGCTATTATCAACTGGCGAGTGCAGCCTGATGCCAGAGAAAAAGTTTGTTATCGCAGCATATCCCTGCCCGGTTATCCCCCCGCCTCGGGTCGAGTACGCGCAGCCAACGGCCTGTTTCAGCTACGTATGAAAATACCCTCCCCATTCTTGTTCAATCGTTTCTGGCATCAGCCGTTGTAATCCGGCCCCCGGGGTGAAAGTCAGCTCGCCAAAATAAATGCGATCCTGCACCTGATAAAAATCGACGCGTACGTACGAGAATTGTTCCGCCACCTGGCGCGCCAGCCGCAGCATCTCCTTTAGCCCGCTGGGGCGCGACATCGGCACGTCGCTGTTCGGCACGCCCATGCGGATCTCGGTGCGGTTCCAGTCCGCATCAAAGAAATCGCGGCGATGATCGATAAAGCGCTGATAATCGATCTGAATAAAGAAGCGCACCTCACCGTCAAGATTAAAACAGTGGATCTTGATGTCGTTCGGTATTTGCCCTTCGTCGATCAGCATTCTTTCCACCATGATGCAAGGTGGAATATCTTTATAATGCCGCTCGCGATAAACCTGATAAAAACTTTGCCGCAGCCAACTGTTGGTCAACACCCGCAGTTCGTTATAACCGGTTTGGCTTTTATCAAATACCAGCTTGTTATATCCGCTGCCATGGTTGGCTTTAATCACAAACGACTCGGGCAGCTGCTGATACATCTCTTCCGTAAATTCGTTGCCGTGCGCGTAAAGATCGATCAAATACTCTTTACCCCATAGCTGTTCGATATACTCTCTCACCCGATATTTATCGGATAGCTGCGTATATATCGCCAGTGGATAAACTTTCCTACGCATCAGTTTTTCGCTGTACCCCACCGGATGGGCCAGATGCGGCACCTTGCGGAAAAACATTGCGTATTTTAACTGATGATATATTGCATCGGGCATACGTCGGTATAACCCTTTCACCAGATTATTTAACATATATTTCTCGTACCTTCCCTATTAATTGCGGAAAACACCGATAGCAAGTCACCTGCAAACGCGTAATTTTTCCTCCTCTGAAAAAGCTGTTGAGCACAAAGAATGAAATAAACTCCGTGATCAACGTCGATATCGCCGCGCCCATGATCCCGTAGCGCGGGATCAGGATGAAATTCATCACCACGTTGGCCAACGCCGCCAGCGGCATTTTGATGGCGATGAATCGATAGCCGCTGAACAGCACGATGGCGCGGTAAGACACCGTTCCCATCACCGAGAACAGCGACGTCACCGAGCACAGCGCCAAAATGGTCGCCGTTTGCCGGTAACTTTCGCCGAACATCAGCGCGACTATCTGCTGCGGAAACAGCGACAGCACCGCTATCACCGGCATCGAAAGCACCAGCACCATCAGATACAGCTGGCGAATGCGCGCCTCTTGTTCCTGCTCCGAACCGGCGTTCGCCACGCCTGGCATCATCGACATGATCAGCGCGATAGGCACGAATACCCACCCCTGGCTCAGCGTGATGGCGGCGCTGTAAAGCCCGACGCTGTGTTCTCCCAAATAGTTGCCCAGCATGATCTGATCGATGCGCGTATAAATGACGATCGACAGGCTGGAGATCGCCAGCGGCAAGCCGACGCTGAACAGGTAGCGGCCGTAGCGCCGTTTGTGTCTGCCGCTGATCGCCGGCATCTGCGCCTGCTCGCGACGGAACAGCACCCAGCGCACCGCATAAGGCAGCAGGCTGCTCAGCACATAGGGCAGCGCAAACCACACCAGCGGCAATTGCGCGTACACCAGGCCGAGCCGCATCACGATCGACAGCAACAGCGCGACGTTGTTGATCAACGTGTTCAACTTCGACTTCAGCAGCGCGTCGTAATAGATTTTGTAGACGTCCTGCACGGAGAAATACGCGCTGATCAACATCAGCAGCATCATGATTTGG
Source organism: Serratia sp. H402Y (assembly GCF_051172415.1). Lineage (NCBI taxonomy): Bacteria > Pseudomonadati > Pseudomonadota > Gammaproteobacteria > Enterobacterales > Yersiniaceae > Serratia > Serratia sp. H402Y. The sequence continues at coordinate 2,141,004 of NZ_JBPIYZ010000001.1, forward strand.
TTGGTACGATCCTGCGTCAACAGCGTCCAGACCATCAGCGGCAGCGCAATCAGCGCAAACAGCTGGCGGCGGATGCGCATCGAAGCCAGCATCAGCCGCATGCCGCTCCGGCGCCGTTTGGCGACGCGGTTGAACAGCACTGCGTCCGCCCCCAGCTGCACCAGCGGCACGGCGATGGCGATCACCGACAGCAAGTAGTTAATCAAACCGTATTGCGCCGGCCCGAGATAGCGCGCGACGTACACCGAAACGAAAATCCCCGACAGACTCAGCGATACCCGCTCCAGCATTAACCACAAAGAGTTCATCAGCATCGCTTTCATGCGCTTACGGCACCTTTTCTTCCTGATGGCTCGGATAGGCGAAGGCGTAGTAACCCGCATCGGCGGCGGATTTTTTCACCATGCCGTTGAGGATCACGCCTTTGATCGCCACGCCATTCTGTTCGAAACGGCGCATGCTGGTTTCGATCTGCTTGACGGTGTTCACTTCAAAACGCACCACCAGCAGCGAGGTGCCGGCGTGATGACCGACGATCGCCGCATCCGTCACCGCCAGAATCGGTGGCGTATCGATCAGCACCAGATCGTAGTGTTGCCCGGCCCAGCGCAGGAAGTCGGCGAAGCGGCGATGCATCAGCAGTTCGGATGGATTCGGCGGCACCTGGCCGCGCGGCACGAAGTCCAGGTTGGCGATGGCGGTTTTCCGCACCGCCTGTTCCGCCATCACGTCGCCCACCAGCATGTCGGACAAACCGCGATGTCCATCCTCGGCCAGCCAGCGATGCAGGAAGCCTTTGCGCATATCCGCGTCGATCAGCAACACCCGCTGCCCGGCCTGCGCCACTACCACCGCCAGGTTGGTGCTGGTGAAGCTCTTGCCGCTTTCCGGGCTGGCGCCGGAGACCATCAGAATATTGTTTTTGGCTTCCAGCATGGCGAAATGCAGGCTGGTACGCAGGCTGCGGATTGCCTCCACCGACAGATCCGTCGGCTCAGCCACCGCCAGGATCGGCAGGCGCCGGCCGCCGGATTTGGGCAACAGATGACGCTGCTCGCGGTTGCGCTTCACCTGCCACGGCGACAGCGGCACGGTGGCGTAGACGTTGATGCCCCGCTTCTCCAGCGTATCGATATCATTGATGCCGCGGTGGAAGGCCGCGCGCAACAGCACCACCGCGGCGGCGCCCCCGGCGCCCAGCAGCAGCGCCAACAGCACGATCAGCATCTTTTGCGGCTGGATCGGCCGAATGGCGGTTTCCGCTTCATCGATGATGCGCACGTTGCCTACCGTGCCGGCCTTGCTGATGCTCAGCTCCTGCTGCTTGTTCATCAGCTGCATGTAAACCTGCTGATCCACCTGCACGTCTCGGGTGAGACGCAGGATCTCCTGCTGCATTTTCGGCAGCGTCTGCACCTGTTTGCCCAGCCGCGCCTTTTCCGCTTCCAGCGTGGCGCGCTTTTCCAGCAGCGCCCGGTAAGCCGGGTGCGCGCGGGTATAGAGCTTGGAGATCTCCGCTTCCTTGAAGGTCAGTTCATTGAGCTGCGCTTCGAGCTGCACCTGCGTGTCCAACACCGATTTGGCTTCCAGCGACAGATCCACCGAGTCGTTTTGCTGACGGAACTGATTGAGCTGGGTTTCGGCGTTGTTGAGCGAGGTTTGCGTTTGCGGCAGTTGCTCTTGCAGGAACGCCAGCATTCGCTGCGCCTCTTCCGTTTTGCGATCCACGTTCTGCTGCAGGTAGTTGTCGGTGATGTTCTTCAGCACCGCCTCGGCGCGCTGCGGATCTTCACTCGGCAGCGTAAAGGTCATGATGCCGCTGTCTTTACCGCCCGGCACTACGTCAAGATTTTTGCGCAGATCGTCCACCGCTTTCTGGCGCGCGACTTTGACCACCGTGAAGCTGGCGCCCGGCGCCGCGTCCAGCGCCGAGACGGCCATGTTCCATCCGCCCTGCGCCACCGGCTGCCCGACCGCGCCGCTGAACAGTTTGGCGCCGTCATGGCTCAGCTCGTAATGCTGCCCATCGCGCACCGTCAGCGTCAGCGCTTCGCCCTCCATTTCCGGCGGCGTCGTCAACGTGGTGATGTCCAGCACCGGCGCCTTTTCGCCGCTCAGTCGGGCAAAACCTTTACCGAATACCGGGAAATAGTCCGGCTCGACGCGCACCGTCAGGCCAAGGGCATCCACCGTTTTGCCGAGCACGTAGCGCGACTTGGCCAGCGTCACTTCATCCTGCGTCGCCGAATTCTGCCCCATCGAGCTGTCCAGCGTTTCGCGCAGCAGCGAGTCGCCGGACAACTGTTTCTCCACCTGCACCACCGCCGTGGCCTGATACACCGGGGTCGCCAACAGGGCATAGGCGACGCCCAGCACGCCGGCCACGCCGGTTACGACGGCGATCCGCCAGCGGTTATCCCAAAGCGGCCCTACCAGACGCTCCCACTCCAGCTTTTCATCTTGTTCGGCCACCATCACGGACAGCGCATTGTTCTTCATTTTCTGTTCCTTATTCATCCTGCGGATTTACCAGTTGCGCACGCGCAAGGTAGCCTCGCTGAGATCGTTAAAGCTGCTGATGGTCGGCACCAGCTGGCTGATCAAACGGTTCCAGCGCGCGACCGGCGCCGCAGTGACGTACACGACGTCGTAAGGTTGCAGCTGAAATTCAGCGCCCATCGCCAGCGCGCTGGCGTCGGAAAGATCGAACTGATACAGCGTCGCCAGCCGCTGCGGCGTTTTGCCGCCGCTCGGCCGGATCACGAATACCCCGGTCGCATCCGCGACCGTCTGGCTGATCCCTTCGGAAGAGCCGAGGGCCTCGGTCAACGTCATGCCGCTGCGATCCATCTTCAGCGTCGCTTGCTTGCCCACTTCGCCCATCACGAACACTTTCAGTTCGTCATTGCGCGGGACGTAAAGGATGTCACCCGGCTGCAGCAACGCGTTCTGACTGATGTCGCCGCGCTGCATCAGCGCCTGCAGCGAGATGGCCCGATCCTTGCCCTGATGGGTCAGCACCACGTTGCGCCAGTCGGCGTTCTCCGTCAGGCCGCCGGCGGCGTTGATCGCATCCAGGATGGTCAGCGGCACGTTGGTGATCGCCTGCTGGCCGGAGGTTTTCACCTCACCGGTCACATAAGCCTTCTGCGAACGGAAAGCGGCGATGCTGACATCCACCTGCGGGCTTTCCACATACTGCGCCAGACGGCCGGCGATCAGGCTGCGCACTTCGGTGACGGTTTTGCCCACCACCGCCACTCGCCCGATATAGGGATAAAAAATCGTGCCATCGGCATGGACCCAGTTACCGGTGTCGCTGGCGCTGCGGTACTGCCCGGCCGGCGTAGTCAGCTCAGGGTGATCCCAGACGGTGACGTTCAACACGTCGCCGACGCCGATACGGTATTGATAGTTCTGCAGCCGCTGATCCAGCGCCGGGTTCGGCCGGGCGACCGGTTCTACGCGCCGCATTTTCTGCAGCAACATCGGCGACATGCGGTAGACCTGCACCTGGTTATTCAAATCAAAACCGTCGTCTTGCTGCACGACGACGGCTTTTCCGCTGGTAGGTAAATGTGAGCCAGGAATCACCGTACACCCGCTCAACAGCGCGGAGGTAAAGGCCAACGGCATCAAAAGAGGCAAATGAAAATTCATGGAAGTACCGTGATAAACGGGCTGCCGCCGCAGCCCGTGAGGGGATTAACGGCCGACGGTCGGATTATCGCTGAACACCGTCGCCTGACGCGGCTCGCGCAACAGGGCGAAATAGCCGCAAAAACAGAGCAGAAACGCCACCAGCATCAAACTCTCTTGCAGTTTCAGCACTTCGCTGCAGATGCCGATGCAGGCCAGCGTCACCGCCAGCATGGTGCTCATCGCCAGCGCCTGGCGCGCATTCAGTCCGCGACGCATCAGAATATGGTGCAAATGATCGCGCCCCGCTTTGAATGGGCTTTGGCGGCGCAGCAGGCGGCGCACCATCACCGTCACCATGTCCATCAGAGGAATGGCGATCAGCCACAGCGCGGTCACCGGGCGCATCACCGCCTGCGGTCCCTGGGTCGCCAGCAACACCAGCCACAGCACGCTGAAGCCGATCACCATGCTGCCGGCATCCCCCATAAAGATCTTGCTGCGCGCACCGAACAGACTCAGGTTGAACAGCAGATAAGCCGCCAGAGCGGCGATCAGGCCCAGACACCACAGCGCCAGGTCTTCCCGGCCGCCCAGCCCGAACACGATGGCCAGCGCGACGAAGGTGACGCAGGACAATGCGCCCAACTGCCCATCGATGCCATCCACCATGTTGTAGGCATTGATCGCTCCCCATACCGCCAGCGGCGTGAGCAGCAACGCGCCATAGCCGAGCATCACTTCCTGATGCCCCCAGACATAACCCAGCGAGGAGAGTTGCATCCCTGCCGCCAGCATCATCGCCAGCGCGATCCCTCCCTGCACCATGACGCGCGGCGCCACGGGCAGATCAAAGCGGTCATCCAGCACGCCCAACACCACCAGCGCCGTTATGCACAGCAGGTAGATCGTGCTTTCGGGCAGCCAGGCGGGTTGCCACAGCGTCATCAGCATCAGCGTCAGGTACACGGCGATGCCGCCGACCAGCGGAATGTGCCCCAGATGTTGCTTGCGCGCATTGGGCTTATCCACTAACCCCACCACCAAGGCGGCGCGGCGGGCAATAAGCACCCACGCCACCGCCAGCACAAATATCACGCTCAGTTGATATAACATCGTTCCTCCAGCGAATAAGCACGCTACCGCCCTTGAGTTACAGCTCCCAATGCGCTATTAACAAAAACAAAATTGATCCGGCCAGGATATAAGTCAGCATGCGCTAATCCTGAAAATGCAGATTTATCCGCTTGTCAGCGAAAATATCGAAATAACGTCAGCGTGCGATTAAGTTATCTATCAGAAAACTCATGTTTAATGGTTCTTTCGATTGCCGAATCAAGTTCGACCGGCGCCACGAAATTATTCTGCACATTGCTTTTAAATTGCGTTCTGGCACAGAATTTCTGCACTCTGACGCGACTAATTGGAAATTTCTTGCGACTTATTTTACTCACGACATCCAATGCGGTTGCGCCGCATATTCCCAAGGCGTAAGGAATGCGAATCGTCTTATTTTCTCTGCCCAATGAAGAGGAAATAACGTCGACCAGCTGATTCATCGTAAAGTCCGGTTTATCGACATAGTTGCTGACCTGATAACTGGACTGCTGATCCAACGCATGCTCCAGCCGTGCAGCAATATTCTCGACGTAAGCCATCGACTTCATATTATTGCCGCTGCCAATCATCACGAAACGGCCGCTGGCGATCTGGCGGAACAGGTTATACACGTTGCCGCGGTTGCCTTCGCCGAACACCACCGTCGGACGGATGATGGTCAATTTATTTGCGGCGTCTGCCTTGCGCCAGGCCTCATAAACATATTCCGCCTCGAGCTTGGACTTGCCGTAATGGTTGAAAGGTTCGAAACGCCCTTCTTCGCCGGTTTCCTGCTTGACGAACCCGTAAACGGCGACCGAGGAGGTGAAAATGATTTGGCGGATATTCAATGCAGAGGCGGTCATGCAGACATGACGTGCGCCTTCGACATTGACCTGATAATAGAGCGAAATGGGATCGACATTGTCCTGATGCTCCGCCGCCAGATTAATGATGGCGTCACAGCCCGCCAGCGGTTCTTGCAAAGTCTGAGGTTGAGTCACATCGCCATACTGATAAAGGGATGGAAAATGTGCACTGGGTTGCTTATCGACGATGACCAATGTCAGATCATCGCGCTTACTGAGACGTTTCGCCAGGCGTGTTCCGATAAAACCGGAACCCCCGATAATAGCTACTTTACGCTTATCCATAATTTGTCACTCAGCAGGTTCTCATTATTCCCGTCACCCGATTGGGACAGGCGCTAATACGCGTTAGGTAATGAGTTCCAGACTGGACAAATCGAACCTGGCTTTCAAATAACAAATAATGAAATAAAAGATTTCATCAAATGTAAAATTATCGCTATAGATAAAACCTCATTCAGCGCTAATTTTTAACATCGTAAGCAACTTGATATTGCAAGGTTTTATTCGGCAATATGAGATTAATCCGACCTTTACCGGTGGAGGAAGAGGTCTCATATTTTACCGGCAATTTCAGCTGGCCTTGTTTAGGATCGACACATTCGATGGTGGCCTGATCCATGTTCTCTCCCTGGTACAGACAGAACAGCGTTTGCGGGCTGTTGGTATGGGGATTATTCAGCGTCAGCGTCAACACCACGCGCGTGTTGTTCTGAATATCATTGATCACCGGCGGACGGGTTTGGTTGCCCAGGACATATGAAAAATGTGAAATAACCAGTAACGAGGCGAACACCGTCAGGTATTTCACCACGCGACTGGCAGGCACGCTGAAAAAGCGGCGCACGGATAGCGACTTCTTTTCATGCGCCGGATCTTGAGAGGAATCCATCGCCGCAACAGGCGCAGAAACGAGGGTCGATTTACGCGGCTTAACTATTTTCTCGTCGTTGGCTACAGGCGATTCATTTTCACTTTCAGAAAGTTCCGCTTGAATATCAACGTCAATATCATCGTTACCGTTTAATATATCATCATCGGCGTAGTCTTCATCTTCAGATATAAAGTGAAAAGCCGCTTGATTTTCCACCTTGTAACCCAAGCGTGGAATGGTTCTGATAAGCGTGTGTTCCGAATCGCTAATTTTCTGACGAATGGATTTAATTGTTTGATTTATCGTTGAATCTGAACAATAGGTTCCTTTCCAGATATTTTCTATAATTTCCGTTCGGGTAACCAGCTCGGGGGATCTGGCGACAAGCAGCGAAAGAATTTGATACTCCTTCCAACGCAGACGGAATTTCTCCCCGGCAGGAGTCAGAACATCGAGATTCCTAATCTTTATTCTTTTATCAAGATTCACTTTTAATTTCCTTAGCGTGCCTGTCCTGCACACTTTGTATAGAAATATCAAAAAATGTTCAAGAAATTAAATGTAAACTCAACAGGTTGCATTCATCGGATATTGGCTTTTATAAAAATTTTCTGATTTCATTTTTTACATTAAGCCTGATTCAGGATGTTCCGTTTATCCAAACGACTCTATTTCCCTGTTGGCAACATGGATTTCTTTCCTGGCTACCGTAAAATTCAAACTAGCACCTCTTTGATTTAGAAAGAAAAAACTAACGGCGTTGCTTGATTGTTAATCGAATGAAATTGTGAAATTTCATTCTTCGCCCTGAATTCATTCTGTTTTTCCACCTAATCTGAACGTCAGATAGACTACAAAAAGACGGAAAAAACAGAATGAGAGTTATCTGATTTAACTCCGGCGTTCATTCCATCCAACGGGCGCAGCATCTAAGACAAAACCCTATTGCTGATTTTATAATACGCACATCAATTAGGTATTCTCCTAAGCAATTTCATTTAAACGCAGGAAAAAGCATTAATTGTTTAATAGTAAGAACACGCTCAACAAAACGAAAAAACCGCGTGAATAATATAAACCTTTTGTGAGAAAGGATTCATACATTGAGAGATATAACTATAAAAAAAGAAAAAAACGGCAAGCGGGGGTGAGAATTTTACCTAAAGGCAGAAAATTTCACTGAGGAGGAGAAGAGAGAAGTTTCGGTATGAACGAAATATCCCTCCCTTGTCGGGAGGGATAGAGAAAGTCGTTTGACACTCAGGCTTTTTTCTTGCGGCCATACACCGCCCAGGTGATCACGACGCACAAAATGTAAAATACCAGGAACACTTTCATCGCGCCCGCAGGTGAACCGGTCAGCGCCAGTGAGGTGCCAAAGGCCTGCGGAATGAAGAAGCCGCCGGCGGCGCCAATCGCCGAGATAAAGCCCAACGCGGCGGCGGAATCGGTTACCGCCTCACGCTGCGCGCTTTCATCGCTGCCGCCGGCCGCTTTAACGCGATCGACGGTGATTTTGCGGAAAATAACGGCGATCATTTGGAAAGTCGATCCGCTGCCCAGCCCCGCAGTGAGGAACAGCACCATAAAGATGCCGTAGAAGGCGATGAACGACCCGCCCTCGCCCGCACTCGGCAAGGTCAGGAACAACAGCGCGGCAAAAACGGCCATGACCACAAAGTTGATCAACGTCACCCGCACACCGCCGAAACGGTCAGACAACGCGCCGCCGACCGGCCGCGCCAGCGCCCCCAGGAACGGCCCGAAAAACGCGTAATGCAAGATCACCACGTCGGGGAACTGCGTCTTCGACAGCATGGCGAAGCCGGCGGAGAAACCGATGAAAGAGCCAAAGGTCGCGAGATACAGCAGACTCAGCATCCACAGATGCCCACGCTTGAGCACCGGCAGTTGCTGACGCAGCGATGCCTTGGCCGCCGCCAGATCGTTCATGCCGAACCAGGCCGCCAACGTGCCGACCAGCAGGAACGGCACCCAGATCCAGGCGGCGTTTTCCAGCCACAGCTGGCCCCCCTCCACCTGGTTTTGCGCCGTGCCGCCAAACAGGCCGAACAGGCTGAAGGAAATCGCCAGCGGCGCGACCAGCTGCATGACGCTGACGCCCAGATTGCCCAACCCGCCGTTGAGCCCCAACGCCCCGCCCTGACGCGCTTTCGGGAAGAAGAAGCTGATGTTGGCCATGCTGGAAGCAAAGTTGGCGCCGGCGAAACCGCACAGCAGGGAAATAATGACGAACACGCTGTACGGCGTACTGCTGTCCTGCACCGCAAACCCGAGCCACAGGCAGGGCACCAGCAGGAAGCAGGTGCTGATGGCGGTCCAGCGACGGCCGCCAAACAGCGGGATCACGAAGGAATACGGTACGCGCAAAATGGCGCCCGAGACCGACGGCAGCGCCGTCAGGAGAAACAGCTGGTCGGTGGTAAAATTGAAGCCGACCTTGTTCAGGTTGACCGCGACGGCGCTGAACAGCATCCAGACGCAGAAGGCCAGCAGCAGACAGGGAATGGAAATCCACAGGTTGCGGGTGGCGATGCGCTGGCCACGCTGCTGCCAAAAAGCGCTGTCTTCAGGGCGCCAGTCCTGAATCAGCGCACCGGTTTTCTTTGATGAAGGCGTTGCAAGTTGCGACATAAAAACCTCAGACACGGGGGATCATTCCGCACACCCTAGGGGGCGGCCCCTGCGGCAAAGTTGATGTATATCAACCCGCATGCAAGTAGTTGGCGGCGGAAATGGCGCCTTCATCCCCTTAGGGGTACGCCCTAACCAAAAATTAAATTCATTTAAATCAATAAACTAATCACTATCACTTTCGTTTTCTTGCCGTCTCGACGCGCCCCTGGAAACTAATGGGTACTTCATTCGAGGTATGGGGTTATGCGCAGGGATAATCAAAAATACGGCTGAATCGTGACTTGTTTAGCCCCATCGCCGCCTTCGCCCCTGAGCTTCAGCGGCGCCAAACGCCAGGAATCCGCACTTATGAAACGCCTGTTGGCCCCGCTTTCGATCGTGAATCAGGTCGCCCTGCTGATGTTGCTGTCGGGCATGCTGGGCGTGGCCGGCATGGGGATTTCCGCCTGGATGTCGCAAAGCATTCAGGGCAACGCGCACGCCATCAACAAGGCCGGCTCGCTGCGCATGCAAAGCTACCGGCTGCTGGCGCAGGTGCCGCTGGATGAACGGCACGAAGCGCTGATCCGGGAACTGGAGCGCGACGAAAACAGCCCCGACCTGCAGCGTTCGGTGGAGCAGGAAGGGTTGACGCAGCCTTTCAACGCCCTGCGCGACTATTGGCAACAGACGCTGCAACCTCGCCTGCGCAGCGCGCAGCAGCCGGCCGACGCCGCGCCCCAGGTCGCGCACTTCGTGCGGTTGTTGGATAAGCTGGTGTCGGATATCGACAGGCAAACCGAACGCCGCCTGCTGATGGTGACGCTGGTGCAGGCCGGCTTTATTGCGCTGACGCTACTGCTGTTGATCGGTACCACCTGCTACCTGCGGCGCCGGTTGCTGCATCCCTGGCGGCAACTGGTGGAGATGGCCCTGGCGGTAGGCCGCGGTGATTTTAGCCGCCGCTTTGCGCAGCGCGGCCATCAGGATGAAATGGCGTCGCTCGGCGGCGCGTTGAACACCATGTCCGACGAGCTGTCGGCCACCTACAGCGGGCTGGAGCAGCGCGTGGCCGAGAAGACCGCCGACCTGCAGCAGAAAAATCAGGTTCTTAGCTTCCTCTATCGCGCCAGCCGCCAGCTGCACGCCAGCGAGCCGCTGTGCAGTCGCCTGACGCCGCTGCTCAACCAATTGCAAACCCTGACGCCGCTGCGCGCCATTCAGGTGCGGCTGTATGAAAACGACAGCCGGGAACCGCTGCTGCAGCTGAGCGGCAACCAACCGCTAAGGCCGGAGCATTGCCATAACCCGGTGTGCAGCGCCTGCCTGAACGACAGCGACCGCCAGTATCCCAACAATCCGTCGCTGAGCTGGAGCCTGAGCGACAAGCTCGGCGACTACGGCGTGATCGTGGCGCAACATGCGCCGCAGCAACCGCTGAACGATGAACATCGCCAACTGATCAATACCCTGGTGGAACAGCTGACCAGCGTGCTGGCCATCGAACGTCAGGTCGACCACCAGCAGCAGTTGATGCTGATGGAGGAGCGGGCGGCGATCGCCCGCGAGCTGCACGACTCCATCGCCCAATCGCTCTCCTGCCTGAAAATGCAGATCGCCTGTCTGCAGATGCAGGGGGAAACGCTCTCTGCCGCCAGCCAGGCGCTGGTGCAACAGATGCGTGAAGAGCTGAACGGCGCCTATCGCCAACTGCGCGAACTGCTGACCACCTTCCGTCTGCAGTTGACCGAACCGGGTCTGCTGGCGGCGCTGCAATCGACGGTCGCGGAGTTCAACCCCAAACTGGGCCTGACCATCAGCCTCGATTATCAGCTGGGGCCGCGCACGGTGCCGGCCTATCAGGCCATACACCTGCTGCAGATCGCCCGCGAGGCGCTCAGCAACATCCTTAAGCATGCCGCCGCCAGCGAGGTAAGCATTCAGGTCATCAATAAACGCGGCGAAGTGACCCTGAGCGTATGCGACAACGGACGCGGCCTCCCGGCCGAGACCTCTCGCCCCGACCATTACGGCTTGATCATCATGCGCGATCGCGCCAAGAGCCTGCACGGCCGCTGCGACATTTTACCGCGCAGCGGCGGCGGCACCGAGGTGCGGGTCAGCTTCACGCCGGATAACCACGCCATCGACTAACGGAGACACCATGACGACAGAAACCGCCGCCACCATCTTACTGATCGACGACCACCCCATGCTGCGCAACGGCGTAAAACAGCTGATCGGCATGGACGCTCGCCTGCAGGTCATCGCCGAGGCCAGCAACGGTGAACAAGGGGTCGCGCTGGCGGAGCAGCACGATCCGGATCTGATCCTGCTCGACCTGAACATGCCCGGCATCAACGGGCTGGAAACGCTGGATCGCCTGCGCCAGACCGATCTGTCGGGGCGCATCGTGGTGTTCAGCGTATCCAACCATGAAGACGACGTCGTCAGCGCGCTCAAGCGCGGCGCCGATGGCTATCTGCTGAAAGACATGGAGCCGGAGGATCTGCTTAAGGCGCTGCATCAGGCGGCGGCCGGGCAGATGGTGCTCAGCGAAACGCTGACGCCGATCCTCGCCGCCAGCCTGCGGGAAAACCGCCCAAGCGCCGAGCGCGATATTCAGCAACTGACGCCGCGCGAACGGGATATCCTGAAGCTGATCGCCCAGGGGCTGCCGAACAAGCTGATCGCCCGCCGCCTGACCATCACGGAAAGCACCGTCAAGGTACACGTCAAACACCTGCTGAAAAAGATGAAGCTGAAATCCCGCGTCGAGGCCGCCGTGTGGGTGTTGCAGGGTAAAAACGGTTAATCGTCGCCGTACAGCGGCCCGGTTTGCGCCGGGATCGGCGGCGGCGTCAGGGTTTGGATCGGCGGCTGATCCGCTTCATCACCGGCGGTCGCCGTCAGCGGCGGCGCCACTTTCAGTTCTATCCAGTTGGACGTCACGCGCTGCTGTTTGTCGTCCTCCAGCGTGACCGACAGCCGATAGCTGTTGGCGGCGCCCGGGGCGTCATCCCACGGCGGCACGATCGCCGTCCAGCCCTGCGGGTCGTTGGCATTGTGCGGCGGTGTCAGGCTCAGCGCCTGCGTATCCCCCTGCCAGCTGACGTGAGAAATCCCGTGCAACGCCTTGATTTCCAACACCAGCGGCACGGTTTCCCCCGCCTGCAGGCTCCACGGCGGCGTGGCCAGGAACACCTGCAGCGTCTTGCGCTGGCGGAACTCCAGCACCGGCACGTTTTTACGTTCGACAGGATCGTAGCGGCTGCCGCGCAGCGACTTGGCCTGCGCCACATACTCCGGCGAAATCTGCTTGACCAGCGGCACCCCGAGCCGGTAGCTCAGCGCCAATTCCACCTGATCCTGGCTCTGCCCGCCCGCACCAATCTTATGCAACGCCTTCATCGTCACCAGCGGCACCGGGGTATAGTTGAGCCCCAGCTGCATCGCGCGCGGATCGTTTTGTTTCTTGCCGCTGCCGAACAGATCGACATTCTCGCCCAGGTACTGTTCATAGCTGAGCGAACCGCCGATTTGGCGATAGAACGGCAAATAGCCCTGCGTCGTGATGTCGTAACCGCGCGCCGGACGGCTGAAAAATACCCCATCGCCGGGCTGTTGCGACAGCGCCGACAGCGGATAGTAATAGTTGGTGGAGAAACGCAGGTAGTCCCCCCAGGCTTCCGCCCCCACGCTGCCGCGATTGCGCTGCCGAGCGAAATCGCTGTCGAGCGCCGTGTTGTAACCCAGCAGCCAGTCACCGGCGATCCAGCGTTGCCCCAGCGCGACATTGCCGAGCGCCCCGGTGCTTTGCTGCAGCCAGCCGATTTGGCTGTAGGTCAACAACCCATCGACGTCGTACAACGGGCTGAAGAGCTGGCCGTTGCTGCCGGTAAAATCGCCCTCGCCGTTCATCTTCAGCGACAGCCGGGCGGTTCCCAACGGAGACAGCAGTTCTTGCGCCTGTTGCTGCAGCGCACCGGTCGCCTGCCCCAGCAAATAATCTTCAGCGCGGCTGCGCATCTGCTGACGTGAAACGTTGTTCAGATCTTTTTCGCCGAGCTGTTTGGCCATCTCGGCCCACTGCTTCTCGCGTGCGGCGTCGTCGGGCGCGCCGCCCAGTTCGGGCAAGTTCGCCGCCGGATCTGCGCCGGCCTGTTCGGAAGAGATAACGCTGTCCGGCGCCGGTGGGGATTCGGCGCACGCGGGCGCCGCGCCGGCCAGCCACACCAGCGGTCCGGCCAGCCACGCCGTCTGGCGTCGGCGCCAGAATCGTTTTTTAGTCTTGATGAGTACTGCCTGAATAACGTCTTTCATGACACCGTTGGCTTCCCTCCTTCCTGGAGCACGCCAACCCACTGCTTTGCCGCCGCCATTCCCGGACAGCGCTGAAAAACCTCACGTCCCCGGCCCGGCGGGAGCGCCTATATCCTCATAGCCTAACGGCTTGGCGAGCAGAAACAATAGGATAAACCCCAATCGCTCCCAAGTGACGTCGTCACTTGTACCCTTTACCGATCCATTTCGGCCGCCAGGTGAATTCACCGCATTTTAGCGCCGATTTTGCCGATAAAAAGCACAGTACCCCGCGGCTGCGCGCCACCGCGCAGGGCATTGTACACCCCTGCAATACGCAGCGTGGCGATGCGAACGCCTGCGCATTCCTCACAACCGACCGCGTTTTCCCCTGATGAAATACGCATTTTGCCGTTATTTTAGCCGTCTGTTTACGACTGGCGGAGTCCGGATGTTGCTTTCTTTACTGTGGCACGCGCTGTTTTTCACCGCGCTGCTGTCGGCGGGCCTGATCGCCTTCGCGCTCATTACGTGGCTGGAACGCGTGGAGGGCGTCAACGGTCGCCCACAGAGGTTGCGCCTTCAGGGGCCGCTGCTGACGGCACTGGGGCTGGCGTTGGCGACGCTGCCCCTGAGCCTGGCTGCAGCGCCTCGATGGGGGTTAGTGCCGGCCGCGGCGCTCCTGATCGCCCTGGCCTGGCTGGACTGGCGCCATCGGTGGCTGCCGGATCGACTGACTCAGCCGCTGCTGTGGGGCGGGCTACTGTGCAACCTTGACGCTCGCTGGGCGCCGCTGGAAGACGCCGTGCTGGGTGCCGTCGCCGGTTACGGCGCGTTATGGCTGCTCAATGCGCTCTACCGGCTGACGCAGCGGCGTGACGGCATCGGCCAAGGCGATTTCAAACTGCTGGCGGCGCTGGGCGCCTGGCTTGGCTGGACGATGTTGCCGCTGCTGGTCTTTCTGGCGGCGGCGTTCGGATTGGGCGTCGCGTTGGCGCGTGGCCTGCACAACCGCCGAGCCTGGCGAACGCCGCAACCTTTCGGTATCGGGTTAGCGGCGGCCGGCTGGCTATGCCTGCTGACCGGTCCCGGCTCACCTGGCCCGCAGTGGAATTTCATTTATTTCACAGCATCAACCCCACATGAAATCGAGGCAGAACGCGGTTCTGCGCATTTCGCACCGTTTTTACCCAGCCTCGCCGACGGCCATTTTTCCGCTGCCGGCAAGGGATGATAACCCGGTGAAATTTTGCCTATTTCACCAAAACTCACTGTGTCCCTTTAGGCCCCGGTGTTATGTTCCCCAGCTGGATCACGCCATGGAGCATCCCATGCAAAACCCGGTCAGGCCACTCGCCGCCCTTCCCGACAGCGAACAGGCGCATTCTTCCGTGCAATGGCTGCTGCTGGGCGCCGTCGCCATCACAGGCGTTTGGTTCGCCCCCTATTTATCGTTAGTGATTTGCAGCGGCTTGATCGCCGCCTTTATGCTGCTGCGCCAGCAACCCGATCGCGTGCTGAATCTCACCGCCTTCCTGCTGCTGACCGTGATATCCGCGGTGCCGCTGGCGACGAAGAACCTCGAGCCGGTGATGAACGACAAGGTGAACTACTACCTTGAGATGCAGCAGTACAGCGGCTACGGCCTGATGGACTGGTTGGCGCAGTTTTCCGGCACCGACTTTGTCTCGCACCTGTTGTTTAAACTGACTGCCACCTGGTTTGGCGTCGGTAATGGCGCATTCGCCGCCTTCTTCCTTATCAGCTTTTCGCTGCTGGCGCTGGGCGTTTACCGCCTGTCGCGCACTTACTTTGCCGTGATCCTGTTTTTGTTCTGCTGCCAGTACAATTTCCAGGGGCTGTACGGCAACCTGTTGCGGCAGGGGCTGGCGCTCTCTTTCCTGGTGCTGGCCGTGTCGGAACAGCACCGCGGCCGCATGCTGCTCTGGATCGTGATGGCGTCCTTCAGCCATTTTTCCGCTTTCCTGTTTCTGCCCTATCTGCTGCTGCCCGCGCGCTGGCGCACCGTGGGCACCCTGCCGGTGTTGGCGCTGTTCGCCGCCTGTTACCTCGGCGGCGCGGTGCTGATGCCTAAACTGATCGCCGTCGTCGGCAACGACTTTCTGGCCTCGCGCGCCGAAGCCTACGTCAGCGGCGACTTCGGTAATAACCCGGTGCGCAAAATCCAAATCACGCTGCTGTACGTCGGCGTGGTGGAGGCGCTGTATCAATTCGCCCGCTACAAGTTCCGCACGCCATCGCCTCAGTTTGTACAAGCCGCCTATGCCGTGCGCCTGATGTTCCTTTATAACTGCGCGGTGTTCTTCGCCACCATCAGCTTTGAAGAGGTGGCCAACCGCTATTCATTCAACATGATGATCTTCGTGCTGATCTTTATGGTGATGGTATGCGGCAATCTGAAAGACGCGGTAAGCCGGGTGCTGCTAACGTTGCTGTGCTTCTCGCTCGGCATCGCGTCCTATCTGTATATCAACCAGGTCGGCGTGCAGCAGTTTTGGTACGGCGATCTGCAGGCGCTGGTGACCGACAGCCTGCCGACAATCCTCAATAAGCTGAATCTCGCCGGCACGCCGTGGTGAGCTCGCCGCGTTAACACCGGCCAGGCCCCCTATCCTCTCGGCGGCGAGGGGGCATTTTTCGTTCACGGCTGCGTTTTATTCACCCGATCCAGATACAGCATGCTGTTGGCGATATCCACCCGGGCATCTTCAACATTGTCCCGTAATGCCACCAACGTTTGCCCCTGCAGCGCCAGCACATAAGGCGAACTGGCTTGAAGTTCCCGTTGCAGCGCGGCGTAACGTGCGCTGCGCGCTGCGCTGTCGCCTTCCGCAGCCGCCGCACGCGTTTCCGCGCTGATGGCGGGAATGCTCCACTGGGTGCGCCAGGCCAGGGTCTTCGGCCCGCCCGGCACATTGTAGGCAAAGGCGCTGGCGTTGGTGTTCGGATCCAGATAGTCGGCGCCCCAATAGGTGAAGATCGCCTGGAAATCGCGGCCGCGCATCTTGCCCCACAGATCGCTCTCCACCACCGGATGAATGTCCAGCCGCAGCCCAGCCTGCGCAAAGCTGGCCTGCAGCGCCTGCGCGATGTCGGTATACGGCGGCTGGTTGATGACGATCAGGCTGATGCTTGTGCCCTCGTTGATGCCGGCATCGCGCAGGATCTGTTTGGCCTTGTCCACATCGAGCTTAAACGGCCGCTCGTCGAGCGCACCGTCCAAGCCCTGCGGCAAGAAGGCCTGATGCACGCGATATTGCCCTTTCAGCAACCGTTCGGCGATGCTCTGATAATCCACCAGCCAGCGCGCCGCCTGCCACAGCGCCGGATTGCCCAGCGCCGGGTTGTCTTTGCTGCCGGTATTGAAACCGAGGTAATACACCTTGGGCGCATCGGCTTGCTCAATACGCACGCCCGGCGCTTTGCGCAGCGAGTCGAACTGGTCAGCGCCCAGATCGTAGGCCACGTCGGCATCCCCCTTCAGCAACAGTAAACGGCGGGTGCCGGCATCGCTGACGTTCTTGAATAACACCGTTTTCAACCGGGCCGGCGACGGCGCGTAATCGTTGCGGCCAAACAGCAATGCCTCATGCGGCACATAGTTATTCACCCGATACGGGCCGCCGCCGGCCGAATGGTTGCGCAGCCAGGCGTTCCCGAAGTCCCCCTGCTGCGCGTGTTCGCTCAACAGCTTCTCATCCACGATCGAAGCCACGTTCGCCGTCAGCAGCCGCAGCGCCAGCTCGCTGCCGATGTTGGCCGACCAACTGAGCTGCACCTGGTTATCCCCGATCTTCTTCAGCTGCTGCTCGACGTTATCCGGCGTCCAGCCAAACTCAGCGAGAATAAAGGACGGCGCCTTGTTCAGCTTCACCGCACGCACCAGTGAGTAAATCACGTCCTCGGGACGCAGCGGATTGCCGGAAGCGAAACGTTGCTGCGGCTTCAGGGTAAAGATCAGGCTACGCCCATCGGCGCCCGCTTGCCAACGGGCGGCGGCGTCCGGCGCCAACTTTTGCGGCGCACCGCGATCCGGCGCCACCAGGCGCTGATAGAGATTGACCAGATTGGCCGAGCTGACGGTTTCAAAGCTCTCCGCCGGATCGAGGCTGATGATGCCCTCCAGCGAACTGACCACCACCAAGGTATCCGGCGGGGTGGCGGCCTGCGCGCCGAAAGCGGTCGCCAGCGCGCCATACAATAAGGTTGGGATTAACCGTTTCATCGATACACTCTCCACAATCACGCGGTTGCGTTGTTTTTCGAGTGTAGGGGGTAAGAATTAACAGAAGAACGACGATAAATTGCTTTATTTATTACCAAGATGGATATGCCCGCCGCATTGACGGGCATTGGCTCAGGCAAGGAGACGGCCGTGCGCCATCGCCACCGCGCGATCGCACATATGGTCGATCACATCCGCATCGTGACTGACCAGCACCAGCGTCAGATCGCCCGCCTGTTTCAGCTCGTTGAGCAAGTTGAGGATCTCCGCCTGCACCGACATGTCCAATGCCGAGGTCGGCTCATCCAGCAGCAGCAGCTTCGGCCGCAACAGCAAGGCGCGCACGATCGCCACGCGCTGCCGTTGGCCGCCCGACAGCTGATGCGGATAGCGATCCAGCAGGCGCGGATCCAATCCTACCTGGCGAAAGCCCGCGCTGATTTTGCGTTCGATGTCGCTTTCCTGCACCAGTTTGAGCGGTTCCGACAACGTGCGCAACAGCCGGTGCTTGGGGTGAAGCGAAGCATAAGGATCCTGAAACACCATCTGCACTTCACGCCGCAGTTCGCCGGTGAACGCCTGCCCCGGCTGCAGCCGCCGCCCGAGCAGTTCAAAACCGCCGCGCCAGCTGTCGTTCAGCCCGGCCAATACCCACAGCAGCGAGGACTTGCCGCAGCCGGAAGGCCCCACCAGGCCGAAGCACTCGCCCGGTTCGATACGCAGGTTAACGTCGTGCACCACGGTGCGCTGTTCATAGCCCTGACGATGGCTGACGCTGAGGTTCTCCAGTGCAATCACGCTCATTTCAATGCCTCCAGCAGCGCACGATCCAGCACCGGCAGCGGCTTGCCGCGCGTCTCGCGGCTCGGCCGACACGCCCACAGCGTGCGAGTATAAGGGTGCGTGGCCTGCGCCAGCTCTGCTGCCGGCAGCTGATCCAACAGCTCGCCTTTGTACATCACCAGTACCCGCTCGCAGTGGTGCGCCACCTGCTGCAGATCGTGGCTGATCAGGATCAGCCCCATATTACGTTGCGCCACCAGATTTTCTATCAGCTGCAGCACCTGATCGCGCATCTGGTGATCCAGCGCCGAGGTGGGTTCGTCGGCAATCAGCAGCTGCGGATCGTTGATCAGGGCGATGGCCAGCATCACCCGCTGCCCCATCCCGCCGGAGAGCTGATGCGGATAGCGGCGACACAGCGCCGCCGGATCGGGCAAGCCCACCGCCGCCAGCATCTCCAGCACTTTTTCACGCCGCTCGGCGCGGCTCAGCTTGGCATGCAACACCAGCGGCTCCTCCACCTGACGGCCGATCGGCTGATTGGGATTCAACGCATGCTTGGGATCTTGCATCACCATCGCCACCCGGTCGCCGCGCAGGCGGCTCCACTGGCGCTCGCTCAGGCGCGTCAAGTCTTCGTCGCCCAGCGTCAGGCGCTGCGCCCGCAGCTGCAACGGCGGCGGCAATAGCCCCATCAGCGCACGCGCGGTCAACGATTTGCCGGAGCCGGACTCACCGACCAGCGCCAGCCGCTCCCGCCCCATGCTGAACGAAATATTCTTCACCAGCGCCGCCGGCTGCGGCCCCGGCACGCCGATCGCCAAACGTTCAACGGTCAATAAGGTGTTATCAGTGCCCATGACGAGGATCCATTTTATCGCGCAGGCCATCGCCCAGCAGGTTAAAGGCCAGGCTGGCGAACAGGATCGCCCCGCCCGGTGCGGCGGCGACCCACCATTGATCGAAAATCACTTTACTGCCTTCGGCCACCATCGAGCCCCATTCGGCGGTCGGCGGCGCGACGCCCATGCCGAGGAACCCCAGACCGGCGGCGGACAGGATGATGCCGCCCAGGCTCAGCGCCGCGCGCACCACCGCGCTGGGCAGGCATAAAGGTAAAATGTGGCCGACCATCAGCCGCAGCCCGTTGATGCCCTGCATGCGCGCCGCCGCCAGATAATCGCTGCGGCGCAGCGCCAGCGTTTCGGCCCGCGCCTGGCGGGCAAAGGCCGGCCAGCTGGTCAGTGCCAGCGCCAGCGCGCCGTTCATCAGCCCCGGCCCCATCACCGCCACGAACGCCAGCGCGATCACCAGGCTCGGCAACGACAGGAAAATATCGGTCAGACGCATCAAGATGCGTTCTGCCCAGCCGCCGAGATAACCGGCGCAGATGCCCACCAGCAGACCGATAGGAATGGTCAGCACCAGAATCAGCGACACCAGAATCAGCGTCGGCCGCGCGCCGTAAATCACGCGGGAGAGCAAGTCGCGGCCGAAACCGTCGGTGCCCAACCAATGCGTGGAGGAAGGCGGCAGCAGCCGCAGCTCGATATGCTGCAAATTGGGATCGAAAGGCGCCAACCACGGGGCCAGCAGTGCGGTGACGATCAGGATCGCCACCAGCGCTGCGCCGAGCGTCAGCGTGGTCAGCCGCTGACCGGTGCGATAGCCGACGGCCGGCTCGCTTTGAGGTTCGTGTTCAGAGAGATATTGGCTCATCGGGTTCGCGGATCCACTAGATAGGTCAAGGCATCGGCCAGGGTATTCAACAGCACGAAACAGGTGCCGATCAGCAGCGTGGCGCCGAGGATCGCCGGGGTGTCGGCGGCAAACAGCGCCGAGGTCAGATAGCGCCCGACGCCGGGCCAGGCGAACACCGTTTCGGTCAATACCGCGCCCTCCAGCAGGCTGGCATAGGAGAGAGACAGTACGGTGATCAACGTCCCCAGCACGTTGGGAAACACGTGGCGCAGCAGAATGCGCAGGCGGCCGGCGCCTTTGGAGCGCGCCAGCGTCACGTATTCCTTGTTGCACTCTTCCAGCATCGCCGCGCGCAGCAGCCGGGTGATGCCCGCCATCGACAGCAGCGCCAGCGCCACGACCGGCAGCCACAGGTGGCTGATGGCGTTGTAGAACATCTCGCGATCGCCGGACAGCCAGCTGTCAATCAACACGAAACCCGTACGCGGCTCCATGCTGTACAAGTAAATGTCATCCAGGCGCCCCGGCCCCGCCGACCAGTGCAGCGTGGCGTAGAACAGCAGCAGCCCCAGCAGGCTCAACCAGAAAATCGGCACCGAATAACCCACCAGCGACAGCAACCGCGCCGCATTATCCAGCCAGCTCCCCGGTTTGAGCACCGCCAGAAACGCCAGCGTAATGCCGCCGAGAGCACCGAGAATAATGGCGCAGGTGGCCAGTTCCACCGTTGCCGGGAAGGTACGCAACAGATCGCTCAGCACCGGCTGGGCGGTAATGCGCGAAATGCCCAGATCGCCGTGCGCCAGGTGCACCAGATAGCGCCAAAATTGCACCGGCAGCGGCTGATCCAGCCCCAGGTCATGACGCACCTGCGCATAGGTGGCTTCGCTGGCGTGATCGCCCGCCACCTGCAGCGCCGGATCGATCGGCGCCAGGTGCGACAGCATAAAGGTGAACAGCAGCAGGCCGAGCAGCGTTAACGCCAGCGACAGCGCCCCGCCGAACAGCCGCCCGCCCCAGCGCCAATACCGCCGGGCTAGCCCGGCGGAGGCGGAGAGTTCAGCGGCCATTACTTGCTGACCTTGCTGTAGAACACCATGTCAGGGTTGATGCCCTGCACATAGCCCTTGAGGTTGTCACGCACCGCAATCAGGCTGCGCGCCTGCAGGCCGATGACAAACGGCGAGCTTTGCTGCACCTGTTTTTGCAGTTGCTGATAGTCGGCCACCCGTTTGGCGGTGTCGTTTTCCGCGGTGGCGGCCAGCGTCAACTTGCTCAGCGCCGGGATCTGCCAGTTGGCTCGCCAGGCCAGCGTCTTGCTACCGTCCTCCGGGTTGTAGGCAAAGGCGGCCGCGTTGGTGTTGGGGTCGAAGTAATCCGGCCCCCAGGAGGTCAGCGTCGCATCGTAGTTAAGCGCTTTCACCTTGGTGGAGACCTGCGAACTGATGCCCGGCACCAGTTCGACCTTCACGCCGCCCTGAGCAAAACTGGCCTGCAGCGCCTGAGCGATATCCAGGTACGGCGGCTGGTTGTTGACGTCCAGACGGAAACTGACGTTGCTCAGCCCCGCTTTGGCCAGTATTTCTTTGGCTTTCTGCGGATTGAAGCTGTATGGCTGCTCCTTGAGCGCCCCCAGATAACCGTCCGGCAGGAATGCCTGATGGCTCTGGAACTGCCCTTTCAGCAGATCGTCGGCGATGCCTTGGTAATCGAACAGCCAGCGCGCCGCCTCCCAAAACGCCGGGTTGCCGAGCGCCGGCGACGCCTTGGCGTTGAACTGCAGGAAATAAAGCGAGGCGTAAGGAATGGCCAACGGTTTGACGCCCGGCTTGCCCTTCAGGGCCGCCATCTGGTCCGCCCCCAGGTTGCGCGCGATGTCGGCATCGCCCTGCTCAATCAGCAAACGGCGCGCGGCCGGATCGGGCACGTTTTTGATCAGGATGGTTTTCAACGTCGGCGCCCCTTCCGGCGAGCCGGGGTTCGCGTCCAACACCACCACTTCGTGCGGCACATAGGTGCGGATTTTGTAAGGGCCGCTGCCGGCGGAGTGGCTGTTCAACCATTGGTGCCCCAGATCGTCGCCCTGCTGGTGCGCCAGCGCCTCTTTGGCGTCGACGATCGAGGATACCGGCGCCGACAGCAGACTGAGCACGAAGGCCGGGCTGACGTTTTCATCCCAGCTGATTTTTACCGTATGGTCATCCACCTTGGTCAGGTGTTGATCCACGTTCTTCGCGTTCCAGCCCAGCTGCGTCAGGATAAACGACGGTTCGAGATTGAGTTTCACCACCCGTGAAAGCGAAAAGATCACGTCCTCCGGCCGCAGCGGGTTGCCGCTGGCGAATTTGGCGTCCGGGCGCAGGCTGAAGGTCAGGCTGCGGTTATCGGCGCCGGCCTGCCAACGGCTGGCCAGGGTCGGTTTGAGATCGACGGGATTGTGCGGATCGGACTGGATCAGACGTTGATACAGGCTGTTGAACGACTGCACCGTGGTTAACTCAAATCCCTGAGCCGGGTCAAAGCTGACCACGTCATCGATAGACTGCGCGATCACCAACGTGTTGGCCGGCGTCGCCGCCTGTACGTCAACGCTGGCCGCCACGGCCAAAAACAGCAAAGAAGGAACGAGCGCTTTCATCTGAAACTCTCCAAGCGGATGGTATTTATAATAATTTCGCGAGTGTATGCGAGCGCGATCGGCAGCTGAAGGTACTTAAATCACTATAGATATTCTTTTTATGTATATAGATGGGGTTTTGATTATTAGAGCGAGGATTGCGCGGCCGATCGCACTCTCGCGGCACCTCGCAGCAATTGCCCATTGTCTTTGCGGCGCGATTCGCAGCGATGAAAGTCGAGGTTTGAGTCTGTTTCATCGGGTGATTAACGTGAGCTCGGTCACCCAAAGGACGGGCAAATGGAAAACCATCCATCAGAAAATGGCTTCTCACTCCGGCATGAGAGAGCGATAGAGCAAAAATTGGCAGATATGAACAGCGTGCTGCTTGAGTCGGATCTCTTTATGACTCGTCTGACGGTACAAGACCGGCGCTGGCAAAAAGGCAGAAAAAACGGCCATACGTTAAATTGGCGCTCTCTCTTTAAATATCATGCCCAAATGCCCATAAGTTTCGCTTTTGTCTACCGGCGAATAACCAGCCCGCTGAGCCGTGCAGGCTTTTGTCTGTGCCGTTATCTCCAGGCCGAGAACGTTATCGAACTTGTCGCGCTAGAGAATTTCTCCTTGCGCGAAACGCAACATCCACTGAAAGGCAATATGCTGCGCAACTGCTTGCAGGCTCTGTATCTGTATGGCCTGAACCTGCAAGAGCAGGGGCTGACGCCGGCGTCTCCGCCGGACATGCTGATCAGCCACGCCATTAATCACCGCGTGTTGGCGCTGTATACCCGTCAGGCCGCCTTTGAAGTGATACCCGATACCATGACATGTAAAACCAGCTTCAACGCACTGAAAAAGTACATACAATCGCTGGAAAAATACGGTGCCAAATGTGATAAGGTGCGTACAAATAACGCGCAAAAAGGAAGCAAAAATGAAAAATAAGGATCTGACCGACCCGACGCTCTCCATTCAAGAGCAAAAACGCATCGCCATAGAGATTCTACGTCAGTACCATCGCTGGGAGATGGCCAACCCTCGCCCCCCCGAAGAACTCCCGGAATGGGAAGCCATCGGCCCGTTCAGAAAAAGTAAACGTCATCTGATCGAACGTACCGACGACTGATCCCGCATTAGCCCGCAAGCAATCCGGTCCGGCAGGGCAATGACGCGCTGTTAAATCTGGTAATCAATCACCGCGTCCAGCTGCGACGAGAAGACCTTGTCTTTTATTTCGGTCAGCGACAGCGTCGGGTTGCACAGTTGGATAAAGCGCCAGGCATAGTTGCGCTGCAGCTGGCTGCGTTTCAGGCCCAGCCATACCGTATTAGGCTCAAACAAATGCTCGGCGTTGAGACTGACCAACCCGCGATCGCGCTCTTTTTCATACGACATGTCCGCCAGCACGCCCACGCCTAACCCCAGCTCGACGTAGGTTTTAATCACGTCGGAGTCCTGCGCGCTGAGCGCGATGTCCGGGGTCAGGCCCGCCGCTTTGAACGCCGCATCCAGCTTCGCGCGCCCGGTAATGCCCTGGCGGTAAGTGATCAGCGGCAAGGTGCTGAGCATCTCCAGCGTCACCTGCGGCTGACGCGTCAACTCATGCCCTTCCGGCACCAGGATGGTGTGATGCCAGCGGTAGTAAGGGAACGCCGCCAGCGATTCGTCACTCATCAGCCGTTCGCTGGCGATGCCAATATCGGCTTCTCCGGCGGCCAACATCGAGACGATCTCCTCAGGGCTGCCCTGATTGAGCACCACCCGCACCCGCGGATAAAGCGCGCGAAACTCTTTGATCACCCCCGGCAGACTGTAACGCGCCTGAGTGTGCGTCGTTGCGATATGCAGCTGCCCCGAGTCGTTGCTGCTGAAAACGTCCGCCAGGCGACGGATGTTGTTGGCGTCGTTGAGAATGCGCTCCGCCACCACCAACAGCTCTTTGCCGGGTTCGGTCATGCCCAGCAGCCGTTTGCCGCGGCGAATGAATATTTCAATGCCCAGCTCTTCTTCCAGCTCGCGAATATGCCGACTGACGCCGGACTGCGAGGTAAATAACGTATTGGCGACCTCAGTCAGGTTGTAGTTGCAGCGCGCCGATTCACGAATAATTTTTAATTGTTGAAAGTTCATCCCCGTCTCCCTGTTTCTTCCAGTAGCGTTAGCCATATTGATACGGAGTCCGACGAGTCTGAACAAATAAGAAATAACCTTTACTTATGCAATTTAATACTAAGTCGATCATTCTGCTTCGCAGGTGGGGTGGGAAACTGACAAAAAACAGCTAATGACTTTAAAAATAACGGGATAGATAACCACAATAAAAGCATGCCTTAAATCACTGTGGAAATTAAGTTATTAAATATAGGCATTAGATATAAAAAAGGGCTCAGCATGCTGAGCCCCTCACCGTTCGTATTCCCGCAGCAGCCTCAGGCGGTGGCCTCGCTGCCGATGCCGCCGGTGCGGTTCTGCTGCAGCCACTGCTGTACACAGCGCACCAGATCGCCGATGCAATCATCCTGCATGCCGTGGTGCTTCAACTCGTTATCCAGCGCAAACAGATATTGCGCGTTGGTGCCCAGCGGGCCGCTGGCGCTGGCGATCAATGGCGCGATCACCTGGTAGCTGGTGTCTTCTTCAAACAGCGGATGCTGCGGGTTCATCACGAACACCAACGCAGTAACCTTCTCGCCGCCATCCAACTGCAGCTCGCACCAGGTGGGCACGTAGCAATCGGTCACCATTTCACGCTTCCAAAGCAGCTCCAACTCTTCACGCAACTTGCTTTCCGGCAAACGAAACGCCAGGCCCGTGGTGTGGCCGCCGGCTTTTAACGCCAGCATGCGCCCCGGCTGATGCAGCGTGCCGCGCCCGGCGGTCAAGCGCATGCAGAACGCCCGGTGCCAGCCCTGTAGCGTGGCCGGCCGCACTTCTTCCGATTCGAAAACTGGATTCCACATCAGCGAACCGTAACCGAATATCCATACGGGGCTGTGATCCGGCCGGCGCGATAAGGTGCAATCCAACGAGGCTGCACGCTGTTCAGGCGTCAGCAACAACGACTCCTCAATAGCGCCGAATGCAGTTTTGCAATCCGCTTTTTGCAGAAAATCTCGCGTTAACACTGATATTACCTCCCGGGAATACGATTTCTCGCCTTCCCTCGCCACTGCTGAACCTTTGATGTTTTATTTTCGGCTGCGGATTTTTATTAATTCAATCACCGCGCCTTATAAGAATGACCTTATTCTTTTCCTGACGTGCAATCAAGTTACAAAGCGGCGTTAAAGTGAAAAAGTATTTGTACTGAGCAGCAATAATATTAATTGCCGGGCTCCACATAATGTCTGCGCGATTTTACTGCGTGATAATTCGTTACTTTTTATGCCAGCGTTCGTCGTCGCCCTTGCGATAGCTTTGCTTGACCGCCGCCCAGGCCACCTTATGCGCCGTCTCTTCCCGGCTGTCGTCACCGCGCCGCTCATCGGGATCCCGGTATTGTTGCCAGGCGCTGTTGAACGCTTCTTTATAGATCGCCTGCGCATGTTCCGGCAGCACATGCTTAACGTTGTCCGGCAAGTCGTTCGTGCTGTGGTAGGGCATATGGCCTCCCCTTTCAGGATGAGTGAACCTTAAGGCTAGCCCACATGCGGTTTCGTCTCAATTAGCAAACAATTCTCATTATCAAACGACATGTTATACTCACCGCCAAACGAACTATAAGGAGAACCCCGTGACTACCGAAGCCCCTCGCTCACGCGCCCCCTACCTGATCGCCGTCAGCCGCGTACAGGACATTACGCCGCACCTGCGCCGCATTACCTTTACCGCTCCCGATCTGCGTTACTACCCGGCCAATGCCGCCGCTGCACACATCAAAGTCTTTTTGCCGCTCGCCGGCCAGACGCAGCCGGACCTGCCGACGCTGACCGAAAACGGCCCGCGTTGGGCTGCGGACGCCGTGCGCCCGATCGTGCGCACCTATTCCATCCGCGCCGTGCGCCCGGAACTGGCGGAAGTGGACATTGAGTTCGCCATTCATGATCATCAGGGCCCGGCGGTGGACTTTGCACGCCAGGCGAAAGCCGGCGATAAAATCGGCATCAGCAACCCGGGCGGCCCCAAGCCGATGCTGCCGGCCGCCGACTTCTACTGCCTGGCGGGCGATCCTTCCTCACTGCCTGCGCTGGCCGCACTGCTGGAAAACCTGCCGCCACACAGTGCCGGACGCGCTTTCGTCCGCGTCGACACCAACGCTGACGTCATTGACCTGAAGAAACCCGCCGACGTTGAGGTCAATTGGGTCGTCGGCGGCACGGAGAAGACCGACGAGTTGGTCGCTCGGTTCCGCGCGCAGTCCCTGCCGCAGGGTGAAAGCCACTTCTGGCTCGCCGGTGAAGATCGCCTGGTGGTAGAGCTGCGCCGCTACCTGCGTCGCGAACGTCAATGCGATCGTAATCGTCTTTATGCCGTGCCTTACTGGCGTGAGGGGCTAAATGAAGAGGGTTACCACAATAAACGGCATGAAATCATGGACAACATTGACGACTGACAGTCTCATTTTCCTTGATTAACCACGAGCTAAACAAGTAAACACGACTTTTCTCAAATCTAACGCTAAAAATTGGCGTTATTGCGTAAAAGTAAGTAAATAAAACCGCACCCCGTGCGGTTTTTTTGCTACCCTGATCACATAAGCAAGCAATTGCTTTCTCAGATAAAACAACATCACACCGGCGCCGCGGGTGTATCCTAATATAAAATACCTACTGGAAACGCAACGTTGCCGTATTACGGCGACCGGCGCTGACGGGCTACGCTGTTTGAGAAGGAGTGCCACCCTCATGAAGTCGCAACACGATCCTGGCCGATCCACCAAATCTCGCCACACCGAATACTCGCTGATCTTCCCTATCGCCGCGCTGGTGGTGTTAAATCTATGGGGCAGCACCGATAACTTTCCGCTGATCGTCGGCATCAATATTCTCGCGCTGGTGGGGATCCTCAGCAGCGCCTTCAGCGTGGTGCGCCACGCCGACGTGCTGGCTCACCGATTGGGCGAACCCTACGGCTCGCTGATCCTCAGTTTGTCCGTCGTGATCCTCGAAGTCAGCCTGATTTCCGCGCTGATGGCCACCGGAGACGCCGCGCCGGCGCTGATGCGCGACACGCTGTACTCCATCATCATGATCGTTTCCGCCGGCCTGGTCGGCTTTGCGCTGCTGCTCGGCGGGCGCAAGTTCGCCACCCAGTACGTCAACCTGGGCGGCATCAAACAGTACCTGATGGCGATTTTCCCGTTGGCGGTGATCGTGCTGGTGTTCCCGAGCGCGCTGCCGGGCGGCAACTTCAGCACCGGGCAAGCGCTGTTGGTGGCGTTGATCTCCGCCGCCATGTATGGCGTGTTCCTGGTGATCCAGACCAAAACCCACCAGAGCCTGTTCGTGTACGAGCATGAAGACGACGATGGCGACCCGCATCACGGCAAGCCCTCTTCCCATAGCAGTGCCTGGCATGCCGCCTGGCTCGTCGTGCACCTGATCGCGGTTATCGCCGTCACCAAGTTCAATGCCAATCCGCTGGAAGGCCTGCTGACCAAGATGAATGCGCCGGCGCAGTTCACCGGCTTCCTGGTGGCGCTGTTGATCCTGTCGCCTGAAGGGCTGGGCGCGTTGCGCGCCGTGTTGAACAATCAGGTGCAACGTGCCATGAACCTGTTCTTCGGTTCGGTGCTGGCGACCATCTCCCTGACGGTACCGGCGGTCACCATCATCGCCACCCTGACCGGGCAGACGCTGATCTTCGGCCTGCAAACGCCGCATATCGTGGTGATGCTGACGGTGTTGCTGCTGTGCCAGCTGTCGTTCTCGACCGGCCGCACTAACGTGCTGAACGGCACCGCCCACCTGGCGCTGTTCGCCGCCTACATGATGACTATCTTCGCCTGATCAAAAAGGGGCGCACACCGTGCGCCCCTGTCTTCGTTATACCGAGAAGAATATCGCCGCGGCGATCCCCCCGAACAAAATCCACTTGATGATGTAATAACCGGTGCGGTTCCAGGCCTTCAGGCGTTTCCCCACCCGGCGTATCGCATAGATGTATTTGAACATCTTGTTGACGCCGCCGGTGCGATCGCCCTCTTCGTTCGGCGCGGTGGCGGCGCTCATCAGATTGCGCCCCAGCCAGTGGTTCACCGCCTGCGCCCAACGGTAGCGCATCGGCCGTTCGATGTCGCAGAACAGGATCAGACGATTTTGCCCGCTCTGATTTTCCGCGTAGTGCAGGTAGGTTTCATCGAACATCACGCCTTCACCGTCGCGCCAGCTGTAGCGCTCGCCGTCCACCTCAATAAAGCAGCGGTCATCGTTGGGGGTAATCAGCCCCAGGTGATAACGCAGCGAACCGGCATAAGGGTCGCGGTGGCGCGGCAAGCGGCTGCCGTCCGGCAGTTCAGCAAACATCGCCGCCTTGACTGAAGGCAGGCTGCGCAGCAGTTCCGTGGTCTGCGGGCACAGGGTCATGGCGGAAGGATGGCTGTCCTCATACCATTTCAGATAAAAGCGTTTCCAGCCAGTCTTGAAGAACGAGTTGAACCCGGCGTCGTTGAATTGATCGGACGCTTTGATCTGCTGGATCTCCATCAGCTTCTGTCCTTCGTCGCGGATGGTTTCCCAATTCTCCCGCAGTACCGCCAGCTCAGGGAACTGCTCCGGCTTCAGGTACGGCGTAGTCGGCACACGAGAAAACAGATACATGAAGACGTTCAGCGGTGCGGTAAAGGTGGAATGGTCAGACAGCTGCCGCCAAACGTTGTAGCGCACCCGTCCGCGGTAATGCACATAGACGACGCATAAAATAAGCAAAATCAGAATGATGTATTTCATGTTTGAATCGCAGCAAGGAACCCACACTCAATGCGCCGCGCGGCGCACACCCCAGAAAATGTCCTTTTGGCGGCGCAGGCAAACTGCGCGCCAATCTGGAACCCATTAATCATTAACGCTAACTCAACGAAAATCTATACAGAAAACCACAATAATTTACACAAAGGTTAAACGAGAGGGGAAATTGCGGAGATAAAAAAGGCCGCCGAAGCGGCCTTTCCATTAGCGGATAGGTTAACTGTAAGCGTTGAGCGTGCGCTGGCACAAAGCGGAGCGCACGCAGTCCTGTTTTTCAAAGCGGATAACGCCGATCATCTCGTCCTCTTCGAAGCGCTCCAGGGCATCGCTGAGACCGGATTTCACGCCGCGCGGCAGGTCGCACTGGGTCACGTCGCCGTTAACGATAACCGTCACGTTTTCCCCCAGGCGGGTCAGGAACATTTTCATCTGGCTGGCGGTCACGTTCTGGGCTTCATCCAGGATAACGACCGCATTTTCAAAGGTGCGTCCGCGCATATAAGCGAACGGCGCAATCTCCACCTTGCCGATTTCCGGGCGCAGGCAATACTGCATAAAGGAAGATCCTAAACGACGTACCAGAATGTCATACACCGGGCGGAAATAAGGGGCGAACTTCTCGGAGATATCCCCCGGCAAGAAACCGAGGTCTTCATCCGCCTGCAAAACAGGACGGGTAACGATAATCCGATCCACCTCTTTATGGATCAGCGCCTCCGCCGCCTTGGCGGCGCTGATGAATGTTTTGCCACAGCCGGCTTCGCCGGTGGCGAAGATCAGCTGCTTATTCTCTATGGCTGATAAGTAATGACCCTGAGCTTCGGTTCTAGCCTCGATGGGTGAGCTATCGCGCTTGTCTCGCGCCATGCCGATAGACTCGACTCCCCCCATTTGCACCAGCGAGGTCACAGACTCTTCTTCCAGCTGGCGATGACTACGAGCGTCACGACGAATAACGCGTTTCGCTTCACGACGTGCTTTGATCACTGCTTTCTGTCTACCCATAGTGGCACCTTACAGTTTGTTTCACCTACCGCAACGGCCAGGCCGTGCGATTATGTTTCACACACGTATTAGGTTTTGGCCTCCTCCGAGCCAATAAGAGCCAAGGGACAATGTGAATTGACGGCAACGCTTAAGCGCCGTTGCTTCACGGGACAACGCGGACTGCATCAATAAACGTGGAGTAAAAAGTGGTGAGATTCGGTAGCGATAAGAGTGCGGAGTTGCCGGTAAAAGAGAGTCGGAGAGAGAACCCTCGTTACAACGAGAAATCAGGGGAGATGTGTTATTTTTTCTTTCCAGCCCAACCAAGGACTTTACCATTAGCGATCCCCGCAGTGATATTTACAGCTTCAAGCTGTGCACCGTGTGAAAACTACCGCCAGATGATTACAGTATAATGACATTCAATCCTGTCGCGTTACTAAAATGTAAAAAAATTTTATATGTTTGTTTTTTAGTTATCGCTAAAACACTATATCACGCGCGACACGTCATTCCATAAAAATTTTTAACATATAAATTTCAACGAATTACAATTAAAAACCGCGAATGACACTTTGGTTTCTTGATTAAATTTTGCACAGCCCAAAAACGCGGGCGGTGTGTGCTTTTTAATCCATAGGCAAAGTGTCGAATTGACTTTCGACGCTCAATCTTCCGTACGGCAGGAAAAACAAAGTAAAACGAGGCGGAAGATCCCGCCTCGTCATTGCGCGCTCAGGCCTTGAGCAGGCCGCTGGCCAAATAATCGCCGCGTTCTTTCACGCCCGGCAGCACGAAGAAATACCCGCCGCCAATCGGCTTGATGTATTCCTCCAGCGCTTCGCCGTTCAGCCTTTTTTGCACCGTCAGGAAACCTTTCTCCAGGTCGGCCTGATAGCAGACGAACAGCAGCCCCATTTCCAGCTGGCCGGCATTGGATACCCCCAGTGAATAGCTGTAGCCGCGTCGCAGCATCAGATTGCTTTGGCTTTCCGGCGTGCGTGGGTTAGCCAAGCGAATGTGCGCGTCCATCGGGATCACCTTGCCGTCGGGATCGTTCGCGTAATTCGGCTCGTCATGTTCATGCTTCATGCCCAGCGGCGCGCCGCTGTGCTTCTCGCGGCCGAAAATGGTTTCCTGCTCCTGCAGCGGCGTGCGATCCCAAAACTCGACGCGGAAACGAATAATACGCGCCGCCTGATAGCTGCCGCCCGCCGTCCACGCCGGTTCACCGACGCTGTCGCCGACCCACACCACTTTATCCATCAGCGGCTTGTCGTCGGTTTTCGGGTTAGCGGTGCCGTCTTTGAACCCCAACAGGTTGATCGGCGTCTCTTTGCCTTTGCTGCGCGCCGCGTGCGCGGAGATGAACCCTTCCCGCTTCCAGCGCACGCTGAGCAGATCCGGCGAATGCTTAATGATGTCGCGCAGCGCGTGGAGAGCGGTTTCGTTGGTGTTGGCGCAGATCTGCAGCAGCAGGTCGCCGTGGCAAAGCGCGGCGTCCAGTGCATCGTTGGGGAAGCGCGTCATCTTCTGCAACCGCAGCGGTTTGTGCGCCTGCAGACCAAAACGTTCATCGAACAGCGATGCGCCGACCGAGACGGTGATGGTCAGGTTGTCCGGGTAAATCTCCGGGCCCATGATGCCGGAATCGAGCGGCGGCAGCTTGGCGTCCACCTCCGGCGCCTTGCCGCCGTGGGTCAGGAAGGCGATGCGATCGGTCAGCAGCCGGAACAGACGCTCCAGATCCGCTTTGCTGGTCGCCAGCACATCGAACGCCACC
Organism: Serratia sp. H402Y; assembly: GCF_051172415.1. Classification (NCBI taxonomy): domain Bacteria; kingdom Pseudomonadati; phylum Pseudomonadota; class Gammaproteobacteria; order Enterobacterales; family Yersiniaceae; genus Serratia; species Serratia sp. H402Y. The sequence continues at coordinate 2,173,448 of NZ_JBPIYZ010000001.1, forward strand.
AACATCATGGCCGCCTGTTGCGGCGTCAGCACGCCGGCCTGATGGCGGCCATAAAACGGCTGTTTCTGCCAGCGCTCATCCTGCGGCGTCGCCAACGGCTCCGCCGCGTTACCCGCCGCCTGCGCCAGGCGGCTGCCGCCCAACGCCAGCGCGCCCAGCCCCAACCCTTGCAGCAAACGGCGCCGCGAAGGCGACGCCGCTCCCTGAGAGTGCGGATGCGGCCCGTTATTCGGGCCTGCCTTGTTGCTCATAACCGTATGCCTCAGTCCAGACCCAATACGCCGCGCAGTTGGGAAAGATCTTCCGCCAACGTGGTGATCGGCCCTTTCAACGCATTGCGATCGGCATCGGTCAGCTTCTCATAGGACTCATAGCCGTCTTTGGTTTGGTACTTCGCCAAGATGGTGTCCACGGTTTTGAAGTTGGCGTCGATCTTGTCCAGCAGCGGCTTATTGGCCTTGACCAGCAAAGGACGCAGCAGGTTGACTATCTTCTGCGCGCCGTCGACGTTGGCCTGGAAATCCCACAAATCGGTGCGGCTGTAGCGGTCTTCTTCACCGCTGATCTTGCTGGCCGCCACCTCTTCGATCAGCCCGGCTGCGCCTCCCACCACTTTGCTCGGCGGGAAGGTCAGTTCACTCACGCGCTTTTGCAGCTCTACGGTGTCGTGATACAGACGATCGGCATATTTACCCATGTCTTTGGTTGAGTTGTCGGCAAACAGCGCCTTCTCGAGGCGGTGGAAACCGGTGAAGTTCGGATCCGCCGATTTCTTCTCGTAGTCGTCCTCACGGGCGTCGATGCTGCCATCCAGATCGGAGAACAGCTCGGCGATCGGCTCGATGCGCTCATAGTGCTGGCGGGTCGGCGCGTACAGCTTGCGCGCTTGTTCCACGTTACCGGCCTTCACCGCGTCGGTGAACAGCTTGGTCTGTTTCACCAACCCATCAACTTCTTTGGTGACGTAAACCTTGTATTCGGCAATCGGGCCGACCAGGTCCAGCGCGTTCGGCTTGCCGTCGGTGGTGCCGTTGGCCGCTGCGGTGACAGTCAGTTTGCCTTTCGGGTTGCTGAGCAGCCCGCAGGTCATGTCATATTCGCCCGCTTCCAGCGTGGCGGTCATTTTCTGGGTAAAGCCCGGCGCGATGTTCTCACGCTCTTCCACCACCATCACCCCTTTCAGGATTTCCCATTCGACGTTTTTCTGGCTGGTGTTGTGCACCACAAACTGCGTTTTGCCGGCCGGCACCGTCAGCTGCATCGGTTCGCACTGCTTGTCGTTGACCGTGACCTTGACCTGCGGCACCTCCGCCGCCAAGGCGTCGATGCTCAGCGCAAACGCCGGGATAGCCAGTAATGCTGCGTGCAACGCCTTGCGGCGAAATAACGGAGTAGACATACGAGATTCCCTATTAAACATTAATGATTGATTTTACGTTGCGCCGGGGCCGCTGCCGGCTCCGTGCGCTGCGGCAGAAAGAAGAAAATCAGCGCCGGGATCAAATACAGGAAGTAGACCGCCACTTCGCTGACCGTCGGCGCTTCCTGATAACCGAGGATGCCTTCCAGCAGGGTGCCGAACAGCGAATGGGTCGACAGGGTGCTGCTGAAATCGAAGGCGATGTCCTGAAAGTGGTTCCACAGACCGGCTTCGTGGAAGGCGCGGATCGCACCGGCGGCCAGCCCGGCGGCGACGAACAGAATGAACAGGCTGGTCCATTTGAAGAATTTGGCCAGATGCAGCTTCACCCCGCCCCAGTAAATCATCATGCCCAGCACAATGGCGGCGACCAGGCCGAGCACCGCACCGATCGGCGCGGCGGCGCCCACGTCTTGCTGAAACGCCGCCAGCAGGAAGAACACCGACTCCAACCCTTCGCGCGCCACGGCGAAGAACACCATCGCCACCAGCGCCCACCCCTGCCCTTTACCGGCGCTGAGCGCCTGATCGATCGCCCCTTCCAGATGTACCTTGACCGACCTGGAGACTTTGCGCATCCAGAACACCATATAGGTGAGGATCAGCACCGCCACCACCGCCACGATGCCTTCGAACAGCTCCTGCTGTTTCTGCGGGAACTCGCCGGTGGTCTCATTGATGAAGATGCCGAGCGCCAGACACAGCGCCGCCGCGACAATCACGCCGATCCACACCGCGCCCAACCATTGGCTGCGCTGCGTGCGCTTCAGGTAGCTGGCGATCAGGCTGACGATCAGCGCGGCCTCCAGCCCCTCACGGAACATGATAAGAAAGGGAACGAACATAACTAATCACCCCTGAAAAGACCGCGGCGGCAGAGAAAACCGGCTCGCAATGAGCCGCGGCGAGTATGTAAAGAAACGTAAAATACAACGAGAGTGATTATCATTCTGCCAAAAAGAAATACAAGAGGCGCAAGCGTGATTTTTTCTAATCAAATGTCGCCAGGTGTTACAGCTTAATGACAGTGGCGAACAGGCAAAAAGAAGGGGCGCTCTGAGCGCCCCTTGCTGACTGACAGTGAACGGCGTTATACCGTTTTGTACTCGGCTTCCGCCTGATCGAAACGTTCGGTCATGGTGGAAGACGGCTGGCGGCCCATCAGGCTCACCACCACGATGGCCAGACAGCCCAGGATGAAGCCCGGGATGATTTCGTACAGGCCCAGCCATTCGTACTGTTTCCAGACGATCACCGTCACCGCGCCGACCAACATGCCGGCCAGCGCGCCGTTGCGGGTCATGCGCGACCACATCACCGAGATCAGCACTACCGGGCCGAAGGCGGCGCCGAAACCGGCCCAGGCGTAGCTCACCAGGCCCAGCACGCGGTTCTCCGGGTTGGCCGCCAGCGCGATGGCGACCAACGCCACCACCAGCACCATGACGCGGCCGACCCACACCAGTTCACGCTGGCTGGCGCCTTTGCGCAGGAATGCTTTGTACAGGTCTTCGGTGATTGCGCTGGAACAGACCAGCAGTTGGCAACTCAGGGTACTCATAACCGCCGCCAAAATCGCCGACAGCAGCACGCCCGCCACCCATGGGTTGAACAGCAGCATCGCCAGTTCGATGAACACGCGCTCGCCGTTTTGCGATACGTTGCCGGCCTGATCCGGGTTGTTGGCAAAGTAAGCGATACCGAAGAAACCGACGGCGATAGTGCCGGCCAGGCACAGGATCATCCAGGTCATGCTGATGCGGCGCGCGCTGCGGATGGTGCGGTGAGAATCCGCCGCCATGAAACGCGCCAGGATGTGCGGCTGGCCGAAGTAGCCCAGGCCCCAACCCAGCAGCGACAGGATGGCGACGAAGTTCAGCCCCTTCAGCATGTCGAGGTTGGCCGGGTTCTGCGCCTGGATCACCAGCATCGAGGTATCGATGCCGCCGACGGCGAAGATCACGATCACCGGGGTCAGGATCAGCGCGAAAATCATCAGGCTGGCCTGCACGGTGTCGGTCCAGCTGACCGCCAGGAAACCGCCGATGAAGGTATACAGGATGGTCGCCGCGGCGCCGGCCCACAGGGCGGTTTCGTAGCTCATGCCGAAAGTGCTTTCGAACAGACGCGCGCCGGCCACGATGCCGGAGGCGCAGTAAATGGTGAAGAACACCAGGATGACGATGGCCGAGATCACCCGCAGCAGCTTGCTGTTGTCTTCAAAACGGCTGGTGAAATAATCCGGCAACGTCAGGGCATTGTTGTTGGCTTCGGTATGCACGCGCAGCCTTCCTGCCACCAGCTTCCAGTTCAGGTAAGCGCCGATGGTCAGGCCGATGGCGATCCAGCTTTCGGAGATGCCGGAGAGGAAGATGGCGCCCGGCAGGCCCATCAGCAGCCAGCCGCTCATGTCGGAAGCGCCGGCAGACAGCGCGGTCACCACGCTGCCCAGACTGCGGCCGCCGAGAATATAGTCATCAAAGTTATTGGTTGCCCGGTAGGCAAGCAGGCCGATCAGCACCATCCCGAAAATGTATACCAGGAAGGTCACCAGCATAGGTGTGCTCATTGTCATTTAATTCTCCACTTTCATTATTATTCGCGTTTCGCTCCGGCCAAGCCGGCGCCGGTAAACCCACGCGCAATGCATTTCACTGGCCGCCGCGCCGGAACGTGGCGCAGCCTGCGAGCAAGTGCAGGTAAAATAGTTTCTGCCCGTAATTGTTGACCGTCGGTTATCCTAGATGAGCCTTTCATCAACCAACAAGATATTTAACAACAAAGTTACACAAAGTTTACCCTGCGTCACATTTACCGGGCTCAAAGGTTGCACTCACGACAAGCAAAATGAGTTGCACCCTGCTATTACCCTTATATACCGCAAGGTAAAGCGCCTGCGGCATCATTAACCCCGCCGCGTTCGCTCAATAACGCAACATTCGTGCCAACTGCCCGTGTTAAAAAATCGATGAAACTCACACTTCGCTCATCCGCCTGATTTAACAAGGTTGCACAAAGTTGCAACATGCAGGATATTGTCTGCATTCTTGACACCACACATCTCACGAACCTATCCCAACAGGCTTTCCGGCCTGCTGTTTGTCTAGCCTGATGGGATAGGTTCTAAACACAGGAGTTGGACAGGCATGGGCACTACCACAATGGGCGTGAAACTCGATGAGGCAACACGCGACCGGATCAAGAGCGCCGCGCAGCGCATCGATCGCACGCCGCACTGGCTCATCAAGCAGGCCATCTTTAATTACCTCGAGCGTCTCGAGAGCGGTACCGATATTCCTGAAATTCCAGCGCTGGCCGCAGCGGGCCAGCCTGAAGCGGACGACATTATGCCGCAAGCGCAGGAAGAGTCACACCAGCCATTCCTCGATTTCGCCGAACAAATTCTGCCGCAGTCGGTGACCCGCGCCGCCATCACCGCCGCGTATCGCCGCCCGGAGACCGAAGCGGTGCCGATGTTGCTCGAACAGGCGCGATTACCCGCCGATCTTGCACAGGCCACTCATAAAATGGCCTACGGCATCGCCGAGAAGTTGCGTAACCAAAAAAGTGCAAACGGCCGCGCCGGCATGGTGCAAGGCCTGCTGCAAGAGTTCTCCCTCTCCTCGCAGGAAGGCGTGGCGCTGATGTGCCTGGCGGAAGCGCTGCTGCGCATTCCGGACAAACCGACCCGCGATGCCCTGATCCGCGACAAGATCAGCAACGGCAACTGGCACTCGCACCTGGGGCGCAGCCCGTCGCTGTTCGTCAACGCCGCCACCTGGGGCCTGCTGTTCACCGGCAAGCTGGTGTCGACCCATAACGAAGCCAATCTGTCCCGCTCGCTGAACCGCATTATCAGCAAGAGCGGCGAGCCGCTGATCCGCAAAGGCGTGGACATGGCGATGCGCCTGATGGGCGAACAGTTCGTGACCGGCGAAACCATCGCCGAAGCGCTGGCCAACGCGCGCAAGCTGGAAGAAAAAGGCTTCCGCTACTCCTACGACATGCTGGGGGAAGCCGCCCTGACCGAAGCCGACGCCCAGGCCTACCTGGTTTCCTATCAGCAGGCTATCCACGCCATCGGCAAAGCCTCCAACGGCCGCGGCATCTATGAAGGCCCCGGCATCTCCATCAAGCTGTCCGCCCTGCACCCGCGCTACAGCCGCGCGCAGTACGAACGCGTGATGGAAGAGCTTTACCCGCGCCTGCTGTCGCTGACCCTGCAGGCACGCCAGTACGATATCGGCATCAATATCGACGCCGAAGAGGCCGACCGTCTGGAGATCTCGCTCGATCTGCTCGAGAAGCTGTGCTTCGAACCGCAGTTGGCCGGCTGGAACGGTATCGGCTTCGTGATTCAGGCCTACCAGAAACGTTGTCCGTTCGCCATCGACGCAGTGATCGACATGGCGCAACGCAGCCGCCGTCGCCTGATGATACGTCTGGTGAAAGGCGCCTACTGGGACAGCGAAATCAAACGCGCCCAGATGGACGGCCTGGAAGGCTACCCGGTATACACCCGCAAGGTGTACACCGACGTTTCCTATCTGGCCTGCGCCCGCAAGCTGCTGTCGGTGCCGAACCTGATCTATCCGCAGTTCGCGACCCACAACGCCCATACGCTGAGCGCCATTTATCACCTGGCCGGCAACAACTACTACCCTGGTCAGTATGAGTTCCAGTGCCTGCACGGCATGGGTGAACCGCTGTACGAACAGGTGGTGGGCAAAGTGGCCGACGGCAAACTGAACCGCCCTTGCCGCATCTACGCGCCGGTCGGCACCCATGAAACGCTGCTGGCTTACCTGGTGCGCCGCCTGTTGGAAAACGGCGCCAATACCTCGTTCGTCAACCGCATCGCCGACGCCACCCTGCCACTCGACGAGCTGGTGGCCGATCCGGTCAGCGCCGTGGAAGCGCTGGCGGCCAGCGAAGGTCAAATTGGCCTGCCGCATCCGCGCATCCCGCTGCCGCGCGAGCTGTACGGCGAGAAGCGCACCAACTCCAGCGGTCTGGATCTGTCCAACGAACAGCGTCTGGCTTCGCTGTCCAGCGCCCTGCTCACCAGCGCCAGCCATCCATGGCGCGCGGAACCGATCATCGACGCCGAGTTGGATCAGGGCGTCGAACAGCCGGTGATTAACCCGGCCGAGCCGGGCGATGTGGTCGGCTACGTGCGTGAAGCCACCGAAGGCGAAGTCAGCCGCGCGCTCGACGCCGCCGCGGCCGCCGGCCCAATCTGGTTCGCGACACCGCCGACGGAGCGCGCCGCGATCCTCGAACGCGCCGCCGAGCTGATGGAAAGCCAGCTGCAAAGCCTGCTGGGCATTCTGGTGCGCGAAGCGGGTAAAACCTTCAACAACGCCATCGCCGAAGTGCGTGAAGCGGTCGATTTTCTGCACTACTACGCCGGCCAGGTACGCGACGATTTCGCCAACGACAGCCACCGCCCGCTGGGCCCGGTGGTCTGCATCAGCCCGTGGAACTTCCCGCTGGCGATCTTCACCGGCCAAATCGCCGCCGCGCTGGCGGCGGGCAACAGCGTGCTGGCCAAACCGGCCGAGCAAACGCCGCTGGTGGCCGCGCAGGCGGTGCGTATCCTGCTGGAAGCCGGCATTCCGCAAGGCGTGCTGCAGCTGCTGCCGGGCCAGGGTGAAACCGTCGGCTCAACGCTGGTTAACGACGCCCGCGTCCGCGGCGTGATGTTTACCGGCTCCACCGACGTCGCCGGCATTCTGCAGCGCAGCATCGCCGGTCGTCTGGATCCGCAAGGCCGTCCGACGCCGCTGATCGCCGAAACCGGCGGCCTGAACGCCATGATCGTCGACTCCTCCGCCCTGACCGAACAGGTGGTGACCGACGTGGTGGCTTCCGCCTTCGACAGCGCCGGGCAGCGTTGCTCCGCGCTGCGTATCCTGTGCATTCAGGAAGACGTGGCCGAGCACACGCTGCAAATGCTGCGCGGCGCGATGGCCGAATGCCGCATGGGCAACCCGGAACGCCTGTCCACCGACGTGGGCCCGGTGATCGACGCCGAAGCCAAAACCGGCATCGAACGCCACATCCAGGCGATGCGCGCCAAAGGCCGCAAGGTATACCAGGCCGCCAAAGGCAGCGCGCAGGATGAGAAAGAGTGGGCGCGCGGCACCTTCATCAAGCCGACGCTGATCGAGCTCGACAGCTTCGACGAGCTGCAGAAAGAGATCTTCGGCCCGGTGCTGCACGTGGTGCGCTTCCAGCGCAACAATCTGGACGCGCTGGTCGATCAGATCAACGCCGCCGGTTATGGCCTGACGCTGGGCATTCACACCCGTATCGATGAAACCATCGCCCGGGTGACCGAACGCGCCAAGGTCGGCAACCTGTACGTTAACCGCAACATGGTCGGCGCAGTGGTCGGCGTACAGCCGTTCGGCGGCGAAGGCCTGTCGGGCACCGGCCCGAAAGCCGGCGGCCCGCTGTACCTGTACCGTCTGCTGGCCAACCGTCCGGACGACGCGCTGCAACGTACGCTGCACCGCCAGGACGAAGAGCGCCCGATGGAAGCTACCGCGCGGCCGCAGCTGCTGGGCGCGCTGCAATCGCTGGAGAAGTGGGCGGTCACCAGCCAACAAGGCGAACTGGCGGCATTGGCGCAACGTTATGCGGAACTGGGCCAGGGCGGCACCGTACGTCCGCTGCCGGGCCCGACCGGCGAGCGCAACACCTATGCCCTGCTGCCGCGTGAACGCGTGCTGTGCCTGGCGGATAACGAAACCGACGCGCTGATCCAGCTGGCCGCCGTGCTGGCGGTTGGCAGCTGCGCGCTGTGGCCGGAAGCGGAACTGCAACGCAATCTGTTCCGCCGCTTGCCGAACGATGTGCAGGCGCGCATCGCCTTCAGCAAAGACTGGCAGCAGGACAAGGTCGAGTTCGACGCCGCCATCTACCACGGCGATGCCGACCAGCTGCGCACCCTGTGCGAGCAGATCGCCCAGCGCGGCGGCGCCATCGTCTCGGTGCAGGGCTTCGCCCACGGTGAAACCAACATCCTGTTGGAACGCCTGCTGATCGAACGTTCCCTGAGCGTCAACACCGCCGCCGCCGGCGGTAACGCCAGCCTGATGACCATCGGTTAACGCATCCTCAAGGCTGCACGCGTTGCAGCCTGATGGGCTTACCGCTAGGCAAACCCTGCACTCGTGCAGGGTTTTTTATTGTCCGCAGGCCGATCGGCCGTTAGCGTCTTGTTATCCTTACAGGGTGGGGCGTCGCTCATGGACGATGGATTACTCTGCTTGAAAGCCGCGTCAGAGCGCTACGAAACGCATTGGCTTTCGGGTTCGGTAATATCTGGGATACAGCAGCCGCAGCGGATTTCTCGCCGCCGCCGCGCGAAACGAATGGTTGAAAGCGGAGTGAATGCGGTCGGGGGAAACGCCCCCGACGCCTTATTGATTCCGGAACTTGTCGAGGAATTGCTGGGTGCGCTGATGCTGCGGATTGGCGAACAGCGCTTTGGCCGGGCCCTGTTCGACGATGCGGCCGTGATCCATAAAGATAACCCGATCGGCCACGTCGCGAGCGAAGCTCATCTCATGGGTGACGATCACCATGGTGCGTTTCTCTTCCGCCAGTGAGCGCATGGTATTGAGCACTTCCCCCACCAGCTCGGGATCGAGCGCCGACGTCGGCTCGTCGAACAAAATCACCTCCGGCTGCATCGCCAGCGCGCGCGCGATAGCCACCCGCTGCTGCTGCCCGCCGGACAGCCGACGCGGATAAGCCGCCTCTTTGCCGCTCAGGCCCACTTTGGCCAGCAACGCGCGAGCACGCTGTTCGGCACTGGCTTTCGCCTCGCCTTTAACGATAACCGGCCCTTCAATGATGTTTTCCAGCACCGAACGGTGCGGAAACAGGTTGAAGTTCTGGAACACGAAACCGACCTGCTGACGCAGCGCGCGCACCTGATTTTTCTGTTTGCTCAGCGGCTTGCTGCCGTCGATCCGGATATCGCCGACGCGGATGGTGCCGGAATCCGGCTCCTCCAGCAGGTTGATGCAGCGCAACAAGGTGGTTTTCCCGGAACCGCTCGGCCCGATGATCGCCACCACTTCGCCGGCGTCCACCGCCAGATCGATCCCATGCAGCACCGTCTGACCTTTGAACTGCTTGGTCAATTGCTTAACTTCAATGGCACTCATGCGCTACTCCTGATCCTGGCGATTAACGTGGGCTTCCAGACGGTTTTGCAGTGCGGAAAGCAGGGTCGCCATCACCCAGTAAATCAGCGATGCCGCCAGGTACATGGTGAACACTTCCAGCGTGCGCGAGGTGATCAGCTGCGCCTGGCGGAACAGTTCCGGCACCTGAATGGTGGCGGCCAGCGAAGTGTCTTTCACCAGGCCGATAAAACTGTTGCCCAGCGGCGGCAAGGCGGTGCGCGCCGCCTGCGGCAAGATCACCCGGCGCAGGGTTTGCCAACGGGTCATGCCGATGCTGGCGGCGGCTTCCCACTGCCCTTTATCGATCGACGAAATCGCCGCGCGCAGCGTTTCTGAGGTGTAAGCGGCGGTATTGAGCGACAGGCCAATCAGCGCCGCCGGGAAAGGATCGAATTCAACGCCGAACTGCGGCAGACCGTAATAGATCATAAACAGCTGGGCGATCAGCGGCGTGCCGCGGAACAGCGATACGTAAATGCGCGACAGCCACGACAGCGGCCAAAGCGGCGAAAGGCGCATCAGCGCCAGCAGAAAACCAAGCAACAGGCCGAACGCCATGCCGCCCAGGCTAAGCTGGAGCGTCAGTATGGCGCCCTTCAATAAAAATGGCGCTGAATCCAGCGCCAGTTGAATACTTTCGTGCATTATTTAGTTACGTCCGCGCCAAACCATTTCTCGGAGATCTTCGCCAGCGTGCCGTCTTTTTGCATCTCGGCGATCGCCTGGTCAATCGCGGCCAGCAGCTCTGGGTTATTCTTGCGCAGCGCCACGCCGGACTCCTGGCGGGAGAATGCCGGGCCGGCCACCGCCAGCGTATCGCCGGTTTTCTTCACCAGATCCAGCGCCGCCAGACGGTCCACCAGAATGGCGTTGATACGGCCGACGCGCAGATCCTGATACTTGGTCGGATCATCGTCGTAAGTGCGCACGTCTACACCTTGCACGTTCGCACGCAGCCATTGCTCATAGTTGGTGCCCAGGCCAACGCCGACCTTCTTGCCCTTCAGGTCTTCCGGCTTGGTGATCGTGCCTTCGTTGCCCTTTTTCACCAGCGCCTGAATGCCGGAAACGGTGTAAGGGGTGGAGAAGTCATATTTCTTCTTGCGCTCATCGGAGATTGTCACCTGGTTGATCACCACGTCGATGCGTTTTGACTCCAGCGACGCCAGCATGCCGTCCCACTTGGTCGGGTTCAGCTTGGCTTTCACGCCCAGATGTTGCGCCAGCGCGTTGGCGAAATCCACTTCGAAACCGGTCAATTTGCCGTCTTCACCCTGGAAGCTGAACGGCGGATAGGTGCCTTCCAGCCCAACGATCAGCGTGCCGCGCTGTTTCACCTGCTGCAGCAGGTTATCGGCGGCGTAGGTTTGCGTCGTCACACCGGCGGCCAACGCAATACCCACCACGCCCAACAACCATTGACGACGAACTTTCGCAAACATCATAAACACCCCTGTGTGTTATTTATCTTTTTTGATATCAGCACTTTAACAGTGCGACCGCCCGCATAAAGGAATATAACTTTATAAATATAGTTCAAAATGGAATAACAAGCGGCATTTACACCTGCGGATGGTAGGCGAACAGCGCCGGCGCACCGCCGGTGTGAACGAACAGGATGGGCCCTTCGTCGCGGAAACGCCGCTGGACGATGCCGTCGATCAAACCGGCCATCGCTTTGCCGGTATACACCGGATCCAGCAATACCCCCTCTTGCTGCGCCAGCAGCTGCACCGCCGCCATACCTTCTTCATTCGGCATGCCGTACTGCGGCGCGAAGTAATCGTCCCACAGCGCGATCGGCGCCAGTTCGTCGATATTCAGCGAACAGGCCAGGGCTTTCTGGATTTGTTCCACCTTCGGCAACTGATCGATCACGGTGCGCGAGACCGTCACGCCGATCAACTCGGTTTCGGGCAGCAGCTGTTGCAGCCCCACCGCCAGCCCGGCGTGGGTGCCTGCGCTGCCGGACGCCACCACCACCGAACTGAACGCCACGTTGCTGCGTTGGCTCTGTTCGGCGATTTCCAATGCGCACTGCACGTATCCCAGCGCGCCCAGCGCATTGGAGCCGCCCACCGGCACCACGTAAGGCCGGAAGCCCTGCGCCTCGAGGCGCGTCGCCAGCTCCGCCAGCTGCTGCTGCGGATCGTGCAGCGCTTCGCACATCACCACTTCGGCGTTGAACAAGCCGAGCAACAGGCGGTTGCCGTTGGTCAGGTAGTTTTCCGCGCGGGTATCGATAGGGTTTTCCAGCAGCGCGACGCAGTGCAGGCCCAGTTTCGCCGCCACCGCCGCAGTCTGGCGCACGTGGTTGGATTGAATGGCGCCGGCGGTAACCAGCGTATCGGCGCCTTGCCTCAGCGCATCGGCAGCCAGAAACTCAAGCTTTCTCAGCTTGTTGCCGCCCATGGCCATAGGGGTGACATCGTCACGTTTAAGGTAGATTTCACGGCCGAGATAATCGGAGAGACGGGACAGCTTTTCCAGCGGCGTGGCGACGCCAACCAGATCCAGACGCGGAAATTGCGCCAGTTGTTGTTGCAGGTTCACTACTTCCCCCCAGGGAATCGAGTATCAACATCTGATAACCGATAGATTTAGCAGATGTGAACTGAATAATCATCCTTTATCACGGGGGGATCCGCAGACCCCGGCCCAGCGGCCGGGGAAAATCTCAGTAGCTGCGCTGCCAGGCGAGATACTGATCGTATTTGCGCAGCGCAATGCGATAGTTGTTGTGCGCCGCGGTAGGCAGATCGTCGATAATGCGCTGATGGCTGGCGCAGTTGGCGAACTTGTCCGCCGGGTAATTACGCGCCACCAGCATTTCGTCCAGCCGGCGCAGCCGCACCACGTACTCGCGAATGGTGCTGTGGCTCATCTCGGTCTGTTCGAACAGATATTGCTTGAACGCCATGATGTCGAAATAGCTCGGGTGGCTGTTGCAGGAAATCTCGCTGCAAAAGCGGCACAGCGCGGTCAGCTCATGCTGCACGTTTTGCCAGACCGCATCGTCGATCGGCTGGTCCATGCGCGCGATGGCTTCTTTATTGATTATCTTGCCGCGAAACACCAGCGCCATGCGGTCCAACAATTTACCGCACTGGGAGCAATGGGTCTGGCTGTGCTTGTAATCTTTCAGGTAACGGCTAAGCGGCCGTTTCTTCAACAGTATTCCTGGCATAAGGGGCAGTCCGATTGTCGCATGAGTCATCGAGTTGAGGGGGCGGCAGCCCGCCGTCAGGTATCGTTCGCCAGCCGCGCACGCAGCCGTTTGATCGCCTGACTGTGCAGTTGACTGACGCGGGATTCCCCGACGTCCAGCACGGCGCCGATCTCTTTGAGATTCAACTCTTCCTGGTAATACAGCGTCAGCACCATTTTTTCGCGCTCCGGCAACGCCTCGATGGCGTCGATCACTCGCTGGCGCAGGCTGCCTTCCAACAGGTGATGCAGCGGGTTGGCCTCTTCATGCCCTTCCAGCATCGGTTCCGCGTTTTCGCCATGCTCCTCGCGCCATTCGTCGTAAGAGAAAAGCTGGCTGTTATTGGTGTCCAACAGAATTTGACGGTACTCATCCAGCGAGATATTCAGCGTCTGCGCCACTTCCGTCTCGCTCGCCGGCCGGCCATAACGCTGTTCCAGTTGCCGCATCACCTGCGCGACCTCGCGCGCGTGGCGCCGCACGCTGCGCGGCACCCAGTCGCGGCTGCGTAGCTCGTCGAGCATCGCGCCGCGAATGCGCTGCACCGCATAGGTGGTAAAGGCGGTTCCCTGTAGGGCGTCATAACGCTCAACGGCGTTCAATAACCCGATTCCCCCGGCCTGCAGCAAGTCGTCAAGCTCCACGCTGGCGGGCAACCTGACCTGCAGGCGCAGCGCCTCGTGGCGCACTAACGGGACGTAGCGCAGCCAGAGAGAATTTTTGTCCATCACGCCTTCGGCGGTATACAGATCGCTCACTATGTCTTAAACCTGCGGATAAGAGAGTCAGCGCTATTATGCGTAGGGGGCGAAATGCCAATCGGCTGAACAGTCGCACAAAACGGGCTTTATTTGCGCCATGTAATAACCGCGCGGTGCGCGAGCATAAAAAAACCCCGCCGAAGCGGGGTTTCTTTGCGACAGTTAATCGGGAGAGACGATTAACGCAGCAGGGACAGAACGTTCTGAGTAGACTGGTTAGCCTGTGCCAGAACAGAGGTGCCAGCCTGTTGCAGGATGTTGGCACGGCTCATGTTGGACACTTCGGTCGCGTAGTCAGCATCCTGAATACGGGACTGAGAAGCGGACAGGTTGTTCACGGTGCTGTTCAGGTTGTTGATAACAGAATCGAAACGGTTCTGTACCGCACCCAGAGAAGAACGCAGGGAGTCAACCTGAGACAGCGCTTTGTCCAGGGTAGCCAGCGGGTCGGCAGTTTTTGGCTCGGTGGACTGCTCAGCGCCTTTGGTCACTTTACCGGCTGCGTCTACGGTCGCCTTGAAGTATTTGGCATCGGCACCGGTGCCTTCCTGGATAACATAAGATTTGCCATTGTCGTAAGAACGCAGGTTGGCTGCGTCAGGGCCGGTAGGTGCCACTTCTTTCTCAATGCTGGTTACCGCAGTGCCGCCGGTTGGTTTGGTGGTTTCTTTGGTGCCAACGGATTTCAGGTCGCCGGTTGCTTTATCGAAAGTTGCTTTGTAGTAGTCACCATCGGCGTTGATAGCAAATACATCGTCACCCACTTTTTCGTAGCCGGTGATATCTTTAGCATCAGCCTTAACGGTGCCTGTGTTGATAGCCACGCTGGTGCCGGTTTTCACGGTAGCAGGTGCAGCTGCAGCTACTTTGGTTTTATCAATGCCATCGGCCACGCTGAATTTTTCCAGGCCCAGAGTTTTAGCGTTGATGTCTTTCAGTTCGATATCGATGGTTTCGCCGTCGTTTGCACCAACCTGGATGGTCAGTTTCTGATCTGCGCTCAATACTTTCACGCCGTTGAAATCAGTCTGCTCGGAGATGCGGTTGATTTCAGACAGACGCTGAGAGATCTCGTCCTGGATAGACTGCAGGTCGCTGGCAGAGTTGGAACCGTTCTGAGACTGTACGGTCAGACGACGGATGTTCTGCAGGTTGTCGTTAACTTCGTTCAGCGCGCCTTCAGTGGTCTGTGCCAGAGAGATACCGTCGTTGGCGTTGCGAGAAGCCTGAGTCAGGCCTTTGATGTTCGCAGTGAAACGGTTGGAGATAGCCTGACCCGCAGCATCGTCTTTTGCGCTGTTGATACGCAGACCGGAAGACAGACGCTCAATCGCAGTGCCCAGAGAAGACTGAGATTTGTTCAGGTTGTTCTGCGCCATCAGCGACAGGCTGTTAGTGTTGATTACTTGTGCCATTGTTTGCTTTCCTTACGAGTCAGTTGCGTTCTTCGCAACACAGTTAAAAGGTTCGGGCTTGTTTGCCCACGGCGTCAACCACCGTCCCCTCAGGTATCGGCCCTCCCCTAACAACCTTTAGCAATTTTTTAAAAATTTTTGCGTTTACGGCAATGGCGAAAATAACGCGGTTTTTCCCTCTTCTATTGCGCCATCGGTTTTTTATTTTTTTCGGTAAACTTTTTCGCCACTGGGCCGATAACGCGTAAAGCGAATAAAGTCATTACCAAGGAGAAGCACGAATGGCATCGATCAGTTCATTAGGCATCGGCTCAGGACTCGACCTCAACGGTTTGCTGGACAAGCTGACCAAAGCGGAACAACAGCGCCTGACGCCATATACCACCCAGCAAACCAGCTACAACGCCCAACTAACCGCTTACGGCACGCTGAAAAGCTCGCTGGAGAAGTTTGACAATCTGAGCAAAGACTTGGCTAAGCCGGAATTCTTCAACAACACCACCGCGACCAAGCACGATCAGTTTACCGTGACCACCACCGACAAATCGGTGCCGGGCAACTATTCAATCGAAGTGCTGAAACTGGCACAGCCGCAAACGCTGACCACTCAGGCGCCAATCGCCGACCAGCAGGCCAAGTTGGGTAATCCGGGCAGCAGCGATCGTTCGATTAGCATCACCGCCGGCAACCCGCCAAAAGAAACAAAAATCCCGCTCAGCGACGATCAGACCTCGCTGGTCGAGATGCGCGACGCCATCAATAAATCGAAATCCGGCGTCACCGCCAGCATCATGCGCGTCGGCGACAACGACTACCAATTGGCACTGAGCTCCACCACACCCGGCGAAAAGAACACTATTGCGGTACAGGTCAACAACGACGACAAGTTGGGCGCCATCCTCAACTACGATCCAAAGACGCCACCTAAAGATGGCAGCACAGCCATGAAGCAAACCGTGCCCGGTCAGGATGCGGAAATTGTCGTCAACGGGACGAAAATCAAGCGCAGCACCAACTCGATCGCCGATGCCCTGCAGGGTGTCACCCTCGACCTGAAAACCACCACCAAAGCCGGCGAACCGCAAAACCTGGTGATCGGTATCGATAAAAGCGGCAGCGCCGACAAGATTAAAGAATGGGTGGATAACTACAACTCACTGCTGGACACCTTCAATTCGCTGACCAAATACACTCCGGTCAAACCTGGCGAAGCGCAGAACGCCAAGAACGGTGCGCTGCTGGGCGACAATACCCTGCGCGGTATTCAGTCTTCGATCAAAAGTGCCCTGAGCGCCGCACAGGACAACCCGGAGTTGAAAGGCCTGGGCAACCTCGGCATCACCACCAACACCAAAACCGGCAAACTGGAAATCGACAGCACCAAGCTGAATAAAGCCATCGACGAAAAACCGGAGCAGGTCGCCAACTTCTTCGCCGGCAACGGCAAAGACACCGGCATGGCCACCGAGATCCACAACGAGATCCAAAATTACATCAAAGCCGGCGGCATCATCGAGAACTCGACCAAAAGCATCAACACTAACCTCGATCGCCTGAACAGCCAGATCACCACGGTCACCGCCAGCATTCAAAACACTATCGATCGCTATAAGCAGCAGTTCGTTCAGTTGGATACCATGATGTCCAAATTGAGCAGCACGGGTAACTACTTACAGCAACAATTCTCGGCAAAGTAACCCTTTAACAAGGTAAAGAAAACAGCATGTATAACCGTAGCGGCACTCAGGCCTATGCACAGGTCAGTCTGGAAAGCGGCGCCATGAGCGCCAGCCCGCACCAGTTAATCGTGATGTTGTTCGACGGGGCGCTCAGCGCCCTGCTTCGCGCACGCATCCTGATGAACCAGGGCGATATCGCCGGCAAAGGCATGGCGCTCTCCAAAGCCATCAACATCATCGACAACGGCCTGAAAAGCGGCCTCGATCCTCAGCAGGGCGGCGAGATCGCCGAAAACCTGGCGGCGTTATACGACTATATGAAGCGTCGCCTGATGCAGGCCAATCTGCACAACGACGAAGCGGCGATTGCCGAGGTGGTCAAACTGCTGGAAAACATCGCCGATGCCTGGCGCCAGATCGGCCCCAACTACCAACCTTCGCAGGACGCCGTGTAATGGAACGTCAACAGCAGCTGTTAGCCGCTTATCAACAAATTTACACCCTGAGCAGCCAGATGATTGCGCTGGCGCAAACCGGGCGCTGGGAAGAGCTCGTCGAGCTTGAATTCGCCTACGTGACGGCGGTGGAAAAAACCGCCGCCTTTACCGGGCAAGCCGGCCCGTCCATGGCGTTGCAGGAGATGTTGCGCAATAAGCTGCAACAGATCCTCGACAACGAAACCGAGCTCAAACGTCTGTTGCAGCAACGGATGGATGAGCTGAAAACGCTTATTGAACAGTCGACGCGCCAAAACGTGGTCAACAACACCTACGGCCAGTTTCATGACCGCGCGCTGCTGCTGGGAGAGCCACAGGTCCGATAAGATCGACAATACTGACGAAAATGGATTAAATAGCACTATGCGCTATTACCCTCGGGTTACGTTAGGATATTAATCTATGGCATTTGAATTATTCAGTTTATGGGTAATTGGTAAAATGCGCGCTTCGAGCCTGGCTCTCACTTTAATGGATAAACATCATCCCGACACGGACGTTTTCTGTTCATCAGGAAATTGATTTTTGATAGATAAAACTCGCCGCTGTGTTTCACGGCCCATGGAAAAATGTTGCTCCAGCGCGGATCAAAGCGTAAAGATATTCCCAGATAATGGCTGCGAAATGAATATCGATGGAACGTACAATTAATCTCTGTCCTGGAATTGGCGCCTCAGCGCACATCATTCAGTATACTGAATTATTATTCCCTTCAGTCTATTTTGAGCAACCACATCTGTATCTGATACAACAAGGCCATAAGCGCGTACGCTGGCAACAACACGAAGTGGTCGCTCATCCCGGCGAGCTGTTGATTATCGACGGCGGGCAAACGGTGGACATTATTAACGGCCCGTCCGAAGACGGCGTATTCAGTTGCCAACTGCTGACCTGCGATCCCCTGCTGCTCACCGTCCAACCTCCGGCCGAGGAAACGCCGGCGGCGATGCCGTTCGATGCCGTCCTGGCGCTGCGCAATCTGCCCTGCGCACTAAAGCACAGTTTTGAAACCACCGGCCTGGCGCTGACGCTGCGGCAACGCTTTCCCACCATCATCGTGCGGCACAAAATGCTGGAAATTCTGCTGTGGCTGGCCCAATTCGGCATTCGCTTTATTCACAACGAAGCCAAGGATCTGACGCAGCGCGTGCGTCGCTGCCTGGCGACCGATCCGCACAGCATTTGGACGGCGGCCAAAGTCGCGGAGAGCCTGTCGATGAGTGAAGTGATGTTGCGCCGCAAACTGTCGATGGAAAACACCGCGTTGCGCAACCTGATGATCGACGTCCGGATGAGCAGCGCGCTGGCCCTGCTGCAATCGACCGACTGGCCGATCTCCGCCATCGCGCAGCATGTGGGTTATGAAAGCGCGTCGCGTTTCGCCGAACGTTTTCGCAAACGCTTCGGTTTCGCGCCTACCGCCATTCGCGGCCACCAAAGGATTATGGAACCCGGCTCTCAGGGCATTGAGGCGATGGTCGCCGGAGAAACATAAATAGACGCGCAACAAAATGGCTTTATTTAACACAAGTCCCTAACGGTTGTAACAACGCTGAGATACGCTAAGCCACGTCCATCCGCCGAAAGCGAATTAAACGATGCGCAATGAAAAGCGATTATTTTCTCTGGCAATAATGTTGTTGGGGGTGTGGCTGTTAGCCTTACTGTATGAAGAAGACATGATGCGTTTACTGGCCGCACAATAAAACGGCCAGGTTTTTTATCGCCTGGTCAGACTTCAATCCAGTTTGACCAACACGCCAATTAACGCGACTAACACCGCCAGCATTAAAATACTGATCAGGCGCCATCTGGATTCGCTTTTACTGCTCATTGACCTGCCTCGAATAATAACCCTACTAATAAGGCCATAATAAACGCTCACCGGCACATTCAATAAGCCTGACAGCACAATGTTCGCCCCTCTATTCGGGACATTGCCCCCATTTCCTGTCGGTTGCGACGCGGTGATTACCGCTGCGATAACGGCGGCGGCACAAGCGCCAATTTTGCGGGCAGCTCAGCCACCAGTTTGTCCACCGCCAGCCGCACCTTGAGCGGCTGGTAAGGCATATAGGGCCACACCACGTTGACCGGGAAACTGAGGTTGGACTCACCGCGCATGATCTCCACCAACGTCCCCGCCATCAGCCGCTCGCGCACCAGCCACTCCGGCAGCCAGGCAATGCCGGCACCGGCGGATATCGCATCGACGATCCCCTGCATATCATCCATCATCATCTTGGCCGGGGGGCTGAATGATTGCAGCTCACCGTTTTCGCCACGCAGCTGCCACGGCAGCACGGCGCCGGCGTGCAGATACCCCACCGCCTGATGCCGGCTTAACGCTTCCACCGTGCTCGGCTCGCCGCAGCGCCGCACGTAGTCGGGCGACGCGCACAGGAGCATGCCATGTTCGCCCAGACGTCGGGCAACCAAACTGCCGCTGTCCGCCAGTTCGCCGATGCGCACTGCCAGATCGAATCCCTCGTCGACGAGATCGATCCTGCGGTCGCTGAATGAGATTTCCAGCGTCAGTAACGGATGCTCGTTCGCCAGCACCGTCAACAAGGGCGCAATGCACAGGTGGCCGAACAGCACCGGCACCGAGACTCTGAGCCGGCCGCTGACCTGCATCTTGCCGCTGTCGAGCTGATTTTCCGCCGCCTGAACGTTCGCCAATGCCTGTCGACAGTGTTCATAGTACAGCGCGCCTTCGTCCGTCAGGCTCAGGCTGCGCGTCGTGCGCATAAACAGCATCACGCCCAGCCGCGCCTCCAGACGCGACACGATTTTGCTGACCGCAGAACGCGTCAGATGCAGTTTCTCTGCGGCGGCGGCGAAACTGCCGCCTTCCGCTACGGCAACAAAGGCCGGCAGCGCACTCAGATCGCTTTTCATCTTAATGTTGCCAATATGGAATCAATTAGGTGAAAACCTATCACCACTGGTGAACATTAAGCAATGATAACCTGCAGTCATTCCGGAGTCCCCGGTGAAAACCACAGATTACCGTCAGAGGACAGCAGCATGAAAAAAATACTGGCTCTCAAATCCAGCATTATGGGAAATGACTCGCAGACCAATAACCTGATTGACCGCTATCTGGCGGCGCGCAAAGCGAAAGGATACAACGATCGGATCGTCGAACACGATCTGACGGCGCTGGATCTACCGGTGTTGGACGGCGAGCTGTTCAGCGCGCTGCGTGGTGCGGAAAATGTCAGCCCGCGCGCCAAAGCCACGGTGGCGCTCTCCGATCAACTGATTGCCGAACTGAAAGAGAGCGACCTGTTGCTGATCGGGGCGCCGATGTACAACCTCAACGTGCCGACTCAGCTGAAAAACTGGTTCGATCTGGTGGCCCGCGCCCGGATGACCTTCAACTATACCGCCACCTACCCGGTGGGGCTGGTGGAAGGCGTCAATGCGGTGGTCTTCAGTTCACGCGGCGGCATGCACGCCGGGCATCCGACCGACGCCGTAACGCCCTACCTGCGCTCGGTGCTGGGGCTGATGGGGATCGGCGACGTGCAATTCATCTATGCCGAAGGGCTGGACATGAAACCGCACGGCCGCGACCAGGGGCTGGCAAGCGCCCACCAGCGCATCGTGGCGTTAGCGGGCTGAGGCAAACGCACGGCAGCATTGATTTGTTATAACATAACAAATATGATGTTCGCGTTGACGCACCTCGAACGTGCGTCGGCGCTCCTACATCACATAAATGTTTTATCGCACCTTCAGCCAGCTATTTCGATAGCTGGCTTTTTTTGTCCATCGACTGGCGTCACGGCTTCAGTATTGCCGGGCGGCGCGTTTCAATTCACGCTCGCCGGGCGACTGTGTCTTCACCGACAGCGGCGCGACAAACGCCTTCCACTCTTTGCCAGCATCCTGATGAGGCGCCATTTTTTGCGCCGATGAATAATCATCATTCTGGCCGGCGCATCCAGACAACGCCATCATGGCCAGAGCAAGGCACAGCAATTTACACATTATCCTATCCCTCCTATAACCATCGCCATAGGCTAACAGCGCCGAGCCAAATTTCACTGAAAAATGGACGGTACGTTCATCACACCGGCATATTCATGATGTCCTGGTAGGCCGCAACCAGCTTGTTGCGCACCTGGACGCCCAGTTGCAAAGACACCGACGATTTCTGCAGATCGACCATCACATCATTCAGGCTGATGCCCGGCACGCCCAGCTCAAAGTCCTGCGCCTGTTTGCGCGCCGTCTGCTGGGTGTCGCTGATCTTGCCGAGCGCCGCGGTCAGTTCGCTGGCGAAGCTGACGCCCTGCGGCGCCGCATTTTGCCCCATCTTGCCGGCCTGAACCGCCATGGTCTGCATCTGCTGCAGTACCCCTTCAATGCCCTGAATCGCCATCTGGTCCTCAATCCTCTCGTCTCGCCGGGTGACGTTTTCACCCTGTACTTCTCCAATGATGCACACCCTAGCACAGCGTTTTCGGACCTAAAGCGGTTAATTAACTGCAAAAAACCCGGCTTATCGGGCAATCGGAATTGTCTGATAAGGCGAATAATGGCCTGCCCAGAAATGGGAGCGCCGCTATTTAGAAGATATGTGTATCAGGGAGTCTGTTTTGTCACACAACGCTAACCATACCGTTCATCAGCCTGGCAGGGAGCTGCTCAGCGGCCCGTACGGGATCGTGAGCGCCATTGAAGGACGAGACCTAAAATGAGTGCTTCGATAACCGCCGGCGAAAGCCGCGACAACGGCCTACAGGCCATCTGGAACCGTCTGCGCGCCAACCCGAAAATTCCCTTGCTGGTCGCCGCTTCCGCCGCGATCGCGATCGTCGTCGCACTGCTGTTGTGGGTGAAAAGCCCCGACTACCGCGTGCTGTACAGCAATCTGAACGACCGCGACGGTGGCGCCATCGTCACCCAGCTGACGCAGATGAATATCCCTTATCGCTTCGCCGAGAATGGCGCAGCGCTGCTGATCCCGGCGGAAAAGGTGCATGAAACCCGTTTGCGCCTCGCGCAGCAGGGGCTGCCGAAAGGCGGCGCCGTCGGCTTCGAACTGCTGGATCAGGAAAAATTCGGCATCAGCCAGTTCAGCGAGCAGATTAACTATCAGCGCGCCCTCGAGGGCGAGCTGTCGCGCACTATCGAGTCGCTGGGGCCGGTGCAAAACGCCCGTGTTCACCTGGCGCTGCCTAAACCTTCGCTGTTCGTGCGCGAACAAAAATCCCCTTCCGCCTCGGTAACGCTGACCCTGCAACCCGGCCGTGCGCTGGACGACGGCCAGATCAACGCCATCGTTTATATGGTGTCGAGCAGCGTCGCCGGTCTGCCGCCGGGCAACGTGACCGTGGTCGATCAGGCCGGCCGCCTGCTGACCCAGTCCGACGGCACCGGGCGCGATCTCAATGCTTCGCAGCTGAAATACGCCAACGAAGTCGAAAACGGCTTCCAGCGCCGCATCGAAGCGATCCTCGCCCCGGTGGTCGGCAGCGCCAACGTGCGTGCGCAGGTCACGGCGCAGATCGACTTCGCCACGCGCGAACAAACCGATGAACAGTACCAACCTAACCAGCAGCCGGATAAAGCCGCCATCCGCTCACAGCAAACCAGCCTGAGCGAGCAGATCGGCGGGCCGCAGGTCGGCGGCGTGCCGGGCGCGCTGTCCAACCAACCGAGCGCTCCGCCTACGGCGCCGATTGAAACCGCCAAGCCGGCGGCGGGCAATAACGCCAACGCCGCCGCGCAAAACGCCGCGACCACCCGCAGCGCGGCGGCCAGCGGCGTGCCGCAAAATACCCGTCGCGACGCGACCACCAACTACGAGCTCGATCGCACTATCCGCCATACCCAGCAAAAAGCCGGCACCGTGCAGCGTCTGTCGGTCGCCGTGGTGGTCAACTACCTCGGCGCGGATAAAGACGGCAAACCGCAGCCGATGAGCAAAGAACAGCTGGCGCAGATCGAAGCGCTGGTGCGTGAAGCGATGGGCTACTCCAGTAGCCGTGGCGATACCCTGAACGTGGTCAACACGCCGTTTACCGACGCTCAGGTGACCGGTGGCGAACTGCCGTTCTGGCAAAGCCAGTCGTTTATCGATCGCCTGATCGACGCGGGCCGCTATCTGCTGGTGCTGCTGGTTGCCTGGCTGCTGTGGCGCAAACTGGTGCGGCCGCAGCTGCAACAGCGCCAGGCGGCGCAACAGGCCGCCATCGCCGCCGCCAACGCGCCTGCCGCCAAAGCGGTCGACAGCAGCAAACCGAGCAACGAGGAGCTGGCGCAGCGTCGTAAATCGCAGCAGCGCGTCAGCGCAGAAGTCCAGAGCCAGCGGATCCGCGATCTGGCTGACAAAGACCCGCGCGTGGTCGCTCTGGTAATCCGCCAATGGATGAGTAACGAGATATGAGCCTGACCGGAACCGACAAAAGCGCCATCTTGCTGATGACGCTGGGTGAAGATCGCGCGGCGGAGGTGTTCAAGCACCTCTCCTCGCGCGAAGTACAGCTGCTGAGCGGCACCATGGCCGGCATGAGCCAGGTGTCGCACAAACAGCTCGGCGAAATACTGACCGAGTTTGAAGACGACGCCGAGCAATACGCGGCGCTGAGCGTCAACGCCAGCGACTATCTGCGTTCGGTGCTGGTCAAGGCGCTGGGCGAAGAGCGCGCCGCCAGCCTGTTGGAAGACATTCTCGAATCGCGCGAGACCACCACCGGCATGGAAACGCTCAACTTTATGGAGCCGCAGAGCGCCGCCGACCTGATCCGCGACGAACACCCGCAGATCATCGCCACCATTCTGGTGCACCTCAAACGCGGCCAGGCGGCGGATATTCTGGCCCTGTTCGACGAACGCCTGCGCAACGACGTGATGCTGCGTATCGCCACCTTCGGCGGCGTGCAGCCGGCGGCGTTGGCGGAGCTGACCGAGGTGCTGAACAACCTGCTCGACGGTCAGAACCTCAAACGCAGCAAAATGGGCGGGGTGCGCACCGCCGCCGAGATCATCAACCTGATGAAAACCCAGCAGGAAGAAGCGGTCATCGACGCGATGCGCGAATACGACGGCGAGCTGGCGCAGAAGATCATCGACGAGATGTTCCTGTTCGAAAACCTGGTGGAAGTCGACGATCGCAGCATCCAGCGCCTGCTGCAAGAAGTGGAAGGCGAGTCGCTGCTGATCGCGCTGAAAGGCGCCGAACAGCCGCTGCGCGAGAAGTTCCTCAAGAACATGTCGCAACGCGCCGCCGACATCCTGCGCGACGATCTGGCCAACCGTGGCCCGGTGCGCATGTCGCAGGTGGAGAACGAGCAGAAAGCCATCCTGTTGGTGGTGAGACGCCTGGCGGAAACCGGCGAAATGATCATCGGCGGCGGCGAGGACACCTATGTCTGATCGCATTAACACCCTGCCCTGGCAGCCCTGGTCGCTCAACGATTTGGGCGAACAGAAACCGGCGTTCGAACTGCCGCCGCTGCCGGATCTCGAACACAGCGATCCGTCGCCGGACGCGCAGGCCGAATTGCAACAGCAGTTGGCGACGCTGCGGCTGCAGGCCGAGCAACAGGGCCAGCAGTTGGGCTATGCCGACGGCCAGCAAAAAGGCTATGAGGCCGGTTTTCAGTCCGGTCTGGAAGAAGGCCGTCAGCAAGGGCTGCTGGAAGCGCAGCAGCAGCAACAGCCGCTGACCGCCCACTGGCAGCAGTTGGTCACCGAATTCCAGCACACGCTGGACGCGCTCGACAGCGTGATCGCTTCCCGGCTGATGCAGCTGGCGTTGACCGCCGCCAAACAGGTGCTGGGCCAACCGCCGGTGTGCGACGGCACCGCCCTGCTCGCGCAAATCCAACAGCTGATCCAGCAGGAGCCGATGTTCAACGGCAAACCGCAGCTGCGGGTCCACCCGGACGACTACCCCCGCGTCGAGCAGCAGCTGGGGGTTACCCTCAGCCTGCACGGCTGGCGCCTGCTGGCGGACGGCGAACTGCACCCGGGCGGCTGCAAGGTCAGCGCCGAAGAAGGCGATCTCGACGCCAGTCTGGCGACGCGCTGGCATGAACTGTGTCGCCTGGCGGCACCGGGAGAAGTCTGATGACCGCGCGTCTCGGCCGCTGGCTGAGCTCTCTGGATACGTTGGAAAAACGCATCGCCCGCGCGCCGACGGTGCGCCGCTACGGCCGCCTGACCCGCGCCACCGGGCTGGTGCTGGAAGCCACCGGGCTGCAGCTGCCGCTCGGGGCGACCTGCCTCATCGAACGGCACGACGCCGGTGAAGTGCAGGAAGTGGAAAGCGAAGTGGTCGGCTTCAACGGCCAGCGGCTGTTCCTGATGCCGCTGGAAGAAGTGGAAGGCATCGTGCCGGGCGCGCGGGTTTACGCCCGCATCGCGCCGGAAGGCCAAAGCGCCGGCAAACAGCTGCCGCTCGGCCCGGCGCTGCTGGGGCGCGTGCTGGACGGCAGCGCCAAACCGCTAGACGGCCTGCCGTCGCCGGAAACCGGTTACCGCGCGCCGCTGATCACCGCGCCGTTCAACCCGTTGCAGCGCACGCCGATCGAGCAGGTGCTGGACGTGGGAGTGCGCACCATCAACGGTCTGCTGACCGTCGGTCGCGGCCAGCGCATGGGCCTGTTCGCCGGTTCCGGCGTCGGCAAGAGCGTGCTGCTCGGCATGATGGCCCGTTATACCCAGGCGGATGTGATCGTCGTTGGCCTGATCGGCGAGCGTGGCCGCGAGGTCAAAGACTTTATCGAGAACATTCTCGGCGCCGAAGGCCGGGCGCGCTCGGTGGTGATCGCCGCGCCGGCGGACGTGTCGCCGCTGCTGCGCATGCAGGGGGCGGCCTACGCCACCCGCATCGCCGAGGATTTCCGCGATCGCGGGCAACACGTGTTGCTGATCATGGATTCCCTCACCCGCTACGCCATGGCGCAGCGTGAGATAGCCCTGGCCATCGGCGAACCGCCGGCGACCAAAGGTTATCCGCCTTCGGTCTTCGCCAAGCTGCCTGCGCTGGTGGAACGCGCAGGCAACGGCATCAGCGGCGGCGGTTCCATCACCGCCTTCTACACCGTGTTGACCGAGGGGGACGATCAGCAAGACCCGATCGCCGACTCGGCGCGCGCCATCCTTGATGGCCACGTGGTGCTGTCCCGACGCCTGGCGGAGGCCGGCCACTACCCGGCTATCGACATCGAAGCGTCAATCAGCCGCGCCATGACATCGCTGATCGACGAGGAGCATTATCGCCGGGTTCGCACCTTCAAACAGATGCTGGCCAGCTATCAGCGCAACCGCGATCTGATCAGCGTCGGCGCCTACGCGGCCGGCAGCGATCCGTTGCTGGACAAAGCGATGACGCTGTACCCGCAGATGGAGGCGTACCTGCAACAGGGCATCTTTGAACGCAGCGGCTATGATGAAGCCTGTCAACAGCTGCAGCAGTTGATTGTTTAACGTCACAGAGGCGCAGAGCGATGAAATCACAGTCACCCCTGATTACCCTGCGCGATCTGGCGCAGGACGCGGTGGAACAAGCCGCGCAACAGCTGGGCCAGGTTCGGCAGGCGCAGCAGGCGGCGGAGCAACAGCTGTCGATGCTGCTCAACTATCAGGACGAATACCGCCAGAAGCTGAATCATACGCTCTGCGACGGCATGGACAGCTCACGCTGGCAAAACTACCAGCAGTTTATCGGCACGCTGGAACAGGCCATCGACCAGCACCGCCAGCAGCTGCTGCAGTGGGGGCAGAAAGTGGATCATGCGGTGAAGCAATGGCAAGACAAACAACAGCGGTTGAACGCTTTCGAGACCCTGCATACCCGCGCCTTAAATGCGGAGCAGCAGCAGGAGAATAAACGGGATCAAAAACTGATGGATGAGTTCGCTCAACGCAGTGCACAAAGGAATATCAACCCATGAATCTGAACGCCCTGCCCGGCCTGGCCTTACCCGGCGATGCCGGCGGCCTGGCCGAACTGACGTCGGCGCTGGATGAGAGTCAACTGTCGACGGCATTCGCCCAGCTGCTCGGCGCGCGTTTCGCGCCCGCCGCCGATGGCAAACAGCCGCCGGTCGCGCTGAGCGCGGACGATGAACGCGCCCCGGCCCTGAGCCGCAACCAGCTCAATCAACTGCTGGCCGCCTTCGGCGAGCGCGGCGGCCTGCTGCAGAACCCGGCAATCTCAGCCGATGCGCTTTCATCTGAACGCCCCGAGGCCGATGCGCCCGTCGCCGGCGATAAACCGGCGCAGCCGCCGATCGCCGCGGCCAAAGAGCTGGATGCCGCGACGCTGCAGGCGCTGTACGCCATGCTGCCGGCCGCGATCGTCGCCCAGACTCAACCGGCCGACGGCCAGCGGCCGCTGCCTGTGGAAAACGCTGACGATGCGACTGCGCTGCAGCCCGGCAACGGCCTGCTGAACATCGCGGCGGCCGGTGATAACACCGTCGCGCGCTCGTCGGCGTCAGCCGCCACGACGGTGACAAACGCTAAAACCCCGGCCCCGGACGGCGATAGCGCCACGGCGGCGCTCCCGCAACCGACCAGCGGCGAGCGCGCCAGTGCCGCTCAACCGCTGCCGGCGAGCGATACGCAGCAGCCGACGACGCTCAATCACGCCGTCGCCCTGGCCGCCGCCAGCCCAACGCAAACGGCCGCCCCGGCCGGCGCGCTGGTGACGGCGCCGCCCGCGCCGCAGTTAAACGCGCAGCTGGGCAGCCCGGAATGGCAGCAGGCGTTGAACCAACAGGTGCTGATGTTCCACCGCAACGGCCAGCAAAGCGCCGAGCTGCGCCTGCACCCGCAGGAGCTGGGCGCCTTGCAGATCACGTTGAAACTGGACGATCAGCAGGCGCAATTGCACATTGCCTCCGCCCACGGTCAGGTGCGCGCGGCGGTGGAAGCGGCGATGCCGCAGCTGCGTCACGCGCTGGCCGAGAGCGGCATCAACCTGGGGCAGAGCAGCGTGGGCGGCGAGTCCACCCCGCAATGGCAACAGGCGCAGCAGCAGGCTTCCAATGGCCAGGGGCGTTCCAGCTATGCTGAACACGCTGGCGGCGAGGCTGCGGCCGCGGACGGCGTCAGCGCGCCGGTGGCGTTGCAGCGCATGGCCAACGCGGTCAACGGCGTCGATATTTTCGCCTGAGCCGCCGCAAACGCCCAAGCTGGCACCCATTTGCGCGTCTATTCAGGCTATTGCACGCCGCGATAGACGCGATAATACCTTTACATGTCATGCGTGCGGCTTTGCCGCGCGCTATGCCCGCCGCCACGCAGGCCGCGGGTGGAACAACAGGAATTAGATTTGGCTATGTCTCAGAACTCCCTTCCGGCAGCACCGAAACGCCCCCTTCTGGTCATCCTGCTGGTATTGATCAGCGTCGTCGCCTGTGGCGCCGCGGGCTACAGCTGGTGGCTGCTGCAACAGCATAAAAACGGCGCCGAACCGGCCGCCGTCAAACAGCAACCGCCGGCCGCGCCGGTGTTCATGCCGCTCGACACCTTTACCGTCAACCTGGTGACGCCGGACAACAACCCGGATCGCGTGCTGTATATCGGCCTCACGCTGCGCCTGCCGGACGAAAGTACCCGCCGTCAGCTGAACGATTTTCTGCCGGAGGTGCGCAGCCGCTTGCTGATGCTGCTTTCCCGTCAGGAAGCGAGTCAGTTGGCCAATGAACAAGGGAAGCAACAGCTGGTGGCGCAGATTAAGGACGTGCTCAGCCCGCCGCTGGTTAAGGGACAACCGAAGCAGGTGGTCAGCGACGTGCTGTTCACCGCCTTCATACTGCGGTAATCACTATGGGCGATAGCATTCTTTCACAGGCAGAGATCGACGCCTTGCTCAACGGCGACAGCGCGGGTGATGAACCCGAAGCGGTGGTCGGCAAAGAGAGCGAGGTCAAGCCTTACGATCCGAACACCCAGCGCCGCGTGGTACGCGAGCGACTGCACGCGCTGGAAATCATCAACGAACGTTTTGCCCGGCAGTTCCGCATGGGGTTGTTCAACCTGCTGCGCCGCAGCCCGGACATTACCGTCGGCCCGATCAAAATCCAGCCGTATCACGAGTTTGCCCGCAACCTGCCGGTGCCGACCAACCTGAACCTGGTGCACCTGAATCCGCTGCGCGGCACTGCCCTGTTCGTGTTCGCGCCGAGCCTGGTGTTCATCGCCGTCGATAACCTGTTCGGCGGCGACGGCCGCTTCCCGACCAAGGTCGAAGGCCGCGAGTTCACCCCGACCGAACAGCGGGTGATCAAGCGCATGCTGCGCCTGGCGCTGGACGCCTACGGCGACGCCTGGAGCGCCATCTACAAGATCGACGTGGAGTACGTGCGCGCCGAAATGCAGGTGAAGTTCACCAACATCACCACCTCGCCGAACGACATCGTGGTCACCACGCCGTTCCAGGTGGAGATCGGCGCGCTGACCGGCGAGTTCAACATCTGCATTCCATTCGCGATGATCGAACCGCTGCGCGAACTGTTGACCAACCCGCCGCTGGAAAATTCGCGGCAGGAAGACAGCCACTGGCGCGAAACGCTGGTGAAGCAGGTGCAGCACTCCGAACTGGAGCTGATCGCCAACTTCGTCGATATCCCGATGCGGCTGTCGAAAGTCCTGAAGCTGCAACCGGGCGATGTATTACCGATAGACAAGCCGGAACGCCTGATCGCCCATGTGGACGGCGTACCGGTTCTGACCAGCCAATACGGCACGTTAAACGGGCAATACGCCCTGCGTGTTGAACATTTGATTAACCCTATTTTGAATGCTCTGAGTGAGGAACAGCCCAATGAGTGATCCTAAGCAACCGTCTGGCGAAGGAAAGGAATCCGTAGACGATCTGTGGGCTGATGCGTTTAACGAGCAGCAGTCTTCAGAGAAATCCGGCGCGAGCACCGAAGGGGTGTTCAAGTCGCTGGAAGCTCAGGATGCGCTCGGCAGCCTGCAGGATATCGACCTGATCCTGGATATTCCGGTCAAGCTGACCGTGGAACTGGGGCGCACCAAGATGACCATCAAAGAGCTGCTGCGCCTGTCGCAAGGCTCGGTGGTGGCGCTGGACGGCCTGGCCGGCGAACCGCTGGATATCCTGATCAACGGTTACCTGATCGCGCAAGGTGAAGTGGTGGTGGTGGCCGACAAGTTCGGCGTGCGCATCACCGACATCATCACCCCATCCGAACGCATGCGTCGACTGAGCCGCTGATGACCGCCGCGGCGCCCGTTACCGTCCAAAGCACCCAACCGCCCGCCGCGCCGGCCCTGCCGGCCGGTTCGGTGTTGATGCAGGTCAGCAGCGTGCTCGGCGGCATTCTGCTGCTGATCCTGCTGGCCGGTTGGCTGTTCCGTCGGCTGGGTTTCGCCCCGCAGGCGCGCAACAACAAACTGCTTAACCTGCGCGCCAGTTGCCAGGTCGGGCAGCGCGAGCGCGTGGTGGTGGTGGAAGTCGATGACACCTTGTTGGTATTGGGCGTCACCGCCCAGCAGATCACCCCGCTGCACACCCTGCCCGCTCCGCCGAAAGACGCAAGCGAGGCCGACGCGGCGACACCGGCGGACTTCCGCCAACTGATGCAAAAAGTTCTGAAACGCCCGGAAAAATCGGCATGACCTCGACTCTTCATACCCTCGTCCGCCGCCCGGCGGTTTGGCTCCCTGCCGCCCTGCTGTTCATCAGCCCGGCGGCTTTCGCGCAACTGCCGGGGCTGATCAGCCAGCCGCTGGCCAACGGCGGCCAGAGCTGGTCGCTGCCGGTGCAGACGCTGGTGCTGTTGACCTCGCTGACCTTCCTGCCGGCCATGCTGCTGATGATGACCAGCTTCACCCGCATCATCATCGTGCTCGGCCTGCTGCGCAACGCGCTGGGCACGCCGTCGGCGCCGCCGAACCAGGTGATGCTGGGGCTGGCGCTGTTCCTGACCTTCTTCATCATGTCGCCGGTGTTCGACAAGGTTTATCAGGATGCCTATCTGCCGTTCAGCCAGGACAAAATCGGGCTGGAAGTCGCGCTGGATAAAGGCGCGCAGCCGCTGCGCGAATTCATGCTGCGGCAAACGCGCGAAACCGATCTCGCGCTGTACGCCAGGCTGGCCAATCAGCCGCCGCTGGCCGGCCCGGAAGCGGTGCCGATGCGCATCCTGCTGCCCGCCTACGTCACCAGCGAACTGAAAACCGCCTTCCAGATCGGCTTTACGGTGTTCATTCCGTTCCTGATCATCGACCTGGTGGTCGCCAGCGTGCTGATGGCGCTGGGGATGATGATGGTGCCGCCCGCCACCATCTCGCTGCCGTTCAAGCTGATGCTGTTCGTGCTGGTCGATGGCTGGCAGCTGCTGCTCGGCTCGCTGGCGCAGAGCTTCTATTCGTAACCCCTGACCGGAGAAAGCGAGATGACACCTGAATCGGTTATGGCGCTCGGCACCGAGGCGATGAAAGTCGCGCTGGCGCTGGCCGCCCCGCTGCTGCTGGCGGCGCTGATCAGCGGCCTGGTCGTCAGCCTGCTGCAGGCCGCCACCCAGATCAACGAAATGACGCTATCGTTCATCCCTAAAATTCTGGCGGTGGTGGCCACCATCATCATCGCCGGTCCCTGGATGTTGAATCTGTTGCTGGACTACATGCGCACCCTGTTCAGCAACCTGCCTACCCTGATCGGCTGACCGTGCTCACCTTCGACAGCGCCCAGCTCACCGTCTGGCTCAGCCACTACTTTTGGCCGCTGCTGCGCATTCTGGCGCTGATAAGCACCGCGCCGATATTCAGCGAAAAGCAAATCAGCAAAAAGGTCAAAATCGGCCTTGGCGGGCTGATCGTCATCCTGATTGCGCCGACGCTGCCCGCCAGCAATATTCCCATCTTCTCCGCCGCCGGCCTGTGGCTGGCGATTCAGCAGATTCTGATCGGCGTGGCGCTGGGGTTGACCATGCAGTTCGCCTTCGCGGCGGTGCGCCTGGCGGGGGAAGTGATCGGCATGCAGATGGGACTGTCGTTCGCCACTTTCTTCGATCCCAGCGGCGGCCCGAACATGCCGGTGCTGGCGCGCCTGCTCAACCTGCTGGCGATGTTGTTGTTCCTCAGCTTTGACGGCCATCTGTGGCTGATTTCGCTGCTGGCGGACAGCTTCCATACCCTGCCGATCCAAACGCAGCCGCTGAACGGCAACGGCTTCCTGGTGTTGACTCAGGTCGGCTCGCTGATCTTCATCAACGGCATGATGCTGGCATTGCCGCTGATCTGCCTGCTGTTGACGCTCAACATGGCGCTCGGCCTGCTCAACCGCATGACGCCGCAGCTGTCGGTCTTCGTGATCGGTTTCCCGGTCACCATGACCTTCGGCATCATGACGCTGGGCATGATGATGCCGATGTTGGCGCCGTTCTGTGAGCACCTGTTCGGTGAAATCTTCGATCGACTGGCGGCGGTGATCGGCGGCATGACCTTCTGAGCCCCTGCGGCCCCTTCCTTTCCCCCTCTTCCGCCTGAGACAAAATGGCAATAAAAACGCTTTCTTGGGACAAAAGCCTGAGAAACGTCTTTTATCCGGATTAAGGTTCAAATGTCTCCGGCGGCTTGAATAAATAAAACCCCGACCTAAAATAGACCCGGTAGAAAAATATCGCCCGCACCCCGTCAGTCACCTGCGGCGATAATATAAACTTATTGGTTAGAGAAAAATAAAATAACGCAGCCGCGCAGAGTTAAATGCGCGGCAGATAACTTACACCCTGAATAAATGCGTCCGGCAGCCTGCCGGCTGCAGGGCGCAGCATCGACCTTTGCTAACTACAGGAGCGAGATCATGATTAAAGCGAAAAGCAACCGCAAAGCACGCCGGTTATTCGGTATGGCCCACTGGAAAAGCAACAGATTTAAAGTTGCCATCAGCGAAACGGCCGCCGGTGAAAAATGGAAAGTGGTGAAGAAAAAGAAATAGCACCGATATTTATCGTCAGGGAAATAATATCCATCGTGATTTCTCCACCGCTGATTTCAATAATGCCATTGCGCATTAAACAGGGGTGACAATCGTATTATTTCTTCCCTGATGAAAAAAAGGCGCGTCACTCAGTCAGTAGTGGGAGAACGAGCGACGCGCCAAACGAGTGCGCCCGGTTTCAAGAAGCCTCCCTCCCCGCGGGGCGGAGAAGGCGTTTTCTAAGCGCACTAAAGGGAAACCCGTCGCGGTCAGGCAACGGGGTATTGCTCTTAACGATTCATCTGGAACAACGACATGCCCTGCATATCGCTGAAGGTTTTGTACGACGCCTGCAGCGCCGCCTGCTGCATGAAGTAGGACGAGATAGACTCGGCCAGGTCGGCATCCGTCAGCGCGCTCATCTGGATCTGATTGGTCATGTCACGCTCTTTACCGATGCTGTCCAACTGATCCATCTCCTGCAGCTGGCTGCCCAGCTCGGCACGCACGCTCAGCACGTTGTTGTAGGAGTTGTCCAGACCGCGGTTGGCTTTCGCCAGCGCATCGTTCACCTGCTGCTTGGTGGCCTCGTCGGCGCCCTGCAGCGGGGTTTTCAGCGCGTTCAGCGCAATATCAATGCTCTCGAATACGTTGCTGACCGGCGCGCTGCCGTCCGGCTCGGGCTTCGGGTTGCTGGTCAACGACATGAACACCGCGTTGCCGGTATGGCCGATGGTCATGGTGCGGTTGGCGTCCACTTTCTGCTCAACCGTCTTGTCGCCGCCCTGGTAACTGACGGTGCCGCCGTTGTCGACGAACGGCGCCTTGTCGTTCACATACCCGCCGAACATATAGCGGCCGTTGCCGTCGGTGCTGTTGGCCTGGTTCAGCAGCTGATCTTTCAACCCCTGCAGCTGGGTGGCGAGCGACTGGCGATCGTTATCGCTTTCGGTGCCGCCGGCGTTGACGATCAACGCCTTCATGTCCGCGATGGTGGAGGTCGCGCCGGCCAATACCGTTTCTTCCATCGACACGTTCTGACGGGCGAAGGTGCGCGCCAGCGTGTATTGACTGTTTTCCGCCTGCGACTGCGACAGCATCACCGCGCGCGACGCCGCCAACGGATCGTCGGACGGGTTGATCACTCGCTTGCCGGAGGAAAGCTGCTCGGCGGCCTTCATGAATAGCGACTGGTTGCCCGTGATGCCGTTCATGTTTTGTTGGTACATCATGCCGGTACTCATGCGCATGCTGTGGGTTCCTTACTCTGAGCGACCGGCGCCGTTATCGGCGCCGATTAACAATGAAATCAACGAATGTTCAGCAGCGCGTCGAACAGCGAGCTGGCGGTCTGAATCACCTGCGCGTTGGCCATGTAGTACTGCTGGAAACGCAGCAGTTCACCGTACTCTTCGTCAAGGTTGACGCCGGACATCGACTGCTGTTGCGCGCCCAGCTGGGTGACGATTTTGGCCTGCGACGTGGCGATGGCCTTGGCGGCGGCGGTCTGATTGCCGACGCCGCTGACGATGCCGGCGTAAGCGCCGCTCAGGGTCGCTTTGCCGTCCACCAGGTTTTTGGTTTGCAGATCCAGCAGTTTCTTGGCGTTCTCGTTATCGCCGCGGCCGCTGTCGTCTTTACCGGCGGCGGCAATCTTGGACGAATCGGTGATGGCCACTTTCAGGTTGCCCGCCACGTCGCTGACCGGTTTCACGGTGAAGCTGTCTTTGGCCTGCGCATTGCCGTCGATGCTCACTTCCAACCCGTCGAAGTTCAGCGTCGGTTTACCGTCGGCGCTGGTGCCCGGCGTCGCGTTGACTTTCACGTTGTCCGGCAGGCGGCTGACCTGCCAGTTGCTGCCGTCGAACTCGACGCGATAATCGTTGGCCTTCACCTTGCCGGTATCGGTGTAAGAGACCGACAGCGACGCGTCGCCGGTGTTGCGGGTGTTATCCACCACCCGGCCGCCGCTGAAGCTGAAGAAGTCGCCGCCCGCGTCACCGTTCAGATCGAAGCCGGCGCGATGCTGTTGGTTAAAGCTGTCCGCCATCGCCAGCGCCAACTGGCCCAGCTGATTGCGCACGCCGTCCAGCGTTTCGCTGCGGAATTTCAGCACGCCGCTCAGCGTGCCGCTGGTGATCTGGCCTTCCGGCACTTCGCTGGCGCCGTTGCCGCGGTTATAGCCGATGGTCAGACGGGAGGGATCGCTGCTGGAAGGCACGGCTTCCACTTGATACGTATTGCTGCCCTGCACCAGGGTCAAACCGTTGGCGAAGGAAACGGTATAGGCGTCGCCGTCCTGTTGCGTGACCTGTACGCCCACCAGCTGGTTCAATTCGGTGACCAGCTGATCGCGCTGATCCAGCAACGCATTCGGTTCGCCGCCGGCGCTGCCGCGCAAACGGGTGATCTCGTCGTTCAGCTTGGCGATCTGTTGGCCGTAGCTGTTGATCTGCTGCGCCGTATCGCTGATCTGCTGATTGACGCCGTTGTCCATGTCGCGCAGGAATTTGTCGGTGTTGTTGAACTGGTTCACCAGGCCGTTGGCCTTGCCCAGCACCGTCTGGCGCGCGGCGTCGTCACCGGCGTTGCTCACCAGGTTCTGCAGGTTGGTAAAGAAATCCTGCATGTTGGTCGACAGCGGGTTGGTCTTGCTCGCCAACAGGTTGTCGATCTGCGAAATCTTCTCGTAATAGGCGTTTTGCGCCCCGAACGCGCTTTGCGCGCCGCGCAGCTGGTTGGTGATGAACTGGTTGTACTCGCGGTTAACGCTGGTGACGGTCACGCCGTTGCCGATAAAGCCGCTCATGGTGGCCATGCCGCCGTTCTGCGCCAGGATCGCGGTCTGACGGTTGTAGCCCGCCACGTTGTAGTTGGAGATGTTGTTGCTGACGGTACTGAGCGCCACCTGAGCCGCATTCAGCCCGCTCATCGCGGTATTGATTAAGCTATTGGACATCGGAATTCCTTATGCTGCGGCGCCGGTGGCCCACAGGGTTCTTAATTGAGCTGCTGAGCCTGTTCGCTCAGCCTGTTTCGGTTATCGGCAAAAATGAGAAGAACTTGAGGAAAAAAAGCGGCAATGCGGTCAGCATCCAGCGAGCCTCCATTGCCGCCTACCCCCTAAATAATTGGCGCCGCAGCGGCGTCAAGAATGACGGGGATTTAGAACAAATCTTTCAGATCGTGGGTGTAAGCTTTCACCGCCTGTTCCCCCGCGCTCTTCATCTGCTGAATCACGCTGACCAACTTGCTGGCGTACTGGGGATCGGTGGCGTACCCGGCGCGCTGCAGCGCATGCGCCGCCTGCTCCGGGCTGCGCGCGGCGGCCACGTCGGCGTAGCGCGGGTTGTTGGTCAGCAGTTTGACGTAATCGGCGATCGCTTCGACGTACGACCCGTAAACGCGGAACTTCGCCTTCACCTTCTTCGCCGCGCCCTGTTCGAACTCGGTGGTGGTGATCTCCGTCACCGGCCCGCTCCAGCTGCCGCCGGCCTTGATGCCGAACAGGTTGTAGCTCGGCGTGCCGTCTGAGGTTGGGATCTCGCGCTGCCCCCAGCCGGATTCCAGCGCCGCCTGCGCGACGATCAGCTGATGCGGAATGCCGCTCTGCTGGCTGGCGACCTTCGCCGGTATCGACAGACGAGCGACGAAGTTGCCGTTGTTGAGCGACAGCGGCGCGGCGGCCGGCGGGGCTTTCGGCATCGCCCGGCGCACCATCTGCTCCAGCGCCTGGTTCGGCAGCGTTTGCAGCACCTCGTTGTCCAGCGCCATCGGCGACATGCCCGCAGTTTCGCTCGGCACCGCGTTGGCGTTGCTCATCTGCTTGACCATCATGTCGGCCAGCCCCAGCCCTTTTTGCGACATCTGCTGGGCGATTTGCTGATCGTACATCGAGGTATAGAGCCGCGTTTGATCGCTGCTCAACACCCCGTCCTGCGGCAAAGCGGAACGCATGCTTTTCAGCATCATCTGCACGAACATGCCTTCCACCTGCTGGGCCACCTGCTTGAGGTTGCCCTGCGGGTCGGCCGCCGCGTCGCGCTTCAGGCCGTTCAGCGCCTGGGCGTCATAGGCCGCGCCCGACATCGCCATCAGATCGCCCGCCATCAGATGATTTCCAGCTTGGCGCGCAGGCAGCCGGCGCTCTGCATCGCCTGCAGGATCGACATCAGATCGATCGGCGTGGCGCCCAGCGCGTTCAGCGCGCGAATGACGTTGTTCAGGTTGGCGCTGGCGTTCACCTTCTGCAGCGACCCGCCCTGCTGTTGCACCGAAATCTGGGTGTTTGGCGTCACCACCGTTTGGCCGCCGCCGAACGGCGTCGTCGGTTGGCTGACGGTGTTCTGCCGATCGACCACCACCGACAGGTTGCCCTGGGCGACGGCGCAGGAATCGAGGATCACATCGCGGTTCATCACCACCGACCCGGTGCGCGAGTTGATGATCACTTTGGCGTCCATCGCGCCGACGTTGACGGTGATGTTTTGAATCTCCGCCAGGAAGCGCACCTGAGAGCTGTTGCCCTGCGGCACCAGCACCTGGATCGTGCGGGCGTCGAGCGGCGTCGCGGTGCCGCCGCCGCGTTGGCGGTTGATGGCGTCGCTGATCTGCTGCGCCAGCGTGAAGTCTTCGTCGTTCAGCTGCAGGTTGAGTACGCCGCCGCTGCCGAAGGTGGTCGGCAGCTCGCGCTCGATGGTGGCGCCGTTGCTGATGCGCCCGCCCGCCAGCTGGTTGACCTGCACGCTGCTGCCGCCGGCCGCCGCGCCCGCGCCGCCGACCAGCACGTTGCCCTGCGCCAGCGCATAGACCTGGTTATCCACGCCTTTCAGCGGCGTCATCAGCAGGGTGCCGCCGCGCAGGCTCTTGGCGTTGCCCATTGATGAGACCACCACGTCGATGTTCTGCCCGGCGCGCGAGAACGGTGGCAGTTTGGCGGTCACCATCACCGCCGCCACGTTTTTCAGCTGCATGTTGGTGCCCGGCGGCACGGTGATGCCCAGCTGCGACAGCATATTGCTCAGGCTTTGGGTGGTGAACGGCGTCTGCATGGTCTGGTCGCCGGAGCCGTCCAGCCCCACCACCAGGCCGTAGCCGATCAGGGCGTTGTCTCGCACGCCCTGCACCGTCACCAGATCGCGGATGCGCTCCGCCGCCGCCGGCAAGCACACCAGCCCGACGCACAGCGCGATAAACCATTTTTTCAGCATCAGTCAATCCTTAGAACGGTGAAACATTTAAGAAGAAGCGCTGCAGCCAGCCCATGGTCTGCGCTTCGTTGATATAGCCATTGCCGACGTATTCGATCCGCGCGTCCGCCACCTGCGTCGAGGTGACCGAGTTGTTGCCGCTGATGGTGCGCGGGTTGACGACGCCGGAGAAACGAATGAATTCGGTGCCCTGGTTGATGGCGATCTGCTTTTCCCCCACCACGTGCAGGTTGCCGTTGGCCAGCACCTGGTTGACCGTCACCGTAATGGTGCCGTTGAAGGTGTTGTTGGCGTTGGCGCCGCCCTTGCCGCCGAAGGTGCTGTCGCCGGAAATGTCCATATCGGCGCGCGCATTGCCCAACAGGCCGTCAAGGTAACGCGGCGAGGTGGCGACGCCGAACTTGCTGGCGCCGTTGCGGCTGGCATTGGCGGAGGAGCTCTTGCTGGCGCTGACGTTTTCCTGCAGCACGATGGTCAGGGTGTCGCCGACGTTGCGCGGCCGGCGGTCTTCGAACAGCGGCTGATAGCCGTAGTTCATCGGCTGCACCGTCTGGAAGATCGAGCCGTTCGGCATCGGCGCGCTGGCCGGCGCGGGCTGCGCCGTGGTCGCACCGTCCACCAGCGGTTTATGCGGAATATAAGCGCAGCCGCTCAGCGTCAGCATCACCATTCCCGCCAGCCAGCGTTGTCCCTGCCGCGGCAGGATTGCCATCGAATATGTGGTTACCACGGGTATCGCCTTTGTTTCACGAAAGAGAATGACGGGCGCGGCAAGCCGGGCCCGTCAATGACAGATTACAGTTGCGTCAGCTTTTGCAGCATCTGATCGGAAGTCGATACCGCTTTGCTGTTGATCTCGTAAGCGCGCTGAGTCTGGATCATGTTGACCAGCTCTTCCGCCACGTTAACGTTGGAGGTCTCCACGTAGCCCTGATACAGCAGACCGGCGCCGTTGAGCCCCGGCGTGCTCTCGTTCGGCGCGCCCGAGCTTTCGGTTTCCTGATACAGGTTCTCGCCCACGCTCTCCAGACCGCTGTCGTTGACAAAGGTCGTCAGCGTCAGTTGACCCACCTGCTGGGCGGCGGTTTGCCCCTGCTGGGTGACGCTGACGATGCCGTCGCGGCCGACGGTGATGGACAGCGCGTTCGCCGGAATGGTGATCGCCGGCTGCACCTGGAAACCGCTGGAGGTGACCAGCTGGCCGTTCTGATCGATCTGGAACGAGCCGTCGCGCGTGTAGGCCTGGGTGCCGTCCGGCAACATCACCTGGAAGAACCCCTGCCCCTTGATGGCGACGTCTTTGCTGTTATTGGTCTGCGACAGGTTGCCCTGGCTGTGCAGCCGCTCGGTCGCCACCGGACGCACGCCGGTGCCGATCTGCAGACCGGAAGGCAGCGTGGTCTGCTCGGAGGACTGCGCCCCCGGCTGACGCATGGTCTGGTACAGCAGATCTTCAAATACCGCACGCTGGCGTTTGAAGCCGTTGGTGCTGACGTTCGCCAGGTTGTTGGCGATCACGTCCATGTTGGTCTGCTGAGCGTCCAGACCGGTTTTGGCAATCCATAAGGATGGAATCATCGGTTATTTCCTTGCTGCTTAGCTCACTGAGAGCAGTGAGTTGGCACGCTGTTCGTTTTCATCCACGCTGTGGATGACCTTCATTTGCATTTCAAAACGGCGGGCGTTGGCGATCATGTCGACCATGGTCTCCATCGGCTTGACGTTGCTGCCTTCCAGCACCCCGGGCATCACCCGCACCTGCGGATCGTTTTGCAACTGATTGCCGCGCAGCTGTTGGGTTTCCGGCGTCAGGCGGAACAGCCCGTCGTCACCGCGCATCACTTCGCGCGCGTCGGCTTTCACCAGCTTCAGGCGGCCGATCTGCGCGATGGTGTTCGGCGGATCGCCGGCGTTCAGCGCCGAAATGGTGCCGTCGGCGGCGATGGTGATCTCCGCCGAGGGCGGCACCTCGATCGGCCCCCCGTCGCCCATCACCGGCAGCCCCTGCACCGTCAACTGCCCGGTGGAGGAGATCTGGATGTTGCCGTTGCGGGTATAGGCTTCACCGCCGCCCGGCAGGCTCACCGCCAGGAAACCGTCCTGCTGCAGCGCCACATCCAGCGGGCGCGCCGTATAGTTCAGCGCCCCCTGGCTCATGTCGGCGCCCGGCGTCGACGCGGCCACCAATGTGCGCGTCGCCAGGCTCGGCCCGTCAACCGGCACCGCGCGCAGCGCGGCGAGCTGGGCGCGAAAGCCCGGCGTCGACGCGTTGGCCAGGTTGTTGGCGGTAATGGACTGCTGCTCCAGCGTTTGGCGAGCCGCGCCCATCGCGGTATAAATCGCGTGATCCATAACTCGACCCTATTAGCGCAGGCTAACCAACGTCTGCAGAATGGAGTCCTGCGTCTTGATGGTCTGGGCGTTGGACTGATAGTTACGCTGTGCGACGATCATGTTCACCAGCTCCTGGCTCAGATCGACGTTGGAAGACTCCAGCGCGCCGCTGGTCAGCTTGCCTAAGCCGCCGCCGCCCGCAAGACCGACGCGCGGCTGACCGGACGCGCCGGTTTCCTGCCAAACGTTATCACCCTGCGACGCCAGCCCTTCCGGGTTGGAGAAGTTAGCCATGACGATCTGGCCCAACAGCTGGGTTTGCTGGTTGGAGTAGACGCCCACGATGGTGCCGTCGTTGTTGATCTGATAGCCCGTGTATTCACCGGCGGCATAACCGTCCTGCGATACCTTGCTCACCGAGTCGCTGCTCACGTTCTGCTGCATGCTGCCGGCGAAGCTCAGGGTGAAGTTTTGCGCCGGCGCGCCGTCTTTGGCGGTCATCGGGATCACCATGCTGAACTCGCCCGGCGCGCCGTTGGTGCTGGTGGTTTTCACCAGGGTACCGCTGGTGCTGAACTCCATGGTGCCGGCGTTCACTGGCGCTGCGCTGCCGTCCTGGGTGTAGACCTGCCATTTATTGTCTTCGGTCTTCACGAAGTAAGCGTTGATGTTGTGCGCGTTACCCAGCGAGTCGTAGGCGGTGATGGTATTGGTATAGTTGTAGCTGTCCTGTTTGGTCGGATCGAAGGTCTTGTTTTCCGGCACCTTATGGGTCGACATCAGGTTGGCGACCATCTGGCCGGAAGTGGACGCTTTCGCGTTCATCATGCCTTCAGGAATGCTCAGCGGCACCGGGTTGGCGCCCTGCTGAATGGTCGGCGGGGAGCCGGCCGCCGGATAGCCGGTCAGCTGCAGACCCTGCATGTTGGTCAGATTGCGGTTCTCGTCCAGCTTGAACTGGCCGTTGCGGGTATAGAAGATGCCGCCGTCTTTATCCTGCATGCGGAAAAAGCCGTTGCCGTTGATGGCCACATCCAATGAACGGCTGGTGCCGGTGGTGGTGCCGCCCTTGAAGTTCTGGGTGATGCCGGACACTTTGACGCCCAGACCGACCTGTGAACCGGCGAACATGTCGGCAAAGGAGACGCTGCCGGATTTGAAGCCCGCCGTCGCGGAGTTGGCGATGTTGTTACCGATCACGTCCAGGTTGGTTGCTGCCGCGTTCAAGCCGCTGACTGCCTGAGAAAAAGCCATGTTATTCTCCGAATAGTGGTCAGGCTATCGTCCGATTGAGCCTGATGCTTAGGGTTATAAGATCTGTCGCACGTCTTCCAGGGTGGCGTTGCCCGCCAGACCGAGATCCAGCTTGGCGCCGTTGCCGTCGCGGATCACGCCGTTCACCAGGCCGAAGTGCAGGCTGCGCGCCACCAACTGCTCGCCGTTGCCTTTGGCGTTAATCGCCACTTTGTAGGCGCCGTCGGGCGCGGTGGAGCCGTCATCCAGCGAACCGTCCCAGGTGAAGGCATGCACGCCGGCGGTCAGACCGCCGATTTCGATGGTGCGCACCACCTGCCCGCTGGCGTTGGTGATGGTGGCGGTTACCTGATCGGCGGCGCGCTCCAGTTCCACGCCGAACGGCGTGGTGCTGACTTTGCCGTCCTTGCTGCCGACCAGAATGTTGCTGCCCGGCACCATCACGCCGTGGCCGATCAGCGCGGTGGCCTGCAGCGACTGATTGCTGTTGATCTGACCGGAGATCGACCCCAGCGTGGTGTTGAGTTTTTCGATGCCCTGAACGGTGTTGATCTGCGCCAGCTGCGAGGTCAGTTCGTTGTTCTGCATCGGATTGGTCGGGTCCTGGTTTTTCAACTGCGCCACCAGCAGCGTCAGGAAGCTGTTGTGCAGATCCTGGCTGTTGGTATTTTTGCTGTTGTTACCGATGACGGTATTGTCCAACGACTCGTTCGTGGTTGCGGCGATAGCCATGGGAACCTCCGGTTACTGACCCAGCGTCAGGGTTTTCATCATCATCGACTTGGTGGTGTTGAGCACCTCGACGTTGGCCTGATAGCTGCGGGAAGCGGAGATGGTGTTGACCATTTCCCCCACTACGTCGACGTTCGGCATGCGCACATACCCCTTGGCGTCCGCCAGCGGGTTGCCCGGCTGATACACCAGACGCTCGGGCGCCGGATCGTCCACCACCTGGGCAACGCGCACGCCGCCGGTCGGCTGTCCCGGCGCCGCTGCGACCTGGAACACCACCTGCTTGGCGCGGTAAGGTTCGCCGTCCGGGCCGGTCACACTGTCGGCGTTGGCCATGTTGCTGGCGCTGACGTTCATGCGCTGGGATTGCGCCGATAACGCCGAGCCGGAGATATCAAAAATATTCAGTAAAGACATGCGCCTTATCCTTGTTGCAGTACGGACATCATCCCTTTGATCTGACCGTTGAGCAGCGTCAGGTCGGTCTGATATTTCAGGCTGTTATCGGCAAAGTTGGTGCGTTCGCGATCCATGTCCACCGTGTTGCCGTCCATCGACGGCTGATCCGGCACCCGGAACAGCAGATCGAGCTGCGGCGGCTGCAGGGTCTGCGCCGGGATATGGCGCGCCGCCGTCAGGTTGAGCGCCATGCCGTTGCCGCTGACGCGCCCCTGCTCCATCACTTTGTTCAATTGGCTGGCGAAATCGATATCCCGCGCCTGATAACCCGGTGTGTCTGCATTGGCGATGTTGGCGGCCAGAATTTCCTGCCGCTGGGCGCGCAAGTTCAGCGCCTCTTGGCCAAAGCGCAGAGCCGCGTCCAGTTTGTCGAGCATGCTCCCTCCGCGAGGTTAGAATTTGGAGTCGACAGCATAAACGCCCCCCGCGCTACCCTATCGCGGGAATAAACGCAAAATGGGGCGCTATTTATCTGCTTAGCCTGCGCGCGCTGCGGGTACACTTACGCGTATCCCGATGAAGCTTGAGAAGATGACGATGAAAGGTAAAATGCTGCTGCTTATCGGCCTGCTGTGCAGTCTGAACGCGCGTGCCGACGATCTGGCGACGCA
Source organism: Serratia sp. H402Y (assembly GCF_051172415.1). Lineage (NCBI taxonomy): Bacteria > Pseudomonadati > Pseudomonadota > Gammaproteobacteria > Enterobacterales > Yersiniaceae > Serratia > Serratia sp. H402Y. Next base: position 2,217,154 of record NZ_JBPIYZ010000001.1, read on the forward strand.
AATCGAAAGCTTCATCCAAGGCAAGTTCAGCGGCGAACCGGTGCAGGTAAAAGTGCGGGTGCGCACGCCGCCGAACCAATGGCCCGCTTGCGAACTGCCGCAGCTGTCGCTGCCGCCCAACGCGCGGATCGGCGGCAACGTCAGCATTTCGGCGCGCTGTGGCCAAGAGCGGCGTTTTATCCAGACGCAGGTGCAGGTGTTCGGCCGCTATCTCGTTTCGGCGCGCGGCATCACCGCCGGCAGCCGGTTGACGGCGGCGGACCTGACGTTGAAAGAAGGTCGGCTCGATACCCTGCCGCCGCGCGCGCTGACCGAAGCGGGCAAAGCATTAGGCGCCGTCAGCCTGCGCAACATCAGCCCCGGCCAGCCGCTGACCCTCGCCATGCTGCGCCGGGCCTGGATTATCAAGGCCGGGCAACCGGTGCAGGTCAATGCACAGGGCGAAGGATTCAGCATTAGCGGCGCGGGCAAGGCGATGAACAACGCCGCGGCCGAAGACAGCGTGCGCGTGCGCATGGCGTCCGGGCAAATCGTCAGCGGCGTGGTCGGGGACGACGGCGCGATTCGCATTACGTTATAAAAAAGTAAAGGTTCCGCAAACCTTGCCGATAAGACAAATCAAGCAGCATTTTATTGGCCATCAGGGCCGCAACACTTTCATTGCAGCGTCGTCGCCCGAGTGCGGTCACGGCGTAAACGGAGATGGACCATGAGTATCGATCGCACCCAGCGGTTACAGCCGGTTTCCACTGTGCAACCGCGTGAAACCCCGGCCGACAACCCGCTCCAGCCGCGTAAGGCCGCCGTGGCCGAAACCGCCGTCAGCGGTACGCAGGTCAAACTGAGCGAGGCGCAGGCGCGCCTGATGCAGCCGGGCACCCAGGATATCGATATGGGCCGGGTCGAGGCCATCAAGCAGGCGATCCGCAACGGTGAACTGAAGATGGACGCCGGCAAAATCGCCGACGCACTGCTGCAAGACGCGCAGAGCGATGTTCAATGGATCGCCGGACGCGACTGACAACGCGGCGGCGGGTAGCGGTAAAGGATAAGTCATCACTATGGAAAAGCTGGCACAACTGCTGGACAAACTGTTGGAAACGCTGCAGGCGCTCAATGGCGTGCTGGAAGAAGAGCACGATCTGTTATGCTCCGGCCAGCTGCCGGGCGTGGCCTTGCAGCGCGTAACCGATGCCAAAAGCCAACTGCTGGCGACGGTCGCCTACCTCGAGCAACAGCGCCTGGGGCAGGAAAAAACCTGCGGGCAACGCGCGCCCTATGCCAGCCACGCCCCCCTGGCCGACCGTTGGCAGCGCGTTCAATTGCTCAGCCAAACGCTGCGCGAAAAGAACCAGCACAACGGCCTGCTGCTCAATCAGCAGATCGACCATAACGCTCAGGCGCTGGCCATCCTCAGCAAAAACAACAAATCGCTGTATGGCCCGGACGGCCAGTCGCACGCCGGCAGCCTGCTCGGCAGAAAAATCGGCGTCTGACCTGACTCATTTCGCCCGGTGAGCCTATCACCGGGCATGCGTTAACCGGCTTCTGTGCATCCCGTCGCATTTTCTCCCTATCACTCCTTGAATTCACTTAAGACTTTGCGCCAGGCTGCGCATGGCGTGAATTTGGCTGTTTCTTTCCCTTTGGCCGCTTGTCACCCTGTGGTTATTTTTAAACCACTTGAAATATACCCTTGACGGGTATAGATTCGCAGGGAGAGCGAATGGCCGACATTTATCTCACCAAAACCTTTTAGGGTTTTGCCGCACGCGAGCGCATCAGTGATGCCACGATAGTGAAAGCGGCGCGAGAGATGCAACATCAGCTGTACGACGCCAATCTTGGCGGTTGCGTATACAAAAAGCGCATCGCTCGGGCTGGTGCAGGCAAACGTGGCGGCTATCGGGTACTGATCGTTTTTCGCGATGAAGACCGCCTGTTTTTTATGCGCGGCTTTGCCAAAAGCGAGAGAGAAAACATCAGTACGGATGAGTTACAGGGATTGAAACATCTGGCTGCGCTGTATCTGGATTATTCGCCATTCAGACTCTACCAGCTGGTCAACAACAGGGAGTTACGGAGGCTAAGCGATGAGTAAAATTCTTGCCGAGATCCACCAGGAAGTTCAGGGCCTGCACCGCGCCGGTTTCGTCGACGACGTGACCATGCGCACTTTCGACATGCTGTGCCTGCGGCCGGTGAAGCAGTTCGGGCCGGCCGAGATCCGCGCGTTGCGCGAACGGGAAAACGTCAGTCAGCCGGTGTTTGCGCTGTATCTCAACGTCAGCAAAAAGGCGGTGCAGAAATGGGAGCGCGGCGAAGCACAGCCGAACTCCGCCGCGATGAAACTGCTGACGCTGGTGGAACGCAACGGCCTGCAAATTCTGGCCTGATCTTACTGATAATTGACGATCACCTGATTGCCAATCACTCGCAGCGGCGGATTCAGCCCGCCTTGCGACTGCACGTAATAGACAAAACGCAATTCCGCATTGGCCGGCTCGCCCTGCAGACCGATGCTGCTGCCGCTGCCGCCGCCGAGCGGAATGCAGCGGTTTACCGTGCAAAGCTGGGCCTGCAGCCCCACGGGCTCCGGCCCCAGCAAACGGTAGCGCCAGCTGACGCTGGTGATGCGCGCATTGGCATCCGGCAGCGCGTTCGGCGGCCGCAAACCGGCGGATTCATCGCGCATCCCGCCCTGTTCCAGCGTGACCCCCGCCCCTTCAGCCACCCAGGAGCCGGACACCGCGCCGGCGGCTAGCGGCGCCAGCAAACACAACAAGGACAGACAGCGTTTCATCAGGCGGCTCCAATGGTCGAGGTCATGCGAATCTGGCGATCGTCGTTGATCTCCAGGTTGGACAGCACCACGAGCTGCGGCAGGCTGCGACGCAGGAAGCGCGCCAGTAAAGGACGCAGCGCATGGTTAACCAACAGCACCGGCGGCGCGCTGAGCATCTCTTGCCGTTGCAGCGCCTGACGCGCCTGCTCCAGCAGACGGTCAGCCAGCCCCGGTTCCAGACCGCCTCCGCCCTGCAACGCCTGCAGCAACAGGCGCTCCAGCTGGGTATCCAAGCCGATAACCTGAATCTCGCCGTTGCCCGGGAACCACTGCTGCGTGATCGCCCGGCCCAGCGCCACCCGCACCACGGTGGTCAATTCGTAAGGATCGCTCTGCGCCGGGGCATGTTCCGCCAGCGTTTCGACGATGGTGCGCATATCGCGGATGGACACGCGCTCGGCGAGCAGATTTTGCAGCACCTTGTGCAGCGTCGTCAGTGACACTACGCCCGGCACGAAGTCTTCGGTCAGCTTCGGCATCTCCTGCGACACGCGATCCAACAGCTGTTGGGTCTCCTGGCGGCCGAACAGCTCGCTGGCGAACTGGCCAATCAGGTGATTGAGGTGCGTCGCCACCACGGTGCTGGCTTCCACCACGGTAAAGCCCTGGATTTGCGCCTGTTCGCGCAAGGCGCTGTCTATCCACACCGCTTCCAGTCCGAAGGCGGGATCGACGGTTTTGTCTCCCGCCAGCTCGCCCACGGCATTGCCGGGGTTGATCGCCAGCCAGCGGCCCGGCTGCGCTTCACCGCTGCCGATCTCGACGCCTTTCATCAGGATGCGATAGCTGGCTGGCGGCAGTTCCAGGTTGTCGCGAATGTGCACCACCGGCGGCAGATAACCCATGTCCTGGGCGAATTTCTTGCGGATCCCGCGGATACGCCCAAGCAGCTCGCCGTTCTGTTGAAAATCGACCATCGGAATCAACCGGTAGCCCACTTCCATCCCCAGCGGATCTTCCAACTGCACGTCGGCCCAGCTGGCCTCGGCGGCCTGCGGATTCTCCGGCATCACCGGATCTTCCACCGTTTTCGGCGCCTGTTGTTCACGGCCGCGCAGCCACCAGGCGAGGCCCAGCAGAGCCGCGGTAAACAGCAGGAACACCAGGTTCGGCATGCCCGGCACCAGGCCCAGCAGGCCCAGCACCCCGGCACTCAGCAGCATCACGCGCGGATTGTTGAACAGCTGGCCCACCATCTGCTCGCCGACATCCTGATCGGTCGCGACGCGAGTGACGATGACACCGGCGGCGGTGGAGATCACCAATGCCGGGATCTGCGCCACCAGGCCGTCACCGATGGTCAGCAGCGTATAGCTTTCCGCCGCCGCCCCCAGTTCCATGCCGTGTTGCACCACGCCGACCAGCAGGCCGCCGACCACGTTCAGCACCATGATCATCAGGCCGGCGATGGCGTCGCCGCGCACGAATTTACTGGCGCCGTCCATCGAGCCGTAAAAATCGGCCTCCTGGGTCACTTCGGCGCGGCGTTTCTTCGCTTCGTCTTCACCAATCAATCCGGCGTTCAAATCGGCGTCGATCGCCATTTGTTTGCCCGGCATGCCGTCCAGCACGAAGCGCGCGCCCACTTCGGCGATACGCCCTGCACCTTTGGTAATTACCATAAAGTTGATCAGCACCAGGATGATGAACACCACGATGCCGATGGCGAAGTTGCCGCCCACCAGGAAGTGGCCGAAGGCTTCCACCACTCGCCCGGCGGCGGCGGAACCTGTGTGGCCTTCCAGCAAGATGATGCGCGTCGAGGCGACGTTGAGCGACAAACGCAGCAATGTGGAGAACAGCAGGATGGTCGGGAAAGCGGCGAACTCGAGCGTACGCTGGGTGAACATCGCCACCAGCAGCACCATGATCGACAGCGCGATGTTGAAGGTAAACAGCAGGTCGAGGATAAACGCCGGCAGCGGCAACACCATCATCGACAAAATCAGCAGGATCAGCACCGGGCCGGCCAGCACCTGCCACTGCGTATCTTTAAAATTGCCCGGCAAACGAAGCAGGGAGGCCAAATTAGCCATCAGAGTCACTCTCTCTCGCAAAATCCAGTGCTTCCGGCACCGGTAAACGTTCAGGTTTTTTCGGGATCAGGCCGCCCTCGCGCCGCCAGCGGCGCAGTTGGTACACCCAGGCCAGCACTTCGGCGACCGCGGCATACAGGGTGGCCGGAATGTGTTGTCCAATCTCGCTGTGCCGATACAGCGCGCGCGCCAGCGGCGGCGCCTCCAGCATCGGAATGCGGTGCTCCGCGCCGAGCTCGCGAATGCGCAAGGCGATTTCGCCGGCCCCCTTGGCCAGCACCTTCGGCGCACTCATTTTCTTGTCGTTGTACTGCAACGCGACGGCGTAGTGCGTCGGGTTGGTGACGATCACGTCCGCCTTAGGCACATCGGCCATCATGCGGCGCCGGGCGATCGCCCGCTGCTGCTGGCGAATGCGCCCCTTGACGTGCGGGTCCCCTTCCTGGTCTTTGAATTCGTCGCGAATATCCTGCTTGGTCATCTTCAGCTTTTTGAAGTGGCTCCACAGCTGATAGAACACGTCGAACGCCACCATCGGCGTCAGCCCCAGCACCACCAGAAAACCGCAGAACAGGATCATCTGCAGCGCATTGCCCAGCGCATCGAGCGGCTGCTGGGTCATCAGATGCAGCATCGCCGCCCAGTTGTGCCACAGATAAAGACCGGTGACCCAGCCGACCAACGTCGCTTTCAGGATCCCTTTCAGCAGCTCGGCCAACACCTGGCTGGAAAAGATGCGTTTCAACCCGGACAGGGGGTTTAGCCGCTTCATATCGAACTTGATCGACTTGCCGCTGAACAAGATGCCCCCCAACAGCATTGGCGCGGCGAGCGCTACCAGCACCAGCCCCGCCATGATCGGCAGCAGCGCCAGCACCGCCTGACGCAGCAACATGCCCAGTTGGCGAAGCATCTGCTTGTCGTTACTGACCATGCCGTGGTCAAAGTTCAGCCCTTGCGTGAGCATCGCCGCCAGCTGTTGCGCCATGTTGCTGCCGGACATCAGGATGATCGCCAGGCCCGAGAGCAGCATCAGTACCGAGGTCAGCTCGCGGGAGCGCGGGATCTGGCCGTCTTCACGCGCCTTCTCCAGCCTGTGGGGCGTGGGGGCCTCGCTTTTTTCCAGATCGCTGTCTTCAGCCACGAAACGCCGTTCCTGTGTCGGGAGGGTAAAGAATGGCGGTCAGCATGCCAAAAAATTGGCGATGTCATTGGCGGAACAACGGGGAAAAAGGCGGGTTATTTAGGGGATGAGACGAAAACTGCGTGGCTTGTTGTCGGGGCGCGCCGTCGCGCGCCCCGAAAGGCTTCAGAAACCGAGGCTGTCGAGCAGATCGTCGACCTGCGCCTGGTTGGCGATCACGCCGACGCCGTTCTGGTCGAGCTGCGGGCCGTTCAGCAGGCTGTCGTTCGGCCGTTTTTCCTTCACCGGCTGTTCCGGCATGTTTTCCATCAGCACCATCAGCAGCTGCTTTTCGATCTCCTGCACCACGTCCATCATGCGCTTGATCACCTGACCGGTCAGATCCTGGAAGTCCTGCGCCATCATGATTTCCAGCAGCTGAGCGTTGGTGAAGGCCGTATGGCCCGGCACCTGATCCAGATACTGACGCGTGTCGTTGACCAGAGAACGCGCGTCGTCCAGTTCGATGGGATTGGCGAACCACTCGTCCCAGCGCCCTTTCAACGCGTTGGCGCCGGACTCCAGCTCCGCCTGGCGCGGTTGCGCCGCCTCCACGCAGTTCAACGCCCGTTCCGCCGCCTGCGCCGTCATGGTTACGACATAGTCAAGACGGTCGCGCGCATCCGGGATCGCCTCTGCCGCTTGGGCAATCGCCTGATCGAGCCCCAGTTCGCGCATGCTGTCGCGCAGCATTCGGGTCAGTTGGCCGATGCGGGAGATGATCTCTCCCGCGGTCGCTGCATCGCTGGCAGGCATTGGAATGTCTCTCATCGCCCTCTCCTTACATGCCCAATTTTTCAAAAATCTTGTTGAGCTTTTCTTCCAGCGTCGCCGCCGTAAAAGGTTTCACTACATAACCGCTGGCGCCGGCCTGCGCCGCCGCGATGATATTTTCTTTCTTGGCTTCCGCCGTCACCATCAGCACCGGCATCGCGGCCAGCGCGCTATCGGCGCGGATGGTCTGTAACAGTTCGAGCCCGTCCATGTTCGGCATGTTCCAGTCGGACACCACGAAGTCGAAACCGCCGGCGCGCAGCTTGTTCAGCGCATCCGCGCCATCTTCAGCTTCTTCGACGTTGTTGAAGCCCAGCTCTTTCAGCAAATTTCTGACGATGCGGCGCATGGTGGAGAAGTCGTCCACAACCAGAAATCTGAGGTTCTTGTCTGCCATTGTTACTCCTGAAATAGTTAACCGTTTAATGATGCAAAACCGCAGGCCGCCGCGCGGCGACCGTAGGTCATATCGCCGCCGGGCAAACCCTGCGGACTGAAATCAAATGCGCAATGCCTGGCCGCCGGAAATCTGCGCCAGCATGCGCTGGCTCATCCTGTCCAACTCGACCACTTCGCTCACGCCGCCGCCGGCGATCGCCTCGCGCGGCATGCCGAACACCACACAGCTCGCCTCGTTCTGCGCCAGGGTATAGGCCCCGGCGCGGTGCATCTCCAGCATTCCCGCCGCCCCGTCGTTCCCCATGCCGGTGAGGATCACCCCCACCGCATTGCGGCCGGCATATTGCGCTACCGAGCGGAACAGCACGTCGACCGACGGACGATGGCGGTTGACCGCCGGGCCGTCATGCAGCTTCACCTGATAGTTGGCGCCGCTGCGCGCCAGCTCCAGGTGGCGATCCCCCGGGGCGATGTAAGCATGGCCCGGCAGCACGCGCTCGCCGTCCTCCGCTTCTTTCACCGTGATCTGACACAGCTTGTTCAGACGTTCGGCGAACGAACGGGTGAACCCCGGCGGCATGTGCTGGGTGATCAGCAGCGCCGGACTGGTGGCCGGCAGCGGCTGCAACACCTGGCGGATCGCTTCGGTGCCGCCGGTGGAAGCGCCGATGGCGATCAATTTTTCACTGCTCAGCAGCGGCGCATGGCTGAGGATCGCCGGCGCCGGGCTGCTGGATCGCTGCGGCAGGCGCGCTCTGGCGGCGGTGCGGATCTTCTCGGCGATCAGTTCGCTGTAGGCCAACATGCCCTCGCGAATGCCGAGCTGCGGTTTGGTGACGAAATCCACCGCGCCCAGCTCCAGCGCTCGCAGCGTGATCTCCGAGCCTTTACCGGTCAGCGAAGAAACCATCACTACCGGCATCGGCCGCAGGCGCATCAGCTTCTCGAGGAAATCCAGCCCGTCCATGCGTGGCATCTCGACGTCCAGCGTCAGCACCTGAGGATTAAATTTTTTGATCAGATCGCGCGCCACCAGCGGATCCGGCGCGGTCGCCACCATTTCCATGTCGGGATGGCCGTTCACGATTTCCGTCATCAGCTGACGCATCAGTGCCGAATCGTCTACGCATAACACTCTGATTTTACTCATTACCTCTCCTTGGTCAGCCCATACACGGTCTGCCCACGCAAGTAGAAATCCCGGCTGATCTGGCTGAAGTTCTCGGAGTGGCCGGCGAACATCAGCCCCCCCGGCTTAAGTAAGGGAACGAAGCGGCGCAGGATGCGCTCCTGCGTCGCCTTATCGAAATAGATCATGACGTTGCGGCAAAAAATGGCGTCAAATTGCCCCGGCAGCGCCCATTCCGGCGCCAGCAGGTTCAACGGCTGGAAGTTCACCCGCGCCGCCAGTTCCGGCCGCACGCGCACCAGCCCCTGATGCGGCCCGGTGCCGCGCAAAAAATAGCGCTGCATTTGGGTCGGCGTCAGGGTGCGCAGATCTTCCTGGCGGTAAACGCCCGCTTCCGCTTTTTCCAACACCTGCGTGTCGATGTCGCTGGCCCAGACCTGGCAACTGCCGGCCCGCTGCCCCAGGGCATCGCTCAGCGTGATGGCGATCGAATACGGCTCTTCGCCGGTCGAGGCCGCAGTGCTCCAGACGCTGTAGCCGTTCGGCCGCGAGCGCGCATGCTCCGCCAGGATCGGGAAGTGATGCGCCTCGCGGAAAAATGCCGTCAGGTTGGTGGTCAATGCGTTGATGAACGCCTGCCACTCCGCGCTGTTCGGATCGCTTTCCAACAGCGCCAAATAGTCGCCGAAATCGTGCAATCCCAGCAGCCGCAACCGGCGCACCAGGCGGTTGTAAACCATCTCGCGCTTATGCTCCGCCAGCACGATGCCGGCGCGTTGATAAATCAACTGGCTGATACGGCGAAAATGCACGTCCGACAGTGGCAGGCGCTGCACCATTTGCGTCAACATCGACGCAGTATCCCGGTTAGAAGTAGACGGCGCCTGTTTCATGCCGCCTCACCGGAGAAAAACGTGCTGTTTATGCGGTTTAACAATCTTGGGCTTCCTTTACCACGGGTGAAACTGCGTTGTTGCTGTTACCTGGCGCGACGACGTTATCGTCCGCCAGACGGAATACCGCGACCGCGTCGGCCAGGGTAATGGCCTGCTCTTCCAGCGCGGTGGCGGCAGAAGCGGATTCTTCCACCAGCGCGGCGTTCTGCTGGGTAACCTGGTCCATCTGGGTCACCGCCTGCGTCACCTGTTCGATGCCGCGGCTTTGTTCATCCGAAGCCGACGCGATCTCGCCCATGATGTCGGTCACGCGAGTTACCGAACGCACAATGTCCTGCATGGTGGCGCCGGAGTTTTCCACCAGCACCGAGCCGTGTTTGACGCGGCTGACCGATTCGTCGATCAGCACCTTGATCTCTTTCGCCGCCTGCGCGCTGCGGCTCGCCAGGTTGCGCACTTCACCGGCGACCACCGCGAAACCCCGCCCCTGTTCGCCGGCGCGCGCCGCTTCCACCGCCGCATTGAGCGCCAGAATGTTGGTCTGGAAGGCGATGCCGTCGATCACGCTGGTGATGGCGCCGATTTTCTGCGAACTGTTGGCGATATCGTGCATGGTGGTGACCACGTCACCGGCCAGTTCGCCGCCCTTGGCCGCGGTGGCCGAGGCATCACGCGCCAGCTGAGACGCCTGCCGCGCATTGTCAGCGTTCTGTTTCACCGTCGCGGTCAGCTGTTCCATGCTGGCGGCGGTTTCTTCCAGCGACGCGGCCTGCTGCTCGGTGCGGGAAGAGAGATCGTTGTTGCCTTCGGCGATCTCCTGTAGGCCGATCAGAATCGACTCCGTCCCGTCGCGCACCGCGCCGACGGTGCCGATCAGCGACTGCTGCGTGCGTTGCAGGCTGGCGAACAGCATGCTGATTTCATTGCGGCCGTACACCTGAATCGGCGTCGCCAGATCGCCGGCGGCGATGCGTTCAAAGTGGCTGCGGATTTGGTTCAGCGGCTGTATCAGCATGGTGCGCAACCACCACATGGCGCTGCCGGTCACCACGATCAGCATCAATACCGCCCCCGCCAGCATCAGGCCCGCCAGCGTGAAGGAGAACTGATTAGCGTCTCTGGCCTCGCTGATGTCACCGTTCACCAACTGCAGGTACTGCACGAAGTCGGCCTCGAACAGGTCCTGGGTTTTCTGCGTCGGCTGATCCATAAACGCCTGCAGCTCGCCCTTTTCCAAGAAGCCGATCAGCTCGCGCAGCGCGCCGCGCAGCCGCTCGTAGCTGGCCTTGGTGGTGGCCGTCTGCTGGTTCTGCTGTTCACTGCTGCGTTCAACCGCCATAAACTGATTGAAATAGAGATCGGCCTTCTGCAGCGAACTGCGGGCGTTGCTCATCAGCTCGTTCACCTGCTCCTGCGGCAGTTTCAGCGCCGCGCGGGTGCCGGCGCGGTTCAGCGTATTGCGCGCCTGCAACAGCGACACCCAGCTCAGGCTAAGCGAATCGCGCTGCTGGCTGCCGAGGGTGATGATGTCGAGGTTGTGGTTATCGGAGCGAAACGCGGAATACGACAGGCCGCTGCTGGCCAACTGCAGAATGCAGAAGGTCATCAACAACAGGAATAAGCTGGTAGAGATACGGATTCGGTTAAACACTTGAACCTCCTTGCAGCCGGCCGGCGACCGGCCTACGTAGGGAAAAGGGCCTCTGCGAGAGAGGCCCGATACCGGTCAGAACGTTTCCCAGTTATCCTGCAGATCGCTGGCGTTCATTTTCTTATGATTGATTACCGGTGTTACCGTCGCCTTGCTGGTGACAGGCGCTTTAAATTCTTCCTGGCCTTCCTGCCTCAGACGGAATACCGCTACCGACTGGGTCAGCATGCTGGCCTGTTCTTCCAGCGCCGCCGCCGCCGAGGCGGATTCTTCCACCAACGAGGCGTTCTGCTGGGTGACGCGGTCCATTTCCGCCACCGCCTGGCCAACCTGATCGATGCCGCGGCTCTGCTCGTCCGACGCCGAGGCGATTTCGCCCATGATGTCGGTCACGCGGGTGACGGCGTTGACGATGTCGCCCATGGTTTCCCCGGCGCTCTCGACCAGCACGGAACCCATATCGACGCGGCTGACCGAATCTTCGATCAGGCCTTTGATCTCTTTCGCCGCCTGTGCGCTGCGCTGCGCCAGGTTACGCACTTCACCGGCCACCACCGCGAAGCCACGGCCCTGTTCGCCGGCGCGCGCCGCTTCCACCGCGGCGTTCAGCGCCAGGATGTTGGTCTGGAAGGCAATGCCGTCGATCACGCCGGTGATATCGGCGATCTTCTGCGAGCTGCCGGCGATGTCATGCATGGTCTGCACTACGTTAGCCACGACCTTGCCGCCTTTCTGCGCGGTTTCAGAGGCGCTCAGCGCCAGTTGCGAAGCCTGACGCGCGTTTTCGGCGTTCTGTTTCACCGTCGCGGTCAGTTGTTCCATGCTGGCGGCGGTCTCTTCCAGCGACGCGGCCTGCTGCTCGGTGCGGGAAGAGAGATCGTTGTTGCCCGCGGCGATTTCGGACGCGCCGCTGTAGATGGCGTCTGCGCCCTGGCGCACGCCGCTGACGGTTTCAATCAGTTCGCCTTGCATGTGTTTCAGGCTGGCCGCCAGCACGCCCATTTCGTTGCGGCTGTTGACGACGATCTGCTGAGTCAGGTCGCCGGCGGCGATCTGTTTGATGTGCTCGATCATGCGGTTCAGCGGACGCACCAGGATGTGATGGATACCGGTCCAGACCAGTACGATCACCGCCAGCACCACCACCAGGATCACGATCAGCGTCCAGATGGCCGAGTTGTAGGAGCTGTTGCTGCCGTCGACCGCGATTTGGTACAGCTTGCCGTTTTGCTCCAGGTAAACGTTGTAGCTCTGCTCAAAGTTGTCCTGGTAACTCTGCGTAGGTTGATCGAAGAACGCGTTGATTTTGCCTTCGCCCAGCAGTTGGATCAGCTCGGAGAGCGCGCCGTACAGCACATCGTACTGATGCTTGAGGCGTTCCGCCGCCTGAGGATCCTGACGCGGGTCCTGAGGGATTTTCTCGTACGCGGCGTAGTGTCTTTCCGCTTCGCCCAGCTCTTCCTTCGCCTTGGCCAGCAGTTCATCAATGGTGGCGCCGCTGCCGATCTTGTTGGTATCCATCATGTAGCGAATACCGGCACGGTTCAGGGAGTTGCGCGCCTGCAGCAGGTCAACGCGGCTTTCGCTCAGCTGCAGCTGCTGCTGACGAATAGTTTGCAGGACGGTAAAGTTTTCCTTATCGCTTTTCAGCGAGGAGAAAAAAAGTCCGCCCGAAATCAACTGCAAGGCGCCAAACAGCACCAACACCAGCAACAGGCTGGTGACCACCTTCATACGATTTAACATGATTTCCCTTGTTGAAGCCCGCGCAGACAGGCTCTGATGACGTTGAATGTGAGAGTTATCGGCGCAGCGCGGCAAAACTTTATGCGGGAAAGTAACTATTTTTAGTGGGGGTTCCGGGCGCGGCGGGCGGCATCGCGACAGGTCAGGGAACGTGAAGGTTGAAGGGGGCAGCGCCCTGCCCCCTTGAGTCTTGGATCAGACGCTTTTCGCCACGCTGTCGACCAGCGACATCTCTTCGCTGCTCAGCAGCTTTTCGATATCCACCAGGATCAACATGCGCTCGCCCAGCGAACCGAGGCCGGTGAGGTATTCGGTCGCCAGGGTCACCGCGAACTCCGGCGCCGGACGGATCTGCTCGGCGGTCAATGACAGCACGTCGGAGACGCCGTCAACCACGATGCCCACCACGCGCTGGCCAAAGTTCAACACGATCACCACGGTGTTCTCATCATAGGAAACGCTCTGCTGGGAGAATTTCACCCGCAGATCGATGATGGGAACAATCACGCCGCGCAGGTTGGTGACGCCCTTGATGAACGCCGGGGTGTTGGCGATGCGGGTCACCTGATCGTAGCCGCGAATTTCCTGCACCTTGAGGATGTCAATGCCGTACTCCTCGTTGCCCAGGGTAAAAATCAGAAACTCTTGCCCTACCGTTTCGCCAGCCAATTTGCTGACGGCTGCCAATCCTGCCATATCATTCACCTTTTAAATCAATAAACTCATTATTATGCGGCGGCGTCCGTCAGACGCTTTTCACGGTTCAAGGTTTGCAACGCCGAGACATCGACGATCAAGGCCACGCTGCCGTCGCCCAAAATGGTCGCGGCGGAAATGCCCGGCACTTTGCGGTAGTTGCTTTCCAGATTCTTCACCACCACCTGATGCTGGCCAATCAGCTGATCCACCAGCAACGCATAGCGGCGGCCGGCGCTTTGCAGGATGACGACGATGCCCTGGGTGGCGTCGGTTTTGGCGCCTTCCACTTCGAATACCCGATACAGTTCCACCAGCGGCAGGTATTCGCCGCGCACCTGCAGCACGCGCTCGCCGCCGGCCAACGGATGCAAATCCTCCGCCTGCGGCTGCAGCGATTCCATCACCGCGTTCAGCGGCAGAATAAAGACTTCGTCGTTCACTTTGACCGACATGCCGTCGAGGATCGCCAGCGTCAACGGCAGCAGAATGCGGATGGTGGTGCCTTTACCGGCCTGCGAACGGATCTCGACGTGGCCGCCCATCTCCTGAATATTTCTTTTCACCACGTCCATGCCGACGCCGCGGCCGGAAACGTCGGTCACCTGCTCGGCGGTGGAGAAGCCCGGCGCGAAGATCAGCATGCCGACCTCTTCGTCGCTCATGCTGTCGCTCACCGCCAGCCCTTGCGAAGCGGCCTTGGCGAGAATTTTTTCGCGGTTCAGACCGGCGCCGTCGTCGATGACCTCAATACAGATGTTGCCCCCCTGGTGTTCGGCCGACAGCACCAGATTGCCCACCGCCGATTTACCGGCGGCGATGCGGGTGGCCGGCTCTTCGATACCGTGATCGAGGCTGTTGCGCACCAGGTGCGTCAGCGGGTCGATAATCCGTTCGATCAGGCTCTTATCCAGTTCGGTCGAGCTGCCCTGCAGCGTCAGCTCCACCTGTTTGTTCAGCTTGCCGGCCAGATCGCGCACCAGACGCGGGTAGCGGCTGAAGACGTATTCCATCGGCATCATGCGGATCGACATCACCGACTCCTGGAGATCGCGTGCGTTACGCTCCAGCTGGCTCATGCTGTTCAGCAGATCGCCGTGGTTCACCGGATCCAGCGTGCCGGAACGTTGCGCCAGCATCGACTGGGTGATCACCAGCTCGCCCACCAGGTTGATCAGTTGATCCACCTTTTCCACCGCTACGCGAATGCTGGTGGATTCGCTCGCCTTGGCGCGCGCTTTCGGCGCTTCCGCCGCTGCGGCCGCCGGTTTGGCGGCAGGCGGCGCAGCGCTGGCGATCGGCGCTGGCGCCGGTTCCGGCGCAGCGACCGTCTCCGGCAAGTTCGCCTCCGCGACGGCCGGCGCGCTTTGCGTCGGCGTCGAGAAGCTGATTTGTTCCGGTTCCAGCACGAAGCACAGCACGGCGCTGATGTCGTCTTCGCTGGCGGAGGTGAGCAACGTCACGTCGAGGCTGTGTTCCGTCTGATGCGGGTCTTTAACTTCGCCGAGGTTGCCCAGCTCTTCCAACATCAAGGGGATTTCACTGGCTTTCAGCCCGTTCAGGCTGATGCGCATGCCGCCTTCGATCGCCGCCGGCGCGGCCGATGGCTGAGCGACCGGCTGCTGAACGGCGGGTTGAGCCGCAGGCGCCTCCTGCTGCTGTTGCGCTTCCAACGCCAGCTGACGCAGCGCCTGGCAAATGTATTCAAAGCTTTCAGCGTCAGGCTGTTGCGAGGTTTTATAGGCGTCCAGTTGCTCCTGCATAATGTCTTTGGTTTCCAGAAACAGGTTGATAATCTCGGTGCTCAGGCTCATTTCCTGGCGTCTTGCACCGTCCAGCAGGTTCTCCAGCAGGTGGGTGGTTTCCTGCAGCACCGAAAAACCAAAGGTCGCCGCGCCGCCCTTGATCGAATGCGCCGCGCGGAAGATGGCGTTCAACGGCTCGATATCGGGGGCCAGCGGATCCAGCTCCAGCAGGTGTTGCTCCATGTCGGCCAGCAACTCGTCCGCCTCATCAAAGAAGGTCTGATAAAAATCGCTAATGTCCATGCTCACGGGGTCACCTCTGGCTGTGAGTCGCGGTTAGTCGGTGCGGGTGCGGCCGCCGGTGGTTCCGGCGCCTGGTCGGCCGGGGCTATCGCCGGGGACGCCTGCGGGGGAGCGCTCGGCGTTGGCGCCGCGGGTTCCGGGGCTGTCGTCGAGGATTCCGGCGTTTGGCTGGCTGGCGCGGTCGCCGACGGCGCCAGCTGCTTCAGGCTGTCCGGCTGGGCAATATCCAGCGCGTTGCTTTCGGCATTTTCGTGCTCGATGCCCTCTTGCGTTTGCTTGTTCAACACCAGCACGGTGATGCGGCGGTTAATCGCATCATCGGCGCCATGCTGTTTCAGGCTCATGGTGGCCGCCATGCCTACCACCCGCAGCACTTTGCCTTCCGCCAGGCCGCCGGCGATCAGCTCGCGACGCGACGCGTTGGCGCGATCGGCCGACAGTTCCCAGTTGCTGTAGCCGCGTTCGCCGGTGGCGTAAGGGATGTCATCGGTGTGGCCGGACAGGCTGATTTTGTTCGGCAAGTCGTTAAGGATCGGCGCTATCGCGCGCAGAATATCGCGCATGTAGCTCTCGACCTGCGCGCTGCCGGTTTTGAACATCGGCCGGTTCTGGCTATCGATAATCTGGATGCGCAGCCCTTCGTCCATCATGTTGATCAACAGATGTGGACGCAGCGCCTTCAGGCGCGGATCGGACTCAATCAACTCATCCAGCTTTTCGCGCAGCTTGTTCAGGCGCAGCTCTTCGGCGCGCGAGTCCGGCGAATCGACCTGTTTTTTCACCAGGCCATGCTGTTGCGTTGGATCGTCGCCGCCGCCAGGAATGGGGCTGCTTTCGGAACTGCTCTTGTCGCCGCTGGTCAGGGCAACCTTGAGCGGCGTGCGGAAGTATTCGGCGATTTGCGTCAGCTCCTGCGGGCTGGCGATCGCCAGCAGCCACATCACCAGGAAGAACGCCATCATCGCCGTCATAAAGTCGGCATAAGCGATCTTCCAGGAGCCGCCGTGATGGGCGGCATGATGCGACTTGCGCTTTCTGACCAAAACGACCGGATGATTCTGTTTCATGCTTCTTCTTCTTCCGTCACCTGCTGCGCCGGCGCTTTCACGCGGCGCACGTGTTCTTCCAGCTCAACGAAAGAAGGACGTTCGGTGGTATACAGCGTTTTACGGCCGAACTCGACCGCGATCTGCGGCGCGTAACCGTTCAGGCTCGACAACAGCGTGACTTTGATGCACTGCATCATCTTGACGTTTTCGGCGCTCTTCTGACGCAGCAACGTCGCCAGCGGCGAGATGAACCCGTAGGCCAACAAAATGCCGAGGAAAGTACCGACCATGGCGTTAGCGATCAGCGCGCCCAGTTCAGCGGCCGGACGGTCAGCCGAAGCCAGGGCGTGCACCACCCCCATCACCGCCGCGACGATGCCGAACGCCGGCAAGGAGTCGCCCACCATCGCCAGACTGCCGGCGGGCACTTCGCTTTCCTGCTCGTAGGTTTCGATCTCTTCGTCCATCAGCGCTTCGATCTCGAACGCATTCATATTGCCGCTCACCATCAGCCGTAAATAGTCGGTAATGAACTCCACCAGGGTGTTATCGGCAAGGATGCGCGGATAATTAGAGAAAATTTCACTTTCTTGCGGATTATCGATATCGAACTCGAGCGACAGCATGCCCTGCTGACGCGATTTGGCCAGCAGACGGAACAGCAACGCCATCAGATCCATATACAGATCTTTGTTGTATTTGGAACGGCGCATCAGGCGCGGCAGGGCGCGCAGCGTCGCTTTGATCGCCTTGCCGTTGTTGCCGACGATGAAAGCGCCGACCCCCGCCCCGCCGATAATCAGAAACTCCGCCGGCTGATAGAGCGCACCGAGATGACCGCCCACGATCAGGTAGCCGCCAAACACCGCACCCAATACCACGAGATAACCCAAAATAACTAGCACACGCATTCCTTAAATTAACAATGTGGATGGAAGGTGGGGCAAACGCGCCCTGGCGCGACAGACCAGGCTGCATGTCTGGGGGCGGCATGCCGCCCCTGCGTATCACACGTCGGTATTCATTGCCGAGAGCCGGCAACGTGGCGGCTCAAATGGCGCGTTTGACCTGCTCGTCCAGCAGTTGAGGAATAATATCGGCCAGTTGCGGCGAAAGTTTACGTCTTTTTACGGCGCGGGATGGGGGTTGGCATAAACTGCAGATGAAACCGTTCAGCGGCTGGTGCGCGTGGGTGATAAATGCGCCGCCGCAGCAGCTGCAGGCGGAGAGCTGCAACATGCCGCTGTCGACGAAGCGCACCAGCGTCCAGGCGCGGGTCAACGCCAGCAACGGCGCCTCACCGGCCTGCTGTGGGCACTGCTCCAGGTAGAGGCGATAGGCTTTGATCACCGCTTCCACCCCGCTGCACTGTCCGCTTTTCATCAGAAACAGGTAGGCGTTATAAAACATCGAGGAATGAATATTCTGTTCCCAGGTCATAAACCAGTCGGTTGAGAACGGCAACATTCCTTTTGGCGGCGGGCTGCCGCGCAACTCCTTGTAAAGTTTAATCAAGCGCCCGCGGCTGAGCTGGGTTTCACTCTCCAGCATCTGCAAACGGGCCCCCAGCGAAATCAGCTCCATGGCGAGCTGAATGTCCTTGGCTTCTTGAACAATGCTTTTCTCAACCATCATCAGGCTCTTTTCTTCGTCGGGCTAGCGTCTTTACTCGATAGCTCTTGCAGTAAATGGCTTGATAGCAAAATGCCGGTATGGATTTGTTGCAGATCGTCGACGCGCGACTCTTTAGTCAGGCGTTCGATGGTCTGGTGATCGTTAAAGCGGAAGTGGCAAACCAGCTGGTTGGTCTCGGCCAGTTTGACCATTTGCGGCAAAGTCAGCTGCGCCAACGCATCGGCCATGGTCTCATCAATACCAAGGCGGAACATCGCGGACGCTTTTTCATCGTTGATCAAACGCTGTGCTAAAAGTAAATATGACAAATTGATGTCATAAATATGCTTAAGTAATTCAGACGTACCCATATTCCCCATCCCGACAGACTATGTTTAAAAACATACGCTGGGTGATAAATTTTATCGCCCGTGACCTGGGTTGTTTCCCAAAGTTGGCAAATTAATCTCTCAAAAACGACTGCTATAATTTTCGCCAATCGCTAAATTCGACCACTGTTCAGTATTTGCTACGAGCGTAAACCAACGTGTATGGATGTACAGCATTCTGCTTCGATAGTGTTTAGTCACCATGAAACTATTTTTACAAATTTAATAAGATTATTCCTAAAGCAGCGCAACTCTACCCCCGAACCATTAGCACACACAATGTAAGTGAGAGGCAATTTTAAATACAATGTGACATAGATCACAAAAATAAAAAATAATTAAGCCAAATACCCCTAAATTCGCACATTTTATGACCCGCATTTTGCTCACAAAATCGCCTTAGGTAAAAAAACGTCTTAAAAACAATGTTTATCAGCCAAAAAATTATCTTTTTTAGATCAATTCGAACAAAACCATCACCAAACCAAAAT
The DNA here is from genome assembly GCF_051172415.1 of Serratia sp. H402Y. Lineage (NCBI taxonomy): Bacteria > Pseudomonadati > Pseudomonadota > Gammaproteobacteria > Enterobacterales > Yersiniaceae > Serratia > Serratia sp. H402Y. Next base: position 2,236,100 of record NZ_JBPIYZ010000001.1, read on the forward strand.
AACAGAACAAAAATCTGCATATAGGCAACAATCTTAGTATAAATAACCATTTGAGCCGCTAAAAAATATCCGAGGTGAAAAATAACCAATGTAAACTATAAGGTTATTAGCTATCGGATTTGACTTAAACCCTCCGCAGAGGGTTGTTCTAATTTTCAACATCAGGTGATTATGGCTTATCAATGATTCGCTGGCGTAGTGAACAAGCCAATAGACGTAACGATATGTTTCCGTATTAGCGCGGCGCAAGAATGGTTTTTTAACGTTAAATTGCCCCAAAACGACATATCGGCAGCACATCCTAAAGCTTTAGCGTTTTTTTATTTCTTTTTTGCCGGCGCATTAATTACCACGCCGTTCCAGACGTTATTAAAATTCCCGCGCCCCATCGTTTCATTGCAATAAAATAAAACGCAGTTTTGTTTTACTTGCCATAATCGCGCAGGCCAAACAGGCGTAGTTTCAATGCCGACAGCGGCAACATACATCGCCTCGTGCTGCGACCGCCCTCCGGACAGGTGAAAAAAACGCCGCCAAAGGAGAGCGAGCACGGCTTCGCGCGCTTGCACGCAGCGGAAACGTCGACGCTTAAGCTTCTCGTTCGTGACGCATCGCCCTGAGACTTTCCCTATTTCTTCATTTATCAGCAGGATGAGATTGCTGATGCCGCACTTGCATATTATGATTTATCCCAGCGCCGCCACGGGCGGCGTCACATTATTACCCAGTGCAATTTATTCACTTGAAATGATTTTTGTCAGGTCGTACATCGCTGCCACGACGGCGTCGCCGTGAGCCGCTATGTGTTATTCACCCGGCTTTAACTATTAACAGGCTATATTTTAATCATGACCGATACGCTCGAATATCTGCTGACATTCCGTAAATGCTCCTCTTTGGACAGCCTGGAGAAGGTGTACGACAAACTGAACTATTCCATTGAAAACGATACAGAAATGAGCAATATGTACCGCGCTGCCGACCACCGTCGCGCCGAGCTGGTTGCCGGTAAATTGTTCGATCTGGGCAAGGTGCCGAAAACGCTGTGGGCGCAGGTGCTTTAATTCAGTGAAATTACGTGCGGCAACGGTTTTATCTTTTATTGCTATATAACCGGAGCAAACTCAGCTTTTATTGCCGCGCGTGATGCGAAACACATTTATTCCCCCCGCCAGGTTCTACCCTTTATCCGAGCGCAGCATTTCATCCAAGGCCCCGACGCGGCAGCCTGAAACACGACGGATGCAACAAGGAGTGGAATATGGGGTATCAAAACGTTCTGGTTACCGTCGCCGTCGCGCCTGACAGCCATCGTCTGGTGGAAAAGGCCGTCTCTATCGTCCGCCCCTACGGCGGCAACATCACCCTGTTAAGCACCCTCGCCAATCCGGAAATGTACAATAATTTCGCCGGGCCGATGCTGGCCGATTTGCGCACGCTGATGGAAGAGGAAACCCGGCTGTTTATGGAGGAACTGCGCCAACGCGCCGGCTACCCGATCGCCGATACCCTTATCGTGCATGGCGAGCTTGGCGACAGCCTGGAATTCGCCAGCCGCCGTCAGCCGTTCGACCTGCTGCTCTGCGGCAATCACCGCGACAGCATGATGAACAAAGTCTCCTGTTCCGCCGCCCGCTTCATCAACATCAGCCATATCGACGTGCTGATCGTTCCGCTCTGAGGCTAAGCACATTCGGTAACGTTGCCTTGGCGCCCCTGGACTAGGCTTAACGAACCTTGTTTGTCGCAACACAAAGGAGCTTTCGATGTCCCCTTCTCAACAGAACCGCCGCTTTCTGCTGGCCTCGCGTCCGCACGGCGAACCGACGGCGGCGAATTTCCGCCTCGATACGGTCGCCGTGCCACAACCCGAGGCCGGCCAGCTGCTGCTGCGTACCGTATATCTGTCGTTGGATCCTTATATGCGCGGACGCATGAGCGATGCTCCCTCCTACGCGCCGCCGGTGGAGATCGGTCAGATCATGGTGGGCGGAACGGTCTCTCGCGTGGCGGCCTCACAGCATCCCGATTTCAACGTCGGCGATTGGGTGTTGGGCTATGACGGTTGGCAGGATTACGCGCTGTCCGACGGCAGCGGCCTGCGCAATCTCGGCCCACACTTGCCGCACCCTTCCCGCCTGCTCGGCGTGCTGGGCATGCCCGGTTTTACCGCTTACATGGGGTTGCTCGATATCGGCCAACCGCAGGCGGGTGAAACGCTGGTGGTCGCCGCCGCCAGCGGCGCGGTCGGTTCAGTGGTCGGCCAAATCGGCAAACTGAAAGGCTGCCGCGTCGTCGGCGTTGCCGGCGGTGCGGACAAATGCCGCTATGTGGTGGAAGAGTTGGGTTTCGACGCCTGTATCGATCACCGCGCCCCCGACTTTGCCGAACAGCTGGCCGCCGCCTGTCCGCAGGGCATCGACATCTATTATGAGAACGTCGGCGGCGCCGTATTCGACGCCGTGTTGCCGCTGTTGAACGCCAAAGCGCGCATTCCGGTCTGCGGCATCATCGCCCATTACAATGCCACCGGGTTACCCGCCGGGCCGGACCGCTTACCGTTGCTGGAAGGGCTGATCTTGCGTAAACGCATCCGCATGCAGGGCTTTATCATCTTCGACGATTACGGTTCACGCTTTGATGAATTCCTGCAACAGATGAGCAGCTGGGTCGAGCAAGGAAAGATCAAGTTCCGCGAGGACATCGTCGATGGGCTGGAGCAGGCGCCGCAGGCCTTTATCGGCCTGCTGCAGGGCAAAAACTTCGGCAAACTGGTGATCCGCGTCGCTGACGAATAACGCGCATCAGGGCGTGGCGCGCCACGCCCTGATGGTCAATGCACGGCACCGTCGCCAAATCGCACATCTTCCTCTACCGTGAGCGTCACCTGCACGAGAGTGCGCACCGCTTCCACCATCGTTGCCAGCGCCATACTCGGCTTGCCCGGATGCGCCGCCGCCAGTTCATGGCTGTACGGAATGTGCACGAATCCGCCCCTGGCCCGCGAATGCTGCGTCTCCAGATAGTGACGCAGACCATAAAAAATATGGTTGCAGTTATAGGTGCCCGCCGTGTAAGAAACGCCCGCCGGGATCCCCTGCCGGCGCAGTTGCTGCACCGCGGCCTTGACGGGCAGCGTACTGAAATAGCCCACCGGCCCGCCGGCAACCACCGGCACGTCAATCGGCTGTTTACCGGCATTGTCGGGAATGCGGGCATCGATCAAATTGATGGCTACCCGTTCCAGGGATATTTCGGCCCGGCCGCCGGCCAGCCCCAGACAGATCACCGCCAGCGGCTGCAATGCCTCAATCGCCGCGATCAGCTGCTGGTTGGCCACGCCCAATACGCACGGCAACTCGAGCACCGCGATCTCCGCGCCGGCGATACGCTCTCCGGCCAATGCCTGCGCGACCTGCCAGGAAGGGTTCACCGCGTCACCGTCGAACGGCTCAATGCCGGTGATTAACACTTTGTTCATCATTTCCCCTGATTGAAGGCTAAATTCGTGTGCTACCAGCCTAGGGAACGCTGTAAGATTCTGGAAATGGATTATCTGTATATAGAGTATTCATAAAATGAATTTAGCCAACGTCGATCTCAATTTGCTGGTAGTGTTTGAAGCGCTGTATCAGACTCGTAACGTCACCGCCGCAGGCCGGCGTCTTAACCGCGCGCAACCTTCCGTCAGCAATGCATTGGCGCGACTGCGCATTCTGCTCAACGATCCGCTGTTTGTCCGCAGCGGCGGCGGCATGGCGCCCACGCCGCGCGCCCACCAGCTTATGCCGCAGATACAGCGGGTGCTTGAGCAAATCCATCTCGCGCTGGCGCCCCCTGCCCGTTTCGATCCGGCCACCGCCGGGCAACGGCGTTTTACGCTGGCCGCCGGCGACTATGCCGATATCTTGCTGCTGCCCGCCATCATCAGCCGTTTGCGTCAGGCGGCCCCCGGCATCGATATTCGCGTTTCGCGTCTGGATCGCCGCAATATTTACCGTCAGTTGGATAGCGGGGAGGTGGATGTCGCGCTGGGAGGGCATCTTTCCGGGGCGGAAAGTCACTATGTGCGCACGCTGTTTGAAGAGCATCTGGTCTGTATCGCCAGCCGTTCACACCCGCAATTGGCGGATGGCCGCTGGGATCTGGCCCGCTACCTCAGCCTGCCGCACGGGCTGTACGCGCCGGCTGACGACGGCTCCGCCAGAGGCTTGGTCGACCGCCGTCTGGCGGAAATCGGCGGCCAGCGGCGCGTCGCCGTGACCTTTTCACACATTGTCGCCCTGCCGGCGGTGGTCGCCGACAGCGATCTGATCGCCACCCTGGCCGCCAGCGTGGCCCGGCGTTTTTCCGATCCGCAACGCGTACGCATTCTCCCGCTGCCTGAGGAGTTGGCCATCGCGCCTTTCCCCATTGAGCTGATCGCCGGCCGACAGGCGCAACGCGACCCGGCCTTAATCTGGCTCTGTGACCTGTTAAGCCGGATTTCCCTCGATCCCCTTCCGCGCTAACCGCATCAATTGCTGCTTTATCAACCATTCAGACTCACCGTCGGAGGCCCGCACCGCGGGCTTTTCACGCCAGCCAAATAGGAATCATCCGAATTAACATTCGGTAAATTTATATATTTGATCATCTTTAACTAACGAATGGTAAGGATAAAAAATACTCAGTGACTTTTTTCACGGAAAAAAAGAGTTGTTTTATAAACACGTTGACTTAAGTGTTACAGATTTATTATTTGGTATTACCATTTTCCCAATAATTTGGGATAAAAAAAGATCTGCTCGTATCCATATGTTTTAGATAATAAAAAACCATATCGTGAGCGAGTTAACGAATTGAGTATTGATCCACAAGGCTATTTTGCAAATGCAGAGCTCTATTGTAGACTGCACAAATCGTGCCTTTGTGTAAACTTTGTTAAATCTTTCGTCAGCCCCTGTCTCAATTCGTGACAGATACGCCATCGGGATCGCGCGTCAAATCTCGTGCGGTAGCTATGCCTAAACCGGGGATATAGTATGGATCGCCTTATCATTGCGCACACGCCTTTGCCCGCCCATCAGCTGTTGTTCAGAAGCCTTTCCGGTGAGGAAAGACTGGCCGGGCTGTTCGAGTTCGACGTCGAGCTGCTCAGCCCTGACAATCGCCTCGATCTGAAATCGCTGCTGGGACAAAAAATCACGCTGGAGCTGCGGGGCAACCCGATGGCCCCGCGTTATCTCAACGGCAATATCACGCGTATGACCCTCTCCGGACGAGAAGCCGGCGGCAACCGCTACTATATCTACCGCGCCGTGCTGCGCCCCACGCTGTGGTACCTGACGCAAAACCGCGATTTTCGCATCTATCAGGAAAAGACCGTTCCCGACATCCTGACCCAGGTGCTGGGGCAGTATCAGGTGAAGATCGATAACCGTCTCAGTTACGACTACCGCATCTGGGGGTACTGCGTGCAGTACCAGGAGAGCGATTTCGATTTCATCAGTCGTCTGATGGAACATGAAGGCATCTATTACTATTTCACGCACCAGCAGGACGGCCATACGCTGGTGCTGGCCGACGCGCCGGCGGCGCATCAGGAACTCGCCGGCTATGCCAGCATCCCCTATCAGCTCGCGGAAGGCGGTCTGGTGGAAAACAAGGACAGCATCAACAGCTGGAGCGTCTCGGACGCCATCACGCCCAGCCTGTATAGCCTGGATGACTACGATTTTCGTAAACCGCGCGCACGGTTGCTGGAGGCCCGGCAGAATCCCGCCTCGTTCGCACAGGACAAAGCCGAGGTGTTTGACTGGCCCGGGCGTTATACCGATCACGCCCACGGCCAGTTTTACGTCAAGGTGCGCCAACAGGAGTTCGAAGCGCAGCATGAGCAGATGAGCGGGGAAGGCAGTTCGCAGGGCATTGCGCCCGGCTACCGTTTTCAGCTGATCCAGGCGCCGCGCATGGAAGACAACCGCGCCTATCTGGTGGTCAGCGCGCGTTACTTCATGCAGGAAAACAGCTACGCCAGCAACGATAACGACGTTGGCGAGCAACATACCGAATTTCAGGTGGTGCCGGCGGACATCAACTGGCGCCCGGCGCGCACCACACCCTGGCCGAAAACCCATGGCCCGCAGACCGCCGAAGTGGTTGGCCCGGAAGGCGAAAGCATCTGGACCGATAAATATGGCCGGGTGAAACTCAAGTTCCGTTGGGATCGCCACGGCAGCGGCAATGAAACCAGCTCCTGCTGGGTGCGCGTCTCCAGCGCCTGGGCCGGCTGGAAATACGGCGGGATCCAAATCCCGCGCGTGGGTGAGGAAGTGGTGGTCGACTTTATCAACGGCGATCCGGATCGCCCCATCATCACCGGCCGCGTTTACAACGAAGACAGCATGCCGCCTTGGGATCTGCCCGGCGACGCCACCAAAATGGGCTTTATGAGCCGCAGCAAAGGCGGCGGCGTCGACAACGCCAGCTTCCTGTTCCTGGAAGACTCGCCCGGCAACGAATCTTTCGACATGCACGCCGAACGCAACATGAACATGACGGTGGAAAACGACAAGAACGTCAATATTGACGGCAGTCGTTTCACCCGCATCGGCAAGACCCAAGACCATCAGGTTATCGGCAATGCAACTTTCCTTTTTGGATCAATGCGTAACACCACCGTGACAGGACCTGAAACCGCCACTTTTAACAGTGGGCAACAGGTGGGGATCAAAGCCGGGCGTAAATTCACCATTCACGACGGCGGCGATAACGTCAACATCACCGGCGATCAAACCATTCTGCTGAAGGGCAATCGCCACCATACGATTGAAAACAAGCAGACCCAACTGATTAAGCAAGGCCAAGACACCACCATCGAGCAATATGGCCAGTCCACGAAAATCGAAACCGGCGATAAGAAGCTGGAGATTACCAGCGGAAACCAGAGCACCAAATTGGCGGGCGGCAACAAGAGCCTCGATATCACCGGCAACCTGACCTCCACCGTCAGCGGCGAAGAAACGCGCTCTCAGAATAAATTAACCGTCACCACCGCCACAGACTACGTGCAGAAAGCATCGAAGATTAAGATCGCCACTGTCGATGGCGAAGGCCCCAGTGGATCGGATATTTACATCCACGGCAACAAGGTGACGGTAAAAAGCGACAGCGAGCACATTATCATCCGCCCCAAGAACATGACCTGGACCAAGTGGTTGGATGTCGGCATCAAGACTGGCGCGGCATTCTCCATTACCGGCGGGCTGACCGTCGATGTTAAAACCGCAGCAGTAGTGAAGTTCGAACCTCAGTTCATCTTGTATAAGAAAGGTCCGGAAGCCGATTTCAACGATCTGAAAATGACTTATTGTTCCATTAGGCTCGCGATTGCGATCCTGACATCTATTTCATAAGGAAAGCGTCACGATGGGTTCGTTTATTGACTTTGCGACACAGGACAGTCTCTGGGGTAAAATCGTCTTTACCCTGTTCGGCATTTTGGTGGGTGGCGTGCTGATCGCCGCGATTTGCAAAAATATTTTGCCGGCAAATAAACCTCTGTCTTTCCCTGCACGTCTGCTCATCTTTGTCGTGCTGATGCTAGCGCTCCTTAAATACAACCAGTACGTGATGTCGGCGGTGAATTACCCTGCAGAGTTGATCGGTTTCCTAATCCTTCCCGGTTTCCTGATGGTGTACTTGGGCGTCACCACTCCCGGCGGCGCGCTGTCCCTGATGGGAGAGCTTGGATGCTTCGCTTTGCTCGCCGCGTTGCTGGTGTTGGCATCCGCCGCAGTAGGTTTCTTCGCCCCCTATCACCTGGAGAGCGCGGTGCAATTTGCAGCCAAGGCAATCGCTGCCGCGCTGTCCGTAGCGACAGTCCTGCTGGTTCGCAAAGGGCTATCTATATAACTATTTATAATCACTTGCATTTTTATCTTACTCGTCGTTTTTATTTGGGGAGCGTTACCTTCCCCTGAATCCAACCGCGGGTGAATATTTTCATCTGATGTGACTTTGCCTGATATCCAATAAAGCGAAAAACGGGATTGTTTTTGTGCGGCGCAACATGTTGCCCGCAGGTATCTACCGGAAGCCTTGCACACACAATGAAAGTCGTAAAACCTTTGCGTCTGAGCACGCTTCATCGCCCCTACCGTTGGCAGGGGGAAAATTATCTGGGCGTTTCCGTTTTGGCGTTAGCCGACATGGGGGCGTCCCCACGTCTGCGCCCCGAGCCTGAACTATGGCAACTCGCCAGCGAAGAGCTGACCTTGAGCGGCGGCGTGCTCGATCTCGCCTTTCCTAAAGCCTGTGCAGAATTTCTTGCCACCGGCTACGCCTATACCCATCATCAAGCTGATAAAACCGCTTGTGCGGTTAAAATCCAGTTGGATACGCTGGAGAAAACGCTGGTGGTCTTCGGCGATCGTCACTGGATCAATGATCGCCCCTCATCCCCACTCCCCTTTGATGAAATGCGTCTGGATTGGAGCCGCGCTTTCGGCGGCCCGCAATGGGTTGAAAACCCGCACGGCCTTGGCGCTAACCCAGAAACACTTCCACGGGGTTCTCGCTGTCCCCTCCCCAATATCGAACCGCTGCACAATCGACTGAGCTCGCCGCGCCAGACTGCGCTCCCCGTCAGCTTTGACGCGTTGGACATCAATTGGCCACGCCGTTTCAGCCGCATCGGCAAAAAATACGACGCCAACTGGCTGCAAAATGAGTTCCCAGGGCTGGCCAGCGATACTGATTGGCGCCTGTTTAATATGGCGGATCACGATCAGCAATGGCCGCAGCGTGATGCACTTCCGAGCGGCGCCACCTATCGTATTTGGAACATGCATCCGCAGATCCCCTGCCAACAAGGACAGCTACCAACGTGGATAGCCCGCTGCTTTATCAATCGGCTGCGACACGGCGAACCCGAGATCGAAGAAATCGCCATGCGGCACACGACAGTCTGGTTCTTTCCGCATCGCCAACAGATGTTGTTGATTTATCACGGCAGCGTACGTATTGACGAAGACGACGCCGCTGACGTTCTGCACCTTATGCCGGCGTTAGAACTGTCCGGTGCCGCTCGCTCAGCCAATCATTATCGCAAGGTATTGCGCCAACGCAGCGATACCGAGAAAGGCGGTTTATTCGCCTTTCGCGAAAAAGAGCTGGTGCCTGAATCGGCCATCGGCCCCTGGTTGGATACGAAGCAAACGACAGAAGAAAGCCCGGCGGTGCGCAACCTCACTCGTTATCAGCAACACCTGCAACAACACTATCGCGATCGCCGACTCTCGGAAGGTCAGGACATCGATGAAGCACTTCCCCCGACGGAACGCCCCGCATTGGATGAGTTGCCCGACTATGTCGAGCGTCTTGAACAGGAGGCTGAGCAAAGACAACAGGCTCTGTATGACGAACTGCGGGCCCAGGGGGTTGATCCGCAAAGCGTCGTCGAGGCGCCGCCGTCAAGCAGCGGGCATGAAAATTTCCAGCAGATGCGGGATATGCTCTACCAACATAGCGATCCCGCCGATCGTCGCCGCCTGGAAGAACAGGAACAAGCGCTGTATCAGGCCTACCTGATGACCGCACAATCACAAGGCCCTGCGCTGCGGCTGAGTGGCGACTTAGCGACGATCATACGTAACCGCGCGATGGCCACCCAACGCGGCGATAAAAACTTTAGCGGTATCGATCTGACCGGCGCCGATCTTTCCGGTTTGGATCTCACCGGTGCAGACTTCAGCCGTTGTCTGCTGGAAAACGCCAATTTCAGCGGTTGCCGTCTCGACCATGCTAATTTTGAACAAGCGATGTTGGCGCGTGCAGACTTCACCGGCGCCCGCCTGCAAGGGGCTAACCTGAATCACGCCTCCCTGGCGTTGGCTCACTGTGAGAACGCTGACTTTTCTCATGCAACCCTGGTGGAAACCAATATTCAGGAAACGCTGTTCAAAAACTGCAATTTCACGGGAAGCAGACTGGAGCAGTTGGCGGGATACCGCACTTTTATGACGCAATGCAATTTCTCCCAGGCCACGCTCTGCGTCATCACGATGATGGCTTTGACATTGAGCCAGCTGAAATTTCATCAAGCCAAGCTGGAGAAAGTGACGTTCATTCGCTGCCAACTCGAAGGGTTCGACTTCAGTCATGCTCGGCTTGATACCTGTTCGTTGGTCGAAACCCGTGCGGAAGGCTGCTCATTTCAGGGGGCCAGACTGCAAACATGCTCTTTTGTCGCACAGAGCGCGATGCCCAGAGCGAACTTCAGCGAAGCGACGCTCAAGCAATGCAATTTGCGTCAGTTACCGCTGCATCAGGCCTGTTTTCGTCTTGCACGGATTGATAACAGCGACTTCTCCGAGGCCCAGCTCACTGCCGCCAACCTGCAGAAAGCGAACGGCAATGGCAGCTTGTTCATCCGCTGCGACTTCAGCAACGCCGATCTGACTAACGCCAGTTTTGTCAGTGCAGTGATGCAAAAAAGCCTGTTCAGCGGCGCCGATTTACGCGGCGCTAATTTGTTCCGCGCCGACCTGTCGCAATCGCGGATTGACGGCTCAACAAAAATTGATGGTGCTTATACCCGACAAACAAAAACGCTGCCTCGCACCGTTCAGGAGAAATTATGACGCTTGAAGCAGAAAGCGTTCGGCAGCAAATAGAGCGCGGTGAACCTCTGCAGGAATGTGACATCAGCCATTTGGATCTGCGCGGTTGGGACCTGTCCGGCGTAATTTTTTCACGAGTCAATCTGCAAGGTATAGATTTCAGCGGATGCAATCTGCAGGAGACCACCTTCAGTGAATGCTGTCTGGATCGGTGCTGTTTCGCCCGGCAAACCTTGCATCAGACCACCTTCAATCAGTGCGCCCTGGCGGGGGCCGACTTCACAGAGTGCCGGCTGGAACAAAGCATTTTCAATGAATGTCGGCTTAACGATGCCAGTTTCAAGCAGGCCGTGCTCGACCAAACGCAATTTATGCGCTGCCCACTCGAATGCGGTGATTTTGGCGCGTCAATCCAGGATCGCGTGACCTTTTACGAAACGGCATTACAGCAGGTTAACCTGGCTCAAAGTCAGTTGTCACTTGTCACCTTCTTTCGTCTTGACCTTCGTAGTACTGATTTAAAAGGCTGTTCGTTCGACCGCGTCACGTTTTTCGAATGCGACCACCGGGGCAAAAGTTACGCCGGGCAGCGCCTGATCGCCTGCCAGTTTACCGATAACCAATTGGACGACGTCGACTTCAGCCAGGCGACGCTGCGCCAAAGCAACTTCAAGGGCGCTTCGCTGCGGCGCGCCAACCTGACGGGCGTGCAGGCGCAGCAGTCGCTGTGGCTGGAGGCCAACCTGACTCAGGCGCAGTGCCGCAGCGGGCAGTTCGATCAGGCGATTTTCAGCGAAGCGACGCTGGACGCCGCCAACTTCAACCAGGCGCGTCTGTATCAGGGCGTGTTCCAGCACAGCCGCGCGGCGCGCTGTGATTTCAGCGACAGCGACCTGACCTACGCCGATTTTTGTTATGCCGACATCGGCGCCGCCGATTTCCGGCGTGCGCGCTTCATGCGCACCCGCATGCACCGCGCCCACCAGCAGCAAACGCGCTGGGGCGACCGCAGCGGCATTCTCGAGCGCGACGAAGAGCTGTACGCCGCCGAAATCTGGAGCGCACAGCGCCAAAGCCGCATTTGAACGTATTGACCACTTCACGAGGGGATCACCATGAGCGTTGTCAACACTACTCGCGCCGTCAACATCGCGCCGCCCCAACAGGCCGCCGGCCAGGTCGTCAACCTGTTGCCGGACGGCAGCCTGGTGGTGGAATGTGAAGGCCGCGGCTGGCATTGCCGCCGTGCGGCCAGCTGCCTGCTGACGCCGGCCCTCGGCGATAGCGTGCTGGTCGCCGGTTGCGGCCACCAGCTGTGGGCGATCGCCGTCCTCGAGCGCGCGGAACCGCAAAACGCGGCGCGGCTGAGCGTCGAAGGCGATCTGCACATTGAAACGCTGCACGGCTCGCTGTCGCTGCACGGCGCGCAGGCGCTGAACCTGAGCGGCGACGCCATGACCCTGCAAGCGAACAGCGGCGACTGCCACGTCGACAAGATGAAATACAGCGGCGAAGAGCTCTCGGCTTTCGTCAGCATCAGCCGCCTGGTCGGCAAACGCTGCGAGTCACTGTGGCATTCGGTCAGCCAGATCAGCCACTCGCTGTTTCGCAAAGTGCGCCAGACCGAGCACGTGCGCGCCGGGCAGCTGGATTATCAGGCGGAAGATTACGCCCGCATTCATGCTCGCAACACGCTGATTACCTCGAAAGACATCACCAAGCTGGATTCGGAACAGATCCACGTCGGATAACCTTGCGGAGGCCTTTTATGTTTGCCAACAGCCAAATGATCGGCGTGGACCTGGCGTTTCCCGACGTCTGTCTGACGCCAAGCCCGGCGCCGGTGCCCATTCCCTACCCGGATATCGCCCTGGCGCCGACCGCCATCCCGAACGCGTTCAACATTCTGTTCGTCGGCACCCCGGCGCACAACATGGCGACGGTGACGCCACTGACCAACGGCGACAACCCCGGCGTGGCCACCGGCGTCGCTTCCGGCACGGTGATGGGGCCGTCCCGCCACCTGACCGGCGCCTTTACCGTGCTGCTCAAAGGCACCCCGGCCACCCGGCTGACCAGTCTCAGCCTGCAGAACTCCACCAACGCGCTCGGCATGCGCATCGTGCCGAGCCAATTAAAAGTGTTGCTGCTTGCGCCCTGATGACGGCGCTTTATTACACAGCCATTCAATCAAGAAAAAGAGGACATTGTGAAAACACGGATTACCCTGACGTTGTTGACCGCCCTGACGCTTGCCGGTTGCTCCACCCCACCGCCACCGCCGCCGGCGCTCAATAACGACGCCATCGTCAGCAGTGAAGTCAACGGCGTCACGCTAAAGCACCGCGCCGCGGTGAGCGCGCCGAAACAGTTCAAACCGATCGGTGAGGAGTACCGCAGCCTGTACGCCGCCAGCATCATGAGCAGCCCGAATTATACCGGCACCGCCGTCGGCAGCCTGGACAATGCCGCCGCGTTCTACGCGCTGGGCGAAGTGGAAAACAACTGGCTGGCGATCTCCGCCATCCGTGGCGGCGATCTGGTGGGGTATATCCAGGCCAACGCCGGCGTGCCGGAAGCGCGCTACAAAGCGACGCTGCGCAAAGATCTGCCGCGCCGCGCGCGCGCCGCCAAGCAGGACTGCGTTAAAGTCGGCGGCGACAGCAAGGCGTGCAAAAACGCCGGCTCAGCCACCTGGATCCTCCAGTAGTCAGCACGCCTGCGGGCGACGAGATTCCCATGACGACGACCCCTATCGCTTCCCGCTGGTGCGGGATGCTGTTTCTGCTGCTGGGCGCGCTGGCGCTCGGCGGCTGCATGTCTTCCGCGAAAAGCGTGCCGGCGCGTTACAGCCTGGTCTTCGACGCTGACCGCCAGGTCAACGCCGCCGCCGGCGCGCAACCGGCGCCGATCAAAATTCGCGTGCTGCTGCTGCGCTCGGATGCGGAATTCATGGAAGCCGACTTTTTCAGTCTGCAAAACGACGCCAAAAGCGTGCTCGGCAACAGCCTGCTGGACAGCGATCAGTTCTTCCTGACGCCGGGCCAGACCGGCAAAAAGCTCGGTGGGCAAAGCACATTGGACGCACGTTACATCGGCGTGATCGCCGAATATCAAAATCTGGACGGCAAGACCTGGCGCATTTCACTGCCGCTGCCGGAACCCACCGAAACCAATTTCTACAAGGTATGGCAATTCTCGCCGGATGAGCTGGAAGCGCATATCGTCGCGGGCGTGAGTGGCCTGCGCCCCGTAAAAAAGGTCGACTGACCTACCGCTGCGCTGAAGCGAAGTAACTATAGGTGTGATGATGAAAGATGCTCATAAGGTTGTCTGGACTGAGGGGATGTTTTTGCGCCCTCACCATTTCCAGCAGGCGGAAAACTATCTCGAAGGCTATATGCGCAACTGGGGCCAGGCCCACAGCGGCTGTTTCTGGGGATTTCTCACCCTGGATCTGGACCAAACGCTGCTGCGCCAGGGCAAGATCGCGCTCAACGCCGCCAGCGGCATCATGCCCGACGGCACGCCGTTTCGCTTCTCCGGCGCCCAGCAGGCGCCCGCGCCGCTGGCCATCGCCGACAACAAGACCGGTGAAAACGTGGTGCTGGCTCTGCCGACCTATCGCGCGGGGCGTGAAGACGTGATCTTTCAGGAAAGCCCGGAAGCGCTGGCGCGCTATCTGGCTTACGAGACCGAAGTCGACGATCTCAACGCCGTCTCGGTGGGCAGCGCGGCCTTGCAATTCGGTCGCCTGCGCCTGCGGCTGATGCTGGAGAGCGAGCTGAACGCCGAATGGACGGCGCTCGGCGTCACCCGCGTGCTGGAAAAGCGCGGCGACAACAGCCTGCGTCTCGATACGGCGCAAATCCCGCCGATGCTGAACTGCCAGGGCAACCCGGTACTGAAGACCTTCATCAACGATCTGCAGGGTCTGCTGCAACAGCGCAGCCAGCAGATGAGTCAACGCCTGCTGCAACCGGGCCGCGGCGGCAGTTCCGAAATGGTCGATTTCATGCTGCTGCAGCTGATCAACCGCCATCTCGGTCAGGTGAGCCATGCCTACCACCTCGACCATCTGCACCCGGAGCGCCTGTTCGCCGATTGGCTGCAGTTCGCCACCGAACTCGCCAGCTTCTCGGCGCAGCGCACCCCGGAAGGCCGCCTGCCGGTGTATGACCACGACAATCTGGCGCTGTGCTTCGGCAAGCTGATGCTGTTGCTGCGTCAGGGCCTGTCGGTGGTGCTGGAGGACAACGCCATTCAGCTGACGCTGGTCGAGCGCTCCCACGGTCTGAACGTCGCCACCGTGCAAGACGCCAAAATGATGCGCGACTTCGGCTTCGTGCTGGCGGTGCGCGCCGACGTGGCCGCCGAGGTGTTGCTGACCCACTTCCCGGCGCAGATGAAGATCGCCCCGGTCACGCGCATCCGCGATCTGGTGCAGCTGCAGCTGCCGGGCATCGGTCTGCGCACCATGCCCGTCGCGCCGCGCCAGATCCCTTATCACGCCGGCTACACCTATTTCGAGCTGGAAAAAGGCGGCGACCTTTGGAAACAGATGGAAAAATCCAGCGCCTTCGCCCTGCACCTGGCCGGCGAATTTCCGGGGCTGGACATGGAATTTTGGGCGATTCGCAGCCATACGGACCGGTAACCTATGACTCAGGAAAATAGCATGGCGCCGGCGGCCAACCCGCTGGTGGACGCCGCCAACCCGCTGCTGAACGCCATTTCGCAGATCCGCCAATCGGCCACGCACGCCAACCCGGCGCAGCTGCGCCAACAGCTGATCGACGAAATGCGCCGCTTCGAGATCCGCGGCCAACGCGCCAACCTGCCGTACGAAGTGATCATCGGCGCGCGTTATTGTCTGTGCACCGCGCTGGATGAAGCGGCGGCGCTGACCCCGTGGGGCAGCAACAGCGTGTGGTCCGGCAGCGGGCTGCTGGTGACCTTCCATAACGAAACCTGGGGCGGCGAGAAGTTCTTCCAGCTGCTGGCCAAGCTGTCGCAGAGCCCGCGCGAGCACATCAATCTGCTGGAGCTGATCAATTATTGCCTGCTGCTGGGCTTTGAAGGCCGCTACCGGGTGATGGAAAACGGCCGCTCGCAGTTGGAAACCATGAAGCAGCGCCTGCTGCAGCTGATTCGGTCGGTGCGCGGCGGCTACGCCCCGCCCCTGTCGCCTCATGCGTTGGATCTGCCGGTACAACAGAAACTGTGGCGTCCGCTGGTGCCGCTGTGGGCCTGCGTGGCGCTGACCGGCTTCCTGGCTTCGCTGCTGTTTATCGCCCTCAACTGGCGGCTGGGCGACAACACCAGCCCGGTGCTGGCAGCGATTTACCAAACCAACCTGCCGCAGGTGGCGATCGGTAATCCGGCGCCGGCCGCGCCGCCGACGCTGAGCCTGAAAAGTTTCCTGCGCAAGGAGATCGCCGAAGGATTGGTGGTGGTGCGCGACGAAGCGCAGCAAAGCGTGGTGATCCTCAAAGGCGACGGGCTGTTCGACTCCGCCGCCACCACGGTGCGCGCCAACTATATTCCGGTCATCGACCGCATCGCCGCCGCCATGAACGGCGTCAGCGGCAAAATCCTGGTCACCGGCTACAGCGACAACGTGCCGATCCGCAGCGCCCGCTTCGCCTCCAACTGGGAGCTGTCGCTGGCGCGCGCCGAAGCGGTCAGCGCCCGCTTGCAAAAACACCTCGCCAACCCGCAGCGGGTCAAGGCCGAGGGCCGCGGCGAGAGCAACCCCGTCGCGCCGAACGATAACAAAGTGAACCGCGCGTTGAACCGCCGGGTAGAAATTACGCTGTTGGTCGCCCCGGAAAACACCCAGGCGGAAATCAACGGCTTGCCGCAAGGAACCGGAAAGTAATGCTCAGTACGTTATTCTCCATCATCACCAGCCGCCTGCTGTGGGGCTTTGTCGGCATCACCGCGCTGGCGTTCATCATCTGGACGATCGGCCCGCTGGTCGCCATCGGTGACTATCGCCCGCTGGAGCCGGAACTCAACCGCCAGATCGCCATCGGCACTATCTACCTGATTTGGTTCCTGTGCCGCCTGATCCCGCGCCTCTACAGCGCCTGGTTCAACAGCCGTCTGCTGAGCAATCTGCGCGCCGCCGAAGCGGTGCCGGCGGAAGACGGCAAGCCCGCGATCAAACCAGACGATCCGCTGGCCCAGCGTTTCGACGAAGCTGCGCAGCTGTTGAAAAAGGCGCGCTTCGCCCCGGGCCAGGGCGACGGCAAACATCGCTGGATGACCCGCTTCAGCCGCCAATATCTGTATCAGCTGCCGTGGTATGTGATCATCGGCGCGCCCGGCGCCGGTAAAACCACCGCGCTGGTCAACTCCGGCCTGCATTTTCCGCTGGCGGATCGCTTCGGCAAGTCCGCGCTGCGCGGCGTGGGCGGCACCCGCAACTGCGACTGGTGGTTTACCAACGACGCGGTGCTGCTCGACACCGCCGGCCGCTACACCACCCAGGAAAGCCAGCGCGAAGAAGACGCCGGCGAATGGCAAAGCTTCGTCGCGCTGCTGAAAAAATATCGCACCCGCCAGCCGATCAACGGCGTGATGGTCACCATCAGCGTCGCCGATCTGCTGAGCGACAGCGCGGAAGCGCGCGCCGCGCAGGCCAGCGCGCTGCGAAAACGCCTGATAGAACTGCACGAACAGCTGGGCATTCACTTCCCGGTCTATGTGCTGGTGACCAAAACCGACCTGCTCAACGGCTTTATGGCCTATTTCGGCAACTTCGACAAAGCGCAGCGCGACCAGATCTGGGGATTCACCTTCCCTTACGAGCGCTCGCGGCAGCCGGACTTCAACCTGAACGCCGCCTTCGAACAACAATACGCCCTGCTGCAACAACGGCTGGATGCGGCGCTGCCGGATACGCTGCTGATGGAGCACGACGCGCGCCAACGCGCCGAAAGCTACCTGTTCCCGCAGGAGTTCGCCGCGCTGCGCCCGCTGCTCGGCCAATATCTGGAACAGGTGTTCGCCACCTCCAGTTTTGAAACCCGCTTTACCCCGCGCGGCATCTACTTCACCAGCGGCACTCAGGAAGGTCTGCCGTTTGACCGAGTGATGGGCGAACTGAACCGCTACCTGCAGCTGCCGCCGGCCAACTCAGGGGCGCAGGTCAACGCGGCCTGGGACAGCGTGGGCCAGGAAACGCCGATCCCGGCAGCCAAAGGCCAGAGCTTCTTCCTGAAAGAGACGCTGGAATCGGTGGTCTTCCAGGAGTCCGGGCTGGCGGGCAGCAACCGCTGGTGGGAATACCGCAACCGCGCCCTGCACTGGGCGGGGTACATCGCGCTGGCGGTGATCCTGGCGGTGCTGGCGATGTTGTGGTTCACCAGCTACGGCAACAACAAGGCCTATCTGGCGGAAGTGGCCGCCAAGGTGCCCGGCGTCGAGCGCCAGGGGCAAAGCCTGACCCAGTTGGGCAACGGCGATATGTTCTCGCTGCTGCCGTTCCTCAACAGCCTGCTGCATCTGCCGGACAGCCAGAACTTTTCGCTGGACGATCCGCCGTTCACCTATCGCATGGGATTGTTCCGCGGCGATCAGGTCGGCGACGCCGGCAATGCCCTGTACCAAAAAGCGCTGAAAGAACTGCTGCTGCCGCAGGTGGCGCAACAGATCGCCGCCACGCTGCGCAACGATAACCACGGCGACGCGGACTTCAGCTATGAAGCGCTGAAGGCCTACCAGATGCTGTATCTGCCGAAGCAGTACGACGGCAAATTCCTGCGCGCCTGGGTGATGCTCAACCTGCAGCGCAACCTGCCGCAGGGCAGCACCCAAAAACAGCTGCAGCAGATCGAATGGCACCTGAGCCAACTGCTGGATACGCAGATCCAGGCCTCGCCTTACGCCAAAGACGAGCCGTTGGTGGCGCAGGCGCAGGCCGCGCTCAATCGGGCGCCGCTGTCGCAACGCGTCTACGGCCGCCTTAAGCGTCTGCTGCTGAAACAGACCGACATCAAGCCGGTCAGCCTGGTCGATTTGGCCGGTCCGCAGACCGAACTGGCGTTCAGCCGCAAAAGCGGCAAACCGGTGACCGACGGCGTGCCGGGCCTGTTCACCTCACAGGGGTATTGGAAAGCGTTCAACGACAACATCGATCCGGTGACCGATACCCTGCGCAAGGAAGACGTCTGGGTGTTGAACAGCCAGACGCCGGAGCAGAAAAGCGCCGATCTGACCAAGACCATCCGTCAGCTGTACATGCAGGACTTTATCAGCGCCTGGGATGAGCTGCTGGGCGATATCCAACTGGCCAACATCGGCAACCTGACCCAGCGCATCAGCAGCGCGCGCCTGCTGTCCGGCAATCCGTCGCCGATGCGCAATCTGCTGGTTAACGTCAGCAAAAACGTCACCCTGCGCGACGAGAAAAGCGACGCCGATTCCCGCTCGCTGCTGGCCAAAACCGAAGACAAGCTGAATCAAAACGCCAACCGCACGCTGGAGGCGCTGTTCACCAACCGGCCGGCCAACGCCGACGGCGACGTGTCTGCCCAACCGGAACAGCTGGTGATGGCGCACTTCGCGCCGCTGCTTGAGCTGGCGCAAAGCCAGGGCGAAGGCAATAAGGCGATCCCTTTCGACAGCGTGCTGAAACAGGTCGATGAGCTGTACAGCTACCTGACGGCGGTGCAAGGCGCGGCCAACAGCGGCATGTCGGCGCCGCCGAGCGACATCATCCCGCGCCTGCAGGCCGAATCCGGCCGCTTGCCGGTGCCGTTCAAACAGATGCTGCTGTCGCTGGCGATCGGCGCCAGCAGCGACACCCAGCGCAAAGAGATGGAGAACGTGAAAAAGCGCATCAGCTTCGAGGTCGGCAGCTTCTGCCGCCAGGCGATCGCCGGGCGTTATCCGTTGGTGGCCCGGGCGCGCCAGGAAGTGACGCCGGACGATTTGGCGCGCATGTTCGCGCCGAACAGCGGGCTGATGGACAGCTTCTTCCGCGACAACCTGCAGGGCAAGGTCGATACCACCCGCGCCAACTGGCGTTTCACGCCCGGCGTGGACGGCAAGACGCTGCCCGGCGGCGAAGGCATCCTGCGGTCGTTCCAGCAGGCGCAGCGCATCCGCGACGCCTTTTTCGCCAACGGCACGGCGACGCCCTCTTACCGCGTGACCGTGCGGCCGGTGCGGATGGATAACGACATCCTCAACCTGACGCTGGATATCGACGGGCAGCTGTTCAAATACAGCCACGGCCCGCAGGTGCCGCTGGTGGTCAGCTGGCCGGGCACCCGCAATACCAACCAGGTGCATCTGCAGCTGGCGCTGGCCAACGGCACCACCGCCAGTCTGGTGACCAGCGGGCCGTGGGCGCTGAACCGCCTGGTGGATATGGCGCAGTCTTCGGGCACCGGCGGCCTCGGCCGTCAGGCGACGTTCAATCTCGACGGCCACCGCGTCACGCTGGAGTTCACGCCCAACAGCATTCGCAATCCGTTCCAACTGCCGGCCTTCTCGTGCCCGTAGCCCCGAAAGGACATGACCATGAGCACTGATTCAAGCGCCCCGACGAGCATCGGCTGGTACGGCAAACTTCCTTCCGCCGGTGACTTCCTGCAACGCCGTTTGCCTGACCCGGTGGTCAACAACTGGGCCCACTGGTTCCATAACGGGCTGGTGAATTTGCAGCGCGATGCGCAGGGGCCAAACGATCACCCGTTCAGCAACGCGCCGGTGTGGAACTTCGTGATCCCCGCCACGCTCGGCAGCCAGTACGTGCAGATGGGCTGCCTGTTGCCGGCGCGCGACCGCGTCGGGCGGCGTTACCCCATCTGCGCGCTGCGCTTGTTCAGCCAACAGGATTGGCGCCCGCAACAGCTGAACATGGCGGCGAGCTGGTACCAACAGCTCGGCCATACCCTGCTGAACGGCGTGCGCAACGGCTTCTCCGCCGAACAGATCGACCGCACGCTGCAGGCGATCCCGGCGTTGCCCAGCCCGCCGGCGGAAGCGGACTCCGAGATCTTGTCGATTATCGGTTTCCAGCATCCGGACGTACCGGGCCTCGGCTGGCAGCAGGCCGCCGACTGTTTCGATCCGGCGCAGTACACCAGCTTTTGGTGGACCAATCAGGCCGACGGGCACCCGCTCTACACCCACGTGCACAGCGGCAACCTCACCGTGCAGCTGTTTTCATTGCTGTTCGAACCCAACGGCTGGGCGCGCCCAGGCCGCGGCGGCCAGTACCCGCAAATGTTTGATTAACATCGCTCGTTGAAGGAAATCTTATGGCTATCGACACCGATACCCTGCTGGCCCCGGTTGACGCGGACACGCCCTGCGGCGACAACCTGGAATACGACGCCGACTTTCTGGCCATGGCGCGCGCCGCCACCGGCAAAGCCGAACAGCAATTCGGCAGCACCATCATTCCGGAAGAGGCGCCGGATTGGGTGCAGGTCGAGCGTCTCGCAAGCTCGCTGCTGGCGCGCACCAAAGACCTGCGCGTCATGCTGTATCTCACCCGCGCCTGGACCCAGCTG
This sequence comes from Serratia sp. H402Y, assembly GCF_051172415.1. Lineage (NCBI taxonomy): Bacteria > Pseudomonadati > Pseudomonadota > Gammaproteobacteria > Enterobacterales > Yersiniaceae > Serratia > Serratia sp. H402Y. The sequence goes on from NZ_JBPIYZ010000001.1 coordinate 2,257,236, forward strand.
CGCGGATTGCCGGGCTATGCCGACGGGCTGACGCTGATCCACCAGGCGATACTCCGCTACTGGGATGCCCTGCAGCCGCCGCTGGAGTTCGACGGTGAGGCCGACCCGCTGTTTCGCATCAACGCGCTGGCCGACCTTGGCGACAAGGCCGCGCTGGCCGCCAGCGTGCGCGCCGCACCGCTGCTGAAAAGCGCCGCCGGTGAAATCTCGCTGCGCGATGCCGGCGCCCTGCTCGACGGCAGCAAGCAAGAGTGCCCCAACTTTCCCGGCGGCCGCGCACGGCTGCAGGATGAGCTGGCGCAACAGGATCGCCCCGAAGGCGCGCTGGTGATGCATATCGCCAACACCCTGGCCGCCATTCGCAGCGAAGTCACCCGCCATCTGGGTGAAAGCGCGCTGCCGGAAATGAGCGCGCTGACCAAGGTCTTTTCGCTGGTGGCGCTTGCTGGCCAGAGCGAGGCCCCGACCGCCACCGAAGCGGACACCACACAGGAAACCGCCGCTGAGCAGCCACCGGCCGCCGTGCAGAGCACCTCTGCCTCACTCAACTGGCGCAGCGCGCAGATCCAGTCGCGCGATGACGCCCAGCTGATGCTGGACAAGGTGAAAAACTATTTTCGTCTTCATGAGCCAAGCCACCCGGCGCCGCTGATGATCGATCGGGTACAGCGACTGATTACGCTGGACTTTATGCAAATCGTCCGCGATTTGGCGCCCGATGGGCTTAACCAACTGGAGACCATTCTCGGTCGCCCCGACAACGAGGAGAACAGCTAGCCGCCGACTTTTGTTCTCTTGACGACACCCGATACCGTCTGCCCCTGCGCAGACCCGAATCAGAACCTGACTCTCCCAGCCGGACGAGGCGCGTTCCCAATCGCCATTAGATGGAGTAAATCATGTCAAACTCGAAATCCCGCAGCGGGCAGAAATTCATCGCCCGCAACCGCGCGCCGCGCGTACAGATTGAATACGATGTCGAAATTTATGGCGCAGAGCGCAAAATCCAGCTGCCGTTCGTGATGGGCGTGATGGCGGATCTGGTGGGGAAAGCGGTCGATCCGCAAGCCAGCGTTGAGGAGCGCAAGTTCATGGAAATCGACGTCGACAACTTCGACGAGCGCATGAAATCGCTGAAGCCGCGCGTCGCTTATCAGGTTGACAATACCCTGACCGGCGAAGGCAAGCTGAACATCGATCTGACCTTCGAAAGCATGGAAGACTTCTCCCCCGCCGCTATCGCCCGCAAGGTCGACGCACTGGACAATCTGCTGGACGCCCGCACCCAGCTTTCCAACCTGCTGTCCTACATGGACGGTAAAAACGGCGCCGAGGAGCTGATCTCCAAGATCCTGCAAAACCCGGCGCTGCTGAAATCCCTGACCGACGCGCCGAAGCCGGCGGTTAACGATGACAACAACGAGCGTGAGGATTAATCGATGAGCAACTCGCCTCAGCAACAAAATGCGTTGCAAACCACCGAGACTTTTTCCAGCGATGAGTTCAGCGCGCTGTTGAACAAAGAGTTCCGGCCGAAGACCGATCAGGCCAAAGACGCGGTCGAGAACGCGGTGAAAACTCTGGCGCAGCAGGCGCTGGAAAATACCGTCACCGTTTCTTCCGACGCCTACCGCACCATCCAGGCGCTGATCGCGGAAATCGACGAAAAGCTGTCGCAGCAGATCAACCAGATCATTCACCACGACGATTTCCAGAAGCTGGAAGGCGCGTGGCACGGCCTGCACTACCTGGTCAACAACTCTGAAACCGACGAGATGCTGAAGATCCGTTTCATGAGCATTTCCAAGCAGGAGCTGGGCCGCACGCTGAAGCGTTATAAAGGCGTGGGCTGGGATCAGAGCCCGATCTTCAAGAAAATCTACGAAGAAGAGTATGGCCAGTTCGGCGGCGAGCCCTTCGGCTGCCTGGTGGGCGACTACTACTTCGATCACAGCCCGCAGGACGTGGAGCTGCTGGGTGAAATGGCCAAGATCGGCGCCGCCTCACACTGCCCGTTCATCGCCGGCACCGCGCCAAGCGTGATGCAAATGGAGTCCTGGCAGGAGCTCTCCAACCCGCGCGATCTGACCAAGATTTTCCAGAACACCGAATACGCCGCCTGGCGCAGCCTGCGCGAATCGGAAGACGCGCGCTACCTGGGCCTGGTGATGCCGCGCTTCCTGGCGCGCCTGCCGTATGGCATCCGCACCAATCCGGTGGACGAGTTTGACTTCGAAGAAGATACCGACGGCGCGACCCACGGCAACTACACCTGGACCAACGCCGCCTACGCCATGGCCGCCAACATCAACCGTTCGTTCAAAGAGTTCGGTTGGTGCACCGCCATTCGCGGGGTGGAATCCGGCGGCGCGGTGGAGAACCTGCCGTGCCATACCTTCCCGAGCGACGACGGCGGCGTGGACATGAAGTGCCCGACCGAGATCGCCATCAGCGATCGTCGCGAAGCCGAGCTGGCCAAAAACGGCTTTATGCCGCTGGTGCACCGCAAAAACTCCGACTTCGCCGCCTTTATCGGCGCGCAGTCGCTGCAGAAGCCGGCGGAATACTACGACGCCGACGCCTCCGCCAACGCCCAGCTTTCCGCGCGCCTGCCATACCTGTTCGCCTGCTGCCGCTTCGCGCACTATCTGAAGTGCATCGTGCGCGACAAAATTGGCTCCTTCCGCGAGCGCGACGATATGGAGCGCTGGCTGAATGACTGGATCATGAACTACGTGGACGGCGATCCGGCCAACTCATCGCAGGAAACCAAGTCGCGCAAACCGCTGGCCGCGGCGGAAGTGCAGGTGGAAGAGATCGAAGACAACCCGGGCTACTACAGCGCCAAGTTCTTCCTGCGCCCGCACTACCAGCTGGAAGGCCTGACCGTCTCCCTGCGCCTGGTGTCGAAGCTGCCTTCGCTGAAGCAAAACGACGCGTCCTGATGGGCTGGAGTCAGGCCGCGATCGCGCGGCCTGGCTGATGTATCAACCTCATCGTCAGCCTATCGCAGAAAACCCGGATCGCATGTGGAACCAAGATAACGCGAAATAATTAAGCATTGAGCCATTATCATTTTAATAATGGCTCGGTAACCCGTACCGATAGTTTTCGGTATTTAAGAAGGTGCATGGCACAAGGATATAAATTGGTAATGCATTACCACACTTGCAATTCCTGCTGCTATTACCTGAGTTTTTCAACGTAACGTTAATACTACTGTTAACCCTTAATAAAGAGTGAAGAAACTATGGCTATTGATATGTTCCTGAAAGTTGAAGGTGCCAGCGGCGAATCCAAAGATTCGAATCACAAAGGCTGGACCGACATTACTTCTTTCTCCTGGGGCGCTTCTCAACCGGGCAATATGGGCGTTGGCGGCGGCGGTGGCGCCGGTAAAGTGTGCTTCAACGATCTGCACGTCAACGCGCTGATCGACAAGTCAACCCCGGCCTTGCTGAAACACTGCTCAAGCGGCAAACACCTGACCAAGATTGAGCTGTCGGTTTGCAAGGCGGGCGGCACCCAGGTTGAATACGCAAAAATCACCCTGGAAGACGTGCTGGTTACCGCCGTGCAGTACACCGGTGCAGGCGGCGAAGACACCGTGGGCGTCACCTACTCCTTCCAGGCGGCGAAAGTGAAACAGCAGTACTGGGAGCAGAGCGACAAAGGCGGCAAAGGCGCCGAAAGCAGCGCAGGTTGGAACATCAAGGAAAACCGCGAAGCTTAATCTGCATGCCCCCCCGGTTACGGCCGGGGGGATTAATATAGGGAAATAACAATGAATAATAATCGCCCCATTTTTTCAGCCGCATGGGCTGCAAGCACTAAAATATATAACGCGCAATATTCAGCTCAAAATGTTGCCAAGATTATCGGCGGGCGTGTCGCCATGAATATTGCGCCCAATGGAAAGTGGGAAAACACCTGCGCTGTGCGTATGAGCTACATCTTGAATAAATCTGGCTTCCCCATTCCTTATGTAAAAGATCAGACCGTATCAGGCGCCGATCGTCAATGGTATTTTTTTAGAGTTAAAGATCTTATCGCTTATCTGACAAAGATCTGGGGCAAACCCGACCTTCGAGTCAAATTCCCTCCTCCAGGTGGTGGTGAATTAGCCGGAAAGAAAGGGATCATACTGTTTGAAATTGCAGGTTGGAGCGATGCTGGAGGACATGCTACGCTTTGGAATGGGAACGGCGATTGTTATGATCATTGTTATTTCAATGAACCAGAAGCTCGCTATACAACAAATTACGCTAACTTTTGGGTATTGAGATGAAAAAAATCCTTATCTCTTTTCTTTGTATATATGCTACTTGTGCTATAGCACAGAAAAACCAAGAAGAACCCATTGAAAAGTGGCCACCGCAAGCGGCGTACCGAAACTATTTGCAAAACTACAAGGATATTGCTCTGACCTATTGCATTTCCGTCGCTTATAAGACATCACCAGAGGCTAGCAAAGATGCAATTGCCTCATCGAATGGAATCGATGCTTGGTCATACTATGCAATTCGTGATGAAGAATCCCCTATCATCAAGCTGACAAAGCAGTATTTGCAAAAGAATTACAATGCTAAGGATGGGAAAAGTCGCTTAGACTTAATGAAGTGCATGGATATGTACCATAGTGAAGAGCTTGATAAACTTGCGAAAGATTATGTACAGCGCCCTAATGATAATTGGGTGAAAGACAATCCGGACAGAGTAAATGAAAATTCTCCTCGGAAATAATCAGTGAAAAAAATCTCACTGACTGTGGCCATCGCCGCAACGTTGAACGTCAATGCAGCGACAGAAATTGACTATTCCCCTGCCGAGTACCTCAAAAACTACGCGCTCAGCGTTTGCATCGCCGAGGGGTACTCAGCAAAAGAAGTCAAAAACGATGCCGCCGCCGCCGCTCGGGGTTACATGGAGTTCGGCGATTATTCTCTGGAGGCGCATACCGCCGTCAGGGCGCTGGCAAAAGAATTTCTGGCAAAGCCCTATGACAGTATGTCAGGGGAGCCGATGACGATGGCAAAGTGCATCGATCTTGTACATAGCCAAGCGTTGCAAGCCATCATCAAGAAGTACCAAGGGAAAGACGACAACTGATAATAAATACGCATCCTTACATATAATAAATGTTAGTTTAGAAAAATAGGAAAGGAATCCTGATGCAATACAAAACAAAAGCAGATCTGGATAGATCTGTCGATGAACTCAAAAAACTATCAAGAACGTTTTCACGACAGTATCTATACACCAACGAATCAAGAGCTAATTTCTCACTGGAAATAGACAAACTTATTCAGTTTGCACAAAGGGATATCAGTATACACTGCACATCCTACTCTGGGGCAATCAGTATAATTGAAGAGGAAATCAACAACCTCAAACAACAAGAATTCAACATTAATACAGGTAAAGCCAAGCTCTTTGTCGCAATAAAAAAAGAAAAAAGAGAAAGATTTTCAAACCTGGTGATGAAACAAGTTGGTTTTGTCAGCGGCGGCTCTCAGATATTTGCCGGAATCGGAACCTGTGCACTTTCTGCAGGCATCGCCTGCGGGGGCGTTGGCGTACCGTTAATGGCTCAAGGAGCAAATAATGTTTACGAAAGTGGCTATTATTTACTTTTCAGAAAAGATAAGGTTGGCAGTATAAGAGAGGCATACCACTACGCGGCTAACTATCTAGGTTATAATAAAAATGAAGCTGACATCGTTTATAGTTCCGTTGACATATCACTATCCGGGTACGGTATATTTAGCAAGTCATTAAGACCTGACTCTTGGCGGTTGTTTAAACACATAAATAGCGATTATATTATTGGATGGAAAAAGCTTGGCACGGTTCCATTAGGCGCAGAGGTTTTTTCCAATGCCATAACTGGCTATGGAATTTACAAATTAATCGATGAGGAAACAAAACAGTGATCGATGACGTCACGCTTTCCACCTACTCTTACTCATTTGTGTTTTTATACTTTTTCCTGTCAGTCTTAGTATTTGTCGGGCTTTATCACCTAAAACAAAAAACCAACAATAGAAAATCCTATTCCCTTTTTGTGATAGCTACCACAGTAAATTTATTTGCAAGCATCATCCAAGGTTTAGTATTTAACTATGGTTCTGAGATACTGGATCCAATTCTCAATATAAAATTTCAAGACTATGATGAGGTGTGGTACGCCAGTATTATATTCGCCCTTACTTACCTGTCTCAATTACCAACTAACCTCTATTACAAAAGAAAGACTAAGAATAATGCGAATAATAGCAAAGACATCACCTGACATATACAGCCTCACGTTATTACATTGAAGTTTTCGACCATATAATGCGTTAGCCAAAGAATTTAGTCACTCACATTCAAAGCTCTCTCTTAGGAAAGAAATCAAGTCAAACTCATCCAGTTATCGAGTTTCACTGTCTGGCCATAAGATCTAATCAGCAGGAATGCCTTATGCGATTTTCCATTGTAAAAAATAAAAGCGGCCAGGTTCCGCCGCAGAGCAGTTGCGATTTTCTGCCGCCGGGCGGCACCATCGGCCGCAGCGTGGACAACAACCTGGTGCTGCCGGACGAAGAGCGCGCCATTTCCCGTCTGCAGGCGATCGTGCACATTTCCTCTGACGGCGAATGCCGCATCACCAATCGCGGCAACGTCACCCGCGTGCTGCTGAACGATATTCCGCTGGAGCGTGGCCGCCAGGTTGAACTGCAGGATGGCGACGTGCTCGGCATCGACGATTACCAGATTGAAGTCAGCGCGCTGCAACAGCACGCCGCGCCGCAGGCTCAACCGGTGGCCAAGGCCGTTGCCGCTGCTGCGGCCCCTGCAGCCGCCGCCAAAGAAAAATCCGCCGCGCCGATCCCCAACGAAATCTGGGACAGCCTGGTGGAAGAATTTACGCCGAATGCGCCGGCCGCCGTCACCCCGCCGCCGGTAGCCAATCCAGACAGCCATCCGCTGCTGGACACCCCCACTCGCGAGCTGAATCCGGCCGATCCGCTGGCGCAGCTGGCGGGCGATGTCGATCTGCGCCAATTGCAACAACAGCAAACCGATCCGGCCGCCTTGTTCAACACCGACTCCACTTTTGAGCGTGAGCATATCCTGGCCGACACCACCCCCAGCGCGCTGCTGGCGGAGCAGGCTGCGCCACCGCGCCCGGCTCCCCCCGTCCAGAATGCGCAGCAACCGGAACAAGAGCTGGATCCGCTGGCGCTGTTCGGCGGTTCATCCGCGCCCGCTTCGCCAGAGACGTTAAACAGCAACGACCCGCTGGGGCTGTTGATGGGCGGCGCCGTGCCGCTGGCTCAGCCGGAGGAACCGGCACAACCGCCGTCCCCACCACCGGCGCCGATCGCCGCACCACCGCAAGCGCCGCGCCCACAGCCGACGCCGACGCCCGTGCAGAGGCCCGAGCCGCAACCCCAACCCGCGCCACAGTTCAGCCAGCAGGAACCGCCTGCGCAACCTCCGCGCCCGCGCCAGGGCAACCGCTTGGGCATCGATCCGGTCGCCTACCAGTCCGCCCAGCGGCAGCACGCCGCCGCGCCGAATGGCGACACCTTGGAGGGGCCGCTGCTGACGGCGCTGTTGCAAGGCATCGGTCTCGACGATCTGCAGCCGCAGCCGCATTTCGACGAACAACAGATCCGCCAGGCCGGCCGCCTGCTGAGCCTGTTCTCGCAAGGCACCGTCGCCCTGCTCTCATCCCGCTCGATCCTCAAGCGCGGCGTGAAGGCCGAGATGACCATGATCCTCGACGAGGCCAACAACCCGTTCAAACTGCTGCCTTCGGGGAAAACGGTGCTGATGCAGATGTTCGGCAGCCAGATGCCGGGCTTTATGCCGCCGGAACAGGCGGTGCGCGATGCGCTGATCGACCTGCAGGCACACCAGCTGGGGATGATCGCCGGCATTCGCGCCATCATCGCCGCCATGCTGCAGTCCTTCAACCCGGAGCGCCTCGAAGAGGAAGCGCGCAAGGAAGGCGTGGCGCCGCGTCTGTCGCTGCCCGCCAACCGCAAGGCCGCGCTGTGGGACTACTTTGTGAAGAACTATCAGCAAACCTCCGGCGAGATCGAGGACGATTTCCACACCCTGTTCGGCGAAGCCTTCCTGCACGCCTATGACGTTGAAGTGAATCAATACAAAGACTCACAGACCAAACCGGACGCGTAATGAATATCACCATAGCCTCTACCTCCAATCAGGGCGGCCGCGCCTCCAACCAGGATCAGACCGGCGAGGTGCTCGGCAACCGCGCCGCCTGCTTCGTGGTGTGCGACGGCATCGCCGGTTTTCCGGGCGGCGATATCGCCGCCAAACTGGCGCGCGACACCATTTTGCAAAACTTCGACGGCGAAAAGCACCTGAACGCCCAGAGCATTCGTCAGCACATTACGCGCGCCAATGCCGCCATCCACCAGCAGCAGCGGCAGTCGGACGAATACAGCAAGATGGGCACCACGCTGGTCAGTCTGTTTATCGATCGCGATTACCAGCTGGCCTACTGGGCGCACGCCGGCGACAGCCGCCTGTACCTGTTCCGCCGCGGCTACCTGCATGCCGTCACCACCGACCACAGCCTGATCCAACAGATGCAGGACGCCGGTTATCAGACCAACGGCATCAACAGCAACCTGCTGTATTTCGCGCTGGGGCTCAACGAAGAGCGCGACGCCACCTACAGCGATGTGCTGCAGCTGGAAGACGGCGACGTTTTCCTGCTGTGCACCGACGGCTTCTGGCACAGCTTCAGCCAGGCCGAACTGGAACAGTCGCTGCACATGGTCAACTCCCCCAGCGAGTGGATCGCCCTGATGCAGCAGGCATGGAAGAAAAACAATAACAGCGATAACTACAGCGCTATCGCCGTCTGGATTGGCTCACCGCAGGAAACCACCCTGCTGCATTCGCTGGCGGATGCGGAACGGTTTCTCATCCGCGACTGAGTCGGCGCACATTCACAGCAAGGTTCACTATGAAATACTGGATGCCGGGGCTCGTCGCCCTGATGGCGGTACCGACCGCGCAGGCGATGAACTATCGCCTGGTTTACTCCCCCAGCCAGAAGCTGGAAGTGTTTATCGATGACGTCAAGAACAGCAATCCGGAAAGCTGGTGCGGCAAAAGCATCCCGCTGCGCATCGTCTCAGCGCAAGGCAAAGATCCGGCCGTGTTGAACGACTTTCTGCCCCGCGTCGGCAATCTGCTGGAAAAGCAGTGCCCAAAAGCCGGTCATCTGCCCTGGACGCTGACCGACAAGCGCGGTGAGAAGCTGGCGACCGGCGAAGCCGCCAAAGCGCGCGGCTGGAAACCGGTGGTCAAACAAGAGACCGCCGAGCAGCCGCAAACCCCGCCGCCGCCGACCATTCCTGCGGCGGTGGCCGTCACCTCTGCGCAGGCGGACACCGCGCCGCCACAGCGTTTTAGCCTGCCGCAGGGCTGCCACTTCCGCACCTTCTGGGGTGACGAAGCCACCGGCGGCGCGCTGTTCATTCCCGCCGGCGACGCGCTGCGCTGCGGCGAGGACGGCTGGCTGCAAGGCAGCGGCGCGGTCACGCTGCAACACGGCGGGCAAACCCTCTCGCCGACGCTGTGGTTCCTGCAAGGTTACCCGCTGGCGAAGATCAACGGCGGCGATCGCGCGCTGACCGTCGTCAGCGCCAACGCCCAACGGCTCATTTTGGGCGGCAACCCGCAGGCGCCGGGCAGCTTCCTGCTGCTGACCTTCGAACCGCAGTTGCATGCCTGGGCGTTCAACGGTGAAGCGATCGTTGAAATGCCGCGTGTCGACGCCGCCGACGAGACCAAGATCACACAGCGCGTGCAGCAGGCGCAAACCGCCTGGCAGCCGCTGCTGAGCGCCTCCGCCCCGCTGACCTTCAAGCTGGTGGAACAGTTGGCCGCAGACCGGGTCGATCCCGCCAGCGGCAGCTACCTGTCGGTTAACGGCGCCACTCACTGATTATAAGGAAAGCCTGTGAAATCATTAGCAAGCATGCTGCAAGGCCAGTCGATCGCCGCGGCCATCACCGCCGTCGAGAACGATATCAAGGCAAAACCGGCGGATGCCGACCTGCGCGCCGCGCTGGTGCAACTGCTGTGTCTGAGCGGCAACTGGACGCGCGCCAACGCGCAGTTGAAATCCTGGCAGGCGCTGAAACCGATCGCCCAACCAACCACCTTGCTGCTGATGCAGTCGGTCAACGCCGAGCTGCAACGCCAGGCGGTATTCGCCGGCACGGCCGAGCCGACGCTGCTGCGGCAGGCGCATCCCTGGCTGAAACTGATGGTGCAGGCGCTGCATCAGGATGCGCAAGGGGCGGCCGAGCAGGCCCAGACGCTGCGCGATGAGGCGCTGGAGGCCGCCCCGGCCGGCGCCGGGCGGTTAATGTTGGCCGAAGGCGACCAAGAGCGGCAGCTGAGTTTCGACTGGCTGACCGACGGTGACGGCCGCCTCGGGCCGGTGTGCGAGCTGGCGCTCAACGGCGTTTACTACTGGGTGCCGTTTGCCGACATCGCCGCGATCCAGTTCCAGGCGCCACAGAGCGCCATCGATCTGGTGTGGAGCCATGCGCTGGTGCGCCTGACCGACGGCCGCGAACAGGTATGCCAACTGCCCGCCCGTTACCCGCTGCCCGAAGGCAGCGACGACGCGCTGCTGCTCGGCAAACGCACCGAATGGCAACCGCTCGGCGACGGCGCCCACTATGCGGGGCTGGGCCTGAAGACCTGGCTCAGCGAAAGCGACGAATTCCCGCTGCACAGCCTGCGGCAGTTGAGCTTCGACGCGAGCGCCTGACCATGAACGACAAGCGCCCACCCCACTATGACGGCGGCGATCTGCGCCGCCAGGGCTATCGCTCTCGTCAGGACAGCGAACGCCTGACTTCACGCGACAAAATGCAGCCGGTGCTGCTCGACATGCTGACCGACGACGAACCGCAGAAAAAGCAGGAGGCGCAGGTGCGCAACCTGGTGTCGCACAGCGAGCTGCGCCGCCGGGTATTGCGCGATTTGCAGTGGCTGTTCAACTGCGTCAACAGCGAATCCAATCTGGATCTCGGCGATTTTCCGCAGGTGCGGCGTTCCACCCTGAATTACGGCATCGCCTCGCTGGCGGGCAAGCGCATGTCGGACATCGAATGGCTGGACATTCAGCGCGCGCTGACCGATTCCATCCTCCATTTCGAGCCGCGCATTCTGCCCGACGGGTTGCAGGTGCGCTGCATTTCGGACACCGGCTCGCTGGAGCTGCACAACGTGCTGTCGATCGAAATCAAGGGCCGCCTGTGGTGCGTGCCCTATCCGCTGGAGTTTCTGTTCCGTACCGACGTGGATCTGGAAAACGGCCACTTCGATCTGAAAGACATAGGGTAAGGCGATGGACAGTAAACTGTTAGATTATTACAACCGCGAGCTGGCCTATCTGCGTGAGATGGGCGCCGAGTTCGCCGAACAGTACCCGAAGGTCGCGGGCCGTCTCGGCATGCGCGGCATCGACGTGGCGGACCCTTATATCGAGCGTCTGATGGAGGGCTTCGCCTTCCTCACCTCGCGCGTGCAGCTGAAAATGGACGCCGAGTTCCCGCGCTTTTCTCAGCGCTTGCTGGAGATCATCTACCCCAACTACCTGTCGCCGACGCCGTCGATGGCGATCGCCGAGCTGCAGCCGGACAGCAGTAAAGGCGATATCAGCAACGGCTTCGTGGTGCCGCGCGGCACCATGATGGACAGCCAGACGCTGAAGAAAAGCGGCATCACCTGCAGTTACACCACGGCGCATGACGTCACGCTGCAGCCGGTGCGCATCGCCGGCGTCGAGCTGGGCGGCATTCCGGCCGATATTCCGCTGGCCTCGCTGGGGCTGCAGCACAGCGGCTGCGTCAGCGCGCTGCGCATTCGGCTCGAGTGCTACGAAAGCGTGACGCTCAACAACCTGCAGCTGGACCAATTGATGTTTTACCTGGCCGGGCCGGACATGCAGGCGCAACAGCTGCTGGAGTTGCTGATGCAGCACAGCGTCGGGCTTGTCTGCCAAACGGTGGAGGCTCAGCCGCAGCGGCGGGCGCTGGCGTTGGATGGGCTGCGACAGGAAGGCTTCGCCGCCGATCAGGCGCTGCTGCCCAACGATCTGCGCAACTTCGAAGGCTACCGGCTGCTGCAAGAATATTTCGCCTTCCCGGCGCGCTTCCAGTTCTTCAGCGTCAACGGCCTGCGCCCGCTGTTGCAAAGCGTGCGCGAAGGGAGAAAGGCGCTGCGCCAGTTCGAAATCGTGGTGCTGCTCGATAGGCACGACGCCGCGCTGGAACGGGTGGTCGACGTTGCCCATTTGGCGCTGCACTGCACGCCGGTGATCAACCTGTTTCCGAAAGTGGCCGAACGCATCGCGATCAACGAAAAGAACCACGAATACCATCTGGTGGTCGACAATATCCGGCCGCTGGATTACGAAGTGTTTTCGGTGCAGCGGCTCGGCGGCAGCGCCAGCGAAAAACGCTACGAGCAAGAGTTTCGGCCGTTTTACAGCACCCTGAGCGCGGACGATGGCAACTATGGCGCCTACTTTTCGCTGCGGCGCGAACAGCGCACCCTGTCGGAACACGCCCGCCGCTACGGCACCCGCACCGGCTATGCCGGTTCGGAAGTGTTCGTATCGCTGGTGGACGAACGGCAGTCGCCGTGGCACAGCGATCTGAAATACCTCACCGCCGACGTGCTGTGCACCAGCCGCGACCTGCCGTTGATGCTGTTGCAGCAGGATCAGGGCAATTTCGTGATGCCCGATTCAATCCCGATCAAGCAGGTCTCGCTGCGCAAAGGCCCTACGCCGCCGCGTCCGGCGCTGGCCGAAGGGATGATCACCTGGCGGTTGATCAGTCAGCTGCAGCTGAATTACCTCAGCATGATGGACGGCGATCCGGAACAGGGCGCCGCCAGCCTGCGCCAGCTGCTGGGGCTGTACGGCAACCTGAGCGAGCCGGCGATCGCTAAACAGATCCAGGGCGTGCGCCACTGCAACCTGCGGCCGGTCTATCGGCGAGTGCCTGAACCCGGCCCCATCGTGTTCGCGCGCGGCATCGCCATCGATCTGACGGTCGATGAGCAGGCGTTCTCCGGCAACAGTCCTTACCTGCTCGGCAGCGTGCTGGAGCGCCTGTTCTCGCGCCTGGTGGCGATGAACACCTTCACCGAGATGACGCTCTCCAGCCAGCAGCGCGGCGAGATCGCCCACTGGCAGGCGCGCATGGGCAAAAGGACGCTGATATGAGCGCGGAGATGATCGCCACCGAACTGGCGCCGCCGCAGATCAACGCGCTGTATCGCCTGCCGGACGACTTCTGGCCGCGGCTGCGCAGCGCGCCTTACAAGCACGATCTGTTTCAACTGCTGCGGCGCATCGACGCCCAGGGCGGCCAGCCTTACCTGCTGGGGCGCGCGCCGCTGCCGCGCCACGAGATGCTGCGCCTGGGCCAGGAACCTTCGCTGTCGTTCGCGCCCTCCACGCTGGCGCAGGTGACGCCGCGCGCCAACAGCCCGCTGCACGACGTATCGATCTTCAGCTTCGGCCTGTTCGGCCCCAACGGACCGCTGCCGCTGCACCTGACCGAATACGTGCGCGAACGGGTGTACCACCACCAGGACACCACCCTGCTGGCGTTCACCAATCTGTTCCATCACCGGCTGACGCTGCTGTTTTACCGCGCCTGGGCCGACGCGCAGCCGACGGTATCGCTGGATCGCCCGGACAACCGGCGCTTCGACGAGTACCTGTCGAGCCTGATCGGCCTCGGCCAGCCGGCGCAGCAAGAGCGCGACAGCATCAACGCCCACGCTAAACATTTTATGGCCGGTCATCTGATTCGCCACAGCCGCGATCCGGAAGGCCTGAGCAAAATTTTGCAGCAGTATTTCAAGGTGCCGGTGCGCATCGTCGAAAACGTGCCGCACTGGCTGCGGGTGGAGCCGCGCGAGCAGGCGCGGCTCAAGGCCGGGCGCGGCGCGCCGCGGCTCGGCGAATCGGCCTTTCTCGGCATCGCGGTGCGGGATATCCAGCACAAGTTCCGCATCGAGCTGGGGCCGATGCCGCAGCAGGACTATGACCGCTTTCTGCCGGGCGCCGAGCTGTGCCGGCAACTGCGCGACTGGGTGCGCCAATACCTGGGCATCGAGTTCGTCTGGGAAGTGCGCCTGATCCTGGCGAAGGAACAGGCGCACGGCATCCAGCTCGGCGGCGCGCAGCGATTGGGCCTGAGCAGTTGGCTGGCCGACCATCGGCGACAGCGCGATCTCGACGATCTGATCTTCAGCCCTGAACCGCTGGAAAACCCGTTCTGACCCTATTTCGGCCGACGCCCTGCGGCGCCAGGCCACTCTGAGACCTGAGGAAAACCATGTCTGAAATCAGCCGCTCGGTATTATTCGGCAAACTGGATAGCCTGTTATTCACCTCTCTGGAAAGTGCGACGGCGTTTTGCAAGCTGCGCGGTAACCCCTACGTCGAATTGGCGCACTGGCTGCATCAGCTGATGCAATCGCCGGACGGCGATCTGCAGCAGATCGTTCGCCACTTCGCGCTGGACGAGGCGCAACTGGCGCGCGACATCGTCGAGGCGCTCGATCGCCTGCCGCGCGGCGCCAGCGCCATTTCCGATCTGTCCGAGCACATCGACAGCGCGGTAGAACGCGCCTGGGTCTATGGCTCATTGAAGTTCGGCGCAGCGCGCATCCGTGGCGGCCACCTGCTGCTCGGCATTCTGAAAACCTACAGCCTGCGCCACCTGCTGAAGGCCATTTCCCCGCAGTTCGAGCGCATCAACGCCGATCTGCTGATGGAACAGTTCGCCGCCATTGCCGCTCACTCGGCGGAAAACGCCCAGGACGCGGCGGCGCAAAGCGGCGCCGAGCCCCTGCCCGGCGCGTCGCGCAGCGGTGAAAGCGTGCTGGCGCAGTATGCCCAGGATCTGACCGCCAGAGCGCGCAACGGCGAGATCGACCCGGTGGCCGGCCGCGATGAAGAGATCCGACAAATCGTCGATATTCTGATGCGCCGTCGCCAGAACAACCCGCTGCTGACCGGCGAGGCCGGCGTCGGCAAAACCGCCGTGGTGGAAGGCCTGGCGCTGCGCATCGTGGCCGGCGACGTGCCGCCGCAGCTGCGCGACGTGAAGCTGTGCCTGCTGGACATCGGCATGCTGCAGGCCGGTGCCGGCGTCAAGGGCGAGTTTGAAAAACGGCTGCAGGCGGTGATCGACGAAGTGCAATCCAGCCCGACGCCGATCATCCTGTTTATCGACGAAATTCACACCCTGATCGGCGCCGGCGGCGCCCAGGGCACCGGCGACGCCGCCAACCTGCTGAAACCGGCATTGGCGCGCGGCCAACTGCGCACCATCGGCGCCACCACCTGGTCGGAATACAAGAAATACATCGAGAAGGATCCCGCGCTCACCCGCCGTTTCCAGGTGGTGCAGGTGCACGAACCGAGCGAAGACAAAGCGCTGCTGATGCTGCGCAGCACCGTCAGCCCGCTGGAGCAACACCACCGCGTGCTGCTGCTGGATGAAGCGGTGGACGCCGCGGTGCGGCTGTCCCATCGCTATATTCCGGCCCGCCAGTTGCCGGACAAGGCAGTGGCGCTGCTGGATACCGCCTGCGCGCGCGTGGCGGTCAGCCAACATGCCGAGCCCGCCCAGGTCGAAGACTGCCGCCACCGCATCGATGCGCTGCAGATAGAGTTGGATATCGCCCGCCGCGAGGCCAAGGTCGGCATCGGCGATCCCCTGCGCCCGCAGGAGATTGAAGCCCAATTGACCGCGCTGCGCCAGGAACTCGAACAGTTGACCGAGCGTTGGCAGCAGGAGCTGGCGCTGATCCAGCAGATCATCACGCTGCGCGCCCAACTGCACGCCCAAGAAGAGGCGAGCACCGACGAAGAGACGCAAACGCGCCCTGATGCCGACGCGCTGCGCGCCCAATTGGGCGAACTGCAGCAGCAGCTGAGCGCGCTGCAGGGCGAAGCGCCGCTGATCTTCGCCGCCGTCGACGCCAACATCGTGGCGGCGGTGGTGGCCGACTGGACCGGCATCCCGCTGGGCCGCATGGTGAAAAACGAGATTGAAGCGGTGCTGCAGCTCTCCGACACCCTGAATCAGCGCGTCATCGGCCAACGCCATGCGCTGGATCTGATCGCCCGCCGGGTGCGCACCTCACGAGCGCGGCTGGACGATCCGAACAAACCGGTCGGGGTATTCCTGCTGGCCGGGCCCTCCGGCGTCGGCAAAACCGAAACCGCGCTGGCGCTGGCGGAAACCCTGTACGGCGGCGAGCAGAACGTCATCACCATCAACATGAGCGAATTCCAGGAGTCGCACACCGTTTCGACGCTGAAAGGCGCGCCGCCCGGCTATGTCGGCTACGGCGAGGGCGGCGTGTTGACCGAGGCGGTTCGCCGCCGTCCTTACAGCGTGGTGCTGTTGGACGAGATCGAAAAGGCGCACCCGGACGTACATGAAATCTTCTTCCAGGTGTTCGACAAGGGCTGGATGGAGGACGGCGAAGGCCGTCATATCGATTTCCGCAACACCATCATCATCCTGACCTCCAACGTCGGCACCGATCTGATCGCCGGGTTGTGCAGCGATCCGGAGCTGCTGCCGGAGCCGGAGGCGCTGAGCGGCGCGCTGCGCCAACCGCTGCTGTCGGTGTTCCCGGCCGCCTTGCTCGGCCGCCTGCTGGTGGTGCCGTATTACCCGCTGACCGACGCCACGCTGGGCAACATCGTGCGCCTGCAATTGGGCCGCATTCAGCGTCGCCTGGCGGAGAATCACGACATCGTCTGCACCTTCGACGACGCGGTCATCGAGCAGATCGTCAGCCGCTGCACCGAGGTGGAGTCCGGCGGCCGCATGGTCGACGCCATCCTGACCAACACCCTGCTGCCGCAGATCAGCCACACCCTGCTGACCGGCAGCGCCAACGACCAGCGCTATCGCCAGCTGCATATCGCGCTGCAGAACAACGAATTCATTTGTCAATTTCAGGCATAACGCCGCGGCCGCCGAGAGGGCGGCCCTTTGAACACAGAGAGTCATCACTATGTCGGGAACCGGGATAACCAAACCGAATTCGAACAGCCTGCCGAGCGGCTATCGATTCAATGAATTCGAGATCCAGGAAGCGATCGGCGAAGGCGGCTTCGGCATCGTCTACCGCGCCTACGATCACCAACTGGAACGCACCATCGCCATCAAGGAGTACATGCCAACCTCGCTGGCGAAACGCAACGACGATCTCAGCATCGGGCTGCGCGGCGAACGCTTCGGCAAAACTTTCCAGGCCGGGCTGAACAGCTTTATCCAGGAGGCGCGTCTGCTGGCGCGCTTCTCGCATCCCGGTCTGCTGCACGTGTTGCGCTTCTGGGAGGAGAACGGCACCGCCTATATGGGCACCCAGTTTTACAGCGGCACCACGTTGAAAAACCTGCAGGCGCAGCAGCCGGAGAAAATCGACGAGGCGTGGATCCGTCGGCTGCTGCCGCCGCTGTTCAGCGCCATCAACACCATCCATCAGGAAGGCTATCTGCACCGCGACATTTCGCTGGATAACATCCAGATCCAGGAGAGCCAGCTGCCGGTGCTGCTGGACTTCGGGTCGGCACGCAAAGAGATCGGCAACCTGTCGGACGAAACGGAGATCATGCTCAAACCGGGCTTCGCGCCGATCGAGCAGTACACCGAGAACAGCGACGGCGAACAAGGGCCGTGGACCGATATCTACGCGCTCGGCGCCGTGCTGCACACGCTGATCGTCGGTTCGCCGCCGCCGGTCAGCGTGGTGCGCAGCATCGAAGACAGCTACCAGCCGCTGACCGAGCGCCGCCCCGCCGGCTACTCGCCGGAGCTGCTGCGCACCGTCGATCGCGCGCTGGCGCTGAAGCCGGAAGACCGCCCGCAGACCATCGACGAAATGGCCGAGCTGTTGCATCTGCCGATCGCCGATGAAAACGAAATCATCAGCACCCCGGCCGCCGCGCCGGAGAACTTGCTGGTCGCCGCCAACCCGGCCGCCGCTGCGGCTGCCGCCGGCGCCGTTACCGCGCGCGGCACCCAATTCTCGCGCCCGATGATGGCCGGCGCCGGCGTCGCCGCGCTGCTGGTGATCGGCGCGATCGCCTGGCTGAGCGGCGGCAAGGACGATGCCCAGGCCGTCGCTCAAAACAGCGAGACGTCACCGGCGCAGAAAACCCTGACGCAGCAGCCGAGCGCGCCGCAAACCGCGCAGCCTGCGGCGGCGGAACCTGAAAAAGCGGCGCCGCCGGCGCAACCGGTGGCGTTGGTGTACTTCAAACTGCAACCGGGTGAGCAGGTCAGCCTCGACGGCAAGCCGCAGCAGGTGACGCCGGGCGAAAACGGCTTCGCCAGCCTGAACCTGGCGCCGGGCCGCTATCAGCTGGAGATCCGTCACAACGATCGGCTCCGCCGCCAGCAGCTCAGCATCGACACCGCCGGCACCTGGCTGGTCAACCCGGCCACCGCCGGCTAATCCCGTTCTGAAACTCCGCCTCGGCGGGGTTTCCCCTATTTCATGAGACTGACGAGCAACTGTCCCCCTCATTGGCCGCGCGGCAAGGCCGCTGCAACGCCGGAGTATGCAGGGCATGACGTCAATCACAGAGGACGTTCTCATGTTGGATCGCATTATTGCGCACACGCCGCTGGGCCAGGAGCAACTGCTGTTTCGCTCGCTGGACGGTATCGAAGCGCTTTCCACTCCTTTCGACTTCTCTATTGAATTGCTGAGCACCGACGCGCGCCTCGATCGTAAAGCGCTGCTCGGCCAACCGCTGACGCTGGAAATTCCGACCCAGGGCTTTCTCAGCGCCCCGCGTTACCTGAACGGTAAGATCACCGCCATCGCCGTCAGCAGCGAAGAGATCGGCGGCACGCGCTACGCGGTGTACAACCTGCACGTGCAGCCGGATCTGTGGCCGATGACCAAAGACCGCAATTTCCGCATCTTCCAGGAACAGACGGTGCCGCAGATCGTCAAGACCCTGCTGGCGGAGCACAACGTGCAGCTGGAAGATCAGCTGACCGGCGACTATCGCCTGTGGGGCTACTGCGTGCAGTACAACGAAAGCAGCTTCAACTTCATCAGCCGCCTGATGGAGCTGGAGGGCATCTATTACTATTTCAAACACGAAATGGGCAAACACACGCTGGTGCTCGGGGACGCCCCCCACCATCACCAGCCCTATCCCGGCTATGAGATGATCCCCTACCACCTGACGCCGTCGGGCGGCAGCACCAGCGAGGAAGGCATCAGCCAGTGGACGTTGTCCGATCGCGTCACGCCGGGCATCTACAGCCTGGACGACTACGATTTCCGCAAACCGAACGCCTGGCTGTTCCAGGCGCGGCAAAACCCGGTCTCGCCGACGCCGGGGCAAATCGACGTTTACGACTGGCCGGGCCGCTATACCGAGCATCAGCAGGGGGAGTTCTACGCCCGCGTGCGCCAGGAAGCCTGGCAGGCCGAGCATCAACAGATCCGAGGCACCGCCACCGCCATGGGCATCGCCCCCGGCAGTACCTTCACGCTGTATAACGCCCCGCATGCCGACGACAATCGCGAATATCTGACGCTGCAGGCCAGCTACCATCTGAAAGAGAATCGCTACGCCAGCGGCGACGATCAGAGCAGCGAACACCGTATCGACTTCATCGTCCTGCCGGCGGACGTGCCCTGGCACCCGCCGCAGCAGGCCACCTGGCCGAAAACCCACGGACCGCAGACCGCCCGGGTGGTCGGCCCGGCCGGCGAATCGATTTGGACCGACAAATACGGCCGTATCAAGGTGAAGTTCCACTGGGATCGCTTCGGGCCGAAAGACGACGGCAGCTCCTGCTGGGTGCGCGTCTCCAGCGCCTGGGCCGGCCAAGGCTACGGCGGCGTGCAGATCCCGCGCGTGAACGACGAAGTGGTGGTGGACTTTATCAACGGCGATCCGGATCGGCCGATCGTCACCGGGCGCGTCTATAACGAAGCCAGCATGCCGCCGTGGGCGCTGCCGGCCGCCGCCACCCAGATGGGCTTTATGAGCCGCACCAAGGACGGCACCGCCGACAACGCCAACGCCCTGCGTTTCGAAGACAAGGCCGGCGCCGAACAGGTGTGGATCCAGGCGGAGCGCAACATGGACACCCAGGTGAAAAACGATGAAAGCCACACCATCGCTAACGACCACACGCATCTGGTGGGCGGTAACCAGATCAAACGGGTGGTGCTTAATCAGGCGACCGGCGTCAAAGGTGAATCCTCCGCGCTGACCGGCAAAACGCGCAGCGACGCCGTGGTCAATGCCTTTACCCTCGGCTCCGGCGAATCGCTGCGGCTCGAGTGCGGCGAAAGCGTGATCGAACTGCTGGCGGACGGCCAAATCAACATCACCGGCACCAGTTTCAATATCACGGTAAAAGAGGATGGCGCGATCAACACCGGCGGCCAGCTGGATCTCAACCAGCCTGGCGGCGCCGCGCGCACCGCCGCACCGGGCGGTGGCCATCAGGCGGCAATCCAGAGCGCCGTCGATCAGCTGTTCCCGAACGAGGAGGCGAGTGGTACGCCGGGAAAGCCGGTTAACGCCGCCCCTCGGGCGGCGGCAGCGGCGCCCCTCGGGCGGCGGCAGCGGCGCCAGCATCTATCACGCAAAATGCTCAATCGACAACAAAACCCGGCAGAATTGATAATCGGGTTGTTGAATCGGTCATGGCCTCTGAAGGGAGTGCTGGAGAACAAGGTGGGCGCCGTGAGTTATACGGATTCAGAAAAGGAAATGGCAATGCTTATGACAAAATCCTTGCTGCTCGTAACCAATACGGCCAAGGCAGCGCTGAAGAGTTTGAGGAAGTATCCAAAGCAATGAGCGCATCAGCGAAGTCTGCAGGTGCACTGAACTTTTCTGATCCAGGAAAACAAGGGGCAATAACTTCATTGGCACATATGCGTGGCTCATCTGGCGCACAAGCGATCCTGAACTCCATGGAGTCCGGACGAATAGTTAAGGCTGATACCTTAACGTCGGAGGCAATAGCCAAAATTGAAAGTATGTCGGCGGAAAGCTTTCAGGATAATTTACTTAAAGCTCGGGTAGAATACGATAGAGCAATATATGGAGATACCATCACGACGCAGGGTGGTAAACAGTACAACTGGTGGGCACGTTATGGTAATGGCCTTCAAAAGCGGTATGCCCGGGAAGCAGAAGAATTTTTAAAATTATCAAACGAGTGATTTATGTTCAAAAAAATCTTATTACCTACATTGTTTGCTGCTTCTTTGCTTTGCTCCATTGAATCCACATCAGCGATAGACCTGTTACAATATAACAAAACCAACACAGTAAGCGGGCTGGTCAACGATAAAGCGGTCACTGACAATCTTAAAAGCATACTGGGTCAAGACTATGAAAAGTACATCAACAACTTTGATGTGTTCGGTGAACCTCATTCAACCCCAGGTGGTGGGTTATTTGTTGAAGGGTGGCTAAAAGATCTTTATCTGGAAAATGCCTCTGCTCTGGTCATCAATCCCGATGGGAAAATTTATGCCGCCTGGGTTGTACCTGATTCTGATATCATAAATTACAAATCATCTGATAAAGATTCCCCTATTAATAATGATATTCTGCATTGGGCTGCACGCTTCAAAGACATGCATTTTTCCTCAGACAGCAAAAGAAATAAGGTGAGGACTGAGGAAGAATACTTTGACACACAGTCATTCTCTATCAAGCTCATGACTGTTTGCATCAGTAAAGGAAACTGTAATGATGCTACTTATTATGGAGAGCGTAAAAAAGATGGTGCTGCTGTAACTTTGCAGGGAAAAGTGACACGTGCTGATTGCAATACAGCCCCATGCCCAATAATCAGTTATGAGTTTAAAAATGCATCGACGACCTACATGCTCAGTAAAATTGATAACACACTGACAGTTATAAAGAATGGTAAGATATTAATGAATCAAAAAGGAACTTGGGGGAAATAGCCACCACAACCGCCACCGAGTGATTCCAAGGCACTTGATTCCAAGGCGCTAAAGTGAGACTTGGCCTATCTACCTACACCGTATAGATATCAAACGGCCTATACCTCAGTGCGAGTGACACTCCCTCCTCTTGTCACCGCTCCTAAACCGAACAGGAATGACAATCACAGGCTGAATCTGTACCGCCCATCGATTCAGCCTTCTTTATCATTTCCCCTTCACCACTTCTTCACCGTCTGGTAAATCTCGAGGTCGAAATAGCCGTCGGCCTCGCAGTCGTTGAGATAGTGTTCATAGCTCACCCCCTCAACCGGCTGGTAGCCGCTGGCCGGCAGCAGCTTCTGGTAGAACTCGCCCCACACCCGCTCGAAGTCGCCATCGCTGATGCGCACGTGGTAGACCGCGTACTGCCCGGCGGGCAGCGTCTGCACGGTCATACCCGCGCTGCCCGTCGGCAGCGCGAAATCGTCCGCCACGCTCATCACCACGTCGGCGCGCAGCTTTTCCGGCGCCACTTCCGCCGGATCGTCCCAGTACAACACCAGCCATTTGCCGAACGGCACGTCGTGACGCTGCCGCCATGCCAGCAGTTGCTGCGAACCCTGCGGGATGGTCTGCGGATACGGCCCCACCACTCTTACCCCCACCACCTTCTCCGCCGCTTTATCGATAATCCTCACGCTCATCGCCCTTATCCTCTCTCTTTATCTCAGGCGCCGATTTCGGTACGCACGTCCAGCAGTTCGGGGAAAAAGGTCAGGTCCAACGCCTTTTTCAGGAAGCTGACGCCGCTGGAACCGCCGGTGCCCGACTTAAAGCCGATGATCCGCTCCACCGTTTTCATATGGCGGAAACGCCACAGATGGAAACTCTCTTCGATATCCACCAGCTTCTCCGCCATTTCATACGCTTCCCAATAGGTCTGCGGGTTGTCGTAGATCACTTTGAACGCCGGCAGCAGATCCGGGTTGCGCTGATAGGGCTGCGTCCAGTCGCGCTTGAGGCACTCCTGCGGGATCGGCAAACCGTGGCGCGCCAGGTACAGCAAGTATTCGTCGTACAGGCTCGGCGCTTCGAGGATCGCCTTCAGCGCCGCGTGTTTTTCCGCATCGCTGCTGAACACCGCCAGCATGGCGGCGTTCTTGTTGCCGAGCAGAAACTCGATCGACCGGTATTGATGCGACTGGAAGCCCGAGGAACTGCCCAACACATCGCGAAACTCAACGTATTCCGACGGCGTCAGCGTTTCCAGCACCGCCCACTGTTCGAACAGCAGCCGCTGGATCTGTTTGACGCGCGCGAGAATTTTAAAACAGTGGCTGAGTTTGTCCTGCTGCACCAGCCGCAGCGCCGCCTGCAGCTCATGCAGCATCAGCTTCATCCACAGTTCGGAGGTTTGGTGCTGTATCACGAACAGCATTTCATCATGATGCGGCGGATTGGAGAGCGGGTGCTGGCAGTCCAGCAGTTGGTCCAGGCACAGGTAGTCGCCATAGCTCATGCGTTTGGAAAAATCGGTGACAATCGCGCTTTCTAATTCCCGTTTGTTCATCTGTGATCTCCGTTGCGCCCAGCGCCCCATCGGCCTGGAACGTGCCGCAAAGAGAAAACAATAGTACAGAACCCGCCGCCCCGAAGGGCGATAAACGAGAGATGCTTCGCAGATCTCACTCATCCGCGTCACCCCATGGCCGCCGCCCTTTGCTGTTTAGTAAACAACCAGCCCTGCGCCTGACGACTCTCACAAATGCGCGATCCCGTGCGGGTTTCGCCCCGGTTGCGGCTTGCCTGCGCCCGCCTTCCCTTATAGATTGCAGGCTAACGGCAGGCAGCAAGGGATCGGCAAATGGCAAATATTCGTGATGTCGCGCGGTTGGCCGGCGTGTCCATCAGCAGCGTGTCGAACCTGCTGAATAATCGCAGCCACCAGATGAGTGCACAGACCCGTCAGCGCATCGAACAGGCGATGGACACCCTGGGCTATCGTCCGGCGCGCACCGCAGTGAACCTCGCGCCACAGGCGAAGATCATCGGCCTGCTGCTGCCGTCGATCGTTAACCCGAGTTTTTCGGCGCTGGCGCACGCCGTCGACAGCGCGGCGCGCGCTCACCGCTACCGCGTCTTGCTCGGCAACGCCTACCGGCAGGAACAGGAGGAAGCCGCGTTTATCGACGATATGTTTCTGCATGGCGTGCGCGGCATCATCGTGGCGGCGAGCGACATCCGCCAGACCCATTTTGTCCGGGCGGCCGAGCGGGGCATGAAGATCGTCAGCTATGACAGCCCGTTCGCCGAGCCGATGGCCGCCGACAGCCGGTTGTTCGACAGCGTGTCGATGGACAATCTCGCCGCCGGGCGTCTGGCCGCGCAGCACCTGCTCGAACGCGGCTGCCGACATATCGTGTTCGCCACCGAAGCGGCGCTGACCGTGGGGCGCAGCCACAAGATCGACGGTTTTCTGAGTGCGCTGGGGCACAACTTGAGCGAACGCCAACGGGTGATCGAAGGCAAAGCCACCAGCGCCTACGGCGACACGGAGATGTTCGAATTGGGGCTGACGCTGGCATCCCGCATCCTCGCGCTGACGCCGCGCCCGGACGGCATCGTGGCGATTAACG
This sequence comes from Serratia sp. H402Y, assembly GCF_051172415.1. Taxonomy (NCBI): domain Bacteria; kingdom Pseudomonadati; phylum Pseudomonadota; class Gammaproteobacteria; order Enterobacterales; family Yersiniaceae; genus Serratia; species Serratia sp. H402Y. The sequence continues at coordinate 2,281,919 of NZ_JBPIYZ010000001.1, forward strand.
ATGCGCTGGGCATCGGGCTGATGGTGGGGCTGCGCGCCGCCGGCGTCCAGGTGCCAGCAGAGATTTCGGTGGTCGGCATCGACAATATCGCGCTTGCCGGCCTGGCCGAACCGGGGTTGACGTCGATCGGCCCGCCGCTGGCCGAGATGGCGCAGCTGATGGTCGAACGCCTGATCGGCCGCATCAACAATGATTCACAACCGCCCGGCGAGTTTCTCTTCCCGCCGACGGTCATCAGCCGGCGTTCCGTCAAAACCGCCGGTTAATACGGTAAAAACGGCTTACCCAGGCGATGCGCAGATAGCATCGTCCGGCTCGCCGCAGCCAAAATCAGAAAAAACAGCGTCGTCGCAATAAATAAACGGCGCGACGCTTTATGCACGCAACGTCGTTATTCAGCACGCCGCTCATGACTTTGGGCTGGGCCGCTATTATTCCGATTAACCACATGGGAAAAACCATGATGAAAAAAACAATGCCAAAGGATATTGAACGCAGCGCCATCAGGAAATTGACGCTGCATATTGTCCCCCTCATGATCTTGTTGTATTTCCTGGCCTTTCTCGACCGCAACAATATGGCCTACGCCGCCAAAGCGTTGGAAGATAATCTGGGATTGACCGCCTCGGCTTTCGGCTTCGCTTCCGGAATTTTCTTTATCGGCTATTTCCTGTTTGAAATACCCAGCAACGCCGGCACCATTAAATTCGGCCCGCGCATCTGGTTCGCCAGAATATTAATTTCCTGGGGCATCTTCGCGACCCTGCTCGGTTTTGTGCGCACGCCGCTGGAGCTGTATATTTGCCGTTTTATGCTGGGCGTGTGCGAGGCCGGTTTCTTTCCCTCGGTGGTGTATTACTTCACGGTCTTCTTCCCGGAAAAATACCGCACCAAAATTCTCGGCATGTTCATCATCGTCCAGCCGCTGTCCAACGCGGTCGGCTCGCCGATTTCCGGCTTTATTCTCAATATTCAGCATGACTGGTTCGGCTTCGCCCCCTGGCAGCTGCTGTTCATCCTCGAAGGGCTGCCGCCGATCGTCATCGGCCTGCTGATCCCCTTCCTGATCAAGAATTCGCCCAAGGACGTCGGTTATCTGAACGTGGAGGAAAAAGCCTGGCTGATGAGCAACGCCGGCCGCTCCAAATCCGGCTCAAAAATCACGCTGGGCGACTTCCTCAAGGGCATTAAAAACAGAAAGTACCTGCTCTACGCGCTGCTCAACTTCGGCATGGTATGCGGCATTTACGGCTTCGGCACCTGGCTGCCGTCGATCATCAGCGCCATTTCCGGCAGCGATATCTTTCGCGTCAGCCTGCTGGCGCTCATTCCCTACGGCCTGGCCGCGCTGCTGGTGTATCCGTGGAGCCTGTGGGCCAGCAAAACCAAAAAGCTCGGCGTGTTCGCCGGCCTCAGCATGGTGCTTGCCGCCATCGGCCTGATGGGCGCGGTGACGTTTTTTAAATACGACCCGTTCGTCGCGCTGTCGTTCCTGTGCATTGCCGCCATCGGCATCTACACCGCCGTGCCGCCGTTCTTATCCATGCCCGCCAATATCTCCACCGGCGCGGCCGCGGCCGCCGGGCTGGCGGTAGTGAGCTGCATCGGCAATATCGGCGGTTTCGTCGCCCCCTATGCGGTGGGCGTGCTGAACGATCTGACCGGCAGCAGCGCGCCGGGGCTGTTTTTCCTGGCCTCGTGCCTGCTGGCGACCGGTTTGATCTGCATTTTCTACTGCGCCAAACAGCGTGAAGGCGTCATCAATTCTTAACGAACCAATAAGGAGTCAATCATGGGCGATCTTGCGGGCAAAAAGGTCTTTATCACCGGGGCGGAACAGGGCATCGGCCGCGCCACCGCAGAGCGGCTGATCAAGGCCGGGTGCGACATCTATTTTCACTACCACAGCGACGAAAGCGGCCCCAAGGCGCTGGTGGCGCTGGCCCATTCACTCGGACAAAAGGCCGCCTACGGCTACGCCGATCTCATCGACACCGACGAAACGCTGCGCTGCGTCTCGGCCGGCGCCGAGTTTCTCGGCGGCATCGATATTCTGATCAATAACGTCGGCGGCATCGTCGGGCGCAAATGGCTGGGCGAGATCGATCGCGCCTTCTGGCAAACCGTGATCGACGTAAACATGACCACCATGCTGAACGTGACCCAGAGCGCGCTGCCGCACCTGAAGGCGGCGCCGAACGGCGCCAGCATCATCAACCTGGCCTCGCTGGCAGGCCGCGCCGGCGGGCACGCCGGCTCGCTGGTCTATTCCGCCACCAAGGGCGCGGTGCTCACCTGGACGCGCTCGCTGGCGGCGGAGCTGGGCGAGCACGGCATCCGGGTGAACGCGGTGGCGCCCGGCCTGATCCTCGGCACCCGCTTTCATAATCGCCATACCACCCAGGCATCGGCGGAGGAAACCGTTCGCGCCATCCCGCTGGGCCGCGCAGGCACGCCGGACGACGTGGCCCGCGCCATCGCTTTCCTGGCGGCGGAATACGACGGCTTCATCTCCGGCGCCACTCTCGACATCAACGGCGGCATCTTCCGCATGTAGTTCAGCTGCGGGCGGCACGGCCGCCCCCTATTCAGGAATCGCTTTATGATCAAATCCGCCATCACTCACCCGCCGCTGCTCGCCGCGCTGGCGCAATGCGGGCATAAAACCCAGGTGCTGATCGCCGACGGCAATTACGCCTGCGTGACGCTCGCGCCGAAAGACGCCACCGTGGTCTATCTGAACCTGGCGCCCGGCACGCTCGCCGCCCCGCCAATCCTGGAAAAACTGCTGGCCTGCATCAACGTGGAAAGCGCGGCGCTGATGGCCTGCCCGCCGGACTTCACCAACACTATCGAAGCCGAATACCGGCAACTGCTGCCAGAACATTGCCCGATCGAGCACCTGCCGCGCGAGGCGTTTTACGCCGCGGTCAAATCGGATCGGACGCTGCTGGTGATCGCCTCCGGCGAACGGCGCCGCTTCGCCAATCTGCTGCTGACGGTGGCGCCGGTGGTGTGAAAGAGGTAGGGGGTGTGAGGGATAAAATGAGGGGGCCAGCCCCCTCATGCCGTTACAGGTCAGCGACCCACTTCTCCAGTTCCCCCGCACGTTCCGCATCGATATAGCTGGTGGCCCAGCCAAACAGGTAAGCGAAGGCGAAAATGCCCACCGTCGACGACACCAGCGTCGGCGCGAAAAACGCGGCGATAGCGGAGAGCGTATACCCTGCGCCGATCGACAACCCGAGCGCTTCGAGCTGGTTGCGGAACGCTTTCCAGTTGCCGGTTGAGAAACCTTCAATCGCGGCGTTTACCAGATCCGCGCCCTTGATCGCCCAGTCCACCCCGGTGAAGACCTTGCCCAATACCCGCGCATTGCGGGCATACTGTTCCGCATCGATCATTTTCAGCCAGGCGACAATCGCCGCTTTGTCCTGCGCCTTGAGCTTTTTGTTCAAGCCCTTCGTCAATTGCTCGTAGGTTTTCTCCGCATCTTGCACGTTGCGGATATATTTTCCTTGAATTCCCGCCTCCAAATCCTTGGCGAGTTTGGCGTATTTCGCGCCGATCTTTTCCGCGATATCTTTATTGATACCTGCGGCCAGGCTGACGCCATCCTTGATGGCTTTTAATTCCGCATTTTGATATTCGACGAATTCCTTAACGATCGTTTTTACCGAGCCGGGTGATTTTACCGGCTTGCCGTTGGCATATTTCACCTCCATGGCATTCAGGTTATCCCCTCTCACCACGGCGATAAACGCGGGCCGGTTCTTATTGGCCTTATAGTAGAGGCTGTAGGTCGCCACTCCGTCTTGCTTTTCCACCTTCAAATGATGAAAACCGTAGTAACTCCCGGTGGTGCGGGTCGTCGAGAATTCGCCGGTTTTGCCGTTGCCATGCCAGCCGCTGACGGGCCGATCGCGATGCGAGTCTGTCACGAAACTGCCTAACGAAGAGGCGCCGATCTGCCCGGCATTCAGGCCATTGTTGCCGCCTTTGCCAGGGGGTGAGGATTTGCGCGCATGGCCGGTTTCGATATCCCCGATCGCCACTGTCACCCCCTTGGCGTTGACCCCCATCACCAGCCCCCCCAGGCCAATGTGCTTCGCCTGCTCGGCCGTCAAACCGGTGGCGGAAAGGCTCAGCGTGCCGGATGAGCTGACGCTTTCAATATGCAATTTCGCATCCGGGTTAATTCTGCGCGCCGCCTTAATCACCGCCTCCAGCTTCATGCGCAGCGCCGGATCGTTTTGGATCGCCGCTATCTGTTGCTGTTCCGGGCTGTTGCCAACGCCGGCGCCGCCGCGATCGCGATCGCCGGAATGGCCTTTATCGCCGCCCCCCGGCTCAGGGCCCGTACCGCGTTCAGAACTCCAGTTAGTCCCATCTCCTTTACCACCATAATTAAATCCAGGCATATGCTTTCATCCTTATTCCGTTTTATTTTTAAGATGCCGATATTCTCGTTTAACGCGGATTGACACGCGCATTATCCCTATCGGCAAACCGTTTTTAGCTGCCCGTCATTTATAAAAAACCGCAGAAATAAGGACAACGGATGGCGGCTGTCTGGTCGGTGAAACAAATAGGATCGCGTCTGCATAACCTGAATATATCGCCGCGGGTCACGCCTGGATGGCTGCGACCTGTTCAGAAGTCATTGGCACACGCCATGAATTGCAATTACAATCATCGCAATTGCAACTTAAAGGGAATGCTCCGCATGTCGCTTCAACGTATAACAATGCCTGCCGCCTCCGCCAGGACCAGAACCCTGGCCGAAGCTTGTATCCGCAAGATGGCCTCCGTCAGCCAGAACGCCGGCGCGGCGCTTCCCTCTTCCACCGCCTGGACGGCGGAAGCCTTGAGCGAACTAAACGCCAGTGGCAACATCTGGCTCATCGACGGCAGAAGGCGCGCCGAACCGCCGAGCTCCCGCTACGCCACCGCCTGGCCGCTCTGGTTTGGCCATCAATCAGAACGTTATGAGAAACCGTTGTTTTACGTCGTCAACACCCCTTCGGTGGACATGCTCCGCGGGCTTGAGCCGGAAACCAATCGCAAGGGGATTTTCATCAGCGATGCGGATACCGGCAGTACCGACTTGCCGAAAGGCGTGCAGGCCTGGTTCCCGCTCCAGCTCACCGCCATGCCGGACTGGCTGCCTTTCGATCCGGCCAATGCCCGGGAAACCGGCGCGATACTCCATCACGCCCTGCACGCGCTCTATCTGGAGGGAACGAGAAAGATGGTGTATCTCGCGACCAACGCAGACAATGACGCCCCCGCTTCCGGTGAGCCGTTTGTCGCAGAGCAGGCGTTCAAGGGGATGTATCGTGTCGCGACGGCGGCGGACTCGCCGTTGCAGGTTCGCCTGTGCGGCGCAGGCAGAGCGCTCGCCCGCGTTCAGCAGGCGGCTGAGGTGTTGAAAAATTGGGGCATCGCGGCCGAAATCTGGAGCTGCCCCAGCTACACGCGGTTGGCGCAGGATGCCGAACTCGCCGACATGCAGCGCCAGGACAGCGGCGGCGAATGCCATCTGAAAACGTGTCTGGGCGCCGGGAATGCCCCCGTCGTCGCCGTCACCGACTATTCGCATCTGCTCGCCAATCAGCTCAAGCGGTTCATTCCCGCACGCTTTGCCGCGGTGGGTTCGGATTCTCGCACCCGGGGCGAAATTCACTATCCACAGGCGGAATGGATTGCGCTATGCGCCCTCAAACTGCTGGCCGACGAGCAGAAAATTCCCTCGACGCTGATCGCCGATGCGCTGCGCGTTCTGCACATCACGCCCGATGCCTGATCACGCTCTGGCCAGCTGCATCGCGTTGTCCAACGCGTCGGAGAAGCGTGCGATCTCTTCTTCGCTGAACTGATTGAGAAAGTGGGTTTTGACCACCGCGCGGTAGATCTCCCACATTTTTTTCCGCAGGGCCTTGCCTTCCTCGGTGATGGTGGCGAAGGAGGCCCGACGGTCGTCATCCGAACGAAAACGCGTGACCAGCCGCTCTTTTTCCAGGCGATCCATCAGGCGGGTCAGGTTATAACGCTCAATCACCAACACGTCCGCCAGTTCATGCATGCGGCGCGTGCCGTTTTCCCCGCTTTCCAATCCCCATAACACGTCATACCAGGCGTACGCCGGCAGCCCCGCCTCCGACAATTGCGTTTCAATCTTTTTGATGATTGCCCGGTGCGCGCGCACGAAGGAGAACCACAGGTCGGGTTGTTTATCTGTCATGTCAGTTTTCTCGTCAAAAGCGGTGAGTTGCAATTGCAATTGTAAAGGGATAGAGTGGCTTTCGCCATTATTGCATTTGCAACTCTTGCATATGCAATTCAATAAATTCCTGTATCGCTCAGCGCCTTATCAGGTAAGTACATTTGGAGCTTTTATGAACCAACCCGCGGTAAAAGCAGATCTTGACCCACAAGAGACGGCTGAATGGCTTGAGGCATTTGAAGGCGTCGCCGACATCGACGGCCGTGAACGCGCGCATTTTTTGTTGGAAAGAATGGCCGAAGCCGATCAGCGAAAACACGGCGATTTCTTCAGCATGGTCACCACGCCGTACGTGAATACGATCCCGGTCTATAAGCAGCCGACGTATCCCGGCGATCTGGCCGCGGAAGCGCGCATCAATGCGTTTATTCGCTGGAACGCCATGGCGATGGTGCTGCGCGCCGGCAAACATTCCAACGTCGGCGGACACATCGCCACCTACCAGTCGGCCGCGGTGCTTTACGACGTGGGATTCACGCACTTTTTCCGCGGACGCACCGATGAGTTTGCCGGTGACATGGTGTATATCCAGGGTCACTCCGCCCCCGGCATTTACGGCCGCGCCTATCTCGAAGGCCGCATCGACGAGGAGCAGCTCGACAACTTTCGCCGCGAATCCGTGCGCCGCGGCCTTTCTTCCTATCCGCACCCCAGGCTGATGCCGGATTTCTGGCAATATCCCACCGTTTCGATGGGGCTGGGGCCGCTGACCGCCGCCTATCAGGCACGCTATATGCGCTATCTGGAATACCGCGGGTTGAAACCGCATCAGGGGAGAAAGGTGTGGGCGTTTCTCGGCGACGGCGAGATGGATCAACCGGAATCGCTGGCGGCAATTGCGCTGGGCGGGCGAGAAAAGCTCGATAACCTGATCTTCGTCGTGAACTGCAATCTGCAGCGGCTGGATGGTCCCGTGCGCGGCAACGGCAAGATCATTCAGGAACTGGAAGGCACCTTCAAAGCCGCCGGCTGGCAGGTGATCAAGGTGATCTGGGGCAGTGGCTGGGACAAACTCCTGCAAAAAGATCGCTCCGGGCTGCTGATGCAGCGCATGATGGAGTGCGTCGACGGCGATTACCAGACCTTCAAGTCGCAAAGCGGCGCCTATGTGCGGGAGCATTTCTTCGGCAAGTACCCGGAGTTGCTCGCGCTGGTCGCCGATCTGAGCGACGATGAGATCTGGGCGCTGCACCGCGGCGGCCACGATCCGCAAAAGGTGTACGCCGCCTACCATCAGGCGATGCATACCCCGGGCAGGCCGACGGTGGTATTGGCCAAAACGGTCAAAGGGTTCGGCATGGGAGAAGCCGGTGAAGGGCAGAACATCAACCATCAGCTGAAAAAAATGAGCCAGGATGCGGTGAAAGCCTTCCGCGATCGTTTGGGGTTGACGCTCCCCGATGCGCAGCTGGAAGCGATCCCTTATCTGAAGCCCGAGCCCGACAGCGCGGCGGCGAAGTACATCACCGCGACGCGCACCGCGCTGGGCGGCTACATCCCCGCCCGCTTCGGCCAATCCACCCCGCTGGCGATACCGGCGTTATCGCGCTTCGACAGTCTCCTTAAGGGCAGCGGCGAGCGCAACATGTCAACCACCATGGCCTTCGTCAATATCCTCGGCGCGCTGCTCAAAGACCCCAACATCGGCAAACTGATCGTGCCCATCGTGCCGGACGAGTCGCGCACGTTCGGCATGGAAGGCCTGTTCCGCCAGATTGGCATCCATTCCTGGCTCGGCCAGCTGTATACCCCGCAAGATGCCGGGCAGCTCAGCTACTATAAAGAGGCCAAAGACGGCCAGATTTTGCAGGAAGGCATCAACGAATCCGGCGCGATATCGACCTGGATCGCCGCCGGCACCGCCTACAGCAACCACGATGTCGCGACGATCCCGTTCTATATCTTCTACTCCATGTTCGGGCTGCAGCGGGTGGGCGATCTCGCCTGGGCGGCGGCCGACGCGCGCACCAAGGGTTTCCTGCTCGGCGCCACCTCCGGCAGAACCACCCTGATGGGCGAAGGCTTGCAGCATGACGACGGCCACAGCCACGTGCTGTCTTCCGTGATCCCCAGCTGCGTCTCCTACGATCCGACCTATGCCTATGAACTCGCAGTGATCGTTCAGAGCGGCATGCGCAGGATGTTCGTTGAGCAAGAGGATATTTACTACTACATCACCTTGCTCAATGAGGGATACCCGCAGCCGCCGATGCCGGCGGGCGTAGAGGACGGGATTATCCAGGGGGCGTATTTGCTCAAACAGAGCGCAGCGACAACCCAAGAGAGCCCGCGCGCTCAGCTGGTCGCCAGCGGCGCCATCATGCGCGAGGCGCTGGCGGCGGCGGAGCTGTTGGCCGTGGACTTTGGCGTCGCCAGCGATATCTGGAGCGCCACCAGCCTGAGCGAGCTGCGCCGCAACGGCATGGCGGCCGAACGCTGGAACCTGCTGCATCCGGAAGATCCGCCGAAAGTCCCTTATATCCAAAGCCTGCTGGCGGCGCATCCCGGCCCGGTGGTGGTAGCGACGGACTATATGAAGATCGTCGGCGATCAGATCAAACCGTTCTTGCCCGACCGCACCTTTATCGCCTTGGGCACCGACGGTTTTGGCCGCTCGGACACCCGCGAGGCGCTGCGTGAGTTCTTCGAGGTCAACCGCCATTTCATCGCGCTCGCCGCCCTGAAGCTGCTGGCTGACGAAGGCCGTATCGCCCGCAGCGAGGTCAACCGCGCCATGGCGCTGTACGGCATCGCCCCCGATAAGCCGGATCCGGCTGCGGTGAAGTAACACTCAGCCTACCCACGCCGCCGGTTGTCACCCGCGGCGTTTTTCTTCCTTCGATTCGGCAGCGCGCGGCGCCCGCTCCCCCAGCCGCACCAGCGGGATATCCGCCAGCCGGGTGGTGTAAGCCGGCGACAGCATGTCGCGCTTCATTTGCCACGGTTTGACGATCCCCTGCCCGGCGAACCATACGCGCCCGCGCCCTTCCTGATTCAAGCGATCGAGGGTCGCCATCAGGCGCTCGCTGTTGCGGCGCGGCGGGCAGTCGTCGAACAGGTCGATCTGTGCCATGGCGGCGGCGCTGAAATCCCCCAGCATCACGCCGCCCTTCAGATAACGCCGCCCCTCCTGCCAAATGCTCTCCAGCGCGCGCACCGCCATGGCGATGATGTCGCGGCTGTCGTTGCTCGGCGTTTGCAGCCGGGCGGTGCCCATATTGCTGTAATAGCCTTCGCCCGCCGAATGCGGGCTGGTTTTGATAAACACCGACACGTTGCGGCAATAGCGCTTTTCCTGTCGCAGCTTTTCGGCGGCGCGTTCGGCATAGCTGCAGATCGCCTCGCGCATGTGCGGGTAGTGCGTCAACCGCTGGCCGAACGAGCGGGAACAGATGATCTGCTCTTTCGCCGCCGCCTCATCTTCCCATTGCAGGCATGACTCGCCGCGCAGCTCACGTATCGTGCGCTCCAGCACCACGCTGAAGGTTTTACGCGCCAGTCGGGTATCGCAGTCCGCCAGCTGCAGCGCGGTGTGAATGCCCATCGCCTGCAGCTGGCGCGTCAGGCGGCGGCCCACGCCCCACACTTCTTCCACCGGAAGCAACGCCAGCAGTTTGCGCTGGCGCGCCGGATCGGATAAATCCACCACGCCGCCGGTGCCGCGCCATTTCTTGGCCGCGAAGTTGGCCAGCTTGGCCAGCGTTTTGCTCGGCGCAATGCCAACCCCGACCGTCAAATGCAGCTCGCGCCGGATGCGATCGCGCACCCGCTGGCCGAACGGTTCCAGCGCCTCGCAGCGCGCCACGCCGTCCAGCCGCAGAAAGGCTTCGTCCAGTGAATAGATCTCCACCGCCGGCGCCATCTCCTCCAGCGTGTCCATCACCCGGCGGGACATATCGGCGTACAGCGCGTAGTTGGAGGAGAACACCGCGACGTTGCGACGGCGCATCTCCTCTTTGATCTTGAAATAAGGCGCGCCCATCGGCACGCCCAGCGCCTTCGCCTCGGCGCTGCGGGCGATCACGCAGCCGTCGTTGTTGGACAACACAATCACCGGCAGCCCCCGCAGGTCGGGCCGGAAAATGGTCTCGCAGGAAGCGTAGAAGCTGTTGACGTCTACCAGGGCGAACATGGCTACTGACCCGTCATCGCCAGAGGACAGGCCGGCGTTATCGTCAGTGGGTTGTTATTCATAGCGGCACCAAATTACTGTTCATACATACAGTATTTGTATTTTTCTGGCGACGATCAAGCAGAAACAACCCCATCGCTGCTATCCGTTTGATGTACTTTGGCTTTTAACTCAGCCTCCGTTTACCCGGGGCCGAATTTTGCATTAACGGCGTACTTCTCGCAGATCGAAACGAATCGGAATGGTCACGCTGAATTCCAGCTGCCCCGCTGCGATCTCATTGCCGGGCGCGGGCAGTGGAGAAGCGCGCTGCGGTAGCTGAAGCGCCTCCCGATCCAGCGAAGCAACGCCGCTCGATCGCAATAGCTTCACACCCAGCACGTTTCCCTGCCGATCCAGCGTCACGGCAACCTGAACCACACCTTGGCGCTGTTGGCGTACCGCCAGGGCAGGATAGCGTTTGAAACGGCTCAAATGCGCCAACAGCAGGCCGCTCCAGACCGAGGCATCCTGACTCGGTTGCGATGCGACGCTGGTTTGCGGCGCGGCAACACGCTTTCCGTCCATAGACGGAGGCGCGCTGGTGCTTGATGCTCTTGAGCTTGCAGACGCGATTTTTTCCTGTTCCTCTTGCCTTGGGCTCGGCGGTTCCGTCTTCGGTTTGATGGGGTCGTTCCGTTGCCCTTTGGCCTTGCTCTGCCGCTCCGTTGCACGCGGCGCATGAATCAGCGGAGGCATCGCCGCCTCCGGTTCCCGATTTTCCTGCCGTTGCGCCACCGCCTGCACCTGGCGCACGCCGGTTGGCATCGGCTCCGTGTTGGGTGTCGATTCAGCCTGCTCGGCGACCATCATCAACACCATCGGTTGCGCCGCAGGCAGCAACGGTGGCATCAGGTGATAACCGAGCCCAAACAACAACGCACCATGCAGACCCAACGCCAACACATTGGCGGTAGCCCAGCGCCATCGCCCGCCTGTAGGGGGTAAAGAGAAATCGCCAGATAATACGTTGTGATTGAACATAGGGAACGGTACTCAGGTTAAGCGTAAAACAGACCAACGTACGCAGCGGTCAACGGCAGTCGGGGTATGTCAGAAAGGTCGTTTAGGCACGCGGCACCGGGCAGGTAACGAGAAAGAACAGGTCAATAGAAAAGGAAATTCCCTAATGGCAGAGTAAAAAACTTTAGGATACGGTGATGAAGTATTTTGACAGCATATTTACCCTAACCGGCAACGCGCCGGGCAGTGCCGCGATGACGCGCTCGGGGTCAGCCAGCGGGAACGCACCGGAGAGCCGCAGGCCGGCGACCTCCGGCCGGCAGCGAATAACGCCCTGACGATAACGCCCCAGCTCCATCAGGAAGTCGTCCAGCCGCATGTTGTCGGCCAGCAGCATGCCTTGCCGCCAACCGGGCTCTTGCGTCACGCGATACGGTTCGCCAATGCCTTGCCGGCTTAATCTGCCGCCCTGACCGGCGTTGAGCACCGCGTTCCGATGCGCTGGCGACAGGATCGTGACCCGGCCAAGATAAACGGCGATATCACTGTAAGTTTCCCACAGGCGAATGCTGAAGCGAGCAGCCTGCACCATGATCTCGCCCTGCGGCAACCTCACCGTCAACGCACCGCTTTCCGGCGGCAGATTCACCATCATTTCGCCTTCCAGCAATGTGGCCTGCTGACGGCTGACGTTGACCGCCGTTTGCGTGTTCAGCATCAACTGTGCGCCATCCGCCAACGCGACGGTTTGCTGCTCCCCCACCGCCGTACGGTAATCCGCCAGCCAGGGGCGCCATGGCAGCGCGCCCGAACCGACACCAACCGTCCCCACCACGCCGATGGCCGCCAGGCTTCTCAACAACCGGCGACGTTGCGGGTTCGGCAACTGCGACAGACTACGCTGCGCCGCCGCCCCGTTAAGCAGATAAAAACGGGATGAAAACGCGGCGATATGCCGCCAGGCGCGTTCATTTTCCGATTTCGCCTGATACCAACGTCGCCAGTTTTCCCTATCCGCGTCGCTTGCCTCTTCCGACATCAGCTGCGTTAACCACGCGGCGGCCTCTCGCGCGCTCTGCCGATCGATATCCGATTTCACCATGGGTTCCGCACCTGCCGTTACGCCGCCAATGCAAAGAAACAGTGCAAATTAGCGCGCTGCAGATATTGTTTCACCGAGCTGGTCGACACCCGTAAACGTTCAGCGATGTCGCAATAACGCATGCCCTGCAGGTGCGCCAACAGGAAAGCCTCGCGGACGTGCGCCGGCAATCCGTCCAACGCCTGATCCAACTGTTCGAGCATTTCGAGGGTTTGTTGACGAACTTCCGGCGAGGGCGCCTCGATCGCCGGCAACTCGCTCAAGGCCTGCAGATAGCTCTCTTCGATTGTTTTACGCCGGTAATAATTCGCCACCAGCCGGCGCGCCACGGTCGCCAGGAAGGGGCGTGGTTGCCGAATGGCAAGCAACTGCGGGCTCAGTAAAATACTGATGAACGTATCCTGCGCCAGGTCTTCGGCGTGATGCGCACACCCAACCTTCTGTCTCAGCCAATGGCATAACCAACTGTGATGCTCAAGATAAAGCTGTTGAGCAAACCCGTTGGCTGCCGCGGCCTCTTTCCTCGCCATTCGGTGACACCAATTGATAATGAGATTGAAAATGATAATTATTATTATTTTAAAATTGTAACTTCTGTGTCAAGCGATTGCTGATGATTTATAAACGGCGAAAAAGTAGGGAAATACGGGGGAGAAAACGTGAAAAGGGGCCTAAATGGCCCCCGCAGACAGGATCGTCAAAAACGCTGACTGACGCTGAACTTGATGTTGCGCCCTACGCCGGACACCGATTCGCCCAGGTAAGGGTAATAATCGCGGTTGAACAGGTTGTCCACCGCCACGCGGGCTTCGAAGCCCTGCAAGCCGCTGGGCTGCCACGAGGCGAACAGGCCGTGCAATGCATAACCCGACGTTTTCGGCAGGGCCCAGACAACGGCTATTGGATCGCCGTCGGCCGGTGAACGATCCTGTTTACGCACGAAATCGCCGGTCCAGCCGAAGGCCATGTCCCACCGCGGCACTTTCATGCCCAGCATCGCGTGTGCCGTAACGGGTGGAATTTCGGCAATCCAGGTTTCGTTGCCCCACGGATCGCGCGGTGAAGCGTCGCGTTTGCCGCGAATCGAGGAGAACGACAGGCTCCCGAACAGGCTTTCGCTGTCATAAAACGATTCGAGCTCCACGCCCTCAATGGTATAGCCCGGCAAGTTGCGATAGTTCGACAACGGTTGCCCACATTGGCCCCCGTGCCGTGCGGCGTCGCACACTACGCCGCGACGATAGAAAATCTCGTCCTTGCCGCGATTGCGGAACAGCGTAGTACGGATCTGCAGGCTGTCCCGCGCCATCAACACATCGTTGAAGTCCAGCACCGCGCCGAGACGAACGCCCGTCATGCGTTCCACCTGCAGGCCGCGGCTGGTACCGGGCACGCTGGAAGCGGCGTATTGCACTTCGTACTGTTCGTCGATCACCGGGGCGCGCCAGGTGCGGCTGACGTCGGCAAACAGGGACAGATTCGACGTCGCTTTCCACATCACGCCCAAATGCGGCGACCAACCGGTATAGGTCACGCTGCTGTAATCATGACCCACGAGCGGATCGCTGTCGTTATAGCGCGGCGCCCGGTTCGGTTGCCCGGTATTGGTCACATGATCGTAACGCACGCCCGGCGTCACGGTCAGGCTGCCGAAGCTGACCGCATCCTGAAGATAAACGCTGCGGGTTTCCTGTTCGCCCGCCGGCATATAATACGGCTGGAAATAGCCGTAGTTGTAACTGGCGTTTTTTACCTGCGAGGGGTAATACATCAGAGTATCGCGCTGATGTTTATGCCAACGCGCGCCGATCAACAGCCTGTGCTCCAGCGGCCCGCTGGCGAAACGGCTTTCATTGCTAACGTCAAATTGCCGATCGGTATAATTCACCCAGCTTTCATTGCCTAGCGTACCGAGATAGCTGAACTTTGAAGCGGAATCCGGCCGCTTGTCATGCTGCTCTGTCTTCGAATAGGCATAAGACAGCGTCAGATTCAGCAACGGCTGCGCTTCCGGCGCCAGATTCCATTTCACCGAGTAATTGGTGTCTGTCTGGTCGCGATACACCAGAATGCGACGCCACGCTTCTTCCCGGCCATATTTATCGATATCTGCCTGGCTGGGCGCGGCGATATCGTCCCGCTTGGCGGCAAAAGGCTGCCAGCCATCGGAGTCCGAACGCATCGCCGACAGCGTCAGGGTTTGCGCCTCGCTCAGATAAATATTGGTTTTTAACAGGTAGGAAGCCTGATCGTTGGCGGAATAGGCAAAGCGCGTGCCGTCCGGTCGCTTCAGATTGCCGCCGTCACGCTTGCTCATGTAGAGCAAACCGTCGGCGGATCCTTCCGGCGTACGGCCGTACAACGCGCCGCTGTAAATGCCCTGGCGATCGTTGGTGTGGTAGCTGTACTTCAGCAAGCCGCCAAAATCTTCGCCCGGCAACAGCATGTCCCCGGCATCTTTGGTCTCCAGCATAATGGTCCCGCCAAAGCCGCCATTGCCGTTCAACAGATTGTGCGGCCCCTTATCGACCTCAACCTTTTTCAGCAGTTCGGGTTCGATAAATACCGAGCCCTGCCGATATTTCTCAAATCCCTTCGGCGCGCCGTCCAGCACGACCTTCACATCTTCCATATCCCCCATGCCCCAGATATTCAGGCTTTGGCCGCCCGGGCGCGGCGAGCCCGCCATCCCTACGCCGGGCAAGCGATCAAGCAAACTGGCGATATTGTCTGCCTGCACGCGTTCGATGTCTTCTTTATCCAACACCGAACGGCCGGCGGCGACGCTGTCAGACAAACCGCCGACCACCGACAGTTCCGGTATCGTCAACGGCTGAACCGGCCCGGCGTCAACCAACCGATACCCCTGTGCGGTTTGCTGAGCGCGCAATCCGCTGCCCGCCAACAGCTTATTGAACGCGTCGGTGAGGCGATAATGTCCCTGCAGGCCCGCGGTGTTTTTTCCACGCGTCTGTTCGGGCGTGAAAATGACTATCACGCCGGCCTTCGCGGCCGCCGTCCGCAAGGCGGGCGCCAGGTCGCCAGCGGGAATAGCGAAGGAAAAGAGAGCGGACTGCTCGACCGCCGCCGGTGGCACCGACGTACCGGGCGCCGCCATCGCGGAGGTGAGCATGCCCGATAATGCGCACCCTACCCCGATAGCGACCCGCTTCCCGGCGGTACGTTTGGCTGATGTGAACGTACGCCCTGCGCCGTTCTTGTTTTTTATGGCCATGAAGGATTCCCCTGAGTGTAATGAACTGGAAACTCAGTAGAGAGGTCACGCCAATAAAAAGATCGGGCAGAAAAAAGTGAAAAAAAATGCCGAAGTCACCGCGCCGCGTAGACGATAAAGGTCACCACGCCGAAGATCTCCAGCTGCGCTTCGTCGTCGAACACGATCGGCGCGTAGGCGGGATTCATCGGCAACAGCCGCACGTCGGGGTGGCGCTGCAGCTTTTTGACGGTGAATTCACCGTCCACCGCAGCGATCACGATATTGCCATGCTCCGGCGTCAGGGCGCTGTCGACAATCAGCAGATCGCCGTCCCGAATATTGCCGTCGATCATCGATTCGCCGCTGGCGCGCACGAAATAGGTGGCGTTGGGGTGCCGCACCAGCAGCTTGCCGATGTCCAGCCGGCCTTCGACATAGTCCTGCGCCGGGGAAGGAAAGCCGCAGGCCACGCGATCGGCAAACAGCGGTAACGTTAGGGGTTCACCTGGTGAAAAAGAATACAACCTTGAATTGCTCAGCATAATCATAACCAAACTGTATATTTATACAGTTAAGCATAAACAAAACGCGAACGCGTGCAACCCCCAATCCCCTGCGGATCGCGCTTTCCCGCGTAATATAATAATTTTCTGAGCGATTTTTCCTGCAGCTTTTGGCGTTCTTCACGTGTGTTTGCACACATGATATCCACCAAAACTGTAGATAATGCGGCACTCAGACCGTTGGCGTATCGATGGGCAGGATGAGTGAGGGATTGTCATTGCGAACGGCGCCGACGGCGGGCGATACCGGTTGCCAGACGAAATCCTCTGCCTGCAGGCTGTACACGTCAGCCTGCATTTGACCAGAGGGCGGGACTAAGCGGGTGTCGAGCCAGTCGCGCGCGGCCGTCGGTCTCTGCTGCGTACAGCGCCGCAAAGAACAGCGGCAGGCCTTGCCTCAGCAAGAGCCCACGGGAGGAACGGCGGACGGCCTTACAAAATGACGCCAATAAAATTGCGACTGGCAATGGCATCAATGGGACGGCCAGAGACGAAAGTCAGTACGTTATGCCAGGAGCTTGGGATAACCCGACAAACGCTGTACCGCCACATTTCCCCTGATGGTCCACTGCGAGCTGACGGTATAAAGCTGCTCAACCGGGGATAATTTTAGCGGACGGAAAAATCTGGGGTTCCGGCGTAGAATCCCGAATAAGGAATAATCCTTAATTCATTTCAGGATTATTAATTCCATCTAAAACCTCTCGGCAATATTCTTTTTTATAGGCTTCATCATTACTTAATGACTTAACCAAAAAATCAGCATTTTTCCAACCATTATCCCAATGCGTATCGAATCCTGACTGTTCATACTTTAATGTTCTAGTTAATGAGTCTTTTATTTGTTTTTTATATTTATCAATTTTCTCATTGGTTGCCCCACAAACATCATGTGCAACACGAGCATTTGAGCCAGAAAAACCTATTGCTGAAATTGCCATCGCTTCATTTGATTTGTCGAAATCATTCGCATATGCCACAGCATTAGATAAAGCGAATATGACAAGAGCAGGTATGATTTTTTTGTATGAAATCATCTTTCACCTCTAACTCATTGATTGTTCATGGGGTCAGTTGGGATGTCGAAAATTATTGTACATTAAGGCTGCTTTTTAATCAGTCTCAACTTCTTTATAGAAGGCCTGAATGCGACAAACTTGGGAAGTACTGTAGCCTGTCGCGTCTGCTGTTTCTCGGATGCTCAGTTTCTTAATCTGTCGGTAGTACAGGACTTTCTGATGTCGTTCCTGATCTGCCTGCTTTCCCCGGTATCTACCCAACGTATGCGCCCGTTCAATTCCCGGCTTTTGCCGTTGGCGGCGACTTGATCGTTCCGTCCGCGCGCCACAGCAGCAGGCAGGGGGCGCGCAGGTTCGGCCAGCACAATCAGCATCCGTCGCTACAGCGGCGACGGCCGGCGGACGTTAACCGTTGCCACGATGTCACTCCTCTCTCTTATAGATGAGGACATGCAGGCGCAGCCGGTCGGCATCAACACGTTCATCCATTATTGTGCCCGGATAGCCCTGCAGCGCCAGACCGTACCAGAAACTCAGAATGACAGAAGCCTTACCCAACTCTAGGGTGTAACCCATCCCGCCCTGGTTCAGATTGCATTTTTTAATCGCATCTTCTGCTTCCCGGATCAGCTGCGCATAGCTGAGTGAAAAATTCAGTGCCTGATCCATCCTGCTCGCTCCATCTCACCGCTGGCGCGCACGAATAAGTGGCATTAGGATGCCGCACCAGCAGTTTGCCGATATCCAGCCGGCTCTCGACATAGTCCTGCGCCGGGGAGGGAAAACCGCAGGCCACGCGATCGGCAAACAGCGGTAACGTCAGGGGCTCGCCTGGTGAAAAAGCATACAACCTTAAAGTACTCAGCATAATCATAACCAAACTGTATATTTATACAGTAAAGAATAAACAAAACGCGAACGCGTGCAACCCCCTCCCCCCCGACGGATCGCGCTTTGCCGCGTAATATAATAATTTTCTGAGCGATTTTTTTTTACGCCTGCTAACGGTTTCACGCTGCCTTGCACACACGTTATCCACTAAAACTGTGGATAACCTGCAGGGCGTGATTCCCTACGCGAGCGGGATCAGAATCCTGTATAATGTCCACACCTGCTCAATAAGCATTCATCCCCGTCGGCGCCTCGTCACCGACGGTCACGAGAACGTTATGAACAAGCACCTGCTCCTCGCAGAAACCGACGACATCGAACAGGCCTGCCTGTCTCGCCATGCGGTCTGGCAGCGCACCGATCTGGCTCAGGCGCAGCAGGATTGGCTGGCGGAAGAAGTGCCGGTCGCCCTGGTGTACAACGGCATTTCCCACGTGGTGATGATGGCGACGCCAAAAGATCTGGCGGCCTTCGCCATCGGTTTTTCGCTGTCCGAAGGTATCATCACCTCCCCCGACGATATCTACGACATCCGTCAACAACCGGCCTGTAACGGCATTGAAGTGCATGTAGAGCTCTCGAGCCGCCGCTTTATGCAGCTGAAAGAGAAGCGCCGCAGCCTGGCCGGCCGCACCGGCTGCGGCGTCTGCGGGGTCGAGCAGCTGCAGGAGGTTGCTCAGCCCATCGCACCGCTGCCCTTCACCCAACGTTTCGATTTGGCCCAGCTCGACCGGGCGTTGGCTCAACTGCAGGAAGTGCAAACGGTGGGAAAACTGACCGGCAGCACCCATGCGGCGGCCTGGATCCAGCCGGACGGCGCGCTCAGCGGCGGATGTGAAGACGTCGGCCGCCATGTGGCGCTCGACAAACTGCTGGGTTACCGCAGCCAACAGGCCTGGTCGCAAGGGGCGGCGCTGGTCTCGAGCCGCGCCAGCTATGAAATGGTGCAAAAGTCCGCCATGTGCGGCGTCGAGATCCTGTTCGCCGTCTCCGCCGCCACCCGTCTGGCGGTGGAAGTGGCCGAGCGCAGCAACCTGACGCTGGTGGGCTTCAGCAAACCGGGGCGCGCCACCGTCTATACGCACCCGCAACGGCTCTGGCAATCGACAACGGCGGCATAGCGCCGCCGGATAAGAATCGACTATTCTCAATAGCAGGACACCAGGAAGCACCCACGTTATGATAATTCGCCCGCACCAGAACTGGTTTTTTCGCCTGTTCGCCTGGCACGGTTCCGTGCTGTCAAAAATTACCTTTCGCCTGTCGCTGAACGTGCTGATGTCGATAGTGGCGGTGATCAGCTACCAATGGTACGAACAGCTCGGCGTGCATTTGACCATCGCGCCGTTCAGCCTGTTGGGCATCGCCATCGCCATTTTTCTCGGCTTTCGCAATAACGCCGGCTACAGCCGCTTTGTCGAAGCGCGCAACCTGTGGGGCTCGCTGCTGATTACCGAACGCACCCTGCTGCGCCAGATCAAAAGCCTGCTGCCGGACGAACCGGCGGTGCAGCAAAAGGTCGCCAAGCTGCTGATCGCCTTTAGCTGGAGCCTGAAGCATCAGCTGCGCGGCACCGACCCCACCGCCGATCTGTACCACAATCTCACCGGCAACGAGCTGGCCGAGGTGATCGCCAGCCCGATGCCGACCAACCGCATCCTGCTGATGCTGGGCCAGGAAATCGGCAAATTGCGCCATCAGGGCCTACTGAGCGACATCACCTTCGGGCTGATCGACGATAAGCTGAGCGAACTGTCTCATACCCTCGGCGGCTGCGAACGGCTCGCCAGCACCCCGGTGCCATTCGCCTATACCCTGATCCTGCAGCGCACCGTTTACCTGTTCTGCAGCCTGTTGCCTTTTGCCCTGGTGACCGATCTGCATTACATGACACCGTTTGTTTCGGTGTTCATTTCCTATACCTTCTTATCCTGGGACTCACTGGCCGAAGAGCTGGAGGATCCGTTCGGCGTGTCGGCCAACCATCTGCCGTTAAACGCCATTTGCAACACCATCGAGCGCAACCTGCTGGAAATGAACGACCAAAGCCCGCTGCCACCGCCGATGAAACCCGACGAGCACTTTAATTTGATCTGATCTATTTCACCCGAACACACTGGAGCCGAATGCAATGAATGCAAATAACACCCCGCCGCAAGCCGTATTCACGCCGGTCACGCGCCATGCCATTTTCATCGTCGCCACCCTGTCGCCCGTTCCTGCCCATCTGGCGGCGGTGCGCGCCTGGTGCGGCGATATCGCCGCCGTGGTGCGTTCGGTCGGCAAACGCGCGCCGGCGGGCAATCTCACCTGCGTCTGCGGCTTCGGCTCCGAGGCCTGGGATACGCTGTTCGGCGCGCCGCGCCCTCGCCAGCTGCATCCGTTCAGCCCGATCGGTAGCGGGGAGCGCGTTGCGGTCGCCACGCCTGGCGACATCCTGCTGCACATCCGCGCCGATGAAATGGATCTGTGTTTTGAACTGGCCTCTCAGTTGACCGCCAAGCTCGGCGACGCCGTGACGGTGATCGAGGAGGTGCACGGCTTCCGTTATTTCGATCAGCGCGCCATGATCGGCTTCGTCGACGGTACGGAGAACCCGGAGGGGCACGAAGCCTTCGACTACACGGTGATCGGCGACGAAGACGCGGCGTTCAGCGGCGGCAGTTATGTGCTGGTGCAGAAATACCTGCACGATATGCAGGGCTGGAATTCGCTCAGCGTGGAAACGCAGGAGAAGATCATCGGCCGCCATAAACAGTCCAACATCGAGCTGGATGAAGCGGTCAAACCGTCGTCGTCGCACAGTTCGTTGACCACCATCACCGACGAGCAAGGCAACGAGGTGAAAATTCTGCGCGACAACATGCCGTTCGGCCGCCCCGGCCTGCGCGAGTTCGGCACCTACTTTATCGGCTATGCGCGCTCCCCGCAGCCGATCGAGCAGATGCTGGAAAACATGTTTATCGGCCGCCCGGCCGGCAACTACGATCGGCTGCTCGATTTTAGCCACGCGGTGACCGGCACCCTGTTCTTCGTGCCTTCCGCCCCGCTGCTGGAAGCGCTGGCCGATCGCAGCGGCGCCGAACTGCACTGATTGGATGAAATGCGGGGCCGCAGCGATTAGCCGTTGGTTATCCTGTGGCCCTGCGCATCAATCACCGGCTCCCCGTCCTCTTTGCTGAAGGCGCCGCGCTGCGGATCCGGCAGAATCTCCAACACCACCTCCGACGGACGGCACAAACGCGTGCCGAGCGGGGTCACCACAATGGGGCGGTTGATCAGGATCGGCTGTTGCAGCATGAAATCGATCAGTTGATCATCGCGCCAGCCGGCTTCGTCCAGCTTCAGCTCGGCGTAAGGCTCGATGTTTTTGCGCAGCAACGCGCGCGGCGTCATGCCCATTTCGTCCAGCAACGCAATCAATCGTTCGCGGCTTGGCGGCGTTTCCAGATACAAAACCACCTCTGGCTCAACGCCGCTGTTGCGGATCAACGCCAACGTATTGCGCGACGTGCCGCAGGCCGGGTTATGGTAAATCTTGATGTCGCTCATGACGGTTTCTCCGGTCAGGGCAAAACGGACAAACGCAATGCCAGCGCGGCCAGGGTGACAAACAAAATCGGTAACGTCATCACCAGCCCCACGCGGAAATAATAGCCCCAGGTAATGACGATGTTCTTTTGTGCCAACACATGCAGCCACAGTAACGTCGCCAGGCTGCCAATCGGGGTAATTTTGGGGCCGAGATCGCTGCCGATAACGTTAGCGTAAATCATCGCCTGTTTGATGACGCCTTCCGCACTGCTGCCGTCGATAGACAACGCCCCCACCAATACCGTCGGCATGTTATTCATGATGGAAGAGAGAAATGCGCTCAGGAAACCGGTGCCAAACGTCGCCGCCCACAGCCCCTGCCGTGCCAACGCGTCCAGCACACCGGAAAGCCAATCGGTCAAACCGGCGTTGCGCAACCCGTAGATCACCAGATACATGCCCAGTGAGAAAATGACGATCTGCCAGGGCGCCCCGCGCAACACTTTACCGGTATCGATCGCTCGCCCGCGTTTCGCCACCGCCAGCAAAACCAGGGCGCCGCAAGCGGCGACCAAACTGACGGGCACGCCGAGCGGCTCCAGGGCGAAAAAACCCATCAACAACAGCGCCAATACGGCCCAGCCGGTCCGAAACGTCGTGCGATCGCGAATCGCTTCCCGTGGCACCGGTAAACGCGTCAATGCGTAGCGCTGCGGAATATCCTTGCGGAAGAACAGATGCAACATCACCAGCGTCGCCGCGACGGCGGCAAGGTTGACCGGCACCATCACCGCCGCATACTCCGTAAAACCCAGCCGGAAGAAATCCGCTGAAACGATATTTACCAGGTTGGACACCACCAGCGGCAGGCTGGCAGTATCGGCGATAAAGCCCGCCGCCATGACGAAAGCCAGCACGGCAGCAGGACGAAAACCGAGCGCCGACAGCATGGCGATCACGATCGGCGTCAGAATCAACGCGGCGCCGTCGTTCGCGAACAACGCTGCCACTACAGCCCCTAGCAGCAACATGTAGGTAAACAGCCATCGACCTTTGCCGTTGCCCCAACGTGCGACATGCAAGGCGGTCCAGGTGAAGAAGCCGCTTTCATCCAGCAGCAGGCTAATGATGATGACGGCGATGAAGGTCGCGGTCGCATTCCAGACTATCTGCCACACCACGGGAATATCACCGACGTGCACCACGCCGCTCACTAATGCCAATCCCGCCCCGATCGACGCACTCCAACCGATGCCCAGCCCTTTCGGTTGCCAAATCACCAAAATCAACGTCAGAATAAAGATTGTCCCCGCCACTATCATCGCCGCCTCGCTGCTTCTTCAAGTTTACATATATGTTTTTTCGGATATGTTAAGGCAAATTTTTTATCGTTACGGGCAACCTTTCGCCGCGCGTTGCGCCAATTCCATCATCTGTTCTGATCGGCACTGATAAGCCTGCTCAATAATAGCCGCCGCCCAGGCCGGCATATGCGGCGACAGGCGATAATGTATCCACTTGCCATCGCGCCGATCGAGCAACAGCCCGCTTTCACGCAGCATCGCCAGATGTCTTGATATTTTTGGCTGCGGCAGCGCCAGTGCGCCCGACAGCTCGCACACGCACAGCTCGCCGGCGTGGCGCAGCACCAGCACCAGCGTCAGACGCGTCTCATCCGACAAGTTTTTAAACAGCTTCAGCGGCGTCAATGACGTCATGTCGCACTCCCGTTAACCTTTATCTGCTCCACAAATCGCTCGTGAAAATATCACCTTCATATTCGAAAAAGCAAATATAAAACGCAAGGCGTTATCCCCAGCCCAACAACTTATACTTATCTTACGCTGTTTTTATGGGAAGGAGGTGCCATGCCGCTCACATTCAAACCGTCGGAAAGACTCTCCATCGGCACCGAAATAGAGCTGCAACTGGTCGATGACGAGCATTACGATCTTACGGATCGGGCTGACCGGGTGGTCAGCGCGGTCGGCGACCGCCGACGCGTCAAACATGAGCTCACCAAGTCGATGGTGGAACTGAACAGCTCGGTGCACCACGATCTCGATGCGCTGCACGCCGAGCTGCGCGCCCTGACCGATACCGTCCAGCGCAGCGCACGGCGCCAGGGCTGTGACGTCTGCGGCGGCGGCCGCCACCTGAGCAACGACTGGCGCAAGCAGGTCATCAGCGACAACGCGCGCTACAGGCAGCTGGCCAGCCGCTTTGGCTATCTCTCCAAGCTGGCCTGCGTATTCGGCCAACACATCCACCTCGGCGTCAACGACGGAGACGAGGCGATGTACCTGTGCCATGCGCTGACGCCCTATTTTCCGCAGCTGATCGCGCTCAGCGCTTCGTCACCGCTGTACCAGGGCGTCGATACGCGCTTTGCCAGCTCCCGTTTCAGCGCACAGAATTCTTTCCCCAATTACGGCTGCCTGGAACACATCTACAGCTGGCACGAATTCAACGCCTACTATGACCGGCTGCATGCCGCCGGCGTCATCGACAGCGTCAAGGATATTTACTGGGATGCGCGGCCGAAACCGGAGCTGGGCACGGTAGAGATCCGCATCTGCGATACGCCGCTGCGCCTCGCGCACGCCACGCTGCTGGTCGGCTACTGCCGTCTGCTGGCCGATTTTCTGTTGCAACACCGCACGCCGATCGCGCCGGAGTACGATGCCTTCACCAACTACAACAAGATCAACGCCTATCGCAGCGGTTTCGCCGCCGAATACGTCGATCCCGCCACGCTGCGCCGCTGCAGCCTGACCGCACATATCCTGCACACCCTCGACTCGCTGAGCGTCTTCGCCGAGCGGCAGGAGGATCGGGCCGTGCTGCAGGCGGTCGAGCGCCATGTGCGCCGGGGCATCAGCGATTCGGAGCATATCCGCCAGATGTTGCACAACGGCCTGCCGCAAACCCAGGTCATCAAACGCCTGTGCGATGAGCTGTTGCAACCGGCAAGTTAAGTTTCGGCTATCGATTCCATACGCCAAAGCGGCTGTTCATTATGTGCTCTTTCGCTACAATCGTGAGCACTGACATTCACCGTATCGAGGACACTATGTACAATTTCTCCCGCTATCAGGCAAAAGAACTGGCGCTGGCTTACATGAGCGGCAAAAAGCACGATCTGTCGCCGCAGGAGTTTTTGCAGCAGCTGAAAAGCAGCGAAAGATCGTTTGAGCACCTGCTGAAACACGGCAGTGAAATGCCGCGTGACGTGCTGGTCAAAAGCTTCTGAACGGCCGGTCGCCGGCCTCTTTCCGTCTACGCCGCCGGTGGCGGGCCTGACAGGTCCGCGCATTCCCGGCCGTCTCTCTCCCTTTCTCTTCGCCCCCGACGTTTCGCCTCCACCGACCAACACCCGGAAAATTCGCCTTTAGAGACGAATTGTTGACATATTCGTATTCAGGTGCGAATTTATAGTCATCCCCCATCCACAACGGATCACGCCATGCCGACGCCAATCAGCGTAATCAGCGGCGATCTGGTCGATTCTCGCCGGTCAGACACCGTCAACTACCTCAACGGGCTGCACAGCCTGCTCGATCGGCTGCAGCGCGACGGGCGGCTGCGACAGGTGGAAATCTTTCGCGGCGATGCCTTCCAGGCGCAGGCCGCGCCGGAGGACGGGCTGTTGCTGGCGGTGTATGTTCGCACTGCGCTGCGGGCGATGGGCGCCGCGCACTGGGATGCGCGCATCGCCGTCGGGCTGGGTAGCCAACGGCCCGACGCCGCCGGTTACGGCAGCGCCTTTATCAACTCCGGCAGCGCGCTGGACGCCATGACGAAAAATTGCCGCCTGGCTCTGAAAACCGACAACGATCGGACAAACGCCATTGTCAGCGATCTGCTGCCGATGTTAGATCATGTCATTGGCCGCTTGTCGCAGACCGAAGCGCGCATCGTCCAGGCGAGAATGTTCGCCGACAGCGGCGCGGCCGTAGCCGAGCAGCTGCAAAAAGCCGCTTCCACGGTCTCCGCCACGCTCAAACGCGCGGCCTATGAGGAGATCATGCGGTTTATTCACGCCATTAACAGGATCGTCTGACTATGGATCTGACCTATGCGCCTTTACTGGCCTGGCTGTTGATCGTCCATCTGCTGGCGGATTTTCCACTGCAGCCGCTGAGTTGGGTGGAAGATAAAATCCAACATCGCGCGCGTTCGCGTTTTCTGCTGTTGCACGCGTTGCTGCATGGGGTGCTGGCCGCCTGGGTGGTGGCCGGTTTCGGCCTGCTGCACGGCGGACTGTCTTCACTGCAGGTGCTGGTCAGCCTGCTGGTTATCGCCGTCAGCCACTACCTGATCGATTTGCTGAAAGTCACCGCCATGATCCGCCTGAGCCCGGCCCGCAGCTTTCTGCTCGATCAGGGATTGCATCTGGCGATGATCGCCTTGCTGTGGCTGGGGCTGACGCCGAATGCCGGTGAACTGCTCGCGGCGTTGGGACGGCAACTGGGGAGTTGGCAAACCGGCCTGGTGCTGGTGGCCTACAGCCTGATTTATCTGCCGATGAGCCTGCTGATTGGGCAACTGCTGGCGCGCTGGACGCCGCAAATGCCGCCTTCGGCCAAGGCCGACAACGATTCGCTGCTGCGCGCGGGCAAACAGATTGGCTATCTGGAAAGAACGCTGATCCTGACCTTTGTGCTGCTGGGGCAAATTCCGGCGATCGGTTTTTTGCTGGCGGCCAAATCTATCTTCCGTTTCGGCGATCTGCGCCAAAGTGACGATAAGATGCGTACCGAGTATGTGCTGCTCGGCACGCTGTTTTCCTTCACGCTGACCATCATGCTCGGCCTGCTGGTCAACAAACTGCTGTAGCGGTGCGGGGGCGAAGAATTTCGCCCCCGAAGTGAACGCCGAGGCGGCTTAGAGCCACTCGCCGAAGCGGCGGATATAGAAACGCTTCATCAACTGTGCGACCACGCAGTAGCTGACCAGCGTAGCGGCCAACCACGGGAAGTATTCCCACGGCAGCGGCTGCAGGCCAACCAGGGCGCCGAGCGGCGAGAACGGAATGTAGATGCCGAGCGCCATCACCAACCCGGTGGTCAGCAAGACCGGCAGCGCCGCCGTGCTCTGAATGAACGGGATTTTCTGGGTGCGCAGCATATGCACCACCAGCGTTTGCGACAGCAGCCCCTCAATGAACCAGCCGGACTGGAACAGCGCCTGGTGTTCCACGCTGTTGGCGGCGAACACGTACCACATCAGCGCATACGTCGTGATATCGAAGATTGACGAGGTCGGCCCAATCCACAGCATAAAGCGCCCGATGTTTTTGGAGTCCCACTTGCGCGGTTTGCGCAGAAACTCTTTGTCCATCTTGTCCCACGGCAGCGACAGCTGAGAAATGTCGTACATCAGGTTCTGAATCAACAGGTGGATTGCCAGCATCGGCAGGAACGGGATGAAGGCGCTGGCCACCAGCACCGAGAACACGTTGCCGAAGTTGGAGCTGGCGGTCATGTTCAGGTACTTGATGATATTGCCGAAGGTCTCGCGCCCTTTGATTACCCCCTCTTCCAGCACCATCAGGTTCTTTTCCAACAGGATGATGTCCGCCGACTCCTTGGCGATATCGGTACCGGTGTCGACCGAGATGCCGACGTCGGCGTCGCGCAGCGCCGGCGCATCGTTGATGCCGTCGCCGAGGAAGCCGACGGTATGGCCGTTGGCCTGCAGTATTTTCAGCACCCGCGATTTTTGCAACGGCGTCAGCTTGGTGAAGACCGTGCGCTGCTCCACTTCGCGCGCCAGTTCTTCGTCATCCATCTGTTCAATTCGCAGCCCGGAGAGCGGCTCGCCCGGCTCCAGCCCGACGTCGCGGCAAATCTTGCAGGTGATCACCGGGTTGTCGCCGGTCAGCACCTTCACCGTCACGCCATTTTCCTGCAGCGCGGCGATCGCCTGCTGAGCGCTCTCCTTCGGCGGATCGAGGAAGGTCAGCAGCCCTTGCACCACCATATCGCGTTCGTCGGCCACGCTCAGCGCTTCGGCCGGGCGCTGCGCATCCAGCTCGCGCGTCGCCAGCACCAGCACGCGGAAACCGTCTTCGTTATATTCGCGGGCCAGCGCCTGCAACGCCGCACGGCGCGCGTCGTCCAGCACCAGCGTCTGATCGCCTTCGCGCACGTGGGTGGCGATCTCCAGCATCTCCTCCACCGCGCCCTTACAGATCAGCTGCTGGCGGCCATTCTCATCCGCCACCACGATCGACAAACGGCGGCGCACGAAATCGAACGGCAGCTCATCCACCTTGCTGAAACGCCCCAGGGCTTCAATCCCCGGTTTGCCGCGGCCAAAGCGGATCACCGCCTGATCCATCAGGTTCTTCATGCCGCTCTGATGGAAGCTGTTCAACCAGGCCAGGTGCAGCACCTCGTTATCTCTGGCGCCGTTGACGTCGATGTGGTGCTCGAGAATGATGCGGTCCTGGGTCAGCGTGCCAGTCTTGTCGGTGCAAAGCACGTCCATGGCGCCAAAGTTCTGAATGGCGTTCAAACGCTTCACCACCACCTTGCGACGCGACATGGCGATCGCCCCTTTCGCCAGGTTGGAGCTGACGATCATCGGCAGCATTTCCGGCGTCAGGCCGACCGCCACCGCCAGCGCGAACAGCGCCGCTTCGCTCCAGTCGCCTTTGGTGAAGCCGTTGATCAGCAACACCACCGGCACCATCACCAGCATGAAGCGAATCAACAGCCAGCTGACGCTGTTCACCCCGCGATCGAACGCAGTCTGCGCCCGTGTCCCGACGATCGACTTGGCCAACGAGCCGAAGTAGGTGCGCCCGCCGGTCGCCACCACCACCGCCGTAGCGGTACCGCTGGCGACGTTGGTGCCCATCAGACAGATGTTGGAGAGCTCAAGCAGCGCGTTCTCGCTGGACACTTCCCCTTCGCTCGACTTCTGCGCCACGTTGCCCATCGCATCGTATTTCTCGATAGGGATCGCCTCGCCGGTCAAAATCGCCTGGCTGATGAACAGATCGCGCGAGGCGATAAGACGCACGTCGGCCGGCACCATGTCACCGGCGGAGAGCTGGATGATATCCCCCGGCACCAGTTCGCGGATCGGCACTTCCAGCGTCAGCGGATGCGCGCTGTAGCTGCTGCGGCGCAGCACCGTGGCGGTAGTGCGCACCATCGATTTCAGCGCTTCCGCCGCTTTGTTGGTGCGGTATTCCTGCCAGAAACGCAGCAGCCCGCTCAGCGTGACCATGGTCAGGATGATAATGACGCCGGTGAGTTCAGTTTCTTCACCGCTCTGGAGCGGCAGCCAATAATCGGTAAAGAAACTGATCGCAGCCAGCACCATCAGCACGAAGATAAACGGGTTGTTGAAGGCCTTGATCAGCTGGATCAGGGCATGCGGCGCCTTGTCATGGGCGACCTGGTTGGCGCCGAACTGCTCCAGCCGCTCATCGGCGTCGTCCTGGGTCAAGCCGTTGCGGTTGCACTTCAGGTTCGCCAGCGTTTGAGCGATGCTGTTGGTGGCCTCTTGCGCAATGGCGTAGGTCACCGCGTCTTTATCACGGCGACGCGTTCTTTCATTAATCTGAGTCATAACGCTATTCTCTTATTTTAGTTCTGCGCACAGCGAAGCCCCGCCCGATAAACAGGTGACTATGCGCAGCTTGGAATTTTTTATTAGCGTGACTAAATGGCGGAATTACCCTGTCAGCCACGCTGGGATCATTTTCCTTCCGGGGTCATCGTCCATAACGCCTCCTTAATGTTCAGCGTTATTCAAGGCGTGCATGAATAAACCTGAACATATAATCAAGTTAATCAATATTTATATCATTAATCAGACCGGTAATTCGGACGCGACGCGCCAGCGAACGGCGCTCACGCTTTTTTCCAGACTGACGCGGCAGACAATACCTTCGATTTCTTTTTGCGCGGCCGGCGTAGCGGTAATTTCCGCGCACACTTCCAACTGCCCCGGGCTCGAAATATCGGCGCTGCGCAAGGATTGCAGCCGCAAGGCGACGCCGTTCAGCGCCTGCAGGATCAGGGTACGCACCAGAATTTCGTCCTGCTCGCCGCAGGTCACCTGAATGCGATAGCACAGTTCCAGATCGGTCGCCTGCTGATGCGGCTGCAGATTGATGCGCTGCGCGGCTTCGCGCAGCAGGATATTGGCGCACAGGATCACCAGCGTAGCGACCACCGCATCCCAATGCTGGCCCAGGCCGCACAGTACGCCGATCCCCGCCGAACACCACAGCGTGGCGGCGGTATTGAGGCCGCGAATATTAAGCCCTTCACGCATGATCACGCCGGCGCCGAGGAAGCCGATACCGGATACGATCTGCGCCGCCACGCGGCCGGCGCTGGCCGGATCGGTGGACATGGAGCTGAGAATAAAGACCGCCGCGCCGGTCGCCACCAGCGCATTGGTGCGCAGGCCGGCCATGCGTTGGCGCCACTGGCGTTCGGCGCCAATGACCGCGCCCAGGCACATCGCCAGCAATAAATTCAAAACGAAAGGAGTCATAGCCATGACTGTCCCCTTAATTAACCGCAGGAGATAAAATCATGTGCTGTTTAGCACACGCGAAATCGCGCTGAAAATAAATCAGCGAATCAGCGTGCTGTGCCTGGAGGGAAAAGGCTGTGGCTGCAGAATACCATAATAACGTCCAACTCAATTCACCTGAAACCGTCAGGCATCAGGAAACGTTTCTTATTCGGGTATGCACAGCTCAGAAATAACTGGAGAGGGGTGCTGCCCGCCGATAACGGCAAGCAACAAATCAGAAGAGAATTGGTCAGCTTGCCTTATTTGTTTTATTACAACTACAACTGTCCAATTGGGTTTCTCCACTGAAATTTTGGCTGAGTATAGTGACGTCGGGTAATGAAGTAAAGGCTAATTTATTAAACGAAAAATAAACTGGAATACGGCGTTTATATTTCGATGTCACAAATAGAAGATGGCGACATTGGGCGACAGTGCGCTTATCGGTAAACTGCCCTCTTTCATCTTCCAAGGACGCCCCTGATGAAACAACGGTTTTCCCCGCTCGCGCTGGCGCTGCTCATCAGTTTTCCCGCCGATGCCTTACTGCTGCAGCAAGGCGACGTGCAATTTGAACTCGACCCTGCCACGCTGCATATCGCCGCAGGCCCGGTGCCGATCAATCTGGCGCAGCCTGCGCAGCAGGTAACGGATCTTACCGCAACGCCACGACGCGCCAGCTGGCGATGGCCGCAACGCGCAATCAACGTCAGCGCCCGTCTGGAAGGCGGCGATCTGCGCCTGAGCTTCAGCAGCGATCGGCCGCAAACCCTGAACTGGTATCATATGCCGCAGGGGGAAACGCTGCTGTTGCCGATCGGCGAAGGCAGCCGCATCCCGCTGGACAACGCGGTCTGGCGTCATTACCTGACGACGGAAATGACGCCGCTGGATACCAACTGGGATCTGAAACTGCCGCTGTGGAGCCTGCAACACCAGGGTAAGGTCTACAGCTGGCTGATGTTGACGCCGTTCAGTAACCAGATAGCCTTCGCCACCGCGCAGGAAAAGCTGGCGATGCGCGCCAGCCACCAATTCAATCGCTTCAATCAACAACAGGCATTCGAGGTGCTGCTGCACGTCGGCGACGCCCCGCTGTCCGGCGCCCGCCGTTACCGCGACTATCTGCAACAAAACGGCCGGTTCAGCAGCCTGCGCGAGAAGATCAAGCAGGCGCCCGAAGGCGAAAAGCTGATCGGCGCTACCCATATCTATCTGTGGGGCGACCAATTGCTGGCGACGGAAGATGTCAAGGATTGGCCGGGATTACTGCACTACTTCGCCTCTCCCGCCGCCGAAGCGCTGCGGCAGAAGATGGACGCCGAGAGCAGAAGCTTGCTGCTGCGGCTGGCGGGAAAAACGCCGGAGGGCTGGCAACAGCAGCCCCTGATCGACGGCATCAGCCGGGCGTTGACGGCGCAGTTCGCGCTTGGCGCGACGCCGGATGACGCCAACTTTCTGCAGGCGCAACAGCGCCAGGCCGCCGCAGTGCGGGCGCTGGCGCAACGGGAGCTGGGACGCTGGTTAACCCCTGCGGACGGTTGGGGGCAAGGGTTGGCCAAACCGGTGATCGACGCGCTGCGCCAGGCCGGTTTGCCGCGCCTGTGGTTGGGCACCGATAACTGGACCGCCGCCTTCCTGCACCCGCAAGCGGTAGCCGCCGCCAAAGCGGCCGGTTATCTGATCGCCAGCTACGACTCCTACGATACCGCCATCGCGCGCGGCGTCAACGACAGCTGGCTCACCGCGCAGTTGCCGACGACGCTGCGGGAATCCTGCGCCATCGTGCGCGCAGACGGCAGCAGGAAACCCGGCTTCGGTAAACAGGGTTATTACCTCAATCCAGGCTGTGTCCTGCCCTATTCTCAACAGCGCATGCGCGAACTGGTGCAATTGGCCGGGTTGAACAGCCTGTTTCTCGATGTGGACGGCACCGGCATGGTGTCCGACGACTATCAGCCCGACCACCCAACCGGCGCGGCGCAGATGGCCGAAGCCCGCAACGCCCGGCTCGCCTGGTTCAGCGCCACCCTTAAGTTACCGCTGGGCTCAGAGGATGGTAACGCAGTGACCGCGCGCAGCCTGATGTTCGCCCACGGCATGGAAACCTGGGGATTCGGCTGGGGAGATAAACAGATGAATCAGGATAAATCCTCGCCCTATTATCTCGGCGCTTGGTGGCCCAACGCCCAACCGGCGTTTTTCTTCCGCCCCGCCAAAGTGAAACAGCCCTACCGTACCGTCGAATTCGATCCGCGTTACCGCCTGCCGCTGTACCAGGCCGTTTTCCACGATGCTATCGTCAGCAGCCACCACTGGAATTACGACAATCTGAAATTCAGCGACGTTCAGACCACCCGCAGCCTGCTCAGCCAGCTGTACAACACCGCGCCGATGTTCCACCTGAGCCGCACCACTCTGGCGGCGCGCTTACCGGCGATAAAACGCGCCGATGCCGCCTTCCGGCCGCTGCATCAGGCCTTGTGGGATAAAGCGTTAACCGACTTCCGCTGGCTCGATCGGGACGGCTGGGTGCAACAGACGACGTTCAGCGACGGATCGACCCTGACCGCCAATTTCAGCGCGCAACCTTTCGGCGGCGTGGCGCCCCACAGCGTACGCGCCAAACTGGCCGACGGCCGCACTCTCGACGTCGCACCTTAGCAAGGCCGCCGACAGTGGGCTACGCTAGGCTATATTTCCGTTTACCCACAAGGAGCGGCCGATGACTCCCCTGATCCACACTCTGCTCGACGAGATTTGGCAAAGCCTCGGGCAATGCCCTGCCCCCGCCGATCGCCTCACCGTAAGCGGCACCGGCGCATTGCCTTCGGCTTTTCCCGTGACCGAATTGGCCACCGCCGCCTGGAGCGCTGCAGGTTTAGCCTGCGCCGAGCTGCTGCGGCGCGAGGGCGCCGCCGCGCAGCAGGTTTGGGTCGATCAACGCCTGGCCTCGCTTTGGTTCGGCTGGACGCTACGCCCGCTGGGTTGGACGCTGCCCGCCGCCTGGGACGCTCTGGCCGGCGACTACGCCACGGCGGACGGCTGGATACGCCTGCATACCAATGCGCCACACCATCGGCGAGCGGTGGAACAGGTGCTGGGCCCGGCATCGAAGAAAGGCGCGCTGGCGGAACGTGTGCTGGCCTGGAAAAAAAGCGAGCTGGAGGAAGCAGTGATCGCGGCCGGCGGCTGCGCAGCCCAAATGCGTTCGGCGGCCGCGTGGCGACAACATATTCAGGGTAAAAGCGTGGCGCTCGAACCGCTGATCCACACCGCATTGCAGCCGGAAGCGCCATCGCCCGGCTGGACGCTGCCCGTCGCCCGGCCGCTGCACGGCGTGCGGGTGCTGGACCTGACGCGCATTCTCGCCGGGCCGATCGCCACGCGTTTTCTCGCCGGCTTGGGCGCCGACGTGCTGCGTATCGACCCTTACGGGTGGGATGAGCCCGGGGTCGAACACGAAGTGATGTTGGGCAAGCGCAGCGCGCGCCTCAATCTGACCAATGCGCGCGATCGCCATACGTTTGAGCACCTGCTGAGAAACGCCGACGTGATCGTGCACGGCTACCGCGCCGGCGCGCTGGAGAAACTGGGCTATGGCGCGGAGGAAAGGCACGCGCTGGCGCCGGGCCTGATCGACGTCTGCCTGAATGCCTACGGCTGGAGCGGGCCGTGGCGCACCCGGCGCGGTTTCGACAGTCTGGTGCAGATGAGCTGCGGGCTGGCGGAGGCGGGCATGGTTTGGCGCAGCGCCAGTTTGCCTGTGCCGCTGCCGGTACAGGCGCTGGATCACGCCACCGGCTATTTGATGGCGGCGGCGGTGCTGACCGGTATGACGCAGCGCCTGTACCGCGGCACCGGCTATCGCGCGCGCTTGTCGCTGGCGCGGACGGCGCAGCTGCTGCTGGCGCATCCCTACCCGACGCATTATCGGCCGGAACCGCTGACACCGGCCGGAAGCGCCGACGAGAACCCTGAAACGGAACTGACTTACTGGGGGGCCGCGCAACGCCTGCGCGCGCCGTTGAGTCTGCAGGGCACGGCGCTGCAATGGGCGCTGCCGGCGACCACGCTCAGCACCTCGCAACCGGAATGGCTACGCCGCTAAATCGCCGCCAACTGCTGCTGAAGCCACTGCAGCAAGCGGGTGACCGCCGGCGTCAACCCGGCGGTCTGCGGCCATGCCAGATAAACGTCATCATCGCTCAGGCGACAGGGCGCGGCCAAGGCCACCAGCCTCCCCGCGTCGAGGGCATCCTGCACCAGCAGCTTTTTCGCCAACGCGATGCCAAACCCTTGCTCCGCCGCGCGAATCAATAATCCGGCATCGTTGAACAACGCCTGTTGCCGCCCGCATAACGGGCGCCCCTGCGCGTTGAACCAGTCGCGCCAGGGACTGACGTCGTGTTCGAGCAACGGAATATCGCCACCGTTCTCGAAAGCCGCCCCCCATTCTCGCGCCATATCCGGCGAAGCGACAGGCAACACGTCCCCCGAGGCGATGCGCTGCGCCTGCAGCCCCGCCCATTGACCGCTGCCGATGCGGATCGCCGCATCGAACCCCCGCTGCGACAGATCCTGCAGCGCCAGCGACGCATCGATATCCAGCGCAATATCGGCACAGGCCTCATGAAAAGCCGACAGACGCGGCAGCAGCCAGTAATGGGCAAAAGACGGCAACACGCTGATGCGCAGCGTCTGGCTTGCCGCCGCTCGCCGGGCGCGGGCGACGCCCTGCTGCAGCGCCTGGAGCGCCGGCTCTACCGCCGCCAGCAACTCTCGCCCGGCGGCATTCAGGCGCACGCCGCGCCCGCGCCGTTCAAACAGCGGATAGCCGACCGCCTGCTCCAGCAGCTGAATTTGCTGGCTGACCGCGCCGTGCGTCAAATGCACCTGTTGCGCCGCAGCGCGCAAATTTTCCAACCTGGCGGCGATCGCAAAGGTCGGCAAGACATGCAAGGGAATGCGTTCACTCATCATTGGTTAACCAGGCTATCCAAAAAGGTTATTTTTCATCGATTTTGACCGGCAGGCAAATGTTCTATGTTTACCCCATCATCCCTGACGCTTTCGGAGCCGCCATGCACCCACGTTTACAACAGGACCTCGCACAGTTTCCGCAGATCCTCGATCGCACCCGCCAACTGGCGGAAGATTTCCTGGCTGGGCTGCAGCAACGCTCGGTCTGCCCACCGCTCGAGCATCAGCAGCTGCAACCGGGCGACGATCGGCTCGACGAAAACGGCGAAGGCGCCCTGGCGGCGCTGGAGCGCTTTTGGCAACGTTATCAGGCCGGCATTTCCGCCAGCGCCGGCCCGCGTTATTTCGGCTTCGTCACCGGCGGCGGCACCCCGGCGGCGGTCGCAGCGGACTGGCTGGTTAGCGTGACAGACCAAAATAGCCTGCTCAGCCATGATACCATCGCAGCCACGATCGAGCTGGCGGCCGTGACGCAATTGAAATCCCTGCTGGGCCTGCCGGAAACGTTCAGCGGCAGCCTGGTCAGCGGCGCGACCATGGCCAATTTCACCGGGCTGGCCATTGGTCGGCAGTGGCTGGGGCAACAGCGCGGCGTGGATATCGCCCAACAAGGCCTGGCGGCGTTGGGCCCGATCCGGGTTCTGGGAGCCAATCCGCATTCCAGCAGCGTGAAGGCGCTCAGCATGCTCGGTATCGGCCGCGAGGCATTGACGATCGTCGCCAGCCTGCCGGAGTCTGAAGCCATGGATATGGCGGCGCTGGAGCGGCAGCTGGCCGCTAGCGCAGGCCAGCCAACGTTGGTACTGGCCAGTGCCGGCACGGTCAATACCGTCGCTTTCGACGATCTGCCGCAACTGCTGGCGCTGCGAGAGCGTTATCCATTTTGGCTGCATGTCGATGCGGCATTCGGCGGCGTGGCGGCCTGCTCGCCGCTCTACGCCCCAAGGCTCGAGGGCTGGCAGCATGCCGATTCCATCACCGTCGATGCGCACAAATGGCTGAACGTGCCTTATGACAGCGCGATCCAATTTACCCGCCATCTGGATCTGCAGATGCAGGTATTTCAGAACCATTCGGCCTACCTGGAAGCACCGACGCTGCGACCAGACAACTATCTGCATCTGACGCCGGAAAATTCGCGCCGCTTCCGCGCCCTGCCGCTTTGGCTGACGCTGAAAGCCTATGGCCGCAGCGGCATACGAGATATCGTCGAGCGCAATGTCGAACTGGCGCAGGCGCTGGGAGCGGCGTTAGCGGCCGAGGACGGTTTTCATCTGTTGGCGCCCGTGAATATGAACGTGGTGTGCTTTGCCCTCAGTCATCCACAGGGCGACAGCGAAGCGGCGCGCGATCGCTTTCTCGAACGCCTTAGCCGGCATGGGGTGGCGCGTTGCACCCCTACGCGTTATAACGGCCAGCCGGGGATCCGCGCCGCGCTGGTCAACTGGATGACGGAGGAACAGGACATTCGCCTGACGCTGGACTCGCTGCGCCATTGCCTGGCGGAGACGGCCTAAACGCCTGGCGCGTCACCCGGGCTGGAAGGCCTGCAAACGCCGTTCTTGCCGCCCGTCGTCGCCGATGTTATCCGGTGACAGCCAGGCGGCAAACGCCGAGCGCAGCGCCGGCCATTCTCCATCGATGATCGACAGCCAGTCGGTGTCGCGCGTGCGTCCTTTGACGACGACCGCCTGACGGAACGTGCCCTCATAGCGAAAACCAAAACGCTCGGCGGCCTGACGCGAAGGCAGATTGAGGCTATCGCATTTCCATTCGCAGCGCCGGTAACCCAGATCGTCAAACAAATGGCGCAGCATCAGGAAAATGGCCTCGCTGCCGAGCGCACTGCGCTTCATCAGCGGGGACCAGTTGATGGTGCCCAGTTCAGCCGCACCGTTGGCGGGATCGATGCGCAAAAAAGCGCAGGTTCCTACCGCGCGCCCGTTCGCCTGATCGATCACCACCATCGTGCGCCTGTCGGCGCTGGACGCCAGGGCCTGCAGGTAATGCTGAAAATCCTCGCGTGTCTGCGGCCGCGCCCAAAACAGATAGGTCCAGTCGCGGTCGTCCTCGGCGGTTTGATAAGCCTGATAAAGCTCGTCGCCCCAGCGTTCGAGGTTCAGCGGTTCCAGGCGGCAAAACCGCCCTGACAGTAACGCTTGCCCGGGCATGCCTGCCGGCTGCCAATGAGGGAGGGCATCGCCTATCGGCTGCCCATATTGATTTTGTCTCACCGCGACATCCTGTTTTTGAAAGGTGCAAGAGCAAATTAAAACCGGCGCGGGTCAGAAACAACTCCGACCTGCCGCCGCCCCTGCCGACCGGCTGGCAAGACGATAGTTTAGAAAAATCACTCAATCACCGATAAACATTCACACAAATGATTTCATATGAAATAAATATCCACATAACCTATTGTAAAATGGTGATTTATGGCAACAATTAAGCTACACATTCCAGCAATAATGTTAACTTTTGTTTGTTGTTATGATAAAAACAGAAGCGCTTATCATTAGCGAAAGGTGCCAAGACAATCATAACGCAATGATTTTTATGATTAAAAATAGAAGAGCCTAGAAGCGAGTGCTTTTTGAGCACTTAAAAAGCACGCTAAAAGACTTCAAAAAAAAGACACATGAATTTTTTTTAAGACTTTTCCTAGCAAACTAAAATTTTGTTTCGTGACATGATGAACAGATTATCAGCAGACAATGCCGGCAGGCGCGGGCGCCAAGCGCGAATCAGGCCCATCATGCCGACGCCGGGCGAGTAGCGGATCGCTCTGACTTAAGCCAAACTTATAGATTCATGCGATTAATAAGTTTAGTATGAAAATATCATTGAGTGCCGTCGTGTTTATTGATAGAACACTCGCTACACTGAATTATTGTTCCATTTTGCCTTTCGGCTTTTTAGGCTTTTTCTCATATTACCGCAGTAAAACGGATTTAAGTGGGGGTGCGATATGCCAACGATTATCATGGATTCATGTAGCTATACCAGATTGGGGTTAACCGACTATCTGACTTCGCATGGCGTGAAGAAGCGCCATATTAATGCCATCGAGGACATTGACAGCCTGCATGAAAAATGCAGTAAGTTGAATCCTAGCCTGGTGTTTATTAACGAGGACTGCTTCATCCATGAAGCAAACGCCACGGAGCGAATAAAACGGGTGATTTCACTGCACCCGGATACGTTATTCTTCATCTTCATGGCTATTACCAATGTACATTTCGACGATTATTTATATGTTCGCAAGAACGTCATCATATCGTCAAAATCCATCAAACCAGAGACTATGAATCAGCTACTTAGTCATTATCTCGAGAAAAAATCCCTACGGGTGGAGAAATCTTCTCTGGATCAAACGCCGGTGACGCTGAGCCAAACTGAATCGAACATGTTACGCATGTGGATGTCCGGGCAAGGCACCATCCAGATATCAGACCAGATGCAAATAAAGGCCAAAACGGTCTCTTCCCACAAGGGAAACATCAAGCGGAAAATAAAAACGCACAACAAGCAGATCATTTACCACGTTGTCCGTTTGACCGACACATTGACTAGTGGAATATTCGTCAATAGCCGCTGAACCGTAGAGAACGCCCCCACTTTGTTTACCCATCGTTAATTTCCGGTGATAACGTAATCCGGTTCTCAAACGCTGGGATAACCAAAAGAATACCTGCTGCGTTATCCCCCGCTGGCGCAACGGGTATTTTTATGTCGTCGATAAAAAAATTCTTACCGTATTGAAATAATCTCAAAATAGACAGTTTCGTTAGCAAATTAATGAGATTGTTCGAAGTTACTGCCCGGGCGCGCCGCAAGGCTCCACAAAAGTGCCGTCACGGCTGTCGATTTCATTAAAAAACCACACGCCCGCCGGGTAGTCCTCAAGAGACACCAGATACATGGTACCTTCGTTGAAGACCTCTACGGCCAGAATGACGCCTTCGCGCCGTGGGCCACCATCTGTTTTTACCGTCACTCGATCGTTAACCTGCATACCCTTCCCCATTCTTTGCGATTGGCATCAGTGTATTACAAAACCCCGGGTGAAGGACACCGCCCCAGCCCTGCCGGTCTCTGCTATCAGCGTAGCAGCCGCCTGGATTTTCACTTTCTTAACGGTTTGACCGCAGAATCTTAAGCCGTCCTCGCGTAACCTGTCTTCAGGCGTTTCCCCCCCAGAGAAGCGCTTGCAAATGAAGAAGTAACAAGGAACTTTTGCCCGCAGACTTGCGGGCTTTTTTTTATGCGCCGTCAAATTGCAGGCATAAAAAAACCCGCCTCGGCGGGTTTTATTCAATCAGCGGTAGACGCCAATTAGATAGCGGTAACGTTAGCCGCAGATGGACCTTTCGCACCGTTCTCGATAGAGAACTGTACGTTCTGGCCTTCAGCCAGGGTCTTGAAGCCTTGATCCTGGATAGCAGAGAAGTGTACGAATACGTCTTTGCTGCCGTCTGCTGGGGTGATGAAACCAAAACCTTTAGCTTCGTTGAACCACTTCACTTGACCTTTGATCATGTTGGACA
This sequence comes from Serratia sp. H402Y, assembly GCF_051172415.1. NCBI lineage: Bacteria > Pseudomonadati > Pseudomonadota > Gammaproteobacteria > Enterobacterales > Yersiniaceae > Serratia > Serratia sp. H402Y. Next base: position 2,321,739 of record NZ_JBPIYZ010000001.1, read on the forward strand.
TGTCTAATTTCCTTCAATAATAATGTTAGCCGCCATGGGCGAGATAGCCGGTCATCAGTTACTTATGGAGGCACTGGAAAGGAAATTCGTCAGAGAAGGGCTATCCGGGATAACGCTTTAAATTTGAACTACTTTACTCAAAATGTCGTGCATAAATAGGTCTGTACCACAGGCCGACATCATTAACTCACGAGCGAGCGGCAATAGCAACCTTTTTCGCCGTGCAGGGGCGTTAATCTCGGCTAAACGCACAGGATTTGACCCCGTCTGCCTACGGGATCGCCAGCTGAATCCCCATTACGCCGCAGTCAAATGATAGTAATTCTCGTTTTACTGTTTTATAGTTGCCCGGCGTAATCATCCAGGGAGACCCACCATGCCGAGATGGCTCACATTACCGGCCGCCAGCGCCGCCGCCCTGCTGGCCTTTGCCGCTTACAGCGCCCCGCTTGGCGCGCTGGAGCTGAATTATCAAGCCCCCGATCCCAGCGTCGCCCCCGCGCCCAAGCCGCCGGCGTCGCCTGGGCCCGCGCCCAAGGCCGAGAAACCGCCGATCACCTGGGCAGAGGCGCGAGATAAAAACGGTTTTCGCGTCGACATCGAGTGCGATCATCCGGGCTGCAGCAAGCCGCGCACCAAACCTTATCCCGCGTATGACGGCCCGGTGAAGAAAACCGATCGCCGCCGCCAATCCGATCCTTATTCCACCAACCAGGATCCCGATTACAACATTCAGTTAGGCTATGAGTGGTAATGACGCTTTCGGAGAATACCTATACCTCACGCAATCACGGCCGCTTAGAATGGCGTCAGTTCACCACTCCTCCTGGTGTTGAACATGACAAGCTGTGTTGCAAATCTTTATGCGCCTCCCTATAGGCGCTTTTTTTTTGCCCTTCTCGCATCTCGCCTTTCCGATTACAGATTGGTCTCATTGCCCTGCAAAGTGATGAATGTCACAAATACGCCTCCTTGCCATTCTTATTCGGAGGTGATGTTCATGGCCACAGGATCTCTTGCCCTCCTGGCCGTCTTGGCCGGCATTGCGGGCTATGCGCTCTATAAACACTTCAAATCTCAGAAGAAAAGCGCATTCGTTCGCCCGCACGATCGGTAACCGACAACGCATTTTCACCGCAAAGGCGCGGCACGCCGCACGCCGCGCCTGCGGTTACCGTCATCCTTTCATCACAAAACTGTCACAATATGGCCATATGATGATTAGCGATTATCCGTTCTGGCTTAACACCAAGGATTTCGCCCATGACCATAATTAAAGCTGCAAACCACCAGGAAGCAGAAAAGCTCATCCGCGCCGGCACAGCCAAGAAAATCGAACTGGCTTACGACATCGGCAGCGACGATTTCTTCCAGCTTGCCAGCCTGTGGTGCGATAAAGGCGCCAAGATCTCCAAAGGAAAAGAACACTTTATCGTTTCATTGAAAGGGTTCCGCATCCCCCCTAACGATTGATGCCCAGCCGCCCATCGCGGCGGCGTCTCCTCCTCTTCCTCGCAAAACCGCTCTATTCGACCACGCGTACCTCATTCGATTTCGCTAAGCTAACAGCAGACTTTATTGTGGACGCGCCACCTGATAACCGCGTCCGCCACGATGAGGAGAGTAACCATGTCAACGAATGCACCGCTGCCCGACACGATGAAAGCGATTGAGATCAGCCAACCCGGCGCCCCCGAGGTTCTGGTCGTCGCCGAACGTCCGGTGCCGGTTCCGCAAGCGGGCCAACTTCTGGTGAAAATCGCCGCCGCCGGCGTTAACCGCCCCGACGTGCTGCAACGTCAGGGGAACTATGCGCCACCGCCCGGCGCCTCGGATATTCCCGGCCTCGAAATTGCCGGCGAAGTGGTGGCCATCGGTGAAGGCGTGACCCGCTTCGCGATCGGCGATCGGGTTTGCGCCCTCATCGCCGGCGGTGGCTACGCGCAATACTGCGCCGTGCATGAAAGTAATGCGCTGCCGGTTCCGGCGGGCCTGAGCCTGACCGAGGCCGCCGCGCTGCCGGAAACCTTCTTTACCGTCTGGGTCAACGTGTTCCAGCGCGGTCACCTCAAAGCCGGCGAGACCGTGTTGATCCACGGCGGCACCTCGGGTATCGGCACGGTCGCCACCATGCTGGCGAAAGCCTTCTGCGCCCAGGTGATCACCACCGTCGGTTCAGAAGAGAAGCGTCAGGCGAGCCTGGCGCTGGGCGCCGACGTGGCGATTAATTACCGCAAAGAAGACTTTGTCGCCCGCACCAAAGACGCCACTAACGGCAAAGGCGCCGACGTGATCGTCGATCTGATCGCCGGCGACTATGTGGCCAAGAACTATCAGGCCGCAGCGATGGAAGGCCGTATCGTGCAAATCGGCACGCAAAACGGCGTGGTAAAAGAGCTCAACCTGATGCCGCTGCTCTTGAAACGCTTGACCCATACCGGTTCGACGCTGCGTTCGCGCAGCGTCGCGGACAAAGCGCAGATTGCCGCCGAGCTGCACGAGAAAGTTTGGCCGCTGCTGGAGCGCGGCGTGCTGAAACCGCAAATCTTTAAAACCTTCCCGCTTGAAGAGGCGGCCGCTGCGCATGCGCTGATGGAATCCAGCGAGCACATCGGCAAAATCATGCTGACGTTCTGAGACCTTTCCCCGCAGCGGGGCTGCGGGGACATTTATGCCGCATTCAGGGAATGATGCGGCGACGACGGAATGCATCGAACAGCGAGAAAAACATGGCTTCGGTTTCGACAAACTGATGGAAACCGAAACGCCGCGCCTTGCTGCCGTCCGCGAACATGTCGTAGTCCCAGGAAAAGACGAAATCGGCGAAACGCCAGCCGGCCACCGCCCGGTAATCGGGCTCGGTCAAGGAGTGCCGTTGCGCCAGCTCACGCCACAGCGGCGCTTTGTCCACCATCATGTTTTCCAGCGTCATCGGCAACGGCGGCGCACATTCCAGCCCGAAGTACGCGGCGATTTTCGGCCACATTTCGCTCCAGCGAAACAGATCGCCGTTGTTGATGTTAAACGCCTGATTGGCTGCCGCAGGTTCGGTCGCCGCCCAGAGCGTGGCGCGCGCCAGCAGTCCGGCGTCGGTCATTTCCAACAGGCTGTGGTAAGCGCCCGGCTTCCCGGGAAAGCGCAGCGGCAGCCCGAGCGCTTTACTGATCGAGGCGTAAACCGCGATGCTTAACGCCAGATTCATCGGGTTGCCGAGCGAGAAGCCCCCCACGACGCTCGGGCGAATGGCGCTCCAACGCCAGCGCTTGCCTGTTTGGCGCTGCTCCAGATACTGCTGCTGCGCCGCGTTAAACTCCGGCGGCATATGCCCGGTATCGCTTTCACGCGCCGGCGTTTTAAACGGCCCCAAATGCGCGCCATAAACTTTATAGCCCTGCATCAGGCTGATATGTTCCAACGCCGGCGCAATCGGCTCCAGCCCTTCGACAACGTGTTGCAACATTTGCAGGTTCGGCGCCACCAGCCCCGCCCAATCCGGAGCATCTTGATAGGCGGCATAGAAAACGTGGCTAATCGCGCTCAGCGGCCGCAGCGCGTCCCGCGTCGCCGCCGCATCCAGCAGGTCAACCTGCAGGTGGCGCACCCCAGGCGCCGATTCGCCGCCCCGGCGCGAGACGCCCACCACTTGCCAACCTTGGTCAATCAGCTCCTCAATCAATCGGCGCCCAATCACGCCATTGGCGCCGATCACCAGCGCCTGTCGCTTTGCGTTCATTTTGTCACCCCTCGGATTATCGATACCCTGAGTGTTATTGATTAGCGATGCTTGCGGTAGATGAGGGTTTCCACTAACACTAATAAGAAATATCTATAGGCAAAATCGACATGGATAAGCTGAACGCAATGAAAACCTTTATGCGGGTGGCGGAGCTGGGCAGCCTGTCTGCCGCCGCGCGCGATCTGCGTTTGACGCAGCCGGCGGTCAGTCAGCAAATCGCCGGTCTGGAACAGCAGTTGGGGGCGCAGCTGCTGTTTCGCAGCACGCGGGCGGTCACCCTGACGGAGGCCGGCAATGATTACTATCAGCGTCTCAAACCGATTATGGCGGCGGTCGACGAAGCGGAAGAGGCGTTGCACGGCCAGCACCACCAGCTGCAGGGCAATTTGCGCCTGCATGCGCCGACCGGATTCGGGCAACGGCATATCACCCCTTTGGCCATCGCGTTCCAAAAGCGTCATCCGGATCTCACCATCGAGCTGCTGCTGGACGATCGCCGCGCCGACGTCATCGGCGAAGGCATCGACGTGGCGCTGCGCTTCGGCGAATTGCATGCGCCCGGCATGGTGGCGAAACGGTTGGGTGAGCTGCAACGCCTGCTGGTCGCGTCGCCGGCCTATCTGGCCAGGCATGGCGCCCCTCGTTCGCCGGCGGATCTGGTGAAACATGCGCACATTCGCTACAGCGGCCTAAACGACGGCGATACGCTCACCCTGCTCGGCCCCCACGGCGCCGAGATGGTCGCGCTGCGGCCCACGTTTCGCGCCAACAATACCTTATCGCTGCTGGCGGCCATCGAGGCCGGGGCCGGCATCGGTGGCGCTCAGCGGCCGCTGATCGGCGAACAGCTGGCGACGGGGGCGCTGGTTCCCGTCTTGCCGGAATACCGCTACCCGCCCATGGCGCTGCATGCGGTCTATCCCGCTTTACGTTTTATTCCGCAGAAAGTGCGCGCCTGGGTGGCGCATTTGCAACAGGCGTTGACGGCGATCGAGGGAATTAGCGGAGTGAATGCCCCCGGCCAGACGCCGGGAGCATAATCATTATTTGAACAGTTTGCCGACCATGTCGCCCAGTTCATTGCTGTCTTGCTGCACTTCACCGTTTGGCGAAGCGGCATCCGCTACCGTCGGCAAGAACTGTGCAATGGTGCTGGACGCCTGGGCCGGATCGACGCCCAGCTTTTCAGCCAGTTGATTGATCGCATCGCTGCCCAACGCCTGCTGCACATGATCGCCGGTAATCGGCTGGTTTTCGCCGTTACCGAGCCAGGAACCGACGATATCGCCGAACTGCCCCTGGCGGAACTTGTCTAAAATGGCCTGCAGGCCGCCTTGTTGCTCGACCCACTGCATAATGGCGATGTAGTCGATGCCTTTGCCGTTGGCGCCGCCGCCCAGAATGTTACCCAATACGCTATCGAACAGACCCATGATATTCCCCTTTCAGCCGCTGCGGCCCGTGCCGCACAGCCGGATTGATTTCACGAAAAAGGGCCGCCGCGGCGACCCTGTTGAGCAACGGCTGCTTAGCCTTTGATCTTCCTGTAGACAAAAAGCACCACCAGGGCACCGATGACCGCCACCACGAAGCTGCCCAGGTTAAAACCGTCAACGCGTCCCATACCGAAGAAGGTGCTGATATAGCCGCCGACGACGGCGCCCACGATCCCCAGTATAACGGTAACAATAAAGCCGCCGCCGTCTTTGCCCGGCATAATCCATTTAGCCAGGATACCGGCGATTAAACCAAAAATGATCCAGGAAATGATGCCCATTTTTACTCTCCCTATTGCCTTTTGCCTAACAGAAATCCTATTACCAGGCCCACGACGGCGCCGGCGCCTACCCCTGCCCAAGGGTTATCCTTGATGCAGGCACATGATTGCTCGAGCGCTGCCTTTACGCCGCTGCGCACTTCGCAGGCGGTGGTTTTAACGTAGTCGCTCGGTTGCTCAACACCGCTTAGATCGTCATTTTCATATGACATGTCAAATCCTTACAGACCCGCCCTCTGAGAACTTCGTCACCTGTTTCACGTCCGGCACCGCCCGTTCCGCGATCTTGCTCTGGACACTCTGCCCACAGCCGTTCAAGACGGGGCGTACGGCGACAAACGCACAACATCACACTATGACTATAGTAAAAAATCAGCGGTTTACCCATTTCCGTCCGTCTGAATTTCACCGCGTCAAAAGCGATCGCATTTCATCCCATTGTCATCTGGACAGGCTAAACTTTAAACACAGCCTCCTGGAGGAAACGCCGATGTTCAATGCCCCTTTTGTCCTGATTCTCGCGCTGCTGTATGCGCTGGCGGCCGTTTGGGACGGTTCCGCCGCGTTGCTGTTTCTCTAAGGTTACATAGTGGTTGTCACTTTTGCGATGCGCTGAATTGTGTCCTTATTTTTCAATGTCGCCAGCCGGTTGAAATAGCGGTGAATATCCGCCCTTCCCTCGGTAAAAATCTCATTTCGTTCCGTTTCCCGTCTGCGCTTAAATAAAGCGTAAAAAAAAGCATGAATGGAAAACCCGGTCTCACAAAAAATGCTCTATCATTTCGCACATAACAATTTGGGTTAAGGTCCCATTGCGAAATTAAAGGAAGAACAGAAAAAATGATTTCAAACCAACGCTTTGAGCGCGAATTCTTGCGCCCTCGTTATTGGTTGCTGTGGATAGGGCTGGGAATACTCTATCTATTGGTATTATTGCCCTACCCGCTCATTTATCGGCTTGGACACGGCCTTGGCAGAATCGCCATGCCCCTGATGAAACGCCGGGTAAAAATAGCGCGCCGTAATTTAGAACTCTGTTTCCCTGAGATGCCCGCCGCCGAAAGAGAGGCGCTGATTGTCAAAAATTTTGAGTCCGTCGGCATGGGCCTGTTCGAAGTCGGCATGGCCTGGTTCTGGCCTGACTGGCGCATCGCCCGTTGGTTTAAGGTGAGCGGCATGGAAAACATGCAGCTGGCGCGTCAGGACGGGAAAGGCGTGCTGCTGATCGGCCTGCATTTCCTCACTCTGGAGCTGGGCGCGCGCATCTTCGGCATGCAAAACCCCGGCATCGGCGTACACCGCCCGCACAATAACAAGCTGATGGAATGGGTGCAGACCTGGGGCCGGCTGCGCTCGAATAAATTCATGATCGATCGTAAAGATATCAAAGGCATGATCCGCAACCTGAAGCAGGGTGAAATCCTGTGGTACGCGCCGGACCACGATTACGGCCCGCAAAGCAGCGTGTTCGCGCCGTTCTTCGCCGTGGAAAACGCCGCCACGACGACCGGCACCTATATCCTGGCGCGTATGGGGCGGCCGTCGATCGTGCCATTCGTGCCGCGCCGTCTGCCGAATGCGCGCGGCTACGAGCTGATCGTGCAGCCGCCGCTGACGGACTTCCCGCTGGACGATGAAACGCGCGCGGCGGCCATGATGAACCGCGTGGTGGAAGAACAGGTGCTGCTGGCGCCCGATCAATACATGTGGTTGCACCGCCGCTTTAAAACCCGCCCACCCGGCGAACCTTCGCTGTATTAACCGCCTTCGTGCCTTCGCCCGCCCTGCCGGCGGCGAAGGCGCTCACCTAGCACGAGCATTCTACGTCAGGGGGACTACACTAATAAGTCACCGACGGCAATTATTGCCGCCAGCAATCATTTCTTCCCGCCCGAGGGCCGGTCGTTGCCTGTCGGGCCACAACCGAGGTCAATGTCATGCTGGTACAACCCTATTTGTTCTTCAGCGGTAACTGTGAGCAAGCGATTAACTTCTATGTACAGCAGTTGAATGCCAAAATTGAAATGGTCATGCGTTTTAAAGACATGCCCGAAGAAGCCCGCCAAGGCGGGCCGCAGGATGTCAATCCTGAAGCGATCATGCATGCGCGTCTGCTGATTGGCGACGGCGTGCTGATGGCCTCCGACGGCTGTCCGCAGGATGACAGCGGCGGCGCTTCCCACAAAGGCTTCTCGCTGTCGCTGAACCCCAGCGACGCGGAACAAGGACGCAAACTGTTCGATAATCTGGCGCAGGGCGGCCAGGTGACGATGCCTTATCAAGCCACCTTCTGGGCCAAAGGCTTCGGCATGCTGACCGATAAATTCGGCGTCAACTGGATGATCAACGTCGAATAACCCCGCATGGCGCCGCTAGCTGTAGCGGTGCCAGTCATACGCCGCTTTGGCGAACAGCGCGAACAACACCGTCAACAGCGCCAGCCCCAACCGCCAGTAAGGCGACCGTCGTCGCCGCCAGGCGAAGAACATCATCACCGCCAGCGCCCCCAGCGTGAGGGGGTAATACACCGCCAGCGTCAGTAAAGCGATAATGATGTAATCCGACATGGCTCTTTTACTCCTTCGCGTTCACACCGCCGCAAATGCGGGGTGCGAGGCGCCTTTCTCCCTATCGCCACGTTAAGGGCTAGAGGTCTGGCGCATTTATGCATAAAATATAAGATTGCTCTTAACTCAAATTGAATAGTAATCAAACAACAAGGGTGACATGACTCAGCAGCAACCCATACAGGATGCCGTGCCGCCGCGCAGCGTTAAAAGCTCCCCATTATTATTTCAGGCCGGCGTGTTTGTCATCATCGTTGCCGCCACGCTGATCCTCTTTAACAGCTGGCAAATCTGGAACGCGCACCAGCGCGATCTGCGCAGCGCCGAGCATGAATCCGCCAACCTCGCCCGTTCGCTGGCGCAACATGCCGACGATACCTTCATGCAGGTAGACGGCAATCTGCTCGATCTGACCGAACGTCTCCAGAACGACGGACTGGGGCCCTCGCAATTGACCCGGCTGCAACGGGTGATGCAAACCCAGGTCGGCAACCTGCCGCAGCTGCACGGGATGTTTATCTACGATGCGAGCGGCCGCTGGCTGGCGACCTCCTCGGGCAAATTCATCAAGAACGCCAACAACGCCGATCGCGATTACTTCAAATATCACCAAAACCGCGATGGCGGCGGTCTGTACATCGGCGAGGTGATCCGCAGCCGCACCACCGGCGATCTGATCATCCCCGTTTCGCGGCGCTTCAACAACCCGGACGGCAGCTTTGGCGGCGTGGTACTGGCGACGCTGTACGTCGATTATTTTCGCCAGTTTTACGACAGTTTCGCCCTCAACACCGACGCCTCGCTAAATCTGCTGCTGGCGGACGGCACCATCCTCTACCGCCGCCCTTACTCGGCGGCCTCGATCGGTAAAAATATCGCCAAGGGCGTGTTGTTCAGCGAAATATTGCCGCATTCGGAATTCGGCAACGCCACCATCACCTCGCTGTACGACAAAGTGGAGCGCATCTACGGCTATTCGCGGGTCAACCGCTTTCCGCTGGTGATCGCCGCCGGGCTGTCGAAACGCGACGCGCTGGCGGACTGGCGCACCGACGCCGGCCTGTTCGCCGCCGGCGGCCTCTCTCTGCTGATGATCCTGCTGGCGATGGGCGCGGTGCTGCTGCGGCAAATCAAGCACAGCATGCAAACCGAAGCCGAGCTGATGCGCACCCGCGATCAGCTGACCAGCATCAACCAGATGCTGGAAGAACTGGCGCTGCTGGACAGCCTGACCGGCCTGGCCAACCGCCGCCAGTTTGACATTGCGCTGAAGAACGAGCTGGCGCGCGCCTCGCGCAACTACCGCAGCGTGGCGCTGCTGATGCTGGATATCGACTACTTCAAGCAGTACAACGACAGCTACGGCCACGTCGCCGGCGACCAGTGCCTGCAGCAGATCGGCCAGACGCTGAAAGGGTTGGCGTGCCGCAGCAACGATATTCTGGCGCGCTACGGCGGTGAAGAGATGGGGATTATCCTGCCGGATACCGACGTGCAGGGCGCGCTGATTTTCGCCGAACGCGTCATCCAGGCGGTGCGCGATCTGAAGATCCCGCATCAGGGTAACCCGCACGGCATCGTCACCATCAGCATCGGCATCTGCGCCAAAGTGCCGCATATGTATAACGATACGCCGATCAGCTTTATCAATGAGGCGGACAGCGCGCTGTATCAGGCCAAGAAAAAAGGCAAAAACTGCATTTACGGCGCTTAATCACTCATCGGGCCACCAAAATTGGGCGGCCCGATTTATTCCCACGACAAAAATGAAATAATTTCCCGCCGAAGCATTATTTCCCCAATTTGCCCCGCTCTCGGAATGAAATAACGCCAATAAATAAGCAGCATATTTATTTTCATTACAATTCAATAAGATAAAAAATGCGCTATTCCGCGGACAATTCGTGCCATTTTTGATTATTCGTGCCTACGCCGAGCCTCGTTTAGCCTCCGTTTACTTTTCATTGGCATTGCCGGTGATACCCTTAGCAGGACTATTCTATATATCAGAAAGCCATCGCACGCTTCGGCGCACTGCGCCCTGCTGATACATCCATAATAGAACCCATAAATTTCACGTTGCATTTGGGCGACCGACGCAAAGACTTTTGGCGTCGCTCCAGCCAGCCACGGCGCAAGCCAGTGCAGCCAACCACGCGGCAACCTGAAAGGCGGGAATAAAGCGATATAGATTTGCGAGGAGATCTCATGCCTACTGGCGATATTATGCGTGAACAGGCCGTCCTGACGCTGCCGTTGCGACAATGGGCGGCAGCGGAAGCATCCAGCGCGGTCAGCGAACTGGAACAGGGCAAGGTGCTGTTTCTGCCCGAACTGGCCTTCACCCTGTCTGAGCAGGAAATGCCGCTGCTGGATCCGGCGCTGGTCGATCCGAAGCGCAAAAACATCAGCTATCAACCGCTGTCCGGCAAGCTGACCGGCGTCGCCGTCGCAGAGCGCCGGCAGCAGGTTCAGCAACTGCTGGAACGTTATTACCAATCTTGCCGCCAGCTGATCGCCGGGCTGTTGCCCGAGTATCAGGAGGCGCTGCACCATCCGACCGGCAGCCTGCGTTTGCATCCGGTTTCGGCCTGGCGCGCAAGCAGCTCCTGGCGCAAAGACGACAGCCGGCTGCACGTCGACGCTTTCCCGTCGCGCCCGAACTACGGCGAACGCATTCTGCGCATTTTCACCAACATCAATCCGCACGGTGAACATCGCCAATGGCGCGTCGGCGAACCGTTCCCTGAGCTGGCGCAACGCTTTATGCCGCGTCTGGCGCGCTACTCCGCCTTCAGCAGCTGGCTGCAGCACCGGGTACGCATCACCAAAACCCGCCGCAGCCATTATGACCACCTGATGCTGCAGTTGCATGACGCCATGAAGGCCGACGGCGATTATCAACAACAGGGGCCGCAGCTGGCGCTGGCGTTTCCGCCGGGCAGCAGCTGGATTTGCTTCTCGGATCAAACGCCGCACGCCGCGATGGGCGGCCAGTTTATGCTGGAACAGACCTTCTTGCTGCCGGTGAACAAGATGCAGGATCCGCAGCGCTCGCCGCTGAAAGTGCTGGAACAGCTGCGCGGTCAGCCGCTGCTCTGAATAGATTGCCGCCGCCGGCAGCTCCGGCGGCGGCAAGCGCGCATCACGCCTCGAAGTCCCCCTGTTGGCGCGCCACCAACGTCAGGATGCTGTACAGCGCCACCGGTTGCTGTTCCTGATTCAATACTTGCACATCCCACACCACCACGCCGTGCGGCCGATCTTCGGCGGTTTTCTGCGGCTTGCGGATCTTCTTCTTGCAGGTCAACCGCACCTGAATGGTGTCGCCGATCTTCACCGGTTCGATAAAGCGCAGATTCTCCATGCCGTAGTTGGCGATCACCGGCCCGACGGCGGCATCGACAAACAGCCCGGCCGCGGCGGACACCACAAAGTAACCGTGCGCCACCCGCTCGCCGAACAGCGAATCGGCGGCGCCGATCTTGTCCATATGCGCGTAGAAATGATCGCCGCTCAGGCAGGCGAAGTTGACGATATCCGCTTCGGTCACGGTGCGGCGCGCGGTCAACAGGCTGTCGCCCAGCTGCAGCTGCTCGAAGTATTTCCGGAACGGATGTACCGGGTGCTCGGCGACCGGCGCGCCGCGCACCCATTCACCGCCGATGGCCGCCAGCATTGCCGGGCTGCCCTGGATCGCCGTGCGCTGCATATAGTGCTTCACCGCGCGCAGTCCACCCAGCTCTTCCCCGCCGCCGGCGCGCCCCGGGCCGCCGTGCACCAACATCGGCAGCGGCGACCCGTGGCCGGTGGACTCCGCCGCCGCCTGTTCATCCAAAATTAACATGCGGCCATGGGCGCACGCCGCCGCGCGAATGAAGCGCTTGGCCAATGCCGGATCGGCGGTCACCAGCGAGCCCGCCAGGCTGCCCTGCCCCAGCAACGCCAGCGCGATCGCCTGCTCGGTATCCGCATACGGCATCAGCGTCGCCACCGGGCCGAAGGCCTCAGTGCCGTGCACCGCCTGATGGGTGAACGGATCGGCGCAATACAGCAGGGTCGGCGGATAAAACGCCCCGCCGCGCGCGCCGTCGCCCAGGATTTCCAGCTTATCCAGCGCCGCGCCGCACAGCGGCTCGCAGCCGTTGCGCAGCAGAAACTCCACCTTGCTTTGCACATCATCACGCTGCTCGTGGCTGACCAACGCCCCCATGCGCACCTGCTCCAGCTGCGGGTCGCCCACCGTCACCCCAGCCAGGCGCTGCAACAAGGCCTGACGCACCGCAACCACCTGCGCCGCCGGCACGATGATGCGGCGGATCGCCGTGCATTTCTGCCCCGCCTTGGCGGTCATTTCACGGCACACCTCTTTGATAAACAGCGCAAACTCCGGCATCTCCGGCGTTACGTCTTCCGCCAGCACGCAGCAGTTGAGCGAATCCGCCTCCATGGTGAAGGCGATCGACTTCTCCAACAGCCGCGGGTGCGCGCGCAGCCGCTGCCCGGTCTGCGCCGAACCGGTGAACGTCACCGCATCCTGATAATCCAGGTGCGCAAACATGTCGCCGACGCCACCGCATACCAACTGCAGCGCCCCTTCCGGCACCAGCCCGCTGTCGACGATCAGCCTGACCATCGCCTGCGTCAGCTGCGCGGTGGCGGTGGCCGGCTTGATGATGGCCGGCATGCCCGCCAGCCAGGTCGGCGCCAGTTTTTCCAGCATGCCCCAGCAAGGGAAGTTGAAGGCGTTGATATGCAGCGCCACGCCGGGGCGCGAGGTCAATACGTGGCGGGCGGCGAACTGCGCCTGCTTCGACAGCGGGATCAGCTCATCTTCCGGCCACAGCGTATCGTCCGGCAGATCGCGGCCGGCCATGCCGGCATAGGCGAACAGCGTGGCGATGCCGCCTTCGATATCGACCCAGCCGTCGCTGCGCGTCGCCCCGGTTTGATAGGAAATCTGATACAGCGCCTCTTTATGCGCCAGCAAGTGTTTCGCCACCGCTTTCAGCATCTGGGCGCGCTGCTGGAACGTCATGTGCGCCAGCGCCGGGCCGCCGTGGCTGCGGGCATAGCTCAAGCTGGCCGCTAACGGCAGGCCGTCGGAGCAAACCTGGTACAGCGCTTCGCCGGTTACGGCGTGACGGATCTCGCGCGCCTCTCCCTGCCCGTACACCCAGGCGCCAGAAAGATAACTGTGTAACTGCTGCATGTGCCCTCCGGAATTCATAAATTTTCACAATACAGCTTAATTACGTATCACATAAATGCCAGTTTACGCCAAACTCAATTTTAACAAAAAGAGAACAAGAAGCGCGTTCAAGCCGCTTTCCCTGTCGTTAACACAGCGTTATTGATTTTATTTATCAAATTAAATCAATAATATAAACAATTCACTTGTGAGTGCGCTCGCAAAACCACATGAATCTCGTTTGATCTTTTTGTTATCAGTTTGTAGCCTTATGGTTAGTTAAAGTGATTCACATTTTTATATTCAATGTGAAAAATACGAATCACCAAGAGGCGAACATGACAACTGAAGCACAGTATCAGCAGCATTTCGACGCCAAGATCGCGACGGATATCGCTATCGAAGCCAAAGACTGGATGCCGGACGCTTACCGTCAGAACCTGATTCGGCAGATCGGCCAACACGCCCATTCGGAAGTCATCGGCATGCTGCCGGAAGCCAACTGGTTGACGCGCGCCCCCACGCTGCGCCGCAAAGCGGTGCTGCTGGCCAAAGTGCAGGATGAGGCCGGCCACGGCCTGTACCTCTACAGCGCCGCCGAAACCCTCGGCTGTTCGCGCCAGGACATCTACCAAAAGATGCTCGACGGCAAAATGAAGTACTCCTCGATCTTCAATTACCCCACGCTCAACTGGGCGGATATCGGCGTGATCGGCTGGCTGGTCGACGGCGCCGCCATCGTCAACCAGGTGGCGCTGTGCCGCGCGTCCTACGGCCCCTATGCGCGGGCGATGGTGAAGATCTGCAAAGAGGAGAGCTTCCACCAGCGCCAGGGCTACGAGGCGGTGATGGCGATGGCCAACGGCAGCGACACGCAGCGCGCCATGTTGCAGGACGCCATCGATCGTTTCTGGTGGCCGGTGCTGATGATGTTCGGCCCGAGCGACGCCGACTCCCCTCACAGCGCCCAGAGCATGGCGTGGAAAATCAAACGCCACAGCAACGATGAGCTGCGGCAAAAGTTCGTCGACAACACCGTGCCGCAGCTTGAGGCGCTGGGCATGACGGCGCCGGACCCGAGTCTTACCTGGGACGAGGCCGCCGGCCACTATCGCTTCGGCGAGATCGACTGGAGCGAACTGCATGAAGTGATCAAAGGACGCGGCCAATGCAACCACGAACGCCTGCAGGCCAAACGCCGCGCCTGGGAAGACGGCGCCTGGGTACGCGACGGCGCCATGGCCCACGCCGCGAAAAACGCCGCTTCCGCCGCATAGCCAACATAAGGAACCGAGATCATGAGCCACGTTGAATGGCCGCTGTATGAAGTGTTTATCCGCAGCAAACAAGGGTTGGCGCATCGCCACGTCGGCAGCCTGCACGCCGCAGACGACCAAATGGCGCTGGAAAACGCCCGCGACGCCTACACGCGCCGTAATGAAGGCTGCTCGATTTGGGTGGTGCAATCCCGCCATCTGATCGCCTCGCAGCCGGAAGATCGCGGCGCCTTCTTCGATCCTTCCGAAGACAAGATCTACCGTCATCCGACGTTTTACACCATTCCCGACGGCATCAAGAACATGTAGAGGCGACCATGACGGTTAACGATCCGCGCATCAGCTATTTGCTTCGCCAGGGCGACACGCCTCTGATCCTCGCCCAGCGCCTGTGCGCCTGGTGCGGCCACGCGCCCGAGCTGGAGATCGATCTGGCGTTGGCCAACATCGGGCTCGATCTGCTCGGCCAGGCGCGCCACTTCCTGGGCTACGCCGCCGAACTGGCCGGGCCGCCCTGCAGCGAAGACAGCCTGGCCTTCGGGCGCGACGAACGCCAGTTTCATAACCTGCTGCTGGCGGAACAGCCGAACGGCGGTTTCAACGACACGTTGGTGCGCCAGTTCCTGCTCGACGTCTACCACGTGCAGCTGCACCAGGCGTTGAGCCGCAGCGGCGATGCGCAGATCGCCGCCATCGCTGCCAAGTCGTTGAAGGAGGCCGATTACCACCTGCGCTTCAGCCGCGGCTGGATGATCCGCCTCGGCGACGGCAACGACGTCAGCCACCGCAAGATCCAGCAGTCGCTGGATAACCTGTGGCGCTTCACCGCTGAGCTGTTCCACGCCGACGCGCTGGAGCTTGAGCTGGCGGAACAGGGCATCGCCGTCGATCCGCGCGAGCTGCAGGCTCCCTGGCAAGCGCAGGTGGAAGAGACACTGCGTCAGGCGACATTGACGCTGCCCGCCGAGCAGGCGTTCCGGCACGGCGGCAAACAAGGCCGACACAGTGAACACCTCGGCCCGCTGCTGGCGGAGATGCAGTTCCTGCAACGCGCCTATCCAAACGGCCAATGGTAGGAGGCCGCGATGAACGTCACTCGTTTGCAACCCGCCGAAATCCCGCAGATTTGGCACTGTCTGCAACAGATCAGCGATCCCGAGCTGCCGGTGCTGTCGATCACCGATTTGGGCATGGTGCGCGACGTGGCGCGCGACGGCAACGGCTGGCGCGTGACCTTCACCCCCACCTACTCCGGCTGCCCGGCCACCGAATTTTTGCTCAACGCCATTGAGCAGCGGCTGACGGCCGCCGGCTTCAGCCCGGTGCAGGTGGACATTCGCCTCAGCCCGGCCTGGACCACCGACTGGATGAACGCCGACGCCCGCGAACGGCTGCGGCAATACGGCGTAGCGCCGCCGCAGGGCCACACCTGCGATCGGCCGCACGCCCACGGTCCGGTAGCCTGCCCGCGCTGCGGCAGCACCCACAGCGAGAAGATCAGCGAGTTCGGCTCCACCGCCTGTAAAGCGCTGTACCGCTGCTGCGACTGCCGGGAACCGTTCGATTATTTCAAATGCATATAGGAGCGCTGACACCATGACGGTCTTTCATCGCCTGAACGTCGCCGCCATCGAGCGCGAAACGCCGGACGCCGTAGCCATCACCCTGCGGGTGCCCGAAGAGCTGCAAAACCAATACCGCTACACCCCCGGCCAGCACCTGACGCTCAAGGCGCGGGTCAACGGCGAAGAGCTGCGGCGTTGCTATTCCATCTGCAGTTCACCGCAGGAAGGCCTGCTGCAGATCGGCGTAAAAGCGATTGATCAGGGCCGTTTCTCCGGCTTCGTCAACCGCATGCTGAAAGTCGGCGATGCGCTGGAAGTGATGGTGCCGCAGGGGCGCTTCGGCTATCAGCCGCAGGCGGAGCGCCGCGGCAATTACCTGGCGATCGCCGCCGGCTCCGGCATCACGCCGATGCTGTCGATCATCAAAGCGACGCTGCAGCTCGAACCGGGCAGCAGTTTTACCCTGATCTACGGCAACCGCAACAGCCGTTCGATGATGTTCAAAGAAGCGCTGTCGGATCTGAAAAACCGCTACCCGCAGCGTTTTCAGCCGCTGTACCTGTTCAGCCAGGAGAGCCTCGACAGCCCGCTGCTCAGCGGCCGCATCGATCGTGAACGCCTGACGGCGATCGGCGGCGCGCTGCTGGATTTCCGCGACTATGACCACGCCTTCATCTGCGGGCCGGAATCGATGATGGACGACGCGCAGACCGTGCTGGAACAGGCCGGCGTTCCGGCCAACCACATCCACAGCGAACGTTTCAACACCAGCGGCCTGGTCGCCCGCCCGCGCCACAGCGGCGATCGCAACGCCGCCAGGGTGACAATCCTGCTCGACGGCCGCCGGTTGGATATCGAGCTCGGCGAACAGGACGACAGCATTCTCGACGCTGCGCTGCGCCAGGGCGCCGACCTGCCCTACGCCTGCAAAGGCGGCGTATGCGCCACCTGCAAATGCCGTCTGAAGGCCGGCCAGGTCGAGATGGGCGTCAACTACAGCCTGGAGCCGGATCAGTTGGCGGCGGGCTATGTATTGAGCTGCCAGTCGTGGCCGAAAGGCGACGGCGTGGTATTGGACTTCGACGTCTAGGAGCCGCGATGGATACCCCCTTTATTTTGCGCCAGCAGCAGCACCGCGTGGTCACGCTGACGCTGCACCGCCCGGAGGCGCGCAACGCCCTGAGCACCCCTTGCCTGGAGCAGCTGGTGTTTCTGCTGGAGCAGGCCGATGCCGACAGCGGCGTGGGCGCCGTGGTGATCGCCGGCGCGGCGCGTTTCTTCGCCGCCGGGGCCGATCTGCATGAGCTGCAACGGCAGGATCTGCCGGCCGCGCTGGCGGATCGCCGTCCGCAGCTGTGGCAGCGACTGGCGCAGTTCAGCAAGCCGCTGCTGGCGGCGGTGAACGGCTATGCCCTGGGCGCCGGCTGCGAGTTGGCGCTGGCCTGCGACATCGTTATCGGCGGCGAAAGCGCCCGCTTCGGCCTGCCGGAGATCACCCTCGGCCTGATGCCGGGGGCCGGAGGCACCCAGCGCCTGATCCGCTGCGTCGGCAAGTCGCGCGCCAGCCAGATGGTGCTGACCGGCGAAGCCATCGACGCCCGCACCGCGCTGCAGGCTGGCCTTATCAGCGAAGTGTGCGTCGATGCCCTGACGCTGGAGCGCACGCAGCAGATTGCCGATCGCATCAGCCGTCAGGCGCCACTGGCGCTGCGCGCCGCCAAGCAGGCGCTGAAACAGTCCGAGGAAACCGGCCTTAGCCAGGGGCTGGCGATGGAGCGTCAGCAGTTCGTCACCCTGGCCGCCACCGACGATCGCCGCGAAGGCATCGCCGCCTTTTTCGAAAAACGTACGCCAAACTATCAGGGGCGCTGATTTATGGATAACGCATTGATTCTCAGTCATCTCGACGCCGGCGTGTTGACGCTGACCCTCAACCGGCCGGATCGGCTCAACAGCTTTAACGACGAGATGCATCGCCAACTGAGCGAAGCGCTGACGCAAGCCGAACGCGACGACAACGTGCGCTGCCTGCTGATCGCCGGCGCCGGCCGCGGTTTCTGTGCCGGGCAGGATCTCAACGATCGCAACGTCAGCGCCGATCAACAGGCGCCGGACCTCGGCCTGTCGGTCGAACGTTTCTACAACCCCCTGATCCGTCGCCTGACCGCCCTGCCCAAACCGGTGGTGTGCGCGGTCAACGGCGTGGCGGCCGGCGCCGGCGCCGCGCTGGCTCTGGCGTGCGACATCGTCATCGCCGCCGACAACGCCGGCTTTATTCAGTCGTTCTGCCGCCTGGGGCTGGTGCCGGATTCCGGCGGCAGCTGGTTCCTGCCGCGGCTGGCCGGCCACGCCCGCGCGATGGGCATGGCCATGCTGGGCGACAAAATCAGCGCCCAACAGGCGCTGGAGTGGGGCATGATCTGGCAGGTGGTGCCGGCGGATGAATTGGCCGACCGCACGCAAACGCTGGCGCGCCATCTGGCCACCCAGCCGACTTACGGTCTGGGGCTAATCAAGAAAGCCATCTACAGTTCGGCCACCAACAGCCTCGATCAACAGCTCGATCTGGAACGCGATCTGCAGCGATTGGGCGGCCGCAGCGACGACTATCGCGAAGGCGTCAGCGCATTCTTCGCCAAACGCACGCCAAATTTCAGCGGGAAATAGCCATGAACGCGCCCCTTCTTAATGGCCAGGTGGCGGTGATCGGCGCCGGCACCATGGGCATCGGCATCGCCCAGGTGGCCGCCGCCGCCGGCCACCCGGTACGGCTGTTCGATATCGCGCCCGCCGCCGCCCAGCGCGCGATCGACGAACTCGCTCGCCGCCTGCGGCAGCGGGTCGACGGCGGCAAGGCCGACGCAAACGCCACCGAGGCGCTGCTGGCGCGCCTCGAACGCGCCGACTCGCTCGAGCAACTGGCCGACTGCGCGCTGGTGATTGAAGCGGTGGCGGAAAATCTGGCGATCAAGCAGAGCCTGTTCCGCGATCTGGAAGCGGTCTGCTCGCCCACGGCGCTGTTCGCCAGCAATACCTCCTCGCTGTCAATCACCGCCATCGCCGGCGCCTTGCAACACCCGGCGCGCATGGCCGGGCTGCACTTCTTCAACCCGGCGCCGCTGATGAAGCTGGTGGAGATCGTCAGCGGTCTGGAAACCGGGGCCGAGACCCTCGCCGCGCTGCAGGCCCTGGCGCAGCGCTGGGGTAAGCAGAGCGTCGTGTGCCGCTCGACGCCGGGATTCATCGTCAACCGCGTGGCGCGGCCATTCTACGCCGAAACCCTGCGCGCGCTGGAGGAACGGGTGGCCGACGCCGCCACCCTGGATGCAGTCATGCGCGACGCCGGCGGCTTCGCCATGGGCCCGCTGCAGTTGACCGATCTGATCGGCCAGGACGTCAATTACGCCGTGACCGACTCGGTGTATCAGGCCTTCTACCAGGATCCGCGCTTCACCCCCTCACTGGTGCAGCAGGAGCTGGTGGCCGCCGGACATCTCGGCCGCAAATCCGGCCACGGCTTCTACCGCTACGACGCGCAACGCCCCGTCGCAGAGATGATCGCCTTTGCGCCGCCGGCGCAGGCCGCGCCGCCGCAACGCGTCACGCTGCACGGCGACTGGTCTTCGCTGGCCGATTTGGCGCAGCTGTTGATCGAAAATGCGGGGGCGATCAAACAACCTGGCCAGACCAGCCCGTACCTCACGATCGACGACGTTACACTGATGTTAACCAATGGTAAAACCGCCGGCCAACTGGCCGACGAACGTGGAACGCCCGTGGTGCTGTTCGATCTCTGTGCCGACTATGCGCATGCCTCCGCCATCGCCATCAGCTGCGCGGCGCAAAACGGCGCGCAACACAATGCCAACGCGATTCGCCTGCTGCAGTCCCTCGGCAAGCAGGTCATTCAACTGCCGGATTATCCCGGCCTGCTGACGATGCGCACTCTGGCCATGCTGGCCAACGAAGCGCTCGACGTGGTGAACAAAGGCGTCGCCGGCGCCGAGGATACCGATCTGGCGATGCTGCGCGGTGTCAACTATCCGCGCGGCCCGCTGGCCTGGGGCGCCGCACTCGGCTGGCGCCACATCCTGACGACGCTGGAAAACCTGCAACGCTATTACGGCGAAGCGCGCTATCGCCCGATGCCGCTGCTGCGCCGCTACGCTTCCCCCGCCTCTTTCTCAGGAGCCGAACAATGAACGCCAATACGCCGCGCGCGCTGGCTCAGCGCTGCGCCGAACAGATGTTCCAGCAAGATACCTGCGCTCAGGCGATGGGGATGCACATCGATGCCGTCGACGTAGGGTACGCGCAGGTCAGCATGACCGTCGGCCCGCAGATGCTCAATGGCCACCAGACTTGCCATGGCGGCCAGCTGTTCAGCCTGGCGGATACCGCCTTCGCCTACGCCTGTAACAGCCAGGGGCTGGCGGCGGTGGCTTCCGGCTGCAGCATCGACTTCGTCCGCCCGGCGCTGGCCGGCGATCGCCTCACCGCCAGCGCGCAGATGCGCCATCAGGGCAAAGCCACCGGGCTGTATGACGTCGAAATCGTCAATCAACAGGGCAAAACCGTCGCCTGGTTTCGCGGCCGCGCGCACCGCCTCGGCCACAGCATTTTAGGAGATCGGGCATGAATCAGGCATTTATCTGCGACGGCGTGCGCACCCCGATCGGCCGCTATGGCGGCGCGCTGGCCCAGGTGAGGGCCGACGATCTCGCCGCCCTGCCGCTGCGCGTGCTGCTGGAGCGCCATCCCCAGGTGGACTGGGCACAGCTGGACGACGTGATCCTCGGCTGCGCCAACCAGGCCGGGGAAGACAACCGCAACCTGGCGCGCATGGCGCTGCTGCTGGCCGGGCTACCGGTCGGCGTTTCCGGCACCACGGTGAACCGCCTGTGCGGTTCGGGCCTGGACGCGCTGGCGATGGCGGCGCGCAGCATCAAAGCCGGCGACGCCGGGCTGATGCTGGCCGGCGGCGCGGAATCGATGACCCGAGCGCCGCTGGTGATGGGCAAGGCCGACAGCGCCTTCAGCCGCCAGGCGCAGCTGTACGACACCACCCTCGGCTGGCGCTTCGTCAACCCGCGCATGCAGGCCGAGTTCGGCACCGATTCGATGCCGGAGACCGCCGAAAACGTCGCGGCGCAGTTCAACATCAGCCGCGCCGATCAGGACGCCTTTGCGCTGCGCAGCCAGCAGCGCGCCGCCCGGGCGCAGGCGCTGGGATACCTGGCGCAGGAGATAGCGCCGGTCAGCCTCACCGGTAAAAAAGGCGCAGTCACCCTGTTCAGCCAGGATGAACACCCGCGCGCCGACACCACCTTCGATCAGCTGCAGGCGCTGAAAACCCCGTTCCGTCAGCCCGGCAGCGTCACCGCCGGCAACGCCTCGGGGCTGAACGACGGCGCGGCGGCGCTGATCGTCGCCTCCGAAGCGATGGCGGCACGCCAGGGCCTGACGCCGCGCGCGCGCATCCTTGCCACCGCCACCTGCGGCGTGGAGCCGCGGCTGATGGGCATCGGCCCGCTGCCGGCCACCCGCAAGGTGCTGGAGATCGCCGGGCTGAGCCTGGCGCAGATGGACGTCATCGAACTGAACGAAGCGTTCGCCGCCCAGGCGTTGGCGGTGATGCGCCAGCTTGGCCTGCCGGACGATGCCCCGCAGGTCAACCCCAACGGCGGCGCGATCGCTCTGGGGCACCCGCTGGGCATGAGCGGCGCGCGCCTGGCGCTGGCCGCCCTGTTTGAACTGGAACGGCGAGCCGGCCGCTACGCTCTGTGCACCATGTGCATCGGCGTGGGCCAAGGCATCGCCATGATCATTGAGCGTGTCTGACCCCTGAGGCTAACCATGACAATAAATCCACAGCCCCTCGAAACGATCGAATTCGCCTCGCGCGATGAGATTGAAGCGTTGCAGTTGGCGCGTTTGAAGTGGACGCTGCACCACGCCTACGACAATGTGCCGATGTACAAGCGCAAGTTCGATCAGGCGGGCGTACACCCCGACGATTTTAAGCAGCTGAGCGATCTGGCGCGCTTCCCCTACACCACCAAGCAGGATCTGCGCGACAACTACCCGTTCGACACCTTCGCGGTGCCGATGGAACAGGTGGTGCGCATCCACGCCTCCTCGGGCACCACCGGCCGCCCGACGGTGGTGGGCTACACCCAGCGCGACATCGATAACTGGGCCGATATCGTCGCCCGCTGCCTGCGCGCCGGCGGCGCCACCGCCAAAGACAAGGTGCACGTCGCCTACGGTTACGGCCTGTTTACCGGCGGCCTCGGGGCGCACTACGGCGCGGAGCGGCTCGGCGCCACGGTGATCCCGATGTCCGGCGGGCAGACGGAACGCCAGGCGCAGCTGATCCTCGATTTCAAACCCGACATCATCATGGTGACGCCGTCCTATTGCCTGACGCTGATCGATGAACTGGAACGCAAAATGGGCGGCGACGCGCGCGGCTGCTCGCTACGGCTCGGCGTGTTCGGCGCCGAACCCTGGACCGAAGCCCTGCGCCACGAAATCGAAACCCGCATGGGCATCAAGGCGCTGGATATTTACGGCCTGTCGGAGGTGATGGGGCCGGGCGTGGCGATGGAATGTCTGGAAAGCGGCGGCGGCCCCACCATTTGGGAAGACCACTTCCTGCCGGAGATCATCTGCCCGGAGACCGGTATCGCCCTGCCGGACGGCGAGCACGGCGAACTGGTGTTCACCACCCTGACCAAAGAGGCGCTGCCGGTGATCCGCTACCGCACCCGCGATCTCACCCGGCTGCTGCCGGGCGACGCGCGCCAGATGCGCCGCATGGGCAAAATCACCGGCCGCTCCGACGACATGCTGATCATCCGCGGCGTCAACGTCTTCCCGTCGCAGGTGGAAGAACAGATCATGCAGTTCGAGCAGCTGTCGCCGCACTATCAACTGCAGGTCAGCCGCAGCGGGCATCTGGACACGCTGGCGGTGCGCGTCGAGCTGAAAGAATCGGCGCTCAGCCTCAGCCATCAGCAGCGTTGCGATATCTGCCACCAGCTGCGCCACCACATCAAATCGATCGTGGGCGTCAGCACCGACGTCAGCATCGCCAACTGCGGCGATATTCCGCGCTCGGAAGGCAAGGCGCAGCGCGTGGTCGATCTGCGGCCGCGCTGAGGCGCACGGCGTCACGGATGACGCCGCCCCAAATTATGGTAATGTTGTGGCTCATCGAAGGCTAACCCATGGAAAAATATGGAACATAAACTGGATGAGTTCATTCGCCATGCCGTCGACGCCCAGCCGATCAGCGGCACGTCGCTGATCATTTCGCTGTACGGCGACGCGCTCAGCCACCGCGGCGGCGAAGTGTGGCTCGGCAGCCTGAGCGCGCTGCTGGAGGCCTTCGGTTTCGGCGATCGCTTCGTGCGCACCTCGGTGTTCCGCCTGCAGAAAGAGGGGTGGCTGGCGGTGGAGAAAATCGGCCGCCGCAGCTTCTACCGCGTGACCGAGCAGGGAATGCGCCAGTTCCGCCACGCCGAATCGAAGATCTATCTGCGCGAGCAGCCCGCCTGGGACGGCAAATGGGAGCTGTTGCTGCTGGAATGCGCCGAAAAAAACGCGCGCGCGCGGCTGAAAAAAGAGCTGGGCTGGCTCGGGTTCGGGCAGATCGCCAACAACCTGATGGCCGCCCCCACCCATGCGCAAACCGACGTGACGGCGCTGCTCGGCGAATTGAACGCCAGCGAGCAGGTGATCTACTTCCGCGCCGATTACCCCTACAACCGCTCCGAGCAAACGCTGCAGAAACTGGTGGCCGACTGCTGGTCATTGAGCGAGGTGGCGGCCGGTTATCATGAGTTTATCGTCTCTTTCCGGCCGCTGATGGCGCTGCTGCGCGAAGTCGACCCGGCGGCGCTGACGCCGCTGCGCTGTTTCCAGATTAAGCTATTATTGATTCACTTCTTCCGTCGCGTGGTGTTGAAAGATCCGCTGCTGCCGGACGCGCTGTTGCCCGCCCAGTGGGAGGGCCAGATCGCCCGCAATCTGTGCATCAATCTCTATCAGCAGGTCGATCGCGCCGCGACGGACTACGTCAGCGCGCTGGCGGAGACCACCATCGGCGCCCTGCCCGCGCCGGCCGCCGGCTACTATCGGCGCTTCGGCGGCCTGCCGCGCGACCCTACATGTTAAGGAACTCACGCTATGCCTGTGTATCAGATTGACGGCCTGACGCCGGTCGTTGACCCCAGCAGTTACGTGCACCCGACGGCGGTGCTGATCGGCGACGTGATCGTCGGCAAACACGTGTATATCGGCCCGAACGCCAGCCTGCGCGGCGATTTTGGCCGCCTGGTGATCTGCGACGGCGCCAACATTCAGGACAACTGCGTGATGCACGGCTTCCCGCAGCAGGACACGGTGGTGGAAGAAGACGGCCATATCGGCCACGGCGCCATCCTGCACGGCTGCCGCATTCGCCGCAACGCGATGGTGGGCATGAACGCGGTGGTGATGGACGGTGCGGAGATCGGCGAGAACACCATCGTCGGCGCGATGGCGTTCGTCAAAGCCGCGGCGGTGATCGAAGCCAACAAGCTGGTGGTCGGCAGCCCGGCGCGCGTGCTGCGCGATCTGACCGAACAGGAGCTGGCCTGGAAGATCGCCGGCACCCGCGAGTATCAGGATTTGGTGCAGCGCTGCAAATCCTCGCTGCACGAAGTGGCGCCGCTGACCGAAATCGAGCCGGGCCGCCGTCGCCTGAGCTTCGGCGACCACCTGATCCCGAAAAGCCAGCTTTAGTCTCAGGGGCTGAGATGCGCCTCAGCCCCTCCCCTTATTACTCCACTTCCGGCGCCTTGAGTGGCGACGGCGCAACCGCGCGGCGGCTCTGGAAGTGATAAGCCGCCACCAGCAGCAAGGTGAACGGAATACCGAACCACAGCGTCATGCGGAAGAATTCGGTAAACGCCGTCGAGATCATCAACGCTGCCATCAGCCCGGCGCCGAGCAAGGTGGTATAGGGAAAGCCCCACATGCGAAATTTCAGGTGGGTCTGCCGATGCCGGCGGCGGAAGAACAGGTGGGTGACGAAAATCATCAGCCAGGTAAAGCAGGCGCCATACACCGAGATAGACATCATGGCGGCGAACGAGGTTTCCGGCGCCACCAGGCTCAGCACGATAGACACCACGATACCGATGCACGACATCGCCAGCGCATTGACCGGAATACCGCGCCGGCTGACGCGCCCCAACGCCGCCGGCGCCTGCCCGGCGCGCGACAGCGAGAACATCATGCGAGTGGTGATATACAGCTGGCTGTTCATTGCCGACAGCGCCGCTACCAGCACGATAAAGTTGAAAATACCGGCGGCGGCGGGCAGATGGATCACGTTCATCGCCATCAGGAACGGGCTTTCGCCGGTGCCGGACTGGCGCCAGGGCACGATGGCCAGCATCAGGGCGATCGACAGCATGTAGAAGATGAACAGCCGCACGATGGTGCCCTTGAACGCCGCCTTCACCGCAATCACCGGATTCTTCGCCTCGCCGGCGGCCACCGCGATCATTTCAATGCTCAGGTAGCTGAAGATGGACACGATCACCGCGAACCACATGCCCTTGACGCCAAACGGCATAAAGCCGCCGGCGGTCAGGTTGCGCAGGCCGTAGGCCGGGTTGCCCGAGAACGCCAGAATGCCGATGCCGATCAGAATAAACGCCACGATCGCCGTCACTTTGACGGTGGACAGCGCGTATTCCACCTGGCCGAACGATTTCACGCCGATCACGTTAACAACGATCACCGCCGCCGAGAACAGCAGCACCCACGGCCAGGTCGGCGTCGCCGGGAACCAGAACTGCATGTACATGCCGATGGCGGTGACTTCGGTGCCCACCGCCAGCACCACGCAAGACCAGTAAGAGTAACGCACCAGAAAACCGAACAGCGGGCCGAGATAGAATTCGGCGTAGTCGCCGAACGAGCCGGGCGTCGGGTGTTCGGAGGTCATTTCCGCCAGGCTACCCATCAGCAGCAGCGCAATGACGCCACCGATCAGGTAGCTCAGCAATACCGACGGCCCCGCCATCTGAATGGCGTAGGCGCTGCCGAGAAACAGCCCGGTGCCGATGGCGCCGCCGATCGCCAGCATCGACATCTGCCCGGCGGTAAGATGCTTGTTCAACCCGCCCTGGCGGCGGGCGATATGCTCAAAATCATTCATCTGTGGCATGGCTGTGCTCCCGGGCGGAGTTAGGCGGTGCGGGTGACGTCGAGGATCGCGGCGGTCACGTAGTCAATGTTGCCGGGGTTAAGCCCTGGCAGGCACATGCGGCCGGGCGAGACCAGATAGATGGCATAGCGCTGCCGCAGGGTCTGCAGCTGCGCTTCGTTCAGGCCGGTATAGCTGAACATGCCGCGCTGATCGCGTATGCGCCGGTGATCCAGCGAAGAGCCGCCCTGCGCCAGCCCGGCGGCCAGCTGTTCACGCATTTGCTTGATGCGCGAGCGCATTTCCGCCAGCTCATTGCGCCAAAGCTCGCCAAGTTCGGCGTCGCCGAGCAGGGTTTCCACGATCTGGCTGCCGTGCGTCGGCGGGCAGGAGTAGCTGCGGCGGATCAGCGTTTTTAACGCCCCTTTGACGTTGGCGGCATTTTCCGCGTCGGCGCAGCGCACCGACAGCGCGCCCAGACGCTGGCCGTACAGCGCGACGTTTTTGGAAAACGAATTGCAGACCAAAAACGGCAGATCGGTTTTCAGCGCTTCGCGCAATGCAAAGCAGTCTTCCTCCAGCCCGTCGCCGAAGCCCTGATAGGCGATGTCGAACAGCGGCAGCAGGCTGCGTCGTTGCAGCACGGCGAGCGTGGCGCACCACTGCTCCGCCGTCAGATCGGTGCCGGTTGGGTTGTGGCAACAAGGGTGCAGCAAGACCACGCTGCCCGGCGGCAGGCTGTCCAGCGCGTCGAGCATGGCGGCGAAACGCAGGCCGCCCGCCGCTTCATCAAAGTAGGGATAGGTATTCACCCGCAGCCCGGCGCCTTCGAAAATCGCCCAATGATTGGCCCAGGTAGGATCGGACACCCAGATTTCACCGCGCGCCAGAAAGTGGCGCAAAAAATCCGCCGCCAGCTTCAACGCGCCGGAGCCGCCGACGGTCTGCACCGTGGCGATCTCGGCCGCCTGTTGCTCACCGAACAGCAGCGCCTGCACCTGGCGGGCGAACTGCGGCGAACCTTCGATCGGCGGATAACCGTGCGGGCGGCGCAGCGCCAGCAACCGCTGCTCGGCCGCCTCAACCGCCTGCATCAGCGGAATATTTCCCTGCCGATCGTAATACAGCCCAATGCCTAAATTCACTTTTTTCGGATTGGGATCCTGCAAATAGGCTTCCATCAGCGACATAATAGGATCGGCGGCGGAAGGTGCAATCTGTTTAAACATGACGCATCCTTAACTCGTTATTGAATTAATATGAAGACAGGCTTAAGGAGAAATTAAATCAGGCGATGGCGCTGACGGTAATTTCTATTTTCATTCCGGGCACCACCAATTTCTCGACGATAACCGTGGAGCGATTGGGATAAGGATAATTAAAGTATTTCCGGTAAATATCATCGAGCCATTTAACGTCGTTAACGTCGGTAAGATACACGATCACCTGCAGCACCTTATCGCTGTGGCTGCCCGCCGCCTTCAGCGTCTGCGCCAGGTTATCGAAGGTCAGCGCAATCTGTCGCTCCGGCGCGCCGGTGTCGATGCTGCCGTCCGCCCGCACCGGGCCGTGGGCGGTAAACAGCATGCCGCCGCCCCGGGTGGCCCAGGAAAAAGGCTGGCCGATATCCGGCAGCCCGGTCTCTACAATCTCGCGCATGTCAGTGGTTCCCGTGGTGGTCAAGTTTGCGAAGCAGCGCGCCGTCGGCGGCGAACAACGCATCCAGGATGGTGAAATGGTTGGCGCCTGGCACCGCGACCAGTTCAGCCGGCAGCCCGCGTTGGCGCAGCGCCGCATGATAGTGTTGCGACTGACCTCTCAGTTCCGGCAGCTCCAATGCGCCGTAATACAGCGTAAGCGGCTTGCCGCGCGTCGGCAGGCGGCGCGCCGGGCTGAGCGTTTCAATTTGCCGCGTGGTCAACTGCAGCGCCCGATTGACATAGCTTTGTTGCAGCGGCGCCAGCTCGAACAGGCCGCTGATGGGAAAGACGGCATCCACCAACGCATGCTGCTGCCAGAGCGCCGCCAGCTGCCCGCCGGCGGAATGGCCGCACAGATAAACCGGATGGGCGTAGTGCGGCGGCAGGCGGCGCTGAATGGCATCCAGCGCCATTCCGATCTGTCGGCATATTTCGTCGAGATCCACCGCCGGCGCGAGCGCATATTCCACCAACACCACGTCAAAACCCAACGCCAGCGGCCCGGCGGCGATAAAGGCGAAATCCGCCTTATCGCAAAATTGCCAATAGCCGCCGTGAATAAAAATTAACGTCCCCTGATGCTGCCTTGCAGAATAGAGCCAATCAAATGTTTCGCGTTCGTCGTTGCCATAAGCAATATTATTTTCATGGCGCGTCTGTTTATAAACAGCCGCGCTGCGGGTTTGAAATGAAGTCAAAATAGCCGCTTCATTATCCACCGTGGCGCCGTTGTCATAACTCCCCGCAAGTGGTTTCATATATTAAACTTCGTTTATTATTTAAGATGTGAATTAACTATTAGCACCGACAAAATTATTGTCAAGACGGGCGCATCAGCAATGCGCGCCCGGTAAAATAAAACCTGATGAATAATGAAAAAGTTTAACCCATGAAACTTTTTGCGTTTATTTCCCCCGCCCGTCCGGCTGAATTTGCGGCAAGGCGCTGAGCCGTTCAAATGCATAATCCCAAAAGGCGCGCACCTTCAGCGGCATGTGCTGCGCCTGCTGCGCCACCAGCTGTACCGGCATCGGCAACGGTTCATGATCCGTCAACAGCCGCACCAGCGTGCCGGCGGCCAAATCGTCCGCCACCTGATACGAGAGCAACCGGGCGACGCCCTTGCCGGCGCGCACCGCCAGCAGTTGCGCTTCCACGTCGTTGAGCAACAGCCGGGGCGTCAATCGCACGCGCTCGCCGTTTTCCTGCGGGCCGAAGCGCCATTCGCGCAGCGACGGCCGCTGGGTGCCGACGATGGTGGCGTGCTCCGCCAGCTGCGCCGGCGATCGCGGTTCACCGCAGCGCGCCAGGTAATCCGGGCTGGCGACCGTCACCCGGCTGACCTGCCCCAGGCGCCGCGCCACGCGGGAAGAGTCCTGCAGATGACCGATGCGCACCGCGATATCCAACCCTTCGTCAATCAGATCGAGATTGCGATCGTTCAATACCATTTCGATCTGCATCTGCGGGTAATCATCGAGAAAAGCCATCACCACCGGCGCCACGTACCGGCGGCCGAACTGCACCGGCGAGGTAACGCGCAGCAAGCCGCTCAGCTGCGCTTCGGCGGTATCCTGCACCACCGCCTGATAATCCTGCAGCAGCCGTTGCGCGCGCTCCAACAGCCGCGCACCCGCCTCGGTGGGCGCCAGCCGCCGGGTCGTGCGCTCCACCAATCGGGTGCCGAAACGCTGTTCCAGCGCGGCGATGGCCCGGGTGATCGCCGGCGCCGAACGCCGCAGTTTGCGCCCGGCCGCCGCCAAGCTGCCTTGCTGCACCACCGCCACGAAAATCGCCAACTCGTCTAACCGATCCATAGATTCTTCCGAAAAGTGAAATTATCAATTTCCACATTGCCGGATTTCGCTCGTTCAACGCAAGAGTATGCTGACAAAAAGCACTGAGGAGAAACGCCATGTCCACCATCACACTCTACGGCACCCCGCTTTCCGGCCACGTTCATCGCGTGGCGTTGCTGCTGCGCATGCTGGCGCTGCCCTATGCATGGGTCGAAGCCTCGGCGGACGTACGGCAGAGCGCAGCCTTCCGCCGGCTCAACCCGTTCGGCCAGATCCCGGTCTTGCAGGATGGCGATCTGACGCTGGCCGACAGCAACGCCATTCTGGTCTATCTGGTGAAGCGCTATGCGCCGGACAGCCACTGGCTGCCGGAACAGCCGGCCGCGGCGGCGCGAGTGCAGGCCTGGCTTTCCAAAGCCGCCGGTGAAGTCCGCTACGGCCCGGCGGCCTGCCGACTGATCGCCCAATTCGCCGTGCCGGAGGACTATCAGGCGGCGCGGGCGGTCAGCGATCGTTTCCTGCCGCAGATGGAACAGCACCTGAGCGAGCGGGACTACCTGGCCACCGAACACCCCACCATCGCCGATCTGGCCTGCCACAGCTACGTGGCAGTCGCGGCCGAAGGCGGCATTTCGCTGTCGCCTTACCCTGCGATACGTCGCTGGGCGGTGCGCATCGCTGCACTGCCCGGCTTCTTTGCCATGCCGGCCCTGCCGGAACCGGCGGGGAGCTGACGCCATGATCCCGCAACTGTTCCATCCCGATGAGCTGCGCGCGCAGACGCTGGCCGGGTTTGGCGGCGTAGGCGGCGGCATCTACCCCGCGATGCCGGATCAGCACCGCGCGTTTTTCGCCGCGCTGCCCTACCTGTTTGTCGCCACGCTGGATGAACAAGGCTGGCCCATCGCCACCCTGTTCACCGGCCCGCCCGGATTTTTACGCACGCCGGACGACACGCATTTACGCATCAGCGCGTCGCGCCGCAGCGACGATCCCGCCCAGGCGCTGTTGCTGCCCGGCAAGCCGGTCGGCGCGCTGGGGCTGGATTTCAGCAACCGGCGGCGCAACCGCGCCAACGGCGCCATCGGCCGCACCGACAAAAACCGGGTGGAAATCCTCGTTCAGCAAAGCTTCGGCAACTGCCCGCAGTACATTCAGCGCCGCGAACTCTACCCGGTGGACAGCCGGCCGCAGCCGGTTGAGCATTTGGCCGTGCTGGATGCGGCGGCGCAGGCGCTGATCCGCGCCGCGGACACCTGCTTCGTCGCCAGCTGCGCGCACCTGGCACTGCCGCAGGGCGGCGTGGATATTTCCCATCGCGGCGGCCGCCCCGGCTTTATCCATCTGGAAGGCGACACGCTGTGGATGCCGGACTTTCGCGGCAACCGCTACATGAACACGTTGGGCAATCTGCTCGCCGAACCGCGGGCGGCGCTGCTGTTCATCGATTTCGATCGCGGCGACGTGCTGCATCTGCAGGGGGAAACGCAAATCCTCTGGCAGGCGGAAGGGGATCCCGGCGTCGAAGGGGCGGAACGCTATTGGCGATTTGACGTGCGCCGCGCCTGGCGTTTTGCGGCGGCGCTGCCGTGGCGAGGGCGCAATCTGGAGTATTCGCCGGCGACGCTGGCGACCGGGGTGTGGCGCCGCTGAGCTGAAATGAAAAGCCCCGCGGCGGCGGGGCTGGATCGGAAATTACAGGCTGTGTTCGGCCGCCGATGCGGCCTGATAAAGCTGACGAAAATAATTCAACCGCGCAAAGAACAGGCGGCTTTGCTGCTCCGACATATTGCCGGCCACCTGCCCGACGTCAATCTGCCGCCCTTGCCATTCCATCAGGGCGATGCTCGACGCCAAAAAATCCATTTCGCTGCCGTAGGCCGCGAGATGTCTGTCTACTGATTTCATCATTCGCACACTCCTTTTAATCACATCGAAAAGGGTCATATGCCTGCTCTTTCAGTATCGACCCGACGGCGGATATTTTTTGTACAGAAGATGCGCAGTGAGAAAACGGCCATCTTGTCGTCGCGTTGGCAAACGGCGGCGGCAAAGTTTGCTAGGGTAAAGGGGAGCCGTATGGAATAGACCACTCCGTTGAACTCAGCAAAGGAAGAGACTCATGAGCATCAGTATCCGCGCCACCCTCAAGGATCCCACGCTGTTCCGCGAGGCCAATTACATCGACGGGCAATGGTTGCCGGCCCAGGAAGGCCGCACGATCGCCATTCATAACCCTGCCAACGGCGAGCGGATCGGCCACGTGCCGGCCTTCGGCGCCGAAGAAACCGCTCGCGCCATCGCCGCCGCCAAAAAAGCGCTGCCCGCCTGGCGCGCGCTGACCGCCAAAGAGCGCGCCGGCAAGCTGCGGCGGCTGTTTGAGCTGATGATGGAAAATCAGGAAGATCTGGCGCGCATCATGACGGCGGAACAGGGCAAACCGCTGGCCGAAAGCCGCGGTGAAATCGCCTATGCCGCCTCCTTTATCGAATGGTTCGCCGAGGAAGGCAAGCGGGTGTATGGCGACACCATTCCACAGCCGCAGGCCGGTCGCCGCATCATCGTGCAAAAAGAGCCGATCGGCGTGTTCGCCGCCATCACCCCGTGGAACTTCCCGGCGGCGATGATCACCCGTAAAGCCGGCCCCGGCTGGGCCGCCGGCTGCACCGGGGTGATCCGCCCCGCCAGTCAGACGCCGTTCTCGGCGCTGGCGATCGCCGTGCTGGCGGAGCGCGCCGGGTTGCCCGCCGGGGTGTGCAACGTGATAACAGGCCCCAGCAAAGGCATCGGCGGCGAACTCACCGCCAACCCGGATGTGCGTAAACTCTCCTTCACCGGCAGCACCGAAGTGGGGGCACAGCTGCTGGCCCAGTGTGCGCCCACCATCAAGAAAACCAGCATGGAGCTGGGCGGCAACGCGCCGTTTATCGTGTTTGACGACGCCGATCTGGACGCCGCCGTGGCCGGCGCGGTCGCTTCGAAATACCGCAACGCCGGCCAGACCTGCGTCTGCACCAACCGTTTTCTGGTGCAAGACGGCGTATACGATGCCTTCGCCGCCAAACTGAAAGCCGCCGTCGCCAAGCTGAAAGTCGGCAACGGCCTGGATGACGGCGTCACCATCGGCCCGTTGATTAACCCGGACGCGGTGGAGAAAGTGCGCGAGCACATCGCCGACGCCGTCGAGCACGGCGCCTCGGTGCTGCTGGGCGGCAAGCCTGACGCGCTGGGCGGCAATTTCTTCAGCCCGACCATCCTGACCGACGTGCCGCGCACGGCGAAAATCTTCCGCGAGGAGACGTTCGGCCCGGTGGCGCCCCTGATCCGCTTCAGCCAGGAAGCCGACGCCGTCGAACTGGCTAACGACACGCCGTTCGGCCTGGCCGCTTACTTCTACAGCCGCGACATCGGCCGGGTGATGCGCGTGGCCGAAGCGCTGGAGTACGGCATTGTCGGCATCAACGAAGGGCTGATCTCCACCGAAGTGGCGCCGTTCGGCGGCATGAAACACTCCGGTTTGGGCCGTGAAGGCTCAAAATACGGCATCGAAGACTATCTCGAAATCAAATACCTGTGCCTCGGCGGTTTGGATGCCTGATGTGAGGGGCACCCGCGCCTGCGGGGGCCCTGTCTGGCGGTTTTGGGCAGCCTTTGCTACCTTTAGGCCTCTTTTCAGCGGTTAAAAGGAATTGCCTCTATGCAGCCCTTCACGGTACACCTGCCCGGTTTTTACGTCGCCGGCCAGACAATCAGAACCACCAATCAGGACGAAACCCAGCCCGAGACGGCTAAAATCCCGGCGCTGTGGTCAGACTTTTTCGCCACCTCGCCCGCCATGCCGGTTTACGGGGTCTACTCCAACTACGCCTCCGATGCCAGCGGGCCGTTTGATGTCACCGCCGGCAGTGAGGCACAGAGCGGTTTGCACATCCAACCTGGCCGCTATCTGGTGTTCCAGGCCCGAGGCACCATGCCGGCGGCGGTCATCGAAGGCTGGCAAGCCATCTGGGGCTACTTCGAGCAACACCCGGAAATCGAACGTCGCTTCCTGACCGACTTCGAAGCCTATACCGGCCCCGACGCGGTCGATATCCATATCGGCTGCCGCTAACGCGACAGTGAGGTCAACAATGATGACGCTCTCCCCCGCCATTCCGATTTTGCGTATCTTTTCAGTCGACAAGGCCAAAGAGTTTTATCTGGATTTTCTCGGTTTCACGCTGGCGTGGGAGCACCGTTTCAGCGAAGACCTGCCGCTGTACATGCAGGTGACCCGTGCCGGATTGACGCTGCACCTGAGCGAACACTACGGCGACAGCACGCCCGGTGCCGCCATTTTCATCCCGGTGCACGATATCGACGCGTTGCACCGGGAGCTCACGGCCAAAAACTACCGCTATGCCCGGCCGGGGTTGGAGGTTGTCGACTGGGGCAAAGAGCTGAACCTGACCGATCCGTTCGGCAACCGCCTGCGGTTTTGCGAACAGAGCCCCTCGGCCTGATCGGCGTTATGGCCGATATTCCGCCTCGCTGACCGGCTCAAGCCAGGTCACCGGGCTGCCGTCCACCGCTTCGGCGATGGCGATATGGGTCATGGCGGTGTCCGGTGTCGCACCGTGCCAGTGTTTGACGCCTGCCGGGATCCAGACGATATCGCCGGGATGCATCTCCTGCGTCTTCTCGCCCCACATCTGGATCCACCCGCGCCCCTGAGTGACGATCAGCATCTGGCCGAGCGGATGCGTATGCCATGCCGTGCGGGCGCCGGGTTCGAAGGTGACGGTCGCGCCGCCCACCCTGGCCGGCGCGTCACCGGCGAAGGGGGCATCGATGCGTACCTGCCCGGTAAAGTAATCCGCCGAACCGCGCTGTGATGGGATAGAACCGCTGCGTTGTATTTTCATCTGTCGTGTCCTCCACGTCGGCTTTCCAACCTACGCTGATAGTTATGAGTCAGTGATGCCAAGATAGCGCCGTGTTTTTCCGGTGACTAGCGGGTAAAATGCGCAAGGAGCTATGAGCTCAATTCATAAATCTACGCGCGACAGCGCCCCAACCTTGCTCTCCGGTGCCGGTATGTTGAAAGAAAACTTTAACGATCTGATCGCTTTCCTGATGGTCGCCAGGGAACGCAGCTTCACCAAAGCGGCGGCGCAGCTTGGCGTTTCCCAATCGGCACTCAGCCACGCTATTCGCGGCCTGGAAGAACGCCTGGCGCTGCGTTTGCTCACGCGCACCACTCGCAGCGTCGCCCCCACCGAGGCCGGTGAGCGGCTGCTCAACAGCATTGGCCCGCGCTTGGCGGAGATTGAAAGCGAGCTGAACGCGCTGGGTGAAATGCGCGATCGGCCCGCCGGCAACATCCGCATCACCGCCGGCGAACACGCGGTGGATGCGTTACTGTGGCCGGTGCTGCGCACTTTTCTCGTCGATTACCCGGATATCAACGTGGAAATCACCGTCGACAATAGCCTGACCGACATCGTCGCCGGGCGATTCGACGCCGGAATCCGCCTGGGGGAACAGGTGGCGAAGGACATGGTCGCGGTGCGCATCGGGCCGGACATGCGCATGGTGCCCGTCGCCTCCCCTGACTATTTCGCCCGTTACGGCCTCCCCGCTACGCCGCAAGCGCTGCAAAACCATCGCTGCATCAACATGCGCCTGCCCACCCTCGGCGGGCTGTACGCCTGGGAATTTGCCCGCGATGGCCGGGAGATTAAAGTGCGGGTGGAGGGGCAGCTGACCTTCAACAGCCTGCGCCAGCGAATCGACGCCGCGCAGCTCGGCCTCGGCATCGCCTTTGTGCCGGAAGATACCGTCGCCGAGCCGCTGGCCGACGGTCGGTTGCTGATGGCGCTGGACGACTGGTGCCCGCCGTTTCCCGGTTATTACCTCTATTATCCAAGCCGCAGGCAACACACTACCGCCTTTGCGCTGCTGATTGAGGCGCTGCGACGCGGGGCTTAACGCCCGACGTTCTTCTGCAGATGCGCCGGGTAACGATCGCCGATCACGTCGATAGCGGAGAGCGCACGCTCGATCTCGCCCAGCTCGTCCGCCGCCAACACCACCGACGCCGCCGCAAGGTTTTCTTCCAGCCGGTGACGCTTGGTGGTTCCCGGGATCGGCACGATCCACGGCTGCTGGGCCAGCAGCCAGGCCAGGGCGATCTGCGCCGGCGTCACGCCTTTGCGCTGCGCTATCTGCCCCAGCACGCTCACCAGCGCCTGATTGGCCCGGCGCGCTTCGGCGCTGAAGCGCGGCACCACGTTGCGAAAATCGCCGCTGTCAAAGGTGGTGTCCTCGGTAATGGCGCCGGTGAGAAAGCCCTTGCCGAGCGGGCTGAACGGCACCAGACCGATGCCCAGCTCTGCCAGCGTCGGCAAGATTTCATGCTCCGGCTCGCGCCACCACAGCGAATATTCGCTTTGCAGCGCCGTGACCGGCTGCACCGCGTGAGCTCGCCGAATGGTTTGCGCACCGGCTTCCGACAGGCCGAAATACTTCACTTTCCCTTCGCGAATCAGTTGCTGCACCGTACCGGCCACCTCCTCGATAGGCACCTCAGGATCGACACGGTGCTGATACAGCAAATCGATCGTCTCTATCCGCAGGCGCTTCAACGAACCTTCCACCGCCTGGCGAATATGCTCCGGGCGGCTGTTCAACACCTGCTGCCCCGCCGGCTGCGGCAGATCGAAACCGAACTTGGTGGCGATGACGACCCGATCGCGCACCGGCGCCAGCGCTTCGCCCAACAATTCCTCGTTCGTGAACGGACCATAAATCTCGGCGGTATCGAAGAACGTCACGCCCTCATCAACCGCGGCACGGATCAGATCGGCCGCCTGCCGTTTGTCGGTGGCCGGGCCGTAGCCAAAGCTCAGTCCCATACAGCCCAACCCCAACGCCGAGACTTCCAGCCCTTCGCGCCCCAACTTGCGTGTTTGCATCTTCACTCCCCCACTGATTGATACCGGCCCCGCCTGACGCGGAGCCGTTCCGGTGTGATGACTGTAAAACGCGACTGCCGCCATGACTATGGGGCGAAATACGCTTGAGCTTATGAGCCAGGCTCATGAATCAGATCCCTTCGTTGAGCGCTTGCCCGATCTCCGCCTCACACAGCAAGATGTTATGGTGATGGCAAGCCAACGGGATGACCTGCAGCCGCTCGCAGACGGCGCCAAGCCCATTATCGTCCACCGCCAGCAGCGGCGCCGTTATCGCCTCCGGCAACTGCGGATTACCCTCCGTCGCCTTGAACAACGTCACCTTCGTGGTTTGCAGCCTGCGGCTCAGCCTTCCCTCAGACAGCCGCCGCTCCGCCTGCCCGGCGGCCATGGCGCGTGTCGCCGCCTCGCCCTCGATGCCCAGCGCAGGCAGCAGTTGCTCCAGCGGCAGCTCCGCCGTGGTCTGCCGGTAGAAGCTGTCCAGCAGATACAGCTGCACGTTACGGCAGCCGCGCGCCTCCAGGCGAGCGGCGATCTCCAGCGCGATGATGCCCCCCAGCGACCACCCGAGAATGCGCACCGGCCCGGCGTCTTGCAGCAGGCCGACGGCAATCATGTCGTTCAGATATCGTTCGGCCAGCTCGCCGAGCGAGTCGATGGTCGGTTGATGGTAAAGATTGTAGTTATCGACGCCATAGCAATTGAGTCGCCCTTGCAACGGCTGAGCGAAAGCATGAAACGCCTCCGCGCCCACCAGCGCCGGGTGGATCATCCACACCGCGGGCACGCCGTCTGTCCGGCGGTTAAGCGGCATGACCAAACGGCGCTCGCTTGCGGCCAGCAGATTTTTCAGGGTGCGGCTTTGCAACAGCTGCACCACCGGCACCGGCGCGGCCATCAGCGCCCCCATGCCGACGCACAGGGAGATCGCCTTGATCGAAGTGCCGCCCAGCAGGAAGAAATCGTCCGTCATGCCGACCTGCTCGCACTGCAGCGCCTCCTGCCACAATGCGCACAACTGCTGCTCCAGCGCGTTCGCGGGAGCGACATAGGCCTGCGGCTCATTCGCCGTCGGCGCCGGCAACGCCTTGCGATCCAGCTTGCCGCTGGAGTTGTACGGCAACGCTTCCAGCCGCACCAGCGCCGCAGGCAGCATGTATAGCGGCAATTGCCCGCTCATAAAGGCCAGCAGCGCCGGCTCCTCCAGCGGCGCCTCACTGACGTAATACAGCGCCAGACGCTGCCGATGCGCCTCTGACAGCACCACGGCGCAGCAGGATTTGATCGCGCCGAACGCCAGCGCACATTGCTCGACCTCCCCCAGCTCGACGCGGTAGCCATTGATTTTCACCTGAAAATCCATACGGCCGAGGAACTCCAGATTGCCGTCCGGCAAATAGCGCCCGGCATCGCCGGTGCGATAAAGCCGCTCCCCCAGTTCCGGATGGTAGATGAATTTTTCCTCGGTCAGCGACGGATTGCGGTAATAGCCGCGCGCCACGCCGGCCCCACCGATGTACTGCTCCCCCGGTAAGCAGGGCGGCAACACGCGCAGATGGCGATCCAGCACATAGAAACGCTGATGGGCCATCGCCCGGCCATAAGGCACGCTGGGCGCCAGGATCGGCGTTTCCGGAATGTCGTACAAAATCGACCAAATGGAGCTTTCGGTCGCGCCCCCGGCGCTGACTACCCGGCACCCTGGCCGCCATTGGCGAATGCGCGCCGGCAGTGAACGCGAGATCACCTCACCCACCAGCACCACGTTGCGCAGATGCGGCCACTGCGCCTGCGACGCGGCGGACTCCAGCTGCTCCACCAGCAGCGTCATCACCGAAGGCGCGGAATTCCAGAAGGTCACCCCCTGAGTCATCAACAACCGATGCCACGCCTCCGGCTGATAGCGTTCGGTTTCGGACGGCATCACGATGGCGCCGCCCACCGACAGCAGGCCGAAAATATCGAACACCGAAATGTCGAAGCTCAGCGCGCTGAGCGCCAACCCGCGATCGTCCGCGCCGAGTTCCAGCTGGTGCAAGGTATCGATGATGCTGTTCACCGCGCCGCGATGTTCTATCGCCACCCCTTTCGGCGTACCGGTAGAACCGGAGGTGAAGATCACATAGGCCAGCGCGGAAGGCGCCGGCAAGACCGGCTCACCCGGCGCCGCCGGCGGTAACGCGTTGACCGCACCTTGCGGATCGATCGTCAACAGTCTGGCGTTACCGTGGGCCGCCCACGCCCGGCTGCTGAGGATAATCCGGGTCTGCGACTGCGCGACGATATCCAGGCGGCGGCGTTCCGGCCAGGCGCCGTCCAGCGGCAAATAGGCCTTGCCGGCCATCAGGATCGCCAGCACCGCAATGATTTGCGCCCGTCCTTTGTCCACCATCACCGCGATGGTGTCGGCGCGCATATCCGCATGCTCGCGCAGCTGCAACGACAGCGCCAACGCACGCCGATACAGCTCACCGTAGTTCAGCTCACCCCATTCATCGACGATCGCCACCCGCTGCGGATCGCGCTCGGCCTGACGGATAAAATCATGATGGATGGCGCGTTCGAAATCGTAGGCCGGCGGACAGGATTGACGCAAGGCGCGCTGCCGCGCCGTTTCACTCGCCGATACCAGCGCCAACTGACTGACGCGCTGCTCCCCGTGATTGACGATCTGCGTGAGGATCGTCAGATAATACTCACCCAACAGCGCCAGCGTGGCCGGTGCAAACAGGGCGGTGGCATAGTTGAAGATCGCCCTGCCGCCTTGCGGCGCCGACTGTATGCTCAGCGTCAAATCGAATTTGGCCGCCTGATAGTGTGTCAACAGATCCTGCGGCGCCAGCCAGGCCGGCGCTTCACCCGCCTCTTCCAGCGCGAACAGCGTCTGAAACAGCGGATGGCGCGACAGATCGCGCGGCACCTGCAGCAGCTCAATCAACTGATCCAACGGTAAATTCTGATGCCGCTGCGCCTGTAGCACGCCATCAAAGACCCGATGCACATAATCGTTCAGCGACGCCGCATCGTCTATTTGCGAGCGCAACGGCAGCGTATTGACGAAGAATCCGATCGCCGAGCGGGTCTCCGCCACCGGCCGGTTAGCGACCGGCGTGCCGACCAGAATGTCTTGCTGGCCGCTGAAGTAACCGAGCAGCAGATTAAAGGCCGCAAGATACAGCGCAAACGGCGTGACGCCTTGCCGCCGGGCGAACTGCGCCGCCTGCATCGTCAGGGCGTCCGGCAGCGCGATGACGTGATTGGCGCCGCGATGATCGAAGCGCGCCGGCCGCACGAAATCGAGCGGCATCTCCAGCGCCTGCCACCCATCCAGCGCTTGTCGCCAATACGCTTTCGCCTCATCCGCCAGCGCGGAGTCCAGCCAGCGCCGCTGCCAGACGGCATAGTCGCCATATTGCAACGGTAACGCCGCCAGCTCAGCCTCCCGCCCTTGCCGCTGCGCCTGATACAGCGCATCCAACTCCTGCAGCAGCACCGGCTGCGACCAGCCGTCAAACGCCAGGTGGTGCACCAGGATCAGGCTGTAAGTCACCCGCCCGCCATCAGGCTGCGCCACCTGGTAAACGCTCGCTCTGATCGGCAACTCCGCCTCCAGGGCAAACGGCCGATCGATATCCTGCCGCAGTCTGTCCGGCCAGCGCGCCGCCTCCAGCGCCACGCGCTCCAGCGAAAGCGTTTGTTCACAGGCCCGGGCGACGGCAATTTGGGACGGCTTCTGGGCAATCAGGCTGTGCAACACCTGATGCCGGGCGACGACCGCCTGCAGACTGCGCTCGTAAGCCGTCAGACAGACCTCCTCGCCGAGACGGAACAGCATCGGCACATGATAAAGATTGCCGCCGCCGTTCAGGTTCTCGATAAACCACAGCTGCAGCTGTGAGGCGGAGAGCGGATACTCGCGTTGCCGCAGCGGCGGGATCGACATCGGCGCGGCGCTCTCCCCCTGCCGCAGCAACGCACGGCACAATGAACGGATCGTCGGGAACCGGCCCAGCTCGCTCAACGTCACCTCGCTCCCCAACCGCTGACCGATCTGGTAACAGGCCTGGATCGCCAGAAGGGAATTGCCGCCCAGTGAGAAGAAATTGTCCTCCACGCCGATATCCTGCCGCTGCAACAGATCGCGCCACACCGCCAGGCAAGCGTTCTCCCGCTCGTTCTGCGCCGCGACGAACTCGCGCGCCGTCCTTTTCGGCGGCGGCAACGCCTGTCGGGCTATCTTGCCGTTTTCGGTCAGCGGCAGCTGTGCCAGCTGCATCAGCGCCTGCGGCACCATGTAAGGAGGCAGTTGGCTGCTCAAATGCTGCGCCAAATCCTGCGGGGCGATCGCCTCATCGGCAACGAAGTAAGCGGCCAGACAGGGCTGAGGGTCGGTGACGAGCACGCAACAACAGGCGATCACCCCCGGATAGGCAAGCGCGGCATGCTCTATTTCACCCAGCTCGATGCGGTAGCCGTTCAGCTTGACCTGCTGATCGAAACGCCCCAGGAACTCCACATTGCCGTCCTCGAGCCACCGGCCCGCGTCGCCGGTGCGATACACCCGCTCCTGCAGCTCCTCATGCCAGAAGAAACTCTCGGCGGTGCGTTGCGGATCGCCGTAATACCCGCGCGCCAACCCTTCACCGGCCAGATAGATCTCCCCGCGCACGCCCGGCGCCGCGGGCCGTCGTCCGGCATCCAGAATGTAGCAACGCTGGTGCGGCAACGGTTTACCGTAAGGGATGCTGACCGAGCGAATTTTCTCGCCTCGCGACACCTCATACAGCATGGTGAAGATCGCCGCCTCCGTAGCGCCGCCGGCGCTGCAGAAGCGGACGTGCGGCGCCCAGGCCAGGCAGCGTTCCGGCAGCGAGGTGGCGATCCAGTCGCCCCCCACCATCACAGCCCGCAGCGCCGGCGCAGGCCCGGCCGCCAGCCCCGCGCCGTTTACATAGTCCAGCAACAGCTCCATCAGGGCCGGTGCGCTCAACCATTGCGTCACTCGATGCGTCATCATCAGCTGATACCAGGCTTGCGGATTGACCCGATCTCGCTCGGCCGGCATCACAACCGCGCCGCCCGCGCTCAACGGGCTGAAAATATCGAAGATCGCCAGATCGAAGCTCAACGCGCTAAGCGCCAGGCTGCGATCCCGCTCGTTGAACCCGAAATACCGCCGAACGCCTTCCAGCATGTTCACCGCGCTGCGATGTTCGATCGCCACGCCCTTGGGCGTGCCGGTCGAGCCCGAAGTGAAAATGATATAGGCCAGGCTGTCAGGACCGGCCTCCACCGCCGGCAGGCGCCTCTCCGGCAGCGGCAACTGCGCCGCCAGCCCGTCGGCATTCAGTTCGACCAGGTTGATCTCGTCGCAGGCCCAGGGCGCATCGCTGAGCAACGTATTGATGCCGGCCTGCGCCATCACCTTCAGCCGCCGCTGCGGCGGCCATGTCGCCTCCATCGGCAAAAACGCCTTGCCGCACATCAGCGCCGCCAACAGGGCGATCGGCTGCCGGCGCCCCTTGTCGGCGACGACGGCGATGGCGTCGCCGGTCATCTTGCCCTGCACACGCAGTTGAGTGGCCAGCGTTAACGCCGCCTCATGCAGTTCGCCGTACGTCATTTCCCCCTGCGCGTCGATCACCGCGACGGCCTGCGGATTGCGCTGCGCATGCCGCACGAAATCCTGTTGCAGGCAACGTTCAAACGCATAGCTAAAGGCCGGCGCCGCAGGCAGCGCCGGGCTCTGCGGCTGCAGACGAATATTTTCCAGCGGCCAGTCATCGTGGCGCGCCATCTGTTGCAATAGGGCGAGATAGTAGCCGGCCAACCGATCCATCGACGCTTTGCTGAACAGCGCCGACGCGAAGTTGAAGCGCGCGCGCATCTGCTCCCCCTGCGGCGTCAGCGTGAGCGTCAGATCGAACTTGGCAGTGCGCTCATCTGCGCTCAGATCGACCACCGACAGCCAGTCCGGACGCGTCGGTGCGCCGCTCTCGCCCTCCAGCGCGAACATGACCTGGAACAGCGGATGCCGCGAAAAGTCGCGCGGCAGCGCCAGAGCGTCCACCAGCGCCTCCAGCGACAGCGTCTGATGCTGCTGCGCCCGCAGCGTCGTGGCCGCAACCTCTCGCACAAACTCGGCGACGCCCTGACGGGGGTCGATCTGCCGGCGTAAAGGCAGCGTATTGACAAAGAACCCGATCAGATTCCCCAGCTCAGGGCGATTGCGGTTCGCCAGCGGCGTACCCACCATGACATCGTTCTGACCGCTGTAGCGGGCAAGCAACAGCATGAACCCCGCCAGCATCACGGCATGCAGCGTCACGCCCTCTCGGCGCGCCAACGCCTCCAGCGCCTTCACCAGCGCCGCCGGCAGCGGCACTTCGCTGTTGTCGCCGCGTACGTCGAAGACCGCCGGCCGCAAAAAATCCACCGGCAGCGAGAGCGGCTGCCAGCCCGCCAGCTCTCGTTGCCAAAAGGCCAATTCGTCGGCCCGGCGCTGCACATTTTCCGGCGCGTGTTGCCAGCAGGCATAGTCGAGGTATTGCAGCGCCGGCTCTGTCGCTTTACGCCACGTTCCCCGATAGCGCGCGTCCAGCTCCTGCAGCAGCACCTCAAGCGACCAACCGTCAAAGACGATGTGATGGAACACCAACAGACAAACGGCCGTTTCCCCGCCCGCCGCATCGCGGTAACGATAGCGCGTGGCGCGCAGCGGCAGATCGCGCGTCAAATCCATCGGCCGGCTGCAGGCCTGCGCCAGCGCCATGTCAAACTCAGCGCTGCTCACCGTCAGCAAAGGCACCGGCAGCACGGCGTCGCTGACCCACTGGCTGGCTTCGCCCCGCTCATTCTGGCGAATCAGGCTACGCAGGATCTGGTGGCGCTCGACGATCGCCTGCAGACAGTCCGCAAAACGTTGGTCATCGATGTCCAGCGCCAGCCGCAGCAGCACCGGCGACAGATAGTGCGTGGCGTCCGCCGACAGTTGCTGAACAAACCACAATCGCGACTGCTGAAGCGACAGCGGCCCCTCCCGCAGCTCGCCGGGGAGGATGGGCGGCTCATCCGACGGCGCCTGCCGTTGAGCGGCGATATGCTCGCTCAGCGCGGCCACCGTCGGATGCTGATTCAACGTCAGCACCGAGATCTTCGCCCCCGGCAATTTATTCACTTCGTGACACAGCCTGATGGCCATAATGGAGTTGCCGCCGAGGCGGAAGAAGTTGTCGTCCATGCCGACATGGCCGCCCAGCAGCCGATTGAACAGTGTAGAAAGCTGAGTCTCCAGCGGCGTGCCCGGTTGGCGAAACGCCGTTTGCCGCTCGACCGGCAGCGGTTCCGGCAATGCCCGG
Source organism: Serratia sp. H402Y (assembly GCF_051172415.1). Lineage (NCBI taxonomy): Bacteria > Pseudomonadati > Pseudomonadota > Gammaproteobacteria > Enterobacterales > Yersiniaceae > Serratia > Serratia sp. H402Y. The sequence goes on from NZ_JBPIYZ010000001.1 coordinate 2,365,869, forward strand.
TAATCGACCTTGCGGCTCACCGTCAGCGGCAGCGCCGACAGCGCCGACAGCGCCGACGGCAACATATAATGCGGCAGCTGCGCCGCCAGGCGTTGCAAGATGTCGCCGGCCTGCGGCGTCGCGCCGGGCTTCGGCACATACCAGGCCGCCAGTTGGTCCGTCGTGCCGGGGCGCAGGGTCACCACCGCCTCGGCCACCTCGGGCAGCGCGCGCAGCTGCATTTCGATCTCGCCCAACTCGATGCGATAGCCGTTGATCTTGATCTGCTGGTCGTGTCGCCCAAGATAGTCCAGGCTGCCGTCGGCCAAGCGCCGTACCCGGTCGCCGGTGCGATACAGGCGCCGGTAAGGCTCACGCAGTTCAAAAGGATTGGCGACGAATGCGGCTTCCGTCAGCGCCGGCAGGTTCAGGTATCCGCGCGCCAGGCCGGCGCCGGCCAGACACAGCTCGCCCTCCGCCCCCAGCGGCATTAGATTGTCATGCTCGTCAACCACATAACAACGCATATTGGCGATGGCGTGGCCGATATTGCGCGCGCCGTTGCGGCGATAAATATTCAGACTGGCGCTGACCGAAGCCTCGGTCGGGCCGTACAGATTGGCAACCTGCATGCCGCAGGCCAGGTAATGGTCGAGCGCCTCCTGCGCGGTCGCCTCGCCGCCGGTCGCGAGATAGCGCACCGAAGCCGGCAGGTCAGGCAAAGTGCCAAGCAGCGCCGGCGGCAGGAAACAGGCTTCGATGCCCCAGGCCGCCATTTGGCCGCACAACAGCGCCGGATCGCGCCGCTGCGCCTCGCCCGCGATGAACAGCCGGTGGCCGTTGCTCAGGGCCATGAACACTTCAAACACGTGCGCGTCAAAGGCCAGCGACGCGAACTGCAGGCAGTTGAGCGCGCCCGATTCATTGCGCAGCAAACGCTGCGTATGGCCCCTTACCATGTTGGCCGCGCCCCGGTGTTCACACAGCGTGCCTTTCGGCCGCCCGGTGGTGCCGGAGGTGTAAATCACATAGGCCAATTGCCGGGCTTCGACATGCGGCAGGCTCGCGGCATCCACATCGGCAAGCGGTTCATCCGCCGCCAGGCAAACGCCGTCCGGCGCCAGTCGCTGCGCCGCCCCTTGCAATGCGCTTTCCGTCAGGACGATGGGGCTGTTCACCTCTTGCAGAATATATTCCAGGCGCTGCGCCGGCGCCGCGGGATCCAGCGGCACATAGGCGCCGCCCGCCTTCATGATGGCCAGCATCGCCACCACCGCTTCCGCGCTGCGCTGCAGATACAGCGGGATCAGCGTCTCTGGCGGCATGGCGGCGCCGCGCAACCGGCGATATTCTTCCCTCAGCCGTATTGCCAGGCGATCGCTGCGCTGCGCCAGTTGGCGGTAGCTGAGCGAACCGTTGGCATCGGTTACGGCGATGCGTTCCGGATGACGGCGCGCCTGGCGGGCCACGCCGTCGAGCAGTGTCGCCCCTGGATCGGCCGTGTCCGGCTCGCTCTCCCAGGCGTCGCGGCAGCGTAAAACCTGCTGCGCCGTGAGCTGCGGCCACGCGGCTATCGGCGCGTCCGGTTCGGCTAGCGCACGCTGCAATAGCCCGAGATACTGATCCGCCATCTCCGCCATTTGCGTGGCGTCGAACAGATCGGGCCGATAACGCAGGCGAAACTCAAAGGCCTGCTCGGTCGGCTGATACTCCAGCAGCAGTTCCGAACCGGCCAGATCGACGTTGTAACGGTGATTGACGCCGATGCGGCAACCGTCAAGCGCCAGCGGCGCATCTTTCAGGTAAGCCTGAGTGAAATTGACGTTCAGCTCGCGCACCGGGCTGAGGTTCAGCATGTCATAAACCGGCAATTGGCTGTGCCGCAGCTTGCCCGTCGCCTTGAGCGCTTTGCTGTAGGCCAGCGTCGCGCGGTACAGCTGGTTGAACGTGGCTTGCGGGGCGAGCGTTAAGGGAAACACCGCGGTGTTGACCTGGGCGCCGAAGAACAGCGGCTCGCCGCCGTCCGGCGCGACGGGATAACCGATATGCACCGTGTCCTGCGCGGATTGCCGGGCGATCAGCAACGCCCACAGCGTTTTGAATATCAGGAATGGGTTGGCATACCTGACGCCGGACTTCAGCGCCTGCCACTCGGCGAACGGCAACGTAAAGCGCACTTCGCCGGCGCCGGGGGCTTCGGGGGCTTCACCGGGGAGATAAGGCAACGCTACGCGCGGGGCGCATTCGGCCAACCGGTCGCCCCAGAATGACGCGGAAGCGAAGTCCTGCTTCAACGCCGCGATATCCGCCTCATAGCGCCGGTACAATCGACAAATGTCCGTTTCATCCGCCTGCGGCGGCGCCACGGCAGCCCCGCGATTGTAATAGGCGGAAACGGCGTTGTAGAACTCCTGGCCGGACAGGCCGTCGATCAGGATGTGATGAACGACAATGATCAAATTATAGCGCTGCGGCGCCAGCTTAATCAGGTAGAAGCGGCACAGCGGCCCCTCCCGGAGATCGAACGGCGTATTGATTAATTTGCCGACATCGCAATCGGCATCAAGCGTTTCCAACGCAATTTTCTTCTCCGTCTTTACCCAGCGTAATTGCGGCGAGCTGTCGTCGAGGACATGGTGAAACAGAATATAGTCCCGGCACACGCCCTCGACCGCCGCGCGCAGTCGATCGACGTCCAGCGCCCCCTCAATGGTCTGATCCAGCACCAGGTTGTACTCGCAGGAGTGTGGATTGAGGACGTATTCATTCCAAAACGTGTGGGTATAGGGTGAAGCGATGATCGCGCCCATGAATCAATTCCCTTTTAATATATTCAAATAATATATGAATAGATATTTATGCATGGCATAAATACCGTGATGGTTATGCGATTGAGCTGTTAGGCGAAAACTTAAAAAACATAAGAGCGAATATTATTTTATTTTTATAAAAAATAAAGCCACAAAAAAATAAATAAACTAAAACCATTAAAAACAATGACATAAAAAATAATTTACCATTTAAAAATGACTCCTTGTTTTACATTCATAAATAAAATAACTATTGTAAATAAATTAAAATCAAGGATGGGAATATATTTAATATAAATAAATCTAATTTAAAGGCATCGCAGAAAAATCGATGAAAAAGAGAATCTTCTTAAATGAAAACACGCATCTTTCAGTTGCGCTATTCCAAAGCGTACGGTGTCGGAATATCCTATACTCGTTGCAGGATGCAGTTTCCCTCCCATTGAATGCCAGTACAGGGAGTCACAAATGGCTATTTTCGCCCACTTGCGGGCAATTTTTTCAGCATTATTGGCAGAATTATCTGATGAATAAAAAACGTCCCGTCTTGACCCCGGCAACCCTGTTATTGCTGCAGCCGGTCTGCATCGGTTCGGCCCTGGCGGCGGATCAGAAAGACAGCGATACGATGGTGGTAATGGCGCAACCCATCGGATTGACCGAGCTGGGATCGCCGGTGTCCGTCAGCGTGATCGACGGCCAGGACCTGCGCAACGCCGCACCGCAGATTAACCTGTCGGAAAACCTTGGCAGCGTGCCGGGTCTGCAGCTTCAAAACCGACAAAACTATGCGCAGGACCTGCAGCTGTCGATACGCGGATTCGGCAGCCGTTCGATGTTCGGCGTGCGCGGGGTGCGCATGTACGTCGACGGCATCCCCGCCACCATGCCTGACGGCCAGGGACAAACCTCCAACATCGACATCAACTCCGTCGAGCGCATCGAGGTGCTGCGCGGCCCCTATTCCGCGCTGTACGGCAACGCTTCGGGCGGGGTGATCAACGTTGACACCCAGACCGGCGCCCAGCCGCCAACGCTGGAGGCCGGCAGCTATTTCGGCAGCGACAACACCTGGCGCTACGGGGTGAAAGCGACCGGCGCCACCGGCGACGGCACCCAGGCCGGCGACGTCAACTACGCTATCTCCGGCACCCGCTTCACCACTCAGGGCTATCGCGATCACAGCGCCGCGCGGAAAAACCTCGGCAACGGCAAGCTCGGCGTGCGGTTGGACGACGTCAGTACCCTGACGCTGATGTTCAACAGCGTCTCCATTGACGCCGGCGATCCGGGCGGCCTGACCGAAGCGGAATGGAAGGAAAACCCGCGCCAGGCGCCGCGCGCGGATCAATACAACACCCGCAAGTCGCTCGATCAGACTCAGGCCGGCGTGCGCTATCAGCGCCAGATGAGCGAGCGCGACGAACTGACGCTGACCGCCTACCACGGCGAGCGCCACACCACGCAGTACCAATCCATTCCACGCGGGCCGCAGCTCAACCCTACCCACGCCGGCGGGGTGATCGTGCTGGAAAGAAAATATCAGGGCATTGACACTCGCTGGAAGCATGAGGATACTCTCGCCTCGTTACCGGTAACACTGATCGGCGGTCTGGATTATGAAACCATGACCGAACGCCGGCAGGGGTTTGAAAACTTTATTCTGCGAGACGGCACAGTGGACTACGGCGAGAAAGGCGACCAGCGGCGCAACGAGAAAAACCGCATCTGGAACCTGGATCCTTACCTGCAAACCTCCTGGCAACTGACGCCGCACTGGACGCTGGACGCCGGCCTGCGCTACAGCACGGTCAGCTTCGACTCGACCGACTACTACATCACGCCGCGTAACGGCGACGACAGCGGCAGCAAACGCTACCACCAGTGGCTGCCGATGGGCTCGCTCAACTATAAAATCAATCCGGCGTGGAACGTTTATCTCTCAGCCGGCCGCGGCTTTGAAACCCCGACCATCAACGAACTCTCCTATCGCCCCGACGGCCAGGCCGGCCTGAACATCGGCCTGCAGCCGTCCACCAGCGACACCGTCGAACTGGGCAGCAAACTGCGCCTCGGCAACGGCCTGGTGAGCGCCGCCCTGTTCCAGACCGATACCGACAACGAGCTGGTGGTGGCGGAAAGCAGCGGTGGGCGCACCAGCTACGCCAACGCCGGCAAAACCCGGCGGCGCGGCCTGGAACTGGCGCTGGATCAAGAGTTCGCGCTGGACTGGCGCCTGCATATGGCCTGGACGCTGCTGGACGCCACCTACCGCAGCGAGATGTGCGGCAAAGCCGTTTGTACCCCGGCCCAAACCATTCCCGCCGGCAATCGCCTGCCGGGCATCGCCCGCAACATGGGCTACGCCTCGCTGGCCTATGCCCCGCCGGAAGGCTGGCACGCCGGCGCGGAGCTGCGCTACATGAGCGACATTCAGGCCAATGACGCCAACAGCGCGCAGGCTCCCTCTTACACCGTGGCCGGCGTAAACGCCGGTTATCGCTTTACCTGGAACCGCTGGGCGCTGGACGTGTTCAGCCGGGTGGACAATGTTTTCGATCGCCGATACGTCGGTTCGGTGATCGTCAACGAAGGCAACGGCCGCTACTTCGAGCCGGCGCCGGGGCGCAACTGGGGTGGCGGCGCCACCTTGTCTTATCGCTTTGAATAAGGCAAAGCACCTTAAGGTTAAAAAACGGGATGGGTTTTACGTCACCCTAGCGGCTTCTCGCTGAAATAATAGGGAGAAACCGCGTGTTTTTTCCGATTTGGCTTAATCTCTAAATCGGGGACTTTCATTTTTGGTAAGGGTATTGCTATGCAAAATAAAGCGTCACTATCGCCGCTTATCGTCATAACGGCGCTGTTTGCCGCGCTGAGCGGGCTTTATCTGCTCGGCGGCGGCATCTGGCTGGCCAAGTTGGGCGGTTCGCTGTATTACATCATCGCCGGGCTGGTGCTGCTGGCGACTTCCTGGCTGCTGTTCCGCCGCCGCGCCACCGCGCTGCTGCTGTACGCGGTATTCCTGCTGGGCACCACGATTTGGGCCCTGTGGGAAGTGGGCCCGGACTTCTGGGCGCTGACGCCGCGCCTGGACGTCACCTTCTTCTTCGGCCTGTGGCTGGTGTTGCCGTTTATCTACCGCAAGCTGGTGGCCAACGGCAAATTCGCCTACGGCGCGCTGAGCGCGGCGCTGGCGATCACCGTCATCGCGCTGGCCTATGCCGTGTTCAACGATCCGCAAGAGATTAACGGCACCCTTGACGCCGCCCAGGTACAACCGAAAGACGCCACCGGCGCCGACTGGCCGGCCTATGGCCGCACCCAGGAAGGCACCCGTTACTCGCCGCTGAGCCAGATCAACGACAAAAACGTTGGCCAGCTGCAAGAGGTTTGGCGTTTCCAGACCGGCGATCTGAAGACCGCCAACGATCCGGGTGAGATCACCAACGAAGTCACGCCGATCAAGATCCGCGATACCCTTTACATGTGTACGCCGCACCAGAAGCTGTTCGCGCTGGATGCCGCCACCGGTAAAGAAAAATGGAAGTTTGATCCGCAGCTGAAATACAACCCAACCTTCCAGCACATCACCTGTCGCGGCGTGTCTTACCACGAAACCGCCGCAGCCGCAGGCGCCGCCGGCGACGCCGCTCCGGCGATGTGCGCACGCCGCATCATTCTGCCGGTCAACGACGGCCGTCTGTTCGCACTGGACGCCGAAACCGGCAAACCCTGCCCGGACTTCGCCAACAACGGTGAGCTGAACCTGCAGAGCAATATGCCGTATGCGACGCCGGGCCACTACGAGCCGACCTCGCCGCCGGTGATCACCGATAAAGTGATCGTCGTCGCCGGTGCCGTGACCGACAACTACTCCAACCGCGAGCCTTCCGGCGTGATCCGCGGCTTCGACGTCAACAGCGGCAAGCTGCTGTGGGCCTTCGATCCGGGCGCGAAAGATCCGAACGCCATCCCGGCGGACGAGCACCACTTCGTGCCGAACTCGCCGAACTCCTGGGCGCCTGCCGCCTATGACGCCAAGCTGGATATCGTTTACCTGCCGATGGGCGTTTCCACTCCGGACATCTGGGGCGGCGATCGCACCCCGGAAATGGAACGCTACGCCAGCGGCCTGTTGGCGCTGAACGCCTCCACCGGCAAACTGGCCTGGTTCTATCAGACGGTCCACCATGACCTGTGGGATATGGACGTGCCGGCGCAGCCGACCCTGGCGGACATTACCGACAAGAGCGGTAAAAAAGTGCCGGTCATCTATGTGCCGACCAAAACCGGCAACATCTTCGTGCTGAACCGTACCAACGGCGAACTGGTGGTGCCGGCGCCGGAGAAACCGGTACCGCAAGGCCCGGCCAAGGGCGATCGCCTGTCACCGACCCAGCCGTTCTCCGAGTTGACCTTCCGTCCTGAGAAGAAACTGACCGGCGCCGACATGTGGGGCGCGACCATCTATGATCAGCTGGTCTGCCGCGTGATGTTCCACAGCCTGCGTTATGAAGGCACCTTCACCCCGCCTTCCGAGCAAGGCACGCTGGTGTTCCCGGGTAACCTGGGCATGTTCGAATGGGGCGGCCTGGCCGTCGATACCGATCGCGAAATCGCCATCGCCAACCCGATCGCGCTGCCGTTCGTCTCCAAACTGATCCCGCGCGGCCCAGGCAACCCGATTGAGCCGCCGGAAGGCGACAAAGGCGGCAGCGGCACCGAGTCCGGCGTACAGCCGCAGTATGGCGTGCCGTTCGGCGTCACCCTGAACCCGTTCCTGTCGCCGTTCGGCCTGCCGTGCAAACAGCCGGCCTGGGGTTACATTTCCGCCGTGGATCTGAAAACCAACGACATCGTGTGGAAAAAACGCATCGGCACCGTGCGCGACAGCTCACCGTTGCCGCTGCCGTTCAAAATGGGCATGCCGATGCTGGGCGGCCCGGTGACCACCGCCGGTAACGTGTTCTTCATCGGCGCCACCGCGGACAACTACCTGCGCGCCTTCAGCGTGACCAACGGTGAAAAACTGTGGGAAGCGCGCTTGCCGGCCGGCGGCCAGGCGACGCCGATGACCTATGAGGTCAACGGCAAGCAGTACGTGCTGATCTACGCCGGCGGCCACGGCTCCTTCGGCACCAAGCTGGGCGACTACGTGGTCGCTTACGCCCTGCCCGATCAGAAGTAACCACCGCCGTTAGTACCCCGCAAAGCACGCCGCAAGGCGTGCTTTTTCTTTTCCCGCCCCGCCGGCTGCCCCCTCGCAATACCCTTAATTTTTTCACCTCCATTATTGATAATGGTTATCATTCGCAATATTATACCTCTGCGGCCCCGGCAGCGGCTGCGATCCTCTCCAGCTTAATGGGCAATACAACGATCGGCCGCCTTCGGGCGGCCCTATTCGGAGGCGCATGGTCGACCATACTCGGAAGCATCGAAAGAAGATTTTGCAAGCGGCGGTGAAAACGCGACGCGCCGGCCTGACGTTCGCGCCGGCGTCGCCAGCCACGTCGCCCTTTATCGGCCAGCACCGCCAGACGCAAGCCGTACTGATACACCTGATCGGCCATGATGACGCCCAGGAGGAACATGAATGAACCTGCAGCCCTTTACCGCCATGCTGATGTTCGCCTATGTGCTGCTGATGGTGCCGCTGCTCTACGTCATCGACAGCCGCCTGAGCGCCAGCAAACTGGTGCGCAAAGCCACGCAAAATCTCATCATCATCGCCTTGACGCTGTTGTTCTTCAGCGCGATGACGCTGCTGTATTGACCTTGCCGCGGCTGTCGGCGGCGGATCGTCACCCGGCGTCCGAGCGCCTGACCCGCGGATATTTCCACAGCCAGCGCCCGCTGACCATGCGCCAGTAGAATAAGGCGCCGCGCACCGCCCAATCGAGGAACATCCCCAACCAGACGCCCACCACGCCCATGCCCAGTTCGATGCCCAACGCGTAGCCGGCCACCACGCGGCACCCCCACATGCCGAGCATCGTCACCCACATGGCGAAGCGGGCGTCGCGCGCGCCTTTCAACCCGGCGGGCAAGACCCAGGAAGCGGCCCAGATCGGCATAAAGGCGGCGTTGAGCCAGATCAGGGTTTTCACCACCGTTTTCACATCATCCTGCGAGGTATAAAACGCGGCGAACACCCCGGCCAGCGGCGCGGTGCCCCAGGCGATGGCGGTCAGCCCAAGGGTCGACAGCCAGAAAATATGGCGCAGCTGCCGCTCCGCCTGGCCGATCTCGCCTTTGCCGAGCCGCCGGCCGACGATAATGGTCGAAGCCGATCCCAACGCGTTGCCCGGCAGGTTGATCAACGAAGCGATGGAGAAAGCGATAAAGTTGCCGGCGATCACGTTGGTGCCCATGCCGGCGACAAACATCTGCGTCAACAGCTTGCCGCCGTTAAACAGTACCGACTCGACGCTGGCGGGAATGCCGATCCCCAACACTTCCCACAGGATGCTCATCTTGAGTGGCGTGAAATAGCTTTTCAACGTGATGTGCAGCGCCGGATTAAAGCCGATCGCCAGCACGTAGAGGATGGCGATGGCGCCGATATAGCGGGAAATCGTCAGCCCCAGCCCGGCGCCGACGAACCCCAGGCCATGCCAGCCCAGCATGCCGTAAATCAGGATGCTGCTGATGATGATATTGAGGATATTCATGCCGCCATTGATAAGCAGCGGGATCTTGGTGTTGCCCGCGCCGCGCAGGGCGCCGCTGCCGATCAACGCAATCGCCGCCGCCGGGTAGCTCCACACCGTGGTTTGCAGGTAAGAGAGCGCCAGCGCTTTCACCTCCGGCGAGGCCGCGCCGGCGATCACATCAATGATAGGCTCGCCCGCCAGGTGGATGCCCGCCGCCAACAGCAGCGCCACGCCGGTCATCAGCACCAGCGACTGACGCGCCGCCGCCCGCGCCCGCCGGCGATCGCGCTTGCCGAGGCTGAAGGCCACCACCACGGTGGTGCCGAGATCCACCGCGGCAAAAAAGGCGATGATCACCATGTTGAAACTGTCCGCCAGCCCTACCCCGGCCATCGCCTCTTTACCGAGCCAGCTCACCAGAAAGGTGCTCAGCACCCCCATCAGCAGGACACAGGCGTTCTCCAGAAAGATGGGCACCGCCAGTGGCGTGATCTCGCGCCAGAACAGCACGCGGTAGCTTTTCCGTTTGGCGTACCAGCGCGTATTTTCCACGCGCTGACGCAGTGCGGCATACAGGTTCAAGATGGGCTCGATGGGTAAAAGTGAAACATCATTTCAAATGATGATCGATAAATCGTTATCCTGCAAAGAATTTTGGGGCGCCCATAACGCGCGCCCGAAAGGCATGCCGGCGCGCTACTCCATGTAATCTTCCTGATCGGCCTGCGCCGCCGCGATAAAGCGGGCGGTGCTGCGGCTGAGCGCAGCGCATTTTTCCGTCAGCAGCTGATTGTCCTGTTGCAGGGTCAGGTAACGCGCCTGGGTAAGCGCCGGCAACTGCCGATACCCTGCCGCCTGCGTGTCCCAGCCGCGGCGCTGCGCCGCGCGCATTGCGGTGCGCTGCAGCTTCACGTCGTCCGGTATCTCGCTGCGCCCGCAGTCCACGCGCAGGAAGTGTCCGCCGGCCAGCATCGAAGCGATGTGATCCAGCTGCGCCTGCAGCGGCGGCGCCGGTTTATGCGCCGTCTGCTGACAACCGGCGAGCAGCAGTAATGCCACCGCGCCGCAAAGAGACGTGCGAAACAGAGTCAACATGGGGGCTCCGGGAAAACCTGTGGGTGATGAGATGATCTTAGGTGAGCGGACGTCGGGCGGCAAGGCGAGCAGCACGCGCGGCCCGCTTAGCGTCGGCCGCTGCTGACCTTGGTGGCGCGGGCGGGGTTGCCGGCGACGAATTCCAGCGTGGGGGAATAGTAAAACGGCAGCCAGGCGTTATAGCCGCTCTCCCACTCCCATTTGACCGGGCAAGGCCACAGCATGTCTTCATGCAGGATGTAATAGATCCACCGCCCGGGCGGGCGGCGCGGTTTGCGCGTTTTCATAGCGGGTTCGACGGCCTGATGGAATGCGATAGGGTCAACTGCTGCATTTTACCGCGATTTTCGCCGTGGGGACAGCCTGCATTGCCGGCTTCGCCCCGGCGCCGGCAAGCGCCCTTTATTCACCGCCGCCTGCCGGCGCGCCGCTCTCGGCCCCCAGCACCACTACCCTGTCGGCCGAGTCGATGGTCGACTTTCTGTGGGCGACGATCACGCGCGTAATATTCAGCGAAGATATCGCCCGGTTGATCGCCGACTCATTCTCAACGTCCAGATGGCTGGTCGCTTCATCCATAAACAGCACGCTCGGGCGGCGATAGAGGGCGCGCGCGATAAACAGACGTTGCTTTTGCCCGCCGGAGATGCCGTTGCCCAACTCGCCGATCAGGGTTTCGTAGCCCATCGGCATCTGCATGATTTCATCGTGGATATTGCTGTGTATCGCGCAGGCCATGATCAGCTCTTTATTGGCATTGACCTCAAACCCGCTGATGTTTTCCGCAATGGACCCGGAGAACAGCCGGTCGTCCTGCAGCACGCAGGCGATCGCGTTACGGTAGTTATTCACCCCGACTTTATGGATATCCATCGCGTCGGCCAAAACCTGGCCGGAAGTGGGGCTGAGCAAACCGCACATCACCTTCAGCAAGGTGGTCTTGCCCGCGCCGGAGGCGCCCACGACGGCCACGCTTTCGCCGGCCGCAATGCGCATGTTCAGGTCTTTGAAGATCGGCCGCGACAGCGCGTCATATTGATACGTAAGATTTTTTACCTCAATGGCAATCCCCGTGCCCGAGGGGAAAACCTGTCGCGGCGCGGACTCCGTCTCCGCATCGGTAAAGACGATGTCGGATATCCTCTCATTGTGCAGCGACAGCATGCGCAAGCCGATCGCCAGGTCGATCAGGCTCGAGGCCCGCTGAGAGAACTGGCCGCGATAGGCATTGAACGCCATGAACATGCCGAGCGTCATGGAATTGTCGATGACCATCATGGCGCCAAGCCACAGGATCGCCACCTGATCGAGCGTCGTGATAAAGGTATTGATCCCGCCGAACATCATATTGAATCGGGTGATTTTGATATTGGTATTGGCGGCGTCGACGTTCAGATTGAGCCAATAGCTGGAGCGCGTTTCCTTGATGCCCAGCGCCTTGACGGTCGAGATGCCGTACAGCGTCTCCATGAAATGCGAGTTGGCCTTGGCCGCTTTGACGATCTGCTCCTCCGAGAATTGACGGTAGGTTCTGTAAGTCATCATCCTGATGAGGATGTAGATCAGAGTGAAGCCCGCCACGACCCAGACCAGCCAGCCGCCGTAGACCATCATCATCGCGAACAGCCCGACCGTCATGATGCCGTCGATGATCCCGCTGACGATATTATTGGTAAAGGTGGTTCTGATCGCATCCAGCGAGGAAAAGCGCGATTGGATGTCCCCCAGGTGCCGTTTTTCGAAAAAATCCAGCGGCAGCTTCATCAGGTGTTCAAACAGCGTCGTCTTCCACTGAATATCGGTCAGCGTCCCGAGCACGATGGAGATCCAGGCCCTGGCGATACTGACCACCGCGCGGAACAAGGTGAAGAAGATCAGCCCCAAACAGATGACCGTCAGCAGGCTGTAGTCATGCGCCTGAATGACATGGTCGGTCACCAGTTGCGTTCCCACCGGCAGCAGCAGGTTGACCGATTCGATGACTATCGATAACGCAAAGATCTTGAGCAGCGTCCCCGGCAGGCCCTCGATGTTTTTCATCAAATCCAGCAGGCGCAAACGGGTCTTGAGGGTCTCTTTTTGAAAGGCCCTGTCGGGCCACAGCTCCAACGCGATGCCGGTAAAATGATTCGACATCTCCTGCAGCCCGATCACTCTGCGCCCGAAGGCCGGATCGTGAATGACAAAACCGGCGCGCTGCACCTTAACCAACACCACGAAGTGATTCATATTCCAGTGCAGTATGCAGGGCGTTTTCAGCTGATTGATTTCGTCGATGTCCAAGGACAAGGCGCGCGTCTTCAGCTGGATTTGCGACGCGATTTGAGAGATCGTCCCCAGGGTCGCGCCCTGGGTGGAAATGCCGAATCGCTGCCGCAGGCTCAGCATATCCACATTAAACCCGTAATAGGAGGCGATCATGGCGAGGCACGCCAGGCCGCATTCCGATGACTCCGACTGCAAGATGCTCGGCACCCGCTTGCGCAGTGAGAATGTTAACTTCTCGTTGATCCGTTCAAAGAGATTATTGTCCTTCATCGACTCGCCCCACGACGCTGTTTTTTATGTCATACAAAGGCGCGATCGCCCACTGATAAAGCGGTTTCTTATCCAGGAAGACGATGACCCTGGCCTGCAGCCCGCTGCTGATTTCGAGATATTTGCCTTTATCGCTGAATTGCGTGTCGCTGATGGACGCCAGCACTTTGTAGTAGGCGTTCCTTTCCCGTTTATTTCCGCTGCTGTATTCCGACATTTCCTGCGGGGAGGCGGGGACCGACGAGATGGATTCTATTTTTCCCGGAAACTGACCGAATTTATCCGACGGGAAGGCTTCATAGCGAATGTTGATGCCATCGCCGATTTTCACGTAGGGCAAACTGTTATTCGGCAGCCATAAAACCAGATAATATTTGATGTTATCAATCGGTTTGATTTGCGCCAGACTGCTGCCGCTCTCGACCACCTGCCCGGCGGTCACGCTCAGCGACTCAATTTTCCCCTTGAGCGGCGCTTTGATAATGACCTGGCCGCCGGCATTGGACTCCGCCAGCTGGCGTTGTAAATCACTGCGTTGCGATTCGCTTTGCGATATCTGATTGTCGTAATCGGCGGCGCGAATCAGCAAATCGCTGCGCAACTGCGACAGTTGAATATTTTGCTGGATCTTTTGGCTGTAGAGCGCCTGATACGAGCTTTGCTGTTGCTGAAAGAGCGAGCGCTGATAATTTAACTGATCTTTGGTGATCAGGCCTTTCGTCAAATAGTGTTCGTAATTTTTCAGGCTATCCCGCATTTTATCCATCCCCTCTTTGGCGCTGAGGTTCAGTTTCTCGGTTTCTTTATAGGCGTTTTCATAGCTATTGATCTGTTTGCGCAAATTATCCAGCATGGCGGTTTTATTTTTATTCAGCTTGCTGATTATCGAATCCAGATTGCTAATCTGTTTGCTTATTTCGCTGGCCGCGATATGGCTGACATTGCCGGACGTGGTGCTTCTCGAGACATCAATCACATACAGCGGCTCGTCCTTTTCCACGACGTCACCGGCTTTATGGAATGCCTGGCTCACGTAACCGTATTGGGAGGAAAACACATTGGTGGAATGCGGGATGCTGATCACCTCGCCTTCAACATCGACCCGGCGCGTGTACTCGCAAAAATAGAGTGCGCCCGCCAGGATCAGAATAAAAGTGAAACAGGTGGCGGCAATCACATGGCTCGACGCGCCGGAAATTAACAGCGCCCTGCCGGTCCATCTTTGACGTTGATAATTGACCGCCTCCTGGCGGAAAATATTCCTGCTCTTATTATCACTCATAGGAAGAACCTGCGCTTGCCTGACCGGGAGACAGCCGCAGCGAGAACGCTGCGGCTTTGGACCGCGTATGGATTTAGCTGATGGTGCCGTTAATCAGCCCATCGAGGCCTTTTTTGGAGTATTCCAGCGTGGTGTCCCAGCCAATAACGGCTGCGGCCACGCCGCTGGCTACGCCGCCCAGGATGCCGCCGGCGACCATGCCGACGCCCTGGCCAATCGAGCCGACGCCCAGCAGGCCGCCGCCGTCGCCGCCGTGCTTACCGCCGATGACGGCGCCCGCCATACTGCCCACGGAGGCGCCCAGAGCGATGGATGAAACGGCTTCCGCGGCATTGGAGACGGCGCTGCCAATCAGCCCCGACAGTCCATTGCTCATATCCCAGGAATAAGCGCCTGACACTTCATTCATTTCGATAACAGACAGTTCTTTCATTGGTTAATCTCCATATTTAAACGGACAAACACTGCCATACATGCGTGTTGTCATTGCATTGGCATCGGCCTGCAGCGCCTGATGCCACCAATAATGTCGCGCGAACAGACGACATTATATTTTTAATAGGGGTCTCTTTAATTCTGCGTAATGGTGAATGTCATCACCGCGTCGGCCTGTCCGGGGCTAATGGCTCCCGTTTGCTTATAGCGCGCCATCAAGGGGATCCTGATCTCTTTTTCAGCCGCGGTGTGGTAATTGATCGGTCTGGAAAACGTTAATGGATTACGGTTCTCATCCAACACTTCCACGGCGACGCCCTTCGCCGCATCGGCGCCGTCGGCGATATCAATCATTCCCACGCCTGGCGAATTTCCGGCCGCCTCGAACGTGACCTGAACCGGAATATTGTCCTCCTGACATTGCAGAACCACGGAAAAATTGCGTTCGGAAGACGCCGCCGTGCTGCCGACGCCGTTAAACTCGCTGCGTTTAGGGCTGCCCAGATTTACCGTTTGATTTTTATAGTTCAAATCAACCAGGCAACTTTTCTGAATGACCTTCATGCCGGAAATACTGATATCCAAAATGGAGGTCGAATCCAGATAATATCTGGCGATAATTTTCCCGCCCATATCGCCGCCGGTTTTGATCGGGCCGGTTTTAATAAACGTCAGCCGAACATCGTTTCGATTGATCCACGGCGTCAGCAAGTTGGGCGAAATCGCCGTGTTGACGGGCACGTTCTTATTGCTCTGCCATAAGTCTGAAATCGTCACCCCCACGCCCTCGATGCCCGTTTCAAATACGCCGGGCAGCGCGCTCGGCGTCAGCGGCGACATGGAGCGATAGGCGACCGAACCGGAACAAAGAAAAGAAAACGTCGTGCCGTTAATGCTGTTCTCGGTTCGAACAGCCAACTGCTCGCCGACTTCAATGCGCGGATCCACGGCCAGCGTCAGCAACCCCATACGGGCGGTTTTCGCGTTGGTGGTACAGGTGCCGGCATAAACCGCCGTCGTGAGCGTCGCCAGCCACACCAGGGCGCCGTAACCGAATATCCTGAGAAAAACGTTCATTTTCACTCTCACTTAAAAGTCATGATGGAAATAGAGCGAGATCTATTGGCAAACGCCGTTTAGGGTTTGGAGACCCGCTGACGGCGGCTCCGCCGGCAACTGGTAACGGATGCGGCATTGGTTCTCGCCATTCCTGCCCCACTGCGCGATGAGCAGGCCCTTTTCCGCCATGCCGCTCAGATAGACCACGCCGTCGCCGCCGACCAGGAACGGCTGAGTCGCCCCCTCGGCAAGACGCAGGCTGGCGCCCAGCGGCAGAGGTGCCCCCTGCGAGTCCGTCACCTTCATCAAAATCCGTCTGCCGACGTTGGCTTTGAAATTCGCCCGGCTCACCGCGCCGCGAGTCGGCGTGACCGACTGGTTCGTCAACTCGAGATCGACATCATCCGGCAAGCTGTCGACATCGAGGCGAATCGAATTGTTGCGATAAGGCGTGGCGTAAGGAACGATCGCGTAGCCGCGCCAGTCGGTTTTCACCCCGACCTGATTGCCGACCGCCACATCGCTCGCGCCGGCCGCCTGTACCAGGGCGACGGTTTCGCCGAACGGTTGACCGAAGGTCACACCGTCTTCATGGGCGATCACCCCGCCCTTCACCCCGTAGTTGACGCGCTGTTGACTGCGATCGTAGGCATAGCCCGCCGTGAGTTCGCCGTACGTCGCGCGCCAGTCGGCGTTGGCGTTGCCGCTGTTGCCCTGGCCCTGGCTGCCATACCCTTCCTGTACGCTCCAGCTGAGGTTGCCGCCGGCCAGCGCCGTGCCGTTGAGGCCCGCCGTATGGCTGGTATTGCCTTTTTTGCTGGTGTTGAGGTTGTAGGTGGCGTAGGTGTTGCTCAGCCATTTCTCTAATGGCACGCTGATGTTGAAAGCGAAGATCTGATCGCGATCGTAAATGCGCCCGCGGTTCGAATCGCCGTAAGTAGCCTGTGAATTCCGGCTGTAGCTGTAGTTAAAACCGTAGCTGATGCCATTCCAGCTATTGTTGTAACCCGCGCTCAGCGACTGCATATTGCGCTCGGATCCCCAATAGTCTTCGGAGACCGCGCTGAGTGAAAGCGACCCCGCCCCTTCCCATAAATTCTGGTTCAGCGTGATTTCGCCGCGATTCTTGCGGCGGTCTATCGGGGCGTAACGGTTGCCGCTGCGATAGGTGTCCAGCACTTCCTGCAGCCCATAGTAGCCGCTGGTCGAATAGCGGTAGCCGGCGATGGCGAAGTTCGTCCCCGTCTCGACGATATTTTTGCTGTACCGCACGCGCCATGACTGACCATCGCTTTTCGGTTGATGCTCCTGCTTTGCCCACGCCTGGGTGACGTCGGCCGACAGGGCGCCGAACTCGCCCAGGTTCTTGCCCAGACCCAATGCCAGCGATTGATACGGCCCGGCGAATTGGCCGCCGCCATACAGGGTGAAACCGGCGGGCAAGCCATAAATCAGGCTGGCCTGCGAGAAGATCTTTTTATCTACGCTGTGATCGTAAGTGCGGTATTGCCCCGAGGTCAGCGCATATTTCAGCCGCCCTTCGCGTTGCAGCACCGGCAGGCTGGCGAAGGGAACGGTCAGGTGCTGTTCGCTGCCGTCCGCCTCCTTGATAGTCACCTCCAAATCGCCGCTGCCGCCGGTCGGGTACATGTCCGAAATTTCAAACGCGCCCGGCGCAACGTAACTCTGGTAGATGACATAGCCGTTTTGACGAATGACCACTTGCGCATTGCTGCGCGCGATGCCGCGCACCACCGGCGCATAACCGCGCAGGCTTTCCGGCAACATGTCGTCATCGGAAGCCAACTGCGCGCCGCGAAACGACACGCTGTCAAACACATCGGACGGGCTGCTGCTTTCGCCGAGCGTCAGCAAGCTTTTCAGGCGGATGATATTGCGCTGGGCGTAGGTATAGACGGAGTCCCAACGATCCTCCGACGCTCGCCCGCCGCCGGCGCTGTTGTAGCTCCAGGTGGTGTAGTTCCGCACTCGCCAGGCGCCCAGGTTGAAGCCCGGCCGCAGGTTAAGGTAATAACTGCTTGCGCTCTGGGTGAATCGATCGCGCCCCTTGCTGTTGCTGCCGGTGAAGCCATAGTTCAGCAGCATCGCCGGCAGGCCTTCATCCCATTGTTCCGGCGGAACGTATCCGCGCACCTTATTTTCCAACGCCGCCTGGGGGATACTCAGCATCAGGCGTTGGCGGTTAAATTGAAATTGCGCCGAGGCCTGCGGGATCGCGGCCAAATTCGCGCAGCGATCGGCACCGGCCAAACCGGGAAACAGCTCAACTTTCACCCCAAGCCGTTTCAGATCTTCCCGCGTCAGACAAGGCTGCAGATCGGCCTTCTCGTCGCTGCCGGCCCGCAGAGCGAACGACACCTCGCGCGTTTCCAGCAGCATGTCGTTCACCCAAATATCGACCCGATACGTGCCGGGAACCTGCTGGCCATTTTCAAAAATCGACAGATCGACGTGCTGCTGACCTGAGCGCCCGGTTTCCAGCAACGCCGGATTAAAATAGTCACGAGAGAAGGCGGGATTAGCCATGTTGCCGCATACCGCCGTTGTTGCCGTGAATAAGGCTATGCGTTTCAGCCAAGCATCCCGCTTCGCTAATATACGCTTTTGAGTTATCATTCATTAGCTCCATTATTGAAATGTTTTATCCCTCTGTCTGCCTTCCCTTACAGATTAAATACCTGACTGATGTTCTTTCCCTGTGCCGCCATAATCATTAATTAATTTCCAGCTTACCGACGTTGCGCCCGCCACGGGCAATGCAAACATTTCGCTGCTCATCGGCGCGATATACGCCACCTCTTTCATTTCCCGCCCCCCGATGCGGACATAATGAAAGTTCATATAATAAGGCGTTGGGTTGGTGAGTTTTAATTCTGAACCGACACGCTGCCATTTCAGCTGCTGCGTCACTTCTTCGGGCACCTGGCGGAGCAGCGGCGCCGGCCGATAAATCAATTTAATGCGGGTCTTGACCGCTATTTGCAGCGTATTCGATTTACCCGCCTGGGTTGTTGAAGGAATGGATTTAATATTCATCCAATACAAGCTTTCTTTATCTTTCGGTAAGTCATCGCCCACTTTCACGATGCGCAGCATATTTTCCTGGTTGCCGTCCAGCCGAAATAAAGGCGGCGTAACGATAAACGCGATTTTATCCACCCCGCTTTGTTGATTCTCCAGCCAGGACTGAATCAAATACGGTTCTTTATCCGGATTCTCCACGCTGATTGACGCTTCTTTTTTTTCGCCGTTGAATATCACCCGCGTCCCGCCAATCACCACGCCGGCGTGAACCGTAGACGCAAACAATAAAATAATGAAAGCCGCTAAGGCGCCGTAGCGATTAAAACGCATAATATTATCTCCGAGGCAATACAGCCCGCTGTGAACCAGCGGGCAAGAAAATATTATCAGTTATAATTCAGCGTAAAGGTGGCGACGCTATTAGCTTTACCGGCGGTAACATCTGCCTGCGTGGAAATATAGCGGGCGGTAAAATCGAGGTTATTTTTCACGCCGCTGCCGGAAGCCAACGGATAAGCCGTCGACGCCGTGTAAAGCGGCAGAACACTGTTAGAAATATCAGACAGTTGGATACCGACGCCGGTAGCGACATCCGTTTCCTGGGTCAGCTGCAATACGTTGCTGTCGCCGTTATCGGCCGCGCCGTCGAACTTAACGGTGGCGCTTTTTACCGTATCCGGACAATCGGTGACTTCCAGCGTGAATTTTGTCGCGCTGGACGTTGATCCCTTGCCACCCGCAAATGCCGTTCGGGCCACATCACCCAAAACAACATTTAATGGATTACTCAAGTCATTCGTGACCTTGCACGCAGCATCGACAATATTCCCGGTAAAATTAACCTGACCATCTGCTGCCAGAGCAGGTAAAGCGCTTGAACACGCTGCCGCGACAAATGCCAACATAATCACTTTTTTTTCCATCATGGGTACTTCTCCTTTTGATTAGACAGACTTCAAAATATCCCCGCCACGGAGAACCCGGACAGGGAGAATAGGAGCTCCGCTCCTTTCACAGTTAATTATGCTTAGCTTTCCCCCTTTAGCAATACATAAAATCAATGTAAAGATGAGAAAAGATAATTACCCCAAATAGAATTAGCATCATTCTTAATTTTATTTTGAAAAAACCGCCAAATCGGCGTTTCTTGATTCAATCATCTGGCCGCCAGGGAATTTATTCTCGCGCTATTCGAAGGCGCTTTCGCCAGATCCTCCTCATTTCCCCCTCAGCCGGAAAATCGGGCGACATCGCCGTAAAATGAAAGCCGGGCGATAAAACTCGCCCTGAAATAAATGACAGTTATATTACGAAAGGCATCACGACGCGGCGGCAGCGAGAGGAGCAGAATAATAGGAAAAGCATGGCGATAACGGTTTATCGAACAGGAGGGAGAATAAAGCATTCGCCGTTATTGAAACCGGCGCGGTCATGTGACAACGAGAAAATGGCGTTACGCAGAAATATTCTGTCTGACGCCGTTCACTTTTTCGAAAACAAGGCAACAATGCGCTCTGTCGCGCAGAATAACGCATTGCCGCCTTATTGTTTTTCGGCGCCGCTAATTAATCGTCATGGCGATAATCTTCCCCCAGCCCTCTGCCGGGTAGGGTTTCACACGCCAGACCATCGCCCGCGGGAACGGCGGACGGATAGTTATCGTCAGGCGTGATAAAGACCGGCGTGGTCGCGATAAACCCATCGTTGAACACCGCCTCGATAAAGGTGGCCTCCCAGCCTTGCGCCGGGGCGGCCAGACGAAACTCGCCGCGATCGGCCTCCGCTGTAGCCAACGGCTCCGGGGTAAAGCGTACGCCGCACGAATAACGAAAATCTCGGGCCGTGCGGTTGTGCGCGCTCCAACGCCGCACGGTGGCCGGCGGTTCGGAAAAACGCAGCGTGCGCACCGCAGCATCCGCGGCGCTGCCTTGCACCTCGATCGTCGGCAACGCGATATCGCGCTGGCGGCGCTTGATCATCGCCAGTATGGCGCGTTCGGCGGCCGGCCGGCTTGCCGCGCGATCCCCGTCGGCAATCGCGCGCAGCGAAGCCTCACCCGGTGAGGCGCTGAAATAGAATCGCGTGCTGTCCGGCGGATAACGTTCGTCGCCGCTGGCGATGATGACATATTTCGCCGCCGCTGGCCGCTCTCCCGCCGTCGGCGGCGGATAAGCGGTGGGATCCGCTATTTGCATCAGTTTGTCGAACGCCGGCGTCTCTATGCGCCGATCGATGCCGAGTTGGTAATAAGGATGAAACGCCAACGGCCAACGGCCGCCATACGTACGATAGGTATGCTTCAAGACCTGCCGCGCCGCGACCCCATCCGGGAACATGGCGACGACGGCATCGATGCGCTCATCCGACAATGACGCCAGCCACGCCGCGGTTGCGCCGCTCGCCGCGCCCGCCACGATGAATTTATCTATCCCCCATCGGCTCAATTCGCGCTGCGCCAGCGTCATGGTTTGCGACAAGGCCGCCGTCATGGGGATCGCCAGCGGCATCATCAAGTATTCATCCGCATCGTCCAGGAACAATCGCCAGCCTCGGGCCTGGCTGTCCTCCCCCGCACGACGCCGCCCCTCATTTTGATATTCCAGGTACGGATAAGGCAGCCGGTTGACGACAATCACGATGGTGTGACTTTCCGCCGCCAAGGCCGCCGGCGTAGCGACGGAAAACGCCGCATTTTGCTTGCCTGGCCCGCTCGCCCCTGCGGCGGCGCAAGCGCAGTCATCGCTCATCAGCACCAACGCTTTACGGGCAAGCGCCCCGTTGGGGATATAAATATCCACATCGTGCCACCATTGCGTCGGCCGGATGGCGTCTTGCGGCGACCAGGATTGCGACATCAACCGATAATGGCGTATCGACACGTCATGGCCGTTATCCACGCCCTTTAACGAATATGACAGAGGCAATATGGCCAACTGATTGTTATAACAAGGAATAACGGTGTGCAAGGCGGGATGTTCGTCCGCAAAGCAGCGGTCTTCCTCTGCCGCCATGGCCTGCCGGCCGCCGATTAAGGCCAGGCAAATCAGCGCGATGTATCCGATGCGTTTCAGCATTTTTTCCTCCCCCTTTGTCCGTGGCAAATCCCTTGTACGCCGCCTGGCGGCAGGAAACCTTCCGCGCGCCTAGAGCACCTGATGAAAGCGTATCGGATAGCCAAAGCTGTCCTTTTCGAACGCCACGTCTCTGTCGTTCTCGCCCAGCAATAGGCTGTAAACGCCGTTTTCCTCATAACGGCTCATGGCGATATACAGCACCACCTCCCGATGGTCAGCGATCGTAAACTGTTTGCGTCTGGCGTTGATTTCCAAGGTAAACGCCACCACAGGATTGTTGTTCAGAAATACCGAAGTCTGCTGCATGGAGACGATCCTGCCCTGCGCTTTCTCGGTCACCTGAAAGGGCGTGGCGTCATTGGGGGCGCGTATATCCACCTTCTTTTGGATATAGATAAAGTTAAACACCGCCAACGCCACCGCCACGAACAGATTGATGACCATGATCAAGATGATTTTATTCGCCATGAACTCTCCCTTTGCCGTTCTTCCGGCTCCCGACATGAACGAGGTAAAAGTGCCCTTGCGGGCACTTTTCATTAAGGGCCGGGCTTATGACGATTTACGGCCAAACAGCTGCGAGAAGGCGCTAATCCCGGCATCGATGACGGCGCCAATGCCCTCACCGAGTTTGGCGCCGGCGCCCGCCGCATCCGCGTGGATCCCGAATAGACCGGTACCGGCATCTACGATGGCGCCAATGCCATTGCCCAGGATTTTGCCGGCATCGGAAGCGATGCCTGCGCCGGAAACCGCCATGACTTCTGCTTCAGTCAGTTCTTTCATACTGTCTCCTTTGTATTTATCGACATGTTTAGTAATGAAAAAATGAAACCCTCACTGTTTGTTCACCTCCTTGTTATCTGCCCACGAAAGACCCTGTTGCCAATGCGTTCACCCGCGCGGCGGTGACAATGTCAGAACAGGCCGAACTCACGGCAGAGATAATCGGCGACGCCATTGCGGCTGTTGGGCAGCGCAATCGGGTTAAACGGCAGCGCGCGCTTCAATTCGCCCATGGCATTGCCCATCACCACCCCCGTTCCGGCCCAGCGCAGCATGTCCAAATCGTTCATCGCATCGCCGAAAGAGAGGCAATCGCGCATCGCTATCTGTTTGGCGCTCAGATAGTCGGCCACGCTTCTGGCCTTGGAAATATGCTTATCCATGATGTCTATCGTTTCCGCAGAGGACTTACAGATGGACAGCGTTTTTCCGAAAGCCTGACTGACCTCGTCGTAAAACCGCTCGATCAGCGCCGCTTCACCCTGCAGCAGCACTTTCAGGATCGGTTGCCGTTTCATCGCCTCCGGCTCGACATAGCGGCAAGCGACGCCCGAGGTCTTGATATAGTCGGCAAAATGCGGATTCTCTTCGGCCATCATCCATCCTTCCTGGGTGAACAACGTCACGTGGAGCGGACAGGCGAAGAGGTAATCCATCAACATCATTTGGCTGTCGCGAGGCAGGAAATAGCGTTTATCCGCCACCGGCCGCCCCTCGATATTGACCATCGCGCCATTGCAGGAGACGATCGCCGGCGAGAACCCCAAGCCATCCACAATCCCGCGCGCATCCGCATCGCAACGGCCTGTCGCGATGACGATTTCCAGCCCGCGGGCATGCAGGATATTGAGCGTTTCCACCGTCAGATCAGACAGATTCCCGGCAGGATCCAGCAAGGTTCCGTCAAGATCGCTCACGATCGCCCGGTATTTTATTTTGCCGTCGATAGCAAGCCACATATCATGCCTCCTCCGCCTGGATAATCCCGTCTTCGGCGCGGATTTCGCTGTCGGGCGGAAGGTGGGCGATCGCGAGCGCAATGGCCTGAAAACGGCGTCCTACCGCAACGATGGTCTCCTGAGCTATCTCGTGAGAATCATAAAACAGTGAAATGGCGAGCCGTTCCGCTTCGGGGAACAAGCACAGCACCGTCTGGTGGTTGCTGCCGCTGACGATATCCGTCACCCGGAACGTAAACGGCAAGCGCGGATCCTTCTGCGGTTGCGGCATGTTTTCAAACACAAACAGGCTGCCGAACGGCGAAGTGGGCACCCATTGTTCGTCGTAGCGGTTCAGTTCGGAAAAGGCGTACTTCTGCCTCAGCGTCTGGGAATCCGCGATATCGGCCAGCAACGCATAAATGGGCCGGCGGCGAATCGCCTGCAGGCGCAGCACCGGGCTGGCGACACACAGGCCAAACAGCGTCTGCACCTGCTCAATGTCCGCCGGGCGCTCGCTCATGGTCGTGCCGATCGCGATATCGTCACAGGCCAGCGCTTCGGCCAGCGCCAGCATCCAGGCCAGCTGCGTCAGTTGATTGACCGTGATCCCCTGGCGCCGGCAAAACGCGGTGAGGCTTGCCACCTGTTCCGCGGTGAATTCCGCGCCATATTGCCGCATGCGTCGCCCCTGCGGCGCGGCATCCGGCGAAGCGCTCAACGGCAAACGTTGGTTGACCGGCGCTCCGCGCAAATAGTCCGCCCAGAACGCCTGCGCTTCGGGATCGTCGCCGTGCGCGCGCACATAAGCGGCGAACGGCTCAAATCGGTTAATTTCCAGCGTCGGCGCGCCCCCTTCCAGCAAGGTGAGGTAGTCGTTGAACCAGTGTTCGAACAGAACGCCGAGGGACCAACCGTCGAACAAGATATGGTTAAAGGTCTGCACCAAATAGTGCTCATCGGCGTTCAACTTGATCAGGCGCCAGCGGATCAACGGCGGCGCATCCAGCTCAAACGAGGTTTCTCGTTCCCGGGCCAACAGCGCTTCCATCCTTTCTTCCAGCGAGGACGGCGGCGCATCGGTCCAATCCTCGATCGCGATCGGCGCCTGCAGCGTCTCGCAGATGAAGACGTTGGGCCGCCCACGGCGGGTTTGATCGCCAAACCCGGCGCGCAGCATTTCAAATCGCTGCAGCGCCAGCGACCAGGCCTGGTTCAACACCTCCGGCTGCAGCGGGCCGGCCACCTCATAAACGGCCTGATCGATCTGATACTCGCGGTTAAGCCGGTTGAAATACATCAGTTCCCGCTGCGTGACCGTAGCCTCGAAAACGGCGGCGATGCGATGACGTTGCTGCCAGTGGTCCAACTCGGCGAGGCTGACGTCGGCATGGGGGAAGTCCCCCGGGCTGGCGAGGCGAACGCCCTGGCTCGCCTCGTGGCAACAGTGTTCGACCAGCGCCGACACGCTCGCCCTATAGTGCGAACCGATCCGGGCCAGCGTCGCCTGCGGCAATAAGCCCGACATCACGATGCTCAGCCGGTCGCCGTGCACGTAGAGCACCAGATCCAGCACATTGTCGCTCGCCGGCAGCGCGCCGTTTTCCAGATCCGCCGTTTGGTCGATCAAGGCCCACAAGGCGTCGTCAGTCTGTTCGTTAAAGACGCCGAGATAGTTGAATGAAATGGCCGGCAAGCGGTGGCGCCGCAGACAGGCTATCGCTTCGTCGTCCGACGCTGAACCGTATTTCAGCGCCGAATAGCCGATGCCGTGATCCGGCATCTTTCTTAATGTGTCCTTGATGGCGCGCAGCGTGTGTTTTGGGCTCTGATGCGCGGTGATGCGCAAAGGCAGTAAGGCGGTGAACCAGCCGACGGTGTCGTCGAGCTGGATCTTATCGTCATTGATATCGCGGCCATGGTGTTCGAGCGTCAGGTAACTGTCCGCACGGCCATGCCAGGCCTGCAGCACCGGCGCCAGCGCCGCCAGCAACACCTCGCGGGTCGAGGTGCGGTAGGCCTGATGACAGGTGTCCATCAACAGCGTCGTCAACGCCGCGTCGCACTCTAAGCGGCAAAACGCCGGACTCTGCGCCCCCTCGCTGAGCGTGGCGTAATCGGGTTGCCCGGCGATCATCGCCAACCAGTAAGCGCATTGGTCATGCCGGCTCGCCGCGTAGTGCCTTAACGTCTCGCCCCACTGCCGGTAGCTGGTGCCTTTCGCCGACAGCGATTCCCCCTGATGCAATCGTCGCATGTCTCTGACAATGATGCGCCAGGACACCACGTCGATGATCAGATGATGGAATGCGCAGAACATCAACGCGTAGCCGGGCGCGCTGCTGTCGAAAATGTAGACGAAGCGGCACAGCGGCCCTTCTACCGGATCAAACCCCGATTGCCATTGATGCAGAAGTTCGGCACGGCTTTGGCGACAAAGCGCCAGGTCATAGTATCCCCATGAAGGGCCGCCGTCGGCCACCGACAGATAGCGCTGCGCGACCAGCGCGCCGGCATCGTCGGCGCTAAACCGCGCGCGCAGCATGTCATGGCGCGACGCCAGCCCGTTGACCAGATCGGCCACGCGCTCGGCGGACATCGGCGGCACCCGCACCAAAAAAGTCTGGTTGAAGAAAGCGCGATGTTGCGGCGGCTGCTCGTTGTACCAGCGCTGAATCGGCAGCAATTCGAATTCGCCCTGCAGCTCGCCCTGTTCATTGAGCGGCGCAATCGCGTCCCGTTGCTGCAAGATGCGCTTGGCCAGCGCCCGCGCATTCCGGGTTTCGAACACCGCACGCGAGTTGCTGTGATAGCCCGACTTGCTCAATTCGCTGGTGAACACGATGCTTTGGATCGAATCGCCGCCCAGACGAAAGAAGTCGTCATCCACCCCAACCCGTTCAACGCCGAGGATCTCCGCCCACAGGGCGCAAATCAACGCCTCCAGCGCATTCTGCGGCGCGGCATATCGCTCGCTTTGCGCGAATTGCGGAGCGGGCAGCGCCGTGCGATCCAGCTTGCCGTTCACCGTCAGCGGTATCTCGTCGAGCGCGACATAGCTGGACGGCACCATGTAATCCGGCAGGATCCGCTCCAGCCGGGCGCGCAAATCGGCAGGATCCAGCGGCTCGCCCCGCGCCATCAGCACATAAGCGGCAAGGCGCTTGCTATCGCGATGGACGACATCCACCACGACGCATTTCTCGACGCCCTCCAGCGCATTGATCGTATTTTCTATTTCGCTGAGTTCAATTCTGAAACCGCGGATTTTTACCTGGCAATCGTTTCTGCCGAGATACTCCAGATTGCCGTCGCGCAACTCTCGCACCCGATCGCCGCTTTTATACAAGCGTCGCCCGTTCAGCGTAATGAAACGCTCTTGCGTCTGCTGCGGCTGGTTGAGATAACCGCGCGCCAGCGCGTCTCCGCCGATATACAGCTCGCCGGCCAGCCCTGGCGGCAACGGCTGCAGCCAGCGATCCAGCACATGAAGTTCGCGCCCCGGTATGGCTCGCCCAATCGGGATGCTGCTGCGGGTTTCGTCCGCCGCGATGGCGTACATCGTGGTGAACGTGGTGCATTCCGTCGGGCCATAGCCATTGATGACCTGCTGCGGGCGGTTGGCTTGCCGCACCAGGCGCTGCATCAGCGTGGCGGTCAGCGCTTCCCCGCCCACCAGCAGACAGCGCAGCCCGGCGAACAGGTCGGGGTGACTGAGGTAAAGATGATCGAACAGGCTGCGCGTCGCCCACAGAATCGATACCTGCTGCCGACGCAGCAAGGCCTCCAACTGCGGCACATCGCCGGCGATATCCTCCGTATCGCGCACGACGACCAATTTGGCGCCGTTGAGCAATGCGCCCCACACCTCGAACGTCGCCGCGTCGAACGCCGGGCTCGAGAGGAAGAGCAACACGTCATCGGGCGTGACAGCGATGCCGGATGCGGTCGCCAACCCGCACATCGCGTGTTGCTCGAGCATCACGCCTTTCGGGATCCCCGTCGATCCCGAGGTATAGATCACCGCGCCGAGCCGGTCGGCGCCGGTGACGGCCGGCAGATTCTGCCGCTCGTGCGGCAGGCGGTTCAGATCGCCCAGCGTGAGGACGGACACGGCGTGCGGCATCATCGCCGCCAGCGCCTCGGCGGCCGACTGCAGGCTTTCCCCGGCGATGAGCACCGGCGCGCGCGTTTCTTCGAGAATATGCCGAATGCGCGCCTGAGGATAATTGCAGGAGAGCGGCACATAGGCCGCACCGGTTTTCAGCACCGCCAGCAGCGCCACCACCATTTCCAGGCTTTTCTCGCTGTACAGCGCAATCAGCGTGTCCGCCTGAGGGGCGACCCCGGTCAGCGCTTGGTAGCGGAGCGTAATTTCGCGCGCCAGGCTATTCGCCATGCCGTTCAGCTCACGGTAGCTGACATGCAGCCCCTCAAACTCCAGCGCAATCTTATCCGGATAACGCAGCGCGATCGCCTCAAACCGGGCGCTGAGGGTTTCTCTCGGCAACGCAGGGACCGCGTCGTCATCTGGCGGCATGTCGGCGGCGGGATAAAAGGCGAGGTGGCGTAAAGGCGCGTCAGGCGCGCGCATCGCCGCTTGCATCAAACGCATGAAATGTTCCGCGCAGTCGCGCATGTCATCTTCGTCAAACATGTCCTGACGAAAACGCAGCCGGAACTGCAAGGCATCGCTGTCGGCCCGATCCTCATATTCCAGGGAAAGCGACGCGCTGGCCATATCGTGGTTGGCTTCAAACAACGGCGAAGTGGCGCAATCGGCCAGCGCCAATGCCGCATCGCGCAGGTTGGTTTGGGCAAAGGAAATCGGCATCGCGCGGATCCCCAGCGCCTGCACCACCTGTTGCGTGGGCAGTTGGTTAAACCGTTGGCGCGAGTGCGGCGCCGCGGCGGTAATAAACGCCAGCGCGCGTTGATAAACGGCGGCGAAGCCTTCGCCGTCACGCAGCGCGAGGGGCATCACGCTGGTGTTGACATGCCCGCCAAGCGCAAATCTTTGCCCCTTTTTTATCGACACCGGATAGCTGATATAGACCGTTTCCTGATTGCCGCTGCGCGCCATCAAGATGCCCCACAGCACCAGCAACGCCAGAAAGTCATTCATTCGCCGTATTCCCGCGCCCTGTTTCAGCGCTTTCCATTGCGCTTTGGGCACCTGGAAACGCAGCTCGGCCGCCTCATCGTTTCGCACGGCGCCGCTTTTCTCAAAGGGCACGTCTATCGCGCCCAAATTTGCCGCTTCGGCCCGCCAGTGCGCCAGCGCTCCATCGGCGGCCAGTTGTTCCACCTCGCGCTGCAGCAGCCGGTTGATGGCGGCAATCTCGGTCGCCTCGAGGCGGGTCGATAGCCGCTGTTGACCATAGTACTGGCTCACCAATGAGAAAAACTCGTCGGAAGACGCGCCGTCGATCACCAGATGATGGCCCACCAGCGCCAGGGTATAGCGCCCCGGCCCCTCGGCGAAAAGCGCCCAACGATAAAGCGGCCCGCGGTAAATGTCGAAGGGCTGGCGAATCACTTGGGTCAGCAGCGTGCGGTCCGTGTAATGCTGCAAAGGATGGATTGCGTCATTGCGACGCCAATACAGTTCGCCATTCCGTTCATGAATATGGCTGTTCAGCAGGACATGATCTTGCACCAGCGCATTCAGCGCAGCTTGTAATCTGATGGGATCCAGCGCGCCCTCAATACGCTGCAGCACCAATACGTTGTAATTACAGCCCTCTGGATGGCGGTCATATTCATCGATAAAAACTTTTGAATAGGGTGATACAGGAATCTCTTCCATGACAAACACTCCATTTAGAATACACGTGCCCTGCTTAACGGCGATCCATGCGGCATACCCAAACCTCTTTCGGCATCAGCTCGCTTATCTTTTCTGAGTAATAACCGATCAGCATGTTGATGCGCTTTTCTGCAATGACCTCCGCCGCCTGAGCGCAAATCGACTTGTAAAAACCAATAGGGATCATCACTTTGCAACGGCTATGCAGGTGCCGACAAACGCCGATGGCCCAGGAAAAACACTCCCTGGAGGGATTGGAAATATCCAAAAGTTCGGCACACTCACTGGAACAGCCAATCACAGCGTAGAGATTGCCTTTATTAATATAATGAATTTTATGATACAGAGGATGTTTTTCAATATATTCAAATGCGCGATGATCTTTTTCTCGCCCCAGATTATTGATAAAGCTGGCCTGCCGCGCTTGGTCGCCCTCGGTAAAACGAAAGGCCATAAACTTATCAGGCTTTAAGGTTAATTCGACGAAGGGATAGATTTGCGTATTGGTCGTTAAATACTTTCTAAAAATCTTTTCATAAACCCTGATCTTCCTGTCATCGGAAAAGCAGATATCCGCCGCCACATCCGAACGCCTGGCCTGCAGGAAAAAATCTTTCAAGACGGTGGAGGATTTGACCTGACGGTGGATCCCAAGATCGCCAAGCATATTGACACTAAAGGATAATTCATTGATTTTAAAAGGATAAAAACTTGATACAAACATCCCGAGATAACGTTCTTGATCCTTGTAAAATATGCCCGTTTTTTCCATCGGCGCCCCACAATGCGGATCGAGCAAATGCTTCCAGTGCAGGAAACGCTCCCCGCCCAAATCTCTGCCATAAAGCTCTTGCAATAATTTGAAATGATTATGAGAAACCGCTTCTCTCACAAAGACAGCCATGTTTTATCTCCCTATAAAACCGATTCCATGCCGGGCGGAAATCAATAAAAGATGACCGCTCAGCGCCGCTGATAATACGGCGCCGGACCGTTCGCTTCCTTTCCCTGATTAACAAGAGTCGCTGTGCATTTTTAACCAGCGCAAGAATTCAATATTATTATCGATGTTCAGTTTTCTCATGGCCGAACGTTTATGAATGCTCACCGTTTTCGGGCTGATGCCGAGCAACATCGCCGTTTGGTTTTGTGAATAGCCCAGATGGATTAAACGGCACACTTTCCCCTCGCTAAAGGTCAACTGGGTACGACAACGCGGGCAATAGCTTGAAACCAAACTATTTTTCTTGCGATAGCAGAACATGACCTTGTCCACGATCGCCGCCACGCTGTCTTTGCGCGTAATACTTCCGGCTTCCAAATTGCAATGAATTTTAGGGAATGTCTTTTTATGCTCCAATATTGAAAAATAGAGCGGAATAGAAGAAAAGTTGCCCTGCAAAAGCTGGGTATGACAAAAATTTATGGACACCCGCTTGTCCGGCGCCCTGAATATGATGTTGGCACGTTCTTCTCCCGTGATCTTGGCCTTAATGCCATTCGTGAGAAAACCTTCTTGCAAGGCAAGACTCAACCCCAGCTTGAAGAATTGATTTTTATCCACAATAGCGATATTGACGCGCTCCATTAACAAACCTCCCTTTTGACTACGCTTGCTCACTCTCCTTACTGCAATATCATTGCTGTGATTATTTTTTGTTTTAACGTGCTTTTTAATAAAAAAGCGTTATAGGCGAAGCAAAAAAGACCTTGCCTCGCAAAAGTGCATTTTATATATAGGGTTATATAAATCATCTGCCCTGGAGAGCATACAAAAGCAAGACGCGGTAAGCTGCCGCGCTTCGCAAGGGAAATTGTTATCGTAAGATATATTTATAAGGCATCATTGCCATCAGCATCACGGTGCTAAGATTTTTCTCTGATACGTTAATTTTACTCCAAGAGCGCAATATATCCAGATAAATATCGAAAAAACACATAATATAGAACATAACATTGCGCGACATTGATTGTTAAGAGAATCCGTTTATGCATTAGGAATTTACTTATGATAAAGGCAGGATAATGCTTTTTTCGCACGAGGCGGCGGGGTCATCGCAGACCCTATTAAACAGAGTATAACCATATTCATTTTATTGTAAAAAAATTGCATAAAAAAAAGCTACACTTTATGGCAGTAAGTGATTCCCGCCCTTTCATGTAGACGGCAACAAAAAAGAAGAAGGCGAACCCATCGGCCGCCCGCGCAAGAAATGCCTGGTAGGAGTAAAGATTTTTCAGGAGTGATGCGCAGCGTAGAAAGATAACGCGGCATCGTTGACGAGCGGGATGAATTATATTTTTTTGATTCTCATCAATTTTTTAGCCTCCAGGCAGGAAACCAACCCGAGGTGATCTTTTTTTAGCTGCTTGTCGCTCCCAAGAGGAAGAATGACTTTGAACGTTTGCAACTTACCGTGATTATTATAGATATCAAAGACTATCACCGGCGGGCCATAACCCAGGATCATGCAGTCTAAAAACCGCAGAACGGCGCAGCCCAAGCGGCTCCTGGCCTCCCGGATGATTTTATCCGCAAGCTCATCATACCGGAAAGGTCTTTCCGGCGTCGTCAATACCTTCATAAGGTCTCCCTTCTGGTATATATCATTCCGATTTAAAATAATAACCTCATAAAACCGCCACCGTTCAAGGCGAGTGAGATATAAAAACCCAGGCTTCGGCAATATATAATCTAACGATGCAAAATCAATCTAACAAAAAACACAATAGTATAAAAAAACAGCGCGAGTTTTATTGAAAAAATGACCTGATTTGCAATAATGAAATTGCCTGAAGTAAAGGGCTAACTGAAAAAGGAGTTTCAATCATGAAAGAACTATCCGCAGTAGAAATTGAACAAGTTAACGGTGCTGGTTTTTTTGGTGACGTAGGCACACTGATTGGCAGTGCGGTAGGTACAGGTATTGATACCATTTCCGCGATTGCCGGTGTTAACCCGGATGCCAAAACCGTTGTCGGCACCATCGGTAAAGGTATTGGTCTGGCCGTCGATGCGCTGATTTCCAGCGGATTGCAGATCATCTCTAAACTGTAATAACAACTCATAATCATCCCTTCCTATTTTTTAATTCGCTTCATTTTAAGCACCTTCGCGGGTGCTTTTTTTTACATCAAAGAATCAAAAAATAGATAAGGTCAGAAAAACCAATATCCAAAAAAACAAGCTGGGTATCACCATGATAAAAAAACCCATGCGTTTATTGGCGTTTTTGAGCATCCAGTCATAGATCATCGCAACACTCCTTGTGAATACCAGGAGGCATTTCCGCCTCCCGGTCTTTTATCCATCGAGTTTTTGATTACAGTTTCGGCACTTTGGAAAAGAAGTCCGCCATTTCGTGCGGGAACCCTTTCGCAATCGCCGGACGAAGATCGTCCATGGAAACATTAAAATCTTTCGGCTGCTCGCTCGTTTGCATTTTTTGGTGTGCGTTCACATTCGATTGCAGACCATTAAAAATGCCCTTCATATTGCCGAACATATCATCGCAAGATTTTGTCACATTACTCATGACCGACTTGGCCGCATCCGGCCCCGACATTTGAATATTGCTGACGCCTTGCATAAACGGTTGACTCAGCGACGATTGGGAATTGGTGCCCAAATTGCCGCCGGCCTTCATGGTTTCTAAAATTTTGGCTGGATCTAACATGTTTATCACCTCTTTACGGTTGTGTTTACATCGCTTTCGGGCACGAGAATCCTCGCAACGCCCGTGACCAAAGTGGGAAATCTTTCATCGTCGAGCGCAATTCCAGTTTGAGCACGCCCACCACCGACGACATCGACATCGTCAGCTCTCGCCTGTCGCTGGCGAGCGGCACGGGATTGCTGGCGTCGAACATCCGGAACAAGGCCCAGGGCCCGTCGAAACTGGCGACCTGGATCTGGCCGGTGCCGGTGCGGAAGGTGAGTCGAACATAGCTGCCGCCTTTCGGGCCCGGCCAATCGATACGGGTAGGCTGGCTGAAGCCATGGCTGTAGTTAATCACCTGCCCATCGATATCCAGGGTCGCCTCCGTAATGGTCGGCGTCAGGGACAACGGCCTGATGAACATGGAGAAGGACAGCTTGTCGCCGGCGGTGAAGAAGGTATCGCGGATCAGGCGGGCATTTTCAAACGCGCCCAGCGTGCTGGCATTGACGATCCCCTCTGAACCCGGTTTGGCATTCCATTTCTGCGCGTTGACGTCCACATAAGGGGCCAGGTTCTCATCGAAGAACTGCTGCATCGCGCCGCTTTGGCCAAACATGCGCGAGAAGTCCTCGATGCCGACCTCCGCTCTGGCGTTGCGCGAGAACGGATAACGCCCGCTGATGCTGCTCTTGCACAAGCCGGAGGCCAGCGACGAAGCGCCTTTGCTCAGGTTCTTTTGGCTCTGCTGAATAGTCTGGCTGTCCCCGACCTGCAACAGATCCATCATCACGCTGCGCACCGGTTCCGGCTGGCGCGCCGCATCCAACTGCAGACGCTTCAGCGTGCCTCCGGCGGGCACCACCTGGCCGCCGCGCAGCGAGGTGGACAAGGTGGTCAACTGGCTGTACAGCGCTTCGAAACTGCGGCTCAGCGGATCGTTGCTGGCGTTGGTGGTCTGCAACAGCTGATAGCCCAGACGCCGCAGCAGCTCGAAGCGATCTTCCACCGCGCGTTCCGGCGTGAGACGAAAACGCGCGCGCTCGCCGGAAATCTCGCCGAGGATGTCGCGCCGCTGCTGCTCGATGCGGTTGCGCTGGCGATCGAACCAGCTTGCCGCATCGCCCTGGTTGGTGCCGGTCATGCTGGTTTCGCGCGCGGCGAAGCGCACCAGATTGGCCAGCGGGGAAGAAGGGTCGGACAGTTGACGCGCCAGGATCGCCGCATCCTCAAGCCCGTTGACCGGCCGGGCGCGCACGTCGCGCATGAAAGCATCCCATTTGTCGGCATACTCGATGAGGTATAGCTTCCTCGCCTCGTCGGCCAGCTTCTGCGCCGAGGCCAGCGAGTTCACCGCGTTTTTCCCTTCCGCGCTGTCGCGCAGCACCCAGGACTCTTCTTCGATCATGTCCTTGGCGGCGTCATCGAGCTGCGCCAGGAAAACATCGCGATAGCTGGCGCGGGTATAGAACCCCGGCACGGCGGTATCGGTGACCGTCGCCTGGCTCTTGCGGCGCAGCATCAAGGAGACGTTCGGCCCGGCGGCGTCGGCTAACGAAATATCGTTGATCGCCGCCGGCAACGGTTTCTCTTCGATGCGGCGCACCACCCGCACCTGCATCGGAATGTTCATCGCTTTCACCCGCGCCAGGCGCAGCAGATCGCCGTTCATCTTCATGACCGGCGCGTCCGGCAAAGAGAACATCTCCCGCAGATGGTAAGCGAAGATGCCTTTGTTCATGTCGGTGTAACCCTGCGGCATAAAGGTTTCCCAGCGCGCCATGAACCAGTCGACCAAGGCTTCGGCGGAGCGGTGCGAAGGTTCGCCCATCATCAGGTACACTTTCAGGGTGCCGTAGACGTCCTTGTTGGACGCCGAGACATCATTCTTGAGTTCGTCCGCGATATAGTTTTCCACCGCCGGCCAGAAGATCTGCAGCAAATGGCGTTGGTAGGTTTTTTGCGCCGCGCTGTTGATCAGCTTGTGCTCGAAATAGGGATTCGGCACCGGCGACACTTCGCCGCCCAATTGCGCGTTCATGTACCCCAGCTGCTCATAGGCGGAAATGACATCGTCGCTGACGCGGTTAGTCACCGGAATTTCGCGCACGATGCGCTTTGTCTCATCGAAGCGCGCCGCAATGTAGGAGATGTAATCGCTCTCCCACAGGTAACGCATCGCCAGCAGGTTAAACGAGACCGCCAACAGAATGAGCACCAGCACATAGCGGCCCAGGGAGCTCATGCGGCTGCCGAGCGGCCTGGCGTGCGAAGACTGCTGCATCACCCCGCGTTCTTGCCGGGCGTAATCCAGCTCCGGATGGTAAATGCGCCCGGTCGGGCGAGCTTCATAGATATCCGCCGCTTCCGCGTTGTAGATCGCCCCCTGCGGCGGCAAGGCGATGGTGCTGCCCAGCCACACCTGCTGCAGATGGCAGGCGTAGCCCACCGGCGTTTGCGGGAAGATCTGCTCTAACAGGGAATACAGCGGGTTGCCCAGCGACCCCAGCGATTCGGTGAAGAACAGCAGCTGTTGGCGGTTTTGGCCGTCCGGCGCATCGTGCAACAGTTCGAGCACGTGATGGCTGACGCGCGCCACCATCTCCCGGTAGAGGGTTTCATACTGCTCGAAGGGGGTTTCTCCCTGTTCGGCGCGGTTCAGGCTGAAGCCCATGCCTTTTTGCAACAGATCGTCGCCCAGCATGGACAGGAAGGTCTCGCCGCCGACCAGTTGATCGAGGTGGCTGATGGTGAGATAGACCGGCAGCTCGCTGCGGAACCACGAGGCCATCTCCAGCAGGCGAACGCGCAGTGCGTCGGCGACCGACTTTCTCTCCGTCAGCGAGGCGTGCAGCAACCAACGCGCATCCAGACACAGCATGATGCCGTCGATGCCCGGATGGCGGCGATGGCGGCGGATCAGTTTGAACAGAGTGTCGCGCGCCCTGGCACCCTCTTCCCCCAGGCCGTTCAACTGCAGCCATTCGCCGGAGGTGTCGACATACACCGAATTCTCCGCCAGCCACCAGTTGCAATCCTGGGTCGGCCCGACGTCCACCGTCTGCTGCAGGCCATAGTGCTCGGCCAGCAAGAAGCGTTCGCCGCTTTCGCCGATCAGCGAGGTTTTGCCGCTGCCCGGCGGCCCGATGACCAGAAACCACGGCTTTTCGCTGACGTAACGGCGCGTCAGGCGGTATTTGAAGCGCTGCCAAGGGGTGCGCTGCTTCGCCGTGCCGACGTACTGCAAAGTGCGCAAAGCGTCGTAAAAGCGCGAGGTCACGCGATCTCGCTGGGCGGTCTTGCGTTTGGCCGGGGCCGGCGCTCGCGCGTGGCGGAACACCCAGGATAAGAACGTCGCCACGAACGGCCAGAGCGCCCAGCACAGGATCAGCGCGATGATGATGCCCCTGACCCAGACCGACAGCAGCGGCCGATAGGTGCCGATGGCGATCAACGGCCCAATCCACCACACCACCGCACACAGCAGCAAGGCAATCACCAATATGAATGATCTACGTATCATATAATTTCCTTATTATCTCTACGCCGGCGGATGTCTTAGTTATCCTCGGGGACCTCGGCGGCTACCCCTGCCTGATTTAACGTTGCAGACGGTGAAGCCATCTCCCTCTCGCCGATTTTCCAAAGGATGTCCACGCGGCGGTTGCGGCGGCGCCCTTCTTCCGTCGCGTTGTCGTCCAGCGGCTCCTGATCGCCCTTGCCGACCGATGTCACGGTGCGGTTGTATTTACTGTTGGCCAAGGATTCGCGCAGCTTGTCGGCGACCGTCTGCGCGCGAGCCTCGGACAGTTTCAGGTTGGAGTTGTTGGAGGTGTTGCGATACGGTTTGTTGTCGGTATGCCCGATGACCTCCAGATCGCCCGGCCACGGCGCCAGCGCTTCCCCCAAACGCTCAATGTTGCGTTTCTTTTTAAACTCTTCCGACAGCTTCGACTGCCCGGTGGCGAACGCGCCGTCGGAGGTGAAGATCAACAGCCAGCCGCGCGGATCGGCGCGCACCTCCAGCCACCCTTCGCTGAGGATTTGCGGCAGCGGCTGCGGCAGCGTCTCCATGATGTTGATTTTGCGCGGCTGCGGCGGCGTCCAGGCCAAAATGGCGTTGCGCAGCGCGCGGGACTGATCGTGCAGATACCAGGCGGCCGAGGCGTACGCCAGCAGCGCGATGGCCAGGCCGTAGCACAGCAGCTTCAGCGGCGTGATGCGGGTCGCCTTGCGCACCACGTTGCTCGGCTCGGCATCGGCCAGCGTCTGCGTCGGGTTCTGGCTGTACAGATAGCCGTCAAGACGGTTGCGCACGTCGGCCAACAGCACCGCGCCGCGTTCCATTACGTGGTATTGCCCTTCGAAGCCCAGCGACAGGATCAGATCGTAAAACGCCAGGATCTCCTTGTTGCGCGGCGAGGCGGCCAGATAGGCCTGCAGGTGCTCGAAGCACTTTTCCCCGCCCCAGGCGTCGCGATAAAACTCCACCAGCAGGCTGAGATTCAGTTCGCCGGATTCGAGCGTGCTCATGCAGCACTCATCCACGTAGGAGCACAGCAGATAGGCCAACTTGTCCACATCGCTCGGCGCGATGTGATCCGCCAGCAGCGTCTGCTGAAATTGTTGGATCTCGCGCACGATCTGCGCGCGCACCGCGCCCGGATTCAGCTGTTTCTGATCGCGCACCCGCTCCACCTGCAGCAGGACCGGGATAGCGGCGGCGATCAGCGGGTTGTCCCAATGGCCCATCATCACGCCGGGCTTGCTCAGCGCGGCGCGGCCGAACAGCCCGCTCGAGGTCGGCGCCGCCTCGGCCGGGCGCTCGCCCGGCGCGGGCTCGCTGCTTTCCGGCGCAACGCTTTCCGCTTCATAAGGCTTGGGTTCGGGGGGCGTCGCCACCCCGGCGCTTCCCGGCCGCAGCTTGGCGGCCAGCGCCCGCGCGCCGAAGGACAGCGCGGCGATCTCCGCCGTCGTTTTGCCCACCGAACCGGACGCGGGAAGGCGCGGTGTCGCGTTGTTGCGCGTTACCGCCATCGCCTCGCGTATTTTTCTCTCGAATTCGTTCATCCCACCCTCCCTTGCCTTAATCCCCAGACGTCAAAACGCAGGTCGGGGAAATCACCCACGATGCTGAGCGCCATCGCCGAGCCGGCCATCATTTCCTTATAAATCGGGTCGGCATGATCAACCTCGAAATAGATGCTGTTCGGGTAATACGGTATGTGCCGCGGCGGCGAAGCCATCGGCAGCAAGCGAGCGCCCGGTAATTGCAGATCGATCAGCTGAATGATTTTCTCGACCGGCCCCAGTTTGACCTGCGCGGGGAAATACGAGCGCAGATGCTCGATGGACAAACCGCAGCTGACGGCGAACACCAGTTTTTCCAGGCGCAGCTGCGAGTCGTTCGGGCACAGATAAATGCTGTCGCCGCGATCGATAAACGGCAACGCCACCGCCGGCGCTTCGATCACCAGCGACAGCGCGCGGCGAATCGAGGCGAACAGCTGGAAGTAGCAGTTGTGCGGTTCATCGTGCAGATACACCAAATCGGCCCGATCCCAGAGGCGTTCGCCGCCGGGAATGATGCTGAGCCGCCCCAGCAGGCTCAGCAACGTGTCGAACAGGGTTTCAGGATGTACCTGCGGGCTGGCCAGCAGTTGGCTGATGCGCAAATTGAACTCGCTCAAGGTTTGCAGCAGCAGCAGTTCCAGCAGCTCGGAAAGCCCGCCGATCGTCATATGCACGTCCGGGCGGAAAACCGACTCCAGACGCTGGCTGATCAGCCCAAGCAATTCGGTGGTGAAAGCGGGCAGCCAGCCGATGGCGCGGAAATCCAGCATCGGCGGCAAGGCGCGCTCATCCAGCAGCACCCGACGATCGCTGGTCAGCTCGCGCACGAAACCGACCGGCAGCACGCTTTCCGCGCTGCTGACCGCGTCCTCCAGGCTTAGCCGCGTCACCAGGCTGCCCAGTTGCATCGTGCACACGCGCGGGGTCCCTTCCAGGCTGACGCCGTGGTTGCGATCCGGCACCTCGGCGTCCATGGTGCGAAAACGGCTGCTTTTTCGCGCATCCTGGATAAGATCGATCTGGGCGTTGCCGGCGATATCCATCAGCACGGACAGGCACACCACTTTCCCCTGGCAGCCTTCTCCCAGCACCAGCGGCGGCGGCAGCGGAATATCCTCAGGCATGCTGAACGCCGTGCCGTCGGGGAAAACGCCCTTGGCTTTCTTCAGCGCAAACTTGCCCTGTTCCAATAGCCCGTTGTCGATCTCCAGCGTCAGGAACCCCCAGGTGAAGGTTTCGACGCTGCGCAAGCGCGCTTCAATCAAGTGCTCGAAAAAACGTTCCTGCTGCTGGAAATGCTGCGGTTCCATCAACATGCCTTCTACCCAGGCGACGCGTTGTTTAGGTAACATGTCATTCATCCATTTTGTCGTTAGTCACTATGCTGAGTGACGTCATCCCCACCATCACCTTCATTTGCGAATCAGCCTGCGCAGGGGACTTTTGCTCGGCGAGCGGCAGCACGCCGCTGATTTGCTGAAACTCCGCCCCGACGACGACCCATCGCTCTTGCCCCGCCGGCACCTCGAAGCGATAACGCAACGTCTCCCTCGGTTGCAAAATGCTCTGGTGCCGGCTCAGCGCCCCTTCCGACGGCGCCGTCTCGCGGCAAGGGGCGCCGTCGCCAATTCCCTCGGGCATCCACCCCGAGCGATTGGTTTCTATCACGCACACCTTGACCGGCTGCGCCTCCCCGGCGGCATTCGGGTTCACGTTGTCGTTGGCGGTCACCTCGACGTCGATAAACCGCAACCGACGCCCCGCATCCGCAGCCTCATCGTGAGAAAACCAGCTGCATCCGCCGAGCATCCCCACCGCCAACAGTCCCCCTGTCGCAATCCCCCGGAGCGTTTTCACCATGCTGAACTCCTATGCATTAACGAAACATTTGGTCTGGCTCGGCGCGACCTGAGTGCAGACCATGTTGTTGTTGTTCGTCGTGCTGGAATCACCTAGCCGCGTGACCGGCATGCCGCCGGAGAAATACTTACCCGATCCCTGCACCGGCTGCGCCTGGGCCGAATGCGTCCCCGAGGCAGCGCCGATCACTCCGCCCGAATCGGCGGTGGCCACACGAGTGGTGCCGAGGTTTTGTTCATTGCCGCCGGAAATGAAAATGTTAGGCACGTTCGGTATGCCGGTGTTGTTGGGCGAGGTGTTCGGGCCCGGCGCCGGTATCATCGGGTCGCAGCCGGCAAAGCCGATCCCGCCCATGTTGGTATTGGCTGCAGTCATGGTGGTTCACCCCATATGTATCTGGCCACCGTCGATCTTCAGCACCGCCGAAGACTTCAGGGAACCAATTTCACTGTTGATGACGAGGGATTGCCGCGCATCCTGAATGATGTGCTTGGCCAGCACCTCGTCGGTTTCCTCCACCCGCCGGCTCGCGTGCTTGCTGCGCACAAACAGGCGTTGAGAGATTTGGTGCAGCGTTTCGGCGACCCAACGGCTGCTGCGCGTCAGCAGCGTGAAGTGCGGGCTGCGCAGCGTCAGCCGCTTGCCGCCCTGCAGCTCGATCTCCGGCGCCACGATGCGCAAGTTGGCGCAGCGGCTGTCCAGCGTCATGACGGCGTTCGCCTGTTGCCGCGACAGGATCTCGGTGATGACCAACTTGTCGCCGTCGGCGATGACGCAAACGCGATCGCCCGCCAGCGGCTGAACCAGACAGCTGGTGGCGACCGCCAGACAATGGGCGCGCATGCCGTCGACATACAGACCGCCGTTGGCGTCGGCCGCCAGCGTCACCACCTTGCGCCCCCCTTGTTCGGGAAGCGGAGCGCTGCGCACCAACTGCAAAGGCGTCACCCTGGCGTTGGCATAGACCTTCTGATGCTCTCTTCTGGATTTATACATATCTGCTTACTCCTGTTGGCCGTTGATACGACGGTTGCCGCGGCCCCGGTTGTTGATGCGCATACCAGGCGTCGATCGCGCTCAAGAACGGATCGGCGGTAAGCGGCACGTTTTCGGCGCGATGACGCTGCGCGCCATGCAGGCGAGCGCTCTGTTGCTGAGCGGCGGTCAACGGCTGTTCGATCAGGTTCGCTTCCCGCAGTTCGGCCTGCTCAAGATTGGCTAACGCCAGATCGCACGCCCTGAATTCCGCTTGCGGCAAGATGGCGCGCCCCCAGTTGGCGCCGCCCATCGCACATTCGCTGAACCGGGCCTTCTGCCCCTGCGCCAGGAGCAGCGTCGCGCGCTCGAAATCGCAGCGCAGCGCCTGCGCTTCAGCGAAGATCGCCGAGGTCAGATCGCTGTCAGCGAACGAACACCCCTCCAGCTCGCTGCGGTGAAAACTGGCACCCTGCAGCTGTAGCTGAGCCAAAGTGCAGCCCGACAGGCGGCAGGTGAACCAGATGCGCGCCTGCCCCGCGATCGTCTGCCAGCTGCACTTCTCCAGCTGACAACTGCCCATCACCTGACGATCCAGGGTCGACGCCTGCCACAGGCACTGCGTGAGCTGGCAGGCGTACCAGTTGGCGTCCTGTATCACGTCCTGGTGAAACATCAGGTTGGTCAGGGTGCTGGACTGCACGGCCAGATGCCCCAGGCTGCTGCGTTCAATTTCCGCGCCGTTGACCTCGCACCGGATCAAACCGCAGTCATCCAGCAGACAATCGCCGACGTAACACCCCTGCAGCGTGGTGTCGTTGCACGCCAAATTGCACAGCAGCCCCTGTTGCAGCGTCAGGTTCTCAAACCGGCATTCGTTGAAGGACAGGCGCATCAGGCTGCCGCCGACCACGTTGACCTGCTGCAGGGTGCAGCCCTCAAAGCGCACCGCCCGCAAATCACAACCTTCAAACGTGACGCGTTCGAAATGACAGTCGATGAAAAAGCAGTCGCTCAGCGTCAACCCTTTCAGCTCGCGATCGTGAAACCGGCGTTTCTTGAAGATCCGCGGCATGGGCGGCGTCTGCGCCACCGCCTGGGCGACCTCCAGTTCGATCGCCTCTCGGTCAGGCAGCGCCTGTTGAATCACGCGGCTTTCAGTTTTCATGCGCATAGTCCCCATGAATGATTCTGCGCGGCACCCAACACGCGCGCTCCAGCAGACAACCGCTGAACCGCGTGCCGGCGTCCTGCCAGGTCATCGCCAGATGCGCCGCCGCCAGATTGCACTGGTCAAATTCCGCATCGCGCAGATCGGCGTTATAAAACAGGCCTTGCTGAGCGCTGCTGTTTTGCCAACGTGAGTGCGTCAACAGGCTGTCTTTAAACCGCACGCCGGCCAGATCGCAGCCGGCGATCGCGCAGGCCGTCAGATCGGCCTCGTCAAAGTTGCATTCAGTGAAAACGCTGTACAGCAGTTGGCACCTCTCCATGCGCGCCGCTTTCAATCCCACTTTGGTGAAACAGCTATCGCTGAACACGGCGTGGGAAAAGTTCGCCTGCATGCCCGCCGTCAGGCTCTCGACGCGGCAGCGTTCGAAGCGCACGCCGCGCCAGTTGCCGCCAAGGAACGAGTTTTTGGTGAGCGTCATCTCCAGCGCAACCGCCTCTTCGGCGAGACAGCGGTTAAACACACACGCGTCCAGCTCGCCTTGCAGAAACTGCGCGCGGATCAGCGTCGCGCCATTAAACATGCCGTTGCCGATGGCCGCGTGTTCAAAGCGGCTCGCGGTGAAATCGCCCCTCTCGAAAACGCAGTTATCCAGCTTCACGTGGTCGGCGCGCAGGCCTTGCCCCTGAGGCTCCGCCAGCGTCACCCGTTCGAAGACCGCCTCTTGCCACACGCTTTCCGCCAGCAACGGCTTTTGCAGCGTGCACGAGATCATGCGGATCTGGCGCAGCGCCGCCTGCGTCAAATTGACCGCATCAAAAACGCAGTTTTCGAAGGTGCAGCCGTCGAGGGAAGCCTGCGAGAAATCGCAGCGCTCAAAGCGGCACTGCAGAAAATGCCGGCCCGACAGCGCCTCGCAGCGCAAACCGGTGAAAGTCTTCCCTTCCACGGTCGCGCTATCGGGGAAAAACGCGTCATTGCCGTCTTCAGCGGGAAGATCCGGCAAATCGGGCAACGTCACGGAAGC
The DNA here is from genome assembly GCF_051172415.1 of Serratia sp. H402Y. Lineage (NCBI taxonomy): Bacteria > Pseudomonadati > Pseudomonadota > Gammaproteobacteria > Enterobacterales > Yersiniaceae > Serratia > Serratia sp. H402Y. The sequence continues at coordinate 2,409,143 of NZ_JBPIYZ010000001.1, forward strand.
GGGCACCGCCGCCGCTTGTTGCTGGTGCAAGGCGATCGCCTCGCGGATGCGTTGATAGAACACGGCGGAATCGCCCAGAGAGGTGGGCGACGGATCGTAACGCAAATCGCTGGGGTGATCCGACACCGCCTGGATGACGTTCAACCCCATCTCCGCCGGCATCAGATCCGGATCGAACAGAAACTCAAAGGGCGAGGCGTCATCGTCGCTGCGCTTGCGGAATACCTGTTGGAAATAGTCGAACGAGCGCGGCGCATCGCAGCGATCCAACGCCAGCATGACGGACTCGATGGACTCGTCCAGCAGATGCGTCAACGGCGCATTGCCGGTGAAGATAAGCAAAGCGATGCCGCTGTCGGGCAGGAACCACAGCGTTTTGCGCTGCAGCTCGATTTCCTCGAGGCTGTCGCTATCGTGACGGCGGATGAACGCCCGTCCGCGCACCGCCGGCAGCTCGCCGCGAATCGCCTCGCTTTGCGCGCCGACGCCCTGCAACTCGAAGGGCACCCGATCCGGCCACGCCGCTTCCGGCAACCACTGCGCCGGCGGCGCCATCTGGAAATAACGCCGATCGATATTGGCCGGCAGCCCGGGGAATGCCGTCTCGAGATAGGCTTTGCCGGCGATCTGGCCCGCCACCTTATCGATGTGCGCCTTGCGCAGCGCAAACTCGTGCGGCACCGGCGCCGGCGCCGCCAGCGGAGAGCGCTCCTGCGCGGTCCCCTCGGCGGACAGCGTCATCAGCAGCGGCCGCAGCCCGTCATTGCAGCCGCGGCCAAACGGGTTCTCCTTGTTGTCTTTGCCGCCCCAGGCGGAGGTGTGATCCAGCGGCACGCTGAGGAAGGGTTCCACCTCCATCGCGCCGCGCCGTCCCTCGCCCTCGACCCGCCAACGGCGCTTCAGCCCGCCGATGTCGGCGCTGACATTCAGCGTTTTCACCGGCTGACCGATGCCGGCATGGCCGGCGATCAGGTATTCGGCGAACGGCTTCGGCTCGGCAACATCCAATATCGGCAGGCTGAGCGGCACGCGCTTCCATGCCTCCCAGATTTCGGCTTCGTTCACGAAGTGCTCAGGCCGGGACAGGTAGCATCCGGCCACGACGCTGATGCCGAGCCGGCTGTCTGTCCCGATCTGGTAACTTCCTTTAATCGCCACCAATTGCTGTGGCCGTATGATTCTCATTGCCGCGCCTCGTTAGTTTTTGCTTTGCATCCCGACTTTTTTCAAATCGACGCCGGTCTCGGACAGTGACGCGCCGGTATAGCTGATCGACACCCCTGTCGTGCTGGTGCTGCTGCCGGTATTGCTGACGCTGCTGCCGGTATTGCTGACGCTGCTGCCGGTGCTGCTGACGCTGCTGCCGGTGGTGCCGACGCTGCTGCCGGTGGTGCTCACGCTGCTGCCGGTGGTACTGATGCTGCAGCCGGTGGTGCTGGTCGACGATCCGGTGGTGCTGATGCTGCAGCCGGTGGTGCTGGTCGACGAGCCGGTGGTACTGACACTGACGCCGGTAAAGCTGGTGCTGCTGCCGGTCTGGCTGGTGCTGACCGTGGTGTAGCTGTTGCTTTCGCCGGTCATGCTGTTGCTGATGCTGGTGAAGGAGTTGCTTTCGCCGGTCATCGAGTTTGATACGCCGGTGCAGCTGGTGCTCTGCCCGGTGAACGAGGTGCTCAGCCCGGTGAACGAAGTGCTGACGCCGGTAAATGACGTGCTCACGCCGGTGAACGAGGTGCTCACGCCGGTAAACGAGGTGCTCACGCCGGTGGCGGTGAGGCTGACGCCGGTCATCGACGCGCTGACGCCTTTAATCGAGGCGTCAAACCCGGTAATGCTGAAGACGTAATCCTTGTAAGAGACGTGGTTGGTGAACCAGTCGGTAAAGGTGCGGCGGATGATGTCGAACTTGTCCATTCCCACCTCGGTGGCCTGGTTGCGCTCCACCGTGGTTTGCAGATCGCGTTCGGCATGCAGCATGACGCGTTCGTTGTTGCGGTTGTCATCGAAGGTCAACTGACTGGCATGCTGCGGCTTGCCGAAGCGCAGCGAACGCGACACCATGCCCGAGTAGTTGATGTATTCAGGCAACTGATAAGGCGGCGGGTTGTCGCCGTTATACACAATCCCGGTCACCATCGGACGATCGAGATCGCCGTCGACATAGGTCACCAGCACTTCCTGACCGACGCGCGGCATGGCGATCACGCCCCAGCCTTTCCCGGCCCAGGCCTGCACCACGCGGATCCAGCAAGAGCTGTCTTCCTCGGTGGTTTTGTAGCGATCCCAGTGGAAATGCACGCGGATGCGCGCAAATTTGTCGGTATGCACTTCGGAGTTGGGCGCGCCGACCACGGTGGCGCTCTGGATGCCCGGCATCTGCGGCTTTGGCGTTTCGCGCAGCGGGCGGAACGGCACGTCGTCGTTCAACGCATTGAAACGGCAGGTGACGTTGCGGCCGTCGCTGCTGCTGTCCGGGCCATCTTGCACGAACACATAGTCGCAGCGAGTCAGCTTGAAGCGGCGGTTGCGGTTGGCGTCCGGGTGCAAAATCAAGGAGAAATCCTTGCCGGCCATCAGCCCGACGGCGTTGCTCTCGCCAAACAGCAGATGGCCGTCGCTTTGCATTTCTTCAAGGCGCAGCCGCGCCAGGTTTTCACCGCGTTCGGTATCCACATAACCCGCCGCGTAGTCATACCACTCCAACGGGGTATTCTGCAGGCCGAGGCGGCTCTCTTCCACCTTGGTTTGCAGGTTCTTGCGCGGGTTCTGGAAGTCAAAGTCGCGCAGCACGATTTCATTCGGGCGCACTTTGCGGGAGCGCTGGATGCGCTGGATCCCTTCGCGGATGGCGCGGTTTTCTTCGCTGTCCGGCATGAACGGCAACACGGCGTAACCGAAATCCAGATCGTCGAAATTCTGCCGGTCGGTGATCACCAGCGTGTGTTTATCCTCGGCGTGATCGAAGTAATACCAGATGCCTTCGTCTTCAAGCAGGCGGCTGATAAACGCGAAATCCGTTTCGGAAAACTGCACGCAATATTCACGCGTCGGATAGGTGCCTTGAATATCCAGACGGTAGTCGGCAAAACCGTAGCGCGAGAAGATTTGCTCGATGATGTCGAGCACGTTCAAATCCTGGAAAATGCGGCTGTTGCGGTTCTGCATCAAAAACCACAGCCAGGTGCTCAGCTCCAGCTTATAAACGAACTTATCCTGATGCTGCCCCGAATCGGAGGCGCCGATCACGTAAGCGTAAAACGGCCGCGCGCCGAAATCCGGCCTTTCTATTTGAATGCTGATCCCTTGACCCAGCAGAGATTCATAATCAACGTCCGCCTGTTCACATTCGAATTCGAGCGTATATTGCGAGTTGCTCGACAACCCTTCTTTGGTGGTGAAGCTGAGTGGAAACGCATTTAATTCGGCTAACACCGGGTTATCAATTTCGATTAAAGGCATAACAACCTCTCTGATCCGATATCGAACCCCGCCCCGCATTTGCGGGCCGGCGGCAAATTAAAAATCAGTCGAAATAAACACTTAAACTATCGTTCTCGACCATGAGTTGGATATTCTGCAGTTCCTGTCCCGTCCGTTTGCGCTGCAGCACTTCATTGCTGATGGGCGGCAAAATCGCCTGCTGCAGCAGCGACTCGACCGCTCTGCCGCGCGAAGGATGGGCGCTGATGCGTTTGGCTATCCAGCCTGGAATGTCGCCTTCCAGCACCAGCGACACGCCCACTTCTTTGTGCAAACGCTGTTGTAAACGCGAAATCTGTTTGGTGGCGATATGGGTTATCGCTTCGGTAGAAAGCGGCACGTAGGGAATGACGTTCATGCGCGCCAACAGCGCCGCCGGGAAGAAGCGCGCCAGCACGTCATGCAGCATCGGCCGCAGCGCTTCGGTTTTCAGATCCGGCGTTTCCGCCAGCGTCGCTTCTATTTCGCCGGCGCCGATATTGCTCGTCATTAAAATGAAACACTGGCGGAAGCTGATCATGCGGCCCTCACCGTCTTCCATCACGCCCTTGTCGAAGACTTGATAAAACGCCTCGTGGATATCGGGATGCGCCTTGTCGAATTCGTCGAGCAAGACGATGGAATAAGGTTTGCGGCGCACCGCCTCCGTCAACTTGCCGCCCTTGCCGTAGCCGACATAGCCCGGCGGCGCCCCTTTCAGGGTGGAAACGGTATGCGATTCCTGAAACTCGCTCATATTGAAGACGATCAGGTTATGCGCGCCGCCGTACATCGCCTCCGCCAGCGCAAACGCGGTCTCCGTTTTGCCGACGCCGCTCGGGCCGGACAGCATGAAAACGCCCAATGGCCGATCGTGCGCCTGAATGCCGGCGCGGGAGATGCGCACCGCCTGCGCGATTTCATCGATCGCCGTCTGCTGGCCGAATATCTGGCGGCTCAGCAGTTGGTTGAGATTGAGCGCATTGTCCAGATCGCTTTGCAGCATGCGGCCGGTGGGGATGCCGGTCCAATCCGACAACACCTCCGCCACGACGCGGTCGTCCACCCACGGATACACCAACGGCAGGCCGCCGTCTTGCAAGGCTCCCAGCTCGGAGGCCAACTGCGGCAAGCGCTCCGGCGACTGCCGCTCGGCGTCGAGCAAGGTGGTGACCGCCTGTTGCTCCTGCGCCTGCCGCTGACGCAGCGCATCCAGTTCACCTTCCATGTCGCTGAGGGTCTGCTGCAATTCAGTGATGCGGGTAAGCGCCAGATCGTCGAATTTGCTTTCCTCCTGCAGGCCGTTCATTTCGGTGCGCTTCACCGCCAACCCGGCCTCGAGCGACTCGATTTTTTCAGGCAGCGCATGCTGGCTCAGCGCCACCCGCGCGCAGGCGGTGTCCAGCAAGCTGATGGCTTTGTCCGGCAGTTGCCGCGACGGCAGATGGCGCAGCGACAAATGCACCGCCGCCTGCAGCGCCGACTCACGGATCTTGACGCTGTGGTGCTGCGCAAAATGCGGGGCGATGGCGCGCATCATGTTCACCGCATTCTCTTCGTCGGGTTCAGAAACCAACACGTACTGGAAACGGCGCGTCAGCGCGGCATCCGGCTCGATGAACTGTTTGTATTCCGACCAGGTCGTCGCCGCCACCATGCGCAGCGCCCCCCTGGCCAACATCGGTTTCAACAGGTTGACGGCGTCGCCGGTGCCGGCCTGCCCGCCGGCGCCCACCAGCGTATGCGCCTCGTCGCAAAACAGGATCACCGGCACCGCCGAATGCGCGATGGCGTCGATCAGCGCTTTCAGGCGCGATTCGAATTCGCCCCTCATGCTCGCCCCGGCCTGCATGCGCCCCAGATCCAAAGACAGCAGCCGAGCGCCCTGCAGCAGCGGCGGCACCTGCCCCTGGGCTATCTTGCAGGCCAGCGCTTCCGCCACCGCCGTTTTACCGACCCCGGCTTCGCCCACCAAAATCGGGTTGTTCTGCCGGCGCCGCAGCAAGATATCGATCACCTGGCGCAGCTCCGCTTCGCGGCCAATCACCGGGTCGATTTCACCGTCGCGCGCCTGGCGGGTCAGATCGGCGCACCATTTATCGAGAATATCGACCGTCTCGGACGCCTCAGGCGCATCGCCGTGGGCGCTGTAGACCTCTTCTTCCTCTTCCTCATGCTCGACGGACTCCGCCAGAATCGCCGGATAATCGTCGAACAGCTGCGGGATCGGCAGTTTTTTGAACTCGTCGCTCAGCCGGTACAGGCTGCGCTGCAACGTGGGATCCTGCAGAATGCCGACCAGGATATGAATGGTGCGCACCCCGCCGGACGGCGTTTCGGCGAGCTGGCTCATCAGCAGCCCTCTTTCCACCACCGTTTCCAGTTGCGTCGACAGATCCACCACCGCATTCGTCCGGTTAGGCAAGGTATGAAGAATGCGATCCAACGCATCGCTGATGCGCTGACTGTTGATGGCGTAGTGCGCCAGGATCATCGGCAAGTCGCCGCGTTCCTTGTCCACCAGGACTTTCAGCCAGTGTTCCAGCTCCACGTATTCGTGCCTGAAGGTTCGGCACAGCTTGGTCGCTTCGACGAACGACTGATAGGCAAAGTGGCCCAATCGCGAAAAAAGACGTTCTCGTTGATACACCTTAAATTTCCTTATATTAAGTTGTTGATTGATAAACCAGCTGCCTAAACGTCCCTGTCTTAGGTTTCAGCCAGCTGTCTTTACTCAGCGACTTGCCGCCCAGCTGCGCCGCCATGCCCGGCTCCGTGGCAATCAGCAGGCTGACATCCAGCATCAGCTGATGGCTCGTAAAGTCATGACAGATGCTCACCAACGCCTGCAGCCGCCGGCTGCCGCGCTGATACTGCTGATACTGCGGGGCCCCCAGCGGGCCGATCTGAATATGCGCGCCGTACTGGGCATCGAAAAAGCGGCTGCCGATGCGCGTGCTACCCAACTTGCCCAGCTTTTGGCTGTCGCTTTGCTTGCCGTCGTCGATCCACTTGGCGTAGCGCGGCGTAATCGTGATGGGAACGGCGAAATAGGCCGCCAACATCTTGTTGAGCTGCCGCAGCGAGCGGCGACCGGGCAGATAAGTGCCGGGGTACGCCTCGCGCAGGCGCTGGATATGCGGGTTCACCGTCAGCGCCGTATCGACGCCCACCGTCTGGCGCAAATGGCGCAAGAACGGGTTTTTATCATCGTCATGCTCATGGCCGATCATCGCCTTCAGCTGCGCCCAGGCCCGGTAGTGCAATACGGCGAAGCGCTGGCTGACGATGCCGACGAACTGCTGGAACGCCTGGTTGCGTCTGGCGATGACTTCGGTGCGCGCGTGCTCTGTCACATGGATCGGCAGCGGGCCGTAGGGGGCGAACATGCCGAAATGCCGCGCCTGAATCAGCACTTGCTTAGGGCGCTGCACGATAGAGGCGATTTCACGCGAAGCGAACGCCATATCCGCCGGCTGGGTAATGCAGAGCCTTTCGCGGCTGCGATCGTTGGAGACGCCGAGCCGCGGCGCATCCGGCTGCGCGCGTTCGATACGCCGCAGCAGCTCGAAAAAATCCTGTCGATTGGACAGCCCGCGGATTTCGGCCTGGCCCGCGCTTTCGCTTTGCGCCCCCGGCGTCGGCGCCGGCTCCAACGAGAGCGCCGTTTCACGCATCAACGACATATCAGCCATAGTAGAGCGCCCCCCAGTCGGCGTGGGTTTCCCCATCCAGCAACAGCTTCATGCTTAACGTTTGGTTCAGGTCGCCGTATTGGCTCAACGCGTGGTGCAATATTTTGCCGAACAGATAGGCGCCGTGGTCGGCATGATGGTTGGCGCTTAAGTTGACGGCGATCTCGGCTCCGCGGATCCAGGCCAGCGGCCCCGGCCCCTGATTGCGTTCGAAATGGTGCTCCACCCAGGCGTTTTTAATGCTGGCGATGCGCTTGCGCTGGCTGGAGTCATCCTGATGGCAGAACAACGACAGCCAGTCGCGCAACAGCGCCGAACAATCCTGAACGTCGGGGCGCGCATGGCGCAAAGGATTGGAGGCCAGCATCTGGATCGCCTGCCACGCCTGGCTGATGTTCGGCACCGCGACCGGGTTGCTCGGGTAGCGGACGATCTCCACCTGGTGGATCGGCATCGCCGTTTCCAGCTGGAAATGTGGCTGCTGAAGGTGCGCCGGCACCAGATGCCGTTCGCATACCAGCGCCTCGACGCTGAGCGACGTGATGTCGTCGATGTCGATGCCGCTTTTGCCCGGCGAGATGGCGATGAAAGTATCTTCGTTGGGCAGGTGCGGATTATTGTACTTGGAGGGCGACGGCTCCCGGCGACGGTGCAGCGTATAACCGGCCGGCTCCCGCTCGCAGTCGTACTGCACGTCGGCCTGCAGTGAAGAGAAAATCACCGGGTTGCCGTCGGGCAGCATGCCTTTCACTTGTTTTACGCTGTGTATCTCATACAGCGAGGTGTTCAAACGATCGACCACCAGCTGGTGCTCCGTGCGCTCATCCGTCAGCAGCACCGGCGAGCAATGGCGGCGATACAGGTTGATGACCGGGGTCGCGAAAAGATGAAAATCCCTGGCGTTGACGCGACCGATCAGAGTGAGTGGGCGTTGCTCCAGCGCGAACAAGATCTCGAACTCGTGAACGCGTTCACATTGGCGCAGAAAATCCTGCACGCCATGCAGCTCCAGGCTGAAGAAGCGGCTTGGCGCGGCGAAGTATTCGCGCATCAGCCGGTTGCCGGGCAGTTCCCCCACCACGGTGGGCAACAAGGCTTCTTCATCGCTGACGCCGCCCAGGCGCAAGCTGTCCGGCGGCAAGACTTTGACGATTGGCCGGTCGTCGCTTTTCGCCCAAAGCACGATGCGCAAGGTGCGATTAAGCAACGCGGCCAGCAGTTGATTGGCCCGCACCGTATCTTCCGCCAGCGTCAGGTGCAGCGGCTCGAGATCCAGCTCCGAGACGGGAAGCACGCCGTGCGTCGTCAGGCATATCCTGACGTAGGCCGAGCAATCCTGCATGTGTCTGGCGGCGCCGTCAGGCAAATGGTGCGGCGGCAAAATCTCGCATTCCGCCAGTGAAATCTCAACGGGCTGTACTTTAATATGCCGCGCCGTGGTGAACGTGGCGGGTTTGTTGTTCAGCGAGATATCGTTGAGGGTCATGCGGCTCCCGCGCGGCAGGTCAACCTGGCTGTGCCACTGGGGAAAAGAGAGATCGGGCTTAATCGCGACGGTGGCGATCGCGGGAACCGGCGTATACCACAGCGGCGCCAGGCGTGAGAGCATTTGCAGGGCAAATTCCGGCTGCTCATTGTTCAGCTTTTCCTGGATGCGGGTGCAAAGGAACGCGGAGCCCTCCAACAGACGCTCAACGAAAGGATCCAGCACGCCGTCGATATGCATGCCTAAATGCTGGGCGACCTGGGGATGAGAAGAGGCGAACTGACGACCGGCCTCGCGAAAATAACGCAGCTCATCATTATATAATTGGAGAAAGCGCTCACTGAACATAGTCACCCCTATTAATCAAATACGTGTACGGCGCCACAGGAATAATCAAGAGCGATGCGCAAATTAACCAGCATTTCGTCACCCGGTAATGAGCAGGTGCCATAAATATCGAATAAAATCGCCAGCACATACGATTGGCGTTCATTCACTACAGGCACCACACGAATCGTTTTCGGATCCAGACGCGGCTCAAACGAAGTAATGATTCTTTGTATATGTCTCGCCAGCGTTAACGGATCGGTATTAATCGGTATGCGTTGGCTCAGCGACGGCAGGCCATAATTCAATACCGAACTTTCGCTGTGCGCATAATCATGAAGTTTCAAATCAGCGCTGCGCGATGCGTCATTCAGTAAAAATTCGATATCACGCACCAAAACACGCCGCCAATTATCGGCGCTGGCGCTTTGATGTCTCACGCTGAGCTTATCGAATAGCATGGGCAATGACGCTTTCATTTAACACCTCGCGATAAGGCTTATGTCTGCCCGCAATCGCTGCGGGCAGACAGCCTGCAATTAGTGTTGTGACATCAATGATCAGATACGGGCATTAAGCTTGAGGTCATACCCCGTCTTAATTACCGCACCCATGGAGCCATCATTGTTTTGCTCTTTGTACTCAACTTCGATACGTGCGAAATTCAGCTTGATAACGTCGGTTGGCAGCACGGTATCGATTTCAGTACCGATGGTGGAATTCAGCGGCATATTACCCACGGTCTTGAATGAAGAAACCAGGCAGTTGCTGAAGGTCACGGCAATGAAGTCTTGCTGACCCTGGCCTGATTTACGGCAAACAAGTTTTGCCTGAGGAATATGCTCGCCGGTGGCGCACATCAGGAACAGTTTCGGCGAAGCCTTATTGCTCACCATGCGAAACTCAAAGTCTTTCATCTCGACTTTGCCTGAACCGCCGCCGCTCCCGAACCCCCAACGGCCGGCGTTTTCTTCCGCCCATTGCCAGGCTTGCAGCTGAATCCAGCCAGGGTAGGTTTGGTCGGGTGATTCACCATCAACACCCTCAATTTTCAAAAAATAGTCTACTAAAGCTTTCGTGCTCATTTTTTGTCTCCTTGACTGATAGGTCTACTTCGTTAATTGAAAAGTCTATTCAGATAAGTCGTTATATTGCCTACGCGATCATTGAAATAGCGACAATGAGAACCCATTAGCCATTAATAAATAGCAATAGCGTAAAAAACAGCGCCACTAAATTTCAATGAAATATCAATTCCCACCAACGCCATTTAATAATTAACGTCGGCAATATCCAAACCAATGACCAGCCGTAACTTATCTGCTCCCATCTTTTTTGGCTGACGGAAGTTTTGATACAAGTCGCAAGGACACGGTCATGCCTTCCAACTGGTAATGCGGGCGCAAATAGAAATGCGCGCGGTAATAACCCGGATCGTCTTCTACATCCTCAACGCGCACCTCGGCGGCGGCTAATGGACGACGCGCCTTGGTCGCCTCGGTCGATACGGAAGGATCGCCATCGACATAGTTCATCAGCCAGTCATTCAGCCACAGCTGCATATCGTCCCTGGACCGAAAAGAACCGATTTTGTCGCGCACGATGCATTTCAAATAGTGCGCGAATCGGCACGTGGCGAAAATATAAGGCAAGCGCGAAGACAGCTTGGCGTTGGCCGTCGCGTCGGGATCCTCGTATTTCGCCGGCGCGTGCATGGTGCAAGAACCGATAAAAGCGGCGAAATCGGAATGCTTGCGATAGACCAGGGGCAAGAACCCGGCGTCGGAAAGCTCTTGCTCGCGCCGATCGGAAATGGCCACTTCCGTCGGGCACGTCAGTTCATATCCGCCCTCATCGGAAGGAAACGCGTAGGCGGGCAGTTCTTCCACCGAGCCGCCGGATTCGATGCCGCGAATCTTCGAACACCAGCCGTACTCATGGAACGCGCGGTTGATGTTGACACCCATCGCATACGCCGAGTTGGCCCAGGAAAAATCATCATCCACATCCGGCCTGACAGACTCCTCGAAAGCGAACTCTTCGATCGGGTTGGTTTTCGCCCCATAAGGCAAACGCGACAGGAAACGCGGCATCGTCAACACCAGGTAACGCGAGTCGTTGCTTTCGCGCAGGCGGCGCCAGGACGCATATTCCGGCGTGGTGAAAATCTTGCCGATATCCCGCGGGTTGCCCAGTTCGTTCCACTTGCTCATCTGCAGCAGCGACGGCGACGCGGCGGAAATGAACGGACAGTGCGACGCCGCGGAAATTTTCGCCAACTCGGTCAGCAGCGTGACGCTCATCGGGCTGTGATCGAATTCAAAATCGCCGATGATGCAACCGAACGGCTCGCCGCCGAACTGACCATATTCCTGTTCGTAAATCTGTTTGAACACCGGGCTTTGATCCCAGGCGGAGCCCCGATAGCGGCGCAAATTGCGCGTCAGCTCATCCTGACTGATGTTCAACACCCGGATCTTGAGCGTTTCGCTGACGTTGGTGTTATCGACCAGATAACTCAAACCTTGCCAGGCGGACTCCAGCTTCTGGAACTCCTTGTGGTGCAAGATATTGTTCATCTGTTGCGAAAGCTGTTCGTCGATCTGGGCAATCAACGATTCAATGGTCAATACGACATCCTGGCTGACCTTGACCTTGCCTTTATTGGCATATTCGGACAGCGTGCCGATAGCCCGACGAACCGCTTCCGAAGCCTCGTTCGTTCTGGGCCGGAATGAACGCTTGAGCAAACCGTCAAGCTCATTTTCCGTTTCCTGCGTTTCAACTTCAGCGACTGCCGTAGCCTGCTGCTTAGCCGAATAGCGTCGTTGCCTCGCTCTCATTCCTCATCTCCTTTATTGCCGGAATCCTGCACATCCTGTTCCGCATCCGCGACCGTTTTACGCGCATCCGTCACCAAACGATGCAGAAAATCGGGTTTCTCCAGCAGATTCTTCACCACTTCTTCCGCGCTGGATTTACCATCCATATAGGTGATCAGCTCCGTGAGATGCTCCCGGGCTTCAAGCAGGCGTTGCATCTGCGGAACCCGTTTGGCGATGGCGCCAGGCGTGAAGTCATCCATCGATTCAAACTCCAATTCCACGTCCAGCAACGCATCGTCTTCGCTCAGGGTGTTCTCTACGTAAAATTGCAGACGAGGCTTGATGGCGCGCATGCGATCGTTGAAGTTGTCCTGATCAAAGGTCAGGAATTTCCGCTCTTCGATCGGCAGCAAAGGCTTTTTCCGATGCCCAGAGAGATCGGACATGACCCCCGTAACAAAGGGCAACTCCACTTTCTTTTGTGAACCGTAAAGCTCTACGTCATATTCAATTTGCACGCGCGGCGCGTTATTTTTACCGATAAATTTCTGAGAGCTTGAGTCCTTAGCCATTGGAAAACTCCTTTGTGATAAAAATTACTTCCCGGACAATTGATTTAACGAGGCCAGAGATTCCGGCAAAAGCTCCTCAACAATCGTCGCGAAGTCCATACCGATCATTTTTTGTGAACGTCGAATAAGAATGGGGGCCGGATGGCTGGGCTCATAGTTTTGGAAATAGTCCAAAACCTGATCCAACAGCAAGATGACATCCTGCCGGGAACGGATATATTTGCCGGGCATGGCGACAGGCGCGTCAGCATCCGGCGAGTCAATCTCCGCGTCATCCCGTTCAGCCGGCAATTCCTGCTGTTCCAGTGAAGCCAGCTGGCGGTTGAACTGTTTCAAATAGTCGCGCACCTGCCGGCAGTCCAAACGATAATCTTCGGCCTGCAGATTGGCGTAATTCTCGACGCGCTCCAGCGCATCGATTTCCAGCGCCAATTGCTCTTTCAGCGAAGGCAGATTTCTGCCGGCAAAATAACTGTCGGCTTGCCCCAGCACCTTTACCACCTCCGAAAAATGCAGGCTTTTGCCTTCCTGCTCGTCAAGCCGCATATTCAGCAGCTCGTCGGTGGTTAACGGCGTGTCGGGAAAAATCTTGCTGTTCTTGATTTCGTGCAGACAGGACGATGTGGCGAGCCACCCTAATGCAGCCGCATGAAAGCTGTCCGATGAGGGTTCCATATCCGCCTGAGGGAAAATGGTGGCGCCCTCCTCGGCATATTTGGCGTCAATATCCTTAATGCCCTGGTAGAAGGCCGAAAAACCGTCGATATGAAGATTGGCGCGCATAAACCACAGCACGACATGTAAATCGAAGCACTGTTCCAGCAACGCGGCAGACTGCTCGCGAATGGCGTGCCAATTGATATCACGCGCATTGTCTATGGCATTAAGCGGATCGGTTTGGCTGTCATATTCCGAAAGCGTGAATTCAATTTCACTGTATCGTGGATCAAATTCGACGCCATTCACTTCCGTTGAGATGACTTCATTCATGGCCTGATATCCTTTTCAATCAGCACTAGAAACATAAAGCCTAATAAAGCGGGCTTTTACGTTCGCCAGTCTTTCCCAGAGTCCTTTTAGCGTAAGTTAGTCGTCACCAAGCTCGCAAATTGTTTAGATGTATTAATATTAACAACAATAATAGATTAAAACTATCAATAGAATCGCAGTGATCGGTTTAAACTATTTTACATTTACATATTTATTTTTTCCTTTTAAAATCAATAAATTGCAAACAATAATTATGCAAGCTAAGAATAGGAAAAAAATCAAAAACTGCCCTAAAAACAACGTTTCATCCTTGGTAGGATAATTCCAGTAATACCACTGGATACAAATAATTTAATTAGCAAATGATAACCACAGTAAATAGTGAAATTTTTTCATAAAACCATGACAGCCAGTCGTTTCTTGCAAGCGGGTAGCACGCAATGATCAATAGAAAACGATGGCAGTGTGACTTTCATTTCCAGCACTCAGTACTTACACATGCGAAACCTGGTGTGAAAATAAACAATTTGGCGAGAGTTTTGATTATTAATTTTAAAGCTAAAGCACAGATTAACATTCCGCCGTGGTGCACCGAATACCTATTGGTACACAAACAGCCTGGTGGATAAAGTATCGTTCTTTTATAGTTAACTCAGGGTAATGATCAGAATAATTTAAGATTCAATTCCCCTTCATGTGTGTTCTCATACGTCTTACCGCGGCAAAAGCACCACTGCGGTAAAGGGTCTCGCAGACTAAAGTGGCATTAGAGATATCATTTACTATAACCGCGAAATAACCACGTAAGCGCTGCAATGACAGTAACCGTGTTAAGACCAGCGATCTGTTCCATATACAAGAAATGTTTCCCTAACTGATAAGACCACTAATTTGATACTAGCAAAGGCAAACCCAATATCAAGAAAAAATATTATTTTTTTAATAAAAAAATAACAAATCAATATACATAAAACAAACAATTCAATAACTTAAAACAGCGCTGAATCGATTACTTTTACGCCAGGAAAAATAGTTCATGGAAATTTACACCCACTCATAACCCCCTCAGTCAATCTCACTCATTCTCTTCGGCATTGAATTGTCATCAAAAAATAAGAAAATCTATAAAAATAAAACCCGCCACTGGGCGTGCGTCCCACAGGATCAACTTTCGCAAGGCAAAATAAGCAAGATAATTCCCAATAAAAAGGCCGTAAAAAAGCCTTAATGATTTAGCGGTTCAAAATAAAAATACAGGTAACTCTATTGGGTTATTAAAGCGAAAACGCGCACCTTTTCATTGCTGCAAAAAAACCTTATGAATCTTTACGTTGCCTGTCCTTTGACAATCATTGATGAAAACGCAAATCAGGTAGCCAACACATACAGAAAAGAGATGGGCTACGCGGCGGGCCAACCCTGCCGATGACTTTTCTCATCCCCGGTTCGGCCCGTGCGCACAGGTTATTCCGCCTAAAAATCAGGCCGCATCGCCGGCCTCGTCCGGCGATTTAACGCCAAGCCCGCCGTTTTCCTGATCCAGAACAGCTTTCGCATTCATCCGACTGATATATTGATTGAAAATCATTCCTATTCAGGAGAAAAAGCCATGGTTAAGTCACTCAATGCGGCATTCACTCGCTTTTTTGACCACCCGGACGCAGGCAAATTGGCGCTCAGGCTAACCTTCGGCGGGCTGATGCTGTTTCACGGCGTCGCGAAAGTTCAGCATGGCGTCGGCTGGATCGCCGATGCGTTACAACAACAAGGGCTGCCCGCCTTCATCGCCTATGGCGTATATATTGGGGAGATCCTGGCGCCGATGCTGATCGTTTTGGGGCTGTTCACCCGCCCCGCCGCAGGGGTTTACGCCCTCACGCTGGTGGTGGCGTTTTTGATGGTGGGCACCGGCAAGGTCTTCACCGTCACCGACGTCGGCGCCTGGGGCATTGAAAACGAACTGGTGTTCTTTATGGGTGGGGTCGCCATACTGCTGCTGGGCAGCGGGAAGTATGCCATCGCGCGCAATGAAGCTTATCGATAAACCGCGCTATCAATAAGGAGGTTTCTGGTCTGAGCCTCCTCTTTTCTGTAACGGCCATTAACGATCGGCCAGCCGGTAAACCGGTACCTTGCGCGTCGTGCCGGTCAGGGTGTCGAAAATCTCCGTTTCCGCCGTCACGATCGTCATGCCGGTTTTTCTTAGCCTGCGCACTTCGGCGGCGATGCGCTGTATGCCGAACCAGAACAGTCCGTCCAGCGCCGTGACGCGCAGCCCCTGCTCCAGCGCCAGCTTAAGCCGCTCACGCGGCGCCTTGAGCACCTTGGCGATTTCCCGGTAAGGCAGCGCGTCCACGCCCGACGCCGAGGTTCGGTGAATTCGGGTCGACAGACCGTATTGGAAGGCCTCGGGCACGTCGCTTAAATCGCTCTTCAGGCTGTAAACGCAGCCAAAGCGCTTGCCGTTGAACACCACATTTTTTTGACTGATCGACAGCTCATCGCGCAGGCCGGCAATCAGCTGCGGCGCCCGCACCAGCAATAAGCGAAACGGCAATTCGAAACTGGTCACATAGTCCACGTTGAGCAACGCAATGCGCAGGCGCTCTTCCGCGCCCGCCTGCGCCTGGCGACACTCGTTCAACACCTCGCTCCACTGGCGCGCAAGCCGCGGGGCTTCATCCAGCGGCGCGAAATGGTATTTCTCGATGTGGTAGTCGATTCTTTCGTTCATGTCCGTTGGCCCCCGCGTCAGTCATCATGCCCTCAGCAAATTACCTTACCCGCGGCCCACAATACAACACCGCATCGCGCCGCAAGACGCGGAAAAAATCGGGCGCATACGCCCCCTGCGCGCTCGCTCAAGGTGAGTCGTGCAACAGCAGCGATATCTCTTCGGCGGCCGAGCGCAACAAAGGCAGGTGGTGCTGATGCAAACGCTCTGCGGAAACCTGGCCGGCATGCACGCCGACGTTCAACGCCGCGGCGATGCGGCCGTCCGGCGTGGTGAGCGGCACCGCCAGTGAACGCAGGCCAATCTCCAGTTCCTGATCGTTGATGGCATATCCCTGCTGACGCACGCGCGCCAGCTCTTCCCGCAATGCGCTGACGCTCACCAGGGTATGGCTGGTGTAACGCAGTTGAGTCAATCGCGCCAAATAGTCGTTCAACGTCTCACTGGCGA
Source organism: Serratia sp. H402Y (assembly GCF_051172415.1). Lineage (NCBI taxonomy): Bacteria > Pseudomonadati > Pseudomonadota > Gammaproteobacteria > Enterobacterales > Yersiniaceae > Serratia > Serratia sp. H402Y. The sequence goes on from NZ_JBPIYZ010000001.1 coordinate 2,425,681, forward strand.
GCCCGCTGAGCAGCACCCGCCCCATCGACGTCGTGCTGGCGGGTAAGCGACTGCCGACGTGCAAATCGATGGTCATGATCCGCGAAGTCGATGCGCGGGCGATATAAAGAATGTCATCGCCGTCCAATATGGCCATGGAACAGGACTCATTGAGCGTCTGGCTGAGTTGCCTCAACACCGGCTGCGCGGCGTTGGCCAACGGCGAAGCCCCCAGCCAGTTGTGACCCAGCGACAAGACGCGCGGGCGCAGCTCATAATTCTTGCCGTCTTCCGCGTACACAAAGCCCAGCTTACTCAGGGTGTAAAGGCAGCGGCGCACCGCCGCGCGCGGAATGCCGGTACGCTGGCTAATCTGCGACACCGACATCAGCCGCCGCTGCGGCGTAAAAGCCTGCAGGACCTCCAATCCTCGCGCCAAAGAGGCCATAAAGTCGGGATCCCCCTTCCAGGGATCGGTGCTGCTGCGCGTAATTTCCTGTTCTTTTTCCATTCTCGTTACCCCGCTGTCTGCCTGAAATATCGGTGTGCCGACGATCACAACCTGCGAATGCCCCTCAAAGAATAGCCGATAATCGCACACTTTTTCGATAATCGGTATTGTTTGCCTGAAAGGGACGATCTACTTTTCCCATTGACGATAAACACTCCCCCGGCGGGCGCCGAATGAAAGGAACAACAGATGATCGATAAAAGTGTGGCCACCCTGGAAGACGCCGTGTCCATCATTCCGGACGGCGCGAGCATCATGATTGGCGGCTTTGGCCCCGCGGGACAGCCGCTGGAACTGATCGATGCGCTGATTGAACACGGTGCCCGCGAGCTGACGGTAATCAGCAATAACGCCGGCAACGGCGACAGCGGCCTCGCGGCGCTGCTCAAGACCGGCTGTGTGCGAAAGATGATTTGTTCCTTCCCGCGCCAGGCCGATTCGTGGGTCTTTGACGACCTTTATCGCCGCGGCGCGATCGAACTGGAACTGGTGCCTCAGGGCAACCTTGCCGCCCGCATGCAGGCCGCCGGCAGCGGGTTGGGCGGCATTTTCACCCCAACCGCCTTTGGCACGCCGCTGGCGCAAGGCAAAGAAACGCGTGAAATCGACGGACGGCATTACGTATTTGAAACGCCCTTAAAGGCGGATTTTGCCTTGATAAAGGCCCATCGGGGTGACCGCTGGGGCAATCTGGTTTACCGCAAAGCAGCGCGTAATTTTGGCCCGGTGATGGCGATGGCCGCCGCCACGACGATAGCGCAGGTCGCTGAATTGGTGCCGCTTGGCGCACTGGATCCGGAAAACGTGATAACGCCGGGCATCTTCGTCCAGCGCCTGGTGGCGGTGGCGCACCCCGCGACCTTTTCCCTCTCTGCCTGAGGAGTCATAACATGCAAAAATTAACCCGTGACCAATTAGCCCAACGGGTAGCGCGCGATATTCCGGAAGGCGCCTACGTCAACCTCGGGATTGGGCTGCCGACCCGCATCGCTAACTACCTGCCCGCCGACAAAGAGGTGATTCTGCACAGCGAAAACGGCCTGCTCGGCATGGGGCCGTCACCCGCGCCGGGCGAAGAAGATCCGGAACTCATCAACGCCGGTAAAGAACTGGTGACCTTGCTGCCCGGCGGCAGTTATTTCCATCACGCCGACTCTTTTACCATGATGCGCGGCGGCCACCTCGATATCTGCGTGATGGGGGCATATCAGGTCTCGGCTGCCGGCGATCTGGCCAACTGGAGCACCGGCGCCGAAGACGCGATCCCGGCGGTGGGCGGCGCCATGGATCTGGCCATCGGCGCGCGCAAAGTCTATGTGATGATGGACTATCTGACCAAGACCGGCGAATGCAAGCTGGTGGAACAGTGCAGCTACCCGCTGACCGGATTGGCCTGCGTCAGCCGCATTTATTCGGATATGGCAATCATTGATATCACCCCGGACGGCCCACAGGTGCGGGAGCTGTGTCCGGGGCTCACCTTTGACGCGCTGCAAGCGTTAACCCCGATACGTTTACTGCAATCTGACTTGATCCCCGCTTGAGGAAATCGCCATGCAACAGGCTTTTATCTGCGATGCCGTTCGTACGCCATTCGGCCGTTACGGCGGCGCATTATCCGCGCTGCGCGCCGACGATTTGGCCGCTCTGCCCCTGAAGGCGCTGCTTGCCCGACTGCCGCAGTTGGATCCCCACGCCATTGATGACGTTATTCTGGGGTGCGCCAACCAGGCCGGTGAAGACAACCGCAACGTGGCGCGAATGGCGCTGCTGTTGGCCGGATTGCCCCACACCGTGCCGGGCACCACCCTCAATCGCCTGTGCGGTTCGGGATTGGACGCGGTAGGCATGGCGGCGCGCGCCATTAAATGCGGCGAAGCGGAGGTCATCATCGCGGGCGGCGTGGAAAGCATGTCGCGCGCGCCCTTTGTCACCGGCAAAGCGGACAGCGCCTTCAGCCGATCGCTGAAAATGGAAGATACGACGATGGGATGGCGCTTTATCAACCCGCAAATGCGCGCGCGGTTCGGTGTCGAAACCATGCCTGAAACCGCCGAAAATGTGGCTCGCGATTTCGCCGTCAGCCGCGCCGATCAAGACGCCTTTGCATTGCGCAGCCAACAGCGCACCGCCCGCGCTCAGGAGCTGGGCCTGTTTGATGAGGAACTGATCGCCGTCAGCATTCCGCAACGCAAAGGCGAGCCGCTCAGCCTGGTTCGCGACGAACATCCCCGCAGCACTTCTTTGGCCGCGCTGTCCGCCCTGAAAGGCGTCGTGCGCCCCGAGGGGAGCGTCACCGCCGGCAACGCCTCGGGCATCAACGACGGGGCCAGCGCCCTGCTCATTGCCAGCGAACGCGCGGCGGTGCAGTATGGACTCGCCCCGCTGGCGCGTGTGGTCGGCATGTCCGCCTGCGGCGTAGAGCCGCGCATCATGGGTTACGGGCCGGTTCCCGCGGTCCGCAAAGTGCTGGCGCAAACCGGTTTGAGCCTGGCGCAAATGGACGTCATCGAGTTGAATGAAGCCTTTGCCGCCCAGGCGCTGGCCGTGACGCGCGCCCTGGGACTGCCGGATGACGCGGAACGGGTCAACCCTAACGGCGGCGCTATCGCGCTGGGGCATCCCCTGGGGGCATCCGGCGGCAGGTTGGCCATGACCGCCGCTTATCAACTGCGGCGCACCGGCGGGCGTTTTGCCCTGTGCACCATGTGCGTCGGTGTCGGGCAAGGCGTCGCCTTGATTCTGGAACGGATATAACGAATGTCTCTCTATAGCGCAATGTTTATGGCTTCGCCATTAACGCCCTGCTTCAGCGACACGGCGCTGCTGCAGGGCATGCTTGATTTCGAAGCCGGCCTGGCGCAGGCCCTGGCGTCTGCAGGGATTATCGATGACGCGTCCGCGCGGATCATACGCAGCCACTGCCAGGCGGAAAAGCTCGACGCCGCCGCGCTGACGCAGTCCGCCGGATTGGCGGGCAATTTAGCCATTCCCCTCGTCAAACAATTGACGGCGTTGGTGGCGCAAACCTCACCGGAAGCGGCGCGTTTCGTTCACTGGGGGGCGACCAGTCAGGATGCGATTGACAGCGGGCTGGTGCTGCAACTGCGCAGCGCGCTCGATAAAACCGACGCGCTGCTCAATCAGCTGATTGCGGCGCTGACGGCGCAATGCCGGCGCCATAGCGCAACGTTAATGGTGGGCCGCACCTGGCTGCAACACGCTTTGCCAACGACGCTGGGGCTGAAGCTGGCCGGCACGCTGGACGCCTTGCTGCGCTATCGGGCTCGTCTGGCTGAAATGCGGCCACGCGTGCTCGCGTTGCAATTCGGCGGCGCGGCCGGCACGCTCGCCTCGCTCGGCGAACAGGGCGAACGCGTTGAGCGGGCGCTGGCGCAAGCGCTGGCCCTGCCGCGCAGCGCCACGCCGTGGCATACCCAACGCGATCGGTTGTTGGAGCTGGCGAGTTGGTATGCCGGCCTGACGGGCTCGCTCGGCAAGCTGGCGCGCGACATGTCTTTGTTGATGCAGACCGAAGTCGCTGAAATCAGCGAACCGTCGGCCCCCGGACGCGGCGGCTCCTCCACGATGCCGCATAAGCGCAATCCGGTACTTTGCGCCGCCATCCTCAGCGCGGCCAACCGTCTGCCTGCGTTGATGTCCGGATTGTATGCCGGCCTGGTGCAGGAGCACGAACGCGCGCTGGGCGGCTGGCAGGCCGAGTGGCAAAGCCTGCCGCAGCTCCTGGTGCTGAGCGGGGCGGCATTGGCGCAAAGCCTGGATCTCATTAACGGTCTGGAGGTGCATGAAGCGGCGATGAGGCGCAATCTGGCGCTGACGCAAGGGCTGATCATGGCTGAATCGGTTACCCTGGCCTTGGCCCCCACCCTCGGCCGTCAACAGGCGCACCATCATATAGAACGGTGCTGCCGGCAAGCCCTGGCCACCCAGCAACCCCTGTTAACCCTTCTGTGTGCCGATGCGGAAGTCTCTTCCCGACTCAGCCGGGAAACCCTGGAAACCTTGCTCGATCCGGCCAATGCCACCGGCAGCACGCAGCGTTTCATTCAACAAGTCCTGGCGATGGCCGAGAGGGAGCAATCATGTTGAATTATGTCCTTGAGGGGCCTGAAAACGCCCCGGTTATTCTGTTTGGCAACTCGCTGGGCACCTCATTATCAATGTGGCAGCCGCAGCGCGACGCGTTCATCGCCCACTATCGCATTCTGCGCTACGACGTTGCCGGCCACGGCGACTCTGCGCCCGATGAACAGCCCGGCTCGCTGGCGCGACTGGGCGAACAGGTGCTGTCCCTGCTGGACACTCTGGCGATTGATCGGGTGCATTTCTGCGGCATCTCCATGGGGGGGCTGACGGGGTTATGGCTGGCGCGCTTTCATGCCGATCGCTTGCTGACGCTGACGATCGCCAATAGCGCCGCGAAAATCGGGGTGACGGAGCATTGGCGAGAACGCGCCGCGCGGGTGCGCCAGTGCGGCATGTCCGCCGTCAGCGATGGCGCGGCAGCGCGCTGGTTCACCCCGGCATTTTGCCAATCCGCCCCCGTCAAGGTGCAAACCGTCGTGCAACAGCTCACCGCCTGCGATCCCGAGGGCTATGCCGCTTGCTGCGACGCGCTGGCGACCGCCGATTTACGCGCCGAGCTGGCAGGCATCCGCGTTCCGACGCTGGTTATCGCCGGACATGAGGATGCGGTAACGACCGTCGACGATGCAAAAGCCTTGGCGGCAGGCATTCCCGACGCGCAATGCGTCATCCTGCCCGCCGCCCATCTGTCCAGCATCGAAGCCTGGCGGGCATTTAACCGCGCGTTCCGGGCCTTTTTGGATGAGCAGCTCACGCAGCGGCAACGTTATCAGCAAGGCCTGACGGTGCGCAGAGCGGTGTTGGGCGATGAGCATGTCGATAATACCCTCGCGGCGCTGTCGCCGCTCAACGAGGAGTTTCAGCATTTCATCACTCGCTACGCCTGGGGGGAAATATGGACGCGTCCGGGCTTGTCGCGCCATACCCGCAGCCTGATCACCATCGCGATGCTGATCGCCTTGAATCGCGAAGCTGAGCTGAAAATGCATATCCGGGCCGCCTTCAATAACGGCGTCACGCGTGAAGAGATCAAAGAAGTTCTGATGCATGCGGCGCTTTACTGCGGCTTACCCGCCTCGAACGCCGCTTTTTATCTGGCGCAGTCCGTCTTTGCCGAACACGACGCCGGGCGGCGACCGGACGACTAGAAGACGCGGTTATACCGGCACATCCAGCACCCTTTGGCGCAGCGCAGCAATCAGGCGCTGCTGCTCAGGGGACGAGAGCGCCTCTTGCCGGGTAATGATGCCCAGCGGCTCGGCCATGCCCTGGGTAGGCAACGGCAGCGCACGCAGGTGATTGCTGAACAAGTCGTCACGCACCGCGCCGTAAGGCACCAGCCACACATAGCCATACTGTAGCGTCAGGCAGCGCGCCAGCGTGACCGACAACGTCTCGACGCACCCTTCCGGCACCGCCAGCCCGTGGCTGACAATGAGCGCCTCCGCATTCTGACGCGGCACCGTACCCCGCGGGGAGAGCACCAATGGCCAGCTCAACGCTTCCGCCAGCGAGACATCCGAATGCAACAGCGGATGATGAGGAGCAACCACCAGCCGCAGCGTTTCATGGTACAGCAGCTCGAAGTTGAGCCCCTCCATGCGGGAGGGGTCTGACATGCGCCCGATGCCTAACGTTAATTGCCCCGATCTCACCGCCATCATCAGCGCATCGTTGGCCAGCGTCGTAACCTGCATGCGCCAGCCGGGGGATTGCTGCTGCAACCCCACCACGACCGGCGCGACCAGACTCACCAGCGTGGTGGGCAGCGCGCCGATATGCAGCGGCGCCGGCAGCGCCTCGCTGTCCGAGGCAAGCGTGCGCCCCAACACATTCAGCGCATCCAAAACGCGGCTGGCATCCTGCAGGAAACGCGTTCCGGCGGCGGTCAGTTCCGCCCCCTGCCGATTGCGCGAAAAAAGGCGCTCGCCGGCCAGGCTTTCCAGTTCGTTGAGCGTTTTAGAGAGCGCGGGCTGCGTGATGCCCAATTGCTGTGCGGCGCGCACCAACGTCCCCTGTTGCGCGGTAGCGACAAAGGCGTGCAGATGACGAAGGCGGATGCGTTGGCTAAAGCGAGAAGTCATGTTCATGATTTATAGTATTAACTTGCCGCCGGCGCGGCAAGCTCATTGTCAGGGCGAACGGAGGATCAAATATCAAAAAAAACGGTTTCGTTCTCGCCCTGTAACCAGATGTCGAAATGGTACACCGTCTGATCCCCGCGCTGCCGCCTTTGCGCCAATAACGTGCTGCGCCGTTTTTCCCACTCGATGAGATTCAACACCGGATCTTCGGCATTGGCCGCCTGTTCGTCGGCAAAGTAGAGACGCGTGTTCAACCCGATGTTGATGCCGCGGGCCACTATCCACAGATTGAGATGGGGCGCCATCAACCGTCCGTCGCGCCCCGTCACGCGCCCCGGTTTAATCGTCTCGAATTGCCACAGGCCGCTGGTGAAATCCGAACAGGTTCGCCCCCAGCCGCGAAACGCCGGATCGTCGGGCTTATCCAACTGGCCGTCGGCGGGGTGCTGATATCGCCCGGCGGCATTGGCCTGCCAGACTTCGACCAGCGCGTCTCGAACCGGCGTGCCGGAGCCGTCATAGACATGCCCTTCCACCACGATGCGCTCCCCGCGCGTCTCCGGTTGCGTCAACACATGGGTAAAATTACGCTCGAAAATATCAAAGCCGGCGGCATGCGGCGCCAAACCGATGTGCACATAAGGCCCGGCGGTTTGCGAGGCCGTTTCAGACAAATACTTTTTCATCACGCGGCTCCCTGTGTACGGTTCTCAAACCACGTGGCTCGATGGCCCCGCAGCACCAGATCGAAGCGGTAAGCCAGGCTGTCCAGCGGCACGGCGGCGTGCATATCCAGCTCGGCAATCAGCGTGCGCATCGCATCGTCACTGCCTACCGACTGCAAGATGGGGCAGCGAACGAGCAACGGATCGCCTTCGAAATACATCTGCGTGATCAAGCGCTGCGCGAACGCCTCGCCGGAGAGCGAGAAGTGAATATGCGCCGGACGCCAGTCGCTGACCTGATTGCGCCAGGGATACGGGCCCGGCTTGATCGTACGAAAACAGTAATACCCGTTGTCGTCGGTCAGCATCCTGCCGCAGCCGCCAAAGTTGGGATCAATAGGCGCCAGATACTGATCTTTCTTGTGGCGATAGCGCCCTCCCGCATTGGCCTGCCATACCTCGACCAGGGCGTTGCGCACCGGCGCCCCGAAGGCATCCCGCACAAATCCATGCACGATGATCCGCTCGCCGATCGGTAAGCCGTCTTTGGCGTAATTCAGAATCAGATCGTGATCCAGCGGGCCGATATCCGTTGGCGTGAAGACGGGGGCGGTCAGTTCAGACAGCGAGTTTTGCAATGAAATTAATGCATTGCGCGGCGACCGCAGCACGCTGGTTTTATACAGCGGCGCCAGCGCCGGCGGGTGATGACTGTAATCGCGATGCACCAGTTCTCGCGCCATCCAATCACTTTTCATCCCGGTATCCTTATTATTTGAGGGTACATGTCGACAGAGTGTAGGAAGCGCAATATGTAAAAGTAAAGTGAGAAAACCGATCGCTTTATATAACAAAAAGTAATGGAATGTTCTGAATTGACGAAACATTTCATTTGGTCCATAACATGATTCAATTCCCGTCGGTGGTCCGCCTCGCTGCTGAATGGTCGCTTTCAGGTCATCCATGACCGCTTAACTGGAGGCAATGATGAAACGTTCTATCGCGACGGTCTCGGTATCGGGTTCGCTGCCGGAAAAACTGCGGGCTATCGCCGCCGCAGGCTTTGATGGCGTCGAAATTTTCGATAACGATCTGGTCTACTACCCCGGCTCACCGGCGGAAATCCGTGAGTTGTGCGCCGAACTGGGCCTGGAAATTTTACTGTTCCAACCGTTTCGGGACTTCGAAGGAGGCCCGCGCGAAACGCTGGCGCAGAACCTTTCCCGCGCGGCGCGCAAGTTCGAAGTCATGCAGCAACTGGGCTGTTCTCGCATGCTGCTCTGCAGCAATGTCTCGCCCGACAGCAGCGAAGACATGGCCACGCAAGTGAGCGATTTGCGCGCGTTGGCGGAGTTGGCCGCCGAGTATGATATTACTGTCGGTTATGAAGCGCTGGCCTGGGGACGTCACGTGAATATGTGGCGCGACGCCTGGGCGCGCGTGAAGGCCGTAGATCATCCGGCGTTGGGGATCATTCTCGATAGTTTTCATATCCTGTCGCGCGGCGATAACCTCGATGGCCTCGAGGACGTGCCGCCCGAAAAAATCGTGTTTGTCCAACTGGCGGACGCCCCGCTGTTGAAGATGGATGTGCTCGCCTGGAGTCGCCATTTCCGCTGCTTCCCCGGCCAGGGGGAGCTGAATCTGACCCAGTTCATGACCCAACTTTCCGCGCATGGCTATCGCGGCGCCTGGTCGCTGGAGATATTTAACGATGGTTTCCGCGCCTCGCCGGTGCTCCCCACGGCCCAGGACGGTTTCCGATCGTTGTTGTGGCTGGAGGAGCAAACCTATGACTGGTTGGCCAAACAGCCTCTGCTGCCCAACGCCATGGCCTCGCTCATGGAACGTTCCTTATTCCATTCGCAGCCGCATCCGCCCTTGCTGGCGCTGGAGTTTATCGAATTTGCCGTCTCGCACAACGACGGGCTGGCGATGGGCCAATGGCTGACGCAGCTGGGATTGGTTCACGCCGGCGAGCACCGCTCCAAAAGCGTCGCCCTCTATCGCAACGGCAAAGTGAATGTCATTCTGAATGCCCAGCCGGAAAGCCAAGCCAGCGGCTATTATCACCTGCACGGCATTTCCCTGTGCGCCGTGGCGTGGCGGGTGCGCGGCGTAGCGCGTTTACTGCAACGGGCGCAAGACTACGGGTACGCCATCTGGCAAGGCGAAACCGGCCCCAACGAGCGGCAAATCCCCGCGCTGTGCGCACCGGACGGCAGCCTGATTTATCTGGTGGAAGCGGACGAAGATCCCAAGAACGATATTTATCACGCCGATTTTCATCTGACGCATCGCAGCGCGCCGCCGCCCGCGCTGCAGAGCATCGATCACCTGGCGATTGCGCTGGCGGATGAATCGAGCGGCAACTGGATCATGTTCCTGCGCAGCGTGCCGGGTTTTGTGCAGGACAACGAGTGGGAATTGCCCGATCCGCTGGGTTTGGTTCGCAGCCGCGTCCTGCGCAGCCCCAACGACGCCATCCGGCTGCCGCTGAATATGTCGGTGAGCCGGGAAACGCAAATCGCCCAGGCGTTAACCGCCTATCAGGGCGCAGGCTTGCAGCACGTCGCCTTTGGCTGCGAGGATCTGTTCAGCATGGTGAAAGCGGCGCAGGCGCGCGGATTAAAAACGCTGCGTATTCCCGATAACTACTATCACGATCTCAGAGCGCGTTTCGATCTCGACCCCGCTTTCCTCTCACAGCTGCAAGCGGGCAATGTGCTCTACGATCGAGACGATCAGGGCGGAGAATTGCTGCATGTCTACACCGTTCCCTATGAAAAAGGCCGCTTCTTCTTCGAACTTCTGGAGCGCCGAGGCGGCTACCGCGGCTTTGGGGCCGCCAACGCCCCGGTTCGGCTCACCGCCATGCGTTAATCGCGCGGGCCATCAAGGCCCGCCTGTTCTTCCATCTTACTGAAAAGGTTAATGATCGCGCTCACACTCTCAGTGGCCTCCGGCGCCGCCATTCTCACGGCAATCCCTTTTCATAACATAAAGTTAACACTGCCTCGTCACTCACCGCCGGCTCAATTGTCCGATAAACGCACATTTTTTCGATTATCGCCGTTTAACGTCCGCCCAGGGGCTGCTTATAGTGATGGCACTCAACTACTGCACCGGGAGCACCTCCATGTCGGGAAACAACGCAATCAATGTTCGGGCGCTGATCGACGACCGCCCGTTAGGCAAATGGCAAAAGATGATCGTGCTGCTCGGCTTTTGCATCATTGCTCTGGATGGATTCGATATCGTTATCATGGGATTTATTGCGCCAGAGCTTAAGGCGGATTGGCAAATCACTAACCGCGAACTGGGGCTGGTGATCAGCGCGGCGCTGATTGGCCTGTCGCTGGGCGCGATGCTATCCGGGCCATTGTCAGACAGATTCGGCCGCAAAGTCGTCATCATCAACAGCGTGTTCTTTTTTGGCGTTTGGACGCTGGTGACGGCGTTTTCTCAAAATATGGAGCAGATGATGTTATTTCGCCTGCTCACCGGATTGGGGCTCGGCGCCGCCATGCCGAATGTCGGCACCCTGGTGGCGGAGTTCGCGCCCGCCCGACGCCGCGCTTTCTTGATTACCGTGGTTTTCTGCGGCTTCACCTTTGGCGCCGCCTTGGGCGGATTCGCCGCGTCCTGGCTGATGCCGCGCTTCGGCTGGCATGCCGTGCTGCTGCTCGGCGGGATCTTGCCCCTGCTGTTCGCGCCCGTGCTGATGGCGGCGTTACCCGAATCGGTGTGTTTCCTGGTGGCGAAACGGGCAGATCAGGGCGGCATTCAGCGCATTCTGGCGAAACTGGCGCCCGATCGCGATTTTCGACATTCTACCGTCGTTCTGCCCCCGCCGGGCCAGGTCTGCACCCATCCGGTTAAACTGGTGGTGAGCGCACGGTATCGCTTCGGCAGTTTAATGCTGTGGGGCGCGTATTTTAGCGCGCTGTTTCTGTACTACACCTTAGGCAGTTGGCTGCCGCTGCTGATTAAAGACAGCGGTTTCAACATCGCGCAAGCGGCGGTCATCACCGCGCTGTTTCAGGCGGGCGGGACATTAGGGTCGCTATTTTCCGGGTGGTTGATGGACAGATCCGAACCGCATCGCGCGTTGGCGTCGATTTATGGGTTGGGGGCGCTGTTCACTCTGCTGATGGGGATGGCGATGGGTTACCCCCTCCTGATGGGCGGCTGCGCGATGGCCATCGGGTTCTGCATCGGGGGCGCCAACACCGGCATGAACGCGTTGTCGGCCAGCTTTTACCCCACCGAAGCGCGGGCCACCGGCTCCAGCTGGATGCACGGCATCGGCCGTTTGGGCGCTATCTTAAGCGCGCTGGCCGGGGCTGAAATGCTGGCGCTCGGTTGGAGCTTCAGCACCATTTTCGCCGTCCTGGCGCTTCCCGCCCTGCTGACGGTGGCGATGATCGTCGCTAAACGGCGTCATCAGGCGCGTCAAGCGACAGAGCATCAATATGCCGCCTATCTGGATGCGCGTTCGAATGATGTTTGATTGCGTCGGGAAATAATCGAGAACAAAGGGGAAGGCGTGTCGGCCTGCAGGGCCGGGGCGCTTTAACTGTGATGGGGATCGTTGAAAGATTTTTTCGTAAGTGATTGAATAATGGCGGAGAGAGGGGGATTTGAACCCCCGGTAGAGTTGCCCCTACTCCAGTTTTCGAGACTGGTCCGTTCAGCCGCTCCGGCATCTCTCCTGACAACGCTTGCTATCATGCCCGCTTTTACGGCATTTTTACAGCATTAGCATACCGCTGAACGTTCAAGTGACGACTTTACGAGCAACCTGATGATTAAATGGCCGTGGAAAGCGACTCAACCTTCTCAACCCGAGGCGGATACCCAGGCACAGTGGCGGGACGCGCTGGCGATCCCGCTGCTCTCGCCGCTGAATGAGCAAGAGCGGCAGCGGCTGGTGGCCGTCGCCGGGCAGATTTTGCAGCAAAAGCGCATCGTGCCGCTGCAGGGGCTGCAGCTCACCTCGCAGATGCAGGCGCGCATCGCCCTGCTGTTCGCCTTGCCGGTGCTGGAGCTGGGCGCGGAGTGCCTCGACGGCTTCAACGAAATTCTGCTCTACCCCACCCCATTCGTGGTGGAAGACGAATGGCAGGACGAGATCGGCCTGGTGCACTCGGGGCCGGTGGTGCAGTCCGGCCAAAGCTGGGAACAGGGACCGATCGTGCTCAACTGGCAAGACGTGCAGGACTCTTTCGACCTTTCCGGTTTCAATCTGGTGATCCACGAAGCGGTACACAAGCTGGATATGCGCAACGGCGGCGTCGCCACCGGCGTGCCGCCGATCCCGCTGCGCGAGGTGGCCGCCTGGGAACATGATCTGCACGCCGCGATGGAAAGCCTGCAGGACGAGATCGACATGGTCGGCGAAGAGGCCGCCAGCATGGATGCCTACGCCGCCACCGATGCGGCCGAGTGCTTCGCCGTGCTGTCGGAGTACTTCTTCAGCGCCCCCGAGCTGCTGGCCGAACGCTTCCCGGCGCTGTATCAGCACTTTTGCCGCTTCTACCGCCAGGATCCGCTGGCGCGCCTGCTGCGCGCCCAGGCAGAAAACGACGCGCAATGGGCTGATTGACAGGCTTATTGCTCAGATACCGAGCAGTCGCACCGCCTGGGGCAATTTAGCGTTGACACACCTGGGGCAGCTGGATATGATGCGCCCCGTTCACACGATTCCTCTGTAGTTCAGTCGGTAGAACGGCGGACTGTTAATCCGTATGTCACTGGTTCGAGTCCAGTCAGAGGAGCCATATTTAGAAAAGCCCGCTTAAGGCAACTTAAGCGGGCTTTTTGCTGTTGGGCGTTTACAGCCCGCGCTTTTCCATCAGCAGCGCCAGATCGACCAACCGATTGGAGAAGCCCCACTCGTTGTCATACCAGGCAAGCACCTTCACCAGATTGCCGCCGATCACCAGCGTGGACAAGCCGTCGATGATCGACGAACGCGCATCGCCCCGGTAGTCGCTCGACACCAGCGGCTCATCGCTGTAGCCCAGGATCCCTTTCAGCGGGCCGGACGCCGCCGCCGCGCGGAACGCCGCGTTGATCTCCTCCGCCGTCGCCGGGCGTTTCAGCGTCACCGTCAGATCGACAATGGAAACCACCGGCACCGGCACCCGCAGTGAATAACCGGTCAGGCGGCCGTCCAGTTCGGGGATCACCTTGCCGAGCGCCTTGGCCGCACCGCTGGAGTAAGGCACGATAGACTCCGCCGCCGCCCGCGCGCCACGCAGATCTTTTTCCGGCTGATCGTGCAGCGCCTGGCTGTTGGTATAGGCGTGAGTGGTGTTCATCAGCCCGTATTCGATGCCGAACGCCTGATGCAGCACCTGTGCGGCGGGCGCCAGCCCGTTGGTGGTGCAGCTGCCGTTGCTGACCACCTTATGCAGCGCCGGATCGTAGAGGTGATCGTTAACCCCCATCACCAGCGTGATGTCATCGTTCTTGGCCGGCGCCGAGATAATCACCCGCTTGGCGCCGCCATGCGTGATGTGCACTTCCGCCTTGGCCTTGTCGGTAAAGAAGCCCGTCGCTTCGATCACCACGTCCACACCCACGCTGCTCCAGGGGATCTCGGCGGGATCGCGCTGCGAAAACACCTGAATCGGCCGGCCGTCCAGCAGCAGCTGGTTGTCGCCGGCTTCGACCCTGGCCGCCAGCGTGCCGGAAAGCGTGTCGTATTTCAGCAGGTGCGCCAGCGTCTTGCTGTCGGTCAGATCGTTGATCGCCACCACTTCAAAATCGCTGCGCCCCAGCGCCGCGCGCAGCACGTTGCGTCCGATCCTGCCGAATCCATTAATGCCTACTCTCACCATGATGCACTCCTCGTTTTGGGCTTTGCCTCAACTCTAGCCCTGCCCCAAAGCGGCGTAAATGACGTTTACCGATCAATTTACGCCAAATTGCGCGCATGAAAGCGTTCGCGGTATTCACTCGGGGTCAGCTGCAGTTTTCGCTCAAACACCCGCCGCAGGTTAAGGCCGTTGCCAAAGCCGGTGGCCAGGGCGATCTGTTCGATGCCTTGCGCACTCTGCTCCAGGCGCTGTCTGGCGGTATGCAACCGCCCTTCTTCGACGAATTTGGCGGGAGAAATGCCCGTCTCGCGGGTGAACACGCGGGTAAAGTTGCGCGGGCTCATCGCCACGCGTTCGGCCAACCGTTCAACGCTGAGATCGTCGGCGAGATTCTCCAGGATCCAGGACTGCAGGTCGCGGATCGGGCCCGGCGATTTGGCCTGGTTGAGCGGGTAGCGGCTGAACTGCGCCTGCCCGCCGGGGCGGCGCAGAAACATCACCAGATCCTGCGCCACTTCACGCGCCTGCACGAAGCCGTAGTCGTCCTCCACCAGCGCCAGCGTCAGGTCGAAGCCGGAGCTGACGCCGCCGGAGGTCCAAATCGGCCCGTCCTGCACGTAGATCGGGCCGTTTTCGACCTGCACCTGCGGGAAACGCGCCTGCAGCGTTTCCGCCAGTCGCCAGTGGGTGGTCGCCCGCCGTCCGTCCAGCAACCCGGCTTCGGCCAGCAACAGTGCGCCGCCGCAAACGGAGGCGATACGGCGCGTCTGCGGCGCCGCGCGGCGCAGCCAATCCGCCACCAGGGCGCCCTCTTCTTCGCTCGCCCCTTTGCCGGCGACGATCACGGTATCGCGCGGCAGGAACGGATCGAGATCCGCCAGGCGATGGTCGGCAAGCAGGCTCAGGCCTGACAGGCCGTGCACCACTCGGTGAGATTGCGTAGTGGCGACCGCGATCTGATACAGCGGCGTCTCGGCGGCACTCAGGCGATTAGCCTGCATCAGGATATCGGCGATGCCCGCCGCTTCGAACAGCATGCCCCCTTCAGGGACGATAATCAGGAATGTGTGCATGGCGATAATAGAGAGAACGGTCAAAACAGGTCAGGAAGCCACTGTATAAGAAAAGCGCCGCCGGTTCACCCTGCGGGCATAAAAAAGCCCGCCGATAACCCCGACGGGCCTGGAAGGAATAGTCATTTAAATCTGTGGCAGAGTCACCCCGCCGGCGCGCGCCAATTGCGCCAGCAGCGCCGTTTGAAACGCCTCGTCGTGTACCGCCGCGTGAGGCTCGAACCGCTGCTGATGATGCCAATAGCCGCCGGACGCCAGGGCCTGAGGTTCATCGCTGCTCACCAGCCATGCCTGCGTCACATGCCCCAGCGCCAGATCGTCGGGCGCGTCCGCGCCGCCCATTTTGGTCGGCACCCAGCCGGGATCGACCGCGCTGCTGATGACGTCGGGCCACAGGCGCGCCACGGCGGCGGCCAGCGTGGTGACGAACAGCTTGCTGTCCGAATAAGAACCGGCGGCGCCGCCAAGCCAATCTACGCCGTTCAGCTCCGCCACGCCGTCAAAGTGCATACTGCTGCTCAGGTAGACGATACGCTTGGGACGTTCGATCAGGGCCGTCAGCAGGTAGGGCGCTATGACGTTCACCGGCATCACCTGCGGCCCGGTAAACATACCGGCATTGTGGATCACCGCGTCCGGACGGCCGAGGCGATTGACCTGCTCGGCAAGCTGCCGAGTCTGCTGCACATCGGACAAATCGCCGATCGCCGCCTGTGCACCGCGATCCAGCAGATCGCGCACCGCGTCCAGACGGCCGGGTGCGCGCGCATGCAGAATCACCTGATGCCCTTCGTCCAACAGCGTTTGCGCGGCGGCGCGGCCCAGCCCGTCCACCGAACCGGTAATGAAAATGCGTGACATGCCATCCTCCGTTTAGCGCCAGCCGAGCGCCGGCGCGACATGGGTTAAAATCGATTCGATGACGTGCGCGTTGTATTCCACGCCCAGCTGATTAGGCACGGTCAGCAGCAACGTATCCGCTTCGGCGATGGCCTCGTCCTGCGCCAGCTGTTCGATCAGCGCGTCAGGTTCTGCGGCGTAACTGCGGCCAAAGATCGCCCGGGTTTGCGCATCGATATATCCCAGTTGGTCGCCTTCCTTACCACTGCCGCCGAAGTAGTTGCGATCCCGCTGATCCACCAGCGCGAAGATGCTGCGGCTGACGGAAACCCGCGGCTCGCGCGCATGGCCCGCCTCTTGCCAGGCCGCGCGATAGGCGCGGATCTGCTTGGCCTGCTGGATATGGAAGGGTTCGCCGGTTTCGTCGTTCTTGAGCGTCGAGCTTTGCAGGTTCATGCCCAGCTTCGCCGCCCAGACGGCGGTGGCGTTCGAACCGGCGCCCCACCAGATGCGGTCGCGCAGCCCGGCGGAAAACGGCTCCGGCCGCAGCAGCCCGGGCGGATTCGGGAACATCGGCTGCGGATTGGGTTCGGCGAACCCTTCGCCGCGCAGCGCTTCCAGGAACACTTCGGTATGGCGGCGGGCCATGTCCGCGTCGGTTTCGCCGTCGGCCGGGGCATAGCCGAAATAGCGCCAGCCGTCGATGACCTGCTCCGGCGAGCCACGGCTGATGCCAAGCTGCAGCCGCCCTCCGGCGATCAGATCCGCCGCGCCGGCGTCTTCCACCATGTACAGCGGATTTTCATAGCGCATGTCGATCACGCCGGTGCCGATCTCGATGCGTTGGGTTTTGGCGCCGATGGCGGCCAGCAGCGGGAACGGCGATCCCAACTGACGCGCGAAATGGTGCACGCGAAAATAGGCGCCGTCCGCGCCCAGATCTTCGGCGGCGACCGCCAGATCGATGGACTGCAGCAGCGCATCCGCCGCTGAACGGGTGCCGGACTGGGCGGAAGGCGTCCAGTGGCCAAACGAGAGAAAACCAATCTTTTTCATCGGGCATCATCCTCAAAGGCAAAACATGGGCCTACAGTGACAAAAATCGCGCGCTTTGCGCCAGCAAAATCGCCCCCGATCGCACTAAACGAACCGATTGCCGCCGCGCCGCCCGGCGATTGTAATCAAAAAACAAATGTCGTATAACAAGCAGCTCCGAGGGGTGTCCTGTTACGGGCTGAGATGGCGTAAGCCGAACCCTTTGAACCTGATCTGGGTCATGCCAGCGAAGGGACGGTTAGGCAACCGCGCGATCACCCGTTGCCTGTTCATACCTCAGCGTGCCCGGATCTCCACTGACTCAAGGAGGTCCCATGTCCATCACCACCCTGTTCGAAAGCGGTCTTTACGGCCGGCTGCGCCAACAGGCCGGCAGCCACTGGCAAAATTACGTCGAACACCCGTTTCTGCAGCAGTTGGCCGCCGGCACCTTGCCTGAACGCGCTTTTCGCCGTTACCTGACCCAAGACTACCTGTTCCTGTTGCACTTCGCCCGCGCCTACGCGCTGCTGGTCAGCAAGCTGCGCACCCTGCCGGAAATGCGCGCCGCCACCGCCTCGCTCAACGGCATCGTCGCCGAGCTGCCGCTGCACGTGGCCTACTGCGCCGAATGGGGGCTGAGCGAAGCGCAGATCGCCGCCCAGCCGGAGGCGGCGGAAACCATGAACTACACCCGCTACGTGCTGGACATCGGCCATGCCGGCGACGCCCTCGATCTGTTGGCCGGCCTGCTGCCCTGCGTGGCCGGCTATGCCGAAATCGGCCTGCGGCTGCTGCACGATCCCGCCACCCAAATGGAGGGCAATCCTTACGCCTCCTGGATCCGCAACTACGGCGACGAGGGCTATCTGGCCGGCGTGCGCGCCGCCATCGAACTGCTGGAAACCGTCGGCCACCAGCGCGGCGCACAAAGCCGCTTTACCGAGCTGGCGCAGATTTTCACCACCGCCACCCAGCTGGAAGCGGCATTTTGGCAAATGGGGCTGAACGCCTCATGACCTCCCCGCGCCTCCCGCCCGGCATCCAGGTGCGGGATCTCACTCTGCGCTTCGGTCAACAGACGATCTTTGAGCGGCTGAGCTTCGATATCGCCGGCGGCAGCTTCGTCTCCCTGCTCGGCGCCAGCGGCGCCGGCAAAACCAGCCTGCTGAAGATCATCGCCGGGCTGGCGCAGGCCAGCTCGGGTACGGTGAGCGACAGCGACGGCCTGCCGATCGCCGGGCGCATCGCCTACATGGGACAAAAAGACCTACTCTATCCGTGGCTGAGCGTCGAAGATAATGTCGCCCTCGGCTCGCGGCTGCGCGGCGAAGCGCCGGATCGGGCGTGGACGGCGCACCTGCTCGAGCGCGTAGGCCTGGCCGCGCATAGCCGCAGCCTGCCCGCCGCGCTGTCCGGCGGCATGCGCCAGCGCGCCGCCATCGCCCGCACGCTCTACGAACGCCAGCCAATCGTGCTGATGGACGAACCCTTTTCCGCGCTGGACGCCATTACCCGCGCCGAGATCCAGAGCCTGGCCGCCGAGCTGCTGGCGCAAAATACCGTGCTGCTTATCACTCACGATCCGATGGAGGCTTGCCGCCTGAGCCACCGGCTGCTGGTGCTGTCGCCCTGGCCGCTGGGCCTCGACGATACCCACCGCATCAGCGGGCAACCGCCGCGCGCGCCGGATGACGCCGACCTGCTGAAAAGCCAGGCCGAGCTGCTGCTGCAAATGGTGAGGGCAGCGCAATGAATATCGCCAAAGAGCGCGGCTTCACCCGCCTGCGGCGTGGGTTGACGGTCTTCATCGGCCTGCTGCTGCTGTGGTGGCTGGCGGCGCAAAGCGGCATTCCGGCCTTTCTGCTGCCCACGCCGGGCGCGGTGGCGCAGGCGCTGTGGGACGGACGCGGCTATCTCGCCTGGCACACGCTGGTCACGGCTTCGGAGATCGTCAGCGGGCTGGCGCTCGGCGTGTTGCTCGGCGCGGCGCTGGCGCTGTGCATGATCTTCTCGCCGCGCCTGCAGCGCTGGCTGATGCCGCTGGTGCTCACCAGCCAGGCGATACCGGTGTTCGCCCTGGCCCCATTGCTGGTGCTGTGGTTCGGCTTCGGCATGAGCGCCAAAGTGGCGATGGCGGTGCTGGTGATCTTCTTCCCGGTGGTGTCGGCCTTTTTCGACGGGCTGCGCCGGGTCAACAACGACTATCTCGATCTGGCGCGCACGATGCGCGCTTCGCGTTGGGCGCAGCTGCGGCACGTGCGGCTGATGGCGGCGCTGCCGGCCTTCGGCTCCGGCCTGCGCATGGCCGCCGCCGTCGCGCCGATCGGCGCCATTATCGGCGAATGGGTCGGCTCGGCCGAAGGGCTGGGCTACGTGATGCTGAACGCCAACGCGCGCATGCAGACCGACGTCTGCTTCGCCGCGCTGTTTATTTTGGTGCTGATGACCGTGCTGCTGTGGGCCGCGGTGGATGCGCTGCTGCGGCGCCTGATCGCCTGGGCGCCGGAAAACGACTGATGATTGCAACCATAACCAGGGATAAAGGAACGACCATGATCAAACAAACCGTTTGCGGGCTGCTGCTCGGCGCCGCCCTCACCGGCCAGGTCGGCGCGGCCGACAAGCTGACGCTGGTGCTCGACTGGTACATCAACCCCGATCACGCGCCGATTATGGTGGCCGAGCAGATCGGCGCCTTCAAGGCCGCAGGGCTGGACGTCAAGATCGTGCCGCCGTCCGATCCGGCGCTGCCGCCGCGGCTGGTGGCCGCCAAACAGGCCGACCTCGCCATCACCTATCAGCCGCAGCTGCATTTCTTCGCCGATCAGGGCCTGCCGCTGATGCGCGTCGGCACGCTGATCAATACGCCGCTGAATACGGTGATCGCGCTGGACAAAAACATCACGTCGCCGGCGGATCTCAAGGGCAAAACGGTGGGCTACTCGGTCAGCGGCATCGAACAGGCGACGCTGGCCACCATGGTCGAACACGAGCACCTCAAGCCGCAGGACATCAAGCTCATCAACGTCAACTTCCAGCTGACCAGCGCCCTGCTGGCGGGCCAGGTCGATGCGGTGATCGGCGGCTACCGCAATATCGAAGCGCTGGAGCTGAAGCTGCAGGGCAAAAAACCGGTGGTGTTCAACGTCGAAGACTACGGCGTGCCGGCCTACGACGAGCTGATCATCGTCGCCAACCGCGATGCGGTGAACGAGCCGAAAATCCGCAAATTCCTCGCCGCGCTGAAGCAAGGCAGCGACTACCTGCATGCACACCCGCAGGACACCTGGCTGGCGTTCGCCAAGGCGCACCCGGAGCTGAATACCGAGCTGAACAAACAGGCGTGGCAAGCCAGCCTGCCGCTGTTCGCGCGCGATCCGGCCAAGTTGGATCGGGCCCGCTATGAGGCTTACGAACAGTTCCTGTTCGACAACAAGCTGATCAAGAAAATCACTCCGGTAGACCAGTATGCGGTGGAGCTGAACTGATCACGCCGAGGCGGCCGGCGGCGCCACCGTCACTTCGCCCTGGCCGCTGCGCTGCAAGGCCGCCTTCACCAGCCCGTTGGCCTTGCAGCGTTCGATAAACGCGTTCACGTAGGCGGCGCCCTGCGCTTTTTGCCTCGGCACCGCCATCGCCTGGCGAATGGCGGTGAAATGCCCATCCAGCACCCGGTAGCCGGGATGGGCGGCCGCGGCGGCCAGCAGCGGTTGACGCACGCCGGCCGCCGCCTCCAGCCCACGTTCGAAAAACAGCGCGATCGCCTCGGCGGAAGTAGCCGCCCGCACCAGCTGCGCCTGCTGCAGCGTGCGCGACAAAAACAGATCGTACGCGGCGCCCTGGCCGACCGCGATGCGCACCTCCGGCCTGTCGAGCTGCGCCACCTCAAAGTAAGGCGCGTCGTTCGCCACCAGGTAAGTCCCCTCAATGATCACGTAGGGTTCGCTGAACGCAATTTGCGCCGCGCGCACCGGCTCGATGGCCATAAACGCCAGATTCCAGGCGCCGCTGTCCAGGTCGGCGAACACCTTGCCGGCCGCGTCATAGGTCACCAGCTCCAGCGCCACGTCCAGTTCGCGAGCCAGCGCGGCGGCCAGCTCCACCGAAGCGCCTTGCGGTTTACCGCCGGGCCCGGCCTGCGCCAGCACCGGATTGCCGAGATTGATCGCCGCGCGCAACACGCCTTGCGGGGCCAGATCGTCGAGTACCGCTGCGGAAATCGTCTGCATACTTCCTCCTGAATGGCTGATGGACGCGCCGTCGTGGCGCTCATTAAGCGTAGAGCGAAACCTCCGACCAGCAAGATTTCGCCACCGCGGCCGCCGCCGACGTGATTAACGTCACACTATTGTCATAAAAATGTACAATAGCCGCCGACCGTCGGCCGGAGCGGGACATCGCGCGTTGTTCCGCCGCCGACAATAGGCTATACCCTTCACTTTTCGCGCCGCGGCACGGTCGGCGGCGCAGACCAGGGCAGCAACGTTTTTTTTCCAATCAGACAAGGTTTGGCGGATGGTTCTCGCAGTCGTTTCGTTTGTTCTTTTTTTGGCGTCGATCTTGATTTATCGCACCCGGGCCGCCGCCAACCACTGGTGGTTCGCCATTCTGCTGACGCTGCTCGGCAGCTATCTGGTGCTGAACGTCATTCTGATCGCCAGCAACTACTTCACCGGCGACGGCATCACCGATGCGGTGATCTACACCGTCACCAGCAGCCTCAAAGGCGCGGGCATCAGCAAATACGTGCTGCCGTTCATCGGCCTGCTGGCGGCGCTGGGGCTTATCTTCGCGGTGCTGGCCCGCAGCCTGCTGCGCCGCAAGGCCAAAGGCAGCAGCGTGGCCTACAGCCTCGTCGCCGTGCTGCTGGCGCTGTTCTCGGTCGGCACCACCCCGGCGTTTCAGGACATCTCGCTGCTGGTCAAGAGCCAGATCGTCGGCGATACCGCCGATTTCACCACCTACTACAAGGCGCCGAAAAAGACCGTGCAGGGCAAGCGGCCGAACCTGGTGTACATCTATGCCGAGAGCCTGGAGCGCACCTACTTCGATACCGAGCTGTTTCCCGGCCTGGCCGACGAGCTGAACGCCCTGCGCGCAGACAGCATCGATTTCAGCAACACCCAGCAATTGCCGGGCACCGGTTACACCATCGCCGGCATGGTCGCCTCACAGTGCGGCATTCCGCTGTTCGCACCTTTCGACGGCAACGCCTCCAGCGCGGTCTCCACCTTCTACCCGGAGAACGTCTGCCTGGGCGACGTGCTGAAGGCCGCCGGCTACAGCAACTCTTTCTATCAGGGCGCCGAGCTGGCGTTCGCCGGTAAAGACACCTTCCTGAAATCCCACGGCTTCGACCACGTTTACGGTTTCAAAGAGCTGCGCGAACAGGTCGCCGATCCGAACTACAAAAACGACTGGGGTTGGTACGACGACAGCGTGCTGGACGTGGTGTACGGCAAGTTCGTCGAGCTGTCCAAACAGCGCCAGCCGTTCTCGCTGTTTACCCTGACCGTCGATACCCATCACCCGGACGGTTTTATCTCCGCCGGCTGCAGCAAGAAAAGCTACGCCTGGCAGAACAAGGAAAACCGCTCGCTGAGCGCGGTAGCCTGCAGCCAGCAACACATCGCCGCGCTGATCGACAAAATCAAACGCTCGCCCTATTTCAGCAACACCGTGATCGTGGTGTCCTCCGATCATCTGGCGATGAACAACACCGCCTACGACATCCTGACCAAACAGAAGCGCCGCAACCTGTTCTTTATCATCGACGGCACCCGGCCGCAGGCGGAGCAGCGCAACGAGAAACGCAGCACGCTGGATAACGGCGCCACGGTGCTGGACGTGATGGGCGGTGACAACTATATCGGCCTCGGCCGCAGCAGCCTGTCGGCGCCGTCGCTGTCTACGGTGTTCCTGAATATCGAAGAGAAAATCAACGGCTGGAAACCGGCGGTGATCAATCAGTGGGGCCTGCCGAACCGCATCAGCGACTACAGCGTGGACACGCGCCAGCGCAGCTTCAGCTTCTCCGGCGTCACCTACAAGGTGCCGTTCATTCTGCGGGTGGGCGACAACCGCATCGAACCGATGTTCAACGTCTACCTCTCCACCCCGCTGCGCAAGCAGCTGGCCGGGCTGGGGGCGGGGGAGAAATTCGTCTGGGTCGATAAATGCTACGAGATCGGCCGGGTCTGGGCGCCGCAGCTGGCGCTGAGCACCGACATCTGCGTGGCCTCCGGCACCCTGGCCTCGCCGCCGCAGATCGCGCAGGCCAGCGGCGAACGCTTCAACGGCAAGGTGAACTTTACCGGCCCGGCGGCGGACAGCGTCGCCGATTACCAAAACGCCGTCGCCCGCCTGCAGGTGGACGACGCGGCGATGAAGTACCGGGCGGACGCCATCGAGTTCATGCTGCCCGGCATGCCGGAACAGGTGAAAGCCATTACCGGCGTCTCCGCCGTCGAGGAGTGGGGCCGCTGGTCCGACGCCAACCTGGCGCCGGCGGTCGACATCGATTATGTCGATCCGCTGCCGAAAACCTTCGATCTGGTGCTGCGCGCCCGCGCCTACGGCAACAACGTCGGCGAACCGATTTCGGTGCGCGTCGGCGACGAAGAGCGCTTCGTGTCGCTCGGCGAGCAGGACAGCACCGTCACCCTGCGTTTCGACAACCCGCGTGGCGCGCAGAAGATCAGCATTACCCCGCCGGCACCGACCGAGCCGAAAGAGAGCGCCAGCGGCGGCTTCACGCCGAAGAAGCTGGGCATCGGCCTGGTATCGCTGAAGGTCGAAGCGGCCGCTCCCGCCTCCTGATCCCCCCGCCTTCACGGGCGCGGTAATTTCTTTGCCGTGCCCGTCATTTCGACCAAGCTTTTACGCCCTGCTTCGGCTAACCTGTGACGGTGAAACGCCGCCAATCCCGCCCCAGAGCCGGGACATCGAAGGAGAAAGTATGAGCTATGCCCCACCTCGCAGCGGCCTCAGCGCCGATCAGGCACTCGATCAACTGGAAGCCTTGTATGACGCCGCGGTAGACGCGCTGCGTCAGGCGGTCAGTGACTTTATCAGCCACGGCACCCTGCCGGACCCGCAGGCGCGCGCCGCCGGGCTGTTCGTGTATCCCGAGCTGCGCGTCAGCTGGGACGGGCAGCAGTCCGGCCCGAACAAAACCCGCGCCTTCGGCCGCTTTACCCATCCCGGCAGCTACAGCACCACCGTGACCCGGCCGCAGCTGTTCCGCCACTATCTGGCCGAACAGCTGGCGATGCTGGAACACGACTACGCCGCCCATATCGAAGTGGCGCCGTCGCAGCAGGAGATCCCGTTCCCTTATGTGATCGACGGCTCCAGCCTGGCGCTCGATCGCTCAATGAGCGCCGGTATCGCGCAGCATTTCCCCACCACCGAGCTGGCGCAGATCGGTGACGAGACCGCCGACGGCCTGTATCACACCACCGACAACCATTTCCCGCTGTCGCATTTCGATGCGCTGCGCGCGGATTTCTCGCTGGCGCGTCTGCGGCACTACACCGGCACCCCGGTGGAGCATTTCCAGCCGTTCGTGCTGTTCACCAACTACACCCGCTATGTGGACGAGTTCGTGCGCTGGGCCTGCGCGCAGATCGCCGATCCGGCCAGCCCGTACATCGCGCTCTCCAGCGCCGGCGGTACCTACATCACGCCGGAAACCAGCGCGCCCGAACAGGCGGTGTCCGATCTGGCGTGGAAAAACCACCAGATGCCGGCCTATCACCTGATCTCGCGCACCGGCCAAGGGATCACGCTGATCAACATCGGCGTCGGCCCGTCCAACGCCAAAACCATCTGCGATCACCTGGCGGTGCTGCGCCCGAGCGCCTGGCTGATGATCGGCCACTGCGGCGGCCTGCGCGAAAGCCAGAAGATCGGCGATTACGTGCTGGCCCACGCCTATCTGCGCGACGATCACGTGCTGGATGCGGTGCTGCCGCCGGATATCCCGATCCCGAGCATCGCCGAGGTGCAGCGCGCCCTGTACGACGCCACCAAGATGGTCAGCGGCAAGCCCGGTGAAGAGGTCAAACAGCGTTTGCGCACCGGCACCGTGGTCACCACCGACGATCGCAACTGGGAGCTGCGTTACTCCGCTTCGGCGCGCCGCTTCAACCTCAGCCGCGCGGTGGCGGTCGACATGGAGAGCGCCACCATCGCCGCTCAGGGTTACCGCTTCCGGGTGCCGTACGGCACGCTGCTGTGCGTCTCCGACAAACCGCTGCACGGTGAAATAAAACTGCCGGGCCAGGCCAACCGCTTCTATGAAGGGGCAATCTCCGAGCACCTGCAGATCGGCATCTGCGCCATCGATCTGTTGCGCGCCGAGGGCGATCGCCTGCACTCGCGCAAGCTGCGCACCTTCAACGAACCGCCGTTCCGATAACGGTGCTCAGGCCCGCTGCGGCGGGCCGTTTTTTCCTCAACGCACCAGCGCCAGCGCGCGCTTCTCCTGGCTGCGGCCGCCGGCGATCGACAGCAGCAGGTCTTTCACCAGCAGCGCCGGGGCGGACAGCGACTGTTGGCCCGACATGCACAGCGACAGCGGCACCGACATCGTCGGCGCATTGATGCGCGCCATCCAGGCCTTGGCCGGGCCGATCATCGCGCGCGCCACCGACTCCGGCAATACGGTCGCCCCCAACCCGCCGGCGATCGCGGCGCTCAGCGCGCCCGAGGATTCGATCTCCCCCACCACGTTGACAGCCAGCTTGCGCAGCGCCATCGCCTCCTCCAGTTGGTTGCGCACCGCATCACCCTCGCGCGGCAGGAACAGGTTCAGCCGCGCCACGTCCAGCAGCTCGACGCTGTTGCCGGGATGCGGCACCGCGCGCGTCGCCACCAGATAGAGATCCTCTCGCATCAGCGCTACGGTGTGCAGACCGGCGGGCATTTTGGCGCCGTAGACCATCGCCATGTCCAGCGTCTGGTTGGCCACCTGTCCGGCCAGCGCCGCGCCGCTGTTTTCATGCAGGCTGAGCAAAATGCCCGGCTGCTGATCGCGCAGGGTTTGCAGCAGCGGCAGCGCCAGCTGCGCTGCGGTGCTCCCCGACGCCAACCCGAGAGACACCTGGCCGCTCATCGCCTGCCCGGCGCTGTTGACCGCGCTCTGCGCCTGCTCGCACTGGCGCAAAATGGTTTGCGCGTGGGCATACAGAATGTTGCCGGCCTCGGTCGGCTGCACCCCGCGCTTGGTGCGGATCAGCAGCTGTTGCTTCAGCTCCCCCTCCAGCGTCGCCAACTGCTGGCTGAGCGCCGGCTGGGCGATATGCAACACCTCCGCCGCCTGGGTCAGGCTGCCGACATCGACGATTTTCACGAAGTACTTCAGACGTCTGAGATTCATAGTGCCTCCAGCGAGCCGCTAAATTGAGAATGCCGAAATCCGGTCATGCAACCGCAGCAAGATCCAGGCCAGAGTCGTCAAAAGGCCAAAAACGGCGGCAAATGGCCGATTATCGGGCGAGACGCGCCACAACGCAGGGCACGCGTTGCACCACCGGCAGGCAACGGCGCCGCCTCAGCGGGCAATCCGGCGGCGCTGCGCGTGAGATAAGCGATAAAAGCGAGAAAAAGCAGCAGGTTGGGCAATCTTACAGCAAACGCGCGCGCCGGGCGTTTTCGCGCTTTACAAGCCGCAACCGCCCCGCTATTATTCGCCCCGTTCACACGATTCCTCTGTAGTTCAGTCGGTAGAACGGCGGACTGTTAATCCGTATGTCACTGGTTCGAGTCCAGTCAGAGGAGCCATATTTAGAGAAGCCCGCTCAGGGAAACCCGAGCGGGCTTTTTGCCTTTCAGCCGCCGTCAAAAGCTGCGCTTCGCCACCAGATAGGCGCCCGCCACCAGCAACAAGGCGCCGAACAGCGCCGGCAGATTCTCGCGCAGCGCCGCCGGGCCGGCGCGGTAGACGTCCACCAACAGCCCCATGCACAGCTGGCTGGCGACCAGGATCGAGATGGTGGCCGCCGCGCCCAGTTTTTGGTAGCCCAGGATGCCGGCGAACACGAACAGCGATCCCAGCAGCCCTGGCAACAGCATCCACCATTTGGCGGCGCCGGTCACTTCCGCCACCGCGCCGAGGCCATTTTTGGCCAGCAGCAACCCCACCAGCAGCAGCAAACCGACGCTGGAGTTGATCACCAGCGTAATGAGGATGGTCGAGACGCTTTCGGTGATGCGCACCATCAGCAGATTCTGCACCACCAGCCCCATCCCCGCCGCGATCAGCAGTAACAGCATATTCATCGCCCTGTCTCCCGGGATCAGCGCGCGGGCGGCGTCGCCCGTTCGTCGAGCCTCAGCTGCAGGAACGTCAGATCCAGCCATTGGCCGAATTTAGCGCCCACCTGTTCCATGCGCCCCACGTCGCGGAAACCCAGCGCCAGATGCAGCTTAATCGAGGCCCGATTGCCGGATTCGATGCCGGCCACCATCACATGTTTGCCGATTTCCCGCGCCCGTGCGATCAGCGCCAGCAGCAGCGCCTTGCCAATCCCTGCGCCGCGATGCGCCTGATGGACATACACCGAATGTTCCACGGTGTGGCGATAACCGTCCCAGGCGCGCCAGTCGCCGAACGACGCATAGCCGATCGCTTCGTCCTCGGCGTTCACCGCCACCAGCACCGGGTAACCCGCCGCCTGCCGTTCGCCGATCCACGCCGCGCGGTTGGCCGCATCCACGGTTTGTTCATTCCAGATGGCGGTGCTGTTCAACACCGCGTCGTTATAGATAGCGGCAATCGCCGCGCTATCGTTGAACGTCGCATTTCGTATAATCATGGTTTACCCCGGCCAATTGTCCACTATAATACTACGATATGAATATTAAATTAGACAATCTAAATCAGCTGATCGGCGCACGCATTCGCATTGAACGCGAGGCGCGCCACTGGTCGCTGTCCGATCTGGCCGAACGGGCGGGCGTCTCACGGGCGATGGTTCATAAGATCGAACGCGGCGAGAGCAGCCCGACGGCGATGCTGTTGGGCAGACTGGCGGGCGCGTTCGGCCTCAGCATGTCCAAGCTGATCGCCCGAGCGGAAACGCAGGAAGGCCGGCTGCTGCGCCGGGAAGATCAACCTATCTGGGTCGATCCTGAGAGCGGTTACGTGCGGCGCCACGTGTCGCCCCGCACCGATTTGCCGCTCGATCTGGTGCGCATCGAACTGCCGGCCGGCGCGGCGATCCCGATGCCGGCTTCGGTGTACGCCTTCAAACGTCAGCTGATCTGGGTCTTATCCGGCGCACTGGTCTTTATCGAGGGTGACGCGCGCCATGAGATGGCCGAGGGAGACTGCCTTGAGCTCGGCCCGCCGGCGGACTGCCGATTTGAAAATCAGAGCGACCAACCGTGCGTGTATATGGTGGCGGTGCTGAGCGCCGCCTGACGTCCGTCTGTCCTAACCCTGCGCCGGGCGGTTATAGCCGGCGCGGAAAAACTTCTCCGCCAACCGGCTGTCGCCGCCGGAGAAGAACTCGCTCATCGGCTCGCTGCCAAGCCCATAGGCGCGGCTGAGCTGCCCGGCCTCGAACGCCGCCCGGTTCTCGTCGCCGCAGCGCTGCGCCAAATGGTGCGCATAGCCGAGCACGAAACCGCGCTTGTAGTCGGAGCAAAAGCGCGACAGCTCCGCCTCCGGTTTCAGGTTGTCCGCTTTTAATCCCGCCAACAGCCCTTTGCCAAAATGATCCCCCATCGGTTCCTCCTTATCACGCAATCGCTATATAACAAAATATACAGCGAATGGGCGAACGCGAACATACTCCCAAAGTTTTACTCGCCGCATAAAAAAGGCCCGCCAAGCGGGCCTCGGCGAGAAGGCGCGATCACAGCGTGAAATTCAGCCCTTCGCTGACGGTGTTGCCCAGCGGCAGGCGGCCCGACGGCGCTTCTTTCTCCTGCAGGAAATCCGGCAGGCGGGATTTGTCGCCCGGTTTGCCGATCGCCACCATGGCGTGCACCGCATAGTCGTCCGGCAGCTGCAGCGCCGCCTTAATCTTGTCGTGGTGAATGCCGCTCATGCAGTGGGTCAGCCAGCCTTTCAGGTGCGCCTGATGCGCCAGGTTGGCCCAGGCGGCACCGGTGTCGAACGCGTGGGTCGGGTTGTCCACCAGCCGCTCGCCGTTCAGGCTGGTGGTTTTGGAGACGATCACCACCAGCGCCGAAGCGTGTTGCGCCCAGCCGCGGTTGAAATCGATCAGGAACTCCAGGTAGTTCTCCCAGCTGTCGGAGCCGTGCTTGCTGTAGGCAAAGCGCCACGGCTGAATGTTGTAGGCCGAAGGCGACCAGCGCGCCGCTTCAAAGAAGCTCAGCAGCGTTTGATCGTCGATGGCGTCGTTGGTCATCGCGCGCGGCGACCAGCGCTCGATAAATTGCGCATCAATCGGGTAATCGGAGATTCTTGGCTGGCTCATGATAGGTTCTCGCAGTGAAGTAAAAACAAAAGTTCGCTGATATTCCCACAGCTTAGGACGGTAAAACTTTTATTTCGTGCCATTGTCCTGCGGCAATTCCTGCTGCAGCCAGGCCAGAAACGCCCTGACCGGCGGATGCCGCTCGCGCCCCGGCGCGCACAGCACGCTGTATGCGGCGCCCGGTACGCGCACCTCCGGCCGGTACGCCGCCAGCAGGCCGTTGTCCACCATCTCGGACACCATCACCGAGCTGGCGAGCACCCAGCCTTGCCCGGCCACCGCCGCCTGCAGGGCGTAATGCTCCTCGTGATAGCTGCGCATCGCCGCATGGCGCCACCACCAATCGACCCCGGCGGCCCGGCACCAGTCATGCCAGCCGCTGTCGTACAGCGCCGAATCCCCCCACTTGACGGTGATCAGCACCGGATTTTCCGGCTCGGCGGCGGCCAGCCCCGGCGCGGCGTAGACGCCAAAGCTTTCCTCCAGCCGCGCCGCCTGATGCAGCGCGGGATAGTGCGCGCGGCTGTAGCGCACCGCTACGTCCACGCTGGCGTCTTGCTGCAGATCGATCACCTCGGCGCAGGCCTCCAGGCGCACCAGATAGTGCGGATACGCCTGATAGAAGCGCCCCAAACGCGGCACCAGCCACAGCGCCGCGAACGAGTGCGTCACCGAAACGCACAGCGATCCTGCGCTGGGCTGCGGCCGCAGGCCTTCGAGCGTGGCGGCGACGTCCAGCAGCGCGCCGTGCACCCCGGCAAACAGCGTTTCCCCCTTCGGTGTCAGCCGCACGCCGCGCGGCACCCGCTCGAACAGCGCAAACCCCAACTGCTGCTCCAGCGCTTTGATCTGGTGTGATATCGCCGTCGGCGTCACCGCCAGTTCGGCCGCCGCCAGCTTGAAGCTGCGCAGGCGAGCGGCGGATTCGAAGGTGCGTAATGCGTTGACGGGCAGCGTAGCGAACATGGCGAAGCCTCTCCAGGTGAGTTGAATTCATCCTGGCAGAAAAGCCGTCATTTGTCGCCCGCCGGGGTTTGTTTCTAGAGTAAGGCTGAATTCATTTCACACAGAGGAATATGACATGAATGCAACTCATCAACCCAAGCGTTTGGCGGTGCTGGTCGGCAGCCCGCGCCGCGACGGCAACAGCGCCACGCTGGCACAGGCGATCATGGCGGGCGCCGCCGAAGCCGGCACCGTCGCCAGCCTGCATTTTCTCGACGATTACCTGAGCGGTTTTCTGAGCGATGAGCGCCACGCGCCGCCGCCGGCCGATCGCTACGCCGAGCTGTTCCTGGAGCACTTCCTGCCGGCCGACGGCGCGGTATTTTGCACGCCGATATACTGGTACGGCATGTCGGCGCAAACCAAGGCCTTTTTCGATCGCTCGTTCAGCTTCTATTCCAATGCCTACCCTCAGGCGGCGGACGTGCACCAACGCATGAGCGGCAAGCGCATCGGGCTGGCGGTGGCGTCGGAAGAGACCTACCCCGGCGCGGCGTTGGGCATCGTGCATCAGATCCAGGAGTTCAGCCGTTACACCCATTCCGCCTTCGTTGGGCTGGTGCACGGCGCCGGCAACCAACGCGGCGAGATCGCCCGCGATCCGCGCAACCCGCTGCGGGCCGCCCGCGAGTTGGGGCGCGAGTTCTTCACTCGCCCCTATTCGGATTATCAGATGGACAGCCCGCGCAGCACGCAGGTGTGGGCGGACTGACGCTTGAGCCTGCCGGCAAACCGCACTGTCACCCTCCGGCGGCGATCGCCGCCAGCAGATGACGCGCGACGCTTTCGGCGTGTTCCGCCACCTGCGGCAGCCCCATCAGTTCGCCGAAGCGGCCGCGCGCCGCCGGGCCGGCCACCAGCAGGCGCGGGTTGGCCAGGCCGTCGCCGCCGATCGCCTGGCTGTCGGCATTGACCCACAGCCCCAGCCCCAGCGGATCGGCGCGCAGCGCCCCCTGCTCCGCCAGTGAACGGAGCAAGGGGCTGGCGGCGATCAGGCCGGCATGGGCCGGGCCCGTGGTGATCAGCAGCCGCTGCGCCTGCAGCGCCCGCTCTGCGCCTTGGCGCGGCAGAATCGTCAACCTTACGCCCTGCGGCGTTCGCTCCGCCCGCCGCAAACGAGCGGCCAATACCTGCAGCGTGCCCGCCGCCTGTTGCTCCGCCAGCAGCGTGCTCACCTGCGGCGCAAGGCGATAGCGATGCACGTCCCAATAGGCGCGCAAATGCCGCAGAAAGCGCTGCTGTTCGGTCGGCGTCAACGCTTGCCACAGGCGCTGCCCCTGGGCACGCACCGCGTCCAACACCGCCTGCCACGGCACCCGTTGCCGAGCGGCGCGCGCCACCTCAAGGCGCACCTGCCGCACCCCATCGCGCAGTCCGGCGGACGGGGCAAACGACCATGTCGGGTACTCCCCTTCGGCATTGGGGCGCGGCAGCAGGCCGTGACGAGAGAAGGCGGTAATCGGCCCGCGATGCCCGCGGCGGTGCAACGCCGCCACCGTATCGGCCATCGTCAACCCAGTGCCGACGATCGCCAACGCCTCACCGGGTTCAACTTCGTCCAGCGCCTCCGCCGCCCAGGGATTGGCGATCAGACGCGCATCGCGCGCCAGCTCCGGGGCGATCTGCCGCGGCAGCGCGGGCGGCGGATGGCTGGTCGCCAACACCACATAGTCGCCCCACAGCCGTTCGCCGCCGGCGGTGATGACGGTCGCGCCCTGCGCCTGCGGCTGCAGGTGCAGCGCCCGATCGCGCAGGTGCCGCAAGCGGGCCCGGCCCGACTGCGCCGCCTGATGGAAACGTTCCTCGACATAGCGGCCGAAGGCGCCGCGCTGCGGATAGGCTTTACCGTCGCGCCACAACGCCTGTGGATCGGCCGCCAATCCGCCGCCCAGGCGATACCAGCGGTCAAAATCCCCCGCCGGCTCATCCGCCAGCTGCATCCGATCGGCCGGGACGTTGATGCGGTGGGTCGGTTCAGTGGTCGAGTAGGCCACGCCATAGCCCGGCGCCGCGCGCGGTTCGATCACCGTGACATCCACCGCTCCGCGCGCCAGCTGGATCGCCAGCGCCGCGCCGGTGAAACCGCCGCCGATAACGATAATATGGGCACGCTTCGCCATCAGCCCTCCCGCTGTACCGGGCCGGGACGACGATCGCCGCCGATGGTTTCGCCGAACGGGCCGGTATTGATCGTGCGGGCCGTCTGATGGGCCGGCTGCGCCAGCGGCAACAGCGGCATCACCAGTTCGGCGAAGCGGTGGGCCTCTTCCAGATGCGGATAGCCGGAAAGGATGAAATTGTCGATGCCCAGCGCCTGATACTCGCGTATGCGCGCCGCCACCTGCTGCGGATTGCCCACCAACGCGGTGCCGGCGCCGCCGCGCACCAGGCCGACGCCGGCCCACAGGTTGGGGCCGATGCGCAGACTCTCACGCGAGCCGCCATGCAGCTCGCTCATGCGGCGCTGGCCGGTGGAGTCCATGCGCGCAAAGATCTGCTGCGCCGCCGCGATGGTGTCGTCATCCAGATGCGCGATCAGGCGCTCAGCCGCCGCCCAGGCTTCGTCTTCGGTTTCGCGCACGATAACGTGCAGGCGAATGCCGTAGCTGAGTTTACGTCCCTGCCGCTCGGCGCGCTGGCGCACCGCCGCCAGCTTTTCCGCCACCTGAGCCAGCGGCTCGCCCCAGGTCAGGTAGGTGTCGATCTGCCCGGCGGCGATGTCGAGCGCAGCCGGCGAGGAGCCGCCGAAATAGAGCGGCGGGCCGTTTTCCTGCACCGGCGGGAACAGCAACTCGGCGCCTTCGACGCGAATATGCTTACCGCTGAAATCCACCTTCTCCCCTTGCAGCAGCCGTTGATACACCGTGAGAAATTCCTGTGTCACCTCGTAGCGTTCGGCATGGCTGAGGAAGATGCCATCCCCTTTGTTTTCCACCGGATCGCCGCCGGTCACCACGTTGATCAGCAGGCGCCCGTCCGACAACCGGTCCAGCGTCGCGGCCATGCGCGCCGCCAGGCTCGGCGGCTGCAGGCCGGGGCGCACCGCCACCAGATAGCGCAACCGACGGGTGATCGGCGCCAGCGCCGCCGCCACCAACCAGGAATCCTCGCAGCTTTTACCGGTTGGGATCAGCACGCCGTAATAGCCGAGGTTATCGGCGGCCAGCGCCACTTGCTGCAAGTAAGGCAGGTCTACCGGGCGCCCGCCCTGCGCCGTGCCCAGATAGCGGCCATCGCCGTGGGTCGGCAGAAACCAGAAAACGTTGATGCGTTCTTTCGCTGACTCAGTCATTTATGCTTTTCCTATATAACTATTCTCAATATTTATCGATAGAAAAATCTTGCTTGGTTATAAAACGAAAAGCAGGATGCATGCCACAGTGGCGGATTTTAAAAAGCAATGCATATCAATGTGTTGAAAAGACATCACCGCCCAAGCGCTGCTGCATTGGCAGCAGGCGGCGACGAAAAGCTGTTGCCAATGCAGCACCGTGCGCCTTTTGCCCTCTCGCGGCCGCTCATGGGCTGGGATAAGATTTT
This sequence comes from Serratia sp. H402Y, assembly GCF_051172415.1. NCBI lineage: Bacteria > Pseudomonadati > Pseudomonadota > Gammaproteobacteria > Enterobacterales > Yersiniaceae > Serratia > Serratia sp. H402Y. Next base: position 2,459,802 of record NZ_JBPIYZ010000001.1, read on the forward strand.
TTTCCCCCTTCGCCGTCAGCCAGGAGACGCCCATGTACGATCCCCAACCGTTCGCCGCCGACAAACCGGTGCTGATCGATCCGGCGTCGCTCGCTCTGCAAAGCGTGCTCGATCGGCTGGCCCCCACCGACGCCACCGTACTGATCGTCGGCGAAACCGGCACCGGCAAAGAGGTGGTGGCGCGCTATCTGCACCACCACAGCGCGCGCCGCCATCGCCCTTTTTTGGCGGTCAACTGCGGCGCGCTGACGGAAAGCCTGGCGGAAGCCGAATTGTTCGGCCATGAGAAAGGCGCCTTCACCGGCGCCGTCGGCACCCATCAGGGCTGGTTCGAAGCAGCGGAAGGCGGCACCCTGCTGCTGGACGAGATCGGCGAACTCAACCTGTCGCTGCAGGTCAAGCTGCTGCGCGTGTTGCAGGAACGGGAAATCACCCGCGTCGGTTCGCGCAAACCGCTGAAGATCGATGTGCGGGTCATCGCCGCCACCCACGTCGATCTGGCCGGCGCAATCCGCCAACGACGCTTCCGCGAAGATCTCTATTACCGGCTGAACGTCGCGGCGGTGACCTTACCCCCGTTGCGCCAGCGGCCGGAGGACATTCCGGCGCTGACCAGACACTTTCTTGCGCTGTACGCCCGCCGGCTGGGACGGCCGCCGCTGCAGTTGACGGTGGAGGCGCAGCAGGCGCTGCTGGACTACCCCTGGCCCGGCAACGTGCGCGAGCTGGAGAACACGCTGCATAATGCGGTCTTGCTGAGCCAGGAGGGGCCGATCGCCCCGCAGCAACTGCGGCTCACGCAACGCCTGACGGATCACGGCGGCGGCGGTGACGACGCCATCGATCGCTTCGTGCAGCAGCAGTTGCAAGGCGACGGTACCCAGCTCTACCAACGGGTGCTGGATGCGCTGGTGCGCAACGCCTTCGAACGCAGCGGCGGCAACCAGCTTCAGGCGGCGGCCTTGCTCGGCGTCAGCCGCAATACCCTGCGCACCCATTTGGCGCATCTTGGCCTGATCAAACCGCGCCGCCACAGCGCCCGCGCGCCCGCACATTCGCCGGCCATCAGCGCAGCGCCGCTGCCCGAACGCGAACTGCGCATCGGCTATCAAAAATTTGGCAACCTCGGCGTGCTCAAGGCGCGGCAAAGCCTGGAACAGCACTTCGCCGCACAGCGCATCAGCGTACTGTGGAGCGAGTTTCCCGCCGGGCCGCAGCTGCTGCACGCGCTCGACGGCGATGAGATAGACTTCGGCACCACCGGCGAAGTGCCGCCGATCTTCGCGCAGGCGCAGGGCAACGCGCTGGTGTATGTCGGGTTTGAGCCGCCGGCGCCGCAAAGCGTGGCGATGGTGGTGCCGCAAGACAGCCCGATACGCAGCGCCGCCGATCTGCGCGGCAAACGCATCGCGCTCAACAAAGGCTCCAACGTGCACTATTTATTGCTGCAGATGTTGGACGAACAGGGACTGATGTTGAACGATGTGCGCATCGTCTATGCGCCGCCGAAGTATCCGCTGTCGGCGACCGACCTGCAGGCGGTGGACGCCTGGATGATGTGGGATCCGCTGCTCAGCGACGCGCAGCGCAGCGGGGAACTGCGCGTGATCGCCGACGGCACCCAACGGGTGCTCAATCAGCAATTCTATCTGGCGCGCCGCGAGTTCGCCGAGCGCTCGGGCGATCTGTTGCAGCCACTGATGCAAGCATTGCAGCACACCGGCCGCTACATTGCCGCGCAGCCGAAAGAAGCCGCTCGTCACCTTTCCGACGAACTGGGGCTGGCGAGCGCCTCGCTGGAACTCGCGCTGTCGCGCCGCAGCCACGAGATCCGCGCCATGGATTTGCAGGTGATCCGCCAGCAGCAAAGCATCGCCGACCGCTTCTACGCCCTGGGGCTGTTGCCCAAAGCGATCGCCGTGCGCGAGGCGGTTTGGCCGCTGGGATCTTAGCCTGGCTTCGGGGGGCGCAGCATCGGCCGCCCTTTTTCCTCTGCGCACAAACTCATACCGCCGTCGGAGCCGGGCGGTAATGCCAATGCCGCAAAGACATTTTTAGGTAAAATATACCGCCGATGTCAGTGCTAGTATTAATTCGCTATCATTTTATGTGCACTTTCAATTAACGTTACCCTGTTATTTTCGCATTCGCCGGTCGTCACGACCGGCTTTTTTATTTCCCCGCCTCCCCTGCCAAAAATATCGTTTTTTGGTAAAAAAAAGCGCGCCAGGTAGGATTACATAGCAACTGCATGGCCTTATTTCCCGTGTAGGGCCGTGCATCTCAGAGAGATTGTCGATGTTTCATTGGCCGGCGTTAATCGCCGGCTTTTTTTATCTTCATTTCATGACGCCTGCGCGTCGCAGGCCCCACGACTTATTGCCAAAGAGAATGCGCGCATGCCGAGTCCATTGTTCCGTGAGATAACACTTTTCGGTAAAGACAAATCCTCAACGCGCGCTATTATTTAATTGTAGTGTTGTCATACCTATTGAATACCCCATGCTTACCGACCCTCGCGGTCGGTTTTTTTTCTTCTTCACCAACCGTTCCGTTGGCGGAAACAGGCTTATGGGGCGTTGACGGGAGGGCGCCATCAAAATATCGATGGCATAACCCAAGCTTTCCGTTGTGATCAGGCAACCTTCTGCCGCGCGCGATAAACAGAGCTCATTTTATCGGGATGAAATACCACATGCTGACGTTTTCCTTTTCACCTGGGCAGTGATCGTGAATTTTAAAGATTACGCTTTGCGTGATGAAGATATCCAGGGAAGCCAACACCCCCTCATAGAGTGATAGGATGAACTCGTTTTCGCTCATCTTTTTTTCATTGCGTCTGATCGCAATGTACTTTGCCGATGCGTTGTACAGGCTACAGGTTATTGGATTCTTTACGTTTACCTTCATCTGCCCCCGGCTGATTACCGGCGAAAGCAGTTGCACGATCCTTTTATTCTCGTAATACTCATGCAAATTCAAGTACACGATGCTGCTGGGGAAAGGCTCTTTATCGAAGCCAATAATCGGTTGATAATTGAGAAAAGGCCAATCGCGCAGGGTTCTGAATGTTCTTGGCGGGCAACCGAATTGATTTGAAAACGCACGGCTAAATGATTGCTGAGAACTAAATCCGGAGAGCAACGCGATTTCATAGATCTTCATATCGGTACATTTCAGCAATAACGTCGCGCGGCTTAGTCTGCGCTTTCTGATATAAGTCCCTATCTTCATCCCTTCATACAAATAGAACATCCGCTGTAAATGCCCGATGGAATACCCTGACTTAATGGATAGCGCCCTTATTGATACATGGCTTTGTGTATCAATGGCTTTTTCAATGATAGCGATTATCTCATCTAAAATATTGCGTCTGAACTTGTTAGAACAATCCATAGTAAAGCCTGTCATCTTGCTATTTTTATTATTGAATGCATCTCTCTTCTTGCGGAACCAAAAGCTGTCCGGCTTGCTTTCTTTCGAAGAATGGCATTCCCATATCCGTTTAAATATATCCACGCATCACGTTGCACAAAAATCATTTCCAGGGCGAAAGATGCCGATTCCCCTCTCGCACAAGATGAGATTCACAAAGAAGTCGTGTGGAAAAACGCTGATAAACCACGGACGCCAAGACAGAAAACGCTCAGCGTTTATTCTGCCTCAAAAAACGCAGGCCACAGCCAGAAGATAAATAGCAAACGCTATTTTTCGTGAAAATACCCCCCTCATACGCCTCCCTGAATGTCATTATCCTTGATACCCCCTTGGATTAACCATTATTTAATTGCGCAATCCCCTGTCTGGCCTATTTGCCGCTTAACCACCCACTCTTAAACATAGAATAGTTAATTATTTCGATTCGAAAAGATGTTACTGTCAATAAATTGACAGCCATATAGAGTTTTTATCTATCAATGAGCAAAAAATGTGCTCCCACCACCTTGACTCATTCATATAAATTTATAAAAATCAATAAATTAATATACTTAAAATGTATCCCTGCACTTTCTCCTTCTTCGCCATACGCTGCTATTTGGTAAATGACACTTTTAAGTACATTTTTTTTAATTTACCGCGTTAATATTGCAAGCGTTCTATACTCAGGATATTGCCTAAAAGATCGGATGAATTGGGGGCTTATCGCTGAATACCGATAACGCGTTATTTTACCCAACGCAACCATTAGGCAGATAACTAAAAGGGAGCTCCTGCATGTTTATAACCAAAGTCATTGAGGAGCTGCTCGCCTGGGTGGAAGAAAGTGGGTTCAATGAGAAGCTCACCGTTGAGATGCTGTCAGAAAAAAGCGGATATTCACGCGGGCATATCCAAAAAGCGTTTAAAGATGAAACAGGGATGACTTTCGGGAGCTATGTGAGGGGCAGAAAACTCATTCGCGCCGCATTTATGTTGAAAGCGACGAACCTCTCTATTTCCGATATCGTTAAAGCGCTGAACTTTCAGTCATATCAATCCTTTGAACGGGCGTTTCGCAAGCAATTCAGAACCTCGCCGATGCAGTATCGCAAAAGTAAATCGTGGGACGTGTCCTCCGCCATCCCATTGCTGTTTCTCGACGGCATTCCCGAGCATCGCTATGTGCACCTGCCAAAATTTTTCGACGATTCTGGGGATGGCGTTGATGCAGAGATAGATCACTTCCATCCTGCGGTTTCCGCGCTGCGATTGGCGGCAATTGATAACATGAAAAAAACGGACAGCGGCGTGATTAACTTTTTCAATTTTGGCGCGAGCATCAAGAAAGAGAATTACGTCAGCATCTATTTGAAGACCCTCTATATTTCTGAAGAAGACTGTCTTGGCAGCGTGCTTGCCTCTCTGGCCGACGCCCAGGGAAAAAAAGACATGCAACTTTATGCAGAGTTCTGTTTTGACGGCGCAAGCGATGAGGCGCAAAAATTCACGCAAAGCATCTACACCAAATCATTCCCGATAAATAAAGTTGGCATGATCGATCGCTTTCTCATTGAAATTATCACCCCCAAAGACGGCGATAGAATAGAGATGAAGACCTATATCCCCATTGTCTTCCCGATCAAACACAGAGAGAAAGAGGTAGCGCCAGGGCCAGAGCGGTAACCCTGTCACTATCGGCGTTGCTATTTATTAAAAAGGGTAATTATTTATATTAGACAATAAAGAGTTATGATGAATTCACACACAAAACCACTCATTACCCACTCGCTGCAAAGCGCCAACTTTAAGACTTATCTAATTGGAAAACACGTCAATATCGCCCTGAAGATCGCGCCAAGATGAGTTCTTATCGTCCCCACAAGGAATCACCGCTTATCCGTTAAGCGTTGACTTCGATATGACTTACATACCAAAACCTTAAATATCAACGTGTTACCCACATTTGCTTTTTGTGCGGCCGATTGGATAACTTATTGTTTTTATTATATTTGTGCTAAATACCCCGCCTGAGCGCAACCGGCATTTTTCGCTTTATCCCGCCCGCACGCTTGTAGACATCCCCAGGTAGTGACGATATTTTATTTCCACGAGACTTATTTTTACGGGTGCTATCAATATGCCTTAAACAAGAATAAAGCGCGTCAGGAAAATAGAATTATGAGTATTCAAGTATGGTCTAAAAACCTAAAAAAACACTATCCTAATGTTAATGTTGAAAAAGTCACCGTCGGCGAACGCGGGAAAGGTTATATTGTCTATGTCGATGGGGAAAGAATGGCATTGAATCATTTTTTTCGCCGCTTCTATCGACACCGGCTTGATAAAGAATGATGTTTCACCCTGAACTCAACGCAGGGTAAACCTCTACGCAACCTCGTGATTAAAAGCAATTCCGCATTCATCATCACTCTAAATAATTAGTCCAGAGAGGCTCTTTCATTCAATGCGCTTATCACTGCAATAAAATATCGGGTTGCCCAGCGCACCCAAAACCGTATCTCTGCGAGACGGTTACAACCCGGTATTAAATAAAAATGTTGATGGTTATTTTTATCGCGCGCGTTCTGTCATCGCCCAATAAAAACCCCTTATCTTGGTCTGGCGACTGATCCAAGCCGCAATGGCCACTGTTGAAATGGATATCAAAACGACAACTCAATGCCCCTAAAGCGTTAAAGAATAAAAAGTCTCAAGGCGGGACATGCCTTGCCTTTCGCGCCGGCATTTTCACGCGTTGGCAGCGATGGGATGGTGATCCAATGTGGATTTAAAAGTCAAAGGAAAACATATGATTAGAACATCGTTTGGTAAGAGAGCCGCAATAATCACGTTCTTTTGCTTGCTGGTTTTTTCTGGCGTCGCGTTAACCGTGGGGGGAATTTGGCTGATCGCCCTCGGCGGATCGTTCTACTATGCCATTACCGGGATAGGCTACATCGCCGCCGCAGTGCTGGTCCTCAAGCGCAGCAAATCGGCTTGTTACTTAACCGGCCTGCTGTTTTTGATGACGGTGCTGTGGGCGCTTTGGGAATCGGGGCTTAACTACTGGGCATTGTTCCCTCGCCTGCTGGTGCCCGCCGGCCTCTCTATTATCGCCGCGTTTTTACTTCCCTCGTACCTGCACGGCGCCAAGAGTCAAAAGCAGGCTTACATCGCCGGTTCGGCATTATCCGTGGCCTTTGTCGCTTTCTTTATCGGCGCCTTCTTTCCCCATGGCGAAATTACCCCTGCTGGCGACGTGACGTTTATCGAGAGCAAAAGCGACAATGCGCCTGCCGATTGGAGCGCCTATGGCCGCACGACGGAAGGAACGCGCTACGCGCCGTTCAATCAGGTGAACCGTTCAACCGTCAAAGATCTGAAACTCGCCTGGGTGTATCGCACCGGCGATTTCCGGCCGGGCGTGGACCAAAACACCCCGCTCGCGATTGATGATGTGGTGTATAGCTGCACGCCCAACGGTCTTATCACCGCTATCGATGCCGATACGGGTAAAGCGCGCTGGAAATTTGACTCGCATTCCACCTCCCCCGTTTGGCAACGCTGCCGCGGGCTTGGCTACTACAAAAATGAGGATGTTGTGCCAGGCGCTCTGTGCGAGAAAACGATCGTTCACACCACGATCGATGCCCGCCTCATTGCGCTGGATGCCAAAACGGGCCAGAAATGCCCTGCCTTCGGTCAAAACGGTGAGGTGAATCTCGGCCAGCATATGGGGGAAGTCAAACCGGGTTATTACTTCCAAACCTCGGCGCCGACCATCGCCAGAGGGAAGATTATCGTCGGCGGCTGGGTTATCGATAACGTAATGAAAGGCGAGCCTTCCGGCGTCATCAGGGCGTTCGACGCCAAAACCGGCGAGTTGGACTGGGCGTGGGACTTAGGCAATCCGGGCATCACCAAGGCTCCGCCGGCCGGAAGCACCTATACGCGCGGCACGCCGAATATGTGGACCACCGCCGCCTATGACGACAAATTAGGCTTGTTGTATGCGCCGCTTGGCAATGCAACGCCCGACTATTACGGCATGAATCGCCCGGAAAATTCGGATGAGTACAACTCTGCCCTGGTCGCCATTGATATTGAAACAGGCCGTGAGCGCTGGAAATTCCAAACCACGCATCACGACATTTGGGATTATGACCTCGCGTCCCAACCCGCGCTGGTAGACGGTTTTGATGAGCAACATCGCCCGGTGCCCGCCCTTTTGCTCGGCACCAAACGCGGGCAGATTTTCTACCTGAACCGGGAGACCGGCAAACCGCTGGCGCAGGTTGAAGAGAAAGCCGTGCCGACCCAAGGCGCCGCAGAGGAAGAGCGCCTCTCGCCAACCCAGCCGTTCTCCGTCGGCATGCCGACCATTGGCGCCGAACGCCTGACCGAAGAAAAAATGTGGGGCACCACCCTGTTTGACCAGATGGCCTGCCGCATCCTGTTCAAACAGATGAATTACCAGGGCGACATGACCCCGATCGGCACCCGCCCAACGCTCGAGCAGCCCGGCAATTTAGGCGGACTCAACTGGGGGAGCATGTCGATTGATCCTGTGAACCATATGGCTTACATGAACGATGTGCGCATCCCGAATGTATTTTGGTTAGTGGCGCGCGACAGCTATGAACGCGTCGCGAAGCAGTACCCGCAAAAAGTGATCGATGGCCACGGGCCTTCCCCCATGATCGGCACGCCATACGGCATGATCACGTTGATGTGGATGTCGCCGCTCGAAGTGCCTTGCAACCAACCCCCTTACGGCACGATCACCGCCGTCGATTACAAAAATAAAAAGATCGCCTGGCAGATACCGGCCGGCACCGCCGAAAAAATGGGGCCGCTGGGCATCAGATCGCACCTGCCGATGCCGGTTGGCATGCCCACCTACGCGGGCACCATGACGACCGCCGGCGGCCTGGTCTTCTTCGCCGGCTTCCAGGACTATTATCTGCGCGCCTACAACAGCAGCACCGGCAAAGAAGTCTGGAAATATGCGCTGCCGGTCGGCGCGAGCGCGACGCCGATGAGCTACGTTTCGCCTAAAACCGGCAAGCAATACATTGTTATTGTGGTCGGCGGCGCCGCGCATTCGTCAGAAACCGGCGATTACGTGATGGCGTTTGCGCTGCCTTAACCCTTTGCCCTTTTGCCTGCGCCATCACACAGGCAAGCGGGGCGAAGACCGGCCTTGCTCAACTGCGCTTTCTTTATCGACAGCGGCCGCCGTGGCCGCTGTTCAGCCTTGGCCGACGAGCCGCCTGAGGGGCGGCATGCAGAAAACCGTTTGATAACGGCGAGAAAAATTAAATCCACAAAAGGTTCACGATGGAAACATTCTTCACCATATTGATCTTATTGCTCACCGTCTCGTTGTCCGGCGTCGTGACGCGCATATTGCCCTTCCAGATCCCGCTTCCGCTGATGCAAATCATCGTTGGCGCCGTGTTGGCCTGGCCGCAGTTTGGGTTGCATATCGACTTCAATCCCGAGCTTTTCTTGATGCTGTTTATTCCCCCGTTGCTGTTCGCCGACGGTTGGAAAACGCCGGCGCAAGAGTTCATCCATTACGGCAGAGAAATCCTTTGTCTGGCCCTGGTGCTGGTGATCATCACGGTCGTCGGGGTGGGTTATCTGATTCACTTCCTGCTCCCGTCAATCCCCCTCGCCGCCGCGTTTGCCCTGGCCGCCGTTCTGTCGCCAACGGACGCCGTGGCGCTGTCCGGCATCGTCGGTAAAGGACGCATGCCCAAACCTGTGATGAGCGTAATTGAAGGGGAGGCGCTGATGAACGACGCCTCCGGGTTGGTTTCCCTCAACTTCTCCATCGCTGTCGCGCTCGGCGCGATGGCGTTTACCCTGGAGAGCGCCTTTCTGACCTTTCTTCAGGTATCGATTGGCGGGGTGCTGTGCGGCATCATTATTGTCTTTCTCTATAATCAAATGGTTAAGTTCATCCATAAATGGATGTATAACGATTCCGCCACCCAGATTATTTTCTCGCTGTTACTGCCCTTTTCCTGCTACCTGATTGCGGAAAGAATCGGCGTATCCGGCATCCTGGCCGCCGTCAGCGCCGGCATGATGATTGGCCAATCCAAAGTGAATCGCAGCATGCCGCTGGTGCGTTTACGCACCAATAATATTTGGGAAATGCTCGAGTTCGTGTTTAACGGCATGGTGTTTATTCTGCTTGGGCTGCAGCTGCCGGGCATCTTGAACTTCACAGTGGCGCAAACCGGTATCGATCATTCCATCAGCCTGGAGACGCTGCTGGCTTACGTGGTGATCATCTATTTTAGTTTGATCGCCGTGCGTTTGATTTGGCTGTGGCTGATGAAGGTCGGCAGCGCGACCCTGATGCGCAAAGATCCGCTGTTATTTTCGAAATTCAGCACGCGCGATCTGTTCGTCGCCGCCTTTGCCGGGGTGCGAGGGGCGGTGACCCTGGCGGGCGTGCTGTCAATTCCGCTGTTTCTATTGGATGGCTCGCCATTCCCGGGGCGGTATCAGCTGGTGTTTATCGCCTCGGGAGTCATCTTGCTCTCGATCGTCGTCGGCATCGTCACGCTGCCCTTCCTGTTGCGCGGCAATCTGCCGCCGGAAGAAGATCAGGAAGAGGCTTTCTCCGTTTCAGAAGCCTTGGCGAGCGCGGCGACCAAGGCCGTCAACGAAACCAAGGAAAAGCTGCTCGTCGCCCCGCCGGACGACGCCACGCCGGAACTGATTGAAGAAACGACGCGGCGGATGCTGGACGTGCTGCAACGTAAAATTCTGACCAAAGAAGACGTTAAGAATATCGTGGCGCTGAAGCGGCTGGAAAAGCAGCTGTACTTAGCCTCGTTGCACGCGGAAAGAGAAGAGCTGTACCGGCTGCGCCGCATGAAGAAAATCAGCCATGAGAAACAGAGAAAGCTGCTGCATCGCATTGATATTACTGAGGTGCTGATCGCTGAAGACAGCGTTTAAACGAGGAGATGAAGGCGGTTCGCCCCCCGCCTTCGGCGCGCGGTTGCCGGCCCAACGCCGCAATCGCGCGCCGCAATCGAACGGGAGCTCACGCCACGCCCGCCGTTCGGCTATCTGTGGTACCACGCCTTGAAATACTTCAAAAAGCTGTAGGACACCGCGTAAACGCCGGTCACGGCCCCGACCCGGCCCGCTTTCCAGGCGCCGCTGAAAATGTACCACTTGAAAAATGCGCCGATGGCGCTAATCACCCCTCGGAGAATCGATGGCCTTATCGCCTTGTATTTCACCACGCGCGCCGTATAGCTGTTCAGCTTGGCAAACACTTCCTCGATTGAGAAAAAAGTGTCGTGTTTAACGTGCCCGGCCAGTATCAAGGTGGATGCGCCCCCTTCCGCCGCATCATCTACCGGCGCATCATTGAACTTCACCACCTGGCGATGAAAAAAGCGAACGGGGAAATCCGGTGACGAGACGGGATAAAGCGTTCTGACCGCCTGTCCCAGCACAAACCAATCGCGACGAATGCGATAGGCGTTATTTTTGTCGGGGCCTGGGGTGCGCTTGAAAAGCCGCATCGCGTCGACCGCTTCATCATCCATGATCTCATCGCTGTCCAGGCACAAAACCCAGTCATATCGCGCGCGGGATATGGCGTAATTCATTTGCCGGCCATGGGTTTCAAACGGGTGATAAAGAGGCTTGATATTGAAGTCGTCGCAAATGGCCAAGGTGCCGTCAGTACTGCCCGAATCCACCACGATGATTTCATCGGCGAACGCCGCCACAGGTTGCAACACGTCACGCAGCAGGCGCGATGAATTAAACGTCAATAAACACACGGAAATCCGGTTACAAAAATCCATTTTACAATCCACGACACTGAGAAAATGCAGTCCATGCCAAAAACGGCGGGCGCGCCGTGCAAAAACGCACGCCCAAAGCGCTTCTCCTGCCCCGAGCGCCTCTTCAATTAAGTATTTAGAATATTGGCTGCCCTGTCATGCCCTGGATGATGGCATCTGACTATTTCATCAATTTCAATAAAATCAACGAGTAACCCAAATTTAGCTCGGGCGTTCACCGCACCGGCTCACGCGCCGGCGGGCGCCGAACGCGAGAGCGGCGCTTGGCGGCGCTTTGGTTTTGTTATAACGTATCAAAAAAAGCAAAGGGAAGACGACGATGAAAATCCAGCTGTCGCTGCTGTTTCTCAGCCTGTTGGCCGGCAAGGCTGCGGCGTTTCAGTCAAAAGTGCCCGAGCCGCGCACCGAACAGGCGCGTGCGGCGGAACAGAACATCGAAAATCTGTTTTACGGCTTTCACGCTATGGATGCCCAGCCGGTGAATATCGGCCGCTGTGAGGCGGTGCCGGTGGCGGGATGCCAGTGCGCCTTCTGCACCCAGCTGCGGCAGGCCGGGCGCTGACGCTTTTATCCCAGCGCATACTGCACGATCAGCTGCCCTTTCTTCATCTTTACGCCGGTAATCGCGATCGCGCCCACCTCGCCCAGCGTGGCGACATGCGTGCCGCCGCAGCCGTAGGCGGGCAGATCGCCGAAACCGATCTGGCGCATCCCGTCCACCGCCTGTTGGCGTCGCGGCAAATCGGCGGCGATCAGGCGCGCCAGCTCCGCGTGTAAAAACGCCGCCTCCAGCGTCTGTACGTCCGGCTCCGGCGTGAACGTGATGCGCCCTTCTCCCGGCCAATGATGCGCTTTCACCGGCCGCCAACCGCGGGTTTCCCCCAGCCAGCCGATCAGATGGCCGCCGGAGTGCCAGCGGGCGTGCAGCCGGCGTTGCGCTTCGTCGACCTGCATATTGACCGGCCCGATCGGCAGCGGCGCCGCGGTATAGTGCAACACCCTATCCCCCTGCTGCTGCACCCGCAGCACGGCGACGCCGTTCAACGCTCCCACGTCGGCCGGCTGCCCGCCGCCCTGCGGGTGAAACAGCGTGGCGTCCAGCTCCACGGCGTAAGCGCCCGCCTCAGCCGGCTCACAGCTCAATACCTGCGCCTGGCCCTGTAAATCGTCGCTGTAGTAATAACGTCGCTCGGTCATCATTTTTCTCCTCGGTTCGAAGAGCCATTATATTCATGTCATAATCGGAGCATAATCCGTCGCCATCACAATGGACCTTTGCGTCATGAGCACAAATCTTTCTTACGCGCTGTTGGCCGAAATGGCCGTTTTCGTCCAGGTCGTGGAGAGCGGCAGCTTTTCCGCCGCCGCCCGCAAACTGGGCGCTTCACCTTCCGCCGTCAGCCGCAGCGTGGCGAAGCTCGAACAGGCGCTGGCGCTGCAGCTGCTGCATCGCACCACCCGTAAACTGCGGCTGAGTGAAAGCGGCGAAGAGGCGTTTGCGCACTGCCGCACCCTGCTGGCGGCGGCCGACGCGGTGATGGCGATCGGCGGGCGCGGCGCCGCAGAGCCCGAAGGGCTGGTCAGCGTCAGCGTGCCCAAGGCGGTAGGCCGTTTCGTGCTGCATCCGCACATGCCGGCGTTCCTGCGCCGCTACCCGAAGGTGGACGTGAGGCTGCGGCTGGAAGATCGTTATATGGATCTGATCGACGACCGCGTCGATCTGGCGCTACGCATTACCGATCGCCCGTCGCCGGGCTTGATCGGCCGTCAGCTGATGCGAATAGACCACCTGCTGTGCGCCACGCCGCACTATCTGGCGCAGCACGGCGCGCCGCAGCACCCGCACGATCTGGCGGCGCACAGCTGCATCTATCTGGGAGAAACGCCGAGCGACGCGCAATGGAAGTTCCGCCGCAGCGGCAAAACGGTGACGGTCAACGTGCGCGGCCGCTACGCCGCCAACCACACCGGCGTGCGGCTGGACGCGGTGAAACAGCATATCGGCATCGGCAGCCTACCGTACTTTACCGCCCGCCAGGCGCTCGACGAGGGCGAGATCGTGCAGGTACTGCCGGAATGGGATTTCCTCAGCAGCTATCACGGCGGCCTGTGGTTGCTTTACGCGCCCAACCAGTATCTGCCGCCCAAACTGCGGGTGTTTATCGACTATCTCGTCGCCTGCCTGGCGCAGGAGCCGCAGCTAAAGCGCCTTGCGTAGCGTGATGTTGATGCGGTGCGGCCCCACCAGCGAGTGGTAGCCTTCCTTGACCGGCAGGATGCCGTGGAAACAGAGCCGCGACGGGCCGCCCCACACCACCACGTCGCCGTGCGCCAGCGGGATGCGCCGTGCCCGATCGCTGCGCTGCAGGCCGCCGAACTGAAACACCGCCGGCAACCCGAGCGACACCGAGACGATCGGCGCGCCGAAGTCGTGCTCGTCTTTATCCTGATGCAGCGACAGCTTGCTGCCCGGATCGTAACGGTTCATCAAACAGGAATCCGGTACAAAGGGGCCAAAGCCCGCCTGCTGCGCGGCTTCGTCCGCCAACGCCATCAGAATAGGCGGAATGGCCGGCCAGCGCTTGCCGCTGCGCGCGTCGCGTTCCGAGTAACGGTAGCCGCGGCTGTCGCTGGTCCAGCCGTTGCCGCACCAGCTCATCGCCACCGACATCACATGCCCGCCGGGGGTGGTCAAATGCTGCCACGGCACCTGCGCCACCACGCCCTGCACCGCCGCCAGCAGTGCCGGCCCGTGATCGCGCACAAAGCCGTGCATCACCACCGCGCCGGGGGCGATCTCTTCACGCCACGGCGGCGGCAGCGCGTCTTCAAAAAGATCGATTGTCATCGCCAAAACCTGTATGAATACACAGTATTCATTGTAACCCGCCGCCGCCGATTGTCCAGCGCCCGGCTGCGCCATTGTCGTTGGCGGCAAATTTCTCTACAGTAGCCGCCATAAAATCAATCACTCACCAGGAATGCGTGTGATTAAGGGCATCACTCTTTCGGTCGTCGCCTCCATCTTGTTCGGCGCGATGTATTACTTCACCTCTACCCTCACCCCGCTGAACGGCGAACAGGTCTACGGCTGGCGCACGCTGCTGACGCTGCCGTTCCTGACGCTGTTCATGGCGCTGTCCGGCGATTGGCGCAAGGTGAGCGACACGCTGGTCGGGATAGGCCAACGGCCGCCGCGTCTGCTGGGCCTGCTGCTCACCTCGGCGCTGCTGGGAGTGCAGCTGTGGCTGTTCCTGTGGGCGCCGCTGCACGGCAAGGCGCTCGACGTGTCGCTCGGCTATTTTCTGCTGCCGCTGACCATGGTGCTGGCGGGCCGTTTGATCTACCGCGATCGGCTGTCGCTGCTGCAAAAACTGGCGGTGGCGTGCGCCGTGGCGGGGGTGGGCAATGAGCTGTATCAGGCGGGCGGCGTATCGTGGCCGACGCTGGTGGTAGCGCTGGGGTATCCGCTCTACTTTATTTTGCGGCGGCGTTTCGGCACCGACAATCTCGGCGGCCTGTGGTGCGAGCTGACGCTGATGCTGCCGGCGGCGGCCTGGTTCGCCTTCGGCGACGGCGGCGCGGCGGCGCTGCAGATCAATGCCGAGCTGTATTGGCGCATTCCGCTGCTCGGCGTCATCAGCGCCGTGGCGCTGGTGTGTTACATCCTCGCCAGCCGCATGCTGCCGTTCAGCCTGTTCGGCCTGCTGAGCTATGTGGAACCGGTGCTGCTGGTGCTTGTCGCGCTGCTGCTCGGCGAGAGCATCAGCCAAAGCGAATGGCCAACCTATCTGGCGATCTGGCTGGCGGTGCTGCTGCTGGCGGCGGAGGGCGCGCGGCACCTGCTGCGCCGCCAGCGGGTCTGACTCAGGCGGCCAGCGTGGCGCCGCCGTCGATCACGATGTCCTGCATGGTGATGTGGCTGGCCAAATCCGAGGCCAGGAACAGCACCGCGTTGGCGATCTCGTCCGGACGCGCGATTTTACCCAGCGGGATCCCCAGCTTGAACATCTCGGGGAAGCCGGCGATGGTGCGTTGCTGCGCATCGTCGGTCTGCCACATGCCGCGCTGCATCGGCGTGTCGGTCGAGCCCGGCGACACCAGATTGCACCGCACGCCGAACGGCGCCATCTCCAACCCCACGCAGTGGTTCAGGCTGGTCAGCGCCGCCTTGGAGGCGCAGTAGGCCGCCATCTGCGCGCGCGGCACGTGCGCGGCGTTGGAGCCGATGCTGACGATCGCCCCGCTGCGCTGCGCCTTGAAGTGCGGCAGCACGGCGCGGAACAGGTAAAACGCCCCCGAGGCGTTGACGTTGATGCACTGGTGCCAGTCATCCACGCTCAGATCTTCGGTATTGCCCATGCGCAGAATGCCGGCGGCGTTGACCAACACGTCCAGTCGCGGGTTCTCCGCCAGCTGTTGGCGGCACACCGCCTCCACCTGCTCCGGCCGGCTGATGTCCAACGTCACGCAGGGGTAAGGCAGATCCGGATTGGCGAATTCTCGGTCAAACCCCACCACCTCGGCGCCCTGAGTTAAAAAGTGGCGGGCGATCTGCTCGCCGATGCCGCGCGCCGCGCCGGTCACCCACACGCGTTTGCCGGTGAAATCCATCTGAATGCTCATGCACGCACCGCCATCCGGGCGCACCGCCGGGTCATGTTGTTGTTCATCGTTGTCTCCTGCGAAAGGCTATGACGCGGCGCGGACTGCGCCGCAAAGAGGCCTACAGCGCGCCGCTGTTCAGGCCGAAAGCGTTGAGCATGGTGCCCAGTTTGGCGGTGGTTTCCATCCACTCGGACTGCGGCGTCGAGGCGGCGACGATGCCCGCGCCGGCGAACAGCCGCACCCGGTTGCCGCGCAGCAGCCCGCTGCGGATGACGATCGCCCACTCGCCGTCGCCGTTGGCGTCGCACCAGCCGACAATGCCGCTGAACAAGCCGCGATCGTGCGGTTCCAGAGCGGCGATCAGCTGGCGGGCGCTTTCGGTCGGGAAGCCGCACAGCGCCGGCGTCGGATGCAGCAGGCAGGCCAGCTGCATCACGTTGAGATCCGGATTCAGCAACTCGCCGCGAATGCGGGTGGACAGGTGCCACATGGTGCCGGTGCTGAGCAGCGACGGGCCGCTGGGCACGCTCAGGGTAGCGCACAGCGGCGTCAGATGCCGACGAATATCGTCGATCACCAGCTTGTGTTCGTATTTGTCTTTGGTCGAGCGCATCAGGCGCTCGCTGCCGAGGCGATCCTGCTGCGGATCGTCCTGCCGGCGCGCCGAGCCCGCCAGCGGATTGGTGTGGATCTCGCCGCCCTGCTTGCGGATCAGCAGTTCAGGGCTGGCGCCGATCAACACGCTGCCATCGGCCAGCGGCAGGGAGAAGTGGTAACCGGTCGGGTTCTGCACCATCAGGTTATTGAGGATCCGGTGGCCGGCCACCGGCTGCTCCAGTTCGATATCGAGGATGCGCGACAGCACCGCCTTGTCCAGCTTGCCTTGTTTAAAGCGGCTGACTGCTTCCGCGACCGCGTGTTTGAATCGCGGTTCGTCCGGAATACTGGTGCAGGCGACCAGGCGATGCGGCTGTTGCAGCATCGGGCGCGCGGCGCGGATAAAGCTGTCGTTGGCGACGAATCGGCTTTCTTCAGGTATATACAGGCAGGAAGGCCGGCGCGTGTCGAACGGAATGGCGCCCACCACCACCGGGGCCGCCTGGCCGGCGGCTTTGGCGCGCGCCAGCGCCTGGCGAATATGTTGCGCCAGCGCGCTGCCTTCCTGCTCGCCGCCGAACGCCGGCGTCTCGATACGCTCAAACACGCCGTGGGCGGAGAGGGAACGGAATTCTGACCGGTACAAAAAGGTCGATTGTTCGGCGTACTCAAACCCGGAGAAGGTTTGGTTTTCTGTCGTCAGTGTCGCCACAAGACCACTCCTTTGTTGCGCCTCACCAATGATAATGTTTATGCGAATAATTATCATTAGCTGTAAAGGGTGGGTAAATTACACCGGATCCCCACCGTCGGTCAATCTCCGATGAATGAATCTTTCCGCACGCCGCGGCAAATTCGCGTTACGCCACAACAAGAAATAACACACTGTTATTATTGTGTTTTAGCAAAAAATAAAAGTCGTGACATCGTCACCTTCGCGCCAAAACCGCCCGGCGAAACGCCGTCCGGCGCAGCAATGCGGCGTCAACGTGGTGAGCAGCGCCAATTCGAACGTCTGCCGCTGCGCATCCACCGCCACCATCCGCGCATCAAGAAAATCGAAATATCGGCGCACCTGCGGGTACAGCGCTTTGAACAGGCTCTCTTTGGCGGAAAACGTCAGCGTCAGCAGCTCGTTGAACGGCAGCGTTTCGCCCAGCAACGTCTCGCGCTCCGCCGGTGAAACGATCGCGCTCCACAGCTCCTCCGCTCGCGCCACGGACAGCAGCGTCTCCACATCCAGCCCAACGCCGCCCAGCCCGCGCTCAGGGTGTACGGCGCACAGCGCGGTATGCGAATTATGGCTCAGCGCCCCGGCGATGCCCGGCGGCCACTGCGGCGCGCGATCTTCGCCGCGCGCCAGGGTGAAGTCGGCGAAACCGAGCGGCGCCAGCAGCTGCCGCGCCAGAACACGCCCGGCCAGATACTCCGCACGGCGTTTCGGCACCGCGCGCGCCAGGTGGTCCGGCAGCGCAAAGCCCGCCTCGGGAAAACCGTCGTCGCGATACTCCGCCAGCGCAAACTGGCAGCGCGCCACCTGGCCCGGATAGCCGTCCGGCGTGAAAAATTCGATATTGCGGATAAAAGTGGGCAACGGCGGTATCCATGATAAGCAGGCAGGCTGATGATGTTAGCCCCCGAAACGGCCTGCAACAATGACCCTGGGCAAAATAAATGGCGTTAAGTCCCGCGCGGAGGCGCGTTGGGCGAAGTGGGAAAAGGCCTCTCCCCCGCATTCGGGAGAGAGGCCGGGCATTACAAGATGCCTTTCATGGTCTTCTCGAAATCGCTCCAGGCGCAGAAGCCGTCTTTATCGATCGGGCAGCCTTTCAGCGCCAGCGTCACGCGCTGCGGCGGGGTTTGCAGCGTCAGCGGCGTCGCCTTGCGCAGCTGTTCGGTGGACTGATAGACGTACTCGATCTTCAGCAATTCACGGTCGTTCTGCGCGTCGCGCCAGCGCTGGAATACCAGTTTGCCGCCGATCGGCGTTTTCTCGTACTGCTGCGGCAGCTGATACGGCTGGAACTGCATGGCCGACAGCAGCGAGGCGATATTGGAGTCGTGGCCCACCAGCACCGTCAGCTTCGGCGCGTCCGGTTTTCGCTCGCCCAGCAGCGCGTTGTTGATGTAGGTCAGCAGCGGCTTGGCGACGTTCTGCGCCACCACCGGCGAGGTGAACAGCGAATCCTGATAGCCGTCTTTCAACTGCGCCAGCTGCTGCCACTGGTGCGGCGTGGCGATTTTGCCCCAGGCCACCTCTTTCATCGGGAAACCTTCGTAGTACTGCAGCATAAAGGCGTCCACCAGCGAGTTGCCCACCCGCAGCGGGCCGGAGACGCCCGGCTCTTTGCCCGGCACCGCGCTCATCACGCTGGCTTCTTTGGTCAGGTCGCAGTGTTTGTCGGTCTTGCAGGCGGCGGAATCCTTGTAGTCGATGATCTTCGCCAGCTGCTGATAAGAGGCGTCCAGCTTCAGCGAGCCCAGCGCGGCGTTCATCGCCGTCAGCGCCTGCTGGTTGAAGGCTTCGCTGGTGTCGGTGATGATCGGGTTGAAGGTCGGATCCATCTCGCCCATCTTGTCCTGATGGTGCACGCTGACGTCACAGCCCGGGAACGCGCCATTGCTGAAGAACTGCGCGGTGGCCACCGTGCGCTGCAGGCTGTTGGCGTAGACGTACACGCTGCCGGCGGTCGGGCAGCCCTCTTGCGGCAACAGGCCGGTCTGCTTCAGCCAGGCGTTGAAATAGTGCCCCATATACACTTCCAGCACCCCGCCCTTGGTGGTCAGCTGGCCGCCCGGCGTTTCCCAGGCCGGCCAGGCCTTCGGCGTGGACTGCGCCAGCACGCTGCCGTTGTTGGCCAGCGGCGCGCGCAGGTTATGGCGGCTCATCACCAGCACCTGTTCCAGTTGATAACCGCCGGCGTCCGCCAGCGCGTTCCCGGTGAATAACAAAGGCAGGCACAGCAATAACGTTTTTTTTCTCATCCGCAGAGGCTCCCGGAAAATGATTATTTTTAAGGTGTTAGCGTTTGCCTGCGTATGATGGCGGGGTTAGTGTGACAAGTGTGTGACAGGGTTCACGGGAAAAGATCGTACCAGCGGCCACCGGGCGGCGGCCGCTGTGCGTCAACTCAGTACCACAGGCTCATGATTGGCCAGCCGATCAGCAGCAGCGCGGCGATGTACACCACGCCGAGAATGCCGCCCAGGCGCCAGTAGTCTTTCGACTTCACATAGCCGCAGCCGTAGATGATCACCCCCGGCCCGGTGGCGTACGGCGTCAGCACGCCCATGATGCCGATCGACAGCACCAACAGCATCGACAGCTGCTCCATCGGCACGCCCGGCAACCCTTTGCCGACCGCCAGGATCACCGGCAGCATGGTGGCGGTGTGCGCCGACAGGCTGGCGAACAGGTAGTGGGCGAAGTAGAACACCAGCACCAGCGCCACTACCGTCATGTTCGGCGAGAAGCCGTCCAGGTGGGTGCTCATGGTCTGGGCGAACCAATCGATAAAGCCGGAGCGCGTCAGGCCGTTGGCCATCACCACCAGCGTCGCCAGGTTAACCAGCGTATTCCAGGCGCTGGAGTATTTGGTAATGTCTTTCCACGACACCACGTGCAGCGCCAGCATCAGCGACACCGCCAACAGGCACACCGCGGTGGCGTCCAGCACCTTGCCGCCGAACACCCACAGGCACAGGCTGAGCAGCACCAGGCCGATCAGGGTGTACTCCTTGCGCGTCAGCTTGCCCATTTCCCCCAGCGCGGTATTCGCCCAGGCGGCCACTTCGCTGCTGTGGGTCACGCCCGGCTTGTAGAGGTAGTAGGAGATCAGCGGCGCGATGATCAGCAGCAGCAGGCCGACCGGCAGGAACGCCAGGAACCACTGCATCCAGCTGATGTGCACCCCGGCTATCTTGCCGACGAACTCGATGCCCAGCACGTTCGGCGCGGCGCCGGTGACGAACATCGAGGAGCTGATGCTGGTGCCGACCACCATCATCCACATCAGGTAGCCGCCGATGCGGCGCGAAGAGGGATCGTTAGGGAAGGAATCGAACAGCGGCGGCAGGTTTTTCACCACCGGGAACACCGTGCCGCCGGTGCGCGCGGTGTTGGACGGCGTGAACGGCGCCAGCAGGATATCGATGATCACCACCGCATAGCCCAGCGTCAGCGTGCGCTTGCCCATGAATTTCACCAGGAACAGCGCGATGCGCCGCCCCAGCCCGGTGGCCTCGTAGCCCAGCGCGAAGATAAAGGCGCCGAACACCAGCCAGACGGTGGTGCTGGAGAAGCCTGCCAGCCCCCATTTCAGCGCCTCTTTACCGGCCTTGAAGCCCGGCTCCGCCAGTTCCTGCGCGCCGAACAGCACCCAGTTGGCGCTCAGCACGCTGACGGTCACCGCGATAAAGCTGATGGCGGTGGCCGGGATCGGCTCCAGAATCATGCCGACGATCATCGCCACAAAGATGGCGAAATAGTGCCACGCCTGCGGCGGCATGCCGTCGGGCACCGGTATCAATAACAGGATCGCGAGCACCGCCAGCGGCGCTATCGCTTTCCAGATCTTTTCCTGGGTTTGGGACATAGGGACTCTCCTGAAGGCTTGGTTATTATTCTTGGGCACCCAGCTGCGCCAGCAGCCAGGTCACTATCAACAAGTCGGCGCTGCCGCCGGGGCTGAGGTTGCGGGCAATGCAATCGGCATCGAAGCGCCGCAGGCGCGCCAGGCCCGCCTCCCCCGCCGAGCCGCCCTGCGCCAGCAGCAAGGCCGCCCGGCGCCGCAGCCAGCGCAGCCCGCGCAGGCCGCCGCGCGAGGCGACGTTGGTGTCATCGTTGTGGGCCATCAGCCACAGCAGGCTGTCCAGCAGCGCCCGCTGTTCGTCGCCGCCGGCGGCCAGCCGTTGCCGATACAGCGGCAGCGCGCCGTCAAGCACCAACCGAAAACCGGATTCCGCCTCGCCGCGCGCGCCGCTGAGGCCATACGCAGCGAACAAGCGCTGGCCGGCGGTCTGCCCGGCGTTGTTGCATCGCAGCTCGCTGTCCACCAGCCCTCGGCACATCGCCGCCACTTCGGCGCATAACGATGCGGCGCTGATGGCCCGGCCCTGCTGCTGCAGGCGGCCGAAGGCGGCGCACAGCAACCCGAGTGAGAACACGCTGCCCTTATGGGTGTTAATGCCGCCGGTGGCGCGAAACATCTGGTTTTCACAGGCCAGGCCGAGCGGCCGCAGCCGCGCCAGCTGCCGCTCCGCCGGCCGGCAGGCGTCTTCGCGGCCGCGCTGGATAAAACGCGGCAGCCACACGCCGATGGCGCGGGCGCTGCGGTAGAAATGCCCAAGATCCATGTCGCGATGGGCGCCGGTGTTATGGCGATCCACCAGCCCCGGTTTGGGCGTGAGGTTGACCTCCACCAACAGCGCGCGAAAGGCGGCGCGGGCGAAGTCGCAGGCCGGCTCGGCTCGGCGGGCGGGTGGATTAATCGGCAGAGATCGCATCGTTGAACATCCTTTCCATTTCTTGCAGCAGCTGCTCGCTGCCATGCCGCCGCTGGCGGGCGCAGATCTTGGCCGGTTGGCCGCACAGCAGGCAGCGCCGCGCCGGCAGGCCGATGTCGCGGCGCGACAGGATTCGTCCCTGCGCATCCAGCACGTCGATATCCCACAGCCGGCCGATCGGGCGGCTCACCTCCAGCTGCATGGCGCAATCTTTTACCCGTTGGGCGTCGGCGCGCAGCGCCACAAACCCTTCGCAGCCGGTGGCGAGCGCCAGCGCCTCGGCCTGCGGGCTCGGCCAGCCCTGTTCGGCGCACAGCCGCAGCAGCGCCGCCCACCCGAGGTTGAAAATGCCGCGCGTCAACGCGCTGTCCTTCACCGGGCCGGGCACCACCAGCGTCAGCACCAGCAGCGTGCACTCGTGCTGCGCCAGCCACGCCTGCTGGCGCGCCTGACGGCATTCGCGGCTGGTGAGCAGCTCCGGCAGGCTGACCGCACGTTCGGCGGCCAGTTGAGGATCGACGGCGGCCATCGTTTACTCCGCCACCTGATGCACCACGTCGATCACCGAGCCGTCGCGGTAGCGCACCACCGCCACCACCTTGTCGGTAAACGCGATCGGCTGCGGTTCGCCGGTCAGCTGCAGCGCGCGGGCGCGCAGCCAGTCGATGCTCACCACCTCAAGCCCGGCCTCCCGCAGGCGCTGCGCCAGCTCCGGCCGCGCCGGGTTGACGGCGATGCCGTGGTCGGTCACCAGAATGTCGATGCTGGAGCCCGGCGTGACGCAGGTGGTCACCTGCTCCACCAGCGTCGGGATGCGCCCGCGCACCAACGGCGCGACGATGATCGCCAGCCGCGCTGCGGCGGCGGTGTCGCAGTGGCCGCCGGACGCGCCGCGCAGCACGCCGTCGGAGCCGGTCAGCACGTTAACGTTGAAGCCGGTGTCGATTTCCAGCGCGCTCAGCACCACCACGTCGAGCCGATCGACCGACGCGCCCTTGGAGCTGAAGTTGGCGTACTGATTGGCGCTGATTTCGATATGGCGCGGGTTGCGCGCCAGCGAGGTCGCCGCCGCCCGATCGAAGCTCTGCACGTCCAGCAGCTTGCCGATCAACCCTTTCTCGTGCAGATCCACCATGGTCGAGGTGATGCCGCCGAGGGCGAACGCGGCGCGAATGCCGCGGGCGCGCATCTTGTCCTCCAGGAAACGGGTCACCGCCAGCGAGGCGCCGCCGGTGCCGGTTTGCAGCGAGAACCCTTCGGTGAAGTAGCCGGAACCGGCGATCACCTCGGCGGCGCGGCGGGCGATCAACAGCTCGCGCGGGTTCGAGGTCATGCGCGTGGCGTCGGCGCCGATCTTGTCGGCGTCGCCCACCCGCTCCAACTGCACGATCAGATCCACCCGATCCTGCGCCAGGCTGGCGGGATGATGCGGATACGGCACCAGCTGCTCGGTCAGCAACACCACGGTGCCCGCCGCCTCGGCGTCCACCCGCGCATAGCCGAGCGAGCCGCAGCAGGCTTCACCGCTGTAGCCGTTGGCGTTGCCGAACTCATCGCAGGCCGGCACGCCGAGGAAGGCCACGTCTATCTTCAGCTCGCCGGATTCGATCAGATTGACCCGGCCGCCGTGCGAGTGAATTTGCACCGGCTCCGCCAGCAGCCCGCGCGATACGGCGTCCGCCAGCGGGCCGCGCAGCCCGGAGGTGTAAATGCGGCTCACCACGCCGTGGCGGATATGCTCAACCAACGGCGCATGGCAGTCGGTCAGCGAGCTGGAGGCCAGCGTCAGGTTGCGGAACCCCATCGCCGCCAGCGTCTCCATCACCTGATTGAGCGCCAGATCGCCGCCGCGAAACGCATGGTGGAAGGAGATGGTCATGCCGTCCTGCAGCCCGCTGCGGCGCACCGCTTCCTGCAAGGAGTCGCACAGCTTGAGATCGCGCGGTTTACGCGCCTGCAGATTGGCTTTGGACACGTCCTGATAGCCCGGCAGATCCGCCGGGTTGGCGAAGGTCATCAATCGTTGTTGGCGGTTCATCATGCTTCCTCCCCGTGCTGCGCCGGTTCTTCCCGTAAGCCGGACAGCGCGGCGCGCTCCAGCACCAGCCGGGCGCGTTCAATCACCGGGCTGTCGACCATTTTTCCGTTGAGCGACACCACGCCGCGCCCTTCCCGCTCCGCCGCTTCGGCGGCGTCCACCACCCGCTGCGCGTGCGCCACCTCTTTGGCGGTCGGCGCGTACAGGTTGTGCAGCAGCTCAATCTGGCGCGGGTTGATCAGCGATTTGCCGTCGAAGCCGAGCTGTTTGATCAGCGCCGCTTCCTGCAGGAAGCCGGCCTCGTTGTTGGCGTCGGAGTAGACGGTGTCGAACGCCTGAATGCCGGCGGCGCGCGCCGCCTGCAGCAGCGAGCAGCGGGCGAATAGCAGCTCGATGCCCTCCGGCGAGCGTTCGGTGCGCAGGTTGCGCACGTAGTCTTCCGCCCCCAGCGCGATGCCGATAAGACGCGGCGAAGCGTGCGCGATCGCCACCGCGTTGGTGATGCCCTGCGCCGATTCGATCGCCGCCAGCAGCCCGGTGCTGCCGACCGGCCGGCCGCAGGCCGCCTCGATGGCGGCGATCTCGCGCTCCATGTCGACAACGTCCTGCGCGCTGTCGGTCTTCGGCAGGCGCACGATGTCCGCGCCGCCGCGCACCACCGCCTGCAAGTCCGCCAGGCCGTAGGCGGAATCGAGCGCATTGACGCGCACGATGGTTTCCACCTCCTGGTACAGCGGATGCTGCAGCGCGTGGTACACCAGCCGGCGCGCCGCGTCTTTTTCACGCAGGATCACCGAGTCTTCCAGATCGAACATCAGCGCATCGGCCTGATAGATAAAGGCGTTGCTGACCATCGCCGCGTTAGCGCCGGGAACGAACAGCATGCTGCGGCGCAGCCGGGTTTTATTCAGCGTTTTCATCTTTCGCCTCCCACGGCAGTTGGCCGCTCTCGCAGGCGCGCATCAGCGCGGTTTCCAGCCGGGCGCGCAGCACGCAGTCCAGCGCTCCTTTGTCGTCGACGATCACCTGCACCGGCTCCACCTCATAACGCTGCAGCACCTCCAGCAGGGTGCGGCGGATCGCCGCGCCGAACTGTTTTTCCACGCTGCTGGCGATCAACAGATCGTGCTGCGGCCCCTCGGCGGGCGCGATGCGCACCATGACATCGCTGGATTCCAGCGTGCCGGCCATTGCTTCTCGGATAATTTTCATCATTCACCTGATTGTGCGGACTCAAAAGGATGCGGGGCCGCCTTGGCCCGGCGCTGCGTTTGCAGATCCTGCAGGTAGTACAGGGTGTCCGGCGGCACCAGCGGCGCGGCGGCGTGAAAGTCCCCCGCCGCCAGCAGCTTGCGCACCCAGGAGGCGGAGATCGCCGTGCCCTGATATTGCAAACGCTCGATTTCCACCAGCGCGATCGGCGGGCTGGGCAGCGCCGGCGTTTCCAGCCAGTAGCGCATGTCGCGGTTGTACTTCGCGGTCACCGCGCAGAACGGCTCGTTGCCGACGAAGCGGTGGGTGATGCCCAGCGCGGGCGCCAGATACTGGCGGAAGATCTTCAGATCGATTTCGGTGTAACAGTCGTCGGCCACGCCCTGGTCCTTGATGAAGTAACAGGGGAAGGTGGCGCGCGAGATCACGTACTGCGAGCCTTCGTGTACCGTGAGGTTGGGGATGTCGGCGGTGCCGGCCAGCACCAGCCGGCGCCGATCTTCATAGCTGAAGCGCGAGGTGTTTTCCTTCACCAGAAACAGGTGCAGCCAGTCGCAGCGTTTGGCCGCCTGACGCACCAGATACTGATGCCCGCGGGTGAAGGGGTTGGCGTTCATCACGATACTGCCGATGGTCTCGCCCGGCCGGCGCTGGCTCGCCAGCTGGGCGGCGTAGCGCTTCAGGCGGCACGGGCTGTTTTCCATCAGCACCACGATGCCCGGCACGGTGGCGATCGGGTAGAAACCGCACTGGCGGAACAGCGGCTCGTTCTGCACCTTGGTGTAGATAAACAGCTGGGTGTGATGGCGCTCGTAAGCCAGGTTCACCAGCTCGGTCGCCAGCGCCAGCGCCAACCCTTCGCCGCGCATCAGCGGGCTGATGGCGACGCATTTGATAATATTGTCGGCGATGCCGCCGCAGGCGACCAATTTGTCGTGCTGGGTAACGGTAATAAATATTTCAACCGTGGTATCGATATTCAGATCGTTACTGCGCAAGAAGGCGCTTATTTCCGAAATCGCTTTATGATCCGATCGCTTTACCCGATTAAATACGGCATCGCCTAACATAACACGCTCTCTGGGTTAACTGACAAACAACAAATGAAATACAAAAAGGCATTTTAATTAACATCAAAAATGGCAATTAAAACCTTAAAAACCATGGAGATAAAATCCCCCCCCTCGTTCGATAAACCCATGGTAAGCAGAAAAAAAACGCGGATTATTGACCTATTTCACAAACCGATCCCGGTTAATAAGTTATTTAATGTTCTTTATTTGCTTAATTAATCTTATGGTGTTTATTATTGAGATAATCTTTATTTGGCGCCGCAATTCACTTACATTCACTTAGCATTTTTATTGCAATTACGGGTCGCACTATGGAATGGCTGAACATCCTGATCGTTGAAGACGAAACGCCGCTGGCGGAGATGCACGCGGAGTTTATCCGCCAGAACGGCGGCTGCCGCCAGATTTGGCTGGCCGGCACGCTGGCGCAGGCGCGCGCCATGACCGAACGCTTCAAGCCGGATCTGATCCTGCTGGACAACTTTCTGCCGGACGGCCAGGGCATCACCCTGCTGCGCGAACTGACGCTGAGCGGTTATCGCGGCGGCATCGTGTTCATCACCGCCGCCAGCGACATGGCCACCGTGGCCGAGGCGTTGCGCTACGGCGTGTTCGACTACCTGATCAAACCGCTGGCCTATGACCGGCTGAGCCAGACGCTGCTGCGCTTCAGCCAGCGCCGCGAAGCGTTGAAGGACAAAGCGCGCCTCAACCAGCGCCGCATCGACGAGATGTTCAATACCTACGCCCGCGGCGAGCAGCAGGCGGCGCTGCCCGCCGGCATCGACGAGCTGACGCTGGGCAAGGTCCGCGCGCTGTTCGCCGAACCCGCTGCGCGGCACACCGCTGAAAGCGTTGCGCAAAAAATGGGGCTCAGCCGCACCACCGCGCGCCGTTATCTGGAGTTTTGCACCGCCGCGCAGCAGCTGCGCGCCGAGATCATTTACGGCAAGGTAGGCCGCCCACAGCGGATCTATCGCGCCGGTGAGCCGCATTAACGGTTATTTGATCGCCCTTGCAAGGTTGCGTGTAACCGCTTTACTTTTTATGCGCCGGTCAGCATCTTGGTGAGCATCACCTAGCCGACTGGACGATCGCCGATGCCTGCTGCGCCCCTAGCTTCCCTGACCGAGATCCTCGCCCGCCGTGACTGGCAAAACCCCGCCTGCACCCACTACCGCCGGCTGGACGCCCACCCGCCGTTCGCCAGCTGGCGCACGGTGGAAGACGCGCGCGACGACGCCCCCAGCGCCAGCCGCCGATCGCTGAACGGCGAGTGGCGCTTCAGCTATTTCCCGCGCCCAGAGGCCGCGCCGGAGAGCTGGCTGCAGCAGGATCTGCCGGACGCCGCCCCGCTGGCGGTGCCGGGCAACTGGCAGCTTGCCGGCTACGACGCGCCGATCTACACCAACGTGCGCTACCCGTTCCCGGTCGATCCGCCGCGCGTGCCGGAAGACAACCCGACCGGCTGCTACTCGCGCGCCTTCAGCGTCGATCCGGCCTGGCTGGCCGCCGGCCAGACGCGCGTCATCTTCGACGGCGTCAACTCGGCGTTCTATTTATGGTGCAACGGCCACTGGGTCGGCTATTCGCAGGACAGCCGCCTGCCGGCGGAGTTCGATCTCAGCCCGTGGCTGCGGCCGGGTGAAAACCGGCTGGCGGTGATGGTGCTGCGCTGGTGCGACGGCAGCTATCTGGAAGATCAGGACATGTGGCGCATGAGCGGCATCTTCCGCGACGTCAGCCTGCTGCACAAACCCGCCGCGCACCTGAGCGATGTGCGCATCACCACGCCGCTGCATGACAGCTTTACCCGCGGCGAACTGGTGGTAACGGCGCGCGCCAGCCGGCCCGGCCCGCTGCAGGTGCAGGTTCAGCTGTGGCGCGATGGCTCGCGGGTGGCCGAACGCACCCAGCCGCTCGGCAGCGAGATCGTGGACGAGCGCGGCGCCTATGACGATCGCGTCACGCTGCGGCTGCCGATGGAGCGCCCGGCGCTGTGGAGCGCCGAAACGCCCGCGCTGTATCGCGCCACCGTCGCCCTGCTCTCGCCCGAAGGGGAGATTATCGAGGTGGAGGCCTATGACGTCGGCTTCCGCCAGGTAGAGATCAGCGGCGGGCTGTTGAAGCTCAACGGGCAGCCGCTGCTGATCCGCGGCGTTAACCGCCACGAGCATCATCCGCGCCACGGCCAGGTGATGGACGAGGCGACGATGCGCCACGACATCCTGCTGATGAAGCAGCACAACTTCAACGCGGTGCGCTGTTCGCATTACCCCAACCACCCGCTGTGGTACCGGTTGTGCGACCGCTACGGGCTGTACGTGGTGGACGAAGCCAATATCGAGACCCACGGCATGCAGCCGATGAACCGCCTGGCTGACGATCCGCTGTGGCTGCCGGCGATGAGCGAGCGCGTCACCCGCATGGTGCAACGCGATCGCAACCACCCTTGCATCATTATCTGGTCGCTGGGCAACGAGTCCGGCCACGGCGCGAACCACGACGCGCTGTACCGCTGGGTGAAAAGCCAGGATCCGACCCGCCCGGTGCAATATGAAGGCGGCGGCGCCGACACCGCCGCCACCGACATCATCTGCCCGATGTATGCGCGAGTGGATCAGGATCAGCCGTTCCCGGCAGTGCCCAAATGGGCGATCGGCAAGTGGATCGGCCTGACGGAGGAGCCGCGCCCGCTGATCCTGTGCGAATACGCCCACGCGATGGGCAACAGTTTCGGCGGTTTCGAGCGCTACTGGCGCGCGTTCCACGCACATCCGCGCCTGCAGGGCGGCTTTGTCTGGGACTGGGTCGATCAGGCGCTGATCAAACGCGACGATCGCGGCGAAGAGTTCTGGGCCTACGGCGGCGACTTCGGCGACACCCCCAACGATCGCCAGTTCTGCCTGAACGGGCTGGTGTTCGCGGATCGCACCCCGCACCCGGCGCTGTTCGAAGCGCAGCGGGCGCAGCAGCTGTTCCGCTTCGCCTTCGACGCCGCCTCGCTGACGCTGACCGTCACCAGCGATTACCTGTTCCGCCACACCGACAACGAACAGCTCAACTGGCGGCTGGAGCTGGACGGCGTGGAGCGCGCCAGCGGCAGCTTCGATCTGGCGCTGCCGCCGCAGGGCAGCACTCGCTTCACCCTGCTCGACCGCCTGCCGATGCTGCATCAGCCCGGCGAGCTGTGGCTGAACGTGGAGGTGGTGCAGCCGCAGGCCACCGACTGGTCTGAAGCACACCACCGCTGTGCCTGGGATCAGTGGCGGGTGCCGCGCGCGCTGCATCCCGCGCCGCCGCCGGCGCAGGGCGTGCCGCCAATGCTGATTGAAGATGATGAAGGGCTGACCCTCACCCACGGCGACCAGCGTTGGCGCTTCGAGCGCAGCAGCGGCCACCTGACGCAGTGGTGGCAGAATGAGCAGCCGCAGCTGCTGACGCCGCTGCGCGACGGTTTTGCGCGCGCGCCGATCGATAACGACATCGGCGTCAGCGAAGCGGACCATATCGATCCCAACGCCTGGGTCGAACGCTGGAAGCTGGCGGGCCTGTACCGGCTGGAAGAGCGCTGCACGCAGTTGCAGGCCGATGCGCTGCAAAACGACGTGCGGGTGGTGAGCGAGCACCAGTTCGGCGTGGACGGGCAAATTTTGCTGATTAGCCGCAAGCAGTGGCTGTTCGACGCGCTGGGCGCGGTGAGCGTGAACGTGGAGGTCGAGGTGGCCGACGCCCTGCCGCCGCCGGCGCGCATCGGCCTGAACTGCCAACTGGCGACGGTGCAGCCGCAGGTGGAATGGCTGGGCCTGGGCCCGCACGAGAACTACCCGGATCGCCGCCTGGCCGCGCAGCACGGGCGCTGGCGCCTGCCGCTGGCGGATCTGCACACGCCGTATATTTTCCCCGGCGAGAATGGCCTGCGCTGTGACACCCGCAGCCTGCGCTACGGCGGCTGGCGCTTCGACGGCCGCTTCCACTTCTCGCTCAGCCGCTACGGCCTGCAACAGCTGATGGCCTGCAGCCACCAGCATCTGCTGCAGCCGGAAGCGGGCACCTGGCTGCACCTGGACGGTTTCCATATGGGGGTGGGCGGCGACGACTCCTGGAGCCCGAGCGTGCACCGGGATTATCTGCTCACCGCCGGCGTTTACCGCTATCAGCTACGCCTGCAGCGAGCGCCCGAGGGCTAAATCTGCCAAAAAACTCAACGGGTTGCGCATTCTGTAAGCAAACAGTCACAGAATGTGTAATCCACCTTTGACATGCCGACGGCGCCTCGCTATTATTCGCCCCGTTCACACGATTCCTCTGTAGTTCAGTCGGTAGAACGGCGGACTGTTAATCCGTATGTCACTGGTTCGAGTCCAGTCAGAGGAGCCATATTTAGAGAAGCCCGCTCAGGGAAACCTGAGCGGGCTTTTTGCTGTTGGGCGGTTATGAGCGAGGGGCGGACGTTGCGCTTGAATCAGGATGGGTCTTGCCCTCCGGGAACCTTTCGGGTTGAGATGTCCATCTCGGGATTTGGATATTGCATCTTCCGTGATACTTATACCCCAGCCGCGTAAGTGACCGGAAGTCTGGATTTAACCTCTGTCAGAATACTCTTCCAGCATGGCAAGGAGCGCCCACCGTGCCGCATCGTCTGCAATATTTTCAGGCAGAGCATCAGCTCGCAGATTGATATAGGCGTCAACGGCCATTCTGATGGCAATGCTGACAGAGTCATGGTCGTGCGTTGCCAGCGTGGATGTCAGCAGGCCATCAGGATCAATGCCGTGGAATTCAATGCGCCGAACCCCACGTTGAGGTAGATTTGCACGACGGCTCAGCATAGGTCCCAGCACTTGCTCCCGGAAAAATGACAGCATGCCAATCGCTTCAAAGAGTTCCCCCCTTCCCAGTTTAGCCCCCGCATAATGAAGCCAGATCCAGGCTCGGGACTCAAACCACTCCGGCGTCATGTTAGGCCAGTGAGCGCTAAATTTTGCCAGTTGTCTCTCCAGAGCAGTGTTATCACGGGTAAATAACACTGCTGGCTCTTCAACACGTTGAGTGAGCATTTCCATTGTGACAAATTTCAGGTCGACATGGAGGAGTTCAGGTCCATACAGGCATATAAGCAGGCGAGGCTCTCCAACATGTTCGCCTGTGAAAGCATGCAGCAGATGGCCCAGTGATCCGGCGAACACCATGCGCTGTGCCATGATTTCGTCATAATAGAGAGGTTCTACCACAACGACAAAATCCAAATCGGAGTATTTATCAAATCCGCCATGGATAATCGAGCCGCCAGCGAGAAGGGAGTGAATCCGCGAGTCAGCCTGAAATTTAAGCTTGAGTTGCTCTGCAAAACTTCTATGTAAATCGGGTAATGTACTAAGCATACTTTTTCCTGTTCACAAAAAAGACAAAGCATTACAGCCTATCGAGTTCTGTATATTCAGACTAGATATTTCTGAAGGAATAGTCATTTTCTCAGGGGGTTTTCTCGAAGCGATAAATTGTCCCGGATAGTCTGGCGCTATTGATTTTGCCGCGTGGGCAACCTCTGATTGAGGGTTTACCTATTTAGTCTTGTGCCCAATTTGGTGGATAAGCTCATCAGACATATGCCCATCAAACGGAAGGCATAAGTTTTTTCTGACAATCACCTAATAGAGAGGAGAAAATATGGGTTAGCGCACATTGAGACCCGCTTCTCTCAATAAACTGCGACCACGATTTAGGCTCACACTTACATAAGCATTTTCTAATAGACCAGACTTCCGCTTCTGGCTCAAAGCCAACCGTCAGATTACTCAGTCAACCTTTCCTACCCGTTTCGCCCCTGGGCAATCCCCTCCCTGCATCCATCACCGCAATGCCGCCAACGTTTAGCCAATCCCCCACCAGCGAAACCCACTCTTTTATCTAAGAAGATTCCTAACCGAGCTGACGGAAATGCCTTCCTGACGCCAATACGCGGATTTACCCGCCGATTTACAGCAATAATCCTGAAAAAACAATCGATAAGCCAATCTCTCTCGCTCAGCAAGTTGCGTCTATCCTTTCGCTATGGGCGCCTGCCGCCCATCGTTCGCTGCAGATCGCGGCATGCGCGTTTCTGGCTGTTCGGGTTTCGGTTTATTCCATCGCGCGCTTCCATTCATCATGTTGAATTTCACAGCAATCTCTCAGCAACAAGGAGTGTTTATATGGCTTACGTCATTACCGACCGAGAAAAACTGCAAGCGATTTGGGAGGCCGCCAAAGCCGACGACTGGCCAGCGGTATATGCCGCCTCCGTCGATGCGCTCACCGATCCCAACCATGCCAACCAACCCATTGAGGGCGTGGATATCGCGGTGTATACCTGGATCAAAGGCGCCTATGGCGTGAACTCGAATCAGGGGGCGTTTGCCCATTACATTCGCGACCAAACCAAGCTGCAGTATGAGCTGCGCACCGGGCATGTGCCCGATGACTGGGAGGCGCGCATTCAGAATGCCTCCGACAACATCGCCAAAAACTTCGCCAAAACGCTGTTTGGCGTCGATCTGAGCAGCGATCCCAACGCGCCGCTGCCGGATGCCCCGCCCACCAGCGCCAAAGTGCCGGACATTCACGAGGTCGGCCTGATCGACGCCGGCGCGGCGGCGTCCGAAGTGTTCACCGATGCCTCCTCGACCGGCGCCCCCAACTATTCCCCCTGGGCCGGCACCACGCTGTTCTCTTATTTAGGCGATACCTCGTTCTTTACCGAATGGGTGGCGACCAACGACACCTCGGCCTTTAAGGTGGAAGGCGGGACTTACGATCTGATTGCCGCGGCGCAGGTCTCCATGCAAATGAAAAACCTCAGTTACGTGGTTGAAACGCTGCTGGCGGGCGAAGTGCCCACCTATTTGACCACCCTGGGCATTGGCCACGAGACCATCCGCCTCGCCGCCGAAGCGGCGCGTGATTTCTACACCGAATCCTACGGCAGCAGCGTGACCGGCGGCGGCAGCCTCATTCCCGGCAAGCTGGATATCGGCTCGGCGATTTTCAACGACATTGCCGACGTGCTGTCCACGCCGAATCTGTACCGCGTCGGTACGCTGCATGACGACGATTTCACGCTGGCGTTCGGCAATATCGCCGTTAACACCGGCAGCGGCGACGACACCATCAGCGTGCCGCGCGGCTGGCAAAACAACGCCGGCAACTACGGCTGGACGGTGATCGACGGCGGCAGCGGCCACGATACGGTCGATTATTCCAGCCTGTCGCACGGGGTAAACCTGAAGTTTGACGCTCAGGGCAGCTACGGCGGACGCGGGGTGATCGAGAAAAACGGCATCGGGCTGTATGGCTTTAAGGACGGGCTGTACAACATCGAAGCGGTGAAACTGACCGACTTTAAGGACAACGTCACCTTTAACGATCGGGTGCTGACGCCGGCCAACGGCCTGGAGGTCAGCCTGGGCAAAGGCTCCAGCGAGATTCGTTTCGAGCACGGTTATACCACTGCGCCGGGAGGGAGCGCGCCGCAGGATTATCTCGGCGTGAACCTGAGCATGTTGTCCAACGATGTGCCTTTCCCCAACAGCCTGCTGAATATTCCCGTGAAGCAGACCCACAATATCTACATCGACGACAGCTTCGAGCTGGGCTTTTTACAGGCCTCCTCCCTGTCTATCGACAACCACCTGCTGGCCTTCGGCGCCGAAGGATCAAACAGCAGCTTCTCACTGAACTACAACGCGCAAACCCATACGCAGGATCTGTCGATATTCATGCAGGGCGAAAGCGCGCTCAATCAGCACGTCGTCAATATCTACAATTGGGATCAAGGATACTTTGGCATCAATCTGGAGCAGCCGGCCATTCAGCTTGTCGGTTTGCAAACCGTTACGCCGCAAGAACTGGCGGCCGCCTAAGCGAAGCCCGCCGGTTTACCGGCGGGTTGTTTACCTGCGGCGCGACGGCTCATGCCCCATCCCGTTCCGCCACCCGCGCCAGCAACGCCCCCAGCAACGCCAGGTCGACCAGCAACGCCAGCGCGAAACAGCTCCCCCTCACGCCCGGCGCGGCGTAGGCTTGCACCAGCGAAGCGGCAATCACTACGGCCACGATAGTCACCACCGTCGTCAACCTGCACGCCACGGTGAACGCCGCTTTCACCTCCACCGCCGTGCGGTAGGCAACACCCTGCCCCAGGCCGCCGAGGGCGAGGCCCGCCAGCAGAGCCGGCCAGTCATGGCCGCCGAACAGCATCAGCAGCGTCAATAGCCATCCCGCCGCCGCCAGCAAAAAGCCGTGGCGGAGAATCGCCAGCGCAGGCCGGTTCCGCAGCGGCTGCCAGCGGGCCAGTGCGGCGCCGCCGAGAAACGCCAGCGCCAATGCCGTCAGCAGCATCAGGGTCGAGCCGATGCCCTGCAGGCTCTCCGCCTCCAGCAGCAAAGCGCCCGCCGCGACCGGCACGCTGAGCGCCAGGGCGCTCGCCGCCGTTCCCGTGTGTGTCATGGCGCCCAGGGCGCCGTTGTTGATAGAAAGGCTCATCGCTCACTCCCGATAGGGTGGAAATGATGAAATAAATTCATTTCCCTGTTCACATGTCAGTAGCCTATCTCTTGTATAATCGGTCAGACAAACTCATAGTTTTCAGCCTTAGATGAGAATAACTCAGCCATGAGAAAACCCCGTTTGCCGCCGCTGGGCGCGCTGCGCGCTTTCCACGCCGTGGCCGGCTGCCGCAGCTTCAAACTGGCCGCCGAGGCGCTGGGCGTGAGCGCGACGGCGGTCAGCCACCAGATCAAGCTGCTGGAATCGGTGCTGGAATGCCGGGTGTGCGAGCGCAGCGCGCAGGGCGTCAGCCTGACCGAGACCGGCGAGATCCTGTATGCCGGCACCCAGCGCG
Organism: Serratia sp. H402Y; assembly: GCF_051172415.1. Classification (NCBI taxonomy): domain Bacteria; kingdom Pseudomonadati; phylum Pseudomonadota; class Gammaproteobacteria; order Enterobacterales; family Yersiniaceae; genus Serratia; species Serratia sp. H402Y. The sequence continues at coordinate 2,494,983 of NZ_JBPIYZ010000001.1, forward strand.
CCTTTGCCGCACTGGAACAGTCCGTCGCCCAAATCACTCGCGCCCGGCAGCCGCCGGCGCTGACCGTCACCACCACCTCCAATTTTCTCACCCACTGGCTGGTGCCGCGCCTCGCGGATTTCAAGGCGGAGTTTCCCGCCATCGATCTGCGCCTGCACACCAGCGTCGAACGGGTGGATCTCAGCCAGCGCACCGTGGACGTCGCCATCCGCTACCGTGAAACGCCGGAAACCGATCTGCACTGCACCCTGCTGCATGAGGATCGCTTTATCGTGGTCGCCAGCCCGGCGCTGGCGCTGGCGCGCATCGAGGATTTGCAGCGGGTGGCGCTGTTTCACGTGGCGCATCGGCAGGTGCCCGCCGACTCGCCGACCTGGGAGAATTGGCGGCGGCGCTACGGGCCGGAAGGGTTGAACGTGGAAGCCGGGCTGACCTTCAGCGACGAAACCCATGCGCTGCAGGCGGCGGTGGCCGGCCAGGGCGTGGTGATCGCCAGCCGGCTGCTGGCGCGCGATTTGTTGCAGCGCGGCGTGCTGGCCGCGCCGTTCGAGATGGCGTTACCCGGCGCCAACTACTATCTGGTGGCCACCGAGGAGACCGCGCAGCGCCCCGATATCATTGCGCTGCGCGAGTGGCTGCTGCGGCAAATGGCGGCAGGCTAACGGCTCTCGGGGGCAATTTCGCCCAGGCGGATCGCCACGCTGATCGCCTGCGCGGTGGTGGCGGCGCCAAGGCGCCGGCGAATGCGGCGCAGGTGGTTTTCCACCGTGCGTTCAGACAGGCCGAGCATCGCGGCGATATCCGCCTGTCGTCGGCCGATGGCGGTCCAGCTCAGCACCTCACGCTCGCGCGCCGACAGCCGGCCTTCTTCTTTGCCGGCCGCCGGTTCGAACAACCGCCGCGCCGCCAAAAAGGCCGCCGTGCCCACAAGCGACAGCGCCAACCGCACCGGCGGCGAGGCGTCGATGCGCTCGCCTCCCAGGCTGACGGCGCCCTCCAGGCCGGCGGGGCCGAACACCGGGATTTGCACGCCGTGCAGGCCCGCGCCGCGCGGCGTGCGCACAATCCGGTAGCGCTCTCCCTGCTGCGCCCGGGTCTTGGTCCAGAAGAACGGCTCGCTGGCCCGCAGCATGTGGCGAGTCACCGGGCAGTGCCGCACGTAGGTCAGCGCATCGACCGCCTCCCCCTCGCCGAACCAGTCGCCTTCGACCCAATAGATATGCTCGATCCCCGCCTCCGCCGTGGCGGAAGCGGAAAACAGCACAAAGCGATCGAAGCCGAACGGCGCGGCGAAGGCGCGAACCCGCCCCTGAATGGCGGACAGGGTTCGCTCGTGGTCCATCGCCAACGCCGTCTGGAAAGCGCGCTGCGCGATCTCGTCGCTCATCGCGCGGCGACGTCGGCCAGCAGCGTCTCCGCCGCCAGTTTGCCGAGGTTGTTGGAAGCCAGCGGGCTGTCGCCGGTCAGCAGGCGCCGATCTTTATGCACCTTGCCGGTGATGTCGGCATTGACGATCTTCACGCCCAGCTCACGCAGGCGTTCGCCCACCAGCCAGGGCATCGGGCCGGGGATATAGCCGATGTCGATGTTGGCGCCGGTATCGAGAGCATCCGGGAACACGCACATCTCATAGCCGCGATAGAGGAAATCGTCTTTGCTCTCGCCAATGCCCGCCGCCAGTAAACCGGCGGGCCCGTGGCACAGCGAGATCACGTAGCGATCGTTGTCATGGGCCCAGTGCAGCGTCTTTTTCACCTCTTCACTGAACGGGATATCATTGAGCACGCCGTGGCCGCCGGGAATGAAAACGCCAAGGTAGTTGCCGCCATCCAGATCCTTCACGACTTCCGTCAGCTTTTTCGGCTGCTTGAGTTGGCTGCGGTACTTCTCATAGGTGGCCTTGACCGCTGGGTCTTCATGCGGGAACGCCCACATCTCCAGCTTCACCGGATCGCCGGACGGCGTGGCGATGTCGATCTCGAAACCGGCCAGATCCAGGTGATACATCGGCAGCAGCATCTCGACCGGATGGTTGCCGGTGGAGAAGAACTTGCCGTTTTGCATCAGCAGGTAGCGCTCCTGCGAGGCGATCATCAGCACCTTCCACTTGCCGCCGCGATAGGCGTTCGGGTAGCTGGCGCCCGTGAAGTCGGTTTTGGACGAGGTGTACTGGCTGAGGGAGTAAGGTGATGGGAAGAACGCGTTATCTTCCGCCACATCCGGGGTGGGATTACGATCGTTGGATACTGAATCAGTCATGATTATCTCCATATTCACCGTTGCATTTCTCTTTCAGCTTAAATAACCGCCGGCGGGGCCGCAATGCGGGATATCCCTCAATCACCCTCGCACTGGCGGCGCTCAAGCGGGGTGCCGTAGCGCGACAATGAACGTTTCTTCGCTGACGCCGGCATATTCGTACCGGCACTTTCTCACCGGCACCTGGAAGTAGCGCTCCAGGATATCCTCTTGCAGCAAGGCGTTTTTATCGCCAAACACGCACTGTCGCTTATTCATCAGCAGGCACTTGTCGGAGATGCGATCGGCGTAATGCAGAAAATGCGTATTCAGCACGATCGTCATCTGCCGCTCTTTGGCGAGGCGCCAGAGCATCTCGATCATTTTAGCCTGATTGTAAAAATCCAGGTTCGACTCCGGTTCGTCGAGGATCATGACGTCGGGATCCGCCGCCAGCGCCTTGGCGAAATAACACATCTGCAGTTCCCCGCCGCTGATCTGATTGATGTTTTTCTGCGCCAGCGACGCGATCTCCAGCGCGTGCAACACCGCCTGCGCCTTGGCGAAATCTTGCCGCCGCGGCCCGGCGAACCACCCCGCCTGGCGAGCGCAGCCGAAAGTGACAAAATCGAGCACGCCATACGCGAAATGCGGCGTTTTCGCCTGCGGCACATAGGCCAGTCGGGCGGGCCGATTGTCGATGCGGCCGATCTGGCACACGCCTGACAGGGGCCGGCACAGGCCCGCGATATGTCTCAGCAGCGTGGTTTTACCGGCGCCGTTCGGCCCGAGCACGCTGAGGATCTCACCGCGTTTCAGATGAAAACTGACGTTGTCGAGAATGGGCTCGCACCCTTTGAACCCCAGGGTCAACTGGCTAACGGTGATCATGTTTGCTGCTCATAATAAAAAGGAGGGCGAAAAGCGGCGCGCCGATCAGCGCGGTCAGGATGCCGATCGGGATTTCAGCGTAGGTGGCGCCTCTGGCGATATTGTCGATCACCAGCAAAAACAGCGCCCCGCTCAGCGCCGAAGCCGGGATCAGGCGACCGTGGTTATACCCCAATACGCTTCGCACCAAATGCGGGATCACCAAGCCGACCCACCCCACCACGCCGGCCAAGCTCACCGAAGCGGAAACCAGCAGAGAGGCGGCGATCAGCAACAGGATCTTCAGCCGGGGCGGATTCAGACCGGCGATACGCGCCTCGTCGTCCCCAAGAGAGAGAATGTTCATATTCCACCTGAGCCGGTAGATAGTCAGGTAACACGCCGCAAACAGCGGGATCAGCCAATAAACTTGCGCTTTCGCTACTGAAGCGAAGCTGCCCATCAGCCAGAAGACGATCGCCGGCAAGGTATCCTGCGGATCGGCGACATATTTTATGACCGAGACAAACGCGATAAACAGCGACGCGATAATCATGCCGGACAAAAGTGTGGTGAGCGCATCCTGCCGGCGTTTGAGGCGGCAGATGCCGAGCACCAGCAACAGGCTCACCACGCCGAAAAGAAACGACAGCAGCGAACTCAGGGCAAAAGGCAAACTCAATAGAATGCCCAGCGCAGCGCCAAAGGCGGAGGCGGAAGACGTACCCAGCACGTCCGGGCTGGCCAATGCGTTTTTCAGCACCGCCTGAAAGGTCGCGCCGGCGACCGCCAACCCGCCGCCCACCAGCATCACCGCCACTACCCGCGGCGCGCGCAGGTTAAAAATCACCGAATAGCGGGCCTGGTTTTCCCCCGGCATGTTCCCCTGCCATAAAATCTGCGCTACATCATGGGCCGACAAAGCGTAGCGGCCGGCAAACAGCGATGCGAAGGCGACTGCACACAGCGAAATGAACAATCCCGCCATGATCGCCGCATATTTTCCTCTGCCCGGCATCCCCAAGCTCCTCCAATGGATTAACACTATTCAACCGTGGCGCTAGCGTTGCGCCAGCACCTCATCCAGCAACCGATCCGGGATCGCGTAGGAGAACATCGTCTGATAATAACGACGCGTCTCCTGCCGCAGCGTCTTGTCGCTAATGTCTTCGGGCGCGTATCGGTTGATCATGAACAGCGGCAACAGTGACGTTTCCGCCGACAGGCCCCCCCAGTTGTGAATGCCCACCGGCGTCGAGAAAACCTTGCCGTTTTTCACCGCCCTGAGCGTCTCCCACGCCTGGCCGGGGATCCCCCCGTGCAGCAGCGCTTTTGCGCTGCCGAACACCACGAAAATCACATCCGGATCCCAGGCCATGATCTGCTCCATCGACACGTTGATGTACCTGCCGGCATCGCCCTTCACCGGCAAATCCCCGGCGACGTTATCCATGCCGGCCATTTTGAGATAGGTGTCGCCGTAGGTGTGCGGGCCGCTCACCTTCAGCTGCCTGCCGTCGCTTTCTTCCAGATATAACGCCCTGACGTGCTGCGCGCGGATGGCTGCGGCATAGGGGCGGATCTGCTTCAGGGTCCTTTCCCAGGCGTCTTTGAATTTATGCGTGCGCGGCAGGCCAAGGGTGTCGGCGAAGGTATTTTCCCAATACACCTGGGTGACCATCGGCTGGTATTTGGTCTTCCCGCCGGCGTCCAGATCGACCGTCATCACGCCCGCCCTTTCCAGCCGATCGTCCTGGCTTTTGCCGTAGTAATAAATGATGTCGGGCCGCAGATTCATTAACGACTCCATGTTGACCCGATAGTCCTTATTGATGAAATCGGACGTGATCCTGCCGATGTCAGGCTTCATGTCTTTCAACACATGCCTATCGGCATGCATGAATGCCCAGGGGCCGACGCCGACGACGTGCCGATAGGCCGCCTCGTTGGCCAGGATCACGCCGAAGGGGCAGTTGCCGGTGATGACGATCCGCGGGTAGCTGCCGGGCAGCGTTTGCGCCGCCACGCTCTGCGGCAGCGCGGTCGCTTCCGGCTGGCTGGCGCCGGCGTAAGGCAGCATCGGCAAAGCGGCTATCGCCAGCAAGGCGGTGGCGATGAATGTCAGTTTTACGGCCATGAGGCCTCCTGCGCGCACGCGCAATGGCGCGCGTCGATGAGCGGTGTCAGGCCGAGGCGGCGATGCCGGCGGCCATGATGGTGATCCCGGCAACGAAAACGATCGCCGCGGTGGCGACCGCGCCGCCGCCGACCAACGCGGCGGTTTTTCCTTCGGAAATCTCTTTTCGCTGCAGGAAAGAGAGTTGCGACAGGGGAATGATTTTTCCGCTGTCGGCAACGATGTCTTTCGGTTCAACCTTCGCAACCGTCAGCTCGCCGCCGCTGCCGTCCTTCAGGCCGTATTTCAGCCGATCGCCGACATACACCGGCGGCTGCAACAGATAATACGGGCTATTGAGCCCCGCCTCTTTTTGTTGCAGCGCCACGTCGTGGTAGGTCGAGCAGCCGCTGAGAGAAAACGCCGCCATCCCGATAATGAGCGGCACCAGGTGGATGAATCGCATGGGAAACCTCGAACGTGCTTATTTGCTGGTTTTTAACGTAACGGCGGACTTGAAGCGCATATAGCTCACGGCCAGAGAGAGAAACGAGAACGCCGCCCCCGCCATTAAGCTGATAGTCGTCGCTTGCGCGCCGCGCATATTGAAGAAAATCGCCACTAACGCCGAACCGACGATTTGCCCGATCAACCGGGAACTGCCCAACAGACCGCTGGCGATGCTGCTGTTTTCATGAGAGACCGAGGTCATGATCAGCAGGTTGTTCGGTGATTGAAACAGGCCGAAACCGATGCCGCACAGCGCCACACGCCATACGATCGCCCCATTCGACGGATCGGCCGGCAGGTTGGCCATCAGCAGCATGCCGGCCAACAAGCAGGCGAGGCCTGACAGGGCGACGAGATTGGGATCGTATTTCTTGGTCAAATCGCCGGAAATCAACGACGACACCATGGTGGCCAGCGGCCAGGCGGTCAGCAGCAGACCGATTTCCACCACGTTTCTTTGCAGGACATTGTGGAAATAAAAAGGCAGCGATACAAAAGCCAAAAGCTGGGTGCTGTAAGACAGCATCGACATCAGCAAAGACAATGACAGCGTCGGGTTATGCAGCATCGCGACCGGGATCAGCGCGGCGTTGGCCTTTCTTTTCTGATTGATGTACAGCCACCCGGCCAGTCCGGCGAATACCGCAAAGCTCAGCGCCGCCGCCGGCAGATGGCGGGTGGTCATGCTCATCGTGCTGAGCGAGAAAGCGATAAACAGCACAAACACCAACAGGGCGCCCCCGCTGTCGAAGCCAACGCTGCGCCGCTCGCGGGAGCCCAGAAATATCATGCTCAGCAGCAGCGACAGGCAGGCGATGGGAACATTGATGGTGAACAGCCAGTTCCAGCTCGTTTGAGAAAGTATCGCCGAGGCGATGGACGGCCCGGCGGCGGCGGAAACCGACACCACCATCACGTTAATCCCCAGGCCGCGCCCCAGCAGCCTTGCCGGGTAGATCTCCTTAATCAGCGCCGCATTGACGCTGAGCACCGCCGCCGCGCCGAAGCCCTGTATCACTCGGAACGCCGTCAGCATCGCCAGCGTGTCGGAAAGCGCGCAGCCCAACGAGGAGAAAGCAAACAGCACCACCCCGGCCATAAAGATTTTTTTATTGCCCACCGCTCTGCCCAGCGCCGCAAAGGGCATCAACGACGCGACGACGGCAAACTGGTAGGCATTGATAATCATGATGGAGGCCGATTCGGAAACGGCGAAATCTTTCGCGATCACCGGCAGCGCTACGTTGGCGATGGTGCTGTCGAGCATGGCGATGACCGTGCTTAACGAGACGGCGAGAACCGCGAATAGATTTAGCGTCTCTTTTTCCTGGTGTTTAAAAGTCATGTTAACGCTCCAAAAACGTGGGTGTCTTTATGCCGGCATGCCGGCGGCAAAGACGCCGTTTTTATCAATTTTTGTAATTACGTTATAACATATCATTATTGGATGGTAATAAATCTCATTTGAAATATTGGATTGCATATTGTTTCAAAATAAGAATTAACAAATACAATACAAATAAATCACAATATAAACACCCAATAAAATAACTATACTCAGTATAAAAAACCGGTTGATTTATAGAATGACATTAAAAGTAACAGGCGCTAACAGACAACGATGATGCCGGTATAAATTGTTATGTTATAACAAAACAACCTTCCCTTTATGCGGGTTAACCTTATGGCTAAGAAGGACCTTTTGAACACGCGCTTGTCCCGCCGCAGAATGATGCTGGCCGGGCTGGCGGCTCTGGCGCTCAATAGCGCCGTTTCTCCGCTGGCTAGCGCCCACGGCTTGCCACGCCCCAAAAAACAGGCGGGCCCTCAGGGTGCGCGAAAACGATTCCTGGTCATGTTGGATCCCGGCCATGGCGGCATCGACTCCGGCGCCATTGGCCACACCGGTTCGCTGGAAAAACATGTCGTTCTGGCGATCGCCAGAAACGTGCGGGCGCAGCTCGATCGACACGGCATCGATGCCCGCCTGACGCGCGACAGCGACGTTTTTATTCCGCTGTACGATCGTGTGGAGATCGCGCACCGGCATGGCGCGGATCTTTTCATGTCGATTCACGCCGACGGCTTTACCTGCCCCAGCGCCTGCGGCGCTTCGGTCTTTGCGCTTTCCACTAAGGGCGCCAGCAGCGCGATGGCGAAATATTTATCGAACAGTGAAAACGCGGCGGACGATCTCGCCGGCCCCCACGTCATCAAGAAAGATCGCTATTTGCAGAAGATACTGTTTGATTTGGAACAAACGGAAACCATCAAAGAAAGCCTGACGCTGGGCTCGCACCTGATCCAACATATTGCGCCCATCCATCATTTGCATGCCAAAAATACCGAACAGGCGGCCTTCGTGGTATTGAAATCCCCGTACATTCCTTCGGTATTGGTGGAAACCTCGTTCATCACCAACCCCGAGGAAGAAAGGCTGCTGGGCACCCCTGCATTCCGAAATAAAATCGCCACCGCCATCACGCAGGGGATCGTCAGCTACTTTAAACACGTCACGCTCGCTTAAGCTTCACCAGGACGGCAAGCCGGCCGGCTTGCCGCGCACAGGGACGGCGTCAACATGATAAAATGCAATCCTCGCGCTTTTTCGGCGAGCCTGTGGCTCCCGCTGCTGGCCCTGTTGCCGCGCAGCGCCTTCGCCGTGCCGCTGACGGTATCGCAACACAGCAGCCTGAATTTCTACGGCACGATTATCGCCAGACGCTACAGCGGCCAAAGCGAACGCGACGACGGCGACCGCAGCTATCTCTATTTCGGCCTGATCGGCAAAAAAAAGATCGCGCCGCGCTGGCGGGCCTACGCCCATTGGGAATATACCGTCAGCTTCGCCGACGCCACCCGAAACAGCACCCGGCTCGCCTACCTCGGCGTGCAGAACGCCGCCCTGGGCAGCCTCGATATCGGCCGCAACTGGGGCGTGCTCTATGATGTGACCGCCCTGACCGATCGCTCCCCGCTGTTCAGAGAAATGGCCTACAACTACATCGACAACTTTATGCGCGGCCGGGCGCACAACCTGCTCACTTACCGCAAACCTTTCAGCCTGTTTCAGCGGCACGCCGCCCTCGCGCTGCAGTATCAGTTCAAAGACGGCGACGATCGACAGGCGCTGGGCAAACAAAACGGCAACGGGTTCGGCGCCTCCTTCCGCTATGCGCTGACGCCGACGCTCAGCCTCATCGCCGCCGCTTCGGCGTCTCAAACCACGCAGCGGCAGCAACGCGCCGCCGGCTATCGTCGGCGCATCGATACGCTGGCCGAGGGGGTTCTCTATGCGTCGAAAAAAATCTATCTCGCGGCCGTGTTCACCCAAAGCGACAACGCCATCAGCCCGCAACAAACCGCTAACCGCGGCTCGGCGTCCAGTTATGAAGCGCTCGCCAAATACCGGCTGACGGACCATATTCAGCCCAACATCGGCTATACCCGTTTGATACAGGCCCGGGCAGGCCGCAACACCGACTTATTGAACTACGAGGAGTTGGGCGTGACCTGGTTGCTCAATAGCAACATGCAGGTGTTTATTAACTATGAATTCAATAACCTTTCTCGCCACGCCCCCGGCGTCGATGCGTCGGACAAACTCGATATGGGCATCAGCTATCACTGGTGACGCGCTGCCGCAGCCAATAAAAAGCCCCGCCCGGTGAAGGGCGAGGCTCGCTCGCGCCGATCGAGACGGTGCGAGAGGATCAAGAGGGCAGAGTGATGACAGGGTGCCGAATGCGCCTGCTCATGGCGCGACGGACGCCTCAGCGCGGCGCTTGCGCGTTTTTCCACTCCCGCCAAATCGTTTCCAGCCCGGCGCGATACGTCGTGACGGCGAAGTCGGGAAAACGCTGTTTGAACTTGGTCGAGTCGAACAGGTTATCGTGCTCGTAGCGCGGCAGCAGCTCGCGCATCTCTCGCGCCCCGGACGAAACCAACCCCGCGGCGATCAACGCCCATTTGCCGATAACGGAATATGAAATGTCCTTCCCAAACACCTCGCAGGCCAACGCGGCGAACTGCGCATAGGTGAGCCGCTCGTCGCAGCACGGGAGATGCCACGTCTGGTCGAACGCGTCGGGCGTATTGCCGAGCCGGGCTAACCCACGGCTGGCGTCGGGCGTCCAGATCAGCGTGCGCAGCCTGTCGTCGCGAACCGGCACGCGCGGTTTTTCCCCCGCTTTCAGCCTGTCGACGATCAGCGCATTGGTGAAGCTCTGCGTTTTTCCCGGCCCATAAAACTCGGGCGCACGGCCGATCAGCACAGGGATCTGCTTGCGCTCCATCTCGTCGAGCACCTTCTCGGTCATCAGGGCGCGCACCCGTCCCTTGCGCCCCCGAGGCGCGAACGGCGTCGATTCCGTCTGCGGCTCGCCGTTCTGCGGATACATATAGGTATTGTCGAAATAAACAAAGGGCACGCCCGCGGTACGGCTGGCGTCCAACGCATTCTGCAGCATGGTCGGAAATTGCCGCTCCCACAGCGCCGAATCCGGCGGCAGGCCGGCGGCGAAATACACCACGTCGCTGCCCTTCACCGCCGCCAGGGTCTGCTGTGCATCGAGCAGGTCGGCCGCGACCAGCGTATCGCTGTCGTTGACCTTCCTCGGGTTGCGGCTGACCAATCTTAAATCATCGGTGTACGCGCGCTTCAGTTCACGCGCCAGCTCTTGGGCGATCTGGCCACTGGCGCCCAGGATCGTTTGCATTGGCGTTCCTCATCGCAATGAAAAAAACTCCGCCCACTCAGGGCGGAGCAAAAGTGCTTGTTCGCGCTTAACTGTTCACGAACGCCAGCAGATCGGCGTTGACCTGATCGGCATGGGTGGTCGGTATGCCGTGCGGCGCGCCCTTATAGGTATGGAGCGTGCCGTTTTGCACCAGTTTGGCCGACAGCGCGCCGGAGTCCTGATAAGGCACCACCTGGTCGTCGTCGCCGTGGATCACCAGCACCGGAATGGCAATCTTCTTGAGATCTTCGGTGAAATCGGTCTGCGAGAAGGCGACGATGCCGTCATAGTGCGCCTTGGCGCCGCCCATCATGCCCTGCCGCCACCAGTTCCAGATAATGGCCTCCGACGGTTTGGCGCCCGGACGGTTATAGCCGTAGAACGGGCCGGCGGGCACGTCGTAATAGAATTGCGCCCGGTTGGCGGCCAGCTGCGCCTGGAAATCATCGAATACCGATTTTGGGGTGCCCTGCGGGTTACTGTCCGTTTTCACCATCAGCGGCGGCACCGCGCTGATCAGCACCGCTTTGGACACCTTGTCCTCGCCGTGGCGCACGATGTAGCGCACCACCTCACCGCCGCCGGTCGAGTGGCCCACGTGCATGGCGCCCTGTACGCCGAGGTGTTTTACCACCGCGGCGACATCATCGGCGTAGTGATCCATGTCGTGCCCTTCCCACACCTGGCTGGAGCGGCCATGGCCGCGGCGATCGTGCGCAACCACGCGGAACCCTTTGTTCACGAAGAACAGCATCTGGGCATCCCAGTCATCGCTGGACAGCGGCCAGCCGTGGTGGAAGTAGATAACCTTGCCGTTTTTTGGGCCCCAATCCTTGTAGAAAATCTCGACGCCATCGCTGGTCGTTACATAACCCATGTCGTTTCTCCCATTTACACTCTGGTTAAAAAAGAACGTTTATACTGCGCACGGCGCCGGGATCTCTGGCCCCCTCATCCCGGTTGGCCGACGATCTTGCGTTGATCGTTTAACGAGTATAGGTTTAAAGTTCACTTTAAGGTCAAACCCCATTCGGCAAACCGCATTCCCGCTTTCACTCGGCATCAGGAGAATTCAAGTGCAGGGAGATGACATCCTCATGACGATGGAGCCGCGGCTTGCCGCCCAGCGCCACGCCTTCCTGCGCGACGGCGCGCCGACGATGCAACAGCGCAAGGCCGCCCTGCGCCGCTTGCGGAGCGCCATTCTGGCCCAGCGCGCCGCGCTGGCGGCGGCCGTCAGCGCCGACTTCGGCCACCGTTCGCCTTACGAAACCGACATTCTGGAGATTCTGGTCACCGTTCAGGCGATCGATTACCTGCTGCGCAACCTGAAACGCTTCATGAAGCCGGAGCGCCGCCACGTCGCCCTGCCGTATCAGGCCGCACGCGCCTATGTGCAATATCAGCCCAAGGGCGTGATTGGCATCATGGCGCCGTGGAACTACCCGTTTTCGTTGACCTTCATCCCGCTGGCCACCGCCCTGGCCGCCGGCAACCGCGTGATGCTGAAACCTTCGGAGCTCACGCCGCATACCAGCCGCCTCATCGAAACGTTGCTGGCGGCGCTGTTTCCCGCCGATGAGGTCGCCGTCGTGACCGGCGGGCCGGACATCGGGGCCAGATTCAGCGAGCTGGCGTTCGACCATCTGGTGTTCACCGGCAGCACGGCGATCGGCCGTCAGGTCATGCAGGCGGCCGGCAAACATCTGGTGCCGTTAACGCTCGAACTGGGCGGCAAAAGCCCTGCCGTCATGGCGCGCGGCGCGGTTAACGCCAGAAACGTCAAGAGCGTGGCGTTCGGCAAGCTGTCGAACGCGGGCCAAACCTGTATCGCGCCCGATTACCTGCTGGTTCATCAGGACGATCTGGCAAGCTTCATGGCGCTCTATGACGCGGCGGTTAAAAGCTTTTATCCCGACGGGCCAACCGGCGACGACTACGGCGCCATCATCAACGACAGGCACTACCACCGCTTGCAAGCGCTGCTTGCCGACGCACAGGCGCGCGGCGCGCAACTCCATCCGGTCGGCCACCGCCCGGACTCGGCGTCTGAACGGCCGAACACGCTGGCCCCTACGCTTATCGTCGGCGCCCCCGATGACAGCGCGATCATGCAAGAAGAGATCTTCGGGCCGCTGCTGCCGGTGCGCACCTACGCCACCTTTGATGAAACGATCGACGTTATCAACGCCGCGCCGCGCCCGCTTGCGCTCTACTACTTCGGCCCGCCGGGCGAGGATCGGGACCGGCTGCTGGCGCGCACCACCTCCGGCAACGTCAGCATCAACGCCACCCTGCTGCACTTCGCCCAGGACGACCTGCCGTTCGGCGGCATCGGCCCCAGCGGCATGGGAGCCTGTCACGGCATCGAAGGATTTCGGGCGCTGAGCCACGCCAAAGGCGTTTTCATCCAGAGCCGCTGGCGCTTTACCGACCTGCTGCGCGCGCCGTTCGGCAAGCTGGCGGACGCGGTGCTCGCGTTCATGTTGCGGCGCCGATAACGCGGCGTGTTGACTATCAATAGCACACCCATAAATCGCCGCAAGCTATCACAATATTCACTCATTCCTATTTTATCTCTCCGCCGCCGCTGACTAAGCTTAGCCCTATGTCCCCCTTTGCCCGTTGGCGGCGAGGGTGACGTCAATCGATTGAGTTCAGTTATTTAGCGCAACACCCGACGCAAGCCTTACCCGCATGCCTTGTTAACCGCTCCACGCCCGGCGGCTGGAGCATCTTTACGGAAGCAGAGAGCGCATTATGACAACTGAAAGCAAATGCCCGTTTTCGGGCGGCAAGCAGCCCGCACCGCAGAACGGCCCCACCAATCAGGATTGGTGGCCTAATCAGCTCAGCCTGAAACCGCTGCACCAGCACTCCCCCCTGTCCGATCCGATGGATAAAGACTTCAACTACGCCGATGCCTTCAACAGCCTCGATCTGGCGGCGGTCAAACAGGATCTGCACGCCCTGATGACCGACTCGCAGGAATGGTGGCCGGCGGACTTCGGCCACTACGGCGGCCTGTTCATCCGCATGGCCTGGCACAGCGCCGGCACCTACCGCATCGGCGACGGCCGCGGCGGCGCAGGCGAAGGCCAGCAGCGCTTCGCCCCGCTCAACAGCTGGCCGGACAACGTCAGCCTCGACAAGGCGCGCCGTTTGCTGTGGCCTATCAAGCAGAAATACGGCCGCAACATCTCCTGGGCCGACCTGATTATCCTGACCGGCAACGTGGCGCTGGAATCGATGGGCTTCAAAACCTTCGGCTACGCCGGCGGCCGCGCCGACACCTGGGAGCCGGACGACGTCTACTGGGGCTCTGAGAAGATCTGGCTGGAACTGAGCGGCGGGCCGAACAGCCGCTACTCGGGCGACCGCGATCTGGAAAACCCGCTGGCGGCGGTGCAGATGGGCCTGATTTACGTCAACCCGGAAGGCCCGGACGGCAATCCCGATCCGGTGGCCGCCGCGCGCGACATCCGTGAAACCTTCGCCCGCATGGCGATGAACGACGAAGAAACCGTGGCGCTGATCGCCGGCGGCCACACCTTCGGCAAGACCCACGGCGCCGGCCCGGCGTCTCACGTCGGCGCCGATCCGGAAGCCGCCGGACTGGAAGCGCAGGGCCTCGGCTGGCACAGCACCTTCGGCACCGGCGTCGGCAAAGACGCCATCACCAGCGGCCTGGAAGTCACCTGGACCACCACCCCGACCCAGTGGAACCACGACTTCTTCCGCCACCTGTTCGAATACGAATGGGAGCTGAGCCAAAGCCCGGCCGGCGCGCACCAGTGGGTGGCGAAAGACATCGGTGAAACCATTCCCGACGCCTTCGATCCCAACAAAAAACGCCGCCCAACCATGCTGACCACCGACCTGTCGCTGCGCTTCGATCCGGCCTACGAGAAGATTTCGCGCCGCTTCTATGAGCACCCGGAGGAGCTGGCCGACGCCTTCGCCCGCGCCTGGTTCAAGCTGACCCACCGCGACATGGGGCCGCGCGCGCGCTACCTCGGCCCGGAAGTACCGCAGGAAGCGTTGATTTGGCAGGATCCGATCCCGGCGGTCGATCATCCGCTGATCGATGAGCAGGACATCGCCGCGCTGAAAAACGCCGTGCTGGCTTCCGGCCTGTCGGTGTCGGCGCTGGTCTCCACCGCCTGGGCTTCTGCTTCCAGCTTCCGCGGCTCAGACAAGCGCGGCGGCGCCAACGGCGCGCGCATTCGCCTGGCGCCGCAAAAGGACTGGGCGGTCAACCAACCTGCGCAGCTCGCCGCGACGCTGGCCAAGCTGGAGAGCATCCAACGCGCCTTCAACGATGCGCAGACCGGCGGCAAACGCGTCTCGCTGGCGGATCTGATCGTGCTGGCCGGCGCGGCGGGCGTGGAACAGGCGGCGAAGAACGCCGGTTTCACCCTGACGGTGCCGTTCGCCCCGGGCCGCATGGACGCCTCGCAGGAACAGACCGACGTGGACTCCTTCGAGGCGATGGAGCCGCTCGCCGACGGTTTCCGCAACTTCCTGAAGGGCAAATACCGCGTGCCGGCCGAAACGCTGCTGGTCGACAAGGCGCAGCTGTTGACCCTGACCGCGCCGGAAATGACGGTGCTGGTCGGCGGGCTGCGCGTGCTCGGCGCCAACGTCGGCGGCACGCAGCACGGCGTGTTCACCCATCGCCCGCAGGCGCTGACCAACGACTTCTTCGTCAACCTGCTCGACATGGGCACCACCTGGCACCCGGCGGGTGAGGACGGCCTGTTCGAAGGCCGCGATCGCCGCAGCGGCGCGGTCAAATGGACCGGCACCCGCGTCGATCTGGTGTTCGGTTCGCACGCGCAGCTGCGCGCGCTGGCCGAAGTCTACGGCAGCGCCGACGGGCAAGAGAAGTTCGCCCACGACTTCGTCGCCGCCTGGAACAAAGTGATGAACCTCGATCGCTTCGATCTGGCGTAACGCCCTCCAACGGCCTGCTTCGGCAGGCCGTTTTCTCTCCCGAGGTAAACACCGCCTCCCCCTCTCCGTCAGCCCTGTCAGGCGCCGCGATATTCTCTTTTCCCGCTTATTCGTATTTACTCAACAAGTCATATAAAAATTTGATGGGCGGCAATTCTTTTAATGCTGTATTTATATTTAGAGGGCAATGAAGAGCGTAAACTCACATCGTTAATGCGATATATCCCATCAAGGAGATGACCGTTATGGATTATCCTCGATACACCTCAACACGCGGCGAGGCGGGTCTCATCATCGCCGTCCCTTAGCAGCAGCGGGTTTGGCCGGCAAAGGCGCCCCATCGTTTTACGCCATAAAAATAGATGTTATGCACCTGCGCGATATTCGCCTGGGCGCCTGACGTTCGCCCTTCGTTAATGTTTCACGGCGCGCATTGCGCTTTTGGTTTTTATTTTTCAGCCGACGGGAAAGCTCATGGGAAATTACGCTTCACTCAGGAAAATAACCGCTACCTGGAGGTCAACATGCAACATATTATCGGCATTTCTTCTCGTCGGCTGAAAATATCGGCCCTTGCGCTGCTGCTCCCGGCGATGTCATGGGCGGCCGATACGGCGTCTGTCGCCGTAGGGCCGCAGTATGACACCACCCATGTCTACGTCGAACGCGGCAAGATGGATGCCTTTGTCGACAGCATCCTGAAAACCTTCGGCGGCACCAGCACCGAACGCGTGCTGGTCAACGTCACGCCCACGCCCAGCGAAACCTACTCCCAGCTGATACTGACGCCGGCCGGCAGCTTCTCGGTGTTCGATTTCAAAACGCCGATCCCGCATCCGTTTGGCGCTGAGCGCAACGGTTTTCTGGTCAGGGATATGGACGCCGCCATCCGGCAAGCCAAGGCCGCCGGCGCCGATGTGCAGGTCGAACCCTTCGACGATCCGATTGGCCGCGACGCAGTGATCCAGTGGCCCGGCGGCGTCAACATGCAGCTTTATTGGCACACCAAAGCGCCCAACTACAAGCCGCTGCTGAGCGTGCCGGAAAACCGCCTGTACCTCTCCGCCTATCGCGTCGACGACTTCCTTAACAGCTATCGGGCATTCTCACACGCCAAGGTGGCGAGCGACGCGCAAGTCAGCGATGCGGCGATCGGCCGTAACGGCAACGGCAAGATCCGCCAGATCGAACTGGACTCCCGCTTCGGCAAAACGCGCATTTTCGTCACCGACGGGCATCTGCCTTATCCGTTCGGCCATGAGCGCACCGGCTATGGCGTCGAGGATCTGCAGGCCACGCTGGCCAAAGCGACGGCCAGCGGCGCGCAGGTGCTGTGGCGTTCGACGGCGGCGGAACGCCGCGCCTCGGCGCTGGTGAGTTTCCCCGGCGGCTATATCGCCGAAATTCACCAGACGGCTAAATAAACCCAAGGCGCGCTGCGGCGCGCTTTTTTCTTCGGATATCCATGATGAAACGCACGCTACCCGCACTGTTGCTGTTCTCCACGCTCCCCGCGCTGGCGGCGGAGCCAGCCGCTTCCCCCTGGAAAAACATCCCGTTGGGCGATGCGGCCACGTTGTCTTTCGACGGTTCACTGCGCGAGCGCTATGAATGGACGGATCAGCGGGATCTGAACGGCGGACGCGACGACACCTTCATGCAGCGCTTGCTGGTTGGCGCGCGCCTCGACTACGGCGACTATGTCGGCGCCTATATGCAGGTGGGATCGTCGCTGGCCACGCCGCGCGACCGCGGGCGCAAGCCGACCGACGAAGATCATGCCTACCTCGGCCAGGGCTATGTGGATATGAAACTGCCCACCGCCTACGGCCTCGGCACCCTGCGGATCGGCCGCCAGGAGATTGCGCTGGGCTCGCTGCACCTGCTGGGCACCCGCGACGGCCCCAACGTGCGCCGCTCCTTCGACGCTATCCGCGCCAGTTGGGTCAAGGACAAAAACCGCCTCGACGCCTTTATCGGCCACCCCATTACGCTCAAAACCGGCAGTTTCGACGACGATACCGACAACAGCCAAAAGGTATGGGGGCTGTACGGCACCACACCGCTGACGCCGCTGGCTTCCTCGCTCGATCTTTATACCTTCGGCTTTGAAGATAACGACGCCCACTACGCGCAGCTCAGCGGGCAAGAGCGGCGCTACACCGTCGGCGCGCGCATTTTCGGCGCGGCGCAGGGCTTCGACTGGGACAATGAGGCCGCCTGGCAGTTCGGCAGCGCGGAACAGCGCGACATCCGCGCCTGGTCGGCGTCGGCGCACGCCGGCTATACGGCGAACGACTGGCGCTGGCGGCCGCGCTTCGGCGGCAAGATTGGCATCGCCAGCGGCGATAAAAACGGTCACGACGGACAGCTCAATACCTTTAACGCCATGTACCCCAAGCTGCCCTACCTGACCGAGAACGGGCTGGTGGCGCCGGCGAACCTGATCGCCATCCATCCTTCGGTCACGATCACGCCGTGGCAAACCCTGTCCATCGACTTCAGCTGGGACGCGCTATGGCGGCAACGCCGCGAGGATGCCTTCTACCTCGGGCCGATGCGCCCGGTGAAAGGCAGCGCGCAGGGCTCGCGCTTTATCGGCAACCAGTATCAGGTCGAAACAACCTGGACACCGCGCAGCGATCTTCAGTTCAAGGTGGCCTATGTTTACTTCGACGTCAGCAACAGCCTGCAGCACCATGCCGGGCTGAAAAGCATGAACTTCGTCCTGGCGCAGGGCACCTACAGTTTTTAAGCATCAGGCAAGTTAATCGGTGTACGCGGGCGCCCTCAATAATCCCGTATCCGATTAATGACGACAGCCGGCGTGCGGCCGCCTCTATGCGTTACGGCAATGGCGGCTACTCACCGCATTTCACAGATAAAAAGCTGGAAAAGCAGAAAGATAAATCAGCGACGCAAACGCCGCGCGCCGATTACAGAGAAATATTAAATAAAGATTTAATTCCAACGAGTTATTTAAACACGTCTTTTACTCATATCTTATGTAAAAGATTCATATAAGAATAACTCATTAATAAAATAATTGCGTTTATACTGCTTTAACTCAATCACAGTGCACAATTAATTCCTCACCGTGATTAATGATAAGGATATATTCCGCTTGAACGCAATATTCAAGCCGGACCAAGGAGGCAAGCCAATGATATCACTTTAATTACCCCTGATTTTCAAACCTGTGTACGAGCATATAGAGCGTTAGGTGCAATATTGTCAACGTCCAAAGGAGTTTGATATGTCATTAGCGACCGATAAGATTTCCGATTATTTAACCCGTTATGAAAGAGGCGATCACGCGGGGAGCAGTAAACCGTCATATACCACGCAAGAGGTTTCAGATCTGCTGCTGAGGAGCCATTATTCCGCCAATGGCAAAGGCGTGACCGACCATGCGGCTACCTTGACCTACTCTTTCCCCGTCTATACGGGCAGCGACAAGACGGGCGCCGCGCAGCTTACCGCCGCCCAGCAAGCCCAAACCAAGCTTTCATTGCAATCCTGGTCGGATGTGGCCAACATCACGTTCACCGAGGTTAAAGGCAACGACGCGAAAAATGCAGATATCAAGTTTGGTTTTTATAAGGCGGCCAGCGGGGGCAATTACACCTCGTATGAAAGTACGCAGAGCAATCTAAAAAGCACCATTTGGATCAGCGGCAATAACGGCTACGACGCCTCCAATCCGCAAACCAATAATTACGCCAGGGATACACTCACCCATGAAATAGGGCATGCGTTGGGGCTTTCTCATCCCGGCAATTATGATGCGTCAAATGCCACCTACCCCACCTACGCCAACTCGGCGAAGTATTATGAAGACGACCATCAATATTCTTTGATGAGCTATTTTAACGAACAATACACCAGCGCTGACTATAAAGGCGTTTGGCCATCGGGGCCGCAGCTGGATGATATTACCGCCATACAGAAGCTTTACGGCGCGAATACCACCACGCGCACCGGCGATACCACCTATGGTTTCAACTCGAATACGGACAGAGACTTTTTGAGCGTTAAGGCGTCCACGGACAAAATCGTGGCGGCTATCTGGGATGCCGGCGGCAATGACACGCTGGATTTTTCAGGCTACAGCCAGGATCAGCGCATCAACATTAACGAAGGCGCATTCTCTGATGTCGGCGGCTTGAAGGCGAATATCGCCATCGCCTACGGCGCGCAGATTGAAAATATCATCGGCGGCAGCGGCGCCGACATTCTTGTGGGCAACGCGCTGAACAATACGTTAAAAGGCGGTGCAGGCAACGACATCATTTACGGTGCCGGCGGCGCCGATCAGCTCTGGGGCAATGCAGGCGCGGACACCTTCGTCTTCCGCGAAGCCGGCGACAGCCAAGCCGCCGCGCCGGATTGGATCCGCGATTTCCAGACGGCGGTGGATAAAATCGACCTGTCGTGGCTCAACCAGACGGCTAAGGCCGAAGGGAGCGAATTGCACTTCGTGGATAGTTTAAGCGGCTCGTTGTATGAAGCGGCGCTGAATTATGACGCGCAGCAGAATGTCACCGATCTGGCCATCAATCTCTCCGGCAATCAATTGCCTGATTTCCTTGTCAAAATCGTTGGGCATGTCGACGCTTCCGCCGATATTCTCGTCTAGCCAAGGCAAACCCGCAGTCCGGCCTTCACGCCGGACTGTTTATCTCTCTCAGGCCTCACCCCGGCGTCTTTTTACATTGCCACAGCAATAAATCGCGCCGACGAGGTCACACCGCTTCCAGCTCCGCCGCTAGGGTGGCGACCAGCTCCGCCGCCGGCATCGGCCGCGCCAGGCCTACGCCCTGCCCGGCCCACAGCGACATAAACTCCGCGCGTCCGGCCTTGGCCGCCGCCTGGCGAATATCGCCGGTGAGCGCGTTCTGCACCGGATAAGGCAGGATCTGCGCCTCTTCCGCGCGCATCTGCCGCATGAAATCATTGACGATGCCGCGCGCCGGGCGGCCGCTGAAGGCGCGCGTCAGGCGCGTGCTGTCATCGCCGGCGTTGCGCAGCGCCGCTCGCCAGGCTTCGGCGATGCCCGACTCCGGGCTGCACAGGAATGCAGTGCCCAGCTGCGCCGCCTGCGCGCCCAGCAATTGTGCCGCCGCGATGCCGCGCCCGTTCATGATGCCGCCTGCGGCAATCGCCGGGATCTTCACCGCCGCCACCACCTGCGGCAGCAGGGCCATCAGGCCGACGCAGGACTGTTCGATATCGCCAAGGAAGGTCGGGCGGTGGCCGCCCGCCTCCGCGCCCGAGACGCAGACGAAGTCGGCGCCCGCCTCTTCCCAGGCGCGGGCTTCCGCCACCGTGGTGGCGGTGCCGATCACCCGCGAGCCGGCCTTCTTGAACTGCGTGACCGTGGCGCGCGGCAGCACGCCGAAGGTGAAGCTGACCACCGGCGGCGCAGCCTCCAGCAGGGCCGCGATCTGGTCGCGGTTGTTTTCGGCGAATTGGGCCGGCATGGGCGGCTCGCTCAGCCCCAGCGCTTCGCGGAACGGCCGCAGCAGGTGCTGGGCGCGCTTGAGCTCGGCGAGATCCGGGTGCTGCTCATCGAGCAGAAACAGATTGATGTTGAACGGCGCGGCGGTCTGCGCGCGGATCTGCTGCACCCGTTCGAGGATCACCGCCGGGGAAAACAGCGCCGCCGCGCACGATCCCAGCGCTCCGGCGTTGCTCACCGCCACCGCCAATGCCGGCGGCGACGCGCCGTTCATCGGCCCCTGAACGATCGGATAGCGCAGCCCAAGCTCGCGGGCAAAAGCAGAAGGTGCCGTCATCAATGTGTCTCCCTGTGCTGACTACATTCGTCTTACGGCGGCCGCGCCGCCGAACCGACCAAAAGCATAGCACCTTCTCACCGCCAGGCCGTGCAGTTAATGCTTCACCTGCCGCCTGTCCAGCGACAAGAAGTGATGCACCACCGGTTTCTCCGGGCCGATATGGAAGCGCAGCGCTTCCTGCTGCAGGTCGGCGTCGGCGTGCGACACCCGCTGGTGCTGCCGCAGGTGCTCCGCCCAGGACTCCACCAGGAACCACTCCATGATGCATTCAGGATCGCCGGTGTGCTCGGTGATGCCCCAGGCGTAAGCGCCATCGCGGCGACGCGCCCGCTCCAGCATCAGCAGCGTACGCAAGAACTGCGGCCGATCCTGCTCGCGAATGCGGTACTCCACCTGAATCATCACCGGGCCGCGATCGTTCTCGACCGGCGTGTTAACCAACGGCTCCGGCCAATGGTTCGACGGCTGCAGATCGGCCTCGCCGGTCGGCAGACGCAGGCGGTGGAACAGCAGCCCCGCCGCCAACAGGCCGACGCCGCCGACCAGCAGCGTGGCGGCCACGCCCAGCTCCTGCGCCACCAGCCCCCACAACAGGCTGCCCGCCGCCATCGCGCCGTTGAACACCATCAGATAGATGGCCAGGCCGCGGCCGCGCACCCAGTTAGGCAGCACGCCCTGCGCCGCGCCGTTGAGCGTGGTCAGCGCAATGATCCAGCCGGCGCCCAGCACCAACAGCAGCACCACCGCCAACCACTGCGGCGGCGCCAGCGACAGGGCCGCCATTACCGCCGCCGTCAGCACCGCCGCCAGCAACACCAGCCCGTCGGCGTTCAGCCGCTGGCGCAGACGCGGCAGCACAATAGCCCCAAGGATCGCCCCGGCGCCTACCGCTCCCAGCAGAACGCCGTAGAAACCGGCGCTGCCGCCCAGCATGCGGCGCGCCACCAGCGGCAGCAGCGCCCAGACCGAGCTGGAGAAGGCGAAGAACACCGCCGCCCGCAGCAGCACCACGTGCAGCTCGCGGCTGGAACGGGCATAGCGCAGCCCGGCGCGGAAGGCGCCGAAGAAGTGTTCCGACAGGCCGCTGTCCTCAACCTTCGGCCGCTTCCACCACAGCAGCGCCGCGATCACCAGCACATAGCTCATCACGTCCGCGCCGTAGGCCGCGCCGGCGCCGAAGCTGGCCAGCAGCAAACCGCCGGCCGCCGGGCCGATGGAGCGGGCGATGTTGATGCCCAGCGAGTTCAGCGCCACGGCGTTTTTCAGCTCGCCGCGCGGCACCAGCTCCGGCACGATCGCCTGCCAGGTCGGCCCCATCAGCGCCGCGCCGATGCCGCCGACGAAGGTCAGCGCCAGCAGGTATTCCACCGTCAGCGAACCGGTCTGCGACAGCACCAGCAGGCTGCCGCTGACGCAGGCCAGCAGAATTTGCACGAAGATCAAAAAGCGTCGCCGATCGAGAATGTCCGACAGCACCCCGGCCGGGATGGCCAGCAGGAACACCGGCAGCGTGGCGGCGGTTTGCATCAACGCCACCGCCGAAGGGTTGCTCGACAGGTCGGTGATCAGCCACGAGCTGGCGACGTCGCGCATGAAACTGCCGACGTTGCCGAGCACCGTGGCGCCCCACAGCACCGCAAATAATGGAATTTTCAGCGGCGCGAAGCCGCCCGCCGCCGCCTTGTTTTCCGTCTGTTCAGCCATCCGTTCGCTCCTTCAAATCGTTAAATGCCACCAGCAACAGCGCGCCGGCCAGCCCGAGGTGTTCAAAAAATCCGTTCATCATCTGGCCGCGCTCCGCCCCGTCGAACTGCCAGAACGGATTGGCCATCAGCGTCGCCATCAGGGTAAAACCGGCCAGCGCCAACGCGCCGAGCCAGCGATAAAAACCGCTCAGGATCAGCGCCGACGCCGCCAGTTCCAGCAGCGTCACCAGCACGGCGAACAGCGCCGCCGGCTGCAGGCCGAAGTGGGCCATCTCGGCGATGGCGCCCTCAACGTTCAGCGCCTTGACCAGCCCGCCCTGAATATAGGCGGCGCAGATCGCGAGCAGCAGCACCCAGCGCACCGCAGGCGCGTGCAGCCGCTGCACGCAGCGGGCGGCGATAACAGTCAGGTTCATCGCGCCCCCTTAAAACGGCGAATTCTGGATGAAGGCCAGCAGATCGGCGTTGAAGCGATCGGGATCGGCCTGCGCCAAACCGTGAGAGCCGCCGGCGTAAACATTCAGCTCCGCCTGTTGCATAAGCTTAGCGGCTTTCAGCGCCGAGGCGCCGATCGGCACGATCTGATCGGCGTCGCCGTGCACCAGCAGTGTCGGCTTGTCGATCGCCAGCAGATCGGCGGTGTAATCCACTTCGGAGAACGCGCGCACGCAGTCGTACTGCCCTTTCACGCCGCCCTGCATGCCCATCAGCCAGAAGCTGTCGATCAGCCCCGCGTTGCTCTCCACCTCGTCGCACTGGAAGCCGTAGAACGGCACCGCCAGCTCTTTGAAGAACTGCGAGCGGTTGCCCGCCACGCCGCTGCGAATGCCGTCGAACGCCGCCATCGGCGTGCCCTCTGGGTTGACCGGCGTCTGCAGCATCAGCGGCGGCACGGCGCCGACCAGCACCACCTTCGCCACCCGATCGCTGCCGTGACGGCCGATGTAGCGCGCCACTTCGCCGCCGCCGGTGGAATGGCCGACCAGGATCAGATCGCGCAGATCCAGCGTTTCGATCAGCAGGGCCAGATCGTCGGCGTATTGGTTGATGTCGTTGCCGTGCCAGGTTTGATCAGAACGGCCGTGGCCGCGGCGATCGTGGGCGATCACGCGGAACCCGCTCTGGCCGAAAAACAGCATCTGGTTGTCCCAGGCATCGGCGGACAGCGGCCAACCGTGCGAGAACAGGATCGGCTGGCCGCGGCCCCAATCCTTATAGAAAATGCGTGCGCCATCGGGCGCGGTAAGAGTGCTCATGACGTGTTCCCCGCTCGGTATCGAATTGGATTTTGGACGGGTTAACAGTACGGCAGGCGCAAAGGCAGTGATAACGGAATAATTTTCGCATGATCGCGAGTTTTTTTGCTGAAGAGGCCGGCGCAGCCGCCGGCTCAGGAAGACAGGGAAACGAGGCCGCTTAACGGCTGTGGTGGTGCTGCAGCCGTTCGCTGCGGTAGGCGCTAAGCAAGCACCAGCCGAGGGCGATCAGCGCCAGCGGCGCGGCGACGAAGCCGATGTTGCCCATGCCCAGATGCAGGCTCACCTGGTTGCCCAGCAGCGCGCCGCTGCCGATGCCGAAGTTGTACAGGCCGGAGAAGATCGCCATCGCCACGTCGGTGGCGTCCGGCGCCAGGCTCAAGACCCTGGCCTGCATCGACAGGCCGATCGCCATGATCGCCATGCCCCAGAAGATGCACAGCACCGTCAGATGGCTTTCGCTGCCGGCGGCCGGCAACAGCAGCAGCAGGCTCAGGGCCAGCAGCGTAATGGCGCCGATAAAGAAGCCGGAAGGAAAACGCTCGCTGTAGCGGCTGAACAGCAGGCTGCCGACGATGCCGGCGGCGCCGAACAGCAGCAGCATCAGCGTGGTGAAGTTCTCCGACAGCCCGGCCACGGTCTGGATAAACGGCTCGATGTAGCTGTAGGCGGTGAAGTGCGCCGTCACCACAATGATGGTCAGCATGTAAAGCGCCACCAGCGCCGGGCGCTTGAACAGCAGCGGCACGCTGGCCAGCGAACCGGAGTGCTCGCTTTTCAGCACCGGCAACAGGCGCCACAGCAGCACCAGCGCCAGGGTGGCGCACACTGCGATGCCGATAAAGGTCATGCGCCAGCCGAGCAACTGCCCGACCACCCGCCCGAGCGGCAACCCGAGCACCATCGCCAGCGCGGTGCCGCCCGCCAGCAGGCTCAGCGCCTGGGCTTTCTTGCCCGGCGGCGCCACGCGGATCGCCAGCGAGGCGGTGATCGACCAGAACACCGAGTGCGCCAGCGCCACGCCGGCGCGCGAGATAACCAGCGTGGTAAAGTTCCAGGCCACGGCGGTCAGTATGTGGCTGGCGATAAACAGCATGAACACGCCGATCAACAGTTTGCGGCGCTCGATTTTGCTGGTCAGCAGCATGCACGCCAGCGAGGCGGCGGCGACGATCCAGGCGTAAATGGTAATGATCAAGCCGACCTGTTCGGTTTGCATCGAAAAGCTGGCGGCGATATCGCTCAGCAGACCGACCGGAATAAACTCGGTGGTGTTGAATATAAAGGCCGAGACGGCGAGGATGACCACGCGCAACCAGGCGGTTGAGCGGGAAACGGGAGCGTGTTCCATGGTAAAAAAAATCCGGACAGGTGCGGGCAAGTCGCGATATTTTAACCAACCGGCCCACTAAATGCGATACGCGTCACATTTTAATTGTGTGGTTTTTTTCACCGCCCATCGACACGCTCACCGACGCACGGTTGCCAAAATGCTGTGCTAATCTATTGAAGCGTACCAATTTTTCCTGCCGCGCTTCCCCGGCCGTCCACGCGCCGCGCCGAAGACCCGCGCAGTGTCCCTTTGGCGTTTCCTGAGGCGAGGTCATTATGATGTCCGCGATTTATGATTGGTCCGTACTTGCCCTGCGCAATGTTTACGATCGCCGCATCCAGGGCCAGCCGGTGCTTGACAGCGCGGCCCTCTTCCCCGACGCCGAACGCTTTACCGCCCAATGGCGGCAGATCCGCGAAGAGGCGCTGACGGTCGCCCACGATCTGCACAATATCCCGCGCTTCCACGAGATCATGAGCCAGCAGGCGTCCATCTCCGCCAACGACGCGCGCGACTGGCGCATGTTCATCATGAAGGCCTATGGCCAGCCCATCCCCCGCAACCTGGCACGCTGTCCGACGCTGGCGGCGCTGATCGCCTCCTCGCCGGACGTGCTGTCCGCGTCGCTCTCCTTCCTGGCGCCCGGCAAACAGGTGCCGCCCCATCGCGGCCCGTTCCGCGGCATTCTGCGCGGCTATCTGGTGCTGGACATGCCCAAACGCGCCGACGGCGCGCCGGCGGCGGTGCTGAAGGTGGACGGCCGCGAATACCGGCTGCACGAGGGGGAGTTCATGCTGTGGGACGATACCTTCGAGCACGAGGTATGGAACGACAGCCCGCAGGTGCGCACCGTGCTGCTGCTGGATATTCGCCGCCGCGACATGCCCGGCGGGCTGCGGCTGCTCTCCAGCGCCATCATCGCGCTGGTGCGGCTGAACGTGCGCTGGATGCAGCGCCAGTTTTGACTGCGGCGCACAGGCGATTAACCGCCCTGAGAAGCCAGCCACTGGCCGGCGGTAGTGACGGCCATGCCCTGGCGCACATTGAAGGTGTTCGCCTTATCCCAGGCCACGCCGTCGGGTCGGGCGAAAGCCAGCCGGTATTTCGCGCCGACGTCATGCGGATGATTCCGCACCTCCGCCTGCAGCCTCTCTTTGTCCAACAGGACTCTGTTGACCTCCACGCCCCAGTGCGCCTGCATAAGATCGGCAAGCTCACGGTAGGTCAGCGTGTCCCCGGCGATATAGACCACCTGGTTGCGAAACGCGGGCCGATGGAAAAAAATCGCGGCCGTCAGCCGGCCAATGTCCTCGGGAGTGGTCAGCGTCACCGCATACTGCCAATCGCCCAGCGCGCGCACGGTTTTGCGTTCCGCATCCACCACGCCAAAACCCGAGTCAAACAGGTAGCTGGTGAAAATGCCCGTGGAAACAATCACCCACTCCGTTGCGCTCTGCGCGCGCAGCAGGTGACGCACCTCGAGCTGTTCATCCCACACCGGCTGCCCGCTGCCTTTACCGACGACATCGTAGTCCACGCCGAACTGCCACGGGAAGTAGCGCGCCACGCCGGCCTGCAAAACGGCCTGGGTGATCTTTATCTGCGTGCCCGCCCCGCCAACGAAGCCGCTGCAGTTGATTACCGCATCAAAGCCACGCAGCAGCACGCTCAGCGCATCCACCCCGCTTTGCTGCAGATCGCCTTCCACCACGGCGATCCCGAGCCGCGCCAGCTCATCCCGCCGCACCCGGAGCGGGCCGCTCACGGCGCGGGCGGCCTCCGGCCGGAGCAGTACGCTGATTTTTAAAGATGGAGATAACCGAGCCTGCCGGCTCATCGCTCGCAGTACCGGCAGCCCCAGTTCGCCGGCGCCGAGTATGAGCACGGTATTGATGGATGGATTTGTGGATTTCATGCTTGCCTCCTGTCTTGACACTGCATCATCCTGACAGCTGACAAAAACGGGTTCAATTAGGTACACGCGTGATACCGGGGAGGAATATGACGAGCGATCGGGAAGCGCTGCTGCAATTTTCGCAAGCGTTCTGTGAAGCATTGAGCAACGACGATGAAGGATTGAAGCGCGAGATCCTCGCGCATGCGGGCAACCGTTGGTCGCTGGGCGTATTGCATCTCCTGGGCACCCACGGGCCGCTGCGCCACGGCGAACTAGGCCGCCAATTAGCGGGCGTGACGCAGAGAATGCTGACGCGGACGCTGCGCCATCTCGAGCGGGATGGGTTGATATCGCGCTGCGATTATCAGGAAAAACTGCCCCGCGTGGTTTACACCATCACCGAGGCGGGGGAAGAAATGCTGCTCAACATGCTGCCGCTCTGGTCGTGGATTATCTCCTCCGCCGACGCCTTCAGGGCAGCCCGCTCGCAGTACGATGGCCAAGAGCGCGACGCCGAAAAATGAACGCGGGCTTCCCTGCCCGCAGGCGGCTGTCAGCCGCCGCCCAGATACGCCTTTCTCACCTGCGGATCGTTCAACAGTTCTTCCCCGCTGCCGGTGAGGCGGATCTGGCCGTTGACCATCACATAGCCGCGATCGGACAGTTTCAGCGCATGGTTGGCGTTCTGCTCCACCAGAAACAGCGTCATGCCGCTGCGGGTCAGTTCGCGCAGCACCCCGAAGATCTGCCGCACCACGATCGGCGCCAGCCCCAGGCTCGGCTCGTCCAGCAGCAACAGCTTCGGCCGGCTCATCAGCGCGCGGGCGATCGCCAGCATCTGCTGTTCGCCGCCGGACATGGTCATCGCCCGCTGGTTGCGCCGCTCTTTCAGGCGCGGAAACAGCTCGAACATGCGCGGCAAATCCTCTTCCAGGTAGCGATTGCCGACGGTGATGGTGCCCATCAGCAGGTTCTCCTCCACGCTCATGTCCGGAAAGATGCGCCGCCCCTCCGGCGCCTGCGCGATGCCGCTGCTGGCAACAAAGTGCGTGGAGCGGCGGCTGATGTCCTCGCCGCGAAACAGGATCTGCCCGCCGGCGATGCGCGGCTGACCGAAGATCGACATCAACAGCGTGGACTTGCCCGCGCCGTTGGCGCCGATCAGCGCCACCGTCTCCCCGGCGTTCACCTGCAGCGACACCTGGCGCAGCGCCTGGATCGGCCCGTAAAACACATCGACCTCGCGAAATTCCAACATCGCTTCGCTCATCCCGCCAGCTCCTCTTCGTCCGCGCCCAGGTAAGCGGCGATCACCGCCTCGTTGTGCTGAATCTCCTGCGGCGTGCCGCGGGCGATCACATCGCCGTGATCGAGCACGATCACCCGATCGGAGATCTCCATTACCATGCCCATGTCATGCTCGATCAGCAGCACCGTGATGCCGTGATGCTGGCGCAGGAAGCGGATGATGCGGCTCAGCGCGGCCGTCTCCACCGGGTTCAGCCCGGCGGCCGGTTCGTCGAGGCAGATCATCTCCGGCGCGGTGCACATGGCGCGCGCGATCTCCAGCCGCCGCTGCTGGCCGTAGGACATCTCCCCCGCCAGCCGGTTGGCGCAGTCCGCCAGATCCACCACCTCCAGCCAGTAGAAGGCGTGATCGAGCGCGGCGCTTTCCGCCCGGCGGTAGCCCGGCGTATTCAGCACCCCGGCGATCAGATTGCGGTTGCTCTGCATATGCTGCGCCACCAGCAGGTTTTCCACCACCGACATTTCGCGGAACAGGCGGATATTCTGGAAGGTGCGCGCCAGCCCGGCGCGGTTGACCAGGTGGGTGCCGCCGAACATCTTGTAATAGAGGCGTGAACCGAGCCGCTTCGGGCGTATCCAGTCGCCGGCGCGGAACTTCTGCCCCAGCACCTGGATCACATCGGTCGGCCGCTTGTGGGTATTGAGCAGGATCGCGCCGCCGGTGGCGCGATAGAAACCGGTCAGGCAGTTGAACACCGTGGTTTTGCCGGCGCCGTTGGGGCCGATCAGGGCGGTGATGGAACCGCGCTCCACCTCCAGATTGACGTCGTTCAGCGCCTTGATGCCGCCAAAGCGCATCATCAGGTGTTCCACCCGCAAAATGGCGTCGCTCATGGCGCCACCCCCTTGCGTTCCGCAAAGCTGGCGCGGCTGATGCGCACCAGCCCGCGCGGCCGCCAGATCATCATCGCCACCATCAGCACGCCAAACAGCAGCACCCGGTATTCAGCGAAGCTGCGCAGCAGCTCCGGCGCCACCGTCAGCACAAAGGCCGCCAGCACCACGCCGAGGGTGGAGCCCATGCCGCCCAGCACCACGATCGCCAGGATCAGGGCCGACTCGAAGAAGGTGAACGAGGTCGGGTTGACGAACCCCTGATAAGTGGCGAAAAACACCCCCGCCAGCCCGGCGGTGGAAGCGCCCAGCATAAACGCCGACAGCTTCACCAGCACGTGGTTCAGCCCGAGGGAGCGGCAGGCGATCTCGTCCTCGCGCAGCGCCTCCCAGGCGCGGCCGATCGGCATGCGCGTCAGCCGGTGCTTGATGTACAGCACCAGCAGCACCACCAAAAACAGCATCGCGTAGATGAAGATGAACTTGAGGTTGGGATTGTAATCGATGCCGAGAAACTCGTGGATCGGCACCCCGCCGTCTTTAGCGCGCCGGCCGAACTCCAGGCCGAACACCGTCGGCGCCGGCACCGAAATGCCGTTCGGCCCGCCGGTGAGCGACATCCAGTTGTTCAGCACCAGCCGGATGATCTCGCCGAACCCGAGCGTGACGATGGCGAGATAGTCGCCGTGCATGCGCAGCACCGGAAAGCCCAGCAGCGCGCCTGCCAACGCCGCCATCAGCGCCCCGAGCGGCAGCATCGCCCAAAAACCGAGCCCGAGATACTGGTAGCCCAACGCCAGCCCGTAGGCGCCGATGGCGTAAAACGCCACGTACCCCAGATCGAGCAGCCCCGCCAACCCGACCACAATGTTCAGCCCCAGTCCGAGCAGCACGTAGATCAGGCCGAGGATCGCCACCGTCAGCAGGTATTTGGTGGCGACGAACGGGAACAGCAGCGCGATCGCCGCCATCAGCGGCAGGAACCAGCGCAGATTGGATTTATAGCCCAGCGGACGCACGTACACGCCGTCGTTGCCGCCGTCGAAGCGCGCCAGCACCTTGCGGCCCGGCGCGGTTTGCAGGAACAGGCTCAGCAGCAGCCGCCCAGCCATCACCGCGACGATGATCCACACCAGCCGGTGCGGCTCGAAGTTAAAGCTGTAGCCGTTCAGCACGATGCCGACGATCGGCCCGAACACGATCAGGGCGATCAGCCCGGCCAAAACGGCATCCAGCAGGCTGCGTTTGACGTTCAGCCCGCCGTTGATTGCGGATTGCGACATGGCGTTCTCCTTAAACCTTGGCGACCAGCGGCCGGCCGAGCAGGCCCTGCGGGCGGAAGATCAGGATCGCCACCAGCAACCCGAAGGAGAACACGTCCTTGTAATCCGAATTCACCATGCCGGCGAACTGCGCCTCCGCCACGCCGAGCAGCAGCCCGCCCAGCATCGCGCCCGGCAGCGAGCCGATGCCGCCCAACACCGCGGCGGTGAAGGCCTTGATGCCGATGATAAAGCCGACGTAAAAATCGAAGGTGCCGTAGTTCATGGTGATCAGCACCCCGGCCAGCCCGGCCATGGCGGCGCCGATCACGAACACCAGCGAGATCACCCGATCGGTATTGATGCCGAGAATCGAGGCCATTTTGCGATCCTGCTGGGTGGCGCGGCAGATGCGCCCCAGCCGGGTGCGCTGAATGATGTAGGTGAGGATCGCCATGCCGAGCAGCGACGCCACCAGAATGAACACCTTGGTGTAGGTGATCTGCACCACGCCGCCGTCGAATTCCAGGCGGAACACGCCGCTCAGCAGCGTCGGGATGCCCTGCTGACGCGGCCCTTGGCTGATCTGCGCATAGTTTTGCAGGATTAACGACATGCCGATGGCGGAGATCAGCGGCGCCAGGCGGGTGGAGTTGCGCAGCGGCCTGTAGGCGATACGCTCGATCACCCAGCCGTACACCCCGGTGATGACGATGGTGAATACCAGCGTGCCGAGGATCAGCAGCGGGAACGATTGCAGCCCGAAGAACGACAGCAGCGCCAGACCGATGGCGCACAGGTAGGCGGAGATCATGTACACCTCGCCGTGGGCGAAGTTGATCATGCCGATGATGCCGTAAACCATGGTGTAGCCGATGGCGATCAGGCCATACACCGCGCCGAGGGTCAGGCCGTTGATCAGCTGTTGCAGAAAGAATACATCCATAATGAGCAGTCTCGCCTGGTAAGGCCGCCAACGCAGTCCGACGCGGCCCAAAGGTAGTCGCGGAACGGGCGCGCCAAGGCGGCGGCCCGTCGGTCATAGGGTCACACCCTCAATGTTCGGCCGTTTACAGTTGGTGATATTTGCCCTTGTCATCCCATTGATAGACCACGTAATCCGAGACCTTCAGATCGCCCTTCTGATCCCAGGCTTTTTTACCCATCACGGTGTCAACATCGTGCGACTTCAGCCATTCGGCGGCCTTGGCGCTGTCTTTGCCGCCGGTGGCGTTGAAGGCGGCGGCGATCGCCTGGATCGAAGCGTAGGAGTAAAGGGTGTACCCTTCCGGCTCAAAGCCGCTGGCGCGGAACTTGGCGATCACCGCCTTGCCTTCCGCGATCTGGCGCGGATCGTTGCCGAAGGTCATCAGCACGCCGTTGGTGTACTGCGGCCCGCCGGCGGCGGTCACCAGCTCTTCGGTCACCACGCAGTCGCCGGAGAAGAACTTGGCGGTCACGCCCTGCTCGCGCATCTGGCGCACCAGCGGCCCGGCTTCGGGATGGCAGCCGCCGAAGTAGACCACGTCCGGCTTGACCGAAGCGATCTTGGTCACCAGGGCGTTGAAGTCTTTCTCGCCGCGCGACAGCCCCTCATACAGCACCTCTTTAACCCCGCGCTTGTTCATCGCCGCCTTGGCGGCGTCCGCCAGCCCCTGGCCGTAGGTGTCTTTATCGTGGATCACCGCGATGCGTTTGGCCTTCAGGGTATCCAGCATGTAGTTGGTGGCGATCACCCCCTGCTGATCGTCGCGCCCGCACATGCGGAACATGGTCTTCATGCCGCGCTCGGTGATCTGCGGGTTGGTGGAGCCGGGGGTAATGGCGATGATGCCGGCCTCGTCATACACCTCGGAGGCGGGCATGGTGGATGAGGAACAGAAGTGGCCGACCACCGCCGACACCTTGTCCTGATCCACCAGCCGGTTAGCAACCGCGACCGCCTGTTTCGGTTCGCAGGCGTCATCCCCCTGCACCAGTTTGATTTTTTCCCCTTTGATCCCGCCGGCGGCGTTGATGTCCGCCGCCGCCTGCGAAGCCCCGCGCCAATACTGATCGCCATAGGTGGCGTTCGGCCCGGAGAACGGCCCGGCGACGCCGATGACGATATCGGCCTGCGCGGAAAACGCCGTACCTAAACAACCGATGAGCAAAGCAGCGAGCGGACTTTTTATCAATTTCGATGACATTGTTATCTTCCTCAGCACTGTTGTAGCGAAACGCCCTGGGGCGCGGATCAGTCACTTTATGTGTAGAC
The DNA here is from genome assembly GCF_051172415.1 of Serratia sp. H402Y. NCBI lineage: Bacteria > Pseudomonadati > Pseudomonadota > Gammaproteobacteria > Enterobacterales > Yersiniaceae > Serratia > Serratia sp. H402Y. The sequence goes on from NZ_JBPIYZ010000001.1 coordinate 2,528,066, forward strand.
GGGGAAAATAATTTTCTTGAGAGCGCAGTCGCATTCCCCAAAAATGGGTAAGCAAAAATCCAGCCATTGTGACGACGAATACATATTGTTTGCTTATTCATCCTACATATCAGTTACGGCGCGGCGTGTGGCGGCGTTAACCAGGGTCTGGCCAATACGGTTAGCGCGAGTGGAAGTATGGGTGGGAGAACGGCCCTGCACCATCGCCGTGCAAAGGCGTGTGCAAGCGGCGTCAAAACGATTTGGGATGCAAAAATCAACGCATAGCGATGGAAAATGCCGAAAAACAGCGCAAGGTGCTCATTCCCTCAGCAAACGCGCTTTTTTTGCAGTTTAGCGCTTTGACAAACCCCGGATGCCCCGCTATTATTCGCCCCGTTCCAACGATTCCTCTGTAGTTCAGTCGGTAGAACGGCGGACTGTTAATCCGTATGTCACTGGTTCGAGTCCAGTCAGAGGAGCCATATTTAGAGAAGCCCGCTTAAGGAAACTTAAGCGGGCTTTTTGCGTTGCGTGGCACGATCCAACTCATCCTATCGTTATTTATCTATTAATTTTCGCCCTTATTTTATTTCAGTAGCGAAGCGCTCCTCATCAACACCGCGCCATATTGGACAGAAATCCTTATTCAAGCTAGATGTATATTATACCGTCACGAACTGGTCGGCGACGCTCTGAACACCCAGTGTCTCAGCAAAATATTAAATAAAAAAATCAGTTATCTAAATAACTACGTGCTGAAATACGCTGGGTAGACTCCCGCCTCCCTCTCTCGTTTTGGTCGTCAATGCTGTCGACAACGCTACTGTCGGGGGTACGTTCATGAAAGGCTATGCGGAACTTGAGATCGTGTTTCAGCGGAATTCACTCGATGAATTTCAAGCCAGTTTTCGCCAGCGCTTTGACGAAAGCGAAAATATTACCCCTTTCATCCCGTTGGCATTAAACATCCACGATCCGACATTTTACTCCCGCAACCCGCAAAGAATGGGCCGGTTATTATCGGAATCACTGTTTATGCAGCCCGCACTGCGTGATGCATTCACGTCCGCACGGGCATTTTCCGACCATCAACAAAGCCCGCTAAAAATACGCCTGCTTATCGATTCAAATGCATCCATATTACACAGCCTCCCTTGGGAAACGATGGTTGATCCCACCGATACGGCCACACATCTCTTACGCAGCAATCAGTGCGTTTTTTCGCGCTATCTGGCGGCCCGAACTTACCGCCTCCCAATGTTGCGCCCTAAACAAGGCATTAAGGCACTATTAGCCATCGCCAATCCTCAGGACCTGTCGGAAACCTTCCCGCCCATCAACGTTCCTCATGAGCAGGAGCTCGCTGAAAATGCGCTGCGTCATGTTCCGTTAACCACGCTCACGCGGCGCGGAAGCGCGACGCTCCAGGCGATTATCGAAGGCATAGAAGAGGGAGCCGACATTCTCTATCTCATGTGTCACGGCATTGTCGGGCAGCAAGGCGCCGTGTTGTGGTTGGAGGATGAGACCGGGAATGCCGCCAGCGTCACCGGCGAAGATTTCGCCGCGCGTTTGGGCGCGCTGGAGAGAATTCCCAGCTTGGTCGTCCTATGCTCCTGCCAAAGCGCCGGTGCCGGCAATCCCGCACGCGACGCGCTGGTCGCTCTGGGCCCCCTGTTAGCCAAAGAGGGCGTGCCGGCGGTATTGGCGATGCAGGGCAAGCTTTCGATGTCTGCGGCAACGCAATTTATCCCGGAGTTTTTCAGACAGCTGGCGGAGCATGGCGAAGTCGATCGCGCTACCGCCAGTGCGCGGGCAAAAATCATGGACTCACCGGACTGGTGGATCCCGGTCGTTTTTACCCGGTTGAATAATGCACGTATTTGGTATCCACCCGGATTCGGTGTTTCCGACGAAAATAAGGATCCCTGGGCTCTGATCGTCGACAATATTACCAGCCAAGACAGCACTCCTATCCTCGGCCCGAGCATGAACGAAGCGCTGTTCGGCTCGCGGCGTGAACTGGCACGTGAATGGGGGGAAATCTACCACTATCCGTTAGGTGGGCACGACGTGGCGGGTCTGCCGCAGATTGCACAATATCTTGCCGTGATGCGGCAAGACAAATACCCCCGTCAGGAATTTTACAAGTACGTCTATGAGCGAATTCTTGAGAAATATCCTGACGATGTGCCGGACCGGCTAAAAGGTTTAGATCAAATGGAGATCTACACATCACTAGGAGAACTGGTTTCAGTGGTGGGGCAAAAAATCCGCGCCCGTACCCCTCTTGATCCGCTGCGGATCTTGGCCGGCTATAAACTCCCGGTTTACATCACCACCGATCCCAGCGATCTACTGGTCGATGCCCTCAAAGAACAGGGCGCGACGCCGACAGTCCGCCTGCTGAGGTGGAATATACACGCTGAAATTTGCGATGCCAATTATGTCAGCCGAGCCCCCGCCAGCCCGGCGGACGAAGGCACTGCGACCCATCCGATCGTGTTCAAGCTCTTCGGGGATTTATCCACGCCAAAATCGCTGGTGTTAACCGAAGATCATTTTTTTGACTACCTGACCAAAGTCTCTTCCGCCCAAGACGCCATTCCCCTTTACGTGCGCGCCAGGCTGAACAGCAGCGCGCTGCTGTTTGTCGGCCTGCAGGCTGAATCCTGGGAGTTTCGGGTACTGTTTCGCAGCCTTTTACTGTTGGAAGGCCATGACCTGCGCAAAAATATCGAACATTTCTCTGTACAAATTGATCCAAACAGCATTCTTGATCCCGGCAGCGCACGCCGCTATATCGAAAAATACCTGCAGACGAAGGCCCAATGGCGTCTGTACTGGGGAGACGTTACCACCTTTATGGCGGAATTAAATGCCCGTACGCAGGAGGACTCATGAAGGCTCCTTACGTAGGCCCCAGCCCTTTTAGCGCCGAACAAACACTCTTCGGTCGCGACGCGGACATTAAGCAACTGCAATGGCGCTTAATCTCGGATCGGATAATCGTGCTGTACTCCCCTTCCGGAGCGGGTAAAACCTCGCTTTTGATGGCAAAGAACGGCCTTTTATCCACACTGACAACGCTGTTCCATGTTTTACCCGTGCAGCGCATCGCGCAGGCCGATGATACCGATCCGGTCACCTCCCTCTTGCAGCGCCTGGACCAAGATAGTTTTGGCTCGATTCGTCCCAATGATACGCTTCTTACCTACTTCAACCGTATCACTCTGCCTGAATCTGATCCGCCGAAGCGTCTTCTGTTGGTGCTCGATCAATTTGAGGAAGTGTTAACCGGTAATGTCCCCTACGAGCAACAAAAAGTCTTTTTCCAGCAGTTGAAAGAACTGCTGTCAAACGACGAAAAAACCATCTGGCTCCTCATCAGCATGCGAGAAGAATACTTCTCCTGGCTTGATGATTTCCGAGATGATATTCCCACCCGCCTTAACAACACCTACCGTTTAAACCTGTTGTCGGTCGAGCAAGCCGTCGCCGCCATCAAGGGGCCGGCAGAAGCCATGGGCGTCGCTTTTCCAGTGCAAGACGGAACAGATGCGGCGCAGTTGCTGGTCAGCGAATTGATTAAAGCGCCGGAAGGCGCACGCCCGAGTAAGACCGTGGAACCGGTACAGCTGCAGGTTATCTGTACGGATCTGTGGAACACCTTAAGCCAAACCGAGCGGCAGGTCTGTGAGGTTCGCGTCGCCGACGTGGCGGGATATAACCCGGACAATGCCTTACTGGATTACTGCACCAAGACGCTCAATCTGGCGGCGCAAGATCCCCATCGATTCAGAACGTTGGGAGATTGGATAGACCGGTATCTGCTGACGTTAAGTGGGCGCCGCTCAGCCGTGATTTTCAGCCCGCAAAGCACGGACGGGCCATCACTTAAAGAAATTCAAAAGCTCGAGGAGCACCATCTCATCCGTCGTCAAAGCCGTGAAGACGACATGTGGTATGAATTGGCGCACGATCGTTTAGCCGGCCCCGTACGCCGCAGCATAGAAGAGTGGCGCAACAACAATCTGAAAGAATGGCAAAAACAGGCGCGGATATGGCATATGGACGGCGAAAAACCAGATTACTTTCGCGCCCTGCCATACCGTACCCAACGAAAAATGAGGCCGGCGGAAAGCGATGCTCCTGATTCAAAAGTCGAGGCGCGATTCCTCGCGGCGTATGCGTCGTATCGCCGCAGGACACGGCAGCTTTTTTGCGCTTCGGGTTTAGTCATCGCCGTTTTGGCGATAATTATTGGTTTCTTTGTTGACAAAAGCGCCGATGAACAACAGAAAACCAAGCTCGCGTTGAATTATCTCGCCATTCAAACCGGTATTCTTTCCATTCTCAACGATCACCCCAACCCAGGTTTGGAAGCCTTAGCCACCGCGGCCGGCGCGCAGTTACGGTTACCAGCCAACTCAAACAATCTGTTGACGTTCAATTTTCAAATGTTGCTCGGCGACTATCTCGGCCGCTATAGACAACTTGAGCGCATTGATACTCTCGGCGATGGCAAAACCACAGTAGTACGAATCCGCGAGAACGAATGCATTAGCGCCAAGATCGGCCGTGACCGTTTCTCGATAAAAACCTGCGGTGCGAACAGCGAATTCATCCCCCCCGAAGAGGTGCAACAGGTGCATCCCTCGGGAATTAACACCTTAACATTAGTCACACCTAAACTATTGGCGACTGGAGATGGCGATGGGACGATCCGTATCTGGGGTCTGGCGACAAGAAAAACCGTGGGAGGCCCGCTACATCTGCCCGATAGTGACAACACTAAGCATGTAAGCAACAAGGTGCGTGCCATCACGGCAGCTGGCGACAGGCTTTATGCCGGATATCAAGACGGTACGCTGGCCGTGTGGAAAATATCCGGAGCCGAATTTGAATTATTGTCACAACAATTCGATAAGAAAACCAACTCCGTGATGGCCACCGCCGTCGCCCCCCAAAATGCTCTGGATAACGTCGCCATCGCCACAAGCAGGGCAGTCAAATGGCAGACGTTTAGCCAAGGTAAACCGCAACAGTCCATCCCATTGGCGGCCATCGCGCCAGAGACCGAGTACAGCAAAACTTTTTACAGTATCGACATCAGCCCCGATGGACGATTTATCGCAGCCGGCAGCAGGGATGGCTACATTTATATCTGGGACACTTCACGCCTTTCTCCGACCAAGAATAACGTCGAAAAGGATGTTTCGCCGCGAGCCGACGCCCCCTTGCCAAAATCGTCGTTCTTTTACTGGCCAACGATTATCAACGCTCATCAGCAAACCGTCGCGCAACTCAAGTATCTGAAAAATGGCGACCTCTTGTCATTAAGCTGGGATGGGAGCCTCAAGCTGTGGCTGTTTTCGGCCAATAATGCCGCCGCTCCCACCAACCGCACCCTTTTGCAATTTCCGCGGCAGTTGGTCAGCGTCGCGACCGAGCCTGATGAGCAAACCGCCTATGTCACCAGTGAAGCCGGCGACATACTCAAAGTCAATTTGCGCGTTGACAGACATCCTTTAGGGCAATTTTTGCTTAGTCCTCAAGCTCCCGCGCTGTTTGTCGACAGTAAAGCAAACCGTCAGCTATTCACCGTACAGGCGACAGGGCTGACGCAATATCGGTTGGATGCCAATACCGGCCAACCATCGGTCATTCGGCAGTTGCCGGTATCGAACGTCGTCGCTCTCGCGTGGTCCCCCTCAGCCACGACGCTCTTTGCTGCGCAACAGCAAGGCGTTGAGGTGTTTCGCAATGTGCTGATTTCACCTTCCCAAGGCGAGCCGCTGGCGTGCCTGCTGCAACCGCCAGGCCGCCGCATCGCCGCCATTCGCGTCAATGATGCCGGCACCCTGCTGGCGGTTACCCTCGTCGGCAAGAACGGGCGAGAGCTCGCCAATAAACTGTATCGCCTCACCGCGTCAGCCCCCCATGGATTCACCTGCAAAGAAATTAAAACTCAGCGCAACGTCTACTTTCCATTGCCCTGGTTCAAACCCAACAGCGACGAAATCATGACCATAAATGACAAGAATGAAATCGTCTCATGGCGATTCAACGCTCAGTCACGTGAAGAACTTGAGATAGTCAAAACCCGCGTCATTCAGGTTGCGAGCGAACGTTCTGAATCCAGCAATATGCGTGCGCCGATCGAAACACTGGCGTTCGATTCTTCAGGCCAAACGATGCTGCTGGGCGACTTCTCGGGCAAGATATATTCCGCAACGATGAACGGGGAGGACTGGTCGTTCACACAGAAGAAAAATGATTCATTTTTTATCCCCCATCTATTGGCCGTCGCGGGTGATGGCAACACCGTCGCCATGGCTGACAACAAGGGGCAGTTGTCCGTGTTCATCGCAGGTTCAGCCATGCACATCGCACAAGACTTCCACACGACGCCAATCACCGCCCTCGCCCTTTCTCAGGATGGAGAATGGCTGGTTTCTTCATCAAGCGCCGGCACAGCCATTTGGGATCTGCGCATGAAAAGCTGGATAAAACAGGCTTGTAAATGGGCGAACCGCCCGACATTCCAGCCTGGAGACATCGACAAATACTTCCACTATGCGTCCATTAATGACCCGTGTCCCGACAATCCATCGAAATGACTTTTTAGGAGGTTGTATGCCATACCGCACGATCCCGACAACGGATACAAACTATTTCATGATTGTCACCGATAAAAACGGCGCGGAACTAGATAACGATCCCGATGCACCTAACGGCAAACTGAGCGAGTTGATGCTGTCATCCCTGGTGGACAATGGCATTACCGACGTGTTCATTCGCTGCCACGGCTGGCATCAGGATAAGGCCAAAGCCTTCGCTCAATTTGACAGTTGGATCGGCGCTTTTGCCTCGCTGGATGAAGATCGTCGGCATATGCAGCAACAAATCCCCTCGTTTCAAGAAATGCACATTGGCTTTCACTGGCCCAGTCTGGCATGGGGGGATGAAAAAGAGGCCTCAGACACCAGTTTCTCCCCTGCTAACACTCAGACATTGAGAGAAAGGATCGACTTCCATATCGAGGCGCTCGGCGGCACACCGGAAGTTCGGGCGGCGCTGTATAAAATCTTTGATGAAGTACGCACAGACTCCGCGTCAATGACGTTATCCGACACCTTGCGTGCGGCCTATTTAGAGCTCAATGCCGCACTGGATTTGGGTGCCAACGGCGCACCGGGTGAAGGCTCCGCCGATCGTCTGCCTTTCGATCCCGATCAAACCGTGGCTGAAGCCGTCAATAATGTGGCCTTCGGTAATGATGTCGGCGACAACCCGTTACTTGCGCCTCTGCGGCAATTAACTTTTTGGACGATGAAGAAAAGAGCCAAAGACGTCGGCGAAAGAGGGCTGCATCCTCTGCTGCGCGCTATGCAGCAAGCCTCACCCGCCGTACGCATCCATCTGATGGGACACAGTTTCGGTTGCATAGTCGCCAGCGCGGCCATTGCGGGCCCTGCTGGCGCTACGCCGTTGCCATTCCCGATAAACTCTTGCGTATTGGTCCAAGGCGCCATGTCTATCTGGTCCTTTACCTCATCACTCCCTACATCACATGAAACGGCAGGATTCTTCAATAACATCCTGATGGAAAAGAAAATCAGCGGGCCTTTAGTGGCTACGCGCTCGGACAGCGACATGGCCGTCGGCAAACTTTATCCCTGGGCTGCAGGGGTGGCTGGCCAGGTCGCCTACATGTTTCCTCCGCTCTATGCCGCAATTGGCGCGTTGGGCATTTGTGGCATACCCACCGCTCACAATATTACCCTATTGCCAGCCGCCGGCACCTATGCCTTCGTTCCGGCTCACATTTATAACGTGAACAGCAGCAATTTTATTTGCCATGGCAACGGCATCTCCGGCTCGCACAGCGATATTGCCGGCCCCGAAGTGGCCCATCTGCTCTGGCAAGCGGCGCTCAAAACGGCGAACGCATCATGATTGACGAAGAACAGATGCCGCTACTGGCTTTCGGCATTCACGCTGACACGGGGTTGCCATTGGAAACCGGGGGCATGGATCAGCACGAGCAGCATCAGTCTGCAGCTGAATCACTGCTCGGACAAACCGTCGGCGCGGCATTTCCCGACAGAGCGCATTTGGGTTTGCAATTCGGTTTCGATGCCGACCAACTGTCCGAAAGTGGTTGGGGGCTCCTCTTCGCCGCGAATATGGACTCGGCACCTCATTTGGCCGCACTGGCCCCTCTGGTTGAATTGCGACGGCAGCAGGCCGCCGGCACATTCCGCATCTTCGCCGGTCCGGACGGTTACCGACAGGGCGAAAGCGCCAGCGGCTGGCTTAATCGTCATGGTTCCTCATTAGATATGATTAATCCCGATCTCGGCATGCCTTATTATCTTGTCCTGATCGGTTCGCCAGAGGCCATTCCGTTTGAATTTCAATATGCGCTGGATCTCGTCGCCGGGGTTGGGCGATTGGATTTCCCCACACTTGAAGAATTTACCGCCTATGCAGACAGCATCGTGGCCCATGAAACAGATGCCTCTCGCAAAACAGCTCGGCGTATTGAACTGTTCGCTACCCGCCATGATTTCGATCGCGCCACCCAGCTGTTCATCAAGCATGTCGCCACCCCCTTTGGCGCTGGCACAGGTTCACTCGGGCCGTTGGGTGAAAAGTATCGCTTTGCGTTAAACAGTTCATTAAGCGAGCAAGCGACCAAAGCCTGCCTGAGTCACCTGCTCAGTGCCCCACATAACCCGCCTTCGCTGCTGATCACGGGCACGCACGGCATGGCCTTTCAGGCCGATGACCCTCGACTGGCGGACCATCAAGGGGCATTGGTGTGTCAGGATTGGCCCGCTTATGGCGATATTACCCATGAACACTGGTTTGCCGCACAAGATATTCCAGAGCATGCCAACGTTCATGGCATGATCCATTTGTTTTTTGCCTGCTATGGCGCCGGTACGCCGGCGTTCGATAACTTTCACTCTAAAGCGGATCGCGTCCGCATTGCACCACATGCGATGACGGCCCGCCTGCCGCAAAAGCTCATGACACTTCCCCAGGGAGGCATTCTGGCTTCTCTGGGACATATTGATCGGGTGTGGGCATCCAGCTTCGTTTCTGAAATCGGTATGGCGCAGCCCCAACGATTTCGTGACGTCATCCATCGCTTGCTTGCCGGCCAACGCGTCGGTATGGCCACCGACGCTTTCAACGGGCAGTGGGGGGTGCTAAGCACCAGGCTGTTGGAAAAACTGAATAACAAACTGAATGGACAAACCGTCCCCGCCGCTGACTTGCTGGCATTGCAAATCGCGCGCGATGATATCCGTAATTATGTCGTATTGGGCGATCCCGCGGTTAGGTTGAAGCCAGAGTAGGATGATGTGAGCGGGTAAATATCACCATCCCCAGCCGGGACAACCCTCTGGCCCAGAAACCGTTACTGCCTGATCACTACCTTCTCTCCCCGCCGCCCCTTTATGAACCCTGTCACAAAAAGCGCATAACGTTTTCGGCGTTCTGCGCAGCGGGCGATGAGCGACAAACTTGTTAACGCCACGTTACATCGGGTTAGGCAACATTGTTAACGCCAATTGATGCGTCAAACGCATCGCGCCATGAGTTTATTGCGCTTATTTACTTTATTTTCCTGAGCGAGTCTTCAGCAACAGGCGCGGCGTCAAGCGCCAATAACAAACTGGAGATAAAGATGCATTCCTCTACCTCACCCATGACCACCCGGGCCAGAACCGGCGCGATACTGCGCGTCACCTCCGGCAACTTTTTAGAGCAGTTCGATTTTTTCCTGTTCGGCTTTTACGCTACCTACATCGCACACACCTTTTTCCCAGCCAGCAGCGAGTTCGCCTCGCTGATGATGACCTTCGCGGTATTCGGCGCAGGTTTTCTGATGCGCCCGATCGGCGCCATCGTGCTGGGCGCTTACATCGATAAAGTCGGCCGCCGCAAAGGGTTGATCGTGACCCTGTCGATCATGGCCGCGGGCACCTTCCTGATCGTGCTTATCCCCTCTTACCAAAGCATCGGGCTTTGGGCGCCGCTGCTGGTGCTGTGCGGGCGTCTGTTGCAAGGCTTCTCGGCGGGCGCGGAGCTGGGCGGCGTGTCCGTCTATCTGGCCGAAATCGCCACGCCGGGCCGTAAAGGCTTCTACACCAGCTGGCAGTCCGGCAGCCAGCAGGTGGCTATCATGGTGGCGGCGGCCATGGGCTTCGCGCTCAATGCGGCGCTGGAAGAAAGCGCCATTCGCGAATGGGGCTGGCGCCTGCCTTTCCTGTTCGGCTGCCTGATCGTTCCCTTCATCTTCTTCCTGCGCCGCAAGCTGGAAGAGACGCAGGAATTTACCGCTCGCCGTCACCATCTGGCGATGCGCGACGTGTTTAAAACCCTGCTGAAGAACTGGCCGGTAGTGATCGCCGGCATGCTGATGGTCGCCATGACCACCACCGCGTTTTACCTGATCACCGTCTATGCGCCGACCTTCGGCAAAAAGGTGCTGCTGCTCAGCGCTTCCGACAGCTTGCTGGTCACCCTGCTGGTGGCGATCTCCAACTTCATCTGGCTGCCCATCGGCGGCGCGCTGTCGGACCGTTTCGGCCGCAAACCGGTGCTGGTCGCCATGACGTTGCTGACGTTGGCCACCGCCTACCCGGCGCTGAGCCTGCTCGCCGCCGCCCCCAGCTTCAGCATGATGCTGGCCGTGCTGCTGTGGCTGTCCTTCATTTACGGCCTCTACAACGGCGCCATGATCCCGGCCTTGACGGAGATCATGCCAACGGAAGTGCGGGTGGCCGGGTTCTCGCTGGCCTACAGCCTGGCGACGGCGGTGTTCGGCGGCTTTACGCCGGTAGTCTCCACCGCGTTGATCGAATACACCGGCGACAAGGCTTCACCGGGCTACTGGATGAGCTTCGCCGCGCTGTGCGCCCTGCTGGCGACGCTGTATATGTATCGCCGCATCGCCATGCCGCTGCAAACCGCGCGCTAAGCCGCCATCTCAAAAGGAATGATGCCATGCAAAAACTCACTCGTTCGATCCTCGCCGCGCTGGTGTGCGCCTCCTGCAGTACGGCGGCGCTGGCCAAAGACGTGACCGTCATGATCTCCGGCGGCTTCAAAGCCGCGCTGGAGAAGCTGGCCCCGGAATATGAAGCCCAAAGCGGCGACAAAATCATTCTGGTGTCCGGCCCCTCGATGGGCAAAACGCCGCAGGCGATCCCCGCGCGGCTGGCGCGCGGAGAGCAAGCCGATGTGCTGATCATGGTGGGCGACGCGCTCACCCAACTGGAAAAAGAGCGCTGGACCCAGCCGGGTTCGCGCGTGGAGCTGGCCGACTCGCCGATCGGCATGGTGGTCAAACAGGGCGCGCCCAAACCGGTGATAAAAACGGATGCCGACCTGCGCAATGTCTTGCTGCAGGCGGACTCTTTCGCCTATTCCGACAGCGCCAGCGGCCGCTATGTCAGCGGCCAACTGTTCAAAAAGCTGGGCATCGAGGAACAGGTGAAAGGGAAAGCGCATAAGGTTGAGCGCATCCCGGTGGCCTCTGAAGTGGCGCAGGGGAAATACGCGCTGGGCTTCCAGCAGGTCAGCGAATTGCTGCCCGTGGCGGGCGTGACCTTTATCGGCGAGCTGCCTGAAAACGTGCAGTACATCACCCGCTTCGCGGGCGCGGTAACCGCCAGGGCGGAGCACCGCCGCGAAGGCAAAGCGCTGCTGGACTTCCTCGCCTCCTCTCAGGCGCAGCCGACCATTCGCGCGACCGGCATGCGAACCGTACCGGCGCCGCAGCCGGTCAGGCAGAGTGATACTGTTCAGTAATCAGCTTTTCCAGCTCGGCGGCGACGAAAGACTGCATGCGGCCGCCGCGTCTAATGAGGCCTACGGTGCGTTTCACCACCGGATCGACCAGCGGCACCGACGTCAACACCGAGTGCTCTGAAGCGGGCATCGACATGGCGGGCACGGCGGCAATGCCGATGCCCGCCTCAACCATGCCCAGCATGGTCGTCACATGGCGAGTTTCACACACGCTGGGGCGTTCCGGCACGAGGTGTTCCAGGCGCTGATCGAGCAGATTGCGATTGCCGGAGGTTTTATCCAGCGACACGTAATCCTGCTGATAAAACTCCCGCCAGGTGAGGCTCTTTTTACCGGCGAGCGGATGGTCGCGCCGGCAGGCGGCCACGTAGACGTCCCCCACCAACGGCACAAACTCAAGATTAGGCTGCAGCCGCCCGGCGAAACAGATGCCGAAATCGGCCTGGCCGCCAGTGACCGCCTCGATGACATTGCCTGCGCTGCCGTCGATCAGTTTAACGCGCACGCGCGGATAGCGAAGCCGGAAACGGCGTATCACGTCGGGCATGAAATAGTAGGCCGCCGACGGCACCGTGGCGACGGTGACCAGCCCCACCCGCTCCTGGCTGACCTTATCGATATCAGCCATCACCGCTTCGACGTTCATCAGCAGCTGCTCCGAACGTTCGGCGAAGGCCTGCCCGTACAGCGTCAAGGTCACGCGCCGGGTGGTGCGATCGAACAGTTTGATGCCCAGCGCGTTTTCCAGCTTCTCAATCCTGCGGCTCAATGCCGACTGCGACAGGCAGATGGACTCTGCGGCCAGCCGAAAATTGCCGTACTCCACCAGCGCGCGAAACGCATAAAGATCGTTGAGATCAAAATTCACGGGCATAACGGCAACCTATCCTTACCATGGCGCCAAAGGCGTAAAGCAACGATAATAGCCGCTTATTTAGCCGCAGCAACCGGTTTAACGCCGGAGCGCGCCTCGCCGTTATCCTCCCAGCAGCACCGTCCCCCAAATAATGATGGTCATTATCACCGCCACCAGCTGCGCTGCGCCGCCCAGATCTTTGGCGCGTTTGGATAACGGATGCAACGCCAGCGAAATGCGATCGACCACGGTTTCAATCGCCGTATTAAGCAGCTCAACCACCAGCAGCAGGAAACTGCAGGCGATTAATAACAGCCGCTCCATTTTTGTAATATCCAGAGTAAATGTAACAACCAGTAAAATGGCGTTAATAACCAATAATTCACGAAACGCATTTTCGGTCAGCGCGGCGTCAATAAAGCCGGCCCAGGAGTTCCTTATGCTGTAGGTTAATCGGCTTATTCCCTTTTTCTTTTCCACAGGCATGCATTCTGCTCTCTTCAGCATCACGGCGATCGCGGTTCAATAAATCACGCGCCGTGAATTTATCTTGGGTTTATTAATTAACGGCCTTAACCGTTCCACTCTGGGGACAATGCTTTCACTCACGCTCAGTCATCCCAAACGAACGGCGCCGCACGCAATGCGCTTATTATCCTGATGGCGTTAAAAGGCGATGCGATATCAGTCGATTAAAGCGTCTTTTCGTACAAACGGTAGCGCTTATAAGGCACCGCGCCGATACGTTCTAAAATCGTCCGCATGCCGGTATTGGTTTCCAGGATCCAGGACATTTCCAGCGCGTCGATATTGCGCTTGGCGAACGGCTCGCGCAGCGCCTCAATCAACAGCAATGCAATAATCGGCCCGATGCGGCTGAATTGATATTCCTGGCGAACGCCCATCAGCGGCACGCGCGCGGTGCGAACGCCGCTGACTTTCAGCCGCCACAATAACTTCGCCCAACCGAACGGCAATAACCGCCCCTGCAGATCGGCAATCGCCTCATTAATGTTCGGCAACCCGACGATAAAGGCGCAGGGCGCGCCATCCACCTCGGCGATATGGATCATATCGTCGGGCACCAGGAACTTCAGCTGATCCCCCATGGTGGCGAACTCATGCTCGGTGAACGGAACAAACCCCCAGTTATGCTGCCACCCCGAGTTGAATACCTCGCGCAGCACCTGCATCTCCTCGCGAAAGCGCTTGCGGTTGAGGCGGCGAACGGTCACCTTTTTGCGCACCTGATCCATCATCCGGGTCAGCGACGGCGAAAAATGCAGGTCGGTTCTTTTCATCCAATAAGCAAGCAAATCAATCCCTTCGCTATACCCTTGCTGCGCTATCTGGGCCGCGTAGTAGGGTTTGGCATGGGTCATCAGGGCCGACGGCGGCGTGTCGAACCCTTCGACCAGCAGGCCGCTTTCCTGATTGATATTGAGGCTGAACGGCCCGGTGATTTTCCGCGTGCCCTTGGACCGCAACCACTCCTCCGCCGCCGTGAATAACGCGCTGAACACGGCGGGATCGTCAACGGCGTCGATCATGCCGAAGTGACCGGAATCTTCTCCGTGCAGCGCCCGGTGCAGAGAATCGATTTGCGCGGTGATGCGCCCGACGACCTTCCCCTGCTTTTTCGCCACCCACGCCTGCCATTCGATATGATCGGTGCCGGGATTCTTCTTTGACAGGTGCTCTTCGCGCTCTAAATACAGCGGCTCAATCCAGTTCGGGTCATCACGAAACAGTAACGAAGGGAAAGCAATAAATTCTTTAAGTTCGCGTTTATCCAGAACTTTCTCAATACGGATCATAAATAGCCTTACGTTTTAATAAAATAATTAAATATGAGCGCGACAACGCCTTTAGCATTTTTTATGCTGTTCTCTTTTATTGGATTGTGTATCGCCTCCGGTTCAACGATAAGAAAAACCGAATATTTCCCCCTGTGAACCAGCGCATTATTTGCCTATCACGCGCACTGAGGCAGCGTGATTAAACAAAAAAAGGAAAGCCCAAAGCGGCGCTGACATGCTACGCTATGCGTGCTCTTTTATTATTTAGTGCTATTTTGGCGAAAGAAACCCGCCGCTTTAAGTGTACCGACTTTAATCAGGAGGCGCGCCGCCATTTTTACCACTTAATGCTCTTTTTAAGAATCAACTTAAATGAGGCATTCACTTTTTGATTTCTTGCGGCATACTGTTTAGGAAGTGTTTAAGTTCGAAGATAGCCATGCATGAGGTCATAACCTATGAGCAGACAGGTATTTCCTGCCCGACAGATGCAGACTAAAGAACGGCGAACCTCGGGTATTACAATCACCTCTCGTATATCTCCAGGTCGCCGCTCAAGGCTGATAATGCAGGCCGCTCACGCGCTACCGGGTTAATAACCGGCGTGCCGCTCAAGTACGGCAATATACGCAATTCGCGGAATGAAGATGGTTGAATAACAAACTTATTCAAAACCTATTCATAGTAAAACATCAATTACCTCGCCAAGAGTGATTTAACTCTTTTGGTGATTTTTAATCTATGGCTAAGTTTGTCTATGTCTGAAACAAGTTCCGCTCATTCTCTTCCCATGCGCTATGCGGACTTCCCCACTTTAGTGGACGCGTTGGATTACGCGGCGC
Source organism: Serratia sp. H402Y (assembly GCF_051172415.1). Classification (NCBI taxonomy): domain Bacteria; kingdom Pseudomonadati; phylum Pseudomonadota; class Gammaproteobacteria; order Enterobacterales; family Yersiniaceae; genus Serratia; species Serratia sp. H402Y. The sequence continues at coordinate 2,543,380 of NZ_JBPIYZ010000001.1, forward strand.
TCGGTAATACGGGAATGAATTTTTACGATCGGCGCAATCAACTCGTGACCGTTCTCGATTATCGCACGTTGCAGCAAAAAGCGATCTCGGGCGCGCGGCGTTTATTGTCCCTGAAGCTCAAGAAAGGCGATCGCGTGGCGCTTATCGCCGAAACCAGCGCGGGGTTCGTCGAAGCCTTTTTCGCTTGCCAATATGCCGGCCTGGTGGCGGTGCCGTTGGCGATCCCGATGGGCGTGGGCCAGCGCGACTCCTACACCGCCAAACTGAAAGGGCTGATCGCCAGCTGCAACCCGGCGGCTATCATCAGCAGCGAAGAGTGGACGCCGCTCATCGCCTCCGCCACGGAAAACGCGTCAGCGATGCACATCCTCAGCGACGCGGATTTCAACGCATTGCCGGAGCCGGAGATCGCGCTGCCGGCGCCTTCGCCCGACGATATCGCCTATCTCCAATACACTTCGGGCAGCACCCGCTTCCCGCGCGGCGTGATCATCACCCAGCGGGCGGCGATGGCGAACCTGAATGCGATCAGTCGCGACGGCATCAAGCTGCGCGCGGGCGATCGCTGCGTGTCGTGGCTGCCCTTCTATCACGATATGGGCCTGGTCGGTTTCCTGCTGACGCCGGTGGCGACCCAGCTGTCCGTCGATTATCTGCGCACGCAAGATTTCGCCATGCGCCCGATGCAGTGGCTGAAACTGATCGCCAAGAATCGCGGCACGGTGTCCGTCGCCCCGCCGTTCGGCTACGATCTGTGTCTGCGCCGCAGCAACGCCAAAGAGCTGGCCGATCTGGATCTCTCCAGTTGGCGGGTCGCCGGCGTAGGCGCCGAGCCGATCCCGGCCGAGCTGCTCAGCCAGTTTGGCGAACACTTCCGCAGCATCAACTTCGACAGCAAAGCCTTCATGCCGTGCTACGGGCTGGCCGAGAACACCCTGGCGGTGAGCTTTTCCGATCCTTGCTCCGGCCCGCAAACCAACGCGGTCGACCGCGATATTTTGGAGTACGAGGGTAAAGCGGTCGCGCCGGGCAAAAAAACCCGCGCCGTCTCGACCTTCGTCAACTGCGGCCGTGCGCTGCCTGGCCACCGCATCGAGATCCGCAGCGAAACCGGGCAACCGCTGCCGGAGCGCCAGGTCGGCCATATCACGATTTCCGGCCCCAGCCTGATGAACGGCTATTTTTGCGATGCTGAGTCCCAGCAGCAAATTCAGGTGACCGGCTGGATGGATACCGGCGATCTGGGCTACCTGCTGGACGGCTATCTGTACGTCACCGGCCGCAAGAAGGATTTGATCATCATTCGCGGCCGCAATATCTGGCCGCAGGATATCGAGTACGTCGCGGAATCCGAACCGGAAATACGTTCCGGCGATGCGATCGCCTTCGTGACCGAAGAACACGACGAAGCGGCCAGGATCATTTTGCAGATCCAATGCCGAGTCAGTTCGGAAGAGCGCCGGGAGCAGATCGTGCATTCCCTGAGCGCGCGCATTCAAAGCGAATTCGGCATCGCGGTGGACATCGAGCTGCTGCCGCCGCACAGCATTCCCCGCACGTCGTCGGGCAAACCCGCCCGCGCCGAAGCCAAGAAACGCTGGCTGAGCGCTTCGCTCTACCCGCAAATGCCGCAGTTGGCCGGTTTCGCGCAATGAGCGGCACCGTGGCGGTGACGGGCGCGACCGGCTTTATCGGCCGGCATATCGTCCGGGAACTGCTGGCGCAGGGGTTTAGCGTGCGCGCCCTGACGCGGCAAGCCGACAAAGCCGCCGCGGACAACCTGCAGTGGATCCCCGGCGCGCTGGAAGATCGGCCTTCGCTCACCGAACTGGTGCGCGGCGCCGAGTGCGTCGTGCACTGTGCGGGCCAGGTGCGCGGACATGCGGAAGCGGTGTTCACCCGCTGCAACGTGACCGGCAGCCTGAACCTGATGCAGGCGGCCAGGCAAAACGGCCGCTGCAATCGTTTCTTGTTCATGTCATCGCTGGCGGCGCGCCATCCGACGCTGTCCTGGTACGCCCATTCAAAACAGGCCGCCGAGCAGCAATTGATCGCCGCCTCGGGCGAGATCGCGCTGGGGATTTTCCGCCCGACGGCGGTCTACGGGCCGGGCGATAAAGAGCTGAAACCGCTGTTCAACGGCCTGCTGCGCGGCGTGCTGCCCCGGCTGGGCGCGCCTGACGCCAGGCTCTCTTTTCTGCACGTGAGCGATTTGGCGAAGGCGGTCGGCCAATGGTTATTGGCGCAGCCCGCGCAGTCGAATATTTACGAACTGTGCGACGGCGTGGCCGAAGGCTATGACTGGCTGCGCCTGCGGGACATCGGCGCCGCCGTGCGTCACGGGCCGGTGCGGCTGGTGGGCATTCCGCTGCCGCTGCTGAAAGCCCTGGCGGATATCAGCGTGCTGTGGAACCGCCTGATAAAACAGGAGCCGATGCTGACGCGCAGCAAAATACGCGAATTAACCCATCAAGACTGGTCCGCCAACAATCAGGCGCTGTCGCAACAGATTAATTGGTTTCCACAGGTGAGTTTGGAACGCGCGCTGCGTGAAGGGCTGTTTTAATTATTCCAAGTAGAGGTGTGTCAACGTTCTTATGCTAAATCGCGATGCTGTAATGGATTATATCCTGACGTGTTTGCAAGGTATCGTCGAAGGCGGAGTGGAAATAAAACCTGATAGCGATCTCGTCAATGATCTTGGCCTGGAATCCATCAGAGTCTTGGATCTGCTGATGATGCTGGAAGATGAATTAGATATCTCCATTCCGATCAATATATTGCTTGATGTCAGAACGCCTGAGCAACTGCTTGACGCGCTGCGCCCTTATCTGGAGAAAAACCATGGGACTGTATGATAAGTTTGTGCGGCTCGCGGGCGATCGCGAACAGTTTCAAACCTCCGGCCTGAATCCGTTCGGCACCTGCATCGACGAAGTCTATTCCGCCACTCAGGGGCGCATCGGCGATCAAAAGATTGTCCTCGCCGGCACCAATAACTACCTTGGCCTGACGTTCGATGCGCAGGCGATCGCCGCCGGCCAATCGGCCCTGGCCGCACTCGGCACCGGCACCACCGGCTCGCGCATGGCGAACGGCAGCTACGGATCGCACCTGGCGCTCGAACGGGAGCTGGCGGCATTCTTCGATCGCCCGAGCGCCATCGTGTTCTCCACCGGCTACACCGCCAACCTGGGCGTCATCAGCACGCTGGCGGGGCCGGGATCCGTGGTGTTGATCGACGCGGACAGCCACGCGAGCATTTACGACGCCTGCGCCCTCGGCGGCGCGGAGATTATTCGCTTTCGCCACAATGACGCCGCCGATCTGGAGCGCCGCATGGTGCGCCTGGGCGAACGCGCCCGCGAGGCGCTCATTATCGTGGAAGGCATCTACAGCATGCTGGGCGACGTCGCCCCGCTGGTGGAAATCGTCGATATCAAGCGGCGGCTCGGCGGGTATCTGCTGGTCGACGAAGCGCACTCCTTCGGCGTGATGGGCGAACACGGCCGCGGCCTGGCCGAAGCGCTGGGCGTCGAGCAAGACGTGGATATCATCATGGGCACCTTCAGCAAAAGCCTGGCTTCGATCGGCGGTTTCGCCGTCGGCGGCAAGGGGATGGACGTGCTGCGCTACAGCAGCCGGCCGTATATCTTTACCGCTTCGCCGTCGCCGTCCAGCATCGCGTCGGTGCGCACGGCGCTGCAAAAAATCGCGCGCCAACCCGAGCTGCGGGAAAAACTGTGGAGCAACGCGCACCGCCTGTATCACGGCCTCGCCGAGCTGGGCTATACCCTGGGGCCGCGCATCAGCCCGGTAGTGCCGGTGATGATCGGTTCGAAGGAGGACGGCCTGCGTTTCTGGCGTGAGCTGATCGCCCACGGCGTGTATGTGAATCTGGTGCTGCCGCCGGCCGCGCCGGCGGGCGTCACCCTGCTGCGCTGCAGCGTCAATGCCGCGCACAGCGATGAAGAGATAGACACCATCGTGCGCGCCTTTGCGGCGCTGAAAAAATAAAGCCTTCCCTCTCGGCCGCGGCGGCGGCGAAAACGCCATCGCCGCCCTGCCGAATCGCTGCGCACCTCAGTGCGCAGCCGGTGATGCCTCATCAGCCGAATAGCGATAACCCTGCGCCGCCATAAATTCCCCAATGGCTTTTTCCGCCGCCGAAAGCACCTCCTCGATCGGCCGATCGGCATCGAGATCCACGATGTCGGCGCCTTCGAAGGTCAATAACGGCGTGACGGCGATCTTCTTCTCCAGCGCCGCTTTGCGGTGATCGGGTTTACGGGCGCAGGCCACGTCCAGACTGACATTCAGCTTGAGCACCAGATCCGGTTTTTGCTTCGCCATCCACTGAAACGCCGCCCGCTCCCGCGCCGCCAGCCAACGGACGAAACGGCTGCCTTCGACATCGACGGGAAATACCGTGCCATCATAAGCGCCGGGGATTTGCGCCTGCGGAAAACGGTCGGTCAGCACGATGAACCCCTGCCGCCGAAACGCCAGCATGCGGCGAAACCGCAGCAGCCGCCGCCCCACGAAGGCGATGATCACCGCCGACGGCAACAGGCCGATGCGGGATTTCTTCGTTTTGACTTTTTTGGTATTGCTTTCGATAGCCTTGCCCACCGAGCGCCCGAGCAGCGGCAATTTCGCCGCCGCGCGCCCGACGTTGCCCGCCTGCTTGCCCAGATGCACCTGCACCGCCGGGCCATAATGTTTCACATATTCGATCAGATGTTCACAAACGGTGGACTTACCCGATCCGTCGCTGCCGATAACCGCAATCAGCGGCGGAAATTTTGCATTCATAATCAGACTCTCTTTCAATACACCAGAAACGGCATGCCCTATTTGAAACGAAATATCGCTCACGGCCGCGACGGCAGCGCGAAGATAATTGCCATAGCGCCGCGCCAAACCGCACAAAAGATTAAGCGAAAATGGAAAACCTCTGCTCTTTTTTCGCCGTGAGCCAGGCCGAAAGTTAACATAAAAAGCGAAACCGGCTCACGCCCGGCCAATTAGCACAAAATAACAAGAACGAACGCCATAAATATCAATTCAAATAACCAACTGGAATACCGAACCCATTATTTTATCGCGGCAAAGCACAATAAATATCTTGAACCCAAGGCGTATTGGAATACAATAGTTTTTTTCGCATTGGATTAATTATTGTGAGTCAGCAGATAAGACCTTCATCTGATCGCTCGCCCGTGCGCGTAATAGCGATAACCGGCTGTGACGGCTCGGGAAAATCCACCCTGGCCGCCAGTCTGGTCGAGGCCTTATCGGCGCAAGAACCTGCCGAACTGCTTTATCTCGGCCAGTCTTCCGGGCGTATCGGCGAATGGATCAGTTCGCTGCCGATTATTGGCGCGCCCTTCGGGCGTTATTTGCTGAAGAAATCGCAGCGCGTGCACGATCGCCCTGCTACGCCGCCGGATAATGCCACGGCGCTGGTGATCTTTTTACTTTCCTATTGGCGCGTTTTTAAATTCCGCCGCATGCTGAAGAAAAGTCGCCGCGGCGCATTGCTGATTACCGATCGTTATCCGCAGGCCGAAGTGGCGGGATTTCGTTTCGATGGCCCGCAGCTGGCGAAAACCGCCGGCGGCAATCGCTGGATACGCTGGCTGAGAAAACGCGAACAACGTCTGTACCACTGGATGGCGTCTTATCAGCCCTTATTATTAATTCGGTTGGATATTGACGAGCAAACGGCCTATTCACGCAAACCCGATCACTCGTTGGCGGCGTTGCGTGAAAAGATCGCCGTCATCCCGCACCTGACGTTTAACGGCGCTAACATATTGGATTTGGACGGCCGCGAGCCGGCCAAGCATATTTTCGATGCTTCGCTGCGCGCCGTTAAAATATCGCTGAGGGCCGCCAATGCCTAGCCGCCAAATAACCTTTTCGTACCGAAACAGATGAAAAAAAATAAACTCACTGCCGAGCAGGATACCTCTCACGGCTGCATCACCGGGCTGATTGCCGTGGTGGGCAGCGACGGCACGGGCAAGTCCACGCTGACCGCCGATCTGGTGAAAAACCTGCAGCAGCATCGCCCCACGGAGCGCCGCTATTTAGGGCTTATCTCCGGCGAAGACGGCGACAAAATCAAGAAATTGCCGTTCATCGGCGTGTGGCTGGAGCGGCGCCTGGCGGCCAAATCCGATAAAACCCAGCGCATGAGCAACAGGCCGCCGGCGCTGTGGGCGGCGCTGATCATGTACGGCTTTTCGCTGTGGCGCGCCGCCAACCTGCGCAAGGTGCGGCGGCTGGCGCAGAGCGGCGTGCTGGTGATCAGCGATCGCTACCCGCAGGCGGAAATTTCCGGTTTTTACTACGATGGGCCCGGTATCGGCGTGGAACGCGCAAAAGGCCGGCTATTGCGCCGCCTGGCGGCGCGCGAACGCCGTTTATATCAACGCATGGCCGTCTATCGGCCGGAGCTGATCATTCGCCTGGATATCGACGTCGATACGGCGTTTTCCCGCAAGCCCGATCACAGCTATGAAGAGCTGAAAGACAAGATTTCCGCCATGGTGCGCCTGCAGTACAACGGCGCGCGCATCATCGAGCTGGACGCCAGAGCCCCTTACGACGAGGTGCTGAGCAACGCGCTCAACGCCATTTCCGCCGTGGTGAACCCCGCGAAGCGCCCACAGAGCGACATCGGGCAACCCGGCGAAAACGCCGGCAAAGAAACTCAGGTTTATTAAAAAGAGACAGGGCAAGCGCATGAGTGCGGAACACAAGATGCACAAAAATAACGATGATGGCTGGTTTAAGTTATGAAACGATGGTTTTCCGATGGCGCGTTTCGTTCCATTTTACGTAATGCCGCCTATTTAGGCTCCGGCAGCGTCGCCAGCGCACTGCTTGGCCTGCTGGCGCTCTCCTGCGCCGGTAAAGGCATGTCGCCTGAAATGTTCGGCGTGCTGGTGGTGATCCAGGCCTATACCAAAGCGGTCAGCGATTTCATCAAATTCCAGACCTGGCAGTTTGTGGTGCAATTCGGCACCCCGGCGCTGGAGCATCAAAATACCGGGCGCTTCCGCGACGTCGTCGCGTTCTCCTTCGGCCTGGATATCGCCAGCGGCGTCATCGCCGTGCTGGGCGGCATGATCATGCTGCCGTTCTTGTCACACGCCCTGGGGCTGGACAGCGAAAGCTTCTGGCTCGCCATGCTGTACTGCACCCTGATCCCGTCGATGACCTCGTCCACGCCCACCGGCGTGCTGCGCGCCTTCAACCGCTTCGATCTCATCGCCATCCAGCAGGCGATCAAGCCGTTCCTGCAGGCGGTGGGCAGCGTCATCTCCTATTATTTCGATCTGGGGTTCCCCGGCTTTATCGTCACCTGGTACGCCTCTAACCTGATCGGCGGCACGCTGTTTTGGTGGTTCACCGCGCGCGAGCTGCGCCGTCGCGATATCCACGGCGCGCTGAGGCCGCGCCTGTTCAACGTCGCGCGCCGCATCGAGGGCGCCTGGAACTTCGTCTGGACCACCAACATCGCCCACACCATCTGGGCCGCGCGCAACTCCTGCACCACCGTGCTGGTGGGCGTGGTGCTCGGGCCGGCCGCCGCCGGGCTGTTCAAGATCGCCATGACCTTCTTCGATGCGACGGGCACCCCGGCCAAGCTGCTGGAGAAAAGCTTCTATCCCGAGATCATGCGTCTGGATCCGCGCACCAAGACCCCGTGGCTGCTGGGCCTGCGCTCTTCGCTGCTGGCCGGCGGCATCGGTCTGGCCGTCGCGGTGTTGATGTTGCTGGTGGGCAAGCCGCTTATTTCCGCGGTCTTCGGCCAGCAATACCTGGAAGCCTATGACCTGATTCAAATCATGCTGGGCGCGATCATCGTCTCGATGATGGGCTTCCCGCAGGAATCCTTGCTGTTTATGGCGGGCAAGCAGCGCGCTTTCCTGATCGCGCAGGCGACGGCCTCGGCGGCCTACATTGCGCTGCTGGTGTCGATGGCGTATGCCTTCGGCGTGCAGGGCGCCGCCTTCGCTTATTTACTGGGGCAATGTTTAGACGTGCTGTTATCCCTGATACCGACGATCGGCGCCTACCGCAATCGCTTTATGTTGGGGCTGAATGTGCCCAAAGAGAGTAATCAATGACCGCTAACACGAATTGGAAGAAGTTCTCCGCCGAAACCACCCAGGCGCTGTTTGTCGCCGTGGAAGAGGATGACCTGGTCGAGGCGAATATCAGCCTGCCGCAGCAGATCGATCTGAAATGCTCCCCCGAAAGCATTCGGGACAACTACGCGCTGTGCCTGCAGTTTTGGGAAGACGGCTTTTCCCGCCGCGAGCTGCTGCAACTGGTGAACGGTTTCCTGCAAGACCCGCAGTTGGCGGCGGCAACGCGCATGCGCTACAAATATATCCGCGCCCGCTATAAGCACCTGCGCTTCGCCCAGCAGCTGTACGGCGCGCCCCACCGCGCCAACCGCCTGTTCCACACCACCACCGTGGTGCTCGGCCATTTTCAGGACGCGTTTCGCAACGGCAACCAGAAGAACCTGACGCTTTACGGCAACCTGCTGCGGCTGCTGCTCAGCAAGCCGGTATGGTCTTACGTGCGCTATGCGCTGCGCCACACCCGCCTGGAAAGCGCACAGGGCTTTATCGCCTACCGCCAGGAGCAGATGCGCCAGCTGCAGACGCTGATCGCCGGCCCGGCGCTGACCGGGCATCAGTTCCACGACGTGCGCAAAATCGTCAGCCGCCAGGTATCGTTTTACGACACGCTGAGATCGATCGATCCGGACAACCGCGAGGCCCGGCAGATCTCGCGCTTCCTGGCGGCGATTAACGGCCTGATGGGCGACCGGCACGACGTGATGGTGGCGGACAAGCTGGCCGGCGGCGATATCTATGACCGGCCGGCGACGCTGGACATCGACATCCGCCAGCGCCTGGAGCTGCTGCTGGCGCGTTTTCCGCAGTCGTTTTCCCCGTCGGCCGTCGCGGCCGGCAGATAAGCGCGTTGCCCGTAGCCATGATGACGTTACCTCGCTTGCTGGCCCTTGCGCTGCTGCTGTCGCCGCTGGCGGCGCCGGCGCATAACTTCGTGCAGGGCCGGCCGGTGGCGCCGATCGCCATCGCCGATCGCGGCGAGCTGCTGCTGCGCAACGGCGATTTCAGCTACCGGCCATGGAACAGCGCAAAACTGGCGGGCAAGGTGCGGGTGATCCAGTACATCGCCGGGCGCACCTCCGCCAAAAAGAAGAACTCGCTGCTGATCAACGCCGTCAAGGACGCGAACCTGCCGGGCGACCGCTTCCAGCCCACCACCATCGTCAACACCGACGACGCGATACCGGGCTCCGGCTTCTTCGTGCGCGGCAAGATCGAGAAAAACAAGCGCCATTATCCCTGGGCGCAGTTCATCGTCGACAGCGACGGGCTGGGGCGCATGGCCTGGCGGCTGCCGGAGGAGAGCTCCACCATCGTAGTGCTGGACAAGGCCGGGCGCGTGCAGTGGGCGAAGGACGGCGCACTCACCCCGCAGGAAGTTGACCAGGTGATCGCCCTGCTGCGCGCGCTGATCGCGCAGGAGACGCCATGAAGCGCACGCCGCCGGGAGCCGATGACGCATGCCTTTGATTGAACGCTATATCACGGTTGAGATCCGCCGCCTGGTGATGATGATCGCCGGGTTTCTGATCTTCATGTTCGCCAGCTACTCCGCCCAGCGCTACCTGACCGACGCCGCCAACGGCACGCTGGCGCTGCGGGTGGTGGCCGACGTGGTTTTCTATAAGTCGCTGATTGCGCTGGAGATGATATTGCCCGTCGCGCTGTATGTCTCGGTGGCGGTGGCGCTAAGCCAGATGTACAGCGATGCGGAGATCACCGCCATGCTGGCCGCCGGCGCCAGCCCGCTGCGGCTGTACAAGGCGGTGCTGCTGCTCGCGGTGCCGCTGGCGATAGCGGTCACGCTGCTGTCGCTGTATGGCAGGCCCTGGGCGTACGCCAATATTTATCAACTGCAACAACAGTCGCAATCGGTGCTGGACGTGAGCCACCTGCAGGCCGACAAATTCAACGTCAGCGGCAACGGCCGCATGATCCTCGCCAATCACGTCGACAAAACGGCCAACCACCTGACGGACGCCCTGATTTATGTGCGCGGCGGCCATCACACCAACCTGTACCGCGCGCAGTCGGTGGAAGTGCTCGACGCCTCCCCCGCCAGCCCCGCCGTGCGGCTGAAAACCGGCACCGCCTATGTGCTGGATCGCCAGGGTGCCGACGACAACGGCCAGAATTACGACAACTTTGACATCGCGCTCAAACCGTTCGTGCCCAGCGCCGAGAGCCGGCACAAGTCGGCCTCGCCGGCGGAACTGGCGCGCTCCGCCGATCCGGGCGATGCCGCTGAACTGCAATGGCGCGAGAGCCGCGGGCTGACCACCGTGCTGATGGTGCTGCTGGCGATCCCCTTGAGCCGCATCAAGCCGCGACAGGGGCGCTACGCCGCGCTGCTGCCCCTGACGGTGCTGTTTACCGTGATTTTCTATGGCGGCAACATTTGCCGCACGCTGGTGGCCAACGGCTCTCTGCCAACGATCCCCGGCGTTTGGCTGGTGCCGATAGCGATGGCTGTCGGCATCGCCCTGCTGCTGGCGCGCGACTTATCCCTGCTGCGGAAACCCTCCCGATGACTATTTTTAGCCGCTACCTAATGCGCAACGTGTTCATCGGCTTCGCCGCCGCGGCCGGGCTGCTCATCCCGCTGTTCACCACCTTCACGCTGATCAACGAGCTGGAGGACGTCACTCCGGGCGGCTACCGCTGGCAGCAGGCGCTGCTGGTGACCGTGATGACGCTGCCGCGCAGCCTGGTCGACTTGGGGCCGTTTATCGCGCTGCTCGGCGGCATCGTCGGGCTGGGGCAGCTGTCGAAAACTCTGGAGCTGACGGCGATCCGTTCCGCCGGGATGTCGATATTCCGCATCGCGCTGGTGATGCTCGCCGCCGGGCTGCTGATGAACCTCTCGCTCGGCGCCCTCGATGAATGGGCCGCTTCGCCGCTGCAGCAACGCGCGCTGCAGATGAAGAACAACGCGCTGGCGCAGTCGAACAGTAACGACGTCACCGTTAACCCGCTGTGGGCGCGGCGCGGCAACGAGTTTGTGACGGTCAAAACCGTCGATGAGAACGACCAGCCCCACGGCATAGAGATCTTCCGTTATCAGGCCAACCGCGCGCTGGAATCTTACATTTACGCCGACAGCGCCAACACCGCCGCCGACGGCAACTGGCTGCTGCATAACGTGATGCAGAAAAGCTGGCAAGGCAGAAAGGAGACGATTGCGCGGCAAGACAGCCTGCTCTGGCGCTCGCTGTTCGCCGTGCCGAGCCTGAAAGAGCTGACCCTGCCGGCGGGCAGTTTCTCGCTCCAACAGCTGGATCGCTATATCGATTATCTGCAGGGCTCTGGGCAACCCAGCACCGAATACCGCCTGGCGCTGTGGAAAAAACTCGGCCAGCCTCTGCTGGTGCTGGCGATGATTTTGCTGGCCATCCCGTTTACCTTCACCGCCCCACGTGCGCCCGGCATGGGCAGCCGATTAGCGCTCGGCGTCATCATTGGGCTGCTGACCTACATCGCTTACCAGATCGTCCTCAATCTGGGGTTGCTGTTCGCCCTCAACGCGCCCTTCACCGCCCTCGCTCCGCCCCTGTTGCTCCTGGCGTTGGCGCTGGCGCTGGTTCATCGGTTTGATCGGCGGGGTTAGGCATTTTCCGAGGTTGATAAGGGATAAGAAGAGAATCGCAATTTCCATTCCAGAGAAAACATCACGCGCTCACCTGATCAGCGATTTTTAAGGATGTTAGTTAATGGCAAAGATAGCTGTTTGTATACTGACCTTTAACTCCTCTCGTTTATTGCACGAGGTGCTTTCTCCACTCATGGGCATTGCGGACGAGTGGATTGTGGTTGACTCCGGCAGTACGGATAAAACGCTGTCTATTTGCCAAAGCTTTGGAATAAACCCTATTTACCATCGTTTCGAAACGCATGGACGGCAAATGAACTTTGCGATTTCTCAATCTCACCATGATTGGGTACTGTGCCTGGACAGCGACGAAATCCTTGATGCGGAAACCATAGCGTCCATTTTAACATTCAAATCGCAGGCAAACCCGCCACCACAGCAAGCCTATAGAATAAAAAGGAATTGGTTTGTACTCGGACAGCCAGTCAGAACGATTTATCCCATCTCCTCACCGGACTACCCCGTTCGACTGTTCAATAGAACACAGGTCAGGTTCAATGATGCTCCGGTAGATGATGCCGCTGAAGGCTATATTCAGACGTCGGTCATTCCCGGCAATGTTAAGCACGATACTTTTTATTCTCTCCATGAAATACTCAATAAGCTCAATAGCTATACGACAAGGGTAGTAAAATACAGAGACATTAGGCCCTCAATATTTCGTGGCGTCGTTAGCGCGATCGGCGCATTTTTTAAATGGTACATACTGAGCGGGGCATGGAAGGAAGGCAAAGTCGGCGCCGTCACTGGGTTTTATGCCGTGGCCTACAGTTTCCTGAAGTATTTTAAATCCTGGTATGGCAAAGATTGATAACGTTAAGGACAGAAACAGGGGTTGAATGGCAACCGCCATCCACCCCTGCTTGCCCAGCCGACGTTAACGCAACTCCTTCGCTATCGCGCTAAACATCAGCGATGCTTCCAGCGGTTGCGCGCTGAAAGAAGGCTCCGCCTGCGGCCAGGTAGACCACTGGACGATCACCAGATTCTCCGCCTGATTGACCATGATCATCTGGCCGAAGATCCCCAGCGCCCACAGGGAATGCTTGAGGGACGCCTGCGGAGCGGGTTCTACGTTAGTCGCATTCATTGGCACTTCGTTGTTCCACCACTGGTAGCCGTAAATGCCGTTGGGATGCGCCGCCGACACCGAGCCCGCCGCCCGCGTCCAGTTGGACGACTGGGCTACCCAATCTTCCGGCAAGATCTGTTTGCCGTTCGGCAACGTCCCGTTATGCAGAATGAACTCACCGAAGCGCCCCCAGTCTTCCAGCGTGGCGTTGAAGCCGTGCGCGCCCACGTCGTGCTGGCCTTTGGCGTAGGCATGCCACACGCCGTCGCTCGCCATGCCGTACGGCTGCCAGATGCTTTGCTGCAGATAGGCCGCCAGCGGCATGCCGGTGGCGCGTTCCAATACGTCGCCCAGCAGCCACGCGCCGCCGGAGGAGTAAGACCAGTTCTGCCCGGCCGGGTGCGCGCGGTGCAAACCGGCCACCAGCTTGCGCACGCAGGCATAGGTGCCGGGTTTGGCTTCACACTCGGTCAGCTGCGCGAAGTCCGATTTCGGGTTGGTGTAATCCTCATTCCACGCCACGCCGGAGGTATGGGTGATCAGCTGCCTGAGGGTCACGCCATCCCACGCGGTGCCTTTCAGATCGGGTTCGTATTGCGTGATGAGATCGTCGAGCGAGCGGATCTTGCCCTGTTTAATCGCCACGCCCACCAGCGTGGCGACCACGGATTTGCCCACCGAGCGCGACGTCCACAGGGTGGCGTCGGTATTACCCTCCCCCAGATATTTCCAGGCGATTTTGCCGTCTTTCAATACCAGCATGCCGCTGACGTTCTGGCGCTGCAGGTAATCCTGCAGGTGGTAGGTTTTGCCATTCACCCGATAGCTGGCGTCCGTTAGCTGTTTAGCGGCAGCCGGCAGCGGCGCAGCGTTGCCGTGGTGAAACACGTCCCCGGCATAGTTGCGGTAGTCGTTACGAAAACCGATCACCCGGTCGCTCTGGCTCCAGGTGAGCATCTTGTGCGTGTCCGGCAATTGCGCATCGAAAGGCGCGGGACAGGCGCTGAGTTCGGTGCCCGCACAGGCGGCCAGCGCGGCGGGCGCCAGCAGGCCGCTGCAGAGACTGATGACAACGCCCGCCAGCAGGCTGCGGTTAAACACTTTGCTTTTCATATTTTTTCTCGCTTAGCTCAGGAAGGCGTTCAGCTTAAAAAAACGCGGCCTATAATAAAAAACGCCTGATGGGGGAAAATCCCCCGCAAAATCGACGGGAGAGCCGCGTGCCAAGCCTGATTTATTCTTTTGCCCAACTGGAAGCCTTCACCGCCGTGGCCGAGCACGGCAGCCTGGCGAAAGCCGCGCTCAAGCTGGGCAAAGACCGCACGACGCTGCGCGATTTGATTGATTTTCTCGAGGATGGCTTGAGCTATGCGCTGTTCCTGCGCGAGGGGCGCAGCCTGCACCTGACGCCGGAAGGCGAACAGCTGCAGCGCCAGGCACACCTGCTGATGCGCCAGGTGAAAGCCTTTGAGGCATTTGCCAAAGACGTGCCGAAGAGCGCGGCGCAGGAAATCTCGCTGGTCTACGATCCCTTCACGCCCCGCGCGCTGCTGCAGGCGTTGATAGCAGCGATGGCCCAGCGCAACACGCGCCTGAGCCTGATTAACGCCTCGCGCGACGAGGCAGAAAGGCTGCTGGCAAGCGGCCAGGCCGATCTGGGCATCTGCCAGGCACGCCATCGCAGCGTGGGCGACACCATGGAGTGGCGCGCCTTAGGGGCGATAGAGATGGATTTTTACGCCGCCAAAGCGCTTTTCCCCGGCGCGGAACAGCCGCTCTCGCTGCTGGAGCTCTCGCTCACGCCGCAGGTAATCATGCACCCGGATTCTGACGAACCGGTGGCGCGCCGCCTGCAAATTTCAGGGCACACTATCTTCACCAACGAACTGGAGATGCTGCGCGCCCTGCTCGAACAGGGCTGCGGCTGGGGCTTCCTGCCGACGCATATGCATGCGGAACGGTGGAAAAACGTCAACACGCTGCGCACCGAAGTGGGCAGCCAGGGGATCAGCCAAACCATGGTGACCATCTGGAAGCCGGGCAATGACCGGAGGGCGCTGATTGATGAGACGTTGGCGCTATTGCCGGGGTTGTGGCGGGAGGTTGGGGGTGAAAAATCGCTGTTAGATTAGCGGTGTTGTTACCGGTAGTCGATCGTGGGGATCATCACCTGCGTTGCTTATTCGGGCGTTCTTAAGCGGGGATTGCTGTTTTCTCCCAGTGAGTCCTTCACCGCTTTTGCCCCAGCGCTGTTGGCGCTAGTTGAGTGCTTTGACTGATGACACTTAGAGCGGCAGCTTTGAGCGAATTGCGGACATTGGACTTTCCAAACTTACAAGGTAATCTAATTTGCAAGGTTATGGCGGGATAAATGGACAGAATTGACAGATTTTACAGGAGTTATGCATCAAGAAATAATTTCCGTGTGCCGCAGGCAAAACCGCGCTTTGAGCCGGTTTTGAAATTCAGTTGTACTCTCGACCTTCTGTAAGTCCTTCCGCTTCTGAGCCAAATGGAGACTTTAGTTTATCTTGATAAACCCCGCCAATTAGTTTGAAAATGGTGCAACTTCTCAACACAGGGTTTATCCAGATGGCTATGTCACCACCTCCTATTTTTGAAAGCGACGACGATTACAGCGTCTCTGAAGAATTTTTTAACAAATTACCAGCTGATCTAAGAGCGCCTTTTGAACAGATAATGAAGAAAGCGGCGGAGATTATTAGCGGTTGCGATAAAGAGATTGAAAGTCTGATTAGACTTATAAAGGTTATACCTACTACAACAAGCCTTAGTTACATTTATCGTCGGCTTCGTACGACCAAGTTTGAAATCACTACTGAATCGATGATGGAACAGGAGATGTTAACAACCGCTTTTGTGGTCAGCTACGCACGTTTGTTCGCCAAAAGCAATGGCACTTGCGTTCTCCAGCGGAATGATCTCCCTGCCCACCTACGGGCTGTTCATGATGAGCTGTATAAAATTCGCAACGAACGTTATGCCCATAACGGAGGTCATAAATCGATTGATACTCTAGTAGAGTTTGCGTTCAGCGGCACACAATTTTATATACAGGCGCAAATGAGTTTAGGGCTCCATATAGGTGGAAGAAACGAGTGGGAAGACCTAATCAAATTCATCGACGCTTCAATGCACGAACGGCTTTATAAAATACTTGCGCGTTTGAAGGAGCAAACGGGCTACGAGTGGTTATTTCCAGACGGCCCGACACCAAGTTGGGTGGGTGATTACGGCGATTGAATAAGTCGTGCAAATTGCTCACTATCATTGGATTTCAAAGCCCTCAGTCCATAGGTGCGCTTTTAAACCTCTTTTCCGGAACACCGGAACCGGGCCATTTGCCCGGTTCAGAGCGGCACAGCTAAATTTTTCTCTTTAATTTTGTTCAGGCAGGATCAATGACGGCAAGTTTGATCCATTCCTGAAAGCCGGCTTTAATGAGATCTTCTTTTAATTCTTTAAGGCATGATTGTGGTACAGCCAGCCAGAACAAGTTCTTGGCCCGAGTTATTGCGACATACCCGATACGTCCTTCTTCATCACCTGTACCTGAAAGTAATGCTTTAATATTGGATTTCTTAGCCACATACATAACCGCACCGATAGACTCCCCTTTAACCTGATGAACCGTCTCGACTCTTAGCCCGTGCCCTTGAGCC
Organism: Serratia sp. H402Y; assembly: GCF_051172415.1. Taxonomy (NCBI): domain Bacteria; kingdom Pseudomonadati; phylum Pseudomonadota; class Gammaproteobacteria; order Enterobacterales; family Yersiniaceae; genus Serratia; species Serratia sp. H402Y. The sequence goes on from NZ_JBPIYZ010000001.1 coordinate 2,559,949, forward strand.
GACACTGCACAGGTTATTGTCTGATCTGGTAATAATTTCTTAGTGAGTTTAGTACCTACCTTGCCAGCAACTTTATATCCGTAGTGCTTTTCAATCTCTGCGAGAAGCACTTTAACATTCGTTAGTAGCTTGGAGTGCCAGTCGGTCTTAGCCACAAGCGCAGACGAAGGGAGCCCCAAATCAGCGTTGCGACTGAAACACCATAGTAATCGCTTTAGTCCCTTCATCTCAGCATCATGTGATACCCCCTGAAGTCTAGAACTGAGGCCATGGGGTATATCCTCCAATAAGCTGAGAATAGCCCGGCAGACCAAGTTAAAGCATCCATGGTAGTTACTATGCTGATCCCTTAACAACGATGCTTCTGCTAACACCTTGACCATACCTTGTCCTGGAGGGGCAGTCCTACCCGCAATTACTGCGGCTCTATCTGCTCCCCGGCAGAGGAGCACAGCATCCTGGTGTTGCATGCCTAACTCATCAATACGGGCCTTGAATGCATCAATTAATTTGGGAAGTTCCGAATCCTTATATCCAATAAAATAAGCTCCACCTTGTTCCCCCTGGCGGTATGGTTCGTCTTGGCGGCCACTAAGAATGTTGGCGATATTTATGATTGGAGGCAGGGAACGATAATTGCGAGTAAGCTTATAGCTGGTCACCTCTGCACGCTCCTCGTAGCTATTCAGGAACTCACCGTCAGCACCAGCGAAGCCATAAATCCCCTGATTAACATCCCCGATAAGCGTAACCTGAACCCCTGCAGCAATGAGTAACTTTATGATCTCCTCATGCAGTGTTCCCAAATCCTGAGACTCATCGACAAGTATTTGCGGGTAGCGGGCTGCCAGCGCTCTCAATACTGCAGGTTGAGAATCCAGGGTCCTATGCACCCAGTACCGACCTATCTCATGAGTGTAAGCACCTAAACGTCCAAGGTCATGAATGATCTTTAAAACCTTAACTTTATCAAGAATTTCAAGGTTATTTCTTACATCGGAATAAAAGACAAAGTCCCCATCCAGTATTCTTATTTTTATGTCTTTTAATGGCAAAGGGGGGTGACCTTCACGCCAATATTTAAACCTGGCAAGAAAAGGCTCCGAACCTGACACCAAGTATGCAGACTGAGGTGCGGTCATAGTCCTGTATGCATGGGGACGTAAAACATGTTTGGTAAAAAAACCGTCAAGTGTATCGACTTCCACCCTTCGACGATTAGCATCGTCTGGTAGGCCAGCAGCGAGTTCCGCATATCCTGCATTGAAGGTATTGACGGCAACATTGGAGAAAGACAACAGCACAACGTGGCCGCGACTGTTTTGCATTTTCTGCCGAATGGCGATCAGGCGCCTAATGGCTGTAGCTGTCTTCCCGCTTCCTGCGCACGCAGTGATCGCAATTGGCCCTAACGGTGCATCTATGATATCTATCTGTTCCTTTGATAGTTTCAAGGCTTAACCACTCCCTGACAGACGTGTTGAATAGCTTTTTTGAGGTACTCAGGGACTTCAAAATCATTTTCTTTCGAAATCTGTTCTGCTAATGCCTGAGCGAATCGACCTTTCTGAATATTGCCGTTGCCTTTTCGTTCAAACATTCCGCAGAACAATACTTTGGTTTTTGCGGTATTGTCTGGCTGTGCATCAACTATATTACGTAGAGCTTTAGAGATTTTTGGATGTGGGTCGGCTAATGCAGTAAGCATTGGGTCGCGGTTCGCCTCAATGAGTGCCAGATCATATTCAAGGGTCTTCAATCCATGAAAAACCTTCACGAAATTATCCTCCAGATTCTTCATCTTGATGGTATTTGCCGATAACCGCACCGGATCTCCCAACGCTGGGTACACCTCTATTCTTTTAACTTTTTTCTTTTTCTCAGCATTGCCAGCAGGCTCTTCATCATCAGGAGCATCTGTTTCTTCCTGGTAGGCAGCCTCAGAAAGTAAGTCATCAATTTCCTCTTCAGCCTGTTCACCCTCTGCCACAGCTTCAACTTCTTCTTCTTCAAATGGATCTGCATCGGTTATTACAGCGACGGGGATTCGTAGCCCCTGCTCTCCAAAAAGCGGGAGGAATGAGTCAAAATTAAGTCCCTCAACGCTAATGAGACTGACCCCATATTCCTTGAGATCAAAGTTCATCTTCTTAGCAAGCGCGTCAATCAACATGAGTTCTGCTGCGCCCTCAACAAAAATCACCCGGCGTGCAAAAAATAGTTCAGCCCTTGTTACGTCCAGATATCGCTCTAACTTTTCACGTTTTCCCTTTTCAAATTTGATATCTCGTGGAAAGAAGGTCTCAACGCCAGCTTCGTTTTCGATCAAGCATACAAGAGAGTCCAGCTTTGAATTACTGGCAAAATTTGGGGAATGGCTGGTGACAAATAGTTGTACAGGCTTTTCGCCTTCACCCGTTGGAATCCCTGCAAGGTACTGCAGCAATACGCGCTGCAGCTGGGGATGCAAATGCGCTTCAGGTTCCTCAATAATCAAACTCCTGAAAGCAGAATCAGTATTTTTAGCCAATTCACTAAGTACTACCGCCATGAAGATCAGATTATTGAAGCCCAATCCATTCTTCTCAATCTCCATGGCTTCAGCCGTCAGGGTCAGTCGGGAAGAGAGTCGCTGAAAATCAGTCACGCTGAGCCCGACGGTAAGCTTCTGCGCTAGCTGAGCACCCATCATGGAATCATGTCTGGTTGATATCGCTTTATGGGTACTCTGAATGGATTTGTCTTGTTTAAGTGTTTCGTCAAGTTGCTTTAAGGCCGTATTTATTGTGTCACGACCTGCATCATCGGTAAGCAAATGAAGTAATCGAGCCAGCTGGCTGTTACGGTTAGGACGAAGGCCCTGCGCGGCATCGCGGAGAGGCTGGAGATAGACCCCCCGAAGGTTCTCCATCATATCTGAGGTAAGCGAAACTTCTGGGTGATCACCGCACCAACGCCGGACTTTGAATCGTCCCGTCTTATCCATATCGGTATACTGGACATGGATATGCGCCTCCATTGTCTTGTCCCCATTTGGCTTTAGGGCAGCAATAAAGTCCGCTTCATCTTCAAGGCTAAGATCTCGGAAGACAAAATGGAAACTTATATCACCAGTTGGGTCGCCCTCATGCGGACGGTGTCTATCAGAACCATCGAGGCGAGGATAATTCTCATCATGACCTGCAAGAAGCGTCCGGAGTGCATCGATTGCTGCACTTTTCCCTACGTTGTTTGGGCCTACCAGAACATTTAAACCGGGTTGAAATTTCAGCGTGGCTTCACGCAGTTTGCGAAAATTCTCTATCGTGAGCTCTGCAAGATACATAAAGGTTCCTATCCTATATTGCTGTTCTGATTAATAAATAACGCGAAGCGTGAAATCATTCCAGCTTGAATAACGAGCATATTACAAGCCAAATTCTGATATTTGAGTTGCTGCCATCTTATCACCATAGGCATTAGTGAATAAGCACGTATCCATTGACCTGCGTCCAATTTTTGACATGAAATCTCTATAGAAAGGTCCGCTTCTGGCACAAAACAGTCATTCTTATCTAACTTCGACCATGAAACACACCTTGCCAAACTCACCGCCAACAAAATATAGCCACATAAAAATCATTTAATCCGTAATTAATAAATAAATGAAATTATTAATTTCGTTTCCATTTCGTTATTTTCCCTTTCCCACCCCAAAGTCCCAACCATTCCTCCAACCACTCCCCCCTAGCACCGCTCCCGCCCTTTCCCTACAATAAGGGATCTGTTGAGGCATAACGCAAGGAAAGACGGTGTCGAAAGCCAATCCCAACGCCACTATCGTGGATATCGCCCGCCGCGCCAGGGTGACCAATATCACCGTTTCCCGCGCTTTCAATAAGCCCGAGTTGGTCAAGCCGGAAACCCGCGAGCGCATTCACGCCATCGCCAAAGAGCTGAACTATGTGCCCAACGCGTTCGCGCAGGGGCTGAAAAGCAGCAGCAGCCAGATTATCGGCATCGTCACCAGTAGCATGTACAACCCGTTCTATTCCGGCCTGATCAAGACCGTGTCGCGCATTGCGCGTCAGCAGGGCTACCAGATCATGCTGTTCGACACCGACGGCAGCGAAGAGGCGGAAATGCGCGCCATTCAGGCGCTGTTCGGCTACAAGGCGCGCGGCATCCTGCTCTCGGCGGTGCGCGACGACAAGCGCTACCGCCCCGCCTATCTCGAGCTGGCCGAGGTGTACGGCGTGCCGCTGATCCTGATCGACCGCGATCTCTACGATCAGCAGCTGAGCGGCGTGTTCCTCGATAACCGCGAGATCGGCGTGCTGGCCGGGCGCTATCTGGCGGAGCAGCCGGAGCAGAAGCTGCTGATTATCGGCGGCCCGGCGGATTCGGAGATTACGCTAACGCGCACCGCCGGCATCGTCGCGGCCTTGCAGGGCAGCGGCCGTGAGATTCATATCATCAACGGCGACTACGATTTCACCTCGCAAGAGAGCGAAGTGCGCGCCTATCTGGCGCTGCCGGAGAACCGCCCGGATTACATCATCGGCCTGAACGGCATCATCACGCTGGGCGCCATCGCCATCTGCCACGAGATGGGTCTCTATCAGCAGGTGAAGTTCTTCTCGATAGACGAGCCGCCGCGCGCCGGCGCTTACGGCCTGCACATTCCGGGGGTGTATCACGATACGCAGAAACTGGGGGAGATCGCCGCGGAGCTGTTGTTCAGCGCCATTAACAGCCCGCGCGGCGAACTGCCGGTGCGCAGAGAGTTCTTCACCGGCTCGCTGTTGAATCGCTGACGGGCGCTATTGCCCGTAGTAGGCGTGTTTGCCGTGCTTGCGCAGGAAATGTTTGTCCAGCAGCTCCGGCTGCATCGGGGCGATGGCCGGCGCCAGCTGGCGCGTCGCCATCGCCATGATCGCCACCTCCTCCAGCACCACCGCGTTGTGCACCGCATCCGCCGCGTCCTTGCCCCAGGCGAACGGGCCGTGGGAGTAAACCAACACTCCCGGCACCTGCTGCGGATCGCGCCCCGCCTGACTGAAGGTCTCGATAATCACCTTGCCGGTTTCCCCCTCGTAATCCCCGGCGATCTCCGCCTCGCTCATCGGCCGGGTGCAGGGAATGTCACCGTAAAAGTAGTCGGCGTGGGTGGTGCCCAGCGCCGGGATCGGCTGCCCGGCCTGCGCCCAGATGGTGGCGTTGCGGCTGTGGGTGTGCACCACGCCGCCGATATCGGCGAAGGCGCGGTACAGCGCCAGGTGGGTGGCAGTGTCGGACGAGGGTTTGCGGTGCCCCTCGCGCACCTTGCCCTCCAGATCCACCACCACCAGATCCGCCAGCGTCATCGCCTCGTAGGCGATGCCCGAAGGCTTGATCACCACCAGCCCGCTCTGGCGGTCGATCGCCGAGACGTTGCCCCAGGTAAAGGTCACCAGCCCGTATGCCGGCAGGCTGAGGTTGGCGGCCAGCACCTGCCGCTTGAGTTCGTTCAGCATACGATGCCTCCCTCATTCATCTGTTGTTCGACCCAGGCCTTGGCCTGGGCGATGCGTTGCTTATCCTGCCCGTCTTCGCGCGCCCACATCTCCAGCAGATAGGGGCCGCGATAGCCGAGCGCGTTGAGCACGGAAAAGGCGTGGGCGAAATCCACGCAGCCTTCGCCGAACGGCACGTCGCGGAACTGCCCGGCGCTGCCCGGCCCCACCGCGACGGTGTCTTTGAGGTGTATGGCGGTGATGCTGCCGATGCCCAGCGCCAGCTCGGCGGCGACGTCGTTGCCCCAGGCGCTGAGGTTGCCGAGATCGGGATACACTGTGAACCACGGGCTGTTGACGTGGCGGGCGATGTCGCGCCATTTGCTGATGCTGTTGATGAACGGCGTGTCCATCACCTCCACCGACAGCATCACCTGCGCCCTGGCGGCCTGCGTCGCCGCCCACTGCATGCCCTCGATAAAGCGTTCGCGGCTGTGGCGATCGGCGGGTTCGTAATAGACGTCGTAGCCCGCCAGCTGGATGTTACGGATGCCGAGATCCGTCGCCAGTTCCAGCGCCTTGCTCATCAGCACCCGCGCCCGCTCGCGGGTGGCGGCGTCATGGCTGCCGAACGGGTCGCGCCGGTGCGCCGACAGGCACAGGCTCGGCACCATCACCCCGCTGTCGAGCCGCGCCTGGATAAACGCCAGCCGCTGGCGGCGATCCCAATCCAGCCGCTGCTGGCGCGCCGGCTGTTCGTCGATCGACATCTCCACAAATTCAAAGCCCAGCTCGGCGGCGGTGGCCAGCCGCTGCGGCCAGCTCAGATCGGCGGGCAGCGCCTTTTCATACAGCCCCAGACAGGCGGCGTTAGTCGTTTGCATCAGTCACCTCACTCAAAGCCTGAGCGACCGCCAGATAGCGCGCCTGCTGGGCGCGCAGGCGCCGATGGGCGGCGGTCGCGGGATAATAACAGCGCAATTTGGGCGGCGCGGCGGCGATCGCTTCGGCGAACCCGGCGTACTCCCCGGCGCCGACGGCGGCGCACAGGGCGGCGGCGCGGCAGCCTCCTTGGCGGGTTTCCACCACCTCGAGCGGCAGGTTGCCGGCGTCGGCGTACATCTGCATCCACACCTCGGACTGCGTCGGCCCGCCGGTCATGCGCACCCGCTCGATGCGCGGGTTTAGCTGAACCATGCGCTCCTGATGGATCAGGTGCGAAAACACGATGCCCTGGTAGATCGCCTGCACCACGTCCGCCATCTCGTGGTGAGCGCTCAGGCCGATCAGCCCGCCCGGCGTGTTGCCGCCGAGGTTGGAGCCGTACAGATAAGGCAGGAACAGCAGCCCGCTCGGCTGCTCGCGGCGCTCGGCCACCCAGGCGTTGAACTGGGCGTAGCGCTGCCGGTCGTCGGCGCAGAACTGGCGCAGGAACCAGGCCAGGTTGCCGGCCGAGGTCGGGCTGCCTTCGTGCACGAAATAGCGGCCGTCGATGCAGTAGCGCCCCCAGGCGTAGGGATAGTCGGCGGGAATGATGCGTTCGGTCACGCAGGTGGCGATCGACCAGGTGCCCGCCACCGCGCTGAGCGTGCGATCGTCGGCCACGCCGGAGCTGAGCGCCGCGCCCACCACGTCGAACAGGCCGCCGTACACCGCGGTACCCGTTCGCAGGCCGCACTGCGCCGCCGCCGCGGCCGTCACCCGCCCGGCCAGCTGCGCCGAGCCGATCGTTGGCGCGGTCTTCTCCTGCGCCTCTTCGATGCCGAAGGCCGCCATCAGCGCCGGATCGTAAGCGCCGCTGTGCTGGTTAAACAGGTTGCTGCCGGAGATGTTGGTCACCTCGGCCGCCGCCTCGCCGGTGAGGCGAAAGCGCAGGTAGTCGTGCGCCATCAGGATGCGATCGACGGCGGCGTACTGCGCCGGTTGCCGCTGCTTCAGCCAGCGCAGCAGCAGCGCCGGGTGGCTGGGCCACAGCGGCTGCAGGCTGCGCGGGTAGGTCTGCGCGTCCACCCCGGCGCGGCGCAGCTCAGCCGCCGTGGCCGCTGCGCGGCTGTCCGAAGAGAGGATGCCGTTGCCGACCGGTTTGCCGTGGCGGTCGATGGCGTACAGCCCTTTGCCGTGCGCCGAAAAGCTGACGCCGCGCACCTGCCCGGCCGCCAGCCCCGCCGCGTGCAGCGTCTGGCGGATCGCCGCGCAAACGTCATCCCACAGCGCGTCCATATTGCGTTCGCTGAAGCCCGGCTGGGCGGCAATCGCCGCGCCGTCGCGCTCGGCGACTGCCAGCTCTTCACCGCTTGCCCGGTACAGCCCGGCCTTGATCACCGTGCCGCCGACGTCTATGCCAAGAAAGACTGCCATCGCGCCTCCTATTTGCGCCGCACGGAGCTGAGGTAGATGGCGGCCAGGATGATGCCGCCCTTCACCACGTTCTGGATATACGGCGATACGTTCATCAGATTGAGGCCGTTGTTGAGCACCCCGAGCATCATCGCCCCCACCAGCGTGCCGACGATGGCGCCGCGCCCGCCGGAGATCGCCGCCCCGCCCAGCACCACCGCGGCGATGGCGTCCAGCTCGAAGCCTTCGCCGGCGTTGGGCTGCCCGCTCATCAGGCGCGAGGTCAGCACCAGCCCGGCCAGCGCGGCGGTCAGGCCGCTGATCACGTACACCAGCATCTTGTAGCGCGGCACGCGGATGCCACTCAGGCGCGCCGCCTCTTCGTTACCGCCCATCGCGTAGACGTAGCGGCCGAACGGCAGCTGGTTGAGCAACAGCCAGGCCAGCAGGTACACGCCGATCATGATCAGGATCGGCACCTGGATGCCCAGCACCGTGCCGCGGCCAAAGAAGGAGAAGACGTCGGGCAGGCCGGAGATCGGGTAGCCGCCGGTATAGAGCAGCGCCAGGCCGCGGGCAATGCCCATCGACGCCAGGGTGACGATGATCGGCGGCATGCGCAGGTAGGCAATGCAGGCGCCGTTGGCCAGGCCGAACAGCGCGCCGAGCGCCAGCGCCGCCACCATCGCCAGCGGGATGGGCACCGCCGCCAGCATCAGCCCGGCGGCGACCGAACCGGCCAGCGCCATTACCGGCCCCACCGAGAGATCGATGCCGCCGGTCAGGATGGCGCAGGTCATGCCCACCGCGATGATGGCGTTGATCGACACCTGGCGCGCCACGTTGGTCAGGTTGTTGACGCTGAGGAAGCTGTCGTTCAGCAGGCTCATTAGCACGAACAGGACAACGAAGCCGATAAACGGCAAGACCGCCGGGTGATGCAGCAGTTTTTCCCAGCGCTTGCCGAGGCTGGGGCCGGCGGCGCGGCGCGCCACGGCGGGTTGTTCAATTCCGATCATAAGGCACTCCCGGTCGCGTGAAGCATGATGTGGTTGGATTCGATGTCGTCGCCGGTCAGTTCGGCAACGATGTGGCCGCCGCGAAACACCAGCACGCGGTCGCACACGCCGATGATCTCCGGCAGTTCGGAAGAAATCATGATGATGGAGATGCCCTGCTGGGTCAGTTGCTGCATCAGCTGGTAGATCTCGGCCTTGGCGCCCACGTCGATGCCGCGCGTCGGCTCGTCGAAGATCAGGATGTTGCAGTCATTGTTGAGCCAGCGGGCGATCACCACCTTCTGCTGGTTGCCGCCGCTCAGGGTGCTGACGGCGGTCTCGGCGTCCGGGGTTTTCACGCCCACGGCGCGGATCAGCCGCTGCACCACGTCGCGATCTTTGCGGGCGCTGACGAAGATCTTGCCGCGCCGGTGGTGCCGGTTGAGGGTGATGTTCTGCGCCACCGAAAACGACAGCACCAGGCCCTCGGTTTTGCGGCTCTCCGGCAGCAGGCCGATGCCCTGCGCCAGCGCCTGCGCCGGGGAGCGCAGCGCCGCCGGTTGGCCGCCGAGGCGGACGCGTTTCCGGTGGCAGCGGCTGGCGCCGATCAGCGCCGAGACGGTCTCGGTGCGCCCGGAGCCCACCAGCCCGGCGAAGCCGAGGATCTCGCCCTTGTGCAGGTGGAAGCGGTCGGTCGCGCCGCGCTTCTCGCGCTGGATCTCCGCCTCCAGTAGCACCGTCGCGGTATCGACCGGGTGCTGTTTCACCGGGAAGGCGTTCTCGATTTTGCGCCCGACCATCAGCCGCACCAGCTCTTCCACGTTGGTGTCGCCGGTGGCCAGCGTTTCGATGTAGGCGCCGTCGCGCAGCACGGTGATGCGATCGCAGATGGTGAAGATCTCGTCCAGGTGGTGCGAGATAAACACCATGCCGACGCCCAGCAGCCGCAGATCGTTCATCACGCTGAACAGGTGTTCAGCCTCGCCCGGCGTCAGCGTGGCGGTCGGTTCGTCCAGCACCAGCACCCGCGCCTCCAGCGACAGCGCCTTGGCAATCTCAACGAACTGCTGCTGCGCCACGCTCAGCTGCTCCACCGGGCAATCGAGATCGATAGCCACCGTCAGCCGCTTGAAGATCGCCTCGGCCTTGCGCCGCATCGCCCGCCGATCCAGCAGGCCCCAGCGGTTCCTGATCTCCCGGTTGAGGAAGATGTTGTCGATGGCGCTCATGTACGGAATCAACGAGAATTCCTGAAAAATAATGCCGACGCCGGCCTCGATCGCCTGGCGATAGTTGTTAAAGCGGCGCTGCTCGCCGTCGATAAAAATATCGCCCTCGTCCGGCTGATAGATGCCGCACATGATTTTCACCAGCGTCGATTTGCCGGCGCCGTTTTCGCCCAGCAGGGCGTGCACCTCGCCGCGTTGAATGGCCAGATCGATGCCGTCCAGCGCCTTCACGCCGGGAAAGCTTTTCTTGATTCGCTTCAGTTCCAGTAAAGGTGTCACCGCATTGCCCTCCGCGCCGAACGCCCCGCCACAGCGGGGCGAACCCGGCCGCTGTTACCAGCTAAAGCCGGCCGCATTGCTGCGGTCGATCAGCTTCACTTTGACCGGCACGGTTTTCGGCACCGTGGCGCCCCAGTAGCGGGCCAGCGCAATGCCGAGCGCGATGCGCAGCTGGTCGCGCGGGAACTGCGCCGAAGTGGCGATAAACGGCGAGTTCGGCTTGAGGATCTCTTTGATGGCTTCCGGCTGGCCGTCGACGCTCACCAGCTTGACCTTGGCGCCGTTGCTTTCGATCGCCGCCAGGGCGCCGAGCGCGCCGACGTCGTTGACACTGAAGATGCCCGCCAGATCCGGCGCCGACTGCAGCATGTTTTCGGTCACCGTCAGCGCGGTGTCGCGCTCCTGCTTGCCGTTTTGCTTGGTGACGATCTTGATGTCGGGGTATTTCTTCATCGCCGCTTCAAAGCCGCGCACGCGCTCCAGGATCGGCACCACCGGGATGCCGTCGAGGATCGCCACCTTGCCTTTGCCGCCCAGCGATTTCGCCAGGTACTCGCCCGCCTGGAAGCCGGCGTCGTAGTTTTCCGAGCCGACGAATGAATCCAGCGGCCCTTCCGCCTGCGCGTCGATCGCCACCACCACCGCGCCGGCCTTATGGGCGGAGATCACCGCCGACTGCACCCCCACCGAATCGGTCGGGTTGATCAGCAGGATATCCACCTTCTTCTGCAGCATGTCTTCCACGTCGCCGATCTGTTTGGCGACGTCATGGCGCGCATCGGCCACGTACACCTTGGCGCCGATATCCGCCGCCGCCTGATCCAGCGCCTGCTTCATGGTGACGAAGTAGTCGTTGTTCATTTCCTGGAACGACATACCGATCGTGATTTGCTTGGCCAGCGCCACCTGGCTGGCCGCCAACATTCCACCGGCGACGATAAAAGGCAGGGTCTTTTTGAATAATGAAAACATAGCCAATTCTCCTGTAGGGAAGCTTCTTGTTGTGGTTATCAGAGCAACAGCATGTCTTTACGTTTGGCCGACCGGCCGGCCCCTCCGTTGCGGAACGGGCTGGCGGTCGTGACTGCAACAGCGGTACGGCGGGAGGGTCAGGGAACCAGGATCACCTTGATGGAGTCGGTCGAGTCCGCCAGGGCGAAGGCTTCGTCCCAGTCGTTCAATGAATAGCTGTGGGTGACCACGCCGTTGGAAGTCACCAGCCCGCGCTCGAACAGATCGATGGCGATTTCGTAGCTGTAGGGCGCCAGGTGCGCGCCGCGAATGTCCAGCTCTTTGCGATCGCCGATGATGGACCAGTCGACGGTGGTTTCCTTGCCGAACACGCTGAACTCCACGAAGCGGCCCAGCTTGCGGATCATCTGCAGCCCCTGGGTGACGCCGATCGGCGCGCCGGTGGCCTCGATATACACGTCGCAGCCGTAGCCGCCGGTTAGCGATTTGACGATCTGGTCGGCGTCTTCCTTCAGCGGGTTGATCACCACGTCGGCGCCGAATTCCTTCGCCAGCGCCAGTCGCTCGTCGATGGCGTCGATCACGATCAGTTTCTTTGGCGTCTTCAGGCGCGCCACCTGCACCATGCACAGCCCGAGCGGCCCGGCGCCGGCCAGCACCACCACGTCGTCCAGCTGGATGTCGCCGCGCGCCACGGTGTGGATGGCGCAGGCCATCGGCTCGATCAGTACCGCGTCTTCATGGCTCAGGCTTTCCGGGATCTTGTGGACGATGGCGTTTTCGGAAAAGCGCATGTACTCCGCCATGCCGCCCTCCGCCACGTCTTTTTGGAAGCCGTAAATGTTATGCGTCTCACACATCCAGTAGCTGCCGGATTTGCAGTAGCGGCACTCCCAGCACGGCACGATCTGCTCGGCGATCACCCGCTCGCCGAGCCGGTATTTGCCTTCCGCGCCCTCGCCCAGCGCGGCGATGCGGCCGTAGAACTCGTGGCCCGGCACCACCGGCGGTTTAACCCACGGATTTTCTCCCCAAAACATCTGCGCGCCGTTCTTGCACTTGCAGTCGCCGGCGCAAATGCCGCAGCCTTCCACCTTGATCACCAGCTCGCGAGCCTTCGGCAGCGGCGTAGGCACCTGTTCGAAACGATAATCCTGCGGGCCATGGCAAACGACCGCGCGCATTTTTTCCGGCAACTGGCTCATCTCTTCCTCCAATACATTCGTTAAACGCTTGAATTTTATTAATGTTGACGTTGTCATTTTTATTCAACAAAAAATGAGCAACGACACAACATGTTAAATTTCAATGAATTAATCATCACACATCCCGAAAACTCAAAATGACAACGTGAACATTGATCGACATATAACCAAAGCTGCAAAAAGAATTGTTTGAGCAAAATCACAGTTCGTTAACATTGCGGCTAAAAATGCTACAAATGCGGATCGCGATCCCATTTACAGGATCGATGAGGATCGGGAGATGATCGAAACGGCGGGAAGAAAATGATTGGCAGGAATGCGGGCCAGGCATCGCGCCCGGCCCGATAACGCGGGTTACTTCACTTCGCCCATCGCTTTCAGCTTTTTGGACAGCTCGCGGCGCTCTTTGGACAGATCGGCATTTTTGATGATGTAGTCATCAACGCGATCTTCGTAGTCGCTGCGCATGTTGGCGATGATGCCCTGAATGTCTTCAATGCTCATGCCGGGCTTGATGTACTCACTCAGGTTGTCGAGCAGCAGCACGCGCTTCTGGTTATCACGAATTTTCTTTTCGTTGTCGACGATCTCGCGTTGCAGTTTGTTTTTGCGGCGGAACATACGCACAAACTCCAGCACGTCCTGGAAACTCGGCTTATTTGCATTATCCATCTTTATACCCTTGCTTTAGTAATACACAGATTCATTTGCTTACGGCCACATGGCACCAAGATACAGGTTTGTGGCGGTCCGGCACAACAGTGATTGGCTTATCTTACCCACTTTGCCCCGACGGCCAAAACCCAAAGCGCCGCCTTCATGATCTGACCCCTTATTCGCGCCCGGCGGCGGTGCAAACCTGGAGCAAATCCCCCAACTCTTCCAACTGCTGCGCCAGCTCCATACTGAGCCAAACGTAGCCGTAAATCGGCGCTTCGCCGTGTTGGCCGACGCTGACTTCCTGCATCAGCGTTTTCAGCTCGCCGGCGATTTCCGCCAGCTGCCCCGCCGCCGCCTGGCGCTGCGCCTGCGGCCCTTCGCGCATCAGCACCGCCAGCGACTCCAGCGAGCTCAGCGTCAGCAGCTGGGTGCTGCGCAGCGTGCGGGCGTTCAGCATGATGAAGTGCGTTTCGCGCGAGGCCCAGTAAGCATCCGCCATCAGTTCCAGCGTGCACACCAGATTGCGGCTGAGGGTTTGCACCGCTTCGAACACCGCTTTGGGGATGCGGGTTTCCTTGCTGGCGGGCACGATCAGGCTGCGCAACTTCACCACCTGATTCAACAGATCCTTGAGCTGCGGCTCCAGCCGCGGCCGCTCGATAACGTTCGGCGAAAAATACGCGCCGTAGAGGCGGGCGGCGGTTTGCAGGCAGTCCGCCATTTGCATGCGCCACAGAATGTAGGCGCGCTGCGGGTAGATGCTGGTGAACAGCAACGCCAACAGCGAGCCGAAGATCACGTCGCCGCTGCGCCACAGCGCGGTGTGCATGTCGCCGGCGCCCGCGCCGCACACTACCGCCAGCGTGATCCCCACCAGCAGCGCCATATACGGCCGTTTGCCGAGCGTCAGGTAACCGCAGACGAACATCACCACGCCGCACCAAACCAGCATCAGCGGCAGCGAATAGAGCTCCAGATACAGGGCGATCAGGCCGGAGGCGGCGCCGAACACCGTGCCGGCAATGCGTTGCAGCGCGCGCTGCAGCACGTTGCCCCAAAACGAGATCGGCCCCATCACCACCACCAGGGTGATCAGCGGCCAGGTGCCTTCGGGCACCGCCAGCAGGCGGATCAGCAGAAAGGTCAGGATAAACGCCAGCCCGATGCGCACGCCGTGTACGATGCGGTAGTGGCGATAGGTCAGCAGTTCAAGGGCAGAGATTTTTCGATCGAGGCGCACAGTGCCTCCGATAAAGACCAGCCAGGCCGCTATTTTAGCGGAGGAAGCCCGGCGAGGAAAAGGCGAATGAGGCGTCCCCCATTCACCTTCAGACTCAGGCGACGTACTTGTCGACCAGCGCGCGCAGAACGGCGGCGGTTTCAACATCCATCACGCCGTCATACTTCTGCTGACGGAAGTGCAGCTGGAACGCGCGCACCAGCTGGCGATAGCCTTCTGCGGTGTTCGCCGCCGAGGTGTCGTAGCCATATTGGGCGAACAGTTTCAGCAGATCGGCCTGCGCCGGCAGGCCCTGGCTGCAGTATTCCTGCTGGCGCTGCTGCTTGGTCGCTTCGTCATACCAGGCGCCGACGCCGGCCTGATACAGCTGCTGCCACGGGAACTGCGGGCCCGGATCGCTCTTGCGGCCCGGCGCGATGTCGGAGTGCGCCACCACGTTCACCGGCGAGATGTCCGGATAACGCTGCAGGATATTCTGCGCCAGCTGGGTGACGGCCTCGATCTGCTGCGGATTGAACGGCGGGAAGGTGATGTTTCCACCGTCGCCGCTCGCCAGGTTGACGATCTCGATGCCGATCGAGGTGTCGTTGATATTGCTGCGGGTGCCCCATTGGCTGCTGCCGGCATGCCAGGCGCGCTCATTCTCGTCCACCAGGTTGAAGATGCGCACGCCGCTGAAGCCGGCCGCCTGATAGGTCGCCTCGGTCGGATCCGGCACCAGATAGTGCGCACTGACCGATTTTCCGGTCAACGACTTCACCGAGTCGGCGAAGTTTTGCGCCGTGTAGTGCAGCACCAGAAAGCGCACGCGGTGGCCGAAGCTGGCGACCGATCGGTAGCTATTGTAATCAATCTTGTACATCGTAAAGTCCCTCTCTCGTTTGATTTCACTGAGCGGCCCCTCATCATGACAGACCGCCCCGCACGGGTGAACCCTTGGCTCACCCTTTTTGTTTTAGCTAATTGCTAAATCATGCGCAAGTCTTTTTTAGCAAAATCGTTATTTACCTTTTTGCTAAAGAGTGCGATCATTGCACGATGGAAACTAAAGAAATCAGGCGCAACAATCTGCGCGAATTGATGGCCCGCTACGCCCGGCAAGGCGTCAACCAGAATGAATTCGCCACGCTGGTTGAGTCTTCCGCGCCGACGCTGAGCCAAATCATCGGGGAGAAATCCTCCCGCAATCTTGGCGACAATCTGGCCAGGCGGATCGAGGCCAAGCTGAATTTGCCCAAGGGCTGGTTCGACGTGTTTCATGAAAAGCAGCTGGTGCGCCCGTTTGACAACGTGGCGGCGGAGTCGGACTTCCAACCCGCCCGCTTGAAACCGGTGGTATGGGAAGATACCGAACAAGACAAGGAAGAGTTTGTGGAGATCCCGCTGCTGGATATCGATTTTTCCGCCGGCGACGGCTGCTACGAAATCGTCGATCGCGAGGAGTTTTCGCTGATCTTTCGCCGTTACTATCTGCACAAGATGGGGGTGGCGGTCAACGCCGCGCGCATTATCCGCATCTCCGGCTCCAGCATGGAACCGCGCCTGCAGGACGGCGACGTGGTCGGCATCAACACCGACGACACGCGCATCCGCGAGGGCAAGACCTACGCCATCCGCCACGGCAATTTGCTGCGGGTGAAGGTGCTTATTGAGCAGCCGGACGGCGGCGTCATCATCCGCTCCCTCAACCGGGAAGAGTACCAGGACGAGCATCTCAGCTATCAGCAGCGCAAAGAGCAACTGGTGGTGCTCGGCCGCGTCTTCTGGTCATCTTCGTCCTGGTAACGGACCACAGCGTCGGGCGCCCAGGGCGCCCGGCGGTTATTTGAAGTCCACCACCATCTGTTGCTGAATGGACAACCCGCGGGTCGACTGCACGCAGCCGGCGATGTAGTCGGTGAAGCGCGGCGGTTTCGGCATGCCCAGCTTGAGAATTTTCTCGTTGCTGAAACGCACGTTGAGCATGGCGAACGATCCGTACAGGCGCATCGCTTTGAGCATCAGCCGCTCGTTGCACGGGCCGAAAATGTCTTTCAGCTGACGGCGCATTTTCACCAGCGCGTCATACGTCACCTGCGCATACTCATCGCCCACCGGCGCCTTTTCCAGCGCCGCCGCCATGGCGCGGTCGATTTCGGCAAAGCTGACGCTGCTCTCCTCACCGGCGGAGATATGATAAACGTCGTTCTCGAGCGTTTCGCTGTTCATCAGCATCACCAACGCATCCGCACAGTAGTCCGCCGGGATCACATCGATATTGTCCTGCAGCGAACACATGAACTTGCGCAGCATCAGCGCCATGCCGAACACCCAGAAAATGCTGCTGGAAGGCTGGCAGCCCAGGCGAGTGTGGCCAACGACGATCGACGGACGGGCGATGGTCAGCGGCATGTGCGGGCAGCGCTGGCGCATCAGCTGTTCGATGGTGGATTTGGAACGCGTATATTCCACCAGGTGCTCGGCGTCTTCCTCAAACTCGCCGCTCTCCGACACCAGCGAACCCGGCTCCGGCGAACAGGACATGGCGGTACCGACGTGCAGGAAGCGTTTTAATCCCGGCACCTGCGCCATTCTTTCGGCAAAGGCCAGTGTGCCTTCTACGTTTACCTTCCAAATGAGCGGGTTATTACCGAAAGAAGCAACGGCCGCGCAGTTAATAACGTGCGTGACTTTGTTAATGCGTGCGTCAGTTAAAAAGTCGGCCGGCTCGGAAAGGTCGCCCAACAATATATTTTCTATCGTAATTTTAGACAGCAGATTCGCGTCGATATTAAATTTTTCCATATTCGCGCGAATACGGGCCAGCCCTTGCTGCGCATCGTCGGCGCGCACCAGTAAAAGATAATTAATAGACTGATTTTCAATCAATAATTTTTCAAGAACCGCACCACCGAGAAAGCCGGTAGCGCCGGTCAACAGCAGCGTTTTCATAATTGTCACCCACATTGGCATTGAATGTGGAAGATTGTATCTGCGGATAATTAAACAATTATTAAATAGAATTACGGCGCCCTTAAACACTTTTCTTAATATTATCTTAAGGAATCTTTTGAAACATCCATCATGGGTTTAGTAACAAAAGAGTCGGGACAAGATTACGATTAATCCCTACTGTTTAAATACCATTGATGTAACCCCTGATTTAATTTAATGGTCAATGTTATTTCTCTTTTCGTCCGTGGAGGACTTATGACCTATAACCAAAGAATCTGGGTGGGGGTTTTGCTGCTATGCACCCTGTTTTGGGTGGCGGTGATCGGCGGCGCCTGTTCGCTGTATCAACGCGTGGATCGCTTCCAGGCACATCACGCAGAGAGCGAGTTCGCCGCCCGCCACGGCCAGGCGCCTTGCGCGCAACCCGGCGCTCAGGCGTCGACTGCCCCCCGGAATGGGTAGGGACAATATCCGCTAACGATCCTATTATGCCCTAAGGTTAACAGGGAGATAACGATGGCTCGAAAGCTGGATAGCTTACCGCAGGCGCAACGCGAGAAAATAGAAACCGATTTGCTGGCCATCAGCGTGATCTACAACGAACGCTACGGCATCGCCTCCACTCAGGCGGAAACAGAACAACAGGTCCCCGACCACCTGCTCCCCTACTTTCATCAACGGCTGAATTATTATCGCCGTGCGTAATTGCGCGCATTTCGCTAACCGCCGCTTGGCATCGCTCCCCACGCCGTTACAATAGAGGCATATTGTATCCGCCACTGAAGAGACGCGATTTTGAGCAGCAAGGCAACGGCCACATTTTACATTCACGATTACGAGACCTTCGGCAAGAGCCCGTCGCTGGACCGCCCGGCGCAGTTCGCCGGCGTGCGCACCGATATGGATTTCAACATTATCGAAGAGCCGCTGGTCATCTACTGCGCCCCGGCCGACGATTACCTGCCGGAACCGGAGGCGGTGATGATCACCGGCATCACGCCGCAGGTGGCGCGCGCCAAAGGCGTTAACGAAGCCGAATTCACCCGCCAAATCCATCAGGCCTTCAGCGTGGCCGGCACCTGCATTCTCGGTTACAACAACATCCGCTTCGATGACGAAGTGAGCCGCAATATCTTCTATCGCAACTTCTACGATCCCTACGCCTACAGCTGGCAAAACGGCAACTCGCGCTGGGATCTGCTGGATGTGATGCGCGCCTGCTACGCTCTGCGCCCGGACGGCATCGTTTGGCCGGAAAACGAAGACGGTTTCCCCAGCTTCCGCCTGGAACACCTGACGCGCGCCAACGGCGTCGAGCACACGCAGGCTCACGACGCGATGTCGGACGTTTACGCCACCATCGCCATGGCCAAGCTGGTCAAGCAGGCGCAGCCGCGGCTGTTCGATTTCCTGTTGCAGCACCGCAATAAACACAAGCTGAACGCCCTGATCGACGTCGCCGACATGACGCCGCTGGTGCACGTCTCCGGCATGTTCGGCGCGGCGCGCGGCAATACCAGCTGGGTATCGCCGCTGGCCTGGCACCCGGACAACAAGAACGCGGTGATCATGTGCGATCTGGCCGGCGACATGACGCCGCTGTTGACGCTGAGCGCCGAGCAGCTGCGTGAGCGGCTGTACACCCGCCGCGACGATCTGGCGCCGGATCAGGCGCCGGTGCCGATCAAGCTGGTGCACATCAACAAATGCCCGGTGCTGGCGCCGGCCAAAACCCTGCTGCCGGAGAACGCCGAGCGGCTGGGCATCGATCGTCAGGCGTGCCTGCAAAATCTGCAGCTGCTGAAACAGCATCCGGAAGTGCGCGAGAAAGTGGTCGCGCTGTTCGCCGAAGCCGAGCCGTTCAAAGGTTCCGAGGACGTCGACGCCCGCTTGTACGACGGTTTCTTCAGCGACGCCGACAAGGCGGCGATGAGGATTATCCAGCAGACCAAGCCGCAGAACCTGCCGGCGCTGGATCTGGCCTTCAGCGACGGCCGCATGAAAGAGCTGCTGTTCCGCTTCCGCGCGCGCAACTACCCGAATACGCTGGACGACGCCGAGCAGCGCCGCTGGCTGCAACATCGTCAGGAAGCCTTGAGCGCGGAGCGCGTGCAGAGCTATCTGCTGCAGCTCGAATCGCTGTATAACCTGCACGAAGGCGACAAAGAGAAAACCGCCCTGCTGAAAGCGCTGTTCGATTACGGCAAAGAGTTGGTGGGATAAAATCCGCCGCAGCAGAAAAGGAAAAGGCCGCGAAAGCGGCCTTTTTTGTGGCTGAGGAGACGGCTCGCGTTTAGGCGGCGTCTTCGCTCGCTTGCGGCACCGGCAGACGGAAGCTGCGGGTGACGAAGGCCAGGTAGATCAGGCCGATGGCAGCCCAAACCAGGCCCAGCGTCATCGAGCTGGCTTCCAGGTTGATCCACAGCGCGCCGACGGTCAGTGCGCCCATCACCGGCAGGATCAGGTAGTTGAACGTGTCCTTCACGGTGCGGTTCATCTTGTCGCGAATATAGAACTGCGAGATCACCGACAGGTTAACGAAGGTGAAGGCCACCAGCGCACCGAAGTTGATCAGCGCGGTCGCGGTCACCAGGTCAAACGACACCGCGGACAACGCGATGGCGCCTACCAGCAGCACGTTCAGCGCCGGGGTACGCCACTTCGGATGCACATAGCCGAAGAAGCGAGTCGGGAACACGCCGTCGCGGCCCATCACGTACATCAGACGCGAAACGCCCGCGTGCGCCGCCATGCCCGACGCCAATACCGTCACGCAGGAGAACACCAGGATCACCGACTGGAAGAACTTGCCCGCCACGTACAGCATGATTTCAGGCTGCGACGCGTCCGGATCCTTGAAGCGCGAAATGTCCGGGAAGTACAGCTGCACGAAGTAAGACACCACGATAAAGATGATGCCGCCGATCAGCGCCGTCAGGAAGATGGCTTTCGGGATCACTTTTTCCGCGTCTTTGGTCTCTTCGGACAGCGAGCTGATGCCGTCGAAGCCCAGGAACGAGAAGCACAGGATGGTCGCGCCGGTAATCATCGGCACCACGTGAGCGTTATCGGACCAGAACGGGCGGCTGCTGACCAGCGTACCAGCGCCTTCGCCGTGGTAAATGCCGTTGATCACCAGGCCGAGGAACACGATCATGATCGCCACCTGCACCACCACGATGATGGAGTTCAGGTTAGCCACCAGCTTGATGCCGCGCAGGTTGAAAATCGTCATCAAGCCGACCAGCACCGCCACGAAGATCCAGGACGGTACGCCCGGGAAGATCGCTTCCAGGTAAATCTTGGCCAGCAAAATGTTGATCATCGGCATGAACAGGTAGTCCAGCAGCGATGACCAGCCCACCATAAAGCCGACGTGCGGGCTGATGGCTTTCTGGGCGTAGGTGTAGGCGGAACCGGCGGAAGGGAACTTCTTCACCAGCTTGCCGTAGCTCAGGGCGGTAAACAGGATCGCCAGCAGAGCGAAGGCGTACGCGGTCGCGACGTGACCATCGGTCAGGCCGGATACGATGCCGAAGGTATCGAAAATGGTCATTGGCTGCAGGTAAGCCAAGCCCATCATCACTACCGGAACTAAAGTCAGGGTTTTACGCAGCTGAGTGCGCTGAGCCGGAGCGGCGTTGATGGTGTTATCGGACATTGTTCAGCCCCCCCTTACCTTGAGCCTTGCGGATGGCGGACACGCCAAGACTTAAGGTTGCGGGGAAACTTCGCAACGAGCGACTTAATTCTAAAAGAAGGGGGTTGTAAGCTGGATAACGGGTCGAGGTAACCTCGGCTGCTCCATAGTCGCTGCGGCCACAGCGGAAACCGGCGGGCACCGGCGCTAAAGTGAAAAATTGCCCCATCTTTCTAATCCTCATGAGTCACGACCATAAAGTTTTGTTTGATCGTGCACGAAACTATTTATCTATCCGGATCGGTGTCCGGCCTCGCTTGGTGTATGAAACGCTACGTTGGTAAAACATAATGCAAAAAAAATAACCGACGCTTTCAAAACGTCGGCTATCTGCATTTGAGATATTTTGCACCAGAATGCCTCCGAATGACAAGATCCGGAAACCCTCAAATACAAATTCTTTTTGTCGATCGCACGGAAAACCAGCCCGGCAGGCGAATTAATCCGCTGCCGGCAGGCCAGTCGCCCGCACATACCTCTTACTTTATACGCCTATTCAGGCATTTTTCAACATCCAGTCGATCTCGGTTTCCGTCACTCGCCGTTCAAACTGCAGCAGTTCGTCGGTCTTGCAGGCGTGATAAACGCGGGTGAAACGCTCGCCGAGATAGTGCGTCAGCGCGTGCTGATGTTCAAACTCGTACAGCGCGTCGCTCTGGCGGATCGGCAGCGGCAGCCCCTCTTGCTCCAGCCCGTTGCCGGTCACCGGCTCAGGCAGCGGCAGTAGGTTGTCCAGCCCGTACAGCATGCCGGTCAGGATCGCCGCCATCACCAGATACGGATTGGCGTCGGCGCCGGCCACGCGATACTCCACCCGATGGTTCTCCGGTTCGCCGCAGGGAATGCGCAGCGCCACGGTGCGGTTATTGTGGCCCCAGGCGGCCTGGATCGGCACATACATCCCCGGCTGGAAACGCCGATAGGCATTGACGTTCGGCGCCAACAGCGCCATCGACGCCGGCATCAGGGTGATCATCCCGGCCAGCGCCTGTTTCAAGAGCGGCGAATCCTCGCCTTCGCCGTCGGCGAACAGGTTGTTGCCCGCGCCATCCTGCATGCTGACGTGCACGTGCATGCCGCTGCCGGCGTACTCCTCATAGGGCTTGGCCATAAAGGTGGCGTGCATGCCGTGGTTCTCGGCCACCAGCCGCACCAGCCGCTTCAGCGCCAGCGCGTGGTCGCAGGCCTGCAAGATATCGTCGGTATGGCGCAGGTTGACCTCGAACTGCCCTGGCGAGGCCTCCGCCACCGCGCCGTCCGCCGGCAGCCCCTGCAGCTTCGCCAGCGCGTCGATATCGTTCAACACCTCGGCGAAATGGTTCAGGTTATCGACGGAGTACACCTGGCTTTGGGTGTTGCGCTCCTGCGTGCCGGGCGCACACGGCGGTTGCAAATCGCCTTCCGCGTCGCGCTGCCGATCGATGAGATAAAACTCCAGCTCTACCGCTGCCACCGGGAACAAGCCGCGCTGTCGCAGCGCCTGCCACACGCGGTTCAGCACATTGCGGGGTTCAACGTCAAAGGGAGTGCCATCTTCATCCAGCATGGTGAGCAGCACCTGGCCGATGTGCTGCGGATCGGCCGCCGACGGCGTCAGCGAACCGGGCACCGGCAGGCATACGCGATCCGGTTCGCCGAGTTCCTGCCCAAGGCCCGCCTCCTCCACCACGTTGCCGAGGATGTCCATAGCGAACACCGACGCGGGGAAGTAGCTGCCTTTTTCCAGTTTTTTCAACCCTGAGACGGGTATGCGTTTGCCGCGGAAGGAACCATTGAGATCGGTGAGAAGGATATCGATATACTGCGTGGCGGGATGGCGTTCCAAATAATGAGCGACCTCATTTTGGAACGCGCTACTTCGCCTCTCTTCATGATGCTGTGCAAAATGTTCAACTGCTGCGCTATTGGTTTGCATACGTCACCCGCCATTATGCTCTTAAGGCGCGTTGGCGCCCGTCCGCCGTTCGATTCAACACATGATTGGATTTCTCGCCAGGTCGCGCCGCCGCCGGGCGCTCAAAATAACATCCACAACATGAAACATAGTCTTAACAGAATGGGTTTGCAAATGTTACAATCCTGTTTGATTATTCGCCACCGGCTGCTAAATTGATAAAATATTGACCGAAAAGGCCTTGATGCCATTTTACGTCAACTATTTTGTCCGCCGCGCTGACGGTGAGCATGGGCAATATATTTTCCAAACCTACCCTAACTACCGATATCATGCAGCATCGTTATCGACCAGGCAGGCGCCCGATACCGATCGTCATTTCAGCCTGTCGCCCTTACCAGAAGGAAGTACCGCTATGAGCGAAGCCAGCTTGGCACCGGGCAAACGCCTGTCGCAGATCCGCCAGCAATTGGGTTTGTCGCAGCGCCGGGTCGCCGAACTGTCCGGGTTAACCCACAGTGCGATCAGCACCATCGAACAGGACAAAGTCAGCCCGGCCATCAGCACGCTGCAAAAGTTGCTTAAGGTGTATGGCCTGTCGCTGTCGGAATTCTTTGCCGAACCGGAGGCCGTCGACGAACCGCGCGTGGTGATCGACGCCGAGGATCTGATTGAGATCGGCAGCCAGGGGGTGTCGATGAAGCTGGTGCACAACGGCAGCCCGACGCGCAACCTGGCGATGATGCTGGAAACCTACCAGCCCGGCACCACCACCGGCGAAAAGATCAAGCATCAGGGCGAAGAGATAGGCACCCTGCTGGAGGGCGAGATCGTGCTGACCATCAACGGCCAGAGTTACTGCCTGACCGCCGGTCAGAGCTACGCCATCAACACCGGCATTCCGCACAGCTTCAGCAATACGTCGGCGCGCATCTGCCGCATCGTCAGCGCACACACCCCCACCACCTTCTGACCGTTTATCGCTCCGGCGCAGCCTGACGCGGGTTGCGCCCCTGTCCGCCCACGCTTTCATCGCCGTTATGCCATTTTGTTGGTTGCCAACGGCGCAATCTGTGTTACAACAGAGCAAAACAGCCATCTAAACATCTAAACGGCCTCACTACGCAATGTCAACCGCAACGCCTTCGCGCCTCGAGATGCGCAATATCTCGATCGCCTTCGCCGGCTTCAACGCGCTGCAGGACGTGGACTTCACGCTGCACGGCGGCTCAATCCACGCGCTGGTCGGCGCCAACGGCGCGGGCAAGTCGACGCTAATGGCGATCCTCTCCGGCGCCCACGATCACTACCGCGGCGAGATCCTGATCGACGGCCGGGCGGTGGAAATTCATTCCCCGCTGCAGGCGCGCCGCCACGGCATCCACGTGGTGCAGCAAGAAGTCGATGTCGCGCTGATCCCCACGCTGTCGGTGGCGGAAAACATCATGCTGGACTGGCTGAACGAACCGGGCCACTGGCTGAACTGGGCGGAACTGCACCGCCGCGCCGCACAGCTGCTGCAGCAATGGGCGCTGCCGCTCAATCCGCGCAGACGTCTGGCGGACTGCACGCTGGCGGAAAAACAGCAGGTGCTGCTGGCGCGCGCGCTGTCGCACCGCTGCCGTTTTCTGGTGCTCGATGAACCGACCGCGCCGCTCGATCGCGCCGAGAGCGAGCGCCTGTTCAACGTGGTGCGCCGCCTGCAATCCGAAGGCATCGGCATCGTATTCATTTCTCACCGCATCCACGAACTGAGCGACATTTGCGATCGGCTGACGGTGCTGCGCGACGGCCGCCGCGTCAGCGAAGACGCCATGCGCGGCCTCGGCGGCGAACAGATCGTAGAGAAAATGCTCGGCCACCGGCTGGACGACATTTTCCCGCCGCCGCGCCCGCCGCACGCGGAGCGTACGCTGCTGCAGGTGGAGGGCTTGCGCGATCGCCATAAGCTGCGCGACGTTTCGCTGCGGCTGCATGAAGGCGAGATCCTCGGCATCGCCGGTCTGGCCGGGGCCGGGAAAAGCGAGCTGTGCAAGGCATTGTTCGGCGCCGGCGCCGCGCAGCTGGAACGCGGCGAACTGCGCGGGCAGCCCTGGGCGCCGCGTGCGCCGCATCTGTCGGTCGAACAGGGGCTGGCGCTGGTGCCGGAAGAACGCCGCAAAGAAGGCATTTTTATCGATGAGGCGATCCCGATGAACCTGAGCGTCAGCGCCGATGACAGCTTCTCGCGCTGGAGCCTGTTCAGCCGGCGGCAAGAGCTGCGCTGGGCGCGCGAGATCATGCAGCGTCTGAACATTCGCGCCTCCGGCCCGCAACAGCGGCTGGCGCGCCTGTCCGGCGGCAATCAGCAAAAAGTGGCGATCGGCAAGTGGCTGCGCGGCGACGCCGACGTGCTGATCTTCGATGAGCCGACCAAGGGCGTGGACATCAAGGCCAAACAGGAACTGTTCAGCCTGATCGACGGCCTGGCCCGCGCCGGCAAAGGCGTGATTTACGCCTCCGGCGAGTTCGCCGAGCTGGTTGGCCTGTGCGATCGCATCTGCGTGCTGTGGGATGGCCGCATCGTGGCGGAGCTGAACGCCGCCGATACCGACGAAGAAACCTTATTGCTCTATTCCACCGGAGGAACCCCTGCGTGAGTAAAGAATTTGCCTTGCGGCCTGCGCTGCCCTGGCGCCAACAGCTGTTTGATTTCCTCTACAAGTGGGGCATGCTGCTGACCGTCGCGGCGCTGGTCGCCCTGTTTGGCCTGGCGTCGGACAACTTTCTCGATGCCAACAACATCATCAATATCCTGCGCTCGATCGCCATCGTGACGGTGATCGCCATCGGCGTCTCTATCTCGCTGTCGGTCGGCGGTTTCGATCTGTCGGTCGGCTCGACCGCCTCGCTGGCCAACGCGCTGGTGATTTCCCTGTTCGTCTGGCACGGATTCGGCACCACCGGCGCCATCGTGGTGACGCTGTTGCTGTGCACGCTGGTCGGCCTGTTCAACGCTCTGCTGATCGTGGTGCTCAAAATCCCCGATATGCTGGCGACGCTGGCCAGCCTGTTCGTGATCCAGGGCGTGGCGATGACCTACAGCTACGGCGGCTCCATCACCCAAAACATGGTGCTGCCGAATGGCGACATGGCGGAAGGCCTGATCCCGGAGGTGTTTTCCGCCCTCGGCCAGGTGCCGGTGATCGTGCTGATCATGCTGGCGGTCACCGTGGCGGTGCAGCTGTTCCTGTCGTTGACCAAGCACGGCCGCCGCATGTACGCCATCGGCGGCAACCCCGAGGCGGCGCGCCTGTCGGGCATTCGCACCGTGCGTTACAGGGTTGCCGCTTACGTCATTTCTTCCTGGCTGGCGGCGCTTGGCGGCATCCTGCTGGCGTCACGTATCGGCTCTTCGCAGGTCAACGCCGGCGGCGGCTATCTGATGGATGCGGTGGCGGCGGCCTACATCGGCTTCTCGCTGGCCGGCTCCGGCAAACCCAATGCGCTCGGCACCCTGATCGGCGCGGTGATCCTCGGCGTGCTGCAAAACGGCCTGGTGATGCTGTCGGTGCCCTACTACGCCATGGACATTATCAAAGGCCTGGTGCTGGCGCTGGCGCTGGCCATCACTTACATCCAGAAACGCTGATCCTCCCCGGCGCACATCCGCTGCGCCGGTTTTCCCTTTAATTCATCCGGTTACTCTTTCCCGCCAGAATAACAAGCATACAAATGATATGAATTATCATTAGCGTTTACATTAAGTAAAAAATCCTTACAATACCCTCACGCAACGCTGACGAAGCACCGGATTTCTCAGCGAACGATGAATAATTTCATTAGAAATTCAATTGGTTAATTACTTTCACTTCAATCCAGGAAAGGTTTACCTCATGGAAACGCCACGTTACAGCAAGCTCGCCGCCATGGTCATCGCCTCGCTCAGCGCCACCGCCGCGCTGGCCGCGCCGCAGACTGACGCCCAGGACACCATGGTCGTCACCGCCTCCGGCTTTCAGCAAAAAATTCAGGACTCCGCAGCTTCCATCTCAGTGATCCCGCGCCAGCAAATTGAAGATAAAGCCTATCGCGATGTGACCGATGCGCTGAAAGACGTGCCGGGCGTGGTCGTCACCGGCGGCGCCAGCAGCAGCGACATCAGCATCCGCGGCATGTCCTCCAAGTACACGCTGATTCTGGTGGACGGCAAGCGCGTTGACACCCGCGGCACCCGGCCGAACAGCGATAACGCCGGCATCGAACAGGGCTGGCTGCCGCCGATGGAAGCCATCGAGCGCATCGAAGTGGTGCGCGGGCCGATGTCTTCGCTGTACGGTTCCGACGCCATGGGCGGCGTGATCAACGTCATCACCCGCAAGACTTCCCGCACCGAGTGGAAAGGCTCGCTGCACGGCGACGCCACCCTCCAGGAAAACCGCGATTCCGGCGATCTGTTCCAGACCAATGCCTACGCCTCCGGCCCACTGATTGAAGGCCTGCTCGGCGTGCGGGTCAACGGCCTGCTGTCGCGCCGCGCCGAAGATAAAATCGCCAACGGTTACAACGAACAGCGCATGCGCAGCGGCACCGCGGTGTTCACTCTGACGCCGGACGAGAAAAACGAATTCGACTTCGAAATCGGCCGCTCGCTGCAGGATCGCAACAGCACGCCGGGCAAATCGGTGGTGGCGGAGCGCTGTAGCAAAGGCAAGTGCAAACCTACCTCTCGCAGCGAAAATCTCTACACCCGCACCAACTACGCGCTGACCCACAACGGTTATTACGACTTCGGTAACTCCACCAGCTACGTTCAGCGGGAAGAGACCAATAACCCGGGCCGCAAGATGAAGATGTACAACACCATCTTCAACACCCAGAACCAGTTCGAGCTGGGTGCCCACATGCTGAACCTCGGCGGCCAATACCGCTATGAGAAACTGGGCGACAGCGGCAACCAGCTGAGCTCGGCGCAAGACGTCAACCAGCTGACGCGCTGGAGCTGGGCGCTGTTCGCCGAAGACGAATGGGCGCTGACCAACGACTTCAGCCTGACCAGCGGCATCCGTATGGATCGCGATCAAAACTTTGGCAGCCACTGGTCGCCGCGCATGTACGGCGTCTGGCACCTGACCGAACAGTGGACGATGAAAGGCGGCGTCTCCGCCGGCTATCGTTCGCCGGATCTGCGCCAATCCTCCGCCAGCTGGGGCCAGGTCACCGGCGGCGGCGTGCGTAACGGCATCATCGTCGGCAACCCGGATCTGCAGCCGGAGAAGAGCCTGAGCGAAGAGATCGGCCTGATGTGGGATAGCCTGAAAGGCGTCAATGCCGGGGTGACGGTCTTCAACACCGACTTCAAGAACAAGATCACCGAAGTGCGCCGCTGCGAAGACACGCCGGACTGTAAGATCGGCAATGACGTCTACGACTTTATCAGCGATCGCGTCAACGTCGACAAAGCCAATATGCGCGGCGTAGAGGCCACCTTCGGCTGGCAGATCAATAAAGACTGGAAGTGGAACGCCAACTACACCTACACCGCTTCCGAGCAGAAAAGCGGCGAGTTCCAGGGCAAGGCGCTGAACCAGATGCCTAAGCACATGATCAACACCGTGCTGGACTGGCAGGCCACGCAAGACCTCAGCCTGTGGTCGCGCGTTAACTTCCGCAGCCGCACCTCAGACTACCTGAGCCGCACGTCGATGGAGACCAGCACCCCGTCCTACACCTTCGTCGATGCGGGCCTGAGCTACCAGGCGGCGAAAAACCTGCAGTTGACCGGCGGGGTCTATAACATTCTCGACAAGACCGTGGATTACGATCACTACCGCACCACGCTGGACGGCCGCCGTTACACCGTCGGCATGACCTACAACTTCTGATGCCCCCGGGCGCGCGCTGCGCGCCCTTTTCATTCCATCACCGAGAGGAAGCCCCATGAGATTACGCCGCTCCCCCCTGATGATCGCCCTGCTGGCCGCGATGGCGCTGGCGGGTTGCCACAGTAAAACCGACGCGCCGGCGGCCTCGGCCACCGTCAACGTCCAGCACCTGAACGGCAGCACCGAGGTGAAGAAGCACCCGCAGCGCATCGTGGTGCTGGATTACGCCTCGCTGGAAACGCTGCAGCTGCTGGGCGTCGAGCCGCTGGCGCTGCCCGGCAATCGCAAGAACTTGCCGGATAGCCTGAAGCGCTATCAGGATGACAAATACCTCAATGCCGGCACCCTGTTCGAACCGGATATGGCCGTGCTGCGCGCCGCCAAACCGGATCTGATCCTGATCGCCGGCCGGGCGTCCAAAGCCTATGACGAGCTGAACGCGCTGGCGCCGACGTTGAACATGTCCGTCGATCAGCAGGATCAGTTGGGCAGCCTGAAACAGCGCACCCGCCAGCTGGGCGAGCTGTTCGATAAACCGCAACAGGCGCAGGCGGCGATCGATAAGCTGGATGCGCAGATAGCGGCGGTCAAACCGCAGGCCGCCCAGGCCGGACGCGGGCTGGTGGTGCTGTTCTCCGGCGGCAAGATCAGCGCTTACGCCCCCAAGAGCCGTTTCAGCTTCGTCTATGACGCCCTCGGCTTCTCGTCCGCGCTGCACTCCGATGAAAAAGACGTGCGCGGCAATAAGCTGACGCCTGAGCAGGTCGCCAAACTGAACCCGGACTGGCTGTTCGTCATCGACAGAGACGCCGCAACCGGTCGGCCGAACGCGGTGGCGCCACAGAAAATCCTCACCGGCACCGCGCTGAAGAAAACCACGGCGGTGAAAAAAGGCCAGGTGGTTTACCTGCCGGCGGCCGAGGTCTATCTGTCCGGCGGCATCGTCACCGCCCAGCACGTCGTCGAACGCGTGAGCGAAGCACTGAACCGCGCTGCGCGATAAAAAAAGCCCGGCGATGCCGTAATGCGTGTCAGTTAGCGTTTTTTTGAAGTACTCGTGACGCTTTCGGTCGATAAATGAGAGGTGCATCATGAGACTCCCGCACCTCGACCGAGCCAGGGGCCGAAGGCGCGGCCCCTGGCAACCCGCGCCTTTGCCCTATCAGACGGTTGGCTTTGCCAACTTCCCTCCCTCCGCCATACCGCATTGAGGCCGGTTGCGACAGGCGTCCCTGCCTGTCTCACCTGAAACCGCCGTCCATGGCGGTTTCGCCTAATGCGCTATGCCTGCGTTCGGCGTCTTCAAGGGCGCCCAACACCGCGCTCATCTCCAACTTCTCTACCACAACCTCATAAGCGACAGATTTCCCGGTAGCAGCCAGCTCAGGTGTTGACCTTGGGCTCGCATCACCGGCTGCCGAGCAAGACGGCGTTGTCAGGGGCAACCGGCCAGGGAAGGCCGGTTGAGGCGAGACTAACAGGGACGTTTGTCGCAGCCGACCCGCCCGACAATGCAGACGCGGCGAGGGTATCCGCATAGCGGACAGACGGTGTTAGGCGAAGGCGCGGGTGGAGGGGCCGCGCCTTCGGCCCCTCCAATTGCCGTTCGCTACGGCATCAGAGAAATGGGAGATTTTTACGGCAATTCAGGCTGCACGAAACACACAAAGATGGGATAAAAAAATGCCAGTCAGGCTTAACTGACCGGCATTACCGGCGATGCCGGGCTTTTCTTGGACTATATCGTCGGCTGGTTCACCAGACCGTCTATCAGCACCTGCGGCGTGCCCTGCGAGCAACGCTCGATGCGCCCGCGCACGCCATAGACCCGCGCCAGGCTCTGCGGCGTAATCACCTGATCCGGCGCGCCGTCGGCGATCAGATCGCCATCCTGCAGCATCAGCACGTGGTCGCCGTGACGCAGCGCAATGTTGATGTCATGCACCACCACCACCGTCACGATATCGCGCTTGCGGGTTTCGCGGCGCACCAAATCCATCACGTGGAACTGGTAGTTGAGATCGAGCGCGCTCAGCGGCTCATCCAGCAGCAGCAGCGACGGCTGACGGATCAGCGACTGCGCCAACCCCACCAGCTGTTTCTGGCCGCCGGACAGCTGATCGAGATAACTCAGCGCCAGGTGGGCGATGCCCAGCTGTTCCAGCAAAGCCATCACTTCCGCTTCGCTGCCGGCGTTGCTGCGGCCGCCCGAGGCGCGCTGCGCCACGATGATCGACTCCAGCACGTGCAGATGCACCCCGGCGGGCAGCGACTGCGGCAGGTACACCACTTTCTCCGCCCGACGGGCGAACGGCATCTGCATCAAATCGCCGTCGTCCAGCCACAGCTTGCCCTGCGCCGGATTCAGCCCGGCCAGCGAGCGCAGCAATGTCGATTTGCCGCTGCCGTTCGGCCCCAGCAACACGGTGATTTGCCCGCGCGGCAGCATCGGCACCGAGAGATTGTCGATCACCTGGCGTTTCGGGTAACCCGCCGAGAAGTTTTCTATCCGTAAACCCTGGCTCATACGTTCCCCCGGTGGCGCAGAATAATGCTCAGGAAGAACGGCACCCCGACCAACGACGTCACGATCCCCACCGGGATGATTACCCCAGGCACCAGGTTTTTCGACGCCACCGAGGCCATCGACAGCACCAGAGCGCCAATCAGCGCACTGGCCGGCAGGTAGAAACGGTGATCTTCGCCGAAGATCATGCGGGCGATGTGCGGCGCCACCAGACCGATAAAGCCGATCGGCCCGACGAAAGCCACCGCCAGCGCCGAGAGCATGCTGATGCGCAGCAGCGTGGTCAAACGCAGCCGACGCACGTCGATGCCGAAGCTCACCGCCCGGTCTTCCCCCAGACGCAGCGCGGTCAGTTTCCACGAGCTCATCATCGACAGCGGCAGCAGCACGGCGAACACCCCGAACAGAATGCCCAGCTTGTCCCACGAGGCGCGCGCCAGGCTGCCCATGGTCCAGAACACCAGCCCCTGCAGCGTGTCCTCGCTGGCGATGAACTGCATCATCGAGACCAGCGCGTTGAAGGTAAACACCAGCGCGATGCCGAACAGCACTACGCCGGAGGTGGCGACCCGCGTCCAGCGCGTGATGCCGTCCAGCATCAGCGCGGCGAACAGCGCGAAGATAAAGGCGTTGGCGGAGATGAACCACTGATCAGGGATCCCCGGAATGCCGATGCCGAGCACGATCGCCAGCGCGGCGCCAAAGGCCGCAGCGGAAGACACCCCGAGGGTGAAGGGGCTGGCCAGCGGGTTATTCAGGATGGTCTGCATTTCCGCCCCGGCCAGGCCGAGCGCAAAGCCCACCACCACCGCCATCAACGCATAGGGCAAACGGATGTCCCAGACGATCACCCGCGTGCCGGCATCGGCCGCGGCGGGATCAAGCAGCGTTTGCCATAAGGATGACAACGACAGGCCGGACGGCCCCATGGTGAAATCCAGCAGCAGCGAGCCCAGGATCGCCAATGCCAATACGCCCATCATCAACAGGCGATGGCGAAGAATATGCTGATAACGCCCCATCACGCCGGCGTCGGGTTGCCCCTTGGCTTCAGTCATGGGATCGGTGGATACGCTCATTAGTTAAGATACCTGTTGCAACCATCATGACAGCGGCGCGAAAGCGGCCGCCGTGAACCGAAAAGTGTGCGGCAGCAGCCTGCTGCACAGCCGTTAACAATAAAACAAACGATAATACTTATCAATCATATCAATAGGTGAAAACGGCGTTGTCGAAATGTAATAATTTGTTTTTTATCGCCATTTTTCAAACCGCCACGCTTTCCCCCGCCAACGGCCAGTAGGTTAATTATTCTGAAAATTCTTCCTGATCCGACCAGACTCTGACAAATAACGGCAAAACCACATAGAATCCAAAATCACAGCACCGCGCGTGCAAAAAAACTTCAGGCCGCCGCAAGAGCGGCCTTATTGATTGACGAGGCTGTAATGAGAAGTCCATCTCCGGCGGTAACGCCCAAACGCCCGGCGCTGCTGAACTGGCTGTTATACAGCCCGCTGCACGCCGATGACGAGCCGTTTCAACGCCAGCTGCGTCTCACGCTGACGCCCTCTCCTCTCACGCCCTGGCTGAATGCCGCGGGGCCGGCCGCGCTGCTGGCGGGGTACGCCTGGCTGGTCCAGCGGCCGCTCGGCATCGGTTTGCTGCTGCTGCTGTTGTTGTTGACCGCCGGGCGAGCCTGGCTGGCGCGCCGGCGTCAACCGGCCTGGCCGAACGCCATGCTGGTGACGGTGCTGCTGTGGGCGCTGCTGGTCGGCGCCAGCGCCGCTCTGGCGATGCTCTCGGGCCGCTTCGTCTTAATGCTGTTCGCCGGCCTGACGATCACCGCCCTGGCCTGCTGGCTGATGCAGCGCCACGCCGCCGCCCCGCGCTTCGCGCTGCTTGAGGTGATCGCGCTGACGCTGCCCTACCTGCTGGCGGCGCCGCTGTCGCGCGTGCAAAACCTGTTTGTCCTGGCAGACCTCGCGCCGCTGTGGCTGGTGCTGGCCCACGGCATGATCGCGCGCTACCACCGCCAGCTGGTGCAGCACGTCACGCTGGCGTGGGAGAAGCAGCAGGCGTCGCACCGCGATCGCCTGACCGGCTTTCTCAACCGCGCAGGCGGCGAGGCGGTGATGCGCAGCATCTGCCGTCCCGGAACGGCGCAGCCGATCTCCCATCTGTTCATTCTTGAATTCGGCCCGCTGGCGGCGCTCTACCAAAGCCACGGCGTCCAGATCGGCGACGACGTGCTGCGCACCGTCGGCGAGCGTCTCAAGACGCTGATCCGCCCCAGCGACTATATCTGCCGCTATACCGGCGGCCAGTTTCTGATTCTGGTGCACGATCTGCCCTACGGCGCGGAAAGCGAGTTTCTGGCGCGCATTGTGCCGCCGCTGGAGGCGCCCTACGATTTTGGCGCGTTCGGCGAGGTGAACATGCAGCTTAACGCCGGCATTGTGGCGCTGACGCAGGATTACGCGACGGTAGAGAGTTTGATGAGCTCGGCGCAGCAGGCGCTGGCGGAAGCCAAAGGCGGGAAAAAGTAAAACAAAACGCGGCGGGAGCCCCCGCCGCGTGTCACTCACCGAAAATTACTTCACGTCCATCTTCGGGAATTCCATCTCGCTGTACTTCACGACACGGGTGCCTTGCGACAGCTTGTAACCAAACCAAATCAGCAGGAACAGCGGAATACCGATGTAGGTCGCGGTCACGCCGTACCAGTCGATCTTGTCTTGCAGGAAGGCCTGGTAGTTCTGCCCCAGGGTGATGATCAGACACAGCACGAAGGCGAAGATCGGCCCCAGCGGGAAGAAACCGGAACGGTACGGCAAATCGTTCAGATCGCGCCCCTGCAGCATGTAGCCGCGACGGAAACGGTAGTGGCTGATGGCGATGCCCAACCAGGCGATGAAACCGGTCATGCCCGAGGTATTCAGCAGCCACAGGTAAACCGACTGGTTACCGAACATCGACGTCAGGAAGCACAGGCCGGCCACCACGCAGGTCGCGTACAGCGCGTTGCGCGGCACGCCGCCTTTCGACAGCTTGGCGAAGATGCGCGGCGCCTTGCCTTCCGAAGCCAGGGTGTACAGCATTCGGGTCGACGCATACATGCCCGAGTTACCGGCCGACAGCACCGCCGTCAGGATCACCGCGTTCATCACCGCCGCCGCCGACAGCAGGCCGGCATGTTGGAACACCAGCGTGAACGGGCTGACGCTGATGTCTTTCACGTCGTTGCGCAGCAGGCTCGGATCGGTGTACGGAATGATCAGGCTGATGATCAGAATGGCGAAGATATAGAACAGCAGGATACGCCAAAATACCTGACGCACCGCGCGCGGGATGTTTTTACCCGGGTTTTCCGATTCGCCGGCCGCGATGCCGATAAGTTCGGTGCCCTGGAACGAGAAGCCGACGATCATGGCCACGCCGATCATTGCCGAGAAGCCACCGGCAAACGGCGCGTCTCCTATTGTCCAGTTCTGCCAGCCGGCATGCTCGCCGCCCTTCAGAATGCCGACGATCATCATCACGCCGACGGCGATGAAGATAATCACGGTGCTGACCTTGATCAGCGCGAACCAGTATTCCGCCTCGCCGAACCCTTTCACCGAAATGTAGTTCAGCAGGAACATCAGGCCGAGGAACAGCGCGCTCCAGATCCAACCCGGGGTGTCCGGGAACCAGTAGCTCATCACCAACTGCGAGGCCACCAGGTCAACGGCGATGGTCACCGCCCAGTTGTACCAGTAGTTCCAGCCCAGCGCGAAGCCGAAGCCTTCTTCTACGTATTTGGCGCCGTAGGTGGAGAATGAACCGGAGACCGGCATAAAGGCCGCCAGTTCGCCCAGGCTGGTCATCAGGAAGTACACCATCAAACCGATCAGAGCGTAAGACAGCAGCGCCCCGCCGGGGCCTGCCTGAGAAACCGTGGCGCCCGAGGCGACGAAGAGGCCGGTGCCGATGGAGCCGCCGATGGCGATCATGGTCAAATGCCGGGCTTTCAATTCACGGCGCAATCCGGGTGCTTGCTGCCCCGATGTTTTTATATCCTGCTGAGCCATTCGTTCCCTATCTATCTGCTCTTCGAAAAATGAGGGCGGATTGTAACAAATACCCGCCGGTGAACTAGCAACATTGCACCGATATAAGATAGCTTCATAATTCAGAGGCAATTATTAGCTGCGGCCCTTATAGCCTTACTTACTCTCATTAATGTGAGCGCGCGCAGGTTTTTATGCTTTTTCCGGCCTGCGCGGCAGCAGAGGGCTTGACGTGCCGCCGGTTACAGCACGCAATAGCTGAGAAAACGTTGCAACGCGTTGGAGACGTGCTTTTGCCGATGGCGGATCAGGTACAGGGTGCGGCGCAGCGGCGGCAACGGCACCGGCAGTTCCACCAGCGCGCCGCTGGCCAGCTGTTCCGCCACCACCCGCCGCGACAGGCAGCTGATGCCGATGCCGTGCCGCACCGCATGCTTGATCGCCTCCGAGTTGCCCAGCTCCATCACCAGCTGGAAGTGCGGCAGATGCGCCAACAGCAGATGGTCCAACACCTCACGGGTGCCGGAACCGCGCTCGCGCAGGATCCACGGCGCATTGGCCAGCGCCTCCAGCGTCGGCGGTTGACGGGTCAGCGGGTTATCCGGCGCGGCGAACACCACCAGCTCGTCCTCCAGCCACGGCTGCGTCACCAGCTCCGGCATATGGCAAGGCCCTTCGATCAGCCCCAGATCGACGCGAAAATCCGCCACCGCCACGATTACGTCCTGGCTGTTGCCGACGTTCAGCTCCAGCGGCGTGGCGGGAAAATCCCGGCGGTAGCGGGCGATCATCTCCGGCAGCATGTAGTTGCCGATGGTGCTGCTGGCGGCGATGCGCAACGCCCCGCCGTCATGGCGAAACAGCTGCTCTATCTCCCCCGCCTGTTCCAACAGCGCCAGCGCCTTGGGATACAGCAACCGGCCGTGCTCGTTAATCACCAGCCGTTTGCCGACGCGATCGAACAGCTGCACGCCCAGCTGCCCCTCCAGATCCGCCAGCGCCGCGCTGACCGCCGACTGCGACAGCGCCAGCACCACCGAGGCCTGCGTGGTCGAACCGCTTTTCAGCACTTCGGTAAAGACTTCCAGTTGACGCAACGTGATATGCATAGCTGTCCCGGTATTGAAAGAGGGTTCTGCCAGAGAACCCCAACATGGTGTGGTGGGCAGCCCGGCCAGGCGACCCTGTTTGCGGCCAGATCGGCGCGCTATTTGCCCAACGCGACCAGCTGCGCCGCCGCGGCCAGCACCGGCTCTCGCGGCGTGCCGGTTTCGTCCCGCAGTATCAATTGCAGCATCGCCGCGAGATGGTCGCGGTCGATCACCTTGTTTTCTTCAATCAACCGCCGCACCGCGCGGCCCACTTCCTGATCTACCTGCTCTCTGCGTTGATCGTCGGTATCCATCGCCTGCTCCTGTTAGCTGAAAATTGACGGCGGGCTCGCCGTTCCTCCACACCCTAGCCGCAATGCGGCGTTATGCCAATGGCTGACCCCATACCACTTATTCAGATAGGTTATAAATATATAATCAATTTCTCTTTTATTCAGCCCAAACGTACTCTTGACCGCAAGAAACAGACTGAAGGACTGACTTTATATGGCGACTGATACCACTCACACTTACCCCGAGCGACGCTTCCCGCTGTTCGGCCTGCCGCGGCTGGTGCCGGGGCTGGCGCTGACCGGCGCGCTCACCGCGCTGGCCGTCTGGGCCGGCGACATTCCCTGGGTGGCGGAGCTGGGGCTGGGGGCGCTGACGCTGGCGATCCTGCTCGGCATTCTGGTGGGCAACACGCTGTACCCCCGCTGGCAAACCGTTTGTCACAGCGGCGTACAGCTGGCCAAACAGCGCCTGCTGCGTCTGGGCATTATCCTTTACGGCTTCCGGCTGACCTTTCAGCAGATCGCCGACGTGGGCGCCAGCGGCATCATCATCGATGCGCTGACCCTGATCACCACTTTCCTGCTGGCCTGCTGGCTCGGCAAGAAAGTGTTCGGCATCGACAGCCAAACCGCGATACTGATTGGCGCCGGCAGCAGCATTTGCGGCGCGGCGGCGGTGATGGCCACCGAGCCGGTGCTGAAGGCCGACTCCAGCAAAGTGGCGGTGGCGGTTTCGACCGTGGTGGTGTTCGGCACCCTGGCGATCTTCGCCTATCCGTGGCTGTATCAGTTGAATGAACACTTCCAGTGGCTGCCGTTCAGCCAGGAAACCTTCGGCATCTACGCCGGCTCCACCATCCACGAAGTGGCTCAGGTGGTCGCCGCCGGGCACGCCATCGGGCCGGACGCCGAAAATGCGGCGGTGATCGCCAAGATGATCCGCGTGATGATGCTGGCGCCGTTCCTGCTGCTGCTGTCGGGCTACATCAGCCGCGGCAGCGCAGGCAAGGCGGAAAAATCCGCCATCACCATTCCGTGGTTTGCCGTGCTGTTTATCGCCGTCGCCGGGCTGAACTCCTTCAACCTGCTGCCGGCCACGCTGGTGCGGCACCTGATCACCGCCGACACCTGGATGCTGGCGATGGCGATGGCGGCGCTGGGGCTGACCACCCACATCAGCGCCGTGCGCCAGGCCGGGATGAAACCGATTCTGCTGGCGACGCTGCTGTTCGTCTGGTTGCTGGTCGGCGGCGGCGCGATAAACCAACTGGTGCAACACCTGCTGTAATCTCCCTCGGCGGCCCGCTTCGGCGGGCCGCCGCTTTTCGCCATTCAATCCGCTCGCCATCAATGCCATAATGTCACCGATAACACAGGAGAATGAAGATGAAGTTTGTCGGTGCACATGTCAGCGCGTCAGGCGGCGTGGATCAGGCGGTTATCCGCGCGCACGAATTGGAGGCGACCGCGTTCGCCCTGTTCACCAAAAATCAGCGTCAATGGAAGGCCGCCCCGCTGGCCGCCGACGTGATCGATAAGTTCAAGAGCGCCTGCGCCCAGTACGGTTACGGGCCGGGGCAAATCCTGCCGCACGACAGCTACCTGATCAATCTGGGGCACCCGGTAGCCGACGCGTTGGAAAAATCGCGCGAGGCGTTTATCGACGAGCTGCAGCGCTGCGAACAGCTGGGGCTGACGCTGCTGAACTTCCACCCCGGCAGCCACCTGCTGCAAATCGACGAAGATAAGTGCCTGGCGCGCATCGCCGAATCGATCAACATCGCGCTGGATAAAACCGCCGGCGTGACGGCCGTGATCGAGAACACCGCCGGCCAGGGCAGCAACCTGGGCTTCAAATTCGAGCACCTGGCGGCGATCATCGACGGCGTCGAAGACAAAAGCCGCGTCGGCGTTTGCATCGACACCTGCCACGCCTTCGCCGCCGGGTACGATCTGCGCACCGAAGAAGAATGCGAGCGCACCTTCAAGCAGTTGGGCGACATCGTCGGTTTCAACTACCTGCGCGGCATGCACCTGAACGACGCCAAGAGCGAGTTCAACAGCCGCGTCGACCGCCATCACAGCCTGGGGGAAGGCAACATCGGCAAAACGGTGTTCAGCTACATCATGCGCGATCCGCGTTTCGACAACATCCCGCTGATTCTGGAAACGGTAAATCCGGATATCTGGGCCGAAGAGATCGCCTGGCTGAAGGCGCAGCAGTAACCCCCCTGGCCGCTCGCTTAAGCGCGAGCGGTTTCCCCCACCGCGTGCTCCGCCGCCAGCATGGCGCCGAACTGACGCAGCGTTTCTTCATCCAGGCCCGCAGCCCTGAACACCGCGGTGGTAAAACTGACCGGCGCCGATCCCGGTGACGTAATGACGCGGTCATCCACAACGGCGACGGCGCTCGCAACGTAATGGCGCTGCCCGCTGTAGCCCGCAACGTTGCGCGTCAAGAACTCGGCATCGTTGGAGGTATGCGCCCTGCCGTTCAACAGGCCGGCCCGCGCCAACGCCAACGTCCCGCCGCAAATGCCCGCCAGGGTCGCGCCGCGTTGACGCTGCTCGTTGAGCAACGCGCGGATATCCGGCGCCCGTTCGGTTTCCCACAGGGTGCCGCCGACCACCACCAGCACCTCGGGGCGCCAGTCCGCCAATTCAGCCACGCCGTGAGCAACGTCCACCGTCAACCCGCCCTGTGAGCGAAGCGTTCCGGCCCGCGGCGCAAAAAACGCCACATCCAGCCCATAAAACGGGCCGCCAACGCCGGCAATCAGCGCGTATTCCCAATCGGCGAAACCGGATGTCAGTACGATCGCCACTTTTTTAGCCACTGATGAATCTCCTTGAATCATTCCTTGTTCGCAGGAACAAAGTCGCGCTATCAGCTTAGAAAGCCTTGTGGTTTCTGACCAGGGGTAAATCGTGCTAACTGCCTAAGACACAAATAAAAACGCGCAGCTCTGGGCTGCGCGTTTTGCGGTATCGGCGAGGCTTACGCCGCGGCGGCGACCGGCGTTTCAGCACGTTTCAGCAGGGCATAAGCCACCCCGGCCAACAGCGTGCCGGCGGCGATCGCCACCAGGTACAGCAACACCGGCGAAATCGCGCCCGGGATCAGCAGCACGAACAAGCCGCCGTGCGGCGCCATCAGCTTGGCGCCGAAGGCCATCGACAGCGCGCCGGTCAGCGCCCCGCCAGCGATGCAGCACGGCAACACGCGCATCGGATCGCGGGCGGCGAACGGAATCGCCCCTTCGGTGATGAAGCACAGCCCCAGCACCAACGCCGCCTTGCCGCCTTCCTGTTCAGATTTCGGGAACTTGCGGCGCGCCAGCAGCGTCGCCAGGCCCATCGCCAGCGGTGGCACCATGCCCGCCGCCATGATGGCCGCCATCGGCGCATACACCGAGGAGCTGAGCAGCGCCACGCCGAACGCGTAGGCCGCTTTGTTCACCGGGCCGCCCATGTCGGTGCACATCATGCCGCCCAGGATCGCCCCCAGCAGCACGGCGTTGGCGGTGCCCAGAGACTGCAGCCAATGGGTCAGGCCTTCCATGATTTTCGCCACCGGCGTGCCAACCACGTAAATCATGATGAGGCCGGTGATCAAGCTGGCCACCAGCGGAATGATCAAGATGGGCTTCAGCGCTTCCATACTCTGCGGCAGACGCAGCTTGCTGCTGATCGCCCTGGCGACATAACCCGCCAGGAAACCGGCGATGATGCCGCCAAGGAACCCGGCGCCGGTGCTCACCGCCAGCATGCCGCCGATCAGGCCCGGCGTCAGGCCCGGACGATCCGCGATGGAGAAGGCGATGAAACCGGCCAACACAGGCACCATCAGCGCGAAGGCGGAGCCGCCGCCGATCTGCATCAGCGCCGCCGCCAGGGTGCCCTTGACCTCAAACGCCTTGATGCCGAACACGAACGACAGCGCGATGCACAAACCGCCCGCCACCACCATCGGCAGCATGTAGGACACGCCGGTCAGCAGGTGACGATACGGGCCGTTGCCCTCTTTCTTCTTCGCCGTCGGCGCCGCGCCGCTGCGCTGCTGCGGCTGG
This sequence comes from Serratia sp. H402Y, assembly GCF_051172415.1. Taxonomy (NCBI): domain Bacteria; kingdom Pseudomonadati; phylum Pseudomonadota; class Gammaproteobacteria; order Enterobacterales; family Yersiniaceae; genus Serratia; species Serratia sp. H402Y. The sequence goes on from NZ_JBPIYZ010000001.1 coordinate 2,600,768, forward strand.
AACACTTCGGCTTCGGCCAGCGCCTTGTCCAGTTCCTGCGCGGTTTTCTTCAGCGCCAGACCGGTGGAAGTACGATACATCGGCTTACCGGCAAACTTGTCCAGATCCACTTCGATGTCCGCCGCGACGATCACCAGATCCGCCGCCGCCACTTCTTCCGGGGTGATGGCGTTGCCGGCGCCGACGGAGCCGCGCGTTTCCACCTTTACCCACCAGCCGCGTTTCTTGGCTTCACTTTCAATGGCTTCGGCCGCCATAAAGGTGTGCGCCACGCCGGTTGGGCAAGCGGTGATCGCCACGATGCGTTTTTGTCCATCGGCTTTCACCGCAGCCGCCTGCGGCGCCTGATAGGTTTCAGCTTCGGCCTGGGCGCGCGCCAGAAACGCGTCCGGTTCACGCACCGCCTGTTCTACCTCGCCCACATAGATCAATTTGCCGTTCAGCGCGGCGTCAGCAGGAGCAGCCTGCCCCGCCACCGCCACCAGTTCGGCGTCCTGCAGCGACTCGACCAGCGTCAGGCCGGCTTTGGCCGCGGCGGCCTCCAGCATGCGTTTCGCCAGGTGGCCACGGGCCTGTCCCTGCGAACTGTCTACCATCAGCAGCGTTTTCATTCTGCCTCCTGCTATTGATTGAAAGGTTTCAGATCGACGCGCGCCATCATCGCGGCCAACTGGGGACGATCGGTCACGCCGACGTTGCTCTGGCTGACCGCCAGCGCCGCTACCGCCGTGGCCAGACGCAGGGTGTGTTCGCTGGATTCGCGCATCAGCAGGCCATAAATCAGGCCGCCGACCATCGAATCGCCGGCGCCCACGGTGCTGACCACCTCACAGGACGGCGGTTTGGCGATCCAGGCGCCGGATGCGTTAACCCACAGCGCGCCTTCCGCGCCGAGGGAGATGACCACGTGGGCGATGCCCTGTTCGCGCAGCGCATGCGCGGCCTCGACCACGTCCGCCAGCGTCGGCAGCGGGCGCCCGGCCCAGATTTCCAGCTCGCGGCGGTTCGGTTTGACCAGCCACGGCGAGGCCTTCAGCCCGGCGACCAGCGCTTCGCGGCTGCTGTCGAAAATGATGCACGGGCACTTGGCGCGCAGTTGGGTCATCCAGTCGGTAAACGCGTCAGGATCGACGCCGGCCGGCAGGCTGCCGCTCACCGCCACCATGTCAAACTGGCCCAGCCAGCTCAGCGAGTCGCTGACGAAGCGATCCCAGTCCTGCGGCGTCACTTCGAAGCCGGAGAAGTTGAAATCGGTCACTTCGCCGTCTTTTTCCGTCAGCTTGACATTGATGCGGGTGCGCCCCGGCACCACCTGAAAGCGGTTGGCGATCCCCAGATCGCTGAACAGCAGCTGGAAACCGTCCTGATTATCTTTGCCCAGGAAGCCGCCGACGGTGACGTCGATGCCTAAATCTTTCAACACTTTGGCGACGTTGATGCCCTTACCGGCGGCGTGCAGGCCGGCGGTTTTTACCCGGTTGACTTCCCCGCGTTCAATCTGCGGGCAGAAACCCACCAGATCGTACGCCGGGTTCAGGGTGATTGTTGCTACTCTTCTGCTCATGCTGCGCCCTCGCCCAGTCCTTCATTAATCGCTTCGCCAATCGCCTTCAGCGCGGCTTCAGCATCTTCTCCATTGGCGGTAAAGCGCAGGTGATGCCCTTTCTTCACGCCCAACGCCACCACCTTCATCAGGCTGCGCCCGTTGGCCGGCTTGCCGCTGCCGTCCAGGTTGGTGACGGTGATGTCACTGTTGAAACTTTTGATCACGTTGACCAGCGCCGTGCCCGGCCGCGCGTGCAGACCGTGCTCGTTGCGGATCACGAATTCGGCGCTCAGCACGCTGCTCTCTTCCGCCACGTCGCTGGTCAGCAGCGCCAGCACGCCGGCGGCATCCGCCTTCAGCAAGCGTTCAGCTTTGTTGGCCAGCAGCAGATCGCTGAGGTAGTTGAGCACCGCCAGCGGCTGCGCATCGGCGACCGACACCGTCAGCAGCAGCGCCACCGGCTCGCCGTCTTCCACGAAAGCCTGCGCCGGGCGGCTGACGGTGGCCGCGCTGGCCAGGTTGCCTTCAACGCTGTCGCTCAGCCAAATGCCCTGCCCCAGATTCAGCGGTTTGCGGGTGATGGCATCGCTGACGAACTGCGCGTTGACCGCCCCGATTTTTTGCAGACGGCCGGCGTTCAGCGCCTGCAACGTCATCAGGCTGTCGGCGGCGACGTCCAGCGCAATCAGCGAAACGTCGAACTGGAATTCGGCGCTCTGCCGTTCGCCCATCAACAGGCTGCGCAGCTCTTCCGCGGAGGTGGTTTTCGCCAGCCGCTCCGCCACGCTGTCATCGCTCAGCACGTGGGTGAGCTGACGCAGCAGCGCCAAATGCTCGTCGGAACGGGCGGCGATGCCGATCGCCACATAGGCGGTCTGGCCCTCCCCCCACGCGATGCCCTGCGGGAACTGGAACACCTGCACGCCGGTTTTCAACACCAGATCGCGGGTATCGGTGGTGCCGTGCGGAATGGCGATGCCGTTGCCCAGGTAGGTGGACGTCTGCAGTTCGCGCTGCAGCATGCCGTCCACATAACCGGCGCTGACGCAGCCGGCGTCGGTCAGCGCGGCGGCCACCTGACGGATGGCCTCCTGCTTATCGGCGGCAGCGGCGCCCAGATGAATGTCTTGCGGTGACAACTGGAACATGATTCTCCTCTCCTGCTGAATTGAATCGTTTCAGCTTCATTGAGAAAAAGGAGCGTTACCCGCTGCCCACAAGCGGTCGGATAACGCTGAAACGTTTCAAGGAGTGTGTAAGCAGCGCAAGATGAAAGCAAGCTTTCTCCCTTTCGCCATTGCAGATTTTTGAGCTTACGCACACTTTCATCGGCGCATTGGTCAGCGCCGGGGCAAAATGACATACTGTGCTGAAACTTTGCTGACGGAGAAAAGCATGAATGTAGTGACGGGCGTCGGGGTGATCATCGTGAACCCGCAAGGCGAGATTTTGCTGGGCAAACGCTGCGGCTCCCACGCGCCCTTTTGGTCGATCCCCGGCGGGCATCTGGATGCCGGTGAAACCTTCGAGCAGTGCGCCCAGCGCGAAATTGCCGAAGAAACCGGGTTGATCATCGATCCGCCGCGCTTCGTTGGCGTCAGCAACAATCTGCAAACCTGGCGCGCCGAAGGCAAACACACGGTGTCCATCTGTCTGCAGGTGGCGCATCCCGGCGGCGAAGCCGAGCTGAAAGAACCCGAAAAATGCGCCGAATGGCGCTGGTGCGCGCCAGACTCTCTGCCGGAACCCCATTTCGAAGCCAGCCGCACGGCGATCCGCCTGTGGCTGAGCGGCCAAACCTACTTGCCAACGGCCTGAGCCCTTCGCGAGCGCGCGGCGTTCGCGTTGCCTGCCTCACAGCCCATCGCTATATAAAATAGAATATAACGCTATTTTTTGCGATATACGCCATTTTTTTGACTACGGATAACCCCATGGGGTTAACCCTCTTCTATCATTACCCCTGCAATCGACGTGGCATTCTGACCTCCGGTCGGCGGCCTTTTGGCAAGATTTTATTTTAAATTCATAATTATAAGCGGGTTTACCATGAGCAAAAAACTGACTGGCTTTGAAAAAAAGCGCCGGTGGGGATGGCTATGGCTTTTGCTGCTGGGGATTATCCTCGGCGCGGCGCTGTTGGCCGGGACCGCCACCGTATTCCATAAAACCAGCGATACCGCCTTCTGCGTTTCCTGCCACACCATGCAACAACCGCTGGCCGAATATCAGGGCAGCGTCCACTTCCAAAACACCAAGGGCATCCGCGCCGAGTGCGCCGACTGCCACGTGCCGCACCAGCCGATCGATTACCTGTGGACCAAAATCCGCGCGGTAAAAGACATCTACGGCGAGATGGTCGGCACCATCGATACGCCGGAAAAATATGAAGCGCACAAGCTGGCGATGGCGCAGTCGGTCTGGAAGACGCTGAAAGAGAACGACTCGGCCACCTGCCGCTCCTGCCACAGCTACGACGCCATGGACATCACCGCCCAGCGCCCTGAGGCGCGCCTGCAGCACCCGGTGGCGATCAAACAGGGCGAAACCTGCATCGACTGCCATAAAGGCGTGGCCCACATCCTGCCGGACATGAGCGGCGAAACCCAGGCCGGCGCCGCCGAGCTGGCCAAGGCCGCGGCGCTGACCGCACCGGGCGCCACCACCCTCTACACCATCGCCACCGAACCGTTCTTCCTCAGCGCAGACGACAGCCATAATGCCGGCAACCTGATGCCGTCCACCGAAGTGCAGGTGGTGAAACAGGATGGCGACAAGGTGCTGGCCACCGTGAGCGGCTGGCAGCAAGACGGGGTCAGCGAAGTGTTCTACGCCGCGCAGGGCAAACGCATCCTCAGCGTGCTGCTGGGTGAAGACGCGCGCAAACAGCTGAAGACCGCGTCCACCCAGACCGATGCGGAAACCGGCCTGGTCTGGCATCAGGTCTCTCTGCAGGTGTGGCTGCCGCGCAAGCAGCTGATCGACGATCAGCAAAAAATCTGGCGCTACGCCGCGGACATGATGTCGGCCAACTGCACCGGCTGCCACGGGCTGACCGCGCTCGATCGCTTCAACGCCAACCAATGGATCGGCGTCATCAAAGGCATGGCGCCGCGTACCTCGCTGACGCAGGAACAGCTGCGCGTGCTGACACAATACGTACAAAAACACGCCAGCGACATGCCACCTGCCGCACCGGCCAAGCTTTAAGGGAGAAGCGCAATGAGCAACCAAAAACCGTTAACCATGAGCCGCCGCCGCTTCCTGACCGGCGCCGCCGCGCTGACCGCCGCCCCGCTGCTGGCGGGATTATGGCCCAAAGCGGCGCTGGCGCAGGCCATCAGCGAAGCGCTGCCGCAGTTCATCGTCTTGCGTCAGGCGCAGAAAGGCATCCTGACCGGCGCCCACTGGGGCGCGTTTGAAGCCATCGTGCAGGACGGCAAGATGGTCGGCGTGCAGCCGGTGCAGGACGATCCGTATCCCAATGAGCTGATCACCATGGCGCCTTATCAGGTGCACGCCGAGAACCGCATCAAATATCCGATGGTGCGCAAAAGCTGGCTGGAAGGCGGCCCCGGCAGCCGCACCGAGCTGCGCGGCCGCGACGAGTGGGTGCGCGTCAGCTGGGACAAAGCGACCGAGCTGGTGTGCAATGAGATCACCCGCCTGCAAAAAGATCACGGCCCGCAGTCGATCTACGCCGGTTCCTACGGCTGGAAAAGCGTCGGCATGCTGCACAACAGCCGCACGCTGCTGCAGCGCCTGATGAACCTGACCGGCGGCTTCCTCGGCTACGCCGGCGACTACTCCACCGGCGCGGCGCAGGTGATCATGTCGCACGTGGTCGGCTCGATGGAGGTCTACGAACAGCAGACCGCCTGGCCGAACGTGATCGAGAACAGCGAGCTGGTGATCCTGTGGGGCTGCAACCCGATGGTCACGCTGAAAAACAGCTGGAACGTGCCGGATCACGTCGGCCAGACCGGCTTCGAGGCGCTGAAGAAAAAAGGCACCCGGGTGATCAGCATCGATCCGGTACACAACGACAGCGCCAAGTTCGTCAATGCGCAGTGGATCGCCCCGCGCCCATACACCGACGGCGCCATGCTGATCGGCATCGCCCATACGCTGCTGACCGAGAAGCTGCATAACCCGGACTTCCTGAAAACCTATACCGTCGGCTTCGACAAGTTCCAGGCCTACCTGCTGGGCGAGAGCGACGGCGTGGCGAAAACCGCCGAATGGGCGGCCGACATCAGCGGCGTCGATGCCGACACGCTGCGCGCGCTGGCGCGCGAGATGGCGAAGCATCGCACCATGATCATGGGCGGCTGGGGCATTCAGCGCCAGCATCACGGCGAACAGCAACACTGGCTGCTGGTGACGGTGGCGGCGATGCTCGGCCAGATCGGCCTGCCGGGCGGCGGCTTCGGCTTCAGCTACCACTATTCGTCCGGCGGCAGCCCGACCGCCAAGGGCGGCATCATCGCCGGCATCTCCGCCGGCAACGCGCCGAAGAACTCGCCGGCGCCGATCCCGGTAGCGCGCATCGCCGAATGCCTGAGCAATCCGGGCAAAACCATCGACTTCAACGGCGCCAAGGTCACCTACCCCGAGGTGAAAATGGTGTATGTGGCGGGCGGCAACACCTTCCACCAGCATCAGGACACCAATAACCTGGTCAAAGCCTGGCAGCGGCCGGACACCATCGTGGTCAACGAGCCTTACTGGACCGCCACCGCCAAGCATGCCGATATCGTCCTGCCGGCCACCACCAGCTACGAGCGCAACGATCTGGAAATGGGCGGCGACTATTCGCAGCTCTACGTGTTCCCGATGCATCAATGCGTGCCGCCGCAGCACGAGTCGCGCAGCGACTTCGACATCTTCTCGGCGATGGCGGCCAGGCTGGGCGTGCAGGAGGCCTTTACCGAGGGCAAGGATGAAACCCAGTGGCTGAAAGGCATGTACGACGACATGAAAAACCAGGCGCGCGCCGCGCGGGTGGCGCTGCCGCCGTTCGACATGTTCTGGCAATCCAATAACTACGTGCGTTTCCCGGTACCGGAGGCCAATAAGCAGTGGGTGCGCTTCGCCGATTACCGCGACAACCCGCTGCTGAACCCACTGGGCACGCCGTCGGGCAAGATCGAAATCTACTCCGACGCCATCGCCAAAATGCATTATGAGGATTGCCCGGGCATCCCGACCTGGATGCCGCCGCACGAGTGGTATCGCGGGCCGGAAGCGGCCAAGTATCCGCTGTCGCTCAATACCGCGCACCCGACCAACCGGCTGCACTCCCAGCTCGACAATACGCCGCTGCGCAAGAAATATGCGATAGCGGATCGTGAAGCGATCCTGATCCACCCGCAGGACGCGCAGCCGCGCGGCATTACCGGCGGCGATCTGGTGCGGGCGTTTAACGATCGCGGCCAGATCCTGGTGGGGGCGGTGGTCAGCGAAGACGTGCGGCCTGGCGTGGTGCGCATCAGCGAAGGCGCCTGGTTCGATCCGGCCGATCCGGCGCAGCCCGGCTCGCTGTGCAAGAACGGCAACGTCAACTGCCTGACCTTCGACATCGGCTCCTCCAGCCTGGCGCAGGGCAACTGCGGGCAGATGGCGCAGCTGCAGATCGAGAAGTATCAGGGGCCGGCGCTGAAAAATACCGCGCACGCCGTGCCGCAAGGCGCCTGATCCCGCGATAAACAGAGGGCGCAACGCGCCCCCTGTTTTCCTCGTCGCCGCGCGACATAGCCGCTTACCCTCCGCCGAGGGATAGCGGTTTGCGTTTCTTTTCAACGGGCGTATGATGCGCGCGACCTCACTTTTTCGACGAATTCTCCATCGCCATGCCGACTTCATCCGCAGTAACGCGACGCGCGCCCGATCTCACTTCGCTGGCCTTTTTGGCGGTGGCCTTCCTGACCGGCATCGCCGGCGCGTTGCAAACCCCGACGCTGAGCCTGTTTCTGGAAACCGAAGTCAAGGTGCGGCCGGCGCTGGTTGGCCTGTTCTTTACCGGCAGCGCGGTGATCGGCATTCTGGTCAGCCAGTTTCTCGCCGGCCGCTCGGATAAAAAAGGCGACCGCAAATCGCTGATCTTCCTCTGCTGTATGCTGGGTGCGCTGGGGTTCACGCTGTTCGCCTGGAGCCGTAATTACTCCCTGTTGCTGCTCGTCGGCGTGCTGCTCACCAGCTTCGGTTCCACCGCTAACCCGCAAATGTTCGCCCTGGCGCGCGAACACGCCGATCGCACCGGGCGCGAGGCGGTGATGTTCACCTCCATCATGCGCGCGCAGGTCTCGCTCGCCTGGGTGATAGGCCCGCCGATCGCCTTCGCGCTGGCGCTGGGTTTCGGCTTCAAAACCCTGTATCTGGCGGGCGCGGCGGCCTTTGTCCTGTGCGGCCTGCTGGTGTGGAAACGGCTGCCCTCCATGCCGAAAAGCGCCGTGGCGAGCGCGCCTCTGGCCGCACCGCGGCAGCATCGCCGCGACGCGCTGCTGCTGTTTGGCGCCAGCACCCTGATGTGGACCGCCAACAGCATGTACCTGATCAACATGCCGCTGTATATGGTGCACGAACTGCGGCTGCCGGAGCGGCTGGTCGGCGTGCTGATGGGCACCGCCGCCGGGCTGGAAATCCCGATCATGCTGATCGCCGGCATGGTGGCGAAACGCTGCGGCAAACGGTGTTTGATGCTCGGCGCCGCCGTCGCCGGCGTACTGTTCTACTGCGGCCTGCTGTTTATCACCGGCAGTGGGCAACTCATCGCTCTGCAGCTATTGAATGCGGCGTTTATCGGCGTGCTGGCGGGGATCGGCATGCTCTACTTCCAGGATTTGATGCCCGGTCAGCCCGGCACGGCCACCACGCTGTTCACCAACACCATTCGAGTCGGCTGGGTTATCGCCGGCGCCATCGCCGGCGCGGTGGCGGAAATCTGGAACTACCATGCGGTGTTTTACGCCGCGCTGGCGATGGCGGCAGGCGCGACGCTGTGTCTGTGGCGGTTGAAAGACGCTTAAGGCGCGGTGTCCGCTTCCAGCCTGGCGAGATAAATCAGCGCCTGATCGCGGTGATCGTGGCACATGTCGCGGCTCGGCTGCAGGCTGCCGCACACCTTCGGCCGCAGCGGCGAATGAAACAGGCCGCAGCGCAGCTGTTCATCCAAATGAATGCAGCGGGTATTGGCGGGCTTGCCGTTCGGCATGCCGGGGATCGGGCTGGATATTGACGGCGCGATACAGCAAGCGCCGCAGTCGCTGCGACAGTCCATCAGCGCTACTCCTGGTGGGCTGGGGAAAAGAAGCGCGACAATAGCAGCCGCGTGCGGCGGCCGCCAGCAGAATCCCTGCGCCTTGGCGATCTTTACACTCGTCCCGCAACCGTCTTGCCCCGCCGGATTCGCCACCTGACGAATAAATGCCCAAAAAGCCGCAATTTAAAGACAAAAACGCGTGAAGCGTGCAATTCCCACGCTTTACATGCGCCATGCACCCATGTACCATTGAGCTAGTACAAAAGAACCTCTTCCATCAGGAGCGCACATGTCTACGGACACCATCCAGAAGCTGGCCCGCCCTTCCGTTCTCGGCGGCGCGATGATCATTGCCGGTACCGCCGTAGGCGCCGGCATGTTTTCCATTCCGATCGTCACTTCCGGTGTCTGGTTCAGCGGCTCCGTCGCGCTGCTGGTGTATACCTGGGCCTGCATGTTGCTTTCCGGCCTGATGATCCTTGAAGCCACGCTGCACTACCCGAGCGGCGCCAGCTTCAACACCATGGTCAAGGATCTGCTGGGCAAAGGCTGGAACGCCGTGAACGGCCTGTCGGTGGCGTTCGTGCTGTACATCCTGACCTACGCCTATATCTCCGCGGGCGGTTCGATCATCGCGCACACGCTGGAGGGCATCGTCGGCGTCGGCCAGACCACCGCCGGCCTGGTGTTCGCGCTGGTCGTGGCGTTTATCGTCTGGCTCTCCACCCGCGCGGTCGACCGCCTGAGCACCATTCTGATCGGCGGCATGGTGATCACCTTCGTGATGTCGGTGGGCGACATGTTCACCCACGTGCAGCCTGCGGTGCTGTTCAATACCGGCGATGACCAGGCCAGCTATCTGCCTTATGCCCTGGCGGCGTTGCCTTACCTGCTGACCTCGTTCGGCTACCACGGCAACATTCCCGGGCTGGTGAAGTACTACCACAAGGACAGCGGCTCCGTGGTGCGCAGCCTGGTGTACGGCACCCTGTTGGCATTGGCTATCTACATCCTGTGGCAGTATGTGATTCAGGGCAATATCGCGCGCGACGCCTTTAAGCAGGTGATCGCCGAGGGCGGCAATATCGGCAGCCTGCTCAAGCAAATGGGCAACGTCTCCAGCAGCCAGACCGTCAGCCAACTGCTGAACGCTTTCTCCTATATGGCGCTGGCCAGCTCGTTCCTCGGCGTGTCGCTGGGCCTGTTCGACTACCTGGCGGACTTCTGCAAATTCAAGGACGACGCCGTCGGGCGCAGCAAGACCGCGCTGGTGACCTTTGTGCCGCCGACCCTGGCCGCGCTGCTGTTCCCGAACGGTTTCCTGTACGCCATCGGCTTCGCCGGGCTGGCGGCCACCATCTGGGCGGTGATCGTGCCGGCGCTGATGGCGCGCGCCAGCCGCCGCCGCTATCCGCAGGCCGGTTATCGCGCACCGGGCGGCAACGGCGTGATCCTGTTCGTCATCCTGTTTGGACTGATCAACGCCGCCGCGCATATTCTGTCGCTGTTCGGCCTGTTGCCGGTCTTCCGGTAATCCCCGACGGGAGGGCTGCCGCCCTCCCTTTCCCGCACTGTTTTTGCGCCGGGCTATTGCCTGAAATCGGCGGCGCGAGTACCTTGTCGCAACTTCTCTAATACTCTTCATTGCGGATGAATTGAAATGGCAAGAGCTAACGAAATTAAACGCGGCATGGCGATCAGCTACAACGGCAAGCTGCTGCTGGTAAAAGATATCGACGTGCAGAGCCCGAGCGCCCGCGGCGCCAGCACCCTGTACAAAATGCGCTTCTCCGACGTGCGCACCGGCCTGAAAGTAGAAGAACGCTTCAAGGGCGACGATATCCTGGACACCATTTCCCTGTCGCGCCGCAAGGTGAACTTCTCCTATATCGACGGCGAAGAATACGTGTTTATGGATGACGAAGATTACACGCCGTACATCTTCAAGAAAGACCAGATCGAAGACGAACTGCTGTTCATTCCGGAAGGCGGCCTGCCGGGCATGCAGGTGCTGACATTGGACGGCCAGGTGCTGGCGCTGGAGCTGCCGCAGACCGTGGATATGGAAATCGTCGAGACCGCGCCGGGCATCAAAGGCGCTTCCGCCAGCGCCCGCAACAAGCCGGCCACCATGGCGACCGGTCTGGTGATCCATGTGCCGGAATACCTCAGCGCCGGCGACAAGATCCGCATTCATATCGCCGAACGCCGCTACATGAGCCGCGCCGACTAGTCGCGCCAGCGGGGCCGATATTCGGCCCCGTTTCATTTTCCGCTACGGCAATTCCGGGAAAAAGCGCCGCTTGAGCGCCAGCTCGACGCCGCGCAGCTCCGCCAGCCCTTTCAACCGCCCGATGGCCGAATAGCCCGGATTGGTTTTCTTTTTCAAATCGTCCAGCATCTGATGCCCATGATCGGGGCGCATCGGGATCGGCCGCCGATCGCCCGCCCGCTGCCGACGCAGTTCTTCGGTCAGGATCGCTTCGATCACCGCCACCATGTCCACATCGCCCTGCAGATGCGCCCCCTCGTGGAAGCTTTTCGGGTTTTCCTCGCGGCAGGTGGCGCGTAAGTGGGTAAAGTGAATGCGATCGCCGAAGGTTTCAATCATCCGCACCAGATCGTTGTCGGCGCGCACGCCGTAGGAACCGGTGCATAGGGTGAAGCCGTTATGAATGCTGTCGACGGTCTGCTTCAGCCACTGCATGTCTTCGATCGTGGAGACGATGCGCGGCAGGCCGAGGATCGGCCGCGGCGGATCGTCGGGATGCACCGCCAGCCGGATGCCGGCCTCTTCCGCCACCGGCACGATGGCGCGCAGAAAGACCGCCATGTTTTCGCGCAGCTGCGCCTTGTCGATGCCGTCGTATTCCGTCAGGCGGCGGCGGAACTGCTCCAACGTATAGCCTTCTTCCGCCCCCGGCAGCCCGGCGATGATATTGCCCGTCAGCGTGGCTTTCTCCTCCTCGCCCATGGCGGCGAAATAGGTCGCCGCCTGACTGCGCTCTTGCGCCGTATAGTCCGCCTCGGCGCCGGCGCGTTGCAGGATATGCAGCTCGAACGCGGCGAAGGCGATTTGATCGAAACGCAGCGCTTTGGCGCCGTCCGGCAGCGAATAGGCCAGATCGGTGCGCGTCCAGTCGAGGATCGGCATGAAGTTGTAGCAGACGGTGTCGATGCCGCAGGCCGCGAGGTTGCGCAGCGTCTGTTGATAGTTGGCGATATGCCGCCGCCAATCGCCGCTGTGGGTTTTGATCTCTTCATGTACCGGCACGCTCTCTACCACCGACCACACCAGCCCTTTTTCCGCCAGCAGCGCCTGCCGCGCGCGGATCTCGTCGATCGGCCAGACTTCGCCGTTCGCAATATGGTGCAGCGCCGTGACCACCCCGGTCGCCCCAGCCTGACGCACGTCATCCAAAGAGACCGGATCGTTCGGGCCATACCAACGCCATGTTTGTTCCATGTTGTGTCCTTATGCCTGTCTCGCATCGCGATGTTGTTATACCAGTTTAATTTAGATGTCAGCTAGCTTTAACTTACTCTTTCGCCGCGCGCTGTCAAAATTGAACCGTTCATTGGTTGATCCGCTTCACGATTCTGGCTTATTTTGGCCTGACCAATTCCCTTAACCTGCCGACAACTTTAGACTGGTGGCAGTTTTTTATCGCCGGGCCCCGCTGCCCATGCGTCGGCAAACTGGTCCGCTAACTTGACGCAAGTGGCCCGCCAGCTGTCTACTCGCTTTGGAGATGAGATGAATACGATCGCCAACACCCCGCTGCCGGGCGCCGTCCGGCAACCGAATTATGATCGCCGGGCCCTGCGCAGCCGCATCGTGCACCTGGGTTTCGGCGCGTTCCACCGTGCGCATCAGGCGCTGCTGACCGATCGGGTGTTGAACGCCCAGGGCGGCGACTGGGGCATTTGCGAGATCAGCCTGTCCGGCGGCGTGCCGCTGTTTCAGGCGCTGCGGCAACAGGATCATTTATACAGCGTGCTGGAGAAAGGCGCGGACGGCCATCAGGCCCTGGTGATCGGCGCAGTGCATGAGAGCGTGCACCGCAAGCTGGAGGGCATCGCCGCGGTGTTGGAGAAGCTGGCCGAGCCGCAGGTGGCGATCGTCTCGATGACCATTACCGAAAAGGGCTACTGCATCGAACCCGGCAGCGGGCGGCTGGATCGGCGGCATCCGGGGATCGTCGCCGATCTGGCGGCGCCGCATCAGCCGCAGACCGCGCCCGGCATTTTGGTGGAGGCGCTGCGGCTGCGGCGTGAACGCGAGCTGCCCGCCTTCACCCTGCTCTCCTGCGACAATATTCCGGAGAACGGCCACGTCCTGCGCCGGGCGGTGCTCGATTTGGCGCAGGCGCGGGATCCGTCGCTCGCCGACTGGATCGCCTCCGCCGCCACCTTCCCCTGCACCATGGTCGATCGCATCGTGCCGGCCGCCACGCCGGCCACGCTGGATGAGATCGCCGCCGCGCTGGGCGGCGTGCGTGACGAATGCGCCATCGCCTGCGAGCCCTTCATTCAATGGGTCGTGGAAGACAATTTCGCCGCCGGACGCCCGGCGTGGGAGCTGGCCGGCGCCCAGTTGGTCCGCGATGTGCTGCCGTTTGAGCATATGAAGCTGCGCATGCTGAACGGCAGCCACTCGTTCCTGGCATACCTCGGTTACCTGGGCGGCTACCGCTATATCAACGAGTGCATGGCGGACGAGCACTACCGCCGCGCCGCACAGCGGCTGATGCTGTGCGAGCAGGCCCCAACCCTGAGCGTCACCGGCATCAGTCTGCCCGACTACGCCGCGCAGCTTATCGCGCGCTTCAGCAATCCGGCGCTGCAACACCTCACCTGGCAGATCGCCATGGACGGCACGCAAAAGCTGCCGCAGCGCCTGCTGGACGCCGTGCGCTGGCATCTGCGGCACGGCGGCGACTATAGCGGGCTGGCGCTGGGCGTGGCGGGCTGGATGCGGTACGTCGGCGGTGTCGATGACGCCGGCCAGCCCATCGACATTCGCGATCCGCTGGCAGATGTCCTGCAACAGACGATCGCCGCCACTCCGGACGATCGGCGGCGCGTAACGGCGCTCTTGGCGCTGAAATCGGTGTTTGGCGAACAGTTGGCGACGCATGCCGCGTTTACCGAGGCGGTGACGCAAGCCTATTTGTCACTGCGCGATCGCGGTGCGCGTGAAACGGTGAAGGAGTGGGTGAAGCGGTGAAGTGCCTGCAGGCTGAGAATAACCATGCCGACGTAACGTTACGCCGGCATGGCGGAACGACTTAACGATAAACGACCGTCATAACAGCAAGTTTCTTCTGTTGGTCTACCCACTTCATTTCGGTTGTGCCAAGATTCAGCGGAAGTTCTTTGCGTGTAGTATCAAAACCTGACAACGCTTGCTGGGCCTGATAATGCTGGCCGTTGCGGTAACATTGCGTATTCGCCTTAGAATCTGCAATCTTGACCGTGCAAGGACTTTCAACGATAGAGCCGACGAAGCGAATTACCCCGCCGGCCACTCCTGCCTGACTCACTGCCGTCCATGAAAACAACATTCCTACGATCAAAAATAACCGAAAGGTATTCATGGCAACCTCATTTTTAGTTAAGCCAATTTAACCATAGAGGATCTTGTTCGGAATAATCGCAAGGAAAGGGACGAGATTTGATCGTTAATCGCGTCATTAACAATGTAAAAACAAGCTACTAACAAAAGTTAACCGTATCTAATACAGGGTTTTATCTAAGAATTTTCTTGCAAAGAAAAGTGGATTTTGCCGGTTGAAAAGCGCAGGGTGGCGTGCAAAATTTGCGAGGTAGAGCACAAATTAAATCGCGCTCGCCGCCGCGACCGCGCAGAATCGCTCATTTATTAGGCAGGTTGATTTTTGCACCCAGGAATGATTAATGACTAAAACCAATCTGATTACCGGCTTCCTCGGCAGCGGTAAAACCACCGCCATCCGCCATTTGCTGGCCCATAAGCCCGAGCATGAACGCTGGGCGGTACTGGTCAACGAATTCGGCGAAATAGGCATCGACGGCGCGCTGCTGGCGGACAGCGGCGCGGTGCTCAAAGAGATCCCCGGCGGCTGCATGTGCTGCGTCAACGGCCTGCCGATGCAGGTGGGTCTGAATATGCTGTTGCAGCAGACCAAACCGGACCGGCTGCTGATCGAGCCGACCGGGCTCGGGCATCCGAAGCAAATCCTGTCGCTGCTGACCCAGGAGAGCTATGCCGGCTGGATCGATCTGCAGGCCACGCTGTGCCTGCTGGATGCCCGTCAACTCAGTCAGCCCCGCTACCGCGACAACGAAAACTTCCGCGATCAGCTGGCCGCGGCCGACGTTATCCTGGCCAGCAAAAGCGATACCTATCGGCCGGAAGACAGACGGGCGCTGGAAGCCTGGACGGCGCAAGATCCGCTGCAGCGGCCCTGCTACGCCATCGCGCAAGGTGAGGCGGATGTCGCGTTGTTGTCGCTTCCTCGCACAAATCGTACAGAATTACCGGACGCACGACATCATCATGGTCAGGCGAAAACGCAGGGACTGGCGGCGTTGCGGCTGCCGGAGAACGCGCGTTGGCGGCGAGCGCTGAACGAAGGGCAAGGCTTCACCAGCTGCGGCTGGATTTTTGACGGCGACACCCGGTTCGACACCGTCGGCTTTATGGAATGGGTGCGGCTGGCGCCGGTCGAACGTGCCAAAGGCGTGGTGCGCATCCCCGAAGGCACGTTGCTGATCAATCGCCAGGGCCAGGATCTCAACATCGAAACCCGCCCGAACGCGCCGCTCGACAGCCGGGTTGAACTGATCCACAGCGAAAATGCCGACTGGAACGCCCTGCAATCCGCCTTGTTTAAGATTCGTTTAAGTTAAACCCCGTACCGTTGCCCCCCCCGGTTGCCGCAGGGCGGCCGGTTTTGTTTCGTTTTCATTTTTCCAACAGGTTTATGTCATGACACGCCGCAATTTACCCTTCATTCTCTTCTTCAACTTACTGGGCGTTGCGCTGTTTCTGTCCTGGTTCCTGCCGGCCAATCACGGCGGCTGGTTTACCCTGGATTCGGC
This sequence comes from Serratia sp. H402Y, assembly GCF_051172415.1. Classification (NCBI taxonomy): domain Bacteria; kingdom Pseudomonadati; phylum Pseudomonadota; class Gammaproteobacteria; order Enterobacterales; family Yersiniaceae; genus Serratia; species Serratia sp. H402Y. The sequence continues at coordinate 2,616,661 of NZ_JBPIYZ010000001.1, forward strand.
GATCTTCTTCTTCTTTAACCGCCATCTGGCCACCGACCCGGCATTTTTGCACCTGGTCGCCATCACCAACAACCGCGCGTTCGATGTGATTTCGCTGCTCGCCATGGGCCTGCTGTATTTGTACTTCTACCTGAAGCAGGACGCCGCCGGCCGCCGCCGTCTGGTGATCACCGGCGTGGTGATGCTGCTGACCGCCGTGGTGCTGAATCAGCTTGGCCACCTGCTGCCGGTGAAGCATCCGAGCCCCACCCTGACCTTCGACAATATCAATCGCGTCAGCGCATTGACCGGCATCCCCACCAAGGACGCCTCCGGCGACAGCTTCCCCGGCGACCACGGCATGATGCTGATTATTTTTTCCTGCTTTATGCTGCGCTATTTCGGCCGCGGCGCCTTCGCCGTCGCCCTGCTGATTACGCTGATCTTTTCATTGCCGCGCGTGATGATTGGAGCTCACTGGTTTACCGATATCGCCGTAGGCTCGCTGTCCGTGGTCTTGGTTGGCGCCAGTTGGGTGCTGATGACGCCTTGCAGCGACTGGATTATCGAACGGTTGAATCGCCTGTTGCCCGGCAAGCACCGCCCCGGCCAACCATAACTTACGTCTATGAGTCATTCCGGGAGGCGCCCGCCTCCCGCGTTTTATCCCCTCGCGATGCGCAAAATTTCTCCGCCCCCCGTTAACGCTTTTGCAACCTGATTTCACGCCAGATTCATACATCGGACAATTGGCGTTTTTTATATGAAGATTTACATTATGTTACATCACAAATTCATATAAAAAAGACCGGAAAAAGACTCGCAATCCCCTATTTGTTCCGGTAATCTCAGATGCGTTTGTGCCTGGTTTAAGTCGAATCAGTACGGAATCCGATAAAAATGTGCGTTCCCGCACGTTTTCAACGGTAACTGATTGTCGATGCAACAGGTGCGGACTAGGCTCGTTTCGTTTGGCATTTTTCAGGTAGCGACTTTCGTCGTTAAGGACTTCAAGGGAAAACAACAACAATGGTCAAATCTCAACCGTTTCTGAGATATTTTTTGCGGGTAGTCCCTGCAATTGCCGCTGCGGTTATGCTGTCAGCGTGCAGCTCGACTCACACTTCGAACTTGAGTAACGCACAAACTGAGATGCGTGCAGTTAATGACAAAGACGGTCTTTTACTGCAAGCCTCTCAGGATGAATTCGAAGCGATGGTCCGCAACGTTGACGTCAAGTCAAAGATTATGGATCAGTACGCGGACTGGAAAGGCGTTCGCTACCGTTTAGGCGGTGACACCAAGCGCGGCATCGATTGCTCGGCGTTTGTACAGCGCACCTTCCGCGAACAGTTCGGCATGGATTTACCGCGTTCTACCTACGAACAGGAAGACCTCGGTAAGAAAATCCAGCGCACCAAACTGCGCGCCGGCGATTTGGTGCTGTTCCGCGCCGGTTCTACCGGGCGCCATGTCGGCATCTATTTAGGCAACGATCAGTTCGTTCACGCTTCTACCAGCAGTGGCGTCATGATTTCCAAGCTGACCGATAACTATTGGAATAAACGTTATCGAGAAGCGCGCCGAGTGTTGACCAACGGCTGACGGCGCAACGCCCTGAAGATCCTGAATACCAAACGAGCGATAAACGCCGCCTACGGGCGGCGTTTTTTTTGGCTGTCGAACGAGAGCCCCCGGGGCTGAGCCAGGCCTTATCGTCACCTCACACCATTATTTTGATAAACTGCCGGCCGGAAATCGCGCCGACGAGGAAAAACTCGCCTATTATCGTCAGATGACGGCAACGGCGCGCCCGGCGTTATTTAAAACGTTTCCGCTTAATAGGTGCATTATATTTCTGTCGGCGACGCCTTGTATTTAAATGCGTCGCCGGTTGGGTACGGGATAAAAGGCAAAAAATGAAAAAAAAGCCGTTGGCACAATCCATTAAATGGCTGCGCGACACGCCTGACGCCCCGTTGCAGAGGTCTCGGTTATGGGCTTGAAAAGGGCGTTCTCTCGCAGCGTGTCGCACCGACAGCGCAGTCTGGCCAAAAGCGTTGTCGCCGCCCTGCTATTTTTTACGCTATTCACCGCGGTCACACTTTCTTTGATCAACCACCAGCGCACGCAATATCAACACAAGGTTGAAGCGCGTACGCAAAAATTCGCGCTGGGTTATATCTCGCACCTGACGGATGTCATGCAAAAAATGATGCCGCTGCTGGACAAACCCTGCCTCTCAAGCCAGTCAGACATCACCTATCAGGCGGCCTTTACCAGCGGCGTACGCACCTTCCTGCTGGTGAAAGACGGTTACGCCTACTGCTCCTCCGCCACCGGCGACATGATGCTGCCGATGAAAAACCTGTATCAGGACATCGATATCCACCTGCCTCTGGATCTGAAGCTGCAGCAGGGCACGCCGATCGTGCCGGACAAGCCGGCGGTCGCGGTTTGGCTGCGGCATCCTGGCGCATCGGCGACCGGCATCCTCGCCACGCTGGACATCAATTTGATGCCCTACCTGCTGTTCACTTCGCATGACGAGCAGGCGCCGGGCATCGCCATCGTGATGGGCAACCGCGCGCTGACCACCTTCAGCCCGAACCTGATGCCGATCGCGCAGTTGCCGCAAGACAAGGCGGACACCCTGACGCTGCCCAATCTGCCGCTGAGCATCCTGTTCTACAACGAGAAACTGACGCCCAACGATATTCGCCTGACGCTGCTGGGCAGCCTGGTGCTGTCGCTGATGATCGGCGTGCTCTGCTACTACATGCTGCTGTTGCGGCAAAGCCCGGAGCGCGCGCTGCTGCGCGGCATCAAGCGCAACGAGTTCTTCATCGAATATCAGCCGGTGTTCCATACCAGCAGCAACAGCATCGGCGGGCTGGAAGCGTTGATCCGCTGGCAGCATCCTATCGAGGGCCGCATTCCCCCGGATGTCTTTATCCCGTACGCCGAAAGCAACGGGCTGATCGTGCCGCTCACCCGCCATCTGTTCAGGCTGATTGCCGAAGATGCGCCGCAGCTCGCCAAGGCGCTGCCGCGGGGAGGCAAGGTCGGCCTCAATATTTCCCCCGCCCACCTTAGCGCGCCGTCATTCCATCAGGACGTGTATGAACTGTTGGCGCAGCTGCCGGGCGATTACTTTACGCTGGTGTTTGAAATCACCGAACGCGGCATGGTGGAAGAAGAGAGCGCGCTGGCGGAGTTCGACTGGCTGCATAAACAGGGCATCGAGATCGCGGTGGACGATTTTGGCACCGGCCACAGCGCGTTGATCTATCTTGAGCGTTTCACCATGGATTACCTGAAGATTGATCGTGGCTTCGTCAACACCATCGGCCAGGACACGGTCACCGCGCCGGTGCTGGATGCGGTGATTTCGCTGGCGAAAAAGCTGAAAATGCTGACGGTGGCCGAAGGCGTGGAAACCGCCGAGCAGATGCAGTTCCTGCAAGAACGCGGCGTTAACTTCATGCAGGGCTATTACTTCAGCAAGCCGCTTAGCATCGCTAATTTCGTCGCTTACTGCAATGCTCATCAGGTCTTTGATTATCAGGAAAAAAATAGTTAATCTTTAAGCATCTTTACCCTGCGCCCGCCCGAAGAATGTTATGCTGGGCGCCGGTTGTACTTTATTCCACAGCAGGAGCTTACCGTCTGATGTCCGTGCGCATTTTCGCTGCTCTGGTGCTCTCGGCACTGAGCTTCGCCTCGCAGGCCGAAGCCCTCAACGAAAGCTACGCTTTCGCCCTTCTCGGTGAACCGAAATACGCCGCCGACTTCAGCCATTTCGACTACGTCAATCCGGCGGCGCCCAAGGGCGGCGACGTGCGTCTGGCGGCCATCGGCACCTACGATAACTTCAACCGCTTCGCTACTCGGGGCGTGCCCGGCGAGCGCACGGATCAACTTTACGACACGCTGTTCGCAACGTCCGACGACGAACCCGGCAGCTTTTATCCGCTGATTGCCGAATCGGCGCGCTTCCCGGCCGACATGCGTTGGGTGGAAGTGGATATCAACGCCCGCGCGCGTTTCCACGACGGCAGCCCGATCACCGCCGCCGACGTGGCCTTCACCTTCAGCAAATTCATGGCCGAGGGCGTGCCGCAGTTTCGCTCCTACTACAAAGGCGTCACGGTCAAAGCCATCTCTCGGTTGACAGTGCGCATTGAATTCCCGCAGCCGAACAAAGAAGCGATGCTGTCGTTATTCGGCAGCCTGCCTATTCTCCCGGCCGCCTTTTGGCAAAACCATAAGCTCAACGAGCCGCTCAACACGCCGCCGCTGGCCAGCGGCCCGTATAAAATCGGCGATTATCGCCTCGGCCAGTACATCACCTATCAACGGGTGCGCGACTACTGGGCCGCCAACCTGCCGGTGAACCGCGGCCGCTATAACTTCGACAGCATTCGCTACGATTATTATCTGGACGATAAAGTGGCGCTGGAAGCGTTCAAGGCCGGCGCTTACGATTTCCGCATCGAGCCGTCGCCCAAGAGCTGGGCCACCCAGTATCAGGGGGGCAACTTCGCGCGCAACTACATCATCAAACAGGACGAGACCAACCAGGCGGCGCAAAACACCCGCTGGCTGGCGTTCAACATCCAAAAACCGCTGTTTGCCGACCCGCGCGTGCGCGAGGCGATCACCCTGGCTTTCGACTTTAACTGGATGAACAAGGCGCTGTATTACAACGCCTATCAACGCGCCGACAGCTATTTCCAAAACACCGCCTACGCCGCCCGCGGCTATCCGGACGCCGCCGAACTGGCGCTGCTGGCGCCGCTCAAAGGCCAGGTGCCGCCTGAGGTGTTCACCAGCATCTATCAACCGCCCGCCTCCGACGGCAGCGGCAACGATCGGCAAAATCTGCTGAAGGCGACCCAACTGTTGAAAGAGGCCGGTTGGGTGGTCAAAAATCAAAAGTTGGTCAACGCCAAAACCGGCCAGCCGTTCGCCTTTGAGCTGATGCTGCTGAGCGGCAGCAACTTCCAGTACGTGTTGCCGTTCCGCCACAACCTGCAGCGGTTGGGCATCGATATGGCAATCCGCGAGATCGACGCCTCGCAATATACGCGCCGCATGCGCGAACGCGACTTCGATATGATGCCGACGGTGTACATGGCGATGCCGTTCCCCACCGCCAATTTACGCATCATTTGGGATTCGGAGTACATCAACTCCAGCTATAACACCCCCGGCGTCAAGGACCCGGCGGTCGACAGCCTGGTCAGGCAAATCGCTGAGCATCAGGGCGACGAAAAAGCGCTGCTGCCGCTCGGCCGCGCGTTGGATCGGGTGTTGACCTGGAACCGCTACATGCTGCCGATGTGGTACTCCAACCACGACCGCTACGCCTATTGGGACAAGTTCTCCACGCCGCCGATCCGCCCGGCCTACGCCATCGGCTTCGACAACTGGTGGTACGATGTCAACAAGGCGGCGCGCTTGCCGGCTCAACGTCAATAAGGAGTCGGCATGGCAGCCTATCTGATACGCAGACTGTTGCTGGTGATCCCCACGCTGTGGGCGATCATCACCATCAACTTTTTTATCGTGCAAATCGCCCCCGGCGGCCCGGTCGATCAGGCCATCGCCGCCATCGAACTGGGTCAGGGCAGCGGTTTCGGCAGCGGCGGGGTCAATGAAGGCCTGGGGCACGCCAGAGCCGGCGTCCCGGCCGCGACCGAAGGGCAATACCGCGGCTCGCGCGGCCTGGATCCGGAGGTGATCGCCGAGATCACCCAGCGTTATGGCTTCGATAAACCGCTGCACGAACGCTATTTCACCATGCTGTGGAACTACATGCGCTTTGACTTCGGCGACAGCCTGTTTCGCGGCGCTTCGGTGATGCAACTGATCGGCCAAAGCCTGCCGGTCTCCATCACGCTGGGCCTTTGGAGCACGCTGATCATCTATCTGGTGTCGATCCCGCTCGGCATCCGCAAGGCCGTCCACAACGGCAGCGCGTTCGATACCTGGAGCAGCACGCTGATCATTATCGGCTACGCCATTCCGGCGTTCCTGTTCGCCATCCTGCTGATCGTGCTGTTCGCCGGCGGCAGCTATCTCGACTGGTTCCCGCTGCGCGGCCTGGTCTCCAGCAACTTCGATACCCTCTCGTGGCCGGCGAAGATCGCCGACTATCTGTGGCACATCACGCTGCCGGTGCTGGCGACGGTGATCGGCGGTTTCGCCACCCTGACCATGCTGACCAAAAACTCGTTCCTCGACGAGATCCGCAAACAGTACGTCACCACCGCCCGCGCCAAGGGCCTGGACGAGAAAAAGATCCTGTACCGCCACGTGTTCCGCAACGCCATGCTGCTGGTGATCGCCGGTTTTCCGGCCACCTTTATCAGCATGTTTTTCACCGGCTCGCTGCTGATTGAGGTGATGTTCTCGCTCAACGGCCTGGGGCTGCTGGGTTACGACGCCACGCTGCAGCGCGACTACCCGGTGATGTTCGGCACGTTATATATCTTCACCCTGATCGGCCTGCTGTTGAACATCCTCAGCGATATCACCTATACCCTGGTCGATCCGCGCATTGACTTCGAGGCCCGCCAATGAGCCACCTTAGCCCAATCAATCAGGCGCGCTGGGCGCGTTTTCGCCGCAACCGCCGCGGTTACTGGTCACTGTGGATCTTCCTGGCACTGTTCACGCTCAGCCTGGCCGCCGATCTTATCGCCAACGACAAACCGCTGTTGGTGCGTTATGAAGGCCGGCTATACCTGCCGTTTATGATCAACTACAGCGAAACCGCGTTCGGCGGCGAACTGAACACCGAAGCCGACTATCAGGATCCGTTCGTCCAGCGCCAAATCGACCGGCATGGCTGGGCGATCTGGGCGCCGATCCGTTTCAGCTACGACACGATCAACTTCGCCACCGAGGTGCCCTTCCCCTCCCCGCCTTCGCGCCATAACCTGCTGGGCACCGACAGCAACGGCGGCGACGTGCTGGCCCGCGTGCTGTATGGTTTTCGCATTTCGATGCTGTTCGGCCTGGCGCTGACGCTGTTTTCCAGCCTGATCGGCGTGTGCGTCGGCGCGACACAGGGGTATTACGGCGGGCGTTTCGATCTGTGGGGGCAACGCTTTATCGAAGTGTGGTCGGGCATGCCGACGCTGTTTCTGATCATTCTGCTGTCGAGCATCGTCCAGCCCAATTTCTGGTGGCTGCTCGGCATCACTATTCTGTTCGGCTGGATGAGCCTGGTGGGCGTGGTGCGCGCCGAGTTCCTGCGCACCCGCAACTATGACTATATCCGCGCCGCGCGCGCCATGGGCGTGCCGGATCGCGTGATCATGTCCCGCCACATGCTGCCCAACGGCATGGTGGCGACGCTGACCTTCCTGCCGTTTATCCTCTGCGGCTCGATCACCACCCTGACGTCGCTCGATTTTCTCGGCTTCGGTCTGCCGATCGGTTCGCCGTCGCTCGGCGAACTGCTGCTGCAAGGCAAAAACAATCTGCAGGCGCCGTGGCTCGGCATCACCGCCTTCCTGGTGCTGGCAGTGCTGCTGTCGTTATTAATCTTTATCGGCGAAGCGGTACGCGACGCCTTTGACCCCAGCAAGGCGCATTGATATGGCTACACCTCTGCTCGCCATCCAGGATCTCAGCATCGCCTTCCGCCAGGGCGACGCCGTCACGCCGGTGGTCAACGAACTTTCTTTGCAAATAGCCCCGGCGGAAACGCTGGCGCTGGTAGGAGAATCCGGCTCCGGCAAAAGCGTCACCGCCCTGTCGATACTGCGACTGCTGCCCGCGCCGCCGGTGGTTTACCCTGGCGGCGATATTCTGTTCAACGGCAACTCGTTGCTGCATGCGCCGGAGGCTGAACTGCGCAAGGTGCGCGGCAATCAGATCGCGATGATCTTTCAGGAACCGATGGTGTCGCTCAATCCGCTGCACACCATTGAGAAGCAACTGGCGGAAGTGCTGATGCTGCACCGCGGCCTGCGGCGCGAAGCCGCGCGCGCAGAGATCGTCGACTGTCTGGAGCGCGTCGGCATCCGCCAGGCCAAAACCCGGTTGCAGGACTATCCGCATCAGCTCTCCGGCGGTGAACGCCAACGCGTGATGATCGCCATGGCGGTGTTAACCCGCCCGAAATTGCTGATTGCCGACGAACCCACCACCGCGCTCGACGTGACTATCCAGGCGCAGATCCTGACGCTGTTGCAAGAATTGAAACAAGAAATGGGCATGGGGTTGCTGTTCATCACCCATAACCTGAATATTGTGCGCCGTCTGGCGGACAACGTGGCGGTGATGCGTCAGGGCCGTTGCGTGGAGCAAAACGGCCGCGCACAGCTGTTCAGCCGGCCGCACCATCCCTACACACGGCAACTGCTGGCCGCCGAGGACGTCGGCGAACCGCTGCCGCTGCCGGCCGCAGCCAGCGCGCGCCCCGGCGATGAGCGGCCGCTGCTCAAGGTGGAAGATCTGCAGGTGCGATTCCCCATTCGGCGCGGCCTGCTGCGCCGCACGGTGGACTATCACTATGCGTTGAAGTCATTGAGTTTCGAACTGCGCGCCGGAGAGAGCGTGGGGCTGGTGGGGGAATCCGGATCGGGTAAAAGCACCACCGGGCTGGCGCTATTGCGTCTGCTGGCCTCGCAGGGGGCCATCTGGTTCGACGGCGAACCGCTCCACCCGCTGACAATGAAACAAATGCTGCCCTACCGCAGCCGGATGCAAATCGTCTTCCAGGATCCGTATTCCGCCCTCAACCCGCGCCTGAACGTACAGCAGATCATCGCCGAAGGGCTGGAAGTGCACCAGCGGCTGAACGCCGAGCAGCGGGAACAGCGCGTGATCGAGGTGTTGCAGGAGGTCGGCCTGGATCCGCAGCTGCGCCACCGCTACCCCACCGAGTTTTCCGGCGGCCAGCGCCAGCGCATCGCCATCGCGCGCGCGCTGATCCTGCAGCCGCAGCTGCTGATCCTCGACGAGCCGACCTCTTCGCTGGATAAATCGGTGCAGGCGCAGATCCTGACGCTGCTGAAATCGCTGCAGCAACGCCACCGGCTGGCTTATCTGTTCATCAGCCATGACCTGCAGGTGGTGCGTTCGCTGTGCCACCAGGTGATTGTGCTGCGACAGGGAGAAGTGGTTGAGCAGGGAGACTGCCGGGCGATTTTCGCGGCGCCCGCAGCCGACTATACCCGACAACTGTTGCAGTTGGCGGATTAGCGGCGAATTCAGAAGGGGTATTGCGCGCTGAGCGGTTCGGCGATCGCGGCGCCGACGTTTTTCAGGCGGCACATCGTCGCGCTCTCATCGCTGCGCTGCACGAACAGGCAAGGTTCCCCTTCCCATTCGACGATCGCGCAGTCGACCTGAATCTCCTGCAACGACAGATTAAGCTGTTGCATCACCTGCCAGGCCTCGGCCCCTTCATGGCTGAGCAGCTTCAGCCCAATCAGGTTGTTATCCTCGTCTATTCCGTTAAACGGAATCGGTTCGACCTTTACGCCAGTGAAACCGGATAGCCAACGATAACTTTGCGGCAAGCGATGCACTACCGAAAGTTGGATACTCTCCACATGAAATCCCTAGTTTGAAAAGGTGAAACACTTTTACCTGACAGGGTTACTAAGTTATAGCCGTTGACTCCCGACTCTGCCGCGCACAAATGTTATTTAAATGTAAATTTTGCCGCAAGCCATTAACCTGACCCCGTGCTTGCCGATGCCGTGCCATTTTTTGGCGCGCCGTGCGGTGTTATTTCACGGCATTTTGCGACTCAGCTCGCATTTTTGCGTTATATGTAACCCTTTCCCGCAGCGATCTCAACTCTTTTTTCTTGCAATGCGACTACTTTTTCGTCGCCATATTTTTACATTGAAGAAACATTTCACCCGTCGCGTTAGCGCACCGTCGTCCGCTAATGCCTTGATTTACATCCCCCCTATTGCAAACCGCCCGCACCGACCCGCCGGCAAAACGCCGCGCATACCGGAGGATATCGGGCAGCTCAGCGACGGTATTTTTTAACAAAAAGCACACAGAAGGGTAAATGACTCATTGATTAGCAGGCATATGTTTAGCAACAAAATTTTCATTGCCGGTTGCACCGCAAACTGGCAAGGCGCAACCCTGTGACGGCTCGGGGCAACTTCGCCCCGAACCAGGAGAACGTCAGGCTGCGCGATCGCGCGGCCGGCTGGCGTACAGATAGAACAACACCGCCACAATGCTGCACAGCGCCATCGAGGTGACCATCGGCCAGGCGCTCTTGCCCGGCGCCATCGACAGCACCGCACCTACCAGCGCGCCGATGCTGAACCGCAACGTGCCGGCCAGGGAAGACGCGGTGCCCGCCATATGCGGAAAATCATCCAGGATCACCGCCATGGCGTTGGAGGAGATCATCGCGATGCACCCCAGATAGACCGCTACGCCGATCACCAGCGCCCAGAAGCCCAGCCCGACGGCGCTCACCGCCAGCAGCCACAGCCCCATCGCCAGCTGCACCAGCAGCCCCAGTTTGAACATCTTGACCGCGCCGAATCGCCGCACGTTGCGGCTGTTGATCAGCGTCGTCAGGAACAGGAAGACGATATTCAGCGCAAAGTAGTAACCGAAGTGCTGCGGCGAAACCTGGTTCAGTTCGATGTAGACGAACGGCCCGGCGCTGAGGAACGAGAACATGCCGGCGAACGAGAAGGCGCTGGCCAGCATGTAGCTCAGCACCCGCTTGTGGCGGAACAGCGAACCGAAGTTGCCCAGCGTAGTGCGCAGGTGGAACCGCTGTCGCCGCTCTTTCGGCAACGTCTCCTTGATGAACAAGGCCACCAGCAGTGAACCGATCAGCGCTGCGGCGCCCATGGTCCAGAAGATGGCATGCCAGTTGAACCACAGCAGCAGCGCCCCGCCGATCATCGGCGCCAGCAGCGGCGCGATGGTCATCACCAGAATGACGAACGACATCATGCGCGAGAACTCGTCCTTGGTGAACATGTCGCGCATCAAGGCGTTGATCACCACGCTGGCGGCGGCGGCGGCCAGGCCGTGCAAGAAACGCAATCCGATCAGCTGATCGATCGACTGCGCCATGGCGCAGGCGCAACCGGCGATGGCGAAGATCAGCGTTCCCCACAGGATCACCGGTTTGCGGCCGATGCTGTCCGACATCGGCCCATAGAACAGCTGCCCGAAGGCGAAGCCGAGCATATAGGCGCTGAGCGTCATCTGCACGCTGCCGGACTCGACGCCAAACTGGGCGGCGATCACCGGCATGCTGGGCAGGTACATGTCGATGGCCAGCGGCATCAGCATGGACAGCAGGCCCAGAATGAAAATCAAACCGAGATGAGAGGTTCGGTTCTGTTGCACGTTCCACGACTCCTTAATCGGCCGCAATCAATGATCGGTTATCAGTCCTGCAGGTGCGGCGCGCCCACGCTGGCGATCTCTTCTTCGGTCAGTGGGCGATATTCGCCCGGCGCAAGATCGTCATCCAGCACGATGGCGCCGATGCGCTCACGGTGCAATTCGATCACCCGATTGCCGACCGCAGCGAACATCCGCTTCACCTGGTGGTAGCGCCCTTCGCTGATGGTCAGGCGCACCACATGCTCGTCAACCTGCTCCAGCGTCGCCGGCCGCGTCAGATCTTTCTCGTTGTGCAGTTGCACCCCTGCGGCGAAACGCTGCGCGGTGTCTTCCGCCAGCGGGTGCTCCAGCGTCACCAGATAGGTTTTCTCGCAGTGGTGGCGCGGCGAGGTGACGCGGTGCGACCACTGGCCGTCGTCAGTCATCAGCACCAGCCCGGTGGTGTCGATATCCAGCCGCCCGGCGGCGTGCAGTTTGTACGCGACCGGCTCATCGAGGAAGTACAGCACCGTCGGATGATCGGGATCGTCGGTGGAGCAGACGTAACCCTGCGGTTTGTTAAGCATGAAATAGCGCGGGCCGTTCTGCTGCTGCAGCGGATTGCCGTCGAACGCCACCTCTTGTTCCGGGGTCAGTTTGACAGCCCCGCTCTTCACCACCTCACCGTCTACGGTGACGCGTTTAGCCCGAAGTTCGCGCGCGACCAGCGCACGGCTGATGCCTAACTGCTGAGATAAAAACTTGTCCAATCGCATGGGATCTGCTTTGCCTGTCGTTGTTATGATCGCATTGATCGTATTGCCAAAATATGACGCCCGCCGTTGCACCGGGTGCAAATGGCAGGCTCAGGGGGGAAATCGCGTGGGGGCACAGCGATTGCTGTCACACGAGTATAGCGGCACAACGCGCTGCCCGACAGGGGTAATTTTCACGCTTCTCGCACCGCGCGCGCTCAGAAGGCATAATATAGACATTTCTCGGTCGCCCGGGGCGTAAAATGTCAGCGTTTCTGTGGCAACAGCGCTGACAAACCTAACCCCCGCGGCCCATTCCAACCTACGGCGTTCATTTATGGCCTTTACCCTACGCCCCTACCAACTGGAAGCGGTCGAAGCCACCATCAACCATTTCCGGCGGCATCCCGAGCCGGCGCTGATCGTGCTGCCGACCGGCGCCGGCAAAAGCCTGGTGATCGCCGAGCTGGCGAAGCGCGCCCGTGGGCGAGTGCTGGTGTTGGCGCACGTCAAGGAACTGGTGGCGCAAAACCACGCCAAATACTGCGCCTACGGCCTGGAGGCGGACATCTTCGCCGCCGGGTTGCAACAAAAAGAGAGCGCAGGCAAGGTGGTGTTCGGCAGCGTGCAGTCGGTGGCGCGCAACCTGCCGCTGTTCGACGGCGCCTTTTCGCTGCTGATCGTCGATGAATGCCATCGCATCAGCGACGACGACGACAGCCAGTACCAGCAAATCATCCAGCACCTGCAGAAAACCAACCCGCAATTGCGGCTGCTGGGGCTGACCGCCACGCCGTACAGGCTGGGCAAAGGCTGGATTTATCAGTACCACTACCACGGTTTCACCCGCGGCGACGGCGCCAGTCTGTTTCGCGACTGCATCTACGAGCTGCCGCTGCGCTACATGATCAAGAATGGCTTCCTGGTGCCGCCGGAGCGGCTGGATATGCCGATCGTGCAATATGACTTCAGCAGGCTGGAAGCCAGAAGCAACGGCCTGTTCAGCGAAGCGGATCTGAACCGTGAGCTGAAGCGGCAAAACCGCGTCACGCCGCACATCATCAGCCAGATTGTGGAGTACGCCGACGATCGCAAAGGCGTGATGATCTTCGCCGCCACCGTCGAGCACGCCCGTGAGATCCACGGCCTGCTGCCGAACGGCGAAGCCGCGCTGGTCAGCGCCGAAACGCCGCCCGCCGAGCGCGATGCGCTCATCGAGGCGTTCAAACAGCAGCATCTGCGCTATCTGGTCAACGTGGCGGTATTGACCACCGGTTTCGACGCGCCGCACGTCGATCTGATCGCTATCCTGCGCCCCACCGAGTCCGTCAGCCTGTATCAGCAGATCGTCGGGCGCGGGCTGCGTTTGGCGCCCGACAAAAAGGATTGCCTGATCCTCGACTACGCCGGCAACCCGCACGATCTGTTTACGCCGGAGGTCGGCGTCAGCAAGCCGCACGGCGACAGCCAGCCGGTGCAGGTGTTCTGCCCGGCCTGCGGTTTCGCCAACCTGTTCTGGGGCAAGTGCACCGAAAACGGCGACATCATCGAACACTACGGCCGCCGCTGCCAGGGCTGGCTGGAGGACGACGACGGCCACCGCGAACAGTGCGATTACCGCTTCCGGTTCAAGAGCTGCCCGCACTGCGGCGCGGAGAACGACATCGCCGCACGCCGCTGCCATCAGTGTCAGGAGGTGTTGGTCGATCCCGACGACATGCTGAAGGCGGCGCTGAAGCTGAAAGACGCGCTGGTGCTGCGCTGCGGCGGCATGGAGTTGCAAAGCGGCCGCGACGATAAGGGCGAATGGCTGAAGGCCACCTATTACGACGAGGACGGTACCAGCACCAGCGAGCGCTTCCGCCTGCAGACGCCGGCGCAGCGCAAAGCGTTCGAGATGCTGTTCCTGCGCCCGCACCAGCGCGCGCCGGGCGTGCCGTTCGCCTGGCACACCGCCGCCGACGTGCTGGCGCAACAGCAAGCGCTGCGCCATCCGGATTTCGTGGTGGCACGCAAGCGCGGGCAGTTTTGGCAGGTGCGTGAGAAAGTGTTCGATTATCAAGGCCGTTTCCGCCGCGCCAATCAGTTGGCCTGAGCGAACGGCCCTCAATCTGGGCAGGTTTTCGTTGCCCTGCGGGCGGCTTTCCGTTAAAATGCCGCGCGCTTTACCTGGGCCTGCCCAGTGTTAAAGCGGAATTCCGAACTTGCTACTTGGGTCGCCTGTAGCAGGGTAAATTTTCTTTTAAGAGAAAAAACAATGTTCACTATCAATGCAGAAGTACGTAAAGACCAGGGTAAAGGTGCGAGCCGCCGCCTGCGTGCAGCAAACAAATTCCCAGCTATCGTTTACGGTGGCAAAGAAGCTGCAGTTTCCATCGAATTGGATCATGATTCTGTCAAGAACATGGAAGCTAAACCAGAATTCTACAGCGAAGCAGTAACTCTGGTTATCGACGGTAAAGAAACCAAAGTTAAGGTTCAGGCTGTACAGCGTCACCCGTTCAAGCCAAAACTGGCTCACATCGACTTCGTTCGCGTTTAATCGCTACGTTTTCGAACCTTTCGGGACGCCGAAATAAAGAACGCCGCAATTGCGGCGTTTTTTATTGTCTGCGATTCGGCAAGCTTACTTGCCGCTGCCGGTCCGGCGCTGCAGCTGATCGCGCAGGTTCGGCGGCGTGCCTCTGATGGTCAGCGTGTCGGTGGCCGCATCCCAGAAAATGCGCTCCCCCAGCAGCATGGCGTCGAAGTTCAGACTGATACCGCCGCCGCTGCCGGCGAATTTGGTCAGCTGGCGCAGCGTGCCGCGATCCGCCGGGAAGCTGTCTTCCAGCTGATAGCCTTGCTCGCTGGAGAACTGCATAAAGTCTTTCTCACCGACCGGCGACAGCTCCTGCGACAGCGCCTGCAGTTCGATCTCTTCACCCGCCTGCAGCTGTTCGTTGCAGTAGCTGTACACCTGCTGGCGCACCGACTGGCGCTCATTCTTGTCCAGCTGCGCGTCGGCGCAGTAGTCATCCACCGCCTGCAGTAGCCCGCGGTTTTGCGCCTTGGTGTCCAACCCTTCGGACGCCGCCAGGAAGTCCATGAAGAAGTCGGCGACCTTGCGGCCCACGCGCCCGCGCAGGAAGGTCAGGTAGCGGGTCGATTCCGGGTTGGTTTCCCACTCGGTCAGATCGATGCGCGCAACGATATCGGCGTTGTTGATGTCCAGATAGTGCGTAGTGTTGATATCCAGCTCTTCGTTGACGCGCATGCTGTTACGGCTGTTCAGCACCGCGATCAGCAGGTACTCGACCGCCAGATAACGGTATTGGCCGAACAGCACCACGCCGCCTTCGGCGAAGGGATACTTCGCCAGTTCGTCGCGCAGACGGCCGGTCGCCGCGCGGCTGAAAGCCAGAAAGTCCTTATCGTCCTTGCGGCAAGTGCGCAGCGCTTCCGCCAGCTCGCTGCCCTCGTTGAACAAGCCCAGGGCCTTGCTCTTGGCGCTGTAGACGCGATGCAGTTCCGCCATCATTTCTTCCACCGCCGCGTTGGTGGGAAGCAAGGAATCGCGCAGCACCACGTCCAGCGTTTGCTCGTCGCGTTTCACCAACTGGTGCAGAGCGATCTGGTCGATATCCAGACTCATGGTAAATCCTCCTGTTCTTTAGGCGCGTATTCAAACACTGAAGGCCCCGCCCTGCAATACTAAAAAACCGCGGCAAACCGGAAAGGCGCAGCGGTGAGCGGCCCCGTCGCAGGCGAACCCTTTCCCGAATGACAGGAAGTGATAAAAGAGCGGAAAATCACTGTCCTATACGGTAAGATAGGGCACTTTGCAGATTACTAAGCGCAATTTTATGCCACAATCATCCCGTTACAGTGACGAACACGTTGAACAACTGCTCTCAGAGCTGGTCAATGTTCTGGAAAAACACCATACCCCCACCGATCTTTCCCTGATGGTGCTGGGCAATATGGTCACTAATTTGATCAACACCAGCGTTGCCCCCGCGCAGCGGAAAACCCTGGCGAGATCGTTCGCGGAAGCCCTGCAGGCTTCTGTCCGTGAAGATAAAGCGCATTAATATTTATTTATGGTGACAAACCGTCAGCGTTATCGTGAAAAAGTCTCCCAGATGATCAGCTGGGGGCACTGGTTCGCCTTATTCAACATCCTGCTCGCCCTTGGGCTGGGCAGCCGCTACCTGTTTGTCACCGACTGGCCCGCTTCCCTGCTGGGCCGGGTCTATGCCCTGGTCAGCCTGCTGGGGCATTTCAGCTTTATCGTGTTCGCCGGCTACTTGCTGGTGATCTTCCCGCTCACCTTCGTGGTGATGTCGCAGCGGCTGCTGCGATTTATTTCCGCCGCGCTGGCCACCGCCGGGCTCACGCTGTTGCTGGTCGACAGCGAGGTGTTCTCCCATTTCCACCTGCACCTCAATCCGGTGGTGTGGGATCTGGTGGTCAACCCGGATCAAAGCGAGCTGTCGCGCGACTGGCAGCTGATGTTTATCTGCGTGCCGGTGATCTTCCTGGTGGAGATGCTGTTCGGCACCTGGAGCTGGCAGAAGCTGCGCAGCCTGAACCGCCGCCGTTTCGGCAAGCCGCTGGCGGCGCTGTTCATCAGCGCCTTTTTCGCCTCGCACCTGATTTACATCTGGGCCGACGCCAACTTCTATCGCCCGATCACCATGCAGCGGGCCAACCTGCCGCTCTCGTACCCGATGACCGCGCGCAAGTTCCTCGAAAAACACGGCCTGCTCGATCAGCAGGAATATGAACGCCGCCTGGTGCAACAGGGCAATCCGGAAGCGGTGGCGGTGGAGTACCCGCTCAGCGATCTCAGCTACGGCGATAAAGGCAGCGGCTATAACCTACTGATGATCGTGGTGGACGGCATTCGCGCCAAAGACGTGGCGCAGGACATGCCGACGCTGACGCGTTTCGCCCAGGAAAACGTGCGCTTCAGCGATCACTACAGCTCGGGCAACCACGCCGACACCGGGCTGTTCGGCCTGTTCTACGGCATTTCCCCGACCTATCTGGACAGCGTGCTCGCCGGCCGCAAGCCGTCGGCGCTGATCAACGCGCTCGGCGAGCAGGGTTACCAACTGGGGCTGTTCTCGTCCGATGGCTTCAACGCCAGCCTGTACCGTCAGGCCCTGTTGACCGACTTCTCGCTGCCGACGCCGGCGCCGCAAAGCGACGCGCAAACCACGCAGCAATGGCAACGTTGGCTGACGGACCAGGGCGACAAAGAGCCGTGGTTCTCCTATATCAACTTTAGCGGCGCCGAGCCGGCCGAAGGCGCTAAAACTCCGGCGCCGGCCGATTTTATCCAACGCTATCGCACCGGCGCTCAGGACGTGGACGCCCAGATAGCCCAGGTGCTGGACACCCTGAAACAGCGCGGCCTGCTGGATAAAACCGTGGTGGTGATCACCGCCGAGCACGGCGTCGAGTTCAACGACAGCGGCAAAGGCCAATGGGGCGCCGGCACCGCCTTCAACCAGGCGCAGCTGCAGGTGCCGCTGGTGATCCACTGGCCGGGCACGCCGGCGCAGACCATCAACAAGCTGACCGGCCATAACGACGTGATGCGTACCTTGATGCAACGGTTACTGCACGTGAAAACCGCGCCGAAAGACTATTCGCAGGGCGAAGATCTGTTTACCGCCCAGCGCCGCAACAACTGGATCGCCACCGGCGATGGCAACCAGCTGGTGATCACCACGCCGACGCAGACGCTGATGCTGGACAACAGCGGCAACTATCGCGTCTATGATCAGAACGGCGATGAAATAAAAGATGAGAAACCGCAGCTTGCTCTGCTGTTGCAGGTGCTGACCGATGTAAAACGCTTTATCGCCAACTAACTGCTTAAAACTAAAGCAATCAAGTGGTAAGGCGCTTGCATAAACATCGAGAATCGGTAGTATGATTTTTCATAGCGTCGGCATGTAGCGCAGCCTGGTAGCGCACCGTCATGGGGTGTCGGGGGTCGGAGGTTCGAATCCTCTCATGCCGACCAAATTCAAAAAACCTGCTGTAACAGCAGGTTTTTTTTCGTCTGCACGTCGAGAGGATGAAAGCGCAGCCGCTGCGCCACTGTCTCCCCCAACGATCATTGCGCGCCTCGCTTTCGCGACGGCCTTTCTCTTTACCAGGCTCAGGCTGAGATTTTGTCTTGTTGGTTTTCGGGCGCTGCGGCGATGAACGCCGGGAGCTGAGTACAAGCGTCGTAAATCGCTTTACAGCGCGGGTACCCGCTCAGATCGCACCCCATCCGCAGGGCATTCGCCCACTGAGGGATCAGGCAGCAATCCGCCAACGTCGGGCTGTCGCCAACGCAGAAGGGCCCTGGCGGCCTCTGGAGCAACAGCTGTTCCACGGCGCTCAGCCCTTGCCGGATCCAGTGCGCATACCAGCGTTTTTTCTCTTCCTCACTCACCTTCAGCTCTTCACTCAGGTAGCGTAACACCCGTAGGTTATTGACCGGGTGAATATCGCAAGCGATGACATAAACGATTTCCAGTACCCGGCTGCGCGCCGGATCGGCCGTCGGCAACAGCGGCGACTGGGGGAAATGGCGATCCAGCCAGTCGGTAATCGCCAGCGACTGGCTGAGAGACTCGCCGTCGTCCGTGAGTAGCGTCGGCACCAGCCCGACCGGGTTCATACGCCGATAAGCCAGCTCATTCTGCTGCCCGATGCGAATATTGACGCCCACCGTCTGGTAATGGATACCTTTCAGCGCCAGCGCAATGCGCACGCGGTAGGACGCAGAGCTATTAAAAAAACTGTACAGCTTCATCATTCACCTCAGAATCAGCCTCAGACAATCTTCACGGCGATAGGGGTAAGCCCCTCTACATTCCCGGTAATCACATCGCCTTTCACCACCGCCCCCACCCCTTCCGGCGTGCCGGTAAAAATCAGATCGCCGGGCTGCAGCTCAAAAAAGCCGGACAGATAGCTGATGGTTTCATTCACCGACCAGATCAGATGACGGATGTCGCTGCGCTGACGATCGCTGCCATTGACCTGCAGCCAGATAGGCGCATGGTTGACGTCTGCGCTGTCGCCGGCTTTATGCAGTGGCGCGATGGGCGCAGAGAGATCGAACGACTTACCGATTTCCCATGGGCGCCCCATTTGACGCATGTCCATCTGCCGATCGCGGCGGGTCATATCCAGGCCCGTGGCATATCCCCAGATATATTCATGCGCCTTTTCCAACGGAATATCGCTCCCCCGTTTGCCAATCGCCACCACCAGTTCGATTTCGTAGTGATAGTTGTCCGTTTGCGCCGGATACGGCAGCGCCAGCGTTTCGCCGGCCGCCACCGGCACCACCGCATCGGCAGGCTTGCAGAAGAAGAACGGCGGCTCACGATCCGGATCAAAGCCCATTTCGCGAGCATGGGCGGCATAGTTGCGCCCGACGCAGTAGACACGGCGCACGGGGAACTGTTTATCACTCCCCACGACAGGAACAGTCACGGGGGCTGGCGGTGCAAATACGTATTGCGTCATTTTGTCTCTCCCAAATTAATAACGTGCTTCACGGAACAGCCCCAGGGCTTCCTGAACCGGCCGGTCCGAAAAACTGAATAACACGGTGTCTTCATCCGCCTGAAACGACACGTCGAACCAGGTCGGCGCCACAAAGATATCTTTTGCCGAAAAGTGAAGGGTTTCGTTGCCGATGCTGACCTGGCCGCGCCCTTCCACCACGTGGTAGAGGGTGCTGTCCGTGGTGCGCGCCTTTCGTGAGGAAAAGCCTTTCGGCAACAGTTGCAGAAAGGCGCCCATCGAGGGCATGGGATAGCCGCCGGTCACCGGATTGACGTAGCGCATCTTGTAGCCGTCCCACTCGTCGGCGTCCCCCATGCGGGTGAGGTCGTACAGCGTTTCGCGGCTGCGATCGTAGCGGTAGTTGAAAATGGGCGATGAGTTGCCTTTCTGATGGCGCAGCGGCAACATATTGGCCGCATAACGCGGTAAATAGTCCCCCTCCCGGCGCGTCACGGGCTGCTGTTCTTGCGGATAGTCTTCCGCGAAACCGCAGCCCAGCAGATTCACCAGCGGCAAATCCAGCCCGTCCAGCCATACCACCGGCTCAGCGCCGGGATTGCCGTGATCGTGCCAGCGCCACTGCGGCGTCAAAATGAAGTCGCCTTCATGCATTTGCGTTCGTTCGCCGTCAACGGCGGTAAACGCCCCTTTCCCTTCGACGATAAAACGCAACGCGGACTGATTATGGCGATGGCTCGGCGCAATTTCGCCCGGCATGATCAACTGCAAGCCGGCGTACAGCGTCGGGGTGATGGCGGCTTGTCCGCGCAACATCGGGTTTTCCAGCACCAGCACGCGGCGCACTGCTTCTTTGGCGCCAATCAACTCGCCGCTGGCCAGCAGGTGCGGGCGAATCTCCTGATAGTTCCAGTAAGCCGGGGCGCAGTTTGCATTCGGCGTTGACGGCACCAGATGGTGCAGCGACTCCCACAACGGGGTCAGGTTCTGCCCGGAAATCTGCCGGTAAAACTGCTGGCGGCTGGGGTTAACATCCTGATGGCGTTCAGGCATAGGGATTCTCCTTTTTCATTCACGACGCTGCGCGAGGCAACGTGTCAGGGGCTGGGGCAGACAGACGAACGACAGCCGTCAGCAGCATTAACATCACCGTACTGAGCGCCGCCGGAAGGGCAATAATGAAAAATAGCGTATCGAATGAGAAATTCATCGCCATCATCACGCCGCCGGAAAGCGAGCCGACAATCGCGCCGCAGCGGCCAATGGCATTGGACCAGCTGACGCCCGTCGCCCGGCTTTGCGTCGGATAGAGCGTGGCGGTCAAAGCATTCAGCCCGACCTGCGACCCGCTGATGCCGATGCCGGTGCCGAAGATGGCCAGCGCCATTTGCCACAGGCCGTTCTCGCTCAGGCCAATCATGACGATACACACGGCGCCCAAGGCGTAGCTCACCGCCAACACCCGGAAGGGATTGCATTTGTCCATCAACACGCCCAGCCCCAGCGCGCCCACCGTGCCGCCTATCTGGAAAGCAGCGGTCACCCAGGAGGCATGCCGCAGATCAATACCGCGGTGGTTAAGCAGCGTCGGCATCCAGCTGGAGAGCAGGTAGATGATCAGCATGCTCATGAAAAAAACCGCCCAGAGCATGAGGGTGATGCGCAACTGGCGGCCGGCGAACAGCGGGCTGATGCTGCCTTTGGCCGACGTGGCGGCTTCGTTCAGATAAAAATGGGTCTCTTCATCCCACTCGCCAGTCATGGCGCTGACCGTTTTGGCAATCACCTTTTGCGGCAGTTGGCGGCGAATCTGCCAGCGCGGGGATTCCGGCAGGGCAAACAGCAGCGCCGCAAAGAGCATCAACGGCAAGACGCCGCCAAGCACCAAAATGCCGGACCACCCCACCCTCGGCACCAGTTGGGCGCTGACGATCCCGCCCAGGGCCGAACCGAGCGTGAAACCGCAGAACATCAGCGTGACCAGCGCGCCACGGCGGCGAGCGGGCAGATATTCAGAGGTCATCGTGATGGTGTTCGGCATCGCGCCCCCCAGGCCCAGGCCGGTGAGAAAACGCAAAACGACCAGCGTTTGCAGATCGGGGGAGAAGGCCGAAATCAGGCTCAGCGCGCCAAACAGCGCCACGCAAAGTTCGATGACGCGCTTGCGGCCAAAGCGGTCAGAAAGCGGGCCGCAAAGCAGCGCGCCCGCCGTCAATCCCAGCAACCCCGCGCCAAACAGCGGGGCCAGTTCGCCGGCGGACAGTTGCCACTGGGCGCGGATGTCGGGCGCGATGAAACCAATGGCGGCGGTGTCAAAACCATCGAGCATCACCACCAAAAAGCAGCAGAGAATGACGCGCCACTGCGTCTTGCCGATAGGGGCTGCGTCGATCAGTGCTTGTAAATCACGCCGTTGAGTCATAGTGAGCGCCTCGGAGCAGGTAGGGAGATGTCTGTGTTGTTTTAGGTATGTTACGAATTTGTATCTTTAGCGATAAAATGTACAATGGCTTTTCGGGCGGAGACATAACCGGAGGGTTATAGCAAATGGCGAACTGGGCGCAGAAATTGAAGCTGCACCATCTGCAAATGTTGGTGGCATTGGGTGAACAGGGAAATCTGACCCACGTTGCGCGGATGATGAACATCTCCCAACCCGCTCTGTCAAAATGGTTGTCGCAGCTCGAAGATGAGATTGGGCTCACGCTCTTTGAGCGGCATAGCAAAGGGCTACGCCCCTCCGAGGGGGGGAAATTGCTGCTTCAGCATGCGCAGCGTTTGATCAATGATCTGGAGCGTTCGCAGTCTGAAATCGCCCGCTTTAAGCAAGGCGGGCTGGTGGGAAGCCTGAAAATCGGCTGCTCGCCGGTGGCGACCGACTGCGTTTCGCAGGCCATATTGAGCCTGCTGCAAGAAATGCCGACGCTGCATCTCAATATTGAGGAAAAGGTGATGACCCCCCTGCTGCACGATCTGCTCGCGGGCGCGGTGGATGTCGTCGTGGGCCGCGTCGGGGGGCGGGCGCTGCAACTGCCGCTCAACTATCAAGTGCTCTACACCGAACCGGTATGCTTCGTTGCCCGCCCTCACCATCCGCTGGCAAAATCCGCCTCCCTCACCTGGCACGATCTCACCCACTGGCGCTGGATAGTCTGGCCGACCGGCACGCCAATCCGCCTCAGCATCGATAATGCGTTGGCAGATAACGGCGTGATGCTGCCTGAAAACACGGTTGAATCGGCATCGATGAACGTCAGCACCAACCTGCTGCAAAGCAGCGACATGATCTCCATTCTTTCACTACGGCTGGCGCAGCGTTATGCCAGCCAGGGGCAACTGGCGATTCTGAACCTGCCGAAGATTGAGCAGAAAGGCAGCGTGGGTGTTTTCTGGCGCAACAGCGAGCCGCCTTTTGCCGCACTGAGCCGCTTTTTGCAGCTGCTGACGCAGGCCAGATAAAAACCGGCCCCCGCCCCGGTTGTGGCTACCCTTAAATTCCGTAACAACCTGCGCAGCGACTTTTCACGGCCACGGTTTGCTGTGCCCTTCGTTCTTGATTGACACTGCGTGAACCAGGCAATATATTCATTAGCAATATTAATGGATTAGGGTAAAATCCTCTCTTCCCGCCGAACAGGCCATCAGCATTCTCCGCAAAACTTGGCGTGGCGCTCTCGCCAGCCGGGCACGCAGGGGGGAAGGCGTTGTTGTCTTGCTTGAATAAAGAGACATGATGGTCATGTGACATTATTCGCGTCTCATTACGCGACTCGCGGGTTGCGTAATTTGCGCGTTAAATAAGTATGGATAATTAATAACAGAAGAACACGGACTAAATAAGGAGTAAAAATGCAAGGAAATCTCAAGCTCTATGGCCTTTTTGTTGGCCTGACGGTGACCATTATGATCACCTGCGACACGTTGGTTTATAAGGTCTTTGATATCTATGGTTTTAAAATAACGGCAAGCGGCATTGTATTCTCCTTGTGTTTCTTGATATCAACATTGCTGACTGAGGTTTACGGCTATAAATTGTCGGTAAGAGCAATATGGATCATGGTGTTCTGCCAAAGCTTATATGTCATAATACTTAATCTCTCAGCCGTTATTCAGCCAGAAAACAATGATATCGCCACGCACTATTATTCTTTATACCATGAGTTTTGGCGAGTCATGATAGGCACCTGGGTGTCCGTTCCGGTCGCTTATTTCGTCAATGGATTTATTATTTCAAAGATGAAGATTATTTTCTCAGGAAAATACTTCTTTATCCGATATATTGTTGGTTCCATGTCTACACAGGCCGCCCTGTTGCTGACAGCCTATCCGATAAGTCTTTCAGGAAAATATACCTTTATAGAGTTGGTTAACATCATAAGCACGACGTGGTCTTATAAAGTTGTCGTCTCTATTGTATTGCTACCGCTCGCTATCGCCTTAGTCGAGTGGGTGAAGAAGATAGAAAACACCGATCACTATGATTGGGGCACTTCATACAATCCATTTAAGTAATATCAACAGGGTATAGCATGAAAGTAATTCAGATTAGTGACATACATATTATGCCTAATGCAAGCGCGCTGGCTTCGAAGCATCTTGCTAATTTCGAAAGGGCGATTGACTTCATTAACGCCAATGCCGACAAAATCAATGCCGACTTAATCATTGTGACAGGTGACATCTCTCATGATGGCGATATTCCCTCTTATGAGCGCTTCTTTAAAATAATGAATCGCACTACATTACCTTTCTATCTATTCCCAGGCAATCACGACAACAAAAAAAACCTGGACGATGAAGCCCGTAAACAGGGCGGCAGCTATGATATAAACTCGTTTGAAGATGACGAATGGCGCATGCTCAGCATCGACTCGGTGGTCGATAATGAAGATTTCGGCAGGGTCTCGACGCATTCGCTCGAAACGCTTGAAAAAGCCATAGTCTCGAGCGGCAATAAAAAGATCGCCGTCTTCCTACATCATCACCCTATTCCTGTAGGCACGCCCATTGTTGATAGTTGTATGTTAAGCAATGCTGAGGAGTTTTTGAGCCTCTGCCAACGATTAAACGTTAAGTTTATCGGCTCAGGCCATGCACATACGTTATTCCAAAGAAAGCTGGGGGAAACCTTAATCTCTGTTTCCCCGGCGATTTGTTCGCAATGGAAAAACGGCACAAGCGATGTCAGTACCATAGACAATTCGGCTTTCAGCGTGATTACCTTCGATAAGCATATTCACGTCGAACCCTGGTTTATTTAATCAACGTCAGTATTGTTTTTTTATATCCGTCACTTTTCTTTGCATTTTTCAATGAGGCAGAGAGTGCTCTGCCTTCCTTTACCCCGGCATAAAAGGCTATTTTTGTCGCATCCAGGGACTCCGTTTTGTCAACAAGATCACGATCCCTTAGAAAATCCGCCCCTGATATTGATATCGAGTCAACGTCATTTTTCAACGTCCACATACAGTTTCGTTTCTCTTCATGAATCGACAGTTTGGCCGAGGCGACTTTTATCTTAGATTCGGTCTCGGCGATAAAAGCGATGTCTTTCGGGTTAACGTGCCTGAGAAAATCGCCCTCAATGAGTTGCCCCCAGTTTTTTTTCACGAAAGTATGGGTGCCAAACTCTTTGAAAAGCCAATATCCATCCGCCGTTCGGATAACGCTACGATCTAACGTGTATAGGTAACTGGGAGAGTATATCTTTCTTAACTTTCTCATTATTTTAAATAAATCCATTTATTTCAGCCTCTTTATCGTTTTCAATAGAACACCGACGATCGCATAATCGCTATAGGACTTCACACTGCTATCTGAATCTAATGAGATGTTTGTAAACAACAAGTCGTCGTCGGAAACAAAAACTCGCCTTAAACATATTGGGTAATTTTTCAGCTTAACCAAGACGATATCGCCATCGCAAAATGGCTCCTTGAGGGAGATCACACAATACGTTCCACGGTCTAATTCAGGCGACAGTGAATTATTCGTTATCTCTACCACAAACAGCGAATCGTCCGCCATGTCATCGACTTCTGTCGTATAGGTATCTGCCGTTCTGATCGTGTTGGCCAAGAAACGCTCTACATCGCTGTAGCTAATGAGCGGAAGCGATCTCGCATTGTGTTTACCCTCTCCCGCGGCGCTTAAATCCTTGTCAGTCAGCTCCCCTACTTTTACGCTGAAAAACTCACCAATTGACGCAAGCGTGGCGATCGTGGGATTCCCCACGCCTTTCCTCAGATTATTGATCGTGGCAATACCTATCCCTGTTTCGCAGCTCAACCGACTGGCGTCAATCCCGTGCATGCGCATGAGGTAAGTGAGGTTTTCACCAATCATTTTCAATGACATACCATTTTCTTCTGATATTTTAATGTTGTTTAGTTGCATTATAATGTTTTAACCCTATACTTTAGCGTCATTAAAGTGAATTTAAAAACATTAAACCACTTACAGGGTGATCATGACAATGGCTCAGGGCGAAAGGTATATGAAAAAACAGAAAAACCATTGTAATAAAACAATTTTATTAAAAACCACCGTTCTTGACGAACGCGACTGGCTGCCATTGAAATAATTCAATTTACTTATAAAAACGCTACCTTAACTCCGCAGCAATTTAACGCGCAGAAGCCAACCTGGAGAGCAAGACGCATCCCGGTTCAATAATTTTAAAGAAAATGAGATGAATGTTTTATTCAGCGCTCATAGAGCGACTATTGCCTAACACTCGGGATTTTTTCTCCTTCAGAACACGAAGGAGCAGCGTCAGGGTCCGTAACGTCGAGTTCCGGTACATACCTGCGTTAATCGATTTTATGCCAAGAACGGCGACCAGAAAGGTGGCGTCGGGCCCCCAACACCAGGGAGCACCCAGCCCGGCGCCACCGCCCTACGTACTGAGTTGTACAGGAGAAAAACACAGGCACCGGGGGGATAATCACGTCCTTTGAAGATTCAACGCGCGAAGCGAGCGGGGAAAATGCAGGCCATCGGCCAGACGTAAGAAAAGGATTCAGCGGCAGGCTTGGCTGCCCGCTGCGCAAGCAAGAATGAACGCCTCATGCAAAATTGCGCCTCCCTCTTGCCAACCCGAGCGCCTCAGGCCAGAATACTGTACATTAAATCAGTATTTAAAGGTGAGTCATGTTTGTAGAATTGGTGTACGACAAACGCAACGTCGCTGGGCTGCCCAACGCCGCCGAGATTATTCGCAACGAGCTGGAAAAACGCGTGCACGTGTTGTTCCCGGAGGCGGAAGTGCGCGTGAAACCGATGCAGGTCAACGGCCTGAACTCCGACGCCAGCAAAAGCGATCGCGAAAAGCTGAACCGGATGTTGGAAGAGATGTTCGAAGAAGCGGATCAGTGGCTGATTATGGATATATAAACCCAATCTGAACGCCGGGCTGACCCACCGGCTATTATTTCCACCAGCATATCGCACCGCTCAACCTCCGGTTCCGCAGCGAATACCCCCTTGGGTCAAAGGACTAACTGCGGCACATGCCCCCGATTATCGGTTAATCCTGGCGCACTTCGAAGCGTGTATTCCTGCGTGGGCACCTTTTCCTCGTACAAGCACCATAACAAAAAGCCCCAGCATCGCTGCTGGGGCCTCTGTCATGGTGCCGGCTACCGGAATCGAACTGGTGACCTACTGATTACAAGTCAGTTGCTCTACCTACTGAGCTAAGCCGGCTGAATTTGGCGGAAGGACAGAGATTCGAACTCTGGGAGCTGTTACACTCGACGGTTTTCAAGACCGTTGCCTTAAACCACTCGGCCATCCTTCCAATGGGCGCTGATATTAGCGATACCGTTATGAAATGTCTATCGTTTTGATGCAAAAAAATCGCATCGGCGGCGCAGTTGCCTAAACTTCAGGCCTTAAACGCTTAAAAAATGAAAAGCCCCGCAAAAGCGAGGCTTTTATGTTCGGCTGAAACGCGATTACTTCGGCTGCGAATCGTAGTCTGAACAGGTTTGATAGCCCTTGTTCATGACATGGCCCGTGTCGTTGTAGCTGACAAAATACGTTTGCACTTTGCCATCGCGCGGCGCGACCGCATAGGTGTCGCAAGTGCCCTGCGCATGGATCAGCGTGGCGGACGTCGACGGCGGACCGGCAATCGCCCGCACCTGCTGCTTGGTCATCCCTACTTTGACATCGCTGACCACCGGCTCATTGACATAACTGGTTGCACGGTCATAGGCGGTGCAGCCGGCAAGAATGGAAAATACCGCCGCAGTGCCGACGGCCAAAACCAACTTCTTCGTCATAGCTTGTCCTCTTGGAGTACGTTTGTTGTCCCCTAAGTCTAGAAGTGGAAAGGCTTTTCTACAAACTCCCCTTTGTCGATCGGTGCGCTTTTTCTCGCGATCGGCCGGCGCGGGCGCGACATCGGATTCAAAAGCCGAAATCGCTCAGCGCCGGGACATCGTCCGGGCGCCGACCGAGCGGCCAATGAAAACGCCGATCCTGTTCGCGAATCGGCATGTCGTTGATGCAGGCATGGCGGTTGATCATCAACCCTTCCTGATTGAACTCCCAGTTTTCGTTGCCGAAGCTGCGATACCAGTTGCCGGAATCGTCGCGCCACTCATAGGCGAAACGCACCGCGATGCGCGCGCCGTCAAACGCCCACAGTTCCTTAATCAGCCGATACTCCAGCTCTTTCGCCCACTTGCGTTGCAAAAATGCGACCACCGCCGCGCGGCCGTCGACAAACTCCGCGCGATTACGCCAATGGGTATCGAGGGAATAGACCTGCGACACCCGCTCAGGATCGCGGCTGTTCCAGGCATCTTCCGCCAACCGTACTTTTTCGATGGCGGATTCACGGGTAAAAGGCGGCAATGGGGGTTTAATGCTCATGATCATCTCCTGCGTATAGGCAAGTAGACATCTCTGTCTACATCATTACGCTAGCGCATGTAGACAGAGTTGTCTACAATCACTCGAAAATAGCCAGGGAGAAAAATGATGACCACCGATCGCAATACCTTGCCCGCCCGTCAGCGCATCCTGCTGACGGCCCACGATCTGTTCTATCAGGAAGGGATCCGCGCCACCGGCATCGATCGCATCATCAAGGAATCAGGCGTCACTAAGGTGACGTTTTATCGCCACTTTCCCAGCAAGAACGATTTGATTACGGCGTTTTTGGCCTATCGCCACCAGCAGTGGCTAACCTGGTTCAGTACAGCGTTGGATCGACATGTGGCGCAGAGCGGCGGGTTACTGCCGGCGCTGGCGCCCTGCCTGGCGGAATGGTTCGACGATCCGCGTTTTCGCGGCTGCGCGTTTATCAATACGGCCGTGGAGATCGCCGATCTGCTGCCGGAAAGCCTGCACCTCGCCGGCCGGCATAAGCAACAGATGACGGATGAACTGGCGCGCCACCTGCCCGCAGACCCGCAGCGGGAACAGCACGCCGCGATATTGGCGATGCTGATCGACGGCGCCATCGTCAGGGTGCAGATTGAGCGCCAGCCGCAGCCGGCGTTGCAGGTGCTGAATGCCGCGCTGGCGTTGTTGGCGCAAGGCGGGTTCGATCAGTAATTGGCCCAGATGCCCGGCGTCACCAGTTCCAACAGGTGGGCGTCGGGATCGCGAAAGTAGATGCTCTCGCCACCGTGATCCCAACGCATGCGCCCCTCAATTTCCACGCCGTTGGCCGTCAGATGCCGTTCCCAGTGCGGCAGTTGGTCTTTTGCCACCGCCAGCCCGATATGCGCCGGCCCCACGCCATCGTGCGCGGGAATAAAGCCGGTCGGATAATGCGCCCCACGCAGCGAATCGCCCTCGACAAACAGCAACAATACGCTCCGATCGCCAACGTTATAGGCGCGGAACCGCTCGTTGGCGACCATCGCCGGCAGCTTCAGCACCTCTCGGTAGAAGGCGTCCGCTCGCTCAATATCGCTGACGTACAGCACCGTTTCGATCACCTTATCGATCTTGAGTTCCATATCATCCCCCCTCTTTTTTGTACTGACAGCGTAGGCTTAGAGGAGGAAAACCACGGTGCTTCCCGTGCCGATAGCGGATCAATCCGTGCTTTTTTACCGGTTTACAGGCAAAAAAAAACGCGGCCCGAAGGCCGCGCGATGACGTTCACACCGAGGTGCTTAGAACTGGTAAACCAGGCCCACGGCAACCACGTTGTCGGTGTTGATCCCGGCTGCGTCGGTGAAGTCGTTGTTGTCCACCAGGTTGATTTTGTAATCAACATAGGTAGACATGTTTTTGTTGAAGAAGTAGGTCGCACCCAGGTCGACGAATTTGACCAGGTCTTGATCGCCGTAGTCCTTGCCGTTACCGGCGCGGCCCAAGTCTTTACCTTTGGTCTGGTTATAGCCGACGAACGGACGCAGACCGAAATCGAACTGGTAGTGCGCGTAGGCTTCGAAGCTCTGCGCCTTGTTGGCGTAGCCGTAAACGCTGCTGTCGGAGCTGCCGAAACGCGCCGCGTTGTAGGACTGGGTGAACATCACCGCCAGGTAGACGTCGTTGGCGTCATATTTCAGACCGCCGGAGTAACCTTCGGCCTTGTCGCCGCGGCCCATGATGTTCTGGTGACCGTTAGCGCCGTTCTGCTCGCTGGTGCGGCGAGAGTTAAAGAAGGCGCCCGCCGCGCTGATGCCGTAGCCCATGTCATAGCTCATGGACATACCGTAGCCTTCGCCGTTCTGGCCAAGGACGTCGCGACCGTTGTTGGTCTCTTCGCCATTGCCGTTTTTACCCTGGTACTGCAGGGCGAAGTTCAGGCCGTCAACCAGACCGAAGAAGTCGTTGTTACGGTAGGTCGCCAGGCCGCTGGAACGCTGGAACATGAACTGGTCGGCGCCGTAGGTCATACCGTCGAACTCAGGCTGCAAGTCGGTATACGCCGCGACGTCGTACAGCACGCCGGTATTACGGCCGTAGTCGAAGGAACCGTAGTCGCCGAATTTCAGACCGGCGAAGCCGTAACGGGTGAAGTTCTTGTTGTCCTGGTTTTCAGCGTGGTTCAGGTTAGCCTGATATTCCCACTGGCCGTAGCCGGTCAGCTGATCGCTGATTTGCGTTTCGCCGCGCAGGCCAAAACGCATATAAGACTGGTCACCGTCCACGCCGTTGTTGCTGGAGAAATAGTGAAGACCGTCGACTTTACCGTACAAATCCAGTTTATTACCGTCTTTGTTGTAGATTTCCGCCGCGCCTGCTGTGCCTGCAACCAGCAGTGCGGGTACCATCAGAGAGAGTACTCGAAGTTTCATCGTTATTATCCTCGTTAATTATGTCGAGCTACGGCCACTGCCCTTTTCGAGCATTATTAGCACGACTGTGCATTACCATTCTGGTAACAAGGGTTATATTAATCCAGAAAGAAAATGATACCAAGTATCCGATAGTGTTTCAGCGTGATTAATAAAGGTTTCAAAATGTAAATGTGCACGAACTTTCACAAAACATTACCGACAAACAAAATAAAGCACTTAAAGACAAAGAATAGATTAATTGATAAAAAATCATGTAGTTATACAAATCTTTAAGAAAAAAAAGCCAACCATACAATTGTGCTGGACAATAAGCACATTGTGCCAAAACGCCGCCTGCACGCAGCCGCTATAATCACCTCGCTATCATCATTATTTTCATTATTACCTTCATTATCCGAAGATAATTTCTGCATACCTTTAACCGGCTTCTGGCCGGTTTTTTATTTTCCTCCACACTGTCCTCACAATTTCAATCCGCACAAATAGCACGCAAATAAATAACCTCGCGATATAGTTTCGCCAATTTACATCCGCACTAATTGCTAATCTTTTCTCTTATTTTGGTCTACAAATTGAATTTGTTTTTCATTTCGTGCTTTATCTCGCCGAATATTGTGCGTCACAGGCAAAATTGGCCGCGGAGTTTCACTTCTGGTAGCCTGAAAAAAAGCTCACCCTCAGCGAGTAAAGTCATGATGCCATTTCACCCAGAGGCGCTATGGCGGCGGCTGCAAGGCTCCCCCTTCCGCGCCCGTTTCCGTTTGAATCCCAAAGACCAGAGCTATCTTGACGACAAAGGCTTGCCGCTGATCCTCAGCCATGCCCGCGACTTTATCGATCGCCGTCTGGCCGCCGCCCACCCCAAAAACGATGGCAAGCAGACGCCGATGCGCGGCCACCCGGTGTTCGTCGCCCAACACGCCACCGCCACCTGCTGCCGAAGCTGCCTGGAAAAATGGCACGGCATACCGCAGGGCATCGCGCTGGGCGAGCAGCAAAAAGACTATATTGTCCAGGCGATCGCCCTGTGGCTGGTGCGCCGAGGCGGCGCCAGAGAGGAATCAGGCGCGAATCTTTTCGACCCGGATCGCGGATTGTGATAAAAACTGTCAGTAACTTTCGCCACTCTTTTGACCCAAGATCCTGACGCTTACATGACAGCCACCTTGTGCAATGAACAGCAAACGCCCGGCGTTCCTCAACAGATCGCCACCCGCCTGGCCTTTTTCGTCGCCGGCCTCGGCATGGCCGCCTGGGCGCCGCTGGTGCCCTTCGCCAAAACGCGCATCGGCCTCGATGACGGCTCGCTCGGCCTGCTGTTGTTATGTATCGGCGCCGGCTCCATGTTGGCGATGCCGCTGACCGGCTTCCTGACCGGCAAACTGGGCTGCCGCGCGGTGATCCTGATGGCGGGGCTGGGGCTGTGCATCGATTTGCCGTTGCTGGCGCTGATGGACTCCCTCGGCGGCATGGCCGTGGCACTGCTGTTGTTCGGCGCGGCGATCGGCATGATAGACGTGGCGATGAACGTGCAGGCAGTGATCGTCGAGCGCAACAGCGGCAAGGCGATGATGTCCGGCTTTCACGGCTTTTTCAGTATCGGCGGCATCGCCGGCGCAGGCGGCGTCAGCGCGCTGCTGTGGCTGGGGCTGACGCCGCTGCAATCCACCCTGATCACCGTGCTGGCGGTGATCGTGCTGCTGGCGTTCGCCAGCCGCCATCTGCTGCGTGACAGCGGCGCCGACGACGGCGGACCGATGTTCGTCTTGCCGCGCGGTTGGGTGATGTTTATCGGCATTCTGTGCTTTATCATGTTCCTGGCGGAAGGCTCGATGCTCGACTGGAGCGCGCTGTTCCTCACCACGCTGCGCGGCGTCGAACACAGCCAGGCCGGGCTGGGCTATGCGCTGTTTTCCATCACCATGACGCTCGGCCGCCTCAATGGCGATCGGGTGGTGAACTCGCTGGGCCGCTACCGGGTGCTGCTGCTGGGCAGCCTGTGCGCCGCTGTCGGTCTCAGCCTGGCTATCGCCTTCAATCACGCCACCGTTTCGCTGGTCGGTTTCATGCTGGTTGGCCTGGGCGCTTCCAACGTCGTGCCGATTCTGTTCAGCGCCGCGGGCAACCAACGCGATATGCCGGCCAATTTGGCGATCGCGTCCGTTACCACCGTCGGCTATGCCGGTATTCTGGCCGGCCCGGCGCTGATCGGCTTTGTCGCTCAGTTTTCCAGCCTGACGGTGGCCTTCGCCTGCGTAGCCACTCTGCTGTTGGCGGTGACCGCCAGCGCCAGGGCCGTCACTCGCTGATTCAGGAATGCGCAGCCACTATGCAAAATAAACAACTGACCATTAGCTCCAGCAATATCACTCGCTGCTTCCTGCTGTTTATCGTGCTGCTGACGATCGGCATCGGCCTGTATGGCTACAACTACACCAACGCCTGGCTGGCGGAAAAGAAGTACACGCTGAACAGCATCGCCGGTTCGCTGCAAAAGCGCATCGATACCTATCGCTACATGACCTATCAGGTCTATGACAAATTCGGCAACGCGCCGGCGCAGAATGTCGATCCCGGTTTGCAGGAAACCCGCCTGCGCCCCGACGTCTACTATGTCGAGAAGCCGCACAAGAAAACCGACGCGGTGATCTTCGGCAGCCATGACGAGAACACGCTGGCGATGATCGCCAACATTTCGGACTACCTGGACAACCGTTGGGGCGCCAAGACCGAGAGCTACGCCATGTATTACCTCAATGGTCAGGACAACAGCCTCAGTCTGATCACCACTCAGCCGCTCAAAGAGCTGGCTTCGCGCTTTAGGGAAAGCTACCTGACCACTTCGGCGGACGAACGCCGCGCCGAGATGCTGCAACAGGCCAATATGCTCGACGAACGCGAGAGCTTTTCCGATCTGCGCAAACAGCGCTTCCAGAACGCCTATTCGTTCTCGATTCGCACCACCTTTAATCAGCCGGGGCATCTGGCGACGGTGATCGCCTTCGACTTGCCGATCAACGACATCATTCCGGCCAACCTGGCCCGCGCCAATTTCCTGCTGCAGCCGGACGATGTCGAGCTCGACGACAGCGCCATCCCGGCGGAAACCGCCCTCGGCGCCCAGGCGGCGATGAGCGGCGGCTGGGTGGAGTTCAGCGCCGCCCTGCCCAATGCGCCGCTGAAGGTGGTGTATCGCGTTTCGGCCATTAATCTGGCCATCGATCTGCTGCGCAACAACATCTGGCTGATCGCGGTCAATCTGCTGCTGTTGGCGCTCTCGATGCTGAGCATCTACTTTATCCGCCGCCAGTACATCCGCCCGAGCGAAAACATGGCGGTTGAGCTGGAGGCCGAGCGCGCGCTGAATCAGGAAATCGTCTCCAGCCTGCCCTCCGGCCTGCTGGTTTACAGCTTCGCCAACAATGCGGTGATCGCCAGCAACAAAATCGCCGAGCACCTGCTGCCGCACCTCAGCCTGCAAAAAATCGCCCATATGGCCGAACAGCACCACGGCGTCATTCAGGCAACGGTCAACAACGAGGTGTATGAAATCCGCATTTTCCGCAGCCAACTGTCGCCGGATACCTACCTGTTCCTGATGCACGATCAGGATAAAGAGGTCATGGTGAACAAGCGGCTGCAGCAGGCACGGCGTGAATACGACAAAAACGTGCAGGCGCGCAAACTGATGTTGCACAACCTGGGCATCGAACTGAATCAGCCGGTGCGCCAGATGCACGATCTGGTCGACAGCCTGCGCAACCAGCCGGATGAGGAACAACAGCAGGCGCTGCTGGGCCAACTGACGGCGGCGTCGTCGTCGGTGCTGGGATTGATCGATAACATCACTCTGCTGACGCGGCTGGAAACCCAGGACTGGCAACCGACGCGCGAGCCGTTCAACCCGGCGGCGATGATCGACGAGTTGCTGCTGGAAGCCCTGCCCGCCCTCAATCAAAAGGGGCTGGCGCTGTTCAAGCATTTCCAGCTGGACGTCGAACAGAACTACATCGGCGACGCCAACGCGCTGCGCAAAGTGATCTCGCTGCTGGTGCATTACGCCATTATCACCACCGCCTGCGGCAAGATTTCTCTGGTCATCGACCATGAGCCCGAACACCCGGATCGCCTGATTTTCCAAATCAACGACACCGGCTCCGGCATCTCCAACGAAGAGATCAGCAATCTCAATTACCCGTTCCTCAGCCAGACGCTGGTGGACCGCTTCAACCACGGTTCCGGCCTCACTTTCTTCCTGTGCAATCAGCTGTGCAAGAAGCTTAACGGCCAGTTGGACATTCGCAGTAAAGTGGATATCGGCACTCGCTATACCATTCGCGTCGCCATGGAGATGGAGAGAAAAGAGCCGCAGGAACAGGAAAAGCTGCTCGACGGCGTCACCGCCCTGCTGGACATCACGTCAGATGAAGTGCGCGGCATCGTGACCCGCCTGTTGCAGGCTTACGGCGCCGACTGCCTCGTCGCCGAAGATCGCGCGGTCAACCGCGATTATGACGTGCTGCTGACCGATAACCCGCAGCGAGCCGATGATTACACGCTGTTGCTGGCGACCGATGAACCGGGTTGGCAAGCGCTGGATAAACGCTACATTCGGGTGAACTATAACCTGAACGGCGCATTAATCGACGCCGTGCTGATGCTGATCGAACAGCAAATGGCCGCGCTGGAGCAGGAAGAAAGTCCGCTTTCATTGAGCTCAGAAGATATCCAACTCTATGAAAAACAATTGAAATCAAGTGATTACTATGGGCTGTTTGTCGATACAGTACCCGATGATGTCAAAAAACTGTATACTGAGGCGGGCAGCAGTGATTTCAATGCGCTGTCACAAACCGCACACCGCCTGAAAGGCGTGTTTGCCATGTTAAATCTGCTTCCCGGCAAGCAGCTGTGCGAATCGTTAGAACAGCGCATCGCAGAAGGTGATGCGCCCGAGATCGAGAATAACATCAGTCAGATTGATTTTTTCGTCAGCAGACTGCTGAAGCAAGGTAGCCAACAACATGAATAACCTGAACGTAATTATTGCTGATGACCATCCTATCGTACTGTTTGGCATCCGGAAGTCACTTGAGCAAATTGAATGGGTGAATGTCGTTGGGGAGTTCGAAGACTCAACCGCACTGATCAACAATCTGTCCAAGCTGGATGCCAACGTGCTGATCACCGATCTGTCGATGCCGGGTGACAAGTATGGCGACGGCATCACGCTGATTAAGTACATCAAGCGTCATTATCCGCAGTTGTCGATCATCGTGCTGACCATGAACAACAACCCGGCGATCCTGAGCGCGGTATTGGATCTGGATATCGAAGGCATCGTGCTGAAACAAGGCGCGCCGACCGATCTGCCGAAGGCGCTGGCCGCCCTGCAGAAAGGCAAGAAGTTCACGCCGGAAAGCGTCTCCAAACTGCTGGAGAAAATCAGCGCCAGCGGCTATGGCGACAAACGCCTGTCGCCGAAAGAGAGCGAAGTGCTGCGTCTGTTCGCCGAAGGTTTCCTGGTGACCGAAATCGCCAAGAAACTCAACCGCAGCATCAAAACCATCAGCAGCCAGAAGAAATCGGCGATGATGAAGCTGGGCGTAGAAAACGACATCGCCCTGCTCAACTACCTCTCGTCCGTCAGCATGACGCCGTTGGACAAAGACTAAAGCCCGCCTCACGGCAGGTTAACGCCAAACAGGCACGGCATCCGCCGTGCCTGTTTGCTTTTCAGGCCTCGCTGCGGTTGTAGCGTACCTGCTGGCTGTAATAAGCCAATGTCTGCTCCAGCGTCTCCAGCGTAACCGGTTTCGACAGGCAATTATCCATGCCCGCCTCGAGACAGCGCTGCTTCTCCTCCGCCAACGCGTTCGCCGTCACGCCGATCACCGGCGCGCTGAACTGCATCTCCCGCAGCGCCTGCGTCAGGCGATAGCCGTCCATGTTCGGCATATTGACGTCGGTCAACACAATATCGACGTGGTGCTGTTTCAGTACGGCGAGCGCGTCTACGCCGTCGTTGGCGGTCACCACCTGATACCCCAGCGACCCCAGCTGATCGGAAAGCAGACGACGGTTGATCGGATGATCGTCGACCACCAGCAGATGAATATCGCCGTTGTCCGCCGCGCTGGCCTTGGCGGGCACTGGCAGCTGCACCAGCGCCTCTGCCGCGCCGTTGCCGACGCCGAACAATCGGTTGATCAAGGTCAGCGTTTCACGCGGCGTAGAGGTGCTGTGCATCCAATAGCCTGGCCGGGTTTCCAGCGACGGGCCGATATGTTCGGTCGAGAACTGGATCTGAGCCAACAGCGGCGTGTTCAGCATCAGCGGATAATCGCTGAGCATCACCTCGTCGGCGGCGGTCTCCTGCCCGTCATAGCGCTGGATATCGGCGCCGTAGCCGCCCAGAATCGCCATCAGGTAGCTTTCCAGCCGCTGATTGCGGATATCCAGCCACAGCCGCCGGCCCTGCCAGGTATCGCTGGCCTGCGGGATCGGGAACTGGGCATTAAACAATGGAATGCGAATGCTGAACAAGCTGCCCAGCCCCGGTTCGGACTCGACGGAGACGTCGCCGTCCATCAGGTTGACCAATTTCTCGCAGATCGCCAGCCCCAAACCGGTGCCCTGGAAGTGGCGCTGCACGCCGGTGCCCACCTGGAAGAACGGATCGAACAGGCGTGAGATCTCCTTCTCCGGAATACCGACGCCGGTATCGCGCACGCTGAATTCCAGGTAGCTGCCGCGGGTGCAGACCTGCAGCACGATGCAGCCGGTATCGGTGAACTTGATGGCGTTGTTCACCAGGTTGGACAGCACCTGCTGCAGCCGCACCGGATCGCCGAAGATACGCTCCGGCACGTTTTGCTCGATAAAGCAGTACAGCCCCAAACGTTTCTTCACCACCAACGGCAAATAGTTGCCGGCGATATGGGTGATCACCTCCAGGCAGGAGAACTCACGCGGTTCAATCTTCAGCTGCTCGGACTCGATTTTGGAGAAGTCGAGGATATCGCTGATGATTTTCAGCAGCAGCCCGGAAGAGTTGTTCATCGCATTCACCAGCCGATCGACCCCTGGCGGTAACGCCTTGGTCTGCAGCAGATCGAGGTTGCCGATAATGCCGTACAGCGGCGTGCGCAGCTCATGGCTGACAGTGGCCAGGAACATCGATTTAGACTGGCTGGCCTGCTCCGCCGCCGCCGCCATCTCCTGCAGCGACTCTTCCATTTTCACGCGCGCGCTGACGTCCACCAGCACGCAGATCGCCACCTCTTCGTTGCGGTAACGCGAATGGACAAAGCTGATCTGCAGATTATTGTTGTTGCTGGTCATCACATCGACGAAGTTCGCCTGCTGTTCGCAGATGATGCGCGTAATGCGATCGCGATCTTCGTGGGTCAACAGGTTGATGTAGTTGTGCGCCAGTTCGTTACTCAGAATATTGGTGCCGTCGCTGATGCGCAGGATACAGATGCCCACCGGCGCCGAGGCGACGATCTTGCGGTTGAACTGTTCGTGTTCTTCCAGCCGGAAGGCATTGTCCTCCGCCGGCAGGAACATCTTGCGCTCAAACAGCCAAGCCAGCGTGAACAGCACGATGGCCGACAACAGGTTCAGCAACAGCGCATTGAGGATCAGCATCTTGAAGCGTTCCACCACGCTTTTCACCGGCAGCGCATAAACGATGCTCAGCGATGAAGGCGGCAGCGCTTTTTTCAGGATCAGATCGCGGTAGTTGTCGACATAACCGAAGTAAGCATGCTCTTCGGGGTAGCTGTTGAGCGCAGCGGCATAGCGATCGCCATCCGCCAGGCGCAGTATCGGATCGTTGTTTTCATCCAGCAGCGTGACGCCGATCGGCAGGTTGCCGGCGGTGACGAAATCTTCCAGCCGGACGGTTTGCTCGATGCCCAGCAGCGCCTCCAGCTTGTTGCCGATATAGAGAGGCGTCAGCACATACAGATAACCGATGTCAGGCCGCTGCGCGCTGGGACTAATCCAATACAGGTTGTTGTCTTTGTCCAGATTCTTGGCGTTGCGGTATTTCAGAATGCGCTCGTGCAGCAGCTTCAGCATGTTTTCCCGGTTGGCGACCGCGTTGCCGCCGCCGAATTCCGCCAGACACAGGCTGTCGCCGCCGATAAAGAACACCCGGTTGAGATCGTAGGCCGCCACGAAGTTTTCTTTCCAATACTGGATCAGGCCGCTCAGCGAATCGAGTGAACTGCGGTAAGTGGCGCTCAGGGCGCAGTTAGACTCTGGATACAGCGGATAGAATTGCGGTGGGCTGCCCTTGCCGGGGATCACGCCGCTGAACATGTCCAGGCCGCTGACCGAACCGTTGAGGCGGTTTTCCGCCATGTACTTGATGTCGCGTATGATGTCGGCGGAATGGCGAATATAGCCCTGCGCCTGATCGAAATTGAGGTTGTACTCCTGGCGGATGTCCGATTCTTTCTGATGCAGGATATTCAGAATATAAAAGGTGGTGAGCAGCGCTCCCAACGACCACAGCAAAATCGCCAGCACCCGGAACAGATAGCGGGATATCTTCAGCGTAGTTCGAAAAGAGGCTAAATATTTCAATCGGATACCATACGAAAGTCAGTGGCGGCGCGCGTTGTCGCCGGCGCAGCGGCCGGCGGCTCGGTGCGCCAATTAAACCATATAACTGAAAAAGGGCCTAGCATCGCTGCCAGGCCCTTTTGTCTCAGTGCATTACGGTGTCGGCATGCCGACGCCCTCACCTTGCTTAAACGTTGTCGTCGTCCATCGGCTCAGCCGCGTCGTCGCCATCGTCCAGCGGCGTAGTGTCTTCTTCCACCGCTTCCGCGCCCGGTTCCAGGCTGTCCAGCTCTTCGTCTTCCACCGGCTCGGCCACGCGCTGCAGACCGACGACGTTTTCGTCTTCCGCCGTACGGATCAGCGTCACGCCCTGGGTGTTACGACCGACCACGCTGACTTCCGAAACGCGGGTACGCACCAGCGTGCCGGCATCGGTGATCATCATGATCTGGTCGCTGGTTTCCACCTGCACGGCGCCGACCACCTGGCCATTACGCTCGCTCACCTTGATGGAGATAACCCCCTGGGTGGCGCGTGACTTGGTCGGGTACTCGGTGACTGCAGTACGTTTACCGAAGCCGTTTTGCGTGACGGTCAGAATGTCGCCCTCGCCGCGCGGCACGATCAGCGAAATCACGCTGTCGCCTTCGCCGAGGTTGATGCCACGCACGCCGGTCGCGGTGCGGCCCATCGAACGCACCTGCGTTTCCGGGAAGCGCACCACTTTACCGTTGGCGGAGAACAGCATCACTTCGTTGGTGCCATCGGTCAGATCGACGCCGATCAGCTCGTCGCCCTCGTTGAGGTTGACGGCGATAATGCCGGCGCTGCGCGGACGGCTGAACTCGGTCAGCGCGGTTTTCTTCACGGTACCGCTGGCGGTGGCCATGAACACGTGACGCCCTTCTTCATACTCGCGCACCGGCAGAATGGCGGTGATACGCTCATCGGCTTCCAGCGGCAACAGGTTGACGATTGGGCGGCCGCGCGCGCCACGGCTGGCTTCAGGCAGTTGATACACCTTCATCCAGTACAGGCGGCCACGGCTGGAGAAGCACAGGATCGTATCGTGGGTGTTGGCCACCAGCAGGCGATCGATAAAGTCTTCTTCTTTAATGCGCGCGGCGGACTTGCCTTTGCCGCCGCGGCGCTGAGCTTCATAGTCGGACAGCGGCTGATACTTCACGTAGCCCTGGTGAGACAGGGTCACCACAACATCTTCCTGGTTGATCAGGTCTTCGATGTTGATGTCGGAAGTATTGGCGGTGATCTCGGTGCGACGACCGTCGTTGTACAGCTCTTTGACCGCCACCAGCTCTTCGCGGATCACTTCCATCAGACGCTCTGGGCTTTCCAGAATAAAGATCAGTTCGGCGATGAAGTTGAGCAGCTCTTTATATTCGTCCAGCAGCTTTTCGTGCTCCAGGCCGGTCAGTTTCTGCAGACGCAGATCCAGAATCGCCTGAGCCTGCTGCTCGGTCAGGTAGTACTTGCCGTCGCGGATGCCGAACTCCGGCTCCAGCCACTCAGGGCGAGCGGCGTCGTCACCGGCGCGTTCCAGCATGGCGCTGACGTTGCCCAGATCCCACGGCTGAGCCACCAGTGCGACTTTCGCTTCCGCCGGCGTCGGCGCACGGCGAATCAGCTCGATGATCGGATCGATGTTAGCCAACGCGATAGCCAGCGCTTCCAGGATATGGGCGCGGTCACGGGCCTTGCGCAGTTCGAAGATGGTGCGGCGGGTGACCACTTCGCGGCGGTGGCGCACGAAGGCTTCGAGGATATCTTTCAGGTTCAGCAGCTTAGGCTGCCCCTGATGCAGCGCGACCATGTTGATGCCGAAGGTGACCTGCAGCTGCGTCAGCGCATACAGGTTGTTCAGCACCACTTCGCCGACCGCGTCGCGTTTGACTTCGATCACGATGCGCATGCCGTCTTTATCGGACTCGTCACGCAGCGCGCTGATGCCTTCTACGCGTTTTTCTTTCACCAGCTCGGCGATCTTTTCGATCAGACGCGCCTTGTTCACCTGATACGGGATCTCGTGAACGATGATGGTTTCGCGGCCGGTTTTGGCGTCGGCTTCCACTTCCGCGCGCGCGCGCAGGTAGACTTTGCCGCGCCCGGTGCGGTAGGCCTCTTCAATGCCGCGACGGCCGTTGATGATCGCCGCCGTCGGGAAGTCCGGCCCCGGGATGTGTTCCATCAGCCCTTCGATGCTGATGTTTTCATCATCGATATAGGCCAGGCAGCCGTTGACGACTTCAGCCAGGTTGTGCGGCGGAATATTGGTGGCCATGCCCACGGCGATGCCCGACGAGCCGTTTACCAGCAGGTTCGGGATCTTGGTCGGCATAACGGCCGGGATCTGCTCGGTGCCATCATAGTTAGGCACGAAGTCGACGGTTTCTTTTTCCAGATCCGCCAACAGTTCGTGAGCAATCTTGGACATGCGCACTTCGGTATAACGCATCGCCGCGGCGGAGTCGCCGTCGACGGAACCGAAGTTACCCTGACCGTCCACCAGCATGTAGCGCAGTGAAAACGGCTGAGCCATACGCACGATAGTGTCGTAAACCGCGCTGTCACCGTGCGGGTGATATTTACCGATCACGTCCCCGACGACACGGGCCGATTTCTTGTATGGTTTATTCCAGTCGTTACCCAATACACTCATCGCGTAAAGAACGCGGCGGTGAACCGGCTTCAGTCCATCACGAACATCTGGCAGCGCACGTCCGACAATAACGGACATCGCGTAGTCCAGATACGAGTTTTTCAACTCGTCTTCGATGTTTACCGGTGTGATTTCTCTGGCAAGGTCGCTCATGGAGCTGCTATCCCTCTACTAATGATTCATCTGCCCGCTGCCATAGTGGCAAAGGTGTAAAACTATATCACAAAGCACGCTTTACGGGAAAATAACCGCCGCTGTTTCACGGAAATTGTACAGATTAGTGCGCTAAAAACGCATCGACGCAGACGATGCCGCGCCGGAACATGTATAATCCGCACAACGAGAACAAGGAGCCAGACAAGCCCATGAACGCAGAATCATCCAGCCGAGTGCAAAACGTTGACCACCAGGAAATCGCCAAGTTCGAGGCCGTCGCCTCCCGCTGGTGGGATCTGGAAGGCGAGTTCAAACCGCTGCACCGCATCAACCCGCTGCGCCTGAACTACATCATGCAGCGCGCCGGCGGCATTTTTGACAAGCAGGTGCTCGACGTGGGCTGCGGCGGCGGCATTCTGGCGGAAAGCATGGCGCGCGAAGGCGCCGAAGTGACCGGTCTGGACATGGGCGGGGAGCCGCTGCAGGTCGCCCGGCTGCACGCGCTGGAAAGCGGCGTGAACGTGACTTACGTGCAGGAGACGGTGGAAAGCCACGCTCAGGCCAACCCCCAGCGCTACGACGTGGTCACCTGCATGGAAATGCTGGAGCACGTGCCCGATCCGGCCTCAGTGGTGCGCGCCTGCGCCCAACTGGTGAAACCGGGCGGCCACGTGTTCTTTTCCACCATCAACCGCAACACCAAAGCCTGGCTGATGGCGGTGATCGGCGCGGAGTACGTGCTGAAGATGGTGCCGCAGGGCACCCACGATCATAAGAAGTTTATTCGCCCTTCCGAACTGATCGGCTGGGTCGACGGCACGCCGCTGCGCGAAAAGCACATGATCGGCCTGCATTACAACCCGATCACCGATCATTTCAAGCTTGGGCGCAACGTTGACGTGAACTACATGGTGCACACCCAGCACGAAGGCTGAGCGCTGTAAACCGCGCCGGCCCTGCGTTATCGGGGTTCGGCGCCAACGTGGTGTTAGGAAAAATACCTAATTTCCGCGACTTCGATCAAAATCGTGGTTGTAGACAGTTTTTTAGAATATTAAATCAGATCAATATGCCGTTTTTTTCTAACGTTTAATAAAACGCCAAACGATCGGTTTTTTCAGTTTTTCAGTAAAATCTGATCTCGCTTATTGACAAGCTTGTCGCGCCAGTCACGGCGCGCACTGCGAACGGCAAGTTACATTTCACCCCCAAGTTATCCACAAATCAGGCCGGTTTTGTTCACTTGCAAACGCCGTTTTTTCTCACTATCTTGTTACCTCACCGACATACAACCCCTATATATAGTGTTTACATACTGAGCAGA
Organism: Serratia sp. H402Y; assembly: GCF_051172415.1. NCBI lineage: Bacteria > Pseudomonadati > Pseudomonadota > Gammaproteobacteria > Enterobacterales > Yersiniaceae > Serratia > Serratia sp. H402Y. The sequence goes on from NZ_JBPIYZ010000001.1 coordinate 2,660,272, forward strand.
GCGACTACACTTCTGCTTAGGGGCACCATACGGACAGGTAAAACACCACATGAACCAAAGTCTGCTTGTAACTAAACGCGATGGCCGTAAAGAGCGCATCAACCTCGACAAAATCCACCGGGTCATCGATTGGGCCGCAGAAGGATTGCACAACGTCTCGGTTTCTCAAGTAGAGTTGCGTTCCCACATTCAGTTTTATGACGGCATCAAAACCGCCGACATTCACGAAACCATCATCAAAGCCGCTGCCGATCTGATCTCCCGCGATGCGCCGGACTATCAGTACCTGGCCGCTCGCCTGGCGATCTTCCACCTGCGTAAAAAGGCTTACGGCCAGTTCGAACCGCCGAAGCTGCACGCTCACGTGACCCGCATGGTCGAGATGGGCAAATACGATAAACATCTGCTGGAAGACTACAGCGCTGAAGAGTTCGAGCAGATGGACTCCTTTATCGATCACTGGCGCGACATGAACTTCTCTTATGCCGCCGTCAAGCAGCTGGAAGGCAAGTATCTGGTGCAGAACCGCGTCAGCGGCGAGATCTACGAAAGCGCCCAGTTCCTGTACATGCTGGTGTCCGCGTGCCTGTTCTCCAACTACCCGCGTGAAACTCGTCTGGATTACGTCAAACGTTTCTACGACGCGATTTCCACCTTCAAGATTTCGCTGCCTACGCCGATCATGTCCGGCGTGCGCACCCCAACCCGCCAGTTCAGCTCCTGCGTGCTGATCGAGTGCGGCGACAGCCTGGACTCCATCAACGCCACCTCCAGCGCCATTGTGAAATACGTTTCGCAACGCGCCGGCATCGGCATCAACGCCGGCCGCATCCGCGCGCTGGGCAGCCCGATCCGTGGCGGTGAAGCCTTCCATACCGGCTGCATCCCGTTCTACAAACACTTCCAGACCGCCGTCAAATCCTGCTCGCAGGGCGGCGTGCGCGGTGGCGCGGCAACGCTGTTCTACCCGATGTGGCACCTGGAAGTGGAAAGCCTGCTGGTGCTGAAAAACAACCGCGGCGTTGAAGGCAACCGCGTGCGCCACATGGACTACGGCGTGCAGTTGAACCGCCTGATGTACCAGCGCCTGATCAAGGGCGAAGACATCACTCTGTTCAGCCCGTCCGACGTGCCGGGGCTGTATGACGCGTTCTTCGCCGATCAGGACGAATTCGAGCGCCTGTACACCCAGTACGAGAAAGACGACAGCATTCGCCAGAAGCGCGTGAAAGCGGTTGAGCTGTTCTCGCTGATGATGCAAGAACGCGCCTCTACCGGCCGTATCTACATCCAGAACGTCGACCACTGCAACACCCACAGCCCGTTCGATCCGCAGATCGCGCCGGTGCGCCAGTCCAACCTGTGTCTGGAAATCGCCCTGCCGACCAAGCCGCTGGAAGACGTCAACGACGAAAACGGCGAGATCGCGCTGTGCACCCTGTCCGCCTTCAACCTGGGCGCGATCGACAGCCTGGACGATCTGGAAGAGCTGGCGACCCTGGCGGTGCGTTCGCTGGACGCCCTGCTGGATTATCAGGATTATCCGATCAAGGCCGCGCACCGTGGCGCAATGGGTCGCCGCACCCTGGGCATCGGCGTCATCAACTTCGCCTATTATCTGGCGAAGAACGGCGTGCGCTACTCCGACGGCAGCGCCAACAACCTGACCCACAAGACGTTCGAAGCCATTCAGTACTACCTGCTGAAAGCCTCCAACCGTCTGGCGCAGGAACAAGGCGCTTGCCCGTGGTTCAACGAAACCACCTATTCGCAGGGCATCCTGCCGATCGACACCTACAAGAAAGACCTGGATGCGATCTGCAGCGAGCCGCTGCACTACGACTGGGAAACCCTGCGTAAAGAGATCCAGGAAACCGGTCTGCGCAACTCGACGCTGTCCGCCCTGATGCCGTCGGAAACCTCTTCGCAGATTTCCAACGCCACCAACGGCATCGAGCCGCCGCGCGGCCACATCAGCATCAAGGCGTCGAAAGACGGCATCCTGCGCCAGGTGGTGCCGGAGTATGAGCGTCTGAAAGACAACTACGAGCTGCTGTGGGAAATGCCGAGCAACGACGGCTATCTGCAGCTGGTGGGGCTGATGCAGAAATTCATCGACCAGTCGATTTCGGCCAACACCAACTACGATCCGACCCGCTTCCCGGGCGGCAAGGTGCCGATGAAGCAGCTGTTGAAAGACCTGCTCACCACCTACAAGTTCGGCGTGAAAACGCTGTACTACCAAAACACCCGCGACGGTGCGGAAGACGCCCAGGAAGATTTGCAGCCTGCCAAGGCCGGCGATGACGACTGCGAAAGCGGCGCCTGCAAGATCTAAAGTTTGACCTAGCGGGCCGGAATTTTCCGGCCCCTTCATTTAGCCACGTTACGATGGATTCAGGCTTATGGCTTACACCACTTTTTCTCAGACCAAAAACGACCAGCTGCAAGAGCCGATGTTCTTCGGCCAGTCGGTAAACGTTGCGCGTTTCGACCAGCAAAAGCATGAAATCTTCGAAAAACTGATCGAAAAACAGCTCTCCTTCTTCTGGCGCCCGGAAGAGGTTGACGTTTCCCGCGATCGCATCGATTACCAGGCGCTGCCGGAGCATGAGAAGCACATCTTCATCAGCAACCTGAAGTATCAGACCCTGCTGGACTCCATCCAGGGCCGCAGCCCGAACGTCGCCCTGCTGCCGCTGATCTCGATCCCTGAGCTGGAAACCTGGGTGGAAACCTGGTCGTTCTCCGAGACTATCCACTCCCGTTCCTACACCCACATCATCCGCAACATCGTCAACGATCCGGCGCTGGTGTTCGACGACATCGTCACCAACGAAGAGATCAAGAAGCGCGCGAAAGACATTTCCGGCTATTACGACGATCTGATCGAGATGACCAGCTACTATCACCTGCTGGGTGAAGGCACCCACCAGGTGAACGGTAAAACCGTCACCGTCAATCTGCGTGCGCTGAAGAAGCAGCTGTACCTGTGCCTGATGAGCGTGAACGCGCTGGAAGCGATCCGCTTCTACGTCAGCTTTGCCTGCTCCTTCGCTTTCGCCGAGCGCGAATTGATGGAAGGCAACGCCAAAATCATCAAACTGATCGCCCGCGACGAAGCGCTGCACCTGACCGGCACCCAGCACATGCTGAACCTGATGCGTTCCGGCGCCGACGATCCTGAAATGGCGGAGATCGCCGAGGAATGTCAGCAGCAGTGCTACGATCTGTTCGTGCTGGCCGCCCAGCAGGAGAAAGAGTGGGCGGAATACCTGTTCCGCGACGGCTCGATGATTGGCCTGAACAAAGACATCCTGTGCCAGTATGTGGAGTACATCACCAATATCCGCATGCAGGCGGTCGGCCTCGGTCTGCCGTTCGAAACCCGCTCCAACCCGATCCCGTGGATCAATGCCTGGTTGGTGTCCGACAACGTGCAGGTAGCGCCGCAGGAAGTGGAAGTGAGCTCTTACCTGGTTGGCCAGATCGACTCGGAGATCAACGCCGACGACCTGAGCGACTTCGAACTGTAAGCGATGGCGACGCCTACCGTAACGCTGCGCGCCGCCGGCACGCAGCTCTCTTGCCCTAACAGTGAAAACTGCCTGCTCGACGTGCTGGAACTGCACGATGTGCAGGTAGAGTACCAATGCCGCTCCGGCTATTGCGGCGCCTGCCGTCTGAAGCTGGTGAAAGGCGAAGTGGCCTACCGCCAACAGCCGCTGGCGTTTATCAACGCCGGTGAAATCCTGCCCTGCTGCTGCATGCCGCTGACGGATATCGAGCTGGAAATGTAAAGTCGGGTGCCGGAAACCGCGCCTGGAGACCAGAAGGCGGGGTTGCCCCCGCCCTAGGATTACCGCTTCACCTCACACGCCAACCTGATCAGGATAGTGATATTTTCCTGGTAGATTTTCAGCTCGCACAGCGAGTCTCTTATCATCCAGATAAATAACAAAACCGTAATACATACAACGGTTAGCGAGTGAAACACATGCCTTAAGCGCATGCTTGCCTCCTTGCTGTGAAGGGGCTACCATACCGGTGTCTAGGCGGTATGTGCAGCCCCATTCTGATTGAGAGTCAGTCTGGGGCTTTCATCTATCCGCCTTGTCACACAATGCCCAAGACGAACAGTCTCAAGCACCCGTCAAGAGAGTAACAGCATTCCCTCACCGCGAATATCCCCTATAAGATTATGATTAATCAGGGATATATAACTATCCTCAAAGTATTTCCCTTAGCGCCCCTTTCCCGCCGATGTGGAAAAATAACGCGCCGGGGAATCGCCGAAGGCTTTACGAAACATGGCGATAAAATTGCTCGGCGAGGCATACCCCAGCGCCTCCGCAATCTGCAGCACCGTTTCGCCTTCGGCCAGCTTCGCCAACGCATATGACAACCGAGCCTGCTGACGCCACTGGGCAAAACTCAACCCCGTCTCGCCGATCATCAGCCGCCGCAGGGTACGCGGCGACATCGCCCCCCATTCAGCCCACGCCTCCAGTGAACGTTCGCTCCCCGGTTGCGCCAGCAAGGCCTGCAGAACGCCGGCCAGGCGCGGATGAGACGACATCGGTAAATACAGCGGCTCCGTCGGCGCCAGCCGTATCTCGTCACGCATCACCTGCGCCATACGCTCCTGCTCCAGGGTAAGTGCGCTGCGTTTGTCCCAACCTTCCGCACGCTGAGCCAGCGCCTGTAGCACTGCGCTGATGCCGATAACGCAAGGTGTATTCGACAGATCGTGGCAGGCCTCCGGCGCCAGCAGTAAACTCCAGCCGCTCAGCGCGCCGCAAACCTGCACCCGGTGCTCCGTCGCCGGCGGGATCCAACCCGCCCGCTGAGGCGGCAGCACCCAATCACCCTGCGCCGTGCTTACATGCAGCAAACCGCTTTCAACGCACAGCAACTGCCCGCGCACATGCTGATGCCAGTCGTATTCGCGCGTGCCCAACCGATACTCCCGGCCTGCCGCGTCACGGCCGCCAAGGGCGATCAACCAGGGGCCCGCCGACCATTCGCTGCAGTCAGCGTCGGGGGCGTGAAGGTTCGCATTCATATTGGCCACTAATCACTATTTTTAGTCCAGATACCGTTATACCAACCTTTTCCTGCACCGACATAATGAAATGCTTCCGGCCGCGACCGTCTGCGGCCACTGACTCACGAGGGAACATGATGACAACACTCAGCATTGGCATTATCGGTGCAGGGCCCGGCGGCCTGTGTCTGGCTCAGGGACTGCGCCGCTTTGGCATCCACGCCACGGTGTTTGAACGCGACACCACACCGCAAGCACGCGATCAGGGCTACCGGCTGCGCATCGATCCGTCGGGCCAGCAGGCGCTGGCCGCCTGCCTGCCGCCGGCGCACTACCGCTTGCTCTGCGCCGGCAGCGCGCAAAACAGCGGCGAGAGTAATCTATGGGATCCGCAGCTTGCCCCGCTCACCGGCCGGCGCCCCGAGCACTGGTTGCCCTCCAGCCAGCGCCAAACGCAAGAACCGAGCGGCGATCTCGGCATCCATCGCCAAACGCTGCGCGAGATCCTGCTTGCCGGCCTGCAAGACCGGGTGCGTTTCGGCCATACCTTGCGTGAATTTGCACAAACGCCGCAGGGTGTGGAGCTTCAGTTCGCCAACGGCGAACACGTGCGGGTCGATGTGCTGATCGCCGCCGACGGCGTCAACTCGCTGGTGCGGCGGCGCTGCCTGCCCGAGGCTGGGCCAGAAGACAGCGGTGCGGTCACCCTCTACGGCAAAACGCCGCTCGATGCGGCGACCCGGGCCCAATTGGCCCCTGAACTGCTGAACGGCGTATCGGTGATCTTCGCCGACGGCGTGTCGCTGGTGGTTGAACCGATGCGCTTTCAGGCCCCCATGGCGCAACTGGCGGCCGACTACGCGCCCGATTGCCGCCTCTCGCCGGTCGACGACTATCTCTATTGGGCCTGTATCGGATCGGCTGAACGTCTCGGCGGAGCCCCGGGACTGGAGGAGAACACCGCGTTGCAGGCGCGCGTACGGCATATCTCGCAAGGATGGGCGCCCGCCTTGCAAACGGCGTTAGCGCTGGCGGATCCCCTGTCGCTCAGCGTGCGGACGGTGCAGGTTACGGCGACGATGCCGGAATGGCACAGCGAACGCATCGCCTTTCTCGGCGACGCCGTGCACGCCATGAGCCCGGCAGGTGGGCTCGGCGCCAACACCGCGCTGGTAGACGCCGCCAGCCTGGCGGCGCATCTGGCGCACTCAGACAGCGCCGCGCAGGCGCTCAGGAACTACGGTACAGAGCTGCAAACGCGAGGCGCGGCGGCAATACGTCTTTCACGCCTGGCGTCCGAACGGCTACAACAAAACAGTGAGGCAGACAACTCAGCACCATGAGCGTCACTCGATAATTTCCACCACCTCCAGCCAGGCGTTTTTACCGCACGCCTGGCCCCCATTCAGCCAACGGCGCAGCATATCCAGCGCCAGCATCGCCACCGACTCCTGCCGCAGCCGCAGCCCGTGGCGCGACGCGCGATAACGCACGGTCTGGCCAATCCCGCCGCGCGGCGTGTGCAGCGCAATGCTCACCTGCTCATCGCGCATGGCGCTGACCGCCAACGCCAACGGGGCGCCGGTCAATTCCGCCAGCGAGCGGGCGCGCGCCAGCGTCGTTTCCAGCGTTTCGATGCAGTGGGCCGGCAGCAGCTCTCCCCCCGCCAGCGGCGCGCCTTCGCTCTGCAGCTGCAGGTTGATCAAGCCGCCGCTGAATTGCTCGCTCAACGCCAGCTTCAGCCCTTGCTGATTCAGGCGCTGCGTCAGCGTCGCCGGCAACCCGACGGTGCCTTCGAAGATGCAGTTGTCCCCCGCTACCTCGCGCACGCGTCGCCAGGCCAGCTCCATCTCCGCGCGCCGGCTTTCCGGCCCGGTCAGCTTCAGCTCAATGATCGGGCTGGACGAGCGGTAACCCAGCACCACGTCCGGCGGCAGCGGCAGGCTGTCCAGTTCGGCGGCCAGATCGCTCTCGGAGGTACCGAACGTCGTCAGGCGCAGGCACAGCGGCGGCGCCGGCAAAGTGAAGCGCTGGCGCAGACGCGGCACGATCTGCTGTTCGACCATAACTTTGAATTCCGAAGGCACGCCGGGGGTGAAGAACATCAGGCATTGGTTCAGCTGCAACGCGAAACCGCAGGCGGTGCCCACCGGGTTATCCAGCATTTCCGCATTGGCCGGGATCTGCGCCTGCTTTCGATTCGAAGGTGCCATCGGCCGCCCGCGCTCGGCGAAATAGGCTTCCATACGCGCCAGCCAGTCAGCCCGTTCAATCAGCTCTACGCCGCAGGCTTTCGCGGCGGCCAGCGCGCTCAAATCGTCGCTGGTCGGCCCCAGGCCGCCGTTGACGATCAGCACATCGGCGATATGGCTGCGTTCCTGCAGGATCTCGATCAAAGCAGAGAGGCTGTCCCCTACCGTTTCCCGCCCACTCATCGGCACGCCCTGCTGGAACAGGTAGTCCGCCAGCCAGGCGGCGTTGGTATCAATAATTTGCCCGTGCAGCACCTCATCGCCGGTGCTGAGCATCTCCACCCTTAACATTGATCTCTCCCACATTTTTTGGTCATTCCACTATAGAAGCCCGTAAATAACTTTTCACTAGCCGCCGTCGGATTATTTCCGCCATCGCGTCGTTCATCATGCGCCATGCCGCCCGCAATGTTGTAAACTTTAATTTACAATGCGCGTAACGCCGGTTTGACACAAGTTAGGGCTTCCACTATCCTGCCATCCTCATAAATCGTTACCTATAATTTTCAAAATCTTTCGGCTGGTAGAGAAAAAACGTGAAGAATCGCACTCTTGGCAGTGTTTTTATCGTGGCGGGCACCACCATTGGCGCCGGGATGCTGGCGATGCCGCTGGCGGCGGCCGGCGTCGGTTTCGGCGTCACGCTGGCCTTACTGGTCGGGCTGTGGCTGTTGATGTGTTACACCGCGCTGTTACTGGTGGAGGTTTACCAGCATGAGCAGGCGGATACCGGTCTGGGCACGCTCGCCAAACGTTATCTCGGCGGCGGCGGCCAGTGGCTGACCAGCTTTAGCATGATGTTCCTGATGTATGCCCTCACCGCCGCCTACATTAGCGGCGCCGGCGAACTGCTCGCCACCAGCATCAGCCAATGGACATCACAGGACTTCCCGGTGTCGCTCGGCGTCCTGCTGTTCACCCTGGTGGCCGGCGGCGTGGTGTGCATCGGCACCCACTCGGTCGACTTGTTCAACCGCATCCTGTTCAGCGCGAAAGTGGTGTTTCTGGTGGTGATGCTCGGCCTGATGTTGCCGAATATCCACCAGACCAATCTGATGACGTTGCCGCTGGAGCAAGGCCTGGCGTTATCGGCCATTCCGGTGATCTTCACCTCATTCGGCTTCCACGGCAGCGTGCCGAGCATCGTCAACTACATGGGCGGCAACATTCGCAAACTGCGTTGGGTGTTCATCATCGGCAGCGCCATCCCGCTGATCGCCTATATCTTCTGGCAGCTGGCGACGTTGGGCAGTATCAGCTCCGACACCTTCGTCGGCATTCTGGCGCAGCAGGCCGGGCTGAATGGCCTGTTGCAGGCGGTGCGTGATGCAGTAGCTTCGCCGCACGTTGAACTGGCGGTGCACCTGTTCGCCGATCTGGCGCTGGCGACCTCGTTCCTCGGCGTTGCGCTTGGGCTGTTCGATTTCCTGGCCGACCTGTTCAAGCGGCAAGATAACGTGCGTGGCCGCCTGCAAACCGGCGCCATCACCTTCTTGCCGCCGCTGGCCTTCGCGCTGTTTTATCCGCGTGGTTTCGTGCTGGCGTTGGGTTTCGCCGCCATCGCCCTGTCGGTGCTGGCGCTGCTGCTGCCTTCGCTGCTGGTGTGGAAAACTCGCCAAAAGCATCAGGCGCAGTACCGCGTCTGGGGCGGCACCCCTGCGCTGGCGCTGGTGTTTGTCTGTGGGGTAACGGTGATCGCCATCCAACTGGGCATCGCCAGCGGCATGCTGCCGGCGGTCGGGTAAGCGACGAAAGACAAGGAATGATAAAGAGAAAGGGGCCGCAATGGCCCCTTTTTGCTGAGCGTCAGAAGCTCAGACCGACACCGACATAAGGGCCATCGGCCAGGGTGTTGTCGCGACGCCCGTCTTTGCCTTCCATCTGCATGTAACGGTAGCCCACGTCCACGCTCAGCGGACGGAACTTCCAGCGCAGGCCGCCGCTGGCTTCGTTATAGGCCTTCACGCCGCTGGTGAAAGACTCAGGGGCAAAGTAACCTTCGCCGTGCAAGCTGAAGTAGCGGTTAATTTCCCACTCCAGGCCGCCGCCCAGCGCCACCGCCCCGCCGCTTTTCCCGTCTTTCGGGCTGAGGTACAGCGCTTTGGCGCCCACGGTCGCCGTCAACGGCCCCAGCGGCACGCCGAAGTTCAACCCCACGCTGCCGACGTTGCCGTCATGGTCGCTGCGCGCCCAGTTGCCGGTCAGGCCCAGACCTGAAGAGCCGGTGCTCATGCCAACGCCCAGGTTGGTGTAGTGTTGCCCGGCTTCGCCCGACACGCTGATGGCGTTCGCCGCGCCGGTCACAAACAGCAATCCTGCCGCGCACGCGACCCAAGTCTTTTTCATCATCTTTCCCTCTGGTTTGTCATCCGTACCGAATGATCGAATCAACGCAAAATAATAACGTCATGAGTCTATACCAAAGCGCAATGAGTATTTAAGGGATAAAAGCGAAAAAATTCTTCAATAATCAAATAAATGTAAAAATTTGCAAACAAAAATCCATATTCGTCAAGGCGATGCCAACGATAACCGAGACCTATTTGCCGTCGCTCGGCAATAGGGCTACAACTAGTAGTGGCTTTGACCAAGGTCAGGGGAAGAAGCCCCGCCAAAGGACTATGCTGATGAACGCTTAAACCGCCCGAGTCTTTACTTAACTGCACTACGATAAGGAGCAAGTGATGAGCAAGAAAGGACTGACCACCGCAGCCGGCGCCCCGGTTGTCGATAACAATAACGTGATCACCGCGGGCAAACGCGGCCCGATGCTGTTGCAGGACGTGTGGTTCCTGGAAAAACTGGCCCACTTCGACCGCGAGGTCATCCCCGAGCGCCGCATGCACGCCAAAGGATCCGGCGCCTACGGCACCTTTACCGTCACCCATGACATCACCCGCTACACGCGCGCCAAGATCTTCTCCGAAATCGGTAAGCAGACCGACATGTTTATCCGCTTCTCCACCGTCGCCGGTGAGCGCGGCGCGGCCGACGCCGAACGCGACATTCGCGGTTTCGCCATGAAGTTCTATACCGAAGAAGGCAACTGGGATTTGGTGGGCAACGATACGCCGGTGTTCTATCTGCGCGATCCGCTGAAATTCCCCGATCTCAATCACGTGGTGAAACGCGATCCGCATACCAACCTGCGTAATCCGGTGTACAAGTGGGATTTCTTCTCTCACCTGCCGGAATCGCTGCACCAGCTGACCATCGACTTCAGCGATCGCGGCATTCCCAAGTCCTACCGCCACATGCACGGTTTCGGCAGCCACACCTTCAGCTTTATCAATGCCGCCAACGAGCGCTTCTGGGTGAAATTCCACTTCCGCTGCGAACAAGGCATTGAAAACCTGATGGATGAAGAAGCGGAAGCGATCATCGCCAAGGATCGCGAAAGCTCACAGCGCGATTTGTTCGATGCGATCAAACGCGGCGACTTCCCGCGCTGGAAACTGCAGATCCAGATCATGCCGGAACACGAAGCCTCGCAGACGCCGTATAACCCGTTCGATCTGACCAAGGTCTGGCCGCACGGCGACTACCCGCTGATCGACGTCGGCTTTTTCGAGCTGAACCGCAACCCCGACAACTACTTCTCCGAGGTTGAGCAGGTGGCGATGAACCCCGCTAACGTGGTGCCGGGCATCAGTTTCTCGCCGGATAAAATGCTGCAGGGCCGCCTGTTCTCCTATGGCGATGCGCACCGCTACCGCCTGGGCGTCAACCACCACCAGATCCCGGTGAACGGCGCCAAATGCCCGTTCCACAATTATCATCGCGACGGCGCGATGCGCGTGGACGGCAACAGCGGCAACGGCGCAACCTACGAACCGAACAGCTTTGGCCTGTTCCAAGAGCAGCCGGACTTCAGCGAACCGCCGCTGAGCATTGAAGGCGCGGCCGACCACTGGAATCATCGTGAAGACGACGATTACTACAGCCAGCCGCGCGCGCTGTTCAACCTGCTGAGCGCCGAAGAGCACCAGCGCATGTTCACCCGCATCGCCGGCGAACTGTCGCAGGTGCCGGAACACATCCAGCGCCGTCAGGTCGAGCTGTTCACCAAGGTGCACCCGGACTACGGCGCCGGCGTCGCCAAGGCGTTGGGACTGAAATAACCCGCCGTCATCCTTCGCTCAGCCGCCCTTTCGGGCGGCTTTTTTTATGCCTGACGCAGGCGCTCCGCCACCCACGCCTGCAACCGGCGGCGCGAAATCTTGATGCCGCCGTTTTTCAGCTCGTCAGGCAGCGGAAGCAATGCCGTCGGGCGTTGGAAATTGGCGAGCTTATCCTGCGACCAGGCGAGCAGCGTCGCCAGCGACAGCGACGGATCGCCGTCGATCACCGCCACCGGCCGCTGGCCGAATTCGGCGTCCGCCACCGGCACCACAAACGCCTGCGTGATCTGCGGATGCGCCGCCAGCACGCGTTCGATATCTTCCGGCTGCACCCCTTCGCCGCCGCTGAAAAACAGGTTGTCCAGCCGGCCGAGAATTCGCAGTTCCCCCTCGATCATCGCGCCGCGATCGCGGGTCGGGAACCAGCCCTGCTCATCGGCCAACGGCTGCAGATGCCCATGGCGCCAGTAGCCGAGCGCCAGGCTGTCGGCGCGGATCCAGACCTCTTCATCCACCAGTTTTACTTCGCGGCCATCGAGCGGCAGGCCGACGCCCGGCCGCGCATCGGCGCGCTTGGCGCACACCGTGGAGGCCAGTTCGGTCAGCCCGTAGCCGCACCAGCAGCGGATCCCCGCCGCCTCCGCCCGCTCGGTCAGTTCCACCGGGATCATCGCGCCGCCGAGCAGCACCGCCTTCAGCGTCATGCCCGCCAGCGGTTGCGCCAGCAGCCGCCACAGCTGGGTCGGCACCAACGAGGCATGCGTGCATCCCGCCAACGCCTCGTTCAGCGGGTGCATCTCGCGCACCGCCAACCGGGCGCCCGCAGCCAGCCAGCGCCAGACAATGCCCTGTCCGGAGACGTGAAACAGCGGCAATGACAGCAGCCAGCAATCCTCGCGCTGAAACGCCATCAGCCCCAACACCCCGGCGGCGCTGGCCAGATGGTTGGCATAGCTGTGCGCGGCCGCTTTCGGCATGCCGCTGGAACCGGAAGTCAACGTCAGCGTCGCCAGACGCTGCGCATCCCACGTCGGCAGGTTTGGCCAACGCGGCTCGGTCGACGGCGGGGTCAATCGAATCACGTCTTCCGGCAGCGCCGGCAACGAGTCCGGGCCGAAGACAAAGGTCATATCCAATTCCGGCAACAGCTGCGCCAGCAGCGGCGTCGGCAAGGCGGGATTGAGCGGCAACAGGCGTGCGCCGCACTGCAACAGCGCCAGATAGGCCAGCAGCAGTGGATAGCTGTTTTTACCGCACAGCGCCACACCGCAGCCCGGTTCAACGCCCTGATGCTGGAAATCCGCCGCCAGCTCATCCACCTGGCTCTGCAACGCCAGCCAGCTCAGCGGTTGTTCGCCGAGCATCAGCGCCGTCGCCTGCGGCTGAGTGCGCGCCCAGTGCCGCCACGGCCAATCGTTCAACGGCGCCATAGGCACTCCAGCGCCGAGACATCCAGCAGCGGCAACGCGCTGCCCGGCCACGGGCGCAGCACCTGCGCCTGCATCAACCCCAGCGTGTCCAGGCCCGGCACGGTATCCGGCGTCAGCCAATGGGCAATGCGCGCCAGCTGGGTCAACCCCAGGCTGGATTCGAGGCTGGAACTGATCACCGCCGTCAGGCCCGCCGCGTGCGCCTGCGCCACCAGCGTCTGGCAACGCGCCAGGCTGCCGACCAGCGTCGGCTTGATCACGATGGCCGCCACGCCCGGCTCGGCCTGCACCACAAAGTCCGCCTCCCGTACGCTCTCATCCCAGGCGATGGCGATACCGGTCGCCCGGGCGAAGTCGCGCGATTCATCACGGGTCTTGCAGGGCTCTTCCAGGAAGGCGATGCGATCGCGCCACGCCGGGTTAACGTACCTGGCGAAGCCGTCGGCCTTGGCGCGGGTCCAGCTGCGGTTGGCGTCCAGCCGCAGCCGCAGATCCGGCAGCGCCTCCAGCAACACGTTGACGATCATGCCGTCCCGCACCGCCTCATACAGCCCCACCTTCACCTTGGCGACTTTCTCGCCCGGCAAAGCGCTCAATGTCTCGAACAGCTCATCCGGATCGCCGGTGCACAGCGGCGCCTTGCGAAAATCCGCCTGCATCGGCAAACGCTGCTCCAGCTCGGCCTGCGCACAGCTGAGCCCAAAGGCCACCGAGGGCAGCGCGCTGTGCTCCGGTTCGTTGCCCGCCAACCACGCCTGCAGCCAGCCCAACGCGGCCTGTTCGGCCTGCGCCGGCGTTTCCCGGCTGAATTCCGGCAGCGGCGCGATCTCGCCCCAACCTTCACGCTCGCCCTGACACAGCTGCACCACCCATCCGTCACGCATTTTCAACCGGTGATTGCGCAGCACCACGCCCGCCTCCATCGGCAGGCTGTAACGGTATAGCGCCGCGCTGCGGTTTGCCCCGCTCATTACGGGTTACGCTTGAATTTGCTGAAGTCCGGTTGGCGCTTCTCGTTGAACGCGTTGCGCCCTTCCTGCCCTTCGTCGGTCATGTAGAACAGCATGGTGGCGTTACCCGCCAGCTCCTGCAAACCGGCCTGGCCGTCGCAGTCGGCATTCAGCGCCGCCTTCAGGCAGCGCAGCGCCATCGGGCTGTTCTGCAGCATTTCGCGGCACCAGCGCACCGTCTCTTTTTCCAGATCGGCCAGCGGCACGACGGTATTGACCAGGCCCATGTCCAGCGCGGCGGCGGCGTCGTACTGGCGGCACAGGAACCAGATTTCGCGCGCCTTCTTCTGGCCGACGATGCGCGCCATGTAAGACGCGCCCCAGCCGCCGTCGAACGAGCCCACTTTCGGGCCGGTCTGGCCGAAGATGGCGTTATCCGCCGCGATGGTCAGATCGCACATCATGTGCAGCACGTGGCCGCCGCCGATCGAATAGCCGGCCACCATCGCCACCACCGGCTTCGGGCAGGTGCGGATCTGGCGCTGGAAGTCCAGCACGTTGAGGTGATGTACGCCGCTGTCGTCGCGATAGCCGCCGTAGTCGCCGCGCACTTTCTGATCGCCGCCGGAGCAGAAGGCCTTATCGCCGGCGCCGGTCAGAATAATGACGCCGATGCCGTCGTCGTAACGGGCGTTGGCCAGCGCGTCGATCATCTCTTTGACCGTTTGCGGACGAAACGCGTTGCGCACCTGCGGCCGGTTGATGGTGATTTTGGCGATGCCGTCGGCGGACTTGTGATACAGAATGTCTTCGAAATCGCCGGTGCAATCCTGCCAGGCGATGGCGGCATACAGGTGTTCTTCATTCGGATAAAGCATGTTCGGTTCCTTTAACCAGGGTTAACGAGAAAGGTCTGCAGCTCGGCGACGAAATCCTGCGGATTGGCCAGATGCGCGTTGTGGCCGGCCTGCGGCACGATGCGCAACGGCAACCCGGCGTCGCGCGCCAGCCGTTGAAATTTGGGGTCGTTCTCACCGCACAGCACCCGCAGCGGCACGGTCAGTTGGCGCAGCTGCGGCGCCAGATAAGGCTGTCTGCCGAGCGAGGTGGCTTCGAGCATGTCGGCAATCGCCGGGCCGCTGTTGACCGAACGCGCGGCGATCAGCGCCTGGCGGTGCACATGGCTAAGCTCTTTGAACACCGGCTGCTGATACCAGTCCGCCAGGACTTCGGCAATCGGCTCACTGCGAAAACGCGCCGCCCATCGCGCATCCTGCTCGCAACGATCGCGGCGCTGTTGTTCGTCCTCAAGCCCCGGATTGCCGCCCTCGACGATCACGCCTTGCAGGCCGTCATGGCGGCCGTGGCAAGCGTGATACATGGCGATGCGTCCGCCGAGCGAGTAACCCACCAGCCAATAACGTTCAATATTGCGCAGTTGCAGGGTCGCGGCGATTTGCGCGCTGATGTCGTCGAAGCCGCGGCAGCTCACCGCCACGGAATCGCCGTGGCCGGGCAGATCGATGGCCAGCGACGGCCATTCCGGGCAACGCGCGGCGATCACCCGCCATTCATTGTTGTTGCCCAGCAGGCCGTGCAGCCAGACCAGCCACGGACGCCCCGCTTCGCCCTGTTGCAAAATTCGCGTCGCCAGCATCATTGCACCGCCATCTGTTGCACCAGGTATTGCAGGCTTTCGGCCCCTGCGCTCGGCGACACCTGCAGTTCTATCAGCGTGGCGCCGCCGCGCCGCCAGCCTTGCTCAACCGCCTGTTGCAGTTGGCGCCAGTTTTCCGGCCGCGCGTAGTCAAGCTGGAACATCGCCGCCGCGTGGCTGAACTCGACGTTCTGCGGCATGCAGTAAAAGCGTTGGCGCTCCTCGTCCGGCGTCGGCAACAGCGAGAAAATTTGGCCGCCGTTGTTATTGACGACGATCAGCACCGTCGGCGCCGAACAGTGGCGCAACAACGCCAGCGCATTGAGGTCATACAACGCGGAAAGGTCGCCCACCACCGCCAACGTCGGCCTGGCGGTGGCGCGCTGTACGCCGGCGGCAGTGGAAATCAGACCGTCGATGCCGCTGGCGCCGCGGTTGCTGAATACCGGGTAAGCGACAGGCAGCGTGGTTAACGCGTCGATCAGTCGCACCACCAGGCTGTTGCCGAGAAACAGCTGGCCGTTCTCCGGCAGCAGTTCCGGCAGGCGGTGCGCCAGCTGCGCTTCGCCAAAGTTATCGTGCAGATGCGTGGACGCCGCCGTCAGCGCCTTATCCGCCAAGGCCGCCAGCCCGGCGGCCCACGGCGCGCGCGGTTGCGCCGGATGCTGCGCCAACCACTGCGCCACCCCGGCACGCAGACGCCGCCCCCGGTGCTGGGCTGGATCGAGCCGCCCCGGCAGCTCGTCGATGACCCAATACTCTTCCGGCCGACACTGCGCCTGCCACTGCAGCAAGCGTTTACCGGTCAGACTGCCGCCGAACTGCACCACCAGCTGCGCGTCTTGCAACACGCGCTGCGCCTGCGGATGAGCGAGCCATAAATCGGCGCAGGGCAGCGGTTGCCCGGTCTGCGACAGCACATCGCCGATCAGCGGCCAGCCCAGCGTCTCGGCCCAGTCGGCCACCTGTGCGCCCTCTTCCGCGCTCATGCGGCCAGCCAGCACCACGCCGCGTTTTTGCCGCCAGAAGAACCAGTCCGGCTGCGGCGACGGCGCCGCACGCGTCTCGCTTTCCTGCAGCCAAGGCCGATCGCTCTGCCACCAGTCGCCCAGCGCGGCGGACCAATCGGCATACTGACGTTCATCGCCGCCGTACAGCGGTTCGGCGAACGGGCAGTTGATATGCAACGCGCCGTGCTGCAGGCGCGCCATCGCGCTGTCGACGCTGGAGGCCAGCCACGCGGCCGGAATATCCGGCGTAGGACGCGGCAGATCGATCGCCAACGTCGGGTGGCTGCTGTAGAGGCCGTTTTGACGGATCGCCTGATTGGCGCCGCAGTCGATCAGTTCCGGCGGCCGATCGGCGGTGAGAAACACCAGCCGCTCACCGGTCAGGCCGGCCTCGATTAAAGCCGGGTAAAGGTTCGCCGCCGCGGTGCCGGACGTGACAATCACCGCTACCGGCTCACGCGCCGCCTTCGCCAGCCCAAGCGCCAAATGGCCGAGCCCGCGTTCATCAAAGTGGGTATGACAGATAAAAGATCGGTTGGCCGCAGCGGCCAGCGTCAACGGCGTGGAGCGCGATCCCGGAGCGATACAAACATGCCGCACCCCATGGCGGGCCAGCGCCTCGAGCAGCACAGCCGCCCACCGGCGATTAAAAACACTTGTCGACATAGTTCGCTCACAAGTCAGTTAGCAGAGATCGTCCCCGGCGCAGCCGACGGACGCCGCGCCTGTAGTTACGCTCTGTATTATATGAGGTGTTATTTTCACGGCTTTTGCGCCAGCGCAAAAACGCCGTATATCCCTGGGTGTTTACACCAGATAATTATTTGATTTATAACAAAAAATAAACAATAAATACACAAACACTTTACACCTGCGGCGACATGGCCTCAATCCGTCCGCACAAAAAACAGGGGAATAGCGCCCCGCCTGCGGCGGCTAGCGGAAAGTATAGGCGGGATATGGAAGAACTATCGGAGAAACAGCGGGATGAAGAACACAGTCTGCAGAAAAGAACGAGGCGGCTTGCGCCGCCCCTGGGGCGTAATTTATTTGCGGGCCAGCAGCAGCCCCAGCACCAGCCCGACGGTGGCGCCGATGCCCACGCTGTGCCAGGGTTTATCCCGCACATAGTCGTCGGTGCGGTGCACCGCTTCTTTGGCGCGGGCATAGTAGGATTCGCCGGTGTTCACCCAGCGCGCCTTGACCTCACTCAGCGCCTGCTCGGCGTGCGACTTGATGTCGATGTAGGCCTGATCCGCGCGATCGCCGCTGTATTGCAACACTTCTTCCAGCGTTTCGGTCAGCATTCTCAGATCGTCATCCAGCGTAGTTTGCTCAGCATCCGTATGTCTTGCCATCGTGAGATCTCCGTGGTTGAAAAATTAAGCGTTCCTACACTATAGACAACGATCGTCACCTGCGGCCATCGGACTTTTACCCTAAAACACTAATTGCACCTTGGCGGCCTGGCGCTTGTCGCCGGCAAACTCCAGCGCCTGCGCCAGTTGGTCCCCGGCGAACTCCGCCGACAGCAGCGGCAGCGGATCGACCACATCGCCGGCCAGCCAGGCCACCGCCAGCGCGAATTCCTCCACGAAGCGGAAGGAGCCGAGCAGATTCAACTCCTTGGCGATCAACAGCATCAGCGGGAAATCAGGGAAGCTGCCGCCCATCCCGACCTGCACGACGGTGCCCTTGGCGCGCGTGACTTCCAGGCAGCGCTGCAGCGACGTCGGATGCCCTGCTGCCTCGAAAGCGATGTCGAAATAGCCTTTGTGTTGCTGATATACGCTGAAATCGTCGTCTGCGGCATGCAGACAGCGGTCCGCCCCCATCTGGCCGGCGAGCGCCAGACAGCGCGGGCTGAGATCGGCGCAGACGATCTCGGCGGCGCCCAGCGCTTTCAGCGCCGCCACCAGCAAACAACCGATCGGGCCGACGCCGGACACGAAAACCGTTTTACCCTTCACCGCGCCGGGCTGTTTCGCCGCGTGGATCGCCACCGCCAGCGGTTCGGCGAATACCATCACCCTGTCGTCGCGATCGGCGGCGTAAGGAATGCACTGCGCACTATCCACCACCTTGTATTGGGTGAAAGCGCCGTCGACGTGCGGGAAATACATCGCGCTGCCGAAAAAGCGCATTTCAACGCACTGATTGCTTTGCTGCGCCAGACAATATTTGCACTGCCCGCAGGGTTTGCTGGGATTGAGCGCCACCTTCTGCCCGATCGCCAGCTGCGGCGAATCGCTGGCGACCACCTCGCCGATCGCCTCGTGGCCCAGCACCATCGGCTGGCGTACCTGAAAATTGCCGACCTTCCCTTCCTGAAAGTAATGCAGGTCCGAGCCGCAGATGCCGCCGCGGCGGATTTTCACCAGCGTGCCCTGCCCCTGATAATTCACTTCTTGCGCGATCACCGCCACGTCTCGTTTGCCGTTGACCATGCAGGACTGGGTTTGAATTTTCATCTCAACACTCCACGAAAGAGGGATTACACCGCGGCGGACATGCCGCCATCGACAAACAGCAGTTGCCCGTTGACGAAGCTGGAAGCGTCGGCGGCCAGGAACACCGCCGCGCCGATCAGCTCCTGCGGATCCCCCCAACGCGCGGCGGGCGTGCGCTGGGTTAGCCAGGCGGTAAAGGCCGGGTCGTCGGCCAACGCCTGCGTCATCTCGGTTTTGAAATAGCCGGGGGCGATGCCATTGACCTGAATGTTGTAACGCGCCAACTCCACGCACATGCCGCGCGTCAGCATTTTCACCGCCCCTTTGGACGCCGCGTAAGGGGTGATGGTGTCCCGCCCCAGCTCGCTTTGCATCGAGCCGATATTGACTATCTTGCCGCGCCGGCGCGGCACCATGTAACGGGCCACGGTCTGCGACACAATGAAGACCGCCTTCTGGTTGACGGCGATGATGTCGTCCCAGTCTTGCTCCGGGAACTCGGTGAAGGGATGACGGCGCTGGATGCCGGCGTTGTTGATCAACACGTCTATCGCGCCGATGTCCGTTTCGATACGGCCGATGGCGGCATGCACCGCCTGAGAGTCGGTGACGTCGAACGCCGCCGCGTCGGCGCGCAGCCCCTCTTCGCGCAAGCGATCGGCGGCGTGCCGGGCATGTTCTTCGGTGGTGGCGTTGACCAGAATATGCGCGCCTTGCTGCGCCAGGCCGCGCGCCAGCAGAAAACCGATGCCGCGCGAAGCGCCGGTGATCAAGACGGTTTTGTTATCCAGAGAAAACAGGTTGTTCATGGTAATTCCCGGCCTTCAGGCCTCCAATCGGACAGGCCTCTATCTCAGCCGATTGTTACCGGTAAAAACGTGATGGAAATCACTGAAAATAATGTTACGAAACCCTGTTACCCTTAAC
Source organism: Serratia sp. H402Y (assembly GCF_051172415.1). Taxonomy (NCBI): domain Bacteria; kingdom Pseudomonadati; phylum Pseudomonadota; class Gammaproteobacteria; order Enterobacterales; family Yersiniaceae; genus Serratia; species Serratia sp. H402Y. The sequence continues at coordinate 2,680,116 of NZ_JBPIYZ010000001.1, forward strand.
GTGAACTCACGCAGACAGTGAGAGAACAAAACCAATCTATCCAATTGAAAAATAGCCACTTTCAATAAAATCGCATGCATTGTTATCACCAAATCGATTTGTTAACATACCGCTATCCACCCTTGCCGCGCCGCCCGTTAAGGCTACCGAATGAAACACCCCCGCGTAACGCTACAGGACATCGCGCAATTGGCCGGCGTGACCAAAATGACCGTCAGCCGTTTTCTGCGCACGCCGGACAAAGTGGCGGCCGACACCGCCGAACGCATTGCGCAGGTCATGCGGGAGCTGAACATCACTGACGCCGATACCGCACAGGCCGGCAGAAAACCGCGCATCGGCGTGTTGATCCCCTCTTTCAATAACCAGATTTTCGCCGATCTGCTGGCCGGCATCGAATCCGTCACCCAGGCGCGGGGTTACCAAACGCTGGTGGTGAACTACGATTACAGCCCGCAGCGGGAAGAAGAGCAGATTGCACAGCTGCTGGCTTATCCAATCGCCGGGCTAATCCTCACCGATTCGGCGCACACCTTGCGCGCTGAGACCTATCTCGCCGCCGCGAAAATTCCCATCGCGCAGGTGATGGATCTCGACGCGCCGCCGGGGCGGATCGCGGTGGGATTCGACAATGAACAGGCGGGGTATGACATGACCGCCGCGCTGCTGGCCAGCGGCAAACGCCATATCGTTTACTTTGGCGCCATGTCCGACGCCCGCGACATTAAACGTTACCAGGGTTACTGCCGCGCCATGGCGGCTCAGGGGCAAACGCCGCGCCAGATCACGCCGCATCGGGTCTCATCGGTTTCGATCGGCGCCGACATGCTGACGATGGCGCGCGAACGCTACCCGCAGTTGGACGGTATCCTGTGCACCAACGACGATTTGGCGGTAGGCGTGTTGCAGGCCTGCCTGCGTCTCGTCGTGCGCGTGCCGCAGGAGGTTGCGCTATCGGGTTTTCACGGTCTGGATATCGGCCAGGCGACCACGCCGGGCATCGCCAGCGTGATCACGCCGCGCTTTGAGATGGGTAAGGCCGCCAGTGAACTGTTGCTGCAGCGGATCGCGGGCGAGCCCTGCGCCGAGCGTCTCGATCTGCACTACCGCCTCTCACTCGGCGGCACCGTTTGAGCCGGCATGCCGGCTGACCGGCTGTGCGGCGCGGGCTTTTTCGCTGCGCGCCGCCCACCACAGCCCGCTGTTTTTCATCGCATAGCCGAATAGCAGGCCCACCAGCAAAGAGAGCGTCACCAGCGGCCAGTCGCCGCCGCCGGCGAAGGTCGCACAGGCTCCGATAAAGGTGCCGGGCACGAACCCCAGCCATTGCTGTTTGGCCTGTATGCACATCAAGAACGCCACGGCGCCGGTCAGCAGATACCCCAGCAAATTCCATTGCGGCGCCAGTTCGCTGCCGTGGATGATGACCATTGCCCAGAAAACGCCGCTGCAGCAGGTCAACGCGCCGATCAACAGCCCTTTCAGGCCGCCCTGCGGGCAGGCGAAATAGGCCGTGCAGCCGAGAAAACCGGCCCAACCGATCAGGCCCAGACTGACGGCAACCCATCCCCAAACGCCGGACAGGATCCCGGTGGTGACGGCAATGGCGAAAAGAACGTTCATAAAGTGACCTGCAGCAAAAAGAAAGCGCGCAGTTTACCCGAAAACAGGCCAATTTATGCGATACAAATCACATCATAAATGTAATTAAAGAATAATTAATTATAAAAAATAGATATTCATCACAAAATAATTAGCAAGGGAACCCCACCCGGGACGTTTTCCATGCCAGCAACAGGCACACTGCGCTGCTGCTCAAGAACAGCAAATGGGTCGCCTGCTGCAGATCGACGCGATCGACCACCACGCCCAGCAAGATCGGCACCCAGTTGGCGATATAAGCGATAACGTAAAACAGAGAAAGCAAACGCGCATGGCTGGTCGGCGGCGAAATCAAGTTCACCAGGGTCGCGCTGCCGACGAAAATGGCGCCGTAAGCATAGCCGGCCACCACCAGCCCCACCGCCGCCAGCCCCAGAGAATGCCACTGGATCGCCATGGCGAACACCACTGCCGCCAGCACCTGCGCCAGGCAACCGAACAACAGCGAATGACGGGCGTTAACGCGGCGGCTCAGGATCTGGCTGATGCCGGCGATCAGCAGATACACCGCAATCGCATAGCCAAAGACGCCACGCTGGTGCATGCCTAACAGCGTTTCCGCCACACCGGGGCCGATTGCCAAAATACTGGCGGCCAGCGCCCAACAGACAAACAGCGCGCCGGCGCACACAAAGAATTTACCGCCGGTAGCGCGCAGGCCATCGAGCAGCGTGCTTTTTTCCTGTTCGGCCGGCGCAGCGCGGGCCGGCGACGCAACCTGGCCACGCGGCCACAGCAGCATGACGCCCAACGCCGCCATGGCGGCAATGGCCATGATGAAAACGAACGGCAGCGTCGTGGGATGAAAACCGGTCTGCAAAGCGATGCCGCTGAAGATCGGCCCCAGCGCTAATCCGGTGGTGAATGACAGCGTTGCGATTAACGCCGCGCTTTTACCGCCGTCGCGCGGCCCAAACCGCACCAACGCGATGTTCGCCGCGCCGGTCAGCGCCCCGGTGCCTACCCCGGCCAGCAGCCGCGCCATCAGCATCATGGCAAAGGTATCAGCCAGCGCGAACAGCAGCGCGCCGCTCAACACCACCAGCAACGCCGGCACGATCATGCTGCGTAAATCCTTTACTTTGCCGGCCAGATTGCCGACGCCGAACAAAGAGATCAGCACGCCGGCGGCATAGGCGCCGTAGATGACGGTCAGACTGACCGAGCTTAGCGCAAGCTGCTGCTGATACAGCGGATAAAGCGGCGTCGGCGCGCTGCTGTTCAGCAATGCCGACATCAAAGCCAGCGCCAGGAACAGTAAAATGGCCGTGCGCGACGCCCGTGCGTTTGCTGGCGCCGCGTCCTGGATGGCGGTATTTTCTGACATGCTTCCACTCCCAAAGTCGGCAGGCGGCGGCCTGCCATCGTCGTCTTTCCTCACCCGGTCTGCCGGGAACGGCGCTTATCATAGCGTTACGGCGACGGGCGAAGTATCGTCAAGAATGAATCACCCTGATGCATTCTTGCATCACCGGAGAAATAACCGCCGATGTGCGTGCCGTTGACCGTCTTTCTCTCCCTTCAGGCGGAACAACGCTTTATGATAGATACCGGTATCATTCGCCCGGCCCGCACTGCTCCCCTGGCGCCGACAAATCTGCAGAGAGGAAATGGCATGATGAATTGGGATGACGCGCGCTTCTTTCTGGCCGTCGCACGCTGCGGCACGTTACGTAAAGCCGCCAACCAGCTGCAGGTTGATCAAGCGACCGTCGGCCGACGTCTCACCGCCCTGGAAAACTCGCTGGGTTCGAAATTGTTTATCCGCACGCCAAAATCCTTCTCCCTCAGCCCGCTGGGCGAATCCATGCTGGCGGACATGATGAAGATGGAAAATGCCGTGCAGGCGATCGCTCGCAAAGCCGCCGGCGGCGACGAAAGTCTGTGCGGCAACGTGCGCATCGCCACCACCGATACCCTGGCCGAAGCCTTCGTGATACCGGCGCTGCAAGATCTGCGGCAACGCTATCCGGCCATCACCGTCACGCTGTTGACGGCGCTGAACATCACCGATATCGCTTACCACAGCGCGGATCTGGCGATCCGCGGCGCCCGCCCCGATAACGATGAGCTGATCATCAAACGCTTAGCCACTATCGAAATGGGCCTGTACGCCAGCCCGCACTATCTGGCGCAACGCGGCATGCCGGTCAAAGGCGAGCAGCTGCGCGGCCACGATCTTCTGATGTTCCCGCGCGAACTGGTGCCGCGCCACTGGAACAATTTCTGCGGCGAGACCCTGTACGAGCCCAACGCCGTGCTGCAATGCAATTCGCAGCTGTTGTTACGTTCGGCCACCCGCAGCGGGCTGGGCATCGGGCTGCTCTTGTCGTGCCTGGCCGACCACGACCCGGAACTGGTGCGCCTCCTTCCCGAGAGCAAAGACTGGGTGGATATCTGGCTGGTGCTGCACCCCGATTTGCAACGCGCCGCCCGCGTGCGCGCGGTGGTGCAGGCGCTGGAAACGTCGTTTAGCGCCCATTACGGCTGAGTGCCGTTTCTCCATAAAAAAAGGCCGCCGAAGCGACCTTTTTACCCGTCTGAAGCGTTATCAGAACGTCGGCTGAGCCATCTGCACCAGCGAAATCAGCGGCTGAGGATAAACCCCCAACAGCAGCACCAGCGCGGCTGAGATCAGCACCACGACGCCACCGGCGGTCAACGCCCAGTTGTTCGGGGTGTCGCGCTGCAGCGATTCCGGCGCGCTGAGGAACAGGCTGACGGTCACGCGCAGGTAGTAGTACAGGCCGATGGCGCTGCCTACCACGACTGCGCCGGTCAGCCACCACAGATGCGCGCTGACGCCCATCGCGATCACGAAGAACTTACCGATAAAGCCCAGCGTCATCGGGATACCGGCCAGCGACAGCATCATCACCGTCATTACCGCGGACAAGATTGGCTTATGCCAGAACAGACCACGGTAAGAGAACAGCGAATCCGCATCCGGGCCGCGGTATGGGCTGGACATCAGGCTGACCACGCCGAAGGCGCCCAGGCTGCTGAACAGGTAACCGGCCAGATAAACGCCGGCGGTTTCCAGCGACAGCTGATGGGTTTGCACCGCAATCAGCGCCACCAGCAGGTAGCCCAGGTGAGCGATCGACGAGTAGCCCAGCAGACGCTTGATGTTGGTCTGGCTGATGGCCATCAGGTTACCGAACAAGATGGAGCAGAACGCGATGATCGACAACACCATGCGCAGCGCTTCGTTGTCGGCGGCCGGGGCATACAGGAACAGACGCATCACGACCGCAAAGATCGCGATCTTGCTGGCGGTCGCCAGGAAGGTCGAGACCGGCGCAGGCGCGCCCTGATAAACGTCCGGCGTCCACAGTTGGAACGGCACCAGCGACAGCTTGAAGCCCAGACCGACGATCATCATGCCCATGCCGGCCAGGATCAGCGGCTGGTGCATCATGTTTTCCTGCAGGCTCTTGCCGAGGCCGGCCAGCGACAGATCGCCGGATTCGGCATACAGCAGCGCCATGCCGAACAGCAGGAACGACGACGCGGCGGCGGACAGCAGCATGTACTTGATGGCGGCTTCCAGCGGGCGCTTCTGGCGGTAGGCATAGCCCACCAGGCCGAACAGCGGCAGCGAGATCAGCTCGATACCGATGAACAGCGAAGCCAGATGGTTGGCGCTCGCCAGCAGGATGCCGCCCATGGCGGCGATCAGCACCAGCAGGTAGAACTCTTCGCGGTTATCCGGATAGCCGACCAGCCACGGATACGCGAAGGTGCAGGTCGCCAGACTCGCCAGCAGCACCAGCCCGGTGTAGAACATCGAGTAGCCGTCAACCCGCAGCAGCGGGGTGACGTCCAATGGGCCTGCCTGGCCGACAAAGTACAGCGAAAGCAGCGCCAGGTTGAGACCGATCACGGTCAGGGTGGCGTTGATAAAGTGGTCGCGTCGCCACGCAATGCCTAGCATCACAACCACCACCGTCAATCCGACGATCAACAGCGGCAGCAGTGCGATCAGTTGTTGAGGAGTTATTGTCATGGCGAATTACGGCCTTGTTGTTGAAATTGCTGAAACTGACGAACCAAACCAGTGTTGCACGTTGCTCATCGCCGCGTTGGAAGTATCCAGAATCGGCTGCGGGTAAACCCCCAGCAGAACCAGCAACACCACCAGCAGCAGAATGATGAACAGTTCGCGCGCGGTCATGCCCTGCAGCGGCTGGTCGGATTTAGGCGCACCGTAGTAAGCGCGCTGCATCATGATCAGCGAGTAAACAGAAGCGAACACCAGACCGAAGGTGGAGATCACGGTGATCACCGGCACCACCTGGTAGCTGCCGAACAGAATCATGAATTCGCCGACGAAGTTACCGGTACCCGGCATCCCCAGCGTAGCCACGGCGAAGAACAGCGACAGCGCAGGGATGAACTTGATGCGCCCCCACAGGCCGCCCATCTGGCGCATGTCGCGCGTATGCAGACGTTCATACAGCTGGCCGCAGATGATAAACATGCCGGCGGCGGACAGGCCGTGCGCGATCATCTGGATAACCGCGCCCTGGTAAGCCAGCTGGCTGCCGGTGTAGATGGCGATCAGCACGAAGCCCATGTGCGATACCGAGGTGTAAGCGATAAGGCGCTTGATGTCGGTTTGCGCGAACGCCATCCAGGCGCCGTAGAAGATGCCGATCACCCCCAGCCACATGGCGATTGGCGCGAACTCGTGCGAAGCCTCAGGGAACAGCGGCAGGCTGAAACGCAGCAGGCCGTAGGCCGCGGTTTTCAGCAAGATGCCCGCCAGGTCAACGGAACCTGCGGTTGGCGCCTGGCTGTGCGCATCCGGCAACCAGCCGTGCAGTGGCACCACCGGCATTTTCACCGCGAAGGCGATGAAGAAGCCCAGCATCAGCATATATTGCACGTTGTGGGACATCGGCGTTTGCAGCAGGTCTTCGTAATCGAAGGTCCACACGCCGGTGGCGTTGTAGTGCACGAACACCAGGCCCAGGATCGCAATCAGCATCACCAGACCGCTGGCCTGGGTGTAGATGAAGAACTTGGTCGCCGCGGTGATGCGGGTTTTACCGTCCGACGCCTTGTGACCCCACAGCGCGATCAGGAAGTACATCGGCACCAACATCATTTCCCAGAAGAAGAAGAACAGGAACATGTCGATGGCGAGGAACACGCCGATAACGCCGCCCAGGATCCACAGCAGGTTGAGGTGGAAGAAGCCCTGATACTTCTGGATTTCACGCCAGGAACAGAGGATCGCCAGCACGCCCAGCAGACCGGTCAACACCACCATCAGCAGCGACAGACCGTCCAGCGCCAGGTGGATGGAGATGCCGAAGCGCGGGATCCACGGCAGCAGGAATTCGCTCTGCCACTGCGGAATGCCTTTCGGCGTGGTCAATGTATAGCCGCCCTGCATCCACAGCTGCAGAGAGAGCGCCAACGTCAGCCCCATTGCGATCAGCGCTATCCAGCGCGGCACCTTAGTACCGAAGCGCTCAAGCTGCCAGCACAGCAGACCGCCGATAAAGGGGATAAGAATTAGCCAAGGTAATAGCATGGCGTTTTGTGTCCCTTATACGAATAATTTCAAACTTTGTACGTAGCGCCTGCCCGGCGCTACGCCCGAAAAATGCGTCTGTTTAAATTATTCAATTAAACCAAAATCAACAGAGCCAATACGACCACTGCACCCACACCCATAGACGCTATATACCAACGCACCTGACCGTTCTCGCTCACCGTCAGACCGCGGTTCCCCCAGCGGGAGAAGACGGCCGGCAGATTCATCAGCGAGTTCAGCGGATCGCGTTGCAGCAGCTTCGCAATGCCCAGGTACGGCTTGACGAACACTTTGTCATACAGCCAGTCGAAGCCCCAGGCATGGAACCACCAGGTCGAGAAGAAACGACCCGGCGCGCTGTTGGCGATGCTGTTGACCAGGCTGCGTTTGCCCAGCCACAGCGCGGCCGCCAGCAGAATGCCGACGATAGCCACCACGCCGGAGGTGATTTCAAGCCGCAGCACGCTGCCGTGCGCCAGCTCGGTGGTCTCCGGCAGCACGCCCTGCAACGGCGGCACGATCATCGCGCCGACGAAGGTGGACAGCACCAGCAGAACCAGCAGTGGCAAGTGGTGAGTGATGCCTTTACCGGCATGCGCTTTGATTTTCTCTTCGCCATGGAACACGATGAAAATCATACGGAAGGTGTACAGCGAGGTCATGAACGCACCGACCAGGCCGGCAACCATCAGGTTGATGTGGCCGTTGGCCATCGCGCCCGCCAGGATCTCGTCCTTACTGAAGAAGCCGGCCGTGACCAGCGGCAACGCAGACAGCGCCGCGCCGCCCACCAGGAAGCAGACGTACACCAGCGGGATGCTCTTGCGCAGACCGCCCATCTTGAAGATGTTTTGCTCGTGGTGGCAAGCCAGGATCACCGAACCGGACGACAGGAACAGCAGCGCCTTGAAGAACGCGTGGGTCATCAGGTGGAAGATCGCCGCGTCCCATGCCTGCACGCCCAGCGCCAGGAACATGTAACCGATCTGGCTCATGGTGGAGTAAGCGAGCACGCGCTTGATGTCGGTCTGCACCAGCGCGGCGAAGCCGGCCAGCAGCAGAGTGACCGCACCGACGATGCCCACCAGGTGCAGCACTTCCGGCGCCATCAGGAACAGGCCGTGCGTGCGGGCGATCAGATAGACGCCCGCGGTCACCATGGTCGCAGCGTGGATCAGTGCGGAAACCGGGGTTGGGCCCGCCATCGCGTCCGCCAACCAGGTTTGCAACGGCAGCTGCGCCGATTTACCGACCGCGCCGCCCAGCAGCATCAGGGTCGCCCAGGTGATGGCCGTGTCGCCCACCGCCAGTTTCTGCGGCGCCAGGATCATCAGCTCGCGGATGTTCAGCGTGCCCAGCTCGTTGTAGAGGATGAACAGCGCGAACGCCAGGAACACGTCGCCCACGCGGGTCACGATAAAGGCTTTCATCGCCGCCGCGCCGTTGGCCGGATCTTTGTAGTAGAAACCGATCAACAGGTAGCTGCACAGGCCCACGCCTTCCCAACCCAGGTACATCAACAGCAGGTTGTCCGCCAGCACCAATACCACCATGCTGGCGATAAACAGGTTGGTGTAAGCGAAGAAGCGCGAATAGCCCTCTTCACCGCGCATGTACCAGGAAGCGAACATGTGGATGAAGAAGCCGACGCCGGTGACCACCGACAGCATGGTCAGCGACAGGCCGTCCAGCACCAGGGTCACGCCGATATTGAAGTTGCCGACGGCCATCCAGGTCCACAGGCTTTGCTCGAATAGCTGCACGCCGGCGGCTTTCTGGGCGAAGAAATCCATCGCCACATAGACCGTGACCAGCGCAGCCAGGCCGATAGAACCCACGCCGACGGTGGCCGCCGTGTTTTCAGACCAACGACCGCGGGAAAATGCCAACAGCAGGAACCCGATCAGCGGTAGCAGAATTGTTAAATATAATAGGTTCATCCGCGCATCTCACTGACAGTATCAATATTCAGGGTATGACGACGACGGTAGAGCTGCAGCAGCAGCGCCAGGCCGATACTGGCCTCGGCTGCCGCCAGGCTGATTGCCAGGATGTACATCACCTGTCCGTCCGCCTGGCCCCAGTAGCTTCCCGCCACGATAAACGCCAACGCCGCAGCGTTGATCATCACTTCCAGGCTGATCAGCATAAACAGCAGGTTGCGGCGCACCAGCAGCCCGGTCAGCCCGAGCACAAACAGGATAGCCGCCAGGATCAGGCCGTGTTGAAGAGGGATCATGCTTGCTCCTCCGATTTTCTTCTCGCCATTTCGCCACTCGCCGGCGCGTTGCTCAGCACCTCGCCAGGCTTGTGTTCGCGGCCGATATGGAAGGCGACAACCAAACCCGCCAACAGCAGCATTGAAGCCAGCTCAACCGCCAGTACGTAAGGCCCGAACAGGCTGATGCCCACCGCCTTCGCGTCGACCATCTCACCGCTGATACCCTGATCGGATACGCTGCGGATCGCGACGATCAATACCACCAGCAGCGCCAGCGACAGCAGGCCAGGCCCGATCCACACCGTCGGCTTCATCCAGTCGCGCTCTTGCTGCTGCACGTTGCCGAGGTTCAGCATCATCACCACGAACACGAACAGCACCATGATGGCGCCCGCATAAACGATGATTTCCAACGCGGCGGCAAAGTAGGCGCCGAGAGAGAAGAAGACTGCCGAGATCGCCAATAACGAGACGATCAGATACAGCAGCGCATGCACAGGGTTGGTATGGGTGATCACGCGAATCGTCGCGGCCACCGCAATCAAACCTGCCAGATAAAATGCAATTTCCATGCTTGCTGGCTCCTTAGGGCAACAGACCTTTGACGTCGATCGGTTTGGCTTCGTTTTCGGCTTCGCCTTTGGCTTTGCCGTCAATCGCCATACCGGCCATCCGGTAGAAGTTATATTCCGGATATTTACCCGGCCCCGAGATCAACAGATCTTCTTTTTCGTACACCAGATCCTGACGCTTGTACTCACCCAGTTCGAAATCCGGCGTCAGCTGGATAGCGGTAGTCGGGCAAGCCTCTTCGCACAGGCCACAGAAAATGCAGCGCGAGAAGTTGATGCGGAAGAACTCCGGATACCAACGGCCGTCTTTCTGTTCCGCTTTTTGCAGCGAGATACAGCCGACCGGGCAGGCAACCGCACACAGGTTACAGGCGACGCAGCGCTCTTCGCCGTCCGGATCGCGCGTCAGCACGATGCGGCCGCGGTAGCGCGGCGGCAGGTAAACCGGTTCTTCCGGGTACATCTGGGTTTCACGCTTGGCGAAGGCATGCATGCCAATCATCCAAATGCTGCGCACCTGGGTGCCGAAACCAACCACTAACTCTTTCAATGTCATGGTTTATTCACCCCTTATTGAGCGTTGTACAAAATGACCGCGGCGGTTGCCAGCAGGTTCAGCAGCGTCAGCGGCAGGCACACTTTCCAGCCGAAAGACATCACCTGGTCATAACGCGGACGCGGCAGCGCGGCGCGGATCAGGATGAACATCATCATGAAGAAGGCCGTTTTCAACGCGAACCAGATGAATGGCGGCAGGAACGGACCCTGCCAGCCGCCGAAGAACAACGTCACAATCAGGGCGGACACGGTGACGATACCGATGTATTCCCCCACGAAGAACAGACCGAACTTCATGCCGGAATATTCGATGTGGTAACCGTCAGCCAGTTCCTGTTCGGCTTCCGGCTGGTCAAACGGGTGACGGTGACACACCGCCACGCCGGCGATCGCGAAGGTCACGAAGCCGAAGAACTGCGGAATGACGTTCCAGACGTGCGCCTGCGATTCAACGATAGCCTGCATGTTGAACGAACCCGCCTGCATCACCACGCCCATCAGCGACAGGCCGATGAACACTTCGTAGCTCAGGGTTTGCGCGGAGGCACGCATCGCGCCCAACAGCGAGTATTTGTTGTTGCTCGACCAGCCGGCGAACAGCACGGCGTACACCGCCAGGCCGGCCATCATCAGGAAGAACAGAATACCGATGTTGAGATCGGACACCGCCCAGGTCGGGCTGACCGGTACGATGGCAAATGCCAGCAACAGGGAAGTAAAGGCGATCATCGGCGCCAGGGTGAAGATCACCCGGTCGGAGAATCTCGGCACCCAGTCTTCCTTGAAGAACATTTTGATCATGTCGGCGACCAGCTGCAGCGAGCCGCCCCAGCCTACGCGGTTCGGTCCGTAACGGTTCTGGAACAGGCCGAGCAGGCGGCGTTCGCCGAAGCTCATGAACGCCCCGCACGCCACGACCACCAACAGGATCACGACCGCTTTAAGAACGGCGATCAGAATGTCGATCACCTCAGGGGTAAACCAGCTCATCGTGCCGCCTCCCGCAGATTGTCTACCTTAGCACCCACCAGAATCGGCGGGATCCCTGGCAAGCCGAGCGGCAAACCAACCTGGCCCTGGGTCAGGGTTTCACTCAGACGCACCGGCAGACGCAAGGTCTGGCCCGCACAGCTGAACTCCACCAGGCTGCCCGCGTTGACGCCAAGCGTCGCCGCGTCGGCCGGGTTGACCATCACGTAGGCTTCCGGCATGCGCTGCTGGATCACGTGAGAGCGCTGCGACATTTCATCGCTGCCGAACAGGTGGTAGTAAGGCGCGACACGCCAGCCGTCGTTCGGATTGAAGGCGGCTGGCACGCGGTCGAAGTAACCGAGGCTGCCCTCCCCCGCTTCGATCAGGCGCACGCCCGGATCGCCGTGGCGCAGTTTGCCGCCCACTTCAGCCTGGAACTTGTTCCATGCCTGCGGTGAGTTCCAGCCTGGCGCCCAGGCGAACGGGATCTGCTGACGATCGGCCAGCGGGCTGTTGTTCCCTTCCATCGAGAAGGCGAACATGGTGTCTTTATCCTGCGGCTGACGCGGCTCGTGCACGCTGATATTGGCGCGCATGGCGGTACGGCCGCTGGAACGGTGCGGCGAACGCGCCAGCTTCTGACCGCGAATGCGGAAAGTCGCGTCCGGCGCGGCATCGACGATGCCCTGCAGCTGCGGCAACGCGGCGACGCAAGCGGCGATCACGTCATCGAGCTGAGTCCAATCCACATGGCGGCTGGTGTAGGTGGAGTGCAGCGAGTGCATCCAGCGCCAGCTTTCCAGCATCACGGTGAACTGATTCTTCTTGGCGTCGTCGTAGTAAGCCGGATCGTATACCTGGAAGAAGCGCTGCGCGCGGCCTTCCTGGTTGATCAGCGTACCGTCGCTCTCGGCAAAGCTGGCCGAGGAGAGGATCAGATTGGCTTTGTCCATGATCGCGGTGCGCTGGTGATCGGCGACGATCAGGTTGCTGACCTTGGCCAACGCTGCGTCCACCTGCGCCGCCGGCGCATGGCGATAGAGATCGTTTTCCATCACGATGGCGGTATCGGCTGCGCCGCTCGCCAGCTGTTCCAGCGCCTGATCGAGCGAACCGCCGCCGATCATCGCCAGGCCCATGCTGTTGGCGGCGCCCGCCACGAAGGTGATGCCGACGTCGGAACCGCGGCCCTTCAACGCTTTGGCGATGTTGGCCGCCGCTTCGATGATGGCTTCGCTGCCGGCGTTGCTGCCGGTAATGATCAGCGGTTTGCGTGCGCCGGTCAGCGCCTGCACGATGATGTCGACTTTCTTGTTCAGGCCTTCGGCCAGATCGTTCACCGCCGGCGCCGCGCTATCCAGCGCGTGCGCGATGGCGAAGCCGAAGCGCGCCTGCTCGTCAACCGGCGCGCGGTAGTTCCAGGCGGCGATGTCGTCCAGGCGGGTGTTGTCGACGTTGGTGGTGAACAGCGGGTACTTGGCGTGCTGGCCGATGTTCTGCACCGCCGCGATCTGCCAGTCGGCAACGCGCTGCGCCGCCGCCATCGCGCGGGCTTTACCCTTGACGGCCTGACGCACGGACAGCGCGATGCGCGCGCCGGTTTGCGTCAGGTCTTCGCCCAGCACCAGCACCGCGTCGTAATCTTCGATCTCACGCAGCGCCGGCGTATGAACGCCGCCGTTCTTCAGCACGTTCAGCATCAGCGCCAGGCGTGATTGCTCCGCCTGAGCGATACCGGTGTAGTAGTTCTCGGCGCCGACCAGCTCGCGCAGTGCGAAGTTGCTTTCCAGGCTGGCGCGCGGGGAGCCGATGCCGATGGTTTTCTTCGCCTGACGCAGGATGTCCGCCGCGCCCTGCATCGCCTGCTCGGCGTTCAGGGTGATCCAGTCGTCGCCGCGCAGCTGCTGCGGTTGACGCGGACGATCTTTCTGGTTGACGTAGCCGTAACCGAAACGGCCGCGGTCGCACAGGAAGTAGTGGTTCACGCTGCCGTTGTAACGGTTTTCGATACGGCGCAGCTCGCCATAGCGCTCGCCCGGGCTGGTGTTACAGCCGATGCTGCACTGCTGGCAAATGCTCGGCGCGAACTGCATGTCCCATTTACGGTTGTAGCGTTCGGAATGCGTTTTGTCGGTGAAGACGCCGGTCGGACACACTTCCACCAGGTTGCCGGAGAACTCGCTTTCCAGCGTGCCGCTTTCCGGGCGACCGAAGTAGACGTTGTCGTGCGCGCCGTACACGCCGAAGTCGGTGCCGTCCGCATAGTCTTTGTAGTAACGCACGCAGCGGTAGCAGGCGATGCAGCGGTTCATCTCGTGCGAGATAAACGGCCCCAGCTCCTGGTTGTTGTGGGTGCGCTTGGTGAAGCGGTAGCGACGGAAGCTGTGGCCGGTCATTACCGTCATATCCTGCAGGTGACAGTTACCGCCTTCCTCACAGACCGGGCAATCGTGCGGGTGGTTGGTCATCAACCACTCGACCACGCTTTCACGGAACTGCTTCGCTTCGCCGTCATCGATGGAGATGAAGGTGCCATCGGATGCCGGGGTCATACAGGACATCACCAAACGGCCGCGCGTATCTTCCGCGTTTTGGTATTGCTTTACCGCACATTGGCGGCAAGCGCCGACGCTTCCCAGCGCCGGATGCCAGCAAAAGTAAGGAATATCAAGGCCGAGGGAGAGACAAGCCTGCAGCAGGTTGTCCGCTCCGTCTACCTCATACTCTTTGCCGTCTACATGAATCGTAGCCATAGTCAGCATGCTTCCAAGTGGCCTGCCTTGCGGCAGGCGTTAATCAAAAATTCTGGCCGTGTTCGGGCGAGTCGGCTTACCAGCGTTGCTTCAGCAGATTGTTCGGCTGAATGCCGCCAATCGCATGCGCGTTGCCGAAGTGCTGCACGGCGATACCCGCCTCGAACTCTTCACGGAAATATTTAATCGCGCTTTGCAGTGGCTCTACGGCACCTGGCGCGTGGGCGCAGAAGGTTTTGCCCGGGCCGAGGGAACGGCACAGCTGTTCGAGGGTTTCGATATCCCCCGGCTGCCCTTCGCCGTTTTCCAACGCACGCAGGATCTTCACGCTCCACGGCAGGCCATCTCGGCAAGGCGTACACCAGCCGCAGGACTCGCGGGCGAAGAACTCTTCCAGGTTACGCACCAGCGGCACCATGCCGATCTCGTGGTCTACCGCCATCGCCAACGCGGTGCCGAGACGGCTGCCGGCTTTGCCGATCGCGCCGTATTCCATCGGCAGATCGAGGTGATCGGCGGTCAGGAAGTCGGTGCCCGCGCCGCCCGGCTGCCAGGCTTTGAAACGCAGACCGTCGCGCATGCCGCCGGCGTAATCTTCCAGGATTTCGCGCGCGGTGGTGCCGAACGGCAGCTCCCAGACGCCCGGATTTTTCACCCGGCCGGAGAAGCCCATCAGCTTGGTGCCTTTGTCTTCACTGCCGGAGATGCCGGTGTACCACTCCACGCCGTTCGCCAAAATGGCCGGCACGTTGCACAACGTTTCGACGTTGTTGACGCAGGTCGGCTTGCCCCAGACGCCGGCGCTGGCCGGGAATGGCGGCTTGGAACGCGGGTTGGCGCGGCGGCCTTCCAGCGAGTTGATCAGCGCGGTTTCTTCGCCGCAGATGTAACGGCCGGCGCCGGTGTGCACGATCAGCTCGAAATCAAACCCGGTGCCGAGAATGTTCTTGCCCAGATAGCCGGCTTCGGTGGCTTCCGCGATGGCGCGACGCAGGTGCGCCGCCGCTTCGATGTACTCGCCGCGCAGGAAGATGTACCCGCGGTAGGCTTTCAGCGCGAACGCGGAGATCAGCATGCCTTCCACCAGCAGGTGCGGCAGCTGCTCCATCAGCAGGCGGTCTTTATAGGTGCCCGGCTCCATCTCATCGGCGTTACACAGCAGGTAACGGATGTTCATGGATTCGTCCTTCGGCATCAGGCTCCACTTCAAACCGGTGGAGAAGCCCGCGCCGCCGCGGCCCTTCAGCCCGGAATCTTTCACCAGGCCGACGATCTCGTCCGGGGCCAGGCCTTTGAGGGCCTTCTCTGCGCCGGCATAGCCGTTTTTGCTGCGGTATTCGTCCAGCCACAGCGGCTGCTTGTCATCACGCAGACGCCAGGTCAGCGGATGCGTTTCGGGAGTGCGTACAATGTGCTTGGTCATTGATACTGCTCCAGTAGCGTCTCGATATCTTCAGGCTTCAGCTGACTGTGCGTGTCGTCATCAATCATCATGGTCGGCCCTTTATCGCAGTTGCCCAGACAGCAGGTCGGCAGCAGCGTGAAGCGGCCATCAAAGGTGGTTTGACCCGGTTTGATGTTCAGCTTCTTCTCGATAGCGGCCTGAATGCCCTGGTAACCGGTGATGTGACAAACAACGCTGTCACAATAACGGATCACGTGACGTCCTACTGGCTGACGGAAAATCTGGCTGTAGAACGTGGCCACGCCTTCTACGTCGCTGGCGGGGATGCCCAGCACTTCCGCGATGGCGTAAATCGCACCGTCCGGAACCCAGCCGCGCTGCTTCTGCACAATTTTCAGTGCTTCGATGGAAGCGGCGCGCGGATCCTCGTAATGGTGCTTTTCGTGCTCGATCGCATCACGTTCTTCCGCGCTCAGTACAAATGCATCAACGCCGCTCTGAGGAGCGGCTGCATTGATGGGCTCGAGCGCATCGTTGACTGCGTGATTGTCTTTTTGATCATGCATAGTTAGCGGTCCACATCTGACATTACAAAATCGATACTACCCAGATAGACGATCAGGTCGGAAACCAGGCTGCCTCGGATGACCGATGGGATCTGCTGCAGGTGCGCAAAGCTCGGCGTACGTACCCGGGTGCGGTAGCTCATGGTGCTGCCGTCGCTGGTCAGGTAGTAGCTGTTGATCCCTTTGGTGGCTTCAATCATCTGGAATGATTCGTTGGCTGGCATCACCGGGCCCCAGGAAACCTGCAGGAAGTGGGTGATCAGCGTTTCAATGTGCTGCAGCGTGCGCTCTTTCGGCGGCGGCGTGGTCAGCGGGTGATCGGCCTTGAACGGGCCTTCCGGCATATTGTTCAGGCACTGTTCGAGGATGCGCAGGCTCTGGCGCAGCTCTTCCACCTTCAGCATCACGCGGGTGTAGCAATCGCTGTTGCCGTCGCCGACCGGCACTTCGAAGTCGAAGTTCTCGTAGCCGGAGTACGGGCGCCATTTACGCACGTCGAACTCGACGCCGGTGGCGCGCAGACCGGCACCGGTCACGCCCCATTCCAGCGCTTCTTTGGCGTTGTAAGACGCGACGCCGATGGAACGGCCTTTCAGAATGCTGTTCTTCAGCGCCGCTTTCACGTAGGAATCCAGACGCTTCGGCATCCATTCGAGGAATTCACGCAGCAGGCGATCCCAGCCGCGCGGCAGATCGTGCGCGACGCCGCCGATACGGAACCAGGCCGGGTGCATACGGAAGCCGGTGATAGCTTCCACCAGATCGTAGATCTTCTGGCGGTCGGTAAAGGCGAAGAACACCGGGGTCATCGCGCCGACGTCCTGAATGAAGGTGGAGATGTACAGCAGGTGGCTGTTGATGCGGAACAGTTCGGACAGCATCACGCGAATGGTGTCAACGCGCTCCGGCACCTTGATGCCGGCCAGCTTTTCAACCGCCAGCACGTAAGGCATTTCGTTCACGCAGCCGCCGAGGTATTCGATGCGGTCGGTGTACGGAATGTAGCTGTGCCAGGATTGACGCTCGCCCATCTTCTCAGCGCCGCGGTGGTGATAACCGATATCCGGCACGCAGTCGACGATCTCTTCGCCGTCCAGCTGCAGAATGATGCGGAACGCACCGTGCGCAGACGGGTGGTTCGGGCCGAGGTTGAGGAACATGAAGTCTTCGTTCTCGGTGCCGCGCTTCATGCCCCAGTCTTCCGGCTTGAAGGTCAGCGCTTCCATCTCCAGATCTTCTTTCTGCTTGGTCAACACGAAAGGATCGAATTCGGTGGCGCGCGCCGGGTAGTCCTTGCGCAGCGGGTGCCCTTCCCAGGTCTGCGGCATCATGATGCGCGACAGGTGCGGGTGGCCGTCGAAGGTGATGCCGAACATTTCCCAGGTCTCGCGCTCATACCAGTTGGCGTTTGGGAACACCTTGGTGGCCGTCGGCACGTGCAGGTCTTTTTCAGACAGCGCCACCTTCAGCATGATGTCGCGGTTGCGCTCGATGGAAATCAGATGGTAGAAAACGGAGAAATCCGCAGCGGGCAGGCCGTCGCGGTGGGTGCGAAGACGTTCGTCCACGCCATGCAGATCGAACAGCATGACATACGGCTTCGGCTGTTTTCTCAGGAACGTCATTACTTCCAGTAACTGGTCAGGTTTAACCCATACCACGGGCATGCCGGTGCGGGTGGCCTGAACAGTAAAGGCTTCCGGCCCAAAACGGTTGCGCAGTTCGCCGATCACCGGGTCGTCAAGGTGATCTCGGGTCTGCCAGGCAGGCAAGGCGTCGTGCGTCGTCAAATCTGTCATAATTTTTTTTCACCACACTAAAGGGTTATTCGCCGCAAGTTTCACTTTTCGCTGTGTTAACCAATAGCGCACTAAGATGGACGTTAAATGAACGTCTTAAATCTCGTCAGGCGTCCGGAGGTTGGTCACCGCGATGCGCTCGCCGTGTTTACGCTCTCTTTCAGACTGCATATTGGCGCGGTAAACGCCCTGATCGCCGACAACCCACGACAGTGGGCGACGTTCTTTGCCGATGGATTCCTGCAGCAGCATCAGCGCTTGCATGTAGGCTTCCGGACGCGGTGGGCAGCCGGGAATGTACACGTCGACCGGCAGGAACTTGTCCACGCCCTGCACCACGGAATAGATGTCGTACATGCCGCCGGAGTTGGCGCAAGCGCCCATCGAGATCACCCACTTGGGTTCCAGCATCTGCTCGTACAGACGTTGGATGACCGGGGCCATCTTGGTGAAGCAGGTGCCGGCCACCACCATCAGGTCAGCCTGACGCGGGGAGGCGCGCAACACTTCCGCACCGAAACGCGCCACGTCGTGAACGGCGGTAAACGACGTCACCATCTCCACGTAACAGCACGAAAGGCCGAAGTTATACGGCCAAATAGAGTTTTTACGCCCCCAGTTCACCATGTCATGCAGCGCATGCTCGAGTTTACCCATGTAAACCGTGCGGTGGACCTGTTGTTCCAGGGGATCGGCGACGATCTCCTGTTTTTGCAGGGGATAACGGTCGTTCTCACCGTTCGGGTCTATGCGGGTGAGCGTATAGTCCATCTTAATGCCTCGCTGTTACTGCGGATGACTGTTGGTGTTAGTGATCGTGCTCGGTTTGCTGCGGCGTTGGGAACGCGCCGGAGTCCAATCCAACGCGCCGATGCGCACCAGATAAACCAGACCGGCCAATAGCACCAAAATGAAAATGGCGGCTTCGATAAAGCCTACCCAGCCGCTCTCGCGAATCGAGACCGACCAGGCATACAGGTATAAGGCTTCAACGTCGAAAATAACGAAGAACATGGCCACCAGGTAGAACTTGGCGGACAAACGCATGCGCGCCGTGCCGACCGAGTCGATGCCTGATTCAAACGGGGTGTGTTTGGCGCGCGCCCGGGCTCTCCCGCCCAAGAAGAACGCGCCCAGCAACATTAAGCCGCAGAGCCCGATAGCCACAACGAGAAATACGGCGAGCGCCCAGTGATGAGCGATAACTTCAGTGGTTGTTGACATACTCTATGCTTACTCATCAAAAGTGGCGTCGATCGCACTGCTCTTGTCACCGGCAGTTAGTGCGCCACATCGATTTAAGGGAAGGATAAATAACCACACAAACAAACTGCTTTTACAGCGAGTTAGGCAGCGTTTTTCTGTGGGCTTTTTACTCCTTTCTATAACCTTTTGTCAACTTTGACAAAAGTATCTACACACTAGTTTACATACGTATCATTTGATTAACATTTGATGCGCCAGGGACAGGCTAAATCGTGTCAGTTAATTTTTGTGTAGAAACAGATAGATATAAACCAACATGCACATTTCAGTTTTACTATACCATTGTCTCAGGAATTCCCTGTTCTTCCACTCACTACCTAGGGGTATTTTTTTGATCCAGGACACGTTTTCAGCATAAATCCTCAAAAAAAGTGTGGCCCTTTAACAATTTTCCTCAAATTGAGCCGCAAAAACGGCCGCTATAAGCTAACAAAATAACCCTGTTATTACCATGCCTTTAACCCATTCAATCTTATTGCTCAAAAAACGAACTTAGCGTATTAAACCCGGCCAAACTCTCTTTTCAGTAACGCTTAAAAGTTAAAAAACAGCCAACTCAACTAAAAAAACAAACCAAACACATATAAATACAATTTTAGGTAAAAAAAGGACAAAAAAAACCTCCGCCGAAGCAGAGGTTTTCATCAGATATCGCGCCGCAGCGTTATTCTTCTTCGTCCACCAGGCTGGCGTCATCCTGATCGCTCTGGAGACCGCCTTCCGCGCCGTTGAAGCCATAGCCGCCATTGCCGCCCTGCATCGCGCTGAAGATGGCCATCGCCAGCTCGTTGCTGCACTGCGCGTTTGTGCACAGCGCATACTGGGTATCCGGCAACGGCGGCAAACCTTCCGCCGCGCCCAGCACCCGCAGGTCAGGGCTCATCATCTCGATCGGCCGCGCGGTCACGCCCAGGCCGGCCTTGCAAGCCGCCCGCACCGCGGACAGCGTGGAAGCGACGTAGGCGATGCGCCACGGGATGCCGGCTTCGTCCAACTGCTTGATCGCCAGCGAACGGAACGGGCTTGGCTCGTCCATCACCACCAGCGGGATCGGCTCGCCGGCCTGGTAATGATAATCGGCGGCGCAGTACCACAACGTCGGCGACGTGCGCAGCACGATGTGCGGATGCCCTTCGGGATCGGCCGTGGTCACCGCCAGATCGATCTCGCCCTCCTCCAGCAGATCGACCATCGTCGTGCTGCGCTTCACGCGCACGTCAATAGCCAGCTTCGGATAGATGGCGGTTACGCGGTTCAGCAGGAAAGGCAGAATGGTATCGGCGGTGTCGTCGGAAGCGCCGATGGTCAGAACACCTTTAATATTGTTGTACATCAGAGAGGTACAGGCTTCATCGTTAAAGCGCAGGATTTTTCTGGCATAACCGAGAAGCTGAATACCATGCTCAGTCAGAAGTTTGTTGCGCCCATGGCGGGCAAACAGTTCTTTGCCGACCAGTTGCTCTAATCGCTGCATTTGTTGGCTGACGGCTGATTGAGTACGGCAAACGGCGACAGCCGCCGCTGCGAAAGTATTCAAATCAGCAACCGCAACAAAGGTTCTTAGCAGATCGAGGTCGAGATTAAGTATCGGACGATTTGCAGTTGTCATAGTGTATTCTTCACTTTTTTAAATTCTAATTTACGAACTACTACCCTGGTGTGTTTCTCAGACGCCGTTGAAAAAGGACGGAGCCTGTTATGACAGTACCCCACTCATAAGTGGAGGGCAAAAAAATTACTTATGATTCGTTACCTCTATCGCTTTTTGAAATGCGATCTATCGATGCTGCTTATAGAACGCGGGGGACTAAATGCCGGCATACGGGGAAAACCCCCACCGGGCCTGAGATTTTACTCATTCATACTGCCTAATTTCCACTCCATTCGTGCTACTGATAACCCTTATCAACTGGCGTTCAGACTGCATTTACGAGCAAGAAATATAAATAATTAACGGCACCGACTTCGTATCACCACGCAATGAATTTAATAAATTCAATCAGTAAGATTTTTACTTTAAATAATATTCTCATAACCACATAAACAATGCTTAAGATAAAATATAAAGTAAAGCTTATGTAAATATGCCATTTTTCTTAGTGTGGTGTGTCATCTGACAACCCGCTATCAGACAACTCCGGTATTATCGTTCCTTTACAGTTACTGAAAACCATTCTCCCTTATGGCTTATCAGTTCTCCACACCCAGGCGCTGACGCCAGCGCGTCGCGTTGAACGACGCTCGATTTCACAGAACAAAACCCTAGTAAAATTATAGTTCATGAAATTATGAACCACAAAATAACTTTACCTTTGCTTATCATAACTAAAATCCCCCGTTACGACATGCATTTGCACCAAAGGCGTGCAAAACCCTTCAAAAGCAACTACGCCAGGAGTACATTGGGCGGGTTGCGGCGTCCCACGGTAGGAGCGCCCCTATCCCAGCAAAAGGCTCAACTTTTTATGTCCCCCATTGAGAAATCCAGCAAACTGGACAACGTCTGCTATGACATTCGCGGCCCGGTGCTTAAAGAAGCTAAACGTCTTGAAGAAGAAGGCAATAAAGTCCTGAAACTGAACATCGGCAACCCTGCCCCGTTCGGCTTCGACGCCCCGGACGAAATCCTGGTCGACGTGATCCGCAATCTGCCCACGGCGCAAGGCTACTCCGATTCCAAAGGCCTCTTCTCGGCGCGTAAAGCGATCATGCAGCACTATCAGGCGCGCAACATGCGTGACGTGACCGTTGAGGATATCTACATTGGCAACGGCGTCTCCGAGCTGATCGTTCAGTCCATGCAGGCGCTGCTCAACAGCGGCGAC
Source organism: Serratia sp. H402Y (assembly GCF_051172415.1). Taxonomy (NCBI): domain Bacteria; kingdom Pseudomonadati; phylum Pseudomonadota; class Gammaproteobacteria; order Enterobacterales; family Yersiniaceae; genus Serratia; species Serratia sp. H402Y. The sequence goes on from NZ_JBPIYZ010000001.1 coordinate 2,702,263, forward strand.
GAAATGCTGGTGCCGGCGCCGGACTATCCGCTGTGGACCGCCGCAGTATCGCTGTCCGGCGGCAAGGCCGTACATTACCTGTGCGATGAGCAGGCCGGCTGGTTCCCGGATCTGGACGACATCATCAGCAAGATCACCCCGCGCACCCGCGGCATCGTGATCATCAACCCGAACAACCCGACCGGTGCGGTCTACAGCAAAGCGCTGCTTGAGCAGATCGTCGAGATCGCCCGTCAACACAACCTGATCATCTTCGCCGACGAGATCTACGACAAGATCCTGTACGACGAAGCAGAGCACCACTCTATCGCCGCGCTGGCGCCGGATCTGCTGACCGTGACCTTCAACGGCCTGTCGAAGACCTACCGCGTGGCGGGTTTCCGCCAGGGCTGGATGGTGCTGAACGGGCCGAAAAAGCACGCCAAAGGCTATATCGAAGGGCTGGAGATGCTGGCTTCGATGCGCCTGTGCGCCAACGTGCCGATGCAGCACGCGATTCAGACCGCGCTGGGCGGTTATCAGAGCATCAGCGAATTCATTCAGCCCGGCGGCCGCCTGTACGAACAGCGCAACCGCACCTGGGAATTGCTCAACGACATCCCGGGTGTCTCTTGCGTGAAGCCGCAGGGCGCGTTGTACATGTTCCCGCGCATCGATGCCAAACGCTTCAACATCCATGACGACCAGAAGCTGGTGCTGGATCTGTTGCTGCAGGAAAAAGTGCTGCTGGTGCAGGGCTCCGCGTTCAACTGGCCTTACCCCGATCACGTGCGCATCGTCACCCTGCCGCGCGTAGACGAACTGGAAATGGCGGTCGGCAAGCTGGGCCGCTTCCTGGAAGGCTATCATCAATAATCATCAGGGGCGCAGCGCCTCGCTGCGCCCTTCCCTCACAGCCCGGTTGCAAAATTCGCCGACACTGCTTCACAATGGGGCCCTCACTTGCCGTTAAAGAGAGCACCATGAGTCAGAGCCATTTCTTCGCCCATCTGTCCCGCCTGAAACTGATCAACCGCTGGCCGCTGATGCGCAACGTGCGCACCGAGAACGTCTCCGAACACAGTCTGCAGGTGGCCTTTGTCGCCCACGCGTTGGCGGTGATCAAGAACCGCAAATTCAACGGCAACCTCAACGCCGACCGCGTTGCGCTGTTGGCGATGTACCATGACGCCAGCGAAGTGATCACCGGCGACATGCCGACGCCGATCAAATACTACAATCCGCAGATCGCCCATGAGTACAAGAAGATCGAAAAGATCGCCCAGCAAAAGCTGCTGGACATGATCCCGGCGGAGCTGCGCAACGATTTTCGCACCATTCTCGATGAGCATTATTACAGCGAAGATGAAAAGCAGGTGGTGAAGCAGGCTGACGCGCTGTGCGCCTACCTGAAATGCCTGGAAGAGCTGTCTGCCGGCAACAACGAATTCACCCTGGCCAAGGCGAGGCTGGATAAAACCCTGGAACAGCGCCGCAGCCCGGAGATGGACTACTTCATGGAAGTGTTCATTCCCAGCTTCAGCCTGTCGCTGGACGAAATCAGCCTCGACAGTTCGCTGTAACCCCGCCGGCGCAGCCTCGCTGCGCCGTTAAAAACCGTAGAGCCACGGCACCACAATCACGCTGACCGCCATCACCAGCAGGGTGAACGGCACGCCGAGACGCACGAAATCGCCGAACTTGTAATTGCCCGGCCCCAGCACCAGCGTGTTGACCGGTGAAGAGACCGGCGTCATAAAGGCGGCGGACGCGGCGATGGCGATAATCATCGCGAACGGGTATGGCGAGACGCCCATTTCGCGCGCGGCGGCGATGGCGATCGGCGCCATCAGCACCGCCGTCGCGGTGTTGGAAATAAACAGCCCGATAGTCGCGCACAAGACGAACAGGCACAGCAGCATCACGCGCGGCCCCGCCCCGCCGGCGACATCCATCAGCCCGCTGACGATCAGACTGACCCCGCCGGTCTTTTGCAGCGCCTGCGCGAACGGCATCATGCCGACGATCAAAATGATGCTCGGCCAATGGATCGATTTATAAGCGCTCTCCATGTCGATACAGCGGAATTTGCCCATCAGCAAACAGGCGATCAGCGCCGCGATCGGGTTGGGGATTTCGTCGGTCAGCATCATCGCCACCATCAACGCCAGGCAAAACAGCGCGTGCGGCGCCTGCGTGATGGCCGGCGCCACTTCGTCCACTTCGGCCGGCAAGTTGAGCACGATAAAGTCATGGGTTTTGGCCTGCAGTTGACGGATCGCCTTCCAGTCGCCGATCACCAGCAAAATGTCGCCCAGCTCCAGCGGCTCGTCCACCAGTTTGCCGCCGAGCGTCTCGCCGTGGCGGCGGATGCCCACCACGTTCAGATCGTAGCGGCTGCGGAACGCCGCTTCGCGCAGGCTTTTGCCCAGCAGCGCCGAGTCAGGGATCAGCGAGACCTCCGCCATGCCGACGTTGCGCGACTGTTCCGAGAAGTAATCGCCGCGCAGCACCATCGGCTCCAGCCGCTGTTCGCCGCAGAATTCGCGCAGATCGATCTGGCTGTCCGACATGTCGATCAAGAGAACGTCACCCTCGCGCAGCTCGGTGCTGCCGGAGGCGCTGACCATCACCCGCCGAAAGCGTTTCCAGCGTTCGATGCCCACCACGTTGGCGCCGTAGCGCGCACGCAGGTGCAGTTCATCCAGCGAACGCCCAATCAGCGGCGAAGCGCTGCGGACAGCCAGCCGCCGCGCGCGGCCGGTCAGTCTGTAATCGCGGATCAGATCGCGGAAGGTGCGGCGCTGCCAGCCGTCGCCGGCTTTGCCCGTGTCACCGCTGCCCAGCCAACGCCGGGCGATCAGCATGTAGCCGACCCCCAGCGCCAGCACCACCAGGCCGATCGGCGTCACGCTGAAGAAACCGAAACCATGGATGCCTTCGCGCACCAGCTCGCTGTTGACCACCATATTGGGTGGCGTGGCCACCAACGTCATCATGCCGCTGATAAGCCCGGCAAAGCTGAGCGGCATCATCAGCCGCCCCGGCGCGATCTTCATTCTGGCCGTCACGCTGAGCACCACCGGGATAAAGATCGCCACCACGCCGGTCGAGCTCATAAATGCCCCCAGCCCGGCGACCGTCACCATCAGCAGCATCAACATTTTGGTTTCGCTGCTGCCGGCCACTTTCACCAACCAGTCGCCCACCTGATAGGCCACCCCGGTGCGTACCAACCCTTCGCCGATCACGAACAGCGCGGCGATCAGAATCACGTTGGGATCGCTGAACCCGACCGTCGCCTCCTGCAGGCTGAGCGTGCCGCTCAGCACGAAGGCGATGATCACCAACAGCGCCACCACGTCCATGCGCAGCTTGTTGGTGGTAAACAGCACGATGGCAATCAGCAGTAAACTCAGCACCCACAGTAATTCGCTGTTCAAAACGGCCTCATCCGGCAAATGTCCAAGGGCTTAAAAAATAGCATAAAAAAACCCCGCAAAGGCGGGGTCTAATCAATTAGGGTGAAGATAATGCCACTCAGGCCAGTAGGCGAACGATCGCGCCCTGCGCCGTTTTATCAACGGCGATCTGCGCCAGCGAATCCAGCCGCAGGTCAACCTGCTCCAGCTTCGGCGCGTCGGCCGGGGCGTTGACCGCAATCACCTGGCAGCCCGCCGCCAGCCCCGAAAGAATGCCGGCCGGCGCGTCTTCAACCACCACGCACTCGTGCGGCGCCAGCCCCAGACGTTCGGCGCCCAGCAGGTAGGCATCGGGCTGAGGCTTGCCGTGTTTAACCTGCTCGGCGGTGATGAACACCGCCGGCTGCGGCAAACCGCCGGCCTGGCGGCGAGCGCCGGCTACCGGCACCGAACCGGAGGTGACGATCGCCCAAGGGATGCCGAGCGCGTTCAGGCGCTCCAACAACGCGATGGCGCCCGGCAGCGCGCGAACGCCTTCGGTATCCTGCGCTTCCACCTGCTCCAGCAGTTGGAACTCGCGCTGAATTTCCGCTTCGCTTTCACCCGGCATAAAGTGGCGCAGAGAAGTAATGGCCTGTTTACCGTGAATGAAGTCCAGCACCGCTTGCGGATCGACGCCGCGGCGCTCGGCCCAGTGCGTCCAGGCGCGCTCTACCGCCGGCAGCGAATCCACCAGGGTGCCATCAAGATCGAACAGAAAACCCTTACACTCCACAGAAAACCTCTTTTTAATCAAGCATTGATGATTTGCGCTATCTCAACGGCGCTCAAGTGATACTGGCGCGGGCAGGCCAGCCAGATCGCCAGCATACGCTGGTATTTTTCCCACATTTTGGTCTGGGCGTTGAAACCGTGGCTGCCGGAATCGAAGTGAGTATAGCGCCCCTCGGTGTTGACCAGGAAACGCACATAGCTCAGGTAGCGCGCCTCGGTGGCGGCGTCGAAGCCGAGAAACGCCAGGCGGCGCTCGTCCAGCCCCTGCTTCTCTTTCAGATTGCCCCAGGAAACCTGCAGCGCATGGTGCATCTCCATCACGTTGATGATGGTGCGGCATACCTCTTCGCTCAGTTCACCAAAGTCACGATCCAGCTCGCGCATTTGCAAACCGAAGCCGCGTTCGACGATGGTTTGCAACCGGCGATAACGATCGCTGTTGTCCGGATCGAGTAGCGTCATCATCTTGTACTGATTCGACAGGATCAGGCGCTGGGCATGGGTCATTTCCATCAGGATTTCCTCATTTCTGTATGATGGCGGGAGCATCGCACAGCGCAAGAACGCAGGAAATCACAACTCGACCGTTCTTTGATTTAAACCGGGGTTATTGGCGCTTTCACGAGAAAGGCCGCATCAGCGCGGCCTTTTCATTACAGATCGTCGAGGAAGGTTTTATCCAACTGCTTGAAGGCGCGCTTAAGCAGATCGGCCAGCGTCTGATAGGTGGGCGTGCCCTCGAGCGGCGCCACCGCCTGCCCGGCTTCCGTCAGCTTGTTGCGCACCTCATGGAACCATTGCAGCAGCGTCGGCGGCAGCGGCGTAACAGAACGGCGCCCCAGCCACCACAAGCCCTGCATCGGCAGGCTGCAGGCGAACAGCGCGGTGGCGATAGCCGGGCCGAGCTGGCCGCCCAGCGCGATCTGCCAGGTCAGCGTGAAAATCGCCAACGGCGGCATGAAACGGATAGCGAAACGGGTGGCACGCGCAACGCGGTTCTCCGGAAAGACCGGTGTCAGACGTTTGTCTGACGGCCAGGTTTTCATATAATGCTGCCCGCGCTGGAAGACCTGAAACCAGCTTACGGAACCGGACGGTTTGCTCGTCATTGCGTACCTCAACGTCACGTAAAGAAACTAAAAGCGTGCTGCCAGAGCCCATACTAAAAAATTTGAAGCTTTAAATTTATTTTGTGTTTGCACCGGGCTATCGGTATCCTAAGCCGGCCTTGTGGCCGGTAGAAGATGACGTAAATTTTGTCAACTTTTAGCCCTATAAAAATCAAGATTATTTAAACCGCAGAGAAATCATCGGTTTTTCCATCATCCTGTGATTTGTGCACTTCACATGATGTTAATCATAAATGTCATCGGCACTATGCGCTACGCTTGTTGTCTGATTGACGATTAATTCACCACGTGTGTTCGATTTTCTTTTAACAACACGACTATTTAAGTAGGTACTTCCATGTCGAGTAAGCTAGTACTGGTTCTTAACTGCGGCAGTTCTTCTCTGAAATTCGCCATCATCGATGCCGTTAACGGCGACGAATTCCTCTCCGGTTTGGCCGAGTGTTTCCACCTGCCTGAAGCTCGCATCAAGTGGAAAATGGACGGCGCCAAACACGAAGCTGCCCTGGGGGCCGGCGCTGCACACAGCGAAGCGCTGAACTTCATTGTTAATACTATTCTGGCACAAAAACCAGAGCTTTCTGCGCAGCTGACCGCTATCGGCCACCGCATCGTGCACGGCGGCGAGAAGTTCACCGCTTCCGCCGTGATCAACGACGAAGTTCTGCAGGGTATCAAAGATTCCGTGCCGTTTGCACCACTGCACAACCCGGCTCACCTGATCGGCATCGCGGAAGCGCTGAAATCCTTCCCTCACTTGGCTGACAAGAACGTTGCCGTGTTCGACACCGCGTTCCACCAGACCATGCCGGAAGAATCTTACCTGTACGCCCTGCCGTACAGCCTGTACCGCGACCACGGCGTTCGCCGCTACGGCGCACACGGCACCAGCCACTTCTACGTGACTCAAGAAGCCGCGAAGATGCTGAACAAGCCGGTGGAAGAAGTGAACGTAATCACTTGCCACCTGGGCAACGGCGGCTCCGTCACCGCAGTGCGCAACGGCCAGTGCGTTGACACCTCCATGGGTCTGACCCCGCTGGAAGGCCTGGTGATGGGCACCCGCAGCGGTGACATCGATCCGGCTATCATCTTCCACCTGCACGATTCTCTGGGCATGAGCGTTGACCAGATCAACAAGATGCTGACCAAAGAATCCGGCCTGCTGGGCCTGACCGAAGTCACCAGCGACTGCCGTTACGTTGAAGACAACTACGACAGCAAAGCCGACGCCAAACGTGCCATGGACGTGTTCTGCCACCGTCTGGCCAAATACGTCGGTGCCTACAGCGCGCTGATGGAAGGCCGTCTGGACGCGGTGATCTTCACCGGCGGCATCGGCGAGAACGCCGGCATGGTGCGTGAGCTGACCCTGAACAAACTGGGCCTGCTGGGCTTCGAAATCGACCACGACCGCAACATGGCCGCTCGCTTCGGCAAATCCGGCACCATCACCAAAGACGGCAGCCGCCTGGCGCTGGTGATCCCGACCAACGAAGAGTTGGTCATCGCGCAGGACGCATCCCGCCTGACCGCGTAATGCTCTCAAAACACCGTCAGCCCAGGCTGACGGTGTTGTTTTAGCCTCATGTTAATCGTGAAGAGGACTATTCTGTGTCACGTACTATTATGTTGATCCCCACCGGCACCAGCGTCGGCCTGACCAGCGTCAGCCTGGGTGTCATCCGCTCCATGGAGCAAAAAGGCGTTCGTCTGAGCGTGTTCAAACCTATCGCTCAACCGCGCACCGGCGACAACGCACTCGACCAGACCACCACCATCATCCGCAGCAACTCCACCATTCCGGCGGCCGAACCGCTGCGCATGGACTACGTTGAGGGCCTGCTGAGCTCCAACCAGCAAGACGTGCTGATGGAAGAGATCGTGGCGCGTTACCACGAGAACACCAAAGACGCGGAAGTGGTGCTGATCGAAGGCCTGGTGCCAACCCGCAAGCATCAGTTCGCCAACGCGCTGAACTACGAGATCGCCAAAACCCTGAACGCCGAGATCGTCTTCGTGCTGGCGCTGGGCAACGACTCCCCGGCGCAGCTGAAAGAGCGCATCGAACTGGCGCGCACCAGCTTCGGCGGCAGCAAGAACAAAAACATCACCGGCGTTATCATCAACAAGCTGAACGCGCCGGTCGACGATCAGGGCCGCACCCGTCCTGACCTGTCCGAAATCTTCGACGACTCCACCAAGGCCAGCATCGCCCACGTCGATCCTGCACAGCTGTTCGCCAACAGCCCACTGCCGGTTCTGGGCTGCGTGCCGTGGAGTTTCGATCTGATCGCCACCCGCGCCATCGACATGGCTCGCCACCTGAAGGCCCGCGTGGTCAACGAAGGCGACATCATGACCCGCCGCGTGAAGTCCGTGACTTTCTGTGCGCGCAGCATCCCACACATGCTGGAACACTTCCGCCCAGGCTCCCTGCTGGTGACCTCCGCAGACCGCCCTGACGTGCTGGTCTCCGCCTGCCTGGCCGCGATGAACGGCGTGGAAATCGGCGCCATCCTGCTGACCGGCGGCTACGCCATCGACGAGCCGATCAAGAAGCTGTGCGAACGCGCCTTCCAAACCGGCCTGCCGGTGTTCATGGTTGATACCAACACCTGGCAAACCTCGCTGAGTCTGCAGAGCTTCAACCTCGAAGTGCCGGCGGACGACCACCAGCGCATCGAGAAAGTGCAGAACTACGTGGCCAGCCACATCAGCACCGAGTGGATCGACTCGCTGACCGCTACCTCTGAGCGTTCACGCCGCCTGTCTCCACCGGCGTTCCGTTACGAACTGACCGAGCTGGCGCGTAAAGCCGGCAAGCGCATCGTGCTGCCGGAAGGCGACGAGCCGCGCACCGTGAAAGCGGCGGCCATCTGCGCCGAACGCGGCATCGCGGAATGCGTGCTGCTCGGCAACCCGGACGAGATCCAGCGCGTCGCGGCAGCCCAAGGCGTTGAGCTGGGCAAAGGCATCGAAATCGTCGATCCGGTCGCCGTGCGTGAAAACTACGTGCCGCGTCTGGTTGAGCTGCGTAAGAGCAAGGGCATGACCGAAGTGGTCGCGCGCGAGCAGCTGGAAGACAACGTGGTGCTCGGCACCCTGATGCTGGAACAAGGCGAAGTCGACGGCCTGGTCTCCGGTGCGGTTCACACCACCGCCAACACCATCCGTCCGCCGTTGCAGCTGATCAAAACCGCACCGGGCAGCTCGCTGGTGTCCTCCGTGTTCTTCATGCTGCTGCCTGACCAGGTACTGGTCTACGGCGACTGCGCGATCAACCCGGATCCGACCGCCGAGCAGCTGTCTGAAATCGCCATCCAGTCTGCGGATTCCGCCGCGGCCTTCGGCATCGAGCCGCGCGTGGCGATGATCTCCTACTCCACCGGCAACTCCGGTGCGGGCAGCGACGTAGAGAAAGTGCGCGAAGCGACCCGTCTGGCGCAGGAAAAACGCCCGGATTTGATCATCGACGGCCCGCTGCAGTACGACGCCGCCATCATGGCCGACGTCGCCAAGTCCAAGGCGCCGAACTCACCGGTGGCCGGCCAGGCGACCGTGTTCATCTTCCCGGATCTGAACACCGGCAACACCACCTACAAAGCGGTACAGCGCTCCGCTGACCTGGTCTCCATCGGGCCGATGCTGCAAGGCATGCGCAAGCCGGTGAACGACCTGTCGCGCGGCGCACTGGTTGACGATATCGTCTACACCGTCGCGCTGACGGCGATCCAGTCTTCCCAGGCTGACGCTGCCGCCGCCAAGGCGTAATAAACCGTTAAAAAAAGCCAGTCAGGTAATCCTGACTGGCTTTTTTATGCCTGATATTCTTGATGATGATGCTGTTTTAGACAATACCCGCCAAATCCGCAGCACCCACCATCATCGCCAAGCGCTGACGCCCCGTGCAGAAAAATCAATGGTAGGCATGATGGGGGTTTGGCTGTTCGTGGCATAGAAAAATGCCGAATTCGTAAAGGAATACACCTTCCCGGAAAAATTGATGGTGACGCGGTTGCCCTCGCCGCGGATAGTTGCATCAGCCCGATCCGCCGTCAAAATTGGCGCGCTTTGACTCAGCACGTTGATAGGGTCGCCATCCAAGCTTCCGTTCAAATAGTAACGATACACATCCGTGTCGGTGGCCCCCGCATTCTGGTACTCGGTGACATAGAGCCAAATCTCGTCGGTCAACTGCTTTTTGCTGTAGAGCTTATCGTCATAAGTCGCGCGGGTGGCATACCAATACCCCGCAAAGCCAACGACAATAACCAACAAAACCGTCGTCAATAGCCGATGAGCCCATTTAGTAACCATGCCGAGTTGCATAATCAATTCCTTGTTTGATCCAATATTGATCCCGAGGGTCATCACCATACGGCGGGCGTTGATACCAATGACTCCATTCTAACCGCGATGTTCCTGCACGTGACTGAGCAAATCCAGCGCCCATCAACAAAATATCTGCGGGAATTCCAGCCGCGGTACCGGTTGCACCATAATTGAAATTACCAAAGTTAGCCAAGGCGCGATTTTGCTGTTTGTAATCCCAGGGGCCCCGATTTTTTACCTGATGGTAGAACCAATAGTAAGTACCAGGCAACGCCATGTTGCGCGGTTGCCCCTGCCTGCGCGCCTCGCGCAAGTTTCTGGCAAGAACAGTAAAACCGCCTGGCGGCAGTAATGGAACCACGGCCATAATCTCCTCCTTGAGAGCCGAATGTAATTTATGGTGCAGAAACCCAACGGCACTCTCTCAAGCGTTATGCCTATCACTTCGCTTCACACACATTGCCGTTCTTGTCATTTCATTCATCCCTCTTTGGCTTTATTACTCCGCGCTGGCAATAACCTGCAAAATCTTGCCGTCGCTGATTTTCAGCGAGAAACTGCGCTGCCAGAAACGTTTGGAATCTGCATCCTGAGGATCTACGGTGCTGATTGCCACGGTGTAGGGCACATTGCTCTCAAATGCCTTGAACGAGTATGGGATACATTGGCCGGGCGTAATAGTCTCAACGGGCTTCGGTGGTAGAGTGCTCCTGCGCCAGAGTTCATGCGTTTGGCTATCCAACCGTTGTTCAATAGCGATACTGACCAGACTGACCCTGCCACTCTGTGTTGGGTAGGTTTGCGGTAAAGAAAAACAGAGATCATTTCCCCGCAGCGTAATATCCGTAGTGTAAAAACGTTGCTTTTCAAGCATACAGCCACTGAGCAACATCATCATGATGAGGGTATAGAGAGAGCGGGATAGCGTGATCTCGCCTAGCGTCAGCCTTCTGAATGAGCCTCTTGCTGTTATCATTATTCACTCCATGAATATAACTCATTGTATTTATTGCGATATTTTTATTATCTCTTTTTACCCAAGCATTGGCCACCTATTATTCACCGAAAACAAAAAGCCCCCTAAGGGGCTTATCCGTTAATAATACGTGAGTCATGACTCAAATTCCGGGTCGGAAGGTATATGCTTTCTCCAGAGCACCGAGCCTCATTCGTTACAGCAGTTGTTATTGACTCAAGAACTACTTTTGCAGCAACTGCCCGGCAGCCTCCAGAATGTGCTCGGCGGTCAGGCCGTACTCCTGCTGTAAAAACGCCTGGGTGCCCACCTGGCCGTAACGCTCCTTCACCCCCACGCGCCGCATCGGCGTCGGGCATTCCTCCGCCAATACCTCCGCCACCGCCGACCCCAGCCCGTTATGAATGCTGTGGTTTTCACAGGTGACGATGCGTCCGGTCTTGGCCGCGTAGATTTTGATCAGTTCACGGTCAATAGGCTTGAGGGTGAACATATCGATCACCGCCGCGCTGAGGCCCTGCCGCGCCAGCATCTCCGCCGCCTTCAGCGCCTCCGCCACCATGATGCCGTTGGCGATCAGCGTGATATCGTCGCCGTCGCGCAGCAGATTGCCCTTGCCGATGGTAAAGCGCGAGCCGTCCTGGTAGATGCGCGTCGCCTGCTTGCGGATGGTGCGCACCCAGTAGAAGCCGCGCAGATCCATCAGCTGGCGCAGAATGTCGGCGAACATGGTGGCGTCGGTCACTTCCAGCACCACCGAGTGCGCCAGCCCGCGCACGATGCCCATATCCTCGAACGACATGTGGGTGCCGCCGTTGTGGCAGGCGCTCACCCCGGCGTCGGAAGCGATCACCTTGACGTTGTTTCGCTGATAATCCAGCGACATGAACAGCTGATCGAAACAGCGGCGGCTGGCGAAGGCGGTAAAGGTGTGCACGAACGGCACCCGGCCGGTCAGCGACAGCCCGGCGGCGACGCCGATCACGTTGGCCTCCATGATGCCGCAGTTAATCACGTGCTGCGGGTGATCCTTATGCACGCCGTCCATCGCCATGGAGCTCATCAGATCCGCCTCCAGCGCGATGATCGGCGCGCCCGCTTCAATCTGCCGCCGGACCGCGCCGGCATAGACTTTGCGCATTTCGACGGCGTCGTTTTCCAACTGCGTCACTACGTTAAACATGGGCGGCCTCCAGTTCGGCGATGGCTTTTTCAATCTCCTGCTGCACGTCCGGCGTCAGGCGCAGGTGGTGTGAGTTCGACAGGTTTTCCAAATAGGTCACCCCCTGTCCTTTGATGCTGTCGAGCACGATCGCCAGCGGCCGCTGTTCTCCGCCGCGCGCCGGCCTCACCGCCGCCAGCAGCGCCGCAATGTCGTCGCCCTTGATGGTTTGCACCTCAAAGCCGAAAGCGCGGAACTTGGCGGCCAGATCGAACGGTTGGATCACCTCGTCCAGCGCGCCGTCCAGCTGTTGTTTGTTGTAATCGATAAACAGCGTCAGGTTGTTCAGATTGTGGTGGGCGATAAACTGGAACGCCTCCCAGCACTGCCCTTCGTTCAGTTCACCGTCGCCGAGGATGCTGAACACCCGATTGCGGCGCCCCGCCAGCCGATGGGATAGCGCCATGCCGGCGGCGATCGACACGCCCTGCCCCAGCGAGCCGGTAGTGGCGTCCACGCCGCGCGTGCGCAGCCGGTCCGGATGGCTCGGCAGGCGCGTGCCGTTCTGATTGAGGGTTTGCAACTCCGCCAGCGGGAAGTAGCCCTTGATCGCCAGCGTGCTGTACAGCGCCGGGCCGGCGTGCCCCTTCGACAGCACGAAGTCATCGCGCTCCGGCCAGTCCGGATCCGCCGGATCGATGCGCATCACGCCGCCGTACAATACCGCCAGCGTCTCGACCACCGACATGCAACCGCCGTAGTGGCCGAACCCCAGCCCGGTCAACGCCTTCAATGTTTCCAGGCGGATGGCGCGCGCCAGGGCGCGCAGCTCTTCAATTTCCGTTTCGCTCGTTGTGTCGTTCATCACTCTGCCCTCATTATTTCTCGACGCGGTCAGCGGCCGGCGCGCCTTTGCGTTTTCCCAGGAAGTTATGCGCCACCAGCAGCGCAAACACGGCGACAATCGCCAGCATGATCATCTCTTTCGACATAAAGCGCGCCATGTTGCCCAGCAGGATGCCGATCGCGCCGAAGTCGGCGTCGGAGAAGGTGGTGTTGGCAAAGCCCAGCGCCCCCAGCACCGGCAGTAGCAGCACCGGCAGGAAGGTGATCAACAGACCGTTCGCGAAAGCGCCCAGCATCGCACCGCGCCGCCCGCCGGTGGCGTTGCCGAACACCCCGGCGGTAGCGCCGGTGAAGAAATGCGGCACTACGCCGGGCAGGATCAGCACCATCTTCAGTTGCCCCAGCAGGAACAGCCCGGCCAACCCGCCGAGGAAGCTGAACAGGAAGCCGATCAGCACCGCGTTGGGGGCATAGGGGTAAACCACCGGGCAATCCAGCGCCGGCCGCGCGTTAGGCACCAGTTTTTCCGAGAAGCCGGTGAACGCCGGCACGATCTCCGCCAGAATCAAGCGCACGCCCTGCAGGATAATGAATACCCCGGCGGCGAAGGTGATAGCCTGGATAATCGAATACACCAGGTAGTTCTGGCCGCCGCTGAGCTCGCTTTCCACATAGGCCCGCCCGGCGCAGATCGCCAGGATCAGGTAGATGACGATCATGGTCATCGAGATCGAAATGGAGCTGTCGCGCAGGAAACTGAGGTTTTTCGGCAGGTTCATCTCTTCGGTCGAGCGCGAGTTTTTCCCCACTTTCGAGCCGATCCAACCGGACAGCACATAGCCCAGGGTGCCGAAGTGGCCGAAGGCGATATCGTCGTTGCCGGTGATGCGGCGCATATAGCGCTGGGCGATCGCCGGGAAGAACGCCATCACCAGCCCCAGGGTCAGCGCGCCGGTGAACACCAACTGTACGCCCTCGAAGCCCGCTACTGTCAGGATGATGCCGATCATGCAGGCCATGTAGAAGGTGTGGTGGCCGGTGAGGAAGATGTATTTCAATCGGGTAAAGCGCGCCACCACGATATTCGCCACCATGCCGAACGCCATGATCAGCGCGGTGGAAGCGCCGTATTTCTCCAGCGCGATGGAGACGATGGCTTCGTTATTCGGAATGATGCCCTGAATATTAAACGCGTGTTCGAACATGCCGCCCAGCGGATTGAGCGATCCGACCAATACCGTGGCGCCGCCGCCCAAAACGATAAAGCCGAGAATGGTTTTTACCGTGCCTTTCACCACGTCGGAAAACGATTTCTTTTGCGCCAGCAAACCGATCAGCGCAATAAGCCCGACCAGTACCGAAGGCACCTTTAATATATCCACCACAAACTTAAGCGTTTCCTGGATAAACATATCCACCTCGCCAATCGTTTTATTCAGATGATTGAGTGGGCTTCGAAGTAAGCGCGCAGCTTGGCTTCCAGCTCATTAATGTCGATGATGTTGCTGATCACCACCAGCTGCTCGGCCGGTACACTGGCGCTGTCGGCGATGTCTTTCGCCATCACGAACACGTCGGCGGCGCCGGGAGTGGCGGACGACAGATCGGAGTGTTCGACCTCGGCCTCCACCCCCATCTTTTTCAGCACCTTTTTAATGTTCATTTCCACCATAAAGCTGCTGCCGAGACCTGAACCGCAAATCGCCATGATTTTCATGATATCCACCTGTTGAATTTAGCGTGTAGGGTAGCGCCGCCGGGAATATTCCCGACGTTATGGGCATTAATAATGTTCCTGGTGATTAAACGTTAATAGCGGGCGATAATATCCTCAATTTGCCGTTTGTCTGTGGCGTGAAATAACGCCTCCATCGCCGTGTTATCGGAAAATAATTCCGCCAACTGCGAAATCATTTCAATGTGACTGTTGCCGTCGGGTGCGGAAAGCATCACCACCACCTGAACCGGATCGTTATCCGCAGAATGAAAATTCACGCCCTGGTGGATCTTCAACAGCGACAGCCCCAGCGCGTTGGCGCCCTGCTCCGGCCGCGCGTGCGGCATGGCGATGCCCGGCGCCAGGACGAAGTAGGGGCCAAGCTGCTCCTGCTGATGAAAGATGGCCGTCAGGTAATTCGGCGTAATCACGCCGCGTTGCAGCAGCGGTTGCGCGCTCAGCGTTACCGCCTGGCGCCAGTCCTCCACCCGTTTGCACAGCTGGATATGGTCGGCGGTCAGCCATTCTTTCAGCACGTTACCCTCCCAAGCGTTGATGGTTTCGGCCGGTGATTAATTCACCGACGACGGTAAAACTTTAATCAACCCCTCTCGGCTGCACAGTGATTGGCATCACAAAGATAGCGCTACCAAAGCGCTATCATGCAGAACTGTGATAGCGCTATCAAAACACCATGCCGCGGCGCGGCGTTAACCACAATTTTTTCTCGCTCTTCCGGGTTACGGGGTAGAATGTGCCGCATACTGGGATCGTCGAAGCCGCGCCGTCGGCTTCCCACCATCACAATCTTTATGCGCCGCGCGCGCATTTCAGTCGGGATTAGGCATGTCGATCGGTAAAAAACGCCGCAGCACAGGCAGGGTGACGTTGGCTGACGTAGCGCAGCTGGCGGGCGTCGGCACCATGACGGTGTCGCGCGCGCTGCGCACGCCGGAACAGGTTTCGGACAAACTGCGCGAGAAGATAGACGCGGCGGTAAACGAGCTGGGCTATCTGCCCAACCTGGCCGCCAGCTCGCTGGCCTCGGCCTCGTCCTACACCATCGCCATGGTGGTGCCCAGCCTGTCCGAATCCGGCTGCGCCGAGATGTTCGCCGGCCTGCAGAAAGTGCTGCAGCCCGCCGGCTATCACATCATGCTGGCGGAGTCGCAGCACCACCTGGAACGCGAGGAGAAACTGCTGGAGACGCTGCTCTCTTACAACCTGGCGGCGGCGGTGCTGCTCAGCGTCGAGCATTCGCAAAATGCCCGCAACGCGTTGATCGCCGCCAACATTCCGGTGGTGGAGATCGGCGCCGTACGCGCCGATCCGATCGACATGAGCATCGGCATCGATTACGTGGCGGCCATGTATCAGCTGACGCAAACGGTGATCGCCAGCGGTTACCAGAATATCGGGCTGCTGTGCGCCAATCAGGAGCAGTGGATTTTCCAGCAGCACCTGCAGGGCTGGCACAAGGCGCTGCTGCGCAACCATATGTCGCCGCATCGGGTCATCAACGCCGCGCAGCCCGCCAGCTTCAGCACCGGCGCGCAGCAGCTGCCGGAATTCTTGCTGGCCTGGCCGGAGCTGGACGCGCTGGTGTGCGCGTCGGACGAACTGGCGGGCGGCGTGCTGTATGAATGCCAGCGGCGGCGCATCAAGGTGCCGGATAATCTGGCGGTGGTGGGCTTCGGCAACAGCGAGTTCAGCCGGGTGTGCCAGCCGCCGCTGACCACCATGACCATTCCGCATCGCGACATCGGCATTCAGGCCGGCCAGGCGCTGCTGGCGCGGCTGAACGAGCATCCCTGGCAGCCGCCAGGCTCCCTGCCCGCCACGCTGTGCCGCCGCGACAGCTGCTGAATCCGCCCGTAAAAAAAGCCGGTCGATGACCGGCTTTTCCATGCGCAGGCGGCTCAGTGATTGTCGAGCGGCTTGCCGTAATCCTGTTCATTGTTGCGCGTCAGCCACAGCGACAGCGCCTTCAGCGAATCCGGGGTAAACTCGTCGCAGCGGGCGGTGATCTCTTCCGGCGTCAGCCAGCACACCTCGGCCACTTCTTCTTCCTGCAGCGCGAACGGCCCGTGCGATACGCAGCTGAACAGCGCCCCCCACACCCGGCACTGCTCTTCCTCGAAGTAGAACAGACCGTGCTCGGCGAAAGGCACGCCGGCGATACCCAGCTCCTCTTCCGCCTCGCGGCGCGCCGAATCCAGCACGTTTTCACCGCTTTGCACTACGCCGCCCGCCGTCGCGTCCAGCCAGCCCGGGTAGAAGTCCTTGATCTCGGTGCGACGCTGCACCAGAATTTTTCCCATCCCATCATGCACCACAATATAGGTAGCACGATGACGCAGCCGCTCCGCCCGCATCTGTTGACGACTGGATTGAGCAATCACCTCGTTTTGCTCGTCGACGATATCAACCCACTCGGTATCTGCAGCCTGACCCTGTTCCGCCATCCTCTAAAACCTTCTATTTTGGCGCGATGCAATCCCGCGCGCTGGTTAATCAATGAGTGTTTTTCAAAGATTTTTATTGTGTGTGTATAAATTAGTGCGTTTAGCGTGTTAACGCCACCTCCGCGACGACCTTGCCGTCGTCGAGCGTCAGCACGCGCAAAGTGCCGCTTTCCAACATGCCGTAGCTGGCGGGAAAGCCCCCTTTCGGGATGCTGACCGAGCCCGGATTGAAGCAATAGATCTCACCCTGCCGCTCCGCCTGCGGCAGATGCGTATGGCCATAGGCCAAGACGTCACCGCAGGATAACGGCGGCAGTGCCGAGGGATGATAAAGGTGACCGTGGGTCAAAAACAATCGTCTTTTTTGCAGTAAAACCTGTTGCCAGGGCGCCTCGATGGGAAACGTCAGCAGCATCTGATCGACCTCGCTGTCGCAATTGCCGCGAACAGCGATGATCTTGTCGCTATAGCGATTCAATCGTTCGGCAACCTGAGCGGGCTGATACCCGGCGGGCAGCGCGTTGCGCGGGCCGTGATTCAGCAAATCACCCAGAAGAATCAACCAGTCGGCGCCGTGTTGTGCGAACAATTCCAGCACGCGTTCGGTCGCCGGCAGCGAACCGTGGATATCCGAGGCGAACATCAGCTTCATAACCTTGTCCTATAGAGGGAAATAAGCGCCATTTTACCGCGCCGGCGCCGTGCGGCAAACCGCCGCCCGCCCCGGTGGAGAATTGTGATCCAACTGCGCAGATAGCATCGGACGAATCCCACATAGCCTGCTATCCTTAGCTGCTATTGTTGGATCTCTGATATACCTTTGTGCGCGGCGAAGACCGCAGCAACGTGTAATGAATTACAGATCACCTTACCGCAGGAGGCAACATGATTGACCTGTATTACGCGCCTACTCCCAATGGTCACAAGATCACCTTGTTTTTGGAAGAGGTCGGCTTACCCTACCGTATCCATCGCGTAAACATCAGCGCCGGCGAGCAGTTCAAACCGGACTTTCTGAGCATTTCTCCCAACAACAAAATCCCGGCGATCGTCGATCAGCAACCGGTGGACGGCGGCGCGCCGATCAGCCTGTTCGAATCCGGGGAAATCCTGCTGTATCTGGCGGAGAAGACCGGCAAGCTGCTGAGCAAGGGCCTGCGCGAACGCGCCGCTACCCTGCAGTGGCTGTTCTGGCAAGTGGCCGGATTCGGGCCGATGCTCGGGCAGAATCACCACTTTAACCACTACGCGCCGCAGCCGGTGCCTTACGCCATCGAGCGTTACCATCTGGAGACCAAGCGGCTGTACGGCGTGCTGGAAGCTGAACTGCAAAAACACCCGTACCTGGGCGGCGATAACTACAGCATCGCCGATATCGCCACCTACCCGTGGGTCGTATCGCATCCGCGCCAGCGCATCGATCTGGCGGATTACCCGGCGGTGCGCAACTGGTTCGAGCGCATCAGCAATCGCCCGGCGACCGAGCGCGCCTACAAACTGGCCGAACAAGCCTAAGTGCCTCCCCCGACTCCCCGTCGGCCGGGGAGTCACATTGTCCCTGCGTTATCATTTCCCTACTTTCCGTGTATTCTGAACGCTAATAATCAGACCTATGGAGAATCTCTGATGTCTTTCAGTCAACCCGACGCCGTTATTCGCATTAAAAATCTGCGGCTGCGCACGTTCATCGGTATCAAGGAAGAGGAAATCAACAACCGACAGGACGTCCTGATCAACGTGGTGATCCACTACCCGGCGGACAAGGCGCGCAACAGCGAAGATATCGCCGATGCGCTCAACTACCGCACCATCACCAAAGCGATCATCCGCCATGTGGAAGATAACCGTTTCGCGTTGCTGGAAAAATTAACGCAGGATGTGCTCGATATCGTAAAAGAACACGCCTGGGTGACCTATGCTGAAGTGGAGATAGATAAACTTCTGGCCCTGCGCTACGCCGACTCGGTTTCCATGACCATGAGCTACCGCCGGGACTAATTCAGGGAGGTCGACCATGCGGATCCTGATCACCGGCGCAACGGGATTGATAGGCAGCAGCCTGACGGCAAGACTGCTGGCGCTTTCTCACCACATTACGGTGCTGACCCGAGACGAACGGCGAGCCCGAGTCCGGCTGGGCGACCGGCCGAGCTATTGGCGAACGCTGGACGACCGGCAATCGCTGGATGAATTTGACGCGGTGATCAACCTGGCCGGCGAACCTATCGCCGACAAGCGCTGGAGCGCGCAGCAGAAAGAGCGGCTGTGCCGCAGCCGCTGGGATCTGACCGAACGCTTGGCGAAGCTGATCAAGGCCGGCAGCACGCCCCCCGGCGTGTTGATTTCCGGTTCCGCCGTCGGCTACTACGGCGATCAGGGGCAGGCGGTGGTGACCGAAGAGGAGCCGCCGCACGACGAATTCACCCACCAGCTGTGTCAACGCTGGGAAGCGCTGGCGCTGCAGGCGCAAAGCGACGCCACCCGCGTCTGCCTGCTGCGCACCGGCGTGGTGCTGGCGCCACAGGGCGGCGCGCTGGCCAAAATGCTGCCGCCGTTCCGCTTCGGGCTCGGCGGCCCGATCGGCGACGGTCGCCAATACCTGCCGTGGATCCACCTCGAAGACATGGTCAACGGCATTATTTATCTGCTGGATCACGCCACCCTGAGCGGCCCGTTCAACATGGTCGCTCCCTACCCGGTGCACAACGAGCAATTCGCCGCCCAATTGGCCAACGTGCTCGATCGCCCGGCGTTTCTGCGGGTGCCGGCGTTCGTCATGCGGCTGTTGATGGGGGAAGCGGCGGTGCTGGTGCTCGGCGGCCAGCGGGCGGTGCCGAAGCGCCTGGAAGAGGCCGGTTTCCACTTCCGTTATCTGGAGCTGGAACAGGCATTGGATGACGTTGTCAATCAGCGGGCCGAAGCCCGCTGATCTGAGGTTACTTCAACGCGCCGGACAGGAACTGCTGCAGGCGCGGGCTTTTGGGATTGCCGAACAGCTCGGCCGGCGGGCCCTGCTCTTCGATCAACCCTTTGTGCAGGAAGATCACGTGGTTCGAAACGTGGCGCGCAAATTCCATTTCGTGCGTCACCACCACCATGGTTTTTCCCTCCTCCGCCAGCTTCTGCATGATGCGCAGCACCTCGCCCACCAACTCGGGATCCAGCGCCGACGTCGGTTCGTCAAACAGCAGCACTTCCGGCTCCATCGCCAATGCGCGGGCAATGGAGACGCGCTGCTGCTGGCCGCCCGACAGGTGCACCGGGTACTTGCCGCGCGCCCGCTCGTCGATGCCCACTTTATCCAGGTAGCGCACCGCGCGCTCGTGCGCGTCGGCCTTGCTCAGCCCCAGCACCTGCACCGGCGCCTCCATCACGTTCTCCAGCACCGTCATATGGCTCCACAGGTTAAAATGCTGGAACACCATGGTCAGGCGGGTGCGCAGCAGCTGCAGCTGCTTCTTGTCGAATACCTTCAGCTGGCCGTCCTTGTCGCGCACCATGCGAATATCTTCGTTGTTCAGGCTGATCGAGCCTTCGCTCGGCTTCTCGAGGAAGTTGATGCAGCGCAGAAAGGTGCTTTTGCCGGAGCCGGAGGAGCCGATGATGCTGATCACATCCCCGGCGTTGGCCGCCAGCGAGACGCCCTTCAGCACCTCGTGATCGCCATAGCGTTTGTGCAGTTCCGTGACGGCTAATTTATTCTCAGACATGGTTTTTCTTCCCGTCATTTATCAGTGACTAACGTGTGCCATCCAGCGTTTTTCAGCTTTGCGGAACAGGCTGATTAACACGTAGGAGATGATCAGGTACAACACCGCCGCAATGCCGAAAGCGTAAAACGGCTGATAGGTCGCGGCATTGATGTCGCGCGCAATCTTCAGCAGGTCCGGCACGGTGGCGGTAAACGCCAGCGCGGTGGAGTGCAGCATCAGGATCACTTCGTTGCTGTAGGCCGGCAGCGCGGTGCGCAGCGCCGAAGGCAAAATGATGCAGCGATACATCTTGAAGCGCGAGAAACCGTAAGCGTTGGCGGCCTCGATTTCACCGTGCGGCACCGAGCGGATCGCCCCGGCGAAAATCTCGGTGGTATATGCGCAGGTGTTGAGCGTCAGCGCCAGGATGGTGCAGTTGAGCCCGCTGCGGAAAAACGCGTTGAGAAACTCGCTGCCGCGCACGATTTCCAGGCTGTACATGCCGGAGTAGAACACCAGCAACTGCACGTACAGCGGCGTGCCGCGAAACACGTAGGTGTAGAGCCACACCGGGAAACGCACCCAGCGAAGGGAAGAGACGCGCGCCACCGCCATCGGGATCGCCAGCAGCCCGCCCATCACCACGGAGGCGATCAGCAGCCACAGCGTGACCGCCACGCCGGTGAAACGGTAGCCGTCGCTCCACAGCAGCGACTGCCAATACTGTTGCAAAATCTCGATCATAGCTCGGCCCTCTTGACGCCCAGTGAGTAACGCCGTTCAAGCCACAACAGCACGCCGTTGGAAACGGTAGTGAAAATCAGGTAAACCACGCCGGCTACGATGGCGAAGAAGAACGGCTGATAGGTGCCTTTCCCCGCCAACTGCGTGGCTTTCACCACGTCGTTCAGGCCAAGGATAGACACCAGCGCCGTTGCCTTCAGGATCACCTGCCAGTTGTTGCCGATGCCCGGCAAGGCGAAGCGCATCATCGCCGGGAACAAAATGCGCCGAAAGATCTGCGCGCCGCTGAAGCCGTAGGCCGTCGCCGCCTCAATCTGCCCTTTCGGCACCGCCAAGTAGGCGCCGCGGAAGGTTTCGGTAAAGTACGCGCCGTAAATAAAGCCGAGGGTAATGATGCCGGCGCCGAGCGGGTCAATATCGATCTGCGAGAAACCGAGCAGCGTGGTGATGTTGTTCAAGGCGATTTGCAGGCCATAAAAAATCAGCAGCATCAGCACCAGATCGGGCACGCCGCGGATCAGCGTGGTGTAAGCGCCGAACAGGCCGGAAATAAGGGGGTTGTGGGAGAGTTTGCCGCCGGCGCCGATCAACCCGATCACCACCGCCAACAATACGGAACTGAGGGCCAACTCCAGCGTCACCAGAGCCCCCTCGAAAATCAGTTGGGAATAGCCTTGCAGCATCTACTTCACCCTGTCGTCTAGGATCCGAACCATCGGAGCCGGCGCACCGGCCCCGCAGTCACAGCATGGAACGGTTAGCGGATTAGCCGCCGTAGACGTCGAAGTCGAAGTACTTTTTCGCGTATTTATCGTAGGTGCCGTCTTTGCGCATCTCGGCGAAGGCTTTGTCCAGCGCCGCTTTCAGCTCGGTATCGGTTTTGCGCAGCCCCATGCCGGTGCCGACGCCAAAGAATTTGTCATCCTTCACCGATTCGCCGGCGAACGCATAGTCTTTGCCCGGCGGCTGTTTCAGGAAGCCATCGCTGCCCGCCACTTCATCCTGGAAGGCGGCGTCGATGCGCCCGGAGGCCAGATCGGCGTAGACCAGATCCTGGTTCTGATAAGGCACCACGGTGACGCCCTTCGGCTGCCACATGGCGTTGGCGTAGGCTTCCTGGGTCGTGCCCTGCAGCACGCCCACGCTCTTGCCTTTCAACGCATCCACGGTAGGCAACAGCTTAGACCCCTTCGGCGCGATCAGGCGGGCGTTGGCGGCATACAGCTTGTCGGTAAAGGCGATTTCCTGCTGGCGTTTTTCGGTGATGGACAGCGAAGAGATGATAGCGTCGATCTTTTTCGCCTTGAGGGATGGGATCAGCGCGTCAAAGTCGCTCTCCACGAAGGTGCATTGGGTATTTATGCGTTTGCACAGCTCTTTGGCCAAATCGATATCGAAGCCGACCAGCTCGCCTTTGGCGTTTTTGGATTCAAACGGCGCATAAGTCGGATCGGTGCCAATCTTCAATGTCGATGGGATAGCGGCGAATGCGCTGTTTGCGGCCGCCAAAGCCAAGACTAAAGGAAGAACCTTAACCAGCTTTTTCATAAATTACCCTCAAATTGATTTTTTTGATGCCACTACGGGCATTACTTTTCCCCACCAAATCAATTTGCAGTAATCGTGCCACATTAGGTGCTACGGGCGGAGGGAACGGCTCCGGCCTTCACAATACTGTTTCCTGGGACGATAACCGCAAAATTAAATCGGCCGCTCGGGGCCGCGCCACTGGCAGCCGCGACAGGACGGCGCCATGAAACAGTGAACGTGATGAAGTGGGATCATTATGGTGCATGCGCCGCCCTAATTCAGTGCGGTGTTGCACAAATGTACCAATTTGGGGATGAAAATGTTAATCAGCACCCTGCCAACGGGTGAACAGATCGGCCGGCAATTCGATATCAAACTGATCGATCACCCGATTGACGGTCTGATCGATGATGTCTTCCACGCTTTTCGGCTGGTGATAAAACGCCGGCACCGGGGGCATGATCACCGCGCCCATTTCCACCGCCTGCGTCATCAGCCGCAGGTGCCCAAGGTGCAACGGCGTTTCACGCACGCACAATACCAGGCGGCGGCGTTCTTTCAGCACCACGTCGGCGGCGCGGGTCAGCAGTCCGTCGCTGTAGCTGTTGACGATGCCGGACAGCGTTTTGACTGAACAAGGCAAAATCGCCATGCCCAGGGTTTTGAAGGAACCGGAAGAGATGGCGGCGGCGATATCGCGCGCATCGTGAACCACATCGGCCAGCGCCTGCACTTCACGCAGACTGTACGGCGTTTCCAGCGCCAGCGTCTGCCTTGCAGCGTTGCTCATCACCAGATGAGTTTCCACCTCTGCGACGTCGCGCAAGACCTGCAACAGGCGCACGCCGTAGATCGCGCCGCTGGCGCCGGAAATGCCGATGATGAGTCGTTTCATGAAGAATGGCCTCTGCCGTAAAAAGTAAAAAATAAGATCAGGCAGACTTTGCCGCAATGGCGAGGGATAAGCAAGTTCACAGGAGCAAGGCGCACCGCCGCAGACGCGACGATGCCCCCTGATGGATCAACACAGGCGGTTAGCCTTCGTTATGCAGTTCCAGATTTTCCGCTTCGGTTTGTCCCCGCAGCGCCTTGGCGTCGTCGTTGCGCAGCGACTCCAGGTATTCCAGATAGCTTTGATCGACGTCTTTGGTCACGTAGATGCCGTTGAATACCGAGCATTCGAACTGGGTGATGTCCGGGTTTTCTTCACGCACCGCTTCGATCAGATCGTCGAGGTCCTGGAAGATCAGCCCATCGGCGCCGATGATTTGGCGGATTTCATCCACTTCGCGCCCGTGGGCGATCAGTTCGTTGGCGCTCGGCATGTCGATGCCGTAGACGTTAGGGAAACGCACTTCCGGCGCGGCGGAAGCCAGGTACACGCGCTTGGCGCCCGCTTCGCGCGCCATCTCGACGATCTGCTCTGAGGTCGTGCCGCGCACGATGGAATCATCCACCAGCAGCACGTTCTTGTCGCGGAACTCGGCGCGGTTGGCGTTCAGCTTGCGGCGCACCGACTGACGACGCGCCTGCTGGCCCGGCATGATGAAGGTGCGGCCGACGTAGCGGTTCTTCACAAAGCCCTGGCGGTAGGGTTTGTCGAGAATGCGCGCGATCTCCAGCGCGATGTCGCAGGAGGTTTCCGGAATCGGGATCACCACGTCGATGTCCAGATCTTCCCATTCGCGGGCAATCTTCTCGCCCAGCTTCTGGCCCATGCGCACGCGGGCGCTGTAGACCGAGATCTTGTCCATAAAGGAGTCCGGGCGCGCGAAATAGACGTATTCGAACAGGCACGGATTGGTTTTCGGATTCTCTGCGCACTGGCGGGTGAACAGCTGGCCTTTGGTGGTGATGTACACCGCTTCGCCCGGCGCCACGTCGCGCAGGAATTCAAAGCCCAGGGTATCCAGCGCCACGCTCTCGGAAGCCACCATATACTCGCTGCGGCCATCTTCCAGCGTGCGTTTGCCGATCACCAGCGGACGAATGCCGTACGGGTCGCGGAACGCCAGCAGGCCGTGGCCGATAATCATCGCCACGCAGGCGTAAGCGCCGCGCAGTTGCTGATGCATGGCGGCGACCGCGGTAAAGATGTTGTCGGCCTCCAGCGGATAATGCGGGAAGCGATCCAGCTCGCTGGCCAGCACGTTCAGCAGGATTTCCGAGTCGGAGGTGGTGTTGACATGGCGGCGGCCGCTTTCGAACAGCTTTTGGCGCAGCTCATGGGCGTTGGTCAGGTTGCCGTTGTGGGCCAACGTAATGCCGAACGGCGAGTTGACGTAGAAAGGCTGGGCCTCAGAGGCGCTCGAGCTGCCGGCCGTCGGGTAACGCACATGGCCAATGCCCATGTTGCCCTGCAAGCGTTGCATATGGCGCGCCTCAAATACATCCTTCACCAGGCCGTTGGCTTTGCGCAAACGGAACCCGTTGTGGGCGTCAATGGTGACGATGCCTGCGGCATCCTGGCCACGGTGCTGAAGCACCGTCAGCGCATCATAAATCGACTGGTTTACCGGCATAAAACCGGCGATACCGACAATACCGCACATGTTGTCTTTTCCTCATCAGCGCTACCGCCCCGGCAATTGGGTCGGCAAGAAACTCGACGTGCTCTGCAGGTAGTCAAAGAACCACCTGATGACGTAACTGAACTGGGGAATCAGCTGCGACTGTTTCCAGTCGGCACTTTGTGAAAAGCCGGTAAAGGTATCCAGGAAGAACAGGATCGCCGCAACGATCAACACGCCGCGCAATGCGCCGAAGCAGATGCCCAGCACCCTGTCGGTGCCCGACAGCCCGGTTTTCTCTACCAGTGAGCTAATCACATAGTTAACAATAGCCCCTACGATCAGGGTCGCGATGAACAAAATCGCGATCGCGATGCCGTTTCGCACCAGTTCATCTTCAAAACGAGTGAAATAGACCGCAAGGTAAGAGTAGAAATGGCTGGCAACAAAAAACGCACATCCCCATGTCACAAGTGACAATGCTTCGCGAACAAACCCTCGGATCAGGCTCACCAGAGCCGAAAATCCAATCACCGCTATAATGACGTAATCAATCCAGACCATGAACTATTCCAATGATGAATCGCCCCTGCATCCAATTCGCGGCGAATTCTAACAGAAAAAGAAAACGTTTGCGTAGGGGATTTCCTACCACGTTACAAATAAAAAGCGGCGATTAAAAAATTCCCAATCGCCGCGCCTACATAGGTGATTTCGCCTGTAAAAGGCGCGGTTTCTCTCGAGATCTCTCCACCACTCCTTAATTCAGGGGCGCATCCTGCTGCGCCCCTGCGGGGTTTAACGACCGTACGGCTTCACCTGCCCGCTCAGCCCGCTGATCGAGTTCAGCGACGGCAATGCCGCCTGCAGCTTCTGCTTGGAAGCATCCGGGCCGACGTAGATGCGGGTGATCTGCCCTTGCACCGGCGTTGACGGCACAGTGAAGGCGCGATAGCCCGAAAGACGCAGCGAAGCGACAATCTCGTTCGCCTTGGCGGCATTCTTCAACGCCCCGAGCTGCACGACATAGGCTTGCCCGGCCGGCGCTTTTTCTTCCGCCGGTTTCGGCTGCGGTGCCGGCTCAGGCTTCGGCGTCGGTTCAGGTTTCGGCTCCGGCTTAGGCGTCGGTTTCACTTCCACCGGCTTCGGCTGCGGCGCCGGTTTCGGTTTCACCTCTACCGGTTTGGTTTCCACCGGTTTCGGCTTAGGCTGCTGCTGCACCGGCTGAGGACGCGTCTCGACCGGCGGCGGCGCCACCTGCGTCGGTTGCTGAGCATTCTGTCGCACCGCCTGTTGCGCCGCCGCTTCGTTGGCCGCCTGCTGCTCGACCAGCGCCCCCGCCCCTTCCGGCGGCTGCGCCGGCAACGGCTGCGTCACCGGCGGCAACACGTCGTTCTCTTCGACGTCGCCCGCCTTCGGCACCAAAGGAATGGCCGCGAATTCATCCTCGTAATGCTTCTTTTTGCCGTCCAGCAACCCTGGCAGGATGATCACCCCCAGCGCCACCAGAATCACGGTTCCGACCAGTCGGTTCTGAAATTTACTCGCCACTCACACTCCCCGCATCTCGTCTGACGCCGCCATCACCTGCGCAACGGTGTGGAACGATCCACAGACGATCACAATATCCTGTTTATCAGCATCCTGCATAGCCTGCCGCCAGGCAGTTTCGACATCATTAAAGCGTCGCGGTTCCGCCAGATGTTGCGCCAGCAGTTCGACGCTGGCGCCGCGCGGGCCGTCGAGCGGTGCGCAGTACCATTCATCCACCTGCTCGCTCAGGCAGGCCAGCGTACCGGCGATGTCCTTGTCCGACAGCATGCCCACCACCGCGCGCACCTTGCCGCCGTCGCGCGGCAGCTTGGCCAGACGCCCGGCGAGATAGCCGGCGGCGTGCGGGTTGTGCGCCACATCGAGGATCAGCATCGGCTCCCGCCGCACGATCTGGAAACGCCCCGGCAGCGTCGCCTGCTGCAGCCCAGTGAAGATCGCGCGCTCGTCGATTTCCAGCGGGGAACAGTTCAGCGCCGCCAGCGCGGTAGCGGCGTTGGCCAGCGGCACGTTCGGCGTCGGCAGATCGGTCAGCAGCGTGTCGCCGCCCTGCCACTGCCAGCGATCGCCCTGCTCGCTGAAGCTCCAGGCTTCACCACGGCGATACAGCGGCGCGCCCAGCGTTTCGGCGACCTGGCGAATGCTGTCCGGCATGTCGGGTTCACCCACTACCGCCGGCTTGCCGCTGCGGAAAATGCCGGCCTTTTCTCGGCCGATGCTTTCGCGATCGTTGCCCAGCCAGTCGGTGTGATCGAGCGCGATGCTGGTGATCACTGCCACGCTCGGATCGACGATGTTGGTGGCGTCGAGACGCCCGCCCAAGCCGACTTCCAGGATCACCACGTCCAGCCGCGCCTGTTTGAACAGCTGCAGCGCCGACAGGGTGCCGAATTCGAAATAGGTCAGCGACGTTTCGCCGCGGCCGGCTTCAATGGCGGCAAACGAGCGGCTGTGCTCCGCTTCGCTCAGCTCTTCCCCCTGAATGCGCACGCGTTCGGTGTAGCGCACCAGATGCGGTGAGCTGTAAACGCCGACGCGCAGGCCGGCGGCCAGCAGAATGGCTTCAAGGGTGCGACAGGTCGTGCCTTTGCCGTTAGTGCCGGCAACGGTGAACACCGTGGGAGCGGGGGTCAGTAAGTCCAGATGCGCCGCGACGCGCTGTACGCGCTCGAGGCCGAGTTCGATCGCCTGGCTGTGCAGACGTTCCAGATAGTAAAGCCACGAGCTCAATGGCGACGTGGCTTGGGGAATTTGGTGGTTTTGCATGAGTCCCATCACTGAACTTGGGTTCATTAATCCATCAGGGCACCACCCTCACCGCGGTAAAGGCGATGCGCTTCGTCACTGCCGCCCACCTGCAAACCGCAACGTCATAGGCTGCGGCCGGCAGGGAACGGGCATCAGCCGTCACTTAGCCACAAAGTGGCGGCTGAACCCGGGCGGGATCCGTCTTTGCCTCAGGCGTCGGCCTGCTGCTCCGGCTCAATGAC
This sequence comes from Serratia sp. H402Y, assembly GCF_051172415.1. Classification (NCBI taxonomy): domain Bacteria; kingdom Pseudomonadati; phylum Pseudomonadota; class Gammaproteobacteria; order Enterobacterales; family Yersiniaceae; genus Serratia; species Serratia sp. H402Y. The sequence goes on from NZ_JBPIYZ010000001.1 coordinate 2,730,586, forward strand.
CGGCGCGGCCTCATCGAAATGCGGCTGCGGCTGGTTGGTCAGCTTGGACAGAATGCTCGCCAGCGTTTGGCGCATTTCCGGGCGGCGAACGATCATATCGATCGCGCCTTTTTCGATCAGGAACTCGCTGCGCTGGAAGCCCGGCGGCAGTTTCTCGCGCACGGTCTGCTCGATCACGCGCGGGCCGGCAAAGCCGATCAGCGCTTTCGGCTCGGCGATGTTGATGTCGCCCAGCATCGCCAGGCTGGCGGAGACGCCGCCCATGGTCGGGTCGGTCAGCACGGAGATGTACGGCAAGCCGCGCTCCTGCATTTTGGCCAACGCCGCGCTGGTTTTCGCCATCTGCATCAGCGACATCAGCGCTTCCTGCATGCGCGCGCCGCCGCTGGCGGAGAAGCACACCAGCGGACAGTTGTCCTCCAGCGCCTGCTCAACCGCACGCACGAAACGCGCGCCAACCACGGAAGACATCGAACCGCCGATGAAGGCGAATTCAAAGGACGCCGCGACGATCGGCATGCCGTACAGCGTGCCCTTCATCACCACCAGCGCATCTTTCTCGCCGGTCGCTTTCTGTGCGGCGACCAGACGATCTTTATAGCGCTTGGAATCCTTGAATTTCAGAACGTCTTTCGGCTCCAGATCGCTGCCCAGCTCCACTTCGCTGCCTTCATCCAGCAGGGTATGCAGACGCGCGCGCGCGCTCATACGCATATGGTGGTCGCACTTCGGACACACTTCCAGATTACGCTCCAGCTCGGCGCGGTAGAGAACCTGGCCGCAGCTGTCGCATTTGGTCCAGACCCCTTCAGGAATGCTCGCCTTACGGGTTTGTGTGATATTGCTCTTGTTAAGAATTCGTTCAATCCAGCTCATCGATGACCTTTCTGTTTGAACCTGGCACACGCCAGTCCGCTGTTCATGCTTTAACAATCCCCCTGAAAACACCCCCAATGAAAAAATGCCCGTTCGCCGCGCGGCAAGCGCGCGACCGAGGCATCGGCTTCAGGGTTGTTCGCAGGAACAGACCATAATGTCGCTCATTAAACCATATCGGCCCGACGCTGTGGACAAAAAACTGGTCGAACCGACAGGTTGAGCGATGTTTTTATTGTTTTTGCTGGCGGGCGGCGGCGCGCTTGTGGCGCCAAATTTCAATCACGCCCGGCAGAATCGAAACGATGATGATCCCGACGATCAGCAGTTTCAGGTTCTCCTGTACCACCGGCAGATCGCCGAACAGGTAGCCAGCATAAGTGAAGAGCAGCACCCAAACCAGTGCGCCAATCACGTTGTAGGCGGCGAAGTGGCGATAGGACATATGCCCCATGCCGGCGACGAACGGCGCAAAAGTACGCACGATCGGCACGAATCGCGCCAGAATAATCGTTTTCCCGCCGTGCTTCTCATAAAACTGATGCGTTTTATCCAGGTAGCTGCGGCGGAAGATTTTCGAATTCGGGTTGCTGAACAGCTTCTCGCCGAACAACCGCCCGATAGTGTAGTTCACCGCATCGCCGATGATCGCCGCCACGGCCATCAACGCCACCATGGTGTGCACGTTCAGATCGTTGGTCGGCAAAGCCGCCAGCGCGCCGGCGACGAACAGCAAAGAATCCCCCGGCAGGAACGGCGTCACCACCAAACCGGTCTCGCAAAACAGGATCAGGAACAGAATAGCGTAGACCCACATGCCGTATTGTGCGACCAGTTCGGCCAGGTGCACATCAATATGCAGAATGAAATCAATAATAAACTTGATGATGTCCATAAATTCTCTCATTGATACCGGGCGTTTCAATCACCCGGCAGAAGCACAAGGGAGCGACGCTTTCAGGCGTGCCGGCGTTTAATCGTCGGGTAAAAACAGCGGCCCCATCGGCGGCCGCGGGATGCCAAAGTGGTCGGGATAGTCCACGGAAACCAGATACAGCCCCTCGGCTCGCGCCGTCGCCGCCGCCAGATTGCGATCCTTCAGCGCCAGCAACTCGGCCATCCAGTTCTCATCCTGATTGCCGCAGCCGATCTCCATCAGGCTGCCGACGATGTTGCGAACCATGTGATGCACGAAGGCATTCGCCTTGATATCTACCACAATATATTCGCCGTAGCGCGTAACCTTAACGTGTTTTACGCAGCGCCACGGGGTGCGCGACTGGCATTGCACCGCGCGAAACGAGGTAAAGTCGTTCTCGCCCAGCAATGCCTGCGCCGCCCGATGCATGCGGTCCGCGTCCAGCGGGTGATAAAAATGCGTCACCCCCTGTTGCAACACCGCCGGCCGGTAGCGATGGTTGAAAATAATATAGCGGTAACGGCGCGCGGTGGCGCTGAAACGCGCGTGAAAATCATCGGCGACGGGGCTCACCCAGCGCACCGCGATGTCCGGCGGCAAATGGGTGTTGACGCCCATCGTCCAGGCGGCGTCCTTGCGGCGCGCGGTGGTTTCGAAGTGCACCACCTGCCCGGTGGCGTGCACCCCGGCGTCGGTGCGCCCGGCGCACAGCACGTTGATCGGCGCATCCGCCACCTTGCTCAACGCCTGCTCCAGCCGTTCCTGCACGCTGGCCACTTCTTGCTGCCGCTGCCAGCCGTAGTAACGGCTGCCGTCATATTCGATGCCCAGCGCTACCTTCAGCGTCGGCTGAGCGGGCGAGACCACCTCAGACATCAGTACATCTGCTCCTGCACCAGACGCTCGGCGGTTTCGATCGCCATCAACGCGCCGCCGAAGCGGACGTTGTCCGCCACCGTCCAGAACTGCAACAGCTCGGGGATGCCGTAATCGTTGCGCAGACACCCGATGCTGAGCGCATCGCTGCCGGAAGCTTCGGTGACCTGAGTCGGGTAATCATCCTCTTCACTCAGTTGAACGTCTTCGACCTCTTCAAGCTCGCTGCGCGCCTCTTCGGCGGACAGCGGACGCAGCGCTTCCAGATGCACGACCTGGGCGTGGCCATAAAACACCGGCGACTGGATACAGCTCACCGAAATCGGCAACCCTTCGTCCTGCAGCACCTTGCGCACCTGATCGACGATCAGGCGCTCTTCGCGCACGCTGCCCTGCTCGTCGGCGACAAGCGGCAGCATATTAAACGCCAGCTGTTTAGTGAAAACGCCTTCTTCGGCCGGGATGCCGTTCAACAGCCGCGCGCTCTGGCCGGCCAGATCGTCCACCGCCGCCTTGCCGCGCGAGGATACCGACATCAGCGTCGTGACGTGCAGGCGCGACAGCCCCGCCTGTTCGGTCAGCGGTTTGATCGCCGTCAGCAGTTGGCTGACCATGCTGTCGGCCACCGCGACGATGTTGCGGTTGCGGTAATCCGCCAGCACCTGCGGGTTAACGCCAGGCACCACCAGCGGCACATCCGGTTCCATGGCGAACAGGCCGCTAGTGTCGATCACCAGACAGCCCATGTTGCCGGCCTCTTCGGCATAGCGCGCTGAAGCGTCGCTGCCGGCGACGAAGAAGGCCAGCTGCGCCTGCGACCAATCGAACTCTTCGGCGTTTTGCACCAGAAGAGACTTGCCGTTGAAGCGCACATTGGCGCCCGCGCTGCGTTCGCTTGCCAGAGGATAGAGCTCACCCACCGGGAACTGGCGTTCCTGCAACAATTCCAGCAACGCTTCACCTACCGCGCCAGTGGCGCCGAGCAGCGCGATATTCCAGCCGTCAGACATTGGGTTTTCTCCAGAGTATTTCATTCATAAAAGCAGACGGGCAGTGCAGCCACCGCCCGATAATCTTTGCCGCTCACTGTAGCGGCGTTGGCTTAAGACAACCTTACGCGCTACGCGATGCTGAAGCCCAACTTGCCGAGCAGCTCGGCGCTGGCGCTGTCATCGCATTGCACCGCCAGCGAAGACCACTCGCGGCGTTCCTGGTAGTGCTTGCGCAGGCGATCGAACTCGCCCGGTTGCCCGGCGACTTTGCGCAGCGGCGCATCATCGCGGCGCACATCATACACCAAGTGCATCAATCGTTTTAACCGCGCTTCATCCAGCGGGCCGTTGAGACGGATCTGGCTGAACTCCGGCACCGGCAGCAGCGAGGCCAGCGCCACCTGTTGCGGCTGCCCCAGATGGCGGCTGAACGCTTCGAACACCTGGGTGGTGCCGCGCGCCTTGCCTTCCAGCGTATACCCGGCGATGTGCGCGGTGCCGATATCCACCCGCGCCAACAGCGGCAAGGCGAGATCCGGCTCCGGTTCCCACACGTCCAGCACCGTGCTCAGCTTTTTGCCTTTTTCCAGCGCCTGCAGCAACGCGGCGTTATCCACCACCGGCCCACGACAGGCGTTGATCAGAATGCGATTGTCCGGCAACGCCGCCAGCAGCTCGGCGTCCGCCAGGTGCAATGAATGATACGGGCCGGATTTATTCAGCGGCGTATGGAAGGTCAGCACGTCGGCCTCGGCCACCAATTTCTCCAGTGGCCAGAATTCCCCGGCGTCGCCGCGATCGGCGCGCGGTGGATCGCACAGTAGCGTGCGCACGCCCAGCGCTTTGAGGCGCGCGTCCAGACGCGAACCGACGTTGCCCACGCCGACGATGCCGACGGTTTTATCCCGCAATTGGAAGCCGTCGCGCTCGGCCAGCAGCATCAATGCGGAGAACACATACTCGACCACCGCGATGGCGTTGCAGCCCGGCGCGGCGGAAAACCCGATGCCCTGCCGTTGCAGCCAGGCATCATCGACGTGATCGGTGCCGGCGGTAGCGGTGCCGACAAAGCCGATGCGGCTGCCGGCCAACAAGGCTTCATTGACCTTGGTGACCGAACGCACCATCAGCGCGTCGGCATCCGCCAGCGCCTCAAGCGGGATCGGACGCCCCGGCACCGCCCGCACGTCGCCCAGGCGGCTGAACAGCTCGGCCGCATACGGCATATTTTCATCAACCAGAATTTTCACTGCGTTCTCCGACGGTTTACGGCTATTTGTCTGCGAAATAGTGTGCCACTGAATCAGGCACGGCGAAAGCGCTCAGGGGTGGTGCCGGCGATCTGCTGGAACATGACGATAAAGGCCGACGCGGAGCTGTAACCGACCTCCAGCGCCACGTCCTGCACGGTTTTGCCCTGTTCGAGCAGCGACACGGCGTGCAGGAAGCGCAGGCGCTGGCGCCATTCGCTGAACGGCATGCCCAAATCCTGCTGGCAGCGGCGAGACAGCGTGCGCTCGGTGGTGTATACCCGCTTCGCCCACGTCGCCAGCGAAGTGTTGTCCGCCGGGCAATGTTCCAGCGCTTCCAGCACCGGCGCCAAAAATTTGTCGTCCGACGACGGCAGATAGGTTTGCTGGCGCGGCGACAGATGCAGTTGGTCGATCAGCACCTGGCAGAGGCGCAAATCCGCCTCCGCCTGCGGAATGTACTGTTTGCGCGCATAGAAATCCTCGGCGATGGCGCGAAAGATCGGCGTCACATTGACCAGGCAAGGATCGGCCGGCATGCCGGCGCACAGCGCCGGCGCGATGTCCACCATGCGGCACTGCGCCAACCGCTGGTTGTAACAGGAATGTTCGATGCCCGCCGGCGTCCACAGCACGTACTCCGGTGGCGCCAGAAAGCGCTGCCCGCCGATGCGCAGCACCATCACCCCGGCTTTGACCCACATCAATTGGCCCCAGGTATGGCTGTGCGGCTGGAATTCGGTGCGGACGTTGAACTCCTCGCAACGAAACTGCACCGGGTTTGGCGCCGGGATCAGCGACTCGGGAAAATGGCGGATTTCTGGCATGGTTTCGTCTCGTGATTTGTCTTATTTACGCCGATTTTTGTCTGAATATCGTTATATATGATAAACCGGACACGCGTAGACTAGCCAGCATGTTGGACGCTATTGAGAATAATTGTCATGAATATGCTTTTCCCCCTGCTGGCCGTGCTGATTTGGTCGATTAACGCCGTCGTCAGCAAACTCTCCGCCACCGCCATCGATCCGGCGGCCATCTCGCTCTACCGCTGGCTGCTGGCGCTGATCGCCCTGACGCCGTTTGTGCTGCCGGGCGTGCTTCGCAACTGGGCGCAGGTGCGCGCCAACTGGTGGAAGCTGATGATCCTCGGCTTGCTCGGCATGGTGCTGTATCAAAGCCTGGCCTATTACGCGGCGCACAGCGTCAGCGCGCTGTTTATGGGCATCATCGTGTCGCTGATCCCACTGCTGACCATCCTGATCAGCATCGTACTGCTGCGCATTGCGCCGACCGTCGGCGTGCTGCTCGGCAGCATTCTCTCCTTCTGCGGTTTGATCTGGCTGGTCAGCGGCGGTCAGCCCGGCGCGCTGTTGCAGCACGGTATCGGCAAAGGGGAATTGATGATGCTGCTCGCCACCGCCTCTTACGCGCTGTATGGCGTGTTGACCAAACGCTGGGCCATCGCGCTGCCGAACTGGCAATCGCTCTACGTGCAGATCCTGTTCGGCGTGCTGTTGCTGCTGCCGAATTTCCTGATGGCGCAGGATGTCGGCTTGAACGGCCATAACCTGCCGCTGGTGCTGTTCGCCGGCATTCCGGCCTCGATCATCGCGCCGTACCTGTGGATTCAGGGCGTCCTGCGCCTGGGCGCCAACACCACCTCGATCTTCATGAACCTGGCGCCGGTGTTTACCGCCGCTATCGCGGTGCTGTTCCTGCATGAACAATTGCACGGTTACCACCTGATCGGTGGCGGCATCACCCTGCTGGGCGTGATCCTGTCGCAGCGGCTGCGCACGCCGCTGACGCGTAAAGCCAAAGCCCCGGCGGCAGGCGCAGATTCCTGCAAAGAACAGGCCTAAGCCAACAACCTGAAACGCACCCGCACCAACAGGCCGCCCAGCGCGGCGGAGCTCAACAGCTCCGGGCGGGTGCCGTGATACGCGGTGATGTCCTTCACCAACGCCAATCCCAAACCGGCGCCCGGCTGATCGCCCACGTTGTCCAAACGATGAAACGGCTGCAGCGCCAACGCCTTGTCCTGCAAGGCGATGCCCGGGCCGCTGTCTTCTATCTCCAGCACCCCTTCCCCCGTAGCCTTGTCCCGCGTAAGGCGGGCGGTCACCACGCCCTGACGCGGCGTGTATTTCAGCGCGTTGTCCAGCAGATTGGCACACAGCTCGGCCAACAGCAGCGGCTCCCCCGCGACCTGACATGCCGCTTCACCCTCGAAACCGAGATCGATCTGTTTGCTGCGCGCCTGCGGCAAGCGAGAGAAACAGGCGTCGCGCAGCACCTGCGCCAAATTGACCGGCTGCAGCTTGCGATCGGCGCTGTGCTCGCTGGCTTTCAGGCGCGAGAGGTGCAGCAGACGGTCGGTGAGCGCCACGGTGTTATCCAGCGTCGCGCTCATCGCCTGCAGACTTTCGCGCCACTGCTGCGGCCGATCGCTGGCCAGCGCCACCCCGACCTGGGTCTTCAGCACCGCCAGCGGGGTGCGCAGCTGGTGAGAGGCGTCGGCGCTGAAGCGTTCCTGACGCGCCACCATCAGCCGCAGCCGTTCGATGTAACGATTAAAGGCCACCAGCAGCGGCTGCATCTCCGACCAGGGAAGAACCCGCGGCAAAGGCGTCAGTTCGCCCGGATCGCGCCGCAGCATGATGCCGGAGAGTTTACGCATCGGCTTCAACACCCGCTTGAGCAGCGCGAACGCCAGGATCAGGGTCAACACCACCACCGTGCCCTGGCTCAACAGCGCCGCGATCATCATCTGCCGCGCCAGGTAACGACGCGATTCCAGGGTTTCCGCCACCAGAATGGTCGCCATGCCGCTCACGCCCGACTCGTTGACCGGTTGAAACAGCGCCGCCACGCGGATCGGCCGGCCAAGGTATTCCGCATCGTAGAAATGCACCAATGCCGGATAGAGGGTGGAGCGTGGAATGTGGGGCGGCAACGACGGCAAATCGTCATAGCCCGAGATGCTTTTCCCCTGTGGCGAGATCACCTCGTAATAGAGCTGATCGTTCATGTTGCGCTCGAAGCTGTCGAGCACCACATAAGGCACATCGACCGCCAGCTTGCCTTCGCGCACCACCAGCCGCTCCGCCACGGTGCGCGCCGACGCCAGCAGCGTGCGGTCGTAGGCCAGGGTGGCGGCGCTCATGGCGCTGAAGTAGTGGGTGTAGATAGAGATGCCGCCCAGCGCCAGCAGCGGCAGGCCAAAAAACAGCAGCAGTTGATAAAACAGCGAACGCGGCGCGTTAAACCACCGCATTGCACAGTTCCAGGCTGTAGCCCAGACCGCGCAGCGTGACGATCGCCACGTCGCTGCCCTGCAGCTTTTTCCGCAAACGGTGTACGTAAAGCTCAATGCTCTCCGGATTGGCCTCGTCAGACAGCGTAAACACCTGCTCAAACAGCTGCTGCTTGGCCACCGGGCGGCCGCGCCGGTGCATCAGCGCGGTCAGCACCGCCAGCTCGCGCGGCGTCAGCGCCAGCGGTTTGCTCTCCAGCAGGAAATAACCTTCGTCATGATAGGTCAACGCGCCGTATTGCAACGCCGGCTGCGCGGCGCCGACGCTGCGGCGCAGCAACGCCCGAATGCGCGCCTCCAGCTCGTCCAGTTCGAACGGTTTGGTCAGGTAGTCGTCCGCCCCCAGATTCAGGCCTTTCACCCGGTCGGTCACGTCGGTGCGCGCCGTCAGCAACAGCACTGGCAGATCCTGCCCGCGCTTGCGCAGGCGCGCCAGCAAATCGAGACCGTTCAGACGCGGCAACGCCACATCCAGCACCGCCAGCGCATAGCGTTCATTAAGCAACAGGTGGTCGGCGGCCACGCCGTCCGGCGCGACGTCGACGGCAAATCCGGCGCCGGTCAGCGCCTTTTGCAACCAGTGAGACAGCTCGGGGTGATCTTCAACCAATAACAGTCGCATGTTCCCATTCCATTGATTTACCTGAACAACCAGACACCGATGCGGCGTCTGTTAACAGGTCGATAACAGAGAATGGCATGGAAAATAAGGGGATAAAAGAGCGCCGCGCCGCCAGTTTTGGGAGCTGGCACACAATTATGCGTACTGGGGCGCGCTCGTGTGACGCCTCAGATCAGCGTGATGGGGCTATCGGCGAGAGCAAGATCCAACACCGGACGCAGCTTGTCGGCGGTAAACGGCGAAGAAACCAGCACGGAGCGGTTGTTGGCGGCAAACACCAGATCGATGCCGGTCACGCAGGCGGTCATCGGGCAGACATACTTTTCACCGTCGGCGTTGACGAAATGCAGCTCAAATACGCCAATCTCAGGGCGCAAGCGCTTCACACGACACTGCCCGGCTTCTCCCGCCATCTCGGCGTAGACCTCTGGCAAGCGTTTAATCGCACATACCTTGGCGCTGTCCCTGCCGCCAAACAATTTCCCTAACGAAAACATATCACTGCATCTCTATTCATTTTATTACAGATGATTTTAACGTGAATGACTATCGGCAATCCTGACATTACGCAGGGTTTTGGCCGGTTTTGCGCGCTGTTCTCTGCGCCCATTCTATGTTAGCGCACCCGCCGTTCGCTCGCGACAAGAGACCCTAATCACAGACTGGAAACTTTTCCGGCCACTGAAAGGTAAATGAAAGGTTGTTGTTTTAACAATTCCGCAACCGCATTCGGCGGGATTCACCATCAGACAATACCGAGGGTAAGTCACAATGAAAAAAATAATGACCCGTACCTTTACCGCCGCCGCCCTGTTGCTGGCGGCCTCTCAGGCCTTTGCCGTGGAAGCGCCCAAACGCACCGAATGCATTGCGCCGGCCAAACCCGGCGGCGGCTTCGATCTGACCTGCAAACTGATTCAGGTATCGCTGCAGGACACCAAGGCCATTGATAAACCGATGCGCGTCACCTATATGCCCGGCGGCGTCGGCGCGGTGGCCTACAACGCCATCGTCGCGCAACGCCCGGCGGAGTTCGGCACCGTGGTGGCCTTCTCCGGCGGTTCGCTGCTCAACCTGGCTCAGGGCAAGTTCGGCCGCTACAACGTGGACGACGTGAAATGGCTGGCGGCGGTCGGTACCGACTACGGCATGATCGCGGTGCGCGCCGACTCGCCTTACAAAACCTTGAAAGACTTGATGGACGCTTTCCAAAAAGATCCCAACAGCGTGGTGTTCGGCGCCGGCGCCTCGATCGGCAGCCAGGACTGGATGAAAACCGCGCTGCTGGCGCGCGAAGTCGGCGTGGATCCGCGCAAGATGCGCTACGTGGCGTTCGAGGGCGGCGGGGAACCGGTCACCGCGCTGCTGGGCAACCACATCCAGGCGGTATCCGGCGATCTGAGCGAAATGGTGCCTTACCTGCAGGGCGACAAGATCCGCGTGCTGGCGGTGTATGCCGAGCAACGTCTGCCGGGCCAGTTGGCCGATATTCCCACCGCCAAAGAGCAAGGATACAGCCTGGTGTGGCCGATCATTCGCGGCTTCTACGTCGGGCCGAAAGTCAGCGATGAAGAGTATCAGTGGTGGATCGACACCTTCCAGAAAATGATGGCGACCGACGAATTCAAGCAGCAGCGCGATCTGCGCGGCCTGTTCGAATTCAACCTGACCGGCAAAGAGCTGGACGCCTACGTGAAGAATCAGGTTGCCCAATACCGTGAGCAGGCGAAAGTGTTCGGCCTGGCCAAATAACCGCAGGGGAAAACCATGAGCGATCGTATTTTTGCCGGCTTTTGGCTGCTGCTGTGTATCGGCGGGCTGTTCATCGGCTGGGGCATCCAGAGCGAATACAGCTATGAACCGCTGGGGCCGCGCCCTTTCCCGCTGGCGATCCTCAGCCTGATGGCGCTGTGCGCGGCGCTGCTGTTGCTGCGCCGCCCGCAGGCGGTGGAATGGCCGCACCACAAGGTGATGCAGCGGCTGCTGGTGCTGGTGATCACCCTGGTGCTGTATGCCTGGGGGTTTGAATGGCTCGGCTTTCCGCTGGCGACCGCGCTGCTGACGTTCAGCATCGGCCTGCTGTTTCAGGCCAGCCTGCCGGCGGCGGCCATCTCCGGCGTCATCATGGGCGCAGCGTTGTACTACGCCTTTGACCAACTTCTCGATGTCACACTGCCGCTCGGCGCCTGGCTGAGCTAACGGGAGCGATGATGGATACCTGGATGTATTTGACCCAAGGGTTTGAAGTGGCGCTGGTGCCGCAAAACCTGATTATCGCCCTGATCGGCTGCTTCGTCGGCACCATCGTCGGCCTGTTGCCGGGGTTGGGGCCGATCAACGGCGTGGCGATCCTGCTGCCGCTGGCGTTCGCCCTCAAACTGCCGGCCGAATCGGCGCTGATCCTGCTGGCGACGGTGTATATCGGCTGCGAATACGGCGGGCGCATCTCGTCAATTCTGCTCAACGTGCCGGGCGATGCGGCGGCGATCATGACCGCGCTGGACGGCTACCCGATGGCGCAGCAGGGGCGCGCCGGCGTGGCGCTGTCCATCTCGGCGGTCAGCTCGTTCGTCGGCTCGATGATCGCCATCGGCGGCATTATTCTGTTCGCGCCGCTGCTGGCCCGCTGGTCGCTGGCCTTCGGCCCGGCGGAGTATTTTGCCCTGATGGTGTTCGCCATCGCCTGCCTCGGCAGCATGATGAGCCAAAACCCGCTGAAATCCCTGCTGGCGGCGCTGATCGGCCTGGGGCTGGCGACGGTGGGCGTCGACGCCAACACCGGCGTTTACCGCTTTACCTTTGACAGCGTGCACCTCTCCGACGGCGTGCAGTTTATCGTGGTGGTGATCGGCCTGTTCTCGGTCAGCGAGATCCTGCTGATGCTGGAAAGCACCAGCGCCGGGCAAAAGCTGGTGCGTAAAACCGGCCGGTTGCTGTTCAACCGCAAAGAGGCGGCGCAGTGCGCAGGCCCTACCCTGCGCTCGTCGGTGATCGGCTTCTTCGTCGGCATTCTGCCGGGCGCCGGCGCCACCATCGCCAGCGCGCTGACCTACATGACCGAAAAGAAAATCAGCGGCAACAGCGACACCTTCGGCAAGGGCGACATCCGCGGCGTAGCGGCGCCGGAAGCGGCCAACAACGCCTCGGCCTGCGGTTCGTTCATTCCGATGCTGACGCTGGGAGTGCCGGGTTCCGGCACCACGGCGGTGATGATGGGCGCGCTGACGCTGTACAACATCACCCCCGGCCCGGCGATGTTCACCGAACAGCCGGATATCGTCTGGGGGCTGATCGCCGCGCTGCTGATCGCTAACGTCATCTTGCTGATCATGAACCTGCCGCTGGTTGGCCTGTTCACCCGCATGCTGACCATCCCGCTGTGGTTCCTGGTGCCGGCGATCGCCGCGGTATCGGCGGTGGGGGTTTATGCGGTGCACAGTACCACCTTCGACCTGCTGCTGATGGTCGGGTTGGGCGTGTTCGGCTACATCCTGCGTAAAATGCACTTTCCGATGTCGCCGCTGATTCTGGGCTTCGTGCTGGGTGAGATGCTGGAGCAGAATCTGCGTCGCGCGCTGTCGATCAGCAACGGTGAATTCGGCATCCTGTGGAGCAGCAGCATCGCGCAAACGCTGCTGGTGCTGGCGGTCGCGGTGCTGGCGCTGCCGCCGCTGCTGCGCCTGATGCGCAAACGCCGCCAACCGGCGGCCGAGGCCAAGGCCGAGTAACGCGTAACGGGCGGGAATTTCCCGCCCGTTGTGTTTAACGGCCCAGGGCCGCGATCCCCCTTTCCAGCGCCCCGATATCGTCATCGACGAGCAGGGGCTGAATCACCGCAAAGTCCGCCTCAGGCAACTCATAGAGCCGCAAGGCGAGCAAGCGCGCGATAACTTCCGGCGCGAATCGCCAACGGATAAACCTCGCCGGATTGCCGCCGACGATGGCATAAGGTTCAACGTCGCCGGTCACCACGCTGCCGGCGGCGACGATCGCCCCTTCGCCTATCGATACCCCTGGCATCAACATCGCCCGCATGCCAATCCAGCAACCGTCACCCAGCCGGGTATCGCCTTTGGGGCGGTACGCCTGTTTGATGGTTGCCATAAACGGGTACAGGCTCAACCAGTCGATGCGATGGGTGTGATTGCCCCCCATCAGGATCACCGCTTCGGCCGCGATGCACACGTAATCGCCGATCAGCAGGCGATCTATTTCGCCCAGCGGCTGCCATTGCCGGCTGACCGCGTCGCCGTGCAGATAGCGCACCACCGAGCGTTCGAAACCGTTATCCCAGCAGTCGCTGTAGTAGCTGTGGGTGCCTTTGACGATAATATTCGGGTTAGTCACCGTCTGATGCAGCAGCTCGGTGTTGGACCAGTGTTTTTCGGACATGGCGTATTCTCTTGTTACGGGAATAAAAGCCACGGAACGGAATGTCTGTGGCCGTGTTGTCGTTCACTCAACACGGCCATTCAAGCGATAAGCGCTCGTTTCAATCTCGGGTTATTCATGATTACCGCCTCTCTTGCGAGGCGAAATGGTAACCGATCACGCCTCGGCGGTCTTGCTTTTCAACAGCAGCACCCCACCCATGACCAACGCGCTGCCCAGCAGCTGCAGCTGATTCATGTTTTCCCCCAGCAGGAAATAGGCGATCACCGCGGTGAAAACCAGCTCCAACGACAGGATCAGGTTGGCTACGGCCAGCGGCAGCGTTTTCAGGCTGATGTTATACAACCCGAAGCCCAACAGCGTCGGCCCGGCGGCCAGCGCCAGCAGCAACAGCCAGCCGCTCCACTGAATGCCCTGCGCGCCGTGCGACAGGAACCACAGATCGCCGGCCATGCCGTGGAACGCCGCCAGCGGGAACGCCACCAGCGCCGCGTTGAACACCAGCTGATACAGCGCCGAAAAACCGAAAACGTACAAAATGGTGTTCCACACCGGATAGCCCCGTTCGCTGGCCACCCGCCCGCCGAGGGTATACAGGGTATAGCCGATGCCCGACAGCATCCCCACCAGCAGCCCCAACAAGTCGAAGTGCTGGTTGCCCATGCTGTCGCCGTTGCTGACCAGGAAACAACCGCCCAGGCTGATGGCGATCACCAGCAGTTGGCGCAGCGTCAGGCGTTCGCTGTACATCACCCAGCCGAGGAACACGGTAAAGCCCACCGAACAGTAGGTCAGAATAGTCGCCACCGATGCGCCGTTCAGCGCCACCGACAGCGTCCACAGGCTGTTGAACAGCGCCAGCAGCAGCCCGTAAAGCGCGTAGAACAATACCTGTTCACGGCGCAGGCGCGCCCACTGCGGTTTCACCAGCAACAGCAGCGGTAACAGCACCAACGCCACCAGCGCCGCGCGCCAGAACGCCAGCACGAAGGTCGGCAGGTGATAGTATTCGGTCAGCGCGCGGATGATGATGGCGGTAAAGGCCAGCAGCATGGCGCTGATAATGGCGATGACGTAACCCTGGCGGCTGCCCTGAAAGAGACGCGCGCCGGGCAGCAAAGGCCGGGCGGAAACGCCTGACGGTAATGACATGAGATCCTCGGGAAAATGGCGACATAAATGCTCAGGCGCACAGTGTAACGCGGCCATTTTTTCTCACTATAGCCACTTTACGGCGTTGTCATGCAGGCCACTTTTCTGCGCTTGAAGCCCTGTTGACATGGGGTATAGTAAAAAGCTCTCTCCATAACCGGGCCAATTTCGCATGCATATCCCGTTGGATCGCGAGCAGGACGTTCCGCTCTATTTACAGATCGAAGAAGCGCTGCGGCGCGCCATCCTCACCGGCGTGTTCGTGGATGGCGACAAGCTGCCCTCAACGCGCACGCTGGCGGCCGAACTGGCGGTCAGCCGTTTGACGGTGGATAACGCCTATGCCGAACTGGCGGCCAAGGGCTTTTTGCATCAGCGGCGCGGCAGCGGCGCCTACGTTGCGCACCCGCAGGCGCAAACGCGCCCGGCCCGGCCGACCAGCGATGCCCCCTTCCCGCAGGAGAGCTTCACCACCCTCACCTCGCGGCTGGACGGCTACACCGACGCCCCGCTGCCGGAGGGGCTGATCAACTTCGCCGCCGGCGTCGGCAGCCCTAAGGTGTTTCCGCTGGAGGCGTTTCGCAAAGTGCTGCTGTCGGTGCTCAGCCGCCACGCGGAAGAGGCCTTCAGCTACGGGGAATACTGCGGCTACTACCCGCTGCGCGATACGCTGAGCCGCATTCTCAGCGCGCAGGGCATCCCCACGCAGGCGGAACAGGTGCTGATCACCAACGGCTCGCAGCATGCCATCAGCCTGGTGGTGCAAAGCCTGCTGGCGCCGGGCGATACGGTGATCGTCGAAGAACCGACCTACGCCGAAGCGCTGGGCCTGCTGCGCCAGCACCGCATCAATATCGTCACCGTGCCCGGCGATCGCCACGGCATGCTGGTCGAACGATTGCCCGAGTTGCTGGAACGCCACCGCCCCAAATTGATCTACACCATCCCCAACTTTCACAATCCGACCGGCCGTTGCCTGAGCGAAGCTCGCCGGCGGCGCCTGCTGGCGATCGCCCAACAGGCCGGCGTGGTGATCCTGGAAGATGACTTCGTCGGCGATCTGCGTTACCAGGGCAAACAGCTGCCGTCGCTGCGTGCGCTGGCGCAGCCGGGCGCGGTGATCTACGTCAGCACCTTCTCCAAGATGCTGCTGCCCAGCATGCGCATCGGCTATCTGGTGGCGGACAGCGAGCACTATCAGCGCTTCGCGCGGCGCAAGCACGTTGACAGCTTCACCAGTTCCAGCCTGATCCAGCGGGCGCTGGACGCGTTTGTCACCGTCGGCCGTTACGACAAGCAGCTGCGCCGCGCCGGGCGCGTCTATCGCCTGCATCTGGAAGTGATGATCGACGCGTTGCAACGGCGGTTGCCGCCGGGATGCCGTTTCGAAACGCCGCAAGGCGGCTTGTTTATCTGGCTGACGCTGCCCGCGACGGTGACCACCACCGAGCTGATGCCGGTGGCCTGGCGGCACGGCGTCACTTTCGCGCGCGGCGAATGCTTTTATGCCCAGGAACAGCTGGGCGCGCACAGTCTGCGGCTAAACTTCGCCGCCAACTCGCCGCCGCAGATTGAAGAAGGTATCGCCCGGCTTAGCCGGGCGATTGAGGAAGTGATAGCAGAGAAAAACGCCGGTTAGACGGCGGCCCACCACAGCCGCAGCTTCATCCCCCAGTAGCTGGTCCAGCCGGTGGTGCTCTGCACCACCTTGCCCTGCGAGACCACCACGAAGGTCGGCGTCACGCCAATCTGCCACTGCGCCGACAGCGTACCGGCCGGATCGTTGACCACCGGCAGCGCCAGCCGTTTGCGTACCAGCCACTGTTTCACCTGGGTATCGTCGCCCGATCGCAGCGCGACGGTCAGCACGTTGCCGCCCGCCGCCTGCAAACGGGCGACGTCCGGCGTGGTGAAACGACAAACGCCGCACCAGCTGGCCCAGAAGTAAACAAGCAGCGGCCGCTCATGACTGAGCTGCGCCAACGACACGCGCTCGCCGTCCAACGTGGTCAGCGTCTGGGCATCGAAGGCCGGCGGCGCCTGCGGCGCGTTCAGCCAATCCATCACCGTGATCACCGCCAGTGCGATCAGCGCCAGCAGCAGCAACTCGCGCCCCCAGCGCTTGAGCTTAGCCATGGTTGGCCTTCGCCAGCTGCTGCTTCACCATCGTTTCCAGCTCTTCATAGGACACCGCCCCCGGCAGCATCCGATCGCCGATCAGCGTCGCCGGCGTCCCTTGTACGCCCAGTTGTTCCGCCAATTCCATATTGGTGCGCAGCGTGGTCATGCTCTGTTCGCTCGGCGCCACCGCCTTGACGCCGGTTTTCTCCTGCGCGGCGGCGATACTGGCCTTGTCGTGGAAGCCCTTTTTCGCCATCAGCCGCTGATGCAAGGCCCAGAATTGCTCCGGGTGCTGCTGCCAGGTGGTGAGCGCCACGCGCGCCGAACTGACCGAACTTTCGCCCTTGAACGGCAACAGCTTCACCACCAGCGCCACATCCGGGTATTGCTTGACGATTTTCTCCAGCATCGGATCAAACCGCTTGCAGTACGGGCAGTTATAGTCGGTAAAGGTCACCAGCGTCAGCTTGGCGTTGGCGGCACCGAGGCGCGGGCTGGCCGGATCCTGATACAGCGTTTTGGCATTCTGCTTGATAGCCTGGCTGATTTGCTGGCTTGCGGTTTGCTGCTGCCAGGCGTCCACCGCCTGCGCCAGAATGTCCGGGTTGGACACCAGCGTTTCGCGGATCATCTCTTTGATACGCGCCTCTTGCGCCGGGGTGAAAGGCTCGGCGGCCCACACTGGGGCGGCGATGATCATCAGTAAAATCAGTAGCTTTTTCATTGTTCGGTTCCTTTGGCATGGGAGAGCGTTTGCAGCACGGCGTCACGGGTCAACAGCGGGGATAACACCTCGCCGTCCGGGCTGCCGGGGCCATAGATTTGGTTGAAAGGCACGGCGACGCTGCCGCGCTTTTGCAGGAAGGCGCTGATGTCGGCCGACGGGCGGCTCCAGTCGCCGCGCAGCGCGACCACGTCATCGGCGCTCAACGCCCGCTGTACGTCATCGCGCAGCAGCACATTGAATTTGTTGGCTTTACAGGTCACGCACCAATCGGCGGTCACGTCGACGAACACCCGCTTATGTTGCGCCAGCGCCTCGGCGATCGCCTGTTCGCTCAGCGGTTGCCACTGCACCCGATCCTGCAACGGCTGGTGCCACAGACCGGCGGTCAGCGAACCGGCCAGCAAGGCCACACCCGCCAGCACCATAGTGCCCGCCGCCAGCTTGGCCGCCAAGCGTGCCCCCTGCCGGCGCCACACCGCCAGCAGCAGTGCCAGCAGCGCCAACCCCCCCAGCCACAGCGTAGCCTGCACGCCGATATGATTGCTCAGCAGACTCAGCAACCACAGCGACGACGCCAGCATCAGCAATCCCATCGCCAGCTTGACGGTATTCATCCAGCGGCCGGGGCGCGGCAACCGCAGCGCCAGCGAAGGCCAGGCGGCGATCAGCAGCCACGGCAGGCTCATGCCGATGCCGAGCGCGATGAACATGCCCCACAGCACCGGCAGCGACGCCGCCAGCGCGAAGGCCACCGCCGTGCCGAGAAACGGCGCCGAGCACGGCGTCGCCAGCAGCGTGGCGAAGGCGCCCTGCCAGAAATGGCCGCTCAGGCCGTGCCCGTTATGGGTGGCCAGCGAGGTATTCAGATCGGAAGAGAGGCGCAGATGGAACAGGCCGAACAGGTTTGCGCTGAACAGCAGCGTCACCAGCACCATAAAGCCGATAAACCACGGATTCTGGAACTGAATGCCCCAGCCGAGCGCGTGGTTGCCGAGCCGCAGCAGCGTCATCAGCAGGGCCAACGCCATAAACGAGGCGACGATGCCCAGCGACGATGCCAGGAACTGCAGCCGTACGCAGCGCCGATCGCGCCGCTCCACCTGCAGGATGGAACCGAGCTTGATGCCCAACACCGGCAGGACGCACGGCATCAGATTGAGGATCAACCCGCCCGCCAGCGCCATCAATACCGCCTGCCATAACGGGAACGCCGCACCGGCCGGCGCGGCCAGCGGCTCGCCGATCGGCAGCGTTATCTGCTGAGCCATGCCGCCGTCGTCGATCACCAGCGTCAGCGTTTTGCCGCGCAGATCCGGCGCCGCCTCTCCCCAGCCATCGCTGACCGGGACTCGCGCCAACAGCTGAGCGCCGTCGGTTTCAACCTGCGGCTTGCCGAGATCGGCATCCGCCAGCGTATCGAAGAACAGCGCGGGCCGCTGCCAACCGTCGGCGCGTTCGGCGGCAATCTGCAGCTCGCCGCTGCGATACCCGGCCTTGACGTTATCCGTCAACCCGGCGGCGATCGGCACTTGCCCCATCGCCTGCGCGAAGTCGTGATTAAACTGCGGATCGTTCGGCGCCGTCAGATCCAGACTGAACGGGTAGTCGGTCAGAATGCAGACGTTGCTGCAGGTGGACAGCGTCAGGGTACCCGCCAGCGGGCCGGATACCGGGCCTGGCATCACAATCGGCAGCGTGACCCGATCGTGATAGCCCTGGGTGGAAATGCCGGCCACCTCAAAACGCTGCGGCGTCGGCCAGTGCCAGGTCGCCGGCGGTGGGTGGCCTTGCCAGACGATAGCCGGCGCGATGCCGCCTTCGCCCGGGGAACGCCAGTAAGTTTTCCAGCCTTTTTGCAGCTCGACCGACAGCAGCAGACGGGTCTCTCCCGGCTGTGACGTGTCGGCGCGCAGCCGCACCTTGGCATGATCGTTGGCCGGATTTTGCAGCCAGCCGCTGTCCGCCGCCTGCAAGGCGGGCAGCCACAGCATAAACAGGCAAGCACAGGCCAGCCTGATAATTTTCAACATGTTAATTCTCCATAAATGATTAATTCACCGCGAAAAACGGGCGATTAACTCATTCACGGAAGACGCATAATCGAAGGTGCACCCTGAGGGTGGGCGGAGAAATGGCGCGAGGAGGAGGAATGCGCAGACGCGCGGCAATGGTCGGCGCCAACAGCGCCAGCAGCAGGCCCAGACCGAACAGCACGGTTTCGAACATTACCGGCGGCGCGGCCAGCAATGATTTGGCGCTCAGTTCACAGGGCGTCGGCTGCGCTTCGGCGGCGGCGTCGCTGGATTGAACGGCGGTGGCGGCCGGGATCCCCAGCGTTTGCTGCAACGCATGCAGGCCCGCCATGCGCTGGGTCATGCACGTCAGCACCACCAGGCAAGCCAGGCATAAAAACCATTTTGCAATCCGCTGCCGTTTAACCATGCCATCCTCATGTTCAGATCTGGGGTTATCTTAGCGGCGCAGACGCGATTAGCAACGTTTTGTCGGTAAAGAAATGTCTGAGCGGCGGTATTGATGGCGGCGAATTACAGGTATCATAGAGGGTAAGCCTGCGCTTTTCGCCGGGTACGATGACGATTCTCTCCTCCAGACACACTGCGGGGATACACAGCGAAGGACTGGTGATATGCAACCTTTGAGTGGGCCGGGCACCCCAATCGCCGGCGAGCGCCTCCCTTCCCCGGGCAAAACGGCGGCCACTGACGATCAACCCCTCTCTCCGGCGCAGCGCACAACGCTGGAAAAACTGATCGTGAAAATCATGACGCTCAGCCCGGTAAAATCGGCGGAGATCTGGGCGTCTCTGCGTCACGATCTCGGCGCCGACAAAGGCGGCGAACTGCTGGCGCGCCATTTTCAACCGGCGGAACAGCTGCTGCAAACGCGTCTGACGCAGGCGCAGCAAAACCATGCCGGGCGCCAACTGCTGCAACAGCTGGCCGAGTTGCTGCCGCAGGGCAATAATCGCCAGGCGGTCAGTGACTTTATTCGTCAACGGTTCGGCCATACGGTGTTGAGCCAGTTAAGCCCGCCGCAGCTGCAGCAGGTGCTGAATCTGTTGCAGACCGGCGGCCTGACCATTCCCCAACCGCAGCAAACCGCCACCAGCGATCGCCCGCTGCTGCCCGCAGAGCATCAAAGCCTGCAGCAGCAGGTTACCAAACTCAGCGCCGCGACCGGCGAAGCGCCGGCTAAAATTTGGCAAACGCTGTTCGATCTGGCGGGCGTGAAAACCAACGATCCGCTGCCGGCGCGCCACTTCCAGCTGCTGAACCAGTTTTTACAGGTGAAGGTGGCGCTCAGCCCGCAGAACGCGCCAACGCTGAACAACCTGCTGGCGGCGCTCAAACAGCCGGCGGATGAGCAAGAACTGCAGCAGATGAACGACTATTGCCAGACGCGCTTCAACTGCGGCGCCAACGCGCCGCTGACGCATCCGCAAATGAGCGACGCCATTCATCAGCTGTTTGCCCGCCGTCTGGAGAAAGCCGGCCAGGCGCAGCCGATCGCCAGCCCCCCTATCGAACCGCAGCCGCTGCTCAACCCGCTGATCGCCGCCCTGCCTCTGCCGCTGCAAAAAGCGCTGAGCAAGCCCGCCGTGGCGCTGATCCTGCTGCTGTTGGCGCTGGCCGTCGTGCTGGCACTGGTGTTTTAACGCCTCAGGCGCAGCCGCAGTCCGCTGCGGCCGCCCGGGAGCGCAGCGACCCCGGCAGTTCGCCGATGGCCAACGGATGGCCGTCGCGCAGCCAGAAATCCAGCCCGCCAATCAACTCCTTCACCCTAAACCCCAACTTCGCCAGCTTGTAGGCGCCTTTGGTGGAACCATTGCAGCCGATGCCGTCGCAGTAGGTCACATACACCTTTTGGCGATCCAGGTGCGCCGTGCCGGCTTCATCCATCAGGCGATGCGGCAAGCTGAGCGCGCCGGGGATATGCCCGGCGGCGTACAGCGCCTCCGCACGGGTGTCGATCACCACCATCCCGTCCACGCCATTGCGCAAATCTTCCGCCACGTCCCAGGCATCCGCATAGCGGCTCAGCTTGGCCGCCAGATAGGCCAGGCTCTCTTCCGGCGCTGCCGGCGGAAAGGCCAGCACCAAGGATTCTTTCGACATATCACTCACTCCCGTTGATCAAGACAGATGACAATAGTGCCCGATTTTGGTCTTATGATTGATACCCATTTTTTACTCATGATAAGACCCATTATGCGGCACACGCTGATCACGCTGTTTCAGCAATCGCCCCAGGCCATCGGCACGCTGCGCGATCGTCTGTGTGCGGCATTGCGGCAGGCCATCCACCACGGCGCATTGAGCGTTGGGCAACGGCTGCCCTCCAGCCGAGTGCTGGCTGGGGATCTGAACCTCTCAAGGGTGACCGTCGAAGCAGCCTACGGCCAGTTGGAGGCGGAGGGGTATTTGCAGCGCCGCGTCGGCCAGGGCACATTTGTGGCTATCCGCATCGCCAAATCGCCGCCGCCGGCGACCCGCACCGCCATGCCGCGCCTTTCGCTGCGCGGCCAACAGATCGTGCACACCGGCGGCTGCCGCGATCCGCAGCATCCTCAGGCCTTCGCAGCCGGCTCGCCGGACCTGCGCGCGTTTCCGCTGGCCCTGTGGAAGCAGTTGACCGCTCAACGCCTGCGCCTGCAGGGGGAAAGCCTGCTGCGCTACGGCGATCCGCAAGGCTATCTGCCGCTGCGCGAAGCCATTGCCACCCACGTCAACCAAACGCGTGGCGTAGTCTGCGATGCGAGCCAGGTTATCGTGCTGACCAGTTCGCAGCAGGCGCTGCAAATGATCGCCACCTTACTGTTGGACAGCGGCGACAGCGTCTGGATGGAAGAGCCGGGTTACGCCGGGGCGAGAAACGCCTTTATCAGCGCCGGCGCCACGCTGACGCCGGTGGCGGTAGACGGCGATGGCCTGCGAGCAGAACCTTCCTTGCCCGATCCGCGTTTGATTTATCTGACGCCCTCGCACCAATACCCGACCGGCGCGGCCCTCAGCCTGGCACGCCGCTTAGCGTTGCTGGCGCAGGCGGAGCGGCAACAGGCCTGGATCATTGAGGACGATTACGACAGCGAGTTTCACTACGACGGGCTGCCGATTCCGGCGATGCAAGGCCTGGATCGCCATGGCCGGGTGCTCTATCTCGGCACCTTCTCCAAATCGTTGTTCCCTTCGCTGCGGCTGGCGTACCTGATCGTGCCGCCCGCGCTGGTCGCCCCCTTCGTCACCGCACGCACGGTCTATGACGGCCACAGCGCGCAATTGATGCAGGCGGTGACCGCCGAGTTCATCCGCCAGGGGCACTTCGCCGCGCATATTCGTTACATGCGCCAGCTCTACCACAGCCGGCGCGATGTGCTGCTGACGGAAGTGCGCGAAAAGCTGAGCCACTTCGCCACGGCCGCTCCCGCCGCCGGCGGCCTGCAGCTCAGCGTTTGGCTG
Organism: Serratia sp. H402Y; assembly: GCF_051172415.1. Lineage (NCBI taxonomy): Bacteria > Pseudomonadati > Pseudomonadota > Gammaproteobacteria > Enterobacterales > Yersiniaceae > Serratia > Serratia sp. H402Y. The sequence continues at coordinate 2,753,309 of NZ_JBPIYZ010000001.1, forward strand.
CCGCCCGGCCGGGAGGCGGCGCTCAGCCAACAGGCGCGGCGGCTCGGCGTCCTTACGCCCGGGTTAACGGCGCAATACCAAACGGTTCAGGCCCAGCGCGACGGCTGGCTGCTGGGTTTTTCGGCCCTGACGCCGGGCGAGATCCGCAGCGCCGTCGAGCGGCTGGCTCGGATCGCCGCGGCTTAGCCCTGCCCCGGAGAGACGCCGGCCGGCTTATTGCTCGGTCAGGCGCATCTCCGCCACCAGCGGCAGGTGATCGCTCACCGCCGGCCAGTGCACGCCGTTCCAATCGCCGCTGGCGTTCGGCACCGTCAGGCTGTCCAGATGCCAACGCTGCGCATTGCCGCTAAAGATGTAATCCACCTTGATTTCGGCGTTTTCCGCCGGCCAGCTGCGGCCATCTTGCCCATTGGGCATGATATCGTTCCAATAGCGGCTCAGCTCCAGCCAGGTGACGCTGCCCGGCACGTCGTTCATGTCGCCGAACAGCAGTTTGATGCCGCGCACTTCGATGGTGCGATCGTTCAGCTCCCGCACCTGATCCAGACGCATCGTCGGATCTTCCTTGGTATCGAGGTGGGTGTTGAACAGGGTGATCGGCGTCGGGAACTCCGGCACATCAACCTTGGCGCTGAAGGCGATGCGCTGCTCGCGCTGGCCGGACGGCAACGGATAGATCACGGCGTCGTGCAGCGGATACTTCGAGAGAAACGCCAGGCCGTATTCACCGCCGTCGAAATCGATCGCCCGGCCGAACACCGCCTGCATGCCGGTCAGCTTCGCCAGTTCCGCCGCCTGATCGACCCGCCCGCTGCGGGCGGTGAGTTTATCCACCTCCTGCAGCGCCACCACGTCGACGTTCATCGCGCGAATCGCCTTGGCGATAGCGGTCATGTCGCTGACCTTGCCGGCGGCGATATTGAAGCTGGCGACGCGGATCTTCGGCGCCTGTTCCAGTTCGTAGGTTTTGTTCTTCAGGCCGCCCAACGCGCTGGCCACCTCGCGGCTGTTGGCGTTGCTGTTGGCGTGCCCGGTATCGGCGGACGACCAGGCGCTGTGAGAGATGCCCAGGGACAGTAAGGTGATGAGCAAAGCGTGACCGGTGTGCATGAATTCTCCTTGAGGGACAGATAAGTGTTATGCGGGCGCTTCCCGGCCCACAGCTAACACCGATTTTGCCGCAGAAACCTGCGACTATTTCCTAGTTGCACCGCTATTTTTCGTTTCTGCGCGATGCTTCGCATTCTGGCGGTTTACGCATTGCGCCGTTGGACAATCGGCTGATTTCGTTTTAAAACCGGTAGATTGCCAACCGCGAGGAGTTCCGATGACCAGCCCGATTGCCGAACAGCTTACCGAACGTTTCTTCCGCTATCTGGCGGTGACCAGCCAGAGCGACGCCGCCGCAACCGCCCTGCCCAGCACGCCGGGGCAGCATGAGATGGCGCAACTGTTGGCGGACGAGCTGCGCCGGCTCGGCCTGGCCGACGTTCAAATCGACGAGCACGCCACCGTGACCGCCCGCAAGCCCGGCACCCAACCCGGCGCGCCGCGCATCGGCTTCATCACGCATATCGACACCGTGGACGTCGGCCTGTCGCCCGAGATTCGCCCGCAGCGCCTGCGCTTCACCGGCGAGGATTTATGCCTGAATGCCGAGCAGGACATCTGGCTGCGTACCGCCGAGCATCCGGAGATCCTGCCCTACCGGAACGAAGAGATCCTGTTCAGCGACGGCACCAGCGTGCTGGGCGCCGACAATAAGGCGGCAGTCACCGTGGTGATGACGCTGCTGGCCAACCTGACCGCGGCCGATCGCCACGGCGATATCGTGGTGGCGTTCGTGCCGGACGAAGAAATCGGCCTGCGCGGCGCCAAGGCGCTGGATCTGCAGCGTTTCCCCGTCGATTTCGCCTACACCATCGACTGCTGCGAACTGGGTGAAGTGGTGTACGAGAATTTCAACGCGGCGGCGGCGGAGATCCGCATCGAGGGGGTGACCGCCCACCCGATGTCGGCGAAAAACGTATTAATCAACCCGATACGCATCGCCAACGACATCATTAACCGATTCGATGTGCAGGATACTCCGGAGCACACCGAAGGGCGCGAGGGCTATTTCTGGTTCACCGATCTGGCCGCCAACGCCAATCAGGCGACGCTGAAGGTGTCGATTCGCGACTTCGATCGCGCGGCGTTCGAGGTGCGCAAGGCCCGCCTTGAGGAGACGGTGCGCCAGGTGGCGGCCAACTATCCGCGGGCCAACGTCAGCTGCAGCGTCAGCGACATCTACAGCAACATCAGCAACGCCATCGGCGAGGACCGGCGCGCCATCGATCTGATCTTCGGCGCCCTCGCCGCCCACGGCATCCCGCCGAAGGTGATCCCGATGCGCGGCGGCACCGACGGCGCGGCGCTCTCCAGCCGTGGCATCCTGACGCCCAATTACTTCACCGGCGCGCATAACTTCCACTCGCGCTTCGAGTTTTTACCCGTCAGCGCCTTCGTGAAATCCTATCAGGTGACCCGCAGCATTTGCCTGCTGGCCGCGCGACAAAGCGGCCAACCGGCTTAGCTCATCACCCAGCCGAGCAGCGCGGCCCATACCAACAGCGGCAGCGAATAATAGTGGAAGCGCAACCAGATCTTGCGCTCCCCCGCCATGCGCAGCGCAATCAGGTTGGCGAGCGATCCGATCGCCAACCCGAAGCCGCCGGCGTTGACCGCATAGGCCAACTGAGCGCTCGAGGGCACATAGTTGAGCAACAGTATGGTGGCCGGCACGTTGCTGACGATCTGCGACAGCCCGACGCCCAACGCATACACGCTCCCCTCGCTCAGCCCGGCGATGGCGGCGAACGCCGGCTGAAGCGGCGGCAAACGGGTAAACAGGCCGACATCGATGAACATGGCGGCGAACACGAAAATCAGACTCCAGTCGATCTGCAACAGCACTCGGCGCGCCAGCAGCAAGAAACCGGCGAACACCGCCAGCAGCCCGTACAACGGCAGATCGAAATCGAGACACAGCAGGAAAACCGCATACAGCCCTACACAGCTCAGCAACAGCGGCCGCTGGTAGGGATACCCCTCGGTATTCGGCGTTTTCACGATGTCGCGCGCCGGGAAGCTGAACCAGGTCAGCGCCAGCAGGCTCAACATCATTGCGACGCCAAACGGCGCCATCTGGCCGATGAAACCGAGGAAAGAGAGGCCGGAGCGGCTCCACAGCAGGATATTTTGCGGGTTGCCGATCGGCGTCAGCAACGAACCGGCGTTCACCGCCAGCGCCTGGAAGATGATCAAGCGGCCAACCGGCAGCGCCGACAGCTTTTTTAGCGTGATGGTGAGCGGAATGACGATAAACAGCGCCACATCGTTGGTCAGAAACGACGACAGCAGCGCGGCGGAAAACACCAGGAACAGCGCCAGCCGCCGTTCGCTGTGCAAGCGGTTGATAATCTTGCGGCCGACAAAATCGAAGTAGCCGCTGACCTCCACCCCTTTGGTCAGCAGCATCAGCCCCAACAGGGTGATGAGGGTACGGCCGTCGATGAAACCACCCAGCGCCGACAGCGGTTGCGGATGAAAAGCGAACATCACCACGCCGGCCAGCAGCAATGCATGCAAGAAGCGATCTTTGACAAAGGGGTGGATAAGCCGAGAAATGGCGGTTGAACTCATAGCGGCAGTGTGAACCTCACCGAAAAGAATGGGCAGACGTTAGCTCAGACGCGGCTTCAGCGCCAGCAAAATGCTATTTTACCTTTATCCGCTTTTCATTTGCCGCGCTTTACTTTATTTGTAGCGGCTTTCACGGTTTTCAAAGGACATGTTATGGCTTCCCTGCTCGCTAAAGGGGCGTTGCTCAGCGCCTTATGCGCCCTGCTCGCCGCCTGTGACGATCCCGCCTCTCGCCCGCAAATCGATATCGACGGCAAGACCATGGGCACCTTCTACAGCGTTAAGGTCAGCGGTGACGTCGCGATCGGCAAACAAGAGCTGCAGCGGCAGATCGACACGGTGCTCGAACGGGCCAACGACGATATCTCTACCTACCGCGCCGATTCGGTGCTGTCGCGGTTTAACCGCAGCGCCAGCCTCGAGCCGCAGCCTATCCCGCGCGGCATGGCGGACATCGTATTGATGGCCCAACGCATCGGCCGCGATACCGGCGGCGCCATGGACATCACCGTCGGCCCACTGGTGAACCTGTGGGGGTTCGGCCCAGACAAGCATCCGGTCAAGGTGCCGGAACAGACGCAGATCGACGCGGCGAAGCAGAACATCGGCCTGCAGCACCTGAAGCTGATCAGCGACAATCGCGGGGAGTGGCTGCAAAAAGATCTGCCGGGCATGTATGTCGATCTCTCGACGCTGGGCGAAGGCTATGGTGCCGATGAGCTGGTGCGCCTGATGAACCGTCACGGCATTACCAACTACCTGGTGTCGGTAGGCGGCGCGGTCTCTTCACGCGGCGTCAACGGCCAGGGCAAACCCTGGCGGGTGGCGATCCAAAAGCCGACCGACCGTGAAAATGCGGTGCAGGCGCTGGTGGATCTGCACGGTTACGGCATCAGCACCGCCGGCAGCTACCGCAACTACTTCGAACAAAACGGCCAGCGTTACTCCCATGTCATCGATCCGACCACCGGCAGGCCGATCAACCACCGGCTGGTTTCCGCCACGGTGATCGCCCCGACCGCACTCGAGGCCGACGGCTGGGATACCGGCTTGATGGTGCTGGGCCCGGAGAAAGCGTTGCAGCTCGCAGAAGAGAAAGGGCTGGCGGTCTACCTGATCAGCAAAACCGACGACGGTTTCAGCGCCGTGATGACGCCGCAGTTCAAAGCATTTTTAGTGCAGTGAGATAAAAAAGCCCGGCGCGCAATGGCCGGGCTTATTCCTGTTCCGCGCCGATCACTTGGTCAGCGCGATGATACCGAGGGTCAGACCGGCAACCGCCGCCGCACCGCCGGCGATCGCGCCCGCGGTTTCCCAGTTATCCTGAGTGGTGCCCTTCATACAGGTGTTGGTGTGCACCAGACGCCCCTGGTCATCGTAGACCGGCACGCAGGGAGAATCGGTGGCGCATCCGGCCAACACGGCCGACAGTAACCCAACCGCAATTAACTTTTTCATACTTCTTGCCTCAATGTTCGATCACTTTAGAAAGCTACGCCGAGCGATAATCACGCTACCTGGCTATTGTATGCCCAACGCGTGTAATGGCGAGGTAATGATGTGTCAGGGGATGTGATTTGGGAAAACTCCGAGCGCCCGGCCGGTGGGCTTCGGGCAGTAAAAAGCCCGCGAAAACGCGGGCTTGTTGGCGGAATGACGCGCCGGCGGGATTATTTCGCCAGTTTGCGCATCACCAGCGTGGCGTTGGTGCCGCCGAAGCCGAAGCTGTTGGACATCACGGTGGTCAGCTCGCGCTGGGTCGGCTGAGTCACGATGTTCATGCCAGCCGCCTGTTCATCCAGGGTTTCGATGTTGATGCTCGGTGCGATAAAGCCGTGCTCCAGCATCAGCAGGCTGTAGATCGCTTCCTGCACGCCCGCAGCGCCCAGCGAGTGGCCGGTCATCGCCTTGGTGGAGGAGATGGCCGGGGTATTGTCGCCGAACACTTCACGAATGGCACCCAGCTCTTTCACGTCGCCTACCGGCGTAGAGGTGCCGTGCACGTTGATGTAATCGATCGGCGCATCCAGATCCTGCATCGCCATCTTCATACAGCGCACTGCGCCTTCACCCGAAGGGGCAACCATGTCGGCGCCGTCGGAAGTCGCGCCGTAGCCGACGATTTCCGCATAGATGTGCGCGCCGCGCGCCAGTGCGTGCTCCAGCTCTTCAACCACCACCATGCCGCCGCCGCCGGCGATGACGAAACCGTCACGATCGGCGTCATAGGTGCGGGACGCTTTTTCCGGCGTGTCGTTGTATTTGGTGGACAACGCGCCCATCGCATCGAACTCGCAGGCCATTTCCCAGCACAGCTCTTCGCCGCCGCCGGCGAATACGATGTCCTGTTTGCCCAGCTGGATTTGCTCAACCGCGTTGCCGATGCAGTGCGCGGAGGTCGCGCAAGCGGAGCTGATGGAGTAGTTCACGCCGTGGATTTTGAACGGCGTTGCCAGGCAGGCGGAAACGCCGGAAGCCATGGCCTTGGTCACCACGTACGGGCCAACCGCTTTCAGGCCGCGCGGGCTGCGCATCGCATCGGCGCCGAACACCTGGAAGCGCGGAGAACCGCCGCCGGAACCGGCGATCAGGCCCACGCGCGGGTTGTTTTGATACTCTTCTTCCTTCAGGCCGGAAGACGCGATCGCTTCTTGCATCGCCAGGAAGGCATAAATGGAAGCGTCGCTCATGAAACGCACCGCCTTGCGGTCGATCAGGCCGGTAGTGTCGAGCTTAACTTGCCCCCATACGTGACTACGCATGCCGGAATCTTTCAGCTCCTGGGAGAAAGTGATCCCAGAACGTCCTTCCTGCAGGCTTGCCAGGACCTCCTGCTGGTTATTACCAATGCTGGAGACAACTCCCAGGCCAGTAATCACTGCACGTTTCATTCAATACCTCTTCCACTATTTACCTACGGGATTTTGCATCGCACTTTAGCGTACAGATGTAAGCCGAACAAGTCCGATCAGCGTTTTTCAGCTTTATTGTTGTCCAGTTTGCGCCGGGGCGCCAGCGCCGTTAGAATTCGCGGCATCCCTTGAATTTCGAGCCATTGACCGTGAACCACGCCCCCATCCAAACCGCAACGCTAACCTGGAACGAACAGGGTACACCTGTTTCGAAACAGTTTGATGACGTCTATTTTTCCAATCAGGATGGGCTGGAAGAAACCCGCTACGTCTTCCTGCACGGCAATCGGCTGCCGCAACGTTTCGCCGCCCATCCGCGCTCGCTGTTTGTCGTGGCGGAAACCGGGTTCGGCACCGGGCTCAATTTCCTCACGCTGTGGCAGGCCTTCGCCGGCTTCCGTCAGGCCGAGCCGGACGCAGCGCTGCAGCGCCTGCACTTTATCAGCTTCGAAAAATTCCCCCTGCAGCAGGCTGACCTGGCGGCGGCGCATGCACGCTGGCCGGAGTTGGCGCCTTATGCCGACGAGCTGCGCGCCCAGTGGCCGCTGCCGTTGCCGGGTTGCCATCGCCTGCTGTTAGCCGAAGGCCGCATTACGCTCGATCTGTGGTTCGGCGACGTCAACGATCTGCTGCCGCAGTTTGACGCCAGCATGAATAACCAGGTGGATGCCTGGTTCCTCGACGGTTTCGCGCCGGCAAAAAACCCCGACATGTGGACCGATCAACTGTTCGTCGCCATGGCGCGCTTCGCCCGGCCGGGAGGCAGCTTCGCCACCTTTACCGCCGCCGGCTTCGTGCGCCGCGGCTTGCAACAGGCCGGTTTTCAGGTCAACCGCTGCAAAGGCTTCGGCCAAAAGCGTGAGATGCTCGCCGGCGAGCTCCCGGCCGATGCGCAGCCCGCCGCACATCCGGCGCCCTGGTATCGACGCCCGGCGGCGGACAACACCGCCGACATCGCCCTGATCGGCGGCGGCGTCGCCAGCGCGCTCACCGCGCTGGCCTTGCTGCGCCGCGGCGCCACCGTCACGCTGTACTGCGCCGATGAGCAGGCGGCCGAGGGCGCATCCGGCAACCGCCAGGGCGCGATTTATCCTTTGCTGAACGGCAGCGGCGACGCGCTGGAGAGCTTTTTCAGCGCCGCGTTTCCCTTCGCCCGCCGCCAATACGATGCCCTGTTGCAACAAGGCGTCGCCTTTGATCACCAGTGGTGCGGCGTCAGCCAGTTGGCCTATGACGAAAAGAGCGGCGCCAAGATCGCCAATATGCTGAAAACCGACTGGCCGCAGGCCTTGGCGATGGCGGCCGACCGCGAGACGCTCAGCGAACGGTGCGGCGTCGATACCGGCTTTGGCGGCATCACCTACCCGCTAGGCGGCTGGCTCTGCCCGGCCGAGCTGACGCGCGGCGCTATCGCGCTGGCGCAGCGTCAGGGCTTGGTCTGCCACTACCGGCACGATGCACAGAGGTTGGCGCAGGAAGAAAACGGCTGGCGCATCGATTTCGCCAACGGCGACAGCCGGCGCCATGCGACGGTGATCCTGGCCAACGGCCATCGGTTGGCCGAACTGGCGCCGACGGAAGCCCTGCCGCTGTATTCGGTACGCGGGCAGGTGTCGCATATCCCGACCTCGCCGGCCCTCGGTCAATTGAAACAGGTATTGTGTTACGACGGCTACCTGACGCCGGTTAATGCCAACAACGGCCACCACTGCATTGGCGCCAGCTACCAGCGCGGCGACATCGCCACCGACTACCGCGAGCAGGAGCAACAGGAGAACCGCGAGCGCCTGCTGCGCTGTCTGCCGGAGCAGGCCTGGCCGCAGCAGGTGGACGTCAGCGCTCATCAGGCGCGCTGCGGCGTGCGCAGCGCCACCCGCGATCATCTGCCGATGGTCGGCGCGCTGCCGGACTATCAGGCCACGCTGGCACAGTATCAGGATTTGCAGCGGCAGAACCAGCGCGGCGAAACCGTCGCCGATGCGCCGGTCTATCCCGGTCTGTTCGCTATCGGCGGGTTAGGCTCGCGCGGCTTGTGCTCGGCGCCGTTGGCGGCGGAAATTTTGGCGGCGCAGCTGTTCGGCGAACCGTTGCCGGGTGATGCGCGCCTGCTGGCGGCGTTGAATCCGAATCGGATGTGGGTGCGGAAATTGCTGAAAGGACGTGCGGTTTAATCAACCTTGAGGGGCGCGGCGACGCGCCCCGGCATGACGATCAGGCGGCAGGGGTTGCAGCCTGATAGAGGTTTTCCCACATGCCGCGCACCAGGATCTGATCCGGCGGCGAGAGTTCCCCGGCGGCGATCGCTTTGTGCAGGCTCTCCTCCACCCGCGCTTTCAGCGCTTCGGCGGTGTGTTCGCCCTGCTCTTCCGCCTCGGCCACCGCCAGCGTCAGATGACCGCGCAGGTAGCCACCGGCAAACAGTTCATCATCGCTGGCGTGCTCTACCATGTCATCAATCAGCGCCAAAATGCGCGCTTCAAATTCTGCGATCATCAAATTTCCTCATTAAATAACGGGCTGTGGCGTCAGTTGAGATCTTCCGGATACGGAAAGTGCTCGGCCGCCAACGGTGGCGTATTGTAGAACGATTGCAACGCCTGAATAAAGCGCGCAGGCCTTGTGGGTATTCCCTGCTCCAGCAGCGCCAATACCCGGGCGCGCACCTTGCGTTGGAACGCGATGCGATCCGGCTCGCAGTCGCCGTTCAGGTTGTCGCAGCTGACGTTGAACGGGAAACCGGCCGCCACGCAGAACATCCATTCCAGCGCCTGCGGTTTGATCTCTACCGCTTCAAATTCGCTCTGGGTCTGCGCGTCCCGCCCATCCGGGCAATACCAATAGCCGAAGTCCACCAATTGACGGCGCGCTTCACCGGCGATGCACCAGTGCGAAATTTCGTGCAGGCCGCTGGCGTAGAAACCGTGGGCGAACACGATGCGGTGATACGGCAATTCGTCGTCGGCCGGCAGGTAGATCGGTTCGTCGTCGCCCTTCACCAGGCGGGTGTTGTAGTCATCGCTGAAGCAGCGATTGAAGATCTCGATCAACTGCTCATAATGATGGCGGGTCTGCGTGTCTGACATAAAAAACTCTATAACCACAAAAATAAAGAGGCCATTATACCCGATAACCGGCGGGGGGATACGGGCGCATAAACGGCGCCCATTTTCATCGTCAGCCGTGCACGAAGGCGGACAGCCACTGCTGAATCTCTGCACCGTGATTGTCGTAAAGCAGCTTGAGGCTCATCACCAGCGAGACGATCACGATCATCGGCCGAATCAATTTCTGGCCACGGGTCAGCACCATGTGCGCGCCCAAACGCGCCCCCAGCACCTGCCCCACCAGCATCACCAGACCGATGCTCCACACCACCTTGCCGCCGATGATGAACAGCGCCAACCCGCCGACGTTGGAGGTAAAGTTCAGCACTTTGGCGTGCGCCGTAGACTTGGCGAGGTTGAAACCGCACAGCGTCACGTAGGCCAGCGCGTAGAATGAGCCGGCGCCGGGGCCGAAGAAACCGTCGTAAAACCCGACGCAACCGCCGGCTACCAGCCCGAACGGCAAGGCGCCGAGGCGGCGTTGACGATCTTCCTCACCCAGTCGCGGCATCAACAAGAAATAGAGACCGATGCCGATCACCAGCAGCGGCAACATCTGCCGCAGCAAATCGGCGCGCATGTGCTGCACCAGAATCGCACCGGCGATCGAGCCGATCAGCGTCAGAAAAATCGTCAGCTTCTGGTCGTTGAGGTTCACCGCTCGCCGACGAATGAAGTACAGACTGGCGGAGAAAGAGCCGCCGACCGACTGCAGCTTATTGGTCGCCAGCGCCTGCGCCGGAGGAACCCCCACTGCCAGCAAGGCCGGCACCGTCAGTAATCCGCCGCCGCCGGCGATGGAGTCGATAAACCCCGCCAGCAGCGCTACCGCAAACAACACCCCGAGCATCTCGGGGCCAATGACGAACCAGTCCATGTGTTATTCCGCTGAGAAATGGTGATCCAGCAATGCCTGACAGGTAGGCGGTAACGGCGGCGGCACGGGTTTGCCCGGCTTCGCGTTCGGCTGATGCGGTACGAACCAGCTCGCCAGTTCGGCGCCGCAGCCATCGCCCGGCGGCGGCGTATCCTGCTCCTGGCACTCCAGGCTGCCGGCCGGACAACGCAGACGCACGTGCATGTGCGCACGGTGGCCGAACCACGGCCGCACCTTGTGCAGCCAGGCGCGATCGGCGCCGGCGTCCAGGCACAGACGCTGCTTGATCGCCGGGTTGACGAAGATGCGCGTCACGTCCGCATCCTGCGCCGCCAGTTTGATCAGCGACTCAATCTGCGGTTGCCATTGGCTCGCCACCACCTGTTTGCCGTCGCCCGACACCAGGTCGATCGGCTGCGGCTTGAGCAATTGCTGCGCGCTCCAGCGTTGGCGCGGCAGCTGCAGCCAGATGTCGACGTCGAGCCCAGACTGGTGGCTGGCGTGGCCGCTGCTGAAGCGCCCGCCGGCCGGCATCGCCATGTCGCCGATCAGCACCGTGCCCAGCGCTTTCTGGTTCGCTTTGCTGCTGAGACGCTGTATGAACGCCAGCAGATCCGGATGGCCGAAATAGCGGCGCTGGTCGGTACGCATCACCTGATAGTCCGGTGAATTCAGCGGCAACGGCTGCGCGCCGATGATGCAGCCGTTGGCGAAACCGCCCACCGCCTGCGGCGCGCCGGCCACCGGATGGTCGATTTTCTGCCACGGCGTCAGCGCCATGGCGGAAGCGGAGGCCGTCAGGGCCACCAGGCCCAACATCCAGTTTTTCATGGCGATTACCAGCGAGGCACGTCGGAAACCACATCACCGTTTTGCGCACGCTGGCGCAGCAGGTGATCCATCAACACGATCGCCATCATCGCTTCTGCGATCGGTACGGCGCGGATGCCCACGCACGGATCGTGGCGACCGCGGGTCACCATTTCCACCGCTTCCCCGTGGCGATTGATGGTGCGGCCCGGCACCATGATGCTGGAGGTTGGCTTCAGCGCCAGATGCGCGATCACCGGTTGGCCGCTGCTGATGCCGCCGAGAATGCCGCCGGCATGGTTGCTTTGGAAGCCTTCCGGGGTGATTTCATCGCGGTTTTCGCTGCCGCGTTTGGTCACCACGGCAAATCCGTCGCCGATCTCCACGCCTTTCACCGCGTTGATGCTCATCAGCGCGTGCGCCAGATCGGCATCGAGGCGGTCAAACACCGGCTCGCCCAGGCCAACCGGCACGTTTTCCGCAATCACGCTGACCTTGGCGCCGATGGAGTCACCCTCTTTTTTCAGCGCGCGCATCAGTTCGTCCAGCGCTTCCAGCTTGTCCGGATCCGGGCAGAAGAACGGGTTCTGTTCGACCTGATCCCAGTCTTTCAGCTCGCAGGTCACGTCGCCGATCTGCGCCAGATAGCCGCGCACCTGCACGCCGAACTTCTGCTGCAGGTATTTCTTGGCGATAGCGCCCGCCGCGACGCGCATGGCGGTTTCACGCGCCGAAGAGCGGCCGCCGCCGCGATAGTCGCGCAGACCGTATTTCTGTTCGTAGGTGTAGTCGGCATGCCCGGGACGGAACACGTCTTTGATGGCGCTGTAGTCTTGCGAGCGCTGATCGGTGTTTTCAATGATCAGGCCGATGCTGGTGCCGGTGGTCACGCCTTCGAATACGCCGGAGAGAATGCGCACCTGATCCGGTTCGCGACGCTGGGTGGTGTAACGCGAGGTGCCCGGACGACGGCGGTCCAGATCGTGTTGCAAATCGGCTTCGGTGAGCGGGATGCCGGGCGGCACGCCGTCGACGATACAACCCAGCGCCACCCCGTGAGATTCACCGAAGGTGGTGACGCGGAAAATCTGCCCAATACTGTTTCCTGCCATCACGGCTCCTTACCGTTAGTCTTTTATCGTTATGAGGCCCGCCATGCGGGCCTTGGAAATGCGGCTTAGCTGCGATAGAGGCTGAAGTGATCCTTGCAATCCACCAGCTGCTGTTTGGTCAGCATGAACACGCCGTCGCCGCCGTTTTCGAATTCCAGCCAGGTGAACGGGATGTCCGGATATTGTTCCATCAGATGTACCATGCTGTTGCCCACTTCACAAATCAGCACGCCGTCGTCGGTCAGGTAGTCCGGCGCGCAGGCCAGGATGCGGCGCACCAGCTTCAGGCCGTCGCTGCCCGCCGCCAGACCCAGTTCCGGCTCAAAGCGGAACTCCTGCGGCAGATCCGACATGTCTTCCGCATCGACGTACGGCGGGTTGGTGACGATCAGATCGTACTGGATCGCGGGAACGTCGCGGAACAGATCGGAACGGATCGGGATCACCTGGTGCTCGACGCCGTGCGCCTGAATATTGCGCTCGGTCACCGCCAGCACTTCGCTGGAGATGTCCACCGCGTCCACTTCCGCTTCCGGGAAAGCGTAGCCACAGGCGATGGCGATGCAGCCGCTGCCGGTGCACATGTCGAGAATATGGCGCGGCGGGTGCGGGATCAGCGCGCTGAAACGATCGTTGATCAACTCGCCGATCGGCGAGCGCGGCACCAGCACGCGTTCGTCGACGTAGAATTCCATGCCGCAGAACCAGGCCTTGTTGGTCAGGTAGGCGACCGGGATACGCTCGTTGACGCGGCGGATCACGCGCTCAACGATGCGATGGCGCTCGCTGGAAGTCAGACGAGCGGTATGCATGTCCTCCGGAATGTCCAACGGCAGAAACAGGCTTGGCAGCACCAATTGCACCGCTTCGTCCCACGGATTGTCGGTTCCGTGACCATAATAGATATTGGCGGCGTTGAAACGGCTTACCGTCCAGCGCAGCATATCTTGAATGGTGTGCAGTTCGTTCACTGCTTCGTCGACGAAAATTTTGTCCAATTTGCCCTCCGGCAGGCGCTGTGTTTCATGATTTAGCCGCATAGTTTGCCATGAAGCCCGCGACAAATCACGCGCGCCCCTCGCGCTTTTCACTCTGGCCCGAGTTTTGCGTCGACAGCGCTCATTCACAAGGTAAACTAGCGAAATAAACGATTTCCGGTGAATGAAGCATGAAGAACAAGCCCCCTCTGAGCAAAGACGAACAACAGCTCTTCAGAGAGTCGGTGGCGGGTGCAAAAAAGCTGCGCCAGGACACCATCGTCCACCGCCCGCCGAAGCTCAAGGTCAAACAGGTTGCGCCGCAGCGGCTGCGGCAGGAGCAGGTCGATGCCAGCTATTATTTTTCAGATGAATATCAGCCGCAGCTGGAAGAGGAAGGCCCGACGCGCTACGTGCGCCCCGGCAGCAGCCCGTATGAGCTGAAGAAGCTGCGACGCGGCGATTATTCGCCGGAGCTGTTTCTTGATTTGCACGGCCTGACTCAGCTGCAGGCCAAGCAGGAATTGGGGGCGCTGATCGCCGCCTGCAAACGCGAGCATGTGCACTGCGCCTGCGTGATGCACGGGCACGGCAAACACATTCTCAAACAGCAAACGCCGCTGTGGCTGGCGCAGCATCCCGACGTGCTGGCGTTCCATCAGGCGCCGAAGGAATGGGGCGGCAACGCCGCCGTCCTGCTGTTGGTGGAGCTGGCAGAATAGCCTCCCGCAGAAACGACTCAGGGCGATGTCAGACATCGCCCTGAGTTTATTCCGCACCGCATCCGCGGCTCACACTTTGGCCATCACCTGCGACGGGCTGACCTGCCATTCAAATTTGCCGTAGCTGCCGTCCGCCGGCAGATCGACGTTGGCGATCGCCGAGGTCGCGAACATCGGCGGGCACTCGCCCGGACACAGTTCCGCCACCAGATACCCCACCAGCGGCAGGTGCGACACGATCAGCACCGAGCTCACCCCTTGCATCGCCAGCGCCTGAAGATAGCTGCCGACTTGTTCGGCGTTCCCGCCCGGCGTCAGTTCGGGCAGCACTTCTTCGCCCTCCGGCAGCGTCAAGGCTTCACGCACCGTCGCCAGCGTCTGTTCGGCCCGCAGATAGGGGCTGACCAGCACGCGTTCAATATCCACAGACTTGGTGTTCAACCAGGCCGCCATCTGACGGGACTCGTCGCGGCCGCACAGGGTAAGGGGCCTTACCGCATCGCTGGCTGCCTCGAGCGCCGCCTCTCCGTGACGCATAATCAAAACTTGCATATTGCACCGCTGTTGTTGACAAAGTAACGCTATACAGAAACGCCGTGCGTGCTGTACCGCCGAGTTTTACAACCCCAAAGCCAAAGCTTTAAAACGATAACGCGCCGTCTCTTTATGGCGGCCGGGCATTTTGCCTGAAAGTTTGCGTAAAGAAAATGCTGTTTTTTACAGCAATCCTCCCCGGGCAAACCTCGATTGCTCATAGAACAATCAATTCAACGGGTTAAATTTTAACCTTTTCGCCATGAAAATTATTGATGGCGCTCAAGCTAACTTACCGCTGCCGCAGCCTTGCTGTACAGCCTCACGGGCTGACGCTGTCGCAAGGAGTGATGGCGATCACAACGCGGCCCTGTTGCAACTATAGTGCAAATCGGGCCGCCCTGCGTTCAACTCCCCAGCGGGTAAAAACGTTCGCCCTGCTGCGCCATGCGCTGCAGGCGCTCGCACGGCGCGAAGTGCTCGCCGTGCTGCTGACGCAGGTAGTCCAGCGTCTTCACCACTTTCTCGGCGCCGAGTTCATCCATATAACGGAACGGGCCGCCAAGGAACGGCGGGAAACCGATGCCGAATACCGCACCGATGTCGCCGTCGCGCGCGCTGCGGATCACGCCTTCATCCAGGCAGCGCGCCGCTTCGTTCAGCATCATCATCACGCAGCGCTGGGCAATGGTCGCCGGCAGCATGTGCGCCTTCGGCGTGACGCCGAGCAACGTATACAATGAGGTATCCGCGCGCTTACGCCGCTGACGCTGCTGCCCCTCGCTCGGGTAAAGATAGAAGCCGCGGCCGTTCTTGCGCCCTTTGCGCCCGTCCTTCAGCACCGCATCGAACGCGGCAGGCGCGGCGAAGCGCGGCCCCAGCGCCTCAACCAGCACCGGAATGATCTTGGTGCCGACGTCGATGCCCACTTCGTCCAACAGGGTGATGGGGCCGACCGGGAAGCCGAAGTCCACCAGCGCTTTGTCCAGCGATTCAATGGGCTCGCCTTCCAGCAGGCAGCGCGCCGCTTCGTTGATGTACGGCGCCAGGATGCGGTTGACATAAAAACCGGCGCTGTCGCCCACCACGATGGCGGTCTTGCCCTGCTTGTGCGCCAGCGCCACGGTGGTGGCGATGGTTTGTTCGCTGGTGCCAGCGTGCGGGATCACTTCCACCAACGGCATTTTGTCCACCGGGCTGAAGTAGTGCAGACCGATCACCTGCTGCGGCCGCTGGGCCTGTTCGGCGATTTGACCGATAGGCAGCGAGGAAGTATTGGAGGCGAACACGGTATGCGGTGCACAGTTCGCTTCGACCTCGGCCACCATCTTCTGCTTCAGCGCCAGATCCTCAAACACCGCCTCGACCACGATATCCACCTGCTCGAAGCCGGTGTAATCGGTAGAGCCGGAGATCAACATCATCTGCTTTTGCCGTTCCGCCGGGCGCATGCGCTTGCTGCGCACCCGCTTGCCGAGCACGTCCCAACTGTATTTCAGCGCATGATTGATGCCGGTTTCATTGATATCTTTGATGCGAACCGGCAAACCGCCGCGCGTGGCGGTGACGCAGGCGATGCCGCCACCCATCAGGCCGCCGCCGAGAATGCCTACGCGATGCAAGGCGCGCGGCTGAGCATCGCCGCCCCGCTCTTTTTTCAGCGCGGTGGAAGCGAAGAACAGGCTGCGCAACGCCGCCGATTGCGGCGTCATCGCCAGTTCGCCAAAGGCGCGCGCTTCGGCTTCATAGCCGCTGGCGCTGCCGTGATCCAGCCCGGTGCGCACCACCTGAATGATGCGCTCCGCCGCCGGGTAGTTGCCGTGCGTTTTCGCCAACGTTTTCTTGCGCACGATGCTGAACAGCAGATTTCTGCCCAGCGGGCCGTTGAGCAGGCGATCCTGCCACGGCAGCTCGCGCTGATGCTTCCAGCCCTGTTTCACCCGCTCGATGGCGGTCTGCAGCAAAATCGATTGCGGCACGGCGTCGTCCACCAGCCCCATGCGCAGCGCCTGGCGGGCGCGAATGTGCTTGCCGGTCAGGATCATGTCCAGCGCCTTGGCGGCGCCTATCAGGCGCGGCAGGCGCTGAGTGCCACCGGAGCCCGGCAGCAGGCCCAGCTGCACTTCCGGCAGACCGAGCGCGGTTTTGTCATCCAGCGAACAGACGCGGCCGTGGCAGGCCAGCGCCAATTCCAGCCCGCCGCCCAGGCAGGCGCCGTGGATGGCCGCCACCACCGGTACCGGGAAGGCGGCGATCTGCGCCAGCGTGCTCTGCCCTTTCTTGGCCAGCGTTTCCGCCTCTTTGGCGCTGGTGCAGGCGGCGATCATGGTGATATCAGCGCCGGCGATAAACGAGTCCGGCTTGCCGGAAACGATCACCAGCCCTTCCAGCGCAGTATGCTGCTGCGCGCGGATCAGCACGTCGTTAACCTGTTCGACGAACTCGGCCTTGAGCGTATTGACCTTGTCGCCCGGCACGTCGATGGTGATCACCCCGATGTTGTCGGGGCGGATCGTCAGTTGAAAGGCCGACGGTTTGGCGCGCTGCTCGTGCAATGCGTTTTCGACGCTCATCATTCCACCTCCACGATCATCGCGGCCCCTAACCCGCCGGCGGCGCAGGCGGTGGTCAGGCCCAGCCCGCCGCCGCGGCGTTTCAGCTCACGCAGCGTCTGGGTAATCATGCGCGCGCCGGTGGCGGCGAACGGGTGACCATAGGCGATAGAACCGCCCAATACGTTGAATTTGTCCATGTCCACTTCGCCGATTGCCTGGCTGCGGCCAAGCTTCTCGCGGGCGAACGCTTCGCTGGCGAACATCTTCAGGTTGGCCAGCGTTTGCGCGGCGAAGGCTTCATGCATGTCGATGAGCGTCAGATCGGCCAGGCCGATGCCGGCGCGATCCAGCGCCAGCGGCGTGGCGTAGGAGGGCCCCAGCAGCATGTCTTCCCACACGTCGATGGCGGCAAAGGCGAAACTTCGCAGATAGCCGAGCGGCTGCAGCCCCAGCGCTTTGGCGCGCGATTCGCTCATCATCAGCACCGCCGCCGCGCCGTCGGTCAACGGCGTGCTGTTGGCCGCAGTGACGCTGCCGTGTTTGCGATCGAACGCCGGTTTCAGCTTGGCGTAGGAAGCCAGGCTGGAGTCTTTGCGGATATTGTTGTCTTCAGAAAGCTGAGCGCGGTAAGGCGGCACGTAGGCGGTCATGACCTCGTCGCGCAGCCACCCCTCCCGCCAGGCCTTGGCCGCCAGCTCGTGGGAACGATGCGCCAGCGCATCTTGCGCTTCACGGGTGATGCCGTGGCTTTTCGCCATCTGTTCGGCGGTATCGCCCATGCGCAGGCCGGTGGAATACTCCGCCACCGCCGGCGGCACCGGCATCAGATCGCGGAATTTCAGCCGGCTGAACAATTTGAGGCGCTGCGACAGCGTGCGCGCCTTGTTGACGTCCACCAACGTGCGCGCCAGCGCCTTGCTGACGCCGATCGGCAAGACGGAAGAAGAGTCGGCCCCGCCGGCGATGCCGACGCTGATGCTGCCGGCCATGATGCTCTCCGCCACGTTGGCGATCGCCTGGAAACTGGTGGCGCAGGCGCGCGACACGCTGTAGGCGTCGGTATGAACGCTCATGCCGGTGCCAAGCACGATCTCACGCGCGATGTTCGGCGCCTCGGGCATTTGCACCACCTGGCCGAACACCAGTTGTTCGATCAGTTGCGGCTCGATACCGCTGCGCGCCAACAGCTCGCTCACCGCCGTTTTCCCTAAATCCACCGCCGGAATGCCGTGATAGGCGGTCGCCTGTTTGGCAAAGGGGGTACGCAGTCCATTCACAATCGCAATGCGGTCACCATGACGGGTCACCAACGGCAGTGCCTTACTCATAAATGCTCCTGAAGAAAATAACGTCAGCGCAATGGGCAGAAAGAGGTCTGACCTGATGAGGTCATTGTTAACCAAACGGTTACATTTGGCAAACCGGCAGAGATCAAAACTGCGAGCAGGCGCACTTTCTATCGGGAACGAGGCAGGGAAGGAAATCCCCGGCGCGCAGCAGGCGGCGCCGGGGGTAAAGCGGGGATTAACGCAGGCCGAGCTGGAAGATCAGGGTTTCCGCCTGGCAGGCGAAGGTAAAATCGGCTTCCAATTGTACGCCGCCGTCAACCGGTTTAATGCTACTGCTGATGTCACAGGGATCGGATTCGACCGCGCGAGCCTTTTCGCTCAGGGCCGCCAGCATCGCCTCCGCATCTTGTTGATTGCTGAACACCTGGCTGTAGGATGCGGTGCAATCGGTGTTATCCATCACGGTGCCGACATCCACGCAGCAACACGCGGCGGTTTCCTGGGCGCTGCATTTATTAATTGCATCTGACATGATTGGTTCTCCTCAAGGGCCTCTGTTATCAGCCCAAATTGCCGTTTTATTCACCGGCGCAAAGCCACAAAATTCTGTGGGTATTTTACGCTCCCAAGCCGGCAATCACTAGCACTTACTTTTACTGGGTGTTTTAAGTGATGGAAATCACAAATAAAAATGAGCGCCTGCTAAGAAATGGTAAGAATTTTGTTATTTACCACTGTCTTTTTGTTAAGCAGATCTCTTTTTTGATATC
The DNA here is from genome assembly GCF_051172415.1 of Serratia sp. H402Y. Lineage (NCBI taxonomy): Bacteria > Pseudomonadati > Pseudomonadota > Gammaproteobacteria > Enterobacterales > Yersiniaceae > Serratia > Serratia sp. H402Y. Next base: position 2,772,655 of record NZ_JBPIYZ010000001.1, read on the forward strand.
AGAGTGGAAATATTTCAAAAACAAACTTGCAACATTTTCACAGGTCAGACCTATACTTCAGCCACTGGTCTGATTTGTCTGAACGATAACGGACCCTACAATCCCGCGCTCCTTGTTACTTCGTGTAACAATAGTTTAAATAATAAACACATAATGAGGTTTTGGTCATGAGCCAGAAAAACCTATTGACTAAATCAGCTCTCGCAGCTGCAGTGGCAATTATTTCTTCAAACGTGTCTGCCGCAGGATTCCAGCTGAATGAGTTCTCATCAGCTGGTTTAGGACGTTCGTATTCTGGCGAAGGCGCCATGGCGGATACGGCGGCCTCCGCAAGCCGCAACCCGGCGTTGCTGATGATGTATACCCGCCCGGAACTCTCTTTCGGTGCAGTCTTCATCGATCCGGACGTCGATATCAGTGGCCAATCCCCTTCCGGTGCCAGTCTGGATGCGAAAAACATCGCGCCGACCGCTTGGGTGCCGAACCTGCATTATGTTCACCCGATTAACGATCAATTCGCCGTAGGCGGCTCGGTCACCAGCAACTTCGGTTTGGCGACCGAATACAACAACGGTTATGCGGCGGGCTCCATGGGCGGCAAAACCGATCTGGAAACCCTGAACCTGAACCTGAGCGGCGCTTATCGCCTGAACAAAAACTTCAGCTTCGGTCTGGGTTTTGACGCCGTCTACGCCAAGGCTAAACTCGAGCGTTACGCCGGCGATCTGCCAAAATTGATCGCCGGTTCAGGCAAATTGCCGCCACAGTTGGCCGGCCCGGTTTCGCAGATCCCGGCAGATACCCAAATTTCTCACCTGAAAGGCGACGAATGGGGCTTCGGCTGGAACGCCGGTATTCTCTACGAAGTGGATGAAAACAACCGTTACGGCTTCACCTATCGCTCTGAAGTCAAAATCGACTTCGACGGCGATTACAAGAGCAGCCTGCCTTCTGCATTCAACCCGCTGCTGGCCTCTCAAGGCCTGCCATGGGGCACCAACGGCACCACTATCCCGGGTTCTCTGAGCCTGCACCTGCCTGAAATGTGGGAGCTGTCCGGTTACAACAAAGTGGCGCCGCAGTGGGCCGTTCACTACAGCCTGGCCTACACCAGCTGGAGCCAGTTCCAGGAGCTGAAAGCCACCGGCAACAACGGCCAGACGCTGTTCCAGAAGCATGAAGGCTTCAAAGACGCTTACCGCATCGCGCTGGGCACCACCTACTTCTACGACGATAACTGGACCTTCCGTACCGGTATCGCCTTCGATGACAGCCCGGTGCCTGCCCAAAACCGTTCGATCTCCATTCCCGATCAGGACCGTTTCTGGCTGAGTGCCGGTACTACCTATGCGTTCAACAAAGACGCCTCGGTTGACGTCGGCGTGTCCTACATGCACGGCCAGAAAGTCACCATCAACGAAGGTCCTTACACCTTCACCTCCGAAGGCAAGGCCTGGCTGTACGGCGCCAACTTCAACTACCGCTTCTAATCTCGCTTGAGATGGATGCCAAAGCGCCCCGCGGGGCGCTTTTTCTTTGCCTGTCGCTCGCCGCGGGCGTAAAAAAACCCGCCAGACGGCGGGTTTTCATGGGCATAAGGCCGGCGGTTACTGCGAGTCGATCTCGTCCAGATCGCCCTGAATCGCCTTGGCGTTCGGGTTCTCTTCCGGCTTGAGCGAACCGCCGTTGGCGATGAAGTCGTGGCGCTGGAAGTAAGCTTCGCGCACCATGACATAAGGATCGGAGGAGTTGCGCAGCAGGCCGTCGGAATCCAGCAGTTGAGCGCGAGTTTCGATACCCTCGACCACCCATTTGCCCGCCGACATCCAGAAAGTCAGGTAGCTCAGCATCGGATACAGCGTATCCGCAAAGTCGCCGCCGTCTTCACGCAGGGTAAAGCTGCCGTAGCCCGGCAGCATCACGTACGGACCGTAGCCCACATCGTAATGCCCCAACGTGCTGCCGAAACGGTTCGGCTCTTCGCGCGCCAGTTTCGGGTTGGCCATGCCGGCCACGTCGATCAGGCCGCCCATCCCGAGCAGGGTGTTCAGGAAGAAACGGTTGAAGTGGATCATCCCGCGGTAAGGATCCCCCTTCAGGAAGGCGTTGACCATGCTGGCCGGCTCTTCCAGGTTGGAGGTGAAGTTGCTGATGCCGTTACGCGCCGGCATCGGCACGTAGTCACGCCAGGCCACCGCGACCGGACGCAGGATATAAGGATCCAGGACGTTGTAGTTGAAGTCGAACATCGTCCGGTTAAATCCTTCCAGAGGATCGGAACGCCCTTGCGGCTCATTGTCTGGCGCGCTGGCACAGCCCACCAGTAATGCCGCTGCGAATGCCACCCCAGTCAGGCGAAAGTTCATATTTTTCTCCATAAAAACACGTTCGGTCTTATTTTTCAGGGACCTGCTTGTTTATCTGAACGCTAACCTGCTCTTTGCCGCTGAATGTCTGCAGCGAGCTTTCGCCGAACCAGTCCCCCGGCTGCGGCGTGGCCAATCCGTCCTGTGAGAGGCGCACACGCACCTGCACCTGATGCTGTGCCGAGAGTAGACGCTCGGGCATCATGGCGTTGCTGTCGTCCAGAGAGAAAGACAGCGGAAAACGGCTCAGCGGCAATTGTTTTACCGCGACCGGCACCGGGCTGACGCCGTCGGTCACCGAGATAACCAGCGTCCCCTGCGGCGGCATGGCTTTCGCCGCCTGCGGTGACAGTGAAACAGTCACATTCAGTTTAACAGTTTCTCCGCCGGCCTGGGCTTTTGCTTGTGCAATACTGCGCTTTATCACTTCCGCGCGCGGATCGTTGGCCGGCAGCAGCTGCAGCATCACTTGCCAGGCGCCGATCGCCTGTTTGAAATCGCCCTGTTCGAAAGCGTTGAACGCCAACAGGCTGAGCACCCGCGGATCGCTGTGATTTTCCGCGATCATGCGCCGCAACAGCTGCGTCGCCTGCTTGTTATCCTCCGGATCGTTGGATCGCGTCAAGACCTCGGCATAGCCGAGCCGCACTTCCAGACTATTCGGATCCAATTGATAGGCATGAGCAAATGCCTGCGTGGCGGTGGTGGCGTTGTTCAACGCCATGCCGACGCGCCCCAGCATCATCCAGTCATTGATATTGCGATCGTCCTGCTGCAGCTCGGTGCGCAGCCCCAGCCCGAGGCGAGCGATCTCTTCCATGCTCAGCGGTTTGGCGCGCTCATTGGCGACACGCTCACGCAATTCCGGCATTTGCGCCTGCACCAGACGCCAATCCAGCACCTGCGCCAACCCGCCGGTTTTCAGATAAAAGCCAACGGTCACCGCCAGCAATAACAGCACGCCCGGCACTAACGCCCAACGGTTGATCGGTTTCGCCTGCTCTGCCTGTTCGACGGGGATGTCGTTCAACAGGTTCTGTTGCAGCTCTTTAACCAGCTCCGGGCGCTCGGCCACCACGCCCTGCTGCTCGTCCTGCTCCAGTTCGCTGAGGCGATCCTGATAGAACGCCTTGTTCAGCGCATCGCGCGTAGCGGCGCTCTGCTTGCCGTGGCGCATCGCCGGCACCACCAGCAACGCGGCGGCGCCGGCCAGCAACACGCAAATAATCAGCCAAAAAGCCATTAGGGTTTCTTCCTGTCAGTCTCTTGCAACAACGCCGCCAGGCGCTGCCGTTCCCGTTCGGAGAATTCATCGTCCACCGCCGCATCGGGCCGGCGACGGGTGCGCAGGATCACCACCGCCCCGCCTATCAGCACGAACAGCAGCGGGCCGATCCACAAGATCAGCGTCGCCGGCGTTACCGGCGGTTCGTAGGTGACGAAATTGCCATAACGCGCCACCATGTAGTCGATGATCTGCTGCTTGCTTTGCCCCTGCATCATCAGCTCGTACACCTTGGTGCGCATGTCTGCGGCGATAATGGCGTTGGAATCGGCAATGCTGTTGTTCTGGCATTTCGGGCAGCGCAGCTGTTCGGTCAACTCGCGATACTGTTGCTCCTGCTCGACGGAGTTGAAGCGATAGGTATCGATCGCCGCAGCGGCACTCCAACTCAGCAATGCGGCGAACAGCAGGGCAATCAGCCTCATGCCTCACCCCCGTACTTTCTATACAGCGGCAGCACTTCCTGCTGCCAGACGCGCTCGTTCATGTCGCCGGCATGGCGATAGCGAATGATCCCCTGTCCGTCGATAAGGAAGGTCTCAGGCGCGCCGTACACCCCAAGATCCAACCCCAGCATGCCGTCGCCGTCGTACAGGCTGAGCGCATAGGGATTGCCGAGGGAATTAAGCCAGGTCACCGCCTTGGCGCGATCGTCTTTATAGTTCAAGCCGACCACCCGCACGCCGCGCGCCGCCAGCGTATTGAGATACTGGTGCTCCGCGCGGCAGGTCGGACACCAGGTGGCCCAGACGTTGAGCAATATCGGCTTGCCGTCGCGCAGCACCGCCTGATCGTAGGTTTTGCCCGGCTGATCCAACGATTCCAGCCTGAAGGTCGGCACCGGTTTGCCGATCAGCGCCGACTCCAGCATGGTCGGATCTTCGCCGCCGGCGTTGCGTGTCAGTTGCACCATCAGGGCCGCCACCAGCAGCAGGAAGAGCACCAACGGGATAAACAGCAGCTTACGCTTCATGATTGCGCCTCCAGCTTGCCTTCACGCTTGAGCTTTTTGCTCATGCGATAACGCGGGTCGAGAATGCACAGCAGGCCGCCGAGCGCCATAAAGACGCCGCCGAACCAGATCCAGCGCACGAAGGGTTTGTAATACAGACGCACCGCCCAGGATCCGTCTTCCAGCTCCTCGCCCAGCGCTGCGTACAGATCGCGGCTGAACCCGCCGTCGATCGCCGCCTCGGTCATCATGCTGCGCGCCACGCTGTAGTAGCGTTTCTCCGCGTGCAGCGTCGCCTCCGGCTTGCCGTTGCGCGTGACGTCGATGATGCCGACGCCGCCGCTGTAGTTCGGGCCGCGAATGTCGTGCACGTCGCGGAACACGAAGTGATAGTTGTGGATATCCACGCTGTCGCCGGCCTTCATCCGCACGTCGCGCTCCACGCTGTAGTTCTGGCTGAAGGCGATGCCGATCACCGTCACCGCCACGCCGAGGTGGCCGAGCACCATGCCCCAGTGGCTACGGGACAGCTGCCGCAGGCCGCGCCAGAAACCGTGACGATGGGTGGCGCGCTCATGCAGCTCCATCAGCGTCAGGATGATCACCCACAGCGCCATAATCAGGCCCACCACCGTCATGCCGGCGATGCTGTCCTGCAACAGCCACGGCAGCAGAATCGACAGCACCAGCGTCACCAGCAGCGCCACGCCGAGGCGGCGCCACAGCTTGCCCGGCTCATCGCGGCGCCAGCGCACCAGCGGCCCGATGCCCAACAGCAGCGCCAGCGGCGCCATCAGCCAGGTGAACATGGTGTTGAAGAACGGCTCGCCGATCGAAATGCTGCCCAGCCCCAACTGTTTGTGCACCAGCGGCAGCAGCGTGCCCAACAGCACCACCAACATGGCGGCGATCAGCAGCACGTTGTTGCCCAGCAGGAAGGTCTCGCGCGAGAAGGTCTCGTGCTGCACCCGGCTGCGCACCTGGCCGCCCTTGACCGCGTACAGCAGCAGCGAACCGCCGATGACGATCACCAGATAGGCGAGAATAAACATGCCGCGCGCCGGATCGGAGGCGAAGGAGTGCACCGAGACCAGCACGCCGGAGCGCACCAGGAAGGTGCCCAGCAGGCACAGCGAGAAAGCGGTGATCGCCAGCAACACCGTCCAGGCTTTGAACGTGCCGCGTTTCTCGGTCACCGCCAGCGAATGCATCAGCGCGGTGCCGGCCAGCCACGGCATAAAGGAAGCGTTCTCCACCGGATCCCAGAACCACCAGCCGCCCCAGCCCAGCTCATAGTAGGCCCAGGCCGATCCGAGCACGATGCCCAGCGTGAGGAACACCCAGGCGGCGGTGGTCCACGGGCGCGACCAGCGCGCCCAGGCGGTGTCGAGCCGGCCGGCCATCAGCGAGGCGATGGCGAACGCGAAGGCGACCGAGAAGCCGACATAGCCCATGTACAGCAGCGGCGGGTGGAAGATCAGGCCGATATCCTGCAGCAGCGGGTTGAGATCGCTGCCGTCGATCGGGAAGTTAGGCAACGTGCGGGTGAACGGATTGGAGGTCATGATGATGAACAGCAGGAAGCCGGCGGTGATCATGCCCATCACCGACAACACCCGCGCCACCGCGTCCTGTGGCATCGCCCGGCTGCACAACGCCACCGCCAGCGACCAGCAGCTCAGCAGCAGCACCCACAGCAGCAGCGAACCTTCGTGCGCCCCCCAGGTGGCGGCGATGCGGTAATACACCGGCAGTTGGGTATTGGAGTTGGTGGCCACGTAGGCGACGGTAAAGTCATTGACCACGAAGGCATGCACCAGGCACAGGAACGCCAGCGCAATCGCGGCGAACATGCCGTAGGTCAGCGGGCGGGCCACCGCCATCATGCGGCTGTCCTGCCGCGCCGCGCCCCACTGCGGGTAAATGCTCAGCAGCAGCGCGATCGCCAGCGCCAGGCACAGCAGAAAACTGCCCAGTTCCGGCATCATGACTTGGCGCCCTCCGCCTGCGGCGCGTTATACGCTTCCGCCGGCCCTTTGTGATTCTCTTTCATCGCGTCGGCCACTTCCGGCGGGGTGTATTTCTCGTCGTGCTTGGCCAGCACTTCGCGCGCGTTGACCACGTTGCCCTCGCCCAGCACGCCCTGCGCCACCACGCCCTGCCCTTCGCGGAACAGGTCCGGCAGAATGCCGGTGTAGGTCACGCCGATCGCGCCGCGCGCATCGTAAATCTTGAAGCTGACCTGCAGCGTATTGGGATCGCGTTTCACCGAGCCGGGCATCACCATGCCGCCGATGCGCAGCCGCTGGCCGACCTCGGGCTTCTCATGGTTTTCGCCCTTACCCTGCAGGATTTCACCCGGGGTGTAGAACAGATCGATGTTGGAGCGCAGCGCGTACAGCATCAGGGTTGCGGTCAGCGCGATGCCGATCAGCACAACGATCGCCAGATAAAGGCGGCTTTTACGACGTGGATTCACAATGATTTCTCCCGCGGTGCGGCGGATTTTTGTTTTGATTGTTGCGCATGGCGAATGCGCCGCTCGCGCGCCTGACGGCGGCCGATCTCGGCGAGCAATAGCCGTCGCTGCCAGACGGTGTGCGCCACCAGCCCCAACAGCGAAATCAGCGTGACGGCGACCGCCAGCCAGACATAGAAGGCATAACCGCCCATGGCGAAAAACGCCGGCCAGGAATCGAACGCGGCATTCATGACTGACGCTCCTTATTCACCAGCCCGGCAACCCACGGGCGCTGGCGCTCCTGGAACAGGATAAGATTGCGCAGGCGCATCAGCGTCAGCGTGATGAACAACAGCAGATAGCCGAGGATCGCCCAGCGCAGCGGGGTGCGCATGCTTGGCGCGATGGATTGCTGCATGTTGGTCGAGCCCTGATGCAGCGTATTCCACCATTCGACGGAGAAATGGATGATCGGAATGTTCACCACGCCCACCAGCACCAGAATGCCGGCGGCCCGGCCCGCCAGGCGACGGTCTTCAAAAGCGTTATACAGCGCGATGACACCCATATAGAGGAACAGCAGCACCAGCTCGGAGGTCAGCCGCGCGTCCCATACCCACCAGGTGCCCCACATCGGCTTACCCCAGGCGGAACCGGTCACCAGCGCGATAAAGGTGAACACCGCGCCGATCGGCGCCATCGCCGCCACCACGGTATCGGACATTTTCATCTGCCACACCAGGCCGATAAACGCCGCCACCGCCATCGAGGCGTAGATGCCCATCGACCACATGGCCGCCGGCACATGAATATAAATGATGCGGAAGCTGTCGCCCTGCTGATAATCCTTCGGCGCGAAGCCAAAGCCCCATGCCCAGCCGAGCAGCAGGCAGGCCGCCGCCGCCAGCCCCAGCCAGGGGATAAAGCGGCCGCAGACGTGATACAGCCGTTCGGGCCGCGCCAGTTGATGTAACCATTTCCACATTGTCGTCAGTGCTCACGGTAATTTTTATGCGTCGGCCGCTCCGAGCGTTCGAAACGGCGAAAATCTTCTGCGGGGTACGCTCTTGTCGGCCTTGCCCCGTCTGTTCATTCAATACGTTAGCTAGTGCACGCTCACTCGCAGCGCCGCCGCGGTGGCAAACGGCGCCAATGTCACGCTGCCCGCCAGCATCGCGCCGAGTATCGCCAGATAACCGTCGATCGGCATGCCCATCGAGGCGGCGTCGATCGCGCCGGTGGCGAAGATCAGCACCGGGATATACAGCGGCAGCACCAGCAGGCTGAGCAGCACGCCCCCTTTGCGCAGGCCGACGGTCAGCCCCACGCCGATAGCGCCGATCAGACTCAGCGTCGGCGTGCCGAGCAGCAGCGTACCCGCCACCGCCAGCCAGGTTTGCATATCAAGCGACAGCAGCAGCGCCACCAGCGGCGACAGGATCAGCAGCGGCAATCCCGTCACAACCCAGTGAGCACACACTTTGCCCAGCACCGTCATCGGCAGCGGCGTCGGCAGCAGCAACAGCTGCTCCAGCGAACCGTCGAGAAAGTCGTCGCGAAACAGCCGCTCCAGCGACAGCAGCGAAGCCAGCAGCGCCGCCACCCACACGATGCCCGGCGCAATGCGCGCCAGCAGCTGCGGTTCAGGGCCAATCCCCAGCGGGAACAGCGTGATCACAATCAGGAAAAACCACAGTGGGTTGACGATCTCCGACCCTTTACGGCAGGCGATCTTCAATTCGCGACGCACCAGAGTCAAAAACATCACAAACTCCCCGCGTCGTGTTCCGCCAAACGAATTTTGCCCACCGTTTGGCTGACGCCGGCCAAATCCTGATGCGTGGTCAACAATACCATGCCGCCCCGCTGCGCATGTTGTTCAAAAAGGCTAATCAACTCGGCCACGCCCTGTTTATCGATTGCCGTCAACGGTTCATCGAGGATCCACAGCGGCGCCGCGCTGAGCCACAATCGCGCCAGCGCCACCCGCCGCTGCTGCCCGGCCGAAAGCTGCGCCACCGGCAGATCTTCGTACCCCACCAACCCCACCTGCTCCAGCGCGCGCCAGATGGCCTGATGCTCGGCCGCGCCGCGCACCGCCTGATAAAACTGCAGATTTTCAAAGGGTGTCAATACGGCTTTGATGCCCGGTTGATGGCCGATAAACAGCAAATCTTGCTGATACGCCGCGCGATCGCGCAGCGTGTTGCGCCCGCGCCAACACACCTCACCGCCGTCCGGCCGCGCCAGACCGGCGAGGATGCGCAGCAAACTGGTCTTGCCCGCGCCGTTCGGCCCTTCTACCTGAATGATATCGCCCGGCTGAACTGAAAAGCTTAGCTCGCTAAACAGGATGCGCTCATCGCGCACGCAACTCAGACTTTTGGCTTCCAGCATCAGGGAACTCATATTTTTCTTTGGGATAGCGAATCATAGCATAAGCCTTTCCCCGCACGCAGCCTGCGGCGGGCGCGCCGAGGGGCCAATATGGCGAGCAGGATCAAGAATGCGTGGAAAAAATCGGCGGATTTTAACTCTTGTTACCTTTTTCTGTATTTCGCCGCATTTAGACCGGGCAACTACGCTTAATGACGTGAACTCACCCTTATTGAGCAGGAGCGACAGCATGAACGAACAGCCACGCCAGGAGCACGAGCCGGATGAGACAATGCAGGTAGAGAGCGAAGAGCAGGAACAGGGCAAACGCGAAATCGAAGTCAGGGAAGAAAATTTGCCTTCGCGCGCGGCGGCGGTGCATGAACAGATCCGGATGGAAGGCGAAAAAGAGCTGGAGCGCGACGGGCTGGCGCTGCTGTGGTCGGCGATCGCCGCCGGACTGTCGATGGGCGCCTCGCTGGCGGCGAAAGGCATTTTCCACGCCCGCTTGCCGGACGATCCCAGCCGCTTTTTCATTGAGAACCTCGGCTACACCTTCGGTTTTATCATTGTCATTATGGCGCGCCAGCAGCTGTTTACCGAAAACACCGTCACGGCGGTGTTGCCGATCATGCATAAACCCACGCCGCGCAACCTGCTTATCCTGCTGCGCCTGTGGGGCGTGGTGCTGCTCGGCAATCTGATCGGCACCGCGCTGGCGGCACTGGCGTTTACCCATATGCCGCTGTTCGACGCCGAAACGCGCCGCGCCTTCATCAGCCTGGGCGAAGAGGTGATGCGCCATACGCCGGGAGAAATGTTCGCCAACGGCATCCTGGCCGGCTGGATCATCGCCACCATGGTATGGATGTTCCCGGCCGCCGGCGCGGCGAAAATCTGGGTGATCGTGTTGATGACTTACCTGGTGGCGATTTGCGATTTGACGCATATCGTGGTCGGCTCGGTGGAGATCCTGTATCTGGTGTTCAACGGCGCGATGGGATGGCAAGCATTCGTTTATCCGTTCGCCCTGCCGACGCTGGCGGGCAACATCATCGGCGGCACCTTTATCTTTGCGCTGATAAGCCACGCACAAATCCGCAACGATTTGAGCGCCAAAAATAAGGCGGCGCGCCTGCAAGAGGAAAAACGGCGCCACGGCGGGGAAAAACCGTGATCGCCGTCGGTTAGCCGAGGAAATTTCGGCGCGAACTGGCGAGGTATTGAGCAAACGCGCCGCTAAGCGCTTATTCTGCGGGTAAAAAAAGGTATAATGCCCCGGCAGCTTCGGTTGCCGGTCCGCAGCGTCCCCGTAGTTAAACGGATATAACAAGCCCCTCCTAAGGGCTAGTTACTGGTTCGATTCCAGTCGGGGACGCCATTTTTCCTTATCGAGCCAATGCGCATCGACCGCCTGCGGCCCCTGCTTCAATCCCTTGCTCAGCCCTAATTTCATCCCTGCGGGTACAGGCACGCCATCCAGGTCATTCCTGCCAACGCGATTGGCTGATGTTCCCGATTATTGGCCATCGCATTTCCTGAAAACATGAACAGAATAAATGCCAGCATGAATTGAATGGCCCGTTTTCCTAAACCGGCGACGATGATTCGGCCAAAGGCAGACAGCCTTAAATACAGTAGCAGGAGTGCGCGGTGCCGTTTATTCATCGAATCGGGGAGATTTTCTCTATCCATGACGTCTCCTTTTCCATCACTACGTCACAGGAATAAGTATATCGACATTGATAACCTTACTGTTTGAACTTTCATCTCTATATAGCTCGATAAAGAAGCTTTCCCTCATTTTGACGTTGATGGCCGGCAAGTAAGCGTCATATATCCCCTCAAAAAAATTAACGTACTCAGGCAACTCGCCCATAAAGGGAATAACAATATATTTGCCCATAGGGATATAGAAGTTGAAGATGGAGTGAAAAACCGCCTGCTCCTTGCCGTTGGCATGGCATTTATTCCCCCTGCTTTTCTCTACATTATATGCCCCCCAATTTTTGCTTAGCCGTTTCTCATTAGTCTGCGCAATATCATTGGCATCTCTGTATTTCCTTATAGAATGGAAAATTAATGTTTTGTAATGCTTCAGCATCTCGATGTCATCCGGCATGACCGTATGATAGAAATAGGGTTTATTATCGTTGCCGTACGGGGGGATCTGCGTGGAAAAATCCCATCCCCGGCTGTTTCTAAAGCTGTTGGGCGTTTCGCCAAAGAAACGTTTGAATGCCCGGGTGTAGCATTGCTGAGAGGCAAACCCCGATGCCAAGGCGACATCCAATATGTTCCCTTGATGCTGTTTGAGCAAGACAGCCGATCGGCTCAGCTTTCTATTCCTGATATACGTCCCGAGCGTAATGCCAAAATAATGCTTAAACAACCGCTGTAAATGCCATTTAGAGTAACCCGAGATAATTGAAACCTTCTCAACCGAAAGCCCCTCCACAATATTCTTTTCCATATACTCCAATACTTGTAAAAGAATATCTCTTCTGTAATCCATGTGCGCTCCTTGCATTTATAAAAGTCGTATCCTTTTCATTAAAATCGTTAAGCGAAGAAATTAAGTCATTAAGATTAATCCTAAAAAATCACGCCCTCTTCTTTTTATTCTCACACCCTCCAAGAGGTCATTATATAAATAACTGAAAATGATCATGTTATATAAATCCACCCACAAAAAAATCGAAAAACAAAATTTAACGACACAAAGTGCATCTATTGAAGGAGCACTTGCGCCGCCAGTGAGAATCACACTTTCTGTTAAATTTTTTATCTTAAAGTGTTTTTTATCGCATCAATTGCATGGCCGAATAGGAATTTCATCATCAGAAATGAAATCGCATTTTATAGCCTTGATTGTTGATAACACTTATTGCAGCTAATGGGTAAAGCCTGAGCCGTGGCTAAGGAAGCTGAGAGGAATAAACGCAAAGCCTGAACATCAGGCTTAATAATCACATGTCGCAACAGTGAGTTTCTTTTTTATCTTTCCCTGCACAGAAAAAGCGGATGCATCAACAAATCATGTTAGAGGTCATATATTGCCTTCCCGTCCCGGGGGCATTGATGCTCCCGCACCGCGCCAGCCTCTCCGCCGTCAAGCGCCAAGCCGATACGCGCCATAGTTTGTTACCGTAACCGCCCGCTCCTCAAAAAAAAAGCCCAGCACGCAAAGCTGGGCTTTTCATCCAATGAGCGGATTAGTCCGTCAGGTTGTCGATCTCTGCCGCTCTGTGCTTACGCAACAGATACAGCAGCAAGGACACCCGTCGCTCGGTCCGTTCCGGGGTATCCGGCGGCAAGTTATAGCGCAAGGTGTAGCGCTCGTTGTTCTCGTTGCAAAAATCGATGACCAGTACGGGCGCAGACGCTCCCGCCACTTTTCGATAATTCAGCGAGATGCACGACAGGTTTTTGCCCATCTCAACTCACCGTGACGGTACGGCGGGTTGACTCGGCAATTCGCCCCACGCCGGCGCTCAACGCAGCGCCCAGCAGCAGTATCAGCAGTGAGCCCCACGCGGCGCGAGAGAGTTGCTTGGCCGCTTCATCAGCCGCTTCACGCGCTTTCTGCTCGGCCTCGGCCTTGAGTTTTTCCACCTTCTGCACCGCCTGCTGATAAGCCTGGGCGTAGTTATCGACGATTTGGCTCGCTTCATCACGGCTCTTGCCGGTGCGTGCCGCAACAATATTCACCAGCGCGTCCTTATCGGCGGCGCTCAACGTCGGCTCACCGGACTGCTTAACGCGCTCGAACCACTGCTTAAGCTCGGTGGCAGCCTGCGCCGGATCGGCCGCAGCATCCACGGCCGACTGTTTGCCGTCGGCGGCCGCCCGATTGGCTTTCTGCTCCAACCGAGCCGGATCCAGCTCCGGCTTACCGGTCTGCTTAAGCGTTGCGTTCAACTGGCTTTCCAGGTTTCCCCAGTCCAGGCTGATGCCATTTTTATCCAACTGTTGCTTCAGGCTGTCGCCCACGCTTGGCGCCGCCGCCGCCAGGCCGCTGCCCGCCAGCGAGAGCCCTTTGCCAACCGCGTTGCCAGCCAGCCCCACCACGCCGCTTGCCAGCGACACCATCAACCAGGTGGTCAGCAAGGTGGTGATCGCCCAGCTCAACAGGCCATGCAAGCCGCCGCGATTCGGCGCGGTGCGGCCGGCGACGAACGCGCCTGCGGCCAACGACGCCAGCGTTGAAACCAGCAGCCAGATCCCGGTGCTGGTGCCAAATCCGCTCAGCGGGTTGCCCTTTTGCATCATATCCACGGCCTGGGCGCCGATCGCCGTCCCCAGCACGCTGAATATCAGATAAGTCACCAGCGCCACGGCACTCCCGGCCAATATCGAGCCCCATGACACCTGAAACGCAAAGCGATTTGATTCATAGACAGTGGTCATCGTTGTTCCTTATATTTTCTGGACAAGTGATTGCACGCACGGCAGAAAACCGCGCAGACAAATTCAGTCTGCCGCGCGACATCATCGGCCGTCCCGGTTCATTTGCACCAGAACGCCTGGTGCATTCACACCCTGCGAATACGCACGTTATGCACTAAGCTGCTCAGCGAGTAGCGTAACCCGCGGCCCCTAGAGAGGCCGCTCCCCTTCTGTCTAGCGGAGAACACATGAGCCAATCCGTCTTGGCCAGCGAAACCAACCGCGGCCACCTGCAGCAAATCATCTCCGGCTTGTCCGACGGCGTGATCCTGACGGATACCGATCAAACCCTGCTATGGGCCAACGAGGCCGCGTTAGCCATGCATGGCGTGAGCCACCAGCAAGCCCTGGGGGCCAATGCCGGCGAGTACGCGGCGCGTTTTGCCCTGCGCTATCGCAACAACCATCCGCTGGCTTTGGAACAGTACCCTTTGAACCGGGTTGCCGATGGCGAGACCTTCACCGATGTGGTGGTGGAAGTTCGCCAGGTCGACGATCCGGACAGTTTCTGGGTGCACCGCCTGCGGAGCCTGATCGTCACCGATCCGCAGGGGCAGCCGGAGCTGCTGGCGCTGATCATGAGCGACGCGACGGAGTGGGCCAGCGCCGAACAGCGCTTTGAAAAAACCTTTAACGCCAATCCGGCGCCGGCGGTCATCTGTCGGCTCAGCGATCTGCGCTACGTCAAGGTCAATCAAGGGTTCCTTGATATGACCGGTTACCAACGTGAACAGGTCTTGGGGCGTTCGGTTTATGAACTGGACGTCCTGCAACAGGCCGAGCATAAAGAGCTGGCCGTGCAGCGCCTGGGGGAAGGCGCCACCATTCCGCAGATGGAGGCCGAGCTGAAACTGCCCGACGGAGGCAGCAAGCTGGTGGTGGTTGCCGGTCAACCGTTGGACATCAATGAAGACGACTGCATGCTGTTCACGTTTACCGATCTCGAACCCCGGCGCCAGGCTGAATCGGCGCTGCGAGAAAGTGAAGAGCGGTTCGCCAAATCTTTCCGCCTGAGCCCGGTGCCAACGCTGGTGTGCACCGCAGACGGGCGGCGCGTGCTGGATGTTAACGAAGCCTTCACCCGCGCTATCGAATACGACGCCGAAGCCTTGGTCGGCAAATCGGTCGACGAGATCCCGGTTTTTGACGATCCCGAGGCGGGCAGCCGTTTGTTTGCCGCCCTGGAAAAAACCGGCAATGTCGAAGGGATGGACATCCGGGTGCGCAAGAAAGGGAGCGAGTTAATCGACTGCGTGGCCTCGGCGGATGCCGTCAGCATCCATAATGCGCCCTGCTATCTGTTGGTGCTCATGGACATTACCGAACGCAAGCGCTCGGAGCTGGAGCTGGTGAACGCCATCGAGGAAGTGATGCAGGACGCCTCGTGGTTTAGCCAAACCCTGATCGAAAAACTGGCTAATGTGAAAAGCATCAATCGGTCCAACCAGGCCGGGTTTGCCGCCAGCGATCTCACCCCGCGCGAGCGCGATGTGCTGGGTTTGATCTGCGAGGGACTGCCGGACAAGAAAATTGCGGCGCGCCTCAATCTGGCGCTCAACACCATTCGCAATCATGTCGCGACGGTCTATTCCAAACTCGGCGTGCACAGCCGCAGCGAAGCCATCGTCTGGGCCAGAGAACGCGGGCTGTTTACCGGCGGACCGGCCTCGATGAATGGCAAGTAACCTGCAAATGCACTAGCCATACCGATGCAAACGCCCCTTATGAGCACCGAGTGAAGTGCATAACATGGCGGTGCAAATGCAGGCTTTCGCCCTGTGCGAACGCCAAACGGATCGAACCTAAGGAGCGCATCATAATGAACAGCGAAAAAGCCAATGGCATGATGGAAAAAGTGGCGGGCAAAGCGCAGGAAATCGCGGGCGACGTCAGCGGCAACGAACGTTGGCAGGCCGAAGGCGTCACGCGCCAGGCAGTGGGCGCGCTGCAAGAAAAATACGGCGACGCCCTGAGCTGCGCCGGCAGCATGATGAAGAAAAATCCCCTCGCCGCGTTGGCACTCGTTGCCGGCGCAGGTCTGTTGGCCGGCCTGCTGCTGCGTCGCCATTGATGGGCGCCGACCAGCAAACCGCTTTTCCCTGAATGCCGTGTCCGGTGGGCAGCCACCGGGCACGGTTCTCTGGCCAGGCGGGGGATTGCTGCCTCCCTCTCGTTGGCATCCGGGCTTAACGCGTGCTCTGCGTCGCCATGCGACGGATTATTATGGCGAAACCGTTATATCCCGGATGGAACATGAGCCTTTATCGTTCAGGCTGTCGCACACCGCCTTTACTCGCGGCTTAACGGCACCTCTTTTATTATATTCGTCCTATTGCTGATTATCATCGCCCTCTCAATCAACGCCCCCTGTGCCTGTTATTTCTGCTTGTTATGCCAGTAAGTTAATTTTCCCTCAACATAACGAAATTCCTCGGCATAAAAACCGAATATATCAATCAGGCTGGGTTTATCCTCCGTGCCATTAAATGTTAATATTGCCGGATTATGCGCACGGAGAAATAGCATGTTCCCCAGTAAAAAACATTCGCAGCGGGCGACCCCGCTGACCAGCTATCAATTTTCCAGGCTGCATACTTTCGAATGCGTCGCCCGTCATTTATCTTTTGCGCTGGCGGCACAAGAATTGTCGATCACCCCCAGCGCCGTGAGCCACCGCATTAATTTGCTCGAAAAGGAATTGGGGTTTCTGCTATTCCAACGCTTTCATCGCAGAATTACGCTGACGCCGGAGGGCGAGCGTATGCAATGGGCGCTGGACAGCTCCTTCAACACCTTGAATCAGGAAATCCTGGACATCAAAAATCGCGAGTTGACGGGGACCTTGACCCTCTACTCGCACCCGTCCCTGGTGCAATGTCTGCTGCTGCCGCGCATCGGCGATTTTATCGCCCAGCACCCCACCATTCACCTCAACATTCTGACCGGGCAGGAAATCATCAACCTGGCCAACCGCGGCGTGGATCTGGCGATGTACTTCGGCAAACTGCGCTCGGGGCGGCATCTGGAAGAAGCCTTTATGCAGGAATCGATGGTGCCGATCTGCACGCCACAGTACGCCGCCGCACACAATCTGTATGGTGCGCCGGAAAACCTGGCTCGCTGTACGCTGCTGCACGATCGCTACAACTCCGGCGAAGATGAGTGGCAAACCTGGTCACAACACTTTGCGCTGGGGCTGGATACCGACAGTAAAAGTATGGAGTTCGACCGTTCCGATCTCGCGGTGCTGGCCGCTACGCGGCACCTTGGCGTCGCCATGGGGCGGCTTAATCTGGTGCAGGACTGGATCAAAAGCGGCGAGCTGATCATTCCGTTCGCCGATATGACCGTGCCCTGCGAACACTGCTATTTTACCTCGACCATCTCCGAGCGGCAGTGGCCGAAGATCCTCGCGTTTAAGCAGTGGATAATGAAAATATCCCCTCTGGTCTGATGGCCAGAGGGTTATCGCCATACTTTGGGAGAATAAGAAAAATGCAACGCGCAGGCATAGAGCCGGCCGGCCTTTGAATAAGAGATATATTTGCGATTTTTATCCCAGGTCAGCAGGGAATTATTGGCAAAGTAATAAACCTCCAGCGGCATCCCGTTAGCCAATTTCGACCAACCTCGGCTTCTTATCACGGTAAAGTCACCGTTATCGCTGAGCGTAATCAACGGCACGCCCCAGGCATAGCGGGATATTTGCATCTGAATAATGAATTGGCTTGCGCAGCTTATTTGGTAATTCTGTACATCAACATCCATAATTTATATTTTTGGTGCCACCCTACGGTCAAAATAAATAAGATATGAACAACTCACCACGATTAACCCCAGCACGATCAGCACGGCACCCAATACAAACTCAATTTGCAGCGGCTCGCCGAGCATGACGACGCCGGCCAGGATGCCGAATACCGGCGTCATAAAGGTGAGAATGCCCAGCGAGGACGCCTGATAACGGCGCAACAGTGAAAACCAGATCAGGTAGCTGAAAAACGACACGATCACCGTTTGGAACAGCAGGCTGCTCCAGGCCACCCGGCTCAGAGCGACGTGCAAATTGCCCGACGCTATCGCCAGCAACGACAGCAGCACGCAGGCGCCCGTCAACTGGAACAGCAGCGTCTGTTTAGCCGGGCACTCCGCCAGACGCGTGGTACGGATCACCAGCGTAGAACCGCCCCAGGCGATCCCCGCCAGCAGGCCGTAGAGATCGCCCTTCAACCGAGCTGCGTCGCCGCTGCCCTCAGCCATGCCCGATATGGCCAACACCACGCCGCCAAAGGCGATGAGCATGCCAAGCCACTGCACCGGCGACAGGCGTTCCTGGCGAATCAGAAAATGCAGGCCGAGAGCGGAAAACAGCGGCGCGGTGTACAAAAACACCGCCATATGCGAAGCGCTGGTATAGCGCAGCCCTTCGGAGACAAAAAAGAACTCCAGCGCGAACAATGCCCCTACGCTCAAACCGGCGCTCAGCGTGGCACGATCCCAGGTGAAGCACTCGCCGCGGCAGCGCGCCAGCAGGTAAACCCCCAGGGCGGCAAGACCGGAGCGAATGGCAATTTGCAGCACCGCCGACACATCCGGTTCAGCGGCCTTGATCGCCACCTGCTGCATCCCCCAAATGGCGCATAGCATCACCATGGCGGCGGCAGCCCTGCCGTCGATACCGATTCTTGCATTCATAATAGGGTTCCCGCCGCCGTTGAAATAATCACAGGCTGCCGCCGCGTTATTCTTTATACACCACGATTTCCTGATAAAGCTTAATAACTTCGCCATCGCTGTCGACGGAGTCGGTATATTCAGTTTGCTGCGCCAGGTGAATCACCTTCCAACCTTTTCGCGCCAATTCCGGGATCGTCAGGCGCCCCACGCCGCGGCAGAAAAACAGAGTATCGTCAGACAATCTTAGTTTACTAACCTCTGCATAATCATAAGCTTGAGAATGACAGACGTGCGACTCCGCCGCCATCGCCGGTAATGAAAACAGCCCCACCAACAACATTAACAGGTTTCTCATGGCGACCTCCCAATCGCTTATTCCTGCCAACCGATTACGCAAAAATGCCTCACGTTAATACGGCGGTGACAGGCTGGAATTAATTATCTCTTGCATGGCTGAAATTACAGGCTGGGGTTGGTGACTGACAAATGAAAAATATAAACCTTGGCGTTAAATGAATTCATCCGAGTGGAGAGAGAGGCAGAGCGGCCACTTTCACCGCACGAAATGGTCAAAAACCGGCCAATAATTAGCAAGAAAAGTAATTATTTATTTCACCGTTTATGCTACAAATGCCGCCCGCCGCTAAAACACCAAAAAAAACCGTCAAAATGCGCAAAAACGCAGCTTTCTGCGCAAAACATCGGCATGGCGGCGCTGATGAGGGCGGTCATACCTAAAACAGGGATAACACATGGCAATGAAATTGCGCGTAATGACTCAAGCGGTGGCGCTGGGTCTGGCGATCGGCAGCGCGTCGTTCGCCGCTCAGGCGGAAATCACCCTGCTGAAGCAAGATCCACAGGCCGGCGATCCGCTCAGCCGCCTGAACTTCACCGTTGGCGGCAGTATTCGTCCGCAGTTCAACAACATGACGGGCGACGGTGACAAGGGCTCGTACAAGCGTAACGGCTTCGACGGCGGCACCCGCTTCCGTTTCGCGGCGGACTACTATCTGTTCGACGATATCAGCTGGATCAGCTACTACGAGCTGGGCGTGAACATTCCGGCGCTGTTTGACTGGGATCATCACTATGCCGACGGCGCGAGAAACACCAGCCGCCGCATGCTGTACACCGGCCTGAAAAGCAACACCTGGGGCCAGATGACCTTCGGTCAACAGAACAGCGTTTATTATGACGTGGTGGGCGCCAAGACTGATATCTGGGACTACGACATGCTGGCCCAGGCGCCGGGCAACGGCATTAACGGCGACTACGACGGCTCTTACCGTTCACGCAAAATGCTGAAGTACAAGAACCGCTTCGGCGATGCGGACGTTTACGCCTCGTACCTGTTCAGCGACAGCGACTATCTGCCGGGCAACGGCCTGCGCTACAAGCGCAAAGGCGGCGGCTCTCTGGGTGTGGATTACCATATTACGCCGGATCTGACCTGGGGTACCGCCTGGAACTACACCCGCGCCGAAATGCGCAACCCGTCCACCAGCGGCAGCAAAAGCTACGATCAGAACATTTTCGGCACCGCCATCAGCTGGAAACCGGACAACTGGACCCTGACCTTCGGCGGCGGTTACTACAACGACTTCCTGACCACCAAGAAAGCCGACGTCAATAATTACTTCGCCGGCGATGCGTGGGGTATCGAATACCTGGCCGGTTATACCGTGCCGGTAGGTCAGTACGCGGTGAAATCGGTGATGCCGTACTTCATGGGCGACCGCCTGGAATACATCACCGGCCGCAACTACCAGCGCATCGATAACGGCCTCGGGGTGACCGTACAGTTTGACTACGGTTTCCGCGTTGACGTGGAGCACGTGCTGACATCGAGCACCGACAACCTCGGCGATATGACCGTGGTGCGTCTGCGCTACGATTTCTGATTGCTCAGAATGCAAAAAAGGCCGCGCAAGCGGCCTTTTTCGTTTATTGACGCAGCGTCAGAAGCCGCCGCGCGCCGAGCGCCCGACCGCTTCGCCCAGTTGCCATACCGCCATGGCGTAATGGGTGCTGTGGTTATAGCGGGTGATGACGTAGAAGTTCGGCAGACCGTACCAATACTGGTAGCCGGTGCCGACATCCAGCCGCAGCAGGCTGGCCTCTTGGTTATCACCAAGCGACCCCTGCGGGCTCAGGCCGGCTTCGGCCAGCGCGGCGACCGAGTAGCGCGTCTTGAAGCCGTTTTCCAACCCCGGCGCCTGGCCGTTGGCCTGAATGGCGACCGGCTCGCCTTTGGACCAGCCGTGCGCTTTGAAGTAATTGGCCACGCTGCCGATGGCATCGACCGGATCCCACAGGTTGATATGCCCATCGCCGTTGAAATCGACCGCATAGCTTTTGAAGGAAGAAGGCATGAACTGCCCATAGCCCATCGCACCGGCGAAGGAACCGCGCAACTCGAGCGGATCGTCGCCTTCGGTGCGCGACATCAGCAAGAAGGTTTCCAGCTCACCGGCGAAGTAATCGGCGCGGCGCGGGTAGTCGAAGGCCAGCGTCGCCAGCGCATCGATAATGCGGGTTTTACCCATTACGCGGCCCCAACGGGTTTCCACGCCGATAATCCCCACGATAATCTCCGGCGGCACGCCGTACACCTGCCAGGCGCGCTGCAGCGCATCCTGATATTGATTCCAGAACACTACGCCGTTTTGCACGTTATCCGGGGTGATGAACTTGTTGCGGTAGCGCAGCCAGGAGCCATTCGGCCCGGTTGGCCCCTGGGTAGACGGCGTCGGCGCCTGCCTGTCCATCAGCCGCAGCACCGAATCCAATCGCCGAGCCTGCGCCAGCACGTCGTGCAGCTGCTGCCGGTCAAAACCGTGTTCCTGCACCATCTTCTCGATAAAGCGCGCGGTATTCGGGTTATTGGCGAAATCCCCACCCAGCGGCGCGCCGCTGTGCGCCGGGCTCAGCAAAAAGCCGCCCTTTACCGGGGCGCTCTGCGGCGTAGCGGTGGTACTGGGTTTCGGCGTGCTGCTACAGGCAGCAAGCAAGGTAATCAGCGGTAAAAGCGCAACCAGGTGACGCATCGGATATCCATATAGCCATGCAAGAGATAAGTGGGAGTTATGTTAATGCATTGTTCAACGCGAACAAACAGGATTATGCCGCCAATGACCGCGTCAGGTAGCCAAACGTGCCAAATTGTGACGTTTTGCACGGGCAAAGAACGCCCGGTGCGGCCGCGCTGAATCTCAACCGCAACTAAATGAGAAAAGTTATCACCTTGACGCCCACGTTTGCCCCGATAAAATGCCCGACTGCTTGCCACCCGGCTATCGCCGCAATGATCACGACAATGGACTGTGATGGAATCTCTCGGACAACTCGCCAAAGACCTGTACCGTGGGCGCATCTCGCGCAAACCGTTTATTTTCTCGCTGGCGATCTTCGCCATCGGTATCGTGCTGCTGTCGTTTCTGTCGACCTATCTGGATAAAAACCATTTTCGCGCCTACGCGCACGGCGACGGCGCCGAATTCGTCTCGGTGCTGCTGTATCTGCTGTGCATTATGGTGTGGGCGTTGTTCTGTTTCGGCCTGGTCACGTGGTTCATGGCCAAAACCGCGTTCCGACTCAACGATATCGGCCTGCCCGGTTGGGCGTTGGCCGTCGCGTGCTATGTTTGCTCGGTGCTCAACAACTACTCCCCCGGCCCGGTAGCGCGCTGGCTGCCGCTGTTCAGTCTGGCAGTCATGCTCTGCGCCCTGCTGTTGCCGCCCGACGGGCTGCGACGCAAGCCGCGTGAACAGACTGATTGAGCGCCATTCCGCTCAAGGCTATGGCTATCCGCCGGCCGTGCCGTCACAATAGCGCCTCATTCAGGTTTTAATCAGGGATCGCCATGTTCAGCCATTACTTCGCCCATTACGCCTTCGATCGCGACAGCGACGCCTGGCAGATCGGTTTTCGCGACTTCCCCGAGTGGCAAACCGCCTGCTATAAACGCGAAGACATCGAACTGGAGGCACAGGAAAGCCTGTTGGCCGCCATCGCCGCCACGATGGATGAAGGTTTGCCCCTGCCCGCCCCTTCCCCTCTGCAAGCCGATGAGTTGAGGGTACACCTGCCGGCGCTGGTGGCGCTGAAAATCGAACTGCACAACGCCATGCTGCGCAAAAACACCGGTAAAGCGGCGCTGGCGCGCAAGCTGGGTTTCAACGGCGGGCAAATGGAGCGGTTGCTGGATATCGGTTACGCCTCGAAGGTGGAAGCGTTGGAGCAGGCGCTGTATCTGTTGGGCTACGACGTGCGCGTGACAATAAGTGAAGTTTGCCAATAAGTTAGCAACAGGTAAGCAAAATATTATCCGCAGGGGCTAAATTTTCCTCCATTCACGCCGATGTGATCGTTACCTAATCCTCTGTCGCAACAACGAAGGCTAAAAATGGAGTGGAGTCGCCGTCATATTTGGGCCGTTATTCTGCTGTCTTGTCTCGTTTTTTGGGTCATTCTGGCGACCGGCATCAACGCCGTCGCCTGAGCGCCTGCCGCTGCATTGCTTCATCCCTTATTTTACAGCCCGCCACGGCGGGCTAGTTCCTGTCGCCCGCCGATAAAAAGCGTTATAAAACAGCGCGCCCTGTTCAAAAAACAGCCAAGAATTGTGATCAAAAACACAGTATTGAAATCAGACCAGTATTGAGAGTACATTAGCGCCGATCCTGTCGCGGTTCGGATTTTACCTCACGGAGCATGAGGCGCGACAACCGGACAACCCGCGCGCGAGGACGTTGTTCTTTCGTTTGGAAGAACCCGCCCGACAAACAGGTTGCCCATAAAACACTCAGCACAACAATCGGGATCATTGCTGGCGAGGACTCCAGACAGGAGTTGTTCAGTGAAATATTTTTTGATGGGCGTGTCATTCATGCTGGTTGCCTGGGTTGGCACCTTCATGTTGATGGTTGCCTGACCGGGAACACAGCCAAAGGGACGCGCGAGCGTCCCTTTGTCGTTTCCGTCGTTCGCCGTTATTTGCCCGGCATCATGCGGCGCAGGGTGTCGTCCTTGCGCAGGTAGTGGTGATACAGCGCCGCCAGCGCATGCGCGCCAATGATAAAGTAGCCGATATTCGCCAGCGTCTCATGAACCGTTTTAACCAGCTTGCGCATCACCGGATCCGGCGTCACCCATTGCGGTACCGGCCACCCCAGTAAAGTCCACGATTTCCCGCCGTAGGCCAGGGTTAACACGCCCAGCAGCGGCAACATCAGGAATACCACGTACAGCAGCCAATGGAAGATCTTGGCGCCCACTTCCTGCCATTCCTCCAGCGGCGGCGTGGTCGGTGGCGTCGCGTGGAGGGTGCGCACCGCCAGCCGAATCAGCATCAGGGCAAAAACCGAAGCCCCAAAATTAAAGTGCAGATTTTTGACCAGCGGCGCCCACGCCTCCGGCACCGAATCCTTCAGCAACATCGCCGCGTAGGTAAGGATCACCATCAGCAGCGTCAACCAATGTAAAACGATTTGCGATTGCGCGTAGCGGTTGCTCATACACTCTATCCAAAAAAATAAAATTCAGCGTAGTCGAGCATAATGGGGAAATAATGAAGAAAACCTTGGGACGGGAAAAAATAAGGCCGGACAAACGTCCGGCCTGACAGGATTATTTGGCGCCGCCGCCTTTGCCCGGCATCAGCAACCCGTCCGCGCGGAACATGGCCTTGATGCCGCGCACCGCCTGGCGAATACGGTCCTGATTTTCGATCAGCGCGAAGCGCACATGGGTATCGCCATAGTCGCCGAAGCCGATGCCCGGCGAAACGCAAACCTTGGCTTCCGCCAGCAGGCGTTTGGCGAACTCCAGCGAACCGAGATGGGCATAAGGTTCGGGAATTTTCGCCCAGACGTACATCGACGCCTTCGGGTTTTCCACCATCCAGCCGGCCTCATGCAGCCCTTTCACCAACACATTGCGACGCTGCCGATACTGCTCGGCGATATCGCGCACGCACTGCTGATCGCCTTCCAGCGCGGCGATGGCCGCCACCTGCAGCGGCGTAAAGGTCCCGTAGTCGTGATAGCTCTTGATGCGCGCCAACGCGCTGACCAGTTCGGGATTGCCGACCATGAAACCGATGCGCCAGCCGGCCATGTTGTAGCTTTTCGACAGGGTGAAGAACTCCACCGCAATGTCTTTCGCCCCCGGCACCTGCATGATCGACGGCGCTTTCCAGCCGTCATAGACGATATCGGCATAGGCCAGATCGTGGATCACCAGCACGTTGTACTGCTTGGCCAGCGCCACCACCCGCTCGAAGAAATCCAGCTCCACGCACTGCGCGGTCGGGTTGGACGGGAAGCCGAGGATCATCATTTTCGGGCGCGGAATGGTTTCCCGAATGGCGCGCTCCAGCTCGCCGAAGAAATCTACGCCGTCCACCAGCGGCACCGAGCGCACCTGAGCGCCGGCGATCACCGCGCCGTAAATGTGGATCGGGTAACTGGGGTTCGGCACCAGAACGGTATCGCCGTGATCGAGGGTCGCCAGCATCAGGTGCGCCAGCCCCTCTTTCGAACCGATAGTGACGATGGCTTCGCTTTCCGGATCGATATCCACCTGATAACGATCGGCATACCAGCGCGAAATGGCGCGGCGCAGGCGCGGAATGCCGCGCGAGGTGGAATAACCGTGGGTGTCGTCGCGCTGGGCGACGGCGCACAGTTTTTCCACGATGTGCGGCGGCGTCGGGCCGTCGGGGTTACCCATGCTGAAGTCGATAATATCCTCGCCGCGACGGCGTGCGGCCATCTTCAGTTCGGCGGTGATGTTGAATACGTAAGGGGGAAGGCGTTCAATGCGCGTGAAACGGCGCTGTGGACTGTTATCAGCCATAAGGGATTCCTCGATAGACGTTAGCGCCCGGACCGTCCGAGCGACGCTGGCCAGCGAACTGACCGAATATCGAACATAGCGCAGCGCCGACGAGCTTGTCGATACCCTGCGCGATATTTTTATTTAGCGCTCTGAAACTCCGCCGCCAGCAGCCCGAACAGCCAGTCGTCGCACCACTGATCCGCCAGACGGTAGTTGTCGCGCAGCGTGCCCTCCAGCTGGAAACCGCACGACTCCAGCAGGCCGCGCGAGGCGAGGTTGCCGGCGGTCACGGTGGCGGTCAGCTTGTGAAAACCGCAGGCGTTCACCGCAAAATCCAGCACCGCCCGCAGCGACTCCTTGCCATAGCCCTTGCCCTGCCCGGAAGGCAAACTCCCATATCCCACTTCCGCCTGCCGATACGGCGCCCAGTGCGGGCGAAAGCCGGTAATGCCCACCGCCTCTCCGCTGTGCTTCTCACGCATCACCAGGCACAGCCACTGGTCGCCGTGTTTGTCCCAGACCGGCAGGCGCTCCTCGAACCGTGCGCGGATCTCCGCTTCGCTGCGCGGATCGGAGATGTAACGGATCACCTCGGGATCTTGGTACAGGCGCAGAAACAGCGGCCAATCCTCGGCGGTTATCGACTGTAACTGCAGACGTTCAGTGACCAGCTTCATAAAATCTCCGAAAAACGAAAAAGAGGAACTTACGAATGAAATATATCTCTTTATTTTCCCCGATTGGTTGCCGATAATCATTTACGTTAAAACCACAAAACCATAACGTCTTGCCCGATTCCCTACAACTGCCCGCCGCCGTTACCCACGCGGCATCAGGAGAACACCATGGCCTCTTTAGTCATCGACGATATTCCGCAGGCGATCGTTAACGTCAAGCGTCAGCTGCGCCAGGCATTGCCCAACTATCGCGACGTATTCCAGGCGCTGGAAGAGAACATCCGCGGCCAGGTCGAACAGATTCGCCGCGAACTGGCCGCCGGCCACAACCCGGTACCGCAGATTGACGCGGAAGATATCCTGCAGCAGCGCGTCACTGAACAACAAAAAGCGCTGATCAAACAGCGCGGCGCCTGCGCTATTCGCGGGGTGTTTCCGCGCGCCAAAGCCGAGGGCTGGAACCGCGAAATCGGCGATTACCTCGATAGCAACAACTTCGTCGAGCGATTGAAGAACGCCGCCGAAGACAACTATTTCGGCAAGCTGGCCGCCAGCAAGCCGCAGATCTACGGCATCTATTGGTCAAAACCGCAGGTTGAAGCGCGGCAGGACGCGCGCATGCATGCGGTGCAGGTGTTCCTCAACAGCCTGTGGGCCACCGAAAGCAACGGCAAACAGCATTTCGATCCGACTCGCGTCGCCACCTACGCCGATCGCACCCGCCGCCGCCCGCCGAACTCCTCGTCGCTGGGCCTGTCGCCGCACGTCGACAGCGGCACCATCGAGCGCTGGCTGGACGAGAACTTCCGCTATGTGTATCGCCACGTCTTCTCCGGCGACTGGCAGCAGTACGATCCCTTCGCCGCCGACGGCCGCACCGAAGTGCGCGAGATAGCCTCTCCGGCGGTCTGCTCGATGTTCCGCACCTTCCAGGGCTGGACGGCGCTGACGCCGCAGCGCACCAACGCCGGCACGCTGAACCTGGTGCCAATCGCCAACGCCATGGCCTATGTGCTGCTGCGCGCGCTGCAGGACGACGTCGCCGATGACGATCTGTGCGATGCGGCGCCGGGTCGCGCGCTGTCGATCTCGGAAAAATGGCATCCCCTTTTATTAAGCGGGATTTCCCCTATTCCCGATCTGGAGCCGGGCGACACGGTCTTTTGGCACTGCGATGTGATCCACGCGGTGGAGAACGAACATAACGGCGAGTTCGACAGCAACGTGATGTACATCGCCGCCGCGCCGGGCTGCGAGAAAAACGACGCCTATCTGCAGCGCCAGCTGCCGAGCTTTATCGACGGCAGAACGCCGCCGGACTTCGCCCCCGACGACTTCGAGGTCGATTTCGAGGGCCGCGCCACCGTCGAGCTGCTGACGCCGCTGGGCAAAGCGCAGCTCGGCATGCGCTGACCGCCGCCCCCAGCCACGGGCCTCTCTCGCTGTGGTATACTGCCGTCATCCGTAGGCCGCAGCGAGAACCCGTCGTGCACCCTTTTTTTGAAATGCTGTTGGCGGTGTTTGATCGCGCCGCGCTGATGTTGATCTGTCTGTTTTTCCTGACCCGCACCCGGCTGTTCCGCCAACTGCTGCAAAAAGAAGACCATACGCCGCTTGAGCTCGGCATCGTCACGGCAATCTTCTCGCTGTTCGCGCTGTTCAGCACCTATTCCGGCATCAACGTTGAGGGCTCGCTGGTCAACGTGCGCGTCATCGCCATCATGGCCGGCGGCATCCTGTTCGGCCCCTGGGTGGGGATCGTCACCGGCATCATCGCCGGGGTGCACCGTTATCTGATCGACATCGGCGGCATCACCTCGGTGCCCTGCCTTATCACCAGCATCATCGCCGGCATCAGCGCCGGTTACATCAACCTCAAGGTCAAAAAAGAGCAGCGCTGGCGCGCCGGCATCGTCGGCGGCATGCTGTGCGAATCCCTCACCATGCTGCTGATCGTGCTGTGGGCCAAGCCGACCGAGCTCGGGCTGGACATCGTGTCGCAGATCGCCCTGCCGATGATCCTCGGCACGGTGTGCATCGGCCTGATCGTGCTGCTGGTGCAGAGCGTCGAGGATGAGAAAGAAGTGATCGCCGCGCGCCAGGCCAAGCTGGCGCTGGATATCGCCCACAAGACGCTGCCCTATTTCCGCAACATCAACAGCGAATCGCTGGCCACCATCTGCGATATCATCCGCCAGGATATCCGCGCCGACGCGGTGGCGATCACCGATACCCATCAGGTGCTGGCTTACGTCGGCGTAGGGCGCGAAGCCTACCCGATCGGCCGCGAAGGGCTGAGCCGCGTCACTCGCGAAAGCATTCGCCACGGCAAAATCATCATCAAAAACAACCTGGAAAACCCGGCCGCGCCGCAGATCCATTCGCAGCTGGTGGTGCCGCTGTGGGAAAAAGGCGAAGTGACCGGCGCGCTGAAAATTTACTACTGCCACGCTCACCAGATCACCAACACGCTGAAGGTGATGGCGGTCGGGCTGTCGCAGATCATCTCCACCCAGATGGAGGTTTCGCGCATCGAGCACCTGCGTCAGATGGCGGATAAAGCCGAAATGCGCGCGCTGCAGAGCAAGATTAACCCGCACTTCCTGTTCAACGCGCTGAACGCCATCTCTTCCTCCATCCGCCTGAATCCGGACACCGCGCGCCAGCTGATCATCAACCTGTCGCGCTACCTGCGCTACAACCTGGAGCTGAACGACGAACTGATCGATATCCGCAAGGAACTGCATCAGATCCAGGATTACATCGCCATCGAACAGGCGCGTTTCGGCGCCAAGCTGACGGTGATTTACGACATCGACGACGACGTCTCGGTGCGCATTCCGAGTCTGCTGATCCAGCCGCTGGTGGAGAACGCCATCGTGCACGGCATCCAGCCCTGCAAAGGCAAAGGGGTAGTGGTGATCGCAGTGAAAGATCAGGGCGACCGGGTGAAGATTTCGGTGAAGGATACCGGCCACGGCATCAATCAGGAAACCATCGATCGGGTGGCGCGCAACGAGATGCCGGGCCACAATATCGGCCTGCTCAACGTACACCACCGCGTGTCGCTGCTGTACGGTGAAGGGATGCATATCCGCCGCCTGGAGCCGGGCACCGAAATCGCGTTCTACATCAGCAAAAACGGCGGCAAGCTGCATCAGGAGCCGAGCGCGCCGCCGGTCGGGGAGGCCTCATGAAAGCCATTATCGTGGAAGACGAATTCCTCGCGCAGGAAGAACTCAGCTACCTGATCAAGAAACACAGCAATATCGATATCGTCGCCACCTTCGAGGATGGCCTCGACGTCCTCAAATACCTGCAGACTCACCAGGTCGACGCCATTTTCCTCGACATCAACATCCCGTCGCTGGACGGCGTGTTGCTGGCGCAAAACATCAGCAAATTCGCGCATCGCCCGTCTATCGTGTTCATCACCGCCTATAAAGAGCACGCGGTGGAAGCGTTCGAGATCGAAGCGTTCGACTATATCCTCAAGCCCTATCACGAGGCGCGCATCGTCACCATGCTGCAAAAGCTGGAGGCGCTGCATCATCGCCCCGCCGGCGCGACGGAGCCGGCCAGCGCGCCGAGCCGCGGCAGCCACAGCATCAACCTGATCAAAGACGAGCGGATTATCGTTACCGACATCAACGACATCTATTACGCCGCCGCCGATGAAAAGGTGACGCGGGTCTATACCCGCCGGGAAGAGTTCGTGATGCCGATGAACATCACCGAGTTTTACGGCCGGCTGCCGGAAGAGCATTTCTTCCGCTGCCACCGCTCTTACTGCGTTAACCTGGCGAAGATCCGCGAGATCGTGCCCTGGTTCAACAATACCTACATTCTGCGGCTGAGCGATCTCGAGTTTGAAGTGCCGGTCAGCCGCAGCAAGGTGAAAGAGTTCCGCAAGCTGATGCGCCTGTAAGCGCTTACCAGCGCGGGCCCGGACGGTAGTAATACCCCGGCGGCGGCGGTGGCGGCATGCGGTAATGCGGCCGGTCGCGCCAGTCGCGCCGCGGCGGCCCGTAGTAAATCACCCGGGGCGGCGGGCCGTAATAGTACCCGCGCGGGCGTTCATACCGGCGGTGATCGGCCCACCAGCGCGGATCGCGCCAGCGATAGCCGTCCCAGTAATGGCCGCGATTGTCGCGATCGCCGATATGCAACGACAGGCCAGGCACGTTCACGCCGATGGAGACGTCGGCCTGGCTCGCCAGCGGCAGCGCCAGCAGCGCAGCCAGTAACAACAGCGTTTTTTTCATTTCATGGCTCCTGCAGAGCGGACCTTGTCCGATCGCAGATAACATAGCCCCGCGCTCACCGCCGCTCTATAGGCGCAATGCCGATTTACGCCTTTCAGACGCATCCTTCACAATTCCACCACAATCGTTCACCGGCGATTAACAATAAATCGTTGATATCTTTGATGTAGATCACGTGTCACCCCCCGGCATTTCACGGGCTTTCAGGCGCAAAAACGGCAACTCACGCCGCATAAAATGCATTTCATTCCTTCCGTCGTGCAACTCATTCCCGATCCGCCGCCCGCCGCAGGGGCCGGCCATATAATAAGCCCATACCGCGGGATCGCTGATTCACCCCGCAAATTTCAGCCAACGGCTCACGCCCGGCAACGCACACACAGGAAGGAGACCGGCCATGAACACCAAACCGGCAAATCGCAGCTTAATCGTTCTCGGCACCATCATCTGTCAGATGGGTCTGGGCACCATCTACACCTGGAGCCTGTTCAACCAGCCGCTGGTCGACAAGTTCCACTGGGGGCTGGCGGACGTCGCCACCACCTTCTCCATCACCAGCTTCTTCCTGGCCTTCGCCACGCTGTTCGCCGGTAAGCTGCAAGAACGCTTCGGCATCCGCAACCTGACGCTGTGCTCCGGCATCCTGGTCGGCCTGGGCCTTATCGCCAGCGCCCACGTCAGCTCTCTCGACATGATCTACCTGCTGGCCGGCGTGGTGGTGGGCTTTGCGGTCGGTATCGCCTACATCTCCACCCTGTCCAACCTGATCAAATGGTTCCCGGCCAACAAAGGCCTGATTTCCGGCATCTCCGTCGGCGCCTTCGGCAGCGGCAGCCTGCTGTTCAAATACGTCAACGCCGCCCTGATCGCCGACGTCGGCGTTTCCGGCGCCTTCTTCTACTGGGGTGCCATCGTGATGGGCCTGATCGTCGTCGGCTCCCTGCTGCTGAAAGAGCCGGTGCTGGCGACCAACGCCGCACAGCCAGGCGCCAACGGTCTGGGCAACGACTTCAGCGTGCGCCAGATGCTGGCCACCAAAGAAGCCTACCTGCTGTTCACCATCTTCTTTGCCGCCTGCATGAGCGGTCTGTATCTGATTGGCATCGTGAAAGACATGGGCGTTCAACTGGCCGGGATGGACTTGGCCACCGCCGCCAACACCGTGTCCGCCGTCGCCATCTTCAACACCGCCGGCCGCATCATCCTGGGGACGCTGTCCGATAAAGTGGGCCGTATGCGCGTCATCAGCTTCACCATGCTGGTTACCGTGCTGGCGATTGTCGCCCTGAGCTTCATGACCCTGAACCACACGCTGTTCTTCATCTGCGTCGGCGCGGTGGCCTTCTGCTTCGGCGGCAACATCACCGTGTTCCCGGCGATTGTCGGCGACTTCTTCGGTCTGAAAAACCACAGCAAGAACTACGGCATCATCTACCAGGGCTTCGGCCTGGGCGCGCTGGCCGGTTCGTTCGTCGCCAAATACTTCGGCGGCTTCCACGCCACCTTCATGGTGATTGGCGTCCTGTCCGCCGCCTCCTTGCTGATTACGCTGTTCATCAAAGCGCCGAAAGCCGTGGAAGTGGAAAGCGAAGAAACGGCACAGGCGGCAGAGCTGGCCAAAGCCTGATACCCCGCGAAAACGACAAGGGGCGCAACCTGCGGGTTGCGCCCCTTTTTTTATCGTGCCGCCGCGTTGCTTACAGCTGCATGCCCAGCGTCTGGCGCAGATGCGCGCCGGCTCCCAGCAGGCCCGGTTGGCCATGGGTTATCATGAACACCGGAATGTCTCGCACATAGTCACGAAAACGCCCTTTGTCTTCGAAGGCGGCGCGGAAGCCCGAGGCCTTGAAGAATTCCATAAAGCGCGGCACGATGCCGCCGGCGATGTACACGCCGCCAAAGGTGCCCAGATTCAGCGCCAGGTTGCCGCCGAAGCGCCCCATGATCACGCAAAACAGCGACAGCGCACGGCGGCAGTCGATGCAGCTGTCGGCCAGCGCCCGCTCGGTAATGTCCTTCGGCTCCAGTTTCTCCGGCAGGCGGTTGTCCGCCTTGACGATGGCGCGATACAGGTTGACCAGGCCCGGCCCGGACAGCACGCGCTCGGCGGAAACGTGCCCCACTTCACCGCGCAGCACCTCCAGAATAATGTCTTCTTCTTCGCTGTTCGGTGCGAAATCGACATGGCCGCCCTCGCCCGGCAGGCTGACCCAGCGGCGATCGACCTGCACCAGGTGGGCAACACCCAGCCCGGTGCCGGCGCCGTACACCGCGATCGGTTTGCCCGGCTGCGCATCGCCGCCGCCAAACTGCAGCACGTCGTCCGGCGAGAGCATCGGGATCGCCATCGAGACGGCGGTGAAATCGTTGATCACTTCCAGATGACTCAACCCCAGGTTGGCCTTCATTTCTTTGATAGAGAACGCCCAGCTGTGGTTGGTCATCGCAACCCAGTCTTCCGTCACCGGGCAGGCGATCGCGATACAGGCGTCCTGCACCTCGATATCGCACGCTTTCAGATAGTGGCGGATCACCGCCTCCAGGCTGTCGAACTCCAGGCCGGAATAGGTTTTCGCCTGGGTAATCTCACCCGTCGCAACAGTGCACAACGCCAGGCGGGCATTGGTGCCGCCAACATCACCTACGAGGGCATAGGTCATTGATTTCGTCTCCGCAAAATGAAAAATAAAAAGCTGCCCACACTGTAAAATCCTGCTGCGAAAACAACAATCACCCGCCTCGGATCTGCGCCCCAATAGCGATCCGGATCACAAAAAACGTTTCAGCTGGCCCGCCAAGCCGCGATTTGAAACAAATTGCGGCAAAAAACGCGCCGCCGCGACTGTTAACCGTCATCGACGCCGGGCAATATCAATGCGTGCCTGCTCGCCGATAGTCTGGCAAGCTGTGGTCACTGTCCAACCACCCGCTCTCCCTGCCCTGCATGGAGGCATCGACAAGGGATTATCCATGCTGCATCCGCGCGCCAATGCCATGTTGGCCTTTGCTTTGCCTGCGCTGATTATCGGTTCCGCCTCCAGTCTGGTGCTGCTGTTGATGATGAAAGTCGCCGCTACGCTGCAGCAATGGCTGTGGGTGACGCTGCCCGACGCGCTGAGCCTGGACGCCCAGGCACCCTGGTGGCCGCTCGGCATGCTGACGCTGACCGGCGTGGCGGTCGGCCTGATCGTGCGCTATATGCCGGGCCATGCCGGGCCGGATCCGGCGACGGAATCGCTGATCGGCATGCCGCTGCCGCTCTCCGCCCTGCCGGGGCTGGGATTGGCGCTGATCGTCGGCCTGGCCGGCGGCGTCAGCCTGGGGCCGGAGAACCCGATCACCGCCATCAATATCGCGCTGGTGGCGGCGGCGGGGGCGCGCCTGCTGCCTAAGGTGCCGCGCATGGACTGGATCATCCTGGCGGCGGCGGGCACCATCGGCGCGATGTTCGGCACGCCGGTCGCCGCCGCGCTGATTTTCTCGCAAACCCTGGCGGGCAATAACGAAACGCCGCTGTGGGATCGGCTGTTCGCCCCGCTGGTGGCCGCCGCCGCCGGCGCGGTCACCACCCAGCTGTTCTTCGTGCCCAATTTCGCCCTGCAACTCGACGCCTATGACGTAACCCGGCTGCCGGACATCTTCAGCGGCGCCATCGTGGCGCTGATCGCCATCGCGCTCGGCATGGTGGCGCTGTGGTGCTTCCCGCACGTTCACCGCCTGTTCCATTCGATGAAGAATCCGGTGTTGATGCTAGGACTGGGGGGCTTTGTGCTGGGCCTGCTGGCGCTGGTGGGCGGTGAGATTACCCTGTTCAAAGGGCTGGATGAAATGAAGCGCCTCGCGGCAGACGGCAACTATTCGGTGCCGGCGCTGTTGGCCGTTACCCTGACCAAGCTGGCGGCGCTGGTGATCGCCGCCGCCTGCGGCTTTCGCGGCGGGCGCATCTTCCCGGCGGTGTTCGTCGGCGTGGCGCTGGGGCTGATGCTGCATCAGCACGTTCCGGCGGTGCCGGCGGCGATCACGGTCTCCTGCGCCATCATGGGGCTGGTGCTGGTGGTCACGCGCGACGGCTGGCTCAGTCTGTTTATGGCGGTGGCGGTGGTGCCGGATCTGCACCTGCTGCCGATCTTGTGCATCGTGATGCTGCCCGCCTGGCTGGCGCTGGCGGGCAAACCCTTGATGCTGGTGAACCGCCGGCAACCGCCGCACGACGATTAGGCCAGCGCGAACGCCGCGGCGGCGCGAGCGTGGATCGCGGTAGTGTCGAACACCGGCACCGACGCATCCCGCTCGCTCACCAGCAACCCTATCTCGGTGCAGCCGAAAATAATCCCCTGCGCGCCCTGTTGTTCCAGATCGCTGATGATCCGGCGATATTCGTCGCGCGAGGCGTCGCGAATTTTACCGAGGCACAGTTCGTCATAGATGATGCGGTGCACGATGTCACGATCGGCGCTGACCGGCGTCACCACATCGATGCCGTGCAATTCCTGCAGGCGGCCGCGGTAGAAGGTCTGCTCCATGGTAAAACGCGTGCCCAGCAGCCCGACGCGGCGAATGTTTTTTTCCCGCACCTGCAGCGCCGTGGCATCGGCGATGTGAATCAGCGGCAGGCCGCTGGCCTGCTCGACCGCCTCCGCCACCTTGTGCATGGTGTTGGTGCAGATCACGATAGCTTCGGCGCCGGCGGCGCGCAAAGCCACGGCGGCGGCGGCCAGCAGCCGGCCGGCGCCATCCCAATCGCCCTGGTGCTGCAAGCGTTCAACCTCCTGAAAATCGACGCTGTAGAGCACGATTTTGGCCGAATGCAGCCCGCCGAGGCGCGCCTTTACCTGCTCGTTGATGGTGCGGTAATACGGAATGGTGGATTCCCAACTCATGCCGCCCAGCAGACCCAACACTTTCATCCTTCATTCCTCAGCATTTTCCGACGATCCTCTGACCTTACCTGAGAATCGCCGGGCTGACGACGCCTTATTTGGCGCCGGAATTGATCGGCCGGCGCGCTTCGAACCAGCGCTGGCGCAGCGTGTCGTACAGCCAGTTGTAGGCCATGGTGTACGGCAGGAAGAACAGGAAGAAACCGATTTCCAGCATAAACGCCTGCGCCCAGGAAATGCTCAGCATCCAGGCGGCGATCGGCACGCCGATCAGAATAAAACCGGCTTCAAAGCCGACGGCGTGCAGCGCACGCACCTTCAGGTTACGCACCACCCGGCTGACCGGCCACAGGCGGTCGAACACCGTGTTGTAAACCATGTTCCACAGCATCGCGACGGTGGACAGCATCACCGCCAACGCACCGACCTGCACCATTGAGCGGTTCAGCAGCCACGCGCCCAGCGGGGCGCAAACCATCACGGCGATGGCCTCGAAACCGACGGCGTGGACGATACGTTCAATGAGAGACTTG
The DNA here is from genome assembly GCF_051172415.1 of Serratia sp. H402Y. Lineage (NCBI taxonomy): Bacteria > Pseudomonadati > Pseudomonadota > Gammaproteobacteria > Enterobacterales > Yersiniaceae > Serratia > Serratia sp. H402Y. The sequence goes on from NZ_JBPIYZ010000001.1 coordinate 2,808,419, forward strand.
TTTTGCAGTTGCATACATCACCTTTTTTTCAACAGTTGTTGCGAAAGCCAGGTGATTATCATCGCTTTTTTGGGTAGATTAAAAATAGGTTCCATCGATAAAGTAGATATATGCACTATTCACCGGAAGCGTTACAGGCGTTCGTTGAAGCCGCCGCCCTCGGCTCATTTTCCGCCGCCGCGCGCAAGCTGCGCAAAAGCCAATCCACCGTCAGCACCGCCATCGCCAATCTGGAAGCCGACCTGGCATTGACGCTGTTCGATCGCAGCGCGCGCCAACCGGTGCTCACCGCCGCCGGCCGCAAGGTGCTGGGGCACGTGCAGGAGATCCTCGCCGCCAGCGAGCGACTCGACGCGCTGAGCATTCAGCTGGCGGGCAATGTCGAACCGCGCCTGAGCATGGTATTTTCCGATACCTATCAACCGAAGCATCACGACAGCCTGATGCAGCGGTTTGAACAACGTTACCCGGAGATTGAGCTGGAATGGATGATCGCCGAGGAAGGCGACGTTATCGATCTGCTGCAAAGCGGCCGCGCGCATTTGGGCATGGTGGAAGTGCAAAAACGTTATCCGCCGGATATCGCCTTCTCCCGCCTGCCTGAGCAGACCGAAATGGGGTTGTTCGTCGCGCATGGGCATCCGCTGGCGCAGGTCGCCGCGCCGACCCCGGAGCAATTATCCAGCACTCGTCAGCTGATCCTGAATACTTACACCGGCGCCGAAGCGGCCAGACAAGGCGGGCTGGTCTGGTCGGCGCCCAGCTATCTGCTGTTGCTCGAGATGGCGGAACAGGGATTCGGTTGGGCGGTGCTGCCGCACTGGCTGGTGCAACAATACGGCCACGGCAGGCTCACCCAGCTGCGCCCGCGCGGCTGGCCCAAACTGATTTCGGTGGATGCGGTATGGTCCAAACTGACCCCGCCGGGCCCGGCGGGGTACTGGATGCTGGAGCGATTGCTGGAAGACGACGCGGCTCAGGCGGCGGCGTTGCGCGACTGAATGACGCGCGAGATCGTATCGAGCAGTTCGGGAATATCCATCTTCGGCAGCATCACTTCGATGAAAGCCAGCCGGTCGCCCTGCGCCGCCTCACTCAGCGCCTGGCGCAGCGCCTCCGGCTGACTGACCCGCAACGCCGTCACCGGCCGCCCACCGGCCAATGCCGTTGGCAGCTGCGTCCAGTTCCACCGGGCGATGTCGTTGTAACTCTGCTCCGGCCCGTGGATAGCGCGTTCAATCGTGTAGCCCTGATTATTCAGCACGAAGATCACCGGTTTAAGCCCGTCGCGCAGCATCGATCCCAGCTCCTGCACGGTCAATTGCGCGGCGCCGTCGCCGATCAACAGCACCACCCGGCGCTGTGGTTCGGCGGTTTGCACCCCGAAGGTCGCCGGTAAGGTATAGCCGATCGAGCCCCAGAGCGACTGCACGATCATCCGGCTGCCGCGCGGCAGCGTCAAGGTCGCGGCGCCGAAACAGGCCGTGCCCTGCTCGGCCAGCACGATATCCCCCGGCCGCAGGAAATCCTGTATCTGCCGCCAGAAGGCGTGCTGATCCAACCCTTCCCCATCGCCTTCCGGCAGCGCCGGACGGCCGATCGTCGGCAACGGCCAGCGCGACGCCAGCGACAGAGTCAGGCGGTGCAGCGCCTGCACGGCGGCGCACATCGGGATGCGGCGGAACCGTTGACGACCGACCCAGGCTTCGAACGGTTGGATATCGATGCATTTTTCCGCCGGCAGATGATGTGTGAATCCTCCGGTAACGGTGTCGGTGAGACGCACGCCAACGCTGATCACGACATCGGCATTTTCAATCAGCGCTTTGGTCGCCGCAGCGCTGGCGCCGCCGCTGTAGGTGCCGACAAAACCGTCGCGGTTCTCATCCAGCACGCCCTTGCCGAGCAGCAGCGTGGCGTGCGGGATAGCCACCTCCTGCATCCAGTTATCCAGCGCCGTTTCAACACCAAAGCGGTCCGCCAGAAAGTCCGCCAACAATGACACTTGCCGCGCCGATTGCAGCTTTTCACGCGCTGCGGCGATAAACGCCTGCAATGCGCTCCGCGACAGCCTGGCCTGGCGCAGCATCAGCGGCGCCGGTTTGGCCGGCAGCGGCGCTTCCGCTACGTCGCTGGGCAGCATCAGATAAACCGGACGATGCTCCAGCAAGGCGGCATCGATCAGGCGGTCAATCTCCCTGGCGGCGTTGTCGGCGGTCAGGTTGGCCTGTGCGACGCTGACTTCTTTGGCTATCCGCGCAAAGTGAGTGAAGTCGCCATCGCCCAGCGAATGGTGCAGCAAATCGCCGGCGCGCTGGGCACGCTGCGCCGGTGTGCCCACCACGTGGATCACCGGCAGGTATTCGGCATAACTGCCGGCCACGCCGTTCAGCGCGCTCAGCTCCCCGACGCCGAAGGTGGTGAGCAGCGCCGCGGCCGGTTTGCAACGCGCATAGCCGTCGGCGGCGTAGGCGGCGTTCAGTTCGTTGGCGCAGCCTACCCAGGTGATTTGCGGATGAGCGATGACGTGATCGAGGAATTGCAGGTTGTAATCCCCCGGCACGCCGAAGACGTGGCGGATGCCAATCTGGGCCAGACGATCGAGCAGATAATCGGCCACCGTGTAGATCTGAGTCATGATCATCACCTGTCTGCAGCTGAAGCGATTATCTTTAAGTATCGAAGATGCCGGTTAATTTTCGAACAGCGCTTTCCGTGTCGAGCGGCAACCTGGCGTTACATGCCGGCCTTGTGATCGCCCCCTCGACGGCACGTTGTGAAAACGCATACACTCAAAACACGCCACTTCTTCGCCGACAAAGGATCACGATGTCCTACTCAGCCTCCCCCTCGCGTTATCAAGATATGGAATACCGGCGCTGCGGCCGCAGCGGATTGAAGCTGCCCGCCGTCTCGCTCGGGCTATGGCACAACTTTGGCGACGCCACGCTGTACGACAACGCCCGCGCCCTGATCCGCTGCGCATTCGATCGCGGCATAACCCACTTCGATCTGGCCAACAACTACGGCCCGCCGCCCGGCGCCGCCGAGGAAAACTTTGGCCGCATTCTCAACGCCGATCTGCGGGCCTGGCGCGACGAGCTGATCGTCTCATCCAAAGCCGGTTACACCATGTGGCCCGGCCCCTACGGCGATTGGGGCTCGAAAAAGTACCTGGTCGCCAGCCTCGATCAGAGCCTCAGGCGCATGGGATTGGAGTATGTGGATATCTTTTATCACCACCGGCCGGACCCGGACACGCCGCTGGAAGAAACCATGGCGGCGCTGGATCTGTTGGTGCGCCAGGGCAAAGCGCTGTATGTCGGTTTGTCCAACTACCCGGCCGAGCGCGCGCGCCAGGCGTTCGACATCCTGCAGCGGCTCGGTACGCCGTGCGTGATCCACCAGCCCAAGTATTCGATGTTTGAACGCGGGCCGGAGACGGAATTGCTGGATACGCTGGCGGATCATGGCGTCGGCGCGATCGCCTTCTCCCCGCTGGCGGGCGGCCTGCTGACCGATCGTTATCTGCACGGCGTCCCGCAAGATTCCCGCGCCGCCAGCGGCAGCCGTTTCCTGCAGCCGGAACAGCTGACCGCCGACCGACTGGACAAGGTGCACCGCCTCGATGCGCTGGCGCGGCAACGCGGGCAGAAGCTGTCGCAGATGGCGCTGGCCTGGGTGCTGCGCGGCGATCGCGTTACCTCGGTGCTGATCGGCGCCAGCAAGACTGCGCAGATAGAAGACGCGGTGGGCATGCTGGCCAATCGTCACTTCACTGAAGAAGAGCTTGCGCAGGTCGAGAACATTTTATTGTAATCGCTTACAAATTCCGCCGCTCAATTGAGCGGCGATTCCCCAGAAAAATCTCAAATCTCGGCCTCCGGCGCCCTTTTCAGAGTGGCTCTCAGATTCAACCCCATGCGCCGGCGCTATGATGCCGATATTGCAGTAAAAATAACGATAAGGCCGTTTTTTAAACTGATGAACGCGCTTCATAAAGTGATCAACGGCCAGGCCGCGCAAGCGGAAAGGAGAAGTCATGTTTAAACCTCTGCTCTTGGCCGCCATCTTGGCGGCGACGGTACTGCCCGCCGCACAGCAGGCGCACGCCGAAGGGATCAGCATCGATCTGATGCCGGGCGTTTCATTGCGCATCGGCGATCAGGACAATCGCGGCCGTTACTGGGACGGTTACGACTGGCGCGATCGCGACTGGTGGCAAGGCCATCAGGGACGCTATCTCGGCGATCGCAGCCCGCGCGGCTATTACTGGGATGGCTATCGCTGGCGCGACCGCGACTACTGGCGCAAATATTACTACTCGCGCGACGGGCGCTATTACAAATGCGACCATCATTGCGACAAGCATTACTGGAAGAAAGAGAAAAAACACCACCACGATCATGACCGCGATCGCTGGCGCCGCCACGGCGATGACGACCGCGATTAACGACAACGGGCCGGCGCAACGCCGGCCCGCACTGTTTTCGCCTACAGCACACTGCCGATCAGCAAGTAGCCATTCAAGCCCACCACCACCAACACGATCAGCTTGCCCAGGTTTTGCACCACGGGGCCGTTAACCATCTCCCCCATCAGCGCCCGATTGCCGGTGAAAGCCAGCAGCGGCACCAGCGCCAGCGCAATGCCGAAGCTGAGCAGCACCTGGCTCAGCACCAGAATGCGCGTGGCGTCCACTCCCAGCATGATGACGATAAACGACGGCAGCATGGTCACCGCGCGGCGCAGCCACAGCGGGATATGGAAATGCACAAACCCTTGCATCACCACCTGCCCCGCCAGCGTGCCCACCACGGTGGAAGAAAGACCGGCGGCCACCAGGCTCAGGCCAAACACGGTGGCGGCGGCTTGCCCGAGCAGCGGTTGCAGCGTCAGATAGGCCACGTCAAGATCGGCGATGCCGCTGTGGCCGCTGAAATGAAACGCGGCGGCGGCAGTGGCCATCATCGCCAGGTTAACGAAACCGGCGATGGTCATGGCGACGGCGACGTCGACTTTGGTGGCGGCATAGCGCTCCGCCTTATCGTGCTCACCGCCAACTTGGGTGAGCGACGAATGCAGATAGATCACGTGCGGCATGATGGTGGCACCCAATACCCCGGCGGCCAGGAATACCGCGTCGCCGTTGGGCAAATCGGGCAACGCCATGCCTTTCAGCAGCGGCGCAAGCTGCGGCTGGGAAAACGCCAGCTCGACGATGTAAGCGGCGGCGACGAACAGCAGCAGGCCGCCGATCACCCACTCCAGCGGCTTTTGTCCGCGCTTTTGCAGCATCAGAATTAAAAAGGTGGCGATGCCGGTCAGCACCGCGCCCTGCAACAAGGAGACGCCGAGCAGCAGCTTGAAGCCGATCGCCGCGCCGATGAATTCGGCCAGATCGGTCGCCATGGCGATAATCTCCGCCTGCACCCAATAGGCCCACACCGCCGGCCGCGGAAAGCGATCGCGAATATGCTCGGCCAGGTTTTTTCCGGTGGCGATCCCCAGCTTGGCGGACAACAGCTGGATCAGCATCGCCATCACGTTGGCCCAGACCACGACCCACAACAGGCTATAGCCGAATGAGGCGCCGGCCTGGATATTGGTGGCGAAGTTGCCGGGGTCGATGTAGCCGATAGCGGCGATGAAGGCGGGCCCCATCAGCGAGAGTTTGATTTTTCTGGCGGAGCGACCGGAGGTGGTTTCAACCACGCGACTGTTCAGCATATGTTGAACCCTTACTGAAATTACGTTTATCTCCACTCTATATAAATGATAATAATTATCAAGCGCATTTAGAGTGGTAAAACTTATCTCTGCAATAGCCAACATTAACGGTTTTATCGAAGGGTTCGACACCGTACTTGCCGATTTCCGTGCTTTTGGGTTGGGATTTTGGCTGCAATACCCCTGAAAGACAGGTTAGCACAAGAATACGAATTTCCTATGTCTGAGTTAACATCTTGATTTTTTATGCTTTTGCGCAACACTTTAGGAGAACTCCCACTATGATTTTCCATATTTGCAATAGAAGTCTCGTTTTTAAACGTAGCGTTACATAAAATGACAGCCGAAATTCAGCCTGCCTCAAATTTGGAGCAAACATGTCCCATATTGCGCACTTTGCGTTGGCGATAGTGGTGGTGGCGATCCTGGCCCTGTTGGTGTGCCGCGATCGCAAAAGCATCCGCATTCGCTATGTTATTCAATTATTGGTTATCGAAGTACTGCTGGCCTACTTTTTCCTGCATTCGGAAGCGGGTTTGGGCTTCGTAAAAGGATTCGCCGCGCTGTTTGACAAACTGCTCGGGTTTGCGGGACAAGGGACTGATTTCGTGTTCGGCGGCATGGGCGACAAAGGCCTGGCGTTCTTCTTCCTGAAGGTGCTGTGCCCGATCGTCTTCATTTCGGCGCTGATCGGTATTCTGCAGTACATCAAAGTGCTGCCTTTCATCATCCGCATTATCGGTACCGTGCTGTCGAAAGTGAACGGCATGGGCAAGCTGGAGTCGTTCAACGCCGTCAGCTCGCTGATCCTGGGCCAATCCGAAAACTTCATCGCCTACAAGGATATCCTGGGCAAGATGTCGGAAAAGCGCATGTACACCATGGCGGCGACCGCGATGTCTACGGTGTCCATGTCCATCGTCGGCGCCTACATGACCATGCTGGACGCCAAGTTCGTGGTGGCGGCGCTGGTACTGAACATGTTCAGCACCTTTATCGTGCTGTCGTTGGTCAACCCGTACGACACCAATAAAGAAGAAGAGCTGCACCTCGGCAACCTGCACGAAGGCCAGAGCTTCTTTGAAATGCTGGGCGAATACATCCTGGCCGGCTTCAAAGTAGCGATAATCGTCGCCGCGATGCTGATTGGTTTCATCGCCCTGATCGCCGCGCTTAACGGCGTGTTCAGCGCCATCTTCGGCCTGAGCTTCCAGGAAATCCTCGGCTATTTCTTCTATCCGTTCGCCTGGATCATGGGTATTCCTAAGCACGAAGCCCTGCAGGTCGGCAGCATCATGGCCACCAAGCTGGTTTCCAACGAATTCGTGGCAATGATGGAACTGCAGAAAGTCTCTGCCGAGCTGTCGCCGCGCAGCCTGGGGATCCTGTCGGTGTTCCTGGTGTCCTTCGCCAACTTCTCTTCCATCGGCATCGTGGCCGGTGCGATCAAGGGCCTGAACGAACACCAGGGCAACGTAGTGTCCCGCTTCGGTCTGAAGCTGGTCTACGGCTCTACGCTGGTCAGCATCCTGTCCGCTTCCATCGCGGGTCTGGTGCTGGGCTAAGCCTGAAATTTACAGCAATGATAAGGCGCCTGCGGGCGCCTTTTTTATTGGCTGGCCTTCGGCGAAGGTGAAATAACGCAAAGCAAAAAGCCGACCCTAAGGTCGGCTTTTCAAATGGTGGTGGAGCTAGACGGGATCGAACCGTCGACCTCTTGCATGCCATGCAAGCGCTCTCCCAGCTGAGCTATAGCCCCACAAAAGTGGTACGCGTTGACCGGCGTTACGGTATTCCCCAACCTCTCTGAGAAGAAGGTTGGTGGAGCTAGACGGGATCGAACCGTCGACCTCTTGCATGCCATGCAAGCGCTCTCCCAGCTGAGCTATAGCCCCGTTCCACAATCACTTTGTGCTGTGAACGGGGCGCATAATATGAAACCCGCTCAAAGCTGTCAACGGCTAAATTGAATTACTGAATCAAGCGTTGAAAAAGCCGCCAAATCAGCATCTTTGGCGCCAAAAAATCATCACTTTGCGCAGAGTTCATCCATTTTGCGCGCTACTTCTCAAAATGGCAAAAGACCCTGCATATCACGTTGATTTTTAATTAACGGAATGTTAGCGAAATGCGCTTGAGTCGGGCTCCCGAGCGGCATAGACTGCCCGCGCCATAAACTTTATTACTATAAACCGAGTCCGTCATGTCTTTGCATTCACCAAAAGAAATCGCCGCCCTCGCCGTTCAGGCCGGGGTAAACAAAAGCCGCGCCCCTCTCGCTAATCTGCTGATTCTGGGCTTTCTCGCCGGCGCCTTTATCGCCACCGGCTTCCTGCTGGATATTCACGTCATCGGCACCCTGCCGGCCGAATGGGGCTCTTTCGGCGCGCTGTTGGGCGCCGCGGTCTTCCCTATCGGTTTGATCCTGACCCTTCTGGCCGGCGGCGAACTGCTGACCGGCAACATGATGACCTTGCCAATGGCCTGGTTCGCCCGTGAAATTCCCGCCATCGCCGTGCTGCGCAACTGGTTTTGGGTCACCCTGGCCAACTTCGCCGGCAGCGTGGCCGTCGCCTACTTCTTCGGCCACCTGCTGGGCCTGACCGAAGGCGCGTTTTTACATAAGACGCTGGCGATCGCGCAGGCCAAAGTGGATGCGGACTTCCTGCACGCCTTCATTTCCGGCGTCGGCTGCAACTGGCTGGTATGCCTGGCGGTGTGGTTAGCCTTCGCCAGCAAAGATGTGCCGGGCAAAGTGATCGGCATGTGGTTCCCGGTCATGGCTTTTGTCGCCATCGGCTTCCAGCACGTGGTGGCGAATATGTTCATCATCCCGGCGGCCATCTTTGCCGGCGGCATGGGCTGGGAGCAGTATCTGCCTAATTTCGTCGCGGTATTTCTCGGCAATGCGCTGGGCGGCGCCGGCTTTGTCGGGTTGATGTATTTCCTCGCCTACCGTCCGGGTTTGCCGGCTAGCGAACAAGCCTGACAAAGCGCAATAAAAAAGCCCCGGGATCGCTCCACGGGGCTTTTTCATTTATGGCGTATCAGCCTAATCAGGCTTGCGCTTCGCGCTCGGCGATGTAAGCCAGCGCCATATCGATACGCTGCAGCGAACGCTTCTGGCCGATCGCATGCACGGTCACGTCCATGCCCGGTGACTGGCCGGCGCCGGTCACCGCGACGCGCAGCGGCATGCCGACTTTACCCATGCCGACACCCAGCTCATCCGCCGTGCCCTGAATGGCGTCGTGCACATTTTCCGGCGTCCAGACGGTGATGGCGGCCAGCTTGGCCCGCACCGCTTCCAGCGGCTGACGCGCGACCGGGCGCAGGTGCTTCTTGGCGGCGTCGGCGTCGAACTCGCTGAAATCTGCGTAGAAGTAACGGCAAGACTCCGCCATCTCTTTCAGCGTCTTGCAACGCTCGCCCAGCAGCTTGACGATGTCTTTCAGTTCCGGGCCGTTGCGGGTTTCAATGCCCAGTTGCTCAACGTGCCATGCCAGATGCACCGCCACTTCTTCCGCCGGCATATGGTTGATGTAGTGGTGGTTCAGCCACTGCAGCTTCTCGGTGTTGAACGCGCTGGCGGATTTGTTGATCGCTTCCAGCGTGAAGAACTCTTTCATCTCATCGATGGAGAAGATCTCCTGATCGCCGTGGGACCAGCCCAGACGCACCAGGTAGTTCAGCAGCGCCTGCGGCAGATAGCCGTCGTCGCGGTACTGCATGACACCCACGGCGCCGTGGCGTTTGGACAGCTTTTTACCGTCGTCGCCGAGGATCATCGACACGTGCGCGTATTCCGGCACCGGCGCGCCCAGCGCTTTGAGAATGTTGATCTGGCGCGGGGTGTTGTTGATGTGGTCTTCGCCGCGGATCACGTGGGTGATTTCCATGTCCCAGTCATCGACGACGACGCAGAAGTTATAGGTTGGCGAACCGTCGGTGCGGCGGATGATCAGATCGTCCAGCTCCTGGTTGCTGAATTCGATCGGGCCGCGAATTTTGTCGTCGAAGATCACCGAGCCTTCCTGCGGGTTACGGAAGCGCACCACGTGCGGCTCGTCGTCGGTGTGGCTGCACTGGCTGTCGCGGCAGTGGCCGTCGTAACGCGGCTTCTCGCCGTTTTCCATCTGCTTCTCGCGCAGCGCTTCCAGGCGTTCCTTGGAGCAATAGCATTTATAGGCCGTGCCCTGCTCCAGCATTTCGTCGATGACCGCGTTGTAGCGATCGAAACGCTTGGTCTGGAAGTACGGGCCTTCATCCCAATCCAGATTCAACCAGTTCATGCCATCCATAATTGCGTCGATCGCGTCCTGGGTAGAGCGTTCCAGATCGGTATCTTCGATACGCAGAACGAACTCACCGCCCGCATGGCGGCTGAACAACCAGGAATAAAGTGCGGTACGCGCGCCGCCGACGTGAAGATAGCCGGTCGGGCTCGGTGCAAAACGGGTTTTGATTTTCATTGGGTTCACTGCCTTATTACGCAACGCGTGTCGGCGATGGCCGACGATTGCTCGGAATTGAAAAAAGAGTGGACGACATTGTATCACCACGCGCTAATTCCTCAACGCCGACACGATATTGCGCCGGTCGATTTCGCGCGTTTTGCGGCGAGTTTCGCATAGCGTTGCGCAAAGAATCGGCGCCGTTGGCGATAATTATCGCGCCCTGCCTAAATTTGCGGCGAACGATTGAAATCATTTTAAAAACCGTTGACTCACTTTGAACTATCCCTATAATGCGACTCCAACAAGACGGGGCGATTAGCTCAGTTGGTAGAGCATCTCCTTTACACGGAGGGGGTCGGCGGTTCGAGCCCGTCATCGCCCACCATCTTGTTGAGAAAAATGAGAACGAATGAGGGTGATTAGCTCAGTTGGTAGAGCATCTCCTTTACACGGAGGGGGTCGGCGGTTCGAGCCCGTCATCACCCACCATCATTCTCTCGTTTAGCAGTGCCTGGAAGTCCTGAAGTGGGTGATTAGCTCAGTTGGTAGAGCATCTCCTTTACACGGAGGGGGTCGGCGGTTCGAGCCCGTCATCACCCACCACTTCTGCGGGTCGTTAGCTCAGTTGGTAGAGCAGTTGACTTTTAATCAATTGGTCGCAGGTTCGAATCCTGCACGACCCACCAATTTAGAGAAAAGCGCCTTTTGGCGCTTTTTTCGTTTCTGCACCATCCGACTCTGACTTCATCTCTCGCCGACAGAGTTCACCGGGTCGTGTAGGATGAAGAACCGTAGAGGTTCGAGCATCGCGCAGCGATACGACAACGCGCAGCGATACGACAACGCGCAGCGTTGCCCGCAGGGTGAGGCCACAGGCCGAATCAATCCTGCACGACCCACCAATTCAGAGAAAAGCGCCTTTTGGCGCTTTTTTCGTTTCTAAAGACCGTATTATACAGCCCTCTTTATCTCTCGTCAGTGAACGCTCATCCGCCATGGCCCTTTGTCAGATCAATTAAACCTGCAGCGGTAGGGCGAAAACCGCACCCGCAATAAAAACCGGTCAGATGGGGTTCGTAATCGACGTGCAGCCAGCTTGCTCCACGCATTTTTGCGATCGCTATCGCCGCTTGAACCAGCCCGGTCGCCACCCCCTGCCGTTGATAATGACGATGGACGCAGGTATCTAAAATAAACGCGTGCTTGCCACCGTCCCAAGCCACATTCACAAATCCAATCATCACATCTTCTGCGTAAGCGCCGATATGGGCCAAACTGCGGGATAATATCGCCGGCATGTCAGCCGGTAGCGGTTCTCCCCAAGCGGATAACCATAGCTCGTTCAACACAGGAAAAGCCGGATGAGGATCCGTTCGAAACTCAACATCCCGAACCATACGCCCCCTCTTAATCGATTAAGTCGAAACAGGAAACTTCTATCATCTCTCTATTATGGACAGGCCTCGTTAAAGCTGCCTGCGGTTGCCTGGGAAACACGAGATACGAATGGTTATCATTTTGACGGCTTGAATGGTAAATTAGCGGGCAAACACTCCCCAGCGATCCGCACGCGGATTGATACGCCTTTGTGCAAGGAAAGAAAGAGCCCGCTCATGACCCTATCCTTACGTCAGCTGTTTATTGCATTCATCGCCACTTCCAGCCTGTTGCTCAGCGGCTGCGGCCCGGACGACAAGAGCGACGGGCAGAAACCGTCCGCCCCCGCTGCCGACAGCAGTTGGCCGCGCACCATCGATAGCGCCAAAGGGAAGTTCACGCTGGAAAAACCGCCGCAGCGCATCGTATCCACCAGCGTCACCATCACCGGCACGTTACTGGCTATCGACGCCCCGGTGGTCGCCAGCGCCGCCACCAGTCCAAATCCCCTGGTGGCCGATCAACAAGGCTTCTTTACCCAATGGAGCGAAGTGGCCAAACAGCGCCACGTCGAACGGCTGTATCAGGTGGAACCCAATGCCGAAGCCGTCGCCGCCGCCGCCCCGGATTTGATCGTCGTCGCCGCGACCGGCGGTGATTCGGCGCTGAAACTGTACGATCAGCTGTCCGCCATTGCGCCGACGCTGGTGCTCGATTACGGCGACAAAAGCTGGCAACAGCTGGCCAGTGAGCTCGGTGAGATCACCGGTCACGAAGCCGGCGCCAAACAGGCGGAAGATCGTTTCGAGCAGCGCGTGGAACAAGTGAAGCAGGCGATTACCCTGCCGCCGCAGCCGACCACGCCGCTGGTGTATGCCGACAACGGCCGCGAAGCCATGCTGTGGACGCCGGGCTCCGCCCAAGGCAAGCTGCTGACCCAGCTCGGCTTCCAGCTGGCTACCCCGCCGGAAAGCGCCAAAGGCAACGCCAGCATGGGTAAACGCCATGACATCATCCAGATCTCCGGCGAAAAAATGGCCGAAGGCCTGAACGGCAAAACCCTGATCCTGTTCGCCACCAATGAGCGCAAAGTGCAAGAGGTGCTGGCCAACCCGTTCCTCAAACATCTGGAGCCGGTGGAACAGCGGCACGTCTACGCCGTCGGCAACGATACCTTCCGCCTCGATTACTACAGCGCCACCAACATGCTGAACCAAATCGAACGGTTGTTCAAAAAGCCCTGAATCACGCCGTCGGCAGGCCAGTCCCAGTCCCCTGCCGACGCTTTTGGCAAACGGGGCAACCATTCACATTCAATCAATTGAAATATCAATAGTTATTAACATCGTCCACGCGCCTTCGCCACCAACCGGCGGGTGCATGCGGGCGTAAACTCGTGTTACTATTGGCGCCCTTCACGAACGCAAATAACAATGAGAATAAAAATCATAAAGGAGTTACCGGTGTGAACGTACCCACTCCGACTGAGCGGACGCTTTCGTCCGCACCGCACGCAGCTTACGCCAGTGGCTTCAAACGCATCGCCGGGTTCGGTATCGGCTTGGCGTTGTTGTTGCTGTGCATCATTGCCAGCCTGATGCTGGGTTCCAAAGCCATCCCCTTCCATACCGTCTGGCTCAGCCTACAGGGCGCCGCGAGCGGCTCCGACAGCACCATCATTCTCAACGCCCGGGTGCCCCGTACGCTGGCGGGCATTTTGGCCGGCATGGCGCTCGGCGCCGCCGGCGCGCTGATTCAGGCGCTGACGCGCAATCCGCTGGCCGATCCCGGCGTGCTCGGCATCAACGCCGGCGCTAGCTTCGCCGTGGTCATCGGCATCATGTTTTTCGGCGCCGCCACCACCGAAAGCTATATGGCCTACGCCTTTGTCGGCGCCGCCGTCACCACCCTGCTGGTCTACGTGATCGGCACACTGGCAGGTGGGCGCATCAACCCGGTGCGGCTGACGCTGGCCGGCGTGGCGATCGGCGCGGTGTTGCTCGGCATCACCACCGGGCTGTCGCTGATCGATCCGCAAACCTTCGACCAACTGCGCTTCTGGCAGGCCGGCACGCTGGATATCCGCACGCTGGCCACCCTGCCGGTGACCGCCCCCGCCATTTTGCTCGGCTGCCTGCTGACGCTGCTCATCGCCCGGCCGCTGAATACCATCGGCATGGGGGAAGATCTGGCTATCGCGCTCGGCGCGCGCGTAGTGCTGACTCAGGCGATCGCAGTGCTCGCCATTACGCTGCTGTGCGGCGCGGCGACCGCCACCGTCGGCCCGATCAGTTTCATCGGCCTGATGGTGCCGCATATCGCCCGCTGGTGGGTCGGCCCCGACCAACGCTGGATCCTGCCCTACTCCATGCTGCTGGCGCCGATTTTACTGCTGTGCGCCGACGTGGTCGGCCGCTTGCTTGCGGCCGGTGAGCTGCGGGTTTCCATCGTGGCGGCCTTCATCGGCGCGCCGGTGCTGATCTGGCTGGTGCGCCGCAAGAAAACGCTGGGGGGTCTGTGATGAGTCTGCCGCACACGCTGCATATCGGCCGCCCGGACGGCGTCATCAACGGGCGCCTGCCGCTGCGCCTGCTGCTGGTCAACCTTTCACTGTTGGCGCTGTGTCTGGCGATGGCCGTCGCCGCCCTGTGCTACGGCACGCTGCAACTTTCGCTGGAGCAGGTTTTTGCCGCGCTGACCGGCGAGGCGCCGAAAAACCTGGTCACCGTGGTCACCCAATGGCGCTTGCCGCGCATCGCCATGGCGCTGCTGTTAGGCGCCGCGCTCGGCATGAGCGGCGCCATCTTCCAGTCGATTATCCGCAACCCGCTCGGCAGCCCGGACGTGATTGGCTTTAACATGGGGGCTTACACCGGCGCGCTGATCGCCATCACCCTGTTCAACGGCGGCTATTACTACATCGCCGGCGGCGCGCTGGCCGGCGGCATTCTCGCCGCGCTGGCCATCTACCTGCTGGCCTGGCGGCAAGGCATCGCCGGCTTCCGGCTGATCATCGTCGGCATCGCCATCAGCGCAGTGCTGGTCTCCACCAATACCTGGCTGATCATCACCGCCTCGCTCGAGCGCGCCATGGACGCCGCCATGTGGCAGGCCGGCTCGCTCAACGGCATGACCTGGCAGAAAGCCCAGCCCGCCACGGCGTTCATCCTGCTGGCGGCCGCGGCCGCGCTGTTGATGGGCAAACGGCTGCAGCTGCTGGAAATGGGCGACGACACGGCGCGCGCGCTGGGCGTGAACGCCGAAGGCAGCCGGCTGTGGCTGATGCTGTTCGGCGTCACCCTCACCGCCGCCGTCACCGCCACCGCCGGGCCGATTTCCTTTATCGCGCTGGCGGCGCCGCAAATCGCCCGCCGCTTGGCCGGGCAATCCTCGGTCACCCTGACGTCCTCGGCGCTGATGGGCGCGGCGCTGCTGCTCGGCGCCGACGTGGTGTCCCAACATCTTTTCGCGCCGATCCAACTGCCGGTCGGGATCGTGACCGTCTGCATCGGCGGCCTGTACCTGATTTGGCTGCTCATCCGTGAGGCCCGCAGATAGATAATGAAGAGTGATAATGCCATGAGCCACCGCCTGCACGCCTCGCACCTGAAGCTGGGCTACGACAATAAAATCATCGCTGACGATCTGAGCGTGGCGATCCCCGACGGCGCCTTTACGGTGATCGTAGGGCCGAACGCCTGCGGCAAATCGACGCTGTTGCGCGCCCTGTGCCGCCTGCTGAAACCCAGCGCCGGCGAGGTGATGCTGGACGGCAAGAACATCAGCAGTTTCGCCACCAAGGCGCTGGCGCGCGAGCTTGGCCTGCTGCCGCAAACCTCGATCGCACCGGACAGCATCACCGTGGCGGACCTGGTGTCGCGCGGCCGCTATCCGCACCAGAGCCTGCTGAAACAGTGGACACAGGCCGACAAACAGGCGGTGGAAGCCGCCATGGCGGCCACCAACGTCAGCCAACTGGCGGATCGCAGCGTCGACGAGCTGTCCGGCGGGCAGCGTCAGCGCGTCTGGGTAGCGATGGCGTTGGCGCAGCAAACGCCGCTGCTGCTGCTGGATGAACCGACGACGTATCTGGACATCGCGCACCAGATCGAGCTGCTGGATCTGTTCCGCCAGCTCAACCGCGAGCGCGGTCAAACCCTGATCGCGGTGCTGCACGATCTCAACCACGCCTGCCGCTATGCCGATCACATCATCGCCATGCGCGACGGCAAGATCGTGGCGGAAGGGAAACCGGCGGAGATCATTACCGCCGAACTGGTGGAGCGGGTGTTCGGCATGCCGTGCATGATCATCGACGATCCGCTGTCCCACACGCCGCTGGTGATCCCGCGCGGCCGCTACCACTGCGACGCGCCGCAGGCATGAAAAAGGCCGGGTTATCCCGGCCTTGTCGTTACTTCTCCAGCGACACCTGTTTGAAGATGTGTTTGCCGAACGGGTCTATCTCGTAGCCTTTCACTTCCTTGCGCACCGGTTCGAAGATGGTCGAGTGCGCAATCATCAACGCCGGCATCTGATCGTGCATCATCACCTGCGCCTGCTGATACATCGCCACCCGTTTGGCGTGATCGTTCTCTTCGCGCGCCTGCAGGATCAGCTGGTCGAACGGTTTATAGCACCATTTCGCCGAGTTCGAACCGCCGAGCGAAGCGCAGGTGAACAGCGGGCCGAAGAAGTTGTCCGGATCGCCGTTGGCGGTGGTCCAGCCCATCAGCGCGGTCTGGTGTTCGCCGTTTTTAATCCGCTGTAAATACTCGCCCCACTCGAAGGTGACGATTTTGGCGCGCACGCCGATTTTAGCCCAATCGGCCTGGATCATCTCCGCCATCCGCTTGGCGTTGGGGTTATAGGGCCGCTGCACCGGCATCGCCCACAGATCGATGTCGAAGCCCTGCCCCAGCCCGGCCTCCTGCAACAGCTGCTTCGCCCGCTCCGGCGAATACGGGTAGTCTTCAAGCTGCGCGTTGCTGCCCCATTGAGCCGGCGGCAGCAGGTTCTTGGCCGGCTGACCGGCGCCGTGGAACACCGCGTCGATGATCGCCGGCTTGTTGACCGCCAGCGCCAACGCCTGGCGCACCTTAACGTTATCCAACGGTTTCTTCTGGGTGTTGAACGCCAGGAAACCGATATTCAAGCCGGATTTTTCCATTACCTGAATGTTGCCGTCCTGCCGCATGCGTGCCAGATCCGCCGGATTGGGGAACGGCATCACCTGGCATTCGTTCTTTTGCAGCTTGGCGTAACGCACCGCCGCATCCGGCGTGATCGAGAACACCAGCCGATCAAGCTTCGGCTTGCCTTCCCAGTAGCGGTCGAACGCCTTGTAGAGGATTTTCGCGTCCTTCTGGTACTGCACCAGCTGGAACGGCCCGGTGCCGATCGGATCGTTGTCCACCCGCTGCGGCGTGCCGGCCTTCAGCATCGCGTCGGCATATTCCGCCGATAAAATGGTGGCGAAATACATGCCCAGATCGGCGACGAACGGCGCCTCGGCGCGGGAGAGCTCAAAGCGCACGGTGTGCTCATCCACCTTGACGATCCGGTCGATCAGCGTGCCGAACTCCATCGACTCGAAGTTGGTGTAGGCGCCGTTGGAGACCTTGTGATACGGGTTGTTGGCGTCCTTCTGGCGCATAAACGAGAAGATGACGTCATCGGCGTTGAAATCGCGGGTGGGCGTGAAATATTTATTGCTCTGGAATGCCACGCCCTTGCGCAGATGGAAGGTATAGCGCTTGCCGTCTTCGCTCACCTCCCAGCTTTCCGCCAGGCTGGGTTGCAGCTCGACGGTGCCGGGTTTGAAATCCACCAGCCGGTTGTAGATCGCCGCCGAACTGGCGTCTACCGTGGTGCCGGAGGTGAACAGCTGCGGGTTGAAGCCTTCCGGCGAGCCTTCGGAACAGTAGACCAGCGTATTGGCCCGCGCGCCGCCGGCAATCGCCAACGCCAGCAGCCCGATCGTTATTGCTTTTCTTTTCATTGCGCTATCCCCAGTGGTGAAAAAACAGCCGAACGGATAGCAATAAATCATGCAGTTAGCGATGTAAAGGACAAATTCCGCGCATAAAAACGGGCAGGCGCGCAAGCGGCCTGCCCCGGTGAAACGGCGCGAGGATGATGAAATTAAATCATCTGGCTGAAGTTCATCTGCGCCATCAGCTTATAGTTATCGGCGTAGTCGACCGGAATGGCCACCACCACCGGCCCCTGGATCTCCATCGCCTTGCGCAGCATCGGCCGCAGATCTTCCACCGACTGCACGGCGAAACCGACCGCGCCGCAGGATTCCGCGTAGGCCTTGAAGTCGATCGGCCCGAACTCTACGCCGGATTTGCGCTGGTATTTGTTCACTTCCTGCATTTCCACCATGTTGTAAGCGTTATCGACCCAGATCACGTGCACGATGTTGTTTTTCAGCCGCACCGCGGTCTCCAGCTCCATGCTCGACTGCATGAAGCCGCCGTCGCCGGAGATTGACACCACCTTATCGCCGGGGCGCACCAGCGCCGCGCCAATGGCCCACGGCAGCGCTACCCCCATGGTTTGCTGGCCGTTGGAGATCAACAGCTGTCGAGCGCGGAAGCTGTAAAGATAGCGGGCTATCCAGATGTGGAAACTGCCCATGTCCACGCACAGCGTCACGTCGTCGCTGACGATGTCCTGCAGCTCCTTGACGATGCGCAACGGATGGATCGGCATGCCGCCGCGGCGCGCGGCGCGTTCCGCCAATTCGGCGCGCTGGCGGCCGAGATCGGTCAGGATCAGTTCCACCTCCGCCGGAACGCAGACCGCCTCATTGAACGCTTCGGTCATCATGTTCAGCGTGGCGCTGATGTTGCCCACCAGCTCGACGTCCGGCCGATAGCAGGTATCGATGTCCGCCGGCAGCACGTCGATATGCACCAGCTTCAGCCGCCCGTGGCTGTTCCACATGCACGGATCGTATTCGATCGGATCGTAGCCGACGCTGACCACCAGATCGGCCTTTTGCAACAGCTGATCGGCCGGCTGGTTGTTGAACAGGCCGACGCGGCCGGCGAAGCGGGCAAAGTGATTGACGTCAATCACCCCCGCCGCCTGATAGGTGCCGACCACCGGCATATGGGTGCGGTACAGCAGATGGCGCACCGCCTCGCTGTTCTCCGGCCGGCTGGCCTGCAAGCCCAGCAACAGCACCGGGCATTTGGCCTGGCGGATCAGTTTCACCGCCGCCTGAATGTCGTCCGCCGCCGCGGCCCCCATGCGCGGCAAGCGGCAGCCCGCCAGCACCGGCGCCGTGACCGGCTCATTGACGATATCCATCGGCAGGCTGACGAACGACGCCCCCGGCCGGCCGAACTCGGCGCGGCGGAAGGCGTTGGCGATCACCTCGGAAATCGCCGAACCGGCATGCACTTCGGCGCAGTACTTGGTCACCGGCCGGAACATGCTGACGGTATCCATGCTCTGGTGCGTCTGCTTCAGGCTGTCGGCGCGCTTCACCGCGCCGCCGAAGGCCACCACCGCATCCCCTTCCGAGGTGGCGGTTGCCAGCCCGGTGATCAGGTTGGAGCTGCCCGGCCCGGAGGTGACCAGCGCCACCCCCGCCTTGCCGGTCAGGCGGCCGACCGCCGCCGCCATAAAGGCCGCGTTGGCCTCATGGCGCACCACCACCGTTTCGATCGACGGCGCATCTTCCAACGAATCGAACACCCGGTCGATCTTGGCGCCCGGAATGCCGAAAACGTGTTTGACGCCCTGCGCTTCCAGGTTTTTCACCACCAAGTCGGCGCCGCATTGCCAGTCATTGCCTGTTTTTTCCTGTGCCATGGTTCCACCTCCTAAGAAAACGATCGCCGGGATTAGCCCTCGGCGGAACGAATTGCGCGATCCAAATCCTCTGGACAGAGGTTGGCGCGCAAGAAATCCGCATCATGCGGCAACTGAAGATTGAGACGGGTGATGACGCCGAACTGCAGGCGGCCATGATCGAGCTGGTAATCCAGCACGTGGCCGCCGCCGCTGCGGTCGTCGGTAACGAAGTGTTCGTGATAGCCGGCCACGCCGATGCCCTGCATGTAATCGGGCGAGCGGAAGCCGACCAGCGTGCCGCGCCGCTGATGGAACGAGAAGGTCGGCTGCTCTTCTATCGCTTCCAGCATTGGGCGGTAAGGCCGTTCCTGACGCGGCACGGTGCGGGTTTCGACATGGCTGAACTCACCGTCGACCCGCACCGCGCAGAACAGGTTCGGCGAGGCGACCTGTTCATCGATGCATTGGTGCAGTTGCGCCTTGGTGATCGGCCGATCGAATTGCTGGCTGACGCTGGGCTGGAAAAAGGTGACGACGGCGAAAGGGGTTTTCTGTTGCAAACCGGCCGGGCGGGCGCTGCCGTCGGCGCGCAGCTGGTGTATTTCCTGATCGAACGCGATCAGTTCGCCATCCAGATGATTGAAGGTGCCGAGGCCGAAATCGCCGTGTTTCAGCAATTCGGCGATGGTGGTCTCCCCTTCATAAACCCCGTCGATGAGCGCGCTCATCAGCGAGATTTGATAGATTTCGCCCTCCCCGGCGTTGATCGACTGCCTGGCGAAACCCTGCGCCAAATGGCGCGCACAGGAACACCCGTGTTTTTCGTTCATGCTGACTCCTCCACCAGCGCGGAACTGCGGTTCCACGCGTTCAAAAGACCCGCCGACGGCGGGCCAAGATGCCCCTCAGGCGCGTTCATCAGTTGGAACGATTCAGCCTGAGGCGACAAAAAAAACCGGCACGGCTGGCCGGCCGATATCCAGAAACAACAGGAAGATAAGTGAAAGTAAAGACTCACTAATCATTGAGGTTGAGTCGGATATCAAATTGAACGGTTAATCTGGTGTTGGAGCGACAATCAACGCCACAGGCGGCTGAGGCAGCCTGGGAAAAACATCTGTTATTTGGTGCTAAACGCCGCGAGGCTTATGCGTTTTCTCTCTATACGGCCGGGATGCGGCGACGCTGAAGCCCGTCGTCAACCCGCAATCAGAGTAGCCGCAGCATCGCCAACAGAGAAGCGGGTATTCATAAGAAACGCTTTTGCATATAATGCAAAAATGAATGACGCCCGCTATGTAGAACATCTGCCAATCTTTCTCGACGTGGCTCGCCTGGGCAGCTTTTCCGCCGCCGCACGCCAGCTGGGTATGGTGCCTTCTTCGCTGGTGCGCCATATCGATGCGCTGGAAAGCGCGCTCGGCGCGACGCTGTTCGTGCGCTCCACCCGCGGCCTGTTGCTGACCGACGCCGGCGAGCTGCTGCTGGCACGCGCCGCCGCGCTGATGACGGACATTACCGGCATTCGCGCCGAGCTGAACGCGCTGAACGAAACGCCGCAGGGCACGCTACGCATCAGCTGCCTGCCGACCTTCGGCAAAACCTATGTGCTGCCGCTGCTGCCGACGCTGGCGGAACGTTACCCTCAGCTGTGGGTCGATCTCGATCTGACCGAACGCCAGACCGATCCGACCCAGGAACGGCTGGACGCCGCCATCCGCATCGGCGAACAGAAGGACAGCGCGCTGTACGCCAGCCGCATCGCCACCCAACGCTGGGTGATGTGCGCCAGCCCCGACTACGTCGCCCGCTATGGCCTGCCGAGCGATCTGGAAGCGCTGCCGCAGCACCGGCTGATCGCCCGCTACCACAAACAACAGCCGGCCTGCTGGGCGCAGATCCTCGACGCGGCGTTGATGAACCGCTGCACCATGGCGCTGCGTTGCGATGACTTCACCGCGCAGCGTCAGGCGGCGTTGCTCGGCCTCGGCATCGCCTTTCTGCCCAACTGGGTGGTGGGGCCGGACGTGCAGCATGGGCGGCTGGTGCAGATGCTGGAAGATCCGCGCCATGAACAGCAAGGCATCTATCTGCTGCGGCCGGTGGCGAAAGTGTCCGCCCGCCTGGCGGCCTTCACCGCCCTGCTGCAGCAAACCATCGGTCAACCGCCCAACTGGGCGTAAAGCGGGGTGACGCGGCCGCGCAGCGCCGGGTTGTCGCTCTCGTCTTTCAGTTCGACGCCGGTCAGCCCTCGCCGGCACGCCTGTTCCAGCAACCAGGCCAATTTGAACGCCGCCTGCGGATAATCCAGCCCCTCCGGCCGCACATTGGAGATGCAGTTGCGCTCTGAGTCCCTTCTGCGCGCGTTCGGCTCCCAGGTCAGATAAATCCCCAGGCTGTCCGGCGACGACAGCCCCGGCCGTTCGCCGATCAGCACCGCCACCGCCCGGGCCTGCAGGCACTCGCCGATCTCATCCCCCAGCGCCACTCGCGCCTGATGCGCCAACACCACCGGCGCGATCGCCAGCCCCAATGTATCGAGATAGGGCCGCAGCGCCTGCAGCAGCGGCAATGCCTGGCGGTGCACCGCCTTGGAGGAGAGGCCATCCGCCACCACCAGCAGCAGATCGGTCCGGCGCGGCGGCACGCCGAGCAGCAGGCGGCGGCTGTCCAGCGCCAATCGCCGCCCCAGATCCGGACGGCGCAGATAGGCGGCGCGGTCAACGGCCTGGCTGTGCACCGCCAGCGTGGGCCAACCGGCATCGTGCAGATCCGCCGCCAGCCGTTCGCTCTCGAATGGCTGATGCACCGCGTCGCGCGCCTGGGCATGGGCCAGGCCGAAGCGCAGCAGCTCGTCGGTCGGCAGACTGGCGCCGGTGCGCCCCAGCGCGATGCGCGCATCGGTAAAGGCGCGCAGCGCGTCCCAACTGTTGACGTGAACCGGTTTGCTCATGTCCGTTCTCCCTGTAGCGCCAGCAACAGCGGGTGATTGGCGGCGGCGTCGCGCAGCCGTCCGCGTTCATCGGTGATGTTCATCGCCGCCAGCCAGGCGGCGAACTCCGGCGCGTGCTTCAGCCCCAGCAGTTCACGGATATAGAGCGCGTCGTGGAACGAGGTGCTTTGGTAATTGAGCATGATGTCGTCCGCGCCCGGCACGCCGATCAGGAACGTCAGCCCGGCGGCGGCCAACAGCGTCAGCAGCGTGTCCATATCATCCTGATCGGCCTCGGCATGGTTGGTGTAACAGACATCGCAGCCCAGCGGCAGGCCGAGCAGCTTGCCGCAGAAGTGATCCTCCAGCCCGGCGCGGATAATTTGTTTGCCGTCATACAGGTATTCAGGGCCGATAAACCCCACCACGGTGTTGATCAGCAGCGGTGAGAAATGCCGCGCCACCGCATAGGCGCGCGCCTCGCAGGTCTGCTGATCGACGCCGTGATGCGCGTTAGCCGACAGGCAACTGCCCTGCCCGGTTTCGAAGTACATCACGTTATCGCCCAACGTGCCGCGCTTGAGGCTCAGCGCCGCCTGCTGCGCTTCCGCCAGCAGCGCCAGACTGATGCCGAAACCGCGATTGGCCGCTTCGGTACCGGCGATCGACTGAAACACCAGATCCACCGGCGCGCCGCGCTCCATCAGCCGCAGCGTGTTGGTCACGTGGGTCAGCACGCAGGATTGGGTGGGTATGGCGAAGCGCTGGATCACGTCGTCCAGCATGTAGTTGAGTTTTTCCAGCAGCGGCAGGCTGTCGCTGGCCGGATTGATGCCGACCACCGCGTCGCCGCTGCCGTACAGCAAACCGTCCAGCATGCTGGCGGCGATGCCTTGCAGGCTGTCGGTCGGGTGATTGGGCTGCAGCCGCACGCTGAGGTGGCCCGGCAGGCCAATCGTATTGCGAAAGCGCGTCACCACCCGGCATTTCTTCGCCACCAGGATCAGATCCTGATTGCGCATGATCTTGCTTACCGCCGCCGCCATCTCCGGCGTAATGCCGGCGGCCACCTGCGCCAGCATGGCGCTGTCCGCCTGCTCGCTCAGCAACCAGTCGCGAAAATCGCCGATCGTGAGGTGCGAGATGGGCTCAAAGGCGGCGGCGTCGTGGCTATCGATGATCAGGCGCGTCACCTCGTCCTGCTCGTACGGCACCAGCGGCTGCTGCAGGAAAGTCTTGAGCGGCACATCCGCCAGCGCGATGCGCGCCGCCATGCGCTCTTCGGCGCTTTCCGCCGCCACCTCCGCCAGATAATCGCCGGAACGCGCCGGCGAAGCTTTCGCCATCAGCTGGCGCAGGCCGCCGAAGCGATAGCCGCGTTGGCCCAACGTTGCCTGATACATAGCCCCCTCCCTTGCCCTGAGTGACGAGATAAAAGCCCTGCACCAAGTGTAGTCAGTGAAGCAAGAAAATTAATTTGCCTGCTATCGCCGCCATCGCGCATCCCCCCATTTCACCCGCCGCCGCTTCGGGTTACAGTAGCCGCGAAAACAGGAGGGGTGATGGATCCGCAACGGCAAATTATCGACTGGCTGCAACAAGATAGCGCGCGCATGGCCGCCCTGCGCACCGTGCGCCGGCTCGGCCTGAATGACTGGTGCCTCGGCGCCGGCTTTGTGCGCAACCTGGTGTGGGATCGGCGCCACGGCTATGCGGAGCCCACGCCGCTCAACGATATCGACGTGATCCACTTCGATGCGGAGCGGGCGGACGCCGAACGCGATCGCATGCTGGAGGCGCGGCTGCAGCAGTGGCTGCCGCAGCCGTGGTCGGTCAAGAACCAGGCGCGCATGCACCTGCGCAGCGGCCGCGCGCCCTACCGCAACAGCGAAGAGGCCATCAGCTTCTGGACCGAAGTGGAAACGGCGATCGGCGCACGCCTGAACGCCGACGACAGCATCACGCTGGTCGCCCCTTTCGGGCTCGCGGCGCTGTTCAACGACACCATTACCTTCAACGTGAAAAATGGCGATCGCACGGCCTATGCCCAGCGCGTGGTCGACAAAGGCTGGCTGCTGCGCTGGCCGCGTCTGCAGCAGGTAAAGATTTAGCCGCCGCTGCCGATACCCTGAACAGCGAGATCCAGACTCAGGGAGAGCAACCATGTCGACCACCATCACCATGATCGTACCGATCAAGAATACCGTCCCCGGCGTCAGCAACGTCTTCAGCGCGCCGGGCCATCAGGGCGAATTGCTGATGGCCAAACCGGTCAACAACCAGCCGCAAGGCGGCAAGATGGAGAAAAACGAACGCGCCAACGGCAATGACGAACCGGTTAACCTCAATGAAAGCCGCGCTTCGGCGCGCATCAAGGCGCTGAACCGGCAGATTCAGGCGCTGCAGCAAAAGCTGGTGGAACTGAAGGATTCCGACGCCGATCCCAAAGAGATCGAAAAGCAGAAACAGCTGATCGAAGCGCAGATCAAGATGTTGCAGGCCGAGATCGCGCGCATCCAGAAAGAAGAAATGGAAAAGCAGCAGCAGGAGCAAATGGAAAAAGCCGCGGCGAAATCCGGCGACGGCGTAAACCGCCCAACGCCGCTCAACGCGGTGGACGTCTATATCTGAGTCAATATGCCGCGTTTTCCCGCCGGCGCTGTTGCAGCAGCGCCGCCTGCTGACGCGCCACCTGCCAGATGGCCTCCGCCGCCGGCGTCAGTGAGCGGTTCTTGCGCCGCACCAGCATCAGCGCGCGGTTAATTTCCGGCACCAGCCGCCGCACCCGGAGCCGCCCCCCTTCCGGCAACGGCAGCGCCAACGCCGGGAAAATGCTGATGCCAATCCCCTCCGCCACCATCGGGAACAGCGTGGCCGGATGGCCGATTTCCTGCACCACCTGCGCCTCCACGCCCTGCTGTCTCAGCGCACTGTCGATCAGCGGCCGGCTGCCCGACGCATAATCCTGCAACACCAGGCGGCAACCGTTCAACGCCGACCAACGCACCGCCTGCTGCGCAGCGAACGGATGATCGTCGCGGCACAGCAACAGGAAAGGTTCATGCAGCACCGCTTCGCACTCCAGATCCACCGCCTGTACCGGATCGACCACGATGCCGAAATCCACCTCGGCGTTGCGCACGCTGTGCAGCACCTGCTGCTGCGCCTGATCGCGCAGCATGATGCGGATCTCCGGGTATTCACGCTCGCCGGCGGCGATGCACTGCGGCATCAGATGGGCGGAAATGGTTTGGCTCGTCGCCACCCGCACCGTGCCGCTGCGCTGTACGCCAAAGCTGCGCGCATCCAGCAAAGCGGCCTGCAGTTCGTCCAGCAGCCGCTCGACCCGGTTGGCCAACCGCAGACCGGCGTCGGTCAACACCACTTCACGCGTGGTGCGATCCAGCAGCCGCACGCCGACCTCCGCTTCCAGCTCTTTCACGCTGTGGCTGACCGCCGATTGCGTCAGGCCGATCGCCTCACCGGCGCGGCTGAAGCTGCCGTGGCGGGCGATGGCGACGAACACCCGCAGCTGTTTGAGTGAGTAATTCATGTGTTTTATTCATATATGAATTAAATAAATCAATTTAATTATTATATGTCCGCGCGGGAGAATAGCCCTATCGATTTTCGACCCTGAGCGCACCGCCATGAGATTTCTGCCCGATCGTTTTACCCTGACGCTGATCGCTACCGTGCTGCTGGCGTCGTTCCTGCCGGCGCGCGGCGAGTTCGTCGGCTGGCTCAACGCCCTGACCATCGCCGCCATCGCCCTGCTGTTCTTCATGCACGGCGCCAAGCTGTCGCGCGAGGCCATCCTGGCCGGCAGCAACAACTGGCGGCTGCATCTGTGGGTGATGTGCAGCACCTTCATCATTTTTCCGGCGCTGGGCGTGCTGTTTGCCTGGTGGGCGCCGATCGACGTCAGCCCCGAGCTGTACGCCGGTTTCATCTACCTGTGCATCCTGCCGGCCACCGTGCAATCGGCCATCGCCTTCACCTCGCTGGCGGGCGGCAACGTCGCGGCGGCGGTATGCAGCGCTTCCGCCTCCAGCCTGCTCGGGATCTTCGTGTCGCCGCTGTTGGTCGGCTTGTTGATGAATGTGCACGGCGATACCGGCGGCCTGCGGCAGGTCGGTTCGATCGTGCTGCAGCTGCTGGTGCCGTTCGTCGCCGGTCACCTGCTGCGGCCGCTGATCGGCGGCTGGATCGAACACCATCGGCCGCTTATCGGTAAAACCGATCAGACTTCAATTCTGCTGGTGGTGTACGCCGCCTTCAGCGAGGCGGTGACGCACGGCATCTGGCATCAGGTAGGGATGGGCTCACTGGCGTTTATCGTCGGCGGCAGCATCGTGCTGCTGGCGATCGTGCTGGTGGTGAACACTTACATGGCGCGCTGGCTGGGGTTCAGCAAAGCGGACGAGATCACCATCGTATTCTGCGGTTCGAAGAAGAGCCTGGCGAACGGCATTCCGATGGCCAATATCCTGTTCCCGGCGGCGACGGTGGGGATCATGGTGCTGCCGCTGATGGTGTTCCATCAGGTGCAGCTGATGACCTGTGCGGTATTGGCGAAAAGGTATCAGCGCAAGCAGCGGGCGCAACAGGCGGTGCCCAACGCGCAGGCGTCGCGCGGGTAAAAAAAAGACGGGCCAAGGCCCGTCAGTTCAGCTTTTCTTCAGCGGCTTGACCAGGTGGTCAAGCCCTTCGATTTTAATCGCCAGCGTCATCTCCATCAGCATGCCGAGCTTGCCTTTGGGGAATTCGCCCTTACGGGCGAACCACAGCAGGTACTCTTCGGGCAGGTCGATCAGCACCCGCCCCTGGTACTTGCCGAACGGTATCACGGTGTTGGCGATCTCCAGCAGGTTTTCCTTTTCCATCAGTCACCCAGCAGGCGGATCATTTCCGCTTCGTCGATCACGGCGATACCCAGCTCCTGCGCCTTCGCCAGCTTGGAGCCGGCCGCCTCGCCGGCGATCACCAGATCGGTTTTCTTCGACACGCTGCCGCTGACCTTGGCGCCCAGCGCCGTCAGGCGATCTTTGGCTTCGTCGCGCGACAGCTGGCTCAGCGAGCCGGTCAGCACCACGGTTTTGCCGGCGAACGGGCTGTCTATCTCTTCCGCCGCCACCACCACCGGCGCCGGCCAGTGGATGCCGATCTCGGCGCCCACCAACTCGTTGATCACCTGCTGATTGAGCGCTTCATCGAGGAAGTTGCGCGTATGTTTGGCCACCACTTCGCCGACGTCCGGCACCTCTTTCAGCGCCTCGATGTCGGCGGCGAACAGCTTCTCGAGCGATCCGAAATGCGCCGCCAGGTTGGCGGCGGTCGCTTCGCCGACCTCGCGAATGCCGAGCGCATACAGGAAGCGAGCGAAGGTGGTCTGCTTGGATTTCTCCAGCGCGTTGACCAGATTCTGCGCCGATTTCGGCCCCATGCGATCCAGGCCGGTCAGAATGCCGGCGGACAGCCGGAACAGATCGGCCGGGTTCTTCACGTACTCCTTGTCCACCAGCTGCTCGATGATCTTGTCGCCCATGCCTTCAACGTCCAGCGCGCGGCGGGAAACGAAATGCTTCAACGCCTCTTTGCGCTGCGCGCCGCAGATAAGACCGCCGGTGCAACGCGCCACGGCCTCGCCTTCCACGCGCTCAACGTCGGAACCGCACACCGGGCAGTGCAGCGGGAACACCACTTCGCGCGCATCCTGCGGCCGACGGTCTTCCAGCACGCCCACCACCTGCGGGATCACGTCGCCGGCGCGGCGCACGATCACCGTATCGCCGATGCGCAGCCCCAACCGCTCAATTTCATCGGCGTTGTGCAAGGTGGCGTTGCTGACGGTCACCCCGGCCACCAGCACCGGCTCAAGGCGCGCTACCGGCGTAATCGCGCCGGTGCGGCCAACCTGAAACTCCACTTCGCGCACCACGGTGATCTGCTCCTGCGCCGGGAATTTGAACGCCGTCGCCCAGCGCGGCGCACGCGCCACGAAGCCCAGCGTTTCCTGCAGATCGATGTCGTCAATCTTGATCACCACGCCGTCAATATCGAAACCGAGCTGTGCGCGGTCCCGCTCGACCTGGCGATAGAACGCCAGCACTTCCTCGCTGCCGGTGCGGCGCTGGGCGCGATCGCTGACCGGCAGGCCCCAGGCCTTGAACTGCATCAGGCGTTCAAAGTGGCTGCGCGGCAGCTCGCCGCCTTCCAGCAGCCCGACGCCATAGCAAAAGAAGGTCAGCGGACGTTTGGCGGTAATGCGCGGATCGAGCTGGCGCAGCGAACCGGCGGCGGCGTTGCGCGGATTGGCGAACACCTTGCCGTCTTTGCGCCGCGCCTCTTCGTTCATCTGTTCAAACCCTGCCTGCGGCATGAACACTTCGCCGCGCACTTCCAGCCGGCGCGGGATGTTGTCGCCGGTCAGGCGCAGCGGGATGGCGCGAATGGTGCGCACGTTGGAGGTGATGTTCTCGCCGGTGGTGCCGTCGCCGCGCGTCGCCGCACGCACCAGCTCACCGTCTTCGTACAGCAGGCTGACCGCCAGGCCGTCCAGCTTCAGCTCGCAGCAGAAGGTCAGCGGATCGCTGCTCTTGAGCCTGTCCTGCACGCGCTTGTAAAACGCCAGGAAGCTCTCTTCGTCGAACACGTTGTCCAGCGACAGCATCGGCACTTCGTGACGCACCTGGTCAAACGCCGCCAGCGGCGCCGCGCCCACGCGCTGGGTCGGCGAATCGGCGGTGATCAGCTCCGGATGCGCGCTCTCGAGCTCGCGCAGCTCGCGCATCAGGCGGTCATATTCCGCATCCGGCACTTCGGGCGCATCCAGCACATGATACTGGTATTCATGATGGCGCAATGTGGCTCGTAGTTGATTGATTTGTTGGATTATCGATTCCATGGCTCACCATCAAAGATAAAAAACCCCCGGCTAGCGGGGGCTTTGTTGTTACGGATGTTCAGTGCGCGCGGCAACCCGGTCAGGCGTTGTTTTCCAACACTTCACGGATACGCGCTTTGTAGGTTTCCAGCTTCTGCGGCGTCATCATGCGGCGCTCGTCGTCCAGCACCACACCGCCCACGTCGTCGGCGATGCGCTGCGCCGACTGCAGCATCAGCTTGAAGTTCTGATTGGCGTCGCCGTAAGACGGCACCATCATGAACATCGACACGCCCGGCGTGGAGAAATCGGACATCATGTCAGGATCGAACGACCCCGGCTTGACCATGTTCGCCAGGCTGAACAGCACCGGGCCGCTGCCGGCCGGGCTGATATGGCGGTGGAAGATGCCCATCTCGCCAAACTGGAAGCCCGCCTGCAACACGCTCTGCAGCAGCACTTCGCCGCCGATCACGCCGCCCTGATGGGCCGCGACGTGCAGCACCAGCACGGTCTCTTTCAGTTTAGCCTGTACTGGCGCAGCGGCCGGCTGTTGCGGCTGCGGTGCAGGTTCCGACGCAGGCTTCACTTCCGGCGCTTGCTGCACCGGGGCGGATTCGGCGTGGAATGCCGGTTCCGCCCCCAGCGGCGCCTCATGTTCATGCGGCAGATCGTCAACGCGCGGCTCGCGGCGCGCGGCCGGTTGCGGTTGCTGCGGCTCGGCCGGTTCTTCGTCCGGCGCGTAGTTGTTCAGCAGGATGTCATCGTACTCCGGCCGCTGAGACAGCGGAGGCGGCGTCTGATGAGCAGCCGGCTGAACGGCGCGGGGCGCAGGCGCAGCCGCCGGAGCGGGCTTCGGCGCGGCCACGGGTTCTTCGCGTGCGGCATCGAAATGGCCGAATGACGGCTCGTCTTGCGGGTGAGCGGCGCGTACGCGCACCTCACCGACGCCTTCTTCGAGATCGTCGATCGGAGTTTGTTCACGTTCCTTTTGGGAACGTTTGGCTGGGCGATCGCGGAAGAGCGCTGACCGTTCTTTGCGACTGGTCCACAGACCGTGCAATAACAGCGCTATTATGGCGATCGCGCCAACAACGATTAATATCAGACGCAAATCCTGCATCATTGCTATCTCTGTTGTTCCAATACATTGCCACCGCGGCAAACATTCACTCTTTAACTCTATTTGCCCGCGCACACAAGTGCAAGTCCGTGCTGAACTTTATGCCAATAAAGATGATTATACTGCCTTTTTCTGCTGGTTTTTCAGCCAACCCTACCCTAGCCAGTGGAAAATCATCCCTATATGATAATGATGCCTGTTCAGACAACGAGATAACTTAAGATATGTCCTATACGCAGCCCCCTTCCCGTTCCACCAGCGGCATTCATTATTTCGCCGAAGGCTGGCGCCTGATTTCGCGCCCGGGGATTAAACGCTATGTGGTCCTGCCGTTGCTGGTCAACGTGCTGCTGATGGGCTCCGCTTTCTGGTGGCTGTTCAGCCGCCTCGGCGACTGGATCCCGGCGATGATGAGCCACGTTCCCGATTGGCTGCAATGGTTGAGCTACCTGCTGTGGCCGCTGGCGGTCATTTCGGTGCTGCTGGTGTTCAGCTATCTGTTCAGCACCCTCACCAACCTGATCGCCGCCCCGTTCTGCGGCCTCCTGGCCGAACAGCTCGAAGGCAGCCTGACCGGCAAACCGCTGCCGGACACCGGCCTGCTCGGCATCGCCAAAGACCTGCCGCGCATCATGGCGCGCGAATGGCGCAAGCTGATGTATTACCTGCCGCGCGCGCTGCTGCTGCTGGCGCTGTACTTCGTGCCCGGCATCGGCCAGACGGTGGCGCCGGTGCTGTGGTTCCTGTTCAGCGCCTGGATGCTGGCGATCCAGTATTGCGACTATCCGTTCGACAACCACAAGGTGAGCTTTGCCGATATGCGCCGCGCACTGCGCCAGCACAAAACCGACAATCTGCAGTTCGGCGCGCTGGTCAGCCTCTTCACCATGATCCCCATCCTCAACCTGGTGATCCTGCCGGTCGCCGTCTGCGGCGCCACCGCGATGTGGGTCGATCGCTACCGCTCGCAATTCGTCCGATAATCGCCGTTTTTTACCGCCGACAGCGCGGGAATTTTCGACAGGGCGCGCATTTCGCGCCCTTATCATTGTGCTTAAAACTTATTTCCTAATAACATATAGATATACCAATTCTTTACTTCCCTGCCGGTACTGTTAGCGTATGCTTTCGATGTTCCCCACATTTTCATAGAGTTAAAGGACGGGCTATGAGCAAGATATATGAAGACAACTCATTAACAATCGGCCATACGCCGCTGGTTCGTCTGAACCGTATCGGCAACGGACGCATTCTGGCCAAGGTTGAATCACGCAACCCGAGCTTCAGCGTCAAATGCCGCATCGGTGCCAATATGATTTGGGATGCGGAACAACGCGGCGTGCTGACCGCCGGCAAGGAACTGGTGGAGCCGACCAGCGGCAACACCGGCATCGCGCTGGCCTTCGTGGCCGCCGCGCGCGGCTACAAGCTGACGCTGACCATGCCGGAAACCATGAGCATTGAGCGCCGCAAGCTGCTCAAGGCGCTGGGCGCCAATCTGGTGCTGACCGAAGGGGCGAAAGGCATGAAAGGCGCCATCGCCAAAGCGGAAGAGATCGTCGCTACCGATCCGAACCGCTACCTGATCCTGCAGCAGTTCAGCAACCCGGCCAACCCGGCCATCCATGAAAAAACCACCGGTCCGGAAATCTGGGAAGACACTGACGGGGAAGTCGACGTGTTCATCTCCGGCGTCGGCACCGGCGGCACGCTGACCGGCGTCAGCCGCTACATCAAGAACACCAAAGGCAAAGCCATCACCACCGTGGCGGTCGAGCCGACCGACTCGCCGGTCATCAGCCAGGCGCTGGCCGGTGAAGAGCTGAAGCCGGGCCCGCACAAAATTCAGGGCATCGGCGCCGGCTTCATTCCAGGCAACCTCGATCTGGACCTGGTGGATCGCGTCGAAAAAATCTCCAACGACGAAGCCATCAGCATGGCGCGCCGTCTGATGGACGAAGAAGGCATCCTGGCGGGCATCTCCTCCGGCGCAGCGGTCGCGGCGGCGGTAAAACTGGCCGAAGAACCGGCGTTCGCCGACAAGACCATTGTGGTTATCCTGCCCTCTTCCGGCGAACGTTATCTCAGCACTGCGCTGTTTGCCGATCTGTTCACCGAGCAGGAATTGCAGCAGTAATTCCGGCACTGCACAAATCGCTAAAAAAGCACCCCACGGGGTGCTTTTTTGTGGACTGGATCAAACTTTATAGCAGTCCAAGATTGCTTTTGCCCGTCGCCTTTAGTATTTAACGGTGCATTATTTCGATGCGCAAAATTAATCACTCTCCGAGCCCGGTCAAGGCTGAATCGATTTACTCATCTGTCGCCGACGCGGCGAATCGGGCATAATGGGGAGCGGATTGGAACGACGTCAAAAGCCGAGTTTTTTGATCTGAAGTGCCTAACGCGTCGTTTTCTGTTGCATCAACGTTCGCCCCTGTCCATAGTCAGGCGCTATAACCAGACAAGCTAAAGTCAGGCCACTGGGCTAAACTTTAGCTCCACAACATTAATCCAATAAGTTGGGGAAACATCAATGTTCCAGCAAGAAGTTACTATTACCGCTCCGAATGGTCTGCATACTCGCCCTGCCGCTCAGTTCGTTAAAGAAGCAAAAGGCTTCACGTCTGACATCACCGTAACCTCCAACGGCAAAAGCGCCAGCGCCAAAAGCCTGTTCAAACTGCAAACTCTGGGGCTGACTCAAGGGACCGTAGTGACCATCTCCGCTGAAGGTGAAGACGAGCAGAAAGCCGTTGAGCACTTGGTAAAACTGATGGCAGAGCTTGAGTAATCGGCCCGTCTTTTTAGTTAACACCAGTCAAGAGTAAGGTAGGGTTATGATTTCAGGCATTTTAGTATCACCGGGCATCGCTTTTGGTAAGGCTCTCTTGCTGAAAGAAGACGACATTGTCATCAACCGGAAGAAAATCTCTGCTGATCAAGTAGAGCAGGAAGTCTCGCGTTTTCTGGCCGGCCGCGCGAAAGCGTCCGAACAGCTGGAAGCGATCAAGACCAAAGCTGGCGAAACCTTCGGCGAAGAGAAGGAAGCTATCTTCGAAGGCCACATCATGTTGCTGGAAGACGAAGAGCTTGAGCAGGAAATCATAGCCCTAATCAAAGACGATCTGGCCTCCGCAGACGCCGCCGCCTACACCGTGATCGAAGGCCAGGCGAAAGCGTTGGAAGAGCTGGACGACGAATACCTGAAAGAACGCGCCGCCGACGTGCGCGACATCGGCAAACGCCTGCTGCAGAACATTCTGGGCATGCCTATCGTCGATCTGGGCTCCATTCAGGACGAAGTGATCCTGGTGGCCACCGATCTGACCCCGTCCGAGACCGCGCAGCTGAACCTGGACAAAGTGCTGGGCTTCATTACCGATCTCGGCGGCCGCACCTCCCACACCTCTATCATGGCGCGCTCCCTGGAGCTGCCGGCGATCGTCGGCACCAGCGACGTGACCAAGCAGGTGAAGAACGACGACTATCTGATTCTGGACGCGGTTAACAACCAGATTTACGTTAACCCGACCGCTGACGTTATCGATCAGCTGAAAGCCGCCCAGAACCAATACATCACTGAGAAAAACGATCTGGCCAAGCTGAAGGACCTGCCGGCGATTACGCTGGACGGCCATCAGGTTGAAGTCTGCGCCAACATCGGCACCGTGCGCGACGTCGCGGGTGCAGAGCGCAACGGCGCGGAAGGCGTCGGCCTGTATCGTACCGAATTCCTGTTCATGGACCGCGACTCGCTGCCAACCGAAGACGAGCAGTTCCAGGCTTATAAAGCCGTGGCGGAAGCCATGGGCTCGCAGGCCGTGATCGTCCGCACCATGGACATCGGCGGCGACAAAGACCTGCCGTACATGAACCTGCCGAAGGAAGAGAACCCGTTCCTCGGCTGGCGCGCCATCCGCATCGCGATGGACCGCCGTGAAATCCTGCACGCCCAGCTGCGCGCCATCCTGCGCGCCTCGGCGTTCGGCAAACTGCGCATCATGTTCCCGATGATCATCTCCGTGGAAGAAGTGCGCGATCTGAAAGGCGAAATCGAGACGCTGAAGGCGCAGCTGCGCGAAGAAGGCAAGGCGTTTGACGAGAGCATCGAAGTGGGCGTGATGGTGGAAACACCGGCTGCGGCGGTCATCGCTCACCACCTGGCGAAAGAAGTCGACTTCTTTAGTATTGGGACAAACGATCTAACCCAGTATACTCTGGCGGTAGATCGCGGCAACGAGCTGATTTCTCATCTCTATAACCCGATGTCCCCATCAGTGCTTGGCCTGATCAAACAGGTTATTGATGCATCTCACGCGGAAGGCAAGTGGACCGGCATGTGCGGCGAACTGGCTGGCGATGAGCGTGCTACACTGTTGTTATTGGGCATGGGGCTGGATGAGTTCAGCATGAGTGCGATTTCAATCCCGCGCATCAAGAAAATTATTCGCAACACGAATTTCGAAGATGTGAAGGCGTTGGCAGCGCAAGCCTTGGCACAGCCAACGGCACAAGACCTGATGAATTGCGTCAATAAATTCATCGAAGAAAAAACGCTCTGCTAAACTTCCACGACACTGGAACGCCGCCCAATTTAA
This sequence comes from Serratia sp. H402Y, assembly GCF_051172415.1. NCBI lineage: Bacteria > Pseudomonadati > Pseudomonadota > Gammaproteobacteria > Enterobacterales > Yersiniaceae > Serratia > Serratia sp. H402Y. Next base: position 2,843,337 of record NZ_JBPIYZ010000001.1, read on the forward strand.
TGCTTAGGAGAAGATCATGGGTTTGTTCGATAAACTGAAATCTCTGGTTTCTGATGACAAGAAAGACACGGGCACTATCGAGATCGTCGCTCCCCTTTCTGGCGAAATCGTCAATATCGAAGATGTGCCGGACGTAGTGTTCGCTGAAAAAATCGTTGGCGACGGTATCGCCATCAAACCGGCCGGCAACAAAATGGTTGCTCCGGTTGACGGCACCATCGGTAAGATTTTCGAAACCAACCATGCATTCTCTATCGAATCCGACAGCGGCATTGAGCTGTTCGTCCACTTCGGCATCGATACCGTAGAACTGAAAGGCGAAGGCTTCAAACGCATCGCCGAAGAAGGTCAGCGCGTCAAGAAAGGTGACGTCGTTATCGAGTTCAACCTGCCACTGCTGGAAGAGAAAGCCAAGTCTACCCTGACGCCGGTCGTTATCTCCAACATGGACGAGATCAAAGAGCTGATCAAACTGTCCGGCAGCGTGACCGTTGGCGAAACCCCGATCATCCGCATCAAAAAGTAATCGCGAATGAGCAAGATAAACGGCGCCCTCGGCGCCGTTTTTTTATCCCCTTCGTCGTATCCCAATCTCGCTACGTTATGACGACCAGCGTGGGATACGCAGGGTAATGACCAGCCCCCCTTTATCGCCGTTGCGCGCCTCAACCTGGCCGCCGTGCGCCAATACCACCTTGCGGGTAATCGCCAGCCCCAGGCCGTAGCCCTTGCCCGACTGCGCCGACTTCACGCGCACGAACGGATCGAAGATGCTCGACAGTTTCGACTCCTCCACGCCCGGCCCCTGATCGCTGACGGCGAGCTGGAACTGGTTGTCGATGCGCGACAGCGCCACCGTCACCCGCTGGCCCTGGCTGGAGAAGCGCAGCGCATTGCGCACGATGTTGTCCACCGCGCGCCGCATCAGCTCCGCATTGCCCTTGACGGTATACTCCACGTCCGACTCGGCCTGCAGCACGATCTCCACGCCGGGCACCTGCGCCTCGTAGCGCGCATCGCTCACCACCGCATCCACCAGGCCGTACAGATCGAAGTACTCCTCGTCCGGCAGGCTGCTGTGTTCGGTGCGCGACAGCGCCAGCAGCTCGCCGATCATTTTATCCAGCCGCCCCGACTCATGTTCGATGCGCTTGAGCGAGGTTTCGACGTTGCCGGCGTTTTGCCGCGCCAGCCCGATCGCCAACTGCAGGCGAGCCAGCGGCGAACGCAGCTCGTGCGAGACATCGTGCAACAGCTGCTCGCGGGCGCTGACCAGCAGTTCCAGCCGCTCGGCCATGGTGTCAAAATCGCGCGCCACGTCGGACAGCTCGTCATGACGGCGCCGCATTTTCGGGAACAGCCGCACCGACAGATCGCCCTGCGCCACCCGATCCAGGCCGCCGCGCAGCTGACGCATCGGCCGGGTCAGGTTCCAGGCCAGTACGGCGCTGAACAGCAAACCGCCCAGCCCGCCGACCCACAACATCGGCGCAGGAATGTTGAAGAAATGGGAACGCCGCTCCGGCCGATACTCTTCCCGCAGCCCGCGCACGTTATAACTCAGCCAGTATCCCTGCCCTTCCCCGGTCTGCACCCAGGCGGAAATCGCTTTCGGCATCCGCCGCCCTTCAAACAGTGGTTCTTCCGGCGCGGGCGGCGGCGGTTGGGTCATCGGCGTTACCGACAGCAGACGCCTGTCGTCCTCGGGCCAGTCGCGTATCAGCGCTTCCAGCGCCGGCATGCCGCCGCTGCGCAATTGGGTGGCGGCGGAGGTCAGCTGCAGGCCGATCGCCCGCCGCGCCATGGCGTTCTCCGGCGGCACATAGCGATCGCCATAAAGAGAAAACGCCACCCACAGGGCCTGCGTCATGATGAGAAAGGTCAGCCAAAAGCCGAGCAAAATTTTCCAGAACAGTCTTCCGCGCATGTCAGGTTACCGGATGCGATAGCCGATGCTGCGCACCGTTTCGATGCTCAGCGTATTGCCGGCCAACGCGCTCAGCTTCTGGCGGATATTGCTGATATGCACATCCACGCTGCGGTCATAGGCTTCACGCGGGCGCCCCAGCCCCTTCTCGGACAATTCGTCCTTCGACACCACGCGGTCCGGCGCGCGCAGCAACAGCTCCAACAGATTGAATTCCGAAGCGGTCAGATCGAACGCCTTGCCGCGCCATTCGCTGCTGCGGGTTGAAGGGTTCAACGTCAGCTCGCCAACGCTGATGGCGGCCTCGTCGTCCGCTTCTTGCGGCCGTTCTTCGAAACGGCGCAGCACCGCGCGCAAACGCGCCACCAATTCACGCGGATAGCAGGGTTTGGGCATGTAATCGTCGGCGCCCATCTCCAGACCAATCACCCGATCGATGTTGTCACCTTTGGCGGTCAGCATGATGATCGGCAGCCGGCTCTTTTTGCGCACGTCGCGCAGCACGTCGATGCCGCTCATATCCGGCAGCATGATGTCGAGGATCATCGCGGTATAGTCGCCCGACAGCGCGCCCTCTACCCCCGCCTTGCCGGTCAGCACCAGCGTGGCGTCGAAACCTTCGCCCGTCAGGTATTCGCTCAGCATGGTGCCAAGCTCCAGGTCATCGTCGACCAGTAAAATTTTCATGCCTTGCTCCTTCACCGATTTTCGTTATTTTCCCGCCAATTTCGCCGGTCCGCAGCCGGTTTTACTCAATCCTTACACATCGCTCTTGGCGTCTCGTCACCGTTATTGTGGCCGCTGTCGCGCGATTTCTCTACTTCAGTCATGGCATTGGCGCACGGGCAAGCGGCAGCCGCCGCAAGCGGGGCTGCCGTCTGTCGAAAGGAAAGGAGGAAAGGTGTTCCCGACGGAACACACCGCCGGGAGGGCGCGCTCAGCCGAACACGCCGGTTGAAAGGTAGCGATCGCCGCGGTCGCAGACAATCGCCACCACCACGCTGCCGGGGTGAGCCGCGGCGACGCGCAAGGCGCCGACCACCGCGCCGCCGGAGCTGACGCCGCAGAAGATGCCTTCACGCTGCGCCAGCTGGCGCATGGTCTGCTCGGCATCGCCCTGTTCAATATCCAGCACCTGATCCACCAGCTCCGGGCGGAAAATACCCGGCAGGTAAGCGGGCGCCCAGCGGCGAATGCCGGGGATGCTGCTGCCCTCCGCCGGCTGCAGGCCGATGATCTGCACCTGCGGATTCTGGCTTTTCAGGTAACCGCCCACGCCGGTAATGGTGCCGGTGGTGCCCATGCTGGAAACGAAATGCGTGATGCGCCCTTCGGTTTGGCGCCAAATCTCCGGGCCGGTGGTGGTGAAATGGGCGTAGGGATTGTCCAGGTTGTTGAACTGATCCAGTACCTTGCCCTGCCCCTGACGCTGCATCTCCAGCGCCAGATCGCGCGCCCCTTCCATGCCCTGCTCACGGCTGACCAGGATCAGCTCGGCGCCGTAGGCGCGCATCGCCGCCTGCCGCTCCAGGCTCATGTTCTCCGGCATCAGCAGCTTCAGCGAATAGCCTTTCAATGCAGCGATCATCGCCAGCGCAATGCCGGTGTTGCCGCTGGTGGCCTCAATCAGCACGTCGCCGGGCCCGATCTCACCGCGCAGCTCCGCCTGCTGGATCATCGCCAACGCAGCGCGATCCTTCACCGATCCCGCCGGGTTGTTGCCTTCCAGTTTGACCCATACCTCGCTGCCCGCCTGGGCGGCCAGCCGTTGCAGTTTTACCAGCGGGGTATTCCCGATGCATTGTTCGAGCGTTGTCACGATCTTTGCCTGTGTGTTGGTGTGCGTAAAGTAAAAAGGCAACCCTGGGGTTGCCTTGAATAAAGGGCTGCTAAAACCTATCAGGCGCTTTTGGCTAACGCAACAGGTTGCAGCAGTTGATCGCCGGCATACAGCCGCGCATTGAGGCTGCCGACGTAATAACGGCCGCCGCGCACCGGCGTGGCGTTGCCTTCCGGCAGCACCACGCTGATCGGTTCCTGGTGCCAGCCGATCGGCTGCACCGTCAGCTGCCAGAAATGGCCGCGCGGACTGACTTCCAGCACCTGAACCGGCAGCGGGCAACGTTCGCTGCTTTCGGTCGCCACTTCCATTTCCCACGGGCGCAGGAACAGGTCGACGCTGCCCTGGTGCATCGGCTGGAACGACAACGGCCACTGATGCGCACCGACGAACAGCTGGGAGCCGCGAATTTCGCCGTTCAGGCGGTTCACTTCCCCCATGAATTCCAGCACAAAGCGGCTCGCCGGTTCGCGCATGATGTCGACCGGCGACCCGACCTGTTCGATATTGCCCTGGCTCATCACCACGATGCGGTCGGCCACTTCCATCGCCTCTTCCTGATCGTGGGTGACGAACACGCTGGTGAATTTCAGCTCTTCATGCAGCTGACGCAGCCAGCGGCGCAGCTCTTTGCGCACCTGCGCATCCAGCGCGCCGAACGGTTCATCCAGCAGCAGAATCTGCGGTTCCACCGCCAGGGCGCGCGCCAGCGCCACGCGCTGTTTCTGGCCGCCGGACAGCTGCGACGGATAGCGAGTAGCCAGGTGGCCCAGCTGCACCATTTCCAGCAACTGAGTGACTTTCTGTTTGATCGCCGCGGCGTTCGGGCGCTCACGGCGCGGCAGCACGGTCAGGCCGAAGGCGATGTTATCGAACACCGTCATGTGGCGGAACAGCGCATAGTGCTGAAATACGAAGCCCACGCGCCTGTCGCGCGCGTGCATGTGGCTGACGTCGGTGCCGTGGAAGCCCAGCTTGCCGCCGCTCTGGCTTTCCAGCCCGGCGATGATGCGCAGCAGCGTGGTCTTGCCGGAACCGGACGGCCCGAGCAGCGCCACCATTTCGCCGGAAGCAATATCGAGCGAGATATCGTTCAATACCTTGGTGCGACCGAAGGACTTGTTGATGCCGTTAATCTCAATGCTCATGATTTTCCTCCCGCTCGAGACGCGCGTTTTGACGTTCCAGACGCCACTGCAGCGCGCTCTTCAAAAATAGGGTAACGATCGCCATCAGGGTCAACAGGGCGGCGGCGGTAAAGGCCCCGACGGTGTTGTAATCCTGCTGCAACAGCTCGACCTGCAGCGGCAGGCTGTAGGTTTCGCCGCGAATCGAACCGGACACCACCGACACCGCGCCGAACTCGCCGATGGCGCGCGCGTTGGTCAGCACCACGCCGTACAGCAGCGCCCAGCGAATGTTGGGCAGCGTCACGCGGCGGAACATTTGCCAGCCGGACGCTCCCAGCAGAATGGCGGCCTCATCTTCCTGGCTGCCCTGGCTGAGCATCATCGGCACCAGCTCACGCACCACGAAGGGACAGGTGACGAAAATGGTCACCAGCACCATGCCCGGCCAGGAGAACATCACCTGAATGTTATGCGCATCCAGCCAGCCGCCCAACAGGCCGTTGCTGCCGTAAAACAGCAGATAAATCAGCCCCGCCACCACCGGTGAAACGGCGAACGGGATATCGATCAGCGTCAGCAGCAGCTGGCGGCCGGGGAAGGTAAAACGCGTCACCAGCCACGCCAGCAACGTGCCGAACACCAGGTTGAACGGCACGGTGATCAGCGCGATCAGGACCGTCAGCCAAATGGCGTGCAGCATGTCCGGATCGAGCAAATTGCTCCACATCGCGCCGAATCCTTTGGAGAAGGCCTCGGCGAAAATCGATATCATCGGCACCACCAGCAGCAGCGCCGAAAACAGCGCGCCGATGGCGATCAGCGTCCACTTGCCCCAGTTGACGCGCGGGCGCTCGGCGCCGTTGAAGGCGGAAATATCAGCCATCAGTGCCCTCCTCCCAAACGTCTGCCGAAGCGGCTTTGCAATACGTTAATGCTGAACAGCAGCAGCAGCGACGCCGCCAGGATCACCGAGGCGATGGCGCTGGCCGCCGGGTAATCGAACTCCTGCAAACGCACAAAAATCATCAGCGAGGTCACTTCCGTCTTCCAGGCGATGTTGCCGGCGATGAAAATCACCGCCCCGAACTCGCCCAGACTGCGGGTAAAGGAAATGGCGGTGCCGGCCAGCAGCGCCGGCGCCACTTCAGGCAGCACGACGCGACGAAAACTCTGCCAGCGCGTGGCGCCCAGCGTCTCGGCCGCCTCTTCGTACTCCGGTCCTAACTCTTCCAGCACCGGCTGCACGGTACGCACCACAAACGGCAGGCTGGTGAACGCCATCGCCACCGCGATCCCAAGCCAGGTGAAGGTGACCTTGATGTCGAAGTGCGCCAGCCACTGCCCGTACCAGCCCGTGGTGGAAAACAGACCGGCCAGCGTCAGGCCGGCTACCGCCGTCGGCAGCGCGAACGGCAGGTCGATCAGGCCATCCAGCAGCGCACGGCCGGGAAAGCGGTAGCGCGTCAGGATCCAGGCCATCAGCATGCCGAACACCGCATTGAACAGGCTGGCGACAGCGGCCGCCAGCAGCGTCACTTTATACGCCGCCACCACCTGCGGGTTGGAAATCACTTCCCAATATTGCGCCAGGCTCATCTGCGCCAGCTGCATCACCAGCGCACTGAGCGGCAGCAGCAGAATCAAACAGGTATAAAACAGGCTGCTGCCGAGGCTGAGGCCAAATCCTGGCAGCACCCGCTTACTGGACGACAACGCCAACATTTACTTGCGCCCTGCCGCTAACAGCTGATCCAGCTCGCCGCCGGTGGCGAAGTGGGTTTTCATCACCTGCGGCCAGCCGCCGAATTGATCTTCCACGCGGAACAGTTGGGTGTCCGGGAATTGCCCCTTGGCCGCCGCCATCGCTTTCTGGTCATACACGCGGTAGTAGAAACTGGTGATCACCTGCTGCGCCGCCGGGCTGTAGAGATAGTTCAGATAGGCTTTGGCCGCCTGTTCGGTGCCGTTGCGCGCGACGTTTTTGTCGACCCAGGCCACCGGGAACTCCGCCAGAATATCGACCGGCGGCACGATCACTTCGTACTTGTCTTCACCGTATTGCTTGCGGATGTTGTTCACTTCGGACTCGAAGCTGATCAGCACGTCGCCCAAACCGCGCTCGACGAAGGTGGTGGTCGCGCCGCGGCCGCCGGTATCGAACACCAACACGTTTTTCAGGAAACGGGTCATGAAGGCGCGGGTCTTGTCCGCATCGTTGCCGTCGGCCTGGCTGGCGGCGCCCCAGGCGGCCAGATAGGTGTAACGGCCGTTGCCGGAGGTTTTCGGGTTCGGGAACACCAGCTTCACGTCGTCACGCACCAGATCGTTCCAGGTGTGGATGCCCTTCGGGTTGTCCTTGCGCACCAGAAACGCCATGGTGGAATAGAACGGCGAGCTGTTGTTCGGCAGACGCGACTGCCAGTCCGCCGGGATCAGCTGCCCGCGATCGTGCAGGATCTGCACGTCGGTGACCTGGTTGTAGGTCACCACGTCGGCGCGCAGGCCCTGCAGGATCGCCAACGCCTGCTTCGACGAGCCGGCGTGCGATTGTTTGATGGTCAGCTTGTCATTCGGATGCTGCTGATTCCATTGCTGTTCAAAGCCGGGATTCAGCGCGACGAACAATTCACGGGAAACGTCATAAGAGCTGTTCAGCAATTCTGCCGCCGACGTGGCGCCGCTCGCCAACAGCGCAGCCGCCAGCCAACCTTTCAGCACGAGATTTTTAACCCGGTTTTGTTTCATTCTGCACCTTATCACTGAGTCATTCCTTCAGGCTTTCGCCTTATTGACGACCAGTGTATTTATAACTCGGTGCGGAGCTGTAACGCTTTTATATACCGTTTAGTGATTTACAAGCATCAAACGCTATAAGGCAGGAAATGCGAGGCGTTCTGGGGCGGGAAAACAGACCGAAGCCGGACGCGCCGGCTTCGGCAACGGCGTCAAAGTGACAGCAGGCGCGTCAGCGATGGCGCAAAATAGTAGCTGCCGGTGACCGCACGGCTGAAACGCAGCATCGCGTCGCGTTTGCCGTCCAGATCGCCGAACATGCTCAGCAGTTGCTGCTCGATATTGTGCAGGCGCGCGCAATAGGCGATGAAGAACAGGCCGTGCTTGCCGCTGGCGGTGCCGTAAGGCAGGCTCTGGCGCAGAATTTTCAGGCCTTTGCCGTTCTCTTTCAGATCGACGCGGCTGACGTGCGAGGTATCCGGGCGCCGATCCGCCGGCAGCTCTTCGCTGTCGTGCTTGGTGCGGCCGATGATCTGCTCCTGTTGCTCGGTGGTAAAGCGCTGCCACTGGCGCAGGTTGTGCTCGTAGCGTTGCACCAGCACGTAGCTGCCGCCGGCGTCCTCTTCACCTTCGGCGATCGTCGCCACTGCCGGGCGTTGGTCGCCCTGCGGGTTTTCGGTGCCGTCGATGAAGCCGCTCAGATCGCGCTCTTCCACCCAGCGGAAACCGTGGGTTTCTTCCTCAATCTTGATGACGTTGCCGAACGCCGCCAGCGCGGCCTGCGCCAGCGTGAAGTTGACGTCGTGGCGCAGCGACTGGATGTGGATCAGCATATCGCGCTGGGTGGCCGGCGCCAGCCCTTTGCCGAGCGGCGTGAACGGCTTCAGCTCTTGCGCGCCCTGGCCGCTGGAGAGATCGTGCCAGACGTCGTAGCCGAAAGCGATCACCGCGCCGAGGCGCGCATCGGGGAACTGCTGCTGCAGCTCGCTCAGCGTCTGACAAAACTGTTTGCAGCCCTGGCGCAAATCGGCGAATTCGCCCTGTACGCTGGCTTCCATAAAAATGGCGAAACGGCAGTGCTCCAGCAGAATGCCGCTCTGAACCTGTGTCATGTTGTTATCCTCAATACCAGAATCCGGCAACAGGTAAGGTATGGCGGTTGACGCGCGGGGTCCCTGTTACAAACGCGCGCTATCATACCGCAAGCACAGGCGATTGCCTTGCAGCAGCGCAAAGAAAATAGGGGTAATGATTTGGACAAGCAGGCGCCGGGAACCGGCGCCCGTTGAACGCGTTACTGCTGCGGCTTGGCGTGCCAAATGATTTTGCTGACCGTCCAGCTTTTCAGGGTGTCGTCCGGCGGGATGATATCCTGCGCGCCGGCCCACTTGCCACTGAAGATGTAGGTGACGTATTTGCTCTGCTCCGCCACGCACTCCACTTTACCGGCGTCTTCGCCGCTGCCCGGCTTACAGGAGCCGAACGCCTTGCTGTACATGTCGCCGAACGGCGTGCCGAGCTTGTTGCCCCACTCCGTCGCCACTTTCGGATCCAGCACGTCCACCCGCTGCAGGCGCCCTTTCGGTTCGCCGGTGATCACCAGCTTCACCTCGTCGCCGGACAGCGCCTGATAATAAGAGACGATCTGGCCGTTGTTGGTCGCCATGCCGCCGCGCAGGCGGTAGTTGCCGTCCAGCCCGTCGTTGATGGCGCTTTCCGACATCGGCGTGCCGGCGTTGAGCTTGCCGACGCCCTTGGCGCCGACTTCCAGGCTGCTGCCGAACCAGTTGAACGGCGACAGGCTGGACCAGGAGAAATTGGACATGCTCGAACAGCCGGTCAGTAACAGCGGAAGCCCTAACAACAGGGGGCGAATATTCATCTCTAGCTCCTTAGACATCAATGGCACGGGGCGGGTCACCCGCTCCTGCCGCATTCGGCGTTTTGCTGCGTGCCAGCCTCTCACAACGGCCCGCACTACGCCAACGGTTGCCAGCTTGGAGTGCGGAAAATGCGAAAAGTGCCGCACTTCTCGGCAATTAGTCGGCGCGCTCCGCCGGCGCGAAACAGGCTTTCAGACGCGCGTTCAGCAGCAGATAGCTCAGCGCCAGCGCGTCGAGCAGCGCCAACGTCAGCTCCAGCCCCGGCGCATCGCCGTCCTGGCGCCACAGGCTGAACAGCGAGCCGCCGAACGACGCCAGCAGCGAGACAGCCAGCCCCCAGCGCCAACCGCGCCACAGCCGCGGCCATTGGTGGCGACGGCCGCTCAGCAAAAACGCCAGCGCCGCCGGCAGACCGAGCAGCATGCCGTACCAAAAGCGTTGGGTATCCGGATAAAACAACGCCAACAAGCTTTCGCCCTGCTCGCGCGAAGCGCCGGCCATCACGAACAACAGCCAGGTGCGCGCCTGCAAAATCAGCACGGCCCAAAATCCCAGCGGCAGCCGCAGCGCGCCGTGCTGATCGTAATCGTCCGGGGAAAACCGGGGTGAGAATGGCTTCAACGCTCGTTCCTTGCCAACAGAATAAAGACTATGGCTACAGATGGGCGCCGGCGATGGGAATTTCAATGCGTCGGCTTAAGAAGCTCTTAAGATCGGTGTGTTTTAATCTTTATCACTTAGCAAGCCCCCGATATCAGCGGGATGTGATTTTCGATAACGATAAGGAAGCGCAACATGAAAAAACTGACTCTGGCCGCTCTGATCGCGCTGTGCAGCGCACCGGTACTGGCGCAACAAGGCGGGTTCCTCGATCCGGCCGCGCCGCAGGCTCAAACGCAAACCACCGCACAAGGTGGTTTCTCCGGCCCCAGCGCGGCGCTGACCACCGTGGACAAGGTGAAATCGCTGAGCGACGACACCTGGGTGATGCTGCAAGGCAACATCGAGCAGCGCATCGGCGACGATACCTACACCTTCCGCGACGCCACCGGCACGCTGACGGTCGAGATCGATCGCAAGCGCTGGAACGGCCAAACCGTCACGCCGAAAGACAAAGTGCAGCTGGAAGGCAAAGTGGATAAAGACTGGAGCAGCGTCGAAGTGGACGTGAAAACCGTCAAAAAGCTGCCGTAATGCGTTGCGGCGGGCGGGGCAACGCCGCCGCCCGCCGCTCGATCAATATTCCTGATCTTCGATCAGCCGCTTGCCCAGGCTGGTGATGCCCTGGATCTCGTAGCCGAGCTTCTCGTACATCTCGACCACCGTGTCGTTGTCTTCGCGCACCATAATCTGGATCTTCGGGCAGCCGCGGGCGATCAGCTTCTTCTCCAGACGATTGATCAACGCATTGGCGATGCCGCGCCCGCGATAGTCGGGATGCACCCCGAGGTAATACGCCGAGCCGCGGTGGCCGTCATAGCCGCCCATCACCGAACCGACCACTTCGCCGCCGACTTCCGCCACCAGGAACAGCTCAGGATCGTGGTTCAGCTTGCGCTCGATGTCCATTTCCGGATCGTTCCAGGGCCGCAGCAGATCACAGCGCTCCCACAGGGTAATGACTTCTTCAAAGTCGTCTTGTCGAAATACGCGAATTTCCATCGATGTTGGCCGCTGTTAATTAAGGTGTTTATCTGATTATCGCGTGATTATTCACTTACGCAATATCAAACTGCGATTTACCGCGCTATTTGCCCCGAAATCGCCGGTAACAGGCGTAATAAATGGAAATAGTTATCGGGTCGATTAATGATTATCAATACGATATAACGTCGCGAAATAGAATCGTCGATGGAGCGTTGCGTAATGAAAAAGCAGGGTAAACAATTCCTCAATTTTAAGCCGCTTGCCGTTTCCCCGACGCGACGCCAACTGTTGCTTTCCGGCCTGGCGGTAGCGCTGTTCGGCGTGAAAAACCCAAGCGCCAAGGCGGAAGGCATGCTGCGCAATCAGCACAGCAAACCGGCGGCGAAACCGGCCGGCGGCAAAAAGCGGGTGATGATCGATCCCGGCCACGGCGGCATCGACTCCGGCGCAGTCGGCCACGAAGGTTCGCAGGAAAAACACATCGTGCTGGAAATCGCCAACCACGTGCGCCGTTTCCTGCATGAGCACGATCACATCGAGGCGCGCCTGACGCGCGAAGAAGACGAATTCATTCCGCTGTTCCAGCGGGTGGAGATCGCCCACCAGCACCAGGCCGATCTGTTCATTTCCATTCACGCCGACGGTTTTACCAGCCCGTCGGCCTCCGGCGCTTCGGTATTCGCCCTCTCCAACCGCGGCGCCAGCAGCGCCATGGCGCGCTACCTGTCCAACCGTGAAAACGCCGCCGACGACGTAGCGGGCGGCAAATACAAGGATCAGGACAACTACCTGCAGCAGGTGCTGTTCGATCTGGTGCAAACCGACACTATCAACAACAGCCTGACGCTCGGCCGCCACGTGCTCGGCCAAATTCGTCCGGTACACCATCTGCACAGCGACAGCACCGAACAGGCGGCGTTCGCGGTGCTGAAATCCCCGTCCATCCCCTCGGTGCTGGTGGAAACCTCGTTCATCACCAACCCGAACGAAGAACGGCTGCTGGGCACCACCGCGTTTCGCGAGAAAATCGCCCGCGCCATCGCGGACGGCATCGTCAACTTCTTCGACTACTTCGACGCACACCAACGCAAACCCCGCTGATGCCGCGGGCGGCGAATAAGAGTATACTCAGCGCCTTGTTCAGCCAGACGCTATAAAGACCCCGCATGAGTTTACCTAACATCGCTGAAGTAAAATCCTTCCTGCTGGCGCTGCAGGATCATATCTGCGCGCAGCTCGCCCAGGCCGATGGCGGCGCCGTGTTCACCGAAGACCAATGGACGCGTGAAGAAGGCGGCGGTGGCCGCAGCCGCGTGCTGACCAACGGCGCGGTGTTCGAACAGGCGGGGGTCAACTTCTCGCACGTCTCCGGCGCCACCCTGCCGGCCTCGGCGACCGCGCACCGTCCGGAACTGGCCGGGCGCAGCTTCCAGGCGATGGGCGTCTCCCTGGTTATCCATCCGCTCAGCCCCTATGTGCCCACCAGCCACGCCAACGTACGCTTTTTCATCGCTGAAAAGCCGGGCGAAGCGCCGGTGTGGTGGTTCGGCGGCGGTTTTGACCTGACGCCGTTCTACGGTTTCGCAGAGGATGCCGTGCACTGGCACCGCACCGCGGCCGAGCTGTGCGCGCCGTTCGGCGACGAGGTCTACCCCAAATATAAACAGTGGTGCGACGATTACTTTTTCATCAAGCATCGCAACGAAGCGCGCGGCATCGGCGGCCTGTTCTACGACGATCTGAACACCCCGGATTTCGACCATTGTTTCGCCTTCACCCGCGCGGTGGGCCAGGGCTTCCTCGACGCCTACCTGCCGATCGTCGAAAAACGCAAGGCCTTGACCTGGGGCGAGCGCGAGCGCCAGTTCCAGCTGTATCGCCGCGGCCGCTATGTGGAGTTCAACCTGGTGTGGGATCGCGGCACGCTGTTCGGACTGCAAACTGGCGGGCGCACCGAGTCCATCCTGATGTCGATGCCGCCGTTGGTGCGTTGGGAATATAACTACCAGCCGGAGGCCGACAGCCCGGAAGCGGCGCTGGCGCGCGATTTCCTGCCGGTGCGCGACTGGCTGCGGGAGAAGAAATGATGCAGATTTGGGTCGATGCGGACGCCTGTCCGAACGTGATCAAGGAAGTGCTGTTCCGCGCCGCCGATCGCACCGCCATCACCGTGACGCTGGTGGCGAACCAACCGCTGCGCACGCCGCCGTCGAAGTACATCCGTTCGCTGCAGGTGGCGGCCGGCTTCGACGTGGCCGATAACGAGATCGTGCGCCGCTGCGAAGCGGGCGATCTGGTGATCACCGCCGACATTCCGCTGGCGGCGGAGGTGATTGAGAAAGGCGCGGTGGCGCTGAACCCGCGCGGCGAACGCTATACGCCGGACACCATTCGCGAGCGCCTCAACATGCGCGATTTTATGGATACCCTGCGCGCCAGCGGCATTCAGACCGGCGGCCCGAACGCCCTGAACCAGCGCGACCGCCAGCAGTTCGCCAACGAGCTGGACAAATGGCTGCTGCAGGCGAAACGGGCGCAGTGACTGCGCCCTGCTCTGCTGCGGTTTAGAAGCGCACCTCCCCGCCGAAGATATAAGTCCGCCCACGGGCGGTGTTGGTCGGCGTCTCATACTGCGACTGCGACGGCAGCGAGTTCATCTTGTTCAGCGCGTCCGAATAGTCTCTGTCCATCAGGTTTTGCACGCTGAGCTTCAGCAGCAGATTGCGATTCACCTGATAGGTGCCGTACAGATCGATAATGGTCGGAATATGCGGCGCCGGCTCCTTCAGCAACTGCTCATTCTCATCGTAATCAGAGTCCGGCGACAGACGCACCGACTTGCCGGTGTATTTCACCACCCCGCCCAGCGTCAGTTTTTCGTCCAGCAGGCGCACCCCGCTGTCCAGCGTGAAGTAGAGTTCCGGCAGCTCGCTGATATCGCCCGCGCCGAATACGTTGCTGGCCTGGTTGGTCGGCTGGGAGGTATGCTCCTTGCTTAACGACAGTTTGGTGAAGGCGAAACCGGCGTCGTACAGCGCTTCAAGCTCCACCCCGCGCGTTTTGACCGGATCGGGAGCATTGCTGTACATGGTCATGCTGACGTTAATGTCCGCGTTATCCCACTCTTCCTGCGTCGCCTGCGAACGGTTGCACTTCTGACGGTTTTTACACACCAGGTAGGTTTGGCTGGATATGTAGTTTCTGATCTTGGTTTCGAAATAGACCGCTTTCAGTTGGAAGCTGTCCTGCTTGAACAACAGATCGTGGGCATTGGCGTTGAACCCGCCCTGCCAGGTCTCCGCTTTTTCACCCTTCAGGAACGGGTTCATCGACTGGCCGCCGCTGTTGGCGAAGAACACTTCCTGGATATTCGGCCCGCGCATCGACTTGCTGTAGCTGACGAACGGCTGCAGCCACGGCGTCACCTGCGCCGACAGCATGACCGACGGGTTGAAGCCGTGTTCATTGCGGTTGATAGTGCCGGCGCCCTGAGGGAAGCACTCTACGCGCTCATCACAGGCCGGCTTGTAGCCGGAGAGGCGATAAGCGGTGTAGTTCAGGTCGAAATTTCCCTGCCAGATGCCGTAGTTGGCCTGCAACCCACTGTACAGGCTGGAGATATCTTGTTTGCCGGCAATGCCCACCGGCATGCTTTCCGCCTGATCCTGATCCGTCACCAACCCGGATGCCTTTTTCTTATACTCGTTGCGCACCAGCTTGCCGCCGTAGCTGAAGGCGAAATCAATATCCCGCAGGCTGAAACGGCTGGTGTTGTTGATATCCAGCGCATCGGAAATGTTTTTCGCCGTGCTGTCGCTGAACCCCGCCATGTTGTTGGACATGAACTTCTGCTCACCGCGGCTGGTGCTGGCGGTCAATTTGAAATCGATCAGTTCCGAGAACGGCGCGTAGTGGTATTTGAGGTAAAAATCGTCGCTGTCGATGTGGCGGCGGGTGATTTTATTCTGGTAGCTGCGCGCCGACAGTTCGATGCTGTTGAAGGCATCCGGCTTGATGTCCACTTTGAACAGCTGGGATTTTGGGTTCTGGCGGTAGGTTTTATCGACGTTGAACATCTCGCTGTCGAAACCGGCGCCGTTTTTGTAGTTAGAGGTGATGGAGCTGCCGCTGATCGCCGCCATCGCCCCCAGGCTGCCGCCGTCGGCAAAGGCGGCAGTTTTGGCACCCACGGCGATCATGCCGCTGCGGCCGATGCCGTTATTGCCCACCGAGAACTTGGTGCGTACGCCGAACGGGTTATCGGAAAACACCACGTCGTCCACGCCGATGGTGCGGAAATTGGCGCTGCCCGCCAAGGCATTCACCCCGTCGGAACCGGTGGCGTTGCCGCGCGCCACATCGACGCCGACGATAAAGTTAGGATCGATCAGCGCCCCGAACTGGCTGGTGGGCATGCCGCCGTGCGCTGCATCGCTCGGGGAGTTGCCGTAGTAGTTTTGCGTGATGCCGTCGACCATGGTGTTGACCCGGCCGAAGCCGCTCAGGCCGCGAATATTGACGCTGACCGATCCCTGGCCGGGGTCGATCTGGGTATAGGTGCCCGGCATGCTGCGCAGAATGCTGTCCACCGACTCCAGATTTTGGTTCTCGTCGCGCGAGCTGAACGCGCCCGGCCTCGCCAACGCGTCTTTTTCGCTGCTTTTGCCGCCGTCGGCGGCCGAGACGTTGAGCGGGCTGAACGCCACGCTGCCTTTATTGTTTTCCGCCTGTTCCTGCGCGGCCACAGCCTGCCCGTGCAGCACCAGTCCCGCGCCGATCAGGCTCGCTATCATTTTAATTTTCATATATCCCCAGAAATAGCCAATAAGGTTTGATGGCCGACAATGCCCAGCAAAAGCCCGCCGAAAGCGCGGTATAAAAGGTTGTTATTGTTTTATTGCGCCGCAGCGTGCCGCGGCGCTGAAGGTTATTTCTGCGCCTGCCGATCCGCTGCCAAAATAAAGGCGTACTCCAGCGCGCCGTTTTCCAGCCGCGCCAGGCGGCCCGATTTGCCACCGTGGCCGGCGGTCATGTCGGTGGAGAGCAGCAGCAGCGAATCGCCCTGTTTGAAAAGCCGCAGCTTCGCCACCCATTTGGCCGGCTCCCAATACTGCACCTGCGAATCGTATAAACCGCTGGTGACCAGCAGGTTCGGGTAACGCTGTTTGCGCACATTGTCATACGGGCTGTAGGACTTCATCAGCGCATAGGCGGCCGGCTGGTGCGGGTTGCCCCACTCCTCGTATTCGCCGGTAGTGAGCGGAATGCTGTCGTCCAGCATGGTGGTCACCACGTCGACGAACGGCACCTGCGCCACCACCGCGTTGTACAGCTGCGGCGCCTGATTGATCACCGCCCCCATCAGCAAACCGCCGGCGCTGCCGCCCATGGCGTAGATGCGCCCCGGCTGGCCGTAGCCGCCGTTGATCAGCGCCTGGGTGGCGTCGATGAAATCGTTGAAGCTGTTCGGTTTGTGCGTCAGCTTGCCCTGTTTGTACCAGTTCTGCCCCAGTTCGCCGCCGCCGCGCACGTGGATCAGCGCATAGACGAAGCCGCGGTCCAGCAGGCTGATGCGGTTGGCGCTGAACGCCGGATCCATGCTCATGCCGTAAGCGCCGTAGCCGTACACCAACAGCGGGTTATGCCCGTTTTTGAACAGCGACTTGCGATACACCAGCGAGACCGGCACCTTCACGCCGTCGCGCGCCGTGACCCAAATGCGCTCGCTGTGATACAGGCTGGGATCGACGCCTTTCACTTCCTGCTGCTTGAGCAGAGTGCGCTCGCCCTTGTTCAGGTCCCATTCATAGGTGCGGGTCGGCGTGGTCATCGCCGAATAGCCGTAACGCAAACGATCGCTGTCCGGCTCCGGGTTATAGCCCAGCCAGGCCATGTAGCTGGCGTCGTCGAACGGGATGGCGCGCTCGGTTTTGCCGTCCCAGCTGATTTGCCGCAGCTGCACCAGCCCGTTGGCGCGTTCCTGCACCACCAGCCAATCGCGGAACAGGCTGAAGCTTTCCACCTCGTGCTGCGCCTGCGGCGCAATCAGCGTCTGCCAGGGGTTGCCCGCCGCCGCCGTGCGGTACAGGCCGAAGTTCGGATCCTGATGGTTGGAACGCAGATAGAACTCGCCGCGGTAGTGATCGAGATAATACTCGCGGCCGTTTTGCCGGGCGGCGAACAGCTGAGGCTCGCGCTGCGGCTGGTTGGCGTCGATCAGGCGCACTTCGGACGTGGTGTTGCCGCTGATGGTCAGAATCAGGTAATCGCGCGAAGAAGAACGGCTGAGGCTGAGGTAGAACGCCGGATCGTTTTCCTGATACACCAGTTTATCTTCCGCCGGCGGCGTACCGTACTGATGGCGGTAGACCTGGTACGGCAGCAGCGTTTGCGGGTGGTTGCGCACGTAGAACAGGGTTTGGCTGTCGTTGGCCCACACCATGTTGCCGGAGGTGTTTTCCAGCGTTTCCGGCGACCAGCGTTCGCTGTCTATCTCGCGCAGGGAGATGCGGTATTGGCGGCGGCCCTGCAGATCTTCGGCCACCGCCAGGCGGCGGTTGTCCAGGCTCACGTCCAGCGCCCCCAGGCGATAATAGGCATGGCCGGCCGCGCGCTGATTGGCGTCCAGTAAGGTTTGCCACGGCGCGTCGGCGGTGAGCGCCTGGCGCTGATACCGCGCGAAATCTTTACCGGCGGCGTAGCTTTCCTGATAGCGATAGCCGTTGAGCTGATACGGCACCGAACGATCGTCAGGGTTCATGCGGCCCAGCATCTCCTGATACAGCGTGGCGCGCAACTTCTGGTACGGCGCCATCATCTGCTCGGTGTAGCGGTTCTCCGCCTTCAGGTAGTCCAGCACCTTCTGATCTTTTCGGCTGTCGTCGCGCAGCCAGTAGTAATCGTCGGTACGCGTCTCGCCGTGGGCCGTCAGCGCTTTCGGCGCCCGTTCCGCCAACGGCGGCTGCGGTTGCGCCAGCGCGGCGCCGGCGATGCCTAAAGAAAGCCAGAGCGCGGCCGCGATGCGACGGCGCGGGGTAAATAACAGCGGATTCATAATCCCTCACGAAGTTTGAAGAGCCGGACGGCGGCGCTGCCGCGTCTGCGGGCATTAACGGCGGGCATTCAGCTCCGCCAGATTGAAATCGATCGGCATCCTTACCCTGACGGCCCCCTTCTGGAGCATCTCCGGCGGCGGCGGCGGCAACGGCTGCGCGCGCGACACCACCGCCACCGCTTCCCGATCCAGCGACGCGGTGCCGGAACGGATCTGCAGGGTCACGTTCGACACCCGCCCCTGCGCATCGACGCTAAAACTGACCTGCGGCATGCCGCTGCGCCGGCGGTTGCGGGCATCCAGGGGATACTCTTTGATGCGGTTCAGTTTGCCCTTCACCAGGCTCTCCCACGACAGCTTGGCCTGCGCGTTGCTGTTGGCGTCGCTGTTGATCGGGGCGGCGGTGTGGTGAGAGAGCGTCTGCGCCTGCGGCGCGGCGGCGCTGGACGCGGCGGCGTTGCGCGTCTCTTTCGCCTGTTCCTGCGGCTTCGGCTGCGCTTTTTGCGGGGGACGGTGCTCGGCGCGCTTCTTGTCCGCCGTCACGATCTTCGCTTTATCGGCGCGCGCCAGCTTGGGCAGATCCGGCTGTTGCTGCTGCTCCGCCGGCTGCGCCGCAGCGGATTCCGCCTGCTGCACGCCCAGCGGCAACGGTTTGCTTTCCGGCGCTTCAATCTGCGCCGCCCAGCTCATCATCACCGCCGGCGGCGGCAGCTCGACCGGCTCGAGCGCCCTCTGCGGCCAATAAAACAGCAGAACCAACGCCGCGTGCGCCGCCAGGGCGAGCAGCAAGCCGCGCGCCCAGCGCGGCTGCGGCAGCGCAAAGGCCGGAGGGGGATAAGACTGACTTAACATAGGGGCATTAGCTTACTTAATTGCGAATGATTGCAGATCACATTTACTAATGATAATCATTTGCAACTATAATTAACACCCCTTTTCACTGCCTTAACGTATTCATTTCACTGATG
The DNA here is from genome assembly GCF_051172415.1 of Serratia sp. H402Y. Classification (NCBI taxonomy): domain Bacteria; kingdom Pseudomonadati; phylum Pseudomonadota; class Gammaproteobacteria; order Enterobacterales; family Yersiniaceae; genus Serratia; species Serratia sp. H402Y. The sequence continues at coordinate 2,862,519 of NZ_JBPIYZ010000001.1, forward strand.
GTGTGATCCACAGGTAGTCCGCCGTGTGCGCGTCAACCTGTACGCCCGGCTCCGCCAGCATCAGCACCGTCGGCGCCGCCGCCGGTTGCAGATCCCGCACGTGCAGCGGCACGCCCACCGATTTGGCGGCGTGATAACCGCCGGCGATCAATAGCGCGGGCGTCGGCGCCGCCAGCAGGCGCTCCGCCATGCGCCTATCGCGCTGCTGCTGGATCGCCAGCATCGCATGCAGCTGCGCGGCCTCAATCTGGCCGCCGTGCGAAGTGCGGATAGTCTCTTCCAGCGCCTTGCGCACCGCCGGCTGCGACGAGAGCTGCCCCGCCGGGAACTGCGGCTGCTGATAGAACGCCGCGATCTCGCTGCGATCCAGGTTGGCCGACCACAGCGGGTAAGGCGCGCGCATCGCCGCCATCGTCACCCCGCCATACAGCGCCCATTTCCAGCCCGGCTGCCAGGCGATCAGCTCCGCCACGCGGCCGTCACGCACCGTGGGATCGCTCTGCAGCCACTGCTTGACTTTGTCGACCTGCGCCTGCTGGTTCGGGTTGATCATCTCCATCAGCACGCTGCCCTGCGGCCGCCATTGCGGCAGCTGCTGCACCAGCCATTGCTCAATCTGATGGTGGTAAGGATTGTCATGCTTTTCCCCGACGATCACCCGCGGCTGCTGCGCCAACCGCGTCAACAGCTGCTCGGGCGTCAGGGTCGCGCCGCTGTGCAGATCGGTGATATTCCCCAGGCTCGCGACGTCGCTGGCCGGCGTCTTCACCGGCGTTTGGCTGCAGGCGCCGAGCGCCAACGCCGCCAATAAAATCAGATATCTCATCATGTTGCCCCATTAGCGAAAATGGCGACATTATAGATAATAATTATCATTTGCATATAGATCTGGCCTGACGATTTTTTTACGCGGCGATCGCCGGTGACGCATTGCGTTGAAACGGCATTGCGGGTATAACCAATAGCCATTCAGATATTTAGACGTCTATATGGATAGATTATTATGCACTCATCGGCGCCCGCCGCAGGGCAGTTCAAACGCAGCATGAAGGCCCGGCATCTGGTGATGCTGTCGCTGGGCGGCGTGATCGGCACCGGGCTGTTTTTCAATACCGGCTACATCATCTCCACCACCGGGGCGCTCGGCACGCTGCTGGCCTACCTGATCGGTGCGCTGGTGGTGTATCTGGTGATGCTGTGCCTGGGCGAGCTGTCGGTGGCGATGCCGGAAACCGGCGCCTTTCACGTCTATGCTTCGCGCTATCTGGGGCCGGCCACCGGCTATGCCGTCGCCTGGCTGTATTGGCTCACCTGGACGGTGGCGCTGGGCTCCAGCCTGACCGCGGCCGGATTCTGCATGCAGTACTGGTTCCCGCAGTCGCCGGTGTGGCTGTGGTGCCTGATCTTCTGCGCGGCCATTTTCCTGCTCAACGTCGTGACCACCCGTTTTTTCGCCGAAAGCGAATTCTGGTTTTCGCTGATCAAAGTGGTGACCATTCTGGCGTTCATCATTCTGGGCGGCGCCGCCATGTTCGGCCTGCTGCCGATGAAAGACGGCACCCCGGCGCCGTTCCTGCACAACCTGACCGCTTCCGGCTGGCTGCCGCACGGCACGCTGCCGATCCTGATGACCATGGTGGCGGTGAACTTCGCTTTCTCCGGCACGGAGCTGATCGGTATCGCCGCCGGTGAAACCGAGAACCCGGAGAAAGTCGTGCCGCTGGCGATCCGCACCACGGTGATCCGCCTGATGCTGTTCTTTATCGGCACGGTGTTTGTGCTGGCGGCGTTGATCCCGATGGATCAGGCGGGGATCGTCAAAAGCCCGTTCGTGCTGGTGTTTGAACGCATCGGCGTGCCTTACGCCGCCGATATCTTCAACTTCGTGATCCTGACCGCCATCCTGTCGGCGGCCAACTCCGGCCTGTACGCCTCGGGGCGCATGCTGTGGTCGCTGGCCCACCAGCGCACCCTGCCGGCCTACTTTGCGCGCGTCAATGCGCGCGGCATTCCGATCAACGCCCTGACCTTCAGCATGCTCGGCGGCGTGCTGGCGCTGCTGACCAGCGTGATCGCGCCGGATACGGTGTTTGTCGCCCTGTCGGCGATCTCCGGCTTTGCGGTGGTGGCGGTGTGGCTGAGCATCTGCGCCGCCCACTATGCTTTCCGCCGCGCCTATCTGCGCAGCGGCCAGCCGATAAACGGCCTGAAATACCGCGCGCCCGGCTATCCATTGACGCCGATCCTCGGCTTTGCGCTGTGCCTGCTGGCCTGCATCGGGCTGGCGTTCGATCCGGAGCAGCGCATCGCGCTCTACTGCGGCCTGCCGTTCGTCGCCCTGTGCTACCTCACCTATTTCCTGACCCGGCGCGCCGGGCAAAAAAACGCTTTGGGAGAACAACATGTCGGTTAACAACCCCGTCGCTCGTTTGCTGGCCGAACGGCCGACGCTGATCCTGGACGGCGCGCTGGCCACCGAGCTGGAAGCGCGCGGCTGCGATCTGACCGATCCGCTGTGGTCGGCCAAGGTGCTGATTGAAAATCCCGAGCTTATCTATCAGGTCCACCTCGATTATTTCAACGCCGGCGCCCAGTGCGCTATCACCGCCAGCTATCAGGCCACGCCGCAGGGCTTCTCGCGCCGCGGCCTGGATCAGGCTCAGTCGCTGGCGTTGATCGCCAAAAGCGTGCAGCTGGCGCAGCGCGCGCGCCGCGATTATCTGGCCGCGCACCCGCAGGCGGCGCCGCTGTTGATCGCCGGTTCGGTGGGCCCGTACGGCGCCTATCTGGCCGACGGCTCGGAATACCGCGGCGACTACCGGCTGGCGCAGGATGACTTCATTGCCTTCCACCGCCCGCGCATCGCCGCGCTGGCCGCCGCCGGCGTCGATCTGCTGGCCTGCGAAACGCTGCCGTCGTTTGCTGAACTGCAGGCGCTGCTGACGCTGCTGCAGGAGTTCCCGACGCTCGGCGCCTGGTTCGCCTTCACCCTGCGCGACAGCCAACACCTCAGCGACGGCACGTCGCTGACTGAGGTCCTGTCCGCGCTGCGCGGTAACCCGCAGGTGCTGGCCATCGGCATCAACTGCATCGCGCTGGACAAGGTCGCCCCGGCGCTGCGTCAGCTGAGCGCGCTGGCCGACAAACCGCTGCTGGTCTACCCGAACTCCGGCGAGCACTACGATGCGGTGAGCAAAACCTGGCGCGCCTGCGGCGGCGAGCACGGCAGCCTGGCCGATCAGGCGACAGAGTGGCGCACGCTCGGCGCACAATTGATTGGCGGCTGTTGTCGCACTACGCCGCAGGATATTCGCGCCATCGCTGCACGCTACAAGGCATAAAAAAGCCCCCGGCGCCAACGGCACAGGGGGCCAGTCATTCAACCCGGGCTTACAGCGGTTCGGTCTGGGCTTCCACCACCGCCAGCGCCACCATGTTGACGATGCGGCGCACCGAGGCGATCGGCGTCAGGATGTGCACCGGTTTGGCCACCCCCATCAGCACCGGCCCGACGGTCACCCCTTCCGAGCAAGAGACGCGCAGCAGGTTGTAGCTGATGCGCGCCGCTTCCATGTTCGGCATGATCAGCAGGTTGGCCGAGCCTTTCAGCGGGCTGTCCGGCATCAGATCGTGACGGATGCTTTCCACCAGCGCGGCGTCGCCGTGCATTTCACCGTCGATCTCCAGCTCCGGCGCCAGCTCGTTCACCAGCTCCAGCGTTTTACGCATCTTGCGCGCCGCCGGGCAATCAGACGAGCCGAAGCTGGAGTGAGACAGCAGCGCCACCTTCGGCTCGATGCCGAAACGGCGCACGGTTTCCGCCGCCATCAGGGTGATCTCCGCCAGCTGTTCCGGCGTCGGATCGTCGTTGACGTAGGTGTCGGCGATGAAGGTGTTGCCGCTCGGCAGCAGCAGCGCGTTCATCGCGCCGGCGACGTGCGCGCCTTCACGGAAGCCGAACACGTTCTTCACCACGTCGTAATGCTCGTGGTAGCTGCCGATGGTGCCGCAGATCATCGCGTCCGCTTCGCCGCGGTGCAGCATGATGGCGGCGATCAGCGTCGGGTTGCCAATCACCGCGCGGCGCGCCTGCTCTTGCGAAACGCCGCGGCGTTTCATGATCTGGTAGTACTCGCCCCAGTATTCGTTGAAGCGCGGATCCGACTCGTTGTTCACCACTTCGAAATCTTTGCCCGGCGTCAATTGCAGGCCCAGCTTTTTCAGGCGCATCTCGATCACGCTCGGACGGCCGACCAGGATCGGGAAAGCCAGCCCCTGCGACACCAGCTCTTGCGTGGCGTGCAGCACGCGCTCTTCCTCACCTTCCGCCAGCACCACCCGCTTCACCTCTTTGCGCGCCTGCGAGAAGATCGGTTTCATGAACAGATTGGTTTTGTAGACGAACTCCGCCAGCTTCTCCACGTAGGCGTCGAAGTCTTCGATCGGGCGCGTCGCCACGCCGGAGTCCATCGCCGCCTTGGCCACCGCCGGCGCGATCTTGACGATCAGACGCGGATCGAACGGTTTCGGAATGATGTATTCCGGCCCGAAGGAGAGATCCTGATCGTCATACGCGGAGGCCACCACGTCGCTCTGTTCCGCCAGCGCCAGATCGGCGATGGCATGCACGCAGGCCAGCTTCATCTCTTCGTTGATGGTGGTGGCGCCCACGTCCAGCGCGCCGCGGAAAATGAACGGGAAGCACAGGACGTTGTTCACCTGGTTCGGGTAGTCGGAACGGCCGGTACAGATGATGGCGTCCGGGCGCACCGCTTTGGCCAGCGGCGGCAGAATTTCCGGTTCCGGGTTGGCCAGCGCCATGATCAGCGGATCGCGCGCCATGGTTTTCACCATATCCTGCGTCAGCACGCCCGGGCCGGAGCAGCCGAGGAAGATGTCGGCGTTCGGGATGGCGTCGCCCAGCGTGCGCTGGCCGTTATCCTCGATGGCGTAGGCGGCTTTGGTCTGTTCCATATTGGCGTCGCGGCCTTTATAGATGACGCCCTTGGAGTCGCAGACGGTGATGTTCTGTTGACGCAGCCCCAGCGCCACCAGCAAGTTCAGGCAGGCGATGGACGCCGCGCCGGCGCCGGACACCACCAGCCGCACGTCGGAGATGTTCTTCTTCACCACGCGCAGGCCGTTGAGCACCGCAGCGGTGGTAATGATCGCCGTGCCGTGCTGGTCGTCGTGGAACACCGGGATCTTCATGCGCTCACGCAGTTTCTGTTCGATGTAGAAACACTCTGGCGCCTTGATGTCTTCCAGGTTGATGCCGCCGAAGGTCGGTTCCAGCGCGGCGATAATGTCGATTAATTTGTCAGGGTTATGCTCATCCACTTCGATATCAAATACATCGATACCGGAAAACTTCTTGAACAAAACGCCCTTGCCTTCCATCACCGGCTTACCGGCCAACGCGCCGATATTGCCCAGACCCAGTACCGCCGTGCCGTTGGAAATCACCGCCACCAGGTTGCCGCGCGCGGTGTATTTGTAGGCCGCCAGCGGATCTTCGGCGATCTCGAGGCAAGGCGCGGCGACGCCCGGCGAATAGGCCAGCGCCAGATCGCGCTGGGTCGCCAACGGTTTGGTAGGGGAAACCTGGATCTTCCCTGGGACAGGAAACTGATGGAAATCAAGGGCACTCTGTTTGAGCTGTTCGTCCATTATGGATTCCTTTGTTTTTTGCTTTTATGTTGAGGTAAGGCTTTGAGGCTGCGCCCTGCCGTGGGCCATGGCGCCCAATTACAATGACAGGGCACAGCCTTGAAGTATAGTGAGAGAAACATCACAAACTTTGAAGCGCGCCATAACCTTGGTCGAAAGAGCGTTTTAAAAGTAAAAAAAGAAGGCCTGCGGGACAAGTCAGACAAGCGCCGCCGTCAGCGCGGCGGCAGCGTGGCGCGCCAGGCGTTGAGCGTCTCCGCCTGGCCGGCGCAAATGTGTAACGAGGTTTGTAATGCCAGGACATAGCTCACCGCATCGCCCCAAGTCTCCCCCTGCAACTGCGGCTGCTCACAGGGAGCAAATACCGACTCAGGGGGCAACAGCGGCACGGCCTGCGGCGCCGGCGGCCGGGCGCAGGAGCTCAAGCACAGCGCCAGGCAGAGGCCGAGCGGCGCAGGGATCGTTTTTAATCGCTTCACGGTATTTCCTCTGATAAGCCTCGTGTTGCTGGCGCAGCTGCTGTTCCTGCCGCTGCTGCGCCGCCATCAGCGCGCGGTTTTGCGCGTCCTGTGTCTGCAGGGTGGCGATCAGCCCCGCCTGCTGCGCCAGGCTTTTTTGCAGTTCCGCCGCCTGTTGTCGCGCGGACGCCAACTGGTGCGACAACAGCGAGCTGTAGCCGCCGAGGCAGATAGCCGCCAGCAACAGCAGCAGCAAGCCGCCCTGCATCAGTTTTTGCAGCCAGCCGCTCATGCCGGATAGTCCCGAAACGGCAGCTGGAAGTGCGGGCCGTCCTTGAGGGTCTTCCATTCGCCGCCCCATTCGACGTTGATGCCGCATTCACGCGCCGCGCGCCGCACCGCCACCGCAATTTGCGCGTAGTAATCCCACTCCCAGGAGACCACGCCCGCCGGCATCGCCACCACGTCCACCGCGTGTCCGGTCAGATGGCGGCTGCGCAGCGTTTGGCTGTTGCCGGCGCGCACCATTTCCCGCTGGCGCGCCATGCTGCGCAGCCCCTCGCTGACGGAAAACGGCACCAGGGAATAGCGCAGCGCCAGACGAATAACGCGCACCAGATCCGGATGCACGCCGCGCAGGTTCTCTTCGCTGCGGGCGGTAAAGCGAATCTCTTCGATGTCATTTAACATTTTTAAACCCCGTTTTTTTGCCGATGAATTTTTTAATTAAGGCGTTGATGTAATCCGCCCCCATAAAGCCAATCAATACGCTGGCCAAATTCGCCCAGTTTAATTCCAGGCCCATCAACGCCAGCGCATCGCGCACCGTCCAGGCCAATAACGCGCACATCGCCGCATTCAATAAACGTCGCCGAATATCCACGTTGCGATAGGCGCCGTGTAATAGCGCCATCACGCCGGCCAGAATGGCGTTCAATACCGGCTGAAGATATTCACATACTCGCTGGACTATTAAGCCAACAGCGTCAGGCTCTATGCTGGACATAGCTCATCTCCTTTTTTATTTTTAATTAAATGCCAATCACGGCCGGTGGGACATCGGATACTCAGAATCTAGTTAAGGATGCTATTACAAAGCAAATGAATAAATACAGGCCCTATGGTCGAATTCATTCATGCTGAATGCTGGCACAACACATAAACGCCAAGGCAGGCGGCAGTGAATAAAAAATTCATTCTTATCGTGATTTGTTTCGACTGTTATTTCCGCGAAAAATAAACATTAATGGCAACGGGAAATATTTCCCCACCGAAAAACATCCACTCTGGAGAAATGCCATGTCCACACGTAAAGCCGTTATTGGGTATTATTTTATTCCGACCAACCAAATCAATAATTACACCGAGACCGATACGTCTGTCGTGCCGTTCCCGGTTTCCAACATCACGCCGGCCAAAGCCAAACAGCTGACGCACATTAACTTCTCGTTCCTGGATATCAACAGCAATCTGGAATGCGCCTGGGATCCGGCCACCAACGACGCCAAGGCGCGCGATGTGGTCAACCGTCTGACCGCGCTCAAAGCGCACAACCCCAGCCTGCGCATCATGTTCTCCATCGGCGGCTGGTACTACTCCAACGATCTGGGTGTGTCGCACGCCAACTACGTCAACGCGGTGAAAACCCCGGCGTCGCGCGCCAAGTTCGCCCAATCCTGCGTGCGCATCATGAAGGATTACGGCTTCGACGGCGTGGACATCGACTGGGAGTACCCGCAAGCCGCGGAAGTGGACGGTTTCATCGCCGCGCTGCAGGAGATCCGCACCCTGCTGAACCAGCAAACCGTCGCCGACGGCCGCCAGGCGTTGCCGTACCAGTTGACCATCGCCGGCGCCGGCGGCGCCTTCTTCCTGTCGCGCTATTACAGCAAGCTGGCGCAGATCGTCGCGCCGCTCGATTACATCAACCTCATGACCTACGATCTGGCCGGCCCCTGGGAGAAAGTAACCAACCACCAGGCGGCGCTGTTCGGCGATGCGGCCGGGCCGACCTTCTACAATGCGCTGCGCGAAGCCAACCTGGGCTGGAGCTGGGAAGAGCTGACCCGCGCCTTCCCCAGCCCGTTCAGCCTGACGGTCGACGCCGCGGTGCAGCAACACCTGATGATGGAAGGCGTGCCGAGCGCCAAAATCGTGATGGGCGTGCCCTTCTACGGCCGCGCCTTCAAGGGCGTCAGCGGCGGCAACGGCGGGCAATACAGCAGCCACAGCACGCCGGGCGAAGATCCGTACCCGAACACCGATTACTGGCTGGTGGGCTGCGAAGAGTGCGTGCGCGACAAGGATCCGCGCATCGCCTCCTATCGCCAACTGGAGCAGATGCTGCTGGGCAACTACGGCTATCAGCGGCTGTGGAACGACAAGACCAAAACGCCTTACCTGTATCATGCGCAGAAAGGGCTGTTCGTCACCTATGACGATGCCGAGAGCTTCAAATACAAAGCGAAATACATCAAGCAGCAGCAGTTGGGCGGCGTGATGTTCTGGCATCTGGGGCAAGACAACCGCAACGGCGATCTGCTGGCCTCGCTGGATCGCTATTTCAACGCCGCGGACTACGACGACAGCCAGCTGGATATGGGCACCGGGCTGCGCTACACCGGCGTCGGCCCCGGCAACCTGCCGATCATGACCGCGCCGGCCTATGTGCCGGGCACCACTTACGCGCAGGGCGCGCTGGTGTCCTATCAGGGTTACGTCTGGCAGACCAAATGGGGTTACATCACCTCGGCGCCCGGTTCTGACGGCGCCTGGCTGAAGGTGGGCCGCGTGGCGTAAGCCGTAAAAAAACCCCGTAGCCGAATGCTGCGGGGTTTTCATTGAGTTAACCGTTTGATTTTCGCGTCCCTTCGTCTCTATTCCTTCAGTTGTGGCACCAAGGATAACCGCCATCCCGCACCACTTCGCGGCCCATCAGGCTGTAGACATCGCTTTTGCGCGTCAGCCGCTCATGCCACCAGTTAAACCCGGCGCCCTTGCTGGCCGGGTGCCACGCCAGCCAAATCATTTCGTCGCCTTTTTGCATCTCTACCGGCACCGTCACCAGTTCGCCGCTGGCCAATTCCTTTTCGATCAAAGCAGGCGGCAGAAAAGCGTGGCCGATGCCGCGCTTGAGCAGCGCCAGATTGCTTTCCACATCGCATACCACCAACTGACGCTGCAAGGGCAGCGTGCCGTGATTGCGTTTGGGCAGCTCATGGCTGCTGTCGGCGATCACCACCACGATGTCGTTCAACCGCTGTTTCTTGCACACCGGCTTTCTCTGCGCCGCGAACGGGTGCGAAGGCGACACGCACAGCACAAAGTTGAGCTTGCCGAGCATCAGGGTTTTGGCCTGCACGCTGTCGGGAATTTGGCCAATGGCGATGATCAGATCCGCCCGGTTGTTCTTCAGCGCATCCCAGGTGCCGTTCAACGCTTCTCGCTGCACCGAGATACTGGCGTTCGGGCAATGCTGAATATAGTCGCGGATATCCTGCGTCAGGGTTTCCAACGGGAAGAAGGTGTCTACCGCCAGGCGGATATTATTGTCCAGCTTGGGGATGTTGCGCACCCGGCTTTCCAGATCCTGCACCGCATTTAATATCCAGCTGCCTTCCTGCAGGAGAAATTCCCCTTCATCCGTCAGGGTAATCATGGGGCCATTGCGATGAAAAAGTTTCACGCAGAGTTTGCTTTCAATATTGGAAACCCGATAAGAGATCGCCGAAGGCGTTTTATGCAGCGCCTCCGCCGCCATAGAGAAAGAACCGGTGCTCTTGATGGTGCTGATTATTTTAATCGCGTCCAGGGATAATCTAGTCATACAAATTCCTCTTTAAAATAAAATAAGAAAAATGACACTAAATTCCCAAGGTGGTGGCGCACAAAAATCGATCAAATCGAACAAGGGTACTCATAGCAACAAGCAATATACTTCATAAATGAGAGCGCTATCTTAAATACTATTCATCACGACCTGATATAAAATTCATCATAGCGCCCTACTTTTACACAGCGACAGTTAAATAAATTCAGCCTAACGATCAAAGATCGTCATCATAATAATTTTCGTTAATAGCCGTTAAAACATTCCGCTCTATCGCACGACCAGAATGATAAAAATAAAACAAGCCGACAAGAAGAGTTATTTCTAATTGCGTTATTAGTCTCTCATTTTGTCGGTGAAATACGCTCAACTTACAACATAATTTCAGTCAGGAGTGACTTATGAACAAAACTTCCCGTACCCTGCTCTCTCTGGGCCTGCTGAGCGCGGCCATGTTCGGCGTTTCGCAACAGGCGAATGCTCACGGTTATGTCGAGTCGCCGGCCAGCCGCGCCTACCAGTGCAAACTGCAGCTCAACACCCAGTGCGGCAGCGTGCAGTACGAACCGCAGAGCGTCGAGGGCCTGAAAGGCTTCCCGCAGGCCGGTCCGGTTGACGGCCATATCGCCAGCGCCAACAAGTCCACCTTCTTCGAACTGGATCAGCAAACGCCGACGCGCTGGAACAAGCTCAACCTGAAAACCGGCCCGAACTCCTTTACCTGGAAGCTGACCGCGCGTCACAGCACCACCAGCTGGCGCTATTTCATCACCAAGCCGAACTGGGACGCTTCTCAACCGCTGACCCGCGCTTCCTTTGACCTGACGCCGTTCTGCCAGTTCAACGACGGCGGCGCCATCCCTGCCGCGCAGGTCACCCACCAGTGCAACATACCGGCAGATCGCAGCGGTTCGCACGTGATCCTTGCCGTGTGGGACATAGCCGACACCGCCAACGCCTTCTATCAGGCGATCGACGTCAACCTCAGCCACTGATCCGTCAAAAGGGGGATGTCTCTGGAGGGTTCAGCCTGGCGCTGAACCCTTTTTTGCGGGTGCCGCTATTGCGACATGTTGAGGATAGTGCGCACATTGAGCGCGCTGGTGGCGATAATGTCGATGGCGCCGGTGCGCAACGCGCCCAAAATCGCCAGCGCCTTGGTATTCTCGGAGGCAATGGCGATCACGCACGGAATTTTGCGCAGCTCATCAATGCTCAGCCCAATCACACGGTCATTCATCACCGTATCGACATGCTGCCCCTGGGCATTGAAAAAGTCATAGCCGGCGATGTCGCCGATCACGCCCTGATTAAGGCTGGCGTCGATAATCTCGTGCGGCGTAAACCACCCCAATTTCACCATATAACTGTTTTCATTCATGTCGCCAATGCCGACTAACGCCACATCGGCCTTACGCGCGCGATCCAACGTTTCCTTGATCGTGCCGTTCTGCATGAAGGCGTCTTTCAGCGCGCGATTTTCGACGTAGGCCGGCGCATAGAGCGTCTCGCTGCTGCCGCCGAACTTCTTCGCCAAGCGCCGGCTGATATGGTCGGCATTGATCGCATCGCCCGGACGGTGGGTGCCGCCGATGCCGCAGATGAACTTGCAGTTGCGCTCCGTCACGCTGCCGACGTGATCGGCGATCGCCGCCACGTTGCGTCCCTGCCCGACCGCCAACACCATATCGTCTTTCAGCGACATCGCCAGGTAGTTGGACACCAGCGCCGCCACTTGCCGACGCTGTTCCTCTTCGTCCTGATGATCGAGCGCGATCAGCGCGCGGCTGATGGGAAAACGTTCCATCATCTGCTGTTCCAGCCGGGTGCTGAACACCGGGTGATAACGCACGTTGATCTCGACGATGCCTTCTTCCTTGGCGCGCTTGAGCAAACGACCGACTTTGATCCGTGAGATGCCGAACTTTTTGGCGATCTCTTCCTGCGTGATCTCATCCTGATAATAAGCAACGGCGATTTCGGTCAGCAGTTCGTTATCCTGGGACACAGTTTGTTTTTCCATCCGTTAGACGTTTCCCCACGGCAGGCCGGTTAATCATGGCGGAGGGACGATACACGCCCCTCCGACAATGCTGAATGCCCGCTAGTATAACGCGTTCAGGCGGCAACGGTATTCAGTCGTTGCTCCACCTCGTCCGCCAATCGGGTCAAGAGCAGGCAGCAAGATACCGCGCCGGCGTCCAGTACGCCGCGCGAACGCTCGCCCAGGCGGCTGGCGCGGCCGATTTTCGCCACCAGCTCGCGCGTGGAATCGCGCCCGCGCGCCGCGGCGATCCTCATCTGTTCCAGCGCAGCGGCGAAGTCGTCACCACGCCCCGCCGCCTGCTCAAACGCCGCTACCGCCGGTATCAGCGTATCCATCAGACACTTGTCCCCCACGCCCGCGCTGCTGATGTCCTGCAGTTCGCGCAAACCGCCGTGCAACATCGCCAAAAATGCCTGCTTATCCAGCACGCTGCGCTCGCGCACGCTCTCCGCCATGCCCATGAACAGGCTACCGTACAGCGGCCCCATCGAACCGCCGATGCCCTCCATCAGCGCATCGGAAACCGCATCGAACGCCTGCGCCAACGTGAGCTCGCGGCCGCGAATGGCATCGCCGCACATCGCGAATCCCTTCGACATGTTAATGCCGTGGTCGCCGTCGCCGATGGCGCCGTCGATTTCGCTCAGGTATTCGCGGTTGCTGACAATGGTTTCTATCAGCCCCGTAACGATCTCATTGCCGTACCGGGTTGAAATTTGTTCCGTCATGATTCACTCCACCTGGGTTAAGCCTAAAGATTGCGCCGGCATGTCCAGCAGCGTTTTCAGTTCGTCATCCAGCGTCATCAGCGTCAGCGTCACGCCCATCATTTCCAGCGACGTGAAGTAATTGCCGACGTAGCGCCGATGCACCCGCACGCCTTTCGCCGTCAACCGACGCTCTATTTCGGCATAATAGATATACAGCTCCATCACCGGCGTGGCGCCAAGCCCGGAGATCAGCAACGCCACCTCCTGCCCCTGTTCCAGCGGCATGTCGTTGAGCACGAAATCGAGCATGGTGCCGGCCATCGCCGACGCCGACTGGATCGGCGACACCTCAATGCCCGGTTCGCCGTGATGGCCAATGCCGATCTCCATCTTGCCGTCTTCGATATGAAAATTGGGTTTGCCGACCGCGGGAATGGTGCAGGAACTGAGGCCGACGCCGATCGAACGACACCGGTCGATGGCTTTTTGCGCCGCGCCGATCACGCCGTCCAGATCGTATCCCTTGGCCGCCGCCGCCGCGCCGACCTTCCACATCAGAATTTCTCCGGCCACGCCGCGCCGTTTATCGATCTCACTGGCCGGTGCCGAGGCGACGTCATCGTTGGCCACCACGGTTTTCACCCGTATGCCGGCCGCCGTGGCCTTCTTGATCGCCATCTTGACGTTCATGTTGTCGCCGGCGTAGTTGCCGTACAGGCAAGCGACGCCCGCACCGCTGTCCGCCGCCTTGAAGGCATCGAGAAAAGCCCCCGCCGTAGGCGATGAAAAAATCTCGCCAATCGCGACGGCATCCAGCATGTTTTTGCCGACATAGCCCAGGAACGCCGGCTCATGGCCGGAACCGCCGCCGGTGACGATGCCCACTTTGCCGGCGATCGGCGCCGGCGGATATTTCAACACCCGCGCATTGTCGGTGGCGGCGTAATAGTCCGGGTGGGCCAGCCTATAGCCCTGAATGGCGTCTTCCACTACGTGATCGGGATCGTTAATGATTCTGTTCATCGCGGCCTCTCTGTCGCCTGAATAAGAAATTATTGAATGGTGTAACCGCCGTCGACCACCAGGTTGGCGCCGGTGATCATCGCCGCCGCGTCGCCGGCCAAAAACAGGGCGCTGGCGGCGATATCTTGCGGCTCGGCGAAGCGCCGCAGCGGGATTTTCTGCTTCATCTGCTCAGCCACCTCGCCAGACCAGGCCTTACGGCCCAGCTCCGTCAAAACCACGGTGGGTGAAATGGCGTTGACCCGCACGTTGTGCGGCCCCCACTCCAGCGCCAGCACCTGAGTCAACCCGATCACGCCCGCTTTGCTGGCGCAATAGGCCAGGTGATTCGGCAATGCCACCACCCCGGCCTGCGAGGCGAGATTGATGATGCTGCCGCCGCGCTGACTAATGAAACGGCGGCCCACCGCCTGGCAGGTGAGAAACACGCCTTTCAGATTGACCGCCTGGGTTGCATCCCACGCCGCTTCCGGCAGTTCCTCAGCGGGATGCAGCGTGACGATGCCGGCGCTGTTGACCAGCACGTCCAGCTGCCCGAAATGCGCCTCACTCTGCGCCACCGCCCGCTCCACCGACGCGGCATCGGTGACGTCGGCCACGACGCCCACCGCCGCCTCGGCGTCCAGCCGTCGCGCCACTTCAGCAACCTGCGGCGCACGATCGAGCAGCGCCACGCGCGCGCCGTTTTGCAGATAGCGTTCGGCGATAGCGAGGCCGATCCCCGCAGCGCCGCCGGTAATCAGCGCCACCTTGCCCTGCAGCGAGAGCTCGCGCGGCGCCGTAGTTTGATGATTAATCATATATTTCCCCTTAAAACTGTGAACTTCACCCTCGGTCAGGATATTTTCGCCAAACTCGCGCCGCGTTCTTCCTGCGCCATCGCGCTTTCCTTCGGCAGCGTGACAAATTTCATCAGCACGCCGCTGAACAGGTACAAACCGGTAAAGATCCAGATCACGCCAACGGTGCCGAGACTGCCGATAAACAGCCCCACCACCGCCGGGCCGACAAAGGTGCTCAGGCCGGCGCCCAGATTGAGAATCGACATCGCCGCGCCCTTATTGTCCGGCGCCAGCGACGGCATGATGGCCGACAGCGGCACGAACGCCGCCAGGCAGGCGCCGAACAAACCGGCGGCGCAAACGGTCAGCAGGTAGTTGGCGCCGAAGAATTGCGGTACGTAGTAGAACATCAGCGTGGTCAAGGCGCAGCCGACGCAGCCGAACCACATCACCACATTGCGCCAGCCGAGACCGTCGCTGATCACGCCGAAAATCAGGTTGAAAATGATGTTGACCGTCCACAGCGCGGCGTACATCTGCAGCCAATGCGTGCGGGTGAATCCCATATCCATCATGTACATGGGCATGAATACGACGAAGCCGTATGCCGCGGAGGTATTAATGGTGCGCACGATGCCGCCCAGGCCAATCTTCGGGTTTTCAAACGCGATGGTGATGCCTTTCAAGACGTAACCCAGCGACGCCTTTTCACGGTTGCCGCTCTGTGCCGCGCCGTCGTCGCGATTGAGCATCAGCGCAATCACCGCGCCCAGCACGACGAAAATCAGCGCGCTCCACAGCGTGTGGATCTCACCGAGATAAGGCAGCATGATGCTGGAATACAGCACGCCCAGCACGCTGAGCCCGCCGCTGTAGACGAACCAGAAAATCCCCACCGCCGACCCCAGCCTTTCCGGCGGCGCCTCATACGCCACCCACACCAGAAAACCGTAGGCGAATAACGGATAACCCAAGCCGCGCAGCGCATAGGTCGGCACCATGATCGCCAGGTTGTTGCTCGGCAGGCCGAACGTCAAAAAGCACACCGAACCGAACAGAAACAGCAGCAGGCCGGCCAACATCACCCGCCGGGCGGTAAAGATTTCCGCCAGCACGCCGGAAAACCAGGCGGCGATCGCGGCCGCAAAGCCATAAACGCTGAACAGCAGCGCCGATTCCTGAATGCTCAGCCCCTTGCCGATCAAATAAGGCGACAGCCATCCTTGTTCCAGCCCTTCGCCCATCATGAACACCAACACGCCGGCATAGCCCAGCAGCAGTTTCGGTGACAGACCAATGCGATGAATCAGTCCATGCAACATAGAACACCCCAGCACATGTGATTATGGAGGCGCAGGCTCGCCCGCACCCGAAGAACGATGCAGGTTTCAGAGGTTTGGATTAAGCACCACTTTGATTGAACCGATGCCGCGCTTCATCAGCTCGAAGCCCTCGGCGAACTGTTCCAGCGGCAGCGTATGCGTCACCACGCCTTCGGTTGGCAGATCGCCATTGGCGATGCCTTCGATCACCAGCGGGTAGCAGTAAGGGCCGAGGTGCGAACCGAGCACGTCCAGCTCCTTGCGGTCGCTGATGATGCTCCAGTCGACGGTCACCGGATCCTTGAACACGGAAAATTCCACGAAGGTGCCGAGTTTGCGGATCAGCGTCAGGCCCTGTTCCACGGACTTTTGGGCGCCGGTCGCCTCGATGTAGATGTCGCAGCCGTAGCCATCGGTCATCGCTTTAACCGCCGCGGGCACGTCGTCACGGGTCGGGTTCAGCGTCACATCCGCGCCGAAGCGCTTCGCCAGCGCCAGACGCTCGTCGGACAGATCCAGCACCACCAGCTTCGAGGGCCCGGACTTTTTGATCGCCCCGATCATGCCCAGCCCCAGGGTGCCGGCGCCGGCCAGCACCACGACATCGCCCAGTTTGATATTGGCGCGTTGCACCGCATGGAAGGAGCAAGCATAGGGTTCGATCAGAATGGCTTTTTCGATCGGCAGATCGGCCGGTACGTGATAGTTAATCGCCTCTTTGGTGAACTTCATGTACTCGGCCATGCCGCCATTGACGTTTTTCTGGAAACCGTACAGGTCATGCTTTTCGCACATCCAATACTGGCCGCGGTTGCAGAAGCGGCATTGCCAACAGGGAACGATCTGTTCTGATATCACCCGATCGCCGAGATTGAAGCCCTCGACGCCTTCGCCGTATCCCACCACGTGGCCGATAAACTCATGACCGGGGATCATCGGCGCCTTGATGTATGCCGGTTGTTTTTCATCGCCCCAGAAGCTGGGCGCCCCTTCGAACGCTTTAACATCGCCGGCGCAGATGCCGCAGGCCTCGATCTTCACCAGGATCTCTTTCGGGCCGATCTTCGGTACCGGCACCTGTTCCAGGCGGTAATCTTTCGGGGCGTACGCCACAACCGCCTTCATGATCTCGGGGATACCGTCCGCCATTTTCGCCTCTGTCATGCAGGTCTGACACATAGCACTCTCCTCTGGTAGGGTGACTCTTTATGATCAATAACACAAACAAAGAACAAATGAACACTAACGTCACGCGTTCAATTTGCCCACAGAGAACTTGCCAAACTGTGATATCGCTCAAAAACCCGCCTGCATGAGGATAAATAACGATTAAAACCTCTTTTTTAGTGACGACTGTCACCTTTTAAAGGGAGGAACAGAAAAATCAGGCAAAAAACAAAAGAACATCAATTGAACATTTGATTAAACAGGGATACGGTAATGAACGTGGCGCCACCGAGGATCGCCGCCCTTTTCGTTACCAATCAGGAGACCGCTATGCTGCCTATCGCCATCGGCGCCGACGATGCCGCCATTGAATTGAAGGATCTGATCGTCGCCCACCTGCAACGACGGGACATTCCCGTCATTGACTACACGACGGATCGCACCGCAGAAACGGGGATCTATCCCGATATCGCCTATCGCGTCGCGCAGGCGATACGGGAGGAAAAACATCGGCGGGGGATCCTGCTGTGCGGCACCGGCATCGGTATGAGCATCGTGGCCAATAAAGTGCCCGGCATTCGCGCGGCGCAATGTCACGATACCTACTCCGCCCAACGGGCGCGCAAAAGCAATGATGCGCAGATCATCACGCTGGGCGCGCGGGTCATCGGCGCCGAACTGGCGAAAACCATCGTCGATGCCTGGCTGGAATCGGAGTTTGAAGGGGGAGGATCGGCGCCGAAAGTCGAGCGGATCGGCTATTACGAAAACGCGGTCGGTCGGCGTTAAACCGCCTGCAGTCTCGATGGCGGTCGCGCGCAAGCCGCGCTCCGCCTGGGTTTATTCGTCATTCATTGTTATTATCCATCGCAACAATCAGAAAAAGCGCATTTTCATTCTCGATCCGATGATGCAGTGTGTTCCCCCTATGATGAAAAAGGTTCTCATTTCCCTACGTTGAGCTTGGTCAAGGAGCTTATCAATGAATCAATTAGACGCACTCAAGCAGCTGACCACGGTGGTCGCCGACAGCGGCGATATCGAATCCATCCGCCAGTTCGAACCCCAGGACGCCACCACCAACCCTTCGCTGATCCTGAAAGCCGCCGCGCTGCCGCAGTACAAAGCGCTGATCACCGAAGCGCTGGAGTATGCCCGCCGCCAGGGCGGCAGCAAGGAAACCCAGCTGATCAACGCCAGCGATAAACTGGCGGTCAACATCGGCGTCGAGATCCTCAAAAGCGTGCCGGGCCGCATCTCCACCGAAGTGGACGCCCGCCTGTCGTTCGACCGCGGCATGTGCGTCGCCAAAGCGCGCAAACTGATCGGCATGTATCAGGAACAGGGCATCGACAAATCGCGCATCCTGATCAAGCTGGCTTCCACCTGGGAAGGCATCAAAGCCGCCGAAGAGCTGGAAAAAGAAGGCATCAACACCAACCTGACGCTGCTGTTCTCCTTCGCTCAGGCCCGCGCCTGCGCCGAAGCCGGCGTGTATCTGATCTCGCCGTTCGTCGGCCGCATCTATGACTGGTACCAGGCTAAACAGCCTGCCGCCGACTACGACGCCGATCAGGATCCGGGCGTGAAATCGGTGCGCACCATCTATGAATACTACAAGCGTCATCGTTACCAGACAGTGATCATGGGCGCCAGCTTCCGCAAAGTTGAGCAGATCCTGGCGCTGGCCGGCTGCGATCGCCTGACCATCGCGCCGAACCTGCTGGAGCAGCTGAAAAACAGCGAACAGCCGGTCGAGCGCAAGCTGACCCCGTCGACCGAGGGCTTCCACCAACCCGCTCCGCTGGCCGAAGCGGAATTCCGCTGGCTGCACAATCAGGACGCCATGGCGGTAGAAAAACTCGCCGAAGGCATCCGCCTGTTCGCCGTCGACCAGCAGAAGCTGGAAGACATGTTGGCCGCTCAACTGTAATCGCACTGGAGTTTCGTTATGTCTTCTCGTAAAGAGCTTGCCAACGCCATCCGCGCACTCAGCATGGACGCCGTACAAAAAGCAAATTCCGGCCACCCGGGGGCCCCTATGGGCATGGCGGACATCGCCGAAGTCCTGTGGCGCGACTACC